>CAWHKE010000011.1:0-1306027 GCA_963829855.1 uncultured Actinomycetota bacterium | reverse complement strand
GGGCGACCTCGACCGCTTCCTGCGCGCGATCGGCAGCGGAGACCTGCTCGGGCCGGAGGTGACGGCCCTGATGCTGGAGCGGCACGTGGCGGTGGACGAGGGCTGGGCGATGGGCTACGGCCTGTTCCTGGGGCCGACGGGCGGCTTCGGGCACGGCGGCGGCGATCCGGGCGTCGAGACCGGCGCTCGCTACCTCCCCGGGCCCGACATCGCCTGGGTGGTCCTGTGCAACGTCGAGGGCGTCCTGGACGCCGCGTGGGACGTGGTGGAGGAGACGGTCGACGCGCTCACGGCGTGAGGGCGCCGACCCACTCCGAGAGAGCCCGCTGGATCCGCGCCGCAGCCTCGATCACGGGGTCGCCCGGGTCGCCGCCGCCGAGCACCCGCAGCTCCCAGGCGCCGTACCACGCGACGTAGGTGCCCGCGACGAGCAGCAGTGCTCCGGCGACCCGCGGCACCCAGCGGCCGGTCCGGCGCAGCCCGGTGACCAGCCCTCGCCGGGCGAGTGCGACCGCGACGGCTGCGACGCCCACCACCAGCCCCATCCCGACGGCGTACGTGACGTAGAGGAGCACGCTGTCGCCGACCGAGCCGGTCCGGAAGGCGGCGACGACGACTGCGAGGAACGGCCCGATCGTGCAGGTGATGGAGGCGGCGGCGTACGACGCGCCGAAGCCGACCATGGCGGGGGCGGAGCGGGTGGTCGTCGCCCCACCGGTGTGGAACCGGAACGTCGGCAGCTCGCGGCCCGCCAGCAGCCACAGCCCGGCGAGGGCGACCAGCGCTCCGAAGCCGACCGTGAACCACGGAAGGTACTGCTGGACGCCGGCGGCCACGGGCGAGATCACGAGTCCGAACACGCCGAAGACGGCCACGAAGCCAAGCGTCATCCAGGCGGTCAGGGCCAGCGCGCGGAGCACCGCGCGCGTCGGGCCCGGCGAGTCGTCGCCGAGGACGAGCACGGAGAGGTACGCCGGGAGCAGCGCGAACCCGCACGGGTTGACCGCGGCCAGCATGCCCGCGGACAGCGCGAGCGCCAGCGTCTCTCCCACGGTGCGACCGGTCAGCCGACGACGTCGGCGACCTCGTCCGCGAGGTCCTCGGAGCCGCCGTAGCCGGTCTCGAACGCGACGCCGCCCTCGGCGTCGAGGAGCACGAACGACGACTGCTCGGCGATCCCGAACTTCCGGTAGAGGGCGCCGTCGACGTCCTCGAGGTGCGTGACGCCGCCGACCTCATCGGCGAACTCGGCGATCGCCTCGGCACTGTCCAGCGAGCCGATCCCGATGACGGCCACGGCCTCGCCGTACTCCCCGGCGATGTCCTGCACCTGGGGGATCTGGCTGCGACACGTCGGGCACCACGGTGCCCAGAACCACAGCAGGGCTGGTCGCCCGGCCAGGGAGGCACCCTCGAACGGGTCCCCGCCCACCGTCGTCGCGGTGAAGTCGAGCGTCTCCGGGACCGGCTCCCGCGTGCGGTCGGGGTCCGGCTCGGGGCTCGGGCCGGGGTCGGAAGCGTCGGCGCCGTCGGGCGTCGTCGAGACCGAGGCCGGCTCCGCGGCGGGGGTCTCGGCCCCGCCGCAACCGCTGACCAGGGCGACGAGGGCGAGGGCGAGGGCGAGGCGGGGGCGAGGTCTCATCACCTCGAGTGTGGCAGCCGACCGGTCGTGCGGCAGAGCGCTGGACGGACCGTCACACGTCCGTAAGGTGTGGTCATGGCAACCGAACGCTTGACCGGGGACCAGATCACCGCACTCGGGCTCGCCGACTGGCGACCGATCCTGGTGTCGATGCACGGCCGCTTCAAGACCGGCGGCTTCGTGACCAGCCTCGAGCTGGCGCGGCGGATCACCGACGTGGCCGAGGAGCTGAACCACCACCCCGACCTCGACCTGCGGTGGCCGCACGTCGACATCACGCTGACGAGCCACGACGTCGGGGGGATGACGCAGCGGGACGTCGACCTGGCACGACGGATCAGCGAGATCGCCGCGGACATGGGGCTCGAGTCCGATCCGGCGGCCGCGCAGGTGGTGGAGGTCTCACTCGACACCTGGGACGCCGACGAGATCCGGCCGTTCTGGGCCGCGCTGCTCGCGGGTGACGACGACGGCCAGGTCGTCGACCCGTCCGGGCAGCTGCCGACCCTGTGGTTCCAGGACACCGACCGGCACGACGTACCGCGGCAGCGGTTCCACCTCGACGTGTGGGTGGCCCCCGACCAGGCCGACGCCCGGATCGAGGCGGCGGTGGCAGCCGGAGGCACCGTGGTCTCCGACGAGGAGGCGCCGAGCTTCACGGTGCTGGCCGACGCCCAGGGCAACCGGGCCTGCGTCTGCAGCAACGCGGCGCGCGGCGGCGGCTGAGCCGGCCGCTCCTCTCGTCAATCCGGTCAGGAGCTGACCGGAGGGCCGGTTAGCGTCGGTGGCATGGACACGATCAGCCTCCTCAGCCCCGACGGGCTCGTCGCGAGCCCGGCCTTCAGCCACGTCGCCGTGGTGCCCGCGAGTGCGACAACGGTGTACGTCGGCGGTCAGAACGCCGTCGACGCGACGGGTGCGCTCGTGGGCGCTGACGACCCCGGAGCGCAGACCCGGCAGGTGATGGCCAACCTCGTCACGGCGCTCGACGCCGCCGGCTCGAGCCTGGCGGACGTCGTCAGCATGACCGTGCTCCTCGTCGACGGGGTCGACGTCACCAGCGCCTACGCCGCTGCCGCCGAGAGCCTCGCCGGCCTTGCGGTCCCGCCGCTCGTCACCGCGGCCGTCGTGAGCGGCCTGGGTGTTCCGGGAGCGCTCGTCGAGGTCGGGGCTGTGGCGGCCGTGCTGCCCTGACGGCGGCCGTTCTCGATTCGGCCCGTTCCCGCCTGCCTGAGAGGATCGGGGGCGTGAGCACCCCCACCCGGACCGACGTCCTCGTCGTCGGCGCCGGCCCGGCCGGGTCGGCCGCCGCCGCGTGGGCGGCGCGTGCCGGGCTCGACACGCTGCTCGTGGACGCGGCGGTGTTCCCGCGCGACAAGACCTGCGGCGACGGCCTCACCCCGCGAGCGATCGGCGAGCTGCAGCGGCTCGGGCTCGAGGACTGGCTGCGCGCCCACACCGTGAGCCAGGGGCTGCGCGCACACGGGTTCGGCCAGACCCTGCTGCTGCCGTGGCCCGGCGGGTCGCTCCCCGACTGGGGCTCCGCCGTGGCGCGCACCGAGCTCGACGACCACCTCCGGACCACCGCCATCAAGGCCGGGGCGCGCGCGCTGGACGGCGCGCGAGCGGTCGACGTACGTCGGACGGGGGAGCGGGTCTCGGCCGTGGTGTTCCGCACCGCCGACGGTGACATGGAGATCGCCTGCGACCGGCTGGTGGTCGCCGACGGCGTCCGCTCGCCGCTCGGCAAGCGGCTCGGCCGCGAGTGGCACCGCGACACCGTCTACGCCGTGGCCGGCCGCGCCTACGTCGACTCGGCGATGTCCGACGACCCGTGGATCAGCTCCCACCTCGAGCTGCGGGGTGAGCAGGGCGAGATCCTCAGCGGCTACGGCTGGGTGTTCCCGCTGGGCAACGGCTCGGTGAACCTGGGCGCGGGCACGCTGGCCACGGCGAAGCGCCCGGCCGAGGTGGCGATCAAGCCGCTGATGCAGATCTACGCCGACACCATCGGCGACGACCTCGGGTTGTCCGGCGAGCTGCGAGCGCCGACCTCCGCGCTGCTGCCGATGGGCGGGGCCGTCTCCCACGTCGCGGGACCCAACTGGGCGCTGATCGGCGATGCCGCGGCGCTCGTGAATCCGCTCAACGGTGAGGGCATCGACTACGGCCTCGAGTCCGGCCGGATGCTGGTCGAGACGATGGCGGCCCACGACGACCTCGGCGAGGTCTGGCCGGCGCTGCTCCGCGACCACTACGGCGAGGCGTTCTCCATCGCTCGCCGGCTGGCCGGCCTGGTCACCGTGCCCGGCGTGCTCACGGCGCTCGGACCGGCCGGGATGCGGTCCGACTGGCTCATGACGCTCGCGCTGCGCTGGATGGGCAACCTGGTCACCGACGAGGACCGCGACCGCGCCGCGCGGGTCTGGCGCTGGGCCGGACGCCGGTCGCTGGCCCGCGACGCCCGACCCCCCTTCTCCTGAGCCGCGGCGATCCCGCGTCACGGACCGGCCGGTTCGGCGAGGATGCGGGCGTGCGAGAGCCGTGGTACGACGCGACGGTCGGCCTGGGCCGGCTGCTCTTCGCCGCGCTCGGACTCGAGCGGAGCATCGAGGACGCCGAGCACCTGCCCCGGACGGGACCGGTGATCGTCGCCGCCGCCCACGTCGCCTACCCCGACTTCATGACGCTCGCCGAGGCGAGCCGTACCCGCGGCCGCAACCTCCGGTTCCTGACCCGGCACGACGTCTGGGACGTCCCGGTCGCACGCCACGCCATGACCCGGATGCGGCACGTGCCGGTCGACCGCGAGGCGCCGGCCGCGGCGTACCTCGCCGCCCGGCGGCTGCTGCGCGACGGAGAGGCCGTCGGGCTCTTCCCCGAGGCCGGCATCAGCCACGCCTACGCCGTGCGGGCGATGATGCCGGGGGCGGTGGCGCTCGCCCGCGAGACGGGCGCGCCGATCGTGCCGGTCGCGCAGTGGGGCATCCACCGGGTCTGGAGCGTCGGCCGGCCGGTCGCGGGCCGCAAACCTCGTCCGAGCCTGCGCCGTGGCCGGCACAACGACCTCCGCTTCGGGCCCCCGCTGCACGTCGCGCCGGACGCGGACCTCCGCGCGGCCACCCACGACCTCGGCGTCGCGCTGACCGCCCTGCTCGAGGAGCTCCAGCTCCGCCCGCACCACCGGCCGCGACCGGGCGAGCGCGCGCCGTGGTACCCCGCCCACCTCGGCGGTCACGCGCCCGACCGTCGCGAGGCGCTCGGCCTCGACAGCGTGCCGGGGGCCGCGGTGCGCCCGACGTGGGGCCCCCGCCATTAAGTTGTCCCGTGATGGCCAGCACACCGAAGCGACAGCGGGTGGCGGCGTACGCCGTCATCCTCCGCGACGACGAGATCCTGCTCAGCAGGCTCTCGCCGCTGGTGACCAGCGACGAGCTCTGGACCCTGCCCGGCGGCGGGCTCGACCACGGCGAGGACCCGCGGGACGCGGTGATCCGCGAGATCCACGAGGAGACCGGGCTCGACGCCGCCGTCAGCGACCTGGCCCGGGTCTACTCCGCACACATGCCGTCGGTGTGGCGCGGCGGCCGCCGGGTGAACGCCCACGCGGTCCGGATCGTCTACGACGGCTGGGTGCCCGCCGGCTCGCCGCGGCCGCGCGTGGTCGAGGTCGACGGATCCACGATCGAGGCCGCCTGGCAACCGGTCGCCGCCGTGCTCGACGGCACCGTCCCGGTCACGCCGCTGGTGGTCGAGGCGCTCGCCGACCACCGGCCGTTCCAGAAGCAGCGGGTGGCGGCGTACGCCGTGATCCGGCGAGGCGACGAGGTGCTGCTGACGCGGGTGTCGCCGAAGGGCTTCCACTCCGGGCTGTGGAGCCTTCCCGGCGGCGGCGTCGAGCACGGCGAGCGGCCGGCGGACGCCCTCGTGCGCGAGGTGCGTGAGGAGTGCGGCGTCACCTGCGAGGTCGGCTCGCTGCTCGATGCGGTCGACGACCACTTCTCCGGCGTCGCGCCCAGTGGGCGGTTCGAGGACTTCCACAGCGTGATGCTGCTGTTCTCCGCGACCGTGCCCGACGGCGCCGAGCCGCGGCTGGTCGAGACCGACGGCACCACCGACGCCGTCGCGTGGGTCCCGGTCGCCGACGTCCGGTCGGGCGCCGTGCCGACGTACTCCGCCGTCACCCGCGCCCTGGAGGTGTCGCCGTGACCGAGACGATCTTCACCTACGGTGCGCCGTCGTTGAAGTTCGGACCCGGCTCCTCGGGCGAGCTGGGTCACGACCTCGCCGCGCTCGGCGCCCGCCGGGTGCTGCTGGTCACCGACGCCGGTGTGGCCGCCACCGGCCACCCGGCCCGGATCGCCGACCAGCTCGGCGCGCACGGCCTCACCGTCACGACGTACGACGGGAGCCGGGTCGAGCCGACCGACGCCTCGCTCGCCGCCGCGGTCGTCTTCGCGCGCGACGCCGGCCCGTTCGACGCGGTGCTGGCGGTCGGCGGCGGCTCGTCGATCGACACCGCCAAGGCGGTCACCCTGCTCACCACCAACCCGGGCGAGGTGCTCGACTACGTCAACCCGCCGGTGGGCGGCGGCCGGGCGCCGACCGAGCCGCTGCTGCCGCTGGTGGCGGTGCCGACCACCACCGGCACCGGCAGCGAGTCGACGACGGTGTGTGTGCTCGACGTCCTCGCTCAGCACGTGAAGTCGGGGATCAGCCACCCGCGGCTGCGGCCGACCCTGGCCGTGGTCGACCCCGACCTGGCGCTGTCGCAGCCGACGATGGTCACCGCGTCGTCCGGGCTCGACATCCTGTGCCACGCGCTGGAGAGCTACACCGCCCGCTGGTACGGCGCGTTCGACGCCAAGCGGCCCGAGCAGCGGGTGCCGTACTGCGGCGCCAACCCGATCGCCGACCTCTTCGCCCAGCAGGCGCTGACGCTGCTCGCCGGCTCGTTCCGGGCGGCGATCCGCGACGGGTCGGACCGGCAGGCCCGCGAGGACATGGCGCTCGCCGCGACGTACGCCGGGCTGGGCATCGGCAGCGCCGGGGTCCACATCCCGCACGCGAACGCGTACCCGGTCGCCGGCCGGGTCCGTGACTACCGGCCCGACGGCTACCCCCCGGACGAGGCGATGGTGCCGCACGGCATGGCGGTGTCGCTGACGGCGCCTGCGGCGTTCCGGTTCACGTTCGAGGCCACGCCCGAGCGGCACCTCCACGCGGCCCGGCTGCTCGACCCCGACGCGACCGACGACGGCCCGGACCGCCTCGCGCGCGTCGTGACGACGCTGATGCGCGACGTGGGGATGCCCAACGGGCTCGCCGAGGTCGGGTACGGCACCGCCGATCTCCCCGCGCTCGCCGCTGGCGCGTTGCAGCAGCAGCGGCTGCTCGCGACGGCGCCGCGCGCGGTCACCGAGGACGACCTCGCCGGCATCCTCGGCGACTCCCTCGAGCTGTGGTGACGCCCCGCCGGGTCCGCCCGCCCGGTCCTTAGACTCGACCCGTGAACCCCCGCCATCGCCGCCTCGTGATCCCGGTGGCGCTGGCGGTGTTGCTGATCATCGTGATCGTCGCGGCGGTGCTGCCATGAGCGAGCCGCTGCTGCCGGCGCTCGACCGTCTGCGCGTGCACCTGCTCGAGCCGGACACCCTGGTGAGGGCCGTGGCCTCCGGGCGCCGGAAGGGCCGGCAGCCGCCCTGGCGACGTGTGGAGCTCCGCTACGTCGACCTCAAGGCCGGCCGCCACCTCCAGGTGACGTCGTACGACGAGACGCAGGCCCACACGGCCAACCACCCGGCCGGGCCACCGGCGGCCGCGGCCGTCGACGTCCTGCTCGACCAGCCGTTCGGGAACTGGCACGTCGACACCACGACCGAGACCCACCAGCTGCGCGTCACCAAGAAGGGCGAGGCGGTGGTCCACACCGCCGGCCGGGCGGAGGAGGTCGCGGTCGACCGCGACCACGACCGTGACAAGGGCCGGCTGCTCCCGGAGGACGACCCGGTGCTGGTCGCGCTGGGCATCTCCGACCACCGCGGGCGGGTCAAGCCGAGCCGGCAGTCGAAGTACCGCCAGGTGGAGGAGTTCCTCCGGATCCTCGACGTCTCGGTCCGCGACGCCGTGGAGCAGGGCCACCTCCGGCGGCCGACGCCCGACGACCCGCTCCGGGTCGTCGACCTCGGCTGTGGCAACGCCTACCTCACCTTCGCCGCCCACCGGTTCCTCACGGAGGTCCGCGGTCTGCCGGTCCACCTGACCGGCGTCGACCGCCGGGCACAGCCCCGGTGGACCGACCCCGCGCTGGCCGAGGCGGTCGGCCGGGCGACCAGCTTCGTGCAGGGAACCATCGAGGACGCCGTCGTGGAGCCGGCCCCGGAGGTCGTGCTGGCCCTGCATGCGTGCGACACCGCCACCGACGACGCGCTCGCGCGGGCCGTGGCGTGGGGGTCGCCGGTCGTGCTGGCCGCCCCGTGCTGCCACCACGACATCGCCGCCCAGCTGCGCCGCGCGCCCACCCCGCCGCCGTACGCGATGCTGGTCCGCCACGGGATCCTCCGCGAGCGGTTCGCCGACACGCTGACCGACGCGTTGCGAGCGTCGCTGCTGCGGCTGGCCGGGTACCGGGTCGACGTCATGCAGTTCGTCGAGAGCGCGCACACGCCGCGCAACACCCTGCTCCGGGCCACCTGGACCGGCGACGAGGGGGACGCCGGCCTGCGCGCCGAGTACGACGAGCTGGTGGACACCTGGTCGGTGCGGCCGGCCCTGGCCGACCTGCTGGAGCGCCATGGCGCTGCGTGAGGCAGCCACGGCCGCGGTGGTCGTCGTCCCGTTCGGTCTCGGGCTCAGCGCGGGTGCGACGGCCGACGACCCCGAGCCCGTGTTCCGGTTC
Source organism: uncultured Actinomycetota bacterium (assembly GCA_963829855.1). Taxonomy (GTDB): domain Bacteria; phylum Actinomycetota; class Actinomycetes; order Propionibacteriales; family Nocardioidaceae; genus Nocardioides. The sequence continues at coordinate 1,297,487 of CAWHKE010000011.1, read as the reverse complement.
CAGGACCCCGCGATCGTGGAGTCGAGCGGCCTGGTGGTGCTGCCCGACGGCCGGTTCGTGACCGTCAACGACTCCGGCGACGAGTCGCGGGTCTTCACGGTCGACCCGGCGAGCGGGAGGACGGTCGGGGTGACCCGCTGGGAGGGGAAGGCCGACGACGTGGAGGCGCTGGCACCGGCCGGCCCGCGAGCCGTCTGGGTCGGCGACATCGGTGACAACAACAAGGAGCGCGCGGCCGTGGAGGCGGTGCGCGTGCCCGTCGGCGCGGGCGAGCGAGCGGTGCCGGGCGACCGCGTCACCCTGATGTACCCGACCGGCCCGGCCGACGCCGAGGCGCTCCTCGCGCACCCGCGCGACGGCCGCCTCGTGGTGGTCACCAAGGACGTCTTCGGCGGCACCGTCTTCGTCGCGCCCGAGGACGCGGCCCCGGGCGACACGGTCACCCTGGAGGAGCGGGGCGGCGTGATCCCGGTCGTGACCGACGGCGCGTTCTTCCCCGACGGGCAGCACCTCGTGCTCCGCAACTACGGCACCGCCACGGTCTACGCCTGGCCCGACCTGGAGCCGGTGGGGAGGGTGGACATCCCTCCGCAGCAGCAGGGCGAGGGGATCGCGGTCGACGCCGACAACCGCGTCTACGTCAGCTCCGAGGGTCTGCGCTCCCCGGTGCTCGAGGTCGAGCTGGCGCCGCGACTGGCTGCCATCGTCGCGGGCGCCGACGCGGAGGAGCCCGAGGAGCCGGAGACCGAGGAGCCGTCGGACGAGCCGACGCTCGAGAGCCGCGAGGGCGAGGAGCTGCCCGAGGCCGAGGACGCCGGGAGCCGCGACCCGACCCCGTGGTTGATCGGCTCGGGGCTGCTCGCGGTCGCGGTCCTCGTGCTCGTGCGGTCGCTGCGGCCCCGCTGACTCCCACTTCGGGGGGAACCGGGGCGGGTCGGAGCCGCCGTACGATCCCGCCATGCCGCGCCTGCGACGTACGTCCCCGGAGGATCCGGGCTGGACCCGTCGGCGGGCCGGCGCCGGGTTCGTCTACCTCGACGAGCACGGCGAGCGGCTCTCCGACGCCGACGCGCAGCGGTGCAAGGACCTGGTGATCCCGCCCGCCTGGCGGGACGTGTGGATCAGCCCGGTCGAGAACGGCCACCTCCAGGCCGTCGGCACCGACGACGCCGACCGGCGGCAGTACCTCTACCACCCGGTCTGGCGCGAGCAGCGCGACAACCAGAAGCATGCCCGGGTCCTGACGTTCGGGAAGGCGCTGTCGAAGGCGCGCGAGCAGATCATCGCCGACCTCGGCACCAGCGGTATGAGCCGCGACCGGGCGAGCGCCGTCGCGGTCCGGCTGCTCGACCTCGGCTACTTCCGGATCGGCAACGACGTCTACGCCGACCAGCACGGCAGCTTCGGCCTCACCACGCTCGAACGTCGTCACGTCCGCAAGGAGCGCGGGCGGCTGGTGTTCCGCTTCACGGGCAAGTCCGGGATCGACCACGAGATCGAGATCGACGACCCTGCCGTCATCGAGGCGCTCGACGTGATGCGTGGCCGGCGCGGCGGCGAACAGCTGCTGGCCTGGAAGGAAGGGCGGCGGTGGCGTGAGCTCGACTCGCGCGTCGTCAACGAGTACGTCGGGCGGGTGGCGGGCGCCGACTACACCGCCAAGGACTTCCGGACCTGGCACGCGACCGTGCTCGCGGCGGTCGCGCTGGCCGAGAGCGACGAGCCCGGCGATACGAAGGCGTCGCGCAAGCGGGCGGTCTCGTCGGCGATGAAGGAGGTCGCGGAGTTCCTGGGCAACACCCCGACCCTCGCGCGCAAGTCCTACGTCGACCCGCGGGTCGTCGACGAGTACGAGGAGGGCCGCACCATCGCCGCGGCAGCCCGCCGTCGTCACCGCACGCCCGACGAGAGGCAGACCGCCCTGGAACGGGCCGTGCTGCGGTTGTTGCGGTAGAACGGGCGTCATGGAGCTCTCCGTCGTCCAGGGCGACATCACGCAGCAGGACGTCGACGCGGTCGTCAACGCCGCCAACCGGGCGATGCGCGGCGGAGGTGGGGTCGACGGGGCCATCCACCGCGCCGGCGGCCCGGCGGTCCTCGAGGACTGCCGCCGCCGCTTCCCGCACGGGCTCGACACCGGCGACGCCGGCTGGACGACGGCCGGCGACCTGCCGGCCCGGTGGGTGGTCCACGTGGTCGGGCCGAACTGGACCGCGGGTGAGCGCGACCGGTCGCTGCTCGTGTCCTGCTACCGCCGGGCGCTGGAGGTCGCCGACGAGCTCGGCGCCGCGAGCATCGCGCTCCCGCTCGTGAGCGCGGGCGTCTACGGCTGGCCCAAGGACGACGCGATCGCCGCGGCCGTCGACACCCTGCGCGAGACGCCCACCCGGGTCACCTCGGCGCGGCTGGTCGCCTTCGACGCCCCGACGTACGACCTGATCGAGGGCGCCCTGACCCGGTAGTCCACATCGAACTGGCTGCCCGGATCGGGGTGATGGCAGCCAGTTCCGTGTGGACTACCGACCGCTGCGGAGTGGGTCGGCTCAGAGGGTGGAGACGACGTGGTCGACGCACCGGGTGAGTGCCTCGACGTCGCTGGCGTCGATGGCGGGGTACATCGCGACCCGGAGCTGGTTGCGGCCGAGCTTGCGGTAGGGCTCGGTGTCGACGATCCCGTTGGCGCGCAGGGTCGCGGCGATCCGGTCGGCGTCGATCGACTCGTCGAAGTCGATGGTGCCGATGACCAGCGAGCGCAGCGCCGGGTCGGCGACGTACGGCGTGGTGTAGGCCGTCCGCTCCGCCCAGCCGTAGAGCGCGTCGGACGACGCGGTGGTCCGCTTCACCATGCCGGCCAGCCCGCCGTTGGCGTTCATCCAGTCCAGCTGCTCGGCCATGAGGAAGATGGTGGCGACGGACGGGGTGTTGTAGGTCTGGTTCTTCGAGGAGTTGTCGATCGCTGTCGGCAGGTCGAAGAACGGCGGGACGTAGCGGTCGGTCGCCGCGATCTCCTCGACCCTGGCGAGCGCGCGGGGCGACATGATCGCTACCCACAGCCCGCCGTCGGAGGCGAAGCACTTCTGCGGGGCGAAGTAGTAGACGTCGACCTCGGCGAGGTCGACGGGCAGCCCTCCGGCCCCCGAGGTGGCGTCGACCAGCACCAGGTCGTCGTCACCGATCCCGGCGGGTCGCACGACGGGCGCCATCACCGCGGTGGAGGTCTCGTTGTGCGCCCAGGCGTAGCTGTCGACGCCGACCTCGGCGACCGGGTCGGGACGCGACCCGGGCTCGCTGGTGATCACCGACGGGTCGGCCAGCCAGGGCGCCTTCTTCACCGACGTCGCGAACTTGGCCGAGAACTCACCGAACGACAGGTGCTGGCTCTTCTCCCGGATCAGTCCGAAGCACGTGATGTCCCAGAAGGCCGTCGCGCCTCCGTTGCCCAGCACGACCTGGTAGCCGTCCGGCAGGTCGAAGAACGCCGCGAGACCCTCCAGGACCCGGCCGACCGTCGCCTTGACCGGCGCCTGGCGGTGCGAGGTGCCCATCAGCGTCGCACCGGTCGCGGCGAGCGCGTCGAGGTGGCTGGTCTGGATCTTGGACGGGCCGGCCCCGAACCGGCCGTCGGCCGGGAGCAGGTCGGTGGGGATCTGGAGCGCGTCGCTCATGGGCAACCTTCCGCGTGGGCTCGGGGCGTACTTCCTGACGACGCTGTCAGCGGCGCCTATTGTGGCACCTGCTCGGGACAGGGAGGGCACCCAGGGGAGGGCGTGGACAGGGCATGGACGGCGCCCACGGCGAGGACACGGGACTACGGCTGGTCCGGGTCGGCTGGGGGCACCCCGACGCGCTCGCGCTGATCGAGGCGGTGCAGGAGGAGTACGTCGCCCGCTACGGCGGCCCTGACGACACCCCGCTCGACCCCGTCATGTTCGACCCGCCGCGCGGCAGCTTCTTCGTCGGGTACGTCGACGACGTACCCGTGGCCTCCGGGGCGTGGCGCCGGCGGGACGACGTCGAGGCGTTCGGCACCACGGAGACGGCCGAGATCAAGCGGATGTTCGTCGTCCGGGAGGCCCGTGGTGCCGGCCACGCGCGCGCCGTGCTCGCCCACCTCGAGCGCACCGCGGCCGCGGCCGGTGCGCGGGCGATGGTGCTCGAGACCGGTGACGCCCAGCCGGAGGCGATCGCGCTCTACGAGTCGTCGGGCTACACGAGGATCGCCTCGTTCGGACACTACGCGTGGTCGCCGCACAACCGGTGCTTCGCCAGGCCCCTCCAGCGGTCCGCTGCGGATCCGGGGACCACAGGTTAGGGTGGCCGACGGAAGCGCTTGAACCACGCGGCTTTCCGATGTGCTCCACCCCCCCTACTTGCACGCCCGGGGGTCGCCTGTCCACGGGGGAGCACCATGCACCGCACCATCGTCCGAGCGATGGCTGGCGCCACGGCGGCCTTCGTCGCACTGACCCTCGGCCCACCCGCTGGCGCCAGCGACATCGCCCACACGGACGTCGCGTCCGCGACGCCGGCGAGGTTCACGCCACACCTGGTCGCCAACGGCTTCAAGCCGTACGCCCTGACCATCAACCAGGCGGGCGACCAGATGGTCGTGGGGGGAAGGTTCAACGCGGTCGAGAACTCCACGCGCACCCAGACCTACTCACGCAGGAACGTCTTCGCGTTCAACCGCTTCACCGGGGCCGTCAACCGATCCTTCGCCCCGGTCCTCAACGGCCAGGTGTGGAGCGTCGAGGGGCGCGGGGACGACGTCTACATCGCCGGCGAGTTCACGACTGTCAACGGGATCACCCGCAACCGCGTCGCGAAGCTGAACGTGTCCACGGGCCGGGTCGACCAGGGCTTCAACCCCAACGTCGCGATCAAGGGCGCCCGCGCCACCGACCTCCAGCTGGTGGGGAACCGGCTCTACGTCGGCGGCGCCTTCGGCCGCAAGCTGGTGGCGCTCGACCCGGACACCGGCGCGTTGCTGCCGTACGTCGACATCCCGATCGCCGATCCCCTGCGCTACACCAGCCGGGCCGAGGTCTTCCGCTTCGACGTCAGCCCCGACCGCACCCGGCTGGTCGCGGTCGGGAACTTCCGGACCGTCGGCGGCCGGACCCGGCACCGGGCGTTCATGCTCGACCTCGACGCCGGCGGCGCGAGCCTGTCGCCGTGGTACTACTCACCGCTCGAGCGGGAGTGCCACGCCGCCGCGGTTGCGCCGGTCTACCAGTACTACGTGAAGGACGTCGACTTCTCGCCCGACAGCCGGTTCTTCACCTTCGCGTCCACGGGCGGCCACCGGATCAACGACGAGGGTCCGGGCCGGGTGCTGTGCGACGCGGCTGCGCGGTTCTCGGTCTCGAACCTCTCGCCGACGGTGCCCTACTGGATCAACTACACCGGCGGCGACACCCTGCACTCGGTCATCGACACCGGCGCGGCGGTCTACGTCCAGGGGCACAGCCGGTGGCTGGACAACCCCTACGGCCGCGACAGTGCCGGCCCGGGTGCGGTCGAGCGCTCCGGTGGCGGCGCGATCGGTCCCGTGACCGGCATGGCCCTGGCCTGGGACCCGGTCATGCCGCAGCAGAAGGGCGGCTACCAGATGTTCGCCAACGGGCAGGGCGTCTGGTTCGCCACGGACGGACGGAGCTTCGGCGGGAAGTACAAGCGCGGGCTGCGACTCGCGCCGGTCGGCTGACGCCGGACGTGGCGCGCGAGAGGCCCGCCCGGCACGTCGATGACCCAGGACCGCCGATCTCCTGACAGACCCGGCAGCGCGACGTACGGTCGTGGGGCCTTTTCGCCCCCCGGAGGTCGCCCCATGTCCCGTCGCAGTGCCCTGCTCCCGCTCCTCGCCGTGCTCGTCCTCGCGGTCGTCGCGTCCGTCCAGCTCGCGAGCGGCGCGGCCCGCGCCCAGGTCACCGAGTCGGCGATCGAGGACTACGCGTCCTACGACCCGCAGTCGCGCTGCCGGCCCAAGGCCAAGCCGGGGACCCAGGTGCTCGGCCGCTGGATCGTCCGCCGCCAGGGCGGCGGGTTCGGCGGCATCTCCCGGCCGTGCGGCGCGGGCGGGACGTCGGAGCACAAGGAGGGCCGGGCCTTCGACTGGACGCTCGACGCGACGAAGAAGAGGGACCGGCGGAAGGCGGCGGCGTTCCTCGCGCTGGTCCGCGCCAGCGACAAGGCGGGCAACACCGACGCCCGGGCGCGCCGGATGGGGATCATGTACGTGATCTGGAACGACCGGATGTACAGCGCCTGGGACGGCTTCGAGGGCGAGCCGTACCTGGCCTCGTCGTGCCCGAGCAAGAAGAAGTGCAGCGCGTCGGCCCGTCACCGCGACCACCTGCACATCTCGCTGAGCAGGGTCGGCGGCCGCGGCGGGACCAGCTGGTACGACGGCCGGCTCGACTGACGCTAGTCGAGCAGCAGCAGGACCGTCCGGGCGACGGCCAGCGGGGGCGCGAACGGCAGCGCGAACCCGACCCAGAAGACCGACCCCACCAGCAGCAGGCCGACCGACAGCAGGCCGGTCATCGGCGCATCCATCAGGATCGCCACCCCCAGCGCGACGTCCGCGGCGCACACGACGACGAACGCGAGGAGCAGGGGGACGCTGGTGTTGATCCCGATCCGCTCGAACGGGCCGCCGCCGTACGCCGGGAACCCCAGGAACGTCCAGACGGTCCCGGTCCGGGCAAGGTGCCACGCCCCGATCGCGCCCGGAATGCCGAACCCCAGGCCGAGAAGCAACGACGCGAGCCCGGCGGCGACTCTCATGACCGAGACCTCGCTAGCCCAGGAACGGCTGCAGGTCGGCGAAGTCGGCCTCGACGATCGCCCGGTCCTCGGGGTCGGCGACCTCGACGTCGCGGGCGGCCGCCCACGCCGCGGCGGCCTCTCCGTCTCGCCCGAGCGCGTGCAGGGCCCGGGCGCGGGCCTCGTGCGCGTAGGCGAGATCGAAGTCGGCGATCGCGTGCTCCAGGCAGCCGGCCAGCACCCGGTCGGCGGCAGCGAGTCCGCGCTCGGGCTGGCCGGTGGCGGTGAGCGCCCGCGAGATCAGGTAGTCGGCGCGGATCGCGTGCTGCGGGGTCGCTCCGGTCGCGAGCTCCCAGTGGTACGCCGCCGTGTGCGCCAGCCGCAGCAGCCGCTCGTCGTCGGCCGGGTCGCGGTCGGCTGCCAGCAGCACGAAGGCCTCGTTGTTGGCCGCCACGCCCTGACTGCGGTGCCAGTCGCCCTCCGCCGGCGCCGGGGCGTCCTCGGTGTCGATCGTGATCCGCGGCAGGGTGCGGCCGGTCTCGAGCACGGTCTTGAGCGCATCGAGCACCCAGACCCAGCCGTCCTTGACGTTCGCCCACGTGAGGGGGCTGGACGCGAGGTCGCCGTGCACGAGCCGCACCCGGGTGAGCCGGTCGCCGACCTGCTCGACGGTCCACTCGACCCGGCTCGGCGGCTCGGCGGCCAGGTCTGCGTCGTAGAGGACGTGCCAGGTCTGCACGAACCGGCCGGGTGTCCCAGGCCCCGGCGGCGTCATCTCCTCGATCACGCCGTCGACGGCGTCCTCGCCGTCGGCCTGCACGGTCCGGTACCGCGCGCCGGGGGTCGGCCCCTCGGCGTACGACGTGCCGTGGAAGTAGCGCTTCTTCCACTCCGACCGGGTGATCGCGGCCCAGACCTGGTCGGCGTCGGCGTTGATGTGGATCTGGTAGACGTGCGCGGTGAGGGTCATGACGCGGGTCCTTCGGCGGTCACGGGCGGGTTCTCGGTCTGCTCCTTCAGCCCGACGAGGGCGGAGGTGAAGCGGGCGGCGTACTTGCTGATCCAGCGGTCGGCGACCTGCTCGATCGGCACCGGGTTGAGGAACAGCCGCTTGCTGCGCCCCTCCTTGGTGGCGACGACCAGCTCGGCCTCGGTGAGGACGGCGAGGTGCTTCATCACGCCGAACCGGCTCATCCGGTCGGCGAACAGGTCGCACACCTCGCCGACCGTGCGGCCGTCGCGGGTGAACAGGAGGTCGAGGATCTCCCGGCGCGTCGGGTCGGCGAGCGCCTTGAACACCACGTCCTGGGAATCCACGCCGACAGATTATGTGACCATATGGTCACAAATCAAGACGTGCCGACCACCAGATAGCGGTCGTCGGTGATCTCGCGCCCCCAGAACACCGGGTCCGGCAGGCGCCGCAGCTGCGGCCGGTAGCCGGCCGCGTCCACGAGGCTGATGGTCTCCTCGGCGGTGAGACCCGTGGTTCCTGAGGAGGGCGCGCAGCGCCCGTCTCGAAGGGCGCCGGTCGACCAGCTGCCCTCGACCAGCACCAGCCGGCCGCCGCGCCGGAGCAGCGCGATCCACCGGTCGAGGGCGGCCGCGGGGGAGTCCATGGCCCAGAGCACGTGCCGGCTGAGGACCACGTCGTAGGCCGCGGCGTCGAGCGGCGGCGCCGCGGCATCGGCCTCGAGGAAGGTGGCGACGTGGCCCGCCTTCTCCCGGGCGAGGCGCACCATCTCGGGCGAGAAGTCGACGCCGGTCACGGCGTACCCCTCCTCGGCGAGCAGCAGCGCGAGGGTGCCGGTGCCGCAACCGAGGTCGGCCACCGTCGCCGGAGCCGCGGGCAGGTGCTCGAGCAGCAGCGAGCGCCACGCCTCGCGGCAGTCGGGGTCGGCCAGTCCGTGGTCGGCCGCCTCGTCGAAGGTCTTCGCCTCGCGGTCCCAGAGATCGATGTCGGTCATCGGTCCAGCCAACCACCTGCCGCTGCCGGGTGCCTGGGCCCGGTCGCCGGCATAGGGTGGCGGCATGATCACGGCCCTGCACACCCTGGTGTACGCCGACGACCCCGATGCCGCCCGCGCGTTCTTCCGCGACGTGGTGCGGCTCCCGGGCGTCGACACCGGGGGCGGCTGGCTGATCTTCCGTTCCGGCCCCAGCGAGCTCGGCGTCCACCCGGCGTCGTGGGAGGACGTCGGCGGCGGAGGCGTGCGCACCCAGCAGGCCTTCGACGTGTCGCTGATCTGTGACGACCTGCGCGCCACGATGGCCGAGCTGCGCGAACGCGGTGCCGAGTTCGAAGGTGGCGTCGAGGAGGAGCCCTGGGGATCTACGGTCCGGCTCGCGGTGCCGGGCGCGGGCACGATGATGCTCTACGAGCCGAAGTACGCGCCGCCTGCGATCTCGTAGACGACCTCGCCCTGGTCGGCGCCGGCCAGCGGGTGCTCCCACTCGCCGACGTAGGTCCGGACCAGGCGCATCCCGAGCTTCTCCATCACGTGGCGGGACCCGGCGTTGACCGCCATCGTCTCGCCCCACACCCGGGTGAGTCCGACTGTGCCGAAGGCGTGGTCGAGCATCGCCCGGGACCCCTCGGTGGCGTAGCCCCGACCCCACGCGTCGCGCCGGAGCCGGTAGCCGAGCTCCGCGGTGTCGGGGTCCTCGTCGTCCACGGCGAGCGTCCACCACCCGAGGAACGACCCGTCGTCTCGGGAGAAGCCGGCCCAGTAGCCGAGGCCGCGCGGCGGGCCGTCCGGGCGCAGCCGACGGGGGAGGTGCTGCTCGACGACCTCCGCCCGTGAGAGGGCGCGGCCGAAGATGAAGCGCAGCACCTCGGCGTCCGAGTCGAGCTCGACCAGCAGCTCGGTGTGGTCGGCGGTCAGCGGCTCCAGCCGGATCCGCTCCGTGTACAGCGTCGGCCGGCGGTCGGCGAGGTCGCTCATCCGGCCCAGGTGGCGTCCCAGCCCTCGACGTCCGTGGCGGCGCGGGAAGCGGGGCCGGTGTAGATCGCCGATGGCCGGATCAGCCGGCCGGTGCGCTTCTGCTCGAGGATGTGGGCCGACCAGCCGCCGGTGCGGGCGCACGTGAACATCGAGGTGAACATGGGGGCCGGCACCCCCGCGAAGTCGAGCACGATCGCCGCCCAGAACTCCACGTTCGTCTCGAGCACCCGGTCGGGCCGCCGCTCGCGCAGCTCGGCCAGGGCGGCCTGCTCGAGCCGCTGGGCCACCTCGTAGCGCGGGGCGTCGAGCTCCTGGGCCGTCCGTCGCAGCACGCGGGCCCGCGGGTCCTCGGCGCGGTAGACGCGGTGACCGAAGCCCATGAGCCGCTCGCCGTCGTCGAGCAGCTGCTTGACGTAGGCGGTGGCGTCCCCACGTTGCTCGACCTGCTCGATCATGCCGAGCACGCGCGACGGCGCGCCACCGTGCAGCGGGCCGCTCATCGCGCCGATCGCGCCGGAGAAGGCGGCGGCGACGTCGGCCCCGGTCGAGGTGATGACCCGTGCGGTGAACGTCGAGGCGTTCATGCCGTGCTCGGCCGCGGACGACCAGTAGGCGTCGATCGCCTTCACGTGCGCGGGATCGGCCTCGCCGCGCCAGCGGATCAGGAACCGTTCTGCGAGCGAGCTTCCCTGGTCGACCTCGCGCTGCGGCACCAGCGGCGTGCCGATGCCGCGGGCGCTCTGGGCGGCGTACGAGAGCACCATCACGGCGACCCGGGAGAGGTCGAGCCGGGCCTGCTCGTCGGAGATGTCGTAGGTCTGGCCCATGCCGAGCATCGGCGCCAGCATCGCCACGCTGGCCTGCACGTCGGCTCGGACGTCGCCGGTGTGGATCGCGATGTTGTAGGGCTCGGCGGGAGGGAGGCCGGGCGTGTAGGTGCCGTCGACCAGCAGGCCCCAGACGTTCTCGAACGGCACCCGGCCGACGAGCTCCTCGATGTCGACCCCGCGGTAGCGCAGCGCCGACCCCTCCTTGTCCGGCTCCGCGATCTCGGAGGCGAAGGCCACGACGCCCTCGAGGCCGTGGTGGACGCTCGGCTGTTGCTCGCTCATGTGACCCCTTCGCTGGATCCACGACGGATCCGTGGGGCATTCTGCCTCCCGGTCTAGGGTCGACGCCATGAGCCCCGAGCCCGGCGTGGACATCGCGGCCCTGCGACGTGAGTACGCCGATGCCGGGCTGGCCGAGTCGGGTCTGGCCGCCGACCCGTTCGCCATGTTCGAGCGCTGGTTCGACGAGGCGCGGGCCGCCGGGCTGCACGAGCCGAACGCGATGGTCGTCTCGACCGTCTCCGCGGCCGGTCGCCCGTCGTCCCGGCTGGTGCTGCTCAAGGGCGTGTCGCCCGCCGGCTTCGACTTCTTCACGAACCTCGGGTCGCGCAAGGGCGTCGAGCTGGCTGCCAACGCCCACTGCGCGCTGCTCTTCCCCTGGCACCCGCTGGAGCGACAGGTGCGGGTCGACGGCACGGCCACGCCGCTGCCGCGCGAGGACGTCGACGCCTACTTCGCCTCCCGGCCCCGGGGCTCCCAGCTCGGCGCCCACGCGTCCCACCAGTCGCGACCGGTGGCCGACCGGGCCGAGCTCCAGGCGGCGTACGACGAGCAGCAGGCGCGCTTCGCGGACCGCGAGGTCCCCGCGCCCGACGAGTGGGGCGGCTTCCGGGTCGCCGCCGAGACGGTCGAGTTCTGGCAGGGGAGGCCGGGCCGGATGCACGACCGGCTCGTGTACGCCCGGGTCGACGGCGGGTGGTCCGTAGGTCGGCTGGCTCCTTGACCTGGTGGAATCCATTTGTGAGTGAGTGCTCACTCACTTAGGCTGTGGTGGTGACCCCACGTGCCACCCCCCTCACTCCCGACGAGCGCCGAGCCGCGCTGGTCGAGGCCACCGTGCCGCTGCTGTTCGCCCACGGGCGCGGGGTGACGACCCGGCTGATCGCCGAGGCGGCGGGGGTCGCGGAGGGCACCATCTTCCGGGCCTTCGGGTCCAAGGACCAGCTGATCGAGGCTGCGATCCGCGCCGCGATGGAGCCGACCCGCTACGAGGCCGACCTCCGCGCGATCGACCTCGACGCACCGCTGGAGGAACGCCTCGAGGCCCTGGTCGCCGCGATGCAGCAGCGGTTCGCCCGGGTCTTCCTGCTCCTCGACAAGCTCGGGATGGTCGCTCCCGACAAGGAGCAGCGCCGGGAGTTCCGGAAGCGCTGGGACGCCCGGCTGCAGCCGCTGGTCCGCGAGGTCCTCGGCGCCGACGCCGACCGGCTGCGGGTCGACCCTGAGCGCGCGTTGCACGTGATCCGGCTGCTCACGTTCGCGGGCTCGCACCCGGGCATCGCCGAGGGCAAGACCATGAGCCCGCACGAGATCGTCGACGTCCTGCTCGGCGGGATGCTCGAGAGGGGGGACGACTGATGCTGGTCCGACTGCTGCGCGATCGGTTGGCGCCGTACCGGCGGCCGCTCGCCGCGGTCGTCGCGCTCCAGTTCGTCGGGGTCGTGGCGATGCTCTACCTGCCGAGCCTCAACGCGGACATCATCGACGAGGGGATCGCGGTCGGCGACACCGGACGGATCTGGGAGCTCGGCGGCGCGATGCTCGCCATCGCCTTCGTGCAGATCGTCTGCTCGGTGCTCGCGGTGCGGCTGGGCTCGCGCACCGCGATGGCCCTCGGCCGCGACCTCCGGTCCGCCCTGTTCCACCGGGTCGGCACGTTCTCGACCCGGGAGGTGCAGGAGTTCGGTGCGCCGTCGCTGATCACACGCACGACCAACGACGTGCAGCAGGTGCAGATGCTCGTGCTGATGTCGTGCACGATGGCCGTGGCCGCCCCGATCATGATGGTCGGCGGCGTCCTCATGGCGCTGCACGTCGACGCCGGGCTCGGCTGGACGCTGCTGCTCGTCGTCCCCGCCCTGTTCCTGGCCGTCGGGGTGGTCGTGTCCCGGATGATCCCCGACTCGCGGCGGATGCAGCCGAAGGTCGACGAGGTGAACCGGGTGCTGCGCGAGCAGATCACCGGCATCCGGGTGGTGCGCGCCTTCGTGCGGGAGCGGCACGAGATCGCCCGCTTCCACGACGCCAACGCGGACCTCACCGACGTCGCGCTGCGGGTCGGCCGCTGGATGTTCACGCTGTTCCCCCTGGTCATGGTCGTCATCAACGTCAGCAGCATCGGCGTGCTGTGGGTCGGCGCCCATCGGGTCGACGACGGGTTGATGGAGGTGGGGCCGCTGACGGCGTTCCTCTCCTACCTGATGCAGATCCTGATGTCGGTGATGATGGCGACGTTCATGCTGATGCTGATCCCGCGCGCGGCGGTCTGCGCCGACCGGATCACCGAGGTGCTGGAGACCGAGACGTCGGTGACGCCCCCGGCCTCGCCGCAGCCCCCGGATCCGGCGTGCCGTGGTCACCTCGACGTCCGGGGTGCGACGTTCTCCTACCCCGGCGCCGACGAGCCGGTGCTGGCGGACGTCTCCTTCGAGGCTCGGCCCGGGCAGACGGTCGCCGTGGTCGGCTCCACGGGCGCCGGTAAGAGCACCCTGGTCAACCTGGTGCCGCGGCTGTTCGACGCCAGCGGCGGCTCGGTGTCCGTGGGCGGCGTCGACGTGCGCGACCTCGAGCCCGAGGTGCTGTGGGCCCAGCTCGGCCTGGTGCCGCAGCGCGCCTACCTGTTCACGGGCACGGTGCGGAGCAATCTCGCCTACGGTCTGGCCGACGCGACCGACGACCAGCTCTGGGAGGCGCTCGAGATCGCCCAGGCCCGCGACTTCGTGGAGTCGCTGGAGGATGGGCTCGACGCCCGTGTCGTGCAGGGTGGCACGAACTTCTCGGGCGGCCAGCGGCAGCGGCTCGCGATCGCGCGGGCGCTCGTACGGCGCCCCGCGATCTACCTGTTCGACGACAGCTTCTCTGCCCTCGACCTGGCGACCGATGCCCGGCTGCGCGCCGCGTTACGGCCCCACACGACCGAGTCGACGGTGGTGATCGTCGCGCAGCGGGTCTCCACGATCCGCGACGCTGACCAGATCATCGTGCTCGAGGACGGCCGGATCGTCGGCAGCGGGCGTCACGAGGAGCTGCTCGACTCCAGCCCGACGTACCGCGAGATCGTCGAGTCGCAGCTGACCGAGGAGGACGCGGCATGAGTGCGCCCACCTCCGAGACGCCCGCGCCGCAGACCCCCGGCTCCGACAAGTCCCAGGGCTTCCAGGCGACCGAGCGGATCCAGGCCGGCCCCGGCCCGGGCCGCGGGCCGATGGGCGGAGGCCTGGTCGGTCAGAAGGCGATGGACTTCGGTCCCTCCGCCCGCCGGCTGCTGCACCGGCTGGCGCCCGACCGTGTCAACGTCGTGCTGGTCGTGGTGCTGACGCTCGTCAGTGTCGGGCTGATGTCCTACGGTCCGCGAGTCCTCGGCCAGGCCACCGACCTGGTGTTCGCCGGGTTCCTGGGTCGCCAGCTCCCGGCCGGCTCCACGCGCTCCGAGGCGATCGCGGAGCTGCGGGCGCGAGGTGACGACCAGCTGGCCGACCTGCTCTCCGGCGTCCCGGACCTCGTCCCGGGCGCCGGCGTCGACTTCGTCGCCGTCCGGGACGTGCTGCTGCTCGCGCTGGCGATCTACGTCGCCGCGATGCTGCTCTCGTGGGTGGCCGGGCTGATCCTCAACCGGGTCGTGCAGGGCACCGTCCGCACCCTGCGCGACGACGTCGAGGAGAAGATCCACCGGCTCCCGCTGTCCTACTTCGACCGGTCGCCGCGCGGTGAGCTGCTGAGCCGGGTCACCAACGACATCGACAACATCAGCCAGTCCCTGCAGCAGACCATGAGCCAGCTGCTGACCTCGCTGTTCACGGTGTTCGCCGTGCTCGCGATGATGCTCTGGATCTCGCCGCTGCTCGCGCTCGTGGCGCTGTGACGGTGCCGGCCTCGCTCTACGTGACGCGCGCGATCATGGCGCGCAGCCAGGGCCAGTTCATCGCGCAGTGGCGGCGCACCGGTGTCCTGAACGCCCAGATCGAGGAGGCGTTCTCGGGGCACGCGCTGGTGAGCGTCTACGGCCGGCGCGCCGAGGTGGAGCGGGCGTTCGAGGAGGAGAACGAGGAGCTGTTCAAGGTCAGCTTCGGCGCCCAGTTCGTCTCGAGCCTGATCATGCCCGCGATGATGTTCCTCGGGAACCTCAACTACGTCCTGGTCGCCGTCGTCGGCGCGCTGCGCGTGGCCAGCGGGTCGCTCACGCTGGGCGAGGTGCAGGCGTTCGTGCAGTACACCCGCCAGTTCACCCAGCCGTTGACGCAGGTCGCCTCGATGATGAACCTGCTCCAGAGCGGCGTCGCCTCGGCCGAGCGGGTCTTCGAGCTGCTCGACGCCGACGAGGAGCCCGACGCCGCGGCCGAGCCGGGCACGCCGCCGGTACGCCGCGGCGAGGTCGCCTTCGAGCGTGTGTCGTTCCGCTACGACCCCGAGCGGCCGCTGATCGAGGATCTCTCGCTGGTCGCGCGGCCGGGCCAGACGGTCGCCATCGTCGGCCCGACCGGCGCCGGCAAGACCACCCTGGTCAACCTGGTGATGCGCTTCTACGAGCTCGACGGGGGCCGGATCACGCTCGACGGGGTCGACGTCACCGCGATGCCGCGGGCGACCCTGCGCAGCCAGGTCGGGATGGTGCTCCAGGACACCTGGCTCTTCGAGGGCACGATCCGCGAGAACCTCGCCTACGGCCGGCCAGACGCGACCGAGGAGGAGATCCTCGAGGCGGCGCGGGCGACGTACGTCGACCGGTTCGTGCACTCGCTCCCCGACGGGTACGACACGGTGATCGACGAGGACGGGTCCAACCTGTCCGCGGGGGAGCGGCAGCTCGTGACCATCGCGCGCGCCTTCCTGACGCGGCCGGCGCTGCTGATCCTCGACGAGGCGACGTCGTCCGTCGACACGCGCACCGAGGTGCTGGTGCAGCGGGCGATGGCGGCGCTGCGCGCCGACCGGACCTCGTTCGTGATCGCGCACCGGCTCTCCACGATCCGCGACGCCGACCTGATCCTGGTGATGGAGGACGGCGCCATCGTGGAGCAGGGGACGCACGACGAGCTGCTCGGCCGGGAGGGCGCCTATGCCCGGCTGTACGAGGCGCAGTTCTCGCAGGCGATGGCCGAGGACGTGACCGCCTGACGGACGCTCGGGGTAAACCCCTTGAGTGCATCACCACCGGCGACCTACCGTGGTCCCACACGGGAAAGGAGGTGGTCCGAGGAATGAATTCTTTTGGGACGCGTGAGGTGGCTGCCCGCTAGCAGCCAGTAGTAGGACCGGGCTGCGACTGCCCGGCCGGCTGCTGACGAATCCACAGCAGCCACCCGACCCGCAGGTGATCCGGACCCACGTCCTCCGGAGCGGTGCCGCCGAGAGGCGCGTGCCACGCCTGCGGGTCGTCCACATTTCCCGCTCCAGTTCGCGGTAGTCCCCGGTTCTTTGGTCGCTGATCGGGCTCGATGACGACCGAAGAACCGGGGACTACCGGCAGTTCAGGCGGTGCGGAGCCAGGCGGCGGTGTCGGCGGGGAGCTTGTCGCCGGCGAGCTCCCCGCTGGCGACCAGCACGTCCCCCTCGGGCAGGACGACCGGCGTCGTGCCGCAGTTCAGGACCACGGTGAGCGGTCCACGCTCGATCCGCAGGACCCCGCGGGGGCCGTCGATGATCCGGACGTCGAGACCGGCCCCGAGGGCGTGCTCACGGCGGGCCCGGAGCGCGTCCCGGTAGAACTCCAGGGTCGAACCCTCCGTGCCCTCCTGCGCCTCGACGCTCAGGCCGGCCCACTCCGGCGGCTGCGGGATCCACGGCTGGCCCTCGCCCGGCCCGAAGCCGTACGGCGCCGCCGTGCCCGACCACGGGAGCGGGACCCGACAGCCGTCGCGGCCCTTCTCCCCGGTCCGCAGCGAGGCCGGGTCCTGCCAGTGCTCGGGTGCCACGGCGACCTCCGGGAGGCCGAGCTCCTCGCCCTGGTAGACGTACGCCGAGCCGGGGAGCGCCAGCATCGTCAGCGTGGCCGCGCGGGCCCGGGCGTGGCCGCGCTCGCCGCCGCCGTAGCGCGTCGGGTGACGGACCACGTCGTGGTTGCTGAGCACCCAGGTGGGGGCGGCCCCGACCGGAGCGAGCGCGGTCAGGGTGCCGGTGATGACGTCCGCGAACGCCGTGGCCGACCACTCGGCGAGCAACCAGCCGAAGTTGAACGTCTGGGACAGCTCGTCGGGCCGCACGAACCGGGCCATGGACTCCGGCGTCTGGGTCCACGCCTCGGCGACCGCCATCCGGTCGCCGTCGTACTCGCCGAGCACCCGGTGCCAGCTCCGGTAGACCTCGTGCACCTCGGGCTGGTCCCACATCGGCTCGTCGTGGAGCCGTCGCTCGACCATCGAGCCGGTGTGGCCGCCGGTCGGGGTGATGACCTGGTCGCGCAGGCTCTCCTCCTTGAAGAGGCCGTGCGCCACGTCCACCCGGAACCCGTCGACGCCGCGGTCGAGCCAGAACCGCAGCACGTCCTCGAACATGGCCGGCACCTCGGGGTTGCGCCAGTCGAGGTCGGGCTGCGTGCTGTCGAAGAGGTGGAGGTACCACTGGCCGTCCTCGACCTGCGTCCAGGCGGGACCGCCGAAGACCGAGCCCCAGTTGTTCGGGGGGCCGTCGGCGCTGTCGCGGAACAGGTAACGGGCGCGCTCGGGACTGCCCGGCCCGGCGGCCAGCGCGGCCTGGAACCAGGCGTGCTCGTCCGACGTGTGGTTGGGCACCAGGTCGACGACGACCTTGAGGCCGAGCGCGTGGGCGCTGGCCAGCAGCTCGTCGGCGGCGGCGAGGTCGCCGAACAGCGGGTCGACGTCGCAGTAGTCGGCGACGTCGTAGCCGTGGTCGTGCTGCGGGCTCGGGTAGAAGGGCGTGATCCAGAGGGCGTCGACACCGAGCTCGCGCAGGTACGGCAGCCGCGACGTGATGCCCGGCAGGTCGCCCACCCCGTCGCCGTCGGAGTCGGCGAAGCTGCGCACGTAGACCTGGTAGGTCACGGCGTCGCGCCACCAGGGGTCGGCCCCGATTGGATCGTTCAAACTCATGCGGAAAAGTGTGGTCGACCCGACGGCCCACGGTCAAACTCCCGGTCAGCCGAAGGCGGCCGGGTCGATCGCGATCCAGACGTGCTCCGCGACGGCGACCACGGACCCGTCGGAGGCGTAGAGGGTCGCGGCCGTGAACGTCTTGCGCCCCTCGGACCCGCGGGCAGCGCCCACGACGACGTGCGGCTCGCCGACCACCGGCAGCGTGTGGACCTGCGCCGTGATCCGGCCCAGCACCATCGGGCGCTCCGTGAGGTCACCCGCCCACCCGCCGACGCAGTCGAGGGCGGCCCACGTCACCGGCAGCGAGGCGCGCTGCGTGTCGTCGCCGTACTGGTGGTAGTCCTCGGCCACCGACGGGTGCGGGGTCCACGGCGCGGCCACCCGGGTGTGGCCGCCGGCGTCGCCGACCTGGCCCGGGAAGATCCGCAGCCCGTCGCCCTCGTCGCGGGCGGGGCCGCACGCGAAGCAGGTGGGGAAGGGGTGCGTCGTGAAGCCCGGGTACGTCGCCGCAGCCGCGACGGCCACGTCGTGCGCCACGGGGTCGACCGACGTGAGGTCGCCCTCGACCACCTCCGCGACCGCGACCGGGTCGCCGTCCTGGGTCGCCACCCCGTCGGCCACCGGCATCGGCTCGTCGAGCGGTGGGGGCCGCCGCAGCGTGACCCGGACCGTCGGCCACTCCGCGGCCCGGTCGTCCGGCCGGTCGTGGTCGAGCAGCGCGGCGAGCGCGCCCGCGGTCCAGCCGCCGTTGCCCGAGGAGGGCGGGCCGGCGAACCGGCGGGGGACGATCAGCTCGTTCACGTCCTGATCCTCTCCCACCGGGCGAGCGCCTCCCGGCGCGCCTCGGCGTGGTCGACGATCGGGTCGACCGGCTCGTGCGGGTC
Source organism: uncultured Actinomycetota bacterium (assembly GCA_963829855.1). Taxonomy (GTDB): domain Bacteria; phylum Actinomycetota; class Actinomycetes; order Propionibacteriales; family Nocardioidaceae; genus Nocardioides. Next base: position 1,278,732 of record CAWHKE010000011.1, on the reverse strand, counting down.
GTCGGCGTCGGCGAGCTCGGGCACCCAGCGGCGTACGTAGTGACCGTCCGGGTCGAACTTGCGGCCCTGCGTGACCGGGTTGAAGACGCGGAAGTACGGCGCCGCGTCCGTGCCGCACCCGGCGGTCCACTGCCAGCCGTGCTGGTTGGAGGCGAGGTCGCCGTCGACGAGGTGCTGCATGAAGTGGCGCGCGCCGTGCTGCCACTCGACGTGCAGGTCCTTCACCAGGAAGCTCGCGACGATCATCCGGACCCGGTTGTGCATCCAGCCCGTCTCGCGCAGCTGGCGCATCCCGGCGTCGACGATCGGGAAACCGGTGCGCCCGCTACGCCAGCGGTCGAACTTCTCACCGGGCTCGTCGTACTCCATCCGCGCGTACTCCGGCCGCAGGTAGTCGCGGGCCGTGTCGGGCCGGTGGTGCAGCACGTCGGCGTAGAACTCCCGCCACGCCAGCTCGGTGCGGTAGGTCGCGGCGCCGGCCGAGCGTCGGGGCGCGAGGTCGGCGAGCATCGTGCGGGGGTGGATCTCGCCCCACTTGAGGTGGACGCTCATCCTCGACGTGCCGGGGACGCCGGGCTTGTCGCGGTCGTCGCGGTAGGCGTCGATCCGCTCGGCCAGGAACGCCTCCCACCGGCGACGGGCCGCGTCCTCCCCGGCCTCGGGCAGCGACAGGCCCGCGGGCCGCTCCAGATCGGGGATGTCGGTGGTGTCGGCGACGGTCAGGTAGGTGACGGCCCGCGGGGCGTCGATCGGCGCCCGCCAGCCGTGCTCGGCCCACGCCTTGCTGAACGGCGTGAACACGGCGTACGGCGTCCCGTCGCCCTTGGTGACCCGGCCCGGCGACACGGCGTACGGCGAGCCGGTCCGCACGAGCTCGACGTCGTGCTCGGCGAGCGCCGCCTCGACGTGCTCGTCGCGGGCGGATCCGTAGGGGCCGAAGTCGGCGGCGACGTGGACCCGGGTCGCGCCCACGGCCCGCGCGGCCAGCACCACCCGCCGGACCGGGTCGCCCCGGACGACCTGCAACCCGTCGGACCCGCCCGCCCGGTCGCGGATCGAGGCGTGGAGCGCGCGCAGGGCATCACCCAGGTAGAGCCTGCGCGGCAGGCCCGACGGCCCCCACAGGGCGGGGTCGAGCACGAAAAGCGGGAGCACGTCTCCGTCGGCCGCGGCCTCCACCAGCGCGGGGTTGTCGGCCAGTCGCAGGTCGCGCCGGAACCACATCACGGCAGCCATCCCCGCCCACTCTGCCACCGCAGCCGCCCATGGGAGAGAATGGGCAGGTGAGCGACCTGATCGACACCACGGAGATGTACCTACGCACCATCTACGAGCTGGTGGAGGAGGGCATCGTCCCGCTGCGGGCCAGGATCGCCGAGCGGCTGCACCAGAGCGGCCCCACCGTCAGCCAGACCGTGGCCCGGATGGAGCGCGACGGACTCCTCACCGTCGAGGGCGACCGCCACCTCGAGCTCACCGAGGAGGGCAACCGCCTCGCCACCCGGGTCATGCGCAAGCACCGGCTCGCCGAGCGGCTGCTCACCGACGTCATCGGGCTCGAGTGGGAGCTCGTGCACGCCGAGGCGTGCCGCTGGGAGCACGTGATGTCCGAGACCGTCGAGCGGCGGTTGATCGAGCTGCTCGACCACCCCACCGAGTCGCCCTACGGCAACCCGATCCCGGGCCTGGACGAGCTCGGCGACGCCCGTCCTCGCGAGGAGTTCATGGACGGCGTCACCGCGTTGTCCGAGATCGGGCTGAGCGGGGAGACGCGGGTCCACGTCCGCCGGATCTCCGAGGAGATGCAGAAGGACGAGGTGCTGATGGGTGCCCTGCGGCGGGTCGGCGCGCTGCCCGACAAGACCGTGACGGTCGCCCGCACCGCGGAAGGCGTGCTGGTCGGCAGCGGCGGCGAGACGGCCGAGATCGTGCCCGAGGCCGCCGCGCACATCTTCGTCCGCGTGCTCTGAGCGGTCTGCTGCTCAGCTCGCGAGGGCGGTCAGGAACTCGCTGCACCCCACGTGCAGGCGGTACGCCGCCAGGTCGTCGCCCCGCGTCGCGCCGCGGTTTGCGATGACGACCGGCGTCCCCGCGCGGGCGGCGCGCTTGACGAACCGCAGCCCGCTCATCACCGTCAGTGACGAGCCCACCACCACGAGCGCCCCGTCGGCCGCGTCGAGCGCGTCCACGGCGTCGTAGCAGCGGGCGACCCGGTCGGCCGGCACGTTCTCGCCGAAGAAGACGACGTCCGGCTTGAGGATCCCGCCGCACTGCTCGCAGTCGGGCACCACGAAGGTGCGGGTCTCGCGCACGAGGTCGACGTCGCCGTCGGGCCGCAGGACGAGGTCTGCGTGCTCCTCGGCCCAGCCGGGGTTGGCCCCCGCCAGGCGACGCTCGAGCGACCGGCGGGACGACGTACCGCGGCAGGACAGGCAGGCCACCTCGGAGATCCGGCCGTGCAGGGCGACCAGCCGGCGCGTCCCGGCCGCTTCGTGCAGCCCGTCGACGTTCTGCGTGATCAGCAGCGCGGGGTCGAGCCGGGCCAGCGCCCGGTGGCCCTCGTTCGGAGCCGCAGTCGAGAACCGGCCGAACCCCACGTGGACGCGCGCCCAGTAGCGCTGCCGGGCCTCAGGCCCCGACACGAACTGCTGGTAGGTCATCGGGCTGCGCGGCACCGACCCCGGCCCGCGGTAGTCGGGGATGCCGGAGTCGGTGGACAGCCCGGCTCCGGTGAGGACGACCAGCTGCCGGTCCCGCAGGAACGCCAGCGCCTCGTCGACCCGGCTCGCGGTCGGCAGCAGCGTCACGTGCCGTACCGGGCGGCCGACCGGGCCCGCGCCTTGGCCGCCTCGACCTCGCGGCTCTTCGGCGGCGCGGTCGTCACCAGGTCGTCGAGCAGGTGCCGGGTCGTGTGGGCGATCTCGGCCACCGCATGGTCGAACGCCGCCTGGTTGGCCTGCGACGGCTTGGTCGTCCCGCTCACCTTGCGGACGAACTGCAGGGCGGCGGCGGCCACCTCGTCGTTGGTGGCCGGCGGGGCGAAGTTGTTGAGCGGTCGGATGTTGCGGCACATGGCCCCCAGATTACGCCGGGCGTCCGAGGCCCCGGAACGCTCACACGTCGAAGAAGGACACGTCCTCGCCGGTCATGAGCACCACGCGGCCGTCGGGGAGCGGCACCAGCCGCACGGAGTCGACGTCGTTGCCGTACTCGACCTCGACCATCCGGTTCGACAGCGCGTCACCCTCGACGCTCAGCACGGAGACCCATCCGGTGCGACCCTCCCAGCCCTCGGACACCACGGTCAGCGCGGTGTCGGCGTCGGGCAGCCAGGTGAACTGCCGCGGGTCGGCGGCGGCCGCCGCGACCGAGGCCGCCCGGTAGCCCACGACATCGGTTCGACGCGGCCGGGTCAGGTCGGAGACGTCGAACAGCGCCGCCTGCGCACCGCGCAGCATGCCGTCGAGCGAGGCGTCCTGGCCGAGGCCGATCAGGCGCTCGCCGGAGATCGGGTGCAGGTACTCCGAGAAGCCCGGGATCTTGAGCTCGCCGAGCAGCTCGGGCGACTCCTGGTCGGTCAGGTCGATCGCGTAGAGCGGGTCGACCTGCCGGAAGGTGACGACGATCGCGAGCGTGTCGAACCAGCGGACCGACTTGATGTCCTCGCCCACGCCGAGCTTGTCGACGCGGCCGACCTCGTCGAGGTCGGAGCCGTCCTCGCGCAGCAGCACCACGGAGTTGAAGTTCCCGGTCTCCTGGCTCGGCCCGACCGCGACCCGCAGCACGCCGTCGTGCTCGTCCATCGACCAGCGGTCCGCGATCACGCCGTCGACCGCGCCCGAGGCGGCGTACGTCGCGTCGGTGCCGTCGAGCTCGAACGCATAGATCCGGCTCCGGCCGTCGTCGGCGGTGCCGCTGACCGGCATCCCGTCCCAGCAGCAGCCCCAGGTCGACCACGCGCTGGTCGCGAGGTACATCCGGGTGGGGGAGAAGTAGGCGAGGCGGGTGTCGGTCGCGACGCCGAGCCGGTCGGTGTCGGCCGGGTCGTCGACGTCGAACCCCAGCACTGCCATGGTCCCGAGCGCGGCGTCGTCGGTGTCGGGCACGGTCACCGTGGCGCAGTCGAGGAGCGGCGCGGTGCCGGACTCCTCTCCCTGGGCGTCGTACGTCGTGACGGTGGGCAGCCAGTCCTCGACGACCGAGTCGCGCACGACCTCGCGGTTGCGCTCGCGGGCCTCCTCGTCGTCGCGCCAGAAGCGCGGCTGCACGAAGTCGAGGTCGGGCAGGCCGGCGTTCAGCACCAGCCGGACGTCGTCGTCGTGCTGGACCGCGGCGACGAGGTGCGCGTCGAAGCCGCGGTCGTCGACGAGCACCGGTGCGGTCGGGTCCGAGACGTCGTAGGTGATCAGCCTGGTGTCTCCGACGGCGTCACCGTCCTCGATCGACCCCACGACCACGAGAGAGTCGTCGGCCAGCAACAGCTCGGCGGAGTCGACCACGCTCGGCAGGTCGAGGTCGCTCAGCTCGACCGGCTCCGAGCCGGTGACGTCGTAGAGGACGACGTCCTCCTCCAGGACCCGCGCCAGCAGCTCGCCGTCGGTCTTCACCACGTCCGGCTCGTCGACCCCGACCTCCTGGACGTTGGTGCCGGTGGCGCTGCTGCCCTGCTCGACGACCCGGTCCTCGACCGGTGCGGCCGGTTGCGGTGCGCTGTCGGCCACGGCTTCGCCGTCGGCGCCGGACAGGAATCCGCCGTCCTCCGCGTAGTAGTAGACCGGGGAGTCCCAGCCGTACGGCCCGACCCGTTCGACGCCGCGCTCGACGTACGACTCGAGCAGCGCGTCACAGCTCCCGGGCAGCCGGAGGTCGGCGTTGGCCAGCCGCAGCGGGGCGGTGAGCGGCGGCGGGGTCCCGGGCCCGGTGGGGGGCGTCGCGGTGGTACCTCCCGCGACCGCCATGCCGGCGACGAACGATGTTCCGAGCGCAGCGACGGCGGCCACGGCCAGCCCTGCGCGTCCCGATCCAGTCATGGGCATGGGACGCCTTGGGGTCCGCGACGGTTCCCTGTCACGATGGGCCGATGCCGACCCGTGACCTCGACGTCGTCCTGTTCGGAGCCACCGGGTTCACCGGGGCCCTCACGGCGGAGTACCTCGCCCACCACGCCCCGGCGGACCTGCGGTGGGCGATCGCGGGGCGGAGCCCGGAGAAGCTGGCGGCGGTCCGCGACCGGCTCACCGCGATCGAGCCGGCCCTGGCCGACCTGGAGCTGCTGACCGCCGATGTCACCGACCCGGCCTCGCTCGCCGCGATCGCCGAGCGCACCCGCGTGGTCGCCACCACCGTCGGCCCGTACCTCACCTACGGCGAGCCGCTGGTCGCCGCCTGCGCGGCCGCCGGCACCGGGTACGTCGACCTCACCGGGGAGGCGGAGTTCGTCGACCGGATGTACGTCGCGCACCACGAGACCGCTGTGCGCACCGGCGCCCGGATCGTGCACGCGTGCGGGTTCGACTCGATCCCGCACGACCTCGGTGCCTACTTCACGGTCCAGCAGCTGCCGTCCGACCGGCCGATCACGCTGCGCGGCGTGGTGCGCGCCGGCGGGATGGTCTCCGGCGGCACGTTCCACTCGGCGATGACCGCGATGTCGCGGCCGCGGCAGATGAGGGAGGCAGTCGGCGCCCGCCGGGGTGCGGAGCGTCGCCCCGAGGGCAGGTCGTCCCGCGCGGTCCGCAGCAAGCCGCGCCGCGACCCGGTGCTCGGCTACTGGCTGCTGCCACTGCCGACGATCGACCCGATCATCGTCGCGCGGAGCGGGGCCGCACTCCCGGCGTACGGTCCGGAGTTCCGCTACTCCCACTTCGCGGGCACCAAGACCCTGCGCTACGCCGTGGGTGGTGCCGCCACCGTCGCGGCGCTCGGTGTCGCGGCTCAGGTCAAGCCCCTGCGCTCCCTGCTGCTCGGACGGATCGAGCCGGGGGAGGGCCCGGACGAGTCGCGTCGGGGGAAGTCGTGGTTCACGGTCGACTTCGTCGGGGAGGCCGGCGACGCGTCGGTGCGCACCCGCGTCAGTGGCGGCGACCCCGGCTACGGCGAGACCGCGAAGATGCTCGCCGAGTCCGCGATGTGCCTCGCGCTCGACGACAACCCGGCCGTCGCAGGGCAGGTCACCACGGCCCAGGCGATGGGAGACCACCTGCTCGACCGGCTCCAGAAGGCCGGCCTCGGCTTCGAGATCGTGGCCGCAGGCAAAAAGTAACCGCGATTTGTGGGCGAACTGTTGCATGGTCAACAGGCGCGGGACACACTGCGTACGGCGGCAGCCGCTCCTCCAGGGGTGGGGCCGCGAAACGGGGAGATCTCACAGTGCCGGCGTTGGGCTGCGCCGCCTGAATCCTGAGCCCCCCGGGACGCGAGCCGGCCGACGTGGCGGTGGACCCGAGTCGGGGGGCTAGGGTCCACCGCTCCACTCGGGTGCCGGTCCGGTTCAGGTGCAGAGGGTGGACTTGCGGACCGCGCGGCTCTTGATCTTCCCCGTGTAGACGGTGCCGTCGCTGCCGCGCTTCCACTTGACGGTCGCGAACGACCGGTACTTCCCGGCGGGGAGCTCGGAGCAGAACTTGCCGGTGCCCGACGTCGAGCCGCCCCCGAAGAAGGTGGTGCCGGGGCTGGAGCGCTTCACCGTGTCCCACCCGTCGGAGGTGCGACGCTGCAGGCGCAGCACCGCGATCCGCGTGTAGACGTTGTCCTCGAGCGGGGTGGCCGAGCCCCAGGCCGACATGATGTTCGGCCCGGTCGTGTGGGCGCACCGCCTGACCAGCGTGCTGCTGTAGCACCTCCGGTTGTCGGTGGGCGCGGCACTCGTGGTGCCCGCCTGGGTCGCGGCGGTCGCCGGCGAGGCGAGGACGAACGTCGAGCCGATCAGGCCGAGCAGGGCGATGGTGGCGCGCAGGTGCTTCATGGATCTCCCCCGAAGAAGACGAATGAGCGGACAGGTTCGGCCGGGAGCCTACGTCGGTGACGCCCCTCCGTCCTCGTTTCGGCACGACACGCCTCACCTCCGACGCGCCCAGGACGTCCCGCCACGGCAACGCCCGGCTCAGTACGCTCCCGGGCACGATCTCCTACCCATGAGGACACGACCGTGCCGATCTCACCCAAGGGGGTCGTGGCCGGCGTCGCCACCGCGGCCCTGCTCATTCTCGGGATCGACGCCACCACCACCGCCCTCGCCGGCGGCTCCGCCCACGACAGCAACGGCCAGGCTCTCCGCCTCGCCTCGCAGCCCGTCGCTGCGACGAAGCTCGCGTCCCGAGCCCGGCACACCATCACCTACCGCGCCGGATGGCGCGGCCAGACGGTGACCCCGGCCGGGCTCTGGTCGACGCCGGTCGACCCCGGGCTCTACGAGGTCACGTTCAACGCGATGCTCTGGGACCAGACGGCCCAGGGCCCGGCCAACTTCGTCTGCGGGGTCCTCGACCTCGAGACGTTCGGCACCGACGACCAGACGATCTACGTCGCCGCGTCGGCGCCGTACCTGGGTGCTACCAACGGCGGTCCGCCGGCGGCCGTGTCCGGGGCTGCCACGGTCCGGGTGCGGGAAGGGTCGACCCCGGGTGCGGTGTGCTTCCCCGACACGGGCACGTTCCAGTTCTTCAAGCCGCTGAACGTCAGCTTCACGCGGATCGACTCGCGGGAGAAGCGGGTCGCCTCGCCGCTCGCGCTGGGCCGACAGCTGCGGTCCGGCACGAACCCCTTCGGCACGACCGACTGAACGACGCCGGCCGTCCGGTTGACGTGACGGGCTGTCCGGGGCACACACGACGGACGGATCGTCGCCGACGTCGTGACGGAGTGGGCCGCCCGTTCGTGCCGTTCTGACCGACCGCGTCGGTCTCGACACGCTCGCTGGGCAGCGAGGCCCGTGTCGGCCGATGATCTGGTCGCGGCGGGTGCCCCAGGCAGGAGTCGAACCTGCGACCTTTCGCTTAGGAGGCGGCTGCTCTATCCGCTGAGCTACTGGGGCCGACGACCGGACATCTTCGCACGCCGGGACGCCGGACCCGGTGCGGGCGGAGGTCTCGCCGGTTTGTCCTACGCGGCGGTACCGGCGATATTGGGAGTTCACATTCACGCAAGCACCCCGCCACCTCGAGGACCCCACCCCGATGAACGAGCCTGTCGAGCCCCCTGAGGACCTCGACGACTCGACCCCTGCCGACCGGCCCAAGCGCCGGGGCCGGGCGCGTCGCAAGAGCACCGTCGGCCGCGTGCTGCTGATCTCCGCGGTCGTGCTCGCGCTGGTGACGGGGCTGGGCGTCGTCTACTTCTACCGCCACCTCAACGGCAACCTGACGGTGATCGACATCGCCGGCAAGCTGGAGAACCGGCCGGACAAGAAGCGGGTCCTGGGGCCGCAGGAGCCGCTCAACATCCTCGTCATGGGCTCCGACGACCGCGACGCGGCCGGCAACAACATCGACAACCTCACCGGATCGGGCCAACGGTCGGACACGACCATCCTGTTCCACCTGTCCGCCGACCGGAAGCGGGCGTACGGCGTCAGCATCCCGCGTGACTCGATCGTCGACCGGCCGGCGTGCACGACCTCGGACGGCTCGAAGACCGCGCCCGCCGCCGACGTGATGTGGAACGAGGCCTTCAACCTCGCCGGCCCGACCTGCACCGTCCAGCAGTTCGAGACGCTCACGGGGGTCTTCGTCGACCACATCGTCGTCGTCGACTTCGCCGGCTTCGAGGACATGGTCAACGCCATCGACGGCGTCCCCGTCTGCATCCCCGAGGACATCGTCGACCCGGCGCACGGCATCAACATCCCGGCCGGCACCCGCGAGATCGAGGGCCGGGAGGCGCTCAACTACGTGCGGGCGCGCTACACGCTGGGCGACGGCTCCGACATCAGCCGGATCAAGCGGCAGCAGGCGTTCGTCGCCGCCATGGCGAAGAAGGTCATCTCGGCCGACACCCTGGCGCGGGTCGACCGGCTGGTCGGCTTCCTCAACGCCGCCACCGAGTCGCTGACGGTCGACGAGGACCTCGAGAACGTCGTGAAGATCGCGAGGATCGGCGTCGGCTTCCAGGGCATCGGCCTCGACAACATCCAGTTCCTCACCGTGCCCAACGCCTACTACCCGGAGGAGTCCGACTTCTGGGGCCGGGTCTACTGGGAGGACACGGCCGACGACCTCTGGGAGCAGCTCGCCAACGACGAGCAGCTGACGAAGCGGTACACGGGCGACGCGATCAGCGCCGGCAACGTTCCGGGCGAGGGCAAGAAGCCGAGGACGCCGGAGCAGATCGCGGCGGCCCAGGAGCGGGCCGAGCAGGACGGGCTCTGCGCGTGAGCCAGCCCGACGGCGAGGACCGCGTCGAGACCGCGGCCGAGCGCCGCGCCCGGCTCGACCGGGTCTTCGGCGACGTGCTGCCGGAGACCACGAGCGACGAGCGCGGCCCCGGCGTACGGCGTGGCGACGAGCCGGACCCCGGCGAGGAGTGGCTCCGCGCCCAGGTCCCGCCGCACCACGGTTCCTGAGGAGGTCGCGCAGCGACCGTCTCGAAGGGTCGGTCGGCGGTCGGTGGCCATACGGACCTGCTCTGCTTCGCCAGCAGGTCGCGGATCTCCTCCAGCAGGGCGATGTCGTCCGGGCGTGCCCGGCTCATCCTTGGGGAAGTACCTCTCCTGGGCCCTCGTGTACGGCATCACGATCACGAAGTAGACGACAGCGGAGATCACGAGGAAGGACACGAGAGCCGTCAGGAAGACGCCCACGGAGATGCCGCCCGGCGCGTAGGTGGAGAAGTTGGGCGTACCGCCGGCCTTCCCGATGAGATCCATGATCATGCCGACGGTGGCGGTCACGACGGCGGCGAACGCAGTCGCCATGATGAAGGCCACGGCCAGCTCGACCAGGTTGCCCTTCAGGATGAAGTTCTTGAAACCGCTCATGTTTCCTCCTTGGCCCCCCGAGTCTGGAAGAGCCCCATGTCGAGTTGTCGTGCGACAAACTAGCGGCTGAACGTGTAGGTCAGGAACCACCGGGCAGAGGCCTCGGAGAGCAGTGCGACCGAGGTGGGCAGCACCCCGACCACGACCAGCGCGCCGCTGGGTGACGCCGGATCACCCGGGCCGGCCGCCGGTGGCGTGGCCAGCACGAGCGCGCCGTGGGCGACCACGCGGCTACCTCCCGCCTGCGGGTCGGTGGCGAGCAGGTCGATCCGGTCACCTGCGTCGAGCAGCGCGACGGCACCGGGGTCGGGCAGCCGGACCGGCATCGCGGTCAGCTCGGGGTGGGCGTCCGCGAGTCCCGCGCCGACGAGTCGGACGTCGGTGATCGGCTCGCCGGCACGCACCGGGGAGGCCAGGGTGCGGCCGACGACGTCGCCGGCCAGCCCGTCGGGGACCGACCCTGCGGCGAAGGCGACCGGCCCGAGGTCGTCCTCGCGCAGCACCGCCCCGGCCGGCAGGTCGTGCAGTGCCGCGCGGACGGTGACCGTGGCCGGGGGTGGGGCGAGCGTCGCGTGCAGGCCGGCCGCGACGGCTCCGGCCGTGCACAGCGCCGCGAGCAGCCGGCGCCGGGCGAGCACCTGGCGCCGCACGGCGCGACGGGTGCGCTGGGCCCGGGACCGGAGCGAGGTCATGCCTCGACCGTAGGAGGGTTCCGGCCCGTGCGGGACCGTCCTCCACAGGGGTCAGGAGGCCGCGGCGGGCGAGGGGCTCGACGAGGCCGCCGGCGCCGTGGCCGGCCCTGAGGACTTCTCCGTGGAGCCGGACTTCTCGGTCGACTTCTCCGCAGGCTTCTCGGTGGACTTCTCGGTGGACGTCTTCTCCGTCGACGTCCCGGACGACGAGTCGGCCCGGCTGTCGTTGCGGTAGAAGCCCGAACCCTTGAAGACCACGCCGACCGCGTTGAAGAGCTTGCGCAACCGGCCCTGGCACTGCGGGCACTCGGTCAGCGCGTCGTCGCTGAAGCTCTGGAACTGCTCGAAGGCGTGGCCGCACTCGGTGCAGGCGTACTGGTAGGTCGGCACTGGCGGTTCCCTGGAGGTCCTGGTGGGTCTGGCGGCCCCGCGGAGCTGGCACTCCGGCGTGGCGACTGCCAATGGTACGGCACACTGGGCTGGTCATGACGTCGCCCGCCACCGCCTCGACCGACCGTTCGTCGGTCACCGTCACCGACTCGGCCTCCGACGCCGATGGCTGGCGCGCCACCTTCCGGCTGCTGCCGACACCGTTCCGGGTGAGTGTGTACGTCGTGATCGGGCTCGTCCTGGCGCTGCTGGCCGGCGCGCTGGTGGTCCTCGCGCTGGGCCGGCAGCCGCTCCCGCAGACCTCGGGCGAGCTCGACCTCCCGGGGCTGGCGGCGCCGGTGACCGTGATCCGCGACGAGCACGGCATCCCGCAGCTCTACGGCGACACCGTGGCCGACCTGATGCGCGCCCAGGGGTTCGTGCACGCGCAGGAACGGTTCTTCGAGATGGACGTGCGCCGCCACGTCACCTCGGGCCGGCTCTCCGAGCTGTTCGGCGAGACGACCGTCGAGACCGACACGTTCATCCGCACCCTCGGATGGCGCGAGGTCGCCGAGCGCGAGGTGGCGCTTCTCGACCCCGACACCCGGGCCGCGTTCGAGGCCTACGCCGACGGGGTGAACGCCTACCTCGACCAGCGCTCACCGACGGAGCTGGCGCTCGAGTACACCGCGCTGCGCGCCACCGGTCTCGACTACGAGCCCGAGCCGTGGACCACGGCCGACTCGCTCGCCTGGTTGAAGGCGATGGCCTGGGACCTGCGCGGCAACATGACCGACGAGATCGACCGGGTGCTGGCCCTGTCGGAGAACAGCCCCGAGCAGGTCGACGACCTGTACCCGGCGTACGACGGCGACCGTTTCACGCCGATCGTCTCGGAGGGTGCCGTGGTCGACGGCGTCTTCGACCAGAACGCCACCGGCGGCACCCGGTTCCCGCAGCGACCGGCCTACCTCGCGTCGCGAGCGGCCGTCTCGGCCCTGGCCCGCGTCGGCGACCGGGCAAGCGCGCTGCCGACGTTCCTGGGGGTGGGTGACGGCATCGGCAGCAACAGCTGGGTCGTCGACGGTGAGCACTCCGCGACCGGGGCGCCGATCCTGGCCAACGACCCGCACCTCGGGGTCAGCATGCCCGGGATCTGGATGCAGCTCGGCCTGCACTGCCGGACCGTGTCGTCCGACTGCCCGCTCGACGTCTCCGGGTTCACGTTCTCGGGGATGCCGGGCGTGGTCATCGGCCACAACGCCGACATCGCCTGGGGCTTCACGAACCTCTCGCCCGACGTCAGCGACCTCTACCTCGAGAAGGTCGAGGGCGACGAGTGGATCCACGACGGCCGGCGCCGGCCGCTCGAGGTCCGCGAGGAGACCATCGAGGTGCTCGGGGGTGACGACGTCACGATCCGGGTCCGCTCGACCGCGCACGGCCCGCTGGTGTCGGACGCCCTCGACGACTACGTCGACGTGGGCGACCTCGCCGAGCCGGAGCACCCCGGCCGCGCGGATCGCGACTACGAGGTCTCCCTGGCCTGGACGGCGCTGCAGCCGGCGCCGACCGCCGACGCGATCCTGGCGCTCAACACTGCGGGGGGCTGGGACGAGTTCCGCGACGCCGCCGCCTCGTTCGCCGTCCCCAGCCAGAACCTCGTGTACGCCGACCGTGAGGGCAACATCGGCTACCAGGCGCCCGGACGGATCCCGATCCGCCAGTCCGGCAACGACGGCTACCTGCCCGCCGAGGGCTGGCGTGCCGACGACGACTGGACCGGGGAGTTCGTGCCGTTCGAGGGGCTCCCGAACGTGCTGAACCCCGAGGAGGGGCTCATCGTCACCGCCAACCAGCAGGTGATCGGCGGCGACTACCCGTACTTCCTGACCGACGACTGGGACCAGGGCTACCGCTCCCAGCGGATCCGCGACGTGCTGGAGCGCGAGGGCGACCTGTCGGTCGCCGACATGGCCGCCCTCCAGCTCGACGACCGGCACCCGGTCGCCGCGACGCTGGTGCCCTACCTGCTCGACACGCCGCTGCCGGACGGCTACGCCAGCGACGGTCAGCGGCTGCTGGCGCAGTGGGACTTCACGCAGCCACCCGAGAGCGCGGCCGCCGCCTACTACAACGTCGTCTGGAGCAACCTCCTGGAGCTGACGTTCCACGACAACCTGCCCAGCGCGGCGTGGCCGACCGGAGGCGCGCGGTGGATGCTGGTCATGGAGACGCTGCTCGATGATCCCGACAACGTCTGGTGGGACGACGTCACCACCGAGACCGAGGTCGAGACCCGCGACGACGTCCTCCGCGACGCGATGGTGGAGGCGCGCGAGGACCTCACCCGGCTCGAGGGTCGCAACCCCGACCGGTGGGACTGGGGGCACCTGCACCAGCTCGACCTCGAGCACCAGACCCTCGGCACCTCCGGCATCGCGCCGATCGAGTGGCTCTTCAACCGCGGTGACTGGAAGGTCGGCGGCGGCGGCGCCCTCGTCAACGCGACGTCGTGGGACGCCAGCGAGGGGTACGTCGTGACCGCGGCACCGTCGATGCGGATGGTGGTGAGCCTCGCCGACCTCGACGACTCCCGCTGGATCAGCCTCACCGGCGTCTCCGGCCACCCGTTCTCGAGCCACTACACCGACCAGACCGACCTCTGGGTCGACGGCGAGACGCTCCCGTGGGCCTTCACCCGGGAGGCCGTCGATGCGGCCGCCGAGGACACCCTGACGCTCACTCCGGCTCCCGAGCCCTGACCTACCGGTCCGGTAATCCCCGGTTCTTTGGCTGTAGACCGGCCCGATCAACAGCCAAAGAACCGGGGACTATCGCAGCAGGCGGACGCCGGAGGGGGTGGCGGCGGCCAGCACCGGCCGGTCGTGCGGCTCCACGGGTACGTCGAGGCCGACCTCGTCGTCGTAGAGCAGCACGCACGTGAAGGTGCCCACGGGCACCCGGGCGAGCGCGCGGTCGTAGCAGCCGCCGCCGCGGCCGAGCCGGTGACCGTCGGCGGACACCGCGACCCCCGGCACCAGCACCACGTCGGCGGTGGCGACCGCCTCGGGGCCGAGCCGGTGGCCGGTCGGCTCCAGCAGCCCGAGCCGTGCGGAGGCGAGCGCCGCGTCGGTCTCGTAGGCCGCCCAGTCGAGGTCGAGGTCGGGCAGCACGACCGGCAGCAGCACCCGCTTTCCCGCCGCCCGCAAGCCCTCGATCAGCCGCGCGGTGCCGGGTTCGCGGCCCACCGAGACGTAGGCGGTCACGGTCGCGGCCCGCCGTACCTCCTCGTGCGCGAGCAGCACCTCGGCCAGCCGGTCTGCCTGCTCGCCCAGCTCGGAGAGGTCGAGCCGGCGGCGTCCGGCGAGCACCTGGTCCCGCACGGCGGTCTTCGCGGCGCGCATCCCGTCGCGGGGTGGGTGTGGCAAAGGCACCCCACCAGCCTACGATCGGGAGCATGGGTAGTGCAGGTTTGAACCGGGCGCGCGAGAAGATGGCGGCCGCCGGGGTGGACGAGGTCGCCATCGAGACGTTCGCGCACTACTTCCGGCTGCTCGAGCACGGCGAGACCGGGATGATCCCGGAGTCGTCGATCGAGCCGCTCGAGATGCCGTCCCTCGACGACGTCGAGGTCAGCGACGAGGACGCGGCTGCCGCGATCGGCAAGACCGTGGTCATCAAGCTCAACGGCGGGCTCGCGACGTCGATGGGCCTCGACCGTGCCAAGTCCCTGCTGTGCGTGCGGCGCGGGCTGTCCTTCCTCGACATCATCGCGCGCCAGGTGCTCCACCTGCGCAAGGAGTACGACGCGACCCTCCCGCTGATCTTCATGAACAGCTTCCGCACCAGCGCCGACTCCATCGCGGCGCTGGCCCGCTACGGCGAGCTCGCGACCGACGGTCTCCCGCTGGAGTTCCTCCAGAACAAGGAGCCCAAGCTCCTGGTCAAGGACCTGTCCCCGGTGTCCTACCCGAAGGACCCCGACCTGGAGTGGTGCCCGCCCGGCCACGGCGACGTCTACACCGCGCTGCGCGGCACCGGCCTCCTCGACCGGCTGATCGAGGCCGGCTACCAGTACGTGTTCGTCTCCAACTCCGACAACCTCGGCGCCACGCCCGACGCGCGCGTCGCCGGCTGGTTCGCGACCAGCGGGGCGCCGTTCGCGGTCGAGGCCGTCCGGCGTACGCCGTCGGACAAGAAGGGCGGACACTTCGCGCGCCGCAAGATCGACGGCCGGATCGTGCTCCGCGAGAC
Organism: uncultured Actinomycetota bacterium; assembly: GCA_963829855.1. Classification (GTDB taxonomy): domain Bacteria; phylum Actinomycetota; class Actinomycetes; order Propionibacteriales; family Nocardioidaceae; genus Nocardioides. Next base: position 1,263,438 of record CAWHKE010000011.1, on the reverse strand, counting down.
CGCCCAGACGCCCGACGCCGACCTGGCGGCCCTCGCCGACCTGAGCCGGCACCGCTACTGCTCCACCAACAACCTGTGGTTCGACCTGACGGCGATGAAGCACGCGCTCGACGTCCGGGGCGGGATCCTGGGCCTCCCCCTGATCCGCAACGTCAAGCACGTCGACCCCAGCGACCCGCGCACGCCCGAGGTGATCCAGATCGAGACCGCGATGGGGTCGGCGATCGAGGTGTTCGAGGGCGCGCGTCACGATCGAGGTCGGTCGCGACCGGTTCGTGCCCGTGAAGACCACCAACGACCTGCTCGTGCTGCGCTCCGACGTCTACGACATCGGCGGCGACTTCGTCCTCGACCAGTCGGGCGAGACGGTGCCGTACGTCGACCTCGACGGCGACCACTACAAGCCCGTCGGCGAGTTCGACAAGCGGTTCCCCGAGGGCGCCCCGTCGCTCAAGGAGGCCACCAGCCTCACCGTCGACGGCGACTGGACCTTCGGTCGCGACGTCCGGGTCGTCGGCGAGGTCGAGCTGCAGGCGACGTCGGCCAAGCGCGTGGCGTCCGGGACCGTGCTGGCGGGCAAGGCCGAGGATGCCTGACCCGATCTCGGTCGAGGAGCACCTGGCGCGGATCCTCGACGCCATCGAGCCGCTGCCCGACTTCCCGCAGCCGCTCATGGAGACGATGGGACTGGCCGCGGCCGAGAACGTCGTCTCCTCCGATCGCGCTGCCGTCCTTCGACAACTCCGCCATGGACGGGTACGCCGTGCCAGCGGCCGACGTCGCCACCGCCACCGAGGACGCGCCGGTCCACCTGCCCGTGGTCGGTGAGATCGGCGCCGGCCAGGCCCGGCTGCTGGCGCTCTCGCCCGGCACCGCCGCGAAGATCATGACCGGCGCCCCGGTCCCCGAGGGCGCCGACTGCGTGGTGCCCTACGAGTGGACCGACCGCGGCGTCGCGCAGGTGCGGATCACGCGGGCCGCCGAGCTCGGCGCGCACGTCCGGGCGACCGGGGAGGACGTCAGCGCGGGCGACCTGCTGATCGAGGCCGGCACCGTCCTCGGACCGCGCCACCTCGGGCTGCTGGCCAGCGTCGGGCGCGCGACCGTGCGGTCGCGACCGCGGCCGCGGGTGGTGATCCTGTCGACCGGCTCCGAGCTCCGCGAGCCCGGCACCGAGCTCGGCCCCGACTCGATCTACGACGGCAACTCCTGGCTGCTGGCCGCGTCGGCCCGCCGGGCCGGCGCGATCGCCTACCGGGTCGGGATCGTGCCCGGACGAGCCGCGGGCGTTCCTCGACGCGCTGCAGGACCAGCTGGTGCGGGCCGACCTGGTGGTCACCAGCGGCGGCGTCAGCCAGGGCGACTTCGACGTCGTGAAGGAGGCGCTGCAGCCGCTCGGCAGCGTCTGGTTCGGGCCGGTCGCGATGCAGCCGGGCAAGCCGCAGGGGTTCGGGGTCGTCGGTGAGGACCGGATCCCGATCTTCACGCTGCCGGGCAACCCCGTCTCGTCGTACATCTCCTTCGAGATGTTCGTGCTGCCGGCGCTGCGCAAGCTGATGGGCAAGGCGCCGTACGTCCGTCCGGAGACCCGCGCCCGGCTCACGCACGGCATCGCGTCGCCGGCCGGGCGGCGGCAGTTCCTGCGCGGCTCGTTCGAGCGCGGCCGGGGTGGCCCGACCGTGGCGCCGGTCGGTGGCGCCGGGTCGCACCTGATCGGCGGGCTCGCCGACTCGAACGCGCTGATCGTCGTGCCGGAGGACACCACGAGCCTGCCCGCAGGTGAGATGGTGCAGGTGCTCGCCCTCGACGAGGAGTTCTAGTGCCAGACAGACAGATCGGCTCACGCACGTCGACGAGTCCGGTGCCGCCCGGATGGTCGACGTGTCCGGCAAGGACGTCAGCGACCGGCGGGCCGTGGCCACCGGCCGGGTGCTCGTGTCGCCGCGGGTGGTCGAGCTGCTGCGCGGCGAGGGTGTGCCGAAGGGCGACGCGCTGGCCGTCGCGCGGCTGGCCGGGATCATGGGCGCCAAGCAGACGCCGTCGCTGATCCCGCTGTGCCACCCGCTGGCGATCTCCGGCGTCACCGTCGACCTCGCCGTCGCCGACGACGCCGTCGAGATCACGGCGACCGTGCGCACCACCGACCGCACCGGCGTGGAGATGGAGGCGCTCACCGCGGTCTCGGTCGCCGCGCTCACCGTCGTCGACATGGTCAAGGCCGTCGACAAGGCCGCCGTCATCACCGACGTCCGCGTCGAGTCGAAGACCGGTGGGAAGTCGGGCGACTGGAGCCGGACGTGAGTGCGCTGCGCGCCGAGGTCGTCGTCGCGTCCAACCGGGCGGCGGCCGGGGTGTACGCCGACGAGACCGGCCCGCTGATCGTCGAGTTCCTCCAGCGGCTCGGGTTCCACGTCGACGCCCCGGTCGTCGTCCCGGACGGCGACCCGGTGGGCGACGCGATCGCCGCCGCCGTCGAGGGCGGGGCCCGGCTGGTGCTCACCACCGGCGGCACCGGCCTCACCCCGACCGACCGGACCCCCGAGCAGACCCGCCGGGTGCTCGACCGCGAGGTGCCCGGCATCGCCGAGTCGATCCGCGCCGCGGGCGTCGCGAAGGGCGTCCCCACCGCGGCGCTGTCGCGCGGGATCGCGGGTGTCGCCGGCGACTCCCTCGTCGTGAACCTCCCCGGCTCGCGCGGCGGCGTGAAGGACGGGCTCGGCGTCCTCGAGCCGCTGCTCGTCCACGCGGTCGAGCAGATCGTGGGGAGCGACCATTGACGATCGGCTGGCCCGCGACGCTGACCTCGGGTGACGTCACGCTGCGCCCGATCGCCCGCGGCGACGCCGCCGCCTGGCGCGAGGTCCGGCACCGCAACGCCGAGTGGCTGAAGCCGTGGGACGCGACCGTCCCGCCCGGCGGCGACCCACGTGCCACGTCGTACCGGGCTCTGGTGCGGCGGCTCCACCGGACCGCCCGGCAGGGCAGCACGATGCCGTTCGCGCTCGAGGTCGACGGCCGGTTCGTCGGCCAGGTGACCGTCAACAACATCGTGCGCGGCTCGGCGCAGTTCGCGTCGATCGGCTACTGGATCGACCAGCAGTACGCCGGGCGGGGGATCATGCCGCGCGCGGTGGCGATGGCCATCGACCACTGCTTCACCACGGCCGGGCTGCACCGGGTCGAGGTGTGCATCCGGCCCGAGAACACCAACTCGCTGCGGATCGTCGAGAAGCTCGGGCTGCGCGAGGTCGGGCTGGCGCCGCGGTTCCTCCACATCGACGGCGCGTGGCGCGACCACCGGATCTACGCGGTGACGGTCGAGGAGTGTCCGGGCGGGCTGGTGGCCCGGCTGATTCACACCAGTCACACGAGTGATTTCGCGACACACCACTCACGCTGCGCCGAGCGGGGTCCGCGCGCTCCTACGCTCGGCTTCGTGGACCCCTCTGCCCTGATCTTCGCAGCCCTCGCGGTGGCGTGGGCGGCCTACCTGATCCCGCAGGCGCTCCGGCACCACGAGGACGCCGTCCGCAGCCGGTCGGTCGACCGGTTCTCCAAGACGATGCGGGTCCTGGCCCGGCGCGAGCCGGTCAACCGGCGCGACGCCCGACTCGTCGTCAGCCCCGGCCGCGCCCCGTCGGCCCCGATCGTCACCACCAAGCACACCTCACCGCGCGAGCCGGAGCCCCTCACGCGCGAGGCCACCAACCGTGCCGCCCGGCGCCGTCGGCGGGTGCTCGGGCTGCTGCTCGTCTCGCTGCTCGCGACCGGTGCGGTCGCGGCGTACGGCCTGTTCCACTGGGGGTACGTCGGGATCCCGGCCGGGCTGCTCGTCGCGTGGCTGGTCGCCTGCCGGCTGATGGTGCGCGGCGAGCAGTCCCGCCGGGCGGCGCCGGACCGACGTCGCGATCGACGCGGCCCCGGCGATCGACGAGGTGCCCGACCCGCTCGAGGACACCACCCAGACCCCGGCCGTCACCGACCCGACCCTCTGGGACCCGATGCCGGTCACGCTCCCGACGTACGTCTCGGCGCCGGCCGCCGCGCAGCGGACCGTCCGCACCATCGACCTCGACTCGACCGGCGTCTGGACGTCCGGCCGCACCGAGGCCGACTCGGCGATCGCCCGGCAGGCCGAGGACGACGACCGCGCCCGACGTGAGGCCGCTCGGGCCGAGCAGCAGCGCCGCGCCGCCGGTTCCTGACCGCGCCCTACAGTGGCGGCATGGCCGCCACCCACCTGTCCGAGTCCCGCGCCTATCCCGTGGCCCCGGCCGACATGTTCGCGCAGCTGATGCCGCTGCCCCTGCCCGACCTCTTCTCCCGCCGGTACGTCGCGATCCCGCCGATCCGCGAGGTCCGCGACGCCCCTCCGACGTGGGACACGGTGGGGCAGACCCGCCGGATCGTGCTCGCCGACGGCGGGACGATGCACGAGACCCTCACCCTCGTCGATCCCCCGCGGGCCTTCGGCTACACGATCACCGAGCTCACCGGTCCGCTCTCCCCGCTCGCGTCGTCCGTCGACGGCACCTGGTCCGTCGACGCCTCCGGCACGGGCTGCCGGGTCACCTGGAGCTGGGTCGTCCACCCGAAGGGTCGGCTCGGCAATGCGGCGATGCCGGTGTTCGGAAAGCTGTGGCACGGCTATGCCCGGCAGGCCCTCGCGGACCTCGAACGGCTGGTCGTCGTCTGATTCGGAACCGGCCGGGGCCTGGTGCTAACGTTGCGCCTCGCCTGGGGCTGTGGCGCAGTTGGTAGCGCGTCTCGTTCGCAATGAGAAGGTCAGGGGTTCGAATCCCCTCAGGCTCCACCACTGCGATGTCTCGCGACACCGTTGGCAGGTGTTGCGAGACATCGTTGCATTTCAGGGGGTCCGTCGTCGGGGTCCTGGTGGCCGGCCGAGGGGCTGGTAGTCGCGGTTGGGGTCGAGGGTGAGTTCGCGGAGGAGTTCGCCGGTCTCGGCGTCGACGACGCGGATGTAGAGGTCGGCGATCAGGGCGAGGATGCGTTTGCGTGCGTTCTCGGTGCCGAGTCCGATGTGTCGTAGCTGGCTGTCGTAGCGCAGCGTGAAGACGCCGCTGGTGTCGGTCTTGTCGCGGCGGACTCGGTAGTGGACCGGGATCGATGGCTTGGCCGGGCGCGCCTTGGGTCGGGCGTGGTAGGCCTGCTGCGGGGGCCGTCGTCCCACCCCACGGTGGGGTCGGACGGTGTTGTAGTAGCGGCGGAACTGGTCGAGCTGGCGTTGTAGGTCGGCGAGGGTGGCGGGTGCTGGCTGGGCGGCGAGCCACTTCTTCTGGGTCTGGTGGAAGCGCTCCACTTTGCCGCAGGTCTGCGGGTGGTAGGGGCGGGAGTGGTGGAACCGGACGCCGAGCAGGTCGAGCTCGATCTCGAGGGCGACCCGGCCGCCGCGGCGGGGTTTGCCGGTGAAGATGGCGCCGTTGTCGGTCAGGACGCTGGCGGGGATGCCGTAGCGGCGGAACGCGACACGGAAGCTGGCCAGCACATCGGTGCCGGTGGTGGTGGCCCTGGCCTTGGACATCAGGTCGAGCCGGGAATGGTCGTCGATGATGTTGAGGATCTCCACGCCGGTGCCGTCGGCGAGCTGCCAGTGGGTGGTGTCGGCCTGCCAGCGTTCGTTGGGTTGCTCGGCGCAGAACCGCTTTCCGGCGCCCTTCGGACGCTTTCTGGGCTGCGGGGTGACGAACCCGCGGCGGGTCAGGACCCGCCAGATCGTCGAGGTCGAGGGCAGCCGCTCCATGCCAGCGTTGGCCAGGTGGGTGCGGATCGTCTCGGCGCCGGCGTCGAGCCCCTTCTTCGACAGCTCCTTGCGCAGCCGGACTATCCGGTCCTCCAGGTCCAGGCTGATCGCTCGCGGGTTCGAATGTGGTCTTCGTGATCGTGGTTGGAAAGCCGTCTCGCCTTCGGCCTCGTAGCGCTTCACCAGCTGCTGGACCCAGTACCGGGAGATCTTTAAGTCCCGGGCTACCTCGCTCTTGGAGCGCCCCTCGACCTTGACCGACACGATGACCAGCTCCGCGAGCGACATCCGGCACCTCCGCCATGGCTAGGTGCCAACCATGTCGCGGGACAGGTGCCAACTATCTCGTGGAACCGGACACCCTCAGCTCCACCATGTGATGAGTCGCGACATAGGTGACACCTGAGTCGCGACATGGGTGACAGTCATTGAGCTCTCGGCCATCGGCCCGGGCTCTTTGTGTGTTGCGCCAGTAGGTCTCGGTCGGGATCGATGGTGTTGGTGGACAGGATCTCGCCGGTCTCGAGCTCGATGACGGTGATGGTGGTGGCGTCGGCGAGGGCCAGGACGCTTGTGCGGCGCGTGGGCGTAGCCGACGCCGAGGTGGTGCATGCGGCCGGCGCGGCGTAAGGTGATCTTGCCGTTGGCCTCGACGCGGTCGAAGCGCACCCGGTAGTGGGCGTCGGGCTGTCGGTCCGGCAGGTGTGCTTTGGGGAGGGCGTGGTAGGCCTGGTGCGGGGTGTTGCGGTCCAGGGCGCGGTGGGGGCGCTGTTCGTTGTAGATCCTGGCGGAAGCGTGTCGAGCTGGGCTTGGAGGGTCGGCCAGGGTCGGCGGCCGGTGGTTGCCGGGCGAGCCAGCGTCTTGAGGGTCTGGTGGAAGCGTTCGATCTTGCCCTGGGTCTGCGGGTGGCCGGGGTGACCGTTCTTCTGGCGGATGCCCAGCAGCGGCCAGGAGGTACTCGAAGGCGTTGCGGCCGCCGCCGAAGCGTGCGGTGTAGACCCGGCCGTTGTCGGTCAGGGTCGAGGCGGGTAGGCCGTGTGTGTTGGCGACGGTCGAGGAAGGTCTCGGCGACGATGTCGCCGGTCACTCGGGTGTGGGCGGTGCAGGAGAGCAGGTAGCGGGAGTGGTCGTCGAGCCAGTTGAGGATCTCGACGTCGGTGCCGTCGGCCAGGCGCCAGTGGGTGAAGTCGGACTGCCAGCACTCGTTGGGTTGGGCGGCGGCGAACCGGCGGTAGGCGGAGCGGGGGCGTTTCCTAGGTTCGGGGGGGACCAGGCCGGCGGCGGGCAGGACCCGCCGGATCGTCGAGGTCGACGGGCGTCGGTGGCCCTCGTTGGTCGAGGTGCCAGGCGATGGTCACCGGGCCGGCGTCGAGGCCGTCGTCGGTCAGCTTCAGTCGCAGCTCGATGATCCGGTCGCGGACCGACGTCGGTGGTGGCGGTTGGGTTGGTCGTGGGCGTCGTGACCGTGGTTCGACGGCGTCCAGGCCGCCTTGCGCGGTAGCGAGCCAGCAGCCGGTGGAGGTGTTGGCGGGAGTAGCCGTACCTGGCTGCGGCGGCGGTCACGGTGAGTTCTTTGGTGATGACTTTGAGGACGGCGACCCGCGCTTTCGACATGCCCAGCGACTGTCACCTATGTCGCGACTCATGTGTCGCGTGTCAGTTGTCACCTATCTCGTGAACCGGACACCCTCAGCTCCACCACAGTGACGAGTCGCGACAGCGGTCGCCCCGCGCGCTCACCCCTATTCGGACGATGGGCTGGTCGTCGGGGTCGGCGTGCTCGACGTAGCCGAGGGAGTGGCGGGCGCGCTGGACGAGGCTGCTGCCTGCGCCTCGGCGATCGCCTTCTCCAGCGCTGCGATGGTCGTCGCGTCGACGGTGCCGGTGGGCTCGACCCCGAGCTCGGTCTGGAAGTCCTTCAGAGCCTCGGTCAGCTCGGGTGTCCACTCTCCGTCGACCGGACCGTCCCAGAAGCCCGCGATCCTCAGGGTCTGCTGGACCGCGGCCGTAGAGGCCACCGCTGCCTGCGCGATGGCGCCGCCCTTGGCGTCCAGGTCGGCCTGGAGCGCCGCTGCGGTCGCCTTGTCGAGGGTGCCGGTGCTCGGCAGGCCGTGGGCCTGCTGCAGTGCCTCGATGGCAGCCACCGTCTCCGGGCCGTAGACGCCGTCGACCTCACCGCCGTAGTAGCCGGCGTCGAGCAACGACTGCTGCAGTGCCGTGGTGTAGTCGCGAACCGCTGCCTCGGCCTGCACTTGTTGCTCGTCGGTGAGGCAGCCGGCGTCCGCGAAGAGCCGCAGCCAGGACATCTCCAGGGCCACGGCGGCTGCGTTGAACTGCTGCGAGGCCTGCGCCAAGGGCGTGTCGTCGCCGATGCCCTGCTGGACGGTGCCGAACTCCGATTCGGCCTGCTTGACGCGGTTGACCGTGGCGGTCGGTGCCAGCGGTTTCGGGCTGCTCGTGGCGGCCGGTGTGCTCGGGGCCGCCGCACCGCCGTTCTTCGCCGCCGCCAGGGCTGCCTCGGCCTCGGCAAGCTCCCGCTTGGCGTCGGTGACGGCCTGTTGCGCCTCGACGGCGGCCTCCGCCTCGGCCATGGCCTCTTCTCGCGGTTGCTCGAGGTCGGTGCCCGCATCCCTGACGTCCCCGACGGTCGGGGCTGTCTCGGTCAGTACGTCGCCGTACCGGTCGAGCGCCAGGATGTAGGTCTGGCTCGCGCCGCAGAACGCTTCGGACTTGTCTGCGAGGTCTGCCTCGGCGTCCGCGAGAGCCTTCTCCTTCGCCGAGACGCGCGTCTCGGCCGCCTGGAGCGCGGTGTCGCCGTCCTCGCCGGCGCCACAACCTGCCAGGGCGAGCATCAACGCGGCCCCGGCAACGGCGGGGCCCGCGAGCGCCTGAGCGTGCAGGACGGGTCGTCGTCGGGCGATCCGTTGCAACCCGGTCATCCCGGTCCTCCTCGCGAACTGCATCCTGGCCGTGACTTGGGATTGGATGGCGAGCAATGCTCGCGCGGTCAAGGTAGCGCGTCTGGAGACCCGCGACACCGCCGCGCAAGAGGTGGGCTGACCCCCGGGGCTGTCGGTGGGGGAGCCGAACGTCGTCCGGGCCACGCCCGCCCTTCGGACATGGCGAAGAGCAGGCGTGGCCGCGGTGGCTATCGGCGCCTCAGGCCAGGGCCTTGGCCTTCAGGGTGTCGAACTCGGCTTGGCTGATGGCTCCGGAGTCGAGCAGCGCCTTGGCGCTGGCGATCTGGTCGGCCGCGCTGTTCGAGGAGCCGGCAACCTCCTGGATGTACTTCTCCTGGGCGGCCTGCTGCTGGGCCACGGCAGCCATCTGCCGATCGGTCATGCTCTTGCCGCGGGCGATCAGGTAGATCAGCGCCCCGACCCACGGCACGAAGATGAGCAGGATCGCCCATCCGGCTTTGCCCCACCCGCTGAGTGTCGAGTCTCCGAACAGGTCGAAGAGGCAGCGGAACCACACCATGATTGCTGCGATCCAGATGAAGAACCAGAAGCTCCACAGCAGAACTTCTCCGAAGTCCGTCGTCATTGAGTCCACGTCATTTTCCTTTGCTCGGGTTGGTGCCTGGTGTCCAGCCTCCCAGGAGAGGTGGATCTCATCGGGTACCGACGCGCTGCGGCGCGTCCGGGCGCTCGGCGTGGTACCGGTCCGTGCGCACATGACCAGTCCTCGGAGGGCGCTACTCGGTGACGATGCGCACTCCCTCCGGCAGCCGCGTGGCGTCGCCGATCGCATCGTCCAGCCACGCCTCGATCGCGCCGGCCAGCTCCCTGGGGTGGCTGAAGTTCACAGCGTGGGCCGCCTTGTCCACGATCGCGACCTCCAAGTGCTGCGGGGCGAGCCGGGCAACCTCGCGGATGCGGTCAGGTGGCGGCATGAGCGGGTCGCGGAGCCCCAGGACGGCAAGGGTGGGGACGGGGACGCTCAGCAGGCGCTCCAGCGACGGGAAGCGGGTCAGCTCGCGGAAGAGGCGCAGCCCGTTCAGCGGGCCGAACTTCACGTAGTCCGGTAGTGCGACCGGGAACATCGCCGTGCTCTCCCTGAGCACGTCCCTCGCCAGCTGGCCGAGGGCGCGGCCCATGGGCTGGTTGTGCACGCCGCCAGCCGGGGAGACCAGGACGAGGCCGTGGATCCGCTCCGGCGCCAGGTGGGCCACCTCCAGGCCTATCGGGCAGCCCATCGAGTTCCCGACGAGGACGGCCCTCTCGATCTCGAGGCGGTCGAGGATCGCCAGCGTCGTCTCCGCCAGAGCAGGGATGTCCAGGACGCGCTCGCGGCGCTCGCTCCGCCCGTAACCGGGCAGGTCCGGGACCACGTTGACCCCCCGCTCGGCAAGCACGCGCGCGGTCGGCATCAGGTATGCCCCGGAGATCGCGAACCCGTGGAGGTGGACGAGAGGGACACCGTCCCCCTGGGTGCTGCGCCGGCAGTAGACCGACGTTCCGCCTACCTGCAGGCGCTCGGTCACCCAGCCGCCGCCCAGCTCTCCACGTCCTGGCATGGGCCGAGCGTAGTGTGCCGCTCCGCGCTTCCCCGGGACCGGATGAGTGGAGTATTTCCGGGAGACTCGCTGATCGCCTTCGGTAGCCTGCGACTCTCACCCGCGAGGAGAGGAGGGTGCGCATGTCGATCGAGCCCGTCGAGGACTGGCGCCGCGGTGTCGTCGTGGACACCCCTCCTCCGACCTCGCCTCCGACGTTCGAGCTGGCGCCGGACGCGGTCTCCGGCACACCGCTGTGGCCGGTCCAGGACGTCCTCGACGGCGTCTTCTTCGTGATCGGCACGGTCCTGGTGATGTGGCTGGGATGGGTCGTGGTGACCGACGGCCTCGACGGCTGGTTCGGGATCGGCTCCGTCATCGTGTTCTGGGTGCTGCTGGCCTACGTGGGGCTACCTCGCCTGCAGGAGGTGCTCTCGAAGATCTACGTGCCTGACTACTTCATCGGGCGATCGCTCACCGACGTGGGCGTGCTCGGTGACCCGATCAACCTTGCCCTGGACGGCAGCGAGGCGGACATCCATGCCGCCATGACCCGGGCCGGATGGGTCCGTGCCGACGAGCTCACGATCCGCTCCTCCTGGGGGATCGTGCTCTCGTCGGTGCTGCGCCGGCCGTACCCGGAGGCTCCGGTCTCCTCCCTGTTCCTCTTCGGGCAGCGGCAGGCCTTCGCCTATCAGCAGGAGGTGGACGGCAACGCCTCTCAACGCCATCACGTGCGTTTCTGGTCGGTCCCTGACGGCTGGAAGCTGCCCGGCGGCTTCCAGGTGGGATGGTTGGCCGCTGCCACCTACGACAGGGCAGTGGGCATCTCCCTGTTCACGCTCCAGGTGACGCACCGGGTGGACGCCGACATCGACATCGAGCGCGACTACGTGATCGACACGGTCCGGTACGCCGAGCCGGGAGTCTCCCTGCGCGTCATCAAGGAGTACTCCAGCGCCTTCACCACCCGGAACGGCGGAGGCGACGTGGTGCGCACCGACGGAAGTCTGCCGATCTTGGACCTGACCAGCCTGCGGGCGCAGGAGCCGGACCAGCCGGAGCCCGGGACGGATGCGCTGTCAGGTGCGGGGTCGCACCGGATGCCGCCGCCGAGCCTCCTCGCCGCCGCCGCGATGAGCTTGGCCAAGGCAGGAACGACCCTGTTGGCCGTCCTTGTCGCGATCTCCCAGGGGGAAGGCCCCCCGGCCCAGGCATCGATCAGCGAGCTGATGGTGATGGGCGGCGGCGCGCTGTCCCTCGTCGTCCTGTGGGTGTTCCTGCTCGCTCACCATGCGTGGGCTCGCACCGCGCTGATGGTCGTATGCACCGTGGAGGCGGTCACGCAGCTGATCGACCTCAGCACCGTCGACGAGGCAAACTTCCTGGTGCTGATGGGGACCGCGATCACCGTCCTCATCCTCATCGCAGTGAGCTCCGACGGGGCGCGACGCTGGGTGGGACCCGGTCGACGACGCTGAGCTCGATCCGGCGCGACCGCAGACGGGGGTCCCGCCTCGCGATGGCGATCGCTGGTGACGTCACGGCCGCCTTCGGCAACCAGGAACCACCGCCCATGAGCAGCTCCGGTCGTCTCAGTACGCCGGATAGCGGTGAAATGGCGCGCCCACACGCACGTGTCGTCCCGGGACGAAGAGTTTACGAGCCCTACATTGCTGGCATGGCCGACATCATCCTGGGCGTCCTCGCGATCATCGCCGGGGGCGCCATGCTCGTCTCAGGGCAGTTCATACTGCGACTCGTCATCCCCATCTGGGGCTTCTTCGCCGGGTTTGCCTTCGGCGCCGGCCTCGTCGCCGCTTTCGCCGACGAGCACGTCCTCGGCACTGTGCTCGGCTGGGTGCTGGGCCTGGTCTTCGCAGTGATCTTCGCGGTCCTCGCCTACCTGTACTACTACGTCGCCATCGTCCTTGCCATGGGCGCGGCCGGCTTCGCGATCGGCTCGGGCATCGTCGTCGCCTTCGGGATCTCCTGGAACTGGGTGGCCGTCCTGGTGGGCCTGGCCGTCGGCATCGTCCTCGGCCTCGTGTCGGTGTTCACGAACGTGCCGATGATCGTGCTCGTCGTCGTCGGTTCCATCGCCGGTGCTGTCGCGGTGACCGGCGGCCTCATGTTGCTGGTGGGCTCACTGGACTCCGCCGACTTCTCCAGGGGCGACTTCAGCGACAGCGTCTCGAGCAGCTTCGGCTGGTCCCTGCTCCTGGTGGTGCTCGCCATCGGCGGCATCGTCCTTCAGGCCATGCAGCGGGCTCTCATGCGCCAGGGCATCCAGGAGACCTGGTACGCCGAGGTCCGCTGACACGGTCAGAGCGGATAGAGGGCGGCTGCGCCAGTGCCGCAACCGCTTGCTTGGCCTGACCCGCTTGGGCCGACCGCGCCGGCAGGTGGGCGCCCTGAGAGCCTCGCGGCATGTCCAGCGCCGTACGCCGCCCACCGTTCGACCAGTTCCTGACAACCGCAGAGGCAGCTGCCTCTGTCGAGCGGCGCGCAGGAACAAGGGGTCGCAGGTCGCGATTCGTCGCCTCAGCGGAAAGTCAGCAGATGGAACGCTCAACCGCCGAGAATGCGCGCCTTCTGGGCCTCGAACTCGGCGTCGGTGAGTACCCCCGCGTCCTTCAGCCCGGCGAGCTCCTTGAGCTGGGCCAGCTTGGCGTCCATGTCGACGGGAGGAGCGGCCTGCTCCGGTGGAGCCGCGTACTGCTCCTGCGGTGGGGCCTGCTGCTGCTCCTCGGCGGCCCAACGGCCCGCTTGACGTCGAGATACCCGGTTCGACACCGCAGTGGCCGTTCCGGCGATCGCCGCGGTCCGTGCTACTCCGCGAATCAGTCCTGGCATGACGTGCCTCTCTTCTTGTGACTCAGACGGTGGTGTCGGCGGCCTCGGCGGCCTCGAGGGCAGCGAGCAGCGCCTGGACGGGGATGCGGCCACTGGCCACCAGCTGGCCGCCGCCGCGCCTCAATGCGCTGGCGAACGGGCCGGCCCAGGTGTTCTCGTAGACGAGGATGCCGGCCGAGCTGCCAGCCTCCAGGACCGTGCCGGCTTCGTCGATGTCGTCCTCACCGAGCAGCCCGGACGACGCTCCCTCGAAGGCCAAGAGGTCGAGCTCGCCGTCACCGTCGAAGTCGGAGATCGCAATGGCCCTGACCGTGCCGTCGAGGTCCTTCGTCACGAAGGCCAGGTCCAGGATCCGGATGATCCCTCGGTCGACGAGGTCGACGAGCAGCGGGAATCCCTCCCCCGTCATCTTGCTGCCGGGGAACTCCACCACGATGTAGTCGATCGGACCCATCTCGTCCAGGTCGTCACTCATGCATGCCTCCTCGAAGTCTCGGACGGGGCACAGGTCGACCCGTCTCTTTCGAGGCTAGGCGGGTATGGCAGGGGTGGCGTCACCCGTGGGGGATGAGGACACGGCCGTGATGTGCTGACGTCAGGGGGCGACGTCGGAGCCGTGCAGCCTGAGCGCGAGGATCACGTCGACGTCCAGCGGTGGTCCGAGGACGAGCCGCGCCTCACCCGTCAGGGATGACGACACCCGTGTGTCTCGGGCGGAAGCATCGTTGGGAGTCGAGACCGCTCTGGCGAAGGTGGTGTGGCGGTGGCCGGTACGCCGCACGTGGTGGGCCGCGCCTACGTCCCACGGTGCCCTGGATGAAGAGGTTCCCGGCCGAGCGCTCGGACGATCTGACCGCCTTCGCCCAGCGAGCGATGGACTCGTTCCTGGGACGAAGCGTCCTGCGCTTCGTCAGGATGGAGGGCTTCGACCGCGCCATCGTGCTGTCGGCCCAGGCGTTCACCGCGCTCATCCCGCTGTTCATCATCGTCGCCAGCGTCGCTCCCACCGGGCAGGAGGACGTGATCAGCCAGGCGTTCATCAGGCGGTTCGCGCTCACGGGTGAGTCGGCCGCAGCCGTGGAGCAGCTGTTCAGCACGCCCCCTGGCGCCACGAGCTCCGTCACCGTCTTCAGCGCGTTCCTGCTGCTGTACTCCGGGGTCGCCTTCACACGGCGCCTGCAGCGGATGTACCGGGCAGCATGGGAGCAGCAGAAGGTGGGGGTGCGCAGCACCGCCTTCGCCACGCTCGGCCTGCTCGCCCTCGTCACCGAAGTCGGCGTCGCCTACGGCATCCGCCTCATCGTCGCCCACTTCCCGCTCGACTGGCTGTGGGCCACCGCGCTCTCGGCAGCCACCGGCCTCGTGCTCTGGACGTCGATCCCCTACCTTCTCCTGGACCGGCAGGTGCACTGGCGCCGGTTGCTGGCCGCCGGAGCCACGTCTGCGGCGGCGATGACGGTGTTCGCCGTCGCGACGCCGATCTACATGCCACAGATCATGACGCGCGCGACGAACGAGTTCGGTCTGTTCGGCATCACGATCACGCTGATCGGCTACTTGCTGGCCGCGTCTTTCGTCCTGGTCGCCTGCGCCGCCGTCGGCGCCGAGTTCGACTCCTCGGACGCCAGCTGGCCGGTGGCCCTGAAGGTGCGGTTCAGGCTGATGGACCCGGGGCGGGAGCTCCCCACCGTGGAAACCGCGGGTCCTGGCCGAGGACTCACGAGCGGTGACCTGCTCGCGCTGATCAGGGTGTTGAAGAACTGGCTGACCATGACTGCGGCGGTGTGGATCGCCACGGCCCTGGTGCCAGGGATCGATGTGCACGGCGGTGTCGGGACCTACCTCGCCATCTCCTTGATCTTCGGCCTGGTCAACGCCGTGCTGGGCCCGGTGCTGCAGTGGTTGGCAGGCTCGCTGTCCTGGCTCACCCTCGGCGTCTCGGCACTCCTGGTCAACGGACTCCTGTTCGCGACAACCGCAGGGCTGAGCGCGAACATGGACATCGCCGGCCTCGCCACCGCGATCGTCGGTGCCCTCGTGGTGACGCTCGTAGCCACGCTGCTCGAGCTGGTGTTCCGCCCTGTCCAGGCATTCTCAGACGAGGAGACAGAGGTGTGACTCGAGGCCTGAGCCGATGGCTCGGGGAACCGGGAGCGGTCACCCTCGTGGGATGAGTCGCCGCCGAGCCGTCCACCAAGGCTGCGACCTGCGGCGGCGTTACGAGGGCCCCCCAGGAACGGCGGGCGCAGCCTCGGCGGGCACCGTCTCTTCCGGCGGTGCGGCCAGCACCTCGACGACGAGCAGCACGAACGCCGTCACCAGCACGAACACCAGCGCCGTGTTTCCCGTGGGGTGGTCCTGCGCCAGGTAGAGGGCAGCCGCGACGCCCACGACCGCCAACCGGATCGGCCCGCGGAACTGGCCGAGGACGACGCCCAGCTTCCCCGTCCGCAAGCCGGCCCGGGCGCGCCCGCTCCTCAGCTGCGCGATCCCACGGACCAGCCCGCCACGGGCGGTTGCGCCTGGCCCACGATCGGCGCTGAACCAGGCCACCACTGCGACCGTGAGGGCGACCACCAGGAGGCCTCTCAGAGCCAGGCGGATGAAGGAGACGAGCTGGTCGTAGATCGCGCCGGCGGCGGCCGCGGAGCTGCTCGCGGGCAGGGCATCGAGGTAGACCGGGCGAAGGATGTTGAGCGTGGCCCCGAGCAGCAGCATCGAACCCGCGACTGCCAGGCCGGCGACGAGCACCATCCTCCGCCGGTCGCGGGCGATGGCCACCGCGGCGCCGATCAGCGCGAGGCCCAGCACCGGCAGCCAGGCGCTCAGACCGTCGAGCACGCCGAGCAGGTTCTGCACGGTGGCGAGGTCGTCGGACTGGACGATCGTGAACGTCGCGGCCACCTCGGGAATCCTGTCCGCGATGCCGAAGCCGGCTTCGACGAGCTGGGCCTTGAGCGTGTTGATCAGCACCGCGAGGTTCACGCTGACCGTACCCTGGTCGATCTCGACGGAGCCGCCAGTCTCGCCCGTGAGAGCGGCCACCAGCTCCGAGTGCGCCGTACGGTGCGCCTCCACCCAGGCCGTCTCGAACGCGTCCGACGCCACCAGGGCGGTGATGCGGTCATGGACGAAGCTGCGGATGCCGCTCGCGAGGGGTCCCGAGAGGGCGCTCAGCGAGGCGGTGGCGTTCTCCGGCAGACCTTGATCCTCGAGCGCCACGACGACCTCGTCGATCGTCGCGTCGAGGTCCAGGTAGCTGTAGACGACCTGCTCGATGCGAGCGACGATCGCTTCCTGGACGTCCGGGTCGCTGGCCAGTGGTGCCACGGTCTCGAGGTACCGGTCGGTGTCCTGGATCTGACCGCTGGCCCAGGTCGAGAGGACCGACAACGGAGCCAGGAGTGCGGCGATCAGCACCAGGAGGCCGGCCACGACCGGGCGCCACCGACCTCGTCGGTCTCCCTGAGGTGACGACTCCTGGGCCTGCTTGAGGCGTGCTACCTCCTCGCGGAGCCGGATCACCTCTTCGGCGACTGGATCGGGACGGGGTTCCACCGCATCAGAACTGGTCATGCTCCACCGTGCGCCGACCGAGCCCGTGTGGCGTCACCCGTGGAGGGTGACGCGGCCAGCGCCACAGCAGCGGATCGTGACGCCTGTCAGCTCCCCCGTCGCGAAACGAGATGCTCCATGACGAGCGCCGCCTACGAGATTCGCGCCACGGGAGAGGTGCCCCGACGCATCCTGGCCGACTTCGAGGGGGTCACCGTCTCGACCGACCCGGCCGGAAGCACGATCCATGTCGCCCTGCGAGACGAGGCGGAGCTGCACGGCCTCCTCGAGGCACTCAGTCGCGGGGGGTACATGCTCATCGACGTCCGCAGGGAACCCGAGCCCGACCTGGGCGAGGGCTGGACGGGCGGCGAGACGCCGCTGACGGAACCTCCGCCTGCGGAAGCAGGCTCCTGAGTCAGAGGACGGCGCGGCGTCACCCCTGGAGGGTGAGGCCGGAGCTGTCGTGCCTGTCCATAGTGGTGAGGTCAGTGCTCGACGAGGAGGGACCATCATGTCAACAGATGTTCCGGGTCGGCAGGAAGACCCTTATCGCCCCACGCCCACACGCACGGGCGGGTACGGCATCATCGCGTTCGCCAGCATCATGTTGTGCGTCCTGGGGGTCTTCCACGCGGTCATGGGCTTGATGGCGATCTTCCAGGAGGACTACTTCCTCGTCGGGGAGGCGGGTCTGATGGTCGAGGTCGACTACACGGCCTGGGGCTGGACTCACCTGCTGCTGGGCATCATCGTCGCCTGTGCCGGGGTAGCGCTGACGATGGGAGCCACCTGGGCGCGCATCGTGGCGGTCGCCGTCGCGGTGATGAGCATGCTCACCAACCTTGCGTTCATGTCGGCCTACCCGCTCTGGTCGGTCATCATGATCGCGGTCAACATCCTGGTCATCTACGCCGTCACGGTGCACGGCGACCCGAAGTCCCTCAAGGGTGACTGAACGCGATGTCCTAGGGGGGTTGGTCGTCCTGGATCCGCGCCGGCTCGCCACCCACTCGGCGAGACCAGGTGAGCTGGGCGCTCCGACGACCGACCCGGGAGCCGCTGCATGACCAGTCCGAATCAAGCCTCGAGCCCCGAACAGAGCGACGCCGCCCGGGGGCCAGAACTCGCGGTTCGCCGCGTTCGGTTCGGCGACGTGGTCCGGCTGCTGGTGGCGTGGGGACTGACGTTCCTGTCCCTCTTGCTGACGGCCGAGCTCCTTCCGGGCTTCACCTACACGTCGTGGTGGCCGCTCGCCGCCGCTGCAGCCGTCGCCGGCCTCGTCGGCATGATCGTCCGCCCCGTCCTCGTCCAGGTGGCGGCCGTCATCGGATGGATCGCCGTCGTGGCGGCGACCCTGTTCGGGCAGGCGATCGTGATGCAGGTGGCCATGGACATCGTCCCCGGCGCGTCGTTCGACTCGTTCTGGACGGCGATCGCCGCGGCCTGGCTCACCGCGGCGTTCTCCACCTTGCTCGTGTGGCTGGTCAGCGCGGGCACCGACGAGTCCTTCGCGGCCAGCCTGCTACGGATCAAGCCCGGCCGGATCTCCGACCCCGAGGTGGACGGGGTCGTCTTCGTCCAGCTCGATGGAGTGTCGTTTCCTGTGATGCAGTGGGTGCTGCAGTCCGGGACGATGCCGACGCTGAGGCGTTGGCTGGACAACGGCTCGCATGCGGCGCACGAGTGGATCGTGCAGCTGCCGTGCACGACACCGGCCAGCCAACAGGCCATCCTCCAGGGCAGCGCCGACGGCGTCCCCGCCTTCCGGTGGTACGACCGGGACCTGGGGCGCGTCCTGGTGGCCAACCGACCTGAGGACGCCTCGATCATCGAGACCCGGGCGAGCACCGGACACGGGCTGCTCGCCGACGACGGCGTCTCGATCTCCAACCTCTTCACCGGAGACGCCCCGAAAGCCTCCATGACCATGAGCCGTCTGGAGGTGTCGCGTGGGTCGCGCCGGACCCGCCAGGTCTTCGCCCGCTTCCTGATCCGACCGGACGGCCTGGTGCGCAGCTTCTCCCGAACGGTGGCCGAGGTCGTCCGGGAGCGGTTCCAGGCCGTGCGGCAGCGGCGGCTCGGCGTGCATCCGCGGGTCCACCGCTCCTGGACGTTTGCCGGCTTGCGCGCCTTCAGCAACTGTCTTCTCCGCGACCTCAACACCGTGGTGGTGGCCGAGGAGATGATGCGGGGAGCTCGCAGCATCTACGTGGACTACGTCGACTACGACGAGATCGGACATCACGCCGGAGCCACGCGGATCGAGTCGTTGGCCTCGCTCGCGGGACTCGACCAGGTGCTGGCGATCCTGGAGAAGGTGGAACAGCGCGCCCCTCGCCGCTATCACCTGGTCCTGCTCAGTGACCACGGCCAGTCCCAGGGGGAGCCCTTCGCGTCGCGGTACGGCATCGAGCTCAGTGACCTGTGCCGGTCTCTGACCCAGTCGGCGACGACGGGGATCGAGGGCAGCATCGAGGGTTGGGGCAGGGTCGACTCGGTGCTGGAGGATCTGGGTGGTTCCGGCACCACCAGCGTCCAGCAAGCTGCGTCCCGGCGCGTCGACCAGGTTCTCAAGCCGAAGGGCTCGGACGCGGAGGATGCCGAGTTCATCGTGCTCGCCGGGGGAAACCTGGGGATGGTCTACGTCCCGGCGCCGGAGCGCCTGCTGCTCGAGGACATCGAGGCCCGTTGGCCCACGCTGATCCCCGGACTCGTCGCCCACCCGGGGGTCGGCTTCGTCAGCGCGCTGAGCGCCAACGGTCCGGTCGTCGTGGGCGAGCACGGGCGCCGCGACCTGTCGACGGGAGCGGTCGAGGGCATCGACCCGTTGCTCGCGTTCGGCGCCCACGCACCGGGCATGCTCGCGAAGGCGACACTGATGGCCCGGGCCCCCGAGCTCTACGTCAACAGCAGTCTCGACCTCGACACGATGGACGTGGCGGCGTTCGAACCGCTCGTCGGCTGTCATGGTGGACTCGGTGGGTGGCAGGACCGCGGTTTCGTGCTGGCACCGCCACATCTGTTCGCCCCGAAGCAACAGATCGTAGGCGGCGATGAGCTGCACCAGCATCTTGTCGGCATCCTGACGGCGTTGGGGCACCGGACCGACCTTCAGAGGAGCACCCCGTGACCGAGACAGCTACCGGACCCCGGTCCCGCACGACCGCCCTGCTGATGATGACCGCCGCGCTGGTGATCGTGCTGGCCGGCATCAAGTCAGCCAGCCACATCGTCGCGCCCGTGATGCTCTCCCTGGCCCTGACCATCGTCTTCTACCCGCTGCGCGCGCGCCTCGAGCGGAGGTTGCCCGGGTGGCTGACCTCGGTGATCGTGATGATCGCTGCCATCGCGGTGCTGCTCGTCATGGCGCTCTGCGTCGTGATCTCGATCGCGGAGCTGGCCAGGCTGATCCCGCAGTACGCGACCGAGTTCGACGACCTCGTTGCCGATGTGGCTGGCGGGCTCGAGTCCCTCGGCGTCGCGACCAACCAGACCGACGCGGTCACCGACCCGGCGCGCGCCGAGCAGCTGCTCGGCGTCGTCAACTCGGTCCTCTCGAGCGTCGCGTCGACCTTGTCGGGACTGTTCTTCATCGTCACCTTGCTGACGTTCCTCGCGTTCGACTCCGCGAAGGTCGCGCGTCTGGCCGACGGGGCCCGCGCGCATCGTCCGGAGATGGTGGACGCCCTGATCTCCTTCGCCCGCGGAACCATGAGCTACCTCGGCGTCTCTGCCGTCTTCGGGCTCATCGTGGCCGTGATCGACACGGTCCTGCTGTACGCCCTGGGTGTGCCCGGTGCGTTCGTCTGGGGCGTGCTGGCCTTCATCACGAACTTCATCCCCAACATCGGCTTCGTCATCGGCATCATCCCGCCGGCCATCATCGGGCTCCTGGAGGGCGGGCCCAGCCTGATGCTGGCTGTGGTCGTGCTCTACTGCGTGGTCAACCTGGTGCTCCAGACGTTCATCCAGCCCCGCTACGTGGGCGACGCCGTGGGGCTCTCGACCAGCCTGACGTTCCTTTCTCTGGTCTTCTGGACCTGGATCCTGGGCCCGGTCGGCGCCCTCATGGCGGTGCCCATGAGTCTGCTCTTCCGAGCGATCCTCATCGAGGCCGACCCTGAGGGACGATGGAGACTGCCCCTGATCAGCGGGGACCCCGAAGAGACGGCGGCCACGTGAGGGTGACCCGGCCCACCTCCTGGGCCCGTCCGTTCTGGACCCTCGTCGGGCTGCTGGTGGCCTACTACGCCTTCCCCGTGGAGTGGACCGGCGACGCCCCCGTGATCGTCGTGTTGAGCATCCTCGGGACGGTCGGCGGCGTCGCACTCGTCGGCACCATGATGGCTCGGGAGCTGGGGTCCGTCCGTCGAGGAGACCCCGGCCGCGGGCTTCGGGGTCTGAGCATGCTGCTGATCCTGCTCGTGATGACGGCCTCACTCACCTTCTTCCTCCTCAACAAGGTCAGCCCGGAGCAGGTGATCGGTCTGCAGACGCGGACGGACGCCCTCTACTTCACCCTCAGCACGATGACGACCGTCGGATTCGGCGACGTGCACGCCGACGGCCAGGTCGCGCGGGCGATGGTCTGCGCGCTGCTCGTGTTCAACGTCGTGGTGGTCGCCTCGCTCATCCGGCTCAACACGATGCGTCGGGGACCGGGGGCGTGAGAGCACCGGCGCGGCCGCTGTGACGGCCCGCCGATGCGGGCGACGCGCTCGACGGTACTCGCCGCTCAACCTGCGGGGCTGTCGGCGGAGGGGATGCTGACGAGCCCTCCGATCTCGAGCTCCACAGCCCGACAACTGGGCGCCTCGCGCGCCAAGGCCCGGACGAACTTCGGACCCGCCACGTCCATCCACCCCCGCGGCACCATCTCGCCGGCAGGCACGTGCAGGGTCTTCCAGTGGACGGGCACGGCCCACCGGGCACCACACAGCCGGCACGCCGCAGCCGCCTCCTCCGGCCCCATGTGACCAGGTGACAGCCGTGGCCCCCAGCCACCGACGGGGACGAGGGCGACATCGATGGCCCCGCCGGCCAGGTCGGGCAGGCTCGCCATGTCGTCGTACAGCTCGGTGTCTCCCGCCAGCCAGGCGATCCCCGACGGTCCGCGGACCAGGTGACCGTTGGCGGCGTTCGGGCGGTGCGGCATCGGCCTCGACTGGTGGATCGCCCGCACGAGCCTCACCTCGACGTCGCCATTCCTGCCCACGGGGAACCACTCGTCGTCGCCCAGCCCCCGGCCTTCGAGCCCCCGACGCCGGACCCACGCGGCGTTCTCCGGAGCCGTGAGGACCGGCACGCCAGGGAAGAGCTTGAGGGAGCGGACCTCGGCGTGGTCGTGGTGCAGGTGCGAGAGCAGGACTGCGGCCGTCCCCTCCCACGCGGGGCGGGGCGGCCGGTCACCACGCCGGCGCAGGATGCCGTTGTTGCGGCGCAGCAAGGGGTCGGCGACGATCCGCACGCCGTCGATGTCCAGGACGACGGTGGAGTGACCGAGCCAGGTGACGTCGATGCCCAACGCGTTGTTCCCCTCGTCGTAGCGATGTCCCATGCTGCTCCCGCGACGACCCTCGGGCCTCATCCGTGCTGGGTGAGGGCAGCTCAGCAGCGGCCAGGACCCACCAGTGATCGAGCGGTCGAGGTGGCGCTCATGCCCGGGGGGACTCGGGCCCGGCCACCCGCAGGACGGACGACAGGTCCTCGGCAATGCTCCCGACCTCCGCGGACGCGCTCTGGTCGGTCCCAGAAGCGAGCAGGCGCTCCATCCTGCCCCGAGCCGCGCGTACGGCGTCGCGCAGCGCGCGCGCTCGCTCTCGGCCGGACTCCTCCGGGGCCGTTGCCTCCAGCCTCGTGAGCCGATCGTCGAGTGCGAGAACGCGCTCGGACGACACGGCCCACCCGCCCACCGCCTGCTCTCGAGAGCCGGAGCGCTGCAGGCCGGGCAGGAGATCGCGGACCAACCACGCCACCTCCTGCTCCGCGCCCGCGAGGTCGGCGGTCCATGCCTTGCGTCGGCGCGCCCGAACCAGCAGGGGGATGCCGATAGCGAGCGCCAGGACCAGCGCCGCAAGCAGCCCCCACGCCCAGCCTGGCACGCCTGCCGAGTCCTGGTCGGCGTCCCCCTCGCCAGTCTCGGTTGTCGTCGTCGGAGTAGCTGTCGCAGTTGAAGTGGGCGACGCCTCGGAGGTGGTCGTGACGTCAGTGGGGGCGGGAGTAGAGGTGGGAGTAGCCGCCTCGGAGGTCACCGGAGAACGGGAAGGTTCGGATGGAGTCTCGGACTCAGCCGGGGAGTCGGACCTGATGGGTGACCGCGTCGGGCTCGGCAGGCTGGCGGTAGGGCTTGGCGACAAGGTCAGTGACCGGGTCGGATCCACTACGGGTGGACCTTCGCCGTCGCCGCCGCACGCGACGAGCACGGCGGTGAGGGCCACCGCGACCACAGCCGTGCCTGCCCTGTGCGAGATACCCACGCTGGCCTCCTTCAGCTCTTCGGCCCGGTCGCCTCGAGCACTCGCGTCGTCAGGGTTGCGCTACTTGATCCACTTGAGCCAGGCGTCGGGGTCGCTCGCCCGATAGCGCACCTCGCCGACGGCGATGCGCACCACGGCAAGCGCTCCACGGGCGACGACGGCGAGCGCGACCGCGCCCACAGCAACGCCGGCCAACGTGGCCCACGGAACCTCGTTCGGCATCCGCCATCAGGAACTCCTCACATCCGGTCCCGTCTCCCATGCTGCCCCGGTCGCCGGCCCGAGTACTCATCCCTGCGGGGTGAAGTCCTGTCCCGGTCGACGAGCGGAGCGGTCCGGCGCCGGAACGTCCCGGGAGGCGGTTGGTCGCGGTCGAGGGAGCCAGTCGTAGACGACCGAGGTGCGCAGGATCAGGTCGTGGAACGCACGACGCTCCTGGTTGACAGCGCACCACAGCAGTCCGACCGGAAACCCCGCGCACAGCAGCGCGCGGGCGAAGGCCGTGACAAACCTGAGCCGGCTCCTCCTTGCGGTGACCACTCGGATGCCCATGACGTGATCACCGACAGTCCGGCCGGTGATCCACCAGGTTGCCGTCAGGTAGACCACGAGGAACGCGAAGTAGCCCACCACGCACCAGAAGAGCGACGGGTCCGGCCAGCGGAAGTCCCGCGGCTCGACCACGAACCGGAGCGCGGTGGCACCGGCGTAGCCGCCGAGGAGCACCGCGCTGACCACCAGAGCATCGATGGTGTTGGCCGCGAGGCGAGTCGCGATCCCGGAGGCGCTCCCCTGGTACGCGCGCGCCTCCGACGGAACCAGCGAGAGCTCAGCGTCGTTCACTGTGCGCCCGTCGTGGTTGGCGGGCGGCGGCGCCGGAGGAGGTGACGTTCGATGCTGCGGCTGATGGCTTCATCGGCGGAGATTCCTGTCATCCGCGCACCCCGGACCGTCTCCGACGCCATGGACCCCGTGGAGTCCCTGATGATGGCGGGCAGGTCGATGGCGGCGATCACCTCTTCCACCATGCCCACGACGTCGACCCGCTGCACGATCGCGACGACGTCCACCGCTTCGACCACGTCGTCGATGTCGACGTGACGGATGACGATGCCGGTCAGGTCGAGTCGGGACACGACCAGCTCGGCGATGACGGGGGTCCACTGGTCGAGCAGGCGGTCGGCTTCGTGGCCGACCCGCACGCGCTGCTGGCCGCCCCGCCGGGCCAGCGCGGCCAGCAGCGTGGCCGGTTGGAGCCTGGCCGGGACGAACGGCGCCCGCCACCCGGCGGCGGAGCGAAGGACCGGGGATCCGACCGTAGCCCGCGCCACCGCCAGGCCGGCGCCTACGGAGGCGCTGACGACGCCGAGCACGACGTCGAACAGCAGGTCGGCGTCCGAGCGCTGCTCGGGCGCGTCCAGCCGGGGCGAGACCTCGACGAGTTGGGCCACCTGCTCAGGGTGTCCCGTAGCCAGGGCTCACGCCTCACCCCCGTCGGATGAACCATCGGCCCCACCTTGACCTGCCCTCGCCGATGGTCTCGGATGAGGACGACCGGGGCCCCACGACGCCAGGAGGCAGGAGCACGCAGCTGTCACAACGAAGAAGGACGCTCGTGGGCGTCGGCGTCGTGGCCCTCATCGTGGCCGGCAGCGCGGCGTTCATGGTCATGCGTGAGCCTGAGACCCCCGGCCTGCGCACGTGCAACGGGTCTGAGGAGCTCTGCGCCTACCGCCTCGACGAAGTCAGCCTGGCGACGTCACACAACTCCATGAACGCCGCCGACGACGGCTTTGCGCACCCGAGTCAGGAAAGCGGCATCGAGGCCCAGCTCGAGACCGGCGTGCGTGGCCTTCTGGTAGACGCCTACCTCGGCTCGGTGCGCATGGCCGGGGACGAGCAGATCGTCTACACCGAGCTGAGTGAGAGAAGGCTCGCCGGACTGGTGAGGACCGTGGGAGACGAGCCGGCACAAGAAGCGCTGCGCCTGCGTGCCCTGGCGGGCCCTCCGGCTGCGGGCGCGCCGCGCGAGGTGTACCTGTGCCATCAGTTCTGCGAGCTCGGGGCCGTCTTGTTCAGCGACGTGGTCGACGTTCTGCGCAGCTTCCTCGAGGAGCACAGCGGTGAGGTGGTGATGATGGTCATCCAGGACGAGCTCCACGCCGAAGAGCTCGTCCCGCTCCTCGAGCGCGGCGGCCTCACGCCGTACCTCGCCACCATCGACCCGCGGCTGCCGCTGCCCACGCTCGGTTCGATGGTGGAGTCGGGCCGCCGGTTGGTGATCGGGCTGGAGAACGGTGACCTGGGCCCAGCCGTCCCCAACGTGTACGAGGACGGGCTCGTCCAGGAGGTGCCGTACAAGTACTCCTCGTTGTCCGAGCTCGAGCGGCGGGACTCGTGCCGTCCGAACCGCGGCCGGGACGACGCGCCGCTGTTCCTGCTCAACCACTGGGTCTCGCCCCCCTCGGCTGACGCCGCGGCCCAGGCCAACACCGAGGAGGTGCTCCTTCCTCGCGCTGAGCGATGTTCGGAAGCCCGGGGCCAGCCGGTCAACCTCGTCGCGGTCGACTTCTATGAGCGCGGCGACCTGTTCTCCGCTGTCGACGAGCTGAACGCCCAGCTGGCCCAGGGCGGCGGGGACTGAGACGCCAGGCAGAGGCGTCGCGAGCTCTGGCCCGGCAGGGCGAGCTGATGGCAGGAAGGACCTTTGTCACGTCAGGACCGGCACCATGACCCTGGCGCGGCAGGGCCGCGCCTCGCAACGTTCTCTCATGAGGACACGAGCCCACCTGAGGTCCGCCCGTGCGGGACAGCTGTGGTCACGCAGGATCTGGCCGCTGACCGCCGGAGCGGTGACGGCCGTCGGAGTCTTCGCTGCGGGCAACGCGCTCGGCATGCTTGCGCTCGTCCTGGTGTATGCGGCCCTGTCGATGTTCGCCGTAGCCATGGTCTGGGGACTCTCGCTCGAGAACGGGATGGACCTCTCCTCGACCGTGCGATGGGGCCTCCTCGCGGCGCTCGTGGTCCTCGTGACGGTAGGTCTGTGCGAGGTGCACCAGGTGTACGGCCTGCTGGCGGGAGTCGCCGTGGGAGTCACCTCTCCCACTGCTCTGGCACTGGTCTCGAAGGTCAGCCCTCGGAGAAGGCAGCCACCCACGGATCGAACGGCTCGTCCGGCACCAGGAGTCCTCGTCGACAAGGCGATGATCGACCGCCGCTTCCACGACATCGTGAGCCAGTGGGCGGAGTCGGACGAGTTCCCCGCTGACTGACACCCCACCACCACTAGGGGCTGTCGGAGGTGCCCATCGCCGCGTAGCGCTGGAGGAACAGTGCCTCGGTCAGCGCCATGGCTGCGATCTCGTTCGGGTCCACACTCTCGTTGGGGGCGTGGATCAGGGCCTGCGGTTCTTCGACACCCATCAGGATGATCTCGGCGTGAGGGTAGGTCTCCTCGAACACGTTGCACAGAGGAATCGACCCGCCTTGTCCAAGACTCGCCATCGGTTGTCCGTAGGCCTCCTGCATCGCCTCAGCCATGGCCCGGTACGCCGGACCATCGGTGTCGGCCTCGAACGGGGATCCCGTCGCCTCGACCTCGACGGTGACGTGCACGCCCCACGGGGCGGCGTCGCGCAGGTGGGCGACCAGGGCCGGCTCGGCGACCTCGGGCGCTATCCCGGGCGGGATGCGCAGGTTCAGCCGTGCCGCCGCCTTCGGAACGATGGCCGCGGCCGAGCCGACGACGGGCGGACAGTCGATGCCCAGGATGGTCACCGCCGGCCGCGCCCACAGCATGTCCGAGACACTGCCGTCACCCAGCAGCGAGACTCCCTCCAGTGCCCCGGCGTCCTCGCGGAACTGCTCCGGTGGGTACGGTGCGCCCGACCAGTGGCGGGTGTTGTCCAGACCCGTGATCGTGGTGTTCCCCTGCGCATCACGAAGCGTGGCCAGGATGGCCACGAGGGCCGCGAGGGCGTCTGGAGCGGCACCACCGAACATCCCGGAGTGGATCTCCGAGGTGCTTGCCTCCACGGTCACCACCACGTTGACCATGCCGCGCAGGCTGACCGTAGCCGCCGGGTGGCCCACGGCCGCGTTGCCGGTGTCGCAGACCAGGATCGTGTCGGCGGCAAGCAGGTCGGCATGGTCGGGAACGAAGGCCTCGAGGCCGCCGGTGCCCTGCTCCTCGGATCCCTCGACGACCAGCTTCAGGTTGACCGGGAGGCTGTCGCCGAGCGCACGCAGCGCGGCGAGGTGCATGACGATGTTGCCCTTGCAGTCGGCGGCTCCCCGGCCGTACCAGCGCCCGTCCACCTCGGTCAGCTCGAACGGTGGCGTGCGCCAGGCATCGTCGTCGAGCGGCGGCTGGACGTCGTAGTGGGCGTAGAGCAGGACGGTGGGAGCACCCTCCTCGGAGGACCGGCGGGATCCCACCACCGCCATGCTGCCGTCTGCGGTCTCCTCGAGGTGCGCGTCGGAGAAGCCGATGTCGGCGAACTTCTCGAGCACCCACTGGGCTGCTCGCTCACACTCCTCGGCCGGGAACTGTCGGGGATCCGCCACGGACGGGATGGCGACGAGCTCGGCGAGCTCGTCGCGGACCACCGGCATCAGGTCGGCCACGCGCTGTCGGAGGTCCACGGTCAGGAGCCCGCGACGCCGTCGGTCTTGAGGTCCTCGACGAACTCCCTGAAGTCATCCAGCTCGTCGGGGCAGTAGACCTCGATGATGAGCAGCTGGCCCTGGAAGACCCTGCTGTCCGCGATCACCGGGCGCGCTCCGGGGCCGGACGCCCCGTTCGTGAGCAGCGACAGCAGGGCGGCCCGGCTCAGTGCGTCGTTCGGGTTCTCGCAGGTCGCCCCACCGTCCTCCCCGAGGACGCGCACGATCTGGTCCTGCGACGGCGCCGTGGCCCCTGCGTCCTCGATCGCAGCGATGAGCTGGTCGGCCTTCTCCTGTGCCTCGCGGGTCTCCCGGGCCGACCCGAAGGCGAGCAGGCCGCCCAGGACGAGGGCGCCGAGAATGATCCACGCGGTGACGTAGATCCAGTTGCGTTCGCGCTTGGTCTGCGTCTCGACCTGTGTGCTCATGACGTGGCCACCTCCCCCTGCGGCTCAGGCTGCTTCCAGGAAGGCTTGCGGAGCCTGTAGAAGATGAACGGCACGAGCAGGCCGAGTCCGAGTGCGCCACCGCCGACGATCGCGAAGTAGAGACCGGGGCTGCCGCCGGCGAACTGCGACGGCGGGATGAACCCGACGAGGAGGGCGGCCAGCGAGGCGGCGAAGCCGATGCCGCACATCCCGACCAGCATGGGCGCGCGGTAGCCGCGCGGATGGTCGGGGTGCTTGCGTCGCAGCTGGATGGCGGCGACGAACATCAGCAGGTACATGATCAGGTAGACCTGGGTGGTGATCACCGAGAAGATCCAGTAGGCGCTGGACACGTCGGGGATCAGGGCGTACGCGAGGCCGATCACGGTGGTGACCACGCCCTGGACGACCAGGATGTTCTGCTGCACGCCGTTCTTGTTGAGGCGCTGGAGGAAGGGCGGGAGGTACCCCTCCTGACGCGAGATCAGCAGCAGGCCCTTGGAGGGGCCGGCCAGCCAGGTCAGCATGCCTCCGAGCGAGGCGGTGACCAGCATGATCCCGACGATGGGCGTCAGCCACTGCCAGCCGAAGTTCGCGAAGACCGCGTCGAAGGCCTGCATCACACCGGCGGTCAGCGACAGCTCCTCAGCCGGCACGATCCAGCTGATGGCCAGCGCCGGCAGGATGAAGATCGCCAGGACCAGTCCCATGGCCAGGAACATCGACTTCGGGAACTCCTTGGCCGGGTTCTTCAGCGAGCCCACGTGCACCGCGTTCATCTCCATGCCGGAGTAGGAGAGGAAGTTGTTGACGATGAGGACGAGGCTCGAGAGCCCGGCCCACACCGGGAAGATGTTCTCGGTGGTCATCGGGGCCGCGGACTCGTTGCCCTGCCCGAGGAAGACCATGCCGAGCAGGACCAGCACCACGCCGGGGATCAGGGTTCCGATGATCAGGCCACCGCTCGCCAGACCGGCCACACCCTTGGTCCCACGCGCAGAGATCCACACCCCGGACCAGTAGACGACGATGATCACGCACGCCGTCCACACCCCGCTGCTGGCCAGCTCCGGATTGAACACGTACGCGAGCGTGCTCGCCACGAACCCCAGCAGACTGGGGTAGTAGAAGATCGTCATGGCGAACTGGCACCACACGGCCAGGAAGCCCATCGGCTTCGAGATGCCCTCCGAGACCCACTTGTAGATGCCGCCTTCCCAACCGGAGGCGAGCTCCGCGGAGACCAGCGAGGTGGGGAGGAGGAACACGACGGCCGGCAGGAGGTACAGGAACACGCAGGCCAAGCCGTAGACGGCCATGGTCGGCGCTGCCCGCAGGCTGGCGACCGAGCTCGTGGTCATCATCGCCAGGGCCACCCACGAGATCCACGTCGCGGTGGGGATCTTGGCGCGGGCCGCCGCCCCCGCCAGGGGCCGGTCAGCCGGGACGTCCGCCGCGCTCATGCCAGCCACCCGGACGGACCGTCAGATTCCTGCGTTCTGCTGTGCTGGGACATCCTGACCACCTTTCGGCACGACGGTCTGCCGTCGTCCAGCCAGGCTAGGAACGTGCCGGTGCGGTGGAATCATCCTGTGCGGATGAGACCGCGCCGACGTAGTCCGTCGCGCTCGTGGCTACTCGACGACGCGAAGACCGTGGTCGGTGTTGTTGAGCCGCCGACCCGCGTCCTCCGTCACCGTGACGATGTCCTCGATCCGGACCCCGAACCGGCCGGGGAGATAGATGCCGGGCTCGATGGAGAAGCACATGCCAGGCTCGAGTGGCTGCTCCTCGCCCTCGATCATGTAGGGGGGCTCGTGCGTGGTCACTCCGATCCCGTGACCGGTGCGATGGATGAAGTACTCCCCGTAGCCGGCATCGGTGATGACGGCGCGGGCAGCCCGGTCGATCTCCTGGCAGGACACACCCGGCCTCACCGCCTCGAACCCAGCCTGCTGGGCTTGCCTGACGACCTCGTGCACGTGCTGCACCTCAGCGTCCGGCGCTCCCACCGAGACCGTCCTCGTGGTGTCGGACCCGTAGCCGTTCATCAGGCCGCCGAAGTCGAGGACGACGGTGTCACCCAGGGCGATGACCCGGTCCCCGGCCTCGTGGTGGGGGTTCGCACCGTTGGGGCCGGAGCCGACGACGGTGAAGTCGACCTGCTCGTGGCCGAACTCTCGAAGCAGTCGTGCCAGATCGGCCGCGACCTCGGTCTCACGCCTGCCGGCGAACCGCACGTTCACGATCTCGGCGTACGTGGAGTCGGCCGCCTCCCCTGCCCTGGTGAGCCGCAGGAGCTCGTTGGCGTCCTTCACGGCGCGCAGCATGGGCAGGCTCTCGGTCAGCGCGGAGTAGCTCGTCCCGGGCAACGCGTTCTGCAGGCCCAGCAGGTGCATGGCCCAGGCCGAGTCGGAGATCCCGAAACGACCGTCCGGCCGCAGGAGAGACGTCGCCAGCTGATATGGATCCGACCCGTCGGCCCAGTCCAGGAGCCGGAGACCGCTGGCCCCCTGGGCCAGTTCCGCGTCAGGTCTCTCGAGCGTGGGCACGATGAGAGTGGCGGGGTGGTCGGGGCTCAGCACCAGCATCGTCAGGCGTTCGGTGATCGCGGTCGGTCGGTAGCCGGTCAGCCACACCAGGTCGGGGCCGGGGGCGACGATGACCCCTGCCAGGCCGGTCCCGACTCCTTCGTCGACGACCCTGGCCATGCGAGCGATGTAGTCGTCGCTGGTAAAGGGCTCCGGTTCCGAGCCAGGGCTCGAGGTTGCGGTCATGTGCATCCTTCCCTCCGGTGCGACTGACGCTAGGCACCCCCCGTGCCGCGAACCTCATCCGCCTCGGATGATTCACCGGCGGGGCCTGCGATGTGTACTGGGCGGGAAAGTGAGGTCGACATGTGTCGCTGGCTCGCGTACTCGGGTTCACCGGTGCTCCTGGAGGACCTGCTGTTCAAGCCGGAGAACTCGCTCGTGGTTCAGAGCAAGCATTCACGTCTGGGCGTCGAGACGACCAACGGGGACGGATTCGGGGTTGGCTGGTACGGCGCTCAAGCGACGCCCGGCATCTACCACAGCACTGAGCCAGCCTGGAACGACCGGAACCTGCAGGAGCTGTCGGCCCACGCCACCGCCGGTCGCGTCTTTGCACACATCCGCGCCTCGACGGGTACGGCGGTGCAGCAGACGAACTGTCATCCGTTCCGCCACGGACGCTGGCTCTGGATGCACAACGGGGCCATCACCGGCTTCCCGGCCCTGAAGCGCGAGCTGACCCTCGCCGTCGATCCTGACCTGTACCCCCAGATCGAAGGCTCGACGGACTCCGAGCTCTTCTTCTTCCTCGCCCTGACCTTCGGGCTCGAGGAGGACCCACCGTCCGCAGTGGCCCGAGCCGTCGGGCTCATCGAGGAGACGGGGCGTCGCCATGACGTCGAGTTCCCGCTCCAGATGACCGTGGCGACCACCGACGGGGAGACCACCTGGGCGTTTCGCTACTCGAGCGAGGGGAGGTCGCGATCGCTGTTCCACAGCACGGACATCGCCACCCTCAGGGTGCAGTACCCCGACCACGAGATTCTGGGTGAGCTCTCCGACGACGCTCGCCTCGTGGTGTCCGAGCCACTCGGAGACCTCCGCGGAGCGTGGCGGGAGGTGCCGGAGTCCTCGTGCCTGATCATCCGCGGTGGCCACGAGGAGCTACGCGACTTCGCGCCGACCACGGCCGCAACACCGGCGACGACCCCATGAGCGCGCCCCGGGGCGCCTCTGGGAAACCCCGCCGGCGCGGGCGCGACCCTGGTCGATCATGGGCAGTTCTGGTTGGATGACTCGACTTCTAGCAAGGGATGAGCGATGGACGCAGTAACAAACGACTTCTGGGACCTGCTCCTGTGGAGCTTCTGGTTCTTCATCTGGATCGCAGCCTTCACCGTCTGGTTCCGCTGCCTCTTCGACCTGTTCGGTGACAGCACGCTCAGCGGCTGGGCCAAGGCGGGGTGGGCGTGCTTGATGATCTTCGTGCCATGGCTGGGTGCGCTGATCTACCTGATCGCCCGGGGCCGGAGCATGACCGACCGCCAGCTGGCGGCGATGAGCCAACAGCAGGCAGCGCAGGAGCAGTACATCAAGCAGGTCGCCGGGACCCCGACCGACCCGGTGGCCCGGATCGCCGAGGCCAAGGCACTGCTGGACTCCGGTGCGATCGACGAGGCCGAGTTCAGCGCACTGAAGGCGAAGGCACTGGCTACGTGACGTGACGTAGCTGGCCGACCTACTACCTGGGAGATCATTCATGGCAATCGACACGTTGACGGTCTTCGTCGGCACCTACCCCGACCTGGCCGCCGCCGAGGCGGACTACGAGCTGGTGAAGGAGCTTCACGCCAAGGCCGGCCTGATGGATGCCTACGACGCCGCGGTCCTTCACCGCCGCGACGACGGCAAGGTGAAGATCGCCCACCAGCACGAGACACCGACCAGGGTCGGCGGAGTGCTGGGTGGCGGCGCGGGCCTGGCCACCGGACTTGTGGTCGCGCTCTTCCCGTTCGCCGCGATCGGTGGCGGGTTGCTGGCGGCCAGCTCTGCGGGCGGAGCGATCCTGGGTGCTGTGGCCGGGCACGCGGCGGCCGGCATGAGCCGGTCAGACCTGAAGGAGCTCGGCGAGTCCCTGGACGAGGGTACGGCCGGGCTCATCGTCGTCGGCGTGACGGACATGGCGGCCAGGATCGAGGAGTCGATGCGCCGCGCCGAGAAGCTGCAGAACAAGCAGCTCAAGGCGGATTACGAGGCCCTCGAGCGTGACGCGAAAGAAGTCTCCGACCAGTAGCGCGCCCTGACCACGTCGAGGCCGTCACCTGGAGCCACGGAGTCGGCCCCGATCGGCCGCTAGGCCCGCGATTCGACAGGACAAAGGATGTGGCGATCGGACCCGCGCCGGAGAGCGCCGGACGGCGGGAGGTCTATGAGTCCCTCGACCTGGCGCTGAGGATCGGCGAGGTCCTCCTGTCGTCGGGCGCGGGGGCGGGCGATGTCACGGCCACGATGTTGGCGGTGACGCAGGCGTGCGGGGTGCGCCACGTGTCCGCGGACGTGACCTTCGTCGACCTCAGCTTGCGTCATCAGCCGAGGATCGATGAGCCTGTCGCCATCCAGACTCGGCGGTTGATCGAGCGACAGGTCGACTACGCGGACCTGACCGAGGTCGACCACACGGTCAACGACCTGGTCGCCGGTCGCATCTCCCGTCAGGAGGCTCGTGACCGGGTCGCCCGGATCGTCTCCACGGGACACGTCAGGCGCCGATGGGCGGTGACCCTGGCCAGTGGTGTGATGGGAACCGGTATCGCCCTGACGCTCGGCGGCAGTCTCGCCGTGTGTCTGTTGGCGTTCCTGGCGGCGTGCGCGATCGACGGGACCCGCGTCCTGATGGCCCCGCTCCGGATCCCGTCCTTCTACCTGCAGGCGGCCGGCGGGTTCGTGGCGACGACCATCGCGATCGGTGCTGCTGCCAGCCCCCTCGAGGTGAACCCGTCGCGCGTCATCACGGTCGGGATCGTGATGCTCCTGGCGGGGGTCGGCATCATGGGAGCCACGCAGGACGCCATGACAGGCTTCCCGGTGACGGCCAGCGCCCGTCTGATCGACGCCATGATGGACACCGCCGGCATCATCGCCGGCGTCGGTGCCGGCCTCACCCTCGTCGACGTGCTGGGGGTAGGTCTGAGCGACTTCAAACCGGGCGCCGCAGGCATCGCGGACGTGGGGGTCACCGTGCTCGGGGCCGCGCTCGCCGCGGCGGGGTTCGCGTTCGCGGCGTACGCGCCCTTGCGGTCCCTGGCCGCCGTGGGGCTGGTCGGGGCGCTCGGGCAGGGCGTCCTGCTCGGCGTCGACAGTGCCGGGTTCGGCCGGACCTGGGGCTCCGCGGCCGCCGCCGTCACCATCGGTGCCGTCTGCTACCTCGTCGCCGGCCGGTTCCGCGTCCCGCCGCTCGTGGTGGTGGTCCCCGCGATCGTTCCCCTGCTGCCCGGACTGGACATCTACCGAGGGCTCGCCCTCCTGGCACAGGGTCAGGACGGGGTGCTACAGCTGGCCTCTGCGCTCGGTACCGCGCTCGCGCTCGCGGCGGGGGTGATCCTCGGCCAGTACCTTGTCCAGCCCCTCAAGCGCGAGGCCGTCCGACTGGAGACGCGGCTGTCAGGCCCGCGCATGGTCGGTCCGTTCGGTCCGTTCCGGGGCCGGCGACGTTGAGGTTTCGGCCACCGACCTGAGAGAGCCGCCTGTCCCGCCCGACTCGGTGATCGGCTCAGCCGACCTGCGAGACGGTGAGCACCTCGAGTCCGCGCGCGTGCAGGTGCGCCACCAGGTCGGCCGTGCCGACATCCGACTCGATCAGCAGGATCGTCGATGCAGGAACGTGCGCGGCCTCGAGGCCGTAGGAGGTTCCCAGGAGTCGCTCGCCGACCACCCCGGCGACGCGGATCCAGTAGCGGAACGTCGGCCGGTGATCCGCTGTCGGATCCGGGTGAGGGTTCACGGCGACTCAGGTCATGTCGATCGGTGGCGCGTCGTCAGAGGGCGGTCGTCGGGTTGAGGGTCGGGTTCCGGCGCACCTCGATCACCTCGATGCCGAGGTCCCGCAGCCGGGCCAGCAGGCCGAAGAGCGCCGCCTCGTCGCGGATCTCGCCGTAGAGCACGGTGGAGGGCCCCTCGGTGCCACGGGCCACCACGTTCAGGTCCAAGAGGTCCTCGTCGGGCACCACGCCACCCAGTCGGACCTCGAAGGTCGGTGGTGACATAGCCAGCTCCTTCCGCCCGCGGCCCGGCGGATCGTGCGCTCCCGGCGACGGAGCTGCAGGACGTCAGCTACGAGCCTCGTGCATTCGCCACTCGGTCGCGTCATCCCATGCGGATGACTCTGTGGGCACGGCCAGGATGGATGGCGCGCGCACGTCAGGACCTTCTGTTCTATCGACCTACGTCCCGGGCTACTTCACTGGGAAGGTGTAGCGTTGAGACACCGGCCCAGACCTCGCCGCATGTGCTTCTGAACCCCAGTCAGGCGCAGTAGGGCTTGTTCAAGCAAGGAGCGAGTCGACATGGGCACAGGTCCGAGCGCACGTCGGCCGCAGCCTCGGTCGCCTGTGCACGTCGAGACCACCTCAGGCGATGTCCTCGCTGGCACGGGCACCCCAGATCTGCCTCGGAACCTGGTGACACGTTCCCGGTTGCTCGACCTGGTGGAGGAGGGGGTCCAGGGCAGCCTGACCCTGGTGAGCGCCCCGGCCGGGACCGGGAAGACCGTCCTGGTCTCGACCTGGGCCCGGACCTCCACTGCTGGGTTCGCGGTGGTCTGGCTGAGCACGACCCCCGACGGCGGAGCCGAAGAGGTCTGGCCACGTCTTCCGGACGCCTTGCGGCGCAGCGGTGTTCATGTCGCGGGGCTCGGACTCCCCTCCGACGCGAACGAGCCCAGCGAGGCGTGGCTGTCGCGGCTCGCGGCAACGACCGCCGCCCATCCGGTTCCGGTGGTGTTGGTCCTCGATGAAGGGAAGCGGGCGCACCCAGCGGTCCACCGAAGCCTGGCCACGCTGATCCAATCTGCGGGCAGCAGTCTGCGCGTCGTGCTGCTCACCAGGTCCGACCCCGTGCTCCCGCTGAACCGCTACCGGGTGGACCACCAGCTGACCGAGATCCGAGCGAGCGACCTCTCCTTCGACGAGGAGGAGGCCGGGTTGCTCTTCGAGCTGGCCGGGATCTCGCTGACACCGGCTCAGACGAAGACCCTGGTAGGACGGACCAGTGGTTGGGCCGTCGGCTTGCGGTTGGCTGCGATGGCGCTGGAGGGCAAGGCCGACGTCGGTACCGCGGTCAACGACTTCAGCGGTGCCCAGGACAACGTCAGCACCTACCTGGCCACGCAGGTCCTCCACGGACAGCCGCCACTGTTGCGTGAGGTGCTGCTGCGCACCAGCATCGTCGATGCCCTGTCGCCTGGGCTGTTCGAGGTGTTGACCGGCGTGGGCGACGGACAGCGCGCGATGGGCTTCATGGCCCGCGGCAACTCCTTCATGGAGGCCGTGCCGGACTTCTCGGGCTGGTACCGGTACCAGTCGCTGTTCCGGGACTTCCTGCGGGCACAGCTCGCGTTCGAAGAGCCCGATCTGGTCTCCGAGCTCCACCGGAAGGCCGCCGCCTGGTTCGCCCACAACGGTTTCCTGACGATGGCCGTTCGGCACGCCGCGATCGAGGGAGCCTGGGACGACGCAGCGAGATACCTCGTCGAGGACCTGAGCATCGGCTCCCTGGTGACAGCGATCTGGGCGTCGGGAGACACGTCGGTCTTCGCCGACCTCCCGCGCCGCGAGGAGGGCACGGCGGCGTCCATCGTGCGTGCAGCGCTCGCGCTGGGTGCCGGAGACGAGACGGCGTGCGGTCACGAGCTCGCGCGTGCCCGGGCATCGCTCGGGGACGATCCGGCGAACAATGCGTCGTATGCGTTCTCGATCGCCCTGCTCGAGACGCTCCGCGCGGTCGTCCGCGCGGACGTCGAGGGCGGGCTGGCTCTGGCGCACCGCGCCGAGCAGCAGCTCAGAGGCAACTTCCCAGAGGCTGGGCGCACGCGGCCGGAGCTGGCCCTGCTCCTCGCGCTGGCCAGAGCCCGGCTCTGCCTGTGGAAGGGCGACCTGATCAGTGCTGCCGCAGCGCTGGAGGGACTGTCAGCAGGCGACGCCACACGGAGCACCGGCCAGCTCCGCGTGGCCAGTCTCGGGCTCCGCGGTTTGATCGACGCGATCAGCGGACGCTCGAGCGAAGCTGTTCAGCACGCAGACGAGGCCGAGGATCTGGCCCGGGCCGCGGGCGCCGACGTCGCCACGTGGTCGTGGGAGGTCCCGGCTGCGCGCGCGTGGTTGCTCGTCGGGGAGATGGACCTGGAGGCCGCGGCCGAGCAGGTGCGACGTGCCGAAGCCGGGGCTTCCGCGAACGGCGACCTGACCAGCCCCATGAACGTCGGGCTGCTTGCTCTTGTGCGTCGTCGCGTGCTGCAGGCGCAGGGCCACCCGGAAGCCGCGCGAGACGTCCTGACCCAGCTCGACCTGCGTGTGGCGGAGAGCCTGCTCGCGGCAGGCGAGCCGTTGCACCGCCTGCCCGCGAAGGATCCGCCGGCGTCGAACGGCGCGCGAGCGGCGTCGCTTCCCCCGGCGGGCCGGCCGGCGTGACGCACGGATCGGCGGAGCGCGCCGACCCGAGGGTGTACGTCGTGAGCCCGGTCGGGAGCCTGGTCGGCACCGATGGGGGGCACGGACAGGCCGCACGACAGCGAGCTGCTCATCGAGGAGCTGACCTGGCGGGAGCTCGAGGTGCTGGGGCACCTGGCGGAGCTCCTCACCACCGAGGAGATCGCAGCCACCATGTTCATCTCCGTCAACACCGTGCGGACCCATGTCCGCAACATCCTGCGCAAGCTGGCTGTGGCGAGGCGCAACGACGCGGTCCGCCGCGCCTGGGAGCTGGGGCTGTTGCCCCCCGGGGCGGGCGCCTGAGCGCAGGCTGAGCGTCTCGGCCCGGCCCAGCGGTCACACCTCCCGTTCAGCCGCCCAACGCTTGGCAGCCTCGAGATCGGCACGTGGGAACGCGCGCGCCTGCCCTGGCCACAAGGCGCTGAAGACCTTGATCGCCGGGCCGATCCAACGAGCGTCTGACACGATCGCCACCCGCTCGAACGACGCCGGGTGACGAACCCCGAGCTTGATGTCCTCCCAGACGGCATCGGACTCGTACTCGTCGAACTCCGATCCGAGGAGGTAGACGAGGCGGACCTTGCCGTGCTCGGCGATCGCCGCGCTCACTGCCGGCACGATGACGTTCTGGTAGTCCTCCTGCTCCACGTCATCGATCGCCTCGAGCCCGAGGACTCCTGCTGGCATGTCGCCCAGTATGCGGATCATGACCATCACTCCCTGGTTGGTTCCCCCGGGCGGTCCGGGGTGCGGGTCAAGCGGGCCGGTGTGGCCGAGGTCGGCAGCGTGTGGGTGTGGGCCGCCGCGGCTGCGGCCGAGTCGGCGAGAGTGCCTCGGGCGGCTTGGTGACGACCCATGAGCACGGCCATCGCGATGCCGGCGACACTGAACACCGCCATCACCCAGGAGGCTGCTGCGAGTCCGGCGGCCAGCGCATCAGCAGCGGACGCGCCTCCAGCGGTCTCGTCCTCGATGACGCCGCCGTAGATGGTCGCGGCCAGCGCCACCGCAACGGCAGCACCGACGTAGCGGGCCATGTTGGAGACACCCGACGCCGCGCCGACCTGGGCCGCCGGGACGGACGCCGTGGCCGCGGACGATGCCGGCCCGTTCGAGAGTCCCATCCCGATGGCGACGGCCACGAGCGGCAGGACGAAGGCGGCGTACCGCCAGGAGCCGTCGACCAGACCGATCCACGCGAACCCCCCCGTGGTGACCGCGAATCCGACCGCGACGACCTGGCGGCCACCGAACTTGGCGGCGAGGCGAGGTACGAGCGGCGCCACGATCACGAGCCCGACGGTGGCCGGCAGCGTCGCGAGCCCCGCTTCCAACGGGCTGAAGGAGAGAGTGGCTGGGTCCTGGAAGTAGAGGCTGACCAGGTACATCAGTCCGTTGATGGTGCCGGCGCCGATGAGGATGGCGATCGTGGAGCCGACCAGGAGCCGGTTGCGGAGCAGGGCCAGATCGAGCATCGGGACGGCGACGCGCTTCTCGACGACGACGAACGCGAATCCCGCGGCGACGCCCAGGGCCAGGCAACCGAGGGTGGCGAGAGAAGCCCATCCCCAGTCGCTGCCCTTGCTCAGCGCAAGGATCAGCGGCATGAGGGTGAGGGCGACCAGCACGGCTCCGCCGACGTCGATGGTGCGGGGCCGGTCGGCGTCCCGCGACTCGGTCACGGCCTTGGCGGTGAGGGCCATGCACACCACGGCGACGCCGGCGTCCACCCAGAACAAGGCCTGCCAGCCCGTCACCTCGACGAGGACTCCGCCGAGCAGTGGCCCTGCGGCCGCGCCGACGGCCGCCGCCGCGCCCCAGAGCGAGACGGCCCGCAGCTGGCTCTGGCCGTCGTTCGCGACCGACAACAGGCTGAGTCCACAGGCCAGGATCGTCGCCCCCGCCGCACCCTGGATCGCCCGTCCGGCAATGACCATCCCGCCCGAATCGGAGAGCGCGATCAGCACGCAGGACGCGGTGAAGAGCGCCAGGCCGAGCTGGAACACCCGCTTCCTGCCGAACACGTCGCCCATCGAGCCGGAGGTCACGATGGTGGCCGCACCTACCAAGGAGTAGCCCGTGACGGCCCACTGCAAGGTCGTGACCGACATCCCGGTGTCGTCGCTGATGGCCGGCAACAGGATGCTGACCGCGGACGTGTTGGCGTTGACCACGAGCGTGGACAGACACGTGACGACCAGGACACCGCGTGCCCCGACTGCCTTGGTGGCGTTCATCGAGCGGTCAGGAACGTCCGAAGGAGGCGGTCCCGGTCAACCCCGTCTGCCAGAAGACCTTGCGACATACCAGCACGATGGCGCCGGGTCCGGTGGGTAGTCGTCATCCCGGGTGGATGATCCGGACCGGCTCGCGTCCCTGGTGCCGGGCGCGCAGTCTGTGCTCGACTCCCGTCATCTCGGCACCTCGGATCCACAGACAGGCTGAAGGGGCTCGGCTAGTAGTTCCCCGTGACCTTGTGAACGGGAACCTGCCCTGAGGACAGTGCTCGCGGTCAGCTGCGTGCTCGTCACATCCCGCCGACCGGGCACACAGTGCCCGTCCCGACTCGACGAGCGGGCGCACCTGCAGCATTCCCTGCCCGGTCAGCCGCGTCTCGTGGCACTTTCTGCCCGGTCAGCGGAGGTCACATGGCCTCGCCGGGGGCCCCTCCCTCGGGCGTGGCGTCGTGGTGCCAGAACCGGTTCCGGCGCTGGGTGACCGGCATCGCCTCGCGGCGCGCGAGGATCGCCGCCTGCCAGGCGTTCCAGGCCTGGAAGCCCCCGACCAGGTCGGTGGCCCGGGTCAGACCGAGGCCGTGGAGCGTGGCGGCGGCGAGGCTGGAGCTGTACCCCTCGTCGCACACCAGGATGAAGCGCACGCCCACGCCGATCGCCTCGGGCAGCCGGTGCGGGCTGCTCGGGTCGAGTCGCCACTCGAGGACGTTGCGGTCCACGACGATGGCGCCCGGCAGCGGCCCGCCGCGCAGTCGTTGCTCGAACGGGCGGATGTCGACGACCACGGCGCCCTCTCGCACCTCGCCCGCCAGCTCGCTCGGTTTCACCCGGTCGAGCTCGGCACGAGCCGTCTCGAGCAGGTCGTCGATCGCAGCACGCTGCATCACGTCCATCGCGGTCCCCCCCAGGTGCGAATGACGGGCCCGAGCCCTCAGGACGTCAGTATCCGTCCGTTCCGGGCCCACCGGTAGGTCTGTTACCAGACCGTTCCTCCACGCGTGATTGCAGGCCCGATCCCAGGCCGGTCCCAGGCCGCCCGCTACGTCGCACTGTCGAGCTCCTGGAACAGCGTCAGCTGGATCCCGGCGGGTGCCGACAGCCGGGAGTTGAGGGAGTCCCACGGCGTCCGGGTCGGCGGGGCGATCTGCTCGGCGCCGGCCCCGATCGCGGCGTCGGTGGCCGTCTCGCAGTCGTCGACCTCCAGGGCGACCCGGAAGTGCGGGGCGACCCGCCGACCGACCTCGACCCGGTCGATCAGCTCGATCTGGGCGTCGTTCGACAGCTCGAGGGTCGCCCGGCCGACGTCGAGGATCGTGACGTGCGCGCCGCCGTCCCCGGCGTACTCCTCGGCGACGGGGGCTCCGAGCACGTCACGGAAGAAGCGCACGGCCTCCTCGTAGTCGGTGGCGTGAACGACGAGGCGCAGCTGGCGGATGCCGCTCATCAGGTCTCCTCCCGCTCGGCGGCCCGCTGGTGCAGCGCGCGCAGCTCGTCGGCCAGCTCTGGCGCCGGCCCGGCCACCGGCACCCCGGGTGCGACGGCGTTGATGGGCAGCGGCAGGACGGGTCCCGGCGGCAGCCCCCAGTCGCGCCGCCACGCCGTGAGCTGCTCGGTCGACCCCGCGTAGACGATCCGGCCGAGCCCGACCCAGGCGTGGCCCGCCGAGCACATGGCGCAGTGCTCGCCGGAGGTGTAGACGGTGCAGGCGGGGCGTACGTCGGGGTCGACGTGCGCCGCGGCCCAGCGGGCGAGCTCGAGCTCGGGGTGCCGGGTCTGGTCCCCGTCCGCCGTCCGGTTGCGGTCCTCGTGGAGCACCGCGCCGTCCGGGCCGACGAGCACGGAGCCGAACGGCTCGTCGCCGGCATCGAGCGCCTCGCGGGCCAGCGCGACGCAGCGGCGCAGATGGGTCAGGTCGGAGTCCGTCAGCTCGTCCACCGTCCGACCCTAGGCCGCGCGGAGTGCCGCTGTCAGGAGCGGGCGAACCGGACCGCGCCGTGACTCCCGTAGCCGACCAGGCGGCCGCCGACCGGTTCGCCGTCGAAGCCGATCAGCAGCTGGCCGCCGTCCACGTCGAGGACGGTCGGCCACGGGATGTTGGAGGGGTACGGCGCGTCGAGGGCGCCGACCTCGCGGGCGTCGAGGTCGAACACCGGGTAGCGGCGGGCCACCCCGTCGCTGGCCAGCAGCCGCCAGCCGCCGTCGATCCGCAGCAGGGTCACGCCCTCGGTCTCGCGGTGCCCGGACACGGCGCTGCGCAGCGTGAGGTCGTCGAGGGACGGCCCGGTCGCGAGCACCGGGTGGAAGCGGAAGAACTTCGTCGCGCTGACGTACGCCGCGAGCCAGCCGTCGTCGGTACGGACCAGGTGCGGGTCCCAGACCCCGACCGAGGTCAGGCCGGTCGTCGGCAGCGCCAGCCGGCGGGTGTCGAGGACGTGCCGGCCGGACAGCAGGTCGGCGGTCGTCTCGGCGAGGGTGGCCTCGACGGTGGCGCCGTCCCGCCGGTGGTCGAAGTCGCCCCACGTGCTCGTGGCGAGCAGCCAGCGGTCGCCGTCGCGCAGCAGGTGTGACGCGTGGTCGCCGTACGCACCCGGCTGGTGCGGTCGCCGGAAGAAGACGTCGCTGCGGTGCCGCAGCGCCAGCGTGGCGGGGTCGAGTGACCACACCGACGTGTGCGCGGTGTCGAAGAATCCGGGGCCGGCACTGGTCGCGGTGAGCAGCGCCTCCGACCCCTCGCGGTACGGCGAGCCGTCGGCGTGCGTCACGAGCCGGACGTCGCGCAGCCCGAGCTGGCCGAAGCCTCGCAGCTCCCCGC
Source organism: uncultured Actinomycetota bacterium (assembly GCA_963829855.1). GTDB lineage: Bacteria > Actinomycetota > Actinomycetes > Propionibacteriales > Nocardioidaceae > Nocardioides. The sequence goes on along the minus strand of CAWHKE010000011.1, from coordinate 1,220,912 downwards.
CCTCGGCGACCACGTCGGACAGCCACTCCTCGTCGTGGACGGCGACCCGGTCGCGCAGGTCGACCCAGCCGCGGACCCACCAGTGGCCGGCCTCGCGGGTGAGCACGGCGAGCCGGGTGCCGGTCAGCGTCAGGGCCACCCGCTCCACCGACGCCTCGGGCCTGCCGTGCCGCCGGCTCCGGTGCTCCGACGTCCTGCCGCCGGCGGTCACGGCGAGGCCGCAGCCGGCGCCGTCGTACGTCGCGGCGAGCCGGTCGGAGCCGCTCACCAGGGCCAGCGTGACCGGGGCGTCGGCCGGCACCTCGAGGCAGACGTACGGCGCCAGCGGTTCGGCCAGCGAACCCGCACGCGCCACCTCGATCGGGCGCGCGCTCCCGGCCTCGACGAAGCGGGGGAGCGGCATCCGCCCAGCATCCACCACCCTTGACCAGGCTCCGGAATCGGGTGACTGTTGGCCGCATGCTGCGCCCGCCGCACGAGAACGTGGCGACCGTGCTGGTCGACCCCGCGGTTCTCGCCGAGCTCGAGATCGAGCTGATGGCGCGCGACCTCAACCTGTGGCCGGTGGCGACCGCCCCCAACTGCCAGGACGGTCCGCGGCAGGCGTTCCAGCTGCGGCGCCGGCTGCTGATGTCCCGCCGCGGCGCCTGGGACGACGCGGCCGGCTGGGTTCCGGCCTGGGTCTCGTTCGGCGACACCTGGCGCCGGGCCGACGAGCCCGTGCCGTGGGCCGCCCGCCGGGTCCTGTACGACACGCTCGACGCCCACGCACGTCACGTCCGCTACCGGAAGGGCCTCGGAGGCGTCCCCCCGCTCGCCGTCCCGCGCGAGCTCACCTCGCGCACCGACCCTGCCTGAGCCGGTCGCATAGCCTTCGGGTCCATGGAGACCGAGCTGACCACCCTCATCGCCAGGCCCCGGGGCTGGCAGCGGTGGGCCCGGTGGCCCGGCGCGGCGATGCTGGGGGTGGGCCTCTGGTCGCTCGTCTACGAGTGGGAGCCCGTCGTCCTGGTCCTCGTCGCCGTCGGCTTCTGGGGCACCTCGGAGTTCTGGCGCGGCCTGCGCGTCACCGGCGACACGATGATCGCCCAAGGACGGCTCGTGCGCCGTACCCTCCCGCTGACCGAGATCCGGCAGGTCGGCGTCGGTCCGATGGGCGCCCCGTGGGTGCAGCCGCGCGAGGGTACGACGCTGGTCCTCCACATGGCCGAGACGCGGACTGACCAGTTGGGCTCGGTGCCGGACATCCGCGACCGGCTGCGCGAGCTGGCGGAGCAGGCCGGAGCAGACCTGGAGCCGGCGCTCGACGACCAGGCTCGCCCGCCGCGCCCGGCGACCCCGTTCTTCGGCTGGTAGCAGCTCAGATCCAGCGCGTGAACCAGATCCGCTGCAGCCACTCGCGGTGGGTCAGCAGCTGGTCGGTGTAGATCGGGTAGAACCAGGCGAAGTTCAGCAGCACCAGCACCACGAACGAGCCGGACACGATCACGCCGGCGGTGCGTCGCGGGGTCGGCCCTCGGGCGGGGCCGACGAGCTTGCCCAGCACGAGCGTGCACGCGATCACCTGGAACAGCAGGGTCGGCATCGCGTAGAAGAGGAAGATCGGTCGGTCGTCGTTCGCCAGCCACGGCAGCCAGGACGCGAGCGTGCCGACGACCGGGATCCCGAACCGCCAGTCCCGCTGGCCGATCCAGAACCCGACCGACGCGAGCAGCGCCAGCACCGAGCCCCACCACAGCACCGGCGTGCCGAGCAGGATCACCTGCCGGAGGCAGTCGGAGCCCGCCTCCGCCTGGCACCCCTGCCGGCCCGGCTGGATGTCGGTGTCGGCGTCCACCCCGACCCCCCGGCCGAGCAGCAGCCAGCCGAGCGGCTGCGACTCGTAGGTGTGGTCGGAGTCGTCGAGGAAGTGGGTGTGGAAGACGTAGACGTCGTGGTGGTAGTACGCCAGGGACCGCAGCGACTGGGTGACCTCGCCGAGCCCGGAGGCATCGGGCTCGTCGCTGGTCGGCCAGGGCGTGCCGCCCTCGTGCTGCGTGTACTGGGTGTCGGAGAGGGTCCGTTCGTACTCCTCGGCGTTGGCCAGCCAGCCGGTCCAGGTGGCGACGTACACCACGAACCCGACGAGCACGAGGTGGGCGAACGCCGGGACGCCGTCGACGAGTGCCGAGCGCAGCAGCGGCCACCGCACCCCGAACGAGCGGCGGGCGCCGGCGCTCCACAGCCAGACCAGCACCCCGAACGCCGCGAGCACGTACAGCGCGCTCCACTTCGTGCCGACCGCCAGGCCGAAGCTGATGCCCCCGAGGAACAGCCAGGGTCGCCACAGCACGGCGCGCACCGGTCCCCAGCCGGGGCCGTTCGGGACCGCCCGCTGCGCCAGCCGGTCGCGGAACCACTGCCGGTCGGCGACGCAGCAGTGAACCGCGCACAACGTGAAGAACGCGAGGAAGATGTCGAGCAGCGCGAGCCGTGACAGCACGAACTGGAGCCCGTCGAAGCACAACAGCAGCCCCGCCACACAACCCCAGAGCGTCGACCCGGTCAGCCGGCGGACCAGCCGGATCATGACCAGCACCATCAGGGAACCGACGACGACCGACGAGATCCGCCAGCCGACGGGGCCGAGCCCGAGGAGGTGCTCGCCGATCCCGATCAGCCACTTGCCGACCTCGGGGTGCACGATCATCGACGGGTCGCGCTGCCAGAAGCCGTCGGACTGTCCGCCGAGGATCAGGTCGTCCGCATCCTCGACGTACTTGCGGACGTAGCCGTGGGTGACCAGCGACCAGGCGTCCTTCGCGTAGTAGGTCTCGTCGAAGGCCAGCTCGTTCGGGGTGCCGACCTTCCAGATCCGCAGCGCGAACGCGAGCAGCGCGATCCCGATCGACGCGGACCACCCGACGAGCGGGTCCTCGACCGGCCGGCGACGGGTGGCGCGCTCCGCCGCGAGCGGGACCGGATCACCCGCGGCGGTCCGGGACAGCCCCACCGGCGCCGGGTCGGTCGCGGACGCGGTCATGGTCGGAGACTGTAGACGGCGCGGCATCGGGGATGATCGAGCCATGACCGGGACGCTCGTGCTCGCGGCCACGCCGATCGGGCGGGTCGCCGACGCACCTCCACGGCTCGCCGAGGAGCTCGCGGGCGCGGACGTGGTCGCCGCGGAGGACACCCGGAGGTTGCGACGGCTCTGCGCCGACCTCGGGGTCACCCCGGCCGGCCGGGTCGTGTCGTACTTCGAGGGCAACGAGGCGAGCCGGACGCCGGCACTCGTCGAGGCGCTGCTCGCCGGCGACCGGGTGCTGCTGGTGACCGACGCCGGGATGCCGAGCGTGTCCGATCCCGGCTACCGGCTGGTGGCGGCCGCGGTCGCCGCCGACGTGCCCGTCACCGCGGTGCCGGGGCCGTCCGCGGTGCTGACCGCGCTGGCGGTGTCGGGGCTGCCGGTCGACCGGTTCTGCTTCGAGGGCTTCCTGCCACGCAAGGCGGGGGAGCGGGCGCGCCGGCTGGCCTCCGTCGCGCGCGAGGAGCGCACGATGGTGTTCTTCGAGGCCCCCCACAGGACCGGGGCCGCCCTGGCGGCGATGGCCGAGGCGTTCGGGGCCGACCGCGCCGCGGCCGTGTGCCGAGAGCTGACCAAGACCCACGAGGAGGTACGGCGCGGCGCGCTGGCCGAGCTGGTCGCGTGGGCCGAGCCCGGGGTCCGGGGCGAGGTGACGATCGTCGTCGCGGGCGCGGCCCCCGAGACGGTCGCGGCCGACCCCACGGCGTACCGCGCCGCGGTGGCCGACCTCGAGGCCGACGGCGTCCCCCGCAAGGCCGCGATCGTGCAGGTCGCCCGCGCGGCAGGCGTCCCCAAGCGTGAGGTCTACGACGCGGTCCACCGTGACCCGGAGGCGTTGTAACACGCTGTCAGCACCACTTCCCACCCGCTGCAACGGCGTGGAAGAGCGGTGGACGACGTGTTACATAGGATCGGTCGCGTGACGGACGGACCGACCCGCAGCCGGGCCGCGACCGAGGAGGTGTCGGGAGCGCGGCGCGACCGGGAGCGGCCGCCCGCCCCCGAGCCGCTGCCGCACCCGGTCGTCGACAACCACTGCCACCTCGACATCGCCGACGGCGAGTGGCACGCGACCGAGGACGCGATCGCAGCCGCGACCGCCGTCAACGTCACCCGGATCGTGCAGATCGGATGCGACCTCCCCGGCGCCCGCTGGGCGGTCGAGGCCGCCGCGACCCACGACGCGCTCGTCGCCGGCGTCGCCCTGCACCCCAACGAGGCGCCCCGCCTCGCGGCCGCCGGGGAGCTGGACGCGGCGCTGGCCGAGATCGAGCGGCTGGCCATGACCCACGACAAGGTCCGCGCGGTGGGGGAGACCGGGCTCGACCGCTTCCGCACCGGCGAGGACGGCCGGGCCGCACAGGAGGAGAGCTTCCGGCGGCACGTCGACCTGGCGAAGCGGCTCGACAAGACGCTCGTCATCCACGACCGCGACGCCCACGACGACGTGCTCCGGGTGATCGACGACGAGGGCGCCCCCGACCGGTGGGTCATGCACTGCTTCTCCGGTGACGCCGACCTGGCGCGAGCGTGCCTCGACCGCGGCGCCTACCTGAGCTTCGCGGGCACCGTCACGTTCAAGAACGCGGCACCCCTGCGCAACGCGCTCGTCGTGACGCCGGCAGACCGGGTGCTGGTCGAGACCGATGCGCCGTACCTCACCCCGGTCCCGTACCGCGGGAGGCCCAACGCCTCCTACCTCGTGCCGCACACGGTGCGCGTCATGGCGCAGGTGCGCGGGGACGACCTCGAGGCCCTCTGCGCGGCCCTCGACCACAACACCGAGGCCGCGTTCGGGGGAGCATGGTGACGAGTCCCACAGGGCCGGCCCCCGCCTGAGCGTGGACTGGAGAGTTGGCGTCATCACCGGTCACCGTTATCGTCTTGTGACTGTTGGCCGGGATCGGGACGATTTCGACCGACGCGAGAACCCCCGTGATCGCGCACTCACCCGAGACGAGTGTCGCGCGCCCGGGCGCGTCGGACCCGAGGCCCGGAGAGCACGACGTTCGGAGAACAGTGCAGACGCGCAGCCTCATCGCACGCCTGATCGACAGCAAGGTAGCCCTGGTCGCCCTGACGGCCGGGGTCGTCCTGGCGCTCGCCGGGACCACCTACGGCTACACCGCCCTCAGCAACACCGTCACCCTGAGCCTCGACGGGCAGTCGCAGGAGGTCACCGCTCTCGGCGGGACCGTCGGCGACGTCCTGGAGTCCGAGGGGATCGAGGTCACCGACCGTGACCAGGTCTTCCCCAGTGTGGACGAGGCCGTCACCGACGGCAGTGCCATCAGCGTCCGCTTCGGCCGGCCGCTGGAGCTGACCGTGGACGGCGAGACCGAGACCCACTGGGTGACCGCGACCGACGTCGGCAGCGCGCTGGCGCAGATCGGCGAGCGGTACTCCGGCGCCGACCTCTCCGTGTCGCGCGGCGGCAGCATCGACCGCTCCGGGCTCGCGCTCGAGGTGGTCACCCTCAAGGAGCTCACGTTCGAGCTCGCCGGCAAGAAGCCGGTCACCCGCACCGTCGCCGCGATGACCGCGCGCGACGCGTTGCAGGAGCTGGGCGTGAAGGTCGACCGGCACGACCAGGTCACGCCGGGCAAGAAGTCCGAGCTGGTGGACGGCGACCGGGTCGTCTTCACCGACATCCGGATCGTGACCAAGCGGGTCAAGAACGAGGCGATCGACTTCACCACGGTCGAGCAGGCCGACTCGTCGCTGTACGAGGGCGAGACCAGCGTCGTCCGCTCCGGCGACGAGGGACTGCGCCACGTGACCTACCGGATCACCTACCGCAACGGCGAGCTGGTGGCCCGCAAGGTCCTGGAGCAGAACGTGCTCGACGAGCCGCTCTCCGCGATCGTGAAGGTCGGCACGAAGGAGCAGCCGACCGCCAACTACGCCTCGGGCAACAGCGTGTGGGACGCCCTCGCGCAGTGCGAGTCCGGCGGCAACTGGGCCATCAACACCGGCAACGGCTACTACGGCGGCCTCCAGTTCTCGCTCAGCACGTGGCGGGCGTACGGCGGCGCCGGCTACCCGCACCAGCAGAGCCGCGAGTACCAGATCTCGATCGCCGAGAAGCTCCGGGCCGCCACCGGTGGCTACGGCTCCTGGCCGCACTGCTCCCAGTCGTTGGGCCTGCCCCAGTAGCGACAACTCGTCAGGGTCTCGACGCGCTCGACCCCCGTGCCCCCCGCGGGGGTCGAGCTCGTCGGGGCCCTAGCCTGAGCGCATGACGCCCGCCGCCGGTCCGAGACTCCTCGGGCCGGCGGAGGTGCGTTCGCTCGCTGCCGCGCTCGACCTGCGGCCGACCAAGCAGCGCGGGCAGAACTTCGTCATCGACGCGAACACGGTGCGCCGGATCGTCCGCGAGTCCGGCATCACCGGCCGCGACGTCGTGGTCGAGGTCGGGCCCGGCCTCGGCTCGCTGACGCTCGCGCTGCTCGAGGTGGCGGAGCGGGTGGTCGCGATCGAGGTCGACCCGGTGCTGGCCGGACGGCTGCCGGCCACCGTCGCGGAGTTCGCTCCCGACCAGGCCGATCGGTGCGAGGTCGTGCTCGCCGACGCGATGCGGATCGGCGCCGTACCCGGGCCGCCGCCGACGGCGCTGGTCGCCAACCTGCCCTACAACGTCTCGGTGCCGGTGCTGCTGCACCTGCTCGCGCTGCTGCCGTCCTTGGAGCGCGGGCTGGTGATGGTGCAGGCCGAGGTCGCCGACCGGCTGGCCGCGCCGCCCGGCTCCAAGGTGTACGGCGTGCCGAGCGTCAAGGCCGCCTGGTTCGCCGACGTACGGCGGGCCGGCTCCATCGGCCGCCGGGTGTTCTGGCCGGAGCCCAACGTCGACTCCGGCCTGGTGGCGTGGACCCGCCGCGACCCGCCCGTCACACGGGTCTCGCGGCAGCAGGTCTTCGCGGTCGTCGATGCCGCCTTCGCCCAGCGGCGCAAGGGGCTGCGCGGTGCGCTGCGGTCGCTGGCGGGCTCGACGGAGGCGGCCGAGCGGGCGCTGCTGGCCGCCGGGATCGAGCCGCTGGCGCGCGGTGAGTCGTTGCGGGTCGACGACTTCGTCCGGATCGCCGAGGAGCTGCACCCGTGAGCGTCACCGTGCGCGTCCCCGCGAAGATCAACCTGCACCTCGGCGTCGGCGCCCCGCGCGAGGACGGGTTCCACCCGCTGATGACCGTCTTCCACGCGGTCGACCTGTACGACGACGTGACGGTGGAGGCCGCGGCCGACTGGTCGGTCTCGGTCATCGCGGGCGGACCGGTCGACGTGTCCGGGGTGCCGACCGACGACGCCAACCTGGTGGTGCGGGCCGGGCAGGCGCTGGTCGACCACCACGCGCTCGACCGCGCCGCTCGGATACAGATCCGCAAGGGGATCCCGGTCGCCGGCGGCATGGCCGGGGGGTCGGCCGACGCCGCCGCGACCCTGGTCGCGCTCGACCGGCTCTGGGCGCTCGACAGCGGCGACCGGGTGCTCTTCGACCTGGCCGCGTCGCTCGGCAGCGACGTGCCGTTCGGGCTGGTCGGCCGCAACGCGTTGGGGACCGGCCGTGGCGAGCAGGTCGAGCAGCTGCCGGGCGTCGAGGTGCCGCGGCACTGGGTGGTCGTGCCGGGGACAGGCGGCCTCTCGACACCGGCTGTCTACCGCCGGTTCGACGAGCTCACGCCGGCCGCGCCGGAGCAGCCGCGGGCGCCGTACCGGCTGGTGGAGTTCCTGCGCGACCCGGTCGCCGACGTCGCGCCGCTGCTCCACAACGACCTGCAGCCGGCCGCGCTCGACCTGCGGCCCGAGCTCGGCGACCTGCTCGCCACCGGAGAGGCCGCGGGCGCGCTGCGTGGCCTGGTCAGCGGCTCGGGGCCCACCTGCGTCTTCCTGTGCGCGTCGTCGACCGCGGCCGAGGCGGTCGCCGAGCGGCTGCGCGCGACGTACGACGTCGTGCTGACCGCGACCGGCCCGGTCACCGGGGCGCTGGGCCGATGAGCAACCTGGTCAACCTCGAGAAGGTGTCGAAGGCCTACGGCATCCGGCCGCTGCTGACCGACGTGTCGCTGGGGGTCGCGGCCGGCCAGCGGATCGGGATCGTCGGCCGCAACGGCGACGGCAAGACCACGCTCCTGAACCTGATGCTCGGCACCGAGCTGCCCGACAGCGGCCGGGTGTCCCGGGAGCGCGGCCTGCTCGCCGGCCACCTGCGGCAGGGCGACGACCTCGTCGACAGCCACACGGTGCGGGAGTCGGTGCTCGCGGGGCGCGCCGACCACGAGTGGGCCGCCGACCCGGGCACCCGCGAGGTGGTCGAGGTGCTGCTCGCCGGTGTCTCGCTCGACCGGGCGATCGTCGGGCTCTCGGGTGGCGAGCGGCGTCGGTGCGCCCTGGCCGCGCTGCTGCTGGGCCACCACGACCTGATCGTGCTCGACGAGCCGACCAACCACCTCGACGTGGAGGCGGTGGCCTGGCTGGCCGGGCACCTGGCGAACCGTCCCTCGGCGCTGGTGGTCGTCACCCACGACCGCTGGTTCCTCGACGCCGTCTGCCAGTGGACGTGGGAGGTGCACGACGGGGTCGTGGACGCCTACGAGGGTGGGTACGCCGCGTTCGTTCTCGCGAAGGCCGAGCGGCAGCGCCAGGCGTCGGCGTCCGAGGTGCGCCGCCAGAACCTGGTCCGCAAGGAGCTCGCCTGGCTGCGGCGCGGTGCGCCGGCCCGGACGTCCAAGCCCAAGTTCCGGATCGACGCCGCCACCGAGCTGATCGCCGACGAACCCGCGCCGCGCGACCGGCTGGAGCTGCAGCGGTTCGCCTCGCAGCGGCTCGGCAAGGACGTGATCGACATGGAGGACGCCGACCTCGCCCGCGGCGACCGGCAGCTCCTGTCGCACGCGACGTGGCGGCTCGGCCCGGGTGACCGGGTGGGCATCGTGGGCGTCAACGGGGCCGGCAAGACCTCGGTGCTGCACCTGCTCGCCGGCACCCTGCCGCCGTCCGCCGGCCGCGTGAAGCACGGCCGCACCGTCGTGCTCCAGCACCTGACCCAGCAGCTCGACGACCTCGACCCGATGGCGCGGGTGCTCCCCACCGTCGAGTCGATCCGGCGGGTCACCCGGACCGCCGACGGGTCGGACGTGAGCGCCAGCTCGATGCTCGAGCGCTTCGGGTTCACCGGCGACCGGCTCACGGCGCGGCTCGGCGACCTGTCCGGCGGCGAACGCCGGCGGTTCCAGCTGCTGCGGCTGCTGCTGACCGAGCCCAACGTGCTGCTCCTCGACGAGCCCACCAACGACCTCGACATCGAGACCCTCAACGTCCTCGAGGACTTCCTGGACCGCTGGCCCGGCACTCTCGTGGTCGTCTCCCACGACCGCTACTTCCTCGAGCGCGTCACCGACTCGGTCTGGGCGCTGCTCGGAGACGGGCAGGTCTCGATGCTCCCCGGCGGCGTCGACGAGTACCTCGCGCGGCGACTCGCCACCCAGACCCACCCCACCCCCGCTGACCAGTCACACAGTGCTCCAGAAATCACACCGAGCGGTCACGAATCCCCGGTGCAGCGGCCGCGGGCAGGGAGCGCTGAGGAGCGGGCGGCCCGCAAGACCATGGACCGGCTCGACAAGCAGCTCGCCCGGGTCGCCGAGCGGGAGACCGAGCTCAACGTACTGGTGGCCGCGGCCGGGTCCGACTACGCGCGGCTCGCCGAGCTCGGGGTCCTGATCCAGGAGATCACCGACGAACGCGAGGCGCTCGAGCTGGAGTGGCTCGAGGCCGCCGAGCACCTCGACTGAATCCGTGACGCCTCAGTGCCTCTGACGCAGCAGTGTGTGACGAGTCGGCGGGGTTGCGCGCGCACTTGGTGACCGGTCAGCTGAACGGCGCGAGCAGCGAGCGCAGGAGGGCGGCGAGCCGGGTCCGGTCGCGGTCGGGCAGGTCGGCGATGAGGGCGGTCTCGGCCGCGAGCAGCTCCTCGAACGCGCCGTCGACGGCCGCCTTCCCCTCGCGGGTGAGCCGCACGATGACGCCGCGCCGGTCGGCCGGGTCGGGGGAGCGCTCGACGTACCCGCGGGCGGCGAGCCGGTCGACCCGGTTCGTCATGGTCCCGCTGGTCACCAGCGTCTCGCGCAGGAGCCGGCCGGGGGAGAGCTCGTACGGCGAGCCGGCGCGCCGCAACGCGGCCAGCACGTCGAACTCCCACGACTCGATGCCGTGTCGCGTGAACGCGTCGCGGCGGGCCAGGTCGAGGTGGCGGGCGAGCCGCGAGATCCGGCTGAAGACGGCGACCGGCGCCAGGTCGAGGTCGTCGCGCTCGCGCGCCCACGCCTCGATCAGCTCGTCGACCTCGTCCCGCATGGCCGTCATCGTAGCCCTTGTCGAGAATCTTGATGTCAAGATATAGTCGGCCCATGTTCACGTGGGACGCGCAGCACTACCTGACCTATGCCTCGGAGCGGGGCCGGCCGTTCGCCGACCTGCTGGCGCGGATGGCGGCCGTGGACCCGGTCGACGTGGTGGACCTCGGCTGCGGCCCGGGGAACCTCACCCGGTTGCTCGCCGAGATCTGGCCGACCGCGCGCGTGCGCGGGATCGACTCCAGCGCCGCCATGATCGAGACGGCGACCCGCGACGTGCCGGAGGTCGAGTTCGAGCTCGCCGACCTGCGCGACTGGGTGAGGCGTGGCGAGGACGTCGACGTGCTGATCTCCAACGCGACCCTGCAGTGGCTACCCGACCACCTCGAGCTGCTGCCGGACCTGGCGGCGCGGGTGCGACCCGGCGGCTGGCTGGCGTTCCAGGTGCCTGCGAACTTCGACGAGCCGGTCCACACCTTGCGTGACGAGCTCGCGGCGGAGCCGCCGTACGCCGAGCACACGGCGGGCGTGGCCGTCCCCGACAGTCACGCGCCCGACGTCTACCTCGACGTGCTGGCGCGTGCCGGCCTGGTGGCCGACGTCTGGGAGACCACGTACCTCCACGTGCTGACCGGCGACGACCCCGTCTTCACCTGGGTGTCCGCCACCGGCGCCCGGCCGACCCTTCAGGCGTTGCCCGACGACGTGCGGCCCGGGTTCGAGGAGGAGTTCAAGGCCCGGCTGCGAGCGGCGTACCCCGACCGCGGGTACGGCGTGGTGCTGCCCTTCCGCCGGATCTTCGCCGTCGCGCGGCGGCCGGAGGCAAGGTCGTGAGGCTCCATCACGTGCAGCTCGCGATCCCGGCGGGCGGCGAGGACCTCGCGCGGCGGTTCTACGTCGACGGGCTCGGCCTCACCGAGGTCGAGAAGCCCCAGCCGCTGCAGGCTCGAGGCGGCCTCTGGTTCCGCGACCCCGGCGCTCGAGCTCCACCTGGGGGTGGAGGAGCCGTTCCGGCCCGCCCGCAAGGCGCACCCGGCGCTGGTCCTCGACGACGTGGCCACCCTCGACGCGACGGGGGAGCGGCTGGGTGAGCTGGGGTTCGAGGTCGACCACCGCGAGCGGGAGACGTTCCCCGGCTACCTCCGGCTGCACGCCTTCGACGGCCACGGCAACCGGGTCGAGCTGCTCGCGCCGCCGGAGGCAGGCTCAGCGGCGCAGCAACCGCGCTAGCAGGCCGCCGCCCTCCGGGGCGTCGTGGCCCTGGCAGCGCTGGGCGTGCGGGACGCCGCCGAGCACCTGCTGGACGTGCATGCCGCAGCCCTTCCACGTCGCCAGGCCGCAGGTGCGGCAGGTGGCGGGTCGACACATGGTGATCTCCTTCGGTTCAGGCAGGGCCCGGTCGGCCCTGCCACAGGGTGAGGCCGGCCGCGAGCAGCAGCACGACGGGGAAGGCGACCCGCAGCACCGTGAGCGGCACGCGGGTGGCGAGGTGGCGTCCGAGCAGGGTCGCCCCGAGGGCGACCGCGGTGAGCACCAGCACCGGGGCCCAGTCGAGGACGGCGCCCTGGAACAGCCGGGTGGCGAGGGCCACGGCGCTCGTGAGCGCTATCACCGCCAGGGACGTGCCGACGGCGGCCCGGAGGTCCAGGCCGAGCGCCACCACGAGGGCGGGGACGACCAGGAAGCCGCCGCCGACGCCCAGGAAGCCGGTCAGGAACCCGACCGCCGTGGCGGTGGCGACGACGGCGAGCAGCCGCGGGCAGTCGCACCGCCAGGGACGGAGCGTGACGACCGCGGTCAGGTCGCCGGGAGGCGGTGACGGCCGCACCAGCATCAGCACCGCGACCACGGCGAGCAGCAGGGCGAACGTCACCAGCAGGACGTCGGGCGCCACCCGGGACGACGCGGTCGCCCCCGCGACGGCGCCCACCACGGCAGCGGCTGCGAAGAGGAGCCCGCGGTCGAGCGCGGCCTCGCGGCGCCGCACCGCCACCACGGCGCCGGCCGCGGCGGCCGACCCCACGACGACGAGCGACCCCGTCGTCGCGGCGTACGGCCCCAGGCCGAGGCCGACGACGAGCACCGGCACGGCCAGCACCGAGCCGCCGGCGCCGAGCACGGCCAGGAGCCCGCCGATGAGCAGCCCTCCCAGCAGGGCGATGACCAGGGTCACGCGGACACGAGCCCGACGCCGGCGTCTCGCGCGGTGTCGAGCTCGTCGTCGACGGCCACGACCTGCCGGCCGGCCGCCGCGAGGATCGACGCGGCGATGGAGGCGCGGTAGCCGCTCGCGCAGTGCACCCAGACCTCCCCGGCGGGGACGTCGGACAGCCGGTCGGTGAGCTCGTGGAGCGGGACCCGCACGCTGCCCTCGATCCGGACCTCGGCCGCCTCGTCGACCCGCCGGACGTCGAGCACGACCACGGGACGGTGGTGGCGGACCTCCGCGAGCTCACCGAACCCTGCCCGCGGGAAGCTGCCCAGGGGCAGGTCGGTCCACTCCGTGGGGGCTCCGGAGGCAGCGGCGGCCGGGCGGTCGATGCCGATCCGCACGAGCTCGCGCTGCGCCTCCGACACCTGCTCGGCGCTCGAGCCCAGGAGGGTGATCGGCGCGCCGTGGTCGACCAGCCATCCGACGTACGTCGAGAAGGCGCCGTCGATGCCGATGTTGACGGTGCCGGGTGCGTGGCCGGCCGCGAAGGCGATCCGGTCGCGCAGGTCGATCACCCACTCGCCCGCGGTCAGCCGCCGCCGCAGCTCGTCCCGGTCGGCCGGAGCCGGCGGCGAGAGGTCGGGAGCGGCGGGCCCGCGGAGGTTCGCGGGCGCCATGTGCACGTAGTACGCCGGCCACTCCCCGAGGGCGTCGAGCAGGTCGGCGACCCAGCTGTCGACGTCCTGCTGCATCACGGGGTTGGTGCGACGCTCCTCGCCGATCGTCGAGGAGTCGGCGGCGGCCTGGGTGGCGGAGCAGAAGGACCCGAAGCCGTGCGTCGGGTAGACGGCCGCCGAGTCGGGGAGCGAGTCCGCGAGCCGGTGCACGGACGCGTGCTGGTGGTGCGCGAGCTCGTGGGTGTGCTCGGCGCCGAGCAGGTCGGGGCGGCCGGTCGCGCCGTAGAGGAGCGAGCCGCCGCTGAACACGGCCACCGGGCGCTCGCCGTCCCGCAGCGCCCAGGACAGGTGCGTGAACGTGTGGCCAGGGGTGGCGATCGCCTCCAGGCGGATCCGCCCTCCGACCGAGACGACGTCCCCGTCGCGCACCGGGAGGCGCTCGAACTTCACCGGGTCGTCGGCGTTCACGACGTACGTCGCGCCGGTGGCCCGGGCCAGCGCCAGCCCGCCGGTCAGGTAGTCGTTGTGGACGTGCGTCTCGAGGACGTGGGTCAGCGTGAGCCGGTGCTCGTCGAGGAGTGCTGTCACACGGTCGACGTCGCGCTGGGGGTCGATGACGGCGGCGACCCGGCCGTCGTGGACGACGTAGCTGCGGTCGCCGAGGCTGGGAGTCTCGATGGTCAGCACGGTCAGGTCGGTCAGAGCGGGCGCGGTGGTCATCTGGTCATCTCCCGGAATACCTAGGGGGGTATCGTGGTTTCGAACGTAACACCCCCAGGGGTATCATCCAAAATCCGCCAGCAAGGAGGGCCCGACATGGCCACGATCGAGATCGGCGCCGCCAACCTCGACGACACGGTGACCGACAACGACATCGTGCTGATCGACTTCTGGGCGAGCTGGTGCGGCCCGTGCCGCCAGTTCGCGCCGATCTACGAGGAGGCGTCCGAGCGTCACCAGGACGTCGTGTTCGGCTCGGTGGACACCGAGTCTGAGAGGGAGCTCTCCGCCTCGGCGGGCATCACGTCGATCCCGACGCTGATGGCGTTCCGCGAAGGGGTGCTGGTGTTCTCGCAGCCCGGCGCCCTGCCCGCACCCGCTCTCGAGGAGCTGATCGGCGCGGTCAAGGGCCTCGACATGGCCGAGGTGCACCGCAAGGTCGCAGCCCAGCAGGCAGGGGAGTGATCGTGGAGCTCCCGGTCGACGAGATGGCGCCGGTCATCAACCGCATCAAGCGCGCGCAGGGCCAGCTCGGCGGCGTGCTGCGGATGCTGGAGGAGGGGCGCGAGTGCGAGGACGTCGTGACCCAGCTCGCAGCGGTCTCGCGCGCGCTCGACCGGGCCGGCTTCGCGATCGTGGCGTCCGGCCTGCGGCAGTGCCTGACCGAGGACGGCGATGTCGACGCCCTCGACGTCAAGAAGATGGAGAAGCTCTTTCTCTCCCTGGCCTGAACCGCGCGGTTACCGACGAGTAGGGTTCCGGACATGCCGTCCGTCCTGACGCTCTGGAAGACCCTCGACCGGTTCCCGCGCGGCGACCGCCTCTTCTCGGTCGCGTTCGCCCGCAAGGCGCCGTACTTCGCCACGATCAAGCCACGCTTCACGGTGATCGAGCCCAACCGGGCCGAGCTGGTCATCCCGAAGCGCCGCCGGGTCCACAACCACCTCGGCACCGTCCACGCGATCGCGCTGTGCAACGGGCTCGAGGCCGCGATGGGGGCACTCGCCGAGGCGACCATCCCCGCCGACAAGCGGTGGATCCCGAAGGGGATGACGGTCGCCTACACCGCGAAGGCGACCTCCGACGTCACCTGCATCGCCGAGACCGACGCCGGCCAGTGGGCTCCGGCCGCGCTGCCCGACGAGGGCGGCGACGTGCCGGTCCGGGTCCGCGGCGTGCGCGACGACGGGGAGGTCGTCATCGAGGGCGAGATCCGGCTCTGGGTCACGCCCAGGAAGCGCTGAGGGTCACGGAGCTCTCCCGGCGTCGAGGTCGCCCAGCAGGGACACCTCGAGCGGCTTCTTCTCGCCCACGAGCTTCTTCTGCACCCACGTGGCGATCGCGGTCAGGACCAGGTTGACGGAGATGTACATCGCGGCCAGCACGATCGCGGTCGGCACCTGGTTCTGCTCCCCGTTCCAGATCAGCTTGCCCACGGCGGTCAGGCCCGGCGCGGCGACGACGTACCCGAGGCTGGTGTCCTTCAAGGCGACCACCATCTGGCTGATGATCGCCGGCAGCATGATCTTGACGCCTTGCGGGAGCAGGATCAGGTTCATCACCTGGGACTTGCGCATGCCGACGGCGTACGCCGCCTCCGACTGCCCGCTCGGGACGGCCTGGATGCCGGCGCGGAACACCTCGGCCAGGACCGCCCCGTTGTAGAGCATCAGTGCGATCACGACGGTCCAGTAGGCGCCGGTGTCGCCGCGACTGATGCCGTACGAGAAGAAGATCAGGGTCATCAGCAGCAGCACCGGGACGGCGCGGAAGAACTCCACGACCGCCCAGCAGGGCCACCGGACCCACTGGTGGTCCGACAGCTTGCCGGTCCCGAACACGAGCCCGAAGACCACCGCGAGCAGCACCGCGCTGAACGCCATCTGCAGCGTCACGAGGAGTCCGTCGACCAGGAGTGCCCGGATGTAGTCGGGGGTGACGAAGACCTCCCACTTCTCGTAGGTGAGCTGCCCGCTGTCGTAGAGCCGCCAGACCACGAACGCCAGTACGCCGAGCAGCCCGACCGAGGCGAGGATCGTGTAGATCCGGTGCCGGGCCACGGTCCTCGGGCCGGGTGCGTCGAAGAGGACGTTCGCCGAGGTGCTCATGTCGCCACCCGGGCGCGCCGCTCGAACCGGTTCGCGGCGAAGGAGACGATCTCCACCAGGACCATGAAGACGAGGGCGAACGTGAGGAAGATCCCGATCTTCTCGCCGGGCGCGTTGTTGGTCAGGATCTTCATCCGGTAGAACGCCTCAGCCACCCCGAACGCGCCGGCGAGGGTGGTGTTCTTCAGCAGCGCGATCTGGACGCTCGCCAGTGGCGGGATCGTAGCCCGGAACGCCTGCGGGAGCACCACCTCGCGCATCGTCCCGGCGAACGGCAGTCCGATCGCGCGGGCCGCCTCCGCCTGCCCGAGCGGGACGGCGTTGATGCCGGCCCGGATCGCCTCGCAGACGAAGGCCGAGGTGTAGACGGTCAGGCCGAACACGCACGCGGCGAAGAGGTTGTTGATCCGGATCTCGCCGATGACGATGTCGACGAAGTTGAAGTTGAGGCCGACCTTGGGCCCGGCGATCCGGACGAAGATCAGCACGACCAGCAGCGGCGTGTTCCGCACCAGCGTCACGTAGACAGCCGCTGCCTTGCTCAGCACGGCCACCGGGCCGACCCGCATGGCGGCGAGCAGCGTGCCGAGGACCAGCGACAACACCCCGGCGATCAGGAAGAGCAGGACGGTGTAGGTGAAGGCCCGCACGACCAGGTCGAAGTTGTCGATCACGGCGTTCACGGCCTGCTCCTCTCACGTCCGCCGGGATTGTCGACGGGGGTGGCCGTTCGGCCACCCCCGTGACATGCCTGCCGTCTTGTCAGGCGGGGCACTCGTCCAGCGCCGGGGGCTCGGGCGTCTCCGCCCCTCCCTCACCGAGGGTGGCCTCGAAAGCCTCGGCCCACGAGCCGTCGTCGTACGCCTCCTGCAGGATCTCGTTGATCCAGCCGCACATCTCGGGGTGATCGAGGCTGTAGCCGACGCCGATCCGCTCCTCGGAGAACTCCTCGCCGACGACCTTCAGCTCGCCCTCGTTCTGCGCGGCGTAGCCCAGCAGGATCGCGCCGTCGGTCGACATCGCGGGGACCGTGCCGTTGAGGACGTCCTCGACGCACTGGGAGTAGTCGGGCGCCGATGCCGGGACCATGCCCTCGGCCTCGACGTTCTCGATCGAGGTCGAGCCCTCGGCCGAGCAGACCTCCTCACCTTGGAGGTCCTCCTTGCTCTCGACGTCGCTGTCCTCCGGTACCAGGATCTGCTGCCCGGTGATCAGATAGGGACCGGTCTGGCCGACCATCTCGCGACGCTCGTCGGTGATGGAGTACGTCGCCAGCACCAGGTCGACGCGGTCCTCCATGAGGTAGGGCTCACGGTTGTCGGAGATCGTCTCCTCCCACGTGGTGACCTCGGTGTCGGAGGGATCGATGCAGAGGTCGGCCACGAGCAGCTTGGCGATCTCCACGTCGAGTCCGGTCGGAAGGTCGGAGGCGGCGTCCTTGAAGCCCATGCCGGGCTGGTCGAACTTCACGCCGACCGTGATCTCACCGGCATCGGAGAGCTCCGCCATCCGGCTGCCCTCCTCGAACTTGCCGTCGCAGTCGTCCTCGGCCTCGACGTCGATGCCTTCGCCTCCGCCTGCCTCGCCGCATGCCACGAGCGTGCAGCTGAGCAGGATCGCTGCCGCTGCCGCCTTGAACCTGATGCGCTTCATCTTCCTCATCTCCTGTTGGGTTTCAGTGCTTGAGGATCTTGCCGAGGAAGTCCTTGGCGCGATCGCTCTGAGGGTTGGTGAAGAAACTCTCGGGGTCGTTCTCCTCGATGATGGCGCCGTCGGACATGAACAGCACCCGGTCGGCGGCCGTGCGAGCGAACCCCATCTCGTGGGTGACGACGACCATCGTCATGCCTCGCTCGGCGAGGTCGACCATGACGTCGAGGACCTCCTTGATCATCTCGGGGTCGAGGGCCGAGGTGGGCTCGTCGAAGAGCATCACCTTCGGGTCCATGGCCAGCGCCCGGGCGATCGCCACGCGCTGCTGCTGGCCTCCCGAGAGCTGGGCGGGGTACTTCGCGGCCTGGTGCCCGACGCCCACGCGTTCCAGGAGCTCGGTGGCTCGCTTCTCGGCGTCCGCCTTCTTCATGCCGCGGACCTTGATCGGCCCGAGCGTGACGTTCTCGAGGATCGTCTTGTGGGCGAACAGGTTGAAGCTCTGGAACACCATCCCGACCTCGGCGCGCAGTGCCGCGAGCTCCTTGCCCTCCTCGGGCAACGGCTTCCCGTCGAGCGTGATGGACCCCCGCTGGATCGTCTCGAGCCGGTTGATCGCCCGACACAGCGTCGACTTCCCGGAGCCGGACGGGCCGATCACCACGACCACCTCGCCGACGTGGATCGTCTGGTTGATGTCCTTGAGGACGTGGAGGTCGCCGAACCACTTGTCCACGCCTTCGAGGACGACCAACGCCTGGCCGACCGAAGCCCGAGTGTCTTTCGACATGGCCGCGACACTAGCGCCACCCCACTCGCGGGGCCATGGCGAGCGGCCCTGGCCCGTGAACGGTGACGTTTCTGTGACCCGGGCGCGCCGGCCGTACCCTGGATCGGTCATGAGGAGCGCACGCACCTACGAGGTCCGCACCTACGGGTGCCAGATGAACGTCCACGACTCCGAGCGGCTCACCGGGCTGCTGGAGGACGCGGGGTACGCCGCTGCACCCGTGGGGGAGCAGGCCGACGTCGTCGTCTTCAACACCTGCGCGGTGCGCGAGAACGCCGACAACCGGCTCTACGGCAACCTCGGCCACCTGGCGCCGGTGAAGGCGCGGACGCCCGGCATGCAGATCGCCGTCGGCGGCTGCCTCGCGCAGAAGGACCGCTCCACGATCGTCGAGAAGGCGCCCTGGGTCGACGTCGTGTTCGGCACCCACAACATCGGCTCGCTGCCCGCCCTGCTCGACCGCGCCCGGTCGCAGGAGGAGGCCCAGGTCGAGATCCTCGAGTCGCTGGAGGTCTTCCCCTCCACGCTGCCCACGAAGCGCGAGTCGGCGTACGCCGCCTGGGTCTCGATCTCGGTGGGCTGCAACAACACCTGCACCTTCTGCATCGTCCCGTCGCTGCGCGGCAAGGAGAAGGACCGCCGGCCGGGCGAGATCCTCGCCGAGGTCGAGGCCCTGGTCGCGGAAGGCGTGTCCGAGGTGACGTTGCTGGGGCAGAACGTCAACGCCTACGGCGTGGAGTTCGGCGACCGGCAGGCGTTCTCGAAGCTGCTCCGGGCGTGCGGCGAGGTCGAGGGGCTGGAGCGGGTCCGCTTCACCTCGCCCCACCCGGCGGAGTTCACCGACGACGTGATCGAGGCGATGGCAGAGACGCCGAACGTGATGCCGTCGCTCCACATGCCGCTGCAGTCCGGCTCCGACAAGGTCCTCAAGGACATGCGCCGCTCCTACCGGCAGGCGAAGTACCTCGGCATCATCGAACGGGTGCGGGCCGCCATGCCCGACGCGGCGATCACGACCGACATCATCGTCGGCTTCCCGGGTGAGACCGAGGCGGACTTCGAGGCCACGATGGACGTCGTCCGTCACGCGCGCTTCTCGGGCGCCTTCACGTTCATCTACTCGCCGCGGCCGGGGACCCCCGCCGCCACGATGGCGGAGCAGGTGCCGCGCGACGTCGTCCAGGCGCGCTACGAGCGGCTGGTCGCGCTCGTCAACGACATCGCCTGGGAGGAGAACCAGCGGCTCGTCGGCCGCCGGGTCGAGCTCCTGGTCGCCGAGGGGGAGGGCCGCAAGGACGCCGCCACCCACCGGCTCTCCGGCCGCGGACCCGACAACCGGCTGGTCCACTTCACGCCGCCGTCCGACGTCGAGGTACGGCCGGGCGACGTGGTGACGGTCGAGGTCACGTACGCCGCGCCGCACCACCTCGTCGCGGACGGACCGGTCCTCGACGTACGCCGGACCCGCTCCGGTGACGCGTGGGAGGCCCGCACCGCAGCCCCCACCCCCGCCTCCGTCGGCCTCGGCATGCCGGCCGTCGGCGTCCCCGCGCCACTGCCTGACGCCCCCGCCTGTGGATGACCGCCATCGCGCTGAGCCGAGTTCGGTGATGCTGGGTCCGTGGTGGTCGAAGCGCTGGTGCGGATGGGCGGGGTCGCCACTCGTGCGGACCTGATCGAGGCATCGTCGCGACGTGAGGTCGACCGTGCGCTCAGCGACGGCGGGATCGTGTCGGTGGCGCGTGGAAGGTACGCGCTGTCGTCGGCGGACGAGGCGTTGGTTGCAGCGCACCGCGTCTCCGGCGTCGTGTCCCACGCCAGCGCAGCGCTCCACCACGGCTGGCAGGTGCGGCTGCCGCCCGAGCAGCCGCACGTCACGGTTGCGCGCCACCGCACGCTGAGCCCGGGCCAACGGTGCGGCATCACTGCCCACTGGGGCGACCTTGGTGTGGACGACGTGAGTGGGACGGTCACCTCGGCCGAGCGGACGTTGCTCGACTGCATGCGCTCCGGTCCCTTCGCGGACGCACTCTGCGTCGCTGACTCCGCCCTGCGGGACGGGTTCTCACGGGCGCGGTTGGAAGCGGTCGCGCGCGACGCGCGCGGTCCAGGCTCGGTGACCGCGCGGCGGGTGGCCGCCTGTGCCGATGGTCGCGCCGCCAATGCGTTCGAGTCAGCGCTTCGCGCCATCGTCCTGGGTGTGCCGGGTCTGACCGTCGTGCCACAGCTGCCGATCCGCTCCGGGCGCGACTTCCTAGGGCGACCCGACCTGGTCGACGAGCGGCTCGGGATCATCCTCGAGGCCGACTCCTTCGAGTGGCACGGCGGCCGGGCGGCTCTGGCTCGGGACGCCCGGCGGTACAACCGCTTCGTCGCCCACGGCTGGCTGGTGCTGCGCTTCGCCTGGGAGGACGTGATGTTCGACCCCGAGTTCGTGGCGTCCATCGTGGCGGCAGCCGTAGACCAGCGGGCACAACAACGGCCACCTGGCCCGGCTTCAGCGTGAGCGACAGCTTCCGAGTCGCGTTTGCCAGCCCGGTTACGAGCCGGAGCGAGGGTCCTGCGAGGAGTAGCCCGCCTTGGGCTCGATGCCCTCGGGGTTCTCCTCCACCGCGCCGGGGCGCTGCTCGGGCGGGGTGTCCTCGTCAGCCGGCCGCTCCGGCGTCACGTCGCGGACGCCGTCGGTGCCGGTCTGACCAGGCCCGGTGGGTCCCTCGCGCTCGGAGGACACCCCCATGTCGCCGGAGGCGTCGTGGTGGGACTCGCGGACGTCGCGTGGATCGCTCATGCGGGGGGCTCCTCGGGGGTGTCGGTGCCGGAGTCCTCGTCGGGCTCCTGCTGCTTGTCGTCCGGCACCGTGATCTCGTCGGGCACGTGCTCCTCGGCCCCGGGGTTGCGCTCCGGGTGCAGGTCGCGTCCGACCAGGTCGGCTGGCTGCGGGTACGCCTCGTCGTCGACCACGGCATCGGTGCCTCCCGGATGCAGCTCCGGGGTCTCTGCCTCGGGCTCCGGCATGGGGCCCAGCTCGTCCTCGGCCATGTCTCTCCCTCTCAGTCGATCATCCGTCGAACCCGAACGTCAGGTACGGCGTTCCATTACCCAGTGAGGCCAGTGCCGATGCCTCGTGCGGCACGACCGGGTCGGGCAGCGCCTCGAGCGGGCACCAGCGCAGCTCGGCGCACTTCTCGGGCTCCACGATCCGCGGCTCGCCGCGCCACGACCGGGTGGTGAAGAAGAAGTCGACCCGCTCGTCGATCGGCAGGTCGTGCTGCGTGCGCTGCATCGTGAACTCGAAGTGGAGGTCGAGGCCCTCGACCCCGAGCTCCTCGCGCGCCTCGCGGTGGGCGGCGTCGTACGCCGTCTCGCCGCGCTCCACGTGACCGGCGGCGGCCGCGGCCCAGTGGCCGTCCATGTACCCGGTGTTCTGCCGCAGCTGCAGCAGGACCTCCGGGCCGGTGATCCCGTCGCGGAGCAGGAAGACGTACGACGCCGGGACGACGACGAAGCCGGAGGGGCTCACCGCTGCCTCACGCCTGGGTGGTGCCCGGCTTGTCGTCGGGGATGTCGTCGTTCTTGCCGTCGAGCTTGTCGAGGGCGTCCTTGGCCTTGGCGGTCCCGGAGCCGATCTTGTCGGAGTACTTGCCCTTGGTCTTGTCGTCGACGGCCTTGGCAGCCTTGTCGAGGCCGGAGGAGATCTTGTCGCCGTGCTGGTCGACGGCCGCCTGGGCCTTCGACTTGACCTTGTCGAGGAAACTCATGCGCCTGAGACTAGCCCCGTGCCAGTACCGATCGTCGCCGTCGTCGGTGCGACCGCAGCGGGCAAGACCGGGCTCTCGCTGGACCTGGCCGAGCGGCTGGGCGGCGAGGTCGTCAACACCGACGCGATGCAGGTCTACCGGGGCATGGACGTCGGCACCGCCAAGCTCGCGCCCGACGAGCGACGCGGGATCGCCCACCACCTGCTCGACACCCACGACGTCACCGAGCCGGTCAGCGTGGCCGAGTTCCAGGCCGAGGCGCGGGCGGTGATCACCGGGCTACGCGACCGCGGGGTGGTGCCGGTGCTGGTGGGCGGTTCGGCGCTCTACACGCGCGCGGTGCTCGACCGGTTCGAGTTCCCCGGCACCGACCCCGACCTCCGGCGCCGGCTGGAGGTCGAGCGCGCCGAGGTCGGGACGGCGGCGATGCACGCCCGGCTCGCCGAGGTCGACCCCGCGGCGGCCGCGCGGATCCTCCCCGACAACGCGCGCCGGATCGTGCGGGCGCTCGAGGTGGTCGAGCTGACCGGCCGGTCGTTCACGGCGACCCTCCCGCGGCTGGAGTACGTCGATCCGCACTCGGTCCAGGTGGGCGTCGACATCGACCGGGACACGCTGGACGAGCGGATCGCGGCCCGCGTCCGTCAGATGTACGCCGGCGGGCTGGTCGAGGAGGTGGCGCGGCTCGGCCCGCTCGGACCGACCGCAGCGACCGCGATCGGCTACCGGCAGGCCACGGCCCACCTGGCCGGCGAGCTGACGCTCGACGAGGCGATCGAACGGACCATCGCGGCCACCCGCCGGTTCGCCCGCCGGCAGGACTCCTGGTTCCGCAAGGACCCGCGCATCGTCTGGGTCGACCACGACGACCCCGATCGGCTCGAGAAGGCCTTGGCCGCCGTCCCTCCCCGGTAGTCCACATCGATCTGGTCGTGGATCGGCCCGCAGGAGCGACCGTTTCCGTGTGGACTACCGCAAGATCGGTCGGGCGGGACGAGCCGCACCGGGAGCAGGATGGGGTCATGGCTGAGACGTCCGGACGGGACCGGCTCCGGGAGCTGCTCGACGCGGTGCTCGACGACGAGCACCACTCGCTCACCGACATGGCGACCGGTGCGTACTCCTCGCCGTACCACTTCACGCGACGGCTCCGCCGCGAGGCCGGCGAGCCCCCGGTGGCGATGCGCCGCCGCGTGATGCTCGAGCGGGCCGCGTGGCAGCTGCGGCACGGCACCTCGGTGACCGACGTGGCGTTCGCGGCGGGCTACGAGTCGGTCGAGGGGTTCAGCCGTGCCTACTCGCGGGCGTACGGGCACCCGCCGAGCCAGCCCGACGAGTCCGCGGGGAGCCGCAGCACCTGGCTGCCCGCACCCAACGGCATCCACTTCCACCCGCCCACGTCACTGTGGGTCCACACCGGGGAGCGCACGATGAGCCAGCCGATCGACCAGCTGATCCACCACGACCTCGACGACACGCGCGGATTGCTCGACCTCGCCAAGCAGCTGCCGGCCGACGCCTACCGCGCGACGGTCCGGCCAGGCCAGCAGGTGTTGTCCTTCGACGGCCCCGACGAGTCGGTCGCCGCCGTCCTGACGCACCAGGTCGCCACCAAGGAGATCTGGCTGGCCGCGATCGAGGGCGAGGACTTCCCGTCGCCCGGACCCGACGACCCCGCCGGGCTGCTCGACCGGCACGACGCCGTGGCGGGCCGCTGGCTGTCGATGGTGCGGGACGTGGAACGGCGCGACGCCTGGGACGACCGGATCGTCGACGCGCTCTGCGACCCGCCCGAGAGCTTCGTGCTCGGAAGCATCCTGGCCCACGTCCTCAGCTTCGGCGCCGCTCGCCGACAGCTCGCCCGCACCATGCTGCGCGAGCACGGGCTGACCGTCGACGACGGCGACCCGATCACCTGGCTGCGCCGGCGGAACGGCCAGGACGCATGAGCACGCTCTTCTACACCGCCACCACGCTCGACGGCTTCCTCGCCGACGAGCACGACTCGCTCCACTGGCTCTTCAAGCAGCCGCAGGACGAGGGCGGCGCGCTGTCCTACGACGCGTTCATCGCGGACGTCGGCGCGATCTGCCTGGGTGCCACGACGTACGAGTGGGTGCTCGACCACGAGCAGGGTGCCTGGCCGTACTCCCTGCCCAGCTGGGTCTTCACGCACCGCGACCTGCCGGTGCCCGCCGACGCCGACGTGCGCCTCGTGCAGGGGGACGTCGCCCCGGTGCACGCCGAGATGACGGCCGCGGCCGGCGGCAAGGACGTGTGGGTCGTCGGCGGGGGTGGCCTGGCCGCGGACTTCGCGCAAGCGGGGTTGCTCGACCGGCTGCTGCTGATGATCGCGCCGGTCACGCTCGGCGCCGGACGACCGCTCTTCACGCGGCCGTTCGACCTGCGGCTCGTCGACGTGCAGCGCAACGGCGCGTTCCTGGCGGCGACGTACGACGTGGTCGGGCCACTGGCACAATCGGAGTCGTGAGCTACCCGTTCGTGAAGGGCCACGGCACGGAGAACGACTTCGTGATCGTGCCCGCCGACGTCGAGCTGACGGCGGAGCGCGCCCGCGCCCTCTGCGACCGACGAGCGGGGATCGGCGGCGACGGCGTGATCCGGGCCGCCCGCGACGACGAGGGTCGCTGGTTCATGGACTACCGCAACTCCGACGGCTCCCTCTCCGAGATGTGCGGCAACGGGATCCGGGTGTTCGCGCTGTACCTCCGCGAGGAGGAGGGCGTGTCCTTCCCGCTCGAGATCGCGACCCGCGACGGCGTGAAGGTGCTGACCGAGGCCGGCGACGGCTTCACGGCCGACATGGGCTCCCCTCGGCTGCTCGGTGAGACCAAGGTGTCGGTCGACGACCGGTCCTGGCCGGCCACCAACGTCGACGTCGGCAACCCGCACGCGGTCGCGTTCGTCGACGACCTGGCCGACGCCGGGCGGCTGTTCGACCCGCCCACCCACGACGACGCGGTCTACCCCGACGGGGTCAACGTCGAGTTCGTCGTACGCCGCGGGGAGCGGCACGTCGCGATGCGGGTGCACGAGCGCGGCTCCGGCGAGACCCGCTCCTGCGGCACCGGCGCCTGCGCCGTGATGGTGGCGGCCGCCGCGGCCGACGGGGCGACCCGGCCCGCGACGTACACCGTCGACGTGCCAGGCGGGCGGCTCTCGGTCGAGTGGACCGACGACGACCGGCTGCTCATGACGGGGCCGGCCGTGCTCGTGGCCCGGGGCACGACCGACCTCTAGCCGCCATCCGGTGGTTGAGGAGGGCGCTCCGCACCCGTCTCGAAACCACTACTAGGGTCGCCGCATGGACATCACCGGATCCGCAGCCCTCGTCACGGGCGGCGCCTCGGGCATCGGAGCGGCCGTCGCCCGACGCCTGGCCGACGCCGGCGCCCGCGTCGTCGTCGCCGACCTGCAGGACGAGAAGGGCGAGGCGCTCGCGCAGGAGATCGCCGGGGCTTTCGTGCGCGTCGACGTCACCGACACCGCCCAGATCCAGGCCGCGGTCGACCGCGCCAGCCAGCTCGGCCCGCTGCGCGTGCTCGTGAACTCCGCCGGGATCGGCTGGGCGCAGCGCACCGTCGGCAAGGACGGCACCCCGGAGTCGGCCCACGACCTCGACGCGTTCAAGCGGGTCATCGCGATCAACCTGATCGGGTCCTTCGACGCGATCCGGCTCGCCGCCACCGTGATGTCGACCCTGGAACCCACCCCCTCCGGCGACCGAGGCGCGATCGTCAACATCGGCTCGGTCGCCGCCTTCGACGGCCAGATCGGCCAGGCGGCGTACGCCGCGAGCAAGGGCGGCCTGGTCGGCCTCACCCTCCCCGTGGCCCGCGACCTGAGCGCCGCCGCGATCCGCCTCAACACGGTCGCCCCCGGCTTGGTCGAGACCCCGATCTACGACTTCGCCCCCGACCCGGAGGCGTTCAAGGAGCAGCTCGGTGCGTCGGTGCTCTACCCGAAGCGCCTCGGCACGGCCGACGAGCTCGCGCAGATGGTGCTGGCCTGCCTGACGAACTCCTACATGAACGCCGAGACCATCCGGGTCGACGGCGGCATCCGGATGCCTCCCAAGTAGGTCAGCGCCGCAGGTCCTCCGGACCGTGACCGCGGTGGTGTTGCTCAGAGGGTCGATCCCGCGGAACCTGACCGTGATCGTCACCCGCCGAGCCGGGCGGATCGCCTCAGCGGCGCGGTCTGTGAGGTGGAGAAGGCCTAGGACCGAGGTGTCGTACTCGTACCGGGAACGGTCGACGGCAATCCGCACCGGCCCTGAGGCGCGGCGCACCAGGCCGAGACGCTTCGCGGTCCGGCCGCTGATCGTGGCGACGATCTCGCCCGCGATCTGTTCGTCGTTGTCCGAGCTGTAGGCCAGGCCGTGCCGGGCGACCCCGCGGGGGGACTGGCCGCGGCCGATGCTCAAGTCGAGGACCGGTGCCTTCCCGTCGTCGACAGTGATCCGGACCGTGGCCGGTGCCGAGGTCCGGGCGTAGTCGGCGCCGGTGTAGGTGAAGCGGTCGGTCCCGGCGAAACCCGGGTCGGGTGTGTAGGTGACGTGTCCGCCGGCGGGCTCTGACAGCGTGCCGTGCTCGGGCTGGCGGAGGGTCGCCAAGGTGACCTCGTCGTCGTCTGCGTCGGTGCAGTCGAGCTCGACGGCAAGCGCCTGGTCGACGGCGACCTCGTGGTCGCTGGGAGCGCAGACCGGTGCCGCATCAGGAAGGACGGTCCACGCCTGAGGCACCACGTTGCTCTCGCCGGCGGGGGAGTGCGCCTGGTAGGTGAAGAAGTCCGGCCCGGACGCGGTACCCAAGGGGGTGTACTCGATGGACGTCTCGTCGTTCGTGGCCGCCGTGCCCTGCTGCGGCGGTTCGACGACTCGCAGCTGGAGCGGCCCTGACGCCCCGGCGGGCTGCGTGCAGAGGGGTCCGAACTCCCCAGTGGTCCCTGCGCGGATGGAGAGCACCTCCGGCCACGGGCTGCACCACGGTCCGTCGGCCACGTGCACTCGGACGAGCACGTCCTTGCTCAGGTCACCATCGGTCGTCGTGATCGTGTACTCGTCCGAACCGGTGTAGCCCGGGTCGGGCGTGTAGGTCGACGCCCAGTCCTGCCCGTCGAGCTCCTCGCGGTACTCGGTGCTGACCGTCGCCTGACCGTGCTCCGGAGCCTCGCTGACGGTGAAGTCCAAGTCCAGGTAGTCCTGCCAGTCGACATCGACGCAGTTGCCCTCGTTGACGGTGGCGACGCCGGGCAGGGTGTGGAACGCGGGCGGCGTTCGGGTGCATGCCGGTGCCCGGTTGGACGTGACCTCGAGGTCGATGACCTGGGTGCCGGTCAATCCGCCGGCCGAGATCTCCAGCGTGAAGGAGTCCGGGCCGACGTAGCCCGCGTCCGGGTCGTACTCGACGAAGTAGTCACCGTCCTCCTCGCCGGGCACCAAGGCGCTCAGGGTGCCGTGATCGGTCGGGTCTGTGATGGTGACGGTCTCGCCCGCCGGGTCGTAGCAGCGGAGCCGGAGAGTTGTCGGCTTGTCCTCACGGAACGTGCTCCAGACCGGTCCTGAGCAGTCGGGAGCCACCTCGGCGGAGGCGGGCACAGCACCGAGACCGCTCAGCAGCAGCGCAGCGACCAGCACGGGACGGATCCGAGACATGCCGAGGAGGGTACGGCTCGAAACGACGAGCAGCAGCGTTTTCAGCGCAGCTCGCGGTTGCGGCCGCAGTCGCCGGACTCGGTCCGGCCGCTGAGGCAGTCCTGCGGCAGCGTCACGTGCAGCAGTCCGATGATCAGCGCCGGCACCAGCATCAGCACCAGCGCCCACCCGAGCCGCGCCGCGAGCCGGGCGACCGGTCCCCGCCGTACGATCAGGACGGCGAGCAGCGCGGCGACCACGGTCCCGATCACAACCGCCCAGGTGAACGGTGGCTCGGTGCCCGGCGCGCACATGACCTGGGAGTAGAGCGAGCCTGGGGCCGCCATCGTGCCCTCGTCCTCCCACTGCGGGCAGCTGTCGTCGAACATGAAGAGCACCAGGTCGACGAACGCGGCCACGAGCCCGCCGATGATCACCGCCAGCGTGAAGATCCAGGCCGCCCGCCGTCGTCCCGAGTCCATGGCGAGCACCCTAACCGCGGGCGGCGCCGAGTGGGTTGGGTCACGTGCCTCCGGTCCACCTCCTGAACAGCTGTAGCTGTCCAGAAGCAGGAGGAAGGGCACGTTAGCCAACAAGTCAGCGGCACCCCGAGCCCACGAAACCCGCGTGCGACCTGCGGACCCGCCCCGTACCCTGGAAGCCGTATGACGAACGCACCTGACTTTCACCTCGACGAGGCTCTGGCCGAGACCGCCGACTGGGACGAGGACACCGACCAGTTCACGAGCGGCTACGCCGAGCCCGACCCGAGCCACCCCGACCCCGAGGACGACGACCCCACCGCGGGCGCCCTCGACCTGGCAGAGCGCCACCAGCTCCGCCGGGTCGCGGGCCTGCGCACCGAGCTCGAGGACATCACCGAGGTCGAGTACCGCCAGCTCCGCCTGGAGCGGGTCGTGCTCGTGGGGGTGTGGACCGAGGGGACGGTCGAGGACGCCGAGAACTCCATGGCCGAGCTGGCACTGCTCGCCGAGACGGCGGGCTCCGAGGTGCTCGAGGCCGTGTTCCAGCGGCGCGGCAAGCCCGATCCCGCGACGTACGTCGGCCGCGGCAAGGTCGACGCGATCGGCGAGATCGTGCAGGCCACCGGCGCCGACACCGTGATCTGCGACGGCGAGCTCGCGCCGAGCCAGCTCCGCAACCTGGAGGACCGGCTCAAGGTCAAGGTCGTCGACCGGACCGCGCTGATCCTCGACATCTTCGCCCAGCACGCGAAGTCCAGGGAGGGCCAGGCCCAGGTCGAGCTCGCCCAGCTCAACTACATGAAGCAGCGGCTCCGCGGCTGGGGCGGCAACCTCTCCCGGCAGGCCGGTGGCCGGGTCGGCGCCGACGGCGGCGGCATCGGCGGCCGCGGCCCCGGTGAGACCAAGATCGAGACCGACCGGCGCCGGATCAACACCAAGATCGCCAAGCTGCGCCGAGAGCTCAAGGAGATGGCGGGCACCCGCGAGGTCAAGCGTCAGGAGCGCCGCCGCCACCACATCCCCAGCGTCTCCATCGCCGGCTACACCAACGCCGGCAAGTCGAGCCTGCTCAACCGGCTGACCGATGCCGGGGTGCTCGTCGAGGACTCGCTGTTCGCGACGCTCGACCCGACCACGCGGCGTACGACCACCACGGACGGCCGGGTCTACACGATGAGCGACACCGTCGGCTTCGTCCGGCACCTGCCCCACCAGCTCGTGGAGGCCTTCCGCAGCACGCTGGAGGAGGTGGCCGACTCCGACCTGATCCTGCACGTCGTCGACGGCTCCCACCCCGACCCCGAGGGCCAGCTGTCCGCGGTGCGCGAGGTGTTCGCCGAGATCGATGCCGGCAAGGTGCCCGAGCTCGTCGTCATCAACAAGGCGGACGCCGCCGACCCGCTCGTGGTCCAGCGACTGCTCACCCGCGAGCCCCACAGCGTGGTCGTCAGCGCCCGCACCGGCGAAGGGATCGCCGAGGCGCTGGCCCTGGTCGAGTCCGAGCTGCCGCGCCCCGGCGTGGAGTTCGCCGCGCTGCTGCCCTACGACCGGGGCGACCTGATCGACCGGCTCCACCGGCACGGCGAGATCGACGCGATGGAGCACACCGCCGACGGCACCCGCATCAGCGGCCGGGCCAACCCCGACCTGGCCGGCGAGCTGGCGGCGTACGCCGTCTGACCGACGCCCGCCGCGATGCCGCCCGCTGGTCTAGTCGAGCCCTCGATTCCCGGTTGACCGGGTGGCGGCCATTTGTGATCGTGGCGCCACCGCCCAGCGGAGGGCGGGTCACCAGATGTACGGGGGGATAACCATGAGGATTCGTCGTCGCATCACCACGGTCGCGGTCGGCACGGTCGCCGCGCTCTCGCTCGGAGTGGGCTCGGCCAGTGCCCACTACTGCTTCTTCAACGACCCGAACCCGAACGCCCAGCAAGGGCGCGCGGGGTCACAGGGGTTCTTCACCTTCGAGACGATCACGTCGCAGTTCCTCGGGCTCTGCCCCGAGGGCGGGCAGATCCTCGCCGACGCCGGCGGGGTCTCGATGGACACGCTCATCAACGCCCACGGGCTGATGGCGGGTCCGACCGGTGGCAACAAGGCGATCAGCCACCTCGACTTCGGGGCGATCCTGCCGGCCGGCCCGGAGGCGTTCGCGGCCTGCGGCATGGAGCTGCCGGACGACTGGTTCGAGTGAGCTGACGCCCAGCACGACCTGCGGGCCCGCGTCAGAGACGCGGGCCCGCAGTCGCTCCCCCGTCAGCGCTTGGCGCGGGTGCGGGAGCAGGCCTTCCGCACGTCCACCGTCTCGCCGCGGTCGACCACCACGCTGGCGGGTGGCGAGCACCCGACCCCTCGGGCCGGTGCAGCTGAGCACCCACTTCTCCTTGATGCCCGTGAACGTCGGCGGGTCGGGGCTCTCGAAGCTGACCTCGCCCGTCCAGTCCTGCTCGACCGTCCCGCCCTCGTAGTTCTCGGCGATCACGGTGTAGGTGCCGGCGACCGGGTCGGGGATCCGGATCACCTCCGGGTTGGCGAGCGTCGCGCCGGAGCCCAGCGGCTCACCGTCGGGGCCCTCGACGTAGAAGTCCCAGTCGGCACCACCGGGCCACGCGAACTCCAGGACGGCGAAGCCGTTGTCGACCTCGGGCAGCCCGTCGACCTCGAACGTGAGCTCCTCGCTCTCGCCCTCGGCCGGGAAGCCCTCGGGGTTGGTGAGCGTGATCGGCTCCTGCGGGTCGGCCTCGGGCTCGCGCCCGTAGCGGCCCGCGACCAACGGCCGGGTCGAGGGGTTGACGTGGAGCGTGAACGGCCCGCCCGTCGACCGGTAGACGTTGGTCAGCGTGTCCTCGTAGTAGATCGGGTCACGCGTCGACCCGTCGGGCTGGATCACCGGCGAGGTGGGGGAGATGTGGGTCTTGGTGACCGTGATCGTGTGCCGCTTCGGCGCGGTGCCCCGGATCCGCGAGTGCAGTGCGGGCTCGCCCGCCGCCTCGGCGGCCGCGAAGTACGCCTCGCGGTTGCCGCCCTCGCCCGCACCGGCGGCCGGCTGCACGCCGAGGTACTCACCGACGACGGCGTCCTGGTACTCCGGGTGGAAGCCGTCGGGGCCGATCTCGAAGGTGAAGCCGAGCCCGCCGGTGATCCAGTAGCTCCAGTCCTCGGTCGAGCCCGAGGTGTCGTAGAGCTGGTACGACGCCTGGCTCGTGTACTGGTTGTGCGAGGCCATCTCGTCGCCGAGCGCCTTGTAGACGGGCTCGTCCGGGGCCTTGCCCACCGCCGCGATGGCGGGCGGCCGCAGCACCAGGTTGGAGTAGGTGTGGTTGCTGATCATCACGGTCACGGCGCGGTCGGAGATGAACTGCCGGACCGCGTCCGACTCGGGCTCGCTGCCCGGCCCGTCGCCGCGGTAGGTGTCGTTCGACCAGTTCGTGCTGGCCCCGCCGCCGCCCCAGTAGCCGGGGTAGTTGCGGTTGAGGTCGGTGCCGCGGAGCCGGCCGGCGAGGTTGTCGTCGCACGGGCCGTCGGTGTAGTCGGTCGGCTCGGTCGGCGTGTTCTCCGAGATGCTGCAGTTCTTCCGCTTCATCTCGTAGTCGAGGACGTCGAAGTCGTCCTCGGGGTCTCCCGGCTCGGCGTTGCGGGAGATCTGGAAGCCGTCGACGTTGACGACCGGCACGATCACCAGCCGTGACGTCCGCATGATCTCGACCGACCGCGGGTCGCCGTACGCACTCGTCTGGAGCAGGTCGAACGCGAACTCCATCGTGTGCTCCGAGCTCGGCCACTCCCTGGCGTGGTGGGCGCCCATCAGCAGGAAGACCGGCTTGCCGTCGCGGATGTTGTCGGCCTTGGCGGAGATCTCGAGGCCGTGGATCGGCTCGCCGAGCACGGTCTCGTTCGCCAGCGTCAGCGGCCGGGTCTGCTTCGGGTAGCGCTGCGCGAGCAGCTCCAGGTCGGCGAGGTAGTCCTCGTAGGTGCGGTACGCCGTGCGGCCGCTCGGCAGCGGGGAGCGGGCCACGGACGCGGCGTACCGCCGGTCGGCACGCCGGTCGGCGCGGTTCTGCGCCGCGAGGTCGGCGACCTTCACCTGCCAGGTGAAGCCGGCCTCGCGCAGCGTGCGGCGGTCGGCGTCGTCGTACAGCACGACCTCGATGCCGCGCCGGGTCGCGTGCTCGGTGATGTCGAGCCCGAGCCCGATCACCTCGTTGCGCTGGGCGACGGTCGGGGCGTCGACCATCACGACCTGCACGCGGTCGTCGGACGTGCGGTCGGGCTGGCCGGTGGCGGTGGTGGTGAGGGCGGGGCCGATCAGGGTGACGGCCAGGACGGTCGTGAGCGCGGCGGCGCCGGCGAGCTGACGCCGACGTCGTCCGACACGGGGACGAGACATGTGAACCTCCCGAGAGCGCGCGGCCCGAGTTGCCGCGCTGGTTCACCACACAACCTCACCTCCCGACGATTTGTCGAGAGGTGCGGCCTCAGACTCCGATCCGCTTCCACGGCCCCCAGATCGCGAACGTCATGCCGCGGCTCGCCTGGATGTTGACGAACAGCGTGTGACCGTCCGGGCTGAACGTCGAGCCGGCGAACTCGTCGCCGAACCTCGTCGGGAACGACCCGTCCGTCGCCGGCAGCTGGCTGACGAGCCGGTTCAGCGCGATGTCCCAGAGCTGGCCGCCCTTCGACAGGCCGCGGATGTAGTTGTCCCTCAACGAGTCCTCGCACACCACGAGCGTCCCGCGGGGGCTGGTGGTGATGTTGTCGGGGAAGTCGAACGTCTCGTTCGCGAGCGCGTCGTCGACCGGCGCCTGGTAGACGAGCTGCAGCCGCTGGGACCGGCAGTGGTAGGCCCACACCTGGCCGTTGCCGTTGCCGTACCCGGCGACGGTGTCGGAGTCGCCCTCGGCCGGGCCGCCGCCCTGGGTGGCCGTGAAGTAGACGACGTTGTTGTCGTAGACCTGTCCCTCCAGGCGGGAGAACCCCGCAGCGCCCAGGGCCCGGCCCTGGTTGGCGACGTAGTTGATGGCCTCGTTGTTGGTCGTCCCCTCGCCCGTGGTGGCGTCGTAGTCGCCGCGGAAGTCCGGCTCGTCGATGTCGACCCAGGTCACCCGATAGGTCGCCCGAAGGGGCTGGTGGGCCTCGAGGTGCGCGTTCGGCTGCCCCTTGACCGCCAGCATCTGCAGTCGACCCCCGTCCTCGAGCCGACCGGTCTCCATCGGGTTGCTCGGCGGGAGGTAGCGGTAGAAGCCCGACGGGAAGCCGAAGTTGTCCTCGGTGAGGTAGAGGATCCCGTCGACCGGGTCGAAGGAGACCGCCTCGTGTGCGAAACGTCCCGCCATCCGGATCGGCTGCCGGTCCGACTGCCCGTCCTTGGGCACCTCGAAGACGTAGCCGTGGGGCTGTTGCAGGCCGACGTTGGAGGCGCCGGTGAAGTCGGGGCCGACGTCGGGGCCGTTGACGGTCTCCTCGCAGGTGATCCACGAGCCCCACGGCATGATGCCGCCACTGCAGTTGAACATCGTGCCGTTGAGGCTGGTGAAGGCGTGCTGGACCTCGCCGTACTTGGTGACCTCGATGGTCGTCGTGCCGGCACCCGCTTGCGCGTCGTACGGCGTGCCGGGGCCGAACGCCGGGGTGTTCGGGCTGTTGGTGATCTCGTGGTTGCGGACCAGGATCACGTTGCCGTTGGCGCCGCGGAACGCTCCCATGCCGTCGTGCCGGCCCGGGAGGCTGGTGCCGTCGTCGAGGACGACCGGGAACTCCGTGTCGTGGAACGAGCGGTAGCTGAAGCCGCGGGGCAGGTGCAGGCGGACCGCGCCGTCGCGCAGGT
Source organism: uncultured Actinomycetota bacterium (assembly GCA_963829855.1). Lineage (GTDB taxonomy): Bacteria > Actinomycetota > Actinomycetes > Propionibacteriales > Nocardioidaceae > Nocardioides. Next base: position 1,186,673 of record CAWHKE010000011.1, on the reverse strand, counting down.
CCTCGATCGGCACCAGGTTGGCGGCGTTCGGCGGTCTGCGAGCCTCGGCCGGCGCGGCGACCAGGCCCGCGAACGGGCCGGCGGCGACAGCAGCGGCCGCGGTGGACTTGAGCACGGATCGACGGTCGAGTGACATGGGCGGACCTCCTGGGCTCGGTAGCGGATATCGAGCCAACGTACGCCCGCTCGCTCCGGGCGTCACCACCCGAGCAGGTGCGCCCGGGCCGGTGCCGGTCACTGCGCGGCGGCGACGCTCTCGTCGGTCCCCGCGAGCTTCTGCGCCAGCCAGATCGGCAGCACCGACGCCACGATCAGCGCTGCGGCGACCACGTTGACGACCGGCGCCTGGTTGGGCCGGAACAGGTTCTGGTAGATCCAGATCGGCAGCGTCTGCACGCCCGAGCCGGCCGTGAACGTCGTCACGATGATCTCGTCGAAGCTCAGGGCGAACGACAGCAGCGCCCCGGCGAGCAACGCCGACCGCAGCATCGGCAGCGTGACCAGTCGGAACGTCGTGAAGCCGCCCGCCCCGAGGTCCATCGACGCCTCCTCGAGGTTCGAGCCGAGCCGCCGCAGCCGGGCGATCGCGTTGTTGAACACCGTCACGATGCAGAACGTCGCGTGCGAGACCACCATGGTGAAGAATCCGAGCTCGATGCCGAAGATCGTGAGGAAGGCGTTCGCCAGCGCGATGCCGGTCACCACGCCGGGGAGCGCGATCGGCAAGATGATCAGCAGCGACACGGTGTCGCGGCCGAAGAAGCGGAACCGCTGCAGGGCCAGTGCTGCCATCGTCCCGAGCACCAGCGCGATCGCGGTCGCGATCAGCGCCGCCTCCACCGACACCACGACCGCGGCGCGCGCCCCTTGCGACGCCCACGCTAGGGACCACCACTCGGTGGTGTAGCCCGGCGGCGGCCACGCGAACGTGCGCGAGGTGTTGAACGAGTTGAGGATGACGAGCGCCAGGGGCACGTAGACGAACACCAGCGCCAGCACGGTGAAGCCGGTGAGGAAGCGGCGGGTGAGCGGTGAGAGGGTCACAGGTTCTCCAGCGCTCCGGTCCGGCGCACGCCGGTCAGGTAGACCAGCATGATCACGACCGGGATCGTCGACACCGCGGCCGCGAACGGCAGGTTGTTGCCGGTGAGGAAGCTGTCGTAGACGACATTGCCGAGCATCTGGTTCGTGCCGCCGACGATCTTCACGGCGATGTAGTCACCGAGTGTCAGGGAGAACGTGAAGATCGACCCGGCCACCGCGGCCGGGAACAGCACCGGGAGCACCACCCGCCGCAGCGTCGTCGTGCCGCGCGCCCCCAGGTCCGCCGACGCCTCGAGCAGTGAGTTGGGCAGCCGCTCGAGCCCGGCGTACATCGGCAGGATCATGTAGGGGAGCCACAGGTAGGCGAGCGTGACGACCGTCGCCGTCAGGCCGTACCCCGGGGTGGCGAGCCCCAGCGGCGCCGCGATCCAGTCGATCGGGCCGCCGTTGGAGAACATGCCGCGCCACGCGTACGCCTTCACGAGGTACGACGCCCAGAGCGGCGTCAGCACCGCGATCACCAGGAGCCGCTGGGCCCGGGGCGAGGCCACCTTCGCCATGAAGAGCGCGACCGGGAACGCCACCACGGCGTCCAGCACGGTCACGGCCACCGCGATCAGGAGCGTCCGGCCCGTGATCGTTCGGTAGACGTCGAGGGTGAACAGGTCGCGGAAGTTGTCGAGCGTCCACGAGCGCTCGATGGTGCCGCCGAAAGCGTCGGCGGTCCACAAGGAGGTGACGAAGAGCGCCGCGAGGGACCCGAGGTACACCACCACCAGCCACGCCAGCGGCGGGCCCAGCAGCAGCCCGAGCTGCCACCGTGACCGGTGGGGTCGAGTCCCTGCGGCGCTCATCGTCCGCGATCAGCCCTTGACCTCGGTCCAGGCCTGCGTCCAGTCCTGGTACGACGTGCACTCGACATCCGTGCGGCCGTCCAGGCACTGCTCGATCGGCGTGGTCCAGTACCAGATGCCCTCGGCGTAGGCCTCGTCACCGGCGTGGAAGGTCTCGCAGAACCCCTCGCTGGTCAGGTCGCACGCCAAGCTGTTCGCCGGCGCCTCGCCGAACCACTCGGCCACGGCCGCGTTGGCCTCGGGACTGATGATGTGGTTCAGCCAGCCGTAGGCGCAGTTGCGGCTCTCGGTGTCGGCGTTGATCATCCAGGTGTCCGACCAGCCGGTCGAGCCCGACTCGGGCAGGATCGCCTCGACCGGGACGTCCTCGGCCTGGGCGAGGTTGACGATCACCTGCCAGGTCGTGCCCACCACCGAGTCGCCGGTGGTGAAGGCCTGGATCTCCTTGAGGTAGTCCGACCAGTACTCGCCGACGTGCTCCTTCTGCTGCCTTCAGCAGGTCGACGGCCGCCGCGAGCTGCTCGTCGTCGAGGGCGTAGGGGTGCTCGATGCCCAGGTCGGGCTGGGTGTTCATCAGGTAGAGCGCCGCGTCGGCGATGTAGATCGGCGAGTCGTAGGCCGTGACCGCGCCGCTGTAGTCCGACGCCCCGTCGAAGACCGGGCTCCAGTCGGTCGGCGCGGGGCTGACCTCCTCGGTGTTGTACATGAGCAGGTTGGCGCCGTACCCGTGCGGGACGCCGTACATCTGGCCGTCGACGGCGTTCCAGTCGCGTTCCTTCAGGAACGGCCACACGTCTTCGTAGTTGGGGATCAGGTCGGTGTTGACCGGCTCGACGTTGGAGCCGGCGATCAGCCGCAGCGACGCGTCGCCGGAGGCCGACACCACGTCGTACTCACCGGACTGCATCAGCGTGACCGCCTCGTCGGACGTGCCGAAGTACTTCACGCTCACGTCGCAGCCGGTCTCCTCCTCGAACGGCGTCACCCAGTCGACGGACTCGTCGGTGGAGCCGTCCTCGGCGTACCCGGGCCAGGCGAGCACGCTGAGCTCGCCCTCGAAGTCGCCGAGCTCCTCGGCCATGGGCAGGTCGGGCGCGGTGAAGCCCTGCTGCTCGGACGCCGGATCGCCCTCGTCCCCGTCTCCCGAGCTGGTGCCGCAGGCGGCGGTCAGCGCGAGTAGCGCGACCCCCACCAGGGCGCTCGTCAGTCTCCTCATGTCGCTTCTCCTTCGTGTGTTGCCGTGCCTGCGGCGAGAGCGCCGCCGGTGAGATCGATGAGATGGGCGTCGTCCCACGCGAGGTCGACGCGGTCGCCGCGCCGGCTCATGGACGCGTGGGTCTCTCCCCGCAGGTTCTGGCGCAGCACCGTGAGCGTGGTGCCGCCGTCGAGCCCGACGAGGTAGTGGTTGACCGAGCCGAGGTAGACGACGTCCTGGACGACGCCGCTCGCCCGGACGGGGACGTCGGCGCCATCGGAGCCGAGGTGGATCTTCTCGGGCCGGATGCTGAACGTGCCGTCGCGGCCCACGATCGCGCGGGCCACGGCCCCGGTGAGCAGGTTGGACGTGCCGACGAAGCCGGCGACGAACGGGCTGGTGGGCGACTCGTAGAGCTCGGCCGGAGTCGCGACCTGCTCGATCCGGCCGTCGTTGAAGACCGCGATCCGGTCGCTCATCGTGAGCGCCTCCTCCTGGTCGTGGGTCACGAAGCAGAAGGTGATGCCGACCTCGCGCTGGATCTGCTTGAGGCTCAGCTGCATCTCGCGGCGCAGCTTGAGGTCGAGCGCGCCCAGCGGCTCGTCGAGCAGCAGCACCCGGGGCCGGTTGACCAGCGCCCGGGCGAGCGCGACCCGCTGCCGCTGGCCGCCGGAGAGCTGGTTGGGCCGCCGCTCGTCGTACCCCTCCAGGCGCACCAGCTCGAGCGCCTCGCGGGCCCGGCGGCGGCGCTCCTCGCGCCCCACCTTCTTGACGCGAAGGCCGTACTCGACGTTCCCGATCACGTCCATGTGGGGGAACAGCGCGTAGTCCTGGAAGACGGTGTTGACGTCGCGCGCGTGCGGCGGCCGGCGCGAGACGTCGACGCCGCCGAGGAACACCTGGCCGGAGGTGGGGTGCTCGAAGCCCGCGATCATCCGTAGCACCGTGGTCTTGCCGGACCCGGACGGGCCGAGCATCGAGAAGAACTCACCGTCCGCGATGGCCAGGTCGATGCCGTCGACGGCGGTGACCGCGCCGAAGGTCTTCACCACGTCGGTCAGCCGGATGGCCGGAGTGCCCGGGGTTCCCGGTGTCGCCGCCATGCCACCTCCTCGCGGGCCTCGCCGCGGCCCTGCGCGGCCGCGTGCCACAAGAAAACATATGGAATCAGTTTTCTTTGTCAAGACCCTTTGGCACCATGTGGGCGTGGCGATCCGGATGTACGGCGGCGCGGCGGCCGCCGTCTTCACCCCCCTCGACCCGCTCTCGCGGGCCGAGCAGGTCGCCCGCCGGCTCACCGACGCGATCGTGCTGGGGCTGATCCCGGCCCACCACCCGCTCCCCGGCGAGGCCGAGCTGGGCCGGCTGCTCGGGGTCTCCACCGTGACCGTCCGCGAGGCGTTGAAGGAGCTGCGCGCGGCCGGCTTGGTCGAGACCCGACGGGGGCGCGGCGGCGGGTCGTTCGTGCTCGGGTCGAAGGAGCCCGCGATGCGCCTGGTGCTGCAGCGGTTGCTGCGACTCAGCACGGCCCAGATCCGCGACCACGGCGACCAGCACGCGGCGCTCGCCGGCGCCGCGGCCCGGCTGGCGGCGCGTCGGGCCACCCCGGCCGACCTGGCCCGGCTGCGCCGTGCCCTCGAGCAGCTGGACTCCGCGGAGAGCGACGGGGAGCGGCGCCGGGCCGAGAACCACCTCCAGATCGAGATCGCGGCGGTGGCCCAGTCGCCGCTGCTGTTCCGCGAGGAGGTCGGGATGCAGGCCGAGATGGGGCCGCTGCTGTGGCTCGGTCCGCGGCACGACGCCGTCCACACCGCGACCGATGCGCTCGCCGCACAGGTCGTGGCCGCGATCGAGGGCGGCGACGGCGACCTGGCGCGGGCCCTGACCGAGGAGCGGGTGGCGGCCTGGACGGCCCACCTCGTCGAGCTCCGGCTCCAGCACTGGGAAGAGGAGGAGTCGGCATGAGCGACGTCCTGGCGGCGCTCACGTCGTTCGTCACCGACACCCGCGACGTCGTCGGGCGCTTCGCGGCCACGACGGCGGCCGCCCTGGCGCGGTCGGGCCGCCCGCAGCGGGCCGACCTGGCAGACCTCGAGCCGCAGGTCCGGGCGGTCCTGGGCCACCACGAGGAGCTGCTCCACGGAGGGGGCTTCGTGGCCGCCCCGCACGTGCTCGTCGACGCGCCGTGGTGGCTGGAGTGGTTCGCCTGGGACGCCGGCGCCGTGCAGCGGCTGGTGCCGGAGACCGACCCCGCCGGCGCCCACTTCTTCGACTACACGCTGATGCCGTGGTACTCCGGTCCGCGCGACCTCCCCGGCGGCAGCGCCGTCGTCACCGGGCCGTACGTCGACTACCTGTGCACCGACGACTACACCCTGACGTTCACCGAGCCCGTGACCGGCGCCGGCGGTGCCTTCGCGGGCGTGGCCGGGGTCGACGTCCGGGTGTCCGCGGTCGAGCAGCGTTTCCTGGGGCCGCTGCGAGCAGCGCCCGGCCCGCTCGCGCTGGTCAACGAGCTCGGGCGGGTCGTGGTCAGCAACTCCGCGGCCATGATCAGCGGCGACCTCGTCACCGACCTCGACGTCCCCGCGCTGGCGGCGGCCGACGACCCCCGGCTGAGGCGGATCGCCGGGAGTGAGCTGGCCCTGCTCGACCCGGGTGCCGCCGCCGGGTGAGCCACCTCACCCCCTCGATTCGGCGGTCCTGACGGGCGTGAGGGAGGATTCCCCCCATGTCCCGTGGCACCTGGTTCCGTCTCATCCTCGTGATCGGCATGCTCGCCGGCTGTGCCTGGATCGCGATCGAGCGGGACCCGCGGCTCGGCCTGGACCTGCGCGGTGGCACCCAGATCACGCTGCAGGCCGAGAGCACCGAGCGGGTCGAGGCGAACGCCGAGTCGGTCGACCGCGCGATCGAGGTGCTCCGGGGCCGGGTCGACGCCCTCGGCATCGCCGAGCCGACGCTCACCCGCGCCGGCGAGGACCGGATCATCGTCGAGCTGCCCGACGTGCAGGACCCCGACGAGGCGGTCGACGCCATCGGGCGTACGGCGCAGCTGACGATCCACCCCGTGGTCCGCTCCGTGGCCGACCAGGACGCCGAGCCGCGGAACCCCGACCACCAGATCGTCCCCAGCGACCAGGGCGACGTGATCGAGCTCGGTCCGGTCGCGCTCGACGGCAACGAGATCACCGGCGCCGAGGCCGCGCAGGATCCGACGACGGGGCTCGACTGGGCGGTGAACGTCGACTTCAACGGCGCCGGCTCCGACGCGTTCGGCGAGCTCTCGGGCACCGCCGCGTGCGCCCAGGGAGCCGCCCGCCGGATCGCGATCGTGCTCGACGGCGAGGTCATCACCTCACCCGAGGTGCAGGTCCCGTGCGGCGGCAACATCCGCAACACCACGCAGATCACCGGCGACTTCGACTTCGACGAGGCCAACAACCTCGCGATCCTGATCGAGGGCGGCGCGCTGCCGCTGCCGGTGGAGATCATCGAGCAGCGGACCGTCGGCCCCAGCCTCGGTGAGGCGGCGATCGAGGCGTCCTGGAAGGCCGCGGTGGTCGGCCTCGGGCTCACCCTGCTGTTCATCGCCCTCGTCTACCGGCTCGTCGGCTTCCTGGCGACGCTCGCCCTCACGTCGTACGCCCTGCTCGCCTACGCCATCCTCGTGGCGCTCGGCTCGACCCTGACCCTGCCCGGCCTGGCCGGCTTCGTGCTCGCGATCGGGTTGGCGATCGACGCGAACGTGCTCGTCTTCGAACGAGCGCGCGAGGAGTACCACGCGAATCCGGAGGCGGGGCTGCGCCGCGCACTCATGACCGGCTTCAACAAGGCGTGGACCGCGATCATCGACTCCAACGTCACGACCCTGCTGGCCGCCGCGCTGCTCTTCTTCTTCGGCTCCGGCCCGATCAAGGGCTTCGGTGTCACGCTGTCGATCGGTGTCATCGCGTCGATGATCTCGGCGCTGGTCATCGCCCGCGTGCTCACCGAGATCGGGGTCTCGGCCAAGCCGGTCGCGCGTCACCCGGCGGTGTCCGGCATCGCGAACCTCGGCCGGGTCCGGATCTGGCTCGAGCGCACGAAGCCCGACCTGATGTCGCGCCGCGCGCTCTGGCTCGGCGTCTCGGGCGTGCTGCTGGTCGTCGCGGTGACGGGCATCTTCTGGAAGGGACTCAACCTCGGCGTCGAGTTCACCGGCGGCCGGGTGCTGGAGTACTCCACGACCGCGCCGCTGACCGCCGACCAGGCGCGCGAGGTGGTCGGCGAGGTCGGCTACCCCGAGGCCACGGTCCAGGAGACCGACGAGGGCGCGATCTCGATCAGGGTCGGGCAGATCAGCGACGACGAGCGCGACGAGATCGAGGCGGCCATCGACGAGGCCGGGGGCGGCGCCACCCAGGAGCGTGACGAGAAGATCGGAGCGTCCCTCGGCACCGAGCTGCGAGACAAGGCGCTGATCGCCTTCGCGATCGCGCTGCTGGTGCAGATGCTCTACCTCGCGATCCGCTTCAAGTGGACGTTCGGCGCCTCGGCGGTGCTGGCGATGTTCCACGACGTCGTCATCGTGGTCGGCATCTTCGCGTGGTGGGAGAAGCCGATCGACGGCATCTTCCTGGCGGCGGCGATGACGATCATCGGTCTGTCCGTCAACGACACGGTCGTGGTCTTCGACCGGATCCGCGAGCGATGGCGCCTGTCGAAGGAGGAGGGCTTCGTCGAGATCGCCAACAAGGCGGCGGTCGAGACGATGCCCCGGACCGTCAACACCGGTCTCGGCGCGATGTTCATCCTCGCGGCGCTGGCGGTGCTCGGCGGCGACTCGCTCCGCGACTTCGCGATCGCGCTGCTGCTCGGTCTGGTCATCGGCACCTACTCCTCGGTGTTCACCGCGACCCCGCTCGTGAGCTACCTCCAGGAGCGGTGGCCGATGTCGCGGGCGCCGAAGGTCAAGGTGGAGCGCGACCCGGAGGACTCCGGCGCCGTCCTCTAGCTCGTGAGGACCACGAGCCGCTGGGTGGCCCGGGTCATCGCGACGTACCGGTCGACGGCTCCCTCGATGCCGGTGCCGAACGACGCCGGGTCGAGCAGCACGACGAGGTCGAACTCCAGCCCCTTGGCGAGCTCGGGCGTGAGCCTTCGGACGCGGGAGGGGAGCGCGGCGTGGTCGGCGTCCGCGCCGGCGATGACGCAGGCGGTCCCGTCGGCATGCTCGGCCAGCCACGCGTCGAGGACCGTCCGCAGCTCGGTGAGGGCTCCGTGCTGGACCGGTACGCCGGTGCTGCGGATCGAGGTCGGCACGTGGACGTCGGGGAGCGCCGCCCGGATCACCGGCTCCGCCTCGGCCATGACCTCCTCGGGCGTCCGGTAGTTGATGCTCAGGGTCGCCAGCTCGACCCGGTCGACCCCGACCCGCCCCAGCCGCTCCTGCCACGACTCGGTGAACCCGTGCCGGGCCTGCGCCCGGTCGCCCACGATCGTCAGGCTGCGGGAGGGGCAGCGGGCGAGCAGCATCTGCCACTCGGCGTCGGTGAGCTCCTGGGCCTCGTCCACGACCACGTGGGCGAACGGCCCCGCAAGCAGGTCCGGGTCGACCGTGCGCAGCGCGTCCTCGTCGACGATGATGCTCTGGGCGTCGTCCACGCGGAGCATCGACATCACCAGCATCTCGGAGTCGTCGGTGGCGACCAGGTGGTCGACGACGTCCCGCATCCGCTCCCGCTCGGCCGCGACCTCTGCCTCGTGCCGCCGCCGCCGGCGTGACGCCGCCGGGTCGCCGACCCGGCGCCGTGCGGCGTCCAGCAGCGGCAGGTCGGACACCGTCCACGCGCGGGGGTCCGGGCGGCGGAGCGCCTGCGCCTCCTCCGGCTCGAGCCACGGGGCGCAGAGCCGCAGGTAGGCGGGCACCGACCACAGGTCCTCGACGACCTCGGTCGGGTCGAGCACCGGCCACGCCTTGTCGAACGTCGAGACCAGCTCCTCGTTCGCGCGGAGCGCGCGCCGCAGCAGGTCGGGTGGCACCTCGTCGTCCTCGTGCTGGTCGACCAGGATCGCGACGAGCGCCTCCCAGATCTGGTCGCGCGCCTCGTTGTGCGTCGTGTCGGGGTCGGGCGCCACGAACGCCTCGGCCCAGTCGTGCGGGCTGAGCCACAGGTCGCCCCAGGGCGTCTCGACCTCCATCCCGGTCGTCGGGGCCTCCTCGTAGAGCCGCACCGCCGGTTCGATCGCCGAGACCATCGCCGTCGTCGACTTCAGGCGGGCCACCTCGGGGTCGCTCTCGACCGTCGCCGCGGCGCCCTCGGGGAGCAGGTCGCGCAGGGTGCAGGTCTGCACCCCCTCCTCGCCGAGGCTGGGCAGCACGTCGCCGACGTACGCCAGGTAGGGCCGGTGCGGGCCGACGAACAGCACGCCGCCGCGGCGGCGCTCGAGGCGGGGGTCGGAGTAGAGCAGGTACGCCGTGCGGTGCAGCGCGACCACGGTCTTGCCCGTGCCCGGGCCGCCGTCCACGACGAGCGCGCCGCGCGACCCGGCGCGGACGATCGCGTCCTGGTCGGCCTGGATGGTCCCGAGCACGTCGCGCATCCGTGGCGACCGGCTGCTGCCGAGGCTGGCGATGAACGCGGACTGGTCGTCGAGGGCGGCGTGGCCCTCGACGCCGTCGGCGGTGAACACCTCGTCCCAGTAGTCGGTGATCCGGCCGCCGGTCCAGCGGTACCGGCGGCGGCTGGTGAGCCCCATCGGGTTGGCGTGGGTCGCGCCGAAGAACGGCTCGGCGGCGGGGGAGCGCCAGTCGAGCAGCAGCCGCCGGCCGCCGCGGTCGGTGAGGCCGAGCCGGCCGATGTAGACGGGCTCGGGGTCGCCCTCCGCGACGATGTGGCCGAGGCACAGGTCGAGCCCGAACCGGCGCAGGCCGCGGAGCCGAGCGGTCAGGCGGTGCACCTCGACGTCGCGGTCCATCGCCCCCTGGCCGCTGCCGCCGGGCTGCTTGCGCGCGGCGTCGATCCGCTCCGTGAGGTCGGCGACGGCCCGCTCGAGGCTCTCCCCGATGGCCGCGAAGTGCTGCTCGTCGGCGGCGATCAGCGCCGGGTCGGACTTGGCGGCGAGGTGGCCGGGAAGGTCGAAGGCATGCGCTGCTGTCAGTGGATCCACGTCCGAGCTCCGAGTGGGTGACTGGGTGACGACGGGCGATTCTGCGGGGTGGTGGGGGTCTTGCCGCAAGCCCCGGGGTGCGCTATACGTTGGGAGTGGAAGGGAGCCGGGCTCCCTTCCGTTCGTCATTTCGGGCCGGCGTCGCCGGACCGCGGCGGTCGCTGGGGGTGGCCGTCGTTAGAGTGCGCGCGTGAGCGAGCCCGACACGTCCGTGCGTGACCTGCTCGCCCATGCGGTCGACGCGCTCGGCGGTCAGGAGCGGCCGGGCCAGGTGCAGATGGCGGAGGCGGTGGCCGCCTCGTTCGGCTCCGGCGAGCACCTCCTGGTGCAGGCCGGCACCGGCACCGGCAAGTCGCTCGCCTACCTCGTGCCGGCCCTGCTCAACGACCAGCGCGTCGTGGTCGCGACCGCGACCCTCGCGCTCCAGCACCAGCTGGTCGAGCGCGACATCCCACGACTGGTCGAGAGCCTGCCCGAGGGCGTGGACACGACCTACGCCGTGCTCAAGGGGCGCTCCAACTACGCCTGCCTCCACCGGATCCGCGAGGGCGTGCCCGACGAGCAGGGTGCGCTGGTCGACGTGCCCGAGGGCTCGCTGGGCGCGAAGGTGCTCGAGCTGCGGGCCTGGGCCGAGCAGCAGGCGGAGTCCGGCGGCAGCGGCGAGCGCGACGCAGCGCCCCGCCACACCGACCGCGAGTGGCGGCAGGTCAGCGTGGGCCACCGCGACTGCCTCGGGGCGTCGAAGTGCCCCTTCGGGCAGGAGTGCTTCGTCGAGGTGGCCCGTGAGGAGGCCCACCGCAGCCACCTGATCGTCACCAACCACTCGCTGCTCGCGATCGACGCGATCGAGGGGGTGCCGATGATCCCCGACTACGACGCGGTCGTGATCGACGAGGCCCACGAGCTCACCGCGCGGGTCACCCAGGCCGCCACCGACGAGCTGGCGGCCAGCGACGTCGACCGCGCCTCGCGGCGGTCGAAGCGGTTCGTCGAGGGCAGCCAGGCCGACGACCTCGGCGACGCGGGCGACGCGCTGGCCGCGGCGGTCGCCGAGTGCGAGCCGGGTCGGATCGACGCCGTGCCCGAGGTGCTCGCCGACGCGCTGGTGCTGGTCCGCGACGCGGCCCGGGCCTGCCTCTCGGCGTACCCCCGCGAGAAGGACGAGGCCGAGGGCGACGCCGGCCGGCAGCAGGCGCGCGGGTCGGTGCAGGAGGTCTTCACGATCGCCGAGCGGATGGCCGCCGGCAGCGACGCCGACGTCCTGTGGCTGTCCGAGCGGACCGACCGGCAGCCGGCGCGGCTCCACGTCGCGCCGCTCGAGGTGCGCGGGCCGATGCGCGACAAGCTGCTGGCCGACAAGACGGTCGTCTTCACCAGCGCGACGCTGCGGCTCGGCGGCGACTTCGGGCCGGTCGCCTCGACGTTCGGCCTCGCCCCCGACGACTACACCGGGCTCGACGTCGGCTCGCCGTTCGACTACGGCCAGCAGGCGATCCTCTACGTCGCCCGCCACCTGCCGCCGCCGGGTCGCGACGGGCTCGGCCCGGCCCAGCTCGACGAGATCGTCGAGCTGGTCGACGCCGCCGGCGGCCGCACGCTCGGGCTGTTCTCGAGCCGGCGCGCGGCCGAGACCGCCGCCGAGGAGGTGCGCCGCCGGCTGCCCCACCTCACGACGCTGGCGCAGGGCGACGCGCAGCTGCCCGAGCTCGCGAAGCAGTTCGTGGGCGACCCCCACACCTGCCTGTTCGGCACCCTCTCGCTGTGGCAGGGCCTCGACGTGCCGGGGGAGACCTGCCAGCTGGTGCTGATCGACCGGATCCCGTTCCCGAGGCCCGACGACCCGCTGATGTCGGCCCGCGCCCGGGCCGCCGACAAGGACGGCCGCAACGGCTTCATGGAGGTCTCCGCCACCCACGCCGCGCTGCTGCTGGCGCAGGGCTCGGGCCGGCTGATCCGCACCACCACCGACCGGGGCGTGGTCGCGGTGCTCGACCCGCGGCTCGCGACCGCCCGCTACGGCGGGTTCCTGCGCGCGAGCCTGCCGCCGATGTGGTCGACGACCGACCCGGCGGTGGTGCGCAAGGCCCTGGCCCGGCTCGCCGAGGAGTGACCTCGGCGGCCCGGCCAGGGCCTCACGTCAGGTGGTTCAGCTGCGGAAGATCCGGCCGCTGAAGACCGTCTTGCCCTTGTTGACGGTGGCGCTGGAGTTGATGAGCACCAGCTCGACGTGCTTGACCGAGCGCGAGCTGAACGACACGGTCTTGCTGCCGGTCGTCTTCGGGCTCAGCCGGATCGTCGACACCGCGATCTTGCCCGACTTCTTGAACACCAGGACCCGCGCGGCGGGGCCCGCGTTCTTCGGCGGCATGTTCACCGAGATCCGGAGCTTCCAGTCACGGGCGTCGGTGCCGGCGCCGGGCTTGTAGCGCACCGGCCCGTTCGACAGGTGGAGCAGCTTGCCGACCCACTTGCCGGTGGAACGGTTCGACGACGTGAGCCGGAACGTCTTGAGCGGCGCCGCCGCCCGGTAGTTGCGGCCCTCGTCGTAGAACTTCTTCGGGGCCCGGTTGGCGACCGCGAACTGCTGGTAGGCGGCGGCGAGAGTCGTCCCGCGCTGGGCGAGCTCCTTCTGGATCGCCTGCATCGCGCTCGCGTCGGGCTGGCCGGTCCGGTTGCTGCCGCGCTGGATCATCTCGAGCACCAGGTTGGGCATGTCGCCGGTCTGGCTGCGGAACTTCTCGGTGAGGAACCGGAAGAAGATCCAGTTGCCGTAGTGGATCAGCCCGCTGAACGTGTTGAGCGGGTTGAGCGGGTTGCCCATCTGGCCGTACTCGAGGTAGTTCCAGTTGTCGTTGACGGAGTCGAAGACCTCGTCCTCGGCCCAGGTCGCGGTGGCCTCGAGGAACCAGTTGGACTCGTTGGCGTCGTAGGCGTACTGGACGGCGTGGAAGTACTCGTGGGCGAGCGTGACCTGCTGGTCCTCCTGGGGCGAGTTCGGGAAGCCGCTGTAGTCGTCGTCGATCACGCAGTAGGCCCAGTAGTTGGACGTGCCGTCGAACTTCTCCGGCTGGTCGCTGGTGCAGTAGCCGTAGAGGCCCTCCTCGCCGATCTCGGCGAGGTAGATGTCGACCTGGTCGCTGCCGCCGCCGAGGGCGCCGTCCGGGTCGGGTCGGCGGTAGCCCGCGTCGACGTAGGTGTCGTGGACCCGCTCGGCGTTGACGAGTGCCCGGTCGACCTGGTCGGGGATGCCGTTGGCCGGCGTGGTGTCCGTCAGCGGCGGTGCGTCCTCGGTGGTGGTGACGTAGTGGATGCAGATCACGTCGCCACAGACCGGCGTCGCCTCGGCCACGGAGTAGTCGACGATGCCGTCGCCTCCGGGGGCCGTGGGCCGCGCGAGCAGCTCCTGGGCGCGCTGCCGGTCGGCGGGCGACAGGTCACCCATCGCCTGGCGCAGGTCGTTGAGCACCAGCGTGGCGTCGCGACCCGAGGTCTCCGCCTGCCGGCGCGCGGCGGCCGGCGACTTCTCGGCGAAGAGCGCCTGGGCGCGGGCGAGCGCGTCGCTGGCCCGCTCGGCGGCGGTGGTGGACGCGGTCGCCGGGAGCGACGGCCCGGTGATCTCGCGCGGGTCGGCCGAGGCGGGGCCCTGGCCGAGCAACGTGACGGTGAGCGCGCCGGCGACGAGCGCCGGCAGCATGCGTGATCGCATGAAGTTCCCCCTGAAGAGAGTCCGAGTGACGTACCGGAGAAACCTAACCCGTCAGAGCCGGTTGCGTCCGTCGTACCCGCCCCTTCGGTGACGGCGACCCTCAGGCCGCTCGCTGGCTTGCCCTCGGCCACCGGCTGCTCGACCGTCTCGGCGACCCGCGACGTGGACCGGGCGATCTCCCAGCCGACCAGCACCACGAGCCAGCCGACGACCGCGTCGAGCAGCCAGTGGTTGCCGGTGCCGACGATCACGACCGTGGTGCCCGCGGCGTAGAACCACGCGAGCGCGCGCACCGCGGGGTTGCGCACGTGGCGGCGTACGACGAGCGCGACCCAGAGCGCCCAGCCGGCGTGCAGCGACGGGAAGGCCGCGAGCTGGTTGGTGAGCCCGCCGAGCCCGCGCGGCGCGGAGGCCTCGCCGCCCCACCAGCCGGCGGCCGAGTGGAGCTGCAGCACGTCGATGTAGTCGGCCAGCAGCCGCGGCGGTGCCATCGGCACCAGCAGGTAGAGCAGGAGCCCGAGCACGGTCGCGATGGCGAGGGCCTGCCGGGCGGGCTGGTAGGCGTGCGAGCCGCGGCGGTAGAGCCAGACCAGCACGACCGCGGTGACGATGTAGTGGAGCGTGGCGTACCAGTAGCTGGCGACCAGCCCGACCGCGTGCTGCGTGGCGAACCAGCCGTTCAGCGCCGCCTCGACGTCGAGCAGCAGCCACCGCTCGACCGTGAGCAGGTCACGGGCCCGGTCGGCCGCCGGACCGAACGAGTCGTCGGCGAAGAGCCGTGACGCCGAGTAGGCGACGTACAGCAGGACCAGCAGCGCACCCTCGCGAAACCCCCGTTTCATGAGTCGCACCATACCGGGTATGTCCCCCGATCGGCCTCAGGTTTTGCCCCGAGCCGTCCCCTGAACTGTCGGGCTCGGCCGGCCGGGTCACATCCGGCGCAGCACCGCCGTGACCTTGCCGAGGATCGTGGCGTGGGTGCCGTCGATCGGCTCGTAGGCGTCGTTGTGGGGGAGCAGCCAGACCTGGCCGTCCTTGCGCTGGAACGTCTTGACCGTGGCCTCGCCGTCGATCATCGCGGCGACGATCTCGCCGTTGTCGGCGGTCGGCTGCTGCCGGATCACGACGTAGTCGCCGTTGCAGATCGCGGCGTCGATCATCGAGTCGCCGGAGACCTCGAGCAGGAAGAGGGTGCCGTCGCCCACGAGCTGCTTGGGCAGCGGGAAGACGTCCTCGACCCGCTCCTCGGCCAGGATCGGACCGCCGGCCGCGATCCGCCCGACGACGGGCACGTAGGACGCCGCCGGCCGGGCGTCGCCGATGCCGGTCTCGTCGTAGGAGGTCTCCTCGGCGTTGCCGATGCTGCGCCGGGCCGCCATCACCTCGGGCAGGAAGACCTCGAGCGCGCGCGGCCGCTTCGGGTCGCGCCGGAGGAAGCCCTTCTCCTCGAGCGTCTTGAGCTGGTGGGCCACGCTGCTGGAGGTGGTGAGCCCGACCGCGGTGCCGATCTCGCGCATGCTGGGCGGGTAGCCCCGCAGCTCGATCGCGTCCTTGATGGTCGCGAGCACCTTCTGCTGGCGCGGCGTCAGCCCGGTCGCGTCGGGCGGCCCGTCGGGCAGCTCGGAGACCGACTTCCGGGGCTTCTCGGGCTTCTCAGGCATGGGAGGAGGGTGTCACGGCCGCCCGCCGATTTCAAACACCTGTTCGAAACGCGTGTCGTGCGAGACTCGCGGGCCATGAGCAGCAGTGTGGTGGTGACCGGAGGTGCGCGCGGGATCGGCCGGGGGATCGCGGAGCGGCTGGTCGCCCGCGGCCACCGGGTGGTGCTCACCGACCTCGACGGTGCCCAGGCGGCCGACACCGCGGCCGAGATCGGGGCCGAGGAGGGGCTGACGCACGACGTACGCAACCCGGCGCACCACGCCGCCGTCGCCGAGGCCGCGCTCCACCACGGCCCGCTCGTCGCGTGGTTCAACAACGCCGGCGTCGGCGACGACGGCCGGCTGGCGGACCTCGCCGACGAGCAGGTACGACGGCTCGTCGAGGTCAACCTGCTGGGCGTGCTGTGGGGGATGCGGACCGCCCTCGGGGCGTTCGGACCGGCCGGCGGCGACGTCGTCAACGTGGCCTCGCTCGCCGGGCTCGGCCCGGTCCCGGGCTACACGGTCTACGCCGCCACCAAGGCCGCCGTCGTCTCCGCCACCGCGTCGGCCGAGGCCGAGACGCCCCGCTCGGTCCGGGTGCACGCGCTGTGCCCCGACGCGGTGCAGACCGCGATGCTCGAGGGCCAGGACCCCGCCGGCCTCGGCAGCCAGCTCGTCCACTCCGCCCCGCGGGTCCTCACCGTCGACGAGGTCGCCGACGCCGCGATCTCCCTCCTCGGCTCCCGCCGGGTCCTGCTCAGCGTCCCCGCCTGGCGCGGCGGCGTCAGCCGCGCCGCCGGCCTCGCCCCCTCGGTCTCCCAGCACGCCCTCGGCCTCTTCGCCGCCCAGGGTCGCCGCGCCATCAAGAAGCGCGCCGCGACCGGAAGGTTAGATCGGCGCCTTCCGCCGGAGGTTGAGGTGCGAGCGCAGCCGAGCCACGAACCCGGCACCGCCGGTCCAACGTTCGAACACGCGGTCGAACAGACGCTTGACTCCATTCGAACACGTGCTCTACTCTCGTACACATGTTCGATCGAACGTCTGCTCGACAGGCTGGCACCACGGGGGTTGTCAGTGGTCGTCGACAGACTTTCGATCGGACGCACTGACCACCAGGCTGACCGCCACTTCCCCAGGAGGTCCCGATGAGCACGATGACCCTGAACGCCCCGATCGCCCGCCCCATGGCCCGCCCGATCGTGAGCGCCCCGTCCGTGCGGCTCACCCGCCGCGGCCGGCTCGTCGTCTTCGCCGTGGGACTGCTCGTGATCCTGGCCGTGAGCATCTTCTGGGGCAGCGGCTCGGTCGCCTCCGACGAGCGCGGCGCCGCCGAGTCCACCCTGGTCGTCCAGGTCCAGCCCGGCGACACCCTCTACGACCTCGCCGCCCGCGTCACCACCGACGGTGACGTCAACGCGATGGTCGAGCAGATCGAGGACCTCAACCGGCTCGAGTCCTCCTTCCTGTACGCCGGCCAGAAGCTGCGCGTGCCCACCGGCGGCTGAGCCGCCACATGTTCCTCCGTCGCCCGCCTCGACCCCGGGCGACGGTGAGCCGGGGAAGACATGGCCGGCGATCCGAGTTACCTGATGACTCCGATCGCCGGCCATGCGGTTTTCCACCGTCCGTTGATGCGTCCGCGTAGGCACCGGCCGGGGCGGGCAGGGTCGGTGGGTGACCGACCTCGACGAGCTGCTCTCGCTCCAGAGCGGGGTCGTGTCCCGACGACAAGCGCTCGCAGCTGGATTGAAGCCGCACGACATCCGGCGGCTGCAGCGTCGGCGCGAATGGGTGGCCGTGCACCCGGGCGTCTACCTCCGGCACACCGGACCGCTGACCTGGGTCGAACGCGCGTGGGCCGCCGTGCTGGCGGTCGAGCCGGCCGCCCTGACGCACGTGTCGGCGATCCGCGCGGCCGACGGCCAAGGTCGTCGGATCCACGACGACGGTGCGGCGCCGATCCATGTCGCCGTCGACCGACGGCGCAGGGCCCTCGTCGAGCCGGACGGGGTGCGCGTGCACCATCTCGCCGACCTGTCGTCGAAGGTGCTCTGGAACGGTTCTCCGCCACGAGTGCGGCTCGAGCACGCCGTGATCGATGTCGCGGCCGAGGCCCGGAGCGACCTGGAGGCGGTCGCGACGCTCGCGGACGCCGTGCAGGCGCGGCGTACGACCCCCGTCCGACTGCAGGCGGCCCTGGCCGGCCGTTCTCGGATCGCTCGACGCGACTTCCTCTACGACGTCCTCGGCGACGTCGCCCTGGGTGCGTGCTCGGTGCTCGAGCGGGAGTACCTCGTGCGGGTCGAGCGTGCGCATCGGCTTCCCACCGCCGCCCGCCAGGTCGTCGACTCTGCTCGCGGACCGCTCTACCGCGACGTCGAGTACCGCGACCAGGCGCTGGTCGTCGAGCTGGACGGCCGGCTCTTCCACGACCATGCTCGCGCCCGCGACCGGGACCTCGACCGGGACCTCGACGCCGCCCTGACCGGCCGCGCCACGGTCCGGATCGGCTGGGGGCAGGTGTTCGGTCGCCCGTGCTCGACTGCAGCGCGGATCGCGCTCCTGCTCCGGCGACGGGGGTGGTCAGGTGAGTGCCGTCCGTGTCCTGAGTGCGCTACCTAGCCGCGCGCCGGCCGCCGATCGGGCGCGGCTCGTCCGGCTTGGGGGTGGCCGACGTGATGCCCAGGACCCGCAGGATCCGCGCGATCAGCATCAGCCCGATGAAGAGGCAGGCCACCGCGCCGAAGCCGGCCAGGCCGAGGAACAGCCACGCGTCCGACGTCCCGGAGCGGGCCTGGATGCCGAAGTCGATGGCTGCCTTGACCAGGTAGCCCCACGCCACGACGCCCACCGTGACGCCCAGCGCGAGCAGCAGCACTGTGGGGCGGAAGGGCGCCTTCTGCTTGGCTGCCGCTCGCTTCCCCCGGGATGTCACAAGGGTCATTCTGACCGATCGCGCCACGACTCGCCCGGCCGACCCGGGGCGGCCTTTCGCGAGCTCGACGGGAGGCCCGCCGACGGTGCCGGAACCGCCCGCGACACGCCGCCTCGCAAACCCCTCCTGGGCCCCTGACCTGCACAGATGTCCTCATACTCGAAGTACGTGGAAATCCTTCCCCGTTCTGCTTGCGCCCCTAGTCCCACAGAAGTACGGTTACCACTACATCTAGTAGTTACACCGGTGTGGTTTTCCACATCTAGTTCACACGGACCAGGGCGGCTACCCACAGCCGGACGTGACTACTCCACAGGAAACACCGCTCAGTCCACAGGAATCACACCCCTCCCGAGGGTGTTCTAGTCATGTCCGGAAGGAGGCCCACGATGCACTGCCCCTACTGCCGCAACACCGACACCCGGGTGGTCGACTCGCGGGTCGCCGAGGACGGCGGCTCGATCCGGCGGCGGCGTACCTGCGCCTCCGACAGCTGCGGCAAGCGGTTCACGACCGTGGAGCTGATGCAGCTGACCGTGCTCAAGCGCTCCGGCGCCACCGAGCCGTTCACGCGCGACAAGGCGATCGCCGGCGTCCGCAAGGCCTGCAAGGGCCGGCCGGTCTCCGAGGACGACCTGGCCTGCCTCGGCCAGGCGGTCGAGGACGCGCTCCGGCTCGCCGGCGCCGCGGAGGTGCCGGCCCACGAGGTCGGGCTGGCCATCCTCGGCCCGCTCCGCGACCTCGACGAGGTGGCCTACCTCCGGTTCGCGTCCGTCTACCGCGGGTTCGAGTCCGCGGCCGACTTCGAGTCCGAGATCTCCATGCTCCGCATGGAGCGCGACTCCGTGGTGGTCGACCCGGTCGACACCTCACCACCTCAGCCCGCACCGACGGGCTGACCCAGAGCTGGCCCGGTGCGCGTAGTGGGGAAGCTGCGCGCACCGGGCCACACCAGACACCAGCAGACAGCAGACCAGCACCACCCTCAGGAACAACAGGCAGCAGCACCCAGGGAACAGGGGAGACTCTTAAATGACGGAGACCGTGAGCGGCGCAGCGAAGGGCACCACGAAGGGCGCCACCGGCGTGGAGATCAAGCGGATCTTCAGCACCGAGGGCGTCCACCCCTACGACGAGCTCACCTGGGAGCGTCGCGACGTCGTCCAGACCAACTGGAAGACCGGCGAGACCGTCTTCGAGCAGCGCGGCGTCGAGTTCCCCGACTTCTGGAGCGTCAACGCCTCCACCATCGTCACCACCAAGTACTTCCGCGGCGCCGTCGGCACCGACGTGCGCGAGTGGTCGCTCAAGCAGCTGATCGACCGGGTCGTGCTCACCTACCGCAAGGGCGGCGAGGACCACGGCTACTTCGCGACCCCGGCCGACGCCGAGCTGTTCGAGCACGAGCTCACCTGGCTGCTGGTGCACCAGTACTTCTCGTTCAACTCCCCGGTCTGGTTCAACGTCGGCACCCAGAGCCCGCAGCAGGTCTCGGCGTGCTTCATCCTCTCCGTCGACGACTCCATGGACTCGATCCTCAACTGGTACAAGGAAGAGGGCTTCATCTTCAAGGGCGGCTCCGGCGCCGGCCTGAACCTCTCCCGGATCCGCTCCTCCAAGGAGCTCCTCTCCTCCGGCGGTACGGCGAGCGGCCCGGTGTCCTTCATGCGCGGCGCCGACGCGTCGGCCGGCACCATCAAGTCCGGCGGCGCCACCCGCCGCGCGGCGAAGATGGTCGTGCTCGACGTCGACCACCCCGACATCGAGGAGTTCGTGCAGACCAAGGCGCGCGAGGAGGACAAGATCCGCGCGCTGCGCGACGCCGGGTTCGACATGGACCTCGGCGGCACCGACATCACCTCGGTCCAGTACCAGAACGCCAACAACTCCGTCCGGGTCTCCGACGAGTTCATGCGCGCGGTCGAGGACGGCACCGACTTCGGCCTGAAGTCCCGCAAGACCGGCGAGGTCATCGAGACCGTCGACGCCCGCGAGCTGTTCCGCAAGATCAGCACCGCCGCGTGGGAGTGCGCCGACCCGGGCCTGCAGTACGACGACACCATCAACGACTGGCACACCAACCCCGAGACCGGCCGGATCACCGCGTCCAACCCGTGCTCGGAGTACATGTCGCTCGACAACTCCTCCTGCAACCTGGCGTCGCTCAACCTGCTCAAGTTCCTCAAGGACGACGACACCTTCGACGCGCAGCTGTTCGCCGACGCGGTCAAGATCATCATCACCGCGATGGACATCTCGATCTGCTTCGCCGACTTCCCGACCGAGGCGATCGGCGACACCACCCGCGACTACCGCCAGCTCGGCATCGGCTACGCCAACCTCGGCGCGCTGCTGATGGCGATGGGCCTCGGCTACGACTCCGACGGCGGCCGCTCGATGGCCGCCGCCATCACCTCGCTGATGACCGGCACGTCGTACGCCCGCTCGGCCGAGCTCGCCGCGGTCGTCGGCCCGTACGCCGGCTACGCCCGCAACGCCGACGCCCACAAGCGGGTGATGCGCAAGCACCAGGCCGCCAACGACACCGTCCGCACGCTGCACGTCTCCGACGCGCAGGTCCACAAGCTGGCCACCAAGGCGTGGGCCGACGTGATCGCGCTCGGCGAGACCAACGGCTTCCGCAACGCGCAGGCCTCGGTGCTCGCGCCGACCGGGACCATCGGCTTCATGATGGACTGCGACACCACCGGCATCGAGCCCGACTTCTCGCTGGTGAAGTTCAAGAAGCTGGTCGGCGGCGGCTCGATGCAGATCGTCAACCAGACGATCCCGCGGGCCCTGACCAAGCTCGGGTACGACGCGGAGCTGGTCGAGGCGATCGTCGCCTACATCGCCGAGCACGGCCACGTGATCGACGCCCCCGGCCTCAAGACCGAGCACTACGAGATCTTCGACACCGCGATGGGCGCCCGCGCCCTCAAGCCGATGGGCCACGTCCGGATGATGGCGGCCACCCAGCCGTTCCTGTCCGGCGCCATCTCGAAGACCGTCAACCTGCCGGAGTCGGCGTCCGTCGAGGAGATCGAGGACATCTACCTGCAGTCCTGGAAGCTCGGCCTCAAGGCGACGGCCGTCTACCGCGACAACTGCAAGGTGGGCCAGCCGCTCTCCGACGGTGGCGGCAAGGCCACCAAGGACGCGAAGGACGCCGCCGACGCGCTCGAGGCCTCCAAGGTCGTCGAGAAGATCGTCTACGCCCCGACCCGCAAGCGCCTCCCGAAGTCGCGTGCCTCCCGCACCACGTCCTTCACGGTCGGCGGTGCCGAGGGCTACATGACCTCCGGCGCCCACGACGACGGCGAGCTCGGCGAGGTCTTCCTCAAGCTCGGCAAGCAGGGCTCCACCCTGGCCGGCGTGATGGACGCCTTCTCGATCGCGGTCTCCATCGGGCTCCAGTACGGCGTCCCGCTCGAGACCTACGTCTCGAAGTTCTCCAACCTCCGCTTCGAGCCCGCCGGCCTCACCGACGACCCCGACGTCCGGATGAGCCAGTCGATCATGGACTACATCTTCCGCCGCCTGGCCCTCGACTACCTCCCCTTCGAGAAGCGCGCCGGCCTCGGCATCTACTCCGCCGACGAGCGCCAGCGCTACCTCGAGACCGGCTCCTACGAGCAGGTCCAGGAGGAGACCGGCTCCGCCGCCGAGCTCATCGAGAACGTCGTCGTCGAGACCCCGGAGGTTGAGGAGGGCCGCCAGGCCCGTCACGAAACCCCGGAACGCCGGCACCAAGCCCGCCCCCAAGGAAGCCCACACCTCCGCCGAGCTCCTCGAGCAGATCACCGGCACCGCCGTCGACTCCCCGCTCTGCATGACCTGCGGCACCAAGATGCGCCCCGCCGGCTCCTGCTACGTCTGCGAGGGCTGCGGCAGCACCTCCGGCTGCAGCTGATGTGAACGGACAGGAAATGACCCAGATCAAGCAGCCAATGATGTCCTGGAACCGGACAGCAATGGCCCGAGCTCGGTCAACGGGACATTCCATGTCGCGTGAGCGAAATCCGCGATGACAAGCCCAACGCAATGCCCGAAGCTGCGCAATCGCGTCCGCACCCCCGGTGCCTGACCGATCGGTATGAACCGTCCCGGGTTCAGGCCGATCTTGGTCGCGTAGCGCGCCCTCCTGACCGCCCTGCTCCTGCATCCGAACGCGGTCGTCCCCACCGGACGACTGGTGGATGCCCTCTGGGGCGAGCAACCCCCTGAGTCGTCTGGGTGATGGGGGTATCCATCCCCGGGCCCAGGGCATACATTGCGAGATAACAGCACCTCTCCGGGGGGGACGCCGGGATGCCGGCTCACAAGGGGAGGTCCGATGTCACTTCGTGGCACCACATCACTGCTCGCCGTAGCGGCGCTCGCCATCCTGGGCGTGGGCCCGACGGGGACGCCGGCGGGCGCCCTGCCGCCGTCCATCGATCTCACCCCGCCGTCTGGCGGCTGCGTGCGACCCGCCAACGGGACGGACCTGTTGTGCACCTTCAGCTACACCGGCGCGGTCGAGGAGTGGTCGGTTCCCCCCGGCGTGACCGACGTCGACCTCGCCGTGTACGGCGCCCAGGGCGGCGAGACGTTCCAGATCCCGGGCGGACTCGGCGGCCGTGCGAGTGCGTCGCTCGACATCGTGGCTCCCGGCGACCCGCTGAGCATGGTCGTCGGCGGTCGCGGTACCCATTCCCTCGAGTTCTCGAGCGCGGGCGGCGGCGGATTCGGCGGCGGTGGCGCTGCCTTCATCAACGCCGCAGGCGGCGGCGGGGCTTCGTCGGTCAGCCTCCTGGGCGCCCGGATCCTCGTGGGCGGTGGCGGTGGAGGGTCGACGTCGAGCCAGGACGGCGGTGACGGCGGCGGACCCAACGGGACTGACGGGGAGACTGTCCCCCGGCCAGAGGGCGCGACGACGGGAGAGGGCGGTCGCGGCGCCACCCAGTCGGCACCGGGCGCCGGCGGACCCGGGACACCCAACACCGTCTGCGAGCCCGACGACCCAGGCACCTTCTCAGGGACGCCTGGCTCGGCCGGATCCGGGGCGGTCGGCGGGCTGGGCGGTGCCGGAGGCTCCGCCTCCCATGGCGGCGGCGGTGGCGGTGGCTGGTTCGGCGGAGGTGGCGGGGGCGGGGGCGCGTACTGCGGGAGCGTGTCAAGCGGTGGTGGTGGTGGTGGCGGCTCCAGCAACGCACTCAGCGACGCGTCCGTCACGGGAGTGAGCTACGAGACGGGTGTCCGCTCGGGCAACGGTCTGATCACCGTGGGCTTCTCGTTCCCCGACGCAAACGGAGCACCTTCTGTGACCATCGACGAGCTCGCCGGCCAGGACGACCCGGCCACCGACTCGCCTGTGAGCTACCTGGCGGTGTTCTCGCAGGCGGTCACGGGGTTCACCAGCTCGGACGTCGACCTGACCGACAGCACCGCCACCGGCCCGCTCTCGGCCGCGGTGACCGAGGTTTCTCCGAACGACGGGACGACGTACCAGGTGGACGTGACCGGGATGAGCGGCAACGGCGCCGTCGTTGCGAAGATCCCCGCCGGCAAGGCGGTCGACGGCGAGTTCAGCACCAACGTGGCTTCGACGAGCGTCGACAACACCGTGTCGTTCATCGTGGACGCGGACGCTCCGACCGCGAGCCCGGTGGTCACGCCGACCCCCAACGCGAGCGGCTGGGCGAACTCCGCCGTCACCATCACCTGGAACTGGACGGACGGGTCAGGACTGGGGATCGACCCGGACGAGTGCGACAGCAGCACGTTCCTGGCGACTGAGCGCGACCGCACGGCCGTTGTCGAGTCCTGCCCCGACCTGGGGGGGAACGTGGGTGAGGGATCCGTCACGGTAGGCATCGACCTGACCGCTCCCCTGGTAGCGCCCACCGTGACGCCGAACCCGGTGGTGCTCGGCGGCTCCGCGGTCGCGGCGGCCAATGCCTTCGACGAGTTGTCGGGGGTGGCGTCGGAAGGTTGCGAGCCGCTGAACACCGCCACGATCGGTGTCCGGATGGTGACCTGCACGGCCACGGACGCCGCCGGCAACAGTGAGTCGGGGTCGGCGACGTACACGGTGGGAGCGACGTTCGGTGGCTACACCTCGCCGCTGCCCAGAAGCCTGCCGCTCCAGTCCGGGGCGACAATTCCCGTGAAGTTCAGGCTCGGAGACGTCAACGGCGCGCTGTCGAGCTCGGCGTCGGCGGCCCTGGCCAGCAACGGTCAGGTGCGCGTCGCGCTGATCGGTCCGGGCGCGAGCAACGCCGTGGTGGTGTCCCGGCTCTGCAAATGGGACACCCGCAACGCGACGTTCGCGTGCGACTTGAAGGTGCCGAAGAACGTCGCGAAGGGCGCGGCGAACCCCTACCGTCTGACGGCTCAGCACAAGGGCATCAGCGGCTCGTTCTTCGACGTAGGAGGTGCCGGCAACCCGCTGGTCCTCACCTTCAAGTGACACCTCGGCACGACCCACCGCGACCGCCAGCCCGGCCAGTCCCAGCGCGCCACCAGGTCGTCGACCAGTGGCCACAGGCGCTCGTCCAGTGCTGACGTCAGCGAGCTCATCGCGGCACCGTCCGGTCGTGACCCACTGCGTACGCCGGCGCGGCGAGCGGTTCGATCCGGCGACGCTGCTGCCACACGACCGGAAGACCGTCCCGACTGCGCGCCAGCACCCACCGCCGCTCCAGCCGCAACCCGGCCGCCGGCACGGCCGCCGGGTCGATCTCCGGCAGCCGGCCCCCGCTGAGGCGGTCCAGGAACCGGCTCGAGGTGTGGGGCAGGTCGCCGTTGCGCGGCCTCCCGTTCTTCTCCACCCGCAGCCGTCCCTGGCGGAACCGGCGCGGCCCGCCCTGAGCCGGATCGATGGCCGGGTAGGGGTGCCAGGGTCCCGGCGACGGGGCGGTCAGCCGATAGCGCAGCGGCGGGGTGCCGGCGACCTTGTCGCCCGCCTCGACCCCGCCGGCCGCGGCGATCCCCGTCCCGACCGCGGCGTCCGGCGGCGGCGCGTCTCGCCCGTCGCTGCGCTCCTCGACCACCCACAGCAGGTCGGCGTCCTCGTCGACGCCCAGGACGACCTGCTCCAGGACGTCTCCCTCCAGCGGCGGAGGCGTGGCGAACCAGGCGAGGAGGTCGTGCTCCCCGAGACCGGCCGTGCGGAAGGGCGTCGTCCACGCGTCGGCCTCGGCCTGCCAGGGCTCGCCCGGCGGCGGCCACGGCTCGCCGAACGAGTCGATCACTTGGAGGTCGTGGAGCCGCGTGACGTGACCGGGCGGGCAGGCGAGCGAGGCGAGGTACCAGTCGGTGGCGTGCCCGGCGACCACGTCGAGGAAGTAGAGCGACGCCACGTGGGAGGGGTCGGGCAGGTGGCCCATCACCGTCCGCCGCGGGTCCTCCAGCGTGAACCACCCCGGCTCGGGCGCACCGGGGTAGTCCATCCGGCCGGGCAGACCACGGAAGACCCGCCGTCTCGCCACCGGCGTGAACGCGCTGTCCGCGTCGAGCGACCACCAGTCCGCGACGCCGCCGTCGTGCTCGGGGGCCGGCACGGGGACCAGCGGGACCCCCGCGCGCAGCTCGTCGTGGTGCCACAGCCCGATGGGGTCCCACGGGTCCTTAGCACGCCCGGCGACAGGGTCGGGCAGCAGCACGTCGCGCGTCGCCGCCTCCAGCACGGCCTCGCCCGGCAGCCGGACCGGGTCGGCGAAGGACCGGCCCACCGGCGCCCGCAGCGGGGTCTGGGACACCTGGAGCCGATAGCGCACCGGGCTGGACGCGTTCTCCCCCGCGTGCTCGCCGAGCTGCCACTGCCGAGCGAGCATCCACACCGGGTCGCCCACCTCAGCGCGCAGGGCGTCGTCCAGGTCGGCAGCCGACGCGGGGGCGGGCTCGAGCCGCACGTGCAGGCCGTGGCTGTCGCTCTCGTCCCCGAGCACCGGCACGCTCGCGAGCTTGACGCCGCCGTGCTCGCCCGCCGGCAGGTGGGCGCTCGGCAGCAGCGCTCCCACGCCGCCCAGTCGCGAGGGCGGCACGCTGCGGGCCCGGGCGAGCATGGCCGCCTGCCGGACGACGTCGCGCGCGGTGTCGACGTCGACCTCGTCGCCGTCGGTGGGCGGCACCACGAGCAGGATCGCCTGCGGCGCCCGGGCACCCGGCGTGCGGAACGAGAACGCCGCGGTCACCGGCACGTCACCCTCGGGGAGCGTCTCGGTCCAGGCGTCCAGGACCCCGGCGACCACAGCACCAGGACGCCTCGGACCGACGACGACGTCGGCCACCCGGGCCCGCCCGCTCTCGTCGGGCCGCCCCGTCCACGCGTCGTCACCGGCGGCGTGCCGCCACGTCCACTCGTCCGGCACCAGCGACACGGTCGAGCGGACCCGCCCGAAGACCTCGCGCCACTCGTCGGAGACGGTGGTCCCCGTCGCCCGCGACTCGGCGGGCAGCAGCACCGGCCCGCGGCGTACGGCGGACCCGGGCGTCCCGCCGGCGCCGCCGCCGAGCCGGGCCAGCTCTTCGACCGGGTCCGTGACCTCATGACCGACCGGGTCCGGCACGGGCCCTTGCGGCGTCGAGGGCAGCAGCGCTCGCAGGCGCGCGGCGGCGGTCTCCGCGGGCCCGCGCACGCCCCACCGGAGGGCGCGCCGGGCGAGCGCGGCCGGCAGGTCCGCCGCCGGTCCGAGGGCCTCCAGGTCGACCGCGAGGTCGAGCGCGGCGGCCCGCAGCTCGCGCACCCGGTCCTTGAGCCCGGGGAGGAGCGCGGGGTCGGTCTCCGTCGGGGGAGCGCACCGCGTGAGCAGGTCGACGCGGCCTCGCGCGGTCTCCAGCCCGAGCGCGGGTGTCACTTCGGACCCCGGCACGCCCAGGCGCTCGGCGGCCTCCGCCAGCAACGTGTCGTCGTCGACCGCGACCAGGTCCGCGGCGGTCAGCCCCATCCCGGCCAGCGTCACGATCGCGTCGCCCGCCGACCACGCGAGGTCCGCCCCGTCCGGGTCAGGCAGGGCGTCGTCGAGGTGGGCCGCGGCGGCGGGGCAGGCGTCGGAGGGGAAGCGGGCGGCCCGCACCGACGTCACGTCCGGCAGCTCGAGGTGCACGCTGGTCCGCAGCGGTACGCCGCCCGCCGGCGTGGTCGGGAAGCGTAGGTCCGGCGGCGCGGCGAGCCCGGCCGCGGCGTCCAGCGCGACCACGGCCTGGGCGGCCCCGCCGGTCACGGTGTCGTGCACGGCCTCGAGCACGAACAGGTCGCCGAGGTCGGCGGGCAGCTCGGCGAGCAGTCCGAACCGCCTGGCCACCTCGCCCTCGGGCGTGAAGCCGGTGTCGCTCGCGAGGGTGTCGTCCCGCACCGCGGCGGCGGCCTTGAGTCCGTCGCAGGTGCGCCGGCCGGCGTCGGTCCGGTGCGCCGGGTAGGCGTCACGGAAGTCCCTGACGACCGGGGCTGACGGAAGCAGCCGCTCGAACTCGCGCCCCAGCGCCTCGGCCGGGTGCGCGCCCCCGCGCACGGCCCGGGCGACCCGCAGCGCCACCCGGACCCGCTCGGAGTCGAGGGCGAGGTCCTTCAGGGTCACCGGGGTGAGCCCGTCCTCATGGTGGGCCGCGGCCCGGTCCCGCGCGATCGCCGCGGTCTTGGCCTGGTCGGGCGAGGGAGCCAGGGTGACGCCGCGGTCGCCGAGGCCGGGCTCGCCGCGGAACGGCCGGTCGACGTAGCCGTAGAGCCCGAGCACCCGCTCCGCGTCGTCCCGGCTGTCGAGGCGCCGCCAGGCGAGACCGATCGCCCACGGGTCGAGCCGATGGGTGGCCGTGTCGACCAGGGCGGCCGTGGTGCGGTCGAGGTCGCCACGACGCCCGAGGTCGCGCATCGCCAGGTCGAGCAGCGAGTCCACGAGCCGGGCGACCAGCTCCATCACCCAGGTGGCGTCGCCGACCCAGGGGGAGGGCCACGGCTCGCCGAAGTCGTGCAGCGTCCGCCCCTCCGACGACGGCGGCCCGCTGCGGCCTTCCGCCGCCCAGTGCCCCCACCGCCACACCTCGGCGAGCGACAGCCGCGCGAGGTGGAAGAGCAGGCTGTCGGGCCACGGGTCCCCGAGGCCCTCGAGCTGGACGTTGAGCGACTGCGGATCGTCGCGCAGCGGGTGGACGGCGTTCCACAGCCACCCGAGCAGCGCGCGCACCGGCTCGTCCTTGACGGTCGCCCCCAGCGCTCGGCGCAGCAGCTCGCCCTCAGGGTGCGCGGCGTTGAGCACCTGCTCGGCCATCCGCATCGCCAGGTCCCACTGCACCGCCGTGGCCGGGTCGTCGGGGCGGGCAAGCGGCTCGGCGGGGGGCTCGGTGACGGTGCCACGCGAGCCCACCGTCACCGGGGGCGTCGCCGCCACCGTCGCGTCGTGCCCGGCGGCGTTGAGGTACGGCGCCACGGCGGCGGCCTGCGCGTCGGTGACCGCCGGCTCGCCGAGCAGCGCCAGCGGGAGGCTCCACCGCCACGCGTAGCCCCGCGACGTCGGCGTCCTCCCCAGCACCCGGAGCAGCCGCTCGGAGTCCGCCCCGACGACGGTGTCGCGGTCCTCGGCGGCGAGGTCGGCGACGCTGCGCAGCGCCTCGGCGAGCGCGGGAGCGAGGTGGTCCTCGACCGGGTGGCCGCCGGCGGCCGCCTCGAGGGGCGTGAGCGGCAGGACGCCGTACGGCTGGTCGTCGACGAGCAGCGTGGCCAACGGGCCCTGCGGCAGCAGGTTGCGCTCGATCCACCAGGAGAGCTCGGCCACCGGCCATCGGTCACCGGGTCCCCAGAGGTCCTGGGCCGCGTGGCCCCACAGCGCCGGCCAGACGGTCTGCACGGCGGCGTGCTGGACGCTGCGGTGGTCGACGTCGCCGCCGACGAGGCGCGGGAGCCCGGTGGTCGCGCCGGTGAGGGCGCGCGCCAGGTCCTCCGACGCCGTCGACGCGGGGGGCGTCAGGTGCTCGGGCTCGACCGGGTCCCGCAGGAGGGCGTGGTGGTCGGCCGCCGTCGGCTGCGGATGACCGGCGGACCCGGCGGTCACGTTGGTCGGCGTGCCCGGGCGCAGCAGCCCCGCGTTGCCGGCGTGGGCGTGCGCTTCGAAGAGCGGCGCCGCCGGGGTGGTGCCCACGCCGACCACGACGAGGCGCCGGATCGCGTCGGGGTCGACCCCCTTCCGGTCCAGGTTGACCGATCCGGCGAGGCCGCTGCGGCGCAGCACCTGCCAGGAGGCCCAGAAGACGTCGGGTCGCTCGGCCTCGGGGAGATCGGTCCGCGGCGGGCTGACCGGGAGGTTGCGGCGGCGCGGCCGCAAGGTCCGCAGCAGCACTTCCCCGCTGTCGGTCTCGGCCCACACCTGGAGCCGCTTCGGCAGGCCGCGCAGGGTCGCCGGCGCGGCCTCGCCCTCGCCGCGCTCGATGGCGCCGTTCCGGTCCACCGACCAGCCGGCCGCGGTCACGCGCAGCCGGGTACGCACCAGCCAGAGCGCCCGACCCGCACCGACCTCCTGGGCGAGCGCGTCGAACGCGCCCGCGCCGTCCTCGCCGGCGAGCTGCCCGTCGCACGCGTCGGCCGCGACCTCGAGCCGGTCGAGCTCGTCCGTGCGGACCACCGGGTCGTGCACGTCGAACGACGCCTCGCCGGGGACGACGATGACCCGCAGCCGCCACGACCCGTCGGGGCGCTGGTCGAAGCGGGTCTCGAGCCGGGCCGGCAGGAGAACGCCGATGCTGCCGCTCACTGGAACACCCCCACCGTCTCCGGCCCGGGGAGCAGCACGCGGAGCGGGGTGTCGAGGTTGGCCTCGGCCCAGGTGGCGCTGTCGGCGCCGGGCTCGGTGCGCAGGAAGCGGATGCCCTCGGGCATCTCCTGCACGACCACCCAATGGGTCTGGATGACGTCGGGGTCCTCGTCGAAGGCGAACATCGTGAGGTCGGGGCTCATGGCGGCCACCGAGCGCGGCATGACCGGCTGGTCCAGCCGCACGTCGCCGCGGCTCCAGTCGGCGAGCGGCCCCTGCGGCGCCAGGAAGAGCAGGGTGCGCGGATAGCGGCGGAAGAGCGAGGAGCGGACCACGACGACCAGCCGCTCGGCGCGGACTCCCGGCGGGGCGTGCGAGCCGAGCCGGCTGCCGTCGGGCCAGGCCTTGACGGGCAGCACGTCCTCCCCGGTGGCGGCGTCGCCGTCGTCGGGCACCGCGTCCCAGAACCGGCGCAGCGGCGTACACCCGGCGGACACGGGGTGCTGTCGCCACGCCAGCTCGCCGAGGGCCCGGTGGTTGAGGCCGAGCAGGAACGCCTCCACGAACTCGGGGCAGGTGCGCATCGCCACGACCTCGCCGGGCTCGAGGGTCTCGGCTCCCGGCAGCAGCCAGTGGGGTACGACGTCGCGCAGGTAGGGCCAGGCGGGCAGGTCGAGGTCCGGGCAGTCGCGCAGCGGCGCGAGCGGCTCCTCCAGGTCGTGGCCCTCGAGCCGGCCGATCACGCGCCGGCCGGCCGAGCCGTTGGTGAGCGCGTCGACGAGGATCTCGGTGACGGCCGCGGGGCGCGGTGGCAGGAGCGACTCGGGCGGCACCGGCTCGAGCTCGCGCGCGATCGGCAGGTCGGCCAGCTTGCGGTGCATGGCGTCGTCGACGTCCTGCGCGGTGACCTCGCCGCCGGTGTCCCGCTCGGTGCGATGCCCCAGCCCGGCCACGTGGCCGGCGTCGATCTCGTCGACCTCGGCGCCCCACGCGATCTCGTCGTGCGGCGACGTGGCGGTCGGCAGCCCCTCGGTCGCGCGGTCCTGGAGGGCGCCGACGCCGCCGGCGTCCCGCACCGCATTCCGGCCGACGACGCGGGCGACCTGGGGGCCCAGCAGCCCGACCGGGTAGGCCGCCCGGCCCGGCCCGGGATCGGTCAGCGCGCCGGCGAGCGACGTGGCGGTGGGGTGATCGGTGACGGGGACCCGGTGGGCGGCGGGGCCGAGCAGCGCGAGCAGCGCCGATTGGTCCTCGGGGGCGCGACGCCACAGGCGGTCGGTCACCGCGGTCCCGAGGGCGAGCGAGCCGACCAGGTCGGCGGCCCATCGCCCGGCGCCCCACTGTCGGTCGGCCGCGTCGACGATCTGCTCCTGGAGGTCGATCCCCGCCTGGAGTCCGACGCCGGCGATCGCCCGCATCCGCAGGTCGGCGTTGGCCTGCGCGGTCCAGGGCCACTGCGCGTCGGGCTGGGTGGCGGCGGTGGCCACGTCGTCGCGGACGCCGCCGTGCGTGACCCACGCCTCGCCGTACGCCGGCGGCTGGACGTAGCGCCGACCCTGACCGTCGGTCTCGTCGGTGAGCACCTCGTGGTCGCGGGCCGGGTGCCCCGACGTGAGCGGCTCCCACTCGAAGCCGAGAGTGGTGAGTGCCCCGGGGACGGTGATCTGGTGCTCGCCGTCCGGCCGGCGCACGTGGACGCGAACCGTCCCCACGGGGTCGTTGTCGGCCGCGTGCAGCGCGAGGGCGAGGTCGTCGAAGGTGCCCTCCTCGCCGGTGCGGAATGTCCACGAGTGGAGGCACGGCACGATCACCGGGTCGGCACCGGGCCAGGCCGGGGAGCCGTCGGCGCGCCACGGGATGACGAGGGCGGCGACGTAGTCGTGCTCCTTCTCCAGCGCCGCCCGGCTGAGCACGCGGGAGAAGCCGGAGCCGGCCGGGGCGCCTCGCGCTCGTTGCACGTGAGCCGAGAGGCGCGCCTCACCGAGCGGGTGCAGCACCCTGCGCGACCGGGCCGATCCGGGCGCGGTCGCCGAGCAGCTCGACGTCGGCGGGGTCGCCGACCACGAGGACGCACCAGGGGCGCGGGTCTCCACCGCCGGTGAGTCCGTAGCGCCAGGGCAGGTCCTCGGTGGCGAGCTCGACGTAGGGGCAGTGCTCCTCGTCGGCGTCGTGGTCGCCCGGGGGCGGCACGACCTGCCGGATCGCGCCCGCCTGGAGGCCGCGGACATCACCGGGGCCGGGCTGCGCGAAGTGCAGCGCCGTCGGCACCGTGTGCCGCTCGTCGTAGATCTCGAAGTCCACCTTGGTGCTCGGGCGTCCGCCGACAGGCGCGTCGCCCGGCCCGCCGCGCCGCGCCCACCGGGCGAAGTCGAGGAGCTCGCTCACGGTGGCCCCCACAGGTCGCCAGCGGAGTAGGCCGGCTCGCTCTGCGGGAGGGCCACGGTGTCCCGGCCCTCGCTGCGCCCGGCAGCGGCGCCGACGACCGCGGCGGTCCACGACGTGGCCTCGTCGGCTCGTCCGGGGTCGGCGGTGTCGCGCACCGACCAGGCCTCGGGTCGCACCGTCAGCCGTGGCGGCTTGAGCCGGACCGACGCCGCGTCCCGCGCCGCCGCCAGCTGCGCCGCGAGTGCCGCGGTGACGAGGAGGGTGGTCGTCGGGATCAGCCGGTCCTCCCGCTCGTAGACGTCCCGGTAGGCCAGCTCTCCCGGGACGACTGCCGGCTGGTCGCGGTCCAGGTCGAGCGCCACCTGGACGCCGGAGGGCAGGTCCTCGAAGGCGGGCAGCGACAGCAGCTGGTCGCGGTCGGCGTCGCGGAACGAGGCCGGGGCGAACGGCGCGACGACGCCCTGGGTGGTGCCGTCGACCAGGTTCTGGACGCGGACCGTGCAGGTCCGTCCGATCCGCCGGCCCTGCACGCGCTGCAGCTGGTGGTCGAGCGGGACCAGGGTCTGGCTCCACCGCACGGCTCCCATCGGGTGCACGACGGGGATGCCATCGGGGGTCCGGGCGGGCGCGTCGAGCGCGACGTGCGGGTCGTGCCCCGCCGTACCGGAGATGGCGCCGGGGACGACCTGCTCGGCGACGGCTGCGGCGACGTGGTCGAGCAACGGCTCCGGCGGCGGTCCGTCGGGGGAGCCGAGCACGAAGCGGTCGTTCCACGAGGCCTTGGCCCCCAGGAAGGAGACCCGCACCCGCCCGCGGACGACGACGGGTCCCGGACCGTCGAGGGTGCCGTGGAAGTTGACCCCGGCGAAGTCGACGCCCAGCGCCTCGACCTCGACTCCGCCGGCGAGGTCGACGCGCAGGTGGAACGGGTCGAGCTGAGCGATGGCGTCGAAGGACAGGAAGCCGTGGGCCGAGAGGATGCCGACGTCGAAGCCGATCTCGAAGCGGGCGCCGGCCTGGAAGGTGCCGCCTGTGAAGGCGAGGTAGCCCTCGAAGCGGAAGGTCAGGGGGAGCGGGATGCTGGGTCCGAACGAGATCCGCCGCTGTTCCGGCAGGCCCGGCACCTGGGTGCGGTAGCCGGGGTAGAAGCCGCCGATCGTGAAGAGCGTGTACGCCGGCCGCGCCGTCGAGATCCGCATCGCCGCGGTGCCTCCGGCCCGGAAGATCCCCATCACCCGGCCCTCGACCACCGCGAGGTCGACGGCGTAGAAGCCGCGCGGGACGTCGATCTCGCCGAGCACGTCGAGCCGCAGGTCCAGCATCGGCGGGATGCTCACCGCGGCGCGCCCGAGCACGAGCACACGGCCGCGGGGGAGCTCGAGGAGCAGCACCAACGACATCCGCAGCATCGACGCCCCGGCGACCTGGAGCCAGGTGAGCTCGGCGGACGGGCCGACGACGACGCTCCCGGCTCGGGTCCGGAACGTCTCGCGCACGGCCGGGAGCAGGCGTTCGCCCGCGTTGACGTCGGCGGGGAAGAAGATCGCCAGCGCGGTGCCCTCTCGGAGCTTGCGGCGCAGCTCGTCGGCGTCGACGGCGACGTTGACGCCGATCACGCCGCCCACCGTCGAGAGCTCGAAGCCGAAGCCGAGCTGGATCCCGGGGGTGAACCGGGCGCCCAGGATCGCGACGAACGAGACCGTGCCGCGCCTCGGTCGCGAGCCGTCCCAGCGCCCCGGCGGCGACCGCCCCGGAGGTGACCGAGAGGTGGCCGGTGGCGCCGTTGCGGTCGTCGTCGACGAGGAAGCTGCCCTTGATCCGCACCGGTCCGGCGTCCAGCACCCCCGCGACCCCGCTGGCCGGGAGCAGGCCGACCAGCAGCTGCTCGCCTTGCGCTCGCGCCGTTGCGACGGCTGCGTGCTGGGCGCTCAACGCGAGGGGCCCGAGGGGCGCGTCGGCCCTCCAGCCGCTGAGCAGCCGGTGGTCGCCGGTGAGGACGGACCGGGCGATGCCGTCGGCGAGCCCAGGGATCGGCGGGAGCCCGAGCGTGCTCGCGACCAGGCGCTCGGCCTGGGCCTGCGTGCCCGCCCCGGCTCCGGCCGCGACGGAGGCCAGGGTGGTCCGCCACGATCGCACCGCTTGGTCGAGGCCCGCCGGGTCCGCGTCGCGGACGCGCTGGGCGGCAGCGGTCAGCGCTGGGAGCGCGGCACCCGGGTTCGGGGCGCGCGCCGCCAGCGCCGCCACCAGCTGGTCGAGGGGGTCGCTCATGTCGGTCCCGGCGTGAGTGCGCGCTCGCCCCGTGGCACGGCTGACCGTGTCTTCTCAGGTCCCATGACGGCCCCTCGGGCTCACCCAGACGAAGCGGCGCACTCGAGTATTCCGGCGTCCGGACCGGCGCCGCAAGAGTCACAACTGAATACCCCGCGACGCTCCCGCAGAGAGCACGCGCGGGCGCACAATGACGGGCGTGGACGGATCGACGAGTGAGGGCCGGGCTCCGAGTGACCGGGGGCAGGCAAGGGACGTACCGCTCATCGGCATAACTGCACAGCGGCTATGAGCGTGCGTGAGCCCTCACGCCTGTAGGCCGTCGGCGGCGCACCAACCCGACACCTGTGCCTGACGTGAGGGGCCCCCGGACCTTGGTCAGTCGGTGATGTGGAAAGTGAGGCGCTCCTCGGTGTCGGAGAGTTCCCGGACGACGAGCGTCCCACCCGCGTCCTCGAAGGCGCCGGTGCCGCCGGTAATCGGAAACTCGAACTCCTCCGGCTCGCCCGCGAGCAGCCCCTGGATGCTGATCTGGCCTCGACGGAGCCACGCGGTGCCGACGCACTGCGACTCCTCCATCCTCACCGAGGTGACCGTGCAGACCACGCCCGTGTGGCCAAAGGTCTCGCCGTGCCTGGTCAGTCTCGAACTGAACACGAACGAGTCACCGAGGCTGAAGCCGGGTTCACCGGCGTCTACGAAGGCTTCCTCTGTGTTCGTCGACAGCACCCGCACCGTCTGCCCGTGGTCTTCGCTTCGATCGGAGCTGCCTTGACCCGTCGCCGGCCCAACTGATCCCACCGCCAGCGCCGCCACCGCGACCACGGCTCCCGTGATTCCAATACGCTTGAGCATGTCGTTCCCCCCTGTTCTGCGGCCGCCCGGTAGCGGCCCCGGACATCTCCGCTCTATCGCGTGGGCTGCGTGGGCGCATCGCCCACGTTGAGTAGCCCGAATGGGTGAACCCCCTTCGGGCCTGCCGGTTGGTGATCGCGTCAGACCTCTCATCGGCATGGGCGTGCACTTCGTCGGCAGGCCGGGCTCGGGGCGCCCGCGCACGCTAGGCGTTGATGAGGGCTTGTTGTCAGCGGCTTGCCGTTTGCCGACGCGCGGGCCGGATACGGATGGCTGGCACTCGACCGACGTACGTCGAGCCGGGCTCGACAGTCCACTCGACCATGCCGGACCAGCTGCCGTTCTGCGCCTGATCCCAGGAGCGCTACTAACCTCGGTACCAGGCGCCGTCGATGCGACGCGGCGCGCTTGCGGGGTCACCGGCGGACAAGGAAAGCGACGCCACGAGACGCTCCGGCAGCGATCGGGCTGACGCCGCTGCCGGCGGACGCCCGGCTACCCGTGTCTGGCGGGCCGCCCGTACCGCGACGGTGTAACAAGGCCGTCCGGATTCTGGATAGTGAGGGACGTCGGGTCCGCGATGGGATCGATGGCATGCCTGCTTCCGGTGGCATCGGTATCCCGCCAGAGCGCTTCAGTGGCTCCTCGCGCCCAGGCTTGAGTTGGGTAGCCGTGCCTTGGATTGCGTAGTTCATGAGCTGACCCCCTTGAGGTGGACCGGCTGCGCCGGTGGTGAGGCTTCTGGTGCTGCGTGTCGGGCCGAGGTGGCGTGCGCCGTGCGAAATCGGTCTCGATACTCCGAGGGTGCGATGCCGACGAGTCGGTGGAATGTCCTGCGCAGGGTCTCGGCGGTGCCGAAGCCGTAGCGTCGCGCGATGGTTTCCAGTGGGTCGTCGCGTTCGGCGAGGGCCTGTTGCGCAGCCTCGACGCGGACCCGTTCGACGTACACGGTTGGTGGCAGACCCGTCTCCTGGGTGAATCGCCGCTGCAAATGTCGCGGGCTCAGCCCGGCGAGGGACGCCAGGTCGTCGATCCCGTGTCGGGCACCGGGATCGAGGTGGATGGCTTCGACGACCTCGCGCATCACATCGCTTGCGGGTGGTGCGGACCACAGTGGGACGCTGAACTGCGACTGGTTGCCCGGTCGGCGCAGGAACAGCACCAGCTCCCGGGCGACGCCGAGGGCAGCCTGGGGTCCGAGGTCTGCCTCCACCAGCGCAAGCGCCAGGTCCATGCCCGCTGCCACGCCTGCGGAGGTCCAGATCGGCCCGTCCTGGATGAAGATGGGGTCGCTGTCGACGATCACTGCTGGGTACTCCCGTGCCAGCCGGTCCGCGTCCCTCCAGTGAGTGGTCACGCGACGCCCGTCGAGCAGCCCGGCCTCGGCGAGGATGAACGCGCCCAGGCAGACAGACGCGACCCGGTCGGTCTTGGTGGCGGCTGCGGCCACCCAGTCGATCACGCTGCGGTCGGACCTCGCCGCATCCATTCCCTCGCCACCCACGACCAGCAGCGTCCCGGGACGGATCGGATCGAGGTTCGCCACCGAGTCTTGCGCGTGGATCGTCAGCCCCGTGTCCGAGCGGACCGGACCCGCGTTCGGGGCCACGACCGTGAGCTCGTATCCGGCTTCACCGAACACCTCGAACGGGCCAGCCAGATCCAATGCGTCGAAGCCATCGAAGATCACGAAGGTGACTGCGGGAGCCTTCATGGCTCTACCGTGCGCCTCAGGATCGCGTGTCGTCTACGACAACCTTCCCACAGATTGCGCCATCAGGCCTGCTTCTATCGACGCCCGCTCATCGGCATGACCGCTCAGCGGCATGGTCGGGCTCCGCCCTCAACGCGGTATGAGCGGACGCTTCATCACGCTGAGGCGAGTCACCTGCTTACTCGCTTCCGCAGACCCGACGCGGCCATCGCGAGGGCAAGCGTGAAGCCTGCCGCCGCGATGGGCGTCGTTGTCGTGTTCCAGCCCGCGGGAGTCAGCGCGCCGCGGAACTCCTGCTCGATGAGGTAGCCGCACACCATGGTCGCACCCAACGACCCGAGGATCCGCGTCGCGACACGGCTGGGCCCCGCCCACAGCCGAACAGTCGCGGCGCCCTGGATCGAGAGCATGAAGACGGGAGCCGACAAGCCTGTCCCGAGCAACCAGGAGTCGCGGGCCACCCGTTCCGGCTGTCCGCGCCAGCCCAGGAGGGCGATGTCGAAGGACCGACGATCGCGAAGCGCGACCAGTTGGCCCGCTACTCCAGCTACAAGCTGAGCTCCGGAGACGGCGACCAGAACGTGGCGCGAACCCATGTCGCGAACCTAGTGGACGACGTGCTGCCGGCGCTGTGGCTCAGCAGTGCGGCCTTCGCTCGCATATCGGCATGACCAATCGCTCAGCGGCCTGTGAGTGCGGTTGAGATGGGTTGGCCACTGCGTTGGGTCTAGCGGCTCGGCGCGCAGTCTCGGCAGGAGTACTGAATGGTCTCGTGCTTCCAGCACGGTTCGGGCTCGAGGTACGGCTTCGCCTGGGACGTGCGCGTGCCACTGCCGCTCGGGTGGCGGCGGGCAGTGGCGAGGCTGGCCACGCGTCCATCGTCGGTGAAGGCCACGCCCTCGCTGACCAGCACGGACTTGGCCCAATCAACCCACCGCCGACTGCCGTCGTCCTGATCGGCCCGAAGCGTGCCATCCGCCTTCACGACTCGCCACCAAGGAATGTCATGGTCCTCGGCCGGGGTGGTCATCCAGGCGTCGTTGTCGGGCCGGTTACTGAGCACGTTGCCGACCACGCGGGCGTGATTGCGAGTAAGGCCCACCCGCTCGGCAAGGTCGCCGTACGTGATCACGGCGCCCACCGGGATGGCGCGGACTGCGGCATAGACGTCTTCGGGGTTGATGCTGCTCATGCACTGATCCTCTCAGCAGGGGCTGACACTGCGGGCAGCTTCTTGGTTGGGCGCCGCTAGCACGCGGGCAGCGAAGAGGAGGTTGTGTTGATCGCCTGAGCCCGCAGGCATGAGCGGTCGTGCGGCCCTCGCGACCTGCGCGGTTGGCGCAACCTAGTTCCGGCCCAGATCGCCACTCTTGCCACACCCGTCCCAGGTCGCCGTGTCGCGCGTGAGCGCGGGGCAGGACTGCCTAGACTCAGGGGCATGTCGGCTCCAATGGCTCGCGAGTCCCGCTTCCGCCAGCAATGTCCAGGTGGCCGTTGGATGGCCATTGGATGACCGATCACAGCTGATCGACACTCGACGAGGTGGCGGGCCGGCGTCCGGTCCGCCACCTCGTCCACAACACGCCCGACACGTCCTGCTTCCCCCGCAGCGGAAGGCCTAGACTTCGAACATGGCCTCGACCGGGCCCTCGTTCACCTTCTCGGACCTCTTCGCCGGGGTCGGCGGCTTTCACGCCGCGCTGCATGCGGCCGGTGGTCAGTTCGCCTTCGCGTCCGAGATCGACCCGGATGCTGCTGCCGTCTACGACTACAACTGGCTCCGGCCGCTGCGTGAGCGTGCGGCAACTCCAAAGGAGGCCGTTCGCTACAAGGTGAGCGGTGACATCGTCCCGCTGACCGATCCCAAGGTGACCGTCCCGCACGCAGACGTCCTCGCGGCAGGTTTCCCCTGTCAGCCGTTCTCCAAGAGCGGCTTCCAGCGGGGGATGGCCGAGACGCGGGGCACCCTCTTCTGGAACATCGCTCGCATCCTTGAGAACCGAGGACCCGGCCATCGGTCGTCCTTCTGGAGAACGTCCGCAACCTCGCCGGCCCACGGCATCGCGACACCACGTTCAGGACGATCGTGACGACCCTGCGTCAGCTCGGTTACCGCACCGCTGATGAGCCGCCGTCTTCTCACCCCACCTGCTTCCGCCCTCCACGGTGGTCGTCCCCAGGTGCGTGAACGAGTCTTCATTCTTGCGCACTACGTCGGGCGGGCCCGTGCGAGGACCCTGCCAGCTTCGATCCGCCCATCGTGTCGCCTCGATCGTCTGGTCTCGACTGGACGAAGGACCAGTGGGAGCTCGCACGTGATCTGCCCCTGCTCGACGACGCTGACGTCCCGGGAGGTACTTCCTTGAGTCGACCGAGACCAAGTGGATCGACACCTGGGACCGGTTGCTGACAGCAGTCGCTAACAGGCTCGGTCCAGACGAGCGACTCCCCGGCTTCCCGATCTGGGCAGACGACTGGCGCCCCATCGCGGAGGCGACCGATCTGATAGATGTCGCGGCGATGCGAGGTGAGCCGTTCCCGGCGTGGAAGCGCGCGTTCTTGCTGAAGAACGCAGCGTTCTACGAGCGACACAGCGAGGTCCTCGATCGGTTCCGCCTTGAACTCGACGCTTTCCCGCCGTCGAGGCGGAAGTTCGAGTGGCAGGCCGGCCCTCACCGACCCTGGCCGACACGATCATGCACTTCCGCCCGTCCGGTATTCGCGCCAAGCGGCCGGACTACGTCCCTGCCCTGGTGGCGATCACGCAGACTCGGTCCTGGGTGATCGGCGGCGCCTCACGCCCCGCGAGACTGCGCGGCTACAAGGTCTCCCCGACTGGTTTGCGTTCACTCGCGAGAGTTCGGGGGCGGTCGGGGTTGCGGCACAGCGTGACCCAGCCTCCTACAAGCAGATGGGCAACGGTGTGAATGTCGGTGCCGCCTACCACGTGATCCGGCAGTACGTCCTCGCCCATTCCGGGGAGATCTCACAGGACTCTCGCGGCCGACGTAACGGCCGCGGTGTGGTCGACGCGTTCGCGCGTGCCGGAACTTCCCCGGACCCAGTCCTAGCGCAGGAGATTTGAGCGTTCGCGCATGCACGGTGATCGGGAGTTCTTCATCCCTGCTACAACGCTTCAGGAGGCCATCAACCGCGTCTTCTCGTTGACGGGTGCCGAGCAGCGAAACCGTGGCGAGAAGCGCGCTCTCGTGGCCCTGCGTGATGCGCTCGGCCTCGACGTCGACGTCACCAAGACCAACGCCGTCACGGCGGAGCGGATCGCTGGCGCGTTGGACGTCGAGTGGCGGCCCGTGGAGTTCACGGTCAAGAACAAGGTCAACCTGGCCGGCCTCAACGCGCTCCTGGAGGGGGCGACCGACGCGTACTACGAGGGGCAGCTCGTCCGCCTCAAGGGCTCCACGCCCAGCGACGCTCACCGGCCCCGGCTGGGCCGCGTTCCAGCCGGCGGTCTCCAAGATCGAGGCCGTTACGCGAATCGCACGGCTCACTGGAGCACCGCAGGAACACTTGGGGCCGGGGAGCAAGGAGCACAAGTCCGTGCTCGTGAACCTTGCTGACAACTTGCTAGGTGACGCCGCCTTGGACCGGGGCAGCAAGACGCGGCTCGCGCGCGAAATCGCCACGGAGTTGGGTGTCACCTGGACGGACACGTGCTACTCGACCGGCGAGACCATCTCGCTCGAGGGCTTGAACGTCATCCTTGCCGGCGCCGAGCGCCGTTTGGGTCGGCTGGGCTCTTCCTCTGCCGAGGTGCTCGCAACTCCACAAGCAGAAGCGGAAGCCTTGGTCGCGGCCCTGGTGGACGGCTGGCGCGCCGAGCCGTGGGACGGCCGAAGAGTGCGTCGAGTGGTTGGCGGCCAGCGGTGCTCGAGGACAGCACGACAATGAGTGGCAAGGGTGGTACTTCGAAGCGCGCGGTCGAGAAGTCCTGAACGCCGCCTTCACGCCCGGGCAGTCGCCCGTTCGCACCACCTACGGCAACACGACCTTTGACTACGCCTTGAACCGAGTGTGGGATCTCAAAAGCCCACACGGAGTATCAGGTGTTTCCGGATTCTGGTCGGCGCAAATCGCGGTCGCGGCGGCCTCATCCTCAACGACGAGCGGGCCATCCGTGCGTGCGTTGCCGAGCAGGGTCTGGGCTTCCTCGTCCTCACTGGCGAGGGGAGTCATGGACGAGGACGGCTGACGTTCGTCGTCGTGGCACCGTGCCCGGAAGCGCGAGGCTGGTGGGCGGGTGGCGCCCTCCAACACTGGCGCGTCGCGTATTCGGAAGCGTGCCTTCACGGCCCCTCCGAGTCGACGCTTTCTGGATCGAGGACTTTCCAGCCCTCGAGTCGGCATTGCTTGCTGGCCACCTGACGGTGCGGCCGATCGGGCGACAACCTCCTCGAGGTCGACGGAGGGATCGGGGGCGGCCCGCGCTGACAAGTTCCAGATAAACCTCAGGAGCGGGAGGACCGAGCCTGCTTGTGGCAACTGGCGGGTGGCTCGCTCCTCAACTAAGTGGCCTGGGCGAACGACCGGTGCGCTGACGCCAGACCGACTCGATTCGGGCGGCAGCCTGGGTTGTGTCTTCACGCTCCCAGACCCGAATCACCCGCCAACCCGCGTCGGTCAGAACTCGATCCGTGTCGGCGTCGCGGGCTTGATTACGTTGATCTTCCAGCCCCACCACTCTGAGTTTCTTTGTCTGAGGGCGGGTTCCATGATGCGGGCACCCGTGCCAGAAGCAGCCGTCCCACGCAACCCGCTATATGGCCACGTGAGAACGCAATGTCGATCGACCTGCGAGGGTTCCCCGGAACCGGCAACTGGACGCGGTAGCGCAGGCCGCGTTCATGAAGCTGTCGCCTCAGAGAGAGTTCAGGACGCGTGTCCCGTCTAGCGAGGGCGGACATTCGCGACGACAATGCGCTACCTGGGCGCTTCCGTGTTGGCGCCGAGGGCGGCCCGCCGAGTTCACCGTAGCCTCGAGGCGGTGTGCTTGGCGTCGTCGAGTCCGTCGTCCTAGGCGCCCGCTCGCAGCCTGCTCACTTCGGCCGGCTCGATCAGCCAGCCATCCAAAGTCAGACGCGCGCCAAGGATTCAGATGGAGATCATGGCCCTTCGCGCGGTTGTGATCTTTGCACAGGTAGATCGCATTCTCCGGAATCGTTGGGCCGCCCAGTCCCCCACGGGAACAGGTGATCCAGCTTCAAGCGGAAGGCTGGAACGACAGTCGTAGCCCCAGATCAATTGAGACGAGCAGGATTCGTAGGGGGGCGGCGCGCGATGCGAACGTGCGCGCCCTCCGCCGAGCGGGAATGAGTTCTCCATCCTCTAGCCACTGCGGGTGGACCAGCGTGGCTGACTGGGGAAGAGACAATGTGCCGGCCCCGTGCATATCCAGCAGCAGTTCCCACGGCGTCTCTCGGCTTTGCCACAAGAAGGCGGAAATCGTCCCGTGCCGCGTGAATCCGCGAGGATGATGTCAACACCTTCATGTCCACGTGACAGTCAGTTTGAGTTCGCTGCGTGTCCCCCCGTAAAATTCAGCACCTACTAGAAGCCGCAGGGTTCCTCCGCCTGGTTCAAGGTAGATGCCGGAGCGCATCTTTGCGGCGCTGTATGCGGACGACAGCGGTTGGGCCTGATCGATGATCTCCAACTTGCCAATGTTCGAAGACTCGGAACACCAATTTGATGTGCCGGCTGGCTCCAACGTTGAGGGCCTTGTTCCCGTTGATTGGAAACGACGTTTCAGTATAATTCGTGCGCCTGGCGCGGCCCGCGGGAGTAAGTGGAGAGCATCTAATCCGGACCTCCGCGTTATCGCCGCTCAGGAAGGTCGGGAGGTCGCCTACGGAAGGGGGCGAAGCTGCCTGTCCGAAGCAAAGTTCCATTACGGACCTGGCGACCGACTTGCTGACGTTGCCCGAATTGCCACCCGTGGTAACGACCCATGGCGATACATCCCACGACGTCGTATGGAACTCCAAGGCTTGAAGCACGTCGTCCCACGATTGCGGCACCCCGTGCGCGCGCAGGAAGTTTAGAGCACCCACGATGAACCCATCCTGGAGGTACCGCTGGCGGTGCGCGGGGTCCCCAAAGAATGCGCTATCCGAACTGGCCGTCGTATCGTTTCGGGTCAAAGCCAGTACGGCAAGAGCGACCTGCTCGGCAATCAACGATGGGGATAGCGTGCTCGCGGGCCGCGAGTAGTAGTGCTGATGGATGATCTCGCGCAGGGTGATGGCGGTATCTCGAAATCCTCCAACAAGAGAGTTTGTCGGAGCCTTCTCGGGGTTGAATTGGACGCGGTCGTGAAACGGGTTCGCGTCACTGCTGCTTCCGACGTTTTGCACTTCACAAAGGTGGGCAACAGCAGCCATCGATTTCCAGGCTGGGGTCGACTGGCCCCCGCCCTGCTCATCAGGCCCGAGCTTGAAGGCGAAC
This sequence comes from uncultured Actinomycetota bacterium, assembly GCA_963829855.1. GTDB lineage: Bacteria > Actinomycetota > Actinomycetes > Propionibacteriales > Nocardioidaceae > Nocardioides. The sequence continues at coordinate 1,142,734 of CAWHKE010000011.1, read as the reverse complement.
CGCAGCCAATCTTCATGAAGCGGGTCAAGAGGTGTTGCGTAAGTTGTGACTTCTGCGAACACTTTCGCGAACTGTTGAGGACTGTAGGCGGCGGCGGCCGTGCCGTGGAGTAGAACCAGTGGCACTGAGTTGTGGCTATTTGCCGACTCTGAGACGCCGCGAACTCGATGCTGACCATCAAGTATCCACAGCGGGGCGTCTTGCCCGCTTGACGGTTCCGTGACGTCAATTTCAAACAACTCTGTCAGTTGGCCGTGTATTGATTGCTGCTGAACGGACACCATCGCGGGCTCGGCGACAGCCAGCAGTACAGGGTTGGGCATGAGTTCGCCCGGAAGGCTAAAGCGATCGCGAATTGCCTGCCACTTCGCCTCAATGAGCGGTCGCTGCCAATCCTTGACTGGCGGATTCAGAACGTTGCGCGCTATTTCCGCATTGCCACTGGCCGCCCCAAAACTCGGGACGCTCGAGATCTTACGAAGGTCATAGGCCGACAGGAACCCGAGATAGATTGGATACTGCTTAGCGCCATCCGTCAGAATGGTCTTTAGGGCCTTGATCTTCAACAGTCTCCCCTTTGCAGATGATCCGGCGACCCTAACTCGTTGGGCCGATCTGAGCGACCAGGCACGCTGTCATGGGGTGAGGAAGTGGGCGGTCCCTGCTGGTTGCAGGATTGAGGGTGTGACCATCGACTCGAGGGCAAGGGAGCCCAAAGTCAGTTGGGACACGGGCGGTTGCGGGACTCGTTGACTCGATGGTTTGCATGTGGGTGCAACCTTCTTCGCGAGGTGCTGCGTCTAGGAGGCACGCCCACACGGGGCGCGGCCCGGACAGGGCTCCAGCACTCACAGAGAAGAGAAGGACATGCGCACCAGCATCGCCAGCACCGCCGTCGCCCTGTCGGCCGCAGCTCTCACCGTCGGACTCGCGGGGACGGCGCACGCCGAGCAGTACGGGATCGACGACCCGAGGGAGACCGGGCACGGGTCGGACATCCTCGCGCTCCAGGTGAGGAACGCGGACCAGAACCTGCACGTCGTCTCGTACCACCAGAACCTGCGGAAGGACCCGGCCACCGGGTCGGGCGGGCGCGTCTTCATCGACACGGACAGCGAGGACCGGGGGCCGGAGTACGTGTTCGTCGCCGGCTACACCCAGGGCACCGACTTCGTGCTGCTCGAGACCGAGGGGTTCAAGGCCAGCAGCTGGGGCGAGCCGGTCGAGCAGGGCGACTACAAGATGGTGGTCCGCTACAAGGTCGACCGCGTCCACGTCACGCTGTCGCGGCACGCGATCGGTGACCCGACCGACGTGCGGGTCGCGATGCGGGCGTCGGGCAACCGCAGCGACGGTACGACGGACGGGCTGGTCGACTGGGTCGGCGAGCCGCGCAGCTTCACGCCCTGGATCGCGCAGGGCTGATTCGCGGAGGGACCTGTACAAACCGGCGTTCCGGGCGCACGATTCGGAGTGAGTCCGAGGCCGGCGGGTCGGTCCGTCTCGGGGGCTCAGCAACGGGGTTCTAGAGAGTCGGGGTCTAGCCCGCGAGCGCAGGCGCCCCCACTCGGTACTTGGAACGGTTGTCGAGTGGGGGTGTCTGTCGGATCCGGTGCACGCCGGGCCGGTGTGGCCCTAGCCTTCGTCCGTGATCGACCCGCAGAAGAAGGCCCGCGACGACGACCGTGACGCGGCCATCGAGGTCGTCGAGGCGGCGTTCGCGGACGGGCAGATCAGCCGTCCCGACTACGACCTCCGCGTCGACCGGCTGCTGCGCGCGGCGACCGTCGGCGAGCTGCAGATGCTGGTGCGGGACCTGCGGCGTCCCGAGGGTGAAGAGGTCACCGAGGCGGTCGAGCAGGTCACGGAGGACGTGGCCCCTGAGCGGTTTCGTGGCTCGCTGCGCTCGCACCTCAACCTCCGACCGCGGTCAAGTATGGTCGCTGGTGGTGCGTCGTCGCGGTCGTCGCGCTGGCGCTGGTCGTGCCGCTCGTGCTGTTCGCGCGGGTGGACGGCCAGGACAGCGTGATCTCGGAGTCGGTCGAGGTCGGCGAGTCGGTCGACCTGACGTCGGCCGAGGGGTATGACGAGCTGGTCAGGGAGGTCGAGGCGAAGACCGGCTCGACGACCGTGTTCGGGGCGACGATCTACCCGGGGTACGCCGTGATCGAGGTGCCGGTGGACGCCGACAGCCAGCGGTCGTTCGGCTACTACTACGACGGCGACTGGCAGGACTGGACCGGCAAGGGCAAGGCCACCCAGGAGCGGCTCGACCTCGGCGCGGATCGACGGCAGCCACCGTGGCGTCGCTGGTGAGGAAGGTCGCCAGGAAGGTCGAGGACCCGACGACGTACGTCATCGTCAACGCCCGGGGTCGCGAGCAGGGCGTCTGCCTGTCGGCGTACGCCACCAACGACTTCACCGAGACCGCCTACCTCGACGCGCGCTGCGACGGCACCGTCGTGTTCAGCTACGTCAGCGAGTAGCCGACCCTCAGGCGGCGGTGTCGGGCAGCACGTCGTCCATCGGGACCGGCACCAGGTCGGTGTCGCAGGCGCGGTGCACGACCTCGGTGGGTACGCCGGCGCGCCGGCCGACGTCGTAGAGCGCCTCGGCCCACGCCTTGTCGTCGGCGGTGAGGCCGCCGGTGCCCGGGGCGGCTGCGGAGGAAGGCGACCCGGCCGCCCGGGGCGAACTCGGTGCGCAGCTCGCGGATCATCTCGGCGAAGCGGTCCGCCACGAGCGGCGTCGGCAGGGGATCGGCCTCCTCGATCTGGGTGAGGTGCGGGAACGGCCGGTCGTCGGCGGCGATCAGCATCAGCCAGATGCTGGGGCCGGAGAAGCCGAGCGGTCCCATCAGGCGACGCCAGGCGTCCTCGAGGTCTTGTTGGGAGCGGATGGTCGGTCGAAAGGTCATGCGGAGACGGTGCCTCGGATCGGGCGGGTTCGCATCCGGTCCTCCACAGGCACGTCTCGTCGTTGGAGACCCCGGTCCCTTGCCCCGCCTCACGGAGAGGAGCATCGTGAGAGCAACGGGAGGTGGTGGTGAGATGCACGCAAAGGTGGGCGACCACCTGGTGGTCGAGAGCAACCGGGTCGATGCCCCCCGCCGGGAGGGCGAGATCGTCGAGGTGAGGGGTGAGGGCGGTGGCCCGCCGTACCTCGTGCGGTGGAGCGACGGGCACGAGGGACTGACCTATCCCGGCCCCGATGCCCACGTGGTGAACGACTGACCACGGTCGACGCGCGTCCGGCGCGGCGAGGCGTTGGGCGCCTGAGCGAGCCGTCCTGGACCACATTTCGTGCACAGTCCGGGTTCGGGCGCGTGTGTCCACAGCCGTTCACTCCGTGAGCCGATTTCGTCAGGAGGCGGACCTAGCGTCTGTGGCATGAGTCAGGCGCCCCTTCCGCAGCTGGAGCACCCGTTCCAGCGGTGTGCTGCTGCGGTGGCGGCTGCGATCGACGAGGCAGCCGGCAGCTCGCCGACCTTCCTCACCACTCCGGCCAAGGCGGAGGTGCTGACCGAGCTGTCGCGGCAGATCGCGCGGCTGGAGGGGATGCGGCTGGCGGTGCTGGCCGTCGCGGACGACGTGGCCGACGAAGCAGCCACCCGCTCGGCGGGGCTGTGGCTGGCGCAGACCTCCCGGCTCGAACGCCCCGAGGGCCGACGACTGCAGCGGCTCGCGGAGGCGCTCGACCGGCGGTACGCCGAGCTCGGCTCGGCGCTGTGGTCGGGTGCGATCTCGCGCCCGCAGGCGGACGTGATCGCCACTGCCTTGGACGCGCTCCCCGCGGACGTCGACGACCAGACCCGGCTGAAGGCGGAGCGGCACCTCGTGGAGTGTGCGGCCGAGTTCGGCCCGCGCGAGCTGCGCGTGCTCGGTCGCCGGGTGCTGGACGTGGTCGCTCCCGAGGTCGCGGAGGAGCACGAACGGCGGGAGCTCGCGCGTTCGGAACGCCAGGCGCACCAGCGGATGCGGGTGCACCGGCGCGAGCTGGGCGACGGACTGGTGCGGATCACGGCCGACCTGCCGACGCTCCACGCCGACCTGCTGCTCACCCAGCTCCATGCGTTCGCCTCGCCGCGCCGCGACCACCTCAGCGACGATCCGCTCGGCGTGATCGACCGACGCGATCCCGACACCGGCGAGCGCGTCCCCTACTCGCGGCTGCTGGCGCAGGGCTTCTGCAGCCTGCTCGAGCGGCTGCCCCGGTCCGCGGCCCCCCAGCACGGGGGTGACAGCGCGTCGTTGGTGGTCATGATCGACCACGACCGGCTGGCCGAGGAGCTGGGTGTCGCTCGCCTGAGCACCGGTCAGGCGATCACCGCCGGCGAAGCCCGCCGCCTCGCGTGCAACGCCGGCATCCTGCCGATGGTCCTGAGCGGGAAGTCGCAGCCGCTCGACGTCGGGCGGAAGCAGCGGTTCCACACCCCGGCGATGCGCAAGGCCCTCGCGGTCCGCGACCGGGGGTGCAGGGTCGTGGGGTGCGACATCCCGGCTGCCTGGTGCGAAGCCCACCACCTCATCCCGTGGGCCGAGGCGGACGGGCCGACGAACGTCAACGATGCGTTGCTGCTCTGCGGCTTCCACCACCACCGGGCGCACGACAAGACGTACGACCTGCGGCGACTACCCGATGGGGGCGTGCGGTTCTTTCGGCGGACGTGAGGCGTCAGCGAGCAGACCTGCTCCTGCACGCGCGTCCGCGATTCGGCTGAGCCAGCGGCGGTAGCCGTCTTCGCGCGGCTGCGGGTAGACCTGGCACCCCAAGGACGTCGAGGAGTGCCTCGAGCTCGTCGTCGTCCGGTGTCGCGTCCGAGGACCTGGAACGATCTCGAGCGGCAGCTTCGCAGCCAGATCCGGGCTCGTCGATCGACGAACTGGTCGACGACGTCCATGTGGGTGTCACCGTAGAGCTCCCAGTCCTGGTGGAAGTAGGCGCCCATCAGCTGCTCCAGCGCGGGAGTCTTCATGGGGACGAACACCTCTCATGGTTGCGGGAACGCGGTCAGGATGCGGTAGCCGTCAGGCATCGTCGGGTCACGGATCAGGATGACGCGGACGCCGTCCACGGCCGCTGGTCGACCCGCCCTTGAAGACGCTGATGCCCGCGTCGATCTGTCGTAGACGTCGATCCGCCGGGAGCCTGCGCCATGGTCCAGCCAGTGCGGATCTCGTCGGCGCGCTGCTGCAGCACGCGCTCGAGGATTCGCTCCGCGTCCGTCCTGCGCTCCGGAACGAAGACGCCGCCTTCATGCCAGTTGAGGCGAGCCGGTCCTGCAGCTCGTCCACCGTCTTGCCGACGTGCTTGCTGAGCGTGTGGCTGCCGGAGTGCTCGTGCCTGGCCAACCAGCCGCGCCCCCAGCGCGGGTTGCCGAGGGCCAGCGCGCCACGTTCGTTGCGGGCGGGGACGCGGAGGAAGCGTTCGAGGCGGAGCCGCTGGAGGCGGAGGGCGTCGTGGGTGCGGCGGACGGAGGCGGCGGTGGCGGTGGTGAGGGCGCGGAGGGTGGCGAGGACGGCGTGGAAGCGGGGGGAGTAGGTGGCGACGCGGGCGGCGACGGCGGCGATCGCGACGCCGGCGCCGGTGCCGGCGGAGAGGGCGCCGAGGACGGCGGAGACGACGAGACCCTCGACGACGAGGCGGAGGATCTCGGCGAGCAGGGTTCGGAGCTGGGCGTGGGCAGCGTCGACGGCGTCGGCGTGGGCGGCGCAGTGGTCGCCGAGGGCGGCGCAGGAGCCGGCGAGGTCGCGGATCGTGGTGGCGAGGTCGTCGGCGGCGGCCAGGGCGAGCGGGATCTCGGGGGAGCGCTGGGTCGCGAGGGCGTGGCCGGCGATCCGGCAGGTGCCGGCCAGCGCGTCGAGCCGGCCGGCGGTCCGACGCCACAGCGCGGCCGCGTCGCGCAGCCGGGCGGTGTCGGCGTCCGGCCAGACGAAGCCCTCGATCCGGTCGAGGATCCAGGCTTCCTGGGCCGTGAGGACCGGCGGATCGCCACCGAGCGAGCTGGGCGGGGAGGCCGGCAGCACCGCGGCGTACGTCGCGGCGGGCAGGTCGAGGCAGGAGGCGCTGACGACCCCGCCCGGGAGGATCGAGCGGGTCTCGGCCTCCGCATGGTTGGCCAGCGACGTCTCCGTCAGCCGCCCGAGGGTCGCGAAGGCACCGACCACGTCGGCCAGCCCGGCGACGGCCTCGCGAGCGGCGCCGTCGTAGTCGCGGGCGAACGGCTCGGCCGTCGCGTCGTCACCGGCCATGCCGGCTGTCGCGGAGAGGGCCGCGAGCAGTGCGGCGTGCTCGTCGGCCGCGGCCCGGTTGCCCTCGAGGAACGCCGTGGCCGCGTCGACGTACCCGTCCCGCTCGACCGCCAGGATCAACCCAGCCGCCCCCACTCGGACCGGTTGGCGGTGGCCGCGGCGGCGTAGTTCGCCCGGGCGACCGCGGCGACCGCACGCAGGTCGGCCAGCGCCTCCCGCATCGTCGCGAACCCGTCGTCCCACCGGGCCTGTGCGGTCTCGTGGGCCTGGGCCGCGCGGCCGTCCCACGTGGCGCGGAGCTCGTCGAGGTCGCGGGCGAGGTGAGCGGCGCACGACTCGAGCTCGGCGTGACCGTCGGCCAGGCGCCCGATCACGTCGGCCAGCTCGTCGAGGTCGGCCCGGAACCCGCCGCGCATCAGCCGAGCCGCTCGCGGATCCGGTCGGCCGTCGCGACCGAGCCGAGGTCGGCCAGGACGAGCTCGCGCCGGACGACGACCAGCGAGTCGGCGATCGAGACGAGTGCCGACCTCACTTCAGCGGCGCCGACAAGCCACTCCTCCCACGCGGCAGCGAAGGACGAAGCCGCGGCGCCGCTCCACCCGCCGTCGAGCAGCCGGTCGACGTCGCGCGCCGCCCGGCGCTCGGTCTCGTCGAGCACGGTGACCGCGGCGCGGACCCGCCCGACGCCGACCTCGAACTCGTGGAACCCGAGAGAGACGTCCATGTCCACGAGGATTCCCGAGATCCGCGGCCGGCGTCGGGCGTCATCCACAGGCCCGCTCGCGAGCCAGGTGCGTCAGCCGAGGACGTCGCAGACGACGCGCTCGACGACCGACGGGTCGTCGTAGACGTCGTGGGGTCCATGGCTGGCGACGATCTCCTCGAACTCCCCGCCGGGGGCGAAGGTGATCGCGCCGACGTCCTGGATGACGTTGCCGTGGCCGGGGGCGGTGGCCTGGTAGATCGCACCGACCTCGGTCAGGACGCGGGTGTCGCGGTCGCCCGGGACGGGGTAGGTGTAGTGACGGTTCCAGTGGCCGCGCAGGGTGAGGGTCGCCCCGGTGCCCTCGAGCGAGAACACGTCGACGGCGTCGAGGTGGACCGACGTCTTCGTGGCCAGGCCGTCGGCGGTGTGCCAGCGGGTCATCCGCTCGTCGATGGTGCCGGTGATCCGCAGCTCGCGGCCGTCACAAGAGCCGAACGGCTCGTCGTACGACGCCTCGTAGGCGCCCTGGCAGGTGATGCCCGCTCCGGCGGTCCAGCAGGACCAGGGCGCGAAGTCCGGGTTGAGCGCCGGCTGCAGGGTCGACGGGTCGACGGTGCGGGGCGACTTGGCCTGGGCGGACGGTACGGCGACCGCCACCGAGGCGAGGCCGATGGCCCCGATCAGCGTGGCGGCCCGCCGGGCGAGGGATGCGTTCATGGTCATGGCTGGCTCCTCTGGAGGTGGCCGGCCGCTGGCGCGGCCGGGATGGATCGAGTGCCTCTCACGCTAGGAATCGGCGGGGGTCTGCGCGTCCGGGCAGACCCGCGTCCTCAGGGCCGCGAGACTGTGGCCAGCCGCAGTGTCGGTGCCGCCCCGCCGTGGGACGATCGGCCCATGGGGCAGACCGTCCTCGTGGTCGACGACCATGCCGACTTCAGGAGCGCGGCTCGGGCGTTGCTGGAGACCGAGGGCTTCGAGGTCGTCGGCCAGGCCGCCACCGGCGCCGACGCGATCGCCGAGAACGAGCGGCTGCGCCCCGACGTGGTGCTGCTCGACATCCGGCTCCCCGACACCGACGGGCTGCGGGTCGCGGAGCTCCTCGCCGGGCTCGACGACCCGCCCGCGGTCGTCCTCGTCTCGAGCCGGGACGCCAGCGTCTACGGCACCCGGCTGCTGACCTCGCCGGCCCGCGGCTTCCTGGTCAAGGCCGACCTGAGCGGCGACGCGTTGCGCCGGCTGCTGGCGGTCTGAGGCCGGCGGCGTGGACGCAGAGCACGGCCTCGTCCTCGCCCTCGACGTCGCGGTCGGGATGGTGCTGCTGCTCGGCGGGCTGGTGCTGGCGCGCCGCACGCGCGCCGCCGGGGTGCTGCTGGCCGCCGCGGGCGTCACCTGGTTCCTCGGATTCCTGTGGCCCACGGCCCTCTTCTGGCACCGCGGGCCGCTGGTCCACCTGCTGCTGGCCTTCCCCGGCTGGCGGCCCCGGCACCGTCCCCGCCATCGTCGTCACCGCAGCGACGTACGTCGTCTCCGTGGTGACGCCGGTGGTCTGGCTCGACGACCGGGCCACGGTCGCGCTGGGCGTCGTCCTCGCAGCCACCGCCGGCTGGAACGTCCACGCCGCCCGGGGGTCCGGGGGCCACGCCCGTCGGCTCGCCCTGCGCGCCGCGCTGCTGCTGGGGGCGGCGCTGGTGCTCGGTGGGGTCGTCCGGCTGGCGCTCGGCGCGGACGCCTGGCTCGTCGGCCTCGTCGCGTACGACGCCGCCCTGGTCGTCGTCGTCGGGCTGCTGCTCGCCGGCTCGACCCCGGCCAGGATGGCGCAGCTGCGCGACCTCGTCATCGACCTCGGCGACACCCGCGAGCACCCGAGCCGGCAGGCGCTCGCGCGCACCCTCCGTGACCGCGACCTGGTCGTGGCGACGTGGGACCCCGACCGGTCGGCCTACCTCACAGCCGAGGGCGAACCGGTCCCAGCGCACCCGGCCGGTCGCGGCACCACGAGGCTGGACCGTGACGGACAGCCCTACGTGCTGCTGGTGCACGACGCCGCGCTCGAGGGCGACCCGCGATGGGCCGAGGCGCTCGCGGCCGCCGCGCGACTCGACGCCGTCAACGCCGAGTGGCAGGACGAGGTGTCGAGGCAGGCGCAGCAGCTGGCGGACTCGCGCCGCCGACTGCTGGCCGCGGCCGACGACGAGCGCCGGCGACTCTCCGGCGAGCTCGGCCACGGCGTCGGAGAGCGGCTGGACGACCTGGCGGCGACCCTGGCGCAGCTCGACGCCCGGCCCGGCAGCCACCTCGAGCGGGCGTTGCGACACCTGCTGCTGGCCCGGACGGAGCTGGACGGACTGGCCGCGGGGCTGCGCCCCCGGGGGCTGGAGGACGGTCTTGCCGCGGCGGTGACCGAGCTGGCTGCGACGGTTCCGGTCGACGTGACCGTGACCCACGACCTCGACCGGCTGGGCCCCGACAGTCTGGGCGACGACGTCGATGACGTCGAGCTGGCGGCGTACTACGTGTGCGCCGAGGCCCTGGTCAACGCGGTGAAGCACGCTCCGGGTGCCGGCGTGACCATCGACCTGCGAGTGGGCGAGGGGCTGCTCACCGTGCGGGTGGCCGACGAGGGGCCGGGCGGCGCGCACCTCACCGGCCGTGGCGGCCTGCTCGGACTGCGCGACCGGGTCGAGGCGCTGGGCGGCCGGCTCGAGGTCTCGTCGGGCGCCGCCGGCACCCGCGTGGTGGCCGAGCTGCCGCTCGGCCACCCGTGAGCGTCGTTCACCCCACCCGCTCCCACGGGAGGTCGAACTGGAAGTCGGGCACGGCCGGCGCACCGACCTCCTCGAAGACCAGGTCGCCGTCGTCGGTCACGGACCAGCGCAGGTGGAGCACCTCCAGGTTGTCGTGGAAGCGCCACCACACGTCCCGGCCGATGACCTGGTAGACGCCCTCGAACCGGTCGGACAGGTCGGGTGCGACCTGCTCGACCTCCCAGCGGCCGTCGTCGAGCACCGTGGTCCAGACGCCGCGGTTGCCCGCGACCTCCTCCGGGGTCAGACCGTGGTCGGCGAGGTAGTCGTCGGTGAGGCGGAAGCGGTAGGTCCCGTCCGGGAGGTCGCCACCGTCCGGCTCGATGGTGTCGCTCGTCGGCGCCGCGGGCGCCCCGTCGGTGTCCCCGACCCGCTGCCACGGCAGCCCCCAGTGGAAGTGCCCGTCGGCGGCCCCCTCGGTGACCGGCCCGAAGCGGAGGCTGCCGTCGGGACCCAGTGACCACGAGACGCGGAACATGGCCTGCTCGTCCTCGAAGAGCCAGAAGAGCTCGTCGCCACGGACCTCGTACACGCCCCCGAAGGTGTCGGTGATGTCGGCCGCGACCTGGTGGGCCTCCCACGTCCCGCCCTCGAGGGTGAGGGTCCAGACGCCGTGGTTGTAGCCGATCATCTCCTGCGTCAGGCCCTCTCCGCCGAGGTAGTCGTCGGTGAACTCGACCCGGTAGACCCCGTCCGGGAGCCGACCCGAGTCAGGGACGATCGTGGCCGCGGTGACCGTCGTTCGGCCGCCCTGGCAGCGGGCGAGCGGCTGTGACGGGCTCGCCGGAGCCGAGCGCGGCGATCCGGTCGATCAGGGCGGACGTCGCGGGGTCATTGCGCAGCTGGGCGGTGACCTCAGCGGCTGCGGTCGTGACCGCCGCGGAGTCGGCAGCGGGGTCGTGCACGACCGTCCCACCGCCCTCGCAGTACGCCGCGGCCGCGGCGGCGTCGTCCGTGAGGGTGTCGACGGACCAGTCGCGCGTGGCGAGCGCCGCCTCCTGCAGCCACTGCTGTTGCTCGTCGGTCAGCCCGTCGTACGTTGTCGTGTGGGCCACCAGCACGTTCGCCTTGGGGAACAGCGGCAGGTTGCCGATCACGCTCTCGGCGGCGCCGCCCACTGTCCCGATGAGGCCCAGACCTGACTCCGCGGCGACCATCGAGGGGGTGAAGCGCGGCGTCGGTGGGTTCGGCGCCGAGCGCCTCGAAGAACGCCCAGGTCGTCTCCGACCACGGGGAACGGACGGCGCCCCCCTCCGTCAGCCGAGTGACCACGTCGGCGCGGTCGCGGGGTGCCATCAGGTGGCGGATCCCCTCCGGCAGCAGCGCCAGTCCGGTGACGCCGGCGTCGTCGAGGCCGGCCATCAGGTCACGGGAGAGCTCGTCGTCGGAGACGACGGCGTCGAGGTGGTCGCCGGTGGTGACCAGCAGCGGCGCACTGAGCGCGCGCAGAGTGGTCACGCCCTCGGTGTCCCAGGCCCGCGCCGGGATCAGGCCGAGGTCGAGCTCACCGTCGACGACGAGCCGGCCGACCTCCTGGTCCCACTGCGCGTCGAGCTCGCCGGCCGCCCGGTAGACGGGCTCGATCCGGATCGAACCCTCGGACAGGGTGGCGACCCGGTCGGCGAAGTCTTCCATCTGGTCACCCGTCGCGCGCCCGGCCGGGTCGTCGGTGCCGAGGGTGAGGACCAGCGGCGGCGGTGCGCCGCCGGAGCGGGTGGCGTCCTCGGACAGGCCACTGCAGCCGCCGAGTCCCACGACGAGCATCAGCCCCGACAGGGCCGCTGCGGCCCGTCGGGCGGGGTGGGTCGATGTCCTCATGTGCGCAGCCTCCTCGTGCGGTGCCTCGGTCCGTTCGACGCTAGGCGGAGGTGAACCCGTGGGCATCGGGGCTGGCCTCCGACGGTACGCCCGTCGCACTGTGGCCAGCCACAGGTCCGGCGGGTGCACAATGACGCATGACCGGCTGGCCGGCGACCCGTCGACGCGTGCTCGGTGCGCTCGCCACCGGCCTGGCGGCCGGCGTGGTCGGGGCCGCCGTGGTCGTCCACGTCGGCCGGGCCTCGCGCGTGACGTCGTGGGCCGCGGCGTCCGACGCGGTCGCCGTCGTGGGTCTCGTCGCGGCGCTGGCCCTGGTGGCCGCAGGCGGCCTGACGCTGCTGAGGTCGAGCGCTCCGGGCGGCGCCGCCTGCCTGCTGCTGGCCGTCGGGTGGGTGAGCCCGGTGCTGGTGGGCTGGGAAGGAGGGGACCCGGCGCTACGCGCGGTGGCGACGATCGGCCCGGCCCTCGTCGTACCCCTGCTGGTGCACGTCGCCGCGACCTCGCAAGGACCACCCACGCGAGCGGTTCGGCTGCTCGTCGCTGTCGGCTACCTGCTCATCGGCGGGCTCGCCGTCGTCGTCGCCACCGTCCGCAACCCGATCGACGACGTCGACAGCTGGAGCAACCTGAGCCGACTTCGCCTTCCTGGAGGTGGAGGGTGAGGTCGCGCGGGCCCTACTGAGGTCGTTGCGCGTGACGATCGTCGTCGGCGCCGTGGTCGGCGGGCTGGTGGTCGCTTGCGCGCGCGGCGCTCGACCAGGAGCTGGCGCGGCGTGTCGGTCTGGGGTCCGGCGGTGGTCGCCCTGGCCGGTGAGGCGGCGTACGCCGGGCATCTGCTGCGCCACCCGTTCGAGCGGTTCACCTCGGCCGAAGGCCTGGCGCTGGTCCTGCTGAGTGCGGCGGCCCTGCTGGCGCTGGCGCTCGCGGTCGCCTGGCGCGCGGACGCCCGCCGCCGGCTGGTGCGGCGGATGGCGGGACTCGTCACCGAGCTGACGCGTCGCCCTCCGGCCGGCACCCTCGAGCAGTCGCTGCGCAGGGCACTGCGCGACGAGGGGGTGGAGGTGCGCTACTGGATGCGCGAGCGGGGGGAGTACGTCGACTCCGAAGGTCGTCCGCGCCCCGGCCCGGAGGGCGGCGACCGGGCGGTGGCGCGGGTCGTCCGCGGGGACCAACCGGTCGCGCTGGTGACCTACGACCCGGGCCGGCTCGGAGACTCCTCGCTCGAGCAGCAGCTGGGCGCTGCGGCCCGGCTGGCGATCGACAACGAACGGCTGCGCGCCGAGAGCCTGGCCCACGTCCGCGAGCTGACCGACTCGCGGGCCCGGGTCGTGGCGGTGGCCGACCAGCAGCGGCGCACCCTCGAGCGCGATCTCCACGACGGAGCGCAGCAGCGGCTGCTCGCGGTGCTGCTGGAGCTGCGGCTGGCACAGGGGGAGGACGCCGACCAGGACGCCGCCGCTGCTGAGGCACTGGACCGGGCGGTCGAGGCCGCCGGCGCGACGCTCGAGGAGCTGCGCGAGTTCGCCCACGGCGTCTTCCCGGCCGTCCTCGACGAGTCCGGGCTGGAGCAGGCGCTGTGGTCGCTGACCGACCGCAGCGCGGTGCCGGTCGACCTCACCGTCGATCTCGGGGAGGGTGACCGGCCCGAGGCGGTCGACCGGGCGGCGTACCTGGTCGCGAAGTCGGCCGTGGACGGTGCGCCCGACGACCTCGGGTTGGACGTCACCCTGCAGGACGGGCAGGTCGTCGTGCTCGCGACCGGCGTCGGTGACGTCGACGCGGTGCACCTGGGAGACCGGGTGGGCGCGGTCGGCGGCGAGCTGCGTCATGGTGAGGGACGACTGGAGGCGGTGATCCCGTGCGGGTAGTGGTGGCCGAGGACAACCTGCTGACCCGCGAGGGGATCGTGCACGTGCTGGAGGCAGGCGGCGTCGAGGTCGTCGACGTCGTCGGCGACGCCGGCAGGCTGCTCGCGGCGGTCGCGCGGGAGCAGCCGGACGTGGCGGTGGTGGACATCCGGATGCCCCCGACCCAGACCGACGAGGGGCTGGGCGCGGCCCGGGAGATCCGGACGGCCCACCCCGCGACGGCGGTGCTCGTGCTCTCGCAGTACGTCGAGCCGGCGTACGCCCTGCAGCTGCTGGAGCACCACCCGGAACGGGTCGGGTACCTGCTCAAGGACCGGGTGTCGGACGGCGCGGTCCTGGTGGACGCACTGCGTCGGCTGTGCGACTCCGAGAGCGTGGTCGACCCCACGATCGTCGCGCAGCTGCTGGGACGACGCCGGCGTGCGGACCCGTTGGAGCGGCTCACGCCTCGTGAACGGGAGGTCCTGGGCCTGGTCGCGGAGGGCTACAGCAACAAGGCGATCGCGGCCCGCCTCGTCGTGACCGAGCGGACCGTGGAGGCGCACATCACGCAGACCTTCGCCAAGCTCGGGCTGGCCGACGACGACCCCGCGTCGCACCGCCGGGTGCTGGCCGTCCTGGCGTTCCTGCGAGCAGCGACCTGAACCCCTTCCCGCGGGGGCGGTGCGGGTCTAGGTTGCGAAGATCCGGGCTTCACCGAGGGGGAACACCATGAACCGTCGTGTCCGATCAGTGCTCGCTGCCGTGGCAGCCTCTGCGGCCGTAGCCGCCGGCCTCCAGGCCGCGGTCACCACCCCGGCCGAGGCCGAACCGCAGGCCGACCGGCCCGACAAGGTCGTCATCATCCTGGTCGACTCCCTGTCGAAGGAGATCGTCAAGAAGTACGACATGCCCAACGTCCGGGCGATGATGCGGGAGGGCGTCGCCTCGCCGAAGTCGTACCTCGGCCACCTCGGCTCCGTCACGGTGGTCACCCACAACGTCATCACCAGCGGCCAGCTCCCCAAGCACATGGGCTGGACCGACGAGGGCTACCGCGACGTCGACAACGTGCTGTCGGACCTCGGGTACGGCGACGACGACAGCGATCTCTGGATCACCAGCAACTGGGGCTGGGAGGAGATGTTCCCGGTGATCGAGCACGCGGGCTACCCCAAGCTCGCCGACTACCTCCACACGGCGCGACCGGGGTCGAAGGTGTTCACGATCAGCCCCAAGACGTACGCCGCCTGGGCGTTCGGCGGCCCGGGCTCCGACTCGATCATCACGTTCGACTCCAGCACCACCTGCCCGAACCTGCCCGGGTCCTGGCGCCCGATCGGCGGCATCAACCCCCCTGACTACCTGACCGAGGTCTGCGGCCGGTACTACGTGCCGACCGGCTCGGCGCTGCGCTACGACACGATGGAGGAGCCGGCGAGCCTCTACCCGCTCGACGGCGACCGCTACACGACCGGCAAGGACCCCGCCCACCAGGGCGGTGACGTCTGGGCCGCCGACGCGGCGATCGACATCATGCGCAACGAGGACGACTGGAGCGGCATCTTCGTCAGCCTGCCCGGCGTCGACAAGGCGGCCCACATGTGGGGCGGCGTCGACGACGACGGTGGCACGGACCCGATGACGCACATGGAGTTCGCGACCGAGACGGCCGACGACCAGGTCGGCAAGATCCTCGACGAGCTGGAGTCCACCGGCGAGCTCGACGACACGCTCGTCGTCCTCACCTCCGACCACGGGTCGGTCGCCGGCCGGAACTTCTACGGCGACTACGAGCCGGAGGCCAACTACGGCTTCTTCAACTGGTACTTCGGCGACGTCGAGAACGACGTCTACCTCGACCCCCAGGAGGCCCTGAAGCCGCTGACCGACACCGACAACGTCGGGCTGAGCTACAGCGACTCGATGATCCGGGTCTGGGCGAAGGACCAGTCCCCGGTCAAGGTCCGCCAGCTCGCGCGGGTCATGGGTCCGCTGCCGAAGGTCACCGCGGTGTGGGTGCGCGACGGCGACCACTACGACCGGTTCGGGTCCGTGCGGTGGGGCCGGATGCACACCCCGGGCGAGCGGCTGTGGTTCCAGCGGCACGCGCGCGAGCTGGTCGACACCGAGGCCGCCGCCTACGGACCGGACGTGATCGCGACGGTGGCCGACAACACGACGTACAGCGTCGCGGGCGACCACGGGGGCATCCAGCGGGCGACCCAGCAGATCCCGATCCTGTTCG
Source organism: uncultured Actinomycetota bacterium (assembly GCA_963829855.1). Taxonomy (GTDB): domain Bacteria; phylum Actinomycetota; class Actinomycetes; order Propionibacteriales; family Nocardioidaceae; genus Nocardioides. Next base: position 1,127,060 of record CAWHKE010000011.1, on the reverse strand, counting down.
CCGGCGGCGGCGTCTCGCACGTCGACCTCCGGGAGCCGATCCGGTCGGTCGACATCATGCCGACGGTGCTGCGGCACCTCGGGATCCCGGCGGTCCACCCGATGGACGGCATCGCCTACGAGCTGCCGCAGGACTGACCTGAGAGGGGTACGTGGCGCGGGCGGGTGACGCTCTAGAGCCCGTGCTCGGCGAGGATCGCGGGCACGTCGCGGCCGATGCCGCGGACGCGCGCGGCCTTGAACGTCTCGCGGTCGAGCATCGGCCGCACCAGCTGGTCGCGGACGAGCACGAGGTGGATGAAGCCGGCGGTGTCGTGGAGCATCGTGTCGGCGACCACCCCGATCAGCTCGGCCGCCTGCTCCCACTCGCCACGGGAGGCAGCGGCGCAGGCCAGGGCGAGGACGCAGTCGGCGTCGGCGTTCCTGCCCTCGGCCGCGGCGCGGGCGCGGGAGCGGCCGAGCTGGGGGAGGAACTCCTCGCCCTCGAGGGCCAGCGCGAGGGCCTCCCAGTACATCGTCAGCCAGTTCTCGCGCAGGCCGGTCGCGGCCAGGTCGCGGAGCTGGGCATCCATCAGCCCGCGCAGCCGCGGCCCGTCCAGGTCCACGAGGGCGAGCAGGCTCGCGGCCCAGTGGATGATGTAGCTGTCGTAGTCGCGCTCACCGTCGACCTCGACGGCGCTCCTGACCACCGCCCGGGTCTCGTCGGCCAGGGCAGGCGAGGGACCTTCCATGCGGGCAGTGACGAGCCGGTAGCCGCGGGCGAGCCGCGCCAGCCCGGGCTCTCCGTGCTCCTCGGCGCGCCGGGCAGCGGCCGCCAGCCGCAGCGACGCCTGCGCAGGCTCCAGCAGGTGCGTCATCGCGTCGTAGATCGCCACCACCAGTGCGGCCCCCTGGACCTCCGGGGCATCGACCTGCGACATCGCCTGCACCGCCTCGGCGGTGCTCGCGCGCATGGTGGTCGGATCGCCGGAACCCAGCGCGACGTCCGCGGACATCAACAGCGTCCAGACCCGGTCCTCGCCCGCCACGTCGCGGGCGAGCAGCGCCTCGACCCACTGCCGCCCCTCGGCGTACGAGACGGGCCGCAGCGAGCTCCGCGACGCGTTGCGCCACAGCGTGCTGATGGCGATCGCGATGTCGACCGCGTCGGAGAGGTCCTCCGGCGAGGAGAGCGACGCCTCGAACGCGAACCGGACGTTGTCGAGGTCGTCGCGGCTCTGCGCAGCCAGGGACATCGAGAGCCACGCGCGGATGCGCGTCTTGGACCGGGCCCGGGCCACCACGTGCCGGCGCAGCAGCTCGGCGACGTCGTCGTCCAGGCCGGCCTCGGCGAGCCGCTGGACGGCGAACATCCGGATCGACTCGAGCAGCCGGAAGCGGCCGGTCGCACGGTCACGCACGACGAGGCTCTTCGCGACGAGGTCCCCGATCACGGCCGTGACGGCGGCGGGGTCGCGCCCCACGCAGACGGCGATCGCGGCGTCGAGGTCGAACGACGCGGGGAAGGCGCCGAGCCGGTCGAAGACCGCGCGGGCCTCGTCGGAGAGGAGGCGGTAGCTCCAGTCGATGGTCGCGGCGAGCGCGGAGTGCCGGGCGCCGGCCCGCGGCCGGGCGCCCGTCAGCAGCGTCAGCCGGTCGTCGAGCCGACCCACCAGCTCGTCGAGGCTCAGGTAGCGCAGCTGCGCCGCGGCCAGCTCGATCGCGAGTGGCAGGCCGTCGAGCCGGCGGCACAGGTCGGCGACCCGCGGGTCGGCCGGATCGGCGGCCTCCGGTCCCGCGGCGGCGTCGGCCCGCTCCACGAACAGCTCGACGGCCCCGGAGCCGAGCGACCCGAGGGCGTGCACGGCCTCCCCGTCGATCCGCAGCGGCTCGCGGCTGGTCACGAGCACCCGGGCCTCGTCGCCGGCGTCGAGGATGGCGTCGACGAGCCCGGCGCTCTCGTCGAGCAGGTGCTCGCAGTTGTCGAGGACGAGCAGCAGCCGCCGCGGCCCGAGGGCCTCGGCCAGGGCGGCCGTCCGCGCCGCTCCCTCGCCCTGCAGCCCGACCGCCTCGGCCACCGCCCGGGTCACGTCGTCGGCCGAGTGCGCGGGGGCCAGCTCCGCGAAGACGACGTCGACCTGGTCGGCCCGGTCCGCCGAGGCCTGGGTCCGCCGCGCGTGGGCGAGGGCGAGGGTCGACTTGCCGGCGCCACCGGGTCCGGTGATCGTCACGACCCGGTGCCGCCGGAGCAAGGTCGCCACGTCGTCGAGGTCGCGCTCGCGGCCGATCAACCGGTTGCGGGCGGCGGGCAGCGCCGAGGCCGACGGCTGCGGAGCGGGAGCGGCGACCGGGGCCTCGGCGTACGTCGGCGTCTCGGAACCGGCCGGCATCGCGAGCGCCTCCGCCCGCAGCTCCCGGGCGGCCGGCGGCGGTGCGACGCCGAGGTCGCGCTCGAACACCTCCGCCATCCGGTCGAGGGACACGAGGGCGTCGCGCCGCCGACCGCGGCGCAGCAGGTCGCGGGCGAGGTCGATCTGGGCGTCCTCGTCGAGCGGGTCGTCGGCGACCAGCGCGTCGTACCGCCCGGCGGCGCGCAACAGCTCCCGGTACTGCAGGCGGAGTCGGTCGCGGGGCTCCTCGGTCCACGGCTCGTAGAGGTCCTCCGGGAGCAGCGGGCCCACGTGCAGCGCGGCCGCCATGGCAGCGGTGGTCGGGTCAGCGGCGGCGGCCGGGTCGGCGTCGAGTGCGGCCGTCGCGGCTCTCTCGAACTCGACGACGTCGACCTCGACGTCGGCCTCCGGGAACAGGGTCACGGACCCCTGCGCGACGACGATGCCGGTGTGCTCGCCGAGGGCCGCCCGGGCGTAGTGGGCGGCGGTGTGCAACCGGGTGCCGCCGGTGTCGAGCGAGACGTCGGGCCAGAGCGCGTCGATCACCTGCTCGCGGTGGAGCCGGCGGGACGGCTGCAGGGCCAGCAGCTTCACGAGCCGGCTGGCCGACTGGCGGCGCCAGTCGCGGGCAGGCACGGTCCGGCCGTCGACGACGACCTCGAACCTGCCGAGCAGCCGCACCTGGACCCGCATCGCCCTCCCCCCGCCGGTGCGGCAGGGGCCGGACCGAGCGGTCCTATCCGACCACTCGGACGGGGTTCCGCCAAGAGGGACTCGACGCCGCCAGCCCGATCACGGCTCGCCGGTCGATGCGGGGCGGGTCCAGCAGCCGCAACGGGCCCTCGCCCTCGAGGATGGTGCGGGCGGGGAACAGCCGGACGCCGACCTTCGTGACGAGCGCCCGGGACGGCCCGTTGTCCGGGAGCAGGGCAGCGCGGATCCGGCGCACGCTGTGGGCGGCCGCGACGGTCGTGATCGCGTCGAGCAGCACGGTCCCGATGCCGGTGCCGCGGTGGGCGTCGGTGACCTCGAAGGCCAGCTCGGCGACGCCGGGCTCGACCACGACGTACCGGGCGACGCCGACGGGTCGTCCTGCCACGCTCGCCAGCCAGGCGGCGTGCCGGACGCCGTCGACGTCGGCGAGCGCCGTCAGCATCGCGCCGGGCAGGCGGGGCATGCCGGCGAGGTAGCGCTGGAACCTGGCCTCGGCGGACATGCCGTCGAAGATCTCCTGCAGCGGCCCGGTCTCGCCGGGACGGAGCGGCCGCAGCGCGACCGTGCCACCGTGCCGGAGCGGGACGCAGCACCTCGGTGGGTTCCGGACCCAGCAGGGCGACCGGGCTCGTGGCCTCGGTCGCCCCGCCGGGTGCCGTCATGGTCCCCGTCATGAGCGCCGTCATGACCGGCTCCACCGGCGACGCCGCCCCGCGCGCTTCGCGGTCCGCAGCTCGTACGCCATCAGGCGACGGGGGTGGTTCGCGTCGCGCGCGATCTCCTGGCTCAGGGCCTGTGCCAGGTACTGGTTCGCGTACTCGTTCACTGAACTACTCCTTCTGGTGTGGGTGGACACCAGAAGGTTGGGCCGGGCGCCTTCCCGCGGCCTTCCGCGCGAGGGAAGGTTCGGAGAGGGTCGGCTGCGGGGCCCTAGGGTGGCCCGGCATGGACCTCGATCGGCTGCTCCGACCCACGCTGGAGCGGGGCGCCGCGTGGAGCGTGCAGGTACGTCGGGCCGGGGCTGAGCCGCTCGCCGAGCACGAGCCGGCGCGGCTGTTGCGCACCGCCAGCGTGGGCAAGCTCTACCTGCTGGTGCGGGTCGCGGAGCTGATCGGGTCGGGTGAGCTCGACCCGCGCGAGCTGCTGGACCGGGTCAGCGGGCCGGTGGTCGCCGACTCGGGGCTCTGGCAGCACCTCGACGCGGAGCGGCTGACGGTCGCGGACGCGGCTCGGCTCGTCGGAGCGGTCAGCGACAACTGGGCGACCAACGTGCTGCTGGCCCGGGTCGGGATCGACGCGCTGCCGGTGGGGGAGCGCGGGTCCCGGCTGCACGACTACGTGCGCGACGAGCGCGGGCCCGACGACCCACCGACGTTGAGCGAGGGCTGCGCGGCCGACCTCGTCGACCTCCTCCTCGGGCTCCCGGAGCCCGGCCGCGTGCTCGACTGGCTCGCGCTCGGCGTCGACCTGTCGATGGTCGGATCGGCGTTCGGCCTCGATCCGTTGGCGCACCAGGAGCCGGACCGGGGCGTGCGGCTCTGGAGCAAGACCGGGACGTCCGACGGCGTCCGCGCCGACGTCGGCCTGGTGGAGGTGGCCGGTCGGCGCACGGCGTACGCCGCGATCGCCACCTGGCCCACGGACGGTGAGGACCTCCGCGACGAGGTCCTCACCGCCCTGCGGGGTATCGGCACGGCGCTCCTCGCGCGTCAGCGCGCGGGCGCGTAGGTCGCCAGCGCCTCCTCGATCGCCTCGGCGTAGGTCGTCGCGGGGCGTCCGAGCAGCCGCTCGAGGTCGGCGGGGTCGAGGTAGAGCTCGCCCCGGCTCGCTCCGGTGTCGGAGTCGGCGAGCGCAGCGGCGAACGGCGCCGGCAGCCCGGCGCCGACCAGGATCTCGACCAGCTGGGCCTCGGGGACGTCCGTGTAGGTGACGTCGCGTCCCGACTGGCGTGCGATCTCCGCAGCCAGCTCGGTCAGCGTGAACGCCGGGCCGCCGAGGGAGTAGGTCTGCCCCGCGTGGCCGTCGGTGGTGAGGACGACCGCCGCGGCCTCCGCGAGGTCGGCCCGCGTGGCGGCCGAGAAGCGACCGTCGCCCGCGGCGCCGACGACGCCGTGCTCGAGGTAGACCGGCAGCTGCGGCAGGTAGTTCTCGAGGTACCAGCCGTTGCGCAGCACGACCGTCGACAGGTCGGACTCGGCCAGCAGCGCCTCGGTCGCCCGGTGGTCGTCCGCGATGGAGTAGCGCGCGGTGTCGGCGTTCGGCGCGCTCGTGTAGACGAGCTGCTCGACGCCGGCCGCCGCTGCGGCCTCGACGACGGCACGGTGCTGCGCGAACCGCCGACCGGGCTCGCTGGCCGAGACGAGCAGCACCCGGGTGGCACCGGCCAGCGCGGGAGCGAGGGTCGTCGGGTCGTCGTAGTCGGCGTGGCGGACCTGGACGCCGCGCTCGGCGAGGTCCTCGACCTTCGACAGGTCGCGGCCGAGCGCGACGATCTCGCCGGCAGGCACGCCCCGATCGAGCAGGGACTCGACGACGAGCCGGCCGAGCTGGCCGGTGGCTCCGGTGACGACGACGGACCTGGTGGATGTCCTGGTGGATGTCATGGGTGCTCCTCTGGTGTGGGGACGTTTCGTCGTCGGAACCCACCTGGACGTCCAATGCTTCCCAACAGAGAGTAGGCACCTTGAAGTGCCGTACTCACCTGAGCGATACTGTCCCCGTGCTCGCCGACCCGTTCGACCCCCGGTGCCCGAGCCGCCGAGTCCTCGACCGGATCGGCGACCGGTGGAGCGTGCTGGTCATCCTCGTCCTGAGCGACGGCACGAAGCGCTACGGCGATCTCGCCCGGACCATCGGCGGCGTGAGCCAGAAGATGCTGACGCAGACGCTCCGGGGCCTGGAGCGCGACGGTCTCGTCACCCGCACCGTCTACGCCGAGGTGCCGCCCCGGGTCGAGTACGACCTGACCGAGCTGGGCCAGAGCCTGCTCGACGCCGTGCAGGGGCTCACCGACTGGGCCACGACCCACATGGGCGAGGTCGTGAAGGCGCGCGCCAGCTACGACCGCCGCTGACGGTCCATCAGTGACGGGTCAGACCAGCCCCTGCTCGAAGGCGAACGCCGTCGCAGCCGTGCGTGAACCCACGGACAGCTTCGTGAAGATGTTCGACAGGTGGCGGGCGACCGTCTTCTCGCTCAGCACGAGGTCGGCGGCGATCTGCGCGTTGCTGCGGCCCGAGGCCACCAACCGCAGCACCTCGGCCTCGCGGGGCGAGAGCCCCGCCGGGAGGGACGCCGGCGCGAGCAGCCGGTCGACCTCGTCGGCGTACGGCCGGGCACCGACCTGGCGGAAGACGGTGCGCGCGGCCTCCAGCTCGCGACGCGAGCCCTCGGCGTCCCCGACCGCGCCGAGCGCTCGCCCGAGGAGCACCCGCGCGCGGGCCCGGTCGACCGGGGCCTCGGTCCGCGCCCACAGCTGCTGCGCCTTGCGCAGGTAGGGGAGCGCGCCGGCCGGGTCGCCGCGCGGCGAGCTCGACCGCCCCGGCCCCCTGGGCCGCCGCGGCCTGCAGCGGCTCGCACCCGAAGTCGTCGGCGATCCCGCTCAGCTCCTCGGCGAGTGCGCGGGCCCGCTCCGCCTGGTGGGCGGCGAGCAGCACCTCGACGGCTGCCGGCAGGATCCGGCAGCGCTGGACCGGGCCGCCCGGCTCGGCGACCAGCCGGTCGACGGCGGCGGACGCCGCCGCCTGCTCGCCGCGGGCGAGCCACAGCAGCGCGAGGCCGGGCTGTGGGTCGAAGCCGCGGTCGGCCGCCCGTTCGTAGGACTCCTCGGCGGCCGGCATGCTCGCCGCGGAGCCGCAGCACCTCGCCGGCCTCGTACGCCGCGAGGGCGGCCGCGTCGGGGGAGCCGACTTCGCGGTAGCGGACGGCCGCGAGCTCGAACTCGTCGAGCGCGGGACCCCACTCCCCACGCAGCCGCAGCAGCTGGCCGCGGTGCACCGCGCACTGGCCCGTGAACGCGAGCAGGCCGGGCTGCTCGGCGCACCACCGCTCGAGGGCCGAGGTCCACTCGGTCATCCGCGCGAAGTCGCTGATCTCCTGGCAGCCCTCGATCGCCGTGCAGTAGACGTGGCCCGCGATGACCGGCGAGGTCTCACCTGCGATCACCCGGACCATCGACTCGTCGAGCAGGGCCAGGCCCTCCGCCACGCGACCGGTGTAGAGAGTCAGCCTCCCCTGGCTGCACAGCCCGAGCGCGGTCAGGTCGGCATCGCGGTGCCGTCGGCCACAGTCGACGGCCTCGTCGGCGAACCCGGCCGCGGCCGCGAAGTCGCCCGTGCCCAACGCCCGGAACATCCGGAGGAACGCGACCCAGCCCTGCTCGCGGGAGTCCTCACCGAGCTCGGCCGCCAGCCCCTCCGCCCGGGCGGTCCAGCCGGCGGACAGCGCGGGCTCACCGTGGGTCGCGGTCGTCATCGACAGCCGGAACGCACTCCGGACCGCTGCCCCGAGGTCGCCGGACTCCTGGCTGGTCGCGAAGGAGCGCTGCAGCGCGGCGACGGTGGCGTCGTGGTGGCCGAGCAGCTCGGAGGCCATGGCCAGGTCCTCGAGCTCGTCGCTGGAGAGCGAGTCGAGCCCAGCCGCCGACCAGCCGGCGTACGCCGTAGCCCAGTCGCCGCGCCCGAAGGCGGTGCGCGCCTGCTCCAGCCCGACCACGTCCACAGCGGTTCCTCCACCCAGAGCGTACGGCGATCAGGCGGCAGCGGGCACCCTCGCGGACCGCTTCGTGCGGGCCGCGATCTTGTCGGCGACGAAGTCCGCGTCGCGTCCCACGCCGGCGAAGACCATCGAGCTGAAGGCGAACTGGAAGCTCAGCCCGCAGAAGAACAGCCCAGGGGCGTCGGCGGCCACGCCGCGCATCTCCCGCGGCCAGCCGTCCTCGCCGAGGATCGGCAGCCGGATCCAGTCGAGGACCTGCCGGAAGCCGGTCGCCCACACGACCGTCGCGACGTCGCGGGGAACGCCGTCGACGACGGGCCTGCCGTCGCGCACCTCCTCCACGCGGGAGGTGATGCGCTCGACCCCGCGCTCGGCCAGGTCGGACCGCTTGACCCGGAGCATCGGGCCGCCGTGTGAACGGACCTCGGGCATCTCCTTGCGGCCGATCGGGGTACGCCGGGTGAGCACGTGCCGCCAGGCGAAGACCAGGACCGGGAAGATCACGCGCATGACCGGGGAGTCGAGCCGCGGCGGGATCTGGCCGCAGTCGCGGCCGGCCAGGATCGTCGGGCGCGACTCGGCGACCTCGTAGGCGATGTCGCACCCGGAGTGGCTGGCGCCCACGACGAGCACCGGGCCGTCGCGGAGCTGGCCGGGGCGGCGGTACTCGCTGGAGTGCAGCTGCAGGATCGACGGGTCGAGCTGGTCGGCGACCGCCGGGAGGTTCGGCGTACGGCCGAACGTGCCGGTGGCGACGACGACGTTGTCGCAGCGCCAGGTCCCGTGGTCGGTGGTGACCCGGTAGCCGGCGCCGTCCGCCTCGAGGCTCGTGACCCGCGTCCCGAGCCGGATCGGGAGGTCGAACTCCTGCGCATAGCTCTCCAGGTAGTCGCCCACGTCGTCCTTGCCCGGGAACGACCACGGCTTCGCGGGGAACGGCAGCCCGGGCAGGCTGTCGTACTTCGCGGGCGAGTAGAGCTTGAGTGAGTCCCACTGCCGGCGCCAGTTGTCGCCGACCCGGGAGCCCGCGTCGAGGATCACGAACGGGCGTCCCCGGCGCTGCAGGTGGTAGCCGGTCGCCAGGCCGGCCTGGCCGGCGCCGATGATGACGGTCTCGATGTAGGTGTCTTTGGTCTCCATGCCGCTGACGCTAGGGACGGCGACGCCCTCACCGCGTCGGGCATCCGGCGCATCTCGGGAGGCGCTGGCGATGGGTGGAACTACCCATCGGCCGACAGCTTCTCCAGCCGCGCCTGCAGCAGCGGCTCGCGGTGGGCGTTGCCGGTGAGGCCGACGTACTGACGGCCGAAGATCGCGAGCAGCGCGTCGTCGAGGCGGCGGACCGCGCCGGCGGGGTAGCGGTAGCCCATCCGGTGGATGATCGCGTCGGGGTCGACGGAGGCGAGCAGGTCGGCGAGCTCGTCGAGCGAGGTGATGCCGAGCTCGAGCAGCAGGCCGGCGATCCAGCCGTAGTGGTCGGTGTGGGACCAGCCGGCGTCGGTGTAGTGGGCGGCGAGGAACGTCGCGAGCTCCTGGCCGCTGATCCGCGGGTCGCTCGGGTCGGCCTCGGGGGTGTCGGCCGAGGCGCCGCTCTGGAGCCGCGCGCGGATCGCGGAGAACTCCTGGTCGGCGAGCTCGAGCAGCCCGGCGGCGAGCGTGAACCGGCGGTCGAGGTCGGAGGCGTGCTCCTCGGGGACGGTGCCCTTGTAGCGGATGTCGTGCTCGAACTCGGCCCACGCGTGCTGGAGGACGGTGCGGACCTGGATGCTCGCGCGGTGGCCGCGGAGGTCGTCGTACGTCGCCGGCGGCTGGTCGGTGACGGCGACCAGCAGGTGGCGGCTCGCGTAGCCGAACCGGCCCTCGCTGGCGGTCTCCTCGCCGAAGTCGCGGTCGTCGAGCAGCTCCAGCGCGTCGTCGAAGACCTCGACGACCGCGGCGACGTCGCTGTGGACGTAGGTGATGACCCGGACCCCGATCTGGTCGGTGATCTCCTGGGCCGGGTCGGTGTAGAGGGGCCGCCCGTCGACGAGCTGCATCGCCTTCGCGGCGAACGACGCGACGCTCTTGGTGCGGCCCTCGACGGTGAGGTAGTTGATGCCGGCCTCGTCGAGCAGCGCGGTCACCAGGTCGACGAACCGGCGGGTCGGCTCGCGCAGCCCGGGCTGCCGCGCGGCGTAGGCGCGCACCGCCTCGCGCACGGGGGCGTCCTGGGTGCCGGTCATGCCCACAGCCTGCCGTACGGGGTTGACATCCGGCGGATCGGCTGTGACGGTGGTCTCAGATGTAACCGGTTTCAGTAACCGGTTACAGGCAGCGGTGGGACTGGTTCGAGACAGGAACGAGGAGCGCGAGTGGCCGCCACGATCCGCGACGTCGCCCGGCAGGCGGGCGTCTCGATCGCGACCGTCTCGCGCGTCCTGCGCGACTCCGCCGACGTCCGTCCGGACACCAAGGAGCGGGTCCGCGCGGCGGCCTCCGAGCTCCGCTTCACCCCCAGCCACCTGGGCCGCCAGCTCGCCGAGCGCCGCCACGCGGCCAACGGCATCGTCTTCCCCGACCTGTCCGGCCCCTACTACGCCGAGGTCGTCCTGGGCTACGAGTCGGTGGCCGCCGAGCTCGGCCGGTCGGTCCTGATCCTGTCCACCCACGGACGGGACGACGCCGACAGCGCGGTGCGCGCGATGGCCGGTCGCTGCGACGGCCTGGTGATCTTGGGCCGCACCGTCAGCGACGAGGTCGTGATCGACCTCGCCGAGTCGGGCGCCAAGATCGTCCTCGTCGCCCGGACGCCGATCGACCACGACGACTCGACCAGCATCGACTCGGTCAACACCGAGAACCACGACGCCGCCGTCACCCTCACCCATCACCTGCTCGAGACCGGCGCCCGCCGGATCGCGTTCGTCGGCGATCCCGACGCGGCGCCCGACGTCGACGACCGCTGGCGCGGCGTGCAGGACGTGGTGTGGGACAGCTCGGTCCGCGCACACGTCCGGCTGATCGGTGTGGAGGCGCTGCGCGAGACGGTCGGCGCCGAGGTCGCCGCCGAGGAGCTCCGCAACGGCGACCTGCCCGACGCCTACGTCTGCGCCAACGACGAGCTCGCGCTCGGCCTGCTCGGCGAGCTGCGCCGCGCCGGCGTCGACGTGCCCGGCGACGTGCGGGTCACCGGCTGGGACGACGTGATGGCCGCCCGGTACGCCGGGCTCACCACCGTCCGGCAGCCGATGCGTGACCTCGGCGGCGCCGCGGCCCGGCTCCTCGACGAGCTGATCACCGGCGCCCGCACCACCCCCCGACATGAGCTACTCCCCACCGAGCTCGTCATCCGAGAGAGCTCCACCCCCCGAAAGGAAGCACCATGAATCACAGGCTCGATCACCGAAAGCGTGCGGCGATCGCGTTGCTGGCCGTGACCGGCCTCGCCCTGACGGCGTGTGGCCGCAGCGAGGACACCGGGACCCCGGAGGCACAGAGTGAGGAGGTCTCCTCGGGCGAGGCCACCGGCGAGATCGACGTCTGGGCGATGGGGACCGAGGGAGACGCGCTCCAGGCCTTCAGCAAGGAGTTCGAGGAGGCCAACCCGGACGCCACGCTCAACGTCACCGCGGTGCCGTGGGAGTCGGCCTACGACAAGCTCTCCGGTGCGATCGCCAGCGGCGAGACGCCCGACGTGAGCCTGGTCGGCACCACCTGGATGGGCGAGTTCGCCGAGGCCGGCGGACTGATGCCCACCCCGGAGAACCTGGTCGACGAGGGCGCGTTCTTCGAGGGTCCGTGGGGCTCGACCGAGGTGGGCGGCACGTCGTACGGCGTCCCCTGGTACGTCGAGACCCGGGTCCTCTACTACCGCAGCGACCTGGCCGAGGAGGCCGGCTGGAGCGAGGCCCCGCAGACCTGGGACGAGCTCAAGCAGTTCGCCGTCGACATGGAGGAGAAGGGCGGCGCCGACTTCGGCCTGAACCTCCAGCCCGGGCAGACCGGCTCGTGGCAGACCATGCTCCCGTTCGCGTGGTCGAACGGCGCCTCGCTCACCAACGAGGAGGGCACCGAGTACACGATCGACTCGCCGGAGATGGCCGAGGCGCTCGACTACTACACCTCCTTCTTCAAGGAGGGCCTGAGCGAGACCCGGCTGCTCGACCTCGGTGAGCTCGAGACCGGCTTCGCCGACGGCAAGTACGGCGCCTTCATCTCCGGTCCGTGGCACACCGCCCTCGTCGAGGACGCCGGCGTGAAGCCCGACCAGTACTCCGTGGCTCCGATCCCCGGCCCCGACGGTGCCCCCGGCGCGTCGTTCGTCGGCGGTGGCAACCTCGCCGTCTTCGACGAGTCGGACAACGCCGACAACGCCTGGAAGTACGTCCAGTGGCTGACCGAGCCCGAGACCCAGCAGGCGTTCTACGAGGAGGTCGGCAGCCTGCCGTCCGTGCAGAGCGCCTGGGAGACCGGTGCGCTGGCCGAGGACGAGCAGCTGCAGGTCTTCGGCACCCAGCTCGAGACCGCGGTCGCCCCGCCGGCCGTGCCCACCTGGGAGCAGGTCGCCGGCTCGATCGACGCGATCATCGAGCAGGCGTCCAAGGCCGACCTCCCCTCGGACGAGGCCGTGGCCGAGATGCAGTCGAAGGCGGCGTCGATCGGCACCGGTCTCTGACCCATGCGCACCCAGGAGGCCACCACGACGGCCGCGCCCGCGGCCCGCAAGAACGCCGGGACCCCCGCCCGGCACGTGGACCCCACGCGGCGGCAGCAGGCTGTCGCCGCGTGGGTCCTCGCCCTGCCGTTCATGGCGCTGTTCCTGGTCTTCACGGCCGGGCCGGTGCTGGCGAGCCTCGGGATGAGCTTCACCGACATGCGCAGCACGGACGTCCGCGAGCCGTTCGCCGTCGAGTTCGTCGGGCTCTCCAACTACACCGACCTGCTCGGTGACCCGCTCTTCCGCAAGGTCACGTTCAACACGTTCCTGTACCTCATCCTCGGCGTGCCGTTCACCATGGCGGTCGCCCTGGCGGTGGCGGTGGGTCTCAACCGGATCCAGCGGCTCAAGGGCTTCTTCCGGGTCGGCTTCTACCTCCCCGTCGTGACCAGCATCGTCGCCGTCTCGGTCGTGTGGAAGTTCCTGCTGCGCGACGACGGCGGCCTCGTCAACACGATCATCGGCTGGTTCGGCGTCGACGGGCCGGGCTGGCTCGACAGCACGTCCACCGCGCTGCCGACGCTGGTCGTGATGGCCGTGTGGCGCAACTTCGGGACCCTGATGGTGATCTTCCTGGCCGCGCTGCAGACCGTGCCGCGCGAGATCGTGGAGGCCGCCGAGTCCGACGGCGCCACCGCCTGGGCCCGGTTCCGCTACCTGACGCTGCCCATGCTGCGGCCGACGCTGCTGTTCGGCGCCGTCATCACCTCGATCGGCTACCTCCAGTTCTTCGAGGAGGCGTACGTCATGACCAAGGGCGGTCCGCTCGACTCCACCCGGTCGGTCACGTTCTTCACGTTCGACCAGTGGGGCTACGGCAACTACGGCTACGCCAGCGCCGCGGCGTACCTCCTCTTCATCGCCATCATCCTGCTGACCGCGCTGCAGTTCCGGGTGCTGCGGGAGAAGGACTGACATGACCCAGACCCTGACCCCGGCCGCGGCCCCCCAGACGCCGTCGGCCACGACCCTCACCAAGCCGCCCAGGCCGCGGGAGGGCAACTACCGCACGCCCCGCTGGCTGTACGGCGTGATGGTCGGCGGCCTGGTCGTCGTCATCATCCCGTTCATCTGGATGGTCGTCTCGTCGTTCAAGCCCGAGGCGGAGGTGCGGTCCGTGCCCGCCGACCTGGTGGCCGGAGACGGTGACGACCGAGAACTACCAGCAGCTGTTCACCCAGCTCGACTTCCCGACGTTCTTCATGAACTCCGCGATCGTCGCCGTCACGGTGGCCGCCGGGAACATGGTGTTCTGCGCGATGCTCGGCTACGCGCTCGCGAAGCTCCACTTCCCGGGCAAGAAGGTCGTGTTCGCGCTCGTCCTCGGCACGCTGATGATCCCGGGCGTCGTGACGTTCATCCCGCTCTTCGTGCTGACGACCAACATCGGGCTCGCCAACTCGCTCCCCGGCATGATCCTGCCGTTCCTGGCCGGGCCGTTCGGGGTGTTCCTGATGCGGCAGTACATCCTGTCGCTGCCCGACGAGCTGATCCAGGCCGCCCGCGTCGACGGCGCCAGTGAGCTGCGCATCTTCTTCTCGGTGATCATGCCGCTGTGCGGGCCCGCGGTCGCCACGCTCGGCGTCCTCACGTTCCTCACGTCCTGGAACAACTTCCTGTGGCCGCTCGTGATCGCGACGGACGAGAGCAAGTACACCCTCCCGGTCGCGCTCGCGCTGTACGCCGTGGGGCAGAACGCCACCAAGTACGGGCTGCTGCTCGCGGGCTCCGTCGTGGTGGTGGTGCCCGTGCTCGTCGTCTTCCTCGTCCTCCAACGCCAGATCATGCAGGGCATCGCCATGACCGGCATCAAGTGACCGACCTCCAACAACCGCACATGACCCCTCTCGGAAAGGTCTGAACCATGCGCTTCACCCGAATCGTCGTCCCTGCTGTGGCGGTCGCCGTCGCCGGGGTTTCGTGGCTCGCTCCGCTCGCACCTCACACCTCCTGCCTCGGCGGCGGACGGCGAGCAGTCCGTGCTCGACGAGTACGCGACGGACACCTGGACGTCGTTCGAGGCGATGGCGGTCCCGGAGACCGGGCTGCCCGCCGACAACATCGGCGGCGACCTGAGCGCCGGCAGCCGCAGCGGCTTCACGTCCCCCACCAACATCGGCGCCTACCTGTGGTCGACCGTCGCGGCCCGCGACATCGGCCTGATCGACGCCGACGAGGCCCGCGAGCGGATGACGACCACGCTCGAGTCGGTCGCGCAGCTCGAGAAGCACGAGCCGAGCGGCCAGTTCTACAACTGGTACGACCCGGTCACCCTCGAGAAGCTGCGGATCTGGCCAGAGAACGGGAGCGTCGTCAAGCCGTTCCTCTCCAGCGTCGACAACGGCTGGCTCGCCACCGGGCTGCTGCTGACCGCGCGCGCCGAGCCGTCGCTGGCCGACGAGGCCGACGCGATCCGCGAGGACATGGACTTCGGCTGCTACTACAACCCGGCCGAGAACCAGATCCGCGGTGGCTTCTGGGACGAGGACCCGAACGACGCCGCCGCGGTCACGGGCGACTACTGCGGGATGGGCCAGGACGTCTGGTTCACCGGGCACCACTACGGCGCCTTCAACACCGAGCCCCGGATCGCGTCGTACCTCGGGATCGCCGAGGGCCAGATCCCGGCCCGCCACTACTACGGCACGTACCGGACCTTCCCGGCCACCTGCGACTGGGCGTGGACCGAGACGAAGCCGGTCGGCGAGTGGAAGACCTACAACGGTGTGCGGGTCTTCGAGGGCGCGCTGCCCTACCGCGGCATGAAGCTCGTCCCGAGCTGGGGCGGCAGCATGTTCGAGGCGCTGATGGTGCCGCTGTTCGTGCCCGAGGAGACCTGGGGCCCGAAGTCGTGGGGCCGCAACCACCCGCTCTACGTGCGGGCTCAGATCGAGCACGGACTTGCTGACGCGAAGTACGGCTACTGGGGCTTCTCGCCCTCCAACAACCCGGAGGGCGGCTACCGCGAGTACGGCGTCGACGCGCATCGGCCTCGACGAGCCGGGCTACACCTCCGACGACAAGCGCACGAAGTGGGACCAGTCGTACGCCGGCTGCGGCCGCCCGGGCACTGCCGCCCCGACCGCCGACCAGTACGGCGACGGCGTGGTCACGCCGCACGCGTCGTTCCTCGCGCTCCGCTACGCGCCGGACCGGGCGCTCGCGAACCTCGCGAAGCTCCGCGCCGACTTCGACTCCTACGGGCCGGGTGGCTTCTACGACGCGGTGGCCGTCAAGAGCGGCACCGTCTCGCAGCGCTACCTCGCGCTCGACCAGGGCATGGTCATGGCCGCGCTCGGCAACGCGCTCGCCGGTGACGACATGCGCGACTACGTCGCCCCCGGGCCGATGGAGGACGCGCTCCGGCCGCTGATGCGGCAGGAGGTCTTCACGACCGCGCCCAACCGCTGACCGACCAGCCGCACCACTGACGACGGCCAGGGAGGCCACTGCATGACGACGGACGCACGCACCGACTGGGAGAACCGGATCGGGATCCGGAGCGGCTCGACCGATCCGGGTGGGAGCGACGGGGGCGCCTTCCGGGGGAACGCACCGCGGTTGCGCCCGCCGGGCGGGGTCACCGCCCGGCCCGGCGGCCACCAGGTGACGCTCCACTGGAACCCGCTGCCGGGAGCGATCGGCTACCAGGTCCTCGTGGCGTCGTCGGCCGACGGCGACCTCGAGCCGCTCGACCACGCCGGCCGCGACGTGCTCGCGGTCCCGCACCCGCCGTACGTCGACACGACGTGCTCGGTCGGCGAGGAGCGCTGGTACGCCGTCTCGGCGCTCTCGGACGTGCACGTCGAGGGCGAGGTCTCCGACCGGGTGTCGGCCACCCCGCTCGGCGAGGCCGGTCCGGTGACGGTCGCCGTCGACGCCGCCACCGACGTCGGCGAGCTCGACCGCCCCTGGCGGCCGATGATCGGCAGCGAGCACCTCTCGCACGCGCTGTCGACCGACACCACCGGTGGCCGGGTCATCGGGGAGGAGCTCTCGTCGGCGCTGCGCGCGGCCCACGTCGAGCTCGGCGTCAGCCACGTCCGCGCGCACGCGATCCTCTGCGACGACCTCGGGGTCTACCGGGAGGTGGACGGCGACCCGGTCCACGACTTCTCGGGGGTGGACCGGGTCTACGACCACATCCGGTCGCTCGGGCTGCTGCCCGTCGTCGAGCTGTCCTTCATGCCGCACGACCTGGCGTCCGACCCGTCCACGACGGTCTTCGAGTACGACGCGATCGTCTCGCCCCCGAAGGACTGGGACCGCTGGTACGAGCTGGTCCGCGACCTGACCGCCCACCTGGTCGAGCGCTACGGCGACGAGGTCGTCGAGCAGTGGTCGTTCGAGGTGTGGAACGAGGCGAACCTCGAGGTCTTCTGGTCCGGGACGCCCGCGGAGTACCTCCGGCTGTACGACGTCACCGTCGCCGCGGTGCGCTCGGTCGACGAGCGGCTGGTCGTCGGCGGACCGTCGTCGGCCGCGGCCGGCTGGGTCGAGGAGCTGCTCGCCCATGCCGACCGCACCGGCTCGCCGGTCGACTTCGTCTCGACCCACACCTACGGCTCGCCGCCGCTCGACTTCCGCCCCATGCTGGAGCGCTACGGCAGGGCCGGCACCCCGATCTGGTGGACCGAGTGGGGCGTGACGCCGACTCACTTCAACGAGGTGAGCGACGCCGTCTTCTCCGGCACGTTCCTGGCCCGCGGGATGCTCTCGTCGATGGGCCGGATCGAGTCGCTCTCCTACTGGGTCGTCTCCGACCACTTCGAGGAGCTCGGCCGTCCCCCGTCGCTGCTGCACGGCGGCTTCGGGCTGCGCACCGTGGGCGAGCTCCGCAAGCCGCGCTGGTGGGCGCTCGCCCTCCTGGAACGGCTGGGCGACCGCCGGCTCGCCGTGTCCTACGACGGCGACGGGGCCGGGTCGCTGGTCGAGGCGGTGGCCGCGCGCGGCCCGCAGGACTCCGAGGTCTCGGTCGTGCTGTGGAACCTCACCCTCGACCAGACCAAGGCCGCCGGCGCGGAACCCCTGGGTCGCCGGGTGCGGGTCGAGGTGCGCGGGCTGACCCCCGGCTCGACGTACGACCTCACGCACGCGCGGGTCGACGAGCACCACTCCAACATCGCTTCGGTGTGGCGCGAGCTGCGCGATGACGGCCAGGACTGGCCGACGGACGAGCAGTGGGAGCAGCTGCGGGAGGCCGACCGGCTCGACGAGCTCGAGCCGCCGCGGAGCGTGACGGCCGGCGACGACGGGATCGTCGTCGTCGAGACCGAGCTGCCGATGCCGTCGATGTCGCAGCTCGTCCTGACCCCGTCCTGACCCCTTCCTGAGCCGGCCTGACCCCGTCCTGAGCCCGGCTCGGAGCGCGTCGACCGTCGGCTAGGTTGGCGCGCATGCTCCCCGTGCGCGCCGACGTCGTGGTCGTGGGGGCCGGCCTGGCCGGGCTCGCGGCCGCGGTCCGGCTGCAGGAGGCGGGTGTCGAGGCGATCGTGGTCGAGGCCTCCGACGGCGTGGGCGGCCGGGTCCGCACCGACGTCGTCGACGGCTTCCGCCTGGACCGGGGCTTCCAGCTGCTCAACCCCGCCTACCCGGAGGCCCAGGCACTGCTCGACCTCGACGCGCTCGACCTGCAGCCCTTCACCCCGGGCGCGGTGGTGTGCACGGCCCGCGGCCGGCACACGCTGGGCGACCCACGGCGGCTGCCGGGCTCGGCGCTGCAGGGACTGACAGCGCCGGTCGGGTCGGTGAAGGAGAAGGTCACGGTCGGCAGCTGGCTGGCCGGCCTCGGGCTGCGGTCGGCCGACGCCATCCGCGCCTCCGCCGACCGGCCCTTCCACGAGGAGCTGGCCGCCCGCGGCGTCGGTGACCCGATGACCGAGAAGGTGCTCCGGCCGTTCCTGTCGGGCGTGCTCGCCGAGAACGAGCTCACGTCCTCCCAGCGCATGGTGTCGATGCTGCTCCGGTCCTTCGCGCGCGGCGTCCCGTCGGTGCCGGCACTCGGCATGCAGGCACTGCCCGACCAGCTGGCTGCCCGGCTCCGGTCCGGCTCCGTCCACCTCGGCACCCGCGTGACGGACGTCGAGCGCGGCCTCGTCCGCACTGACGCAGGCCGCGTCGAGACCGATGCTGCGGTGGTCGCCGTCGACCCGGTCACGGCCTGCGAGCTCGGGGTCCCCGGCGCGCGGATGCGGTCGCTGACGACCTGGTGGTACGCCGCCGACGAGCCGCCGGCCGACCGGCCGTTGCTGCACATCGACGCCGAGAGCCGCGGACCGGTCGCCAACACGGTGGTGATGACGGGCGCGGCACCGACGTACTCCTCCGACGGGCGGGCGCTGGTCGCCGTGACCGCCGTGGGCGCCCGGCCGGACGTCGAGGCGCTGGCCCGGGTCCACGCGGGCGAGCTGTACGGCGTCGACACCGCGCGTTGGCAGCTGCTGCGCGCCGACGTGATCGAGCGGGCCCTGCCCGAGCACCCGGCGGGGCAGCCGCTCCGCCGGCGGGTCGCCCTCGGCGGCGGGCTGTTCGTGGCCGGCGACCACCGCGACACCCCGTCGATCCAGGGCGCGCTGGTGTCGGGCCGCCGGGTCGCGGACGCCGTCGGGGCGAGCCTGGGCCTCCCGGCCGCCGGCTGACCGCCCGCGGCGAACCGTGGACTTCTGCCGCGGCGGCGGCCCCGCGTCACTACGCTCTGACCGTGAAACGGTGGCTGCGCCGCGTCGGGTTCGGGGCCGTGATCGCGCTGCTGCTCGCGATCGCGTCGCTGGGCGCGTACGCGCTGACGCTCCCAGGGGACGACGTCTCGGTCACCGACTCGGGCCTGCTCGTCGTCACCGACGACGTCGTCGGTCAGTGGAGGACGGGCGACCTGACCGTCACGCTCGCGACCGACCAGGTGACCGTCCGCGAGAGCGGCCTGGTCGTGTGGCAGAGCCCGGCGGGAGAGGCGTTCCTCACCGCGGCCCGCGGCTCCGTCGAGATGGAGGAGCACCGCGGCTACGTCTGGCCGCAGGTGCACCACGAACGGACCTGGACCGAGCAGCGGGTGGCGCGGGCCGGCCCGTCGGAGGACGGGATCCGGCTGGCGGGCACCCTCAGCGACGACGGACGCGACCTCACCTGGCACGCGACGTTCTCGCCGCGCCCCGGCGGCGGCGCGCTCCTGGACGTCGAGGTCAAGCGGGCCGATGCGGTGATGCTCACCTCCGCGCGCGGCGAGGACGCCGGGGTCCACGGCTTCGGGGAGCAGTTCGACGACTTCGACCTCGACGGCCGGCTGCTGCCGATCCTGGTCCGCGAGCAGGGCGTCGGCCGCGGGACGCAGCCCCTGACCCTGCTCGCCGACCTCACCAACCAGTCCGCTGGCGGCGGCCCCTCCTCGACGTACGCCGCGATGGCGTCGTTCGTGACGGACGACGTGCGTGGCGTGGCGCTCGCGGCGGACGAGCCCGCCTCCCACGCCTTCGCGGTCGCCGACACCCGCGAGGCCGGCCGGGTCGGGCTGGAGGTGTGGTCCGCGACGCTGTCCGTCGAGCTCACCGCCGCCGAGACCCCCGCCCAGTTGCTGACCGCGCGCGCGGTCGGCTCCCCGACGGCGCCGGGGTGGAGCCAGACCGGGGCGATCGTCGGGCTGCAGGGCGGGACGCTGGAGGTACGCCGCGAGCTCGCCCAGCTGCAGGCCTCCGGCGCCGAGATCGCCGCGGTCTGGCTGCAGGACTGGGCGGGCCAACGCACCACCGACTTCGGCGAGCGGCTGTGGTGGACCTGGCAGCTCGACCGCGAGCGCTACCCCGGCTGGGAGCAGCTGGTGGCAGACCTCGCCCAGCAGGGGATCGCGGTCACGACCTACGTGAACCCGTTCATCGTCGACGCCGGCCCCAAGGGCGACGACACCATCCGCAACCTCTACGACGAGGCCCGCGAGGCCGGCTACCTCGTCGCGCAGGCGGGCGGGTCGGCGTACCTCCTCGACCAGGGCGGGTTCGACGCGGCGCTGGTCGACCTCAGCAATTCGGAGGCGCGCGACTGGTTTGCCGACGTGATCGCGGAGGAGGTGCTCGGGGTCGGCGTGTCCGGCTTCATGGCGGACTTCGGCGAGGGGCTGCCGTTCGACGCCGAGATCGCGCGGGGCAACCCGCGGCTCGTGCACAACGCGTGGCCGCGACTGTGGGCGCAGACCGTCCGGGAGGCGTGCGACCGGGCCGGCGAGGACGAGTGCCTCACGTGGTTCCGCAGCGGCTCCCTCGGGATGGGCGAGGACGCGTCGCTGTTCTGGAACGGCGACCAGCTGGTCGACTTCGGGCAGAGCGACGGGCTGGCGTCTGCGCTGCTCGGCACGTTCTCCGCCGGCGTCTCCGGCATGCCGCTGGTCCACTCCGACATCGGCGGCTACACCTCCGTCGACGGCCTCCTCAAGAGCTACACGCGCGGGGACGACCTGCTCGAGCGCTGGGCCGAGCTGCAGGCCTTCGGGGTCGTGATGCGCACCCACGAGGGGAACCGGCCCGACGAGAACGCCCAGGTCTTCGACCCCGAGCACAGCGACGCGTTCGCGCGGATGACGAAGGTGTACGCCGCCCTGGAGCCCTACCGCGCCGAGGTGCTGGCCGAGGCCACCGAGCGCGGGCTGCCCGCGGTGCGCCACGGTTGGCTGGTCGCCCCGGACACGGACGCCGCCCGGGTCGACACCCAGTTCTTCCTGGGCGACGCGCTGCTGGTGGCGCCGGTGCTGGAGGGCGGCGCCGACTCGGTCGAGGTGGTGTTCCCGCCCGGCGAGTGGCAGCACCTGTTCACCGGCCGCACCTACGAGGAGGGGACCCAGGAGGTCGACGCGCCCCTCGGTCGCCCGGCGGCGTTCGTCCGCAGCGACCACCCGCTCGCCGAGCAGCTCCTCGAGGACGTGCAGGCAGCCGTCGGCGGTGGCTGACCTCAGCCGGCCCGGACGAGCCGGGACAGCGCGAGCTTGGCGATCGGGACGTACGGCGTGACCAGGTACCGGTGGGCGTGGATCCGCACCCACGCGCGGCTGCCGCCCGGCGTCTCGTCGACGCCGTGGTCCATGCAGACCCCGAGCGGGCCGTAGCCGACCCACCACGACCACCGTCGCACCTGGTGGTCGACGCTCCGGATCCGGAACGGCACCCGGGTGAGGGCCGGGCCGCGGACCGTGCCGCGGGTGCCGTGCTCGATCACCTCCACGGGAGCGTCGACCCGGCTGATCTGCGGCGCCCACCCGGGCCACGCGGACGGCTCGGTGTAGCGGCGCCACACCTCGTCGGCGGACGCCAGGCCCTCGGCGGAGATCAGCACGTCAGGGCCGCGGAGGTCAGCGTCGTGCTGCTCATGCCTTCCAGTGTGCCGGGTACGTTGGAACGACCGACCCGGACGGAGTGACGATGCAGATCAAGCGCACCGTGGAGACCACGGCTGCCCCCGACGTGGTGTTCGCCTACCTGAGCGACTTCACCACCACGAACGAGTGGGACCCCGGCACGATCTCGACGACCCTGGCCTCGGGCGACGGGGGAGTGGGGACGGTCTACGACAACGTGTCGGAGTTCAACGGCCGGAAGTCCGAGCTGCGCTACACCGTGCTGGAGCACCACCCACCGAGCCGGATCGTGCTCCAGGGTGAGAACAAGACGCTGACCGCCCTGGACACGATGCGGATGGAGCCGCAGGGCGCCGGTACCCGCGTCACGTACACCGCGGACTTCACGTTCAAGGGCGTGCTGCGCCTGCTCCAGCCCGTGCTGGGACTCGTGCTCGCCCGGGCGTTCAAGAAGCTCGGCGACGAGGCGGAGCAGGGGATGCGCGAGGCCCTCGCGAAGCTCTGAGTCGAGGGTGGCGGGGTTTCGTGGCTCATCGCTGGCGCTCCTCGCACCTCAACCTCCGGAGTCTCGCGTGACATCCTTCGGTTGCGCTGTCGATCCCGGGTCGCCCTGCGCGTCATGGTGGTGAGGTCGCGACCGCGGCCCGACCACGCCAGGAGGAGAACCACCCATGAGCCGATTCCTGATCCTGCTGCCCGCCCCCGAGGCGGAGTGGGCGCAGCTGCCGGAGTCCGAGCACGAGAAGGGGATGGCCTCGCACGGCCAGTTCCATCGCGACCTCGCCTCCGGCGGCCACACAGTCGTCATGGCGGGACCGCTGGAGCCGTCCGCAGAGGCGACCTCGATGCGGCCCGACGGCAGCGGGGGAGCGCTCGTCACCGACGGGCCCTTCACCGAGTCCGCTGAGCAGATGGTGGGCTTCTACCTCGTCGAGTCCGACGACGAGGATGACCTGCGTCGCGCGTGCGAGCGGTTCGCGTCGCGCGGCGAGCACATCGAGTTCCGACGCCTGGCTGAGCAGAGGAGAACGTCATGACGGAGTACGTGGTGCTGATCATCGGTGACGCCGAGCGTTGGTGGACGACGATGAGCCTGGAGGAGCGCACCCACGGCTACGCCGAGTACGAACGGTTCGGGGCGGAGCTGGAGAAGCGCGGGCACCAGGTGACCGGGGGTGCCGAGCTGCAGGGCAACCCGACGGCCCGGTCGATCCCGGCCGGGGGTGGCGCCGTCACCGAGGGCCCGTTCACCGAGACCACCGAGCAGGTCGGTGGCTTCTACCAGGTGGAGACCGACGACCTGGACGACCTCCTCGAGTGCTGCCAGATCGTCGCGGCGCTCGGGGACGGGATCGAGGTCCGGCCGGTGGTGGTGCCCGAGTCCCGACCGCAGGGCGACGCGTGAAGCGGTACGTGCTCCTGCTCGCCTACGAGCCGGGCGGGTGGGACGACGCGTCCGAGGAGGTGCAGCAGCAGTTCTTCGACGCGCACCACGCGTTCGAGGAGTACGTCGCGACGCGCGGCCGGCGGCTGGCGTCCGGCGCCCTGGCCGACGCCGACACGGCGACGACGGTCCGGCACCACGACGGCGTCGCCACGGTCACCGACGGGCCGTACGTCGAGACGGTCGAGTTCGTCGGCGGCTACTACGACGTGGAGCTGCCCGACCTCGACTCGGCGATCGAGGCGGCCCGGCTGCTCCCGCCGTCGTACGCCGTGGAGATCCGCCCGACCGTGTCCATCGAGGGGTACGAGCACGCGTGACCGCGGCGGACGCCGCGCTGGAGGCGGTGGTGCGCGGGGAGTGGGGACGGCTCACGTCGCTGCTCCTCGCGCAGTTCCGACGGCTCGACCTGGTCGAGGACGCGCTCGGGGACGCCGTCGAGGCCGCAGCCCGGCGCTGGCCCGACGACGGGGTGCCCGACAACCCGCCCGCCTGGCTGCTCACCGCCGCGCGGCGACGGGTGGTGGACCGGTTGCGGGCCGAGTCGATGGCGCAGCGCAAGGTTCCGCTGCTGGTGACCGATGCCGAGCGACGAGAGGACGGGGCTCGGACCATGGCCGATCCCGGCGACCTCGTCGAGGACGACCTGCTGCGGTTGGTGCTGATGTGCACCCACCCCGCGCTGGCGACCGAGTCGGCCTGCGCGCTGGCGCTGCGACTGGTGCTCGGCGTCAGCACCCACGACATCGGCCGGCTGTTCCTGGTGACCGAGCCGACCATGGCGGCGCGGATCACGCGCGCGAAGAAGAAGGTCGTGACGGCCGGCATCCCGTTCGCGGTGCCGGCACCCGGCGACCTGCCCGAGCGGCTGGAGACGGTCGCGCAGACGGCCTACCTCGCGTTCACGGCGGGCTACGCGCCCGGCAGCGGACCGGACCTGCTGCGCGCCGAGCTGGCCGGGGAGGCGATCCGGCTGGTCCGGGTCGTGCTCGCGCTCCGGCCGGGTGAGCCGGTGCTGGTCGCGCTGCTCGCCCTGATGCTGCTGCAGCACTCGCGACGCGACGCTCGCGTCGGACCCGACGGCCGGCTGGTGCTGCTCGACGACCAGGACCGCGGCCGGTGGCGCCGCGACGAGATCGACGAGGCGCTGCTGCTGCTGTCGGAGCCCGCCCTGGAAGGTCCGGTGAGCCCGGTGGCGGCGGCGTACGTCGTCCAGGCCCGGATCGCGGCGGAGCACGCCACGGCGGCGAGCCCCGACCAGACCCGGTGGGACCGGATCGTCGGCCACTACGACCTGCTGCTCGAGCTCACCCCCAGCCCCAGCGCGCGGCTGGCGCGGGCGGTCGCGGTGGCGCAGGAGGACGGTCCGGCGGCGGGTCTGGCCGCGCTCGACGGGATCGAGATCGCGGGCAGCCACCGGGTCGAGGCGGTGCGCGCCGAGCTGCTGGTGCGGGCGGGCCGGGTCGAGGAGGCGCGAGCGGCGTACGACGCGGCGATCGCGGCCTGCCGCAACGAGGCGGAGCGCGCCCACCTGGTGGAGCGACGGGACCAGTCCGGGGCTTGACCGGAGCCGGTCCGGCCGAGGACCGTGGAGCCTCGAGCGGGAGGGGTTCCGATGGGCGCGATGGAGGTCTTCGTCGGGCACCTGCGTGAGCTCTGGCCGGCGGTGTCGCCGTACGCCACCGAGGTGGGTCAGCACGACCTCGACAAGGTGCGCCGGCAGCTCGACGAGCACCTGCGCAGGACCCCGATGGCCGGCGAGGCGATGCTGCTGGCCGATCGGCTCCACGCCCTGCTCGACCGCAAGGACGAGTTCGCGGGCGAGCAGTGCTCGGTGCTCCAGGCCGCGGTGCTCTACTTCCTCGAGGTCGACGACTCGTGGAACGACCTGACCGCGGGCGGGCTGGCCGACGACACCCGGGTCGTCCGGGCGGCCGAGCTGGCGCTGCCGCGGTGAACTGCGGTCACGCGAGCCCGCTGGCGTCCGGCGGCACGTCGACCGAGTGCTCGGTGAGCACCTCGAGCGGGATGAGCTCGAGGGCCCGGTAGTTCGTCGACGCCAGCACCACCGGGGCCGCCACCCCGGCCTCGTAGGACTGCCGCCACCGGCCCGCCACCACGCACCAGCGGTCGCCGGGGTGCAGGCCCGGGAACTGCCACTCCGGGCGCGGGGTGGTCAGGTCGTTGCCGACCGAGCGCTGGTGCTCGAGGAACGGGGCGGTCATCACGGCGCACACCGCGTGGAGTCCGGGATCGAGCTGGTCGCAGTGGCAGCTGCCGTCGCGGTAGAACCCGGTCATCGGGTCGGTGCCGCACGGCTCGAGCGTCTCGCCGAGCACGTTGCGCTGGGTCGCGAGGTCGGGCTCGTCAGGCACCGCGGACGACCTCGGCGTAGATCGCCACCGTACGGTCGGCGATCGAGGCCCAGGAGAACGCGTCGATGGCTCGCTGTCGGCCGGCGTGCCCCATCACCGCCGCTCGTGCCGGGTCGGACACGACGGCGGTCAGGGCGTCGGCGAAGGCGGCGACGTAGGCGTCCGGGTCGAGCGGGGTACCGGTGCCGTCGTCGGCCTGCTCGATCGGGACGAGCAAACCCGGTCTCGCCGTCGACGACGACCTCCGGGATGCCTCCCGTGGCGGTGGCGACCACGGCGGTCTCGCAGGCCATCGCCTCGAGGTTGACGATCCCGAGCGGCTCGTAGATGGAGGGGCACGCGAAGACCGTCGCGGCGGTCAGCAACGTCACGACGTCGCGCCTCGGCAGCATCTCGCGGATCCAGACCACGCCGGTCCGGTCGGCGGCCAGGGAGCCGGCCAGCGCCTCGACCTCGGCTTCGATCTCGGGGGTGTCGGGGGCGCCCGCGCACAGCACGATCTGCACGTCGGGCGGCAGCGCGGCGCACGCGCGCAGGAAGAGCGGCAGTCCCTTCTGGCGCGTGATCCGGCCGACGAACACGACGCTCGGCCGGTCGGGGTCGACGCCGAGCTCGCGCACCCGGTCTGGGTCGACGACCGGCGACCAGTCGTCGGTGTCGATCCCGTTGTGCACGACCTGGACCCGGGCGGGGTCGAGGGCGGGGTAGCAGCGGAGCACGTCGTCGCGCATCGCGGCGGAGACCGCGATGACGGCGGCCGCCGCCTCGTACGCGGTGCGCTCGACCCACGACGACACGGCGTACCCGCCCCCGAGCTGCTCGGCCTTCCACGGCCGCAACGGCTCCAGGGAGTGGGCGCTGACGACGTGGGGGACGCCGTGCAGCAACCCGGCCAGGTGCCCGGCGAGGTTGGCGTACCAGGTGTGCGAGTGGACGAGGTCGGCCCCGCCGCACGCGTCGGCGATCGCGAGATCGACCCCGATCGTGCGCAGCGCGGCGTTGGCCCCGGACAGCTCCGCGAGGTCGGCGTACGACGACGTGAGCGGTTCGCCCCGCGGGGAGCCGAAGGCGTGGACCCGGGCGTCGACGTCGTCGCGGGCCCGAAGCGCCCGGACGAGCTCGGCCACGTGGACGCCGGCGCCGCCGTACACCTCGGGCGGGTACTCCTTGGTGAGGACGTCGACGCGCATGGTCCGACCGTAGTCCTTCTGGTCGTGCCCTCGCGTCCCTGCCGCCGGACTGACTAGTTTGGCGGGCATGAGCAGGAAACCCCGGCGCAACGTCCTCGCGATCGTGCTCGCCGGAGGGGAGGGGAAGCGGCTGATGCCGCTGACGGCCGACCGCGCGAAACCGGCGGTGCCGTTCGCCGGGATCTACCGGCTGATCGACTTCGCACTGTCCAACGTCGTGAACTCGGGCTACCTCAAGGTCGTCGTGCTGACGCAGTACAAGTCGCACAGCCTCGACCGGCACGTGACGCAGACGTGGCGGATGTCGACGATGCTCGGCAACTACGTCGCGCCGGTGCCCGCGCAGCAGCGGGTCGGCAAGCGGTGGTACCTCGGCAGCGCCGACGCGATCTTCCAGAGCCTCAACCTGATCCGCGACGAGACGCCCGACATCATCGTGGTGGTCGGGGCCGACCACGTGTACCGGATGGACTTCAGCCAGATGGTCGAGCAGCACGTCGAGACCGGGGCCGCGTGCACCGTGGCGGCGATCCGGCAGCCGATCGGGCTGGCCGACCAGTTCGGCGTGATCGACGTGAACCCGGAGGACACCTCCCAGATCCGCGACTTCCTGGAGAAGCCGAAGGACGCGGTCGGGCTGCCCGACAACCCGCAGGAGGTGCTGGCGTCGATGGGCAACTACGTCTTCGACGCCGACGCCCTGGTCGAGGCGGTCACCCGTGACGCCGACCTCGACGACAGCGCCCACGACATGGGCGGCGACATCGTGCCGGCGTTCGTGCGGCGCGAGCAGGCGGCGGTCTACGACTTCAAGGACAACCTGGTCCCCGGCGCGACCGATCGCGACCGCGGCTACTGGCGCGACGTCGGGACGATGGGCTCCTACTACGCCGCCCACATGGACGTCGTCAGCCCGCTGCCGATCTTCAACCTCTACAACTTCGCCTGGCCGATCTACACCTCCTACGGCCCGCAGCCGCCGGTGAAGCTCGTCCAGGGCGAGGGCGGCCAGGCCGCCGTGATCGGCGACGCGGTGCTGTCGCCGGGGGTGGTCATCAGTGGCGGGTCGGTCGACCGCTCGGTCCTCTCGCCCGACGTCCGGGTCGAGTCCGGGGCGTCGGTCGACGACAGCATCCTGCTCAACGGCGTGATCGTCGGCGAGGGCGCGGTGGTCAAGAACGCGATCGTGGACAAGTTCGTGGTCATCCCCCCGGGCGCCGAGCTCGGCGTCGATCCCGAGGCGGACGCCGCGCGCGGCTTCCAGGTCGAGGACGGGCTCACGATCCTCGGCAAGTTCCAGCCCTTCGCGCTGAGGGGTTGAGGGAGTCGTGCCTGCGTCCAAGCCCTCGGCGTCAGAGACGAGCCAGACTGCGAAGACCAGCTGGTTACCGCTCGTGGCCCTGGCCATCGCCCAGTTCGTCATGGTGCTGGACCAGTCGGCGATGAACGTCTCGATCAGCGCACTGGTAGCCGACTTCGACACGACCGTGACCACGATCCAGGCCGTGATCACGCTGTACTGCCTGGTGATGGCGATGTTCATGCTGACCGGCGGCAAGATCGGCGACATCATCGGCAGGCGGCGGGCGTTCGTCATCGGCCTGCTCATCTATGCCTGTGGTTCAGCCCTGACGGCGGTGGCGCCCACGGTGGCCGTCCTGACCCTCGGCTGGTCGATCCTCGAAGGGCTCGGTGCCGCCCTGGTCCTGCCGGCCATGGTGGCGCTGATCGCCGGGAACTTCGAGGGCGCCCCGCGCAAGGTGGCCTATGCCGTGCTGGGCGGGGTCGCCGGGGCAGGGATCGCGGTGGGGCCGATCCTGGGCGGGTGGGCTACCACGGAGTACTCGTGGCGGATCATCTTCGCCGGCGAGGTGGTGCTGGTGGCGCTGATCCTGGTGATGACCCCCAAGGTGGCCGACGCCCCGCGAACCGGTTCGGCACCGAGGCTGGACGCCGTCGGCACGGTCCTGTCTGCCACGGGCCTGGGACTGGTGGTCCTCGGAGTGCTGCAGTCGAGCACCTGGGGATGGATCAAGGCCAAGGAGGGCTCCCCGCTGACACCGTTCGGGTTCTCGCTCACGCTGTTCGTCGTCGGTCTCGGGGCTCTGCTGCTGTGGGCGTTCACGCAGTGGCAGCGCCACCGGGAGCGCAGGGGACGGGACCCGCTCGTGCACCTGGCGTTGATGAAGGTCGCCCCCTTGCGCGCTGGCCTGATCGGGCTGTTCAGCCAGAACCTGATCCTGATGGGGGTCTTCTTCACGATCCCGCTGTACCTGCAGCTGGTGGTCGGGCTCGACGCCCTGGAGACCGGCCTTCAGATGCTGCCCGTCTCCATCGCCATGTTCATCGCCTCCGCGGCGGGATCCTGGCTTTCCGGTCGTTACCCGGTCCGGTCGATCGTCCGGGTCGGCCTGGCGACCGCAGCGGTCGCGACCGTCATGCTCCTGGCGGCGATCGAGCCGGAGCTGAACAACCCGAGCTTCCTCTGGTCGATGGCGGTGCTGGGTGTCGGCATGGGGCTGATCGCCTCGCAGCTGGGCAACGTCGTCCAGTCCTCGGTCGACGCCTCGGGCCGGGGAGAGGCCGGTGGCCTGCAGTTCACCGGCCAGCAGCTCGGCTCTTCGCTGGGCGTCGCCCTGCTCGGCGCCGTCGTGCTGTCTGGACTCACCACCGCGTTCGTGTCCAACGTCTCCGAGGACGAACGGATCAGCAGCGTGGTCTCCGAACAGGTCGGCGTGGCCGTCGGGTCCGGGATCGACTTCGTCTCCGCCGACCAGATCGGAGCCGCCGCCCGGGAGGCAGGGCTGGACGACGCGACCGCCGAGGCGCTCGTCGACGACTACGAGTCGGCGCAGCTGCAAGCGCTCAAGACCGGGCTCCTCGCGGCGGCATTCCTGGCTCTGCTCTCCCTGGCGTTCACGAGGGACCTGCCGCATCAGGCGCCCAGCAGGCACCAGGACCCGGACAAGACCAAGGCTGGAGGCGGCTGAAGTCGGGTGCTGGCGCGCCTCGGCTTCGGGCCTCAGAGGATCCCGGCCGCGCGGGCCGGTGCGGCGTACGCCTCGGCCAGCGAAGCGACCGTCTCGTGGGCGTTGAGCCCGCTGGGGTTGGGGACGACCCAGAGCTCGGCGCCCGTCCAGGAGTCAGGGAGCGGCTCGGGCTGACGGCCGAGGGCGGCCCGACGGACGCCGAAGGCCGAGCGGTACGCCGTGATGCCGGCGACCGCCACGACCCGGGGTCGCGCGCGGGCGACCGTCGCCAGCAGCGCCTCGCCGCCGGCTCGCAGCTCCTCGGCGGACAGCTCGTCGGCGCGCGCGGTGGCGCGCCGGACCAGGTTGGTGATGCCGATGCCGCGCGCGGTCACGGCGGCCCGGTCCGCGTCGGTCATCCCGGCGCCGGCGTCGATCGGGTCGAGGAGGATCCCCGCCCGGAGCAGCGCGGGATAGAACCGGTTGCCGGGGTGTGCGAAGTGGGTCTGCGTCGCGGCCGTCCAGAGCCCGGGGTTGATGCCGACGAAGAGCAGTCGCACGCCCGGACCGAGCAGGTCGGGGACCTCCGCGTCGCGGAACGACTCGAGCTCGGCGCGGGTGAAGCGGGCCACCGGCTCAGCCGGGCTTCCTGAACAGCACCGCGATCCCGTCGGCGACGTACCGCTGCTCGCCGTCGGACGGCTTGTTCAGGACCCGGACGTCGCCCTTGCGGTCGCGGCCCGCCATCGTCGTGGAGCCGCCGCCGTCGAGGTTGAGGGCGGCCTCGGCGCCGAGCCGCTTCATCATCCGCGCCAGCTCGACCATGGTGTAACCGCGGCTGTGGGGCTGCCGGCCGTCGATCACGAGCAGCAGGATCTCCCCGGTGTCCCGGTCGATCCCGACGGCCGTGCGGGGGTGCAGGAAGCGGTCGTCACGCACCGCGATCGCGCCGTCGCGCAGGAGGATGCTCTCACCGCTGATCGCGAACACCGGGGCCTTGGCGAGCCGCCAGCGGACGGTCGCGGTGGAGCCGACCCGCAGCTGCTCGAGCTGCTCGGCCCCGGGGCCGCGACCCACGAGCACCGTGCCGGCGATGTCCTTGCCGACGGTGAGGTCGGTGGTGTTGGCGACCACCCGGCCGCCCTGGACCACGACCATCCGCACGTCGCGCTGCTGCCCGTCGGTGATCGCGTAACCGGCGGTCTCGCCCCACTTGCGGTCCCAGACGCCGATCGCGCCGGCTCGCGCGCGGGGCGAGTTGACGTTGGTGAGCTCGAGCTGGGGGTACTCCGCGATGCCGGCGTCCAGCGGCACCCTGCCGATCCACGACTGGCCTTCCCGGTTGGTCCAGAACGCGTTGTTCCAGGTGTAGCGGGCCGCGTGCAGGAAGCCACGCTGCCGGTCCTGGCCCACGCCGAGCGGGGCGCCGGTGTCGAAGATGTCGAAGAAGCCGCCGTTGACCCCGACCACCGCGGCGTCCCGGCGCAGCAGGTCCGTCAGCGGCGCCCGGTCGGGGACGTGCCGGCCGGAGGCGTAGTCGATGCTCACGCCCCGGACGCTCGGGTCGATCTTGACCAGGTAGGCGCGGATCTGGCCGCGGGCGTCGGTCCGGTCCCATCGCTTGAAGCGGACGCCGGGGGCGATCCGCCACCTGCGCACGTTGTCGATCCGCGGCTTGCTCCGGAGGTACGTCGGGATGACGGCCGCGATCTCGCCGGGCTCGCCGTCGGAGGTCTGGCGGGGCTGCCGCTCGGCGTCGTCGTCCCGGTCGCCCTGGCCGGTCAGCCGCCCGCGGTCGTCCCGGTCCGGCGTACCGCCGGGCACGACGGTGAGGACGAGGGCAGCCGCCAGCAGCACGACGAGCAGCAGTCCGACCCGGAGACGCATGGGCTCCACCGTAGGACGGAGGTCGGGCCGATCCGCGGAGGCGCGCACCAGATGACTAGTCTGCCCAGCGTGGCCGGGCCGTGGAACGTCTTCGTCGAGGGCGACAACCTGGCGGTGCTGCCCGGGCTCGAGCAGGTCGACCTGATCTACATCGACCCGCCGTACAACACGGGCAACGAGTTCGCCTACCGCGACCGCTTCGGCGAGCACGCCGCCTGGGTGGCGATGATGCGGCCGCGGCTCGAGGCGTCGCGGGCGGTGCTCCGCGAGACCGGCGCGATCTTCGTCAGCATCGACGACCACGAGGCGGCCCACCTGCGGCTGCTCCTCGACGAGGTGTACGGCGAGCAGAACTTCCTCGCGCAGATCGTGGTCAACCTCAACCCCAAGGGCCGCCAGCTCGGGTCGGGCTTCGCCACCAGCCACGAGTACCTGCTCGCGTACGCCCGCGACGTCCGCCACTGCGTGCTGGACGCGTCGACCGCGGAGTCGGTGGACCCGGGCGACTTCCCCCTCCGCGACGGGGACGGTCGGGCCTACCGTCACCTCCCGCTGCGCAACACCAACAAGAAGTTCAACCCCGTCACGGCGCCGACCCTCCACTTCCCCGTCCACGGCGACCCGGTCACGGGCCGGGTGGCCACCACGCCGTTCGCGGGGTCGGTCGAGGTCGTGCCGGTCTTCGGCGACGGCGCGCCGGCCGTGTGGCGCTGGTCGCGGCCGCGGATCGACGAGCGACCCGACGACCTGGTGTGCCGGACCGTCGCGGGCAGGCTGGGGGAGCGGGTCGACGTCTTCCAGAAGGACTGGCTCCACCGGGACGCGTCGGGCTCGCGGCGCAAGAAGCTGCGCACCGTCTGGCTCGCGTCCGAGGTCGGCTCCACCGACACCGCGGTCGCGGAGCTGAAGGACGTCGTGGGTCACGTCTTCGAGTCACCCAAGCCGACCGGGCTCGTGCGCCGGATCCTCCAGACGATGCCGCCCGACGTCGCGGTGCTCGACTTCTTCGCCGGCAGCGGCACCACCGGCCACGCGGTCGCGCTGGCCAACGCCGCCGACGGCGGGCGGCGTACCTGCCTCTCGGTGAACTCCGCCGAGCCGACCCGGCCCGGCTCGAACGCCCACCGCGCCGGCCTGCTGACTGTCGCCGACATCACCCGCGCCCGGCTCCGCGCCGTGGCGGAGACCGTCGGCGGCGGCTTCGACGACCGGTCCGCCACAATGGGCGCATGACCCACCGGGTAGCCCTCGTGACCGGCGCGTCCAGCGGGATCGGCGAGCGCACCGCCGTCCGGCTCCAGGAAGCCGGGTTCGTCGTGTACGCCGTGGCCCGCCGCGTCGAGCGGATGCGGACGCTGGCCGACCAGGGCGTCCACGTCTTCGCCATGGACGTCACCGACGACGAGTCCATGTCCTCCGGCGTCGCTCGGATCCTCGAGGAGCAGGGCCGGATCGACGTGCTCGTCAACAACGCGGGCTACGGGTCGTACGGCGCCGTCGAGGACGTGCCGATCGACGAGGCGCGGCGGCAGTTCGAGGTCAACGTCTTCGGGCTCGCCCGGCTGACCCAGCTCGTCACTCCCCACCTGCGCGCGGCCGCCGGTGAGCACCTCGCCCAGCGACCGCGGATCGTCAACATCTCCAGCATCGGTGGCAAGTTCTACGAGCCGCTCGGCGCGTGGTACCACGCCACGAAGTTCGCGGTCGAGGGCTTCAGCGACAGCCTCCGGATCGAGCTGGCTCCGCACGGGATCGACGTGGTCATCATCGAGCCCGGCCCGATCCGCACCGAGTGGAACGAGATCTCGCGCGACAGCCTGCTCGAGGCCAGCCGCGGCGGCGTCTACGAGGAACAGGCCGAGCGGGTCCACCACGTCATGGCACGCGCGGACCGCCGGGTCTCCTCCAGCGGCCCGGACGTCGTGGCCAAGAAGATCGTCGCGGCGGTCCTGGCCAACACCCCGCGAGCGCGCTACCCGGTGGGTCGCGGTGCGGGGTCGATCGTGCGAGCGCGCCGGTTGCTCCCCGACGCCGCCTTCGACTACGTCGTCAAGGGGATGTACGGCGTCCGCGGCCGTTCCGGGCGGCGTCGCCCGGGCCACCGCTAGACACCGGCGACCTTCTCCAGCGCCTTGAGCTCGTCGTCGAGGTAGGTCAGCAGCCGCTGGAGGTGCGGGACGGTCCGGCGGCAGCCGGTGAGGCCGAAGCACATGAGGCCGTCGTACGACGTGCAGGTGATGTTGAGGGCCATCCCGTTGATCGGGATCGACAGCGGGTAGGTGCCGAGCAGCTGCGCGCCGTTCCAGTAGTGGGTCGTGCGGGGGCCCGGGACGTTGCTGATGATCACGTTGTAGGGCGGGCGCACGATCCCCTGCATCCGCAGGATGGGCGTGAGGATCGCGGGGGCCTGGCCGACCGCGCTCATCGCGAGGATCTGCACCGGCGTCATCGACGACAGCGCCTCCTTGCCGTCGCGCATCGAGCCGTGCACCGCCTGGAGTCGGTCGCCGGGGTCGGCGAGCTGGGTGCCCATCTGCACCATGATCGAGCCGACGGCGTTGCCGCCCTCGGACGAGGGCAGGTGCGACTGCTTGGCGTTCAGGCCGACCGGCACCATCGCGACGAGACTCTGGTCGGGGAGCGCGTCGAGGTCGAGGAGGTACGTGCGCAGCGCGCCCGAGCACATCGCGATCACGACGTCGTTGATGGTGGTGCCGGTGGCCTTGCCGACGCCGCGGAGCCGCTCGACCGGCCAGTCCTGCGCGGCGAACCGGCGCGAGCCGGTGATGGTCTGGTTGAGCATGGTGCGCGGTGCGTAGAGCGACAACGGCGACGTCTCGTTGCGCAGGCTCTTGCGCAACGTCTTCACCAGCGCACCCGGGAGGCCGGCCGCCTCGGCGCTGATCCCGAGCGCCGTTCGCAGCGCCTGGACCGGCACCTCGGACGCCGGGTGCTCGGCCGTCTCACGCTGCTTGCCGGCCTTGGATCGCTCCGGCATCACCGCCCACGGAGCGGGCATGTCGCGACGGTCGGGGTCGGTGCTCAGCACGCTCGCGAGCAACCGCATCGCGCTCACGCCGTCGACCAGCGCGTGGTGGGTCTTGATGTACATCGCCACCCGGCCGTCGCGCAGCCCCTCGATGACGTGGGCCTCCCAGAGCGGCCGCTCCCAGGCGAGCCGGGTGCTGTGCAGCCGTGAGCAGAGCTCGAGCAGCTCGCGGACCCGGCCGGGCTTGGGCAGCGCGCTGTGCCGGACGTGGTGCTCGATGTCGAACTGCTCGTCGGGCCGCCACACCAGCTGTCCCGCCGTCCGGGGCGAGCGGTAGGGGTGCTTGAGGAAGAGCGGTGCGATGTCGCCGACCTCGCTCATCGACTCGAACATCTCGCGGACGTAGTGGCGGCCCGCCCCCTCGGGCTTCTTGAAGAGCTCGAGCGCGCCGACGTGCATCGGCATGTTGCGGTTCTCGGCCAGCAGGAACGAGGCCGATGTCGGGTCGATCGGTGAGACCACGGTGCCTCCTCGGGACCAGTCCCGGCCGATCCTAGTGGCGGGTCGCGTGCACCCACGTGCTCCACCAGCACGATCACGGTGACGCCGTCCCGCTGACGGGCCGGTCGCCGTCCACAGCGTGGCCGAGTGTCGACGTCTCCACAGGCGCCGTCGCGCGCGCCGTCGTCCGTCCGCTCGGCTCCCTAGCGTCGCTGTCGCGTCGGACCTCCCGGCGCGGACGACGAGGGGAGACACGAATGGGACGAGCGAGGCGTGGCTGGCTGGCACTGGTGACGGCGCTGGTGGCTCTGGTGGCGGGCGGGGGCGTCGCCATGGGCCTGGGCGACGTGACAGACCCGGACACGATCGTGGCCGTCGAGGGCGACGCCGCCAACGGCTTCGGCATCCACTACTACGACGGGTCCTCGATCTACCCGCCGACCGACTCCGAGGCCGCGGCCGAGTGCGGGGAGTACGACACGCTCCGGGCCCGCGTGCGCTGCCGGACCAAGGTCCGCACCTGGTACCGCGACCTCGCCGACCTGCAGCAGTCGCTGGCCTGGGCGCAGCAGCGGTGACGTGGGGGTGGGCCGTGGCACGATCGCGGGGTGATCCCGGCTGACCCGCGGTGGGTGCTCCACGTCGACCTGGACATGTTCCTGGCCGCCGTCGAGGTGCTGCGCCGGCCCGAGCTCGAGGGCCTTCCCGTGGTGGTGGGTGGCCGCGGGATCGTCACCGAGCGCGCGGTGGTGTCGACGGCGTCCTACGAGGCGCGCGAGTTCGGGATCCGGTCGGGCATGCCGCTGCGGACGGCTTACAAGAAGTGCCCCGACGCGGTGTTCCTGCCGGTCGACTTCCCGGTCTACGAGGCCGCCTCGGCCCAGGTGATGGCGGCGCTGCGCTCGCTGGAGTGGGGCGGCGTGCCCGTCGTCCTCGAGGTGCTGGGCTGGGACGAGGCGTTCCTCGGGGCCGGGGCCGGCCACGACGAGCTGGGCGACCCGGTCGAGTTCGCCGGACAGGTCCGGCGGGCGGTGCTCGAGGCCACCCGGCTGCACTGCTCGGTGGGGGTGGGCAACAACAAGCTCCAGGCCAAGATCGCGACCGACTTCGGCAAGCCGCGCGGGGTCTACACGATCACCGACGAGACCTGGTTCGACGAGATGGGGCACCGCCCGGTCCGCGCCCTGTGGGGGGTCGGCGCCAAGATCGCGGGTCGCCTCGCCGCCCACGGGATCGAGACGGTGCGCGACCTGGCGCTGTCGGAGACGGAGGTGCTGGCGGCGGAGTTCGGTCCGACGATGGGGCCGTGGTTCCACCGGCTCGGCCGGGGCGTCGACAGCAGCCCGGTCGACGCGACGCCCTGGGTGCCGCGGGCGCACGGGCACGAGGAGACCTACCAGCGCGACCTGGAGTGGGAGGAGGTGCCGGACGCGGTGCGGGTGCTGACCGCGCGAGCGCTGGAGAGCATCGACTCCGAGGGGCGGCCGGCGATGCGGGTGCACCTGAAGATCCGCTACCGGAACTTCTTCACGCTCACCCGGTCGCGCAAGCTCCCGGAGCCGAGCCGCGACCTGACCGTGCTGGGCGACACAGCGGTGGCGCTGCTGGCGAAGGTCGAGCAGGACAAGCCGGTGCGGCTGCTCGGCGTCCGCCTGGAGATGGTGCCGCCCGAGGGCGGCTACTGACGGGCCTCGGCCGCGGCGAGTGAGGCGTGGAGCTCGTCGACCACTGAGGCGACCACGGCGGTGAGGTCGCCCTCCGACCGTCGCGCGACCTCGCGCTGCCGCTGGTAGGACGCCCCGTGCCGGGGGATGTCGGCGACGGCCCGCAGCTCGGCCTCGCAGCCGAGGCCGACAGCGACCGGCTCCAACCGCGTCAGCAGGTCGTCGAGGTCGTCGGTCACGAGCCGCTCGCGGCAGGCCGCGTCGGTGATGATCTCGGCCTCGAGGCCGTAGCGCGCGGCGCGCCACTTGTTCTCCTGGACGTGCCAGGGCGGCAGGGTCGGCAACGCCTCGCCGGCTGCGAGCCGGGCGTCGAGGTCCACGCACAGGCAGTGCATCAGGGCGACCAGCGCGGCGAGCTCGTCGACGGTCGAGACGCAGTCGCACACCCGGTTCTCGATCGTGCCGTTGTGCGCGGACGGCCGGATGTCCCAGCGGACGTCGGCGAGGTCCTCGATGACGCCGGTGGTGACGGAGTCCTCGCAGAAGCCCTCGTACTCGGCCCACGTCTCGAACTGGAAGGGCAGCCCGGCGGTCGGGAGCTGTTGGAACATCAGGGCCCGGTTGGAGGCGTAGCCGGTGTCGGTGCCCGCCCAGACCGGCGAGGACGCCGACAGCGCCTGCAGGTGGGGGAAGGTGTTCAGCAGCGACGACAGCACGGGCATCACACGCTCGACAGCCGGCATCCCGACGTGGACGTGCACGCCCCAGATCAGCATCTGGCGGCCCCACCACTGGGTCCGGTTGATCAGCTCCTCGTAGCGGTGCCCCGGGGTGAGGTGCTGCTGCGTCCAGGCCGCGAACGGGTGGGCACCGGCCCCGAAGAGGTCGACCCCGACCTCGCCCGCGGCCGGCACGACGACCGCCAGGGTCGAGCGCAGGTCGGCCATCGCCTCCTCGACGGTGTCGCACACGCCGGTGACGACCTCGACGGTGTTGCGCAGCAGCTCCTGGTGGAGCCGGCCCGGGTCGGCGAGGCGGGGGCCGGCGAGGTCGAAGAGCGACGCGGCGCAGTTGGAGAGGTCCCGGCTGTCGCGGTCGACCAGCGCGAACTCCCACTCGACGCCCAGCGTGGGGCGGGGCGAGGCCCGGAAGTCGATGCGCACCCGATCAGTCTGGGGTGAGCCGGTGCAGCCAGGGAAGGTGGGTCTCACCGTCGAACGGCGCCCGGCGGTCCCGGACGGCCGCCTCGACCCAGCTCGCCGCGGCCATCGCGCCCCGGACGACGTCCGGCGGATAGCCCCAGCGCACCCGGTGGTCGGCGAACTCGTCCTCGTCGTCCACCCAGACCCGACCGCTCAGTCCCTGGATCACGTCGAGGTCGAGGTCGACCGATCGCACCACGTCGCCGTCCCAGTACGGCGGCGTGGCCATGTCGACGTACAGCCGGAAGTCGCTGCCCGGGCCGTGGAAGGCGGCCAGCCAGCCGCGTTCCTCCAGCGTCTCGGCCGGCACCAGTCCGACCTGGTCGTTCGGCATCGTGACCTCGGCGCCGGGCCGGGTGAACCGCGAGCCTGCGGGGAAGCCGATCCACTCGCCGTGCGCGTCGGCGCCGAGGTACGTCCCGCCGAAGACCCAGTGCGGCCGGTCGGGCCACTTCGTCATCTCGCAGCGCACGGGGGTGCCGGGCTCGAACCTCACGCGCTACGTCTACCACCCGGGATCGGCTGGGCGCGGCGGCGCTCTGGCAGATCCCTGGCAGGATCGGGGCATGGAGGTGGCCCAGCCGCTGGACCGTGCGTGGTCGCGCGGGCGGACCTCGCTCAGGACCCGGCTGGAGCGGCTGCGCTCGAAGTCCTGGCAGATCGGCCAGTGCGCGCTTGCCGCCGGCGCGGCGTGGTTCATCGCGGCCGACGTCCTCGGCCACCAGACGCCGTTCTTCGCACCGATCGCCGCCGTGGTCAGCCTGGGGACGTCCTACGGCCAGCGGCTGCGCCGGGTCGCCGAGGTGACGCTCGGCGTCGCGATCGGCGTGTTCGTCGCCGACCTGCTGGTCTCGGTCACCGGCACCGGCTGGTGGCAGCTGTCGCTGGTGGTCGCGCTCGCGATGACGGCTGCCTTCCTGCTCGACGGCGGCCAGCTCTTCGTCACCCAGGCGGCCGTGCAGTCGATCGTGGTCGCGACGCTGTTGCCCGACCCCGATCTGGGGCTGGTCCGCTGGACCGACGCGCTGGTCGGCGGCGCCGTGGCCCTGGTGGCGGCGACGGTCGTGCCCGCGGCCCCGCTCCGTCGCCCGCGCGAGCAGGCCGCCCAGGTGCTGCGCAAGGTGGCCGACCTGCTGCGCACGGCCGGCGACGTGATGATCGACGGCGAGGTGGAGCCGGCGCTCGACCTGCTCGCCGACGCGCGGGCGACCGACTACCTGATCCGCGAGCTGCAGCTGGCGGCCGACGAGGGGCTGGCCGTCGTGGCCTCGTCGCCGTTCCGGGTGCGGCACCGACCCGGGGTGCGGCGGATGGCGGAGCTGGTCGACCCGCTCGACCGCGCGCTCCGCTCGACCCGGGTGCTGGTCCGGCACACGGCGGTCGCGGCGTACCACCACCGCCCCATCCCGCGGGCGTACGCCGTGCTGGCGCGCGAGCTCGCGGAGGCCACCGACGCCGCGGCCGACGAGCTCGCGGCCGACCGGATGGCCGAGGCCGCCCGACCGGCGCTGCTCGCGGTCGGGTTCGCGACCGGCCAGGTGGACCGCTCGGCCGTGCTCTCGGCCGAGGTGGTGCTGGCCCAGCTGCGCGGCGTGGTGGCCGACCTGCTGCTGCTCACGGGGATGGATCCGCTGGAGGCGACGGACGCGTTGCCGCCACCACCGGCCTGAGCAGACCTCAGACCGGCCGGGCGGGGAGCGCCCGCTTCGCCGCGGCCGCCACCACGTCCTGGTAGCGCGACCCGGCGAGCTTGGCCAACGTGTGGAGCGCGTGCGCGTCGAGCCCGACGAGGCAGCGCGCCTGGTTCTTCAGCACTGCCCGGACGATGATCTCGGCCGCCCGGTCGGGCGTCATCTTGGCCAGCTTCTGGTCGAACAGCTCGGCGGTCGCCGTCTGGTCCGCGTCGTCGCCCGCGACCCGCGCGTTGCGGGCGATCGCGGTCTTGATGCCGCCGGGGTGGACGACCGTCACGCCGACCGGGTGCCCTGCCATCAGCAGCTCCTCGCGGAGCGCCTCGGACATCCCGCGCACGGCGTACTTCGTGGCGTTGTAGAAGCTCTGGCCGGGCATCGAGATCAGGCCGAAGAGCGAGCTCATGGTGACCAGGTGCCCGTCGCCCGAGGCGATCAGGTGCGGCAGGAACTCCTTCGTGCCGTGCACGACGCCCCAGAAGTTGATCGCGACGATCCACTCCATGTCGTCGTAGGCCAGGTCCGCCAGGTCGCCCGCGAGCGCCACGCCGGCGTTGTTGACGACCACGTTCACCCGGCCGAAGTGGTCGGCCACCTCGGCGGCGTACGTCGCGAACCCGGCCCGGTCGGCGACGTCGAGCCGGGCGGTGTGGACCCGGGTGGCACCGGTGTTCTCGGCGAGCTCGACCGTCTCGGCGAGCCCCGACTCGTCGATGTCCGACAGCGCGAGCAGCGACCCGCGCGCCGCGGCGTTGAGGGCCAGCGCCCGACCGATCCCGGAGCCGGCGCCGGTGATGACGACGACCTTGTCCTGGAGCGTCTTCATGCGACCACGTGGTAGTGGGAGGCGTCGAACCGGGACAGCAACCGGCGGAAGGTGAACGTCGCCCGGGGCCAGAGGGTGGTGTTGCGGCCGTGCTCGTCGAGGTACCAGCTGGCGCAACCCCCGGTGTTCCACACCGTCCGCCTCATCCGCCGCTGGAGGTCGGCGTTCCACCGCTGCTGGACGTCGAGCCGGGGCTCGACCGTGGCGCAGCGGCTCGTCCGCATCGTCCGCAGCGCGTCGCGGATGTAGGCGACCTGCGACTCGATCATGAACACCATGCTGGAGTGCCCGAGCCCGGTGTTCGGCCCGACGATCGAGAAGTAGTTCGGGAACCCGTGCACGGTCGTGCCCTTGTAGGCCGCCATCCCGCCGGCGGCCCAGGTCTGCGCGAGCGAGCGGCCGGCGCGGCCGTGCACGTGCTCGGCGATCGGCGGGTCGGTGGCGTGGAAGCCGGTCGCGACGACGAGCACGTCGATCGGGCGCTCGGTGCCGTCAGCCGTGACGATCGCGTCGCCGGTCACCTTCGCGATCGGGTCGGTCACCAGGTCGACGTGCGGCTGCGCGAGTGCGGGGTAGTAGGTGTTCGACAGCAGGATCCGCTTGC
The DNA here is from genome assembly GCA_963829855.1 of uncultured Actinomycetota bacterium. Taxonomy (GTDB): domain Bacteria; phylum Actinomycetota; class Actinomycetes; order Propionibacteriales; family Nocardioidaceae; genus Nocardioides. The sequence continues at coordinate 1,085,890 of CAWHKE010000011.1, read as the reverse complement.
AGCCGATCTCGAAGTCCGGGGTGAGCCGCGCCCGGAGCTCCGGGTCGTCGACGCCGCGCGCGAGGTTGCGCATCGCCAGCAGCTTGGCCGGCTGCGCGAGCTTCGGCTGTCGGGTGAACGCGGGCACGTAGGTCTCGCGACCCCAGTAGATCGCCTGCCGGTAGACCCGCTGGAGGGCCGGCAGGTGGCGGAACGCGAGCCGCTCCAACCGCGTGTAGCGGCGGTCGTTGCGGGGGAGGACGTACGGCGCCGTCCGCTGGTAGACGTCGAGGTGGCCGACGGTGCGGGCGATCTCCGGCACGATCTGCACAGCCGACGCGCCGGTGCCGACCACGGCGACCCGCTTGCCGGCGAGGTCGACGTCGTGGTTCCACCGGGCGGAGTGGAAGACCTCCCCCTGGAACGTCTCGATGCCCTCCAGGTCCGGGAGCCGGGGCTCCATCAGCGCCCCGGCGCCGGTGATGAGGGTCCGCGCGGTCACCCGGCCGGCGCTCGTCGTCACGAGCCACCGCCGGCTCTCGTCGTCCCATCGGGCGTCCTCGACCGTGGTGTCGAACACGAAGCGGTCGAGCACACCAGACTCGCGGGCGACCCGGCGGAGGTAGGCGAGGATCTCCGGCTGGGGCGAGAACGACATCGACCAGTCGGGGTTCGGTGCGAAGGAGAACGAGTAGAGCTGGCTCGGCACGTCGCACGCGGCTCCGGGGTAGGTGTTGTCGCGCCAGGTGCCGCCGACGTCGGAGCCCTGCTCCACGACCAGGAAGTCGTGCTCGCCGTCCTCCTCGAGCGTGATCGCCATGCCGAGGCCGGCGAAGCCCGCCCCGACCACCAGGTGGTCCACGGACTGCTCGGCCTCGAGCCTCGAACTCATGGCGCCGACCGTACTGGCGTTATTGAACAGGCGTCAATAAGGTGGGACGCGTGACCGCGACCACAGCCGCCCGCGCCGGCCGTACCCGGCTCAGCCCGGCGCAGCGGCGCACCCAGCTGCTGGACCTCGGCGTCAGCCTGCTCGCGACGCGGTCGCTCGACGAGCTCACGATCGACCTGCTCGCCGAGGAGGCCGGGATCTCGCGCGGCCTGCTCTACCACTACTTCGGGACCAAGCACGACTTCCACGAGGCGGTCGTCCGCCGGGCCGTCGACGACCTGGTCGAGCAGACGGCACCGCCCGCCGACGGCGAGCCGCTCGACCGGCTGCTGGCCTCGGTCGCGGCGTACGTCGACTACGTGATCGCCAACTACGAGGGCTACTCCTCGATCGTGAAGGCGGCGCAGGGCGGCAACGACACGCTCCGGCAGCTGTACGACGAGGCGCGGACCGCGCTCACCGACCGGATCTTCACCGCCGACGCCCAGGGCGACCTGGTCGTCGACACCCCGGCCGCCAGACTCATGGTGCGTGGGTGGGCGGCCCTGAGCGAGGAGCTCGTCCTCGCCTGGGCACGCGACCCCGCCGGAGTCAGCCGCGAGGAGCTGCTGCGCGCGGTCACCGCCGCGCTGCCCCTGCTGACCGACCTCACCCGCTGACCACCGGCGCGAATCCGGTTGCGGCGTACGGGAGAATCACGGGCGTTGTGGACATCACCTACCCGCCCGAGCTGCCGGTCAGCCAGCGCAAGGACGACCTCGCGGCGGCGATCCGTGACCACCAGGTCGTCATCGTCGCCGGCGAGACCGGGTCGGGGAAGACCACGCAGCTGCCGAAGATCTGCCTGGAGCTGGGCCGCGGCGCCGACGGCCGGCTGATCGGGCACACGCAGCCGCGCCGGATCGCGGCCCGGTCGGTCGCCGAGCGGATCGCCTCGGAGCTGGGCACCGAGCTCGGCGACGTGATCGGCTACCAGGTGCGCTTCACCCAGCGGACGTCGAGGGCCGGCCGGGTCAAGCTGATGACCGACGGCATCCTGCTGGCGGAGCTGCAGCGCGACCGGCAGCTGCGCCGCTACGACACGATCATCATCGACGAAGCGCACGAGCGGTCGCTCAACATCGACTTCCTGCTCGGCTACCTCAAGCGGCTGCTGCCGAGGCGTCCCGACCTGAAGGTCGTCATCACGTCGGCGACGATCGACGTCGAGCGGTTCGCCGAGCACTTCGACGCCCCGGTGGTCGAGGTGTCGGGCCGCACCTACCCGGTCGAGGTGCGCTACCGCCCCCTGCTCGAGCTCCCGGAGGACGACGAGGACGGCGAGCCGGTCCAGCGTGACCAGACCGAGGCGATCCGCGCGGCCGTCGCCGAGCTGGCCGGGGAGGGGCCGGGCGACGTCCTGGTGTTCCTGCCCGGCGAGCGGGAGATCCGCGACACCGCCGACGCCCTGTCCGATCTCCCCCGCACCGAGATCACCCCGCTCTACTCGCGGCTGTCGGCGACCGAGCAGCACCGCGTGTTCAGCAGCCACCCCGCCTCCGTACGCCGGGTGGTGCTCGCCACCAACGTCGCCGAGACCTCGCTGACCGTGCCCGGCATCCGGTACGTCGTCGACACCGGCCTGGCGCGGATCTCGCGCTACTCCAGCCGCACCAAGGTGCAGCGGCTCCCGATCGAGGCGATCAGCCAGGCGTCGGCCAACCAGCGGTCGGGCCGGTGCGGCCGGGTCGAGGCCGGCATCGCGATCCGGCTCTACGCCGAGGAGGACTTCGACGCGCGGCCGGAGTTCACCGACCCCGAGATCCTGCGGACCAACCTGGCCAGCGTCATCCTGCAGATGACCTCGCTCGGCCTCGGCGACATCGCGAAGTTCCCCTTCGTCGAGCCTCCCGACCGCCGCAACGTGACCGCCGGCGTCCAGCTGCTCGAGGAGCTGGGGGCGCTCTCGGCGACCGGCCCGGCCGACTCCCGGCGGCTGTCACAGGTCGGCAAGCGACTGGCCCGGCTGCCGATCGACCCCCGGTTGGGGCGGATGATCCTCGAGGCCGAGCGGCTCGGCTGCCTGCGCGAGGTGCTCGTGATCGCGGCCGCCCTGTCGTTGCAGGACCCGCGCGAGCGGCCGGTCGAGCAGCGGCCGCAGGCCGACCAGCAGCACGCCCGCTTCAAGGACGAGGGCAGCGACTTCCTCACCTGGCTCAACCTCTGGCGCTACCTGCGCCAGCAGCAACGCGACCTGTCCTCCTCGGCGTTCCGGCGGATGTGCAAGCGGGAGTTCCTCAACTACCTGCGCGTCCGGGAGTGGCAGGAGTTCGAGAGCCAGCTGCGACAGGTCTGCCGCGAGATGCGGATCGAGGTCGGCCGCCCCGCGGACACGCCCGACGCCGACGGCATCCACCAGGCGCTGCTCTCGGGGCTGCTGTCCCACATCGGGCTCCTGGAGGAGCGGGACCGCACGGACTCCGCCGGCCGCAGTCGGGGACCGCGGGAGTACCTCGGCGCCCGCGGCACCCGGTTCGCGATCTTCCCCGGCAGCGTGCTCAAGGGCCGCAACCCGTCGTTCCTCATGGCCGGCGAGCTCGTCGAGACCGGTCGGCTCTGGGCCCGCCAGAACGCCGCGATCAAGCCGGAGTGGGCCGAGCGCCTCGGTGGCGACCTGGTGAAGCGCTCCTACTCCGAGCCGCACTGGTCCAAGCGTCGGGCCGCCGTGATGGCGCACGAGAAGGTGACGCTCTACGGCGTTCCGCTGGTCGCCGACCGGCTCGTCCAGTACGGCCGGATCGACGCCCCGCTCGCCCGCGAGCTGTTCATCCGCCACGCGCTGGTCTACGGCGAGTGGCACACCCGCGCGAGGTTCTTCGCCGAGAACCGGCGGCTGCTCGAGGAGGCCGAGGAGCTCGAGCACCGGGCCCGGCGCCGCGACCTGGTCGTCGACGAGCACACCCTGTTCGAGTTCTACGACCGGCGGGTCGGCGCGGACGTCGTCAGCGGCGCCCACTTCGACCGCTGGTGGAAGGACGAGCGCCGGCGCCGGCCCGAGCTGCTCACGTTCGACCCGGCGATGCTGACGCACGACACGGCCGACGAGGTCGTCGAGAGCGACTACCCCGAGCAGTGGGCGGCCGAGGGGCTCACGTTCCCGATCAGCTACCACTTCGAGCCGGGGGCCGCCGACGACGGCCTGACCATCGACGTGCCGGTCGCCACCCTCAACCGGGTCGCCGACGACGACTTCTCCTGGAACGTGCCGGGCCTGCGCGAGGAGCTGGTCGCCGGGTTGATCCGCAGCCTGCCGAAGCCGCTGCGCGTCAGCTTCGTCCCCGCGCCCAACACCGCCCGCGAGTTCCTCGCCGCCGTGCCGCCGGGGGAGGAGCCGCTGCTCGACGCGCTGGAGCGCTACCTGCGCGGCACCCGCGGCGTCGCCGTGCCGCGGGACGCCTGGGACTGGAGCAAGGTCGCCGAGCACCTGCGCCCGACGTACCGGGTGCTCGACGAGGAGGGTCGCGAGCAGGCGCGCGGCAAGGACCTCGAGGCGCTCAAGGAGCCGCTGCGGCCGCAGTTCGCGGCGGCCGTGGCCGAGGTGGCGGCGGAGACCACCACCACCGGGCAGACCCGCTGGACGTTCGAGACGTTGCCCGCGGTCCAGACCTGGCGCCGCGCCGGCCACGAGGTGCTCGGCCACCCCGCCCTGGACGACGAGGGCGCGAGCGTCGGGCTCGTGGTGTGCGGGTCGGAGTCGGAGGCCGAGGCCCGGCACCGGCTCGGGGTCGCCCGGCTGCTCCTGCTCGCACTGCCGCGACCCGACGTCCTGAGCGGGCTCGACAACGCCGCCAAGCTCGGACTGGCCGGCTCGCCGTACCCCTCGGTCACCGACCTGGTGGAGGACTGCCGGCGGGCGGTCGTCCTCGCCGAGGTCGACGCGCGCCAGCCCGTCCGCGACGAGCAGACGTACGCCGAGCTGGCGGCGGGGCTGCGTGACGAGCTGGAGCCGCGGCTGCGGGCCGTGCTCACCGACGTGACCGGGCTCCTGGACCGGTGGCGGCGGGTCGACCGGACCCTGTCCGGCCGTGCGGAGCTCGCGACCCTCCCGTCCCTGACCGACATGCGCGACCAGCTCGCGCGGTTGGTCCACCCCGGCTTCGTCGGCGAGGCCGGGCTCGACCGGCTGCGCCGCTACCCGACGTACCTCACCGCGCTCGAGCTGCGGCGGCAGCGGCTGGACGAGCAGCCGGCCCGCGACCGGGAGCCGCTCGCGCGGATCGTGGACCTGCAGTCGGCGTACCTCCACCAGGTCGACGCCCTGCCCGCCGGACGACCGGCGTCGGCTGCCCTGCGCACCGTGCGGTGGCTCCTCGAGGAGTACCGGGTCTCGCTGTGGGCCCAGCAGCTCGGGCACGAGAAGGTCAGCGACCAGCGCGTCCGCGCGGCCCTGGCAGCGGCGGCGTCGACAGCGACGTAGCCTGACCGGGTGAGCCACCGACCGCACCACCGGCCGATGCTGCCGGGTGACCGCGCCATCGAGGCGAGCTCCGCCTCGGTCGACCCGGCCGAGCTCTCCGAGGCGGCCGACCGGGCGGCGATGCTGCTGGTGCGCGGCGCCCGCGACAGCCCCGACGGCGGGGTCGCCGAACGGCTGCTGCACCTCGCCGACACCGAGGGCATCGAGACCATCGCGGAGGTCTGGGCCAGCGCTCCGGGCGACTCGCTCGCCGGGTGCCTGTGGCGGCTCTACCTCCTGCGCTCCTGGGTGTACGCCGACCCGGCGGGCGTGGCCCGCGAGTTCGACGCGGGCCGCACGCGGGCGCCGGTCGCGCGGGTGGTCGCGGGGGTCGCCGACCCGCCGGGCCCCGACGAGCTCAAGGCGATGATCGACCAGGTGCTGCGCGGCATCGCCGAGGGCGAGTTCGCCGACGTCCTCTTCCGCGCGGCGGCGTTCGCCCGGGTCGTGGCGACCGGCCGGGCGGCCGACCCGTCGGTCGACCACGACGACGTCGCCCGGATGCTGGCACTCGCCGAACAGCTCGAGGCAGCGGGTCACCAAGAGCTCCACCACGGCCTTGCCTGACCGTTAGACTCGCCAGGGTGTGCCGGGCCGCGGCAGCCCCGGGTCCCAACATCAGCCGCTACGAGCGGCCGCGCGCCGTGAGGCGCTCCCGGTCCGGCACACGAAACCTCAGGTCAGCCAGGCGCCCGGTCAGCCGAACGTCGCGCGGACGTCGTCGAGCGCGCCGGCCAACCGGCGGGCGGGCGAGCGGACCCCGGCGACCTCGACCAGCGACACCCAGGCGCCGTGCCGGACGGTGCCGAGCGCGGCGTCCCGCTTCCGCAGCCGGTCGGCACAGCGGTCCCGCCACGCCAGCAGCACCGCGTCGGCCCTCCGGGCCGAGGCCCGGTCGGCGAACTCCGCGACCGCCTGCACGGCCTCGCCGCGCGGAGCGGCGTAGTCACGGAGCCGCGCCAGCTGCGCCCCGATGTCGTGCAGGGAGGCCTGCTGGCAGGCGCTGGCCAGTCGCCCGTCCTCGTCGGCCGTCGAGCTGACCGACCACCGGGTGCCGAGTGAGTCGGCGCCGATCAGGTGCTCGTCGGCCCCGGCATGGCCGAAGAGCGGGTCGGCCGGGGGTGAGCCCGGTGAGATCGACGGCGGCGCCGCGATCCGGCGTTCGACTGCCTGCTGCCCCCGGTCGCGCTGCCGCTCCGGCCGTCCCTCGTCGGGAGCGCCGGTCCGCTCGACACCGGGACGCTGCCGCTCCCGGTCGGCACGCTCGGCAGGGTCGGTGGAGCCGGCGCCGCAGCCCGAGGTCAGGAGCGCGCCGAGCGCCACCAGGGCAGGCCAGGTCCGAGTCATGTCGACAGGGTAGGGACGGCGTCGCCCGGAACCGGGGACGACGCGCGTCCGCGCTGTCCGACTGCCTCGATAGGCTGTCCCGGCGATCGCTGGCCGGGATCTCTGGACAGGATCGCTGACGGGTCGAACGGGCGGAGGTGTACGGGTGCGGACCACACGGTGGCGTGCCACTCGTGCCCATCTCGCGGCCCGTCTCGCGGGAGCCCTGGTGGCCGCCCTGGTCGCGTCGTCCGCGCTCGCCGCGTGCGAAGCCGACTCCGGCGCGATCCCCACCCCCGACGAGACCGACGGCACCCCGGTCGACCGGACCCTCTCGTTCGCCGTGTTCGGGCCGGACGAGGAGATCGCGGCGTACCAGTCGCTCGTGGCGGTCTACAACTCCCTCTACGACGGCGCCGAGATGGACTTCGAGGGCTACGGCTCGCGCGAGTCACTCATGGGGACCATCCGCGAGAGCGGCGAGGTGCCCGACGTGTTCCTCGCCTCCGGCAAGGACCTCGCCTGGCTGGAGGAGCAGGGCCTGCTCCAGCCGGTCGACGGGCTGCTGCTCGAGCGCGGCCTCGACTTCGGAGACCTCTACTCCCGCGACGCGGTGCTCGCCTTCAGCGCCGAGAGCAGGCTGCAGTGCATGCCGGTCGGCATCTCACCGATGGTGCTCTTCTACAACACCGAGCTCGTCGACTTCGAGCGGATGGCGCTGCGGGAGCTGCCGGTGCCCGGCGGCGACCAGAACAACTGGGACTTCGAGCAGTTCACGGCCGCCGCGGAGTTCGCCACCAAGCCCCGGCAGGGGACCCGCGCCATCCACGTCCAGCCGACGATCGAGGGGCTGGCCCCGTTCGTCTACGCCGGTGGCGGTGACGTCTACAACGACGCCGTCTCGCCGACGTCGCTGGCGTTCTCCTCAGACGGCAGCCGCTCGGCCCTGGAGCAGTCGCTCTCCGTGCTGCGCGACCCCCGGCTCACGCTCAGCGACGTCGACCTGCAGAAGCGGTCCGCCCTGGAGTGGTTCAAGCGCGGCAAGCTCGCGATGATCCCCGGATACCGCGAGCTGGTGCCCCAGCTGCGGCAGGTCGCCGGGCTGCAGTTCGACGTGATCTCGATGCCGGCCATCGAGCGGTCCGCCACGGTCGGCACCACGACCGGGATGTGCGTCTCGGCGGCCACCGGCAACACCACCGCCGCCGCCGACTTCCTGGTCCACATGGCCTCGTCGGTGTCGGTGAGGCGGGTCGCCACCGAGGGCTACCTGGTGCCTGCCAACCTCGAGGTCGCGCTGTCGCCCGACTTCCTCCAGCCCGGCCGGGCGCCCGACCACGCCCAGGCGTTCATCAACGCTGTCCGCACCATCGTGCTGCCGCCCCTGATCGACGACGAGGCGGAGCTCGAGCTGGTGGTGTCGGAGAGCCTCAACGAGCTCCTCACCGCGCCGATCCTCACCGACCTGGAGGCGCTCACCGCCCGGATCGACCAGGAGTCGCGGGTGGTGCTCGACCCGGAGGGGCTGGCCGAGGAGGAGTCCGAGGCGGCCGAGGAGACCGAGAGTCCCTGAGCGAGAGTCGCTGACCCTCGATCGCGTCAGGCGGGGCCGGTCGCGGCGGCCACGTCGTCCGCGGGCTCCGCCGCCAGGATCGCCTCGGTGAGCAGCGGCACCGTCAGCTCGCGCTGCCACGCCCGCGCGCCGTACTCCGTCAACCGTTCGTCGACGGCGTCGGCGAGCTCCGCGGGCTGCCGGGTGCCCGGCGGTGTCCAGAGCAGCCGCCGCACGTGGTCGGGAGTCAGCACGTTCTCGACCGGGAGGTGGTGCTCCTCGGCCAGCGCGGTCAGCGCGGCCCTGGCCGCGACCAGCCGCCTCGCGGCGACCGGGTCCTTCTCGGCCCAGGCCCGTGGCACCGGCGGACCGTCTCCCCGGGGTGCGCGGGCGGGCAGCTCGTCCTCGGGCAGCTCGGCCGCCTCCCGCAGCGCCGACACCCAGCGCGAGGCGTAGCGCTCGGCGCCGCGGCCGTGGAACCCCTGGGTCTTGAGCAACGCCCGGCGGTGGGCCGGCAGCGCGGTCGCCGCGGCCACGATCGCGGTGTCGGGCAGGATCCGTCCCGGGGTCACGTCGCGCTCCTGGGCGATCTCGTCGCGGACCTGCCACAGCGCGCGGACGGCGGCGAGCGACCGTCGACCGCGGACCTTGTGCAGTCCCGACGTCCGGCGCCAGGCGTCGACCCGCGGCGTGGGTCGGAAGTCGCGGAGCGCGTCGAACTCCTCGGTGGCCCAGCCGGTCTTGCCGGCCTCCTCGAGCTCCTCGACCAGGAGTGCCTGCAGCTCGGCCAGCACCTCGACGTCGAGCGCGGCGTAGTCCAGCCACGGCGTGGGCAGCGGCCGGGTCGACCAGTCGACGGCCGAGTGCTCCTTGGCCATCCGGAACCCGAGCTTGAGCTCCACGAGCGCCGCGAGCCCGACCCGGGGGTAGCCCAGCAGCCGGCCTGCCAGCTCGGTGTCGAAGAGGGCGTCGGGGCGCAGCCCGATCTCGGCGAGGCACGGCAGGTCCTGGGTGGCGGCGTGGAGGATCCACTCGGTCCCGGCCAGGGTCTCGGCGAGCGGGGCCAGGGAGTCGAACGCGATCGGGTCGACCAGGTGGGTGCCGGAGCCGTCGCGCCGCAGCTGTACGAGGTAGGCGCGCGAGGAGTAGCGGTAGCCGGAGGCGCGTTCGGCGTCGATCGCGACCGGTCCGGTGCCGCCCGCGACCGCCGCGCACGTGGCGGCGAGCGCCTCGGGGGTGTCGACGACCGGGGTCAGCGGCTCCCTCAGGGTCAGGAGTGGCGCCTGCGGCTCCTCGGTCGTCGCGGTGTCGTCGTGGTCCGGCTCGTCGGGCATCTCGTCGGGCATCTCGTCGGGCATCTCGTCGGGCATCTCTCGGCAGGAGGTCAGCTGCCCCCACCGGGCCCGCGCTGGCCGCGTCGGCTCGGCATCGCGGTGACGCCCTCCGGCACGGGCGGCAGGCCGGCGGCCGTGCACAGGAGCTCGCCCCAGGCCTCGACGTGGGCGTTCAGGTCGTCGGGGCTGTCGGTGGGTGTCCACGAGGCGCGGATCTCGATCTGGGCCGTTCCGCCGTCCTCCGCCATGCTGCCGAAGCTCTCCGTGGCGACCCGGGTCACCGTGCCCGAGGCCGCGGTGTACGACGCACCGTGGGCGTCGAGCGCCTCGGTCAGCCACGACCAGCCGACCTCGGCCAGCATCGGGTCGGTGATCATGTCGACCTCGATCTCGGCCCGGGCGTAGGCGACGCAGCGGAAGGTGCCCGACCATGCCTCGTTGCCGTCCGGGTCGTGCAGCAGGATGATCCGGCCGGTCCCGATGTCGGTGTCGTCGACCGTGACGTCGGCGCTGAGGGCGAACGCGTGGGGAGCGATCCGCTGTGGCGCCGGCATCTCCTCGCAGAAGACCTCCGGGCGCAGTCGCGCGGCCCGCATGCTCTCGACGCCCGCCCGGAACTCGGGCGGGGTCCCGCCCGCACCCGTTCCCGGGTGCGTCTCGTGCCGGACGACCATGTGCTCACAGTAGGTCGCGGGCGGTGGCCCCGATGCGGGAACACGCCGGTCGACCTGCGAGGCTTCGCCCCATGGACGCGGTACCGGACCGGCTCTCCGAGAGCCCCTTCCTCCGCGCCGCGCGCGGCGAGCCGGTGCCTCACACCCCGGTGTGGTTCATGCGTCAGGCGGGCCGCTCGCTCCCCGAGTACCGAGCCCTGCGCGAGGGTACGGCGATGCTCGAGTCCTGCATGGACCCGGCGCTGGTCACCGAGATCACGCTCCAGCCGGTTCGGCGCTACGGCGTGGACGCGGCCATCTTCTTCTCCGACATCGTGCTGCCCCTGAAGGCGGTCGGCGTCGACCTCGACATCGTGCCGGGGGTCGGTCCGGTGGTCGCGTCACCGGTGCGCACGCTGGCCGACGTGGCGGCCATCCCCGACCTCGAGCCGGGCCACGTCCCGTTCGTCACCGAGGCCGTGCGGACGCTCGTGGGCGAGCTCGGCGGCACGCCGCTGATCGGGTTCGCCGGCGCCCCCTTCACCGTCGCGTCGTACCTCGTCGAGGGTGGCCCGTCGAAGGACCACGCCCGCACCAAGGCGATGATGTTCGGCGCCCCCGACGTGTGGGACGCGCTGCTGCGCAAGATCGCCGGCATCTCGGCGGCCTACCTCGAGGTGCAGGTCGCCGCCGGGGCCTCCGCCGTTCAGCTCTTCGACTCGTGGGCCGGCGCGCTCACGCCGGCCGACTACCGCGACCACGTGATGCCGCACTCGGCCGCGGTGCTGGAACGAGCGGGACGGCTCGGCGTTCCCCGCATCCACTTCGGGGTCGGCACGTCCAACCTGCTCGCGCTGATGGCCGAGGCCGGCGCCGACGTCGTCGGGATCGACTGGCGCACGCCGCTCTCCGACGGGATCGCGCAGGTCGGTGACCGCGCCGTGCAGGGCAACCTCGACCCGACGCTGGTCTTCGCGCCGACCGACGTGCTGCTGCGGCGAGCGGCGGAGATCGTGGACGCCGGCCGGGTCGCGCACGGCCACATCTTCAACCTCGGCCACGGCGTGATCCCCAGCACCGACCCCGACCAGCTCGCCCGGCTGACCGACTTCGTGCACGAGTACGGCGCCTGAGGTCAGTCCTTCTTCGCCACGGCCCGCAGCGTCGATCCGGCCCGGACCGACTTCTTCGCCGGGCTCTTCTTCGCGGCCGACTTCTTGGCGGGCTGCTGCTGGGCGGCCTTGCGGGTCTGCTTGAGCGCGACCCCCAGGTGGTTGCCCTCGTGGCGGGTCTCCAGGTACGGCTGGTCGTTCACCAGCGAGCCGAGCTTCGTGTGCCCGAACGTGCGTGGGTCCCAGGAGGGGTGGCTGCGCGCGAGGTGGTTCCCGATCGCGCCGAGCGTGGTCCAGCCGTCGTCGCCCGCCGTCGCGTTGACCGCCTTGGTGAGCAGGCTCTGCAGGTTGAATGCCGGCGCGTCGTCCTCGTCGTCCGCCTCGCGCTCGGGCTCGCTCCCCAGCACCTCGAGCGCGATGAACTTGTCGCAGGCGTTCTGGAGGGACACGGGCGTGCCCCGTCGCCCGAGCCCGTAGACGGTCTTGCCGGACTCCCGGAGCCGCACGGCGAGGCTGGTGAAGTCGCTGTCGCTGCTGACGATCGCGAACGCCTCGACGTTGCCGGCGTACAGCAGGTCCATGGCGTCGATGATCAGAGCGCTGTCCGTCGAGTTCTTCCCGGTGGTGAAGGCGTTCTGGTGCATCGCCCGGATGGCGCGCGAGTTGAGCTCGCGGGCCCAGCCCGCGAGCCGCTGCGAGCTGAAGTCGCCGTACGCCCGCTTGATGGTGGGCGTGCCGTACGACGCCAGCTCCTCGAGCACCGCCTCGGCGTACTTCGGCGAGGTGTTGTCGGCGTCGAAGAGGACGGCGATCCTGACGGCACTGGAGTCGGTGTCCACGCCCCCACCCTAGGCGCGGGGCACTCGCGGGGTGGTCAGGCCTCCGCGGTCGGGCGGCGGACCGGGTGGCGGGCGAGCCCGCCCGGTCAGCGCGCGAGTCCGAGCAGCACCGCGAGTCCGAGCCGCCACCACAGGTCCTCGGCGACCGGGTCCGGCAGCGCGGGCGCGGTGGTCGGCGCCGTCGGCTCGCTCACGAGGCGCAGCCGGATGGTCGACCGCGCCACCTGCCGCCGCAGGGCGGACAGCTCCCGCTCGTGTCGCGCGACCTCGGCCTGCCGGGTCCGGAGCTCGGCGCGGACCGAGGCCAGGTCGGCTCGCGTCCGCACCCGCGGCAGCAGCGCCTCGACCCGGGCCGACGCGGCGCGCTGCGCCGCCAGGACCGCCTGCAGGTCGACGACGTCCGCGGTGAGGTCCTCGGCGGTGCGCGTCTGGTCGGTCAGGATGCCGAGGTCGCCGAGCGCCTGCAGGGCGGCGTCGAACTCGGCTGCTGGGACCCGGACCACCACCGTGGTGCGGCGCAGGCCACCGGCGGGGTCGAGGACGGCCCGCTCCCGGCCGGTCTCCCCGCCGAGCCGCTCGACCACGGCGTCGAGCCGGTGGCGGGCGGCGTCGACGTCCTCGGGTTGCACGGTCACGGTGCCGGTCCAGGCGATCGCCGTGAGCAACGCGGCCGGGCCGCGCGTGCGCCATCGCTCCATGATGGTGGGACGGTAGCCGCCGCTGGTGCGTTCCCTAGGCTGTTCGCGTGAAGTCGGGGTCCGGTCGGGTCGTGGTCGTCGGCGGCGGCATCGCCGGACTGACGGCGGCCTACGTCCTCGGCGCCGACCACGACGTGCTCCTGCTGGAGGGATCCCCGGAGCCGGGCGGCAAGCTGCGGCGGGCCGAGCTCGCCGGGGTCGCCGTCGACGTGGGCGCTGAGGCGATGCTCAACCGTCGGCCCGAAGGTGTCGACCTCGTGCGCGAGCTCGGGCTGCCCCTGGTCCACCCCGCCTCGACCGCCTCCGGTCTCTGGAGCCGCGGGTCGCTGCGACGGCTCCCGCGCACGCTGCTCGGCGTCCCGCTCGACGTCGACGACCTCCGCGACTCCGGCGTGCTGGGCGACGCCGCCCTGGCGCGAGTCCTCGACGAGCCGTCGGTGCCCGCGAGCGACGTCACGGTGGACCGCTCGGTGGCGTCCCTGGTGGCCGAACGGCTGGGTGAGGAGGTCGTCGAGCGGCTCGTCGAGCCGCTCCTGGGCGGGGTGTACGCCGGACACGCGGCACGGCTCTCTGCGGCGGCCACGACGCCGCAGCTGGTGGCGCTGGCGCAGCGGGGATCGCTGCTCGAGGCCGCCGCCGCAGTGCCGCAGTCCGACGACCCGGTGTTCGCCGGGGTCCACGGCGGCCTCGCCCTGCTGCCCGCCGCGCTGGTCGCCAGCGGCCGGTTCGAGGTGCAGGTCGGGGCGGCCGTCCGCGAGCTGTCGACCGGGGGAGCCGGCTTCCGGCTGACGGTCGGTTCGGCCCACGACCCGCGCCGGGTGACGGCCGGGGCCGTGGTCCTCGCCTGCCCGGCGACCCCGGCCGCGCGACTGCTGGCGGAGGTCGCCCCGGCAGCGTCCGCCGAGCTCGAGGCGATCGAGTCGGCCTCGATGGCGGTCGTGACCCACGCCTTCCGCGCCGACGACCTCGGCGACCTGGCGGCGACGGCCGCCTCGGGGTTCCTGGTGCCGCCGGTCGAGGGCCGGGGCATCAAGGCCGCGACCTACTCCTTCGCCAAGTGGGCCTGGGTCCGCGAGGCGGGCGACGGCCTGCTCCTGCTGCGCACCTCCGTCGGGCGGCACCGCGAGGAGGCGGCACTGCAGCGGCCCGACGAGGCGCTGGTCGCCGAGTCCCTCGCCGACCTCGCCGCCCTGGCGGGCATCGCGGCAGCGCCGGTCGCCAGCCACGTGCAGCGCTGGGGCGGCGGGCTGCCGCAGTACGCCGTCGGGCACCTCGACCGGGTGGCGCGGATCCGGGCCGACGTGGCGCGGCTGCCGGGGCTGGCGGTCTGCGGGGCGGCGTACGACGGCGTCGGCATCCCGGCCGTGATCGGCTCGGCCCGCCGGGCGGCGGCCATGGTCACCGGGGCAGAATGACCCCATGAGCAAGGCACGGGACATCAACGCGACCATCCGCTACACGATGTGGTCGGTGTTCCGCCTGCGCGACCTGCTCGGCGACCCCGAGCAGGGTGCCGACCGCGGCGCCGAGGCGGCCGAGGTCACCGACCTGCTCGACAAGCTGGCCGCCGACGACGTCGTCACGCGCGGCGTCTACGACGTCTCCGGCTTCCGGGCCGACGCCGACGTCCTGGTGTGGTGGCACGCCGCGACTCCCGAGGGGGTCCAGGACGCCTACACCCGGTTCCGCCGGACCCGCTTCGGCCGCCGGCTCGACCCGGTGTGGAGCCAGGTCGCGCTGCACCGACCCGCGGAGTTCAACAAGGGCCACGTGCCGGCGTTCATGGCCGACGAGGACCCGCGCGGCTACGTCTGCGTCTACCCGTTCGTCCGCTCCTACGAGTGGTACCTGCTCCCCGACGAGGAGCGCCGCGCGATGCTGGCCGAGCACGGCCAGCTGGCGCGCGAGTACACCGACGTCCGCGCCAACACCGTCGCGTCGTTCGCCCTCGGCGACTACGAGTGGGTGCTCGCGTTCGAGGCCGACGAGCTGCACCGGATCGTCGACCTGATGCGTCACCTGCGCGCCTCGACCGCCCGCCGGCACGTCCGCGAGGAGATCCCCTTCTACACCGGCCCCCGCGTCGACCCGGCCGACCTCGTCACCCGGCTGCCCTGACCCGGGTGGGGTAACGGCGCCCTGGGTGCGCTCGACCCCCCGTGCACGGGGGTGGAAGCGCAGTCACGGCACCGTTAGCCAGCGGCGGGGGACTCGCCCTCGACCGGCTCCAGCGTGAGGCTGATCGAGTTGATGCAGTAGCGGTCACCCGTGGGGGTGCCGTAGCCGTCGGGGAAGACGTGGCCGAGGTGGGAGCCGCAGTTGGCGCAGCGGACCTCGGTGCGCTTCATGCCGAGGGTCGAGTCGTCGAGGTACTCGATCGTGTCGCTGATCGGCTGGTAGAAGCTCGGCCAGCCGCAGCCGGAGTGGAACTTCGTGTCCGACTCGAACAGCTTGGCCTGACAGGCCTTGCACCGGTAGACGCCGGTCGTCTCGGTGTCGGTGTACTCGCCGGTGAAGGCGCGCTCGGTGCCCGCCTGGCGCAGCACCCGGTACTCGTCGTCGTTGAGCTCGGCGCGCCACTCGGCGTCCGACTTCTCCACCTCGTAGCCCATGCTCGCTAGCGTAGCCACCATGGCGAAGACCCCCGCGGCGATGGTGGTGGCCGGTGAGCGCGAGGTGCGCGTCTCGAGCCCCGACCGGGTGATCTACGAGGCGACCGACCGCACGCCCGAGGTCACCAAGCTGATGGTCGCGGAGTACTTCGCCAGCGTCGAGGACGGCCTGATGCGGGCGCTGCGGCACCGGCCGACCGCCCTGGAGCGCTGGACGTCGGGCGTCCGCGAGGGCATGAAGCTCGCGACCGGGCCGATGGACCGGGACGCGGACGCGTTCTACCAGAAGCGGGTGCCCAAGGGCGCGCCCGACTACCTGGAGTCCGTCGCCATCACGTTCCCGTCGGGGCGCACGGCTGACGAGATCTGCCCCACCGAGATCGCGGTGCCGGTGTGGTGCGCCCACATGGGCACCCTGACCTTCCATCCGTGGCCCGTACGCCGCGACGACGTGGACCGGCCCGACGAGCTGCGGATCGACCTCGACCCGCAGCCGGGCACGACCTTCGGCGACGCGGTCCGGGTGGCCGGCGTCGCTCGGGAGCTGCTCACCGACCTCGGCATCACCGGCTTCGTCAAGACGAGCGGCAACCGCGGCGTCCACGTCTTCGTCCGGATCCGGCCCGAGTGGGAGTTCGTCGACGTGCGTCACGCCGCGATCGGCTTCGGTCGCGAGCTCGAGCGGCGCGACGACCAGGTGACGACCGCCTGGTGGAAGGAGGAGCGGGGTGAGCGGATCTTCGTCGACTACAACCAGAACTGCCGCGACCGGACGATCGCCTCGGCGTACTCCCTGCGGCCGCTGCCCGGGGCGCCGGTGTCGACCCCGCTCACGTGGGAGGAGCTGGCCGGCGTCACCGACCCCCGCGACTTCACGCTCTTCTCGGTCCCCGACCGGCTGGCCGACGGCGACGCGTGGGCGGCCATCGACGACGTGGCCCACGACCTGACCCCGCTGCTGGACCTGTGGCGCGAGCAGGGGGAGGTCGAGCTGAACTACCCACCCGACTACCCGAAGATGCCGGGCGAGCCGCCGCGGGTGCAGCCGAGCAAGAAGGTGGCCGAGCACTGGGACGCGGACGGCAACCGGATCGAGGGCACCTGAGCGTGCCCGGGAAAGGAAGCAGCCCGTCTGGCGAACCAGACGGGCCTACTCCTCGCGGTGCGTCATACCCCCCGGTTATCGGCACCGACTGATCAAATTCGGGTGACCTCAGAACCCCCCGGATCTGGTGGACCCCCCTGCGGTGATTCGCAACCCCCCGGTTAGAACCACCATGTCAGCGACGGAGAGCTGACATCAGGAACCGTACGTTCAGCGGCGCCAGAGGGCACCTACGTGTCATGCACACGATCTCCACGAAGTGGTAACAGATGGTGTTGAACGGCGCTTCAGAGGCCGGAGACGCCCTCGCCGCCTCCGGCCTGCTCGTCGAACGTCTCGTGCTCGAGCAGGTGGAGCACCGGCACGCCGATCTTGCGACGAGCCCGCGACGTCCAGTCGACGTGGAAGAACTCGGCCACCACGTGGGGCCTGGTGAGGATGATCGCCTCGCGTCCGTCGACCTCCGCGACCGCGGCCTCCAGGGCGTCGATCGGGGGTGCGGAGACCACCTTGCCGACCGCGTCGGCGCCCGCGGCCCGCAGCGCCGCGAGGGTCGCGTCGAGGTCGGCGTCGGACCGCTGCTGGCAGTCGCGGCGTACGGCGTCGAGGTCGACGTCGCTCATCACCATCGCCGGCGACGACATCACCTCTCCCGCCGCGAGCGAGCCCATCGCGGACTCGATCCGCGCGGCGGCGTCCTCGAGCGGCATCAGCACGAGGTAGCTGACGGGCTCGTCGATGCCCTCGTGCAGCGACCGGACCTGCCGGGCGTCGAGGGCCGTGAGCGCACGCTCCACGAGCAGGACGACGTGATAGGTCTCGCCGACGGGAGCCTCAGGCAGGTCAGCACTCATGACGTACCTCCGGACAACACTCTACCGAGATCGTAGCCCGCTGGCTCCTCCAGCTGGCCGTATCCGCAGGACTCCGGATCGCGGTCCGGCCGCCACCGCTTGAAGTGCGCCGTGTGCCGGAACCGGCTGCCTTCCATGTGGTCGTACTTCACCTCCAGCACCCGCTCCGGACGCAGCGGCGTGAACGACAGGTCCTTGCCCTGGCTCCACCGGCTCTGGGTGCCTGGGACCCGGCCCGGGTTGGCGACCAGGAACTCGGTCCACTCGCCCCAGGGGTGGTCCTCGATCGGGCAGACCAGCGGCTGCAGCTCCTCGAACAGCTCGGCCCGGCGCTTCTCGGTGAAGGAGGCGCTGACCCCGAGGTGCTGGAGCTTTCCCTCGTCGTTGTAGAGCCCGAGCAGCAGGCTGCCGATCAGCGGTCGCTCGGCGGTCGAGGTCTTGTGCTCGCGGTAGCCCGCCAGCACGACGTCGGCCGTGCGCTCGTGCTTGATCTTGAGCATGGTCCGCGCGTTCTGCGCGTACGGCGAGGCGAGCGGCTTGGCCATCACACCGTCCAGCCCGGCTCCCTCGAACTGCTGGAACCACGACTCCGCCTCGGCCGGGTCGGTCGTCGTGCGCGTCAGGTAGCACGGCCCGTCGAGCCCGGCCAGCGCCTCCTCGAGCGCGGCCCGTCGCTCGGACAGCGGCCTATCGGTGTAGGCGACGTCGCCGAGGGCGAGGAGGTCGAAGACGACGTACCCGGCCGGCGTCTCGGCGGCGAGCTTGTCGACCCGCGACTCCGCCGGGTGGATCCGCTCCTGGAGCACCTCGAACTCCAGCCGCGACCCCTGCGCGTCCGAGCTGGCGACGAACAGCTCGCCGTCGAGCACGCACCGGTCGGGGAGCTGCTCGCGAGCCGCGGCGACGACCTCGGGGAAGTAGCGCGTGAGCGGCTTGGTGTTGCGGCTCGTGAGCTCGACCTCGTCGCCGTCCTTGAACAGCAGGCAGCGGAAGCCGTCCCACTTCGGCTCGAAGCTGTAGCCCGGGTCCTGGGGCACGCCCTTGACGGACTTCGCGAGCATGGGCTGCACCGGCGGCATCACGGGGAGGTCCACGACCGGCAGCGTAGCCGTGGTCGCCGTCGGGGTACCTTCTCCGGCATGCGGCGGGGCGGGTGGGTCGTGGGCGCCGGGACGGCCCTGACTCTTGTGCTGGCCCTCGCGCTGGCCGGGTGCGGCGGTGACGAGCCGCCCGGGAACGGCACCGGGTACGCCGCCCCAGCCGACGACTTCTGCGGCGACCTGGTCGACACCGCCATCCCGCGGCCCGGCCAGGGCGTCACCGACCCGTGGATGGCCGGCGGCTATGTCGACGGCGAAGGCGAGGGCGACGACGACCTGGCCACGACCGCCACGTGCACGTTCACGGGCGGTCACCACCGGATCGCCGTCGTCGTCCGGGTGGGCGACGGCGCCGAGGCGTCGTACGACGAGGCCGTCGCCGAGCTCGAGTCCGGCGCCGTCGGGTTCGAGTCTCCCGAGACCGCCCCCCTCGACGGCTGGTGGACGGCGGGCCGGCGCTTCGAGCCGGCCCGGGCCCCGGTCCGCGTGGCCGACGTCCTCTGGGGAGACGACGCGTTCGCGCGGGTCGAGGTGGTGGAGTACGGCGGCCGGCGCGGCCGGAGCGGCCCTCGGCGAGCAGCCGCGGTCGACCTGACCGAGGCCGTGACGACGGCGGTGCCGGAGGTCCTCGGTCGCGAGTGAGGGGACGCGGGCCCTAACCTTGGTGCCCTATCCCCGGTTGGTCTGCCGGTAGGGCCCGCCTGACTTTGAATCAGGACTAGCGACGTAGGTTCGACTCCTACCCGGGGAGCAAGCCCACCAGTCTCCGCGGGTCAGCGACCGTGGAGGAGGCTGCGCATCGCGCGGTACTCGGGCTTGCGCGTCCAGTCGGCGCGCACGAGGCCGTAGTGCGCACCCGGGGCGGAGGCCCCGCCGTGACGTGGGTCGTCGATCAGCTCGTAGCGGAAGGCCTTCTGCACCCGCTTGTGGTCGGCGATCTTCGGGACCCCGCGGTAGGCCAGCGTCGCGGCCCGCTTCTCGGTGGTCGAGCGCTGGCCGGACCCCCCGGTGTAGTTGGTCCACCCGAACTCGGTGATCCAGACGGGCTTGCCCTTGTAGGCGATGTCGACCAGCTTCAGCCGGTCAGCGAGGCCGTAGCCGATCCGCCGGCCCTTGGGGTAGGAGTGCAGGCCCACGACGTTGCAGTACTCGCCGATGCCCTGGCGCTTCAGCGCGCGGTAGCCCGCACCGCCGCTCTCGTCCTCGTTGACGTCGTGCAACGACGGGGAGATCACCTTGACCCCGTCGAGCGCGCGGTGGTTGTTGCGGGCCTCCCAGATCGCGCGCTGGATGTCGACCGTGCGCTTCGCCCAGCCGTCCTTGCCCGTGTCGGGCTCGTTGATGCCCTCGAGGCCGAGCACGACGTCGGCGTAGTCGTCGGCGATCTGGTGGACGCGCTGCCGGGTCTCACGAGGGGTCAGGCGCCCGTCGGCGGTGACCGTCATCAGCCACTTGATGCCGTAGCGGCGGCACAGCCGAGCGGTGCGCTTGCACTCGTCCTGGTGGGGGACGACGAGACCGCGGATCTGCTTCACCCCCAGGTCTGCGAGCAGTCCCATCCAGCGGTCGGTCTTGCCCCAGCGGGGGTCGGTGGCCCAGCTGGGGTGGACGACGACGCCGTAGGTACGGCGCAGCTGGCGTCTGCTGGCGGCGGCTGCGGGGGAGTTGAGTCCCGAGATCACTCCGGTCGTACCGGCGGCCACGGTGGCGCCGCCGGTCGCGGCGAGGAAGCCGCGTCGGGTGGTGGGCATGGACTTCTCCTGGCGGGGGTGGGGGCTGGGCCCGCAGGTCACGATTCGGTAACGGCGGGCAAGCGCGTGAGTATGCCAGCAGAGCGGAAGCGGACGCAAGCGGGCGGCGCCACCGGCTGGCGATGCGGGCTCCGGTAGCCGGTCGTCGCGGTTCGACTCCGACCCGGCGAGCAGACAGACTGCACGACATGGACGAGCTGACGGTGATCGTGCTGGCCGCTGGTGGCGGCACGCGGATGAGGTCCAAGACCA
The DNA here is from genome assembly GCA_963829855.1 of uncultured Actinomycetota bacterium. Lineage (GTDB taxonomy): Bacteria > Actinomycetota > Actinomycetes > Propionibacteriales > Nocardioidaceae > Nocardioides. Next base: position 1,065,336 of record CAWHKE010000011.1, on the reverse strand, counting down.
TGAAGGTGCTCCACGAGGTCGGTGGCCGCAGCATGGTCGGGCACGTGCTCGCCGCTGTCGGGGAGATGGCTCCGCGCCGGGTCGTGGCCGTGGTCGGCCACCAGCGCGAGCAGGTCGGCCCGCACATCCAGGCCCTGCTGCCGGACGCGGTGCTGGCCGTCCAGGAGACGCAGGAGGGCACCGGGCACGCTGTCCGGGTCGGGATCGAGGCCGCCGGCATCAGCCGCGGCACGGTCCTCGTCGCCACGGCCGACACCCCGCTGCTGCGCGGCGAGAGCCTCCGTGCGTTCGTCGCCGAGCACGAGGCCGCGCAGCGCGCCGTGAGCATCCTGAGCGGCCGGGTGCCCGACCCGTCGGGCTACGGGCGGGTGGTCCGCGACGACGACGGCGACGTCGTCGCGATCGTCGAGGAGAAGGACGCCAGCCGGGAGCAGCGCGAGATCAGCGAGATCAACAGCGGGATCCTCGCGTTCGACGCGGAGTTCCTGCTGTCCGCGCTGCCGCGGCTGGGCAACGACAACGCCAAGGGCGAGTACTACCTCACCGACACCGTCCGGCTCGCCCAGGACGACGGGCTGACGGTCGGTGCCTACCCGATCGACGACGTCGAGGAGACCGAGGGCGCCAACGACCGGGTCCAGCTCGCCGAGCTCGGCCGCAAGCTCAACCAACGGATCGTGACCCGGTGGATGAGGGACGGCGTCACGGTGATGGACCCGGCTACGACCTGGATCGACGCCGACGTGGTGCTCGCGCCCGACGTGACGGTCCTCCCCGGCACCCAGCTGCTCGGCGCGACGGTGGTCGCGGAGGACGCCGTGATCGGTCCGGACACCACGCTCAAGGACTGTGAGATCGGCGAGGGCGCCCGGGTGGTCCGCACCCAGGGCGAGCTGGCCGTGGTGGGTGCGGGCGCGAGCGTCGGCCCGTTCAGCTACCTGCGGCCGGGCACCCGGCTCGGCGCGGGCGGCAAGATCGGCGCCTTCGTCGAGACCAAGAACGCCGAGATCGGCGACGGGTCGAAGGTGCCGCACCTGTCGTACGTCGGCGACGCGACGATCGGCAGCGGCACCAACATCGGCGCGGGCACCGTCTTCGCCAACTACGACGGCACTCGGAAGCACCACACCACGGTCGGCGACGGCGCCAAGACCGGGTCCAACAACACCTTCGTCGCACCGGTCACGATCGGTGACGGTGCCATGACCGGCGGGGGCACCGTGGTGCGCCGCAACGTCCCGCCGGGGGCCCTCGCCGTGTCCGGAGGGCCCCAGCGCAACCTCGAGGGGCACGCGTCCCGGCAGCGCGAAACCGCAGGTGACCGGGGTGCGGACCGCGACCCGGACCCCGGAGTTGGGTCATCGTCCCCGGGTGGGCCAGAATCCTGAGTGCACCCACCCTCCGGCGATCAGGAGCGCACGCGACGTGACCGGAATGAAGCGGACCACCGAGAAGAACCTGATGGTCTTCAGCGGCCGGGCTCACCCCGAGCTCTCCGAGGAGGTGGCGACGCTCCTCGGCAGCGGGCTCGTCCCGACCTCGGCCTACGAGTTCGCCAACTCCGAGATCTACATCCGCTACGAGGAGTCGGTGCGGGGCTGCGACGCCTTCGTGATCCAGAGCCACACCGCTCCGATCAACGAGTGGATCATGGAGCACCTGATCATGGTCGACGCCCTCAAGCGCGCGTCGGCCAAGCGGATCACCGTCGTCCAGCCGTTCTACGGCTACGCCCGGCAGGACAAGAAGCACCGCGGCCGTGAGCCGATCTCGGCCCGCTTGATGGCCGACCTGTTCAAGACCGCGGGCGCCGACCGGCTGATCGTCGTCGACCTGCACGCCGACCAGATCCAGGGCTTCTTCGACGGCCCCGTCGACCACCTCATGGCGCTGCCGATCCTGGCTGACTACGTCCGGGAGAAGTACGGCGACCAGCAGCTCGCGGTCGTCTCGCCGGACGCCGGCCGGATCAAGGTCGCCGAGCGCTGGTCCGCCCGGCTCGGCGGCGTGCCGCTGGCGTTCATCCACAAGTCGCGCAACATCGATCGTCCCAACGAGGTCGTCGCCAACCGCGTCGTCGGGCAGGTCGACGGCCGGATGTGCGTGCTGGTCGACGACATGATCGACACCGGCGGCACCATCGTGCAGGCGGCCGAGGCGCTGATGGCGGACGGCGCGGCCGGCGTGATCATCGCCGCGACCCACGCCCTGCTCTCGGGTCCCGCGGTCGACCGGCTCAAGAACTGCACCGCGGTCGAGGTCGTGGTGACCAACACGCTCCCGCTGCCCGACGACCGGCAGTTCGACAAGCTCACGTGCCTCTCGATCGCGCCGCTGCTCGCCCGCGCGATCCGCGAGGTCTTCGAGGACGGCTCGGTCACGTCGATGTTCGACGGGCACGCCTGACGCGCGGCATCAGCTCGGGCGAGCGCGCACCAGGTCGTCGTAGGCGTCCTCCCAGGACCGCCGCAGCACGGTCGGCACGTCACCGCGCAGCGTCTGGGCCAGCGACTCCACGTGCGTGTCGGTGAACGGCACCAGCGGGAACGACTTGCCCAGCCGCTCCTCGAAGCTCGGCCCGCGGCGCCGCGCCGCGGCGAGCCCCTCGTCGAGGTAGCGCGGCAGGTAAGGATGCACGAGCGCCGTCTGCTCGGGGTCCCAGAAGCCGTACGAGACCGCCTCGAACTCGCGGTTCGAGAGGCCGTCGTCGCCCAGCAGCCGGTCCCAGGCAGCCGCCTTGGCGGCGTCCGTCGGGAGCGCTGCCAGCGCGCCCGCGGCGCCCAGCACGCCGACGATCGTGCCGTCACCGACGCGTTCCTCGTCGATCTCCTCGACCGTCAGCTCGCCGAGCGAGGCGAGCCGCCGGATCGCGCGCCAGCGGAGATCGGGCTCGACCGGCAGCCCGGTGTGGGTCTCGCGGTCGACCAGCCACTGCCCGAGCAGGAGTGCGTCGGGGCTGCTCACGGCGAGCGTGTGCGTCAACGCCACCGCGATCGTTGGGTCCGGCGCCGCCGCGAGGCCGGTCTCGCACGCCGCGGCGACCTGGGCGACGGCATCCGGGACGGCATCGGGGGAGAGGTGCTGGGCCACCAGGGTGCGCCGGACCCAGCCCAGCACCGACTCGACGATCGCCACGGAACGCTCCCGTGGGACGTGCCGGGTGACGAGCCCGAGGAACTCCTCCGGCGGGAGGTCGCCGCAGCGCACCAGGTCCATCGCCGTGGCCCAGACGACGGCGCGCGTGGAGTCCTCGGCCACCGAGGCGAGGTCGTGGACCAGCGCCGCCCAGCTGTCGGCGTCCAGACGCAACCGGGCGAACGTCTCGTTGCCGGAGTTCGGGACCACCACGGCCGCCGCGGGGAGCCGGACCGGTTCGTCCGCGAGGTCGACCATGGTGGTACCGGTCGCGACCAGGTCGGCGTCGTAGGCCGTCACCGAGAGGCGGTGCGGCCGGGTGCCGTCGCGGGTCAGCAGGACCCCGTCGTCGTCACGGGTGGCCCGGACCGTGTCGAACCCGGTCGTGCGCAGCCACGCCTCCACCCACGCGCGGACGTCGCGGTCGGTGGCGCCGTCGAGCGCGTCGACGAAGTCGGCGAGCGTGGCGTTGCCGAACCGGTGGCGGGCGAAGTAGGCGTTGACCCCGGCGAGGAAGTGCTCGTCGCCGAGCCAGGTGACGAGCTGCTGGATCGCCGAGTTGCCCTTGGCGTAGGAGATCGAGTCGAAGTTGTTGAAGGCCTGGTCGACGTCGGCCACGTCCTCGGGCACGGGCGCGACCGGGTGCGAGGAACGGCGCTCGTCGGCGGCGTACGCCTGGGGCTTCCCCGAGATCGAGAAGTCGACGAACGCCCCGGAGAAGCCGGCCACGTCGGAGACCCGGTAGCCCATGTAGTCGGCGAACGACTCCTGCAGCCAGGTGTCCTCCCACCAGGTCATGGTCGACAGGTTGCCGAACCACTGGTGGGCCATCTCGTGGGCGATCACGGATCCGCGCCGCCGCCGCTCGCCCTCGGTGGGGGTGCCGACCGGGAGGATCTCGTCGCGGTAGGTGACGCAGCCGGGGTTCTCGAGGGCGCCCCAGTTGAGGCCGGGCACGAAGACCTGGTCGAAGCTGCCGAACGCGAACGGCTCGCTGAACATCCGGAGGTACTCGTCGTAGCAGTCCTCGGTGACCTGCCGGAGCTCGTCGGCGTCGCGGTCGAGCTGGCCCGCGAGGGAGGCCCGGGCGTGCCAGGCGAACGGCACGACCTGCCCGTCGGGGCCGGCGTGCTCCCAGCTCATCGAGTGCCACGGCCCGGCGCAGACGGTGAACATCGGGAGCGGGATCGGCGGCGTCGTCCCGAACCGCCAGACGCCGTCGGCCTGCTCGGCCAGCCGGCCGTTGGCGACGACCGACCAGCCGGCCGGTGCCACGACCGTCAGCGTCACCGGCGCCTTGAGGTCGTTCTGGTCGAAGCACGGGAAGATCCGCTGGCACAGGTCCATCCCGACGTACGCCGCCGACGTAGGTCTCGCCGTCGGCCGGGTCGGTGAAGGTGTGCATCCCGTCGCCGTCGGTGACGTAGGGGATGCGCGCCTCGACCGTGACCTCGTTCGCGGTGCCGAGGTCCCCGAGGGCGATCCGGCGCCCGTCGTACGTCGTGGCGGGCAGTCCGTCCACGAGCACCTCGGCGGCGTTGGCCAGCTCGAGGAACGTGCCCGCCCCGGTCTCCGCGCACGTGAACCGGACCGTCGACCGGCAGCCGTAGTCCTCGCGGCCGGTGAGGTCGAGAGTGAGGTCGTAGGACACGTCGGACACCAGCGCGGCCCGGGCGCGGGCCTCGGCGAGAGTGAGAGACACGGCGGTGAGGCTACGCCCCGCCGCCACGATTGGCTTCGGTGGCCGCTGCGGGCATATCCTCGGGCCGTTGCCTCGGCGAGGGACACCGGCCCGGTGGGTGGGAGTCCGTGATCGACAGGGTGGTCTCAGACGCCGCGCTGTCGCGCGGCGTTCGTCGTTGCGGGGCCCAGCACGCCACAGACGACGAGGAGCAGATCACACCATGGCCGACAAGATCACTGCGGAGCAGCGCACCGAGTTCGGCAAGGGCGCCGCCCGCCGCATCCGCCGCGACGACAAGATCCCCGCGGTCGTGTACGGCCACGGCGACGTCCCGATCCATGTCACCCTGCCGGGCCACGACACGATGATGGCCCTCAAGCACGGCGGCGCGAACGCGCTGCTCGACCTCCAGATCGAGGGTGTCAGCCAGCTCGCGCTGACCAAGCAGGTGCAGGTCGACCCGATCCGCCGGGTCATCGAGCACGTCGACTTCGTCGCGGTCAAGCGTGGCGAGAAGGTCACGGTCGACGTCCCGATCCACCTCAACGGCTCCGCCGCACCGGAGACGCTGGTCGTCACGGAGAACTCGACCGTCCAGGTCGAGGCCGAGGCCACCCACATCCCCGAGTACATCGAGGTCTCGATCGAGGGCGCCCAGGTCGGCACTCAGATCCATGCCTCCGACCTCGAGCTGCCGAGCGGCACCACGCTGCTGACCGACGGCGACATGCTGATCGTCAACATCACCCAGCAGATGTCCGAGGAGGCTCTCGAGGCCGAGCTCGCCGAGGCCGAGGCCGACGCCGGGATCGAGCGCGAGGAGTCCGACGAGGAGGCTGCCGAGGCTGCCGAGGCTGCGGAGGGCACCGAGGGCGAGTCCGCCGCGGGCGGCGACGCCGAGGCCGCTGCGGAGGGCGACTCCGAGGAGTGACCTCGACCGAGGTCTGGCTGGTCGCCGGGCTGGGGAACCCCGGCCCGGCGTACGCCGGCCACCGTCACAACGTCGGCTACCTCGTCGCCGACGAGCTGGCCTCGCGCCTCGGATCGCCGTTCCGCGCGCACAAGGCGGCCCGCGCCGAGGTCGTCGAGGGGCGGATCGGCGATCCCGGAACCGACGCGCCGCGGGTGGTGCTGGCACGCGGCCGGTGCTACATGAACGAGTCGGGCGGCCCGATCAAGGCCCTGATGACCTTCTACAAGGTCCCGGCCGACCGGCTCGTCGTCGTCCACGACGAGCTCGACCTCCCCTTCGGCACGCTCCGCGTCAAGCTCGGTGGGGGCGACAACGGCCACAACGGACTGCGCTCCGTGCGCTCCTCCCTCGGCACCGGTGAGTTCAACCGGGTGCGGGTCGGGATCGGCCGGCCGCCGGGACGCAAGGACGTGTCCGACCACGTGCTGTCCGACTACTCCTCGGCCGAGCGTCGCGACGTGCCGTTCCAGGTCGACCGCGCCGCCGACGCCGTCGAGTCCCTCGTGGTCGACGGCCTGGCCGCGACCCAACAGACGTACAACACCCTTAGCACATAGAGGTTTCCGCTGGGCACTAATCCGGGACTTGTGAGCATCTTGTGGTCTTGGTGGCCCAGACATTTCCAACCTGTGCACGGGGCCCCCTAGTAAGACCTGTGGTCCGCTGGGTATGTTTCTCCTATCTTGCGGTTGGCCCGGGGGGGCCTGTACCGAAACTAGGTGCGCCGCCGCAAGACGGTAACCGGGGGGTTCCATGGCGCAGCCATACACGGCTGCCACCGTTCGCACTGCACGTCGTGTGCAGGGAGAGCGGAGGCGGCTCAGCTTCATCCGTCCTGCCCAGAACGAGGCAGTCCGTCGACCGCGCCTTCACCGCCGTTGGCAGACGCGCGGCATCGCCGAGCTCCTGGTCGTCGTCGTCGTGGTCGCCGCAGGTGTGGCGCTGCTGTCGGCGCCGGTCGTGCTCTGGCCGGTCCTGCTGGTCGGCGCGGCCCTGCCCGTCGTCCGCAGCCTGGTCTCGGGGACGCGGCGCGGCACGAGTGCCGCCGCGATCGTGCGCTTCGGCTGGCTGCCGGTGGCGGCCAGCGTCGTCGCGCTCCGGATCGTCGGTGCGCCGGCCGCGTACGTCGACCAGACCCTGATCATCCAGCTCGGCGCCGTCTTCGCCGCCGCCGTCACGGCTGCCTACGTCGGCCGCCGGCCGGCGGTGCAGCGGGTCGTGGCCGTCGGTGACGTCGCCCACGTGCTCAGCACCGCGACCCGGCTCTCCACGTCACGCACCGCGACGATGGTCGGCGGGGTGCCGGTGACCGGCGACTGGCCGGGCGACGCCACTCCCGACGGGTTCCCGCCGGTGACCGACCTCGGCCGCGTGGCCTGGCTGGCCCGTGAGGTCGAGGCCACCCACGTGGTCCTGCACCCCGGCCCGGGCGTGGGGATCGACGAGATCCGCCGCCTGACCTGGGAGCTGCAGGACCAGCCCATCACCGTCGCGGTCGCCCACCAGCTGCCGAACGTCGCGGCACACCGGTTGGGAGTCGAGCTCCTCGACCAGCAGCCGATGCTGACCGTGGCGCGGCCGACGCCGTCGCGCGTGGTCCACCACGCCAAGGGGTTGCTGGACCGGGCCGTCGCCGGGGTGGCGCTGCTGGTGCTGCTCCCGGCGCTGGTCGCGGTGTCCACGCTGATCCGGCTCGACTCGCCGGGCAAGGCGCTGTTCACGCAGATCCGGGTGGGCCGCAACGGCAAGCTGTTCCGGATCTACAAGTTCCGCACCATGGTCGCGGACGCCGAGGACATCAAGCCCGAGCTCGACAACTCCGACGGCAACGGTCTGCTCTTCAAGCAGCGCAACGACCCGCGGGTGACCAAGGTCGGGCACGTGCTCCGCCGGACGTCGATCGACGAGATCCCGCAGCTGCTCAACGTGCTGCGCGGCGAGATGTCGCTCGTCGGCCCGCGGCCGGCACTGCCCGACGAGGTCGCCCAGTACAGCTGGCTGGAGCGTCGCCGCCTCGCGGTGACGCCCGGCATCACGGGCGCCTGGCAGGTCGGCGGGCGCTCCGAGCTGAGCCGCGAGGCCGCCATGGACCTCGACGTCTCCTACACCGACAACTGGTCGCTCAAGAGCGACATCGCAATCCTCGGGCGGACCATCCCGGCCGTGATCAAGGGAAGGGGGGCCATGTGATGGCCACCATCAAGAAGAAGAAGCGGCTCGTCCGCGCGGCGCTCGTCGCCGGTCTCGTCACCGCCCTCGGGGCCGGGCAGCTGGCGGCCAACGCGTCGCCCTACACCCACCCGGCCGTGGTCAGCGAGGACCCGGCCATGGCCATGCCGGTGCTCGCCCTGACCGGCCACGGGCAGCCGAAGCCGATCGCCTACACGGTGGCCGAGGCCGGCAACCAGATCGTGGTCGGTGGCCGCTTCTCCCGCCGTCGAGAACGGCAACCGCACGGTCCAGTACAACCGGCGCAACGTCTTCGCCTTCGAACGCCGTCGACCGGCGCGGTCAACCCCGGCTTCGCGCCGGACGTCGACGGCGACGTCTGGGGGCCTGGTCCGACGGCACCTGGGTCTACGTCGGGCGGTCGCTTCCTGAACGTCAACGGCATCTACCGCCCGGCCCTGGCGAAGCTCAACCTCGCCACCGGTCGAGCTCGACCCGCACTTCCAGCCGACGTTCACCGGCGCCCGGGTGTCCGACATCGACATGGCCCACGGGCAGCTGATCGTGTCCGGCACGTTCCAGAAGCGGATCGTGTCCCTGAACCCGACCACCGGCAAGCCGACGACCTACCTCGACCACGTCGATCAGTGGCCGGCTGCCCAACAGCGACTCGGCGCAGGTCTTCCACTTCGACGTCAGCCCCGACGGCAGCGACTGATCGCGGTCGGCAACTTCCTGACCGTCGACGGTCTCGGAGCGGCCCCGGGTGTTCATGCTCGACCTCGAGCGCCACCGGGTCGACCGCTGTCGAGCGTGGAACTACGAGCCGCTCGGCCCGAAGTGCACGTCGAACCGCGCCAACGCCCAGGCCTACGTCCTCGACGTCGAGTTCTCGCCCGACAGCTCGTGGTTCGCGTTCGCGTCCTTCGGGTTCATGTGGCAGACCGGGCTACAAGGGCCTGATGCTGTGCGACGCGGTGTCACGGTTCGAGACCGACAACCTCGACCCGTCGGCGCCGACCTGGATCAACTACACCGGCGGCGACTCGCTCAAGTCCGTGGCCGTCACCGACGCGGCGGTCTACGTCCAGGGTCACAGCCGGTGGCTCGACAACCCGGACGGGCGTGGACTTCGCCGGGCCGGGCGCCGTGGACCGTCCCGGCGGTGGGGCCGTCGACCCCGACACGGGCAAGGCACTGCCGTGGAACCCGGAGATGCCGCAGCAGGCAGGTGGCTTCGACATCCTGGCGACGGCGACCGGCGTGTGGTTCGCCACCGACGGGACCCGGTTCGGCGGGAAGTACCGCAGAGGCATCCGCTTCGCGCCCCTCCCCTAGGGAGGGCATGAAGCGGTTCGGGTGAGGGCGTACCCCTGGCGCCCGAACGGGTGGGGTCGGTCCCGGCGACCCCACCCTCCCGGATTGCGAGCTGGGCTCGGTGGGACCAGGCGATGACGCCGGTCAGGCCGGGCCCAGCTCGACCATCTTCACCGCAGCTTCACCGCTCGAAGCCGGCGCAGACCTCGTCGTAGGTCCGTTCGAGGCGGACCAGGTCGGCCGCCGGCGAGTACTGCTCGACGTACGTCGTGCGGCAGCGCTCGCGCAGGTCAGCGGCGAGCTCCGGGACGCTCCACCAGCTCGGTGAGCCGGGCCCGCAGGCTGACCGGGTCCCCGGTCGTGAACGTCCAGCCCGAGCCCGCCGCCATGACGTCCTCGCAGAGGTTCTCCAGGTCCGAGGTCAGCAGCGGAGTGCCTACGGCGAGGCTGCGCAGCATCACCAGTGGCTGGCCCTCGTACCACTCGGACGGGACGAGCACGACCTCGGCGTCCCGCATCCGGCGGGTAACGGTGTCCTCGTCGACCCAGCCGAGGAACTCGATCGACGCTATCGCGCGCGGCGGCCGCCTCGACCTGCGGCCGCAGCTCGCCGTCGCCGGCGATCACGAGCCGTCATGCCCGGTCGCGACGCCCTGCCATGCCTCGAGCAGCGTCAGCACGCCCTTGATGCTCGACCAGCCGCCCGGCGAAGAAGATCGTCGCGCGGTCCGCCGTCGCGTCGCGCGGCTCGACGCCGGGTCAGGCACCGAGTTGGGCTTCACGACGATCCGGTCCTCGGGGTAGCCGTCGCGGATCATCAGCCGTCGTGCGAAGTCGGTCAGCGTGAGGTAGCGCGTGACAGCCTCGTGGAACGTGCCGCCATCCCGGTGCACGCCCAGCCCCAGGGTCAGCGCCGCGGTCGCGGGGCGGCTGTCGTGGTAGCAGGCGTGCCTGATGCCGGGGAGCTTCAGCCGCGAGCCGACGCAGTCCTCGCAGACCTTGCCGTCGCGGACGCAGGTGCCCGACGACGCAGGAGTAGCGGTAGGAGTGGAGCGTGGTGACCGCGGGCACCCCGGCGGAGTAGGCGGCGCGGAACACGGAGGGGGACATCAGCGGGAACGGCGTGTGGACGTGCACGACGTCCGGGCGGAACGTCGCGATCCGGGCGCTGACGTCCTTGGCGGCCTCGACGTTCCACACCGCCTTGGCGCCGGCCCGCCAGGCGGGGAGTCCCGATGGTCTCGCCGCCGGGCAGGGCGTACTGCTCCACGTCGTGGCCGGCGGCGTGCAGGATCTGTCCCTCGTGCGCGAGCACCTCCATGGCGCCCCCGAGGGAGGCGTGGTGGTTGTGCAGCTGCAGGACCCTCACGTCGCCCCCCCGGTCAGCCAGTGGGCCGTCGGCGGCGTCGTCGCCGAGCATGGTCACGCAGCCGAGCAGGTCCTCGGCGAACGTCGGCTCCAGCCGGGCGCGCGCGTCCGCCGGGATCACGTCCTGCCGCAGCAGCGTGCGCCGGACCCGCTCGCGGAACCGGTAGGACGTGTGCTCCTTGACGAACGTGCGCACCCGTTCGTTGCCGACCGCCCACCCGAGCAGGGCGTGCGCGGCCGCGAACCGGGGCCTGCCCGGAGATGTTGACGCGCGGGATGTCCTCGCCGGCACCCGGCGCCGGCCGGCACCCCGAGGAAGTCGAGCACCCGGGCGAGGGTCCCCTCGTAGTCGTGCTCGAGGTCGTCGAAGAAGAAGATGCCGCACCTGCTCGCGCGGGAACGCCTCCAGCAAGCGGCCACCTGGTCGGCGTACCGGCTCTGCGAGGTGTAGTGCCAGATGTGGTGCCAGCCCGGCCGCCTTGCGGTCCTCCTCGAGCTGCCACCGCCGCCAGGAAGTCCGCCTCGGTCTCGAAGCCACGCGCGCACATGTACTGGTAGCTCGACCAGGCGCGGGCCACCGGCTCGCGCAGCATCATGACAAGCTTCATGTCCGGGTTCATCGCGCGGATCTCGGGGATCGACGTCGTGGGGTAGTACATGGTCGACACCGACGCGTCGCCGAGCGCGAGGAAGTCGTGCTCGGCGGGTAGAGCGCGAGGTAGGCGTCGCGATCGGTCACCGCGACCCGGTTGATCGTGTGGCGCGTCCCCAGGAGCGGTGAACGCGGCACCCTGCGGTGCAGGGCGAAGTAGTGCGGCTCCTTCGGGTCGGTGACGAACACCCGCGGATGGGAGCGCAGCCCCTCGACCAGTCCCGTCGTCCCGCACCGGGCGGCTCCGACCACGAGGAAGGTGGGCGGGTAGGCGGGGGTGGTCACCTGCGGTCCTGTCCATCGCCGAGGGCGTCCCGGTAGGCGGCCTCACAGTCGCCCGGCCACCGGTGGCGGGGCGCACCGGGCCGCGGCCCGGTCGGCGCCGGCGCTGCCCCGCGCCCCGGCCAGGCCGGGTCGCGACGCAGCCGCGCGACCGCCCTCGACCAGCAGGTCGGCCGTGTCGAGCGGGACGACCGCCCCGGCCGGCGGCTCGTCGCCCTCGATCATCACCTCGGACGGCCCGTCGACGTCGGTCGCGACCACCGGGACACCGCTCGCCATCGCCTCGGCTACCACCAGCGGCCGCTCTCGTAGCGCGAGGGCAGCAGCAGCGCGTCGGCCGCCCAGAGCCACGGTCGCACGTCGTCGGTGCCGCCCATGAAGCGGATCGAGTCGCCCCACGTCGTCGGGAGCGAGCGGCCGCAGCGGCTCGGGCTCGCCCGGGCCGACCAGGTAGAGCACGAGCCCGCCGGCCGCCGCGCTCCCAGGCCGGCACAGCAGGTCCTGGCCCTTCTGGAACGGCGATCCGCCCGAGCACCAGCACCGCGATCTCGTCGCCGATCCCCAGCGCCTGCCGGGCCTGGCGTCGCTCGTCGGCGGTCGGGGGGCGCAGGTGGTCGAGGTCGACCGCCACGCTGAGCACGTCGCCGGGAACCCGCACGCCGATCTCGTGGCCGCGGTCGAGCTCGTCCTGGCAGTTGCCGACCAGCCGGTCCGTACGCCGGGCCGCGTTGCGCTCCGCCAGCCGCACCGCCGCGGCGGCCGGGGCCGCGGGAAGAGCCGGTCGGACCACGCGTGGGCCTGGTAGACGACCGGCACACCCAGTCCCTCGGAGTGCGAGCGGGGCGCGGCCGAGCTGAGCCGGCGAAGAAGGAGTGCAGGTGGATGACGTCGGGGCGCACCTCCGCGACCACCTGGCGCAGCTCGCGGACCGCGCGGGGATAGGTGTCGGGCCGGCCTCGACCTACCGACCAGGATGCCGGGCCACTCCGGCGACGTGGTCGGGATGAGGCGTCGGGCGCGAGTAGGTGGACCTCGTGGCCGGCGCGCCACCTGCTCGGCGGTGAAGTGGTCGAGCAGGTGACCACGCCGCCCCAGGTCACCTCGCTTACGTGAGATGCACGGCCGCGCGCCCGGGGCGCTCATCGGGCGGCCCTGCGAGGCGCTCGACCAGCGGCCGGGCCCAGCCCTGCCCGGCCCGGTGTCGGCCTTCGGTGTCGCCCGCCCGGTCGGCGACGTACCGCTCGTTGACCAGCGGCAGGTACGCGGCGATCGTCGCCTCGGCCTGGCCTCGCCGAGACCCCAGTCGGAGGTCGAGCGCCCGTGCGCGCCTCGGCCAGCCAGGCGTCCTCCGCCGCGGCGATCGGTGCCGTCACGCATCCGCCGGGTCTGCGCGAGGTAGTGGAGGTGGTCGAAGCCGGCCAGCGCGTCGTCCTCGTAGTGCTCCCAGTCCCAGAGCAGCACCTGGTCACCGTCGCGGACCATGTTCCACGGCACCCAGTCACCGTGCCAGGACGCCGCCGGCCACGGCTCGTCACCGTGCTGGTCGCCGCCAGCCGTGCGGCTGCTCGCCCAGCCACGCGGCGCCCGGGGAGCCGCTCGCCAGCGCTTCGGCCTCGCGGTAGAGCCGGTGCAGCAGCGGGGTCCCGCCAAGCGGCCGGGCCGGTGCGGCCGTTCCGGGCGCCCGGCGAGCGCCTGCATCGCCGTGACCGGCACCCCGGTCGTGGGTGCCGGGCGGCCGGCCGCGTAGGGCGCCGAGGCACAGCACCGCCGCCTCGTCCTCGACTCGGCCCAGCCCAGGACGGGTGGCGCCGTCATCGCCCGGCACCGGCCGCTCGGCCAGCATCGTGCAGCTGGTCACGCTCGGCGCGGAGCCCGGTCGACGGCGTCGCCACGGCCGCACTTGGCGAAGGCCACCGAGCGCCCGGCCGTCGTCGAGCGCCTGCAGCACCACGGCGCGACCGTGCCGGCGGTCGCCCGAGCCGCATCACGATCGTGTCGACCTCCGGCACCAGCCTCCGGACGGCGGCGACCAGCCCCTCGGCGCCGCGCACCACGACCCGCGCGAACCCGGGCAGCGCGCCGCAGCACCCCGAGCTCTGGGCGCCTCGCAGGACGCGCAGCACGGCGGGCGCTCGCTGGCCCGTCGTCGGGACGAGCCAGCGCGCCGACTGCGCCGGCGCTGGTTGCCGGGAGCAGCAAGACGGGGTTCGACATCCGTCGGCAGCACGAGGTACTCCTCGCCGCCGGCCGCGAGCCGGCGCGGCACCCGGCTCACCGCGATCTCGATGGGCTCGGGCCACACGGTGCGGAGCCGTTCGGTGAGCAGGTCCTTGGTCGAGCGCCCGCTCATGCAGGAACCCCGGGAAGCCGGACCTCGGGGCACTCCACGTCCCAGGCGTCCGCCCACTGCAGCCCGCGACGGCGGTCCTGCTCGACCAGCGCGTCGCGCATGCTCAGCCGCGAGTCGTCGTACAGCCGCTGCAGCTGCTCGAGCTGGTCGGGGCTGCAGGTGGCGAGCGCGTCGTCCAGCTGCTCGGCAGCGACCGGCCGGGTGACGACCGAGCGCAGCCGCCGGATCCGTTCGCTGCCGGCGGTACGTCGCAGCCACGGGTACAGGCCGGCCCGCCGGACCGAGCGGCGGGCCAGGCGCACGACCGGGTGCCGGTAGGCGACGACCGCGTTGCGGTGGGCGGAGGCGTCGTCGGGCTCGCCGAGCAGAGCGGGGTCGATCCCCGCGGCCCCGCACACGAGAGCGGCCACGGAGCGTGCGTCGTCCTTGAGGACCGGGAACGGCACCAGGAGCAGCCGCTCGGGGGCGACATGATCGGTGAGGGAGCGCCACCACCGGCCGTAGTCACTGGCGCCGCTGTAGACGTCGGAGAACGTGAGCGCCTCGCCGAGCGTCTGGGCGGGCTCGTTGGTGAAGTAGTCGCGGTGCAGCTGGTAGTGGGAGACCAGGCGGGTGATCGGGTGCCGGATGGCATAGACCACCACTGCGTCCTCGGCGTCGGCGGCGAGCCGCGGGATCGCCTCGGGGAAGTGCGCGAACGTGTAGGACATGCTCCCGTCGAGCCGGAGCAGCCCGGGACGACGAGCGGAGTACAGGCCGTCGTACCACTCGGGGCCCCGGGCGTACTCACGCGAGAAGTAGTTCGACTCCTTGACCGCGCCGGGGTCGATGTCCGGGTGGGTCGAGAGCAGGGCAGACAGGAACGACGTCCCGGACCGGGCCGCGCCTGCGACCACGACGTCCGGACCAATCACCGCTGGTCCGGCCAACTTCTCCCCCTGAGTGCGCAACCGTGCGAGATAGTTCTCGCACGGACAGTTTAGAGTCGAGCCGCTATGAGCGACTCGGCGCGTCCGCGGTCGCGTGCACCGGCACGTGACCGCCAGCGGAGCGTAACGGGGGAGAGGCACATGGAGCAGCCGATCGGCGGTATGAGGCGATCGCGAGTCAGCAACCTGGTGCGGCGGACCCTGCCGGGGCCGGCGACCAGCGTCGCGAAGGGCGCGGCCCGGTTCGTCGGCACGCGGACCGCGTCCCGGCGCCCCGTGCCCGACTTCCTGGTGGTCGGCACCAAGAAGGGCGGCACCACGTCGGTGGCGAACTGGCTGGTGCAGCACCCGCAGGTGGTCCCGATGTTCCCGCGGTTCCAGCGGCACAAGAGCCCGCACTACTTCGACATCAACTACGACCGCGGCCCGGCGTGGTACCGGTCCCACTTCCCGACCGAGGCCTCCCGGGCACGGTCCGCGGGCCAGGGCGGTCCGGTACGCGTCGGCGAGGCGTCGCCCTACTACATGTTCCACCCTGCCGCCGCCGACCGGATCGCTGAGACCTGCCCCGACGTCCGGATGATCGCGGTCCTCCGCGAACCGGTGTCGCGCGCCCACTCCAACTACTTCGACCGGGTGGTGGCAGGCACCGAGACCCTCCCCACCTTCGAGGAGGCGATCGACGCTGAGGAGTCGCGCCTCACGGGCGTCACCGACGAGTGGCTCGCGGTGCCCGGTCACTACAGCTTCTCCCACGACCACCACACCTACCTCGCGCGCGGTCGGTATGCCGAGCAGCTGCGCCGGTTCTTCGACCGGTTCGGGCGCGAGCAGCTGCTGGTGTTGCCGCTGGAGCAGCTGAAGACCGAGCCGGACAAGTCGTTCCGTCGGATCGAGGAGCACCTCGGCCTCGACCACCACGACGTCGTGCTCGAGGAGCGCAACGTGCGGTCAGGCAACCCGAAGATCGACCCGGCCACCAGGGAGCGGCTCGCGGCCTACTACGCGCCGTACAACCGGGAGCTCGCGGAGCTCCTGGGCGAGGACTACGGGTGGTAGGTCGCGTCCACGTCGTCTGCCGGGCCAACCAGGCCCGGAGCCCCGTGTTCGCCCAGCTCCTTCGTGAGGAAGCCGCCGCCCGCGGCGTCGGCGTGCAGGTCACCAGCAGCGGCCTGGAGGCGCGGCCCGGGGTGATGCTGCTCCCGGCGATGTCACACGCGTGGTACCGCCGCGGACACGGCCGTCTCGACCACGTGTCGCGGGTCTACGACCCGGCGGAGGTCACGACCGCCGAGGTCACGTTCGTCTTCGAGGGGGCCCAGCGGTCGCGGATCGTCAACGAGCTGCCCGACCTGGTCGACAGGGTCTACACCGTGCGCGAGGCGACCCGCCTCGTGAGCAACCCCCGCTGGGACCCCCGCTGGTCGGGGAGCTCGTTCGTCATGACCC
Organism: uncultured Actinomycetota bacterium; assembly: GCA_963829855.1. Classification (GTDB taxonomy): domain Bacteria; phylum Actinomycetota; class Actinomycetes; order Propionibacteriales; family Nocardioidaceae; genus Nocardioides. The sequence goes on along the minus strand of CAWHKE010000011.1, from coordinate 1,049,028 downwards.
GGCTCCACCGGATGCGCGGGTACGTCGAGCCGGGCGACGACGACACCCCGGACCCCGCCCGGATGCGCCGTGCGGCGTGCGCCCGGCTGCTGGTCGAGCTCGAGCGCTCGGCCGCCCTGGTCGGGGCGGCGTTGTTCGGCCCGGCGAAGGACTAGTTGGCCTCGTCCTCGACGGGGTGCTCGCCGTATCCGTAGTAGGACTGCTCGTCCCCGACGAGGCCCGACCACACGACGCCGGTGATCGGCGACCCGACCCGGGTCAGCCGCTCCAGTGCGCCGAGCAGGTGGTGCTCGCGGCTCTGGCGGCTGCGCACGGTCAGCAGCACCCAGTCGGCGTGGTGGGTGATCTCCAGCGCGTCGGCGACGCTCAGCACCGGCGGGGTGTCGACGATCACGAGGTCGGCCTGCTGCCGCAGCTGCTGCCAGATGGTGGCGGCGCGGGGTGAGGCCAGCAGCTCGGCGGGGTTCGGCGGGACCGTGCCGGCACCGATGATCCGGAGGTTCGGTTCGGCGGTGTCGACCCGGACCTTGAGCTTCTGGCCGGCCAGGAGGTGAGCCAGCCCGCGGGGAGTCTCGACACCGAAGAGGGTGCTGATCGACGGCTTGCGCAGGTCGGCGTCGACCAGCAGCACCCGCAGTCCGGTGCGGGCCGCGGTGACGGCGAGGTTGCCGGCCACGGTGGTCTTCCCCTCGGAGGTCAGAGCCGAGGTGACGACGAGGATCTCGCCCAAGTCCCCGGTGCGTTGCTGCGACCGGGCGGCGGCGAGGAACCGGAGGTTGGTGTTGAGGGCACGGAACGCCTCGCTGACGGGTGAGCGTGGCTCGACGAGCGCCACCGGTCGGGCCGGTTGCTTGCGCGCGTCGAGCGGGATCCGGCCGAGCACCGGCACCTCGCCGATCAGGGCCTTGAGCCGCGTCTCGTCGCGGATCCGGTCGTCGAGCCGGTCGCGGCCGTAGGCGAGGACGATGCCCAGGATGAGGCCGACCAAGCCGCCCAGCAGGGCCGCGCGGGTCGGCTTCGGCTCGGCCGGTGTCGTGGGCACCGTGGCGTCTCGCAGCAGCACGCCACCTGCGCGGGCACTTGTCCTCCTCCTCGGTGGTGAGGGCGAGCTCGGTGATGAGCTCGGCCTCCCGCACCACGAGGCTGTCGACCCTCGCCTCCAGCTCCTGAAGCTCATCGTCCGCGGCGCCGTCGAGCTGCGAGCGCACGTCGGCGAGTTCCTCCTGGACCAGTCGCCCGCTCCTCGATCAGCCGATTTACGGTCTCGAACACGACGTCCCCGGCCGTCTCGACCTGGTAGTCGATGTACTGGGTGGCGAAGCTGTCGGCGACATCGGCCGCCTCCTGTGCGGTGGGTCGCATCGCGTTGATCGTGACCACCCGTGTCTGCTCCACCGTCGTGACCGTGACCGAGTCGAGCAGCGTGGCCGCGTTGACGTCGAGGTCGAGCTCGTCGATCACCCGCTCGGCGATCCGCGCCGAGTCGACGAGCTGCGCCAGAGTCGAGACCTCCGTCGGGTCCATCCGGCCGCTCGTCTCGGTGGTGGTCGGCTCGATGCAGCAGCCGGGACTCGGCGGCGTACACCTTGTCCTGCCGCAGGCTCAGCCCGAGCCGCGATGACGCCGCCCAGGAGCATCAGCACGACCGGGATCCGCCACTGCCGACGCAGGATCGCGATGTGGTCGCTCAGGCGCGTGACGTCGGTGTCCCTCGCTGACTCATGATCGAGGCAGTCCCCCTCTTCTGCTCCCGTTGACGTCCGGCAGCGCCCACGCGCGTGTCAGAATGTGCCGGTCCGGCCGCCCATCGTAGGTGACCGCCCCATGTCGTCGTGGGCGAAGTGTCACACCCGGGCCGGGACACGGGGAGGTGAGTCCGGATGCGGTGGTTCTTCCTGATGCCCTGTCGCCGCTACTGCCGCTCCAATGGTTCGTCGTGGCCGCAGGGCTGCGACTCCACCTTCTCGCGATCCTGCTGTTCTCCGGCGTCTTTGCGCTCGCCACCCACCGCGAGCACCTCACCTCGCGGGTGCTCCGGCTGACCGGGCCCTTCGTCGCCGCCAACCTCGCGCTGACTGTCCTCTGGGCCGGGGCCAACCACTACCACGGGCTCGGCTTCCGCCAGCCCGCCGAGCAACTGGTGCTGCTGGTCGCCTTCGTCGGGGTCGCGGTCGCGATGCTGGGCATCCTCAACGATCCGGATCGCCGCGGGGTCGAGCTGCTGCGGTGGTCGACCTGGGCCTGCATGGCCTCGCTCGTGGGAGCGATGGTGCTGTCCATGACCGCGAACGGCGTCAACGCGATCGACGTGTTCTCGCGGACGCTCACCTCGGCCGACCCGGAGATCCTGCAGAAGCGAGCTGTTCCGCTCCTCGTTCGGCGGCTTCGGCCTCAATGACGAGTCCGTCATGGGCAACATCCGGCACGAGGTGTTCGGCGCCCTGCTGCTCGCGGCGACGCTCTCGTCCGCGTGCACCCTGCTCCGGCCGTTCTCCGACCCGTCGGCAGTCACGGGCTCTACCTTTTCGGACAGGGGCTGGCGGTGGTGATGCTGCTGCTCTCGATGAGTCGTTCCGTCATGCTCGCGCTCGCCGCGTGGCCGCTCCTCGGGCTCCTGAAGCAAGCGCTGTCGGGCCGGATCACGCCGCGCTTCGCAGGTGCAGGCGTCCTGATGGTCGGCGGCATCGCCGTGCTAGGCGCGGTGGGCGTGCTCCAAGTGCTGTGGGTGCGGTTCACCCAGGACACCGGGTCCTACGAGGCGCGTGACGAGCTGCTCCAGCAGGCGTACGACAACCTCGGCCCGAGCCTGGCGACCGGCGGGGTCTCGACGACCTCGGCGAGCTCTCACAACTTCGTGATCGATACCTGGCTGCGGATCGGGATCGTCGCCTCCCTCGCGGCGCTGGTCGTGGTGATCCTCGTCTGCGGTCTGTTTGTCGCGTTGGCATTCACGCTGCCCAGCGAGCCCGACTGGATGCTGCCGGTCACGGCGATGATCGCGCTCCCCGTCGTCCGGATGTTCACTGCGGGTGGCGGCGTCATCCCGCCCGTGCAGTGGATCGCCCTCGGGATCGTCGGCGGGTTGCTCGCCTACCGCGCACTCCTCCGCGAGGCCGACTTGGCGCCGCCCCCGGTCACGACCGGCCACTCCCGAGCCGCGCCGCATGACGCGTCCTGCCGCGGTGTCCGTCCTGCGGGCACTGGTCTGGTTCACGGCGGCTTACGGGCTCGCGCTGGTCGGCTACCTCGTCATCAACGCCGTCTCGAGCCGCTGGCTGGGCACGGCCGAGTACGGCTACTTCGTGATCGCCGTGACGACGTCCCTGGTCATCGGGCAGCTCGGGCTCCTCGGAGCGCACCGTGGCGGGTTGCGCGAGGCCGCGGTGATGGGCGACACGGACGACCCCGAGCGGTTGGCGCGCCTGCGCTCCGACGTCCGGGTGGCGCTGCTGCTGACGCTGCCGCTGGCGGCGGCGATCTCGGGCGCGGTGGTCAGTCTGATGATCGGTGACACTGCCGCCACGCGGATCGTCGCGGGCGCCGGGTTCGCCGGGCTGGTGTGGCTCGGCGGTGTGCAGAAGCTCTGGGCGAACCTGCTCCGTGGGCTGGGCGCCATCAAGTTCGCCAGCCTGCTGGAGGGGCGCTCGGGCGGCGGCCTGGTCGCGTGCGGACAGGCGGGGGCGCTGCTGCTCGTCTGGCAGGTGCTGCCCGAGACCGGGCTCACCGGCGCACTCGCGGCGATGGCCGTCGGGTTCGCCGGACCGGTCCTCGTCGCCGGCCTGATGGTGCGCCGGCGCTGGGCCCACGTCCCGGGCCGGACCCCGCTGCGGTGGGCCGCGCGCGACTCCGTCCGCCGCAACTGGCGGTTCGCGATCAACCAGTTCGCCGTGTACGCCTCCATGACCGTCGAGCTGTGGATCGCCGGCCTGGTCTTCAGCGAGGTCGACGCGTCCCACTACGCCGCCGCGCAGCGGCTCGCGCTGCTGCTCGCGATCCCGATGACCGCGATCCAGGTCGTCTTCGCGCCCGTGGCTGCCCGCATGCTCGACCGGGGCCGGACCGAGGACCTGCAGGCGGTGTTGCGCACGGGGGCGACCGCGGCCGGCGTGGTGACCTCGTTCGTGTGGATCCCGATGCTGGTCGCCCCGGGCGCCGTGCTGGCCCTCGTGCTCGGGGAGGACTTCCGGGAGGCGGCCGCACCGCTGGTGGTGCTCACCCTGGGCGGGCTCGCGAACGTCGTGGTCGGGCTGGCCGGGACGGCGCTCACCATGTCGCACCGGGAGGGCGTCGTCGCCGCCGTCCAGACCGGGTCCGTCGTCGCCCGGATCGGCTGCGGGTTCGCCGCTGCCATCCTGTGGGGACCGGTCGGACTTGCCGCGAGCGCCGCGCTGATCGCGGCGGCGACCTACGGGCTGATGTGGTGGCAGGCGTGGCGGCTGCTCGGGGTCCGTACCGACATCACGCTGCGACCCCGGCTGTCGCTCTTCAAACGCACCTCGGCCTGAGCGCTGAGCGATCCGCCGGCAGACCGGCTGACCGACCGTCGCGTACGACGCCGCACTAGGGTGACGACGTGACCAGCACAGACGCATCCCGCGCCATGGACGACCACGAGTTCTCCGTCTTCGCTGCCGAGGCCGCCGGTGCCCGGCTGCTCGAGGTGCGGCAGCAGGGCCTCGAGGGCAGGGCCCTCAAGGACGCCGGCGACGCGGCCGCGCAGGCGCTGCTCGCGGAGCTGCTCGCGGAGCACCGGCCCGACGACCACGTCCTGAGCGAGGAGGCGAGTGACGACAAGTCGCGGCTCGACGCCGACCGGGTGTGGATCATCGACCCGCTCGACGGCACCCGCGAGTTCTCCGAGCCGCCGCGCGACGACTGGGCCGTGCACGTCGCGCTCTGGGAGCGCTCGGTCGGCGAGTCGGGCGACCTCACGGCGGGAGCCGTGGCGCAGCCCGCCCTCGGTGAGACCTTCGACACCGGTACGCCGGTCGAGGTGCCGCCCCGGACCAGCGGCCGGCCGCGGATCGCGGTCTCACGCACCCGGCCGCCGGCGTTCGTGCAGGCGCTGGCCGAGGAGATCGACGCCGAGCTGGTCCCGATGGGGTCGGCCGGGGTGAAGGTGATGAGCGTCGTCCGCGACGTCGCCGACGCCTACGTCCACGCGGGCGGCCAGTACCAGTGGGACAACGCCGCGCCCGTCGTGGTCGCACGCGCGTCCGGCCTCCACTGCTCGCGGGTCGACGGCTCGCCCCTCGTCTACAACGAGGACGACACGTCGTTGCCCGACCTGGTCGTGTGCAGGCCGGAGCTCGCGGAGCAGATCCTCGCGTTCGTGCGTCGCCACGGCACCGACTGACCCAGGGTCGGATCGGACTCTTTCGGGTGTGACGCCCACGACGATGGCCGTGGCAGGGTGACGGCGTGCGTCTCGTCTCTCGGCTCCTCCTCGCCCTCGTCCTGGCCGCCACCGCCTCGATCGGGATCACCGGCGCCGCCGGTGCGACCACCTGCCGCTTCTCCGACGGCGTCGTTCACGCGCGCGTCGATGGCGGCACCGCGTTGCGGATGTTCGTGTGGCCCGACAGCGGCCGGCTCTGGTGGGGCAACCAGTCCGACTCCTCGCAGGACGGCTACTGCGGCCGCGCCACCGTGCGCAACACCGATCGGGTGGTCGTGACCGGAAAGGGCCGGACGGGTCGGCTCGACTTCCAGCTGCCCTACCGGGCCTTCGGACCGGGGCGCTCCGGGGAGGCGACCGGAGTTCCCGAGATCGAGTTCGTCCTCCGCAAGGGGATGACCGCCTTCTGGATGACCGGCCTCGGTGGTCTCGACGGCAAGGCGGAGCACGTCTACGTCGGTCGACGCGGCGTCAACGTCAACGGCGACAACGACGTCGACGTCCGGTTCCGTAGTCGAGTGACCAACCTCTACCTGTTCCTGCTCGGTGGGGCCGACACGGCCGACGCCCGAGGGGGACACGGCACCGGCGACCCGTGGTTCCGCGGACGCTCGCTGGGGATCACCGGGGGTGATGGCGCCGACGTGCTGCGCGGCCACGGCGGGCCTGACCTGATCCGCGGGGACGGCGGCTCGGACCGGTTGTACGGCTACGCAGGCCGCGACGACCTCTCCGACCACGAGGACGACCACCTCTTCGGCGGGATCGGCGACGACGTCCTGTTCAGCAGCGGCGGCGTGAGCTGGCTGTACGGCGGGCCCGGGGACGACGTCCTCGACGCCGACGACCTCTACGTCGACGCCGTCCTCCATGGTGGTCCGGGCTTCGACCGGGCGTGGCTCGACGACGACGACCCGCGGACCAGCATCGAGAAGCGGTTGGAGCCCTGAGCTACTGGAGGCCCAAGGCGCGAGCGGCTTCGTGGAGGGTCTCGATCAGGGCGGTGGAGGCAGGTGGGTCCGGCGGGTCGCCGTAGGTGACCGCGAAGAGCTGGCGGGGCGAGTGTGAGATCTCGGTCGTGTGGATGTCGGGTCGGCGGTGCGCCTGGAGTGCGAGCCCCGGCTGCGTCGTGACGCCCACGCCGGCGGCGACGAGGGCCTGCACGACAACGATGTCGTCGCTGTGCGACGCGATCCGTGGGGTGAAGCCCTCGCGGCGGCACATGGCGACCAGCTCCTCCTGGCACCGCGCGCACCCCCCGATCCAGGGGGAGTCGCGGTGGTGCGCGACGGCATCGTCGGGACGGCGGCTGAGGAGGTGGATCCGGTCGTTGCCGACGTGGACCAGCCGGAAGACCTCCGGCTCGACCGGGGCGTCGGCGTACCGGAAGACGAGCGCGACGTCGATCTCGCTCTGCCGCAGCATCTCGAGTGCCTCGACGGGGTGCCGGTCGTAGACGATCAGCTCGAGCCCGGGGTGTGCCTCGGCGAGCAGGGAGGCGGCCCGGGTCACGATCGTGCTGAGCGCCGAGGCGTTGGCGGCCACCCGGACCCGACCCGCCCGCAGCCCGACGTGTGCGGCGAGCTCGCTGGCGGCCGCGTCCACCCGACCCAGGATCTCTCCGGCGCGGCCGGCGAGGAGCTCACCCTCCGGCGTCAGCCGGATCCCGCGGCCGACCCGCTGGATCAGCTTGACGCCGACCGCTGCCTCCAGCCGCGACAGGTGGTGGCTCACCGAAGGCTGGGAGTAGTGGAGCTCCTTCGCCGCCTCCGTCACCGACCCGTGGCGGGCCACGGCCGCGAGCACCCTGAGGTGCACCAGGTTCACAGATCAACATTATCAATGAAACAGACTCTCGATTGGCATTGGACGTCATGAGTCCTGGGGTTCACGCTGGAGGCGAGGCAGGTCAGGGGACCGGCCGCCGACACCGACAGCGGAGGACGACATGAGCAAGGTCATCAGCAACCTGACCATCACGGCCGACGGCTTCGCGGCCGGCCACGACCAGACCGAGGACCGCCCCTTCGGCGCCGACGGTGGGGACGGCTGGGGCGACCGGCTGCACGCCTGGGCGTTCGACGACCGCGAGGGGAACGAGGAGGAGGCCGCCCTGCTCGCGGCGGCGGACGCGTTCATCATGGGCCGCAACATGTTCGGCCCCGTGCGAGGCGAGTGGGACCGGGAGTGGAACGGCTGGTGGGGTGACGACCCGCCGTACCACGGGCCGGTCTTCGTGCTCACCCATCACCCGCGTGTCCCTCAGCCGATGGAGGGCGGGACGACGTTCCACTTCGTGACCGACGGGATCGAGGCCGCGATGGCGCAGGCGCAGGCCAGCGGTCGGGGACGATGGCGTCATCTCGGTCCACGGCGGGGCGACGACGATCAACCAGTACCTCGCCGCCGGGATGGTCGACGAGCTGCGGCTGCACATCGTGCCGTTCACGCTCGGCGACGGCACCCGGCTGTTCGAGGGCGTCCCGCCGCTGAACCTCGAGCAGGTGAGCGCGCGGGCGTCTCGCACGGTCACGCACGTGACCTATCGCGTCCTGAACTCCGGGTCGTGACCGCCATGGGACGTGATGACCTTCAGGACTTCATCCGCGACGTGGAGCGTGTCGTCGACGACACCGACGACCAGTACGAGCTCACGGAGCGCATCGCGCCGCTGGTGTCCGCGCTGCTGGCCGGTGGCTACCGACTGCCTGCGGACGTCGTCCGACCCTCACCGGACCGCCACCTGACCTACCCGCTCTACGTCGCGCCCGACGACCGCTGGTGCCTGGCGTCCGTCGTCTGGAACATGGGTCAGCGGACGCCGGTGCACGGCCACGAGACGTGGGGTGTCGTCGGGGTCTACTCGGGGGCCGAGCGGGAGGTCCGCTACGTCAAGCCCGCTCCCGGGGCGGTGGGTCCGCTCACGCCGGCGGGGGAGCAGCTCTGGACGCGCGGGCAGGTCACGGTGTGCTGCACGACCGACGACGACGTCCACTCCGTGGTGGCGGAGGGCGACGAGCCCACGATCGGGATCCACGTGTACGGCGGCAACATCGGCACCACCAGCCGGCCGGCGTACGACCCGGAGACCGGAACGGCGGAGTGGTTCGTCTCGGGCTGGGACGATCCGGCCGCCCCCGGTCAGACCCAGCGGCGGACCCGCTCGGCGTAGGCCGCGTACGTCGCTCCGAACTTTTCGGCCAGGTAACGCTCCTCGGGCAGGACGGCGCCCCACCGGAGCAGCGCCCACTCCAGCGGTAGTGCCACCAGCGCCCACGCCGATGCTGCCGCCAGCGCCACCCCCGCCGACCCGACCAGCAGCCCGACGTACAACGGGTTGCGCGAGCGGGCGAAGGGGCCGCGGTCGATCACGGTCGTGGCCTCCGCGCCGGGCAGCAGCCCGGTCCGTCGACGGCGCATCAGGAGCAGCGCCCAGCCGTTCCACAGCGCGAACGCCCCGATCAGCAGCCACCCCAGTCCCGTCGTCACCGGAGAACCGACCAGCGGGTCGCCGGCCCAGGCCGAGACGAGAAGGCCGAGCGCCAGCGGACCGCCCACGGAGACCGGCGGCCACAACCGGAACGCCGGGCCGCGGTCGGACGTCACGGGATGCTCAGCGCGGCAGCGGGTTCGGGCCGGTCGCGGTCACGAGCCGCTGAGGCACCCAGCCGTCGACGTGGTGGAACCCTGCGTCGAACGGGCGGCCGGCATCGAGCTCGACGGAGTCCCTGAGGGACAATCGGTAGAACTTCACGTGCGTGAAGTCCTCGAAGAGGATGTAGACGGGGTCGGGTGTGCTGGTCGGGCCCTGGAACTGCTGTCCCGTCAGGACGGGCTTGTGGGAGTCGACGAACGCGTCGAACGCATCGCCGACCACGACCCCGAGGTGCTCCAACCCCATCTTGTAGACGCGCTGGTGCACGGGCGCGATCAGCTCGATGAGCGGGACGACCTTGCCGTCGAGGACCTCGAGCGGCTCGGCGGGGACGATCAAGGAGATCGGGCGGCCGTTCCACACGTTCTCACGATTGGCGACGGCGTGGCGTTCGAGCAGGGTCCGCACCTGGAGGTACTGGTCCCACTCGGGCACGCGGAAGGCGAGGTGGCTGAGCGGGTACGGGCTGATGTCGATGCCCCGGGCATGCAGGCGGTCACGCTGGAGCGCGGCGAAGGCCCGGTAGTCCCCGATGATGTCGCCTACCGGATCGGCCATCGACGCCTCCTCTCAGGCCTGAACGGGTACCTCGTAGATCTGGTCGGCGGGGTGACCGGCCCGCTCGTGGATCCGCTGCACCGCCTCGGCGCTCGGACCCTCCGAGAGGCAGAAGACCATGCCGCTCTTCGGGTCGGCCCAGGCGTGCTTGAAGTTGACGCCCTCGTCGTCCTGGATGGCGAGGTCCGCGTTGTGGGCCTCGAGGAGTGCCTCAGAGGTCACTCCCTGCATCGTGGTGTGAACGTCCATGAACTCGGGCATAGCGGCATCCTGCTTTCGGTTGGCTGAGTCGTTGGTCGAGCCTGCCCCGCTCTTCGAAGATACTCGCGGCTGGAGACGCGTGGACCAACGTGTCGGCAACGAATGTCCGAGGGCGGCCGTGACGTTGCTGCCCCTCGTCCACAGGTGGCTGTTGGGGGCTTTCGGGTGTCGGCGGGACTCGGTACGATCGAACACATGTTCGAGACGGTGCTGGAGGCGGACACCCTGGCCGGGTGGCAGCGGTCGCTGGCGTCGGCCCTCGACACCAGCTTCGACACCGACGGTGGAGACAGTGGGCTCGGTGATGCGGGTCGGGTCGAGGCGATCCGGGCGTTGGAGGAGCTGGTCTGCACCGCCACCGCCGCGCAGGCGTTGCTGGCGGCCGAGCTCGACACCTCGCAACGGGCGGTGCAGGCCGCGGCCGGGGTGCCGCCCGCCCGGCAGGGACGTGGGGTGGCCGCCCAGGTGGGGTTGGCGCGGCGGGAGTCCCACCACCGCGGCCAACGCCACCTCGCCCTCGCCCGGTGGTCACCCGGGAGCTGCCCCACACCTGGGCCGCGTGGCGGACGGGACGGATCACGGAGTGGACCGCGACCCTGATCGCCCGGGAGACCGCCTGCCTGACCCGCGAGCGACCGCGCCGTCGTGGACGAGCTGGTGGCCGGTGACCCTGCTCGGGTCGAGCAGCTGGGGATCCGGCAGGTGGTCGCGAGGTGTCAGGCCGAGGCCGCCCGGCTCGACGTCGAGTCCGTGGTCACCCGCCGCCGTCGCGCGGAGGCCGACCGGCACGTGTCCCTGCGCCCGGCACCGGACACCATGACCTGGCTGACCGCCCTGTTGCCGGTCAAGGACGGCGTCGCGGTGCTGGCCGCCCTCACCCAGGCCGCCGACACCGCACGCGCGGGCGGTGACCGGCGGGGCAAGGGCCAGGTCATGGCCGACACCCTCGTCCCCGTCTTCCTCGGTCACCGGCGGTGCGCAGACCCCGGTGGGTCCGGGATCTCGTTGGACCTGGTGATGAGCGACCCGCCCTGTTCGGCGACAGTGACGACCCGGCCCACCTCGACGGGTTCGGACCCGTCCCGGCCGAGCTCGCCCGCGAACTGATCACCGACGCCTGCACCCGGCGGGAGAGGATCTGGCTGCGTCGGCTCTACACCAGCCCCGGCACCGGGGAGCTGGTCGCGATGGACGCCCGGACCCGCTGCTTCCCGACCGGCCTGGCCCGGTTCATCCGGCTCCGCGACCAGGTCTGCCGCACCCCGTGGTGCGACGCCCCGATCCGCCACATCGACCACGCCCACGACCACCACCAGGGCGGGCCGACCACCGCCGTCAACGGCCAGGGCCTGTGCCAGGCCTGCAACCACGCCACCCAAGCACCCGCCTGGCAGCCAGACCCAGCCCCAGCCCCAGCCCCAGGGGAGGCCCTGGACACCAGATCGAGACCACCACCCCCACCCGCCACACCTACCGCACCCGACCACCCGCCATCGCCACCATCCGAGTCGTCCCGATCCGGATCGACTACGTGCTGACCTGCTGAGCCCGGACCGTAGACTCGGTGCCGCACCCCCTACCGCGCCCGGTCGGGGGCTGCCTTGCGTGCCCGCCGTCCCGTGCGAGAGAGGAACCCGTGAGCCTCACCGGCCTGACCGACGCCGTCCTGACCGAGCCGGTCCTCGCCCAGGCGATGGCCGATGCGAAAGGCGCCGTCCTGCCCGCGCTCGACCTCACGGGGCCGGCAGGACTGCGGCCGTTCGTGGTTGCCGGGCTCGCCGAGCAGCGACGCACGGTGCTCGCCGTCACCCCGACGACCCGGGAGGCCGAGGACCTGGTCGCGGCGCTCGGCGACCTGCTCGACCCCGATGCGGTGGCCCTGTTCCCGAGCTGGGAGACGCTGCCGCACGAACGCCTCAGCCCGCGCAGCGACACGGTCGGCCGCAGGCTCGCCGTGCTGCGACGGCTGCGCCACCCCGACGCTGAGCGGCGTCCACGGGCCGCTGCAGGTGGTGGTCGCGCCCGTGCGCTCGGTCCTCCAGCCCCAGGTGCCCGGCCTCGGCGACCTGACTCCGGTCCAGCTCGCCCCGGGCGACAGCGCACCCCTCGAGGACGTCGTGCAACGGCTGAGCGACGCGGCGTACTCACGCGTCGATCTGGTCGAGAAGCGCGGCGAGTTCGCGGTGCGCGGCGGCATCGTCGACGTCTTCCCGCCCACCGACGAGCACCCGGTCCGGGTTGAGTTCTGGGGCGACGATGTCGAGGAGATCCGCAGCTTCGCGGTCGCCGACCAGCGCACCCTGGAGCCGGTCGACCGGCTCTGGGCGCCGCCGTGCCGTGAGCTGCTGCTCACCGACGAGGTACGCCGTCGAGCGGCCGCGATCGGCCAGGCCCACCCGCAGCTGCTGGAGCTGACCGACAAGATCGCGGCCGGCATCGCCGTCGAGGGCATGGAGTCGCTGACGCCGGTGCTCGTCGACGACATGGAGCTGCTGGTCGACCTGCTCCCCGACGACTCCCACGTCGTGGTGCTCGACCCCGAGCGGGTCCGCTCGCGCGCCCACGACCTGGTGGCGACGAGCGAGGAGTTCCTGGGGGCCAGCTGGGCCGCCGCCGCATCGGGCGGTACGGCGCCGATCGACCTCGGGGCGGCGTCCTACCGCGAGCTGGCCGACGTCCGGCAGCACGTGCTGGCCGAGGGCCAGGCCTGGTGGAGCGTCAGCCCGTTCGGGATCGAGGGCATCGCCGGAGACGCCGACGACGGGGCCGTCGAGTCGCGGGCGCTGCCCGCCCGGACGGCGGAGTCCTACCGCGGCGACCTCGAGCAGGCCGTGGCCGACATGCGCGGCTGGCTCGCCGACCACCAGCGCGTCGTCGTCGTCCACCCCGGGCACGGGCCCGCGCAGCGCCTCGTCGAGGTGCTGGCCGACCACGACGTACCCGCGGCGCTCGTCGAGCCCGCCGACCTCCAGCCCCGCACCGATGTCGTGACCGTGACGACCGGCGCGCTCGACCACGGGTTCGTCGACCCGAGCAGCCGGCTCGTGCTGCTCACCGGCGACGACCTCTCCGGCCAGAAGTCCTCCACTCGCGACATGCGCAAGATGCCCGCGCGCCGCAAGCGGCAGATCGACCCGCTCGAGCTGGTCGCCGGCGACTACGTCGTCCACGAGCAGCACGGCGTCGGCCGGTTCGTCGAGATGAAGCAGCGCGAGGTGCAGGGCGCGGTGCGCGAGTACCTCGTCCTCGAGTACGGGGCGTCCAAGCGTGGCGGCCCGCCCGACCGGTTGTTCGTCCCCGCCGACGCGCTCGACCAGGTCACGCGGTACGTCGGCGGCGAGCAGCCGTCGCTCGACCGGCTCGGCGGCGCCGACTGGTCCAAGCGCAAGAACCGGGCTCGCAAGGCGGTCCGCGAGATCGCCGCCGAGCTGATCAAGCTGTACGCCGCCCGGCAGGCCACGCAGGGTCACGTCTTCGGCCCCGACACCCCGTGGCAGCGCGAGCTCGAGGACGCGTTCCCCTTCCACGAGACCCCCGACCAGCTCAGCACCGTCGACGAGGTCAAGGGCGACATGATGCGCCGGGTCCCGATGGACCGGCTGGTGTGCGGCGACGTCGGCTACGGCAAGACCGAGATCGCGGTCCGCGCGGCGTTCAAGGCGGTCCAGGACGGCAAGCAGGTCGCGGTCCTGGTGCCGACGACGCTGCTCGTCACCCAGCACCTCTCGACGTTCACCGAGCGGATGAGCGCGTTCCCGATCAACGTGAAGCCGCTCTCGCGCTTCCAGACCGACGCCGAGGCGCGGGCCGTCGTCGCGGGGCTCGCCGACGGCTCGGTCGACATCGTGATCGGCACCCACCGGCTCCTCAACCCCGACATCCGCGTCAAGGACCTCGGCCTGATCGTGGTCGACGAGGAGCAGCGCTTCGGGGTCGAGCACAAGGAGCAGATGAAGCGGCTGCGCACCAGCGTCGACGTGCTGTCGATGAGCGCCACGCCGATCCCGCGCACGCTCGAGATGGCCGTCACCGGCATCCGCGAGATGTCGACCATCACCACCCCGCCCGAGGAGCGCCACCCGGTCCTCACCTACGTCGGCTCCTACGACGACAAGCAGGTCACCGCGGCGATCCGGCGTGAGCTGCTCCGCGACGGGCAGGTCTTCTACATCCACAACCGGGTCAGCTCGATCGAGAAGGCGGCCGGCCGGCTCAAGGAGCTCGTTCCCGAGGCGCGGATCGCCACCGCCCACGGACAGATGGGGGAGCACCAGCTCGAGCAGGTGATGCTCGACTTCTGGGAGAAGCGCTTCGACGTCCTGGTGTGCACCACGATCGTCGAGTCGGGGCTCGACGTCTCCAACGCCAACACCATGATCATCGAGCGCGCCGACACGCTCGGCCTGTCCCAGCTCCACCAGCTCCGTGGCCGCGTCGGCCGCAGCCGCGAGCGCGCCTACGCCTACTTCCTCTACCCGGCCGAGAAGCCGCTGACCGAGACCGCGCACGAGCGGCTCGCGACACTGGCCCAGCACTCCGACCTCGGTGGCGGCATGGCGATCGCGATGAAGGACCTCGAGATCCGCGGCGCGGGCAACTTGCTCGGCGGCGAGCAGTCGGGCCACATCGCCGACGTCGGCTTCGACCTCTACGTCCGGCTGGTCGGCGACGCCGTCCAGGAGTTCAAGGGGGAGGGCGAGCCAGAGCTGCGCGAGGTCCGGATCGAGCTGCCCGTCGACGCCCACCTGCCCCACGACTACATCCCGAGCGAGCGGCTCCGGCTGGAGATGTACAAGCGGCTGGCCGAGGTGCGGGCCGACGACGACGTCGACCTGCTCCGCGAGGAGCTCGTCGACCGGTACGGCGAGCCGCCGCAGCCGGTCGCCGCGCTGCTGCTCGTCGCCCGGTTCCGGGCGCGGGCCCGGCAGGCGGGGGTCGGCGAAGTCACGGTCGCGGGCCGCAACGTGCGGTTCGCGCCGGTCAGCCTGCCCGAGTCGCGGGTGGTGCGGCTGCAACGGCTCTACCCCAAGAGCATCGTCAAGGCGGGCCTCGAGACGATCCTCGTGCCTCGTCCTGGGACCCCGGGGCACTCTGCTGGATCTACCGGGGGCCGTCCGCTCGAAGGTGTGGCCCTGCTTGAATGGGCCCGCACCGTCATCGACGCGGTGATCGACCCGAAGGAGCAGCAGTCGTGAGCAAGTCCCGCACCGTGGGCGCCGTGCTGGCCCTGGCCGCCCTCACCCTCACCGGCTGCGGCGCGATCCAGCCCGGGACCGCGGTCGAGGTCGGTGACGAGTCGGTCTCCGTCGCGCGGGTCGACGAGATCAGCACCGACTTCTGCTCGGCCATCCAGGGGCAGCTCGAGACCCAGGCCGAGACCATCCCCAACAGCTATCTCCGCGGCGGCATCGCCGGCACGCTGGCCCTGCGCTCGGTGGCCGACCAGCTCGCCGACGAGTTCGGCGTCACGGCCGACGGCGAGCAGTACCTCCAGACGCTCGCCGACATCCAGCAGGGCGTCGCGGCGGTGCCGGAGGACCTGCGCGAGTCGGTCATCGAGGTCGAGTCGGCGCCGGCGTACGTCGAGGCGGTGCAGGCCGCCGTCGGCGAGGCGGTGCTCGAGGGCGACGGGGAGTACGGGGACTTCGTCGCGGCCGGGACCGAGGAGTTCGAGGCCTGGATCGCCGAGAACGGCGTGGAGTTCGACCCCTCCCTCAACACCGTGATCGCTGACGGCACGGTCACCACCGCCGACCAGTCGGTCTCCTTCGCGGTGAGCGAGCGGGCACGGGCCGGCCTCGCCGAGCAGCCCAACTCCGTGACGGCCCGCCAGCTGACCTACTCGCAGCGCTGCGGGCGCTGACCGGCCCGACCGACCCATGACCGGGGAGGGCACGGCGTCGGACGACGAGGCGGTCCTGGAGTTCCTGCGCGTGATGCGGCGGCTACGCGCCGAGTGCCCGTGGAAGGCCGCCCAGACCCACCGCTCGCTCGCCCGCTACCTGCTCGAGGAGACGCACGAGACGCTCGAGGCGCTCGACACGGGCGACGCCGGGCACCTGCGCGAGGAGCTGGGTGACCTGCTGCTGCAGGTGTTCCTCCACACCGCCATCGCCGAGGAGGACGGCGACTTCACGACGGCGGACGTCGCCCGCGACATCACCGAGAAGATGTACCGCCGCAACCCGCACGTCTTCGGCGACGAGACCGGCGCCGACCTCGACCCGGCCGCGGTCAACGAGCTGTGGGAGGCCCGCAAGGCCGACGAGAAGCAGCGGGACTCTGTCACCGATGGCCTGGCCCCCGGCCTGCCTGCGCTGCTGTACGCCGACAAGGTGCTCGACCGGCTGGGCCGGTCCTCGGCGCGCTCCGTACGCTCGGCGCTCGACGACCGTGCGCAGGACCCCGACCTGGGGGACCGGCTGCTCGCCCTGGTCGTCGAGGCACGCGCCGAGGGGACCGACCCGGAGCAGGCCCTGCGCGACGCGGTGCGCCGGTTGCTCTGACGGGCGTCAGGCGCCCTGGTCGGGGAGGTCGACGAGGGCGAGCACCGAGGACGACGCGGTGTCGAGCCGCTGCGTGCGCCAGCCGCCCTCCCGGGCGAGGCCGCAGCGCTGTTGCTGGGGCGGCAGGTCGACGCACCTGAGCGTGCGCACCCGCGTGCCGCGCACCTCGATCATCGTGCGGGAGTCGGTCAGGGTCGTGGCCAGTGCCGGCCGGAGCGAGAGGGTCGCGCGGCCGGGCGTCGCGGGCTTGCTGCGGGCGGACGCACCCACGACCCGGTAGCTGAGCTCGATCACGGTCGCGGGCTGGACCAGGACGACCACGGTGGTCACCTCCACCGTGGTGGTCGGCATCTCCACCGGCCGGCCGTCGGCCGTGACCTCCACGTCCTCCAGCCGCGGCAGGCCCGCGGCACCCTCGAGTGCCGGTGGGGGCGTGATCGACAGCTCCTCGACGGACTTGCCGGTGCGGGCATGCTCGGAGACCTGCAGCCCGCCCGCCTGGTCGACGGCCACGCTGACGAAGATGCCCGGCCGGGTCAGTCCGGGGATGCGGGCGCCACCTGGGTGGTCGGACGCCGACCGCGCGGTGTCGTCGGCCGAGGGCCGCCCGTCGCCCAGGTCACCGACGGAGCGGATGACGGCGTAGCCGCCCACGCCGCTGAACAGCAACAGCACTGCGGCGCCGGCCACGCGGGGGGACGGGCGCCGGCTCGACACGACCGCGCCCAGGCGGCGGCCCCCGCGGGCGAGCACGCGTGACGAGCGGCCCCAGGCGGACGTCAGGCCGCGCCCGATCCTCGCCAGGCCGCGCCGCGGCGTAGCGAGCAGTGACGCGATCCGACCCGACCCGGCGGAGATCCGGCGACGCCCGAGCGTCGCGAGATCGGACCCGCGCTCGCGGACGTCGCTCAGCCCCCGCGAGAGCAGCATCGACCTGCGCTGCCAGGTAGCCCGCTGCGTGGCTTGCGCCCGTCGTGCCTCCCACCGGAGGCGCTGCCGGCGCTGCTGCCAGAGCTGCTGGCGGAACTGGCGCCGGTAGCGCGCGTCGGCGCGCGAGCGTGCCCAGCGCCAGCGGAGCTGCTGCCGGACCTGCATCGTGTGTCACCCCCCCAGGCACATCACGTCACGACCGCGCCCCCGGACACGACCGAACCCCGTGACTCTACCTAGGCAACGGCTCGAGAAGTTCCTCCGAACGGGGGTTCTGTCCCGGTCTAGACCGTTGCATACTGCGCGCCGGTCGGCCCCGGGGTGCCCGCCGTCCTGGACCGTTCGTGAACGGCTGGCAAGGCGGCCCGAGGGCGCCGATAGGCTGCCGGTGACCGGACCCCACGACCCCAGGAGCAGACCCATGGCAGTCATCACCGCCGTCGGCGCCCGCGAGATCCTCGACTCGCGCGGCAATCCCACCGTCGAGGTCGAGGTGCTGCTCGACGACGGGTCGTACGCCCGCGCCGCGGTTCCCAGCGGCGCCTCGACCGGTGCCTTCGAGGCGGTGGAGCTGCGCGACGGAGGCAAGCGGTTCGGGGGCAAGGGGGTCGCGAAGGCCGTCGACGGTGTGCTCGACAAGATCGCGCCGGAGCTGATCGGTGTCGACGCCGACGACCAGCGGCTCGTCGACCAGGCGATGCTCGCCCTCGACGGCACGCCCAACAAGGCCTCGCTCGGTGCCAACGCGATCCTCGGGGTCTCGCTCGCGGTCGCCCGCGCGGCGTCGGAGTCGGCAGGCCTTCCGCTGTACCGCTACGTCGGCGGGCCGAACGCCCATCTGCTCCCGGTGCCGATGATGAACATCCTCAACGGCGGCGCGCATGCCGACACCAACGTCGACGTCCAGGAGTTCATGATCGCCCCGATCGGCGCGGCGACGTTCCGCGAGGCGCTCCAGCAGGGTGCCGAGGTCTACCAGGCACTCAAGGCCGTGCTGAAGAAGAAGGGCCTCGCGACCGGGGTCGGCGACGAGGGCGGCTTCGCCCCGGACCTGCCGTCCAACCGGGACGCGCTCGACCTGATCGCCGACGCCGTCAAGGCGGCCGGCTTCACGCTCGGGCGTGACTTCGGGCTGGCGCTCGACGTCGCCGCCTCGGAGTTCCACGAGAAGAAGTCCTATGTGTTCGAGGGCAAGAAGCGATCCTCCGACGACATGACGGCCTACTACGCCGACCTCGTCTCGTCGTACCCCATCGTCTCCATCGAGGACCCGCTCGACGAGGACGACTGGGCGGGCTGGAAGACGATCACCGACGAGCTCGGCGGCCGCACCCAGCTCGTGGGTGACGACCTCTTCGTCACCAACGTCGAGCGGCTGCAGCGCGGCATCGACGGCGGCCAGGCCAACGCGCTGCTGGTGAAGGTCAACCAGATCGGCTCGCTGACCGAGACCCTCGACTCCGTCGACCTCGCGCACCGGAGCGGCTTCCGCTGCATGATGAGCCACCGGTCCGGCGAGACCGAGGACACCACGATCGCCGACCTGGCCGTCGCCACGAACTGTGGCCAGATCAAGACCGGTGCTCCGGCCCGCTCCGAGCGGGTCGCGAAGTACAACCAGCTGCTGCGGATCGAGGAGGAGCTCGGCGACGCGGCGCGGTACGCCGGCGCGGGCGCGTTCCCGCGGTTCGGGGGCTGAGCCGACTACCGTGAGGCCGGTGAGCGAACGACGCAGCACCCTGCGTGGGAGCCAGCGCGCGAGCGGCCCCGGCGGACCCCGCAGGCCCGGTCGGCGCGGCGTCGGCCGAGGCGTCCCCCGCCTGTCCGGCGGTGCGGGGGAGACGTTCGCCGAGCGCCGCCCACGCTTCACGGGCCGGGCCGCGGTGCTGGTGCTGGTGCTCGCCGTGCTGGCCGTGTCGTACGCGTCCTCGCTCAAGGCCTACCTCCAGCAGCGCGCCCACATCGAGGACCTCAAGACCCAGATCGACCGGACCTCCGCGAGCATCGACGACCTCGAGCGGGAGAAGCGCCGGTGGAACGACGACGCGTTCGTCCGGGCCCAGGCCCGCGAGCGCTTCGGCTACGTGATGCCCGGCGAGACGTCGTACGTCGTGCTGGACGAGCACGGTGAGCCGATCGAGAGCCCGGCGCGGTTGCACGACGCCGACGAGCTGCTCGCCGAGCCTCCCACCGCCTGGTGGGAGGACGCGTGGGAGTCGGTGGAGCTCGCCGGTGACCCGCCGCGTGACTCGCCGCCGCCCGCGACCGACCTGGACTCGCCCCGGCCGTGACCCCTCGAGATCGCGCGCCGGACGCCGCCGACGTCGCGGCGGTCGAGCGGCAGCTGGGTCGGACGCCGCGCGGCATCGCCGCCATCGGCCACCGGTGCCCGTGCGGCTCGCCGGACGTCGTCACCACCGAGCCCCGGTTGCCCAACGGCACGCCGTTCCCGACGACCTACTACCTCACCTGCCCCCGCGCCGCCTCGCGGATCGGGACCCTGGAGGGGTCCGGGCTGATGCGCGAGATGGAGACGCGGCTGGGGGCCGACCCCGACCTGGCCGCCGCTTACCGGGCCGCCCACGACTCGTACCTCGCCGACCGGGCCGCGCTCGGGCAGAGCGTGCCCGAGATCGAGGGGATCTCGGCCGGCGGCATGCCCGACCGGGTCAAGTGTCTCCACGTGCTGGCCGCCCACTCGCTCGCAGCCGGCCCCGGGGTCAACCCGCTGGGCGACGAGGTGCTCGCCGCGCTCGGCGAGTGGTGGGCTCCGGGTCCCTGCCTCGAGGAGACCCGTGACTGAACGCCATGAGTGACCGGGTGGCCGCGATCGACTGCGGCACCAACACCATCAGGCTGTTCATCGGCCGGCCGCCGCAGGTCGTCGTGCGCGAGACCCGGATGGTGCGGCTCGGGCAGGGCGTCGACGCCACCGGCGCGCTTGCCGAGGAGGCGCTGGCCCGGACGTTCGTCGCGATCGACGAGTTCGCCGGCCTGATCCGGCAGCACGACGTACCGCCGGAGCGGGTGCGGTTCTGCGCGACGTCCGCCACGCGGGACGCCGCCAACGCCGACGTGTTCCGGCGCGGCGTGATCCAGCGGCTCGGGGTCGCGCCGGAGGTGCTGAGCGGTGACGAGGAGGCGGCGATCGGGTTCGCGGGGGCGATGAACGCGCTGCCCGACGACCTCGCGACGCCGGTGCTCGTGGTCGACATCGGGGGCGGGTCGACGGAGGTGATCCTCGGCGACCGGGCCGGGGTCCGCTCCGCGCGGTCGATGGACGTCGGCTCGGTGCGACTGCACGAGCGCCATGTCCACCGCGACCCTCCGAGCTCCGCCGAGGTCGCCGCGATCATCGCCGACGTCGACGCCCACCTCGACGCGTGCGGCGTCCCGCTCGATCAGGCGGCCACCGTCGTCGGCATCGCCGGCACGATGACGACGCTCGCCGCGGCGGTACTCGACCTGCCGGCGTACGACCCGGTCGCCGTCCACGGCTCCACCCACGACCTGGCCGAGGTGCGGGCCGCGGTCGAGCGGATCGTGGCGATGACGGTCGAGCAGCGACTGGCGCTCCCCTTCCTGCACCCCGGCCGCGCCGACGTGATCGACGCGGGCCTGCTGATCGCCGCGCGCGTGATCGCCCGGACCGGCGTCGACCGGCTGACGGTGAGCGAGGCCGACATCCTCGAGGGCATCGCGTGGACGATGGTCTGACCCACCCGGTCACCGGCACGGCGTTCCCCTCGCCGGTGCCGCCCGGCACCGGTTGGCCGGAGGACCCGGCCGCGCCCGACACCCCGGTCGCCCGCACTCCGGCGCAGGTACGTCGGCTGGCGGCCGACCCCGACCTGGCCGAGCTCGACGCCCGGGTGTCGGTGTGCGCCGCGTGCCCACGGCTGGTGCGGTGGCGTGAGGACGTGGCCGCGCAGAAGCGCGCGGCATTCGTCGACCAGCCCTACTGGGGTCGGCCGATCGCAGGCTGGGGGTCGACCACGCCTCGCCTGCTGATCGTCGGGCTCGCGCCCGCCGCCCACGGCGGCAACCGCACCGGTCGGGTCTTCACCGGCGACTCCAGCGGCGACTGGCTGTTCGCCAGCCTGCACCGGGTCGGGATCGCGACGCAGGAGAGGTCGGTCCACGCCGGCGACGGCCAGGCGCTGGTCGACGCCCGGATGATCGCGACCGTGCGGTGTGCGCCGCCGCAGAACCAGCCGACCACCCGCGAGCGGGACACCTGCGAGCCGTGGCTGGCTCGGGAGGTGGGGCTGCTGCTGCCGGGGCTGCGCGTGGTCGTCGCGCTCGGCGGCTACGGCTGGGCGGGTGCGCTGCGCGGCCTGGCCGCGGCCGGCGTCGCCGTCCCGTCACCGAAGCCGCGCTTCGGGCACGGGGCGGAGGTCGGGCTCGGCGGGCTCACGCTCCTCGGCTGCTACCACCCGAGCCAGCACAACACGTTCACCGGCCGGCTCACCCCGGACATGCTCGACGCGGTGTTCACCCGCGCCCGCCTGCTGGCGCGATGATGGACCCCCGCCCCGGTATCCCAACCGGCAGAGGAGACCGCCTTAAAAGCGGTTCAGTGTGGGTTCGACCCCCACCCGGGGCACCTGAGAATCCGCTGACTTCGGGAACAGCGGTCAGCGCGCCGTCGTTCAATCAGTATCCGGTCCGTAGACTGGTGTGACAGGGCAAGCCGTCAGGTCGACGGCCGCCAGGCCTCCAAGGAGGAGACCATGCAGAGCAACAACCCCGTGTTCCGAAACTCGGACGCGTTCAACGGGTCCGCGAACGCCTACGGGAACCAGACGTACCCGGGCAACGGCACGACCCACGACGGTTACGGCCAGGCCCCGACCGCCTACGCCCCCGCCGGCACCGGCGAGCGGATGACGATCGACTCCGTCGTCCAGAAGACCGGCATCGCGCTGGTGGTCGTCATCGTCACCGCCGCCATCACCTGGATCGCCACCGGCGACATCGACAACGAAGAGAACGCCGGCCTGCTGATCGGCGCGCTGACCATCGGATCCCTGGGCGCGTTCGCGCTGTCCATGGTGAACTCCTTCAAGCGCGTGATCAGCCCCGCCCTCGTCCTCGCGTTCTGCGCCCTGGAGGGCGTCGCCCTCGGAGCGCTGAGCAAGTTCATCGACGCCACGTTCGTCGACGCCGACAGCGGCAACATCGTCATGCAGGCGGTGATCGGAACGTTCGCGGCCTTCGCCGGCACGCTCGCGGCGTACAAGTTCTTCGAGATCAAGGTCGGCCAGAGGTTCCGGACTTTCGTGATCGCCGCGATGTTCGGAATGGTCGCCCTGGCCATGCTCGAGGTGGTGCTGAGCCTCTTCGGCAACGCCATCGGCTTCCTCGGGTTCGGCAACCTCGGACTGCTGTTCTCGATCGCGGGCCTGGTGCTCGGTGTCTTCATGCTGATCCTCGACTTCGACTTCGTCGAGCAGGGGATCGCGGCCGGCATCGAGGAGCGGGAGTCGTGGCGCGCCGCGTTCGCGATGACCGTCAGCCTGGTCTGGATCTACACCAACCTGCTGCGCATCCTGGCGATCTTCAGCTCCGACTGATCGCCGGTCTGAGACGGCCCACCCGGATGCGTCCGGGTGGGCCGTTCCTCATGTCTGGAGCGACTCCTCGGAGGGGGCGGAGTCCTCGGCCGGCTGCGGGGCCTCCGGGTCGGTGCTCGGGTGGCGGCGGCGGTGCCGCAGCTCCACCCACAGCCCACGCACGCCGCGGCGCGCCCCGGCCACCTCGGTGCCGTCGAGCTCGGTCCCCGGCGTGGCGGCCGCCTCGATCGCGGCCTGGGCCACCGGCCGGAGCCCCTCTCCCCGGTAGGGCTCGGGGACCTCGGCCGCGTCCGGCCCGAGCCCGAGCGCGGCCAGGGCGGACGGCAGGAGCACGTCGGCGAGCGCCCGGTAGCCGTCGGCCGACGGGTGGAACCGGTCGGGGCCGAAGAGCAGCGCGGGTGCCGCGTCGAACTCGGGGCCGAGGATCGTGCCCAACGACACGGTGCGGCCGCCCTGTTCGAGGACCGCGATGGCCTGCGCCGCCGCGAGCCGGCGCGACCAGACCCGGCCCAGCTGCTTGAGCGGTGGCGGGATCGGCCGCACGGTGCCGAGGTCGGGGCAGGTGCCGACCAGCACGTCGACGTCCGCCTCGCGGAGCCGCCGCACCGCCTCCGACAGGTTGCGGACCGAGGTGGCCGGCAGCACCTGGTGGGTGATGTCGTTGACGCCGACCAGGATCACGGCGAGGTCGGGCTCGGTCGGCAATGCCCGGTCGACCTGGCCGGCGAGGTCGGCGGACTGGGCACCGACCACGGCGTACGCCCGCAGGTGCACGCGCCGGTCGGCGGTCCGCGCCAGGCCGGTGGCCAGGTGGGCGCCCGGGGTGTCGACGACCCGGTCGACGCCGTAGCCCGCGGCCCCGGAGTCGCCGAGCAGCGCGACCTTGATGGCCGGGCCGGGACGACCGCGGCCGTACCAGCCGGTGGAGTCGGGCGGCGGCTCGCCGCGGGGCTCACCGATCGCCTTGCGCGCGAACCTGGCCTCGGCGGCGAGCAGGCCGTAGAGACCCCCGCCCAGCACGGACAGACCGCCCCCGCCGTACGCGGCGGCGGCGGCCAGCTTGCGTGCCGCGGCAGCCTTCCCCACGCGTTCACCCTACGCACGCCGTCGATGCCGCTGTGACCGGATCGGGGCAATACATTGACCCGATGCAGTACGTCGACTCCCTCCTGGACCTCATCGGCCACACCCCCCTGCTCCGTCTCAAGCGCTCGCTCGACGGTCTGGACGCGCCGCTGGTGCTCGCGAAGATCGAGTACCTCAACCCCGGCGGGTCGGTGAAGGACCGGATCGCGACCCGGATGATCGAGGCGGCCGAGGCGTCCGGCGAGCTGCAGCCGGGCGGCACGATCGTCGAGCCGACGTCCGGCAACACGGGGGTCGGGCTGGCGATGGTGGCCCAGCAGAAGGGCTACCACTGCGTCTTCGTGTGCCCCGACAAGGTGAGCGAGGACAAGCGCAACGTCCTCAAGGCGTACGGCGCCGAGGTGGTCGTCTGCCCCACGGCGGTCGCCCCCGAGCACCCGGACTCCTACTACAACGTCAGTGACCGGCTCGCGTCGCAGCCCGGGGCGTGGAAGCCCGACCAGTACTCCAACCCGCACAACCCGCGGTCGCACTACGAGACCACCGGCCCCGAGATCTGGGAGCAGACCGAGGGCAAGATCACGCACTTCGTCACCGGGATGGGCACCGGCGGCACGATCACCGGCGTCGGCCGCTACCTGAAGGAGAAGAACCCGGAGGTCCAGGTGGTGGGTGCCGACCCGGCCGGGTCCGTCTACTCGGGAGGCACCGGTCGCCCGTATCTCGTGGAGGGGGTCGGCGAGGACTTCTGGCCCGACACCTACGACCGAGACGTCGCCGACCGCGTCATCGAGGTCTCCGACGCCGACTCGTTCGCCTACACGCGCCGGCTGGCCCGCGAGGAGGCGCTGCTGGTCGGCGGCTCGTCCGGCATGGCGGCGTACGCCGCGAAGCAGCTCGCCGAGGAGCTCGCCGCCGAGGGGCGCACGGACGCCGTGATCGTGGTGCTGCTGCCCGACTCCGGGCGCGGCTACCTCACCAAGGTCTTCAACGACGACTGGCTCGCGCAGTACGGCTTCCCGACCGGCAGCGTGGAGGACGACGAGCGCACGGTCGGCGAGGTGCTGCGCGGCAAGGACGGCCGGCTGCCCGACCTGGTGCACACGCACCCCGGCGAGACGATCGCGGAGGCCGTGCACATCCTGCAGGAGTACGGCGTCTCGCAGATGCCGGTCGTGCGCGCCGAGCCGCCGATCGTGGCCGCCGAGGTGGCCGGTTCCGTCTCCGAGCGGACTCTGCTGGACGCGCTCTTCGCGGGCTAGCGCGCGGCTGACCGACCAGGTCGAGGACCACATGTCTGCGGCGCTGCCGACCATCGGCTCGACCGAGCCGGCGTCCGCGGCGGTGTCGCTCCTCGAGGCTGCGGACGCCGTCTTGGTGCACGAGGACGGCAAGCCGGTCGGCGTCCTCACGCGCCAGGACCTGCTGGCGTTCCTGGCCCGCGGCTGACCGAACGCGGCCGGTCGGCTGGCCCGTTCGGGCTATGCCGATCGACGGGCCGTAGGACGGAGAAAGTCACCTTTCGGGGTGCGCGGTAACGGTTCTCCCACGCGCGGTACTTGGGCAGGTGACTACGGTGAACAGGTGACCCAGGCACCCGAGAACACCACCGTCGGGGCGCTGCGCGCCGGCGGGCACGTCGCGAAGCCGCTGCGGCAGGAGCTGCGCGACAACCTGCTGGCGATGCTGGCGGCCGGCACGGATCCGTGGCCGGGCCTGCACGGGTTCGACGAGACGGTCGTGCCGCAGGTCGAGCGGGGGCTGCTGGCCGGCCACGACATCGTGCTGCTCGGCGAGCGCGGCCAGGGCAAGACCCGGCTGCTGCGGGCGCTGGTCGGACTGCTCGACGAGTGGACTCCCGTCATCGACGGCTCCGAGCTGGGCGAGCACCCCTTCGAGCCGATCACGCCCACGTCGCGCCGGCGCGCCGACGAGCTCGGTGACGACCTGCCGGTCACCTGGCGCCACCGCGACGAGCGGTACGCCGAGAAGCTCGCCACCCCCGACACGTCCGTGGCCGACCTGATCGGCGACGTCGACCCGATGAAGGTCGCGGAGGGTCGGCTGCTGGGCGACCCGGAGACCATCCACTTCGGGCTGATCCCGCGCAGCCACCGCGGCATCGTCGCGATCAACGAGCTGCCCGACCTGGCCGAGCGGATCCAGGTCGCGATGCTCAACGTGATGGAGGAGCGCGACATCCAGATCCGCGGCTACGTGCTGCGGCTGCCGCTCGACG
This sequence comes from uncultured Actinomycetota bacterium, assembly GCA_963829855.1. Lineage (GTDB taxonomy): Bacteria > Actinomycetota > Actinomycetes > Propionibacteriales > Nocardioidaceae > Nocardioides. The sequence continues at coordinate 1,022,819 of CAWHKE010000011.1, read as the reverse complement.
TCCTCGTCGTGGCCAGCGCCAACCCGGAGGACTACACCAACCGCGGTCGCATCATCACGCCGCTCAAGGACCGGTTCGGCGCCGAGATCCGCACCCACTACCCGCACCAGCTCGCCGACGAGGTCGCCGTGATCAGGCAGGAGGCCGACCTGGTCGCCCACGTCCCCGACCACCTCGTCGAGACCCTCGCCCGCTTCACGCGGCAGCTGCGCGAGTCGACGGCGGTCGACCAGCGCAGCGGCGTCAGCGCCCGGTTCGCGATCGCCGGCGCCGAGACCATCGCCGCCGCCGCGCTCCACCGGGCCACCCGGCAGGGCGAGGAGCGCGCCGTCGCCCGGGTGGTCGACCTCGAGACCGCGGTCGACGTCCTCGGCGGCAAGATCGAGTTCGAGACCGGCGAGGAGGGGCGCGAGCACGAGGTGCTCACCCACCTGCTCCGGACCGCCACCGCCGAGTCGGTTCGCCACCACCTGCGAGGGCTCGACTTCGCGCCTCTGGTCGACGCCATCGAGGAGGGCCGGATGGTCACCACCGGAGCCCAGGTGGCCGCCCGCGACTTCCTCGCGGGGCTGCCGGCGCTGCCGCCCGACCAGGCCGGTGAGTCCGACCTCTACGACCAGGTGTGCGAGCGGTTCGACGCCGACGACGACGGAACCCGTGCGTCGGCGATCGAGCTCGCCCTCGAGGGGCTCTACCTGGCCCGCAAGATCGGCAAGGACTCCGACGGGGCGGAGACGGTCTACGGATGAGCGCATGAGCCGCTACCTCCGGTACGGCGGCGGCGACCCGCTCGCCCCGCCGGTCGACCTCGCCGAGGCGCTCGACGAGATCGGCCAGGACGTCATGGCCGGCTACAGCCCCGAGCGCGCCATGCGCGAGTTCCTGCGCCGAGGTGGTCGCGACACCACCGGCCTCGACGACCTGGCCCGGCGGATCGCCGAACGCCGGCGCGAGCTGCTGCGCCGGCACAACCTCGACGGCACGATGCAGCAGGTCCGCGAGCTGCTCGACCGGGCCGTGCTCGAGGAGCGCAAGCAGCTGGCCCGCGACGTCGAGCTCGACGACGCCGACCGCGCCTTCCGCGAGCTGCAGCTGGAGAGCCTCTCGCCCAACACCGCGGCCGCGGTGACCGAGCTGGCGTCGTACGACTGGCAGAGCCGGGAGGCCCGCGAGGCCTACGAGGAGATCAAGGACCTGCTCGGCCGCGAGCTGCTCGACCAGCGGTTCGCCGGCATGAAGCAGGCGCTCGAGAACGCCTCCGACGAGGACCGGGCGGCGGTCAACGAGATGCTGGGCGACCTCAACGAGCTGCTCGAGAAGCACCAGCGCGGCGAGGACACCCAGCAGGACTTCGACGACTTCATGGACAAGCACGGGGACTTCTTCCCGGAGAACCCCCAGGACATCGACGAGCTGCTCGACGCGCTGGCGCAACGGTCGGCCGCGGCGCAACGGATGCTCAACTCGATGTCGGCCGAGCAGCGCGAGCAGCTCATGCAGCTGTCGCAGCAGGCGTTCGGCTCACCTGCCCTGATGGAGCAGCTGGCCCGGATGGATGCCAACCTCCAGGCGCTGCGACCCGGCGAGGACTGGTCGGGGTCCGAGCGTTTCGAGGGCGGCCAGGGGCTCGGCCTCGGCGACGGCACCGGAGTGCTCCAGGACCTCGCCGAGCTCGACGCGCTCGGCGACCAGCTCTCGCAGTCGTACGACGGGGCGCGGCTCGACGACGTCGACCTCGACGCGCTCGCGCGGCAGCTCGGTGACCGGGCGGCCGTCGACGCCCGCACTCTGCAGCAGCTCGAGCAGGCGTTGCGCGACAGCGGCTACCTCAAGCGCGGCTCGGACGGCCAGTACCGGCTGAGCCCCCGGGCGATGCGCCAGCTCGGCAAGGCGCTGCTGCGCGACGTCGCCGACCGGATGTCGGGCCGGCAGGGGCAGCGCGAGCTGCGCGCCGCCGGTGCGGCGGGCGACCTGTCCGGCGCCACCCGCGAGTGGCGATTCGGTGACACCGAGCCGTGGGACCTGCCGCGCACGGTCCTCAACGGCGTGCGGCGGCGCGCCTCGGACCCGTCCGGAAGGTTGCTGGAGATCGAGGACGTCGAGGTCCAGGAGACCGAGGACCGCACCCAGGCGGCGGTGGCGCTGCTGGTCGACACGTCGTTCTCGATGGCCATGGACGGCCGGTGGGTGCCGATGAAGCGCACCGCGCTCGCCCTCCACACGCTGATCCGCAGCCGGTTCCGCGGCGACGCGCTCCAGCTGATCGCCTTCGGCCGTGCCGCGCAGGTGATGGAGATCGAGCAGCTCACCGGGCTCGACGCCCGCTGGGACAAGGGCACCAACCTCCACCACGGCCTGCTGCTGGCCAACCGCCACTTCCGCAAGCACCCGAGCGCCCAGCCGGTGCTCCTCGTGGTCACCGACGGTGAGCCGACCTCGCACCTCGAGCCCGACGGCGAGGTGTACTTCTCCTACCCGCCGCACCCCCTGACGATCGCGTACGCCGTGCGCGAGCTCGACGCCGCAGCCCGGCTCGGCGCGCAGACCACGTTCTTCCGGCTCGGGGAGGACCCCGGCCTGGCGCAGTTCATCGAGTCGATGGCCCACCGGGTCGACGGCCGGGTGGTCGCCCCCGAGCTCGACGACCTCGGCGCGGCGGTGGTCGGCAGCTACCTCGGCGACCGGTCGCCCACCGCGGCGTACCGCCAGCACGCCGGCGACTGGTTCGGCGGCCGCGGGTTCTGGGTCGGCAGCTGACGCTGGCTCACCCCTCCGGGTGGTCTTCTGGAGCGGTTTCCCGAAAACCGGGACGGCTCATGCCGTCGTTGTTACGGTTCCCCGGCTGCCTGTAATGACACCGCTGTCACTCAGAGGTCGTCATGGGGTCCGGGCAGCGCACCGACCCGCCGGCGCATCGGGCGCCGGGGACATCAGAGGGGAACCTGCCAGACATGAACAGCACCATGAAGTCGCGCTCCACCGCCGCCGCGGCCGTTGCCGTCGGCGCCGCGCTCGTCGTCGGCCTCGGCTCGGCGACCGCCGTCGCCGGCGGCCTGATCGGCTCGCCGGACATCGAGAACGACTCGATCCGTTCCGCCGACATCCAGAACGGCACGATCCGCACCTTCGACCTCGCCGAGCAGGCCCGCGAGTCGCTGAAGGGCGAGCGAGGTGCACCGGGTCCGGCCGGGGCGCCGGGAGAGCAGGGAGAGCAGGGAGAGGGAGAGAAGGGTCCGCAGGGGCCGAAGGGCGACACCGGCTTGGAGGACGCCTACTACTCGGTGGCCGTTCTACAACGCCGGCGACACCAACGCGGGCGCCGTCGCCACGGTCGCGTGCAAGGCACAGACCGACACCGCGATCTCCGGCGGCGTCCAGGTGCTCGGGCTCGACGAGGGCGCCAACGCCCGCAACACGCCGGTCTCCTCGTCCTTCCCGGGCCGCATGGACTGGAGCACCAACATGCCGCGGCCGGGCCGGCTCGACGGCTGGATCGTCCAGTTCGGCGGCAACGCGGGCGCCGTCTCGGACGTGGCCCCCGAGAAGGCCAAGGTCTGGGCGCTGTGCGTTCCCGGCCTCGAGGTCCCGGTCGAGCAGACCTTCACGCAGGCCGGCTGACCACACCGCACCACACGCACCACACCGGACGGGCCGGGACCGGAAGGTCCCGGCCCGTCCGGCGTCTAGCTGTGACCGGGGTGGAGCAGGCTCGCGAGCTCCTCGACGCCATCGACCAGCCGAGTGCCAGGCCGGGCCCACGCGGCGTTGGCGTCGACGGCGTGCACCGGAACGCCGGCGGGCAGTGACCCCGCCGCGACCAGCTCGTCGGCCAGTCGGCGGGCGCCGGCGAGGTCGTAGCCGCACGGGGCGGCGACGACCAGGTCCGGTGCCGCGGCGTGGACCGCCTCCCAGGTGACGCGCACGGACCTGGCCCCGGTGGTCCCGAGCAGTGGTTCGCCCCCCGCCGCCTCGATCATCTCCGGCACCCAGTGGCCGGGCGCGTAGGGCGGGTCGGTCCACTCCAGCAGCATCACGCGCGGCCGCGGCAGCCCGGCGACGCGGTCGCGCACGGCGGCCAGCCGCCCTCGCTGGCCGGCGATCAGCGCGGCCGCCTCGGGCTCGTGGCCGGTGGCCTTGCCGAGGGTCTCGATCGAGGCGAACACCTCCTCGAGGGTGTGCGGGTCGATCGTCAGCACCTCGGCGGTGCAGCCGAGGTGGGCGAGCGCGTCGTCGACCACCGAGACGTCGACCGCGCACACGGCACACAGGTCCTGGGTGACCACCAGGTCGGCGTCGAGCCCGGACAGCGCGTCCTCGCTGAGGTGGTAGAGGTCCTCGCCGCGGGCGACCGCGTCGACGACGTACGCGTCGATCTCGGCGGGCGTCAGGCCCTCCGGCATCGCAGACGTCGACACGATCCGTCGCTCGCGGGCCTCGGGCGGGTAGTCGCACTCGAACGTCACGCCGACCACGTCGTCCCCCGCGCCGATGGCGAAGAGGATCTCGGTGGTGGAGGGGAGCAGCGACACGATCCGCACAGTGCCGACTCTACGATCGGCGGGTGTCCGACCCGACCCTGTCCGTGTTCGCGCTGCTCGCGCTGGCGGGACTGGCGGCGGGCTACGTCGACGCGGTGGTCGGCGGCGGCGGCCTGATCCAGCTCCCGGCGCTGCTGCTCGGACTGCCGGGTGCGGCCCCGGTCGAGGTGCTCGGGACCAACAAGCTGTCGTCGATCTGCGGCACCACGGTCAGCGGTGCGACGTACTACCGCCGCGTGCGGCCGGACCCGCGCACGTTCCTTCCCCTGATGGCGCTGGCGTTCGTGGGGTCCCTCGGTGGTGCGCTGGTCGCCACGCAGATCCCGCGGGAGGCGTTCGAGCCGATCGTGCTCGTGGCGCTGGTCCTGGTCGGCGGGTACGTCCTCCTCAAGCCCCGGCTGGGGGAGGCGACCGTGCTGCGGTTCTCCGGCCACCGGCACGTCGCCGCGGCCATGGTGACCGGGCTCGTGATCGGCTTCTACGACGGCGCGCTGGGGCCGGGCACGGGCAGCTTCTTCGTGTTCGCGCTGGTCGGTCTCCTGGGCTACAGCTTCCTGGAGGCGAGCGCCAAGGCCCGGCTCGCGAACTGGACCACCAACCTCGGCGCCCTGGTGGTGTTCGTCCCGGCCGGCGCGGTGCTCTGGAAGGTCGGCCTCGTCATGGGTGTGTGCAACCTGCTGGGCGGCTACCTCGGCGCCCGCACCGCGATCGCCCGCGGCAGCGGCTTCGTCCGGGTGTTCTTCGTCCTGGTGGTCTCGGCCTTCGTCGTCCGGATCGGGGGCCAGGTCCTCGGCGTGTGGTGACCGGCCCGTTCACCAGCGGCGTGTGCCTGTGCCCACTGCATGCACGGGTCTCAGGCACACGAGGCGTCAGGGTTGCGCCGTGTGGTTGGCTTCCGCCATGCATCAGGTCCAAGCCGTCGTGTCCCACCGCAAGGGCGAGCCCGTCTCGCTCGAGACCATCCACGTCCCCGACCCCGGTCCGGGCGAGGCGCTCGTGAAGGTGCAGGCGTGCGGCGTCTGCCACACCGACCTCCACTACCGCGAGGGCGGCATCAACGACGAGTTCCCGTTCCTGCTCGGCCACGAGGCCGCCGGGGTGGTCGAGGCCGTCGGCGACGACGTGACCAGCGTGGCGCCGGGCGACTTCGTGATCCTCAACTGGCGCGCGGTGTGCGGCGCCTGCCGCGCGTGCGACCGCGGCGAGCCCTGGTACTGCTTCGCGACGTTCAACGCCACCCAGAAGATGACGCTGGCCGACGGGACGCCGCTCAGCCCCGCGCTCGGGATCGGCGCGTTCGCCGAGAAGACCCTGGTCGCCGCCGGCCAGTGCACGAAGGTCGACCCGTCCGCGCGCGCGGCGGCCGTCGGCCTGCTCGGCTGCGGCGTCATGGCCGGCCTCGGCGCCGCGCTCAACACCGGCAACGTGAGCCGCGGCAAGAGCGTCGCCGTCATCGGCTGCGGCGGCGTCGGCGCGGCCGCGATCGCGGGCTCGGCGCTGGCCGGTGCGTCCACGATCATCGCGGTCGACATCGACGACCGGAAGCTCGAGGGCGCACGGAAGCTCGGCGCGACCCACACCGTCAACAGCACGAGCCAGGACCCGGTCGACGCGATCAAGGAGATCTGCGGCGCCGACGGCTCCGACGGCGCGGACGTCGTGATCGACGCGGTCGGCCGGCCGGAGACGTGGAAGCAGGCGTTCTACGCCCGCGACCTCGCCGGCACGGTCGTCCTGGTCGGCGTTCCGACGCCCGACATGCGCATCCCGGACATCCCGCTGATCGACGTGTTCGGACGCGGTGGGGCCCTCAAGTCCAGCTGGTACGGCGACTGCCTGCCCAGCCGCGACTTCCCGATGCTCGTCGACCTCTATCAGCAGGGCCGGCTCGACCTCGACGCCTTCGTCTCCGAGGAGATCGGGCTGGGCGACGTCGAGGCGGCGTTCGACCGGATGCACGAGGGCGACGTGCTGCGCTCGGTCGTGGTCTTCTGATGGCGGTCCGGGTCGACCATGCCGTCGTCAGCGGCACGTTCTCCCTCGACGGCGAGACGTTCGACGTCGACAACAACATCTGGGTCGTGGGCGACGACGAGTCGTGTCTGGTGATCGACGCTCCGCACGACGTCGACGCGATCCTCGCGGTGGTGGGGGGCCGGACGGTGAAGGCGATCGTGTGCACCCACGCCCACGACGACCACGTGCGGGTGGCTCCGGAGCTGCGGGTCCGCACCAGCGCACCCATCCTGCTCCACCCCGACGACCGGCCGCTGTGGGAGCTCACGCACCCCGACCACCTGTGGGACGCCGACCTGTCCGACGGCCAGTCGCTGACGATCGGCGGGGCGTCGGTGTCGGTGCTGCACACGCCGGGCCACGCCCCCGGCGCCGTCTGCCTCTACGTCCACGACCTCGGCTGCGTGTTCACCGGCGACACCCTGTTCCAGGGCGGGCCGGGCGCGACCGGCCGATCGTTCAGCGACGCCGACCTGATCGTCGAGTCGATCCGGCGCCAGCTGTTCGCGCTGCCCGACGAGACCGTGGTCCACACCGGCCACGGTGACGACACCACGATCGGCGACGAGCGGGCCGCCCTCGCCGGCTGAGTCAGAGGGGCTCCACCAGCAGCGCGGTGCCGTGACCCGCCACCCGGGTCAGCACCAGCGTGGCCGTGACGTCGCCCCGGAGGGCGAGCCGCTGCCGGAGCCCGTCGGGGCTGACCGCCACGCCGCGCTTCTTGATCGTCAGCGCGCCGACCCCGCGCTCGCGCAACGCCGCCTTGAGCTGCTTCTCGCGGTAGGGGAGCTCCTCGAGCACCCGGTAGCCGCGGGCGAAGGGAGTCCGGAACGCCTGGTCGGACACGACGTACGCGATGTGCTCGTCGAGCAGGCCGCCGCCCACGCCCGCGGCGACGGCCGTGACGAGCCCGGCCCGGATCACCGCCCCGTCGGGCTCGTAGAGGAAGCCGCCGACCGGCCGCACGTCGGCGCTCCCCTCACGGAAGAAGGGATCGTCCTCGTCCGTGAGCGTGGCGAGACCACCCTGGCCGATCACCGTGGCCCGGCGGGTGGTGGTCGCGAGCCGACCCGACCACAGCGCGGCCTCCTTCACCTCTCCGCGGTCGCTCACCCACTCGGCCTCGACCCCGTCGGGGACCAGGTCGTGGGGGATGCCGGGCGCGACCTTGACGCAGGCGGGTCGCCGCAGCAGCTCCTCGACGAAGGACCACGGCGGCGTCCACCCCTCGGGCGAGAACGTCCGACCGCGGGCAGAGCGGCGGGCCGGGTCGGCGAACGCGGCGTCGAAGGGTCCGGTGTCGACCGTCGTGGCGTCGGCGACCATGACCGCGCCAGGCAGGCCCAGGGCGGCCAGGTTCGCCTCCGCGACCGCGACCCGCACCGGGTCCAGGTCGACGCCGGCCGTGGTCATCCCGGCAGCCGCGCACGCGACCAGGTCGCCGCCGATGCCGCACCCCAGGTCGATCAGGGTCTCGGTCGAGGCGGCCTGCAGCCGTCCGGCGCGGTGGCGGGCGACGGTCAGCCGGGTCGCCTGCTCGAGACCGGCGTGCGTGAAGTACATCCGGGCGGCCAGGTCGCCGAACTTCGGCTCGGCCCGTCGGCGGAGCTCCACCTGCGTCAGCGTCGTCGCGACCCGGGCAGCGGTGGCCCGCTTGCGGAGCGTCGCCTGCAACGAGAGCTCGTCGGCCTCGGACGTCGTGGCCTCTGACAGCAGCTGCTGCCCGTCGTCGGTGAGCAGCCACCGGAACGCGTCGAGGTCCATCGTGTCGATCCTGTCAGAGGCCGTCGCCCGCGACGTACACTGCCCGCGCCCGGTGCGGGGAAGGGGAGGGCGTGGATCACGACCAGGGGTCGTTCGGCGTGCGGCTGCGCCGCGAGCGGGAGGCCCTCGGGCTGTCCCAGGAGGAGCTCGCCGAGCGGGCCGGCCTCAGCAGCCACGCTGTCAGCGCCCTCGAGCGCGGCACCCGCACCCGCCCGTACCCGCACACCGTGCGTGCTCTCGCCGACGCTCTCGGGCTCGAGGGCACCGGCCGGGCCGACCTGATCTCCTCCGTCCCGGCCCGGGCGCGCACGGCCCGCGTCGCCTCCTCGTCCGGCACCGGCCCCGGCATCCCGGTGCCACCCACCCGGCTGATCGGCCGCGACGACGACCTCCGGCACGTGGTCGACCTCCTCGACCGCCACCGCGTGGTCACGCTCACCGGCCCGGGCGGGGTCGGCAAGACCAGGCTCTCGCTGGCGGTGGCCCGCACCGTTCAGGACCGGTTCGCCGACGGGATCGTGTACGTCGAGCTGGCGGCGCTCCGCGACCCCGACGGGGTCGTGCCGGCCGTCCTCGATGCGGTGGGCGTCGTGGCCGCACCCGGCGAGGACCCCGGGTCCGCGCTCGTCGCGTGGTCGGAGGGCCGGGAGCTGTTGCTGATCCTCGACAACGCCGAGCAGGTCGCTGCGGCCGCGCCCCGGATCGCCGACCTGGTCACCGGCATCCCGGGCCTGGCGCTGCTCGTCACCAGCCGCGCCCCGCTGCGGCTGCGGGCCGAGCACGAGTTCCCGGTCGAGCCGCTCGCGCTCCCCGGGTCGGGCAACGGCGAGGCCCCGGCCGTGCGGCTGCTGCTCGAACGGGCCGCGGACGTCTCCACGGGCTGGGGCACCGCGCCGGGCGACGCGGAGGCGGTCGCCGCGATCTGCGTCCGCCTGGCCGGGATCCCGCTCGCCCTCGAGCTCGCTGCGGCGCGCTGCCGGGTGCTCTCGCCGGCCGCCCTGCTGGAGCGGCTCGACCAGGTGCTGCGGTCCGAAGGACCCGACCGGCCGGAGCGGCACCGCACGATGCGGGCCGCGCTCGACTGGAGCTACGGTCTCCTGGCGCCGCGGGAGCAGGCCCTGCTGCGGCTGCTGGCGACGTTCGTCGGAGGGTTCCGGTTCGACGACGTGGAGGGCGTCGCCCGGCGGGCGGGTTTCGCGGGGGACGTGCTGGCCTCCCTCGAGGCCCTGGCCGAGCAGTCGCTGGTCACCGCCGACCGCGGGGCACCCGGCCACCGGCACCGGCTGCTGGAGCCGGTGTCGCAGTACGCGCGGACCCGGTTGGTCGAGGCGGGGGAGGGGGCGTCGGCCGCCCGTGCCCACGCCGAGCACTTCCTGACGATCGCCGAGGAGCTGTCCCCGCGCTACCGCGACGGCGGCCAGGTCGGCGCGCTGGCCCGGGTCGACGCCGAGCACCTCAACCTCACGGCGGCGGTGGAGACGCTGCTCGAGAGCCGCGACGGTGAGGCGGCGGGACGGCTGTGCTGGGCGCTCTGGATGTACTGGTGGCTGCGCGGGCACCACGCGTTGGGGCGCCGCCTCTCGGAGGCGGCGCTCGAGCTCGACCAGTCCGGGGTGCTCCGCGGCCAGACCGAGCTGGCCGCGGCCACCGCCTGCTTCGCGATGGACGACGTCCGCGCGGCCCGGGGCCACTGGGAGGCGGCCTGCGACCACGCCGGCCGCGACCCCGCCACCACGGCCAACGCGGTCGCCGGCATCGGCCTCGCCGACCTCGCCGAGGGTCGGCTCGCCGACGCGAGCGCCCGGTTCGCGGAGGCACGCGAGGCCGCGGCGGTCGGGGCCGGCGAGTACGGCGCATGGACGACCGCCCTCTCGTGGGTGTGGAGCGGCACGGTGGCGATGCTCCTCGGTGACCACGCGCGCGCCGTCGAGGAGATCTCCCAGGGCCTGGCGTCCGCCCGTCAGCGGGGAGACCGGCTGTCGACGTACATCGCGCTCTACAACCTGTCCCAGGTCGAGCTGGCGCGCGGCCGGTTCGCCGAGGCCGGCGAGCACCTCGACGAGGGCACCCGGCTCTCCCGGGAGACGTCCGACCACGCGAACCTGGCCTACCTCCTCGAGGCGCGGGCGGTGCTGGAGGCGCGGCAGGAGGCGCATGCCCGCGTCCCGCTCCTGCTCGGTGCCGCCCAGTCGATCCGCGCCCAGCTCGGCACCTTCGGCTACGGCTACTACCGCCCCGACCCGCAGGCGATCGCGGACGCGGAGGCCGAAGCGCGGGCGCGGCTCGGTGCCGACCGGTACGACGACGCCCTCGACGTGGGCCGCGGCCTCGACCCGGATCGGGCGGCCGGGCTGTCGCTCGGCGAGCCTCACGACGGCTGACCCGCACACCACCCGTACACCGCCCGGACACCGCGGACTGTCCGTGGAGTGGCTCCGGCCAGCCGGTCGACAGTGGGGTCGCGGCCGAACCGCGCCGCACGCACCCGAGTCACAGGAGAACGACATGACCACCACCGCCACGCCGCCGGTCACCGCCGGCGCACCGACCACCGGCGCCGCGTCCCGGGGCTGGGCCCTCGCCGGCATCGGCGCCGGCGTCGCCGGCATCGCGTCGGTCGTCGCGAGCGGCTTCACCGGAGCCGTCTACGACGAGAAGATCGCCGGCGACGCCGTCGCCATCACCGAGCGGCTCGCCGAGATGACGCCGCAGATCCTCGTGTTCCACGTCGCCACGACGGTGTCGGCCCTGCTCCTCGTCGTCTTCGCAGCGGGGCTGCGGCGCCGTCTCGCGGGGAGGCTGCCCGCGGACAGCCTGCTACCCGGCGTCGCCGCGGCCGGGCTGCTGCTGGTGTCCGCCGCCCAGCTGCTCGGATCCGGGCTCACGACCGAGTTCGTGTTCGGCGTTCAGGACGTCGACCTGATGGTCCCGGAGACTGCCGCCTTCTTCAGCCACTGGATCGGCACGATCCCGTGGCTCTGGGGTACCGCGGGCCTGAGCGCGCTCGCCGTGGCGGTCGCCGCCCGACGCTTCGGCGCCGTGCCCCGGTGGCTGGGCCGGACCAGCCTGGTGATGGGCGGCCTGATGGTCCTGATCGCCGTGAGCCCGCTGCAGTACATGGCGGGCATGGTCGGGCCGCTGTGGGTGACCGTCGCCGCGATCGGTTTCACGACCGCTCGCACCCGCTGAGGGGGACGTCATGACCACGGTGACGGCCGACGTCGACGACTTCGCGACCTGGGTGGCCGCGCGGCGCCCCGCGCTGCTCCGGGCGGCCCGGGCCATCACCGGCGATCCCGACGTGGCCGAGGACGTGCTGCACGCAGCGCTCGCCTCGGTCCTGCCCCGCTGGGGCACGCTGCGGGACCGTCGCGCGGCGGACGCCTACGTCCGCCGCGCGATGGTCAACCACCACGTCTCGTGGTGCCGGCGGGCGCCCCAGCGACGGGAGGAGCCGTGGGCCCAGCTGCCCGAAGGGGTTGCCTCCTCGACCGGACCGTCAGACGCTGCGGTCGAGGCGGACCGGCGCCGCCTCCTGTGGGAACTGGTGCTCGCGCTGCCGCGGCAGCAGCGGGCCGCCGTGGCCCTGCGCTACTACGAAGGCCTCTCGGAGGCGGAGACCGCGCGCGCCCTCGGCATGGGGCTCGGCGCGGTGAAGTCGAACACGAGCCGGGGCGTGGCCGCGCTCCGCCGCAGCGCGGCTCTCGTGGGCCTGGACGTCGGCGGATGAGCGGCTGGCTGCCGGCCGGGTTCGACCCGCCGGCCGGTGCGGCCGTGCCGTACGGGCACGTGCTCCGCCGGACCCGGGCCGCCGACGCGCGGCGGCTGGTGGTGGCGGTGCCGGGGCTGGACCTCGACGCCGCCGAGCGGCTGCTCGCGACCCGGCTCGACGAGATGGCGCGCCGGGCGGCGTACACCTTCGCCCTGCTGGACACCGACGAGACCGCGCTCCTGGGGGAGGTCCGGGTGGCGCCCGGGCGCGCCGCCGGGGTGGACGCCGAGGTGTCCTGGTGGATGGTCCCCGAGTGTCGCGGCACCGACCTGGGCCGCGCCGTCGACACCGCGGTGGCGGCCTGGGTGGCCGACCGCTGGCCGTTCGCGGCACCTCGGGTGGGACCCGTGCTGGCACTCCCTCGAGGCGAGTGCTAACGTCGGCACTGGCACTCTCGCCCTGAGGGTGCCAGCGCTTGCGAGAGACGCACGACCCCCGCGACGGCGTACGTCTGGCGCAGGCTCCCACGTCCCGGAGCCCTCGGCTCCTTCACAGGTTGAAGAGAAAGTAGAGGTTGATCAGAAGTGTCGGTCAACATCAAGCCCCTCGAGGACCGGATCGTCGTGAAGCCGCTCGACGCCGAGCAGACCACCGCGTCCGGCCTCGTCATCCCCGACACCGCCAAGGAGAAGCCCCAGGAGGGCGAGGTCCTTGCCATCGGTCCGGGCCGGATCGACGACAACGGCAACCGCGTCCCGCTGGACGTGGCTGTGGGCGACAAGGTCATCTACAGCAAGTACGGCGGCACCGAGGTCAAGTACGCCGGTGACGAGTACCTCATCCTCAGCGCCCGCGACGTCCTCGCCGTCGTTTCCTGAACCACTTCCGGGTCGTGTGCCTGAGCGAGCGCTCCTGCGCACGCACAGGCACACGACCCGGTCCCATTTCCCGGTAGGAGAGTCATGCCCAAGATCCTGGAGTTCGACGAGAACGCCCGCCGCGCGCTCGAGCGCGGCGTCGACGCGCTCGCCAACACCGTCAAGGTCACGCTCGGCCCCAAGGGCCGCTACGTGGTGCTCGACAAGAAGTGGGGCGCGCCGACCATCACCAACGACGGCGTGACCGTCGCCCGTGAGATCGAGCTCGACGACCCGTTCGAGAACCTCGGCGCCCAGCTGACCAAGGAAGTCGCCACCAAGACCAACGACGTCGCCGGTGACGGTACGACGACCGCGACCGTGCTCGCGCAGGCGATGGTCCACGAGGGGCTCCGCGCGGTCGCCGCCGGCGCCAACCCGATGGGCCTCAAGCGGGGCATGGACGCTGCGGCCGAGGCCGTCGGCGACGCCCTCAAGGAGGCTGCCCGCGAGGTCGAGACCAAGGAGGACATGGCCTCGGTCGCCACGATCTCCAGCCGCGACGCCCTCATCGGCGACCTGCTCGCCCAGTCCTTCGACAAGGTCGGCAAGGACGGCGTGATCACGGTCGAGGAGTCCAACACCATGGGCACCGAGCTCGAGTTCACCGAGGGCATGCAGTTCGACAAGGGCTACATCTCGGCGTACTTCGTCAGCGACCCCGAGCGGATGGAGGCCGTCCTCGACGACCCGTACATCCTGCTGCACCAGGGGAAGATCTCGGCTGTGGCCGACCTGCTGCCGCTGCTCGAGAAGGTCATCGCCGCCGGCAAGCCGCTCTTCATCCTCGCCGAGGACGTCGAGGGCGAGGCGCTGTCGACGCTGGTCGTCAACAAGATCCGCGGCACGTTCAACGCGGTGGCCGTCAAGAGCCCCGCGTTCGGCGACCGCCGCAAGGCGATGATGCAGGACATCGCGACCCTGACCGGTGGTCAGGTCGTGGCGCCCGAGGTCGGTCTCAAGCTCGACCAGGTCGGTCTCGAGGTGCTGGGCCAGGCCCGTCGCGTCGTGATCACCAAGGACAACACCACGATCATCGAGGGCGCGGGTGACTCGGCCGAGGTCGAGGGCCGCGTCAACCAGATCAAGGCCGAGATCGAGAACACCGACTCCGACTGGGACCGCGAGAAGCTCCAGGAGCGGCTCGCGAAGCTGGCCGGCGGCGTCTGCGTCGTCAAGGTCGGTGCCGCCACCGAGGTGGAGCTCAAGGAGAAGAAGCACCGGATCGAGGACGCCGTCTCGGCGACCCGGGCCGCGATCGAGGAGGGCATCGTCGCCGGCGGTGGCTCCGCGCTCGTGCACGCCGTCTCGGTGCTCGACGACGACCTCGGCCTCACCGGTGACGAGGCCGTCGGCGTGCGGATCGTGCGCAAGTCCGCCGACCAGCCGCTGCGCTGGATCGCGGAGAACGGTGGCGTCAACGGCTTCGTCGTCGTCGCCAAGGTCCGCGAAGGTGGAGTCGGCACCGGCTACAACGCCGCCACCGAGGAGTACGGCGACCTGGTCGCCCAGGGCGTGCTCGACCCGGTCAAGGTGACCCGCTCCGCGCTGGTCAACGCGACGTCGATCGCGGGCATGCTGCTGACGACCGAGACGCTGATCGTCGAGAAGCCCGAGGAAGACGAGGGCAACGGCGCCGGCGGCCACGGCCACGGGCACGGTCACGGCCACTGACGAACCCGACACGACCCGCTCGGCCGCTCCCCGCGAGGGGACGCCGGGCGGGTCGCGGTTCCTGAGGAGGTCGCGCGGCGACCGTCCCGAAGGGTTCGTCGTCCTGGTCCCGCTGATCCTGGCGGGACTCTCGATGCTGGGTCCGTTCAGCATCGACACGCCGTTCCCGGCGTTCAGCTCCATGGCCGAGGACTTCGACGTCACCAGCGCCGACATGCAGCTGGTGGTGTCGGCCTACCTCGTCGCCTTCGGGCTGATGAGCCCGTTCCACGGGCCGCTGTCCGACGCGCTCGGCCGGCGACCGGTCATCGTCGCCGGCGTCCTCCTGTACGCCGCCGCGTCGGTGGGCTGCGCGCTGTCGCCCAACCTCGAGACGCTGCTGTTCTTCCGCGTCCTCCAGGGACTCAGCGCCGGCGGGGGCGTCATCGTGAGCCGCACCATCATCCGCGACGTCTTCGAGGGTCCGCAGGCCCAGCGACTGATGAGCCGGGTGATGCTGATCTTCGGCATCGCGCCGGC
The DNA here is from genome assembly GCA_963829855.1 of uncultured Actinomycetota bacterium. Taxonomy (GTDB): domain Bacteria; phylum Actinomycetota; class Actinomycetes; order Propionibacteriales; family Nocardioidaceae; genus Nocardioides. Next base: position 1,007,679 of record CAWHKE010000011.1, on the reverse strand, counting down.
GATCGCCCCCGTGATCGGCGGGCTGCTGCTCCAGCTCGGGGCGTGGCCGATCGCCTTCTGGTTCATGGCAGGGGTCGCGCTGCTCCTGGTGGCGGTCGTCGTGGTCGCCCTCCCCGAGACCCATCCCCCCGAGCGGCGGATCCCGCTCCGGGTCGGGTCCCTGGTCCGCAGCCTCGCGACGGTGGCGCGGTCGGCGGCCTTCCACCGGGTCGCGTGGGCGGCCGCCCTGAGCTTCGCCGGTCAGTTCATCTACGTCAGCGGGGCGGCCATCATCGTGGTCGACCTGCTCGGCCTCGGCGAGCTCGACTTCTGGGTGCTGTTCGCGCCGCTGGTCGGCGCCGTCCTGCTCGGGTCGCAGATCAGCAGCTGGGCGGCCGGCCGGATCTCGGGCAACGCCCTGGTCACCGGCTCCCTGGTGTTCTGCGTGGTCGCGGCCCTCGTCAACGTCGCGATCGCGTCGGGAGGCGCCGGGCTGCCGTGGGTCGTCCTCGGCCCGGCCCTGCTGGGACTGGGCACCGTGACCGCCTACCCGACCATGCAGCTGATCCTGCTCGACATGTTCCCGGTCGGCCGGGGCTCCGCCGTCTCGCTCTTCACGTTCTTCACGCTGCTGCTCAACGGACTCATCGCGGCGCTGCTGGTGCCGCTGGTCAGCGGCTCGCTCGGCGCGCTGGCCCTCACGTCCGCCGTGATCGTGGCCGCGGGGCTGGCGCTGTGGCTGGGGCACCTCGCCGTCGGCCGCCGCACGCTCGCGCAGATGTGACGTGCCCGAAACGCGGTGACCCCCGCGCGAAACATCCCGCAGGCACACTCCTCGATGACGAGAGGAGATCGCGATGCTGTGGCGCGTTCGGACGACCTTGCCCGACCGACCGGGGGCCCTGGCCGCCCTGGCGGCCCGGTGCGGCGCGTCCGGGGTGAACATCCTCGGGCTGCAGATCTTCCCGGGCGTCGACCGGGTCACCGACGAGCTGGTGCTGCGCACGCCGGACGACTGGGAGCTCGCCGACCTCGCGGAGCTGGTCGAGGTGGCCGGTGGCACCCGGGTCAGCGCGCTGCCCTGCACGGAGGCCGCGCTGGCCGACCAGCCGACCCGCTACGTCATGGCCGCGCGGGCGATCCTCGCCCAGCCCGCCGGCTTCCCCGAGGTCGTGGCCCGGTTGTTCGACGCCGAGTCCGACCCCGTCGACACCGGGACCGGGCCAGAGCAGGACGTGATGGACCTCGCCGTGGGCGAGGTCGCGGTGCAGGTACGGCGCACCGCCTCGTTCACCGCGACCGAGCACGCCCGAGGGGCGGCGCTCGCTGCGCTCGTCACCGACGTGCTGGCCGTGAGCAAGCAACGTCCCGTCCCGGAGCCCGGTCGCCGCGTGGTGGTCGACGGCAGCCCGACGTACGAGACCACGAGCAGCGCGGTGGTCGCCCTCGTCGGCGAGACCGCCGTGGGGTCGGTCTCGTGGCGGGACGACCACGACGAGTGCTGGCACCTCGAGCTGGCCGTCGACCCCGCGTGGCGCCGGCGCGGCATCGGGTCGCGGTTGCTGCTCGAGGTCGCGCGGGTCGCGCGGCAGGCCGGTGCCGCCGAGCTGCTGGTCCGCACGGCCGCCGACAACCAGGCAGTGCTGCCGCTCGTCCTCGGCACCGGGCTGCGCGGGCGGATCCGGATGGGGAACGACGACCTGACGGTGCGGATCCCGGTCCGGCAGCTCGCTCCCACCCGCTGACCCGGCCGCCCGGGACAGCCCGGGGACGCCGGTAGACTGGGCCGCGTGGAGGTTCCTGAGAAGTTCGCCGCCCTCGGTCTCACCTACGACGACGTCCTGCTCCTGCCGGGTCACTCCGACCTCGCGCCGAGCGACATCGACACCACCGCCCGGCTGACCCGCGAGATCTCGCTGCGGGTGCCGCTGGTGAGCGCGGCGATGGACACCGTCACCGAGTCGCGGATGGCGATCGCGATGGCCCGCCAGGGCGGCCTCGGTGTGCTCCACCGCAACCTGTCGCTCGACGACCAGGCCTACCAGGTCGACCTCGTGAAGCGGACCCAGACCGGGATCATCTCCAACCCGATCACGATCGGCCCCGACGCGACGCTGGAGGACCTCGACCGGATCTGCGGCGAGTACCGCGTCTCCGGGCTGCCGGTCGTCGACGTCGACAACCACCTGCTCGGCATCATCACCAACCGCGACCTGCGTTTCACCCCGGTCGCGGAGTGGGCCTCCACCAAGGTCGACGAGGTGATGACGCGGATGCCGCTCGTCACCGGCCCGGTCGGGATCTCCCGCGACGACGCCACCGCGCTGCTGCGCAAGCACAAGCGCGAGCGGCTGCCGCTGGTCGACGACGAGGGCCGCCTCGGTGGGCTGATCACCGTCAAGGACTTCGTGAAGTCCGAGCAGTTCCCGAAGGCCTCCAAGGACGATCACGGTCGGCTCATGGTCGGCGCGGCGATCGGCTACTTCGGCGACGCCTGGGACCGCGCGACCACGCTGGTCGAGGCGGGGGCCGACGTGCTGGTCGCCGACACCGCCCACGGCAACGTCCGGATGCTGCTCGACATGGTGCAGCGGCTCAAGACCGACCCGGCGACCCGCCACGTGCAGGTGATCGGCGGCAACGTCGCGACCCGCGAGGGCGCGCAGGCGTTCGTCGACGCCGGCGCCGACGCGGTGAAGGTCGGCGTCGGACCGGGCGCCATCTGCACCACCCGGGTGGTCACCGGGGTCGGCGTCCCGCAGGTGACCGCGGTCTACGAGGCGTCGCTGGCCTGCAGGCCGGCCGGGGTCCCGGTGATCGCGGACGGCGGGATCAAGCACTCGGGCGAGATCGCGAAGGCGATCGTGGCGGGGGCCGACTCGGTCATGGTGGGCGCGCTGCTCGCCGGCTGCGAGGAGGCGCCCGGCGAGCTGGTCTTCGTCAACGGCAAGCAGTACAAGAGCTTCCGCGGCATGGGGTCGCTCGCCGCCATGTCGAGCCGGGGGAAGAAGTCCTACTCCAAGGACCGCTACTTCCAGGCCGAGGTCAGCAGCGACGACCAGATCGTGCCCGAGGGGATCGAGGCCCAGGTCGCCTACCGCGGCCCGCTCTCGGCGGTCGCCCACCAGATGGTCGGCGGCCTCAACCAGTCGATGTTCTACGTCGGCGCCCGCACCCTCCCCGAGCTGCAGGAGAAGGGCCGGTTCGTCAGGATCACGTCGGCCTCGCTGAAGGAGAGCCACCCGCACGGCGTCCAGATGACCGCCGAGGCGCCCAACTACTCCGGCCGCTGAAGCTGCGCCCGTGCCTGGTCACCCCTCGTCGAGGTAGAGGCAGAACGGGTGCCCCACGGGGTCGAGCAGCACCCGGACGTCGTCCTGCGGCTGCTCGGCCGCGAGCCGCGCGCCGAGCGCCAGCGCGTCCTCGACGGCCGCGGCGACGTCGGTGACCCCGACGTCGAGGTGCACCTGCATCTGCTGGTCCCGCACGCCCGGGACGGGCCACACCGGCGCCACGTGGTCGGGCTCGAGCTGGAAGGCGAGGGACGTCGTGTCGGTAGGTCGCACGAGGAGCGTGACGAACCCGGGGTCGCCCTCGTCCAGCTCGCCACCGAGCAGGCCCTGGTAGAAGCGGCCGAGCGCGACCGGGTCGGGGGCGGCGAGGATCGTGCCGAGCCAGCCGGTGTAGCCGCGGACGGGAGCCATGCGCGCCATGGTGCCCCGAGGATGTCGTGGTGACAATCGCCGCCGATAGGCTGCGCCGGTGACCGAGATCGAGATCGGCCGCGCGAAGCGTGGCCGCCGGGCCTACTCCTTCGACGACATCGCGATCGTGCCCTCGCGGCGCACCCGCGACCCCGAGGAGGTCAGCGTCGCCTGGCAGATCGACGCCTACCGGTTCGAGCTGCCCGTGCTGGCCGCCCCGATGGACTCGGTGATGTCACCCGCGACCGCGATCGCGCTCGGCCAGATGGGCGGGCTCGGCGTCCTCAACCTCGAAGGGCTCTGGACCCGGTACGACGACCCGACCGACCTGCTCGAGGAGGTCGCCAGCCTCCAGGGCGCCGACGCGACCCGCCGGATGCAGGAGATCTACGGCGAGCCGGTGAAGCCCGAGCTGATCACCGCCCGCCTCCGGCAGGTGCGCGCGGCCGGCGTCACCGTCGCCGGCTCGCTGTCGCCGCAACGGACCAAGGAGTACGCCAAGACCGTCGTCGACGCGGGCGTCGACATGTTCGTCATCCGCGGCACCACCGTGAGCGCCGAGCACGTGTCGAGCCAGGCGGAGCCGCTGAACCTCAAGGAGTTCATCTACGAGCTCGACGTACCGGTCATCGTCGGGGGCTGCGCCACCTACCAGGCGGCGCTGCACCTGATGCGGACCGGCGCGGCCGGCGTGCTCGTCGGCTTCGGCGGGGGAGCGGCCCACACCACCCGCACCGTGCTCGGTATCGGCGTGCCGATGGCCAGCGCCGTGGCCGACGTCGCGGCCGCCCGCCGCGACTACCTCGACGAGTCGGGGGGCCGCTACGTCCACGTCATCGCCGACGGCTCCATCGGCCGCTCCGGCGACATCGCGAAGGCGGTCGCCTGCGGCGCCGACGCCGTCATGGTCGGTTCGCCGTTCGCCCGCGCGACCGACGCCCCGGGGCGCGGCTTCCACTGGGGCGGCGAGGCGCACCACCGGCAGCTGCCGCGGGGCGAGCGGGTCGAGTTCGCCCCGGTCGGCACGCTGGCGGAGATCCTCTTCGGGCCCTCCCGGGTCGCCGACGGCACGATGAACCTGATCGGCGCACTCCGCCGGTCCCTGGCGACGACCGGCTACACCGAGCTCAAGGAGTTCCAGCGGGTCGAGGTCGTCGTCGAGTAGTGGCCGACTGATGGGAGTCTTCTCGCGCACCCGCCGCGACACCGCCGACGTCCCCCACCCGGTCGGCGCCGTGTGGGACCTGCTGGCCGACCCGGCCGCCGTCGCCCGGCTGACGCCGCTCGTCTCGTCGATCGACGTCGACGAGCAGCAACGCTGGGTCTGGTGCCTGCGAGGCGTCCCGGTGCCCGGACGCCGGCTCGACCTGACGATGACCCAGGAGATGACGTTCTCACCGCAGGAGCGGATCGAGTTCACCCACCCGCCGTTCACGCGCGCGGTCGAGGCGGGCGCCGACGGCCACTACGTCCTGGAGCCCGTGCCGACGGGCACCCGCCTCACGATCGAGCTGACCGTCACGGCACGGCTGCCGCTCCCCGGGCTCGCGGCGCCGGCGGTCCACACGGTCATGCACCAGGTGCTCGACCGGATGGGCGACCGGTTCGCTGCCAACCTGCTGACGGAGCTGGACCGCGGCTGAGGGCGGTAGTCCACAGCGTTCTGGCTGCGACGACACCCCGTCGAGCAGCCAGAACGATGTGGACTACCGAACCGGGGTCGCTGGTCACCGCTCGACGAGGCCGCGCGTGCCACCGAGGGCGTGCACCGCCTCCCGGATCCGCGCGAGCCGGTCGGCGGGGACGTCGCGCGTGATCCGGATCGGCCCCGGGGCGCCGTAGACGTTCCACGAGGTGGGGACGTACGCCGCCGCCACGACCTCGAAGCCGCCGCGCGACTGCTCGCGGAAGCGGAACCGGACGCTGATGCCCTCGTAGGTGTCGGGCCGTGCGGTCTCCTGCTGGGCGATCATGTTGCCGAGGCCGTAGACGACCCACGTGCCGTTCACCCGGGTGATCGGCTGGACGACGTGGGCGTGCTCGCCGTACACGAGGTCGACGGCAGGCGACCTGGTCAGCCGGCGCGCGAGCGCGACCTGCTGCGGGTTGGGAAGCGTCGTGTACTCCCAGCCCCAGTGCAGCGCGACCAGCACCACGTCGGCGCCCGCCGCCTTCGCACGGCGCGCCTGGTCGAGCAGGTCGTCGGCGTCCAGCATCGAGACCGACCACGGCCGGCCCTCCGGCATCGGGAAGCCGTTGAGCCCGTAGGTGCCGGCGACGATCGCGACCTTCACGCCGTTCGCCTCCAAGATCACCGGCCGGCGTCGCTCGGCCGCGGTGCGGAACGTGCCCACGTGACGGACCCCGGCGTGCTCGAGGAGGGTGGCGGTGCGGTGGAGCCCTTCGAAGCCCTGGTCGACCGCGTGGTTGGACGCCGTGGTGCAGGCGTCCCAGCCGAAGTCGCCGAGCCAGTCGGCGATCTGGGGCGGCGCGGCGAACACGGGGTAGCTCGCGTACGGCCCGCCGGACGCTGCGAAGGGCACCTCCTCGTGGCAGATCGCGAGGTCCGCCCGCTGCACGAGCCCGCGCAGCGCGCCGAACATCGGGTCGAAGTCGAACCCGCGACCCTCGCCGGTGCGGGCATGGTCGGCGGCGGCGCTCTCCCACACCGTGTTGTGCCAGAGCAGGTCGCCGCCCATGGTCACCGTGACCTCCCGCGGCGGCGCGGGGCGGACCGGCTCGGGTCGTGGTTCGTGCCGCGGCTGCTCGCCGTCACCCGCGGCCGCGAGCAGCAGCCTGCCCGGGGACGTCGGGGGTGCGTCCGGTCGCCCCGACGCCGGCAGGCCCAGCGCCGCGGCCCCGAGGATCGCGCACGCGAGGGCGCCCGCGAGCGCAGCCCGCTGCCGCCTCGCCGCCCCCGTCATACCTGGTGGACGCGCGGGGAGCCGGATCGGTTGCCGGCGCCCGGGACCGGGTCCTGTGCCACGGCTGCGAGACTAGGGGCATGACCGGTGCCCTCAGCCCCGCCGCGCGCGAGGAGGCGCTGGAAACCCTGGCGACCACCACCGCCGACCAACCGCTCGACGTCCTCGTGGTGGGAGGCGGCATCACCGGCGCCGGGATCGCCAACGACGCCGCCACCCGCGGCCTCTCGACCGGCGTGCTGGAGCAGCGCGACCTGGCCTCGGGCACCAGCAGCCGCAGCTCCAAGCTGATCCACGGCGGGCTGCGCTACCTCGAGATGCTCGACTTCGGACTGGTGCGCGAGGCGCTGCAGGAGCGCGGGTTGCAGGCGACCCGGCTTGCCCCGCACCTGGTCCGGCCGGTCCCGTTCCTCTACCCCTTGCACCGCACCCGGGAGCGCCCGTACGTCGGTGCCGGGCTGGCGCTCTACGACGTGATGGCGATGCTCGGGAAGTACGACATGGGGGTGCCGAAGCACCGGCACCTGTTTCGCAAGCAGGTCGCGCGGATCGCCCCCGACCTGCGCACCGAGGACCTGGCCGGCGCGATCCGCTACTACGACTGCCAGGTCGACGACGCGCGGCTGGTCGTCGCGGTGACGCGCACCGCGGCGTCGTACGGCGCCCAGGTCGCGACCCGCACCCGGGTGACCGGTTTCCTGCGCGAGGGTCAGCGGGTCGTCGGCGTCCGCGCGACCGACCTCGAGACCGGTCGCGAGCTCGAGGTGCGGGCGCGGGTCGTCATCAACGCGGCCGGGGTCTGGACCGACGAGATCCAGACCCTCGCCCAGTCGGGACAGCTGCACGTGAAGGCGTCGAAGGGCGTCCACCTCGTCGTGCCGCGCGACCGGATCAGGTCGGAGTGCGGGATCATCACGCGGACCGAGACGTCGGTGCTCTTCGTCATCCCGTGGGGCACCCACTGGATCATCGGCACGACCGACACTCCCTGGGACCTCGACCGCGCACACCCGGCCGCGAGCCGCGCCGACATCGACTACCTGCTCGAGCACGCCAACCGGATCCTGCGCGAGCCGCTGGACCACGCCGACGTCGAGGGCGTCTACGCCGGGCTGCGACCGTTGCTGTCCGGCGAGACCGAGCCGACGTCGCGGATCTCGCGGGAGCACACCGTCAGCGTGCCGGAGCCGGGGCTGGTCATGGTCGCGGGCGGGAAGCTCACGACCTGGCGGGTGATGGCCAAGGACGCCATGGACGCGGTCGTGGACCTCCTCGAGGACACCCAGGCCCCGGTGCGGATCTGCATCACCGACCGGGTGCCCCTCGCGGGGGCGGCGGGCTTCGAGGCCCGCCAGAACCAGCGCGTGATGCTCGCCCGCCGGTCGGGCCTCACCCTCGCCCAGATCGACCACCTGCTCGGCCGGCACGGCGGCCTGATCGACGAGGTGCTGGCCGTGATGGCGCGCCGGCCCGAGCTGGCCGAGCCGCTGCCCGGGGCGGAGGGCTACCTCGCGGCCGAGGTGGTCTACGCCGTCACCCACGAGGGCGCCCGCCACCTCGACGACGTGCTCGCGCGTCGTACCCGGATCTCGATCGAGACGTTCGACCGCGGCACGCACGCCGCTCGGCCGGCGGCCGAGCTGATGGCGGGGGAGCTCGGCTGGGACGCGGCCCGGCTCGACGACGAGGTCGACCACTACCTGCGACGGGTCGAGGCCGAGCGCCAGTCGCAGCGGATGGCGACCGACCAGGAGGCCGACGAAGCACGGGTCAGCGCCCCCGACATCGTGTGAGACGGTGGACGGGCCGCCTCCGGCGAGGCACCCTGGGGGTAGGACTGACGACACAAGGCGGTGGAGGCCATGACCCATCTCTCGGACGCACGGTCATCGGCGGTGGACGAGGCGACCCGACCGGGTCTCGCCGACCTGGTCCGTGAGGTGCGCCGGTGCACCCAGGAGTCGTCCGACCCGGCCACGATCGCGTCCCTGGTCGCCGACGAGCTGACCCGGGCCGAGCCGACCACCGCCCTGCTGACGGAGGCGGAGCGGGCGGGGAGCCCGGAGGGCTACATCCGCCACACGCTGCACGCCGAGGCCGGCTTCTCGGTCGTCGGAGTCGTCTGGCGCCCCGGCCAGATCACCGAGATCCACGACCACCTGGTGTGGTGCACGTTCATGATCCTGCAGGGCGTCGAGTCGGAGACCCTCTTCGACATCGTCGGCGGCCGGCTCGTCGAGGTCGGGCGACGCGAGCGGCCCAGGGGCTCGGTCAGCGGTGTGGCGCCGCCCGACGACATCCACCAGGTCGCCAACACCGGCGACGAGGTCGCCATCACGCTGCACGTCTACGGCGCCGACCTGAGCGAGGGCACGAGCGTCCGGCGGACTTACCAGCTGCCCGCGTGAGCGACCTCCGGTTCGCTTGACATCAAGACGTGATGTGTCAATCCGCACACCGGGCTACCGAGGGGTAGATCGCGAGACCGGGGTCACATACTCTCCGTAGGCATGAGCTCCCAGAGCCCCTCCGGCGGACCGCTGCTCGACGGCCCCGCAGACCCCGAGCACGACCCCACGGCGTCGTACGCCCTCGAGCCGGAGTACGTCGCCCGGCTCACCGCCCGGGTGCTGGCCACGTCCGGTGAGACCGCAGCGGTCCACTCGCCGTTGCGCGGCGAGCCGCTGGCCCACATCCCGCAGTCGAGCGACGCCGACGTCGAGGAGGCGTTCGCGCGGGCCCGCCGCGCGCAGGCGGCGTGGGCCAGGACCAGCCTCGACGACCGGGCGGCGATGCTGCTGCGGCTCCACGACCTGGTGCTCGACCGGCAGGACGAGATCATCGACCTGATCTGCTGGGAGTCGGGCAAGGCCCGCAAGCACGCGTTCGACGAGCCGATGCACATCGCGCTCACCGCTCGCTACTACGCCCGCACGGCCCACGACCACCTCGACCCGCAGCGCAAGCTCGGCGTCGTCCCCGGCCTCACCCGGGTCGAGGTCAACCGGGTGCCGAAGGGCGTCGTGGGCATCATCTCGCCGTGGAACTACCCGTTCACGATGGCGCTCTGCGACGGCCTCCCGGCGCTGCTCGCGGGCAACGCCGTGGTCGCCAAGCCCGACGCCCAGACGATGCTCTCCGCCCTCTTCGCCGCCGAGCTCCTCGAGCTCGCGGGCTTCCCGGCCGACCTGTGGCAGGTCGTCGCCGGTCCTGGCTCGCAGGTGGGGACGTCGATCATCGACCGGGCCGACTACGTCTGCTTCACCGGGTCGACCGCGACCGGCCGGCTGGTCGCCACCCGGTGCGCCGAGCGGCTGATCGGCTGCTCGCTCGAGCTCGGCGGCAAGAACCCGCTGCTCGTGCTGCGCGACGCCGACGTCGAGCGGGCCGCCGAGGGCGCCGTCCGCGCGTCGTTCTCCAACGCCGGCCAGCTCTGCGTCTCCACCGAGCGGCTGTTCGTCGCCGACCAGGTCTACGACCGGTTCGTGGAGCGGTTCGTGGCCCGCACCCAGGCGATGACGCTGGGCGCCAGCCTCGAGTGGGGCGTCGACATGGGCTCGCTGATCAGCCAGGACCAGCTCGACACGGTCGAGGCGCACGTCGCCGACGCGGTCGCCAAGGGTGCCCGCGTGCTCACCGGCGGCCGGCACCGGCCCGACCTCGGCTCGTTCTTCTACGAGCCGACCATCCTCGAGGGCGTGTCGCCCGACATGACCTGCTTCGCGCACGAGACGTTCGGCCCCGTCATCGCGCTCTACCGGTTCCACGACGAGGCCGAGGCGATCGCGCGCGCCAACGACGGCGAGTACGGCCTCAACGCCGCCGTCTACAGCCAAGACGGTGCCCGCGCCCGCGACGTCGCCCGCCAGGTGAAGTGCGGCACCGTCAACATCAACGAGGCGTTCGGCGCGACGTTCGCGAGCATCGACTCACCGATGGGCGGGATGCGGCAGTCCGGCATAGGCCGGCGCCAGGGCAGCGAGGGGATCCACCGCTACACCGAGGCGCAGTCGGTCGCGACGCAGCGGCTCATCCGGTTCGCGCCGATGCTGGGGATGTCCGACGAGACCTACGCCAAGGTGATGACCGCCAACCTGCGGCTGATGAAGAAGCTGGGCCGCGCGTGACGCACTACGACGTCCTGGTCGTCGGGTCGGGCTTCGGCGGCTCGGTCGCCGCGCTGCGGCTGACCGAGAAGGGCTACCGGGTCGGCGTGCTCGAGGCCGGGGCGCGGTTCGAGGACGACGACTTCTCGACCGGCACCCGCGACCTCGCGAGCTACCTGTGGGCACCCGCGCTGGGCTGCTACGGCATCCAGCGGATCGACGCGGTCCGCGACACCCTGATCGTGGCCGGTGCCGGCGTCGGGGGCGGGTCCCTCGTCTACGCCAACACCCTCTACGAGCCGCTCGACCCGTTCTACCGCGACCCGTCGTGGGCCCACATCACCGACTGGAAGGCCGAGCTCGCGCCGTACTACGACCAGGCGAAGCGGATGCTGGGCGTGACCGAGTACCCCTACCGGACGCCGGCCGACGACGTGATGGAGAAGGTCGCGGGCGAGCTCGGCGTGGCCGACACGTTCCACCCGACGCCGGTCGGGGTGTTCTTCGGCGGCCCGGGCCAGCCGCGCGGCGAGGAGGTCGCGGATCCGTACTTCGGCGGCGCGGGACCGGCTCGGCGTACCTGCCTCAACTGCGGGGAGTGCATGTCGGGCTGCCGGCACAACGCGAAGAACACGCTGGTCAAGAACTACCTCTACCTCGCCGAGAGCCTCGGTGCCCGGGTGATGCCGCTGAGCACGGTGACCCGGATCCGGCCACGCGAGGGGGGCGGGTACGACGTGACGATCCGCTACACGAAGGCGAAGCGGGCCACGGCGCGGACCACCCGGACCCTCACTGCCGACCACGTCGTCCTCGCGGCGGCGTCGCTCGGCACCCAGAAGCTGCTGCACCGGATGAAGGACGAGGGCCACCTGCCCCACCTCTCCGACCGGCTCGGCTACCTCTCGCGGACCAACTCCGAGTCGATCCTCGGTGCGATCGCGCCGCGCTCGGACGGCACCGACTACTCCGAGGGCGTCGCGATCACGTCGAGCTTCCACCCCGACCCGGACACCCACATCGAGCCGGTCCGCTACGGCCGCGGCCACAACACGATGGCGCTGATGCAGACGGTGCTGACCGACGGCGACGGCCCGGCGCCGCGGTGGCGCACCTGGCTGAAGGAGCTGTGGCGGCAGCGGGCCAGTGTCCGCGACCTCGTCGACCTGCAGCACTGGTCGGAGCGGACGGTCATCGCGCTCGTGATGCAGAGCCTCGACAACTCGATCACGACATACGGCAAGCGCGGCCGGTTCACCGGCCGGTGGCGGATGACGTCGCGGCAGGGTCACGGGTCACCCAACCCGACCTGGATCCCGGTGGGCAACGAGGTCGTACGCCGGATCGCGGCGAACCTCGGGGGCACGCCGGGCGGCAACATCGGCGAGCCGTTCAACATGCCGCTCACCGCCCACTTCATCGGTGGCTGCACCATCGGCGACTCGCCCGAGGCCGGCGTCGTCGACCCCTACCAGCGCGTCTACGGCCACCCCGGCCTGCACGTCGCCGACGGCGCCGCGATCTCGGCCAACCTGGGGGTGAACCCGTCGCTCACGATCACCGCCCAGGCGGAGCGGGCGATGGCGTTCTGGCCCAACCGGGGTGAGCCCGACCCGCGGCCCGAGCTCGGCGCGGCGTACCAGCGGCTGGCGCCGGTCGCACCCACCTCGCCCGCAGTGCCGGAGAGTGCTCCGGGGGCGCTGCGGCTGCCCGTCGTCGGCGTCTCGTGACCGGGGTCACGGCCGTCCCGGAAAACTCTGTCGCCGGGCCGTAACCACCTCTGACCGGGGTCGTTGGCCAGAACGAAGGCCCGGCAACGTGCTCCCTCCATCGCCGGGTCGTACCAGGTTCAGGGCCCGGCCACTCTCCCTCCCCGGCCGGGCCCTGACTGGTCTCCGGCCGGTCTCGAATAGGCTCCCGCCATGACCGACGTCCCCGACCACGACCTGGTCCTCGTCGTCGACTTCGGCGCCCAGTACGCCCAGCTGATCGCCCGCCGGGTGCGCGAGGCGAAGGTCTACTCCGAGATCGTGCCGCACTCGATGCCGGTCGCGGAGATGCTGGAGCGCAAGCCGCAGGCGATCGTGCTCTCCGGCGGCCCCTCGAGCGTGTACGCCGAGGGTGCCCCCGGCATCGATCCGGGCATCTTCACGGCCGGCGTCCCGGTGTTCGGCATGTGCTACGGCTTCCAGCTGATGGCGCGTGGGCTGGGCGGCGAGGTCGCCCACACCGGTGCCCGGGAGTACGGCCGGACCCGGGTCAGCGTCTCGGCGTCGGGCACCCTGCTGGCCGACCTGCCGGTCGAGCACACGGTCTGGATGTCGCACGGCGACTCCGTGACCGCGGCGCCCGAAGGCTTCGAGGTGCTGGCGGCGACCGCGGTGACCCCGGTGGCGGCGTTCGAGGACGTGGGCCGAGGGTTGGCCGGCGTCCAGTGGCACCCCGAGGTGCTGCACACCGAGCACGGGCAGCGGGTGCTCGAGCACTTCCTGCTCGAGATCGCCGGCTGCCGGCCGACCTGGACGATGCTCAACATCATCGACGAGCAGGTCGAGCGGATCCGCGAGCAGGTGGGCGAGGGCCGGGCGCTGTGCGCGCTGTCGGGCGGCGTCGACTCCGCCGTGGCCGCCGCGATCGTGGAGCGCGCCATCGGCGACCGGCTCACCTGCGTGTACGTCGACCACGGGATGATGCGGCTGGGTGAGACCGAGCAGGTCCGGCGCGACTTCGAGGCCGTCTTCAGCACGCTCGACGTGGTCGACGCGTCCGACCAGTTCCTGGACGCCCTGAAGGGGGTCGAGGAGCCCGAGGAGAAGCGACGGATCATCGGCCGCGAGTTCATCCGCACGTTCGAGGCCGCCGAGGTCCGGGTGTTCGGCGACCTCGACGCGGACGAGGGGGCGACGGCGTACCTCGTCCAGGGCACGCTCTACCCCGACGTCGTCGAGTCCGGCGGCGGTGCCGGCACCTCCACCATCAAGTCGCACCACAACGTGGGTGGGCTGCCCGACGACCTCCGGTTCGAGCTGATCGAGCCGTTGCGCACCCTCTTCAAGGACGAGGTGCGCGCCGTCGGCGAGCAGCTCGGGCTGCCGCCCACGATGGTCTGGCGCCACCCCTTCCCCGGCCCCGGCCTCGGCATCCGGATCATCGGCGCCGTCGACCGCGAACGGCTCGACATCGTCCGCCGGGCCGACGCGATCGCCCGCGAGGAGCTGACCCGCTCCGGCCTCGACCGCGACATCTGGCAGTTCCCGGTCGTGCTGCTCGCCGACGTCCGCTCCGTCGGCGTCCAGGGCGACGGTCGCACCTACGGCCACCCCGTCGTGCTGCGCCCGGTCACCTCCGAGGACGCGATGACCGCCGACTGGGCCCGCCTCCCGTACGACGTGCTCGAGACCATCTCCACCCGGATCACCAACGAGGTGCCCGAGGTCAACCGGGTGACGCTGGACATCACGTCCAAGCCACCCGGCACCATCGAGTGGGAGTAGTCCGCCACCTGCTGAGAACGCCGCAGGCGCGAATCTCGTCAAGATGGGGGATGCGGACGGCGTGACCGCCTCGTACGGTGGTGGACGTCTCGGGCACGAGGGAGAGCTGCTCTACGGGGGCGCACATGCCTGGACCGAACTCGACATCACGACTCGGCCGGCCGCCGGGCCCACGCGCCGTGCGCGTGCTCAGCGTCGTTGCGCTGCTCGCGGTGGGAGCCTTCGCCTCGTCCACCAGCGGCGTCGTGGTCGCGGCTCCACCACCCGGCCAGGCGGCCGCCCATGACGACCATGCACGTCATGTCGGCGACGTCGGCCACGTCGACCGGTCGGGGCGTACTGCCGCGAAGGTCCTGGCGCCGTACGTGCCCTCGCCGGGCAGCTGGCGGCTCGGGGTCAAGATCCAACGGGTCGTCCACGCCTTCGACCTGCCCGGCACCGACGACGAGCTCCTGCTGTGCGCCGGTTCCGGCAACAGCGTCGCGTGGGCCGACGCCCGCAAGTTCGTCTGCTACCGCTACGACCGGGACACCGGCCAGTACTCGACGTTCCAGACGCCGGTCGACTGGTTCTGCAACGCGGCCGTCCACCTGCACAACGGAGACCTGCTGGTCGCCAGTGGCACCGGGATCGACGGCTACCCCGCCCGCAACGGCGGCACCTGGGCCGGAACCCCGGAGAGCTACACGTACTCACCCGAGACCGGCGCGATCACCCGGATCGGGAACGTCATCCCGGCCTGGTACCCCGGTCTGCTGGAGGACCACCTCGGCGGTGTCTACAAGCACGGTGGGTCCCACAGCGGCGGAGGCATCACGGCCTGGGAGTACCTGCCGAAGGGGCAGACGCAGTGGACCCGACTCCCGTGGACGTACCCCACGCGGTTCTACTCCGACATCCGCCTGATCGCGCCCGGTCTCGGTGCCTACACAGGCGCCACCAGCTCGCCCTCCAGCACCCGCTCCCCGGCGCTGGTCAACCTCACGACGGGGAAGCGGACCAACACCCCGGGGCTGCGGCAGCAGGCCTCGCGCAAGTCGGCCGCCTCGGTGCTCCTCTACCCGGCCCAGGAACGGAAGGTCCTCGTCATCGGCGGGGCGACCAGCAGCGGCGCGGGGATCCGCGAGGTCGACCTGATCGACTACGCCGTGTGGCCGCAGCGCGTGCCGTCGTTCGTGCCGCGGGCGCCGCTGCCCCAGGGTCTCGCGCTGGTGCTCGCCACGCTGCTGCCCAACGGCCAGCTGTTCGCCACCGGTGGGGCGACGCAATGGCGCCGGACCAACGCCCTCTGGGCCGCGATCTACGACCCGGTGGGTGATCGCTGGATCCCGGTGGCGCGACCCACGATCGGCCGCAACTACCACTCCACGATCATGACCAGCCTCGACGGCCGGGTGTCGACCTTCGGCAGCAACCCGTTCAGCGGTTTCGAGGACGACGAGGAGATCTACTCACCGTGGTACCTCTCCCAGCCGCGGCCGGTGATCGAGTCGATCCCCGAGCACCTCACCTACGGCGGCCAGTACCAGCTCGACGTGTCGCTGCCCGCGGGTACCACGCTGGGCTACCTCACCCTCGAGCGCGCCCGCGCCGACACCCACGTGTACGTCCCCAACCAGACCATGGCCGCCCTGCCCTTCACGGTCGGTGCCGGAGGTCAGGTCACGGTGCAGGTGCCCACGGACCGTGCCCTGCTGCCGCCGGGCTACTACAAGCTGGCCGCCAACACGACCGGCCAGGTGCCCTCGCGCCAGGTGTGGGTCCACATCGATTGACCCTCGGGGCGCAGCAGCCGGCACCTCTGAGCTGGTCAGCGGTAGTCCACATCGTTCTGGTCGGCGATCGGGGCAGATCCACGACCAGATCGATGTGGACTACCGGCAGAGGCGGAGGGCGGCCGCGACGATGTCGGCCTCGCTGAGCAGGACGGTCGCCGCGGCCGGTCCCAGGGGCACGTAGGAGTCGGCGCTGGCGACCCGTGCCAGCGGCGCGGTGCAGCCGGCGTCGACCAGCGCCGCGACCACCGACTCTCCGACGCCGCCGGACGCCCGACCCTCGTCCACCACCAGCACACGGCGGGCCCGCCCGGTCACGGCGGCCAGGGAGGCGAGGGGGAGCGGGGTGAGCCACCGCAGGTCGAGGACCGACGCCGTCATCCCGTGCTCCTCGAGGGCGGCCGCGGCCCGGAGGCTGAGGTGGACGCCGTTGCCGTACGTCGCGATCAGCAGGTCGGCGGTGCCCGGCTCGCCGTACAGGCCCACCTCGCCGAGCGGGACCGGGTCGGTCGAGTAGCCGGCGGTCCATCGGCCGTCGCCCTCGAGGAGGTCGCGGGCGTGGTAGCGCGCGATCGGTTCGACGACGACGCAGACCCGGCCGTCCCGTCGGGCCAGGTCGAGGCAGGTCCGGAGGATCCCGGGTGCGTCGGCCGGATGGCTGGGCACCGCGACGACGATCCCGGGGATGTCGCGGAGCACGGCGACCGAGCCGTCGTTGTGGAAGTGCCCGCCGAAGCCGCGCTGGTAGCCGAAGCCGGCGACGCGCACGACCATCCCGTTGCGGTACTGCCCGTCCGAGAAGAAGCGGAGGGACGCCGCCTCGCCGCGCAGCTGGTCCTCGGCGTTGTGCAGGTAGGCGAGGTACTGGATCTCGGGCACGGGCAGGAAGCCGGCGAGGCTCGCGCCGAGCGCGGTGCCGAGGATCGTCTGCTCGTCGAGCAGCGTGTCGAGCACGCGGGCGCTCCCGAACCGCTTGTGCAGGCCGCGGGTCACGCCGTAGACCCCGCCCTTGCGGCCGACGTCCTGCCCGAGCACCAGCACGTCGTCGTCGTCGCCAGCGCGTCGCCGAGGACGCGATTGATCGCCTGGGCCAGGGTCAGCGCACCCTCACCCGGCGCCGTCAGCGACCGGACGGCGACCCGCGCCGGCGAGGCCGGGACCGCCAGGGGTGCCACCACCTCGGCCCGGGTGGCGAGCCGCGGCTCGTGCCGGACCTCCTCGGCGGCCGCCATCACCTCGGCACGGGCGGCCTCGTACTCGGCGAGGACCTGCTCGCGGCTCCACAGGCCGTGGCGGACCAGGGTGCGGGCCGTCGCCAGGAGCGGGTCGCGGGCGTGGTCGGCCTCGATCGCGGCCGGCGACCGGTAGGCGATCTCGACGTCGGACCCGGCATGCCCCATCAGCCGGACCGTCCGCAGGTGGAGCACGGCCGGTGCCTGCCGCCGCCGTACGTCGTCGAGGGCCGCCGCCGTGACGTCGAGCAGGGCCTCGGGGTCGCTGCCGTCCACGGCGTGGCAGGGCACGCCCGGGATGCTGCCGAGGACGCTCTCGGGCCACCCGGTCGGGGTCGGGGTGCTGATGCCGATCCCGTTGTCCTCGCAGATGACCAGCACCGGGCAGGCGAGCCCGAGCCGGTGGACGTAGGCCGCGGCGTTCAGGGCGCCGGTCGCTGTCGAGTGGTTGAGGGAGGCGTCACCGAGGCTGCACAGCACGACCGCCTCGCTCGGCCACGGTGTCGGCCGGCCCTGGCGGCGCGCCAGCCCCAGCGCGAAGCCGAGCCCCACCGCCCGCGGCAGGTGGGAGGCGATGGTGGAGGTCTGCGGGACGATGTGGAGCGCCGGGTGCCCGAACACCTTGTGCCGGCCGCCCGACATCGGGTCGGCGGCCGAGCCGGTCATGCTCCTCAGGACGTCGCGGACCGGGTCGACGCCGTCGACGCCGGCGGCGCGGGCCGCGTAGAAGCCGCCGGATCGGTAGTGGAGCAGGGCCGGGTCGGAGGTGCGCGACAGCAGCCCGAGCGCGGCGTTCGACTCGTGGCCTGCCGACCCGATCGTGTAGAACCCGTCTCCCTGCGCCTCCAGCCAGCGGGCGGCGAGGTCGAGGTGCCGGCTCTGCGCCTGGGCGCGGAAGAGTGCCACGAGCTGCTCGGCACGCGCTGCCGGCGCCCCGGGCGGGCCCGGGCCGCGCTCCGGCAGCGCCCGGACCTGGCGTGTGAGGTGCTCGTCGATCGCTTCCACCGGCACCCAGCATCCACGGCCGGGCGACCGGGCGGAACCACCCGGCTGCTCAGGCGGGGCCGTGCAGCCAGGGGTCCTGCAGGTCGAAGTAGGTCGTGTCACCGATCGTCAGCGCGTCCATCTCCTTCATCATCGCCTCGAGCTCGGGCGGGGGTGGCTGGCTCTCACCTGCGCGTGCCGCCTCCTCCGAGGTGAAGTAGATGGCCATCGTCCAGCCGCCGTCCTCGTGGCCGACGTTGACGGTGCCGAGGATGTCCGGCCGGAACTTCTGCCAGTCGGTGGGGTCGCTCATCATCAGCTCCCGCGCCCGCTCCGGGTCGCTGGACCGGCCCTGCATCACCTGGACGAAGCCTGCCCTCGCGGGGTCGTCGTAGGTGTCGACGTCGACCGTCGTGCTGTCGTGGAACTCGGGCTCGCCCTGGAACAGCGTGGCCGTCTGCTCCCACCAGGCGCCCTGCTCCGGGCGGTCGCTGTTCTGCTGCGCGGCCTGCTCCGACTCGAAGCGGGCGAGCGCGACCAGCCGGCCGTCGGCGGTGACGCCGGCGGTGGTGCCGAGCCAGCCGACGGCGCCGGGGGCCAGGTCGGCGTTCCATCTGTCCAGCTGCGCGCGCACCCCCGCCACGTCGGACACCTGCCCCTGGATCACCTGGATGAACATCTGGACCTCCCTCGGGAAACGCCTGGCTGGCAGATCGACGCTACGCCGGGTCGCGCGGCGAGGGAATCACGCAGATGGGGTACGGCGGCTACACCCCGAGTGAGCGGCCGATGATCTCCTTCTGGATCTCCGTCGTGCCGCCGTAGATCGTGGAGATCCGGCTGTCGAGGTAGGCCTTGGCGATCGGGAACTCCGTCATGTAGCCGTAGCCGCCGAACAGCTGGACACCCTGGTTGACCAGCTTGTTCTGGAGCTCGGTCGCCCACCACTTGAT
The DNA here is from genome assembly GCA_963829855.1 of uncultured Actinomycetota bacterium. Lineage (GTDB taxonomy): Bacteria > Actinomycetota > Actinomycetes > Propionibacteriales > Nocardioidaceae > Nocardioides. The sequence goes on along the minus strand of CAWHKE010000011.1, from coordinate 988,528 downwards.
CATCGCGGCGTCGACCGGCGTGAGGTCACCGTCGAGGTGCTTGCGGACGCAGTCGTCCAGGAACGCCCGGGCGATCCGGGCCTCGGTGGCCATCTCCGCCAGGAGGAACCGGTTGTGCTGGAACTTCCCGATCGGACGGCCGAACGCCTCGCGGGTCTTCGCGTGGTCGAGGCACAGCTCGAGCACGGCCTCGACCGCCGCGACCGCCTGGGCACCGATGATCAGTCGCTCCTGGGGGAGGTTCATCATCAGGTAGACGAAGCCCTGGCCCTCCTCCCCGAGGAGGTTCTCCTTGGGGACGCGGACGTCGGTGAAGGACAGCTCGGCCGTGTCCTGCGCGTGCAGGCCGATCTTGTCGAGGTTGCGGCCGCGCTCGAAGCCGGCCATGCCGCGCTCGACGACCAGCAGGCTGATCCCCTGGTGGCCGGCCTCGACATCGGTGCGCGCCACGACGATGACCAGGTCGGCGTTGATGCCGTTGCTGATGAACGTCTTCGAGCCGTTGAGCACGTAGTGGTCGCCGTGGTCGACGGCGGTCGTCCGTACGCCCTGCAGGTCGGAGCCGGCGCCGGGCTCCGTCATCGCGATCGCGGTGATCAGCGCGCCGCTGACGCAGCCGGGGAGCCAGCGTTGCTTCTGCTCGTCCGTGCCGAGGCTCGTGAGGTAGGGGACGATGATGTCGCTGTGGACCGAGAAGCCGGGCCCGGAGGCGCCGCACCGGGTCTGCTCGTCGGAGAGCACCACGGGGTAGCGGAAGTCGGTGACCCCGGGCCCGCCGTACTGCTCGGGTACGTCGAAGCACAGCAGCCCCGCCTCCCCGGCCTTGAGCCACAGGTCGCGCGGCACGATCCCGTCGCGCTCCCACTGCTGGTGGTAGGGCGTCACCTCGCGTTCGAAGAACGTTCGCGCGGACTTCCGGAAGTCCTCGTGCTCGGCCTCGAAGAGCGGCACGTGGTGGTTCACGACACCCACTCCTTGACCTGCGCGACGGTCGCCGCCGGGTTGTCGCTGGCGGGCATCACGGTGAGGTGGGTGACCCCGGCCTCGCGGAAGGCGGCGATCCGCTCCTGGACGTAGGACGCCGGTCCGACCAGGTTGCAGGCCTCGAGCCAGTCGGTGGGCACGAGCGCCTCGGCCTCCTTCTTCTTGCCGGACAGGTAGAGGTCCTGGATCTCCTCGGCCTCCCGCTCGTAGCCGTAGGCCTTCGCCACGTCGTTGTAGAAGTTCTTGCCCCTCGCTCCCATCCCTCCGACGTACAGCGCGAACAGTGGGCGGGCGAAGTCGAGCAGCTCCTTGGTCTCGGGTCCCTCGCCGATCGCGACCATGCCGCCGGCCGTGATGCCGAGCGGACCGAGGTCGGCGGAGCGCTGGGCGGCGCCCGCGGCGAGCGCGTCGCCCCACACCAGGTGGGACCTCTCGGGGTGGAAGAGGTGGGGGATCCAGCCGTCGGCGATGGTCGCTGCCTGCTCGACAGACTTGGGGCCCAGCGCCGCGATCCAGATCGGGATCGTGTCGCGCTCGGGGTGCGTGAGGATCTTCAGCGGCTTCCCGAGCCCGGTGACGGCGCCGTCCTCCTTCGAGAGCGGCAGCTTGAAGACGCCGTCGGACTCGAGCCGCTCGCGCTTCAGGCCACGGCGGACGAGGTCGACGATCTCCGCCGTCCGACCGAGCGGCTTGGAGTACGGCACGCCGTGCCAGCCCTCGATCACCTGCGGGCCGGACGCCCCGAGCCCGAGCACGGCGCGGCCGCCGGACACGTTGTCGAGGCCGGCCGCGGTCTGCAGGAGGGTGCCGGGCGTGCGCGAGTAGATGTTGAGGATCGCGGAGCCGATCTCGACGGTCTCCGTCCGGGCGGCGAGGTAGCCCATCAGCGTGGGGGAGTCGAAGCCGTACGCCTCGGCGACCCACACGAGATCGATCCCGGCCTTCTCGAGGCCCGCGACCTGGTCGGCGGCGTCGCGGGGGTTGCCGTCGTACATCAGCGTGTAGGAGAGCTTCACCGCGCCATCGTGACAGTAACGCTGTCACGATCGCAACCGCTCCCGGCACGAACCGGAACCCGTCAGTGACGACCGTTCCAGGAGTCCCAGAGCGAGGCGTAGGAACCGCCTGCGGCGACCAGCTCGTCGTGCGACCCGAGCTCGGAGATCCTGCCGTCCTCGACCACGGCGACCCGATCGGCGTCGTGCGCGGAGAACAGCCGGTGCGCGATCGCGATCACGGTGCGGCCGTGCAGGACGGCGGCCAGCGACCGCTCCAGGTGCCGGGCCGCGCGGGGGTCGATCAGGGACGTCGCCTCGTCGAGCACCAGGGTGTGCGGGTCGACCAGGACCAGCCGCGCCAGCGCGACCTGCTGCGCCTGGGCGGCGGTCAGGGCGCGGCCGCCGGAGCCGACGACGGTGTCGAGTCCGTCGGGCAGCAGCTCGACCCACTCGAGGGCGTCGACCGCGTCGAGGGCGGAGAGCAGCGCGTCGTCGCCCGCGGCACCGTCGGCGCGCGCGGCCGGTACCGCCAGGGCGAGGTTCTCGCGCAGCGTGCCGACGAAGACGTGGTGCTCCTGGGTCACCAGTGCGACGTGGCCCCGGAGGTCGCCGAGCGGCAGCTCGACCAGGCCGACCCCACCGACGGTCACCTCGCCGGTGCGCGGCGGGTGGATGCCGGCGAGCAGCCGGCCCAGGGTGGACTTCCCGGCGCCGGACGGCCCGACCATCGCGACCCGCTCGCCGACCCCGACGTCGAGGTCGATCCCGTGGAGCACGTCGCGCCCCTCGACGTACGCGAACCGGACGTCGTTGGCGGCCAGCCGCTCGCTGACCGGCTGCGCGCCGCTCACCCGCCGGTCGTCGGGCACCTGCGCGACCCCGAGCAACCGCGCGAGGGAGGCGCTGCCCATCTGGAGTTCGTCGAGGTAGCTCACGATCCGGTCGACGGGGTCGATCAGCATCTGCACGTACAGCGTGGCGGCAGTGACGTCCCCGAGCGACACCGAGCCCTGGGCGTAGAGCCAGCCGCCGAAGAGCAGCGTGGAGACGGTCGGGATCAGGTAGGCGATCTCCATGTTGGGGAAGAACACGGTGCGCAGGAACAGCGTGTAGCGCTCGGCCCCGTAGGACGCCTCGATGTCGCGGTCGATCCGCTCGATCCGCTGCTGGCCCAGCCCGAGCGCCTCCACGGACCGAGCGCCCTCGACGGTCTCGGTGAGGGAGGCGTTGATGTGGGAGTACGACGCGGCCTCGCGCAGGTAGCCGTCCTTGGCCCGGCGGAGGTACCACCGCAGCCCGATCACGAGCGGCGGCAGGCCGAGCAGGCAGGGGAGCGCGACCCACCAGCCGACCGAGAGCGCGGCGACGATGGTGAGGGTGGCCGTGACGACGGCGATCAGCCACTCGGGGACGGCCTCGCGCACCGACCAGCCGAGCTGGTCGACGTCGCGGCTGGTCCGGGTGAGCAGGTCACCCGAGCCTGCGGACTCGACCACCCCGACCGGCAGCGCCAGCGCGTGGTGGACGAAGTCCTCGCGGAGCTCGGCGAGCAGCTGCTCGCCGAGCACCTGGCTGACCAGTCGTGCGTAGCGGGTGAGCACGCTCTGGAGGAGCACGAACCCCGCGAGGAGGAGCACGATCCGGTCGACGGCGGCCAGGGTCGTGCCACCCTCGACCGCCTCGACCAGGTCACCGAGCAGTCGGGGGGCGGCGAGTGCGGCCAGCGCGGCAAGCCCGTGGAGCCCGACCGCGCCGCCGAGCAGCCGCGGGTGGCGGCGTGCGAGCTCGCCGGCGTAGCGCCGGACGGCGGCCTTGTCGGCCACCGGGAGGGTGGTGCTCACCGGGTCACCTCCGGGCTGGCCTGGCGCGTGACGAGCCAGCGGTACTCCGGCACCCGGTCGAGCAGGTCCGCGTGGGTGCCGCTGGCCTCGACCCGGCCGTGGCGGAGGAACACGACCGCGTCGGCGGCGGCGAGCATCAGCGGGCTCGAGGTCGTCACGACGGTGGTGCGGCCCGCCCGGTGCTCGCGCAGCCGGGCCGCGATCCGGGCCTCGGTGTGGGCGTCGACGGCGGACGTCGGCTCGACCAGCACCAGCACCTCCGGGTCGAGCGCGAGCGCCCGGGCGAGCACGAGCCGCTGCCGCTGCCCGCCGGAGAAGCTCCGGCCCCGCTCGGTCACCACCCCGTCGAGCCGACCGGGGAGCGCGTCGAGGACGTCCTCGGCGTCGGCCGTCCTGAGGGCCGCCTCGACCCCACCGCGGCCGAACGCGTCGAGCACCTCGCTCAACGGCCCGGCGAACAGCTCGGCGCCCGAGTCGGACACGAGCACGCGCCGACGCACCTCGCTGGTGGCGAGGTGGGTCAGCGGTACGCCGCCCAGCGTGACGTCGTCGTCGGTCTCGGGAGCGCACATGCCGAGCCGGTCGGCGAGCGCGGCCGCCAGCTCGGGCTGCTCGGTGACGAGGGCGGTGAGCAGGCCCGGCTCGACGCGGACCCCGGTGCGCGCGTCGGCCAGCACCGCCCCGACGGGCGGGGACGCGGCGACGACCTGCGGGTCGGGGTAGTCGGGCGCCAGCGCGAGCACCCGGCAGATCCGCCGGGCGGCGACCCGGGCGCGGATGACCTTGTTGGCGTACTCGGTGGCGGTCCGCAGCGGGATCAGCAAGAACGCGGCGTACCCGTAGAAGGCGACCAGCTCGCCCGCGGTGATCGTGCCGGCCACGGCCGCCCGCGCCCCGATCCAGACGACGACCACCACGAAGATCCCGGGCAGGAACACCTGGAGCGCGTCGAGGACCGACTGCAGCCGCGCCACGGCGACGCCGGCCCGGCGGGTGGCCTGGGACTCGCGGCGGTAGCGGTTGTGGAACACCTGCTCGCCGCCGATGCCGCGCAGCACCCGCAGGCCGCTCACGATGTCGGTCGCGGTGTTGGCGAGGTCGCCCATCAGCTCGCGCTGGTGGGCGGCGCGGCGCTGCAGCGGGCTCAGCAGCGGCCCGATGAGCAGCATCAGGACCGGTACGCCGAGGAGCACGACCAGCCCCAGCGTGACCGAGGTCTGGAGCAGGATGACCGACACCAGCAGGAACGACACGACGGCGCCGGCGAACCGCGCCGAGACGTCCATCACCTGGCCGACGTGGCCGAGGTCGCTCGTGCCGATCGCGACCACCTCGCCGGTGGACACCTTGCGAGGCAGCGTCATGCCGAGGGCGACCGACTGGCGCCCGACGAGCTGCACCGTCCGGTAGGCCGCGGTCAGCCAGTTGGCGACCGCGAACCGGTGGCGCACGATCCCGCTGACCGCCTGGACGAGTCCGACGAGGAGCATCAGCCCGGCATACTCCACCAACGCGGAGCTGTCGCGGGCGGCGACGCCGTGGTCGATCGCGCGACCGAGGACGAGCGGCATCACGGCCTGCGAGCTCGCCCAGATCACGCCGAAGAACATGCCGCCGAGCAGGGTCTGCCACTGACCCTTCGCCACCCACCACAGGAACCGGCCCGGGGACCCGATGTCCGCAGTACCGGGGTGGTCGAGAGGAAGGGCCCGCACCGGCCCCAGCCTACGGAGCGCAGGGCACCGCGCTCGACCGGTTATTCGTCGGTGGGAGCGACGTCAGGAGGCGAGGCCCTCGACGACCTCGGCGCCCGGCAACTGCGCCAGCAGGCTCCCCGGCACCAGCAGCTTCGAGCGGCGGACGCCGGAGCCGATCAGGGCGACGTCGAGCTCGGCGACGCGGGCGTCGAGCAGGAGCCGCCAGGACGGCGGCAACCCGATCGGCGTGATCCCGCCGTACTCCATCCCCGACTCCTCGACCGCGCGGTCGAGCGCGAGGAACGAGCACTTGCGCACGTCGAGCAGCCGCTTCACCACCGTGTTGACGTCGGCGCGGGTGTCGGCCCGCACCAGGCAGGCCGCGACCCGCTCCGCGCCGTCGCGCCGGCCGGCGACGACCACGCAGTTGGCGCCGGCCTCGAGCGGTACGTCGTAGGCCTCCGAGCAGGCGGCGGTGTCGGCCAGGTCCGGGTCGATCTCGGCCACGCCCACGCCGCCGGCGTGTGGCCAGGACGCCAGCGCCTGCTGGACCGGGACGCCGAGCAGGTCCGGACGCTCGTCGAGCGTCCGGACCTGCAGGGTCCCGAGCGTGGGAAGCGTCATGCGGTCACTGTAGGCACCGCCACGACGCGAGGCTCACTCCGCCGGCCGGCTGCGGCGTCGCGCGGAGACTGCCATGGCCACCAGGCCCGCGGCACCGGCGCCGACCCAGGGGATCCCCATCAGCCAGCCGATGTTGTCGTCGCGGATCGCGCCCCCGGCGAAGATCGCCCACACGATCACCGTCCCGGCGAACGCGGTGCCCATCACCAGGTGGCCGATGTTCACCGGGTGTCGCCAGCTGGTGATGACCGACTGGTCGGGCTCGGGCTGTGCGGCCGCCTCGGTGTCGTAGAGGTCGTCGTAGAGGCTGGTCTCGTCGTGTTCGTTCATGTGTTCGTCCATGTGCTCGGTCATGTCAGGTCTCCTCGGTCGTCTCGTGGTCTCAGGGGGCGGTGTCGGCGGTGATCTCGCCGACCTCGAGGTTGGCGTCGATCACGAGCGACGGGGCGTCGGTCCCGCCGTCGTGGAAGCCGGAGCGGGTCCAGCCGATGCCGCCACCTTGCGCGCCGAACAGGTCGTAGCCGCCGGGGCCGTCGACATCGGCGGTGATCTCGACGTCGACGCCGTCGGGGACGATCACCTCGATCCGGCCCACCTCACCGGTGATCGAGATGGTGCGCCCGTCGAGCTCCTCGATGTCGCGGATGTTGCCCAGGTCGACGACCTGCTCGCCCGCCTCGAGGTAGTAGGACGCGGCCACCTGCTCCCCGCGCAGCGGCTGGTGGAGGACGGTCTCCCCGTCCCACCGGTCGGCCACGGTGGCCGCGGTCAGGGCCAGGCTGGTGATGATGCCGAGCGCGATCAGGCCACCCGGGCGGCCGATGACCGAGCCCACGAGCAGCATGACGGCGATCACGCCGAGGGCGAGGGCCGGGTACGCCGAGTCGACGATCGGTGCGCCGGCGCCGTCGACGATCCCGAGGACACCCTCGGCGACCGCGATCAGGAGCAGCGTGAACCAGAACAGGATGGGGCCGTGCTTGCGCGGCTCCTTCGGAGCCGGCGGGACGTAGGCCTGGTAGCCGCCGTACTGCCCACCCCCGTACTGGCCAGCTCCGTACTGGCCGCCCGTACTGGCCGGCTCCGTACTGGCCGGCGTAGGGGTCGCCGTGCTGGGCGGCGTACTGCCGGGTCTCGGGTGCGTACGGCGCTCCGGCCGGCACCGTCTGGCCGGTCGCGGGGTCGGTCTCGGGGTCGCTCTCGGTGCCCGCGTCGGTGCCGGCCTCGGGCGTCGGGCCGACCGGCGGGGGGCCGGGCGGCGTGACCCAGCCCTGCGGCGTCCCGGCCGGTGCGCCCGCGGTCCCCTCGCGACCGCGGCCGTTCCGGCTGAGCCACACGAAGGCGATCAGGCCGATGATCGCCAGCGGCCACGGGAACCAGTAGGCGCCCCACGAGTCGCCGACCAGCGCCAGCGCGGCGATCACCCCGAGCACGATCAGCGCCACGGTCCGGCTCTTCTCGTCGAGCCTCACGGGCGCGTCGTCGGAGCCGTCCTCCGGCACCAGCAGCCAGCAGGCGCCGTACAGGATCAGGCCGGCGCCGCCGAAGAAGGCGAGGACCACGAAGGCCACCCGCAGGATGACCGGGTCGATGTCGAGGTGGCGGGCGAGTCCGCCGGCGACGCCGGCGACCTTGCGGTCGTGGGTCGAGCGGCGGAGCCGGCCGAGGTCGCGGATCTCGTCACGCGATGTCCGGGGACCGGTGTCTCCGGCGGGTGCATCAGGAGGTGTCGTCGTCATGTCATCCAGCGTGGTGCGTGGGAGGGTCGGAGACCATCGGGGACCACCCTGATCATGCCCGGTCCCGGTGCCCCGGGGCTCAGGGTCGGATCGGGGTTTCGCCTCATGGTCCGGCCCCGCTCGCTGTGTGACGATGGACGTGCGATGAGCAGTGCCAGCGCGACCAGCGCCCCACATCACAGCGTGCCCCCGACCGTGCGGCGCGCCAGCCGTGACACCCAGGAGCCGATCGTCGGCGGGGTCGCGGCCGGTCTCGCGCGCCACCTCGCGCTGCCGACGCTGTGGGTGCGAGCCGGGTTCATCGTCGCCGCGACCCTCGGCGGCCTCGGCGTCTTCCTGTACGCCGGGCTGTGGCTCGTGCTGCCCGCCGACAGCGCCTTCCAGCAGGCGGCGCCGGGCATCGAGGGCGCCACGCGCGGCGGGCGTCGGCCGGGCCGGATCCGGCGACTGACCGACGCCGGGCCCGCCGTGGTGCTCGCCGCACTGGGCATCGGCGGTCTGCTGCTGCTCGGCTCGATCCTCGGCCAGGGGACCCTGTTCTGGGCGATCGCCGTCGGGCTCGCCGGGGTGGCGCTGCTGTGGCGGCAGGCCGACGAGGCGCAGCGGGAGCGCTGGCTCGACACGACCGGCCGGGTCGACCCGGTCCGGGTGGTGCTCGGCAGCGGCGGCTGGGCGTCGTACGCGCGGATCGGGGCGGGCCTCGCCCTGATCGTCGTCGCCCTGGTGCTGGTGTCGCTGCGCGACGGCGGCTCGCTCGGTCTTGCGCGCGACGTCACCGCGATCTCGCTGATCGCCGTCGCCGGGCTGGGCGTGGTCGTCGGCCCGTGGATCTACCGGCTCGCGGCCGACCTGACCGCCGAGCGCGCGGAGCGGGTGCGCAGCCAGGACCGCGCCGACGTCGCCGCCCACCTCCACGACTCGGTCCTCCAGACCCTCGCGCTGATCCAGAAGAACTCCCACGACGGCCCGCTCGTCGCCCGGCTGGCCCGCTCGCAGGAGCGCGACCTCCGGGCCTGGCTCTACTCCGAGGAGTCGACGGACGAGACGACCGTGGCCGGCGCGCTGCGGCGGATGGCCGCGACCATCGAGGACGCCCACGGTGTCTCCGTCGAGGTGGTGGCGGTCGGCGACCGCGCCTACTCCGAGACCCTGTCCGCGGCCGTCAAGGCGGCCGGCGAGGCGGTCACCAACGCCGCCAAGCACGCCGGCGTCGACCGGATCGACGTGTACGCCGAGATCACCGACGAGACGGTCGACGTCTTCGTCCGCGACCGGGGAGTCGGCTTCGACCCCGAGGTCGTGGCCGAGGGACGCTACGGCCTCCAGCACAGCATCCGCGACCGGATGGACCGCCACGGCGGCACCGCCGAGGTCCGGTCCACGCCCGGCGAGGGGACCGAGGTGCGGCTGCACCTGCCCGTGACCACAGGAGACACCGATGACCAGTGACGAGACCCCCACCACCCAGCCCGCCGGGGCGGCGCGCGCCCCGATCCGGGTGGTGCTGGTCGACGACCACGCGATGTTCCGGTCGGGCGTGCGCGGCGAGCTCGCCGGCCACGCCGCGATGGTGGAGGTCGTGGGCGAGGCCGGCGACGTGGACCAGGCGGTCGCGGCGATCGAGGCCACCGCCCCGGACGTCGTGCTCCTCGACGTACACCTGCCGGGCGGCGGGGGAGTGCAGGTCGTGAAGCGGGCGCAGAGCCCCGCGACCCGCTACCTCGCGCTGTCGGTCAGCGACGCCGCCGAGGACGTCATCGGCACGATCCGGGGCGGCGCCCGCGGCTACGTCACGAAGACCATCACCGGCCCCGAGCTGGTCGACGCGATCCGCCGGGTCTCCGACGGTGACGCGGTGTTCTCCCCGCGGCTGGCGGGGTTCGTGCTCGACGCGTTCGCCGGTTCGATCGAGGTCGCGGCGGTCGACGAGGACCTCGACCGACTCACCGAGCGGGAGCGGGAGGTGATGCGGCTGATCGCCCGCGGCTACGCCTACAAGGAGGTCGCGAAGGAGCTCTTCATCTCCATCAAGACCGTCGAGACCCACATGTCCTCGGTGCTGCGCAAGCTGCAGCTGTCGTCGCGGCACGAGCTGACCCGCTGGGCCTCCGACCGGCACCTGCTCTGAGCGCGCTCACCCGAACGGGCGTTGACAAGCCTCGCCGGGGGCGGTTGCGTGGGGGAGCCGAATCTCCCCTCCTCGGAAGAGAGCCCCCATGGCCGAGACCAGTGCCCTCCCCACGACGGACGACGAGGACGACGGCGGGCTCCGCCGGTCCATCACCGGCAAACAGCTCTTCTTCTACACGCTCGGTGACGTCCTCGGGTCGGGCATCTACGTCCTGATCGGACTGGTCGCCGCCGTGGTCGGCGGTGCGTTCTGGATCGCGTTCGGAGTCGGCGTCACGATCGCTGCCATCACCGGCACGGCGTACGCCGAGCTGGTCACCAAGTACCCACAGGCCGCCGGCGCGGCGCTGTACGTCAACAAGGCGTTCCGCAACAAGGCGCTGACGTTCCTGATCACCGTCTGCTTCCTGTCCGCCAGCTTCGCGGCCGCCGGGGCGCTGGCCGACGGCTTCGCGTCCTACTTCGCCACCCTGTGGGCGGGCCCCCCGGCGCTCCTCGTCACGCTGGTGTTCATCGGAGTCCTGACGATCATCAACTTCATCGGGATCACCGAGTCCGTCGTGATCAACATGGTCATGGCCTTCATCGAGATCGCCGGCCTGCTGATCGTGCTGATCATCGGTATCTGGTTCATCGCTGAGGGCGACGCCGACTTCGGGGTGCTGTTCGACTTCCAGAGCCGGAACCTCGACGGAGAGCCGGTCAGCCCGGCGCTCGCCATCCTCGCCGGCGTCGCGCTCTCGTTCTTCGCGATGACCGGTTTCGAGAACACGGCGAACGTCGCCGAGGAGACGATCGACCCGCACCGCAACTTCCCCCGGTCGCTGATCGGCGGCATGATCACCGCCGGCGTCATCTACGTGCTGGTCTCGATGGCGGCGGCCCTGACGGTGCCGACCGACACACTGGCCGGCTCCGGGGCTGCGCTGCTCGAGGTGGTCGAGGCCGGGATCCTGCCCATCGACACGGATTTCATGAGCACGCTGTTCTCGGTGATCGCTCTGATCGCCATCACCAACACCACCCTGGTGGCCGTGGTGACCCAGCCGCGGATCCTCTACGGCATGGCCAACGAGGACGTCGTGCCCGGCGTGTTCGCCAAGATCCACCCCACCCGCCGCAGCCCGTGGGTCGGGCTGATCTTCAGCGGCCTCGTGGTCTGCGCGCTGCTCGTGGTCGGCACGTTCGCGCCCAACGTCGAGGGGGCGCCCTTGATCGAGCGACTGTCCCTCGTGACGGTGCTGTTCCTCCTGTTCATCTACTCGCTCGTCATCATCTCGTGCCTCAAGCTGCGCGGGCAGGACGAGGACGAACGGACGTACCGCGCCAACACCCCCCTGCTGTTCGTCGGCCTGCTCGGCAACGCGGCCATCCTCTACTGGTCCATCAACGACGACCCGACGTCGCTGATCTGGTGCGCCGGTCTCATCGGCGTGGGGGTCGTGCTGTTCCTCGTCGAGTACTTCTTCGGCAGGAGATCGCGTCCCCCTGGTGTCGAGCGGGGCGACCCCGCCGCCGCGGACGGGAAGGGAGTCTGACCATGCACGTCGTCATCGCCACCGATGGCAGCCAGCAGTCGCTGCGTGCCGCCAAGCATCTCAAGTCCTTCGCCGACCCGGCGAAGATCACCGACATCTCGGTCGTGGCAGTGATCCGGCCGCTCGCGGCCGTCGCCTTCGCCGACGACCTGTCGTCGGAGGAGCGGCGGCGGGCCGACCTGGAGACCGGCGGCTTCCGCGCGGCCGCCAAGTCCTCGGTCGAGACGGTCGCCGCGGTCTTCGACGGGTGGGGCCCGAAGGTGCACCAACGGATCCGCTCGGGGTCACCGGCGAACGAGATCATCAAGGCGGCCAAGCAGCTGAACGCCGGGCTGGTGGTGGTCGCCAGCGGCGGCCGGGGCATCAGCGACACGGTGCTGGTGGGCAGCACGGCGCAGCGCGTCCAGCACTACGCGCCGTGCCCGGTGCTCGTCGTACGGCCGGCGCCGAGGGCCAAGAAGAAGTGAGGCCCCGCCGCGACTAGGCTCCGCGTATGGACCTGGCTCGGCTGATCCTCCTGTTCGTGCACCTGCTCGGCTTCGCCGCGCTCTTCGGTGGCCTGGTCGTGCAGGCCCGCGAGCCCCACAAGGTCGTCAACGGCGCGATGCGCGACGGGGCCGGCACGGCGTTCCTCGCCGGGCTGCTCCTCGTCGGAGTCCTCGAGGCGAGCGACGTGGCGGTCGACCACGTGAAGATCGGCGTGAAGTTCGGCGTCGGGCTGGTGATCCTGGTGCTGGTCATGGCCAACACCCGCAAGCCCCAGATCCCCCAGGGGCTCTGGGCCGGGCTGCTCCTGCTGACCCTCGTCAACGTCGGCGTCGCCGTCCTCTGGTCGCCCGCCCACGCCTGACCACTCGCCGGCCGGCGTTGTAACACGTTCCGGAGTCCACCGGCGGCAGCTGTCGGATCGGAACCGTAGGGTTGGGGGGACATGAGTACCTCCACGCCGTTGCCCGGGTTCGAGCACCTCGCCGCCGACGACGGGGCCGAGGCGGCGACGGCAGCGCGCCGCGGCCCGAGCCCCGAGGAGCTGCTCGAGGGGCTCAACGAGCAGCAGCGCGCGGCGGTCGTGCACGCGGGCCGGCCGCTGCTCGTCGTGGCCGGTGCCGGGTCGGGCAAGACCCGGGTGCTGACCCGCCGGATCGCGTGGCTGATCACCGAGCGCAAGGCCCACCCCGGCTCGATCCTGGCGATCACGTTCACCAACAAGGCCGCGGCCGAGATGAAGGAGCGGGTCGAGGACCTCGTCGGCCGCCGGGCCCGGATCATGTGGGTGAGCACGTTCCACTCCGCGTGCGTGCGGATCCTGCGCAAGGAGATCGACAAGCTCGGCTTCAAGTCGACGTTCTCGATCTACGACGCGGCCGACTCCAAGCGCTTGATGACGCTGGTGGCGAAGGACCTCGAGCTCGACCCCAAGCGGTTCCCGCCCAACGTGCTGCTCCACTGGATGTCCAACCACAAGAACGAGCTGCGCGACCACGAGGAAGTCACCCGCGACGCCCGCAACCACTACGAGGAGGCATGCGCCTCGGCCTACTCCCTCTACCAGCGGCGCCTCAAGGACGCCAACGCGCTCGACTTCGACGACCTGATCATGACCACCGTCCACCTCTTCATGGCGTTCCCCGACGTGCGCGAGAACTACCGCCGCCGGTTCCGGCACGTGCTGGTCGACGAGTACCAGGACACCAACCACGCGCAGTACGCCCTGATCCACCAGCTCTGTGCCGACGACCCCGAGGACCTCGACCCCGAGGCCGAGCGGGTCGAGCCGAGCGAGCTGATGGTCGTCGGTGACGCCGACCAGTCGATCTACGCGTTCCGGGGCGCCAACATCCGCAACATCCTCGACTTCGAGCAGGACTTCCCGAACGCCCAGACGATCATGCTCGAGCAGAACTACCGCTCGACCCAGACGATCCTCAACGCCGCCAACTCCGTCATCACCCACAACAAGGGCAGGAAGCCGAAGCGGCTGTGGTCCGAGGCGGGTGCGGGCGAGCGGATCGTGGGGTACGTCGGCGACGACGAGCACGACGAGGCGCGGTTCGTCTCCGACGAGATCGACACCCTCACCGACCAGGCGGGGGTCCGCGCCGCCGACGTCGCGGTGTTCTACCGGACCAACGCCCAGTCACGCGTGTTCGAGGAGGTGTTCATCCGCACCGGCCAGCCCTACAAGGTGGTCGGCGGGGTGCGCTTCTACGAGCGGCGCGAGGTGCGCGACGCGCTCGCCTACCTGCGGATGCTGGTCAACCCGGCCGACGAGATCTCGCTGCGCCGGATCCTCAACACCCCCAAGCGCGGCATCGGCGACCGCGCGGTCGCCTGTGTCACGGTCCTCGCCGAGCGCGAGCGCGTCCCGTTCTGGGAGGCGCTGCGGCGCTCCGACGAGGCGCCCGGGCTGGCGTCGCGGTCGCACAACGCGATCTCCGGGTTCGTGGCCATGGTCGAGGAGCTGCAGTCGATGGTGGCCGCCGACGAGCGCCCGGACGTCGTGCTCGAGTCGGTGCTCGACCGATCTGGCTACCTCGCGGAGCTCGAGGGCTCGGACGACCCGCAGGACGAGACCCGGCTCGAGAACCTCGCCGAGCTCGTGGCGGTGGCCCGCGAGTTCGCCGACGACCCGGAGGCGGTCGCCACCGGCGCGGCCGGTCTCGCCGAGTTCCTCGAGCGGGTGGCGCTGGTGGCCGACACCGACCAGATCCCCGACGACCCTGACGGCGACGACACGGGCGTCGTGACGCTGATGACGCTCCACACCGCCAAGGGCCTGGAGTTCCCCGTCGTCTTCCTCACCGGTCTCGAGGACGGGGTCTTCCCCCACGCCCGCTCCCTCGGCGACCAGCCCGAGCTCGAGGAGGAGCGGCGGCTCGCGTACGTCGGCGTCACCCGAGCCCAGCAGCGGCTCTACCTGTCGCGCGCCGTGGTGCGCTCCGCGTGGGGCGCGCCGTCCCACAACCCCGCCTCGCGGTTCCTCGACGAGCTGCCGATCGACCTCGTCGACTGGCGGCGTACCGAGGCGGCGCAGAGCCAGTGGAACCGCCCCGACCTGTCCTCCAGCAGCCGCTCGTGGGGCACCCCCACGGCCGCGGGCCGTCGCAACTTCTCCGCCGCCGCGGCCCGGGCCGACGCCGCGTCGAAGGCCAAGGCGACCCGCGAGGTGCCGTCGCTGGCGCCGGGCGACCGGGTCCAGCACGACAGCTTCGGGCTGGGCACCGTGGTCGCGATCGAGGGTGCCGCCGACAAGGCGGTCGCCTCGATCGACTTCGGCAGCGAGGGCGTCAAGCGGCTGCTGCTGAGGTACGCGCCGGTCGAGAAGCTGTAGGCACGCGGCGGCGTCAGGGGGTGACGCCGTGGACCAGGAAGGCTGAGTACGGGTCGACCGGGTCGCCGCCGCCCGGACGCACCTCGAGGTGCAGGTGCGAGCCGGTCACGTTGCCGGTGGACCCGATCGTGCCGATCACCTCGCCGGCGTCGACCTCCTCGCCCTCGCTGACGCCGAAGCTGCTCTGGTGGCAGTACCAGATCTCGGTGCCGTCCTCGAGGGTGATGACCGTCTTGTTGCCGTAGGAGCCGTCGTACCCGACCGAGGTCACGACCCCGCGGGCGATCGACATGATCGGCTGGCCCTCGTAGCCGTTGAAGTCGAGGCCGGTGTGGTAGCTGGCCCAGAGTCCGTACTCACCGAACGAGGCGGTGGTGACCGACGGGCTGGTGGGGAGCACCCACAGGTTCAGGGCGATCTTCTTCGACTGCTGCTCGGCCTGCTGGGCGAACTGGGCGAGCACCTCGTTGCGCTCCTTGGACATCGCCTCGGCCTCGGCGACCAACGCGGACTCGGCGGCCCGGTCTGCGTCGCGGGAGACGCCGGAGCCGCGACCCGAGAGCAGGTCGTTGCTGGACTGGCCGCTGGCGCCACCGAGGGCGCTGGCCGCCATCACCCGCTGGTCGGGGGCCGACGTCAGGGCGGGGTCGGACACGACGACGGCGCCGCCCGCCGAGACGGACAGCGCCGCGATGCCGAGGAGCACGGGGACCGACGGGAGGCCGCGGAACAGCGGGCCGCGACGGCCCGAGTGACGGCTGGCCTTGCGCCGGCCGGGGCCGTTGCTCACCGGCGCGGGGCGGGCCGCGGTGGCCTCGGTGCGAGCCCTCGAGGCGGTGGCGGTGGGGGTCGCCGACGGTCGGCGGCTCAGGCCGCGACGATCCGCTCGATGGTGACCCATCCGTGTGTGCTCCCAGAAGCTCGGGGGTTGGAGACAACGAGCAGAGACTGTAACGGATAGGTCACGGTCAAGGGAATTCCGGGGGGTCTTCCTGTGGAGGAGAAGTGACGCCCGACGCTCGGGCTCGGGGGTCGGATAACCTGCGGCCATGACCGCCACCCCCGCGACCGGCCGGATCCGCATCGTCGTCGGCAAGCCCGGGCTCGACGGTCACGACCGGGGCGCCAAGATCGTCGCCCGCGCGCTGCGCGACGCCGGTCACGAGGTCATCTACACCGGCCTGCACCAGACCCCGGAGCAGATCGTGGAGACCGCGATCCAGGAGGACGCCGACCTGATCGGGCTGTCCGTCCTGTCGGGCGCCCACATGACGCTCTTCAAGAAGCTGGTCGCGCTGCTGGCCGAGCGTGAGGCCTCCGACATCGTCGTCTTCGGGGGCGGGATCATCCCGGAGGAGGACATCCCGGTGCTGGAGGAGATCGGCGTCGCGAAGGTCTTCACCCCCGGCGCGACGACCCACGAGATCACCGGCTGGGTGGCCGAGCACTTCAGTCGCGTCTGATCTCCGACCGTCCGCCGAGCCCGGGTGACCGCCCGGCGACCCCCTCTGCCGTGGGCCGGTCCACGAGGCTAGGGTGCGAAGCGCGAACCCCCGAGCTCGTCGAACACGAACACGACAAGGACTGGTCGGACAGTGGACTTGATGGAGTACCAGGCGAAGGAGCTCTTCGCCAAGCACGGCGTGGCCGTGACCCTCGGCAAGACCGTCACGACTCCTGAGGACGCGCGCGCCGCGGCCGAGGAGATCGGCGGCGTCGTCGTCGTCAAGGCGCAGGTCAAGGCCGGCGGTCGCGGCAAGGCGGGCGGCGTGAAGGTCGTGAAGACGCCGGAGGAGGCCGAGGAGGCCGCCCGCGCGATCCTCGACCTCGAGATCAAGGGCCTTCCCGTCAACCGGGTGCTCGTGGTCCCCGGCGCCTCGATCGAGGAGGAGTACTACTTCTCCTACCTGCTCGACCGTGCGAACCGTTCCTACCTCTGCATCGCGAGCGTCGAGGGCGGCGTCGAGATCGAGGAGGTCGCGAAGACCAACCCGGACGCCGTGAAGAAGGTCCCGATCGACGCGCTCACCGGCGTCGATGCCGCCACGGCGGAGGCGATCGTCGACGAGGCGGGCTTCCCGGACGCGCTGCGCGACCAGGCGATCCAGATGCTCCAGCAGCTGTGGGCGGTCTTCGTCGAGGAGGACGCGACCCTGGTGGAGGTCAACCCGCTGGCCCGGCTCGTGGGCGACCGGCTCGAGGCGCTCGACGGCAAGGTGTCGCTCGACGACAACGCCGACTTCCGCCACGAGGAGCACGCCGCGTTCGAGATCCGCGAGGAGTCGGACCCGCTGGAGGCCAAGGCGAAGGACAAGGGCCTCAACTACGTGAAGCTCGACGGTCACGTCGGGATCATCGGCAACGGGGCAGGACTCGTCATGTCGACGCTCGACGTCGTCGCGTACGCCGGCGAGCGGCACGGCGGCGTCAAGCCGGCCAACTTCCTCGACATCGGCGGCGGCGCCAACGCCCAGGTGATGGCCGACGGGCTCGACGTGATCATCCACGACGAGCAGGTCAAGAGCGTGTTCGTGAACGTGTTCGGCGGGATCACCGCCTGCGACGAGGTCGCCAACGGCATCAAGGGCGCGCTGGAGATCCTCGGTGACGAGGCGACCAAGCCGCTCGTCGTACGCCTCGACGGCAACAACGTCGAGAGGGGTCGGGCGATCCTCGACGAGCTGAACCACCCCCTGGTGACCCAGGTCGACACGATGGACGGCGCGGCCGACAAGGCCGCCGAGCTGGCGAACGCCTGAGACGCGCGACGGAGAGAGCGAAGAACTGATGTCGATCTACCTGAACAAGGACTCCCGGATCATCGTCCAGGGCATGACCGGTGGCATGGGCTCCAAGCACACCACCCTGATGCTGGACGCCGGCTCGAACATCGTCGGCGGGGTCAACGCCCGCAAGGCCGGCACCACCGTCGAGCTGGCCGGCCAGGAGCTGCCGGTCTTCGGCACCGTCGAGGAGGCGATGAAGGAGACGGGCGCCGACGTGTCGGTCGTCTTCGTGCCACCGGCGTTCACCAAGGACGCGTGCCTCGAGGCGATCGACGCCGGCATCGGCCTGCTCGTCGTCATCACGGAGGGGGTCCCGGTGCAGGACAGCGCCGCGATCTTCGCCTACCTCGCGGGCAAGTCCACGAGGATGATCGGCCCGAACTGCCCCGGCGTCATCACGCCCGAGGAGTCGCTGGCCGGCATCACTCCCCACACGATCGCCGGCAAGGGCCCGATCGGGCTGGTGTCGAAGTCGGGCACGCTGACCTACCAGATGATGTTCGAGCTGCGGGACTTCGGCTTCTCGACCGCGATCGGCATCGGCGGTGACCCGGTGATCGGGACCACCCACATCGACGCCCTCGAGGCGTTCGAGAACGACCCCGACACCGCTGCGATCGTGATGATCGGCGAGATCGGCGGTGACGCCGAGGAGCGGGCCGCGGCCTACATCAAGGAGCACGTGACCAAGCCGGTCGTCGGGTACGTCGCCGGCTTCACCGCTCCCGAGGGCAAGACCATGGGCCACGCCGGTGCGATCGTCTCGGGCTCGTCCGGGACCGCAGCCGCGAAGAAGGAGGCCCTCGAGGCCGCCGGGGTCAAGGTCGGCAAGACGCCGTCGGAGACCGCCGACCTGATGCGCGAGATCTTGAAGACGCGGGCCTGACCCGCTGAGCACGCCGTGAAGGCGCTCGTGCTGCCGAGCCCCTTCCTCCCCGACGTGGCCTACGAGCCGTTGGTCGCGTCGCTCAGGGGGGAGGGGCTCGACGCCGTCCTGGCCCCGGTGGCCAGGCCGCCCGTTGCCGCCGACCTCGTGACCGACGTGGACCGCGCTCGCGGCAGCCGACACACTGCTGGTGCCGCACAGCAACGCGGGCTACCTGGCGCCCGCCGTGAGTGCCGGCGCCGGCGGGGCGCCCGTCGTGTTCGTCGATGCGGCGCTGCCGTCGCCGGGGCCGGTCTCCCGGCTCGCCCCGCCGGCGTTCCGCGACCACCTGGCCGAGCTCGCGGACAGCGACGGCCGGCTCCCGCCGTGGACGCGGTGGTGGTCGCCGGCCGACTACGCGGACGTGCTGCCGGGCGAGTGGTTCGAGCGCGTGGACGCGGAAGCCCCCCAGGTGCCGCTGGCGTACGTCGACTCCGAGGTCGCCGTCCCGCCCGACTGGGAGAGCGGCGCGTGCGGGTACCTCGCCCTCGGGCCGTCGTACGTCGCGGAGTGGGACCGGGCCGAGGCGGCCGGCTGGCCGCGGCGTCGGATCGAGGGCGAGCACCTCCACTGGCTCACCGACCCGGACGAGGTGACCGACGCCGTGCTCGACCTGCTCTCGAGGATCCGGTAGTCCACACGGAACTGGCTGCCGCGGCAGCCTGTTCCACCACCAGATCGCTGTGGACTACCGGGGCATCCTCAGCATCCGGCGAGGGTGAACCGGCACATCGCGGCCACGATCGGGTCGGCGGCGGCGATCTGCCCGGCCACCTGACCGGGAGCGCCCGCCCGGCTGCCCTCGTTGCTGGCCTGGTCGACCAGGACCGACCGGCCGAGCCTGGTCACGTGGACGACGGTCAGGCCGACACCGGGGGAGCCGTCGTACTCGCTCCACCGCAGCAGCGCGTACGACTCGCCGCCGGCACCCGTGGGGCGGACGTCGTTGACCGACTCGTAGCCGTCGCCGTGGTCCTGCCGCGGGCAGCTCTCCCAGAACGCCACGAGCTCGCCGGTGAACGCGACCGCGTCGTCGGCGTCGTCGAACGTGAGCAGCTCGCGACCGCGGTAGTCCTCCACGTTGTGCCAGTCGGCGCGCAGCCGGTCGCGCTCGCCGCTGGCGGTGAACGACTCCTCGCAGAGGGTCCAGGTCAGCGGGCCCAGGGAGCGGTCGGGACCGCGCAGCCCGTAGCGGGGGCCGGGCTCGGCCGCGTCGTCGTCCGGCCAGCCGGCGGCGAGCGGGACGTCGTCGGGGATGTCGCCCGCGGCCGCGCAGCCGGAGGCGCCGAACTCGCAGAGCCGGGCGATGATCGGCGCGATCGTCCGCTCGTGGCTCTCGATCCCCTGCCCGAGCGTGTCGCCCGGCAGGTACTCGCCGCTCTGCGCGGTGACCAGCACGGCGTTGCCGACGCGCACCACGTGCCAGAACGTGGCCCCGAGGTTCACGAGGCCGTCGGTCTCGTAGGTGCGCACGACCCGTACCGCCTCCTCGCCCAGGTCGGGACCCGTGACGTCGGTCAACCACCGGGTGCGGCCGTGCTCGTCCTCGGGGCAGCCCTCGGCGGCCTCCCGGACCCGGACGAGCAGGTCGTGGGCGGCGGCGTCGTCGGCATAGAGCCGCAGGTCGCGCAGGTCGGCGAACTCCGGGCCGACCGCCCCGTCGCGCCGGGTGTCCAGCACCCCGGCCACGGGCAGCCCGTCCGCGCCGCAGAACGACTCGGTGACGGCGCCGGTCGATCGCTGGTAGTCGCCCCCGTCCGCCGGCAGCCCTGCGGAGACCGTGACCTCCGGCGGGATCGTGACCAGCCACGCGTCGTACGACGCCGGGGTGAACGGGTCCGGCCGCTCGGTCGCCGGTGACGTCGGCGACGGCGCCGGGCCGGAGGAGGTCTCGGGTGCCTCGGTGGGCTGCGTGGGCGGCCAGGTGGCCTCGTCCGTGGGTCGGGGAGCCGACGACCGGTCGAGCCGGTCGGAGGCCACCACCGCGACGGGCACGGTGACGAGCGCTACGGCCACGGCGACCAGGCCGGCCACGGCGATGCGGTTCATGGGCGCCTCCAACATGTCGCCATGGAGACGCGGCCGGGCCAGGGGAAGTTGCCGCTACCGGGGTCCTGGTCCAGGCAGGTACTCGAGCCGGTCACCGGCCCGGCGGACGAGCTCGGTGAAGTCGGCCTGCTCGATGAACACCCCCGGCGCCGGGACGAACCCGACCTGCGCGATGGCGGTCCCCTCCCGCGCGATGCCCATCAGGTAGGTCACGGTCTGCTCGTCGGTGAGCTCGGACGTGACCCGCCAGACAGCGAGCTCGGTGTCGCCCTGGCGGATCGTCTCGAGCTGGTCGACCTCGGTGCCGAGGTCGCGTTCCTCGCACGACGCCATCCGGTCGCGGACGGTCTGCACGAACGTCTCGGCCCGTGGCCGCGACAGCGACCCGACCGTCTCGGTCAGGCCGAAGGCCTCGGGCAGGCCGGCCCGGGGGATCACGAAGGTGCGGGTCATGGCGTGGGAGACGGACTCCTGGGTGAAGTCGGCGCGGTCGCACCCGGTGGCCGCGGGGTTGGTGCGCGCCTGCAACGGGGGCGTCCCGACCCACGGCCGGTCGACCTCCGACACCCGGGGCAGGTCGGCCTCGATGACGAGGCCGGGCGCGGTGCCCACCCGGACCGGCCGGATCGCGCTCACCTCGGGGTTGCCGGCGCAGCGGGCGCCGGGCGTCGCCGTGCACAGTCCGTTGATCGAGCCGGCGAGGAACCCGGCGGCGTCGGACAGCTCAGGGTCGGCGGCACCGGCGGTGCCGGTCGAGGTGACCGTGAGGATCTGGCCGGTGTGGGCCACGCCCACGACGTACGTCGTGGCCGGGTCCTTCCAGCTGCGCAGGTGGAACAGGTGCGCGCCGTCGCCGATGCCGGAGACCGCGTAGGTGCCGATCAGCTGCATCCGGGGCGTGACGCAGCCGCCGTACCACTGCAGCGCGGTCCGCCAGGCGCGCTTCGAGGCCCTCGTGGTGCGCGACAGCTCGGCGTACTGGACCGCGGAGACGTCCGCCTCGCCCCGGCGTGGCGACGTGGTGAACGTGCGGACCATGGTCGCGACGCCGTCCGGGTCGGCGTACCGCTGCTGCTGGCACGGCGTGACCCGGCCGGAACCCCGACGGTTGTCCCCGGTTCGTCCGTCGCGCCACGCGCGACCGTCGACCAGCAGGTCGAGCTCCTCGCCGGTCAGCAGCCGGTCGTCGGTGAACGCCGCCTGAGGGGAGGTGCTCCCGGTCTCGACCGGGTCGGGATCGGCGCCGAGCTCCTCGCGCTGCCCCTCCAGGGTCGAACCGCTCACCATGGTGCCGGTGGCGAAGACCGCCGCCACCGCCACGAGGGCGCCGACCAGGGTGTGCGTACGTCGCCGGGCGGCGCCGGCCCGCCGCAGGATCGTGGACCGCGGCCACGGAGAGCCCTCGACGCGGGCGCGCATCGGCTCGAACAGCGCCGGCACCTCCTCGGGTGCGACGTTCCGGGCGCCCGCGAACCGCTCGGTGGCGACGGCCAGCTGCCGCTCGGCCTCGCCGACCGGCATCCCGAGCTCGCGGGCGGCCTCGGTGACGGGCAGCAGGGTCAGGTGGTGGAGCAGCAGGGTCTTGCGCTGAGTCAGCGAGAGCTTGCCGAGCGCGTCGAACGTCGCCTTCTCGTGCGGCTCGAGGCTCTTGTCGCGGTGCCACAGCCGGGCGGTGTGACGGCGCTGGGCCTGCGACCAGGCGTGCGGCCGGACCCACGCCTCGGGGTCGGGCATCCGGCTCACCTTGCGCCAGTGGTGCCAGGTGACGATGAAGGAGTCGCGGACGGCGGACCGGGCGGCGGGCAGGTCGCCGGTGAGGGCGTAGGTCTGGAGCAGGAGCCGGGCCCGGGCGTCCTTGTAGAACGCGTCGAACTCGTCCGGCTGGATCATGGCCGCTCCACTGTACGAGCCGGGGTGGTGCGGATGCACACCGGCGTGGGAGCGCCGAACCGTCCCGCAGCGGCGCGAAGATGAGCGGGCCATGACTGCGCTGCTCTCGGCCCCCGTACGCCGTGTCACACCACCCGAGGCCGACCCGCGACGACGCCGACCGCTGCTGCTGGTCGGTGTGCTCGGGGGCGTTCTCGCCGCTGGTGGGCTGCTCGTCGTGTGTCTCGGGCTGGCGGTCACGGGGTGGTTCCTGACCGACGCCGCCTCGCACGGCGCGCCCCGCGACGCGTTGCGGGTCGGAGCGCTGGGCTGGCTCACCGGGCACGGCTCGGGAGTCCTGATCGACGGCGTCGCCATCACCGCCGTGCCGCTGCTGATCACGCTGCTCGCCGCCTGGTCGTGCTGGCGGGTGGGCCAGCGCGTGGGTCACTCGGTGTCGGGTCACGGGCCGGACGCCGACCAGATCTCCGACGGAGAGCGCGACTGGACCGTGCCGGTGGCCGTCACCTGCTTCGCGCTCGGGTACGTCGCCGTCACCGTCGTCACGCTGCGGCTGGCGGCCACCGCGGCCACCGCGCCGGGCGCGGCACCGGCCGTGGGCTGGTCACTGCTGCTCGCCGTGGGCTTCGGGGGCGTGGCGATCGCGGTCGGCAGCGGCCGCGCGGCGATCTGGGCCGCCCTGCTCCCGGGCAATGTCCGAGCGACCGCGGCGAGCTGCCGGGCCGTGCTCCGCGCGGTGCTGATCGCGTCGTTCGTGACGCTGCTGGTGGCGTTCCTGCTCGACGCGGCGACCGCGGTGAACGTGCTCTCCGAGCTCCAGCTCTCCGCGGGCGAGATGACGCTCTTCGCGCTGCTCACCCTGCTCGTGCTCCCCAACGCGACCCTGTTCGCGGCCGCCTACCTGCTCGGCCCCGGCTTCATGGTCGGCGCCCAGACACTGGTGTCGCCCACGGTGGTCGTGACCGGCGCGCTGCCCGCGTTCCCGCTGCTCGCCGCACTGCCCGACAGCGGGACGGTTCCCGGCTGGACCGTGGGCCTGGTCGCGGTCCCCCCGCTCGCCGCGGCGGTCGGTACCGCGCTCGCCCAGCGACGTCGCCCGACGGTGCGCTGGGAGGAGGGCGCGCTGCGCGGCTGCGCCGGGGGCGTCGGGGCCGGGGTGGTGCTGGGCGCGCTGGCCTCGGTGGCCGGCGGTGCGGTCGGTCCGGGCCGGATGCGATTCGTCGACCCGCTCGTGTTCGACGTCCTCGTGCACGCCATCACCGCGCTCGGGATCGGCGGTCTGCTCGGTGGGCTCGTCATGACGTGGTGGCAGCGCCGGACGTTCGAGCGCGCCGACCTGCGCGACGACTAGCGCACTAGAGTTCCCGCGTGCGGCTCGTCGTCCTGGTGTCCGGCTCGGGCACCAACCTCCAGGCGTTGCTCGACGCGACCGCCGACCCCGCGTACGGCGCCGAGGTGGTCGCCGTCGGTGCCGACCGCGACGGCATCGAGGGCCTCGCGCGGGCCGAGCGGGCCGGCCTCCCGACGTTCGTCCGGAGGGTGCAGGACTACCCCGCCCGCGACGACTGGGACCGCGCGCTCGCGGAGGCGGTCGGCGCCCACGAGCCGGACCTGGTGGTGTCGGCCGGCTTCATGAAGCTCGTGAGCGAACGGTTCCTCGGCCGGTTCCGGATGATCAACACCCACCCGGCGCTGCTGCCGTCGTTCCCGGGGATGCACGGGGCCCGCGACGCGCTCGACCACGGCGTGAAGCTCGCCGGCGCCACCTTGTTCCTGGTGGACGGCGGCGTCGACACCGGGCCGATCCTGGCTCAGGTCGCGGTGCCGGTCGAGGACGACGACACCGAGCAGTCGCTGCACGAGCGGATCAAGGTCGGCGAGCGCGAGATGCTGGTCGACACCGTGGGCCGGATGGCCCGGGAGGGTTGGTCGGTCGAGGGCCGCCGGGTGCGGATAGGCTGACCGCCCGTGTCAGACACTCGCATCCCGATCCGCCGTGCGCTGGTCTCCGTCTACGACAAGAGCGGCCTCGACGACCTGGCCCGCGCGCTCCACGAGGCCGGGGTCGCGCTGGTGTCCACCGGCGGGTCCGCCGCCCTGATCGAGGGGCTCGGCCTCCCGGTCACCAAGGTGGAGGACCTGACCGGTTTCCCCGAGTGCCTCGACGGTCGGGTCAAGACCCTGCACCCGCGGGTGCACGCGGGCATCCTGGCCGACCGGCGGCTCGACACCCACGTCCAGCAGCTGCGCGACCTCGAGATCGAGCCGTTCGACCTGGTCGTCTCGAACCTCTACCCGTTCACCCAGACCGTCGCCTCGGGAGCCTCACCCGACGAGTGCGTCGAGCAGATCGACATCGGCGGGCCGTCGATGGTGCGTGCCGCGGCCAAGAACCACCCGTCGGTCGCGATCGTGACGTCCCCGTCGCGGTACGCCGACGTCGTCGCCGCGGTCGCCGCCGGGGGCTTCACGCTGGGCGAGCGGCAGCGGCTCGCCGCCGAGGCGTTCGCGCACACGGCGGCGTACGACGTGGCGGTCGCCCGGTGGATGAGTGAGTGGATGGCTCAGGAGCTCGCCGCCGATCCCGAGACCTGGTGGCCCGACTTCGCCGGCCTGACGCTCGACCGCGCAGCCGTGCTGCGGTACGGCGAGAACCCGCACCAGAAGGCGGCGCTGTACGTCGCCGCCGACGCGGGCGAGTCGCTCGCGACGGCCGAACAGCTGCACGGCAAGGAGATGTCCTACAACAACTACGTCGACGCCGACGCGGCGCTGCGGGCGGCGAACGAGCAGGGCGACGTGCCCACGGTCGCCATCATCAAGCACGCCAACCCGTGCGGCATCGCGACCGGCGCCGACGTGGCCGAGGCCCACCAGCGGGCGCACGCGTGCGACCCGGTGTCGGCGTTCGGGGGCGTGATCGCCGTCAACCGGCCGGTGTCGGTGGCGCTGGCCGAGCAGGTGGCCGAGATCTTCACCGAGGTGATCGTCGCCCCGGCGTACGAGGACGGCGCCGTCGAGGTGCTGCAGGCCAAGAAGAACATCCGGATCCTGCGGACCGAGGGCCACGGCGGCGTGGGGCTCGAGATGCGCCAGATCTGTGGCGGGGCGCTGGTGCAGCTCGCCGACACGATCGAGGCCGACGGCGACGACCCGACCCGGTGGACCCTCGCTACCGGCCAGCCGGCGAGCGACGCCGTGCTCGCCGACCTCGCCTTCGCCTGGCGGGCCTGCCGGTCGGTGAAGTCGAACGCGATCCTGCTCGCCAAGGACGGCGCGTCCGTGGGCATCGGGATGGGGCAGGTCAACCGGGTCGACTCCTGCCGGCTGGCCGTGGACCGGGCGGGGGAGCGGGCCGCCGGCTCGGTCGCCGCCTCCGACGCGTTCTTCCCGTTCGAGGACGGGCCGCAGCTCCTGATCGACGCGGGCGTCGCAGCCATCGTGCAGCCGGGCGGCTCGGTCCGCGACGAGCTGACCATCGCCGCGTGCGAGGCGGCGGGCGTGACCATGTACTTCACCGGCACGCGCCATTTCGCGCACTGATCGCTCCGGCGAAGCCGGAGCGATGAGAGGATCCACCCCGTGACTGCACAGCGCCTCGACGGCACCGCGACATTGACGACCATCAAGGCCGAGCTCACCGAGCGCGTGGCCAAGCTCAAGGAGCGCGGCGTCGTGCCCGGCCTCGGCACCGTGCTCGTGGGCGACGACCCCGGCTCGCACTGGTACGTCGGCGCCAAGCACAAGGACTGCGCGGAGATCGGCATCACGTCGCTGCGGCGCGACCTGCCGGCCGGCAGCAGCCAGGCGGACGTCGAGGCGGTGATCGACGAGCTCAACGACGACCCGACGTGCACGGGCTTCCTGGTGCAGCAGCCGACCGGGCTCGACGAGTTCGCGCTGCTGTCCCGGGTGCACCCCGACAAGGACGTGGACGGGCTGCACCCGTTCAACCTCGGCAAGCTGGTGCTCGGCAAGAGCGGGCCGCTGCCCTGCACGCCGGTCGGCGTGATCGAGCTGCTGCGCCGCCACGACGTGCCGATCGCCGGCGCCGAGGTGGTCGTGGTCGGCCGCGGCCTCACCGTCGGCCGCCCGCTCGGGCTGCTGCTGACCCGGCGCTCGGAGAACGCGACCGTGACCCTCTGTCACACCGGGACGCGCGACCTCGCCGCCCACGTCCGCACCGCCGACATCGTGATCGCGGCCGCGGGGGTTCCCGACATCATCACCGGCGACATGGTGAAGCCGGGCGCGGCCGTCCTCGATGTCGGCGTCTCGCGGGTCGACGGCCGGATCGCCGGTGACGTCGCCGCGTCGGTCTGGGAGACCGCCGGCTGGGTGTCCCCCAACCCCGGCGGGGTCGGGCCGATGACCCGGGCCATGCTGCTCACCAACATCGTCGACGCCGCCGAGCTCGCGCTGGCGTGACCGTGCCCCAGACCGACGACGACGCACCGACCCCGGACCCGATCCCGGAGTCCGCACCGGAGTCCGCTCGGTTCTACCCCTCCACGGTCGGCGGGATGCTCTACCTGGTCGCGCTCGCGGCCGTCATGGCGGGCGTCGCGCTGTCGGTCCTCGACGGCTGGCGCACCGGGGTGCGGTGGATCGGCGGGGGGCTCGGGTTCGCCGCCGTCTGCCGGCTGCTGCTGCCGTCGCGGCAGGCCGGCATGCTCGCCGTACGCCACCGGCTGATCGACGTCGCGATGCTGGCCGGCGTCAGCGGCCTGCTCCTCTTCCTGACGACCTCGATCCCCAACCAGCCGCTCTGACGGTGCCTCGGCGCACGTTGACCGCTCAGCGGCATGGCCGGGTCAGTGTCCGCGGCCTACTTCCACGAGGAGGATGCCGGCGATGATGAGTCCCACACCTGCAGCCATCAGCGGACTGAGCCGCTCGTTGAAGAACAGCCGAGACGCAACGGCGATCAGAGCTACACCTGAGGCAGCCCAGATGCCATAGGCGACGCCGAGTCCCAGGCCTGCAGAAAGGGCCGACGAAAGGAGGACGAACGCGGCCGTGTAGCAGGCCACGACGACGGCGTACAACCCGGCGCGGCCGAACGCGGCCCTGCGCAGCGTCAGGGTCCCGATGACCTCCAGGACGACGGCGCAGGCGAGGTAGCCCCAGGCCATCAGGCGCTCCCTGACCCGTTCGGGGTCGGTGCCTTCGCCGCCGCGTGCGACCCCAGCTCGACGAGCAGGATGCCCCCGATGATGAGTGTCAAGCCCGCACCCATGACCATCGTCAGCGGCTCGCCGAAGAGGGCAGCCGACAGCAGCGCGGTGCAGCCGACGCCAAGAGCCGCCCAGATGCCGTAGGCCACGCCGAGAGGCATCCCTGCCTTGAGCACGGCTGTCAGCAGCACGAACGCCCCGAGGTAACCGGTGACCACGATGATGTACAGCCACGAGTGGTCGAGGGCGCCCTTGAGGGACAAGGTAGCGGTCACCTCACTGGCGATCGCTGCCAGCAGCAGTGCCCAACTCCTCATGGACGTGTTACCTCTGCAGCAGCCGAACGGAGGGACTGGCAGCACTCTGCCAGCAACCGGACCCCAACCGCTCAGCGGCTATCGGGGCCACGTGCCCCGAAAGGCACCGCCGCCTGATGGCCGACGATCTGCGTCACCAGGTGACTCGGATCGTCGGCGCTGGCGGGCACGCCAGGTGGCCGGGCTCAGATGAGGCCGAGCTCGGTGACGGCCGACCGCTCGTCGGCGAGCTCCGCGGCCGTGGCGTCCATCTTGCCGCGCGAGAACTCGTTGACGTCCAGCCCCTGGACGATCTCCCAGTCGCCGTCCTTCGTGACGACGGGGAAGGAGTAGATCAGGCCCTCGGGCACGGCGTAGGAGCCGTCGGAGCGCACGGCCATCGACACCCAGTCGCCCTCGGGCGAGCCGGTCAGCCAGTCGCGGGCGGCGTCGATCGTGGCCGAGGCGGCCGAGGCTGCGGACGACGAGCCGCGCGCCTCGATGATCGCGGCGCCGCGCTTCGCGACGGTCGGGATGAAGTCGTTCTCGAGCCAGGCCTGGTCGTCGACGACCTCGGCGGCGTTGCGTCCGCCGACCTCGGCGTTGAACAGGTCGGGGTACTGGGTCGCGGAGTGGTTGCCCCAGATCGTCATCTTCTTGATGTCGGTGACGGGGGCACCGGTCTTCGCCGCCAGCTGGGAGATGGCGCGGTTGTGGTCGAGCCGGGTCAGCGCCGAGAAGCGCTCGGCAGGGATGTCGGGGGCGTTCGTCTGCGCGATCAGCGCGTTGGTGTTGGCGGGGTTGCCGGTGACGCCGATCCGGACGTCGTCGGCGGCCACCTGGTTGAGGGCCTTGCCCTGCGCGGTGAAGATCGCGCCGTTGGCCTCGAGCAGGTCGCCCCGCTCCATGCCCGGGCCGCGCGGGCGGGCGCCCACGAGCAGCGCGAGGTTGACGCCGTCGAAGATCTGCTCGGGGTCGGACCCGATCTCGACGCCGGCGAGCTGCGGGAACGCGCAGTCGTCGAGCTCCATGACGACACCCTCGAGGGCCTTGAGTGCCGGCTCGATCTCGAGCAGGCGCAGCTCGACCTGCCGGTCCGGACCCAGGAGCGACCCGCTCGCGAGGCGGAACAGGAGGCTGTAGCCGATCTGACCGGCGGCGCCGGTGACGGCCACCTTGAGGGGAGAGGTCACGTCGTACTCCTTGGATCGTGGTGGGACCGAGACCGACGCTAGCAGCGGTGCGCCATGCTGGGACCATGCCCCCTGCCCGACCAACCGCTCGGCGATCCCCACGTCGGGCAGCCGTTCTGGCGCTGGTCGCGGCGTGGCTGCTGGCGGCGTGCGGGGCCGGTCCGGAGCCGGCACCGCCGACCGGGATCGACGAGCTCCAGATCCCGACCGCGAGCCCCGACCCGGCCGACTTCGTGGCCGAGATCGACAACCCCTACCTGCCGCTGCGGCCCGGCAACAGGTGGGTCTACGAGTCGCAGGACGGCGACGCCGAGACGATCACCGTGACGGTCACCGACGAGACCCGGGTGGTCGCCGGGGTCACCACGACCGTGGTCAGCGACGTCGTGACCGAGGCCGACGGGACCGTCGTCGAGGAGACGTTCGACTGGTTCGCGCAGGACCGCGACGGCAACGTCTGGTACTTCGGCGAGGCCACGACCGAGTACGACGACCGGGGCCGGCCCGACACCGCGGGCTCCTGGGAGGCAGGCGTGGACGGCGCGCAGGCGGGGCTGGTGATGCCGGCGACACCGCGCGTCGGAGACGGCTTCCGTCAGGAGTACGCCGAGGGCGTGGCGGAGGACCAGGCGATCGTGCTCGAGGTCGACGGCGAGCGCACCATCGGGCTGGGCACCTACTCCGATGTGGTCGTCACGGAGGACACGACCCCGCTGGAGCCGGACCTCGTCGAGCAGAAGTACTACGCCCCCGGCGTCGGCCTGATCCTCGAGGAGACCGAGAGCGGTGGCACCGATCGCGTGGAGCTGGTGTCGTTCACCGCGGGGTGACCTCAGCGGGGCGGGCGGACCTGGGTGCGTTCGT
Organism: uncultured Actinomycetota bacterium; assembly: GCA_963829855.1. Taxonomy (GTDB): domain Bacteria; phylum Actinomycetota; class Actinomycetes; order Propionibacteriales; family Nocardioidaceae; genus Nocardioides. The sequence goes on along the minus strand of CAWHKE010000011.1, from coordinate 958,466 downwards.
CGCCGTCGTCGGGCCAGCCCGACGCGGTCGCCCCAGAACACCAGCGAGCCGCAGCCGAAGAGCACGAGCACGAAGGTGCCGAGGACCTCCGCGGCCACCACCTGCCGCGTGGGCGTGTCATCCATGTCCGAGATTCCCCCTGCGTGTGCGGCTCCCGCGGTCGGAGCCGTGGTTCGGGTCGCCCTCGCACTCTAGTAGCGTCCGACGGGTGACGGACACGGCTGACTCCACCATCATCTACACGCACACCGACGAGGCGCCGCTGCTCGCGACGTACTCCTTCCTCCCGGTCGTCGAGGCGTACGCCGCCAAGGCGGGCGTCGTGGTCGAGACCCGGGACATCTCGCTCGCGGGCCGGATCATCGCGCAGTTCCCCGACCGGCTCACCGAGGAGCAGCGGATCGGTGACGCGCTCGCCGAGCTGGGTGAGCTGGCCACCCGGCCGACCGCGAACATCATCAAGCTGCCCAACATCTCCGCCTCCGTCCCGCAGCTCAAGGCCGCGATCGCCGAGCTCCAGGAGCAGGGCTACGACCTGCCCGACTACCCCGAGAACCCGCAGACCGACGAGGAGCGGGCGGCTCGTGCCTCCTACGACAAGGTCAAGGGCTCGGCCGTCAACCCGGTGCTGCGTGAGGGCAACTCAGACCGGCGGGCGCCCGCGTCGGTGAAGAACTACGCGAAGGCGCACCCGCACCGGATGGGCGCGTGGAGCAGCGACTCGAAGACGAACGTGGCCACGATGGGCCGCGACGACTTCCGCTCCAACGAGAAGTCCGTGGTCGTCGACCACGACGACACCCTGCGGATCGAGCTCGAGACCGCCGACGGCACCACCGTCCTGAAGGACGACGTGACCGTGCTGGCCGGCGAGGTGGTCGACGCGACGTTCATGGACGTCGCGGCACTGCGCCGCTTCCTCACCGAGCAGATCGCCCGAGCCAAGGCCGAGGACGTGCTGTTCTCGGTGCACCTCAAGGCCACGATGATGAAGGTCTCCGACCCGATCCTCTTCGGCCACGTCGTCCAGGCGTTCTTCCCGACCCTCTTCGAGCAGTACGGCGAGCAGCTGGCCGAGGCCGGCATCTCACCCAACGACGGGCTCGGTGCTCTCCTCTCCGCCACGGCCGGCCTGCCCGACGGTGACGCCATCAAGGCGGCCGTGGAGGCCCGCCTCGCCGACGGCCCCGCGATGGCGATGGTCGACTCCGACCGCGGCATCACCAACCTGCACGTGCCCTCCGACGTCATCATCGACGCGTCGATGCCCGCCATGATCCGGACCTCGGGCCACATGTGGGGCCCCGACGGCGCCGAGGCCGACACGCTCGCGGTGATCCCCGACTCCTCCTACGCCGGCATCTACCAGACCGTGATCGACGACTGCCGCGCCCACGGCGCGTTCGACCCGGCCACGATGGGCTCGGTGCCCAACGTGGGGCTGATGGCCAAGGCGGCCGAGGAGTACGGCTCGCACGACAAGACGTTCGAGATCCCCGCCGCCGGCACGGTCCGCGTGGTGGCCTCGAACGGTGAGGTGCTGATCGAGCACGACGTGCAGCCGGGCGACGTCTGGCGCGCCTGCCAGACCAAGGACGCCTCGATCCGCGACTGGGTCAAGCTCGCCGTGACCCGGGCCCGCGCCACCGGCGTCCCGGCCGTCTTCTGGCTCGACGAGGGTCGTGCCCACGACGCGCAGCTGATCGCCAAGGTGAACGAGTACCTCGGTGACCACGACACCAGCGGGTTGACGATCGAGGTGCTGGCCCCGGCCGAGGCCACGGCGTACTCGCTGGAGCGGATCCGCAAGGGCGAGGACACGATCTCGGTCACCGGAAACGTGCTGCGCGACTACAACACCGACCTGTTCCCGATCCTCGAGCTCGGGACGTCGGCCAAGATGCTGTCCGTCGTGCCGCTGATGAACGGCGGCGGGCTGTTCGAGACCGGCGCCGGCGGCTCCGCCCCCAAGCACGTGAAGCAGCTGGTGCAGGAGAACTACCTGCGCTGGGACAGCCTCGGCGAGTTCTTCGCGCTGGCCGCGTCGTTCGAGCACCTCGCCGACCGCCAGGACAACGCCCGGGCCCAGGTGCTCGCGGACACCCTCGACCGGGCCACCGGCACGTTCCTCAACGAGGACAAGTCGCCCACCCGGTCCGTCGGCGGCATCGACAACCGCGGCTCCCACTTCTACCTGGCGCTCTACTGGGCCCAGGAGCTCGCGGCGCAGACCGAGGACGCCGAGCTCGCGGCCGACTTCGCGGCCCTGGCCGAGCGGCTGGCCGCGGAGGAGGACACGATCGTCGGCGAGCTCAACGCGGTGCAGGGCCGCCCGGCCGACATCGGCGGCTACTTCCGGCCCGACCCGGAGAAGGCCGCCGCGGTGATGCGTCCGTCGACGACGTTCAACGAGGCCCTGGCGTCGTTGTAGCCGGCATCCCGGTGCCGGCTCGGGACCGGCGCAGGCCCGGCACGAGGCACAGGCTGACCGCGATCGACAGTGCCGCCATCACGGTCATCGCCTGGCCGGCGGCCTCGGAGCCGACCCCCATCAGGTCGGCGGTGGTCCCGGCGAGCAGGGCGCCGAGGGCCTGGCCCGCGCCCAGGCCGGTGGCGCGCAGCCCCATCGCCTGACCACGGATGTCCTCGGGGATCCGGTCCATCAGCCGCTCCTGGAGCGGCAGGCTGTCGGCGTACCCGATCGCGGCGACCAGGCCGAGGGCCATCGCGACCCCGAGGTGCAGGTCGAACCAGAACAGCAGGAACGGCGCGGCCAGCAGGAAGCGCAGCGGGTTGACCAGCCGGTCGCGGGTGGCCGGCCCCAGGAACCGGCCGACCACGACGTCGCCCAGCAGCATCCCGGCAGCGGTGGTGGCGAACAGGTAGCCGGCCCGTTCGCCGGCGTACGGGATGAACAGCGCCTCGCAGCCGACGATCAGGCCGTTCGGCACCCAGGAGGACACGTAGAGGGGTCGCAGCACGGGGGAGCCGAGCAGCCGCCGGTTGACCTCGCGGGTCCGCCGCACGACCGGGCCGGTGGCGCGCGCCTCCCGGTCCTCGAGCCCGAGGCGGAGCAGCACCGCGGCCAGGGCGGCGCAGCCGGCCGCGACCAGGAACAGCCCCTCGGGGGAGAGCGCGATCAGCAGCACCCCACCCAGCCCGTAGCCCAGGATCTGCATCGACCCCACGGCGATGTTGAGGGTGGCCCGCCCGAGCACGAACGCCTCGGGCGGAAGCAGGTCGGCCATGTAGGCGACGCCGGCCCCGGCCGAGGTCGAGAGGACCAGCCAGACCACGGCCAGCAGCGCGAACCGCCCGGGCCACGGCATCCCCGGCACGGCCTGCACCAGGTCGGCGACCGCGACGGTCGTGGCGACCAGCACCAGCGCCCGGCGCGGCCGGACCAGGTCGGAGGCCGACAGCAGGAAGGCGGAGGCGAGCAGCGCCACCAGCGGACCGCCGAACATGCTGAGACCGGTGAGCACCGCCGAGCCGGTCTCCCGGTGGACGATCGTGCCCAGCGCCAGGCTGGCGGTCGCGGCCGCGGCCATGGTCAGGCACTGCGTCACGAACAGCACCCGGAACTCGGGCACTCCGAACAGGTCGCGGTAGGTCCTCACCGGGCCGATCGTGCGGCAACCGGGAGGGCGACGCTAATCTTTCGCGTGGAGGCGAAACATGGGGACCTGGCGGATTCCTGCCGACCTGCTGGCACGGGCACGCTTCGCGGTCTCGCCGTACGCCGAGGTGGCGGCGGCGCTGGCCGGGCTGGACCATCCGCGGACGCCGACCGAGCGGGCGATGGTGGCGCTGCACGGGGACGCCTTCCGGTCGATGCTGGAGCGGAACCCGGGCCGAGCGGCCGTCCTCGCCCACAGCTTCGGACCGCGCTGGACGGCCGACTTCCTCTGCCAGCCGCCGCGGGGCGGGCCCACGTCGTTCCCCGACCACCTCGCGGTGGTGGCCGGGCTCGGTGACCGGCGGATCCGGGCGGACCTCGTGGAGGCGACCGGGGGACCGCTGCCCCCACTCCTGCGGCGCGCCAGGCGTCACCGGGCACGCGACCGCGCTGCTGGACTGGGTCTGGGTCCACGTCGTCGCGACCGACTGGCCCCGCCGGGAGCGGGTGCTCCGGGCCGACATCGTCGCCCGCACCTCGCGGCTGGCCGGTCAGGGGTGGCAGGCGGTGCTGGCCGACCTCGGTCGCGACCGCGCGTGGCTGGGCGGGGGCGAGCTGCAGGTCAACGTCCACGACAACCCGCCCCGGGACCTCAGCGGTGCCAGCGAGCTGTGGTTCGTGCCGGTGCACGGGCCGGCCAGCTCGGTCGCGTGGGAGCTGCCGACCCGCTATGCCGTCTACTACCCGGTGGCCGGGCAGCTGGCCGGGCTGGAGTCCGGGATGCCGGGCGCGGCCGACCGGCTGCTCGGCCCCAACCGGGCGCGACTGCTCCTCGCGCTCGGCACGCCCGCCAGCACCACCGGCCTGGCGGCGCTCACCGGGCTGCCGCTCGGCTCGGTCGGCGGCCACCTCCGCGTGCTGAGGGAGAGCGGCCTCGCCGAGCGTCGCCGCTCCGGGCGTGAGGTGCTCTACTGGCGGACGGCGCTCGGCGACGCCCTCGTGGCGGCCGCCGGGTGAGCTGCTCGTGAGTCCGACCGCCGTGCACGTCACATGCTCGCCTCGGAATGGGCAGTGGAGACCGGGTGTTGCCGCCTGGTGTGACCCCCGCCGCGACCGCAACCGCTCTGCCTGCCTCCGCGGCGCCGACGACCCGTCACCTGACCCTCGCCGTCCTCGCGCTCGCGATGGGCGGCTTCGCGATCGGCACCACCGAGTTCGTGTCGATGGGCCTGCTCCCGCAGCTCGCTCGCGGCGTCGACGTCACCATCCCGGCGGCCGGCCACGCCATCTCGGCGTACGCCCTGGGGGTGGTGGTAGGGGCCCCGACGATCGCCTTCCTCGCGGCCCGGCTGCCGCGGCGCGCGCTGCTCGTCGGGTTGATGGCCGCGTTCGCCGTCGGCAACGCCGCCTCGGCGCTCGCCTCGTCGTACGACGGGCTGCTGGTCGCCCGGTTCGCGTCCGGCCTGCCGCACGGTGCCTACTTCGGCGTGGCCTCGCTGGTCGCGGCCAGCCTGGCGCCGCCCGACCGCAAGGGCCGCGCCGTCGCCTCGGTGATGCTGGGGCTCTCGATCGCCAACGTGGTCGGCGTTCCGGCCGCGACCTGGCTGGGGCAGAGCCTCGGCTGGCGCACGGCCTACTGGCTGGTGGCGTTCCTCGGGCTGGTGACCGTCGCCCTGGTGCTGGCGTTCGTGCCGCGCACGCCCGGCGACCAGGGCGCCACCTGGCGGCGTGAGCTCACCGCCGTCCGGAAGCCGCAGGTCATCCTGACGCTGCTGGCGGGCGCCATCGGCTTCGGCGGCATGTTCGCCGTCTACACCTACATCGTGCCGACGGTGACCGAGGTCGGTGGCCTGAGCGAGTCGGTGGCGCCGGTCTTCCTGCTCGCCTTCGGGCTGGGCATGGTCGCCGGCACCTGGGTGGCCGGGCGGATGGCCGACTGGTCGGTGATGCGGTCGATGTTCATCGGGGGCGCCGGCCAGGGCCTGCTGCTGCTGGTCTTCAGCGCGCTGGCGCCGAGCGGCTGGTGGACGTTGCCCGTGGTCTTCGGGATCACGCTCACGGGGTCGGTGCTCGTGGTCAGCCTGCAGCTGCGGCTGATGGACGTCGCCGCGGAGGCGCAGACCATGGGGGCCGCGCTGAACCACGCCGCCCTCAACGTGGCGAACGCCCTCGGCGCCTGGCTCGGCGGGCTCGTGATCGCCGCCGGCTGGGGCTACCGGGCCCCCGGTGTCGTGGGCGCGGCCCTCGCCGTCGCCGGCCTGCTGGTGCTGGCCGCCGCGGCGCTGCTGGAGCGACGTCAGCGCGCGGTGTAGTCCATCCCCATCCGCTCGCGCACCTCGGCGAGGGTCCGGTCGGCGACCTCGTTGGCGATCGCGTTGCCGCGAGCCAGCACCTGGTCGACGTACCCGGGATCGGCCTCGAGCTCGGCCCGCCGCGCGCGCACCGGCGCCAGCACCTCGTTGAGCGAGTCGGTCACCCGCTTCTTGAGGCCGCCGCCGCCTCCGTCGCCGATCTCGTCGGCGATCACGGCCGGCTCGACGCCCTCGCACAGGGAGGCGACCAGCAGCAGGTTCGCCACCTCGGGCCGGTGCTCGGGGTCGTAGGTGATGTGGCGGTCGGAGTCGGTCTTGGCGCCCTTGAGCTTCTTCGCGGTCTCGTCGGCGGTCATCCGCAGCTCGATGACGTTGCCCTTGGACTTGCTCATCTTGGTGCCGTCGGTGCCGAGCACGTTGGTCGCCGTCGACAGCAGCGCGTCGGGCTCGGGGAACGTCGCGCCGTACCGCTCGTTGAAGCGTCGGGCGACGACCCGGGTCTGCTCGAGGTGCGGCAGCTGGTCCTTGCCCACCGGCACGACGTTCGCCTTGCAGAAGAGGATGTCGGCGGCCTGGTGGACGGGGTAGGTGAGCATCAGGCCGTTGATCGACTTGATGCCCGCGGCCGCCGCCTCCTCCTTGACCGTGGGGTTGCGCTGCAGCTCGGCGACGCTCACCAGCGACAGGAACGGCAGCAGCAGCTGGTTGAGGGCCGGCACCGACGAGTGGGTGAAGAACGTCGCGCGCTCGGGGTCGAGGCCGGCCGCGATGTTGTCGAGCAGCAGGCTGCGGACGCTGCCGGCGATGTCGCCGGCGAGCTCGCGGTCGGTGATGACCTGGTAGTCGGCGATCAGCTGGAAGATCGAGACCCCGCTGCGCTGCAGCCGGACCCGGTTCTGGATCGACCCGAAGTAGTGGCCGATGTGCAGCGAGCCGGTCGGCCGGTCGCCGGTGAGCATGCGGAACTCGCCGGGGTCGGTGCCGATGCGCCGTTCGATCTCGGCGCTGCGGGCCACGGCGGCCTGGAAGGAGTCGCTCACGACGCACGATCCTATCGAGGGCCTGGACGGGCCCTCGTCGGCGGTTCGCTAGGGTCGGCGGATGCCCACCATCGGCGTCGCGATCGCGCTCCCGGAGCCGTGGGCCACCCAGCTCCAGGAGTACCGCGCCTCGCTCGGGGACGAGACGGCGGGGAGCATTCCGACCCACATCACGCTCGTGCCGCCCGTCGAGCTGACCGAGGACCAGGTCGGCGAGGCCGAGCGTCTCCTCGCCGGGGCCGCGAGCACCGCCGACGGGTTCCTCATACATCTGCGCGGAACGGGTACGTTCCGGCCGGTCTCCCCGGTGGTGTTCGTCTCGCTGGTGGAAGGGATCTCGCAGTGCGAGGAGCTCGCCGAGCGGGTCCGCCAGGGGCCGCTCGCCGTACCGCTTCAGTTCCCGTTCCACCCGCACGTGACCATCGCCCACCACCGACCCGAGGACGTCATGGATCGCGCGTTCGCCGAGCTCGCGTCGTTCGACTGCACCTTCGACGTGGAGCGCTTCCACCTCTACCGACACGACGACGAGAACGGCTGGCGACCCGTGCGCGACTTCGCCTTCCGGGCGGCCCCGTGAGCTCGCTCAAGGAGCGAGTGGGCGGGGAGGTCACCGAGGTCCGTGCCCGGCGGCCGTTCGTCGACCACGTCGTCCGGACGGTGCAGCACTACGGCGCGGTCAAGGGCAACCTGCAGGCCGGGGCGATCACCTACTTCGGGTTCCTGTCGTTCTTCCCGATCCTGGCGCTCGCGTTCTTCGTCGTCGGGTACGTGTCGAAGGTCTACCCGGACGCGCAGGACATGCTCGTCACCGCCCTCGAGGGGCTGTTCCCCGGGATCGACCTCGACCTCGCCGGCTTCGAGGAGAGCGCGGGTGTCGCCGGTCTGATCGGGCTGGTCGGCCTCCTGTACGCCGGGCTGGGCTGGCTGTCCGCCATGCGCGCGGCGCTGATCGTGATGTTCGAGGAACCTGCCCGTGAGCAGCCGAACTTCGTCGTCGGCAAGCTGCGCGACCTGGTCACGCTGGTCCTGATCGGGGTGACGCTGCTCGTGAGCGTCGCCGTCACCGGGTTGGTGAGCGGCTTCGCCACCGACCTGCTCGCGTGGCTGGAGCTCGACGAGGAGCTCACGCCGGTCGTCACGCTGCTGACCGTCGTGCTCGGCCTCCTCGCCAACGTGCTGCTCTTCTTCATCATGTTCGAGCTGCTGGCCCGGCCCAACGCGCCACGGCGGGCGGTGCTGTCCGGCGCCCTCCTGGGCGCCCTGGGCTTCGAGCTGATCAAGCGGCTCTCGTTCCTCCTCCTCGGCGCGACCAAGAACTCCGAGGCCTTCCAGGTGTTCGGGATCGCGCTGATCCTCCTGGTCTGGATCTACTACTTCTCGCAGGTCGTGATGTACGCCGCCGCGTGGGCCCAGACCGCCCCCGGGACCCGCGCCCAGCGGGAGCGCGAGGCGCTCGAGGCCGACCGGAGCGAGTACGCGATGAAGGAGCTCACCCAGGTCGAGCTCCGCGAGACGCCCGCGGGCGGCACGCCGTCGCGCGTCAGCCCGAAGGCGGCGTTCGCCGCGGGCGGCGCCGCCATGCTCGGTCTCGTCGCGCTGCTCCGGCGGCGCTCCTCCGACGACGGCTGAGCGGCGCCGGCCTCAGGCGGGGTTGCGCCAGGTCAGCAGGTCGTCGCGCTGGACGACCAGCGCCCGGTCCGGCTCGCCACCCGCCTGGTCGATCCGGAACCCGGCGGCCAGCAGCGCGATCGCCCGGTCCTCCTCGGAGATCCGGCCGGTCAGGCGGAGCAGCGTGAAGGCGGCCCCGACGACGAACTGGGCCGTCTCGATCCCGTCGGCGCCTGCCATCGGACCGGCGACGTTCAGGACGTCCTCGGTCTTCAGCACGGTCGCCAGGGTGCTGTCCGGGCCGAGCTCGGCGCGCCGGTCGCCCCAGTCCATCACGAGGTCCCAGCCCTCGTCGTTGCCGAACGGGCCGAGGTCGGCCCCGGCGTCGTCGTACACCGGGTCCGTGAAGTGGGATCGGAACGCGGGGTGTGCGTCGGGAAGTGCCATGGGAGCACCCTAGGCAGACAACGTCACGCCCGGACCTCGGTCAGGAGCTGTCGGATCGTCGCCACGACGTACGACGGGGAGAACATCACGTGGTCGTAGGCGAACCGGAGCACCAGCCAGCCGGTGGCGATGAGCGCGTTGTAGCGGACGCAGTCGCGCTCGTGGTCGGACCGCGAGGCGTGGAAACCCCAGGAGTCCGCCTCGAGCACGATGCCGCGCAGCGGGTCGGCGAGGTCGGGGTGCAGGGTCAGCCCGCGTGCTCGTACCTCGTACTGCGGGATCACGTCCAGGCCGGCCCGGATCGCGAGAGAGCGCAGGACGGACTCGAAGGGGTTGGCTGCTCGCCCGTCGGCCAGGGCCACGAGCTCCCGCACGTGGGCCGGCCACGACGAGGCCGCGGCCAGAAGGACCTCGTGATCCGCGGCCCCGTGCCGAAGGCACGAGTCTGCCACCGCGAGTGCTTCGTCGAACGGGAGGTCGCGCGCGCACAGGAGGACCGTGAGCACCGGTCCGGTCGTCAGACCGCGCACATCGCGAGCCGTCACCCGGTGTCGGATGACCGCGGCCTCCGGAAGCCGTCCGGGAAGGTCACGGTGGCGTGGGACGACGAGCTGGGGTACGGCCGGTTGACGCGCGATCTCCCAGCCGAGCTCGGCCGCGGCGCAGAGGTGCGAGGCGTACCCGCCGAGCTGTGCGGCGAGCTGCAGTGCCGGTCGGGCCGTGGGCAGGGCGTACCGACCGTGCGCCAACCGACGGATGCTGCCGCCGTCGACAGCCGTCCGCAGCCGCGACCGTGGCGTCAGTCGCTCCAGGTCGCGCAACCGCGCGACCCCTCCGAGGCGGGTAAGGGCGTCGACCGGGTCCATGCGTGCAGCCTTCCCGGGTTGCCACGGCGGGACGGCCCGTCCTCCACAGGCGCAGACGACCACTTCCTGTGCGTGAGAAGACCCGACACGCCGACAGGCCGGCGTGTCGCGGGCTCCCTAGATCGAAGAACTGGCTACCGACCGTGGCGCATCGCGGCGTGGAGGTCCCAGTTCAGCCGGGAGATCACGTCGAGCGGGATCTCCTTGGGGCAGGCGGCGGTGCACTCACCGATGTTGGTGCAGCCGCCGAAGCCCTCGGCGTCGTGCTGGGCCACCATGTTGACCACGCGGGAGTCGCGCTCGGCCTGGCCCTGCGGCAGCTCGCCGAGGTGGGTGATCTTCGCGCCGAGGAACAGCGAGGCCGAGCCGTTGGGGCAGGCCGCGACGCACGCGCCGCAGCCGATGCAGGTGGCGACGTCGAAGGCGCGGTCGGCCTTGTCCTTGGGGACGGGGTGGCGTGGGCGTCGGGGGCTGCGCCGGTGTTGACCGAGATGTAGCCGCCCTGCTGGATGATCCGGTCGAACGCCGCGCGATCGACGACGAGGTCCTTGATGACGGGGAAGGCCGCGGCCCGCCACGGCTCGACCGTGATCGTGTCGCCGTCGGCGAACGAGCGCATGTGGAGCTGGCAGCTGGTGGTGACCTCCGGGCCGTGCGCCTCGCCGTTGATCATCAGCGAACACGCGCCGCAGATGCCTTCGCGGCAGTCGGAGTCGAACGCGACCGGCTCCTCGCCCTCTCGTGGAGCTCCTCGTTGAGGACGTCGAGCATCTCCAGGAACGACATGTCGGGCGAGACGTCGTCCAGCTCGTAGGTGTGGATCCCGCCCTCGTCGGCCGCGTGGGCCTGGCGCCAGATCTTCAGAGTCAGTCTCACGGAGCGATCCTCACGTCGTGGGGTGACTTCACTTGTACGACCTCTGCTTCATCTCGACGAACTCGTAGACCAGGTCCTCCTTGTGCAGCACCGGCTTCTCGCCCTCGCCGGCCCACTCCCAGGCCGCGACGTAGGAGTACTGGTCGTCGTGCCGGAGCGCCTCGCCGTCCTCGGTCTGCGACTCGGCGCGGAAGTGGCCGCCGCACGACTCGCGCCGGTTGAGCGCGTCGATGCACATCAGCTCGCCCAGCTCGAGGAAGTCGGCGATCCGGCCGGCCTTCTCCAGTGACTGGTTCATGGAGTCGGCGGTCCCGAGCACCTTCACGTTGCGCCAGAAGTCGTCGCGGAGGGTGCGGATCAGGTCGATCGCCTTCTTCAGGCCGTCCTCGGTCCGCTCCATGCCGCAGAACTCCCACATGATGTTGCCGAGCTCGCGGTGGTAGGAGTCGACGCTGCGGGTGCCGTTGTTGGTCATGAAGTGGTCGATCCGCGCCTGCACCGACTGCTGGGCCTCGACGACCGCGGGGTGGTCCTCGGGCACCCGGTCGAACGGGCCGTCGGCGAGGTAGTCGCGGATCGTGTTCGACAGCACGAAGTAGCCGTCGGCGAGGCCCTGCATCAGGGCCGAGGCGCCGAGCCGGTTGGCGCCGTGGTCGGAGAAGTTCGCCTCACCGGTCACGAAGAGGCCCGGGATCGTCGACTGCAGGTCGTAGTCGACCCAGAGCCCGCCCATGACGTAGTGGACGGCGGGGTAGATCCGCATCGGCACCGTGTACGGGTCCTCGCCGGTGATCCGGGCGTACATGTCGAAGAGGTTGCCGTACTTCGACTCGATGGCGTCCTTGCCGAGCCGCTCGGTCGCCTCCGCGAAGTCGAGGTAGACGCCGCGACGTACGCCGTCGACCTCCGGCCCGACCCCGCGACCCTCGTCGCACATGTTCTTGGCCTGTCGCGACGCGATGTCGCGGGGGACCAGGTTGCCGAACGCCGGGTAGATCCGCTCCAGGTAGTAGTCGCGGTCCTCCTCGGGGATGTCGCGAGGCAACTTGTCGCAGTCGGCCTTGTTCTTCGGGACCCAGATCCGGCCGTCGTTGCGCAGCGACTCGCTCATCAAGGTGAGCTTCGACTGGTGGGCGCCCGAGACCGGGATGCAGGTCGGGTGGATCTGCGTGTAGCAGGGGTTGGCCATGTAGGCGCCCTTGCGGTGGGCGCGCCACGTGGCGGTCACGTTGCAGCCCATCGCGTTGGTCGACAGGAAGAACACGTTGCCGTAGCCACCGGAGGCGAGCACGACGACGTCGGCGAAGTAGGTCTCCAGCTCGCCGGTGACCATGTCGCGCACGATGATCCCGCGGGCACGGCCGTCGACCACGATCAGCTCGACCATCTCGTGCCGGGCGTAGCAGCGGACGGTGCCGGCGGCGACCTGCCGCTCGAGGGCCTGGTAGGCACCGATCAGCAGCTGCTGACCGGTCTGGCCGCGGGCGTAGAACGTGCGCGACACCTGGACACCGCCGAACGACCGGTTGTCGAGCAGGCCGCCGTACTCGCGGGCGAACGGGACGCCCTGCGCGACGCACTGGTCGATGATGTTGGCGCTGACCTCGGCGAGCCGGTAGACGTTGGACTCGCGGCTGCGGTAGTCGCCGCCCTTGATGGTGTCGTAGAAGAGCCGGTAGGTGGAGTCGCCGTCGCCCTTGTAGTTCTTGGCCGCGTTGATGCCGCCCTGGGCTGCGATCGAGTGGGCCCTTCGCGGGGAGTCCTGGTAGCAGAACGACTTCACGACGTAGCCGGCCTCGCCGAGCGTCGCGGCGGCCGAGGCGCCGGCCAGACCGGTGCCGACCACGATGATCGACAGCCTCCGGCGGTTGGCCGGGTTGGCGATCCGGGCCTCGAACTTGCGGGTCTGCCACATCTCCTCGAGCGGCCCACCGGGCGCCTTGGTGTCGCGGATCGGTTCGCCCGGCGTGTAGAAGTCGGCGGCGTCGTCGTACTCCTCGTGACCCTCGACGGTGTGGGAGGCGTCGAACGCGTTGGTGGTGTCGGGCATGTCGGTCACGGGAGCAGCACCCTTCAGCTGATGACGCCGGCGAGGACGAAGATCGGGACCAGCGAGAAGCCGCCGGCGATGACGACGGCGACGATCGCGCCGAGCACTTTCGCGTTGCGCCGGGCCCGCGCGTTGTTGGTGAGACCGAGCGTCTGGGCCGCGCTCCAGACCCCGTGGTGCAGGTGGAGGCCGAGCGCGAGCATCGCGACGAGGTAGAGCACCGTGAGCCACCAGGTCTCGAACGAGTCGACGAGGAGCACGTAGGGGTCGTCGGTCGGACCGCCGGCGACGTTCACCTTGCCGATCGTGAAGTTGAGCAGGTGCCAGACGACGAAGAGCAGCAGCGTCACGCCGCCCCAGCGCATCCAGCGCGAGGAGATCGACGAGTGGGCGTTCTTCTTCACCACGTACTTGACCGTGCGGGCGCGGGTGGCGCGACGCCACAGCGCGACGGCGCTGGCGACGTGGACGACGAGGGCGGCGATCAGCCCGACGCGCAGGATCCAGAGCAGACCGCTGTGCGGGAGCATCGGCTCGCCGATCTCGCGGAGGTGCTCGGCGTACTCGTTGAACGCCTCGTGCCCGGCGAACGCCTTGAGGTTGCCGTACATGTGGGCGAGCACGAAGCCGATGAAGACCAGGCCGCTGACGGCCATCAACATCTTCAGCGCGATGGTCGAGTGAGTCGAGCGCGCTCCCTTGACCAGGGGTTTGGGAGGGATGTGCGTTGCCACGTCTGGAAACGCTACTCCCCGGGCGGCCCCTTCCGCCCTCCGGGGAGTGTGACATTCCTCCGGGTCTATCGGCCCAGCGGCAGCCGGACGCGCAGGGTCGTCCCGGCATCGGAGGAGTCGATGTCGATCTCCCCCCGGTGACGGTCGACCACGACCCGACGGGCGATGTCGAGGCCGAGCCCGGTGCCGCGGCCCACCTCCTTGGTCGTGAAGAAGGTGTCGTAGGCGCGAGCCGCGACCTCCGGCGGCATGCCGTGGCCGGTGTCGCGGACCTCGACCTGGACGGTGCCGTCGCGGACGCAGGCCACGATCGTGAGCGTCCCACCGTCGGGCATCGCGTCGATCGCGTTGTCGACGAGGTTGGTCCACACCTGGTTGAGCTCGCCGGCGTACCCCTCGACCCGCGGCAGTCCCTCGTCGTACTCGCGGACGGCCGTGACGCTGCTCTGTCGCAGCTTGTGCCCGAGCATCGTCAGGGTGCTCTCGAGCCCCTCGCGGACGTCGACCGGCTGCAGCGTCGCCCGGTCCATCTGGGTGTAGGACCGCACCGCCGACACCAGCTCGGAGATCCGGCCGGTGGCCTCGCGGACCTCGCCCAGGAGCCGTTGCGCGGTGATCGCGCTCGTCAGCCACGCGAGCGCGGGGGCCAGCGTGGCCGGCGGCACCAGCTCGGCGGCCCGCTCGCACCATTGGAGCTCGATCCCGGCCGAGGTGAGCTCGCCGGCGAGCCGCCAGGGGTCTGGTACGTCGCGCCGCTGCAGCCAGGCCGCGGCCTCCTCCTCGCGGTCGGCCGCCTCCAGGGGGTCGCCGGGCGCCGGTGCCGGTGTCACGGAGCGGCGGAGCGCGTCGAGGGCGGTGTACTGGGAGGCGGTGAGCTCGTTGACGGCGAGGTCGGCCAGCGCATCGAGCAGCGCCCCGCCCGTCGCGTCGAGGGCGTCCACCGCGCGACCCGCCGCCGCCACCGGGTTGTTGAGCTCGTGGGCGAGGCCGGCGGCGAGCGTGCCGAGGCTGACGAGGGAGTCGCGCTGCCGCGCCGTCGACTCGATCGACCGGGCGGTGTTGAAGAGCCCGCTGATCAGGTGGACCGCGAGCGGGAACCATGCCTGCATCTGGCTGCGCAACGCGGCTGCTGGCACCCGCAGCATCCGGCCCGGCTCGGCGCCGCGGCCGGTCGCGAGGTAGGTGCCGTGCTCGTCCCACGCCAAGAACCCGCCGGCCCAGCGCCCCGGGACGTCCATCCGGCCGACGACCGTCTGCTCGCGGCCCGAGTGTCGGGTCAGGTCGACCGCACCCTCGACGAGCACCCACCACGACGCGGCCAGGTCGCCCTCGTGGAAGAGCTCCTCGCCGGGCACGATCGGCGCCGGCTCGCCGGCCGCGATCAGCGCCTCCAGCTGCTCGTCCGTGAGGCCCTCGAACAGCGGGAAGCCGCGCACGTCCTCGACGCTGATCAGGTGCGGGGTCATGTCGTCGCCAGGTAGCGGTGGACGAGGTGGACGGCCATCGCGCCCTCGCCGACGGCCGACGCGACCCGCTTCATGGAGTCCTGCCGGACGTCGCCGGCGGCGAACACCCCCGGCAGGCTCGACTCGAGGCCGTACGGCGGCCGCGGCAGCGACCAGTGCCGGCCCTCACTGGCGACGAGCTCCGGGCCGGTGACCACGAAGCCCTGCTCGTTGCGCACCACCTCCTCGCCCAGCCAGGTGGTGCGCGGGGAGGCGCCGATGAAGACGAACAGCCAGCCGGCGTCGACGGTGTCGTGCTCGCCGGTGTCGCGGTCGCGCAAGGTCAGGCACTGGAGGTGGCCCTCCCCGTCGGCGGACGCGACCTCGGTCCGGCAGCGCACCTCGACGTTGGGTGCCGCCTCGATCCGCTCCACCAGGTAGCGCGACATGCTGTCGTCCAGCGAGGCGGCCCGCACCAGCATGACGACCCTGGTGGCGTGGGCGGCGAAGTTCAGCACCGCCTGGCCCGCGGAGTTGGCCGCGCCGACGACGTACACGTCCTCGCCGTTCACCTGGACGGCGTCGCTGGCGCTGGCGCCGTAGTAGATGCCGCGGCCGGACAGCTCGTCGACGCCGGGCGCCTCGAGCCGCCGGTAGGACACGCCCGAGGAGACGACGACCGCCCGGGCCTCGATCTCCGCGCCACCCTCGAGCAGCACCGCGCGCACCGGACCTCGCACCTCGAGCCCGACCACCTCACGGGCGACCAGCATCTCGGCGCCGAACCGGCCCACCTGGGCGATCGCCCGCTGCGCCAGGTCGGAGCCGCTCAGGCCGCGGGGGAAGCCGAGGTAGTTCTCGATGGCGGCGCTCTGCCCGGCCTGGCCGCCCGGCGCCTCCCGCTCGACGACGACCGTCCGCAGGCCCTCGGACGCCGCGTAGACGGCCGCCGCGAGCCCCGCGGGCCCGGCGCCGACGATGCACAGGTCGTAGAGCGGCTGCTCGGCCCGGGTGCGCAGGCCGAGGGCCTCGGCCAGCGCGAGCGTCGTCGGCGCGCGCAGGGTCTCGGCGTCCGGCACCAGCACGAGCGGCAGGTCCTCGACGCCGCCGCCGGCGAGGTCGGCGAGCCGACGGCCCTCCTCCTCGTCGACCGCGAGCCACAGGTACGGCACGTGGTTGCGCGCGAGGAACGTCTTGATCTCGTGGCTGCGGTCGGACCAGCGGTGGCCGACCACGCGGATCACCGAGGCGAGCTCGGGGTGCTCGCGCTGCCAGCCGTCGAGCAGGTCGTCGACGACCGGGAAGAGCCGTTCCTCCGGCGGGTCCCAGGGCTTGAGCAGGTAGTAGTCGAGCCCGATGTCGTTGATCGCGGTGATGGCCGCGTCGGTGTCGGCGTACGCCGTGAGCAGCAGCAGCTTCGCGTCCGGCGCGTGCGGCCGGGCCCGGGTCAGCATCTCGACGCCGGTCATCTGGGGCATCCGCTGGTCGGTGACGATCAGTGCCACGGGCTGGTCGCGCAACGCCAGCCGGGCCAGCACGTCGAGCGCCTCGCGGCCCGAGGTGGTGCGGACGATCCGGTACTCGGCGTTGTAGCGGGAGCGGAGGTCGCGCGCGAGGGCATCGGCCACCAACGGTTCGTCGTCGGTGACGAGAATCGTCGGTCGTGCCATCTCCGGGCCCCCTGGGAAACACACGCGGCCCGAGCCTCTCCGCGTCCTGAGCGGACGATACTCTGCCCGGGCGAGTCCCCTTCCCCTGCGGCGACGTCTTGTACAGACTCGGCGCGTTGTCCGTCGCCCACCTGGAGGTGCAGATGCCGTTGTCGGGAGCTGGGGTCACCGGACCCACGCGGGCCCGGATCGAGGCCAGGACCCTGCGTTCCGACCGATGGTGGCTGGCGCCGCTGGCGACGTTCGTGGTGTTCAGCGGGTTCGTCGTCTACGCGACGTGGCGGGCGTTCTCGGGTGCGAACTACTACGCCTCGCCGTACCTCTCGCCGTTCTACTCACCCTGCCTCGGCGACTGCGTGGAGGGCGCCTCCGACTTCGGGCAGCCGTTCGCGTGGTTCCCGTTCTCCGCGGCGTTGATCATCCTGATCTTCCCGCTCGGCTTCCGGCTGACCTGCTACTACTACCGCAAGGCCTACTACCGGGCGTTCTGGCTGAGCCCGCCGGCGTGCGGCGTGGCGGAGCCCCACCTCTACTACTCCGGCGAGGCCCGGCTGCCGCTGATCCTCAACAACCTCCACCGGTACTTCTGGTACGCCGCCATCGTGGTCGCGCTGATCCTCAGCTTCGACGTGGTGCTGGCGTTCCGCAACGCCGACCACGAGTGGGGCCACATGGGCCTCGGCACCCTCCTGATGCTGATCAACGTGGTGTACATCTGGCTCTACACCCTCTCGTGCCACTCCTGCCGGCACGCGGTCGGCGGCCGACTGCGGCACTTCAGCAAGCACCCGGTCCGCTACCGGCTCTGGACCTGGGTCTCGCGGCTCAACGCGAACCACGCCCGCTACGCGTGGGTGTCGCTGTTCTCGGTGGCGCTCGTCGACCTCTACATCTACCTCCTGGCCTCCGGCCGGATCGAGGACGTGACGTTCTTCTGATGACCCACACCAGCGATCGGCATCCGATGACCGGGAACGAGATGTCGTACTACTCCGAGGGCGGGATCGAGCGGCACCAGTACGACGTCGTCGTGGTCGGCGCCGGCGGTGCCGGGCTGCGCGCGGCCATCGCAGCGCACGAGGCGGGCGCCAACACCGCGATCGTGTGCAAGTCCCTGCTCGGCAAGGCCCACACCGTGATGGCCGAGGGCGGGATCGCCGCCGCGATGGGCAACCGGTGGCCCGAGGACAACTGGGAGGTCCACTTCCGCGACACGATGCGTGGCGGGAAGATGCTCAACCACTGGCGGATGGCCCAGCTGCACGCCCAGGAGGCACCCGAGCGGGTGATGGAGCTCGAGGACTGGGGCGCGCTCTTCGACCGCACCGAGGACGGGCTGATCAGCCAGCGCGACTTCGGCGGCCACA
Source organism: uncultured Actinomycetota bacterium (assembly GCA_963829855.1). Taxonomy (GTDB): domain Bacteria; phylum Actinomycetota; class Actinomycetes; order Propionibacteriales; family Nocardioidaceae; genus Nocardioides. The sequence goes on along the minus strand of CAWHKE010000011.1, from coordinate 940,429 downwards.
AGTACGCACGGCTCGCCCACGTCGGCGACCGGACCGGCCTCGAGATGATCCGCACGCTCCAGCAGCGCGCGGTCCAGATCGGGATCGACGTGTTCATGGAGTGCACCGTCACCGAGCTGCTGAAGGACGACGGTGGCGCGATCTCCGGCGTCTTCGGCTACTGGCGCGAGACGGGCCGCTTCGTGACGATCGAGGCCCCGTCCGTCGTCCTCGCGACCGGCGGCATCGGCAAGTCGTTCAAGGTCACGTCCAACTCGTGGGAGTACACCGGCGACGGTCACGCGCTCGCGCTGCGCGCCGGGGCCTCCCTCATCAACATGGAGTTCGTGCAGTTCCACCCGACCGGCATGGTGTGGCCGCCGTCGGTGAAGGGGCTGCTGGTCACCGAGTCGGTCCGCGGCGACGGCGGCGTGCTGCGCAACTCCGAGGGCAAGCGCTTCATGTTCGACTACATCCCCGACTTCTTCCGGTCGGAGACCGCCGACACGGAGGAGGAGGCGGACCGGTGGTACGACGACAAGAAGAACAACCGCCGGCCGCCCGAGCTGCTGCCGCGTGACGAGGTGGCGCGGGCCATCAACTCCGAGATCAAGGCCGGCCGCGGCTCACCGCACGGCGGGATCTTCCTCGACATCGCCTCGCGCCGCGACGCCGACTTCATCCGCAAGCGGCTGCCGTCGATGTACCACCAGTTCAAGGAGCTGGCCGACGTCGACATCACGGCCGAGCCGATGGAGATCGGCCCGACCTGCCACTACGTCATGGGCGGCATCGAGGTCGACCCCGACACCGAGCTGAGCGCCGTGACCGGCCTGTACGCCGTGGGCGAGTGCTCCGGCGGGATGCACGGCTCCAACCGGCTCGGGGGCAACAGCCTCTCCGACCTGCTCGTGTTCGGGCGGCGGGCCGGCGAGGCCGCGGCTGCGTACGCCTCCGGGCTGGAGCGGCGGCCGGTGGTGTCCGACGAGGCCGTCCGGGCGGGGGAGTGGACGGCCCTCACGCCGTTCCAGGCCGAGGGCGGCGACAACCCCTACACGATCCAGCAGGACCTCCAGCAGGCCATGAACGACCTCGTGGGCATCATCCGCACCAAGGCCGAGCTGGAGGACGCCCTGACGCGGATCGAGGAGCTCAAGGCGCGGGCCGCCACGATGAGCGTGGAGGGCCACCGCCAGTACAACCCCGGCTGGCACCTCGCCCTCGACCTGCGCAACATGCTGGTCGTGTCGGAGTCGATCGCGAAGGCGGCGCTGCTGCGTGAGGAGTCGCGCGGCGGGCACACCCGCGACGACTACCCGAAGCCGAGCCCCGAGTGGGGCACGAAGAACCTCGTCGTACGGCTCGACGAGTCGGGCGCCGGCGTCGCGATCGCCGAGCAACCGCTGCCCCAGATGCCCGACGAGCTCAGAAGCTACTTCGAGGAGTGACCGTGGGATACGACCTGAAGCTCCGCGTCTGGCGCGGCGACGACACCGACGGCGAGCTGCGTGACTACACGGTGGAGGTGTCCGAGGGTGAGGTGGTCCTCGACGCCCTCCACCGGCTGCAGGCGACGCAGACCGGCGACCTGGCGATCCGGTGGAACTGCAAGGCGGGCAAGTGCGGCTCGTGCAGCGCCGAGATCAACGGCCGGCCCCGGCTGCTGTGCATGACCCGGCTCTCGGACTTCGAGGAGTCCGAGACGATCACGGTGACCCCCATGCGGACGTTCCCGATCATCCGCGACCTGGTCACCGACGTGTCCTTCAACTACCAGAAGGCACGCGAGCTGCCCTACGCCGAGCTGCCCCCGCGCGACGCCGACGGCAAGCGCCGGATGATGCAGGAGGACGTCGAGCGGGGCCAGGAGTTCCGCAAGTGCATCGAGTGCTTCCTCTGCCAGAACGTCTGCCACGTGGTGCGTGACCACGAGGACAACAAGCAGCACTTCGCCGGTCCGCGGTTCTTCCTCCGGTACGCCGAGCTGGACATGCACCCGCTCGACACCCACGACCGGCGGCAGCTGGCGCAGGACGCCGCCGGGCTCGGGATGTGCAACATCACCAAGTGCTGCACCGAGGTCTGTCCCGAGGGGATCAAGATCACCGACAACGCCATCATCCCGATGAAGGAACGGGTCGTGGACCGCAAGTACGACCCGCTGGTGTGGCTCGGCAACAAGATCGGGATCCGCAACAAGGACAACCAGGACCGCACCGAGGTCTGAGCGGTGGGCGGGTTCCGGGACGACTTCGACGGCGACGACGCTGGACGAGTCGGTCTGGCTGCCGCACTACCTGCCCGCGTGGAGCTCGCGGGAGGCGAGCGCCGCGAGTCACCGGCTCGAGGACTCCCACCTCGTCCTCGACGTGCCGGTCGACCACCCGGTCTGGTGCGCCGGCGACCACGAGCCGCCGATCCGGGTCTCCGGGATCCAGTCGGGCAGCTTCTCCGGCCCGGTCGGCAGCACCCGCGGCCAGCAGCGGTTCCGCGAGGGCCAGGTCGTACGCGAGGAGCAGCCGCGGCTGGAGGGCTGGTTGCCGGCGTCCGGTCACGTCGAGATCCGCTGCCGGATGACGCTGTCGCCGCGCTCGATGGGGGCGCTGTGGCTGGCGGGCTTCGAGGACGACGAGGCGCAGCTGCAGTGCGGCGAGCTGTGCGTCGTCGAGATCTTCGGCCGGTCCGTGCGCGACGGGTCCTGCGAGGTCGGCGTGGGCATCAAGGCGTTCCGCGATCCCGCGCTCACCCAGGACTTCGACTCGCCACGACTGCCGATCGACCCGGCCGACCTCCACACCTACGCCGTCGACTGGGACGCCGACGAGGCCGTGTTCACCGTCGACGGCGAGGAGGTGCGCCGCTGCGGCCGCCCGCCGACGTACCCGATGCAGGCGATGGTCGCTGTCTACGACTTCCCCGAGTGGTCCGTCGGCGGCGACGACCACCTCGTGCCGGAGCTGGTCGTCGACCACGTCGCCGGTTGACGGCGCAGCGGTCAGGAACTGTCCGGAGACCTCTCTAGGGTGCTGGCATGGAGATGAAGCTGGAGCTGGTGACGGTGCCCGTGTCCGACGTCGACCGGGCCAAGGACTTCTACGTGAACGCGGGGTTCGTCCTCGACCACGACCACCAGGTGAGCGAGGAGCTGCGGTTCGTGCAGCTCACCCCGCCCGGGTCGGCCTGCTCGATCGCCATCGGTGACGGGCTGACCGAGATGGCCCCCGGGTCGCTCGACAACCTGCAGCTGGTGGTCGCCGACGCCGACGAGGCGCTCGCCGACCTGACCTCTCGCGGCGTCGAGGTCCGGGGCGTCGACGAGCAGGTCTGGGGCCGGTTCCTCTACTTCTCCGACCCCGACGGCAACGGCTGGGCGCTGCAGCAGCTGCCGGACTGGTCCGCCGGCGCCTGATCTCCCGCCCCGTGTGCCCGAGACCCCTCCATGGCGTGGTCTCAGGCACACGAGGCGGCTAAATCCGTTGCGGCGCTTCGGATGATGGAGCCGTGGTCCTGATTGGCTCGGGGTCAAGGCGTGGCGCGGAGCGTTGACGGGAGAGGTCGAGCTCTCCGAGGCGGCCGCGCCCGCCGCGACCTGGTGGCGGGGGTTCGGTGAGGGGCCCGAAGACGGTCGGTCAGCCAGGCAGATCGACGCACCCGTGCAGGCACACGTCGTGACGGCGTACGCCGCCCGGCGCGTCGGGGTCGCGCAGCGGGAGGAAGCCGCGGCGGATCCCCTCGCGCTCGAACCCGGCGGCGAGCGCCACCCGGCAGGACGGCTCGTTCTCCACGCTGTGGTCGAGCTGCACCCGGGCCAGGCCGCGACCGTCGGGGGACAGCAGCCACCGGGTGAGCGCCACGATCGCGCGCCGCCCCACGCCCTGCCCGCGCGCGTCGGGATGCACGCCGTAGCCGATCTCCGCGACGCCCAGCTTCTCGCCGCTGGTCCACCGCCAGGAGATGTCACCGAGGAAGCGGTCGGGGTCGGCCGCGGGGGTGACGGTCAGCATCCCCGGCACCCGTTCCTGCCACGACGTCTGCGACTGCTCGATCCGCTCGGTCAGCCCGGCCGCGTCGCCGGCGAGCGTGACGAACGCGGGTGCGGCGAACGTGACGTACTCCGGGTCGCGCAGCATCTCCAGCCACCGCCCGACGTCGCTCTCGCGCGCCGGTCTCAGCAGCAGTCCTGACCCGTCGTCGATCCCCGGCTCGGCCACGACGGCACGGTAGCCGGTGGGCTCAGCGGCCCTTCGACGCCCGGTCGTGCGCGGCGTGACCCGGTGGCTCTGCCGTGCGGCGGTCGGGACCGCCGGCCCAGTCGGGCCTGCCCGCTCCGTGCCCGCGGTCCTCGCCCGACGCGCCCGGACCCTCGTCGGTCTCGCCCTCGGCGTCGCCGTCCGTCTCGCCGTCGTGCGGGTGCGGCTTGGGGCCGCACGCCTCCTCGGGGTCGAACGGCCCGGACCCCGGCTCGTGGGCCGGTGCGGCCTCGCCGACGCAGGCGGTCCACTCCTGCTTCGCGGCGACGAAGGCGCGCTGCGCGGCATGCTGGGCGGCCTTCGCCTCGTCGTCCGGCTTCCCGGACCCCTCGTCGGTGTCATCGGTGTCGTCGGCGTCGTCCGTGGGCTCGTCGACCGGCTCCTGCGACGCGTCGTCGGTCACGGGCGGGCGCTCTGCTCCGGCCGTGAGCACGCTGCCGGTCATCCCGCCGGCTCCGATCACGGCGAGCACGGCCCCGGCGACCAGGAGGATCTTCATGACCTCAGGGTGGGACCACCGGGGGCGCTTCGCAACCGGAACCGGGAAATCTGCCGGAGGATGACTAGCCCTACGCTGAGGAGGCATGACGCCCGAGCCGACGCCCCGCGACTGGTGGAAGTCCGCCGTCGTCTACCAGGTCTACCCCCGCAGCTTCTCCGACTCCGACGGCGACGGGATCGGCGACATCCCGGGCATCCGGCAACGGCTCGACCACCTCGAGGGACTCGGGGTCGACGTCGTGTGGCTGAGCCCGATCTACCGCTCCCCGATGGACGACAACGGCTACGACATCAGCGACTACCAGGACGTCGACCCGTCGTTCGGGACGCTCGAGGACCTCGACGGCCTGATCGCCGACCTGCACGCCCGTGGCATGAAGCTCGTCATGGACCTCGTCGTCAACCACACGAGCAGCGCCCACCGGTGGTTCCAGGAGTCGCGGTCGAGCCGCGACGACCCGAAGCGCGACTGGTACTGGTGGCGGCCGCCGCGGCCGGGCCACACCGGCGGCGAGCCGGGGGCCGAGCCCACGAACTGGGGCTCGGCGTTCTCGGAGTCGGCGTGGACCTACGACCCGGAGACCGACGAGTACTACCTGCACATCTTCGCGGCGAGCCAGCCCGAGCTGAACTGGGAGAACCCGGACGTGCGGCAGGCGGTCTACTCGATGATGAACTGGTGGCTCGACCGAGGCGTCGACGGCTTCCGGATGGACGTCATCAACCTGATCTCCAAGGTCGTCCACGACGACCCGCCCGACCTCCGGGACGGCGTCATCGGGGGCCCGGACCGCCAGCCCGGCCCGATCGACACCGTGCGGTTCGGTGACCCGGGCCCGTACGTGCTGCACGGTCCCCGGGTGCACGAGTTCCTGCAGGAGATGCGCCGCGAGGTCTTCGCCCACCGGCCGGCCGGCCTCCTCACCGTCGGCGAGACACCCGCGACCACGGTCGAGCAGGGACTTCTCTACACCGACCCCGCGCGGGGCGAGCTCGACATGGTGTTCCAGTTCGAGCACGTCGACCTCGACTCGGGGCCCGGGGGGAAGTGGGACGTCGTCCCCATGTCGTCCGCCGACCTGATGGCCTCGCTGGCGCGCTGGCAGGTGGGGATGGGCGACGTCGGCTGGAACAGCCTCTACCTCGGCAACCACGACCAGCCCCGCTGCGTGAGTCGCTTCGGCGACGACTCGCCGGAGCACCGGGAGCGGTCGGCGAAGGCGCTGGCGACGGTGCTCCACCTGCACCGCGGGACGCCGTACATCTACCAGGGTGACGAGCTCGGCATGACCAACGCGCCCTTCCGCGACATCCACGACACCCGCGACATCGAGTCCCACAACGCCTACCGGGCGGCGCTGGCCCGCGGCATGGACGGCGAGCAGGCGATCGCCGCGATCCTCCACAAGGGCCGCGACAACGCGCGGACGCCGATGCAGTGGGACGCCACCGAGCACGCTGGCTTCACCACCGGCCGCCCGTGGATCGAGGTCCATCCCGACTACGTCACCGTGAACGCGGCGGCGCAGGCCGACGACCCCGACTCCGTCCTGGCCCACCACCGCCGGCTGATCGAGCTGCGCCACCAGGAGCCGGTGGTCGTGCACGGCGACTTCGCGACGGTGCCGCTCGACGACGACCGGGTCCACGCGTTCCTACGCCGGCTCGACGGCCGAGAGCTGCTCGTCGTGGCGAACCTGTCGAGCGACGACGCGCTCGAGGCTGCGGTCCCAGAAGCGGCCGAGTGGGCCGCGAGCGAGCTCGTGCTGAGCAACGCGGGCAGCCCTCCGACGTCGATCGGTTCGTGCTCGGGCCGTGGGAGGCGCGGGTCTACCGGCGTGGGTGAGCCGGCGGTCAGTCGGTCGTGGCCAGCGTGGCGCCGAGGCCGATCATCATGACCCCGCCGGCCGCACCCATCGCGTCGAGCCGCCGCGGGTCGCGGGCGAACCACCGGCGGGCCGACCCGGCGACGGTGGCCCACACGCTGTCGGAGACGACCGCGAGGACGGCGAACGCGATCCCGAGCGCCGCTACCTGGGGGAGCGCCGCCGACCCCGGGTCGGTGAACTGCGGCAGGAACGCCACGAAGAACACGATCGTCTTGGGGTTGCTGACGCCGACCAGGAAGCCGGTGCGCAACGACTGCGCCGTCCGCTCCGGCGGTCGCTCGCCCGCGAGCAGCGCCGACCGCGCGTCGGCGCGGTGCCGGATCGCCTGGACTCCCAACCACACGACGTACGCGGCGCCCGCGAGCTTCAGGACGGTGTACGCCGTGGCGCTGGCCGCGACCACGGCGCCGAGCCCGACCGCGACGAGCAGCACCTGGGCCAGCAGCCCGAGGGCGTTGCCGACGACCGACAGCAGTGCGTCGTGGAGGCTGACGGTCAGCGCCCGACCGAGCGTGAAGAGCAGGCTCGGGCCGGGGATCTGGATGAACAGCAGCGACGCCACGAGGAACGTCAGCCACTGGGTCGTGCTGGGCATGGCGCGAGTATCGCGCTGGACGGTGGGCCGCCGCGAGGGGTTTCGAGGGCCGGTCACGGGGCGGGGAAACATCACACTCGGTGGCCCGCCCGCCGAGCCCCTCCTATCGTTCGACCTATGACCTCAGAGCAGCCCGTCGAGGGCGGGCTGGACGAGCCCGCGGAGCTGGAGCCCGCGCAGGGCGCGCTCGCGCTCGCCGACCCGTCCGACGCCCACACCCGGGCCGACTGGGAGGCGGCGGCCGCCGCCGTGCTGCGCAAGAACCGCCGGCTCCGTGAGGACGACCCGGACGGGCTGGTCTGGTCACGACTGGCCCGCACCACGCTCGACGGCGTCGTCGTCCCCGCGCTCGGCACGCCGGACCTCCTGGACGGGCTCGTCACGAGCGGCCGGCCGACCCGGGTCGGTGGCTGGGACGTCGTGACCCGGCCCGCCGACAACGAGCAGGCGCTCGCAGACCTCGACACCGGAGCCACCGCACTCTGGGTGGCCGCTGACGCCGACCTGCCCGCACTCCTCGACGGGGTGCTGCTCGACCTCGCCCCGGTCGTGCTCGACGGCGCGACGCCCGAGCAGGCACGGTCCTTCCTCGACGTGCTGGGCTACGCCGAACCGGCCGTCGGCACCAACCTCGGCGCCGACGCCGCCGGCCCCCACCTCGTGGAGGTCGCCGGTGTGGCACGGAAGGCGGAGGTGCTGGCTGGGGTCGTCGACGGCACGGCGGTGCACGACCGCGGCGCCTCCGACGTCCAAGAGCTGGGGTATGCCCTCGCCGTCGGGGCGGCAGCGCTGCGCGACCTGACCGCGGCCGGCTTCTCCGTGGCCGAGGCCGCGGGCCTGCTGGAGCTCCGGCTCGCCGCCACCGACGAACAGTTCGTCACGATCGCCAAGCTCCGCGCAGCGCGCCGGCTCTGGGCGCGGATGCTCGAGCTGAGCGGGGTGGGCGACGCGGCCCCGGTCCGGATCCACGCCGTCACGAGCCGGCCGATGATGAGCGCCTACGACCCGTGGGTGAACCTGCTCCGCACCACCGTCGCGGCGTTCGCTGCCGGCGTCGGCGGGGCCGACGCGATCACGGTCGTCCCCTTCGACAGCCCGTTGGGCGAGCCAGACGCGTTCGGCCGGCGGATCGCCCGCAACACCTCCCACCTCCTCGTGGCCGAGTCGCACCTCGGCCGGGTCGCCGACCCCGCCGGCGGTGCCTACGCCGTCGAGAAGCTGACCGACGACCTCGCGGCCGCGGCCTGGGACGAGCTCGGGCGGATCGAGGCCGAGGGGCTCGGCGCGCTCGACGAGCGGATCGCCGACGTCGTCGCCCGCCGGGACGCCGAGGTGGCGACCCGCGCCCGGCCGATCACCGGGCTGACCGAGTTCCCGCACCTGGGTGAGACCCTGCCGACCCGTTCCGGTCCCGGCGACGACGTACGCCGCTACGGCGCCGCGTTCGAGTCGCTCCGGGACGAGCCGGCCGCCACCCCGGTCTTCCTCGCCACGATGGGGACGGTAGCCGCCCACACCGCCCGCGCGATGTTCGCCACCAACCTGTTCGCGGCCGGCGGTATCCCGGTCGAGCAGGCCGGGCCCACCGACGACGTCGACGCCGTGCTCGCGGCGTACGGCGGTCAGCCGGTCGTCTGCCTGTGCGGCACCGACGCGGCGTACGGCGAGTGGGGTGCCGCCCTGGTCGCAGCCCTGCGGGAGGCCGGCGCCCGCCACGTCGTCGTCGCCGGGGCGGCGGACGTCGGCGCCGACGACCGCTGCCCACGTCGGGATCGACGCGCTCGCCTTCCTGCGGCGGACCCGGGAGGTGCTCGCATGAGCGTCCCGGAGAGCTTCGCCGGGCTGCCGTTGGCGGGAGGCGCGGCGTCGCAGCGGGGAGTCCCTGAGGGCGAGCCGTGGGAGAGCCCGGAGGGGATCGACATCCTGCCGGTCTACGGGCCGGAGCACCTGGCAGGGCTCGACGCGCTGGACACCTGGCCGGGGCTGAGCCCGTTCCTGCGCGGCCCCTACCCGACGATGTACACCACCCAGCCGTGGACGATCCGGCAGTACGCCGGGTTCTCGACGGCCGAGGCGTCCAACGCGTTCTACCGGCGCAACCTGGCGGCGGGCCAGAAGGGCCTCAGCGTCGCGTTCGACCTGGCCACCCACCGCGGGTACGACTCCGACCACCCGCGGGTGCGGGGCGACGTCGGCATGGCGGGGGTCGCGATCGACTCGATCTACGACGCCCGCACCCTCTTCGACGGGATCCCGCTCGACGAGATGTCGGTGTCGATGACCATGAACGGCGCGGTGCTGCCGATCATGGCGCTCTACATCGCGGCGGCCGAGGAGCAGGGGGTGAAGCCGGAGCTGCTCGCGGGGACCATCCAGAACGACATCCTCAAGGAGTTCATGGTCCGCAACACCTACATCTACCCGCCGGCGCCGAGCATGCGGATCATCTCCGACATCTTCGCGTTCACGGCCGAGCGGATGCCGCGCTTCAACTCGATCTCGATCTCCGGCTACCACATGCAGGAGGCCGGGGCGACCGCGGACCTCGAGCTCGCCTACACCCTCGCCGACGGCGTGGAGTACCTCCGCGCCGGCCTCGAGGCCGGGCTCGACATCGACCGCTTCGCGCCGCGGCTGTCGTTCTTCTGGGCGATCGGCATGAACTTCTTCATGGAGGTCGCCAAGATGCGGGCCGCCCGCGCGCTCTGGGCGCGACTGGTGCGCGACTTCGCGCCGAAGAACCCGAAGTCCCTCAGCCTCCGCACCCACTGCCAGACCTCGGGCTGGTCGCTGACGGCCCAGGACGTCTTCAACAACGTCGGGCGCACCTGCATCGAGGCGATGGCCGCCACCCAGGGCCACACCCAGTCGCTTCACACCAACGCGCTCGACGAGGCGATCGCGCTGCCGACCGACTTCTCGGCCCGGATCGCGCGCAACACCCAGCTGCTCCTGCAGCAGGAGAGCGGGACGACCCACACGATCGACCCGTGGGCGGGGTCCTACTACGTCGAGCGGCTGACCCACGACCTCGCCGAACGCGCCTGGGGCCACATCCAGGAGGCCGAACGGGCGGGTGGCATGGCGGCCGCGATCGAGCAGGGGATCCCGAAGCTGCGGATCGAGGAGGCGGCCGCGCGCACCCAGGCGCGGATCGACGCCGGCGCACAGCGGGTGATCGGCGTCAACACGTTCCGGCTCGCCGACGAGGACCCCCTCGACGTCCTCAGGGTCGACAACGACGACGTCTACCGCCAGCAGGTGGCCAAGCTCGAGCGGCTGCGGGCAGAGCGGCACGACGACGACGTACGCCGATCCCTCGAGGCGCTCACCCGCAGCGCCGAGAGCGGGGACGGCAACCTGCTCGAGCTCGCGGTCGACGCGGCCCGGGCCAAGGCCACCGTGGGCGAGATCTCCGATGCGCTCGAGAAGGTCTTCGGCCGCCACCAGGCCGTGATTCGTACCATCTCCGGTGTGTACCGGGACGAGGCCACGCGCGAGCGGGGCGACGGCGAGGACCTGGTGGGTCGCGTCGTCGCCGCGGCGGAGGAGTTCGCCGAGCACGAGGGGCGCCGTCCCCGGATCCTGGTCGCCAAGATGGGTCAGGACGGTCATGACCGGGGCCAGAAGGTCGTGGTGAGCGCGTTCGCCGACCTCGGCTTCGACGTCGACGTCGGGCCGCTGTTCTCCACGCCCGACGAGGTCGCCCAGCAGGCGGTCGACGCGGACGTCCACATCGTCGGTGTCTCGTCGCTGGCCGCCGGCCACCTCACGCTGCTGCCGCAGCTGCGGCAGGCGCTGGCCGACCACGGTCGCGCCGACATCATGGTCGTGATCGGTGGGGTGATCCCGCCCGACGACGTCCCCACGCTGAAGGAGATGGGCGCGGCGGCCGTCTTCCTGCCCGGCACCGTGATCGCCGAGTCGGCGCTCGACCTGCTCCACACCCTGGCGGACCAGCTCGGCCACGGGGCCTGAGCCGCATGACCGACCTCGAGCAGCTCGCCGCGGGCGTGCGCGACCGGCAGCGCGCGGCGGTGTCGCGGGCGATCACCCTCATGGAGTCGACGAAGCCCGAGCACCGGGCCGCCGCCCGCGAGCTCCTCGGCCTCCTCGAGCCCGGTCCGACCGTCCGGGTCGGCATCTCCGGCGTCCCGGGGGTCGGCAAGTCCACGTTCATCGAGCGGCTGGGTGGGCAGCTCACCGCCGCCGGACACCGGGTCGGCGTGCTCGCGGTGGACCCCTCGAGCGTGCGCACCGGCGGTTCGGTGCTGGGGGACAAGACCCGGATGGCGACGCTCGCGCACGACCCGAACGCCTACATCCGGCCGTCGCCCACGGCCGGAACGCTGGGCGGGGTCGCACGCGCCACCAGCCAGGCGATGACGGTCCTCGAGGCCGCTGGGTACGACGTGGTGCTGGTCGAGACCGTGGGGGTCGGCCAGTCGGAGGTGACCGTCGCGGGCATGGTCGACACGTTCCTGTTCCTCACGCTCGCCCGCACCGGCGACCAGCTCCAGGGGATCAAGAAGGGGATCCTGGAGATCGCCGACGTGATCGCGGTCAACAAGGCAGACCAGAACCACGAGGGCGAGGCCCGCTCGGCGGCCCGCGAGCTCGCCGGAGCACTGCGGATGGTGCGCGGTCACGGCGAGTGGGCGCCGCCGGTGGTCACCTGCTCCGGGCTCACCGGGACCGGTGTCGACGAGGTCTGGCAGCGGGTGCTGACCCATCGCGAGCACCTCGGGGAGGACGGCCTGGCGACGAAGCGGGCCGAGCAGCAGCTGGAGTTCACCTGGACCCTGGTCCGCGACGAGCTCGCCGACCGGCTTCGCCGCTCGGCCGGCGTCAGGCAGGTCCGCGACGACGTACGACGCCGGGTGCTCGCCGGCGAGCTCACCGCACCCATGGCCGCCGACCTGGTCATCGAGGCCTACGACGCCAGCTGACCTTCACAGAAATTCTCCCCCTTGCGGGTGAAGCGAAGGGGCGTAGCCTCCGATCACGGTGTGTTCCAGCACCGTTCAATTGGGGGGAGAAACAATGCATCGATCACTCATGGCCGTGGTCGGTCTCGCACTCGTCGGGACCAGCCTGTCCGTCACTCCGGCGGTCGCCGCCGACACCGAGGGCGATCCGCCCGCGGTCCTGGCCCGGGGGCAGGTGTCGCCGCTGAGCCTCGACGTCTCGCCACGGGGCACCGTCTGGTACTCGCAGAACTTCGCCGGGCTGCTCATGCGTATCCGGCCCGGCGGCGAGCCGCAGGTCGTCGCCGGCACCCGCAACGGCAAGGAGCTGGGCGCGGTCTCGGTCAACGAGGGCAAGGTCACCTTCGCCACGACCGGCAGCAAGGGCGGCACCGCGCTGATGGTGCGGCGCCCGGGCGGCAAGATCGTCAAGCTCGCGAACCTGTCGGGGTACGAGAAGCGCCAGAACCCGGACGCGGGTGCCCAGTACGGCATCACCACCGGGCTCGACCCGTCGTGCGCGGACCAGTGGCCGGTCGACCAGGCGGGCCCGCCGACCTACACCGGCATCGTCGAGTCACACCCGTACGCCACCGTGACCAAGCAGGGGAAGCGGTTCGTCGCCGACGCGGCGGCCAACGCGATCCTGCGGGTCCGTAAGGGCGGAGCGGTCTCGACCGCCGCGGTGCTGCCGCCACAGCCGGTCGAGATCACGGCCGAGGCGGCCGAGGCGACGGGCATCCCGGAGTGCGCGGTGGGCGAGACCTACGCGTTCGAGCCGGTCCCGACCGACGTCGAGCGGGGCGGCGACGGCATGCTCTACGTGAGCCTGCTGCCCGGCGGTCCCGAGGACCCGAGCCTCGGCGCGCGTGCCTCGGTGCTGCGGGTCGACCCGTCGGACGGGTCGTCCGAGGTCGTCGCCGGCGGCCTGCTGAGCGCGACCGGTCTCGCGGTGGCGCGCAACGGCGACATCTACGTCGCGGAGCTGTTCGGCAACCGGATCCGCCGGATCCCGGCCGGCATGGACCACGCGGTCCGCTGGCGGACCTCGACCCTGCCGGGCGACGTCGAGTTCGCGGACGGCCGCGTCTGGGCGACCCGCAAGGTGCTCGCCAAGGGCCAGGTGGTCCGGTTCCCACGCTGACCCTCGTCTGACCGACAGCACGGCGTCGCCCCTCGGCCGGTGGTCGAGGGGCGACGCCGTGCCGGCCGGGTGACGGTCGGACTGATTGCCCTGCGCAGGCCGAGGTGCCGTAACCTCGTACGGACATGCTGACCGACGCCTCCGCCACGATCGACGCCGTTGTCGAGAAGTACTCCGACGACCTGATCGAGTTCCGCCGCGACCTCCACGCACACCCGGAGCTGTCCTGGGCCGAGCGCCGCACCACCGACGCGGTCGCCGAGCGGCTGGCTGCCGGCGGGCTCTCCGTGACCCGCCTCGAGGGCACCGGACTGCTCGCCGACATCGGCGACCGCGGCCCGCTGGTGGCGCTGCGGGCCGACCTGGACGCGCTGCCGGTCGAGGACTCCACCGGCCAACCGTGGGCCAGCGTCACCCCGGGTGTCGCCCACGCGTGCGGCCACGACGTCCACACGGTCGGCCTCGTCGGCGCCGGTCTCGCGCTCGCCGAGGCACACCATCGCGGCCAGCTCGACGGCCGGGTCCGGCTGCTCTTCCAGCCCGCCGAGGAGGTCATGCCGGGCGGGGCGCTGCACCTGATGGACCGCGGCGCCCTCGACGGCGTCCAGCGGATCTTCATGCTCCACTGCGACCCGACCGTCGACGTCGGCCTCGTCGGCGTCCGCGACGGGGCCCTCACCGGGGCCGCCGACGCGTTGTCGGTCCGGCTGTCCGGCCGCGGTGGCCACACCTCGCGCCCGCACCTCACCGAGGACCTCACGTTCGCCCTCGGCAAGCTGGTCGTGGAGCTGCCGGCGATCCTCTCGCGCCGGCTCGACCCCCGCGCTGGGGTCAGCGTCGTGTGGGGGATGGTGCGCGCTGGTGCCGCCCACAACGTCATCCCCGGCGCCGGGTACGCCGCGGGTACGGTCCGGATGCTCGACGCGGTCGCGTGGGGCGAGGCCGAGGCGCTGGTGCGGATCCTGATCGACGAGATCGTGGCGCCGTACGGCGTGACGGCGGAGATCGACTACAAGCGGGGGGTGCCCCCCGTGGTCAACGAGCACCTCTCCACCGAGCTGCTGGGCGCCGCGGTCCGTCGCGTCCTCGGGGTCGACGGTCACGTCTCGACCGCCCAGAGCCTGGGCGGGGAGGACTTCGGCTGGTACCTCGACCGCGTCCCCGGCGCCATGGGCCGGCTCGGCACCCGCACGCCCGGCGGCCCGACGTACGAGCTCCACCAGGGCAACCTCACGATCGACGAGCGCGCCACGCCGATCGCGGCACGGGTGCTCGCCGAGGCGGCGTTGAGCGCCTTGGTCACCGCTCGGTAACAACCCTCCGGAAATGCCAGGGCCGCCCTTGCGCCGCCGGTCACGGGGTTTAGGGTGTGCCCCGTGCGCGCGCTAGGCGCTGCACCTTTATCAGGGAGGCGCACTTGCGCAGGTTCAACAAGCTGGCGGCGCTCGCAGTCGTCGCAACGTTCGCGCTCGCCGGATGCGGCGACGATGGTGGTGGCACGGCCGAGCCGAACACGGACGGTCCTCCCGACGAGTGCGTGACCGACGGCAGCGGCCCCAAGGTCGGGATCGCTTACGACGGCAGCGGCCGCGGCGACAAGTCGTTCAACGACGCCGCCTGGGTGGCGATGCAGGACGCCATGGAGGACTTCGACATCAGCTGTGTCGAGGCCACGCCCACCGGCGAGGACAACGACGAGGCCCGCGCCGAGCGTCTGCGCCAGCTGGCTGACGCCGGCATGGAGGTCATCATCGGCAACGGTTACGCCTACACGGCAGCCGTGTCCCAGGTCGCCCCGGAGTACCCGGAGATCTACTTCGCAGTGACCGACGGCTTCACCGCGTGCGGCAAGGCCTGCGGCCTTCCCAACGACGCGACCGAGAACATGGTCGACCTGACGTTCGCCGAGGAGCAGGGCTCCTACCTCGTCGGCGTGGCGGCGGCGCTGAAGACCGAGACCGACCACGTCGGCTTCGTCGGTGGCAACACCGGTGCGCTCATCACGAAGTTCGCCGCCGGCTACCAGGCCGGTGTCGAGTCGGTCGACCCCGCCATCACCGTCGACATCAAGTTCCTCACCGAGGACACGGCTGACATCGACACGTCGTTCTTCAACCCGACCGGTGGCAAGCAGGCAGCGGAGGGCATGATCGACGCGGGCGCCGACATCATCTACCAGGCGGCTGGTCAGTCCGGCCTCGGCGCCATCGACGCGGTCGTTGCCGCCGGCGAGGGCCACTGGGCGATCGGGGTCGACTCCGACCAGTACAACACCGTCAGCCCCGAGCAGCAGCCGTTCATCCTCACCTCGATGCTCAAGCGGGTCGACGTGGCCATCTACGAGTTCATCAAGGCCGTCGACGACGGCAACCCGCCGTCCGGCGCGAAGGTCTACGACCTGGCCGTCGACGGGGTCGGCTACTCCACGTCGGGTGGATTCGTCGACGACATCACCGACGAGCTCGACGCGGCCAAGGAGCAGCTTGCGAGCGGTGAGGTGAAGGCGCCCACTACCCTCGAGTGATCAAGCAGCCGGCCGGGTAGCACCCGGCCGGTTGCCGGGTAGCACAGGCAGCAGGTCCGGGGGTCGGACAACTCGTCCGGCCCCCGGCCTGATGCGAACGACGGACGTGGAGGGGTGGTCGTGACCGCTGCGCTGACCAGGACCGACGCGGTGCTCGTCACCGGTGTCACGAAGCGTTTTCCCGGCGTCATCGCGAACCATGACGTCACCTTCGCGGTCCCGGAGGGCACCATCCACGCCCTCGTCGGCGAGAACGGCGCCGGCAAGTCGACGCTGATGAAGATCCTCTACGGGGTGCAGAAGCCCGACGAGGGGACCATCGCCATCGACGGCGCCGAGGTCGCGTTCGCAACGCCCGCCGACGCGATCGCGGCGGGCATCGGGATGGTCTTCCAGCACTTCCAGCTCGCCGACAACCTCACCGTCCTCGAGAACGTCGTGCTGGGGGCGGAAGGGCTCCGCGGCATCGGTGCCGCCGCGCGGGCCGAGATCACTCGCATCTCCGACGCCTACGGTTTCGGGCTCGACCCGGACGAGCTGGTCGAGACGCTCGGGGTCGGAGAGCGCCAGCGCGTGGAGATCCTCAAGGTGCTCTACCGCGGGGCGCGGATCGTCATCCTCGACGAACCCACCGCGGTGCTCGTCCCGCAGGAGGTCGACGCTCTCTTCGACAACCTGCGCGAGCTCCGGTCGGAGGGTCACACCCTGATCTTCATCTCCCACAAGCTCGACGAGGTGCTCGCGGTCGCCGACAGCATCACGGTCATGCGGCAGGGCACGACCGTGTCCACCGTGGAGCCGGCCTCGGTCACCGCGCGGCAGCTGGCCGAGCTGATGGTGGGCAGCGAGCTGCCCTCGCCGAGCACCGAGGAGTCGACGGTCACGTCCGAGGTCCGCCTCGTGCTGGACGGCGTCACCGTCGTGGACCCCAGCGGGCGAGAGTCGCTCTCCGACGTGGGCTTCACGATCCACGCCGGCGAGGTCCTCGGCATCGCGGGCGTCGAGGGCAACGGACAGACCGAGCTCGTCGAGGCAGTCCTCGGCATGGTTCCCCTCGCCGGTGGCAGGATCCGCCTGGCCGGCGAGGACATGACGACGTGGGACACGGGACGGCGCCGCGAGACCGGCATCGGCTTCATCCCCGAGGACCGCCACCGCCACGGGCTCCTCCTCGACGCGCCGCTCTGGGAGAACCGGATCCTGGGTCACCAGACCCGGCCCCCGAGCGTCCGGGGCTGGTTCATCGACCGTCGCGGCGCCCGCGCCGACTCCGAGCGGATCGTCTCGTCGTACGACGTGCGGACACCGAGCGTCGACACCACCGCCCGGGCTCTCTCGGGCGGCAACCAGCAGAAGTTCATCGTGGGGCGTGAGATGAGTGGCGATCCGGTCCTGCTCGTCGCCTCCCATCCGACGCGCGGCGTCGACGTCGGAGCCCAAGCCGCGATCTGGGACCAGATCCGGGCTGCGCGCCGTCTCGGTCTCGCCGTGCTCCTGGTGTCCGCCGACCTCGATGAGCTGATCGGTCTGTCCGACGCGATCCAGGTGATACTGCGCGGCCGGCTGGTCGGAGCGTTCGACCCTCGCACCGTGACCCCGCAGGAGCTCGGCTCTGCGATGACGGGGGCCGGCTCGTGAGCGGGGTCCGCATCCGCGGCGCGGCGCTCGCGCTGGCAGCGCCGGCCCTCGCCTTCCTCATCGCCGCCGTGCTCGTCAGTGCGCTGCTCGCCGTCACCGGCGATGACGTGGGCGCGTTCTGGGACGTCATGCTGGCGTGGCCGGCCAGTCGGCAGCTGACGACGATCCTCAACGAGACGGCGATCCTCTACCTGGCAGGCATCGCCGCGGCGATCGGCTTCCGGATGAACCTCTTCAACATCGGCGTCGAGGGCCAGTACCGCGTGGGCGCCTTCGCGGCCGCGTGGTTCGCCGGGGAGGCCTGGCTTCCCGGCATGCTCAACACGGTCGTCGCGATCCTGCTGGCGATGCTCGCCGGCGCCCTGTGGGCCGGGATCGCCGCCGTGCTTCGGGTGACCCGCGGCGTGAGCGAGGTGATCTCGACGATCATGCTCAACGCCATCGGCGGCCTGCTCGTCGCCTACCTCTTCAACAGGACGTCGGTCGAGGCGGGCCTGTCCGAGACGACCAAGCAGGTTCCCGAGTCCGGCTGGCTCGAAGGATTCCAGCTCTTCGGCGACTCGCCCGTCAGGCTCTACACGCTGGCTCTGCTGGCGATCGTCGTCGGCGTGGCCTACGGCGTCGTCCTCAACCGCACCAGATTCGGGTTCGACCTGCGGGCGACGGGTCGATCCGAGACCGCGGCGGTCGCGGCGGGGGTCAACGTGAAGCGCATGGTCGTCTACTCGATGCTGCTCTCCGGCGCGGTGGCCGGCCTGATCGGCATGCCCGTGCTGTTCGGCCAGGCACACAACTACGGGACCACCTTCGACACCGGCATCGGCTTCGCAGGGATCGCGGTGGCGCTGCTCGGCCGCAACCACGCGGTCGGCGTCGCCTTCGGTGCGGTGGTCTTCGCCTTCCTGAACAACCAGGGCAACGCGCTGAACATCACGGCGGGCATCTCACCGCACATCGTCGCGGTGACCCAGGGAATCATCGTGCTGGCCGTGGTCGTCGCCTACGAGCTCGTCCGCCGCTACCGGGTCCGACTCGAGCAGGCCGCGGTGGCGGAGCAGGTGGCCGAACAGCCGGCCGCGGCGGTGACGCCATGAGCGTCGTCGTCACCCCCGAGACCACCACGGGCCGGCCGCCGCGCCGCTCCCCCTGGCGACTCGCGATCATCCTCTCGATCGCCCTCCTGCTGGTCTCCGCCGCCCGCGTGATCAGTGGCGCCGGCGACATCGACTCCACGGGCGCCCTGCGGGCGGCTCTGGTCGCGGCGATGCCGATCATGCTCGCCGGACTCGGCGGCCTGTGGAGCGAGCGGGCCGGTGTCGTGAACATCGGCCTCGAAGGCATGATGATGCTCGGCACCCTCGGTGCCGGCTACATGGGCTTCCACTACGGCGCCGTGGCCGGTGTCCTGGGCGGGATCCTGTTCGGGGTGGTCGGTGGCCTGCTGCACGCGGTCATGACGGTGCTCGTCGGCGTCGACCACATCATCTCCGGCGTAGCCATCAACATCTTGGCGCTGGGGATCACCGGGTACCTCGCCGAGATCTGGTTCACGGACCTTCCCGGTGGCGGTCAGAGCCAGTCGCCCCCGCTGCCTCGCATCCCCACCATCACGATCGGCCCCGTCGTCGACTTCTCCCGGGAGGTCCAGGACAAGGGGTGGTTCCTGGTGTCCGACGCCTTCTCGGTGATCGGAGTGCTCTTCGACCAGATGTCGCTGCTGACCCTGTTCGCCCTCGCCCTGGTCCCGCTGACGGCGTGGATCCTGTGGCGGACCGGCTTCGGCCTGCGGATCCGCTCCACCGGTGAGGCGCCGTCGGCCGCCGAGTCGCTCGGCGTGAACGTCTACCTCTACAAGTGTGTCGCGGTGGTCGTCTCCGGTGCCCTCGCGGGACTCGGCGGCGCCGTCCTGGCCAACGCGGCCGGCGGCTACCAGAACAACATGACCGTCGGCATGGGCTACATCGGGCTCGCGGCGATGATCTTCGGCAACTGGCGCCCTGGTGGCCTCCTGATCGGGTCGCTGCTGTTCGGCTACGCGCAGGCGATCCAGCTCCGCAGCGGCGAGCAGTCCCTGCACGGACTGCTCCTGGTGATCGTGGTGGTCCTGGCTGCACTTGGCTACGCCCAGCTCCGTGCCGGTGCGCGCACCGCGGGGATCGTGACCGCGGTCGCCGCCGGCCTGACGTTGGTGTGGTACCTGCTGAGTGACGAGGTGCCGCGCGAGTTCACGGGCATGGCGCCCTACGTCACCACCCTGTTGGTGCTGGCCTTTGCGTCCCAGAACCTGCGGATGCCGGCCGCTGACGGTCAGATCTACCGCAAGGGCAGCGCTGGGTGAGCACGCTCGCGGACGACGGCCACGCCGACTGGGAGGAGCTTCGTGCGGTGGCGGTCGAGGTCATGGGTCGTGCCTACGCGCCGTACTCCCACTACCCGGTGGGCGCGGCCGCCCGGGTCGACGACGGCCGGGTCGTGTCGGGCTGCAACGTCGAGAACGCGGCGTACGGCGTGGGGCTGTGCGCCGAGTGCGGGTTGGTGTCGTCGCTCCACGCGACCGGCGGCGGGCGGCTGACCCACGCGGTCTGCGTCGACGGCAACGGGGCGGTGATCATGCCGTGCGGGCGCTGCCGGCAGCTGCTCTTCGAGAACGGCGGCCCGGACCTGCTGCTGATGACCGGGTCGGGCGTACGCCGGATGGACGAGGTGCTGCCGGATGCCTTCGGCCCCGACAACCTCGCTTGACCTGACCTCGGCCGAGGTCGTCGCCGACCCGTACCCGTTCTTCGCCGAGGAGCGCGCGCGGCACGAGGTGGCCTGGCACGAGCCGAGCCAGAGGTACCTCACGTTCAGCCACGCGACAGTCTCGACCGTGCAGCGGACCCGCACCCTGGGGCGGCTGTGGCACGACAGGCAGCCGGCCGACTACCTCGAGCCGTTCAACCTGCTCCACCGCAACCAGATGATGGAGAACGAGCCGCCCGAGCACACCCGGCTGCGGCGCCCGGTGGCGTCGGCCTTCGCCCGGGGCCACGTCGAGCGGCTGCGGCCGCGGGTGCGCGACCTGGCACGCCGGCTGCTCGACGAGGTCGACGGCGACGGTGTCTTCGACCTGATCGAGGCGTACGCCGAGCCGCTGCCCGTGCTGGTGATCGCCGAGCTCCTCGGCGTGCCGGCCTCACACGCGCCCGCGTTGCGCGACTGGTCGCAGGCCATCGTGCGGATGTACGAGCCGGCGCCGTCGCCGTCGGTGGTGGACGCCGCCGTGTCGGCCGCCACCGACTTCGCCGGGCTGGTGCGCGAGCTGATCGCCGAGCGACGACGACGGCCGGCCGACGACCTGATCAGCGACCTGGTCACGACCGGCCTCAGCGAGGACGAGCAGGTCGCGGCCGTCGTGCTGCTGCTCAACGCGGGGCACGAGGCGTCGGTCAACGTGTTCGGCAACGGGGCGGTCGCGATGCTGCGGCGTGGTCTGCGCCCCGGGGCCGACGTCGCGCTGACGGTGGAGGAGATGCTCCGGTTCGACTCGGCTCTTCAGCTGTTCGAGCGCACCGCTACAGAGCCGGTGCCGATCGGCGACGTCGTGGTCGAGCCCGAGCAGAAGGTCGCGGCGCTGCTCGGCGCCGCCAACCGCGACCCGGCGGTCTTCGAGCGGCCGGACGAGCTCGACGTCGACCGTGACCCGAACCCGCACCTGGCATTCGGCGTCGGGGTCCACTTCTGTCTCGGTGCCCCGCTGGCGCGGATGGAGCTGGTCGAGTCGGTGGCCGCGCTGTTCGACCGCTACCCGGGGCTGGCGCTGGCGGGCGAGCCCGAGAGCCGGGGGACGTTCGTGCTGCGCGGGTTCCGTAGGGTGCCCGTGACCGGAACGGGAAGGTGACCTGATGAGCGAGCGGCACGACGCCGTCGAGGTGATCATCGAGCGACTCGGGGTCGGGCGCGCCGATCGCGCACGCATGAGCTGTGGGGTAGAGGACTTCGTCCTCTACCCCGGCTCGTCTGGGCCAGGGACGCTGAGAGCGAAGTAGTTGACCCGCCATGACCACCCGTGACGTGCCAACCAACGAATAGCCGATCAACAAGGGGGAGGTGGCGCACATGTCGGCGCCAGGGATCAAGCTCCGTCGATCGAGGGGAACGCGTTGGGGTGCTATCGGCGTCAGCGTGGTCGTCTGCGCCTCGGCCGCCGCGGTGATCGCGCCGCCGGCAGTGAGCGTGGCGGCGGCCGGCGCGAGGACCGTACGCGTGTCCGTCACCTCGGCCGAGCAAGAGCGGTTCAAGGAGAGTTACTCGCCGCAGATCTCCAGGTCCGGGCGGTACGTCGCGTTCCAGTCCGACGCGAAGCTCGTCCGGATCGACACGAACGGTGGCAGTGACATCTACCTCCGCGATCGCCGGACTGGTAGGACCGTCCTGGTGTCCGCGGCCGCCGACGGCGGGCCGAGCGATGGCGGCGGAGTCAACCCGTCGATGACCTCCGATGGGCGCTTCATCGCGTTCGAGGCCATCGCCGACGACATCGCCCCCGGCGACGACAACCACCAACGGGACGTCGTGGTCAGGGACATGGTGAGCGGCAGGACAGCGCTCGTGTCCCTGACCTCCGACGAGCGCCAGGCCAATGAGGGGAGCAGCACACCGAGCATCTCCGAGGACGGTCGCTACGTCGCCTTCGTCTCCGGAGCGACGAACGTGGCCCCGGGCGACGTGGCGGGCACGAATGACGTCTTCGTGCGAGACCGTCAGGCCGGGACGACAGACATCGTCTCCATCAGCTCGACCGGCGCCTTCTCCGACGGCGGTGAGAACTTCGGCCCACCGACGATCTCCGCGGACGGGCGCTACGCGGCGTTCGGGTCCCGAGCAACGAACCTGGTGCCGAACGACAGCAACGACGTGACTGACGTGTTCCTCCGTGACCGTCAGGCCGGCACGACCGTGCGCGCCTCGGTCGGGCCAGGTGGTGTCCAGGCCGACGGCGGTAGCCAGACGCCCGCGCTGTCGGCCAACGGCAAGTTCCTCGCGTTCCAATCCGGTGCGTCGAACCTGGTCGGCAGCCCGGTGGACAGCCCTTACGGGGACATCTACGTGCGTGACCTGGCCGCACGGACCAATGAGCTCGCGTCGGTGACCCCGGCCGGCTCGGCTGGAGGGTCCAGTTCCCATCCCGCCATGTCACACAGCGGCCGCTACGTGGTCTTCGAGTCCCTGGCATCGACGCTGGTGCAGCACGACACCAACCGCGGGTTCGACGTGTTCGTCCGCGACGTGGTCAACGACACCACTCGCCGGGTCTCGGTGAGCACCGGAGGTGTCGAGGGCAATGAGAGTACGAGTGGATGGGGCACGCCCGCGATCTCGTCGAACGGTCAGCACATCGCGTTCGACTCCTTTGCGACGAATCTGGTGCCCCACGACACCAACGAGGTGCTCGACGTCTTCGTCCGCCTCAACTGGGCGTCCTGATAGGCGCAGGAGCCGCCGATCTCGGTGCGACTTCCGTCAGCCGTCATCGGCCGATCGGAGTCTGTGCTCAAGGCCGCTGGCGGGAGAACCGGAGAGCCGGGGACCTTCGTCCTGCGCGGGTTCCGTAGGGTGCCCGTGACCGGAACGGGAAGGTGACCTGATGAGCGAGCGGCACGACGCCGTCGAGGTGATCATCGCCAAGCGCGACGGCGCAGAGCTGACAGACGGCCAGATCGACTGGGTGATCGACGCCTACACCCGCGGCGAGGTCGCCGACGAGCAGATGTCGTCGCTCGCCATGGCGATCCTGCTCAACGGGATGAACCGCCGCGAGATCGCCCGGTGGACCGGTGCCATGATCGCGTCGGGCGAGCGGATGGACTTCTCGTCGCTGTCGCGGCCGACCGCCGACAAGCACTCGACAGGTGGCGTGGGCGACAAGATCACGCTGCCGCTGGCGCCCCTGGTGGCCGCGTGCGGGGTCGCCGTACCCCAGCTGTCGGGGCGCGGGCTCGGCCACACCGGCGGCACGCTCGACAAGCTCGAGTCGATCCCTGGCTGGCGCGCGGCGCTGTCGAACGACGAGATGTTCGCCCAGCTCGAGGACGTCGGCGCGGTGATCTGCGCCGCCGGCGACGGGCTCGCGCCGGCCGACAAGAAGCTCTATGCGCTGCGCGACGTGACCGGCACGGTCGAGGCGATCCCGCTGATCGCGTCGTCGATCATGTCGAAGAAGATCGCCGAGGGCACCGGCGCGCTGGTGCTCGACGTGAAGGTCGGCACGGGCGCGTTCATGAAGGAGGTCGACAAGGCCCGCGAGCTCGCCGAGACGATGGTGGGCCTCGGCACGGACGCCGGCGTGCGCACCGTGGCGCTGCTGACCGACATGAGCACGCCGCTGGGTCTGACGGCCGGGAACGGCCTGGAGGTCGGCGAGTCGGTCGACGTGCTCGCCGGGGGTGGTCCGGCCGACGTCGTCGAGCTGACGGTCGCGCTGGCGCAGGAGATGCTGGCCGGGGCCGGTGTGACCGACGTCGACCCCGCCGAGGTGCTCGCCTCCGGACGCGCGATGGACGCGTGGAAGCAGATGATCCAGGCCCAGCACGGCGACCCGGACGCCGAGCTGCCGGTGGCCCGGCACTCGCACGACGTACCCGCTCCTGCCAGCGGGGTGCTCACCCGCCTCGACGCGATGGCCGTCGGCCTGGCCGCGTGGCGGCTCGGTGCGGGCCGGGCCCGCAAGGAGGACCCGGTGCAGGCCGGCGCCGGCGTGAGGTGGCACGCCCGGCCGGGTGACCAGGTCACCGAGGGTCAGCCGCTGTTCACGCTGCACACCGACGACGAGGACCGGTTCGAGCGCGCCCTCGCGTCACTGGCGGGCGGCTACGACATCGACGCGGACGGCGCGGACTTCAGCCCGGCGCCGCTGCTGATCGACCGCGTCGACTGAAGCGCGAATCGTGGGGAAATCGGGCCGAGTCGTGCCTGAATCGGATCGATTCGTGGGTCGTTCTGGATTTCGACACGACTGGAGCGGAATTACCCACGACTCGGGCTGATTTCCCCACGACTCGCGGTCAGGGGAGGAGCAGGACGACGGTCTCCGCGACGCACGCCGGCTTGCCGCCGCCCTCGATCTCGATGACGTGGCGGAGCGTGAGCTGCTTGCCGGAGGGCAGGTCGGTGACGTCCGTGACCGACACCGTGTCGCGGACCCGCGAGCCGACCGGGACGGGTGCGGGGAACCGGACCTTGTTGACGCCGTAGTTCAGCTTGGCGCCCGGGGTGTCGAGCGCGAAGACCTGCGAGCCGAGGAGCGGGATCAGCGAGAGGGTGAGGTAGCCGTGGGCGATCGTGCCCCCGAACGGGCCGGCCGCCGCGCGCTCCGCGTCGACGTGGATCCACTGGTGGTCGCCGGTCGCCTCGGCGAACTGGTCGACCCGCTCCTGCTCGATCGTGAGCCACTCGCTGGTGCCGAGCTCCTCGCCGATCGCATCGCTGAGCTCGTCGAAGCTGGTGAACGTCCGCATCCGGTCAACCTAGCGAAGGCCCGGCTCAAACTCGTCGTACCCCACAGGATTGAGGACGACCCCTCCTGGGCAGGGTGACCCTGACCGTCCGAGACAAGGAGGCGTGATGAGCTCGACAGGGCTGGCCGTGCGGGTCGAGACCCAACGCCCGTTCCGGGGCCGCGCGTGGTTCGCCACCACGGCCGACGAAACGGGCCGCGACGAGCGGACAGCGTTGGAGGTCGACGTCGACCCCACCGGCTGGGTGACCGACGTCCGACTGGCGCAGTCCGCGCCCGAGCTGCGCACGCCCGAGGGGCTCGACGCCGCGCTCCGGCGGGCCGTCGGGGACGCGATGCTCGTGCACCTCGCGCGTTCGGCCGGTGGGCAGCGGCTGACCGAGGGCGAGCAGCAGCGCGCGCGCGACCTGCTCGACGGTCGCGCCCAGCTCGAGCGCCCGCGGGTGACGCGGACCCCGCGCCTGGAGCGGCCGACCGAGCCGTTCACCCCTCGGGCGTACCACCCTGACGACCGGCTGTCGCGTCAGTGCGTCGGCTCGTCCCGCGGTGGCGAGCTCCGGGTGACGATGTCGGTGCTGTCGGGCCTGGTGTCGCTGGACGCCGATCCGGACTTCCTGAGCACCGCCGACGCCGACCTGCTGCGGCACGCCCTCCGCGAGGCGTTCGCCGATGCCGGCCACGCCGCCGACCGCACCGCCGAGGAGGACCGATGAGCGATCCGGAGTACTACGGGCCCTGGGCGCCGCCGCAGATCCCCGACCCGGAGCCACCGCGCGGGTACGGCGAGCCGCGACCGCCCGGCGGTGGGTTCGCGGTCGAGGCCACCGACCTGGTCAACGCGGCCGCCGCCTGGGACGGCGTCTCGGCCGCGCTCAAGAAGGCCTGGAACGCCGCCCAGGAGGGCTGGGCCTACCCCGGCCTCTTCGGCATGCACGACACGCTCTACACCGCGGGGCGGCTCCACATGCTCGTCAACCAGGTGGTCGTCAACGCGTGCGCCGACGGGCACGTGATCACCGCCCAGCTCGCCAACGGGCTGGTCGAGACCGCCAACGACTTCAGCAACACCGACCAGACCCAGGGCGCCAACTTCCGGGTCCTCACCGACAGGGCGGGCTCATGACGCAGGCCAACCAGGATCCCGAGGTCTTCCTGACCCAGGTCAACGACGCCTTGGAGGAGGTGGAGGACGCGATCGACGCGTTCCTCGACGCGTCCCTGAACCTGATCAACTCCGCGATCGCCGGCGCCTCCGCGCACTTCCACGGGGTCGGCGGCGCCATCAAGGGGTTCTTCACCGGCGGCCCGGGCGGCGCCGTGTCCGGCTACATCGAGTCGTTCACCAACGAGCTGGTCGAGCAGTTCACCGAGGGCTCCAACCGGATCGACCTCGAGTGGCAGGACGCCTCCAACACGATCCGGCAGGCGATCGGGAGCCTCATGGGCGACCCCATCAAGATGGCGGCGATCGCCAGCGCCTACCGCGACGCGATCGACGAGCTGGGCGGCGTCCGCAACCAGGTCGACTCCGCCAACGCCTACGTCGAGGGGAGCTGGCAGGGCCACGCCCACACGGCGTACGCCAACACGTCGGGGTTCCAGCTCAAGGCGCTCGACGCCGTCGTGTCGACGCTCGACGACTCCGCCGAGCTGCTCGACGATCACGCGGTGCAGCTCGTCGTCTACTGGACCGACCAGCTGCAGAACCTCGTCAACCTGGCGGCCGACATCTACGACGCGATCGCCGAGATCGGCGACGTGGGCAACTGGGGCACAGCCGGGGCGGGCGTGGTCGTGAAGCTGATCGCCAACACCGCGTCCGCGGCCACGCAGATCGTCACCACGGCCGCGGCCTACTGGGCCGACCTGAACATCGGCAAGGCCGGTGACTGGGACGGCATCCAGTCGAAGCTGGGCACGCGGGGGCTGGAGAACGACCAGTGGCCCGACTTCACCAGCCTCGACCGGACCCAGATCAACGGACCCTGGCAGACCTCGGCCTGACGCCGGTCACTGGTGGACGGTCAGCGCAGCGCGAGCAGCGTGGCCCGGCCCCTGACCGTGTCGCCCTGGGCGTCGGTGACGGTGACCGAGAGCCGGGACGAGTGCTGGCCGGACGCAGGGAAGACGAGCAGCTGGTTGAAGCCCTCCTCGGTTGCGCCGAGATCCTGCTGGTCGAGCGCGGCAGACCCGTCGAGGGTGGCCTCGACCGAGGGCGCGCCGCCGCTGTCGGGCCACGAGCCCTCGACGCGCACCACGGGCCACAGCTCGCCCTCGGGCGCCCACCCTCCGGCGGCGACCCACGGGAGCCAGGTCACCTCGGTGCGGCACGACACGTCGGCGGACGCCGGGCGGCACGCGACCGCGGCGTCGTCGCCGGGGTGGCCGTCGTAGAGCGGCTGGGCCTGGGGAGTCACCTCCCGCTCGTCGGGCTGCGGGCCGGCGACCTGCGTGACTCCGTCGAACGTCACCTCCAGCGCGATGTCCGAGGCATCGGCCACACCCGCGACGAGCGCCTGACCGGACGCGAGGCTGCCGACCTCGAGCTCGACGCGCTCACCCCCGCTCACGAGCGCGACCTGCGGGGCGGGTGCGTCGACGACGGCCGACCGGGCCGGGGCCGGGGCGAGCACCGCAGCGCTGTCGAGTGCGACGCTCACGGCGACCAGCGCGGTGTCGTCGGCGCCGGTGAGCGGCTGTCCCTCGAGGTCGCGGAGCGACTCGACGACGGCCGTCTCGGACGTCCACCCCACGCCCACCTCGCCCACGGGGACCTGCACCGACAGCATCGCCGAGCGGTCCCACGAGGCCGGGACGGAGTCCGTCGCGACGCGAACGGCGTCGCCACGCTCCACCTCGGTCTGGTCGTCGCCGAGACAGCCCGTCGCGGCCAGGCCGACCACGAGCAGGCCGAGCACGGCGGGGCGGACGCGCTTCCCGAGAAGGTGTGCCACGCGGACATCGTGCCACCCCGTGGCGACGTCCGTCGTCGCCCTGGGAGGATCGGCGCGTGGAACCGTCGAGCGCGCCAACCCGAGACCAGGTCCGAGCCGCGCCCAAGGTGCTGCTGCACGACCACCTCGACGGCGGCCTGCGCCCGCAGACGGTGCTGGAGCTGGCCGACGCGTGCGGCCACGAGCTCCCGGAGGGCACCGGCGACGCGGAGTCGTTGGGTCGCTGGTTCGCGGAGTCCGCCGACTCCGGCTCGCTGGTGCGCTACCTCGAGACCTTCGAGCACACGGTCGGGGTGATGCAGACCGAGGCAGCCCTGGCCCGGGTCGCGCGGGAGTGCGTCGAGGACCTCGCCGCCGACGGGGTCGTGTACGCCGAGGTCCGCTACGCCCCCGAGCAGCACGTCACGACCGGGCTTCCGCTCGACGCGGTCGTCGCCGCCGTGCAGGCCGGGATCGACGAGGCCCTGGCCGCGGCCGGCGGCCGGATCGTCGTGCGGCAGCTCCTCACGGCGATGCGCCACCAGGCGCGCTCGATGGAGATCGCCGAGCTGGCCGTCGCCTGGCGCGATCGCGGCGTCGCGGGGTTCGACATCGCCGGCGCCGAGGCGGGGTTCCCGCCGACCCGGCACCTCGACGCGTTCGAGTACCTCCAGCGGGAGAACGCCCACTTCACGATCCACGCGGGCGAGGCGTTCGGGCTGCCCTCGATCTGGCAGGCGATCCAGTGGTGCGGCGCCGACCGGCTCGGCCACGGCGTCCGGATCGCCGACGACGTCACGATCGGGCCCGACGGCGAACCGCGGCTGGGCCTGCTTGCGGCGTACGTGCGCGACAAGCGGATCCCGCTCGAGATGTGCCCCGCGTCCAACGTCCAGACCGGCGCCGCAGACTCGATCGCGGAGCACCCGATCGGCCTGCTCACCCGGCTGCGGTTCCGAGTGACCGTCAACACCGACAACCGGCTGATGAGCCAGACCTCGATGACCGACGAGATGAGCGCGCTGGTCGACGCGTTCGGCTACGGCCTCGACGACCTGCGGTGGTTCACCATCAACGCGATGAAGTCGGCCTTCCTGCCGTTCGACGAGCGGCTGGCGATCATCGAGGACGTCGTCAAGCCGGGCTACGCCGCGCTGGCAGGAGCGCGCTGACCTCGTCGTACGCGCGCTCGGGCGAGACCTCACGGCAGCCGAGCGCGACCGCGTGGCGGACGACCTCGCCCTGCGCCCGCATGAGTGCCCAGCCGCGTCGGGCCAGCACGAGCGGCGGCTTGCGGTGCTCGCGCAGGTCGCGCGTCAGACGGCGCCAGAACGTGGCGAGCGGGTGCTGCGTGACGCAGTACGCCGCGGCGACCAACCCCTCCCGGCGGCAGGACGGCACGACCTCCTGGGCGAAGATCCCTTCGGCCAGGAACAGCGGGCTGCCACCGAGGTCGAGCAGCTGCTCGCCACACCGTGCGCTCCGGGCGATGTCGTAGACGGGGACGGTCGCGACCCCCTCCGAGCAGAGCCGGCGGATCGCGTCGAGCGCGTCCTCGCGGCGCCAGGAGCCCGGGTGGTCCCAGTCCGTCAGCCCCGCGTTCTGGCCCTCGGTGATGGTCGGCAGCCCCGGGTGGGTGCCGTCCTCGTAGAAGTCGTCGAGCCGCAGCACCGGCAGCCCGAGCCGTTCGGCGAGCCGCGACTTGCCGGCGCCCGAGGGCCCGGCCAGCACGATCACGCGGGCGGCTGGTGTGGGCACCGGGACATTCTGCCCGCTGCCGTCGGGGTGAACGTGCCGAGGTCGCGCACGTCGTACCCGCGTGGGTAGGAGCGGATGTTCGGGAGGTCGCGGACGTAGAGCGGGCTCAGCCGGGGCGGCTGCCGCCGGAGCCACGCGGCCCGGACGCGCAGGGCGGCCTTCGCCGTACGCCGTTCGGCGGCGGTCGGGTGCGGGTAGCGGAACGCGTCCAGCAGCGGCTCGTCCATGTAGGCCCGCGAGAACCGGATGACGGCCGGCGCGGGTGCCCGGTGGTTGGGCGGGAACGTCGCCATCAGCCGCAGCGTGACGTCGGCGACCTCGCGGGCTCGGGCGTCGTACGCGAAGTGCTCGGTCTCGTAGTCGTCCATCAGCACGGCGAAGTCCTGCCAGGTCTCCGGCAGGTCGGAGATGCCCATGTGTCGGCCGAGGTCGCGGTAGTAGTGGGCCGAGGCGACCTTCTCCCTCTCGGTCAGCGGTCGCCAGCCGTGCTCGTCGAGCCAGCGGATCGGGACGACCACGAACGTCGCCAGCACGTAGCGGAGGTCGTCGTGGCTGATGTCGTACATACGCGTGCATCTGGTTCATCCGGCGCAGCGCGGCCCGGCCCTCGGGGGAGTCGAGGCCGTGCTCGCCCATCGCGTCGAGCAGCAACGTGGTGTCGTCGTACCGCTTCTGGGTGCGCTGGGTGAACTCGCCGGTCTGCTGCAGCAGGACGCCGATGCTCGGCACGGCGTAGGTCCGGAACAGCGCGAACGACAGCGACTGGTTGAGGTCCCACGGGAACTCGTGCCGCGCGATGATCCCGTAGATCCGGGCGTGATCGGCCGCAGGATCGAGCTGCTCGATCTGCTTCAGCCAGAAGTCGCGGGGGAGCGCGGTTCGCACGGTGACAGTGTTGCTGTCACGGTCGGCTTCGACAACCCTCGTGTGCCGAATGATCCACGACTCGATCGGAATCATCCACGACTCGATCGGAATGAGGCACGACTCGGGCGGAATGAGGCACGACTCGCGCGTCAGGTGAGGAGGAACCAGGGGCGGTCCCAGCCGGCGAGGCCGAGGCCCCCGCCGACGAAAGACGCGCGGGTGACCCGGACGGTGGTGCCGGCGTGGGGCTCGTAGACGCGCACCCGGTCGTCGGAGTCGCGGCCGGTGACGAGGACGACGTGGCGCGGGAGGAGGCCGTTCCCGACGTACCAGGGCACCGGGCGGTCGGCCGCGATCGTGCGCTCCCAGGCTTGCGACCGGTCACGCACCAGCCGCACCCGCTGCCGGCCCGGCAGCTCGCGCGCCAGGGCCCACGGCTGGGTCCCGAGCGCGCGCGGCCAGGGGAGCCGGAGGCCCGACACCCGGTTGGTACGCCGGTGGGTGCGCAGTGCCTCGTCCGCGAACCGGGCCCCGGGATCGTCGGCCTCGCGCACCCAGCGCGCGTAGTCGGGCTCGCCCAGCATCCGCGCCATCACCAGCACGGCCGCGCCGCAGGTACGGCGGTCGGGCTGCCGGAAGACGACCGCCACGCGGAGCCTCAGACGCCGATCGGGTGCCAGACGGTCTTCGTCTCGAGGAACGCCGTCAGCGCGGCGGTCCCCGGGTCGGCCGTCCAGTCGGGCTCGGCGTCGGGGGCCCGACGCACCCGCTTGAGGTTCTCGGCGGCCTCCCGCTCGAGCGAGGTGGCGAGCTCGGTGTTGCCCGCGATGCCGGTGAGGTCGATCGCGTTGACGTCCATGTGGGCGGCCAGCCAGGGGGCGGTCTGCGCGGCGTCACCGGTGAGGATGTTGACCACGCCATCCGGGACGTCGCTGGTGGCGAGCACCTCGGCGAACGTCACGGCCGGCAGCGGCCGGGAGTACGACGACATCACGATCGCCACGTTGCCCGTCACGATCACGGGTGCGACCACGCTCACCAGGCCGAGCAGCGAGGACTCCTCGGGCGCGACCACGGCCACGACCCCGGTCGGCTCGGGCGTCGACAGGTTGAAGAACGGGCCCGCGACCGGGTTGGCGTTGCCGACCACCTGGGTGATCTTGTCGGCCCACCCGGCGTACCAGACGAGCCGGTCGATCGAGGCGTCGACGACGGCGTTCGCACGCGCCGCGGTCAGCCCCTCGGACTGCCGCACCGCCTCGACGAACTGCGGCCGGCGGTCCTCCATGATCTCGGCGACCCGGTAGACGATCTGCGCGCGGTTGTAGGCCGTGCGGCCGGACCAGTCCTTGACGGCCGACCGGGCCGCGACGACCGCGTCGCGGGCGTCCTTGCGCGAGGCCTTCGCGGCGTTCGCCACGAACCGGCCCTTGGAGTCCTCGACGACGTAGGAGTAGCCGGACTCGGAGCGGGGGAACTGCCCGCCGATGAAGAGCTTGTAGGTCTTGCGCACGTCCACCCGGGCCATCAGAGCTCGCCTCCCTTGAGGTAGGACTCGAGGCCGTGGCGGCCGCCCTCGCGGCCGTACCCGGACTCCTTGTAGCCGCCGAACGGCGAGGTCGGGTCGAACTTGTTGAACGTGTTCGCCCAGACGACGCCGGCCTTCAGCGCGTTGGCCGTCTTGAGGATCCGCGAGCCCTTGTCGGTCCAGACCCCGGCGGACAGGCCGTAGGGCGTGTTGTTGGCCTTCTCGACCGCCTCGGCGGGCGTCCGGAACGTCAGCACCGAGAGCACCGGGCCGAAGATCTCCTCGCGGGCGATCCGATGGGCCTGCGAGACGCCGGTGAACACCGTCGGCGGGAACCAGAAGCCGTGGGTGGGCAGCTCGCACGGGGCCGACCAGCGCTCGGAGCCCTCGGCCTCGCCGACCTCCGAGAGCTCGCGGATCCGGCCGAGCTGCTCGGCGGAGTTGATGGCGCCGACGTCGGTGTTCTTGTCGAGCGGGTCGCCGACCCGCAGCGTCGCCATCCGGCGCTTGAGCCGCTCCATCACCTCGTCGTACACGTTCTCCTGCACCAGGAGCCGGGAGCCCGCGCAGCAGACGTGGCCCTGGTTGAAGAAGATGCCGTTGACGATCCCCTCGATCGCCTGGTCCATCGGCGCGTCGTCGAAGACGATGTTGGCGGCCTTGCCGCCCAGCTCCAGGGTCACCTTCTTGTGGGAGCCGGCCACGGCGCGGGCGATCGCCTTTCCGACCGCGGTGGAGCCGGTGAAGGCCACCTTGTCGACGTCGGGGTGCTCGACGAGCGCCGCCCCGGTCGCGCCGGCGCCGGTCACGATGTTGACGACGCCGGGCGGCAGGTCGGCCTGCTGGCAGATCTCGGCGAACAGCAGCGCCGTGAGCGGCGTGGTCTCGGCCGGCTTCAGGACGACCGTGTTGCCGCACGCGAGCGCCGGGGCGATCTTCCACGCGAGCATCAGCAGCGGGAAGTTCCACGGGATGACCTGGCCGGCGACGCCCAGCGACTGGGTGCCGTACCCGCTGTACTCGAGCTTGTCGGCCCAGCCGGCGTAGTAGAAGAAGTGGGCGGCCGCGACGGGTATGTCGACGTCGCGCGACTCCTTGATCGGCTTGCCGTTGTCGATCGACTCGAGGACGGCGAGCTCGCGGCCGCGCTCCTGGATGATCCGGGCGATCCGGTAGAGGTACTTGGCGCGCTCGCGACCGGGCAGCTTCGACCAGACCCGCGTGTGGGCGCGGCGGGCGGCCCGGACCGCGGCGTCGACGTCGGCGGCGTCGGCCTCCGCGACCTCGGCCAGCACCTCCTCGGTGGCCGGGCTGATCGTCTTGAAGGACTTGCCGTGTCCGTCGACGAACTCGCCGTTGACGAACAGGCCGTACGACGGCTTGATGTCGACGACGGCCCGCGACTCGGGGGCCGGTGCGTACTCGAATGTCATCGGGGCCTCAGTCGAGAGTGAAGTAGTCGGGACCGGAGTAGCGTCCGGTCGCCATCTTGGTGCGCTGCATCAGCAGGTCGTTGAGCAGCGTGGAGGCGCCGAACCGGAACCAGTCCGGGTCGAGCCAGTCGGGACCGGCCACCTCGTTGACCATCACGAGGTACTTGACCGCGTCCTTGGCGGTGCGAATGCCGCCGGCCGGCTTCACGCCGACCAGCTGCCCGGTGGCCTGACGCCAGTCGCGCACGGCCTCCAGCATCACGAGCGTGACCGGCAGCGTCGCGGCCGGCTGCACCTTGCCGGTGGAGGTCTTGATGAAGTGGGCGCCGGCCATCATCGCGAGCCAGGACGCGCGCCGGACGTTGTCGTAGGTCTGGAGCTCACCGGTCTCGAAGATCACCTTGAGGTGCGCCGACCCGGAGGCCTCACGGACCTGCACGATCTCCTCGAAGACCTGCAGGTAGTGACCGGCCAGGAACGCGCCGCGGTC
This sequence comes from uncultured Actinomycetota bacterium, assembly GCA_963829855.1. Taxonomy (GTDB): domain Bacteria; phylum Actinomycetota; class Actinomycetes; order Propionibacteriales; family Nocardioidaceae; genus Nocardioides. Next base: position 906,438 of record CAWHKE010000011.1, on the reverse strand, counting down.
GATGACCATGTCGATCTCGTCGGCGCCGGCCTCGACCGCGTCCGCCGTGTCGGCCAGCTTGATGTCCATCGCCGCGCGGCCGCTGGGGAACGCCGTGGCCACGGCGGCGATGTTGACCCCCGAGTCGCCGACGACCTGCTTCGCGGTCGCGACCATGTCGGGGTAGACGCAGACGGCGGCGACCTGCGGACAGCTGGTGTCGGCCGGGTCGGGGCGCAGCGCCTTGCTGGCGAGCGCCCGCACCTTGCCGGGGGTGTCGGCGCCCTCGAGCGTGGTCAGGTCGACCATCCGGATCGCGAGGTCGAGGGCGTAGGCCTTCGACGTGGTCTTGATGGAGCGGGTCCCGAGCGAGGCGGCGCGCGCCTCGGCGCCGACCTGGTCGACGCCGGGGAGGCCGTGCAGGAACCGCCGCAGCGTGGCGTCGGAGCGGGTGACCTCGGACGTCAGCGCCGTGACGTCGCCGATGGCGCCGCCGGGCGAGATGGAGGTGGCTGTCACCTGGTCAGCATAGGACCGCCGCGAGACGCGGGGGCAATCAGCGGCGGCCGCTCCGGGGCCGACCGGTCCCGTTGTGCGGGGGAGGGTGGGAACGGCGGGGATCCGGGGTACCCTGGGTCCTGTCCCGGCTACCGCCGGGCACCCGACGACGACCCCGGACCACCCGGTTCGAGCGAGGTAAGACCGTCGGGCTCGATCTCGACGAGGTTCGGGCAGCACGATCGCCAGGGCCGTCATGCACGGCCGTGCGTGGGGTCGCGGTAGCACCGCGACGCAGGAGGAGTGGAGTGGCAGGACAGGGCCAGCGACGGGCGGGTGGCGCCAGGACGGCGTCGCGCGGGCGTCGTCGCGAGCAGGACAACACCGGCATCATCCCGGTCCTCGCGCAAGCCGTGCGCGAGGTCGAGAACGGCGTGCTGCGGGGCCGCGTCGACGGCACCCGCTTCCAGGTGGTGGCCCTGCTCGTCCGGGAGGAGCGGGCCCGGCTGAAGGCCGACCCGGAGCTCACCGAGCAGGCCCGCGCCACCGAGCTCAAGCGGCTCGACGGGATCGCCACCATCCTCGCGCAGACGGCAGCCCGCGAGCCCTCGCTGTTCACCCGGCTCGGCGAGGACGCCGAGGTCACCGAGGGGGTGCGCGCCCTGAAGCGGGAGCTGAAGGAGCGTGGCGGCCTCGAGGCGGACCTCGAGCCGGAGCCGGAACGCCCCACGGCGTCCGCGCCGCGATCCGGGCGCCAGGTCGTGCCCCAGTCGGTGACCCGCGCCCAGCTCGCGAACCCGTTCATGGTCCCCGACTTCAGCGCGGTGCCGACTCGCGCGAAGGAGCGGCGACTCGCCGGCTGGGAGCTGATCGGCCCGCTGCTGAGCTCGTTCGAGCACCCGGCTCCCGGCGTACGTTCGTGCATGGACCTGCCGGAGGCACGCCACACGATGCTGCCCCCCGGCCTCGAGCTGATGGACCACCAGGCGCGGCTGCTCGCGGCGGTCGCCGACGGTCACCGCACCTTCCTGCTCGCCGACGAGCCCGGGCTGGGCAAGACCGCCCAGGCGCTGCTGGCCGCACAGACCGCCGAGGCCTACCCGCTGCTCGCCGTCGTGCCGAACGTCGTGAAGACCAACTGGGCCCGCGAGGCCGCCCAGTGGACGCCGTCCAAGACGGTCAGCGTCGTGCACGGCGACGGCCTGACGGTCGACGGCTTCGCCGACATCATCGTCGTGAACTACGAGATCCTCGACCGGCACGTCGGCTGGATCGGCGACCACGGGTTCCGCGGGATGATCGTCGACGAGGCCCACTTCATCAAGAACAAGGCGTCCCAGCGCTCGCAGCACGTCCTCGAGATCGCCGAGCGGGTCCGACGCCGCGTCGCGCGGCCGCTCATGATGGCGCTGACGGGAACCCCCCTCATCAACGACGTCGACGACTTCCTGACCATCTGGCGGTTCCTGGGCTGGATCGAGGAGAAGAAGCCCGGCCAGCGGCTGCTGGCCGCCCTCGAGGACGCCGACCTCACGCCCGCCGACCACGCCTTCTACCCGGCTGCTCGGGAGGCCGTCGTCGACCTGGGCATCGTGCGGCGTCGCAAGGTCGACGTGGCAGCCGACATCCCGGCCCGCCGGATCGCCGACCTCCCCGTCGAGCTCGCCGAGGCCGACGGCCGCTCCATCCGCGAGGCCGAGCGCGAGCTCGCGCTGCGCCTCGTCCAGCGGTACGACGCCGCGCTGGCCGCGCGCAGGCGTGGCCCGGAGACCGACGGCATCGACCACGAGCTGGTCCGGCGGGTCGCCACCAGCGAGCTGGCCGACTCCGAGGACTCGTCGACCGGCGACAACGTCTTCGCCATGGTCCGGCGGATCGGTCAGGCCAAGGCCGGCCTCGCTGCCGACTACGCGGCCCAGCTCGCGCGCAGCGCGGGCAAGGTCGTCTTCTTCGCCAAGCACCTCGACGTCATGGACGCCGCCGGGGAGGTCTTCGCCAAGCGCGACCTCCGCTACACCGAGATCCGCGGCGACCAGAGCCGGACCGCGCGGCAGCAGGCGATCGACTCGTTCGTCAACGACCCCGACGTCTCCGTCATCGTCTGCTCGCTGACCGCGGCCGGCGTGGGCATCAACCTCCAGGTCGCGTCCGACGTCGTGCTCGCCGAGCTCTCGTGGACCAACGCGGAGCAGACCCAGGCGATCGACCGGGTGCACCGGATCGGGCAGACCGAGCCGGTCACCGCGTGGCGGATCGTGGCCGCGCAGACGATCGACGCGCGGATCGCCGACCTGATCGACAGCAAGGCCGGGCTCGCGGCGGTCGCCCTGGACGGGGCCACCGAGGAGGCCGGGTCCACCGCCGACGTCCGGCTCGAGGCGCTGGTCGCGCTCCTCACCGACACCCTCCAGGAGCGGATCCCCGAATAACGATCTTGACTTATATAAGTCAAGAGTGTTTGCTATGCCGCATGGATCTCACTGACGCCCTCGACCAGCTCGGCGCCGTCGAGCGTTCCCTCGTCGACGTGGAGCGCGACGGCCGACCCGCTCGCGCGGTGGTGCTCGAGCGCGCCTTCGGCGCCACGGCGGAGGAGGTGTGGGCCGCCCTGACCGACCCGGAACGGCTGCCGCGGTGGTTCGCGCCGGTGACCGGCGAGCTGCGGCCGGGCGGTCGCTTCCAGGTGGAGGGCAACGCGGGCGGAACGGTCGAACGCTGTGACGCGCCCACGTCGTTGGCGATCACCTGGGAGTACGGCGAGGGCCTCAGCTGGGTCGAGGTCGACCTGGCGGAGGCAGGCGGCTCGACGACCCTGCGGCTGCGACACATCGCCCACCCCGACCCGCACTGGGACACCTACGGCGCCGGCGCGGTCGGGATCGGCTGGGACCTCTCGCTCTGGGGCCTGGCGCTCCACCTCGCCTCGGGCGCGGCCGTCGACCACGAGGCGGTCGAGGCGTGGTCGGCCGGCGAGGACGGCCGCGCGTTCATGTCCCGCTGCGGCGACTGCTGGTACGACGCCGAGGTTGCGGGCGGCGCCGACCCGGCCGAGGCCCGCGCCCGGGCCGACCGGACCGTCGCGTTCTTCACCGGGCAGGCCGAGCTCACCTGATGCACGCGTTCGACGTCCTCGGCGACCCGGTCCGTCGCCGGATCCTGGAGCTGCTGACCGACGGGGAGCGGACCTCGGGCTCGGTGGTGGAGGTGATCGGCGAGGAGTTCGGCATCAGCCAGCCGGCGGTCTCACAGCACCTGCGCGTCCTCCGGGAGAACGGTTTCGCGACCGTCCGGCCGCAGGGCACGCGTCGGCTCTACTCCGTCGACCCCACGGGGATGCGTGAGGTGGACGTCTGGTTGGAGCAGTTCCGCGGGTTCTGGGTGCAGCGGCTCGACGCGCTCGGCACCGAGCTGGCCCGCGGCCAGCGTCGCCCATAGAGGCGGCGTGGGGGAGGCCCGGTCAGATCCCCGCGGCGGCCTTGAGGTCGGCGCGGATCGCGTCCAGCCGGCCTGCTGCGGAGATCCGGGCGGCATCGACGTCGCCGCCGGGTCCGCCCTCGACGGGGATGACGACCTCGAGGTAGGCCTTGAGCTTGGGCTCGGTCCCGCTGGGCCGCACGATGACGCGCGCACCGTCGGCGAGCCGGTAGCGCAGCCCTTCGGTCGGCGGCAGGTCCGCACTCCCGAGGGCCAGGTCGTCGACCCGCTCGACGGCCAGCCCGCCCAGGCTCGTCGGGGGAGTACGCCGCAGCGTGTCCATCGCGCGGCCGATCTCGGCCAGGTCGGTCACCCGCACGGAGAGCTGGTCGGTGGCGTGGAGTCCGTGGGTGCGGGCGAGGTCGTCGAGCAGGTCGACGAGGGTCCGGCCGTCCGCCTTGGCGCCGGCCGCGAGCTCGCACAGCATCAGCAGCGCTGAGACCCCGTCCTTGTCCTTCACGTGCTCGGGGTCGACGCAGTAGCCGAGCGCCTCCTCGTAGCCGAACGCCAGGCCCTCGACGCGGCTGATCCACTTGAAGCCGGTCAGCGTCTCGGCGTACGGCTGGCCGTGGGCGGCGGCCAGCTTGCCGAGCAGGGACGACGACACGATCGACGCGGCGTAGGTGCCCTGCTTGCCGCTCGACAGCAGGTGGTGGGCCAGCAGCGCGCCGACCTCGTCGCCGCGCAGCATCCGCCAGCCGTGCGGGCCGGGTACGGCGGCGGCGCACCGGTCGGCGTCGGGGTCGTTCGCCACCACCAGGTCGGCGTCGATCCGCTCGGCCAGCGCCATCGCGAGGTCCATCGCGCCGGGCTCCTCGGGGTTCGGGAACGCGACCGTCGGGAACTCGGGGTCGGGGTGCTCCTGCTGCTCGACCACGGCGGGTGCGTCGAACCCGGCGGTCTCCAGCACCTGGAGGACCGACGTCCCGCCGACGCCGTGGAGCGGGGTGTAGACCGTGCGCAGGTCGCGCGGCCCGTCGACGGCCAGGTCGGCGACCGTGTCGAGGTAGAGGTCCACGATCTCGTCGCCGAGGACGCGGCCAGGGGCTCCCCGCGGGATGTCGGCGACCAGGCCGACGGCGGCGATCTGCGCGGCGATGCCGGCGTCGGCCGGCGACACGATCTGGCTGCCGTCGCCGAGGTAGACCTTGTAGCCGTTGTCGCGTGGCGGGTTGTGGCTCGCGGTCACCATCACCCCGGCGACGCAGCCGAGCTCGCGGATCGCGAAGGCGAGGAGCGGGGTGGGCAGCGGCCGCGGCATGACCAGCGCTTTGAACCCGGCCCCGGTCATCACCTCGGCGGTGTCGCGGGCGAAGACGTCGGAGTTGTGGCGCGCGTCGTACCCGATCACGACCGGGCTGCCCGACCGCGCCCCCTCGGCGGCGAGGTACGCCGCGAGGCCGCCCGCGGCGCGCAGCACGACGACCCGGTTCATCCGGTTGGGTCCGGCCCCCAGCTCTCCGCGCAGGCCCGCGGTGCCGAACTCCAGCGTGCCGTCGAACCGGTCGGCCAGGTCGGCGGCGTCCCCGCCCGCCTCGACGTCCGCGACCACCCGCTCCAGCTCCGCCCGGGTCGCGGCGTCGGGATCGTCGGCGAGCCACGCACGCGCGCGATCGAGCAGGTCGGGGACGGCGTCACTCATGGCACGCACCGTAGACCCCCGCCATGATGGGACGCATGGGTGACCGGCCGGTGGGGGAGCTGATCGAGGAGCTCGCCTGGCGACTGGGTGGGCCGGCGTTCACGCGGGCCTGCGTCGACCTGCTCGGAGGGGCTCCGCGCGAGGACCATCTCGACGTCCTGCCGGGCCTCACCGGGCACGACTGGACGGAGGGCTCCGACGTGCGCGACCACGACACCTGGCACGACTACTGGCTGCGTACCTGGGGCGCGCGCGGGCTCCTGCACGTGTGGGACGACGCCGCGAGCGGGGCGGTGGTGGCCGGGCTCTCGGACGAGCACTGGCGACCGGCCGAGATGTGCCTGAAGGTGACGGCGCGCCACGAGGTCGCCGGTGCCGGTGACGGTGCGGCGGCGCTCGCGGACCACGAGCTGCCACGGGTCCGGGCCGCCGCCATGCGTGCCCTCGCGGTGGTCGGCGACACCGAGCACGTCGACGTCGTCCGGGAGCGGCTCGACGACCCCGACGAGGCCGTACGTCGAGCCGCGGCCCGCGCGCTCGAACGACTCGGCCGACGGCTGGACGTGCCGTGAGCCGCCGCTACACGTTCCGCCACGAGTGGACGGTCGCCGCCCCGGCCGACCGGGTGCAGCAGGTGCTCGGCGACCTCGAGCGCTACCCCGAGTGGTGGCCGCAGATCCGGGCCGTGGCCAAGATCGACGACGACAACGCGCGGGTGGTCTGCCGGTCCGTGCTGCCCTACGACATCGACCTGCTGCTGACCCTGGTCCGCCGGGAGCCGCTGCTGCTCGAGACCGAGCTGGCCGGCGACCTCGACGGCCGGGCGCGCTGGCGGCTCTTCCCGGAGGACGGTGCTACCCGGCTGGAGTACGAGCAGGACGTCCTGGTCACGAGCCGGCTGCTGGGCGTGCTGTCGGTCGCGCTCCGGCGACCGCTCGCCTGGAACCACGACCGGATGATGGCCGGGTGTCGCGACGGGCTGGCGGCCTACGTGTAGTCGTCCTGGTCAGTCCTCCTGCGCGACGGTGGCCATCCAGCCCATGCCGCGGTCGGTGAGCAGCTCGACCATCCGCGCCCACGCCGGGGACGACATCGCCTGCGCGTCGAGCACGGCCGCGACGCTCGGGTCGAGCACCTCGCCGGCGGCGTCGTCCCACCGCGCCTGCTCCTCCGGGCTGAGGCTGCTGAACGCCGCGGCCATGTCGTCGGCCAGCTGGACCAGCCGCGGGTCGTCGGCGTCGAGGTCGTAGGCCTCCTCGAAGCGACGGGTGAGCGCGACGTACTCCGGATAGGCGAGCGCCTCGCGCTTCTGGGAGATCCACAGGCGGACGTGCTCCGGCGCGTGGGCGGAGATCAGGATCCAGCCGTCCCGCTCGGCCTCGATCATCCGCTCCGAGAGCCCGTGCTCCCGCAGCTCCTGCAGGTAGGACACGACCTCGTCGGGCAGGGCCAGCCCGTCGCCCGCCACGAGGGCCGAGACCCGCTTGCGGCGCAGCTGCAGGTCCCACGCCTCGTCCTTGAGCCGGGCGTCGATCTCGGCGATCGCCCCGGCGAACTCCTCGTCGTCGGCCTCGAGCAGCTCGCCGACCCGCGCCAGTGGGACCCCGGCCTCGGCCAGCGTCTTGATCCGGATCAGGGCCGCGACGTCCTCGGCGGCGTACCGCCGGTAGCCCGAGTGGTCCCGCCCGGGCTCCGGCAACAGTCCGCGCTGGTGGTAGTGCCGGACCGCCCGCACGGTCAGCCCCGAGAGTCGGGCCACTTCGCCGATGGTGAGCACGACCGCTCCTCAGGTCGTCGGGTCGCGGTTGTAGACCCGCTTGGCACCAACGTAGCCAGCCAGGCCGATGACCAGGCACCACCCGAGGCCGACCCAGAGATCGGTGCCGGCGGGGGTGCCGCCGAGGCCAGCGCGCATCGCCTCGATCCAGGGGGTGAACGGCTGGTACTCGGCGAACCAGGCCAGGCCGCTGGGCAGGCTGCCCGCGGGCACGAACCCGCTGCTGAGGAACGGCAGGAGGAGCAGGATCATCGGGGTGTTGCTCGCAGTCTCGACGCTCTTGGCGGAGATGCCCATCAGCACGCTCAACCAGGTCAGCGCGAGCGAGATGGCGAGCACCAGGACGGCGACCGTCAGGACGCCTGACGCGGTGACGTCCGTGCGGTAGCCGAGAACGACGGCCAGCGCCAGGATCAGGACGAACACGAGCATCGACTGCAGCACCGCGCCGACGACATGCCCCGTCAGGACCGAGACCCGCGCCACCGGCATGGTCTTGAAGCGGGCGATGATGCCCTCGCTCATGTCCATCGCGATCGAGATCGCGGTCGACGTGGCGACGCCCGCCAGTGACATCACGAGGATGCCGGGGACGACGTAGTGGAGGTACTCCGTGCGGCCTCCGGTGGTGCCGCCGATGCCGGCTCCCATCGTCTCGCCGAAGACGAAGACGAACAGCAGCAGGAACACGAGCGGCATCCCGAGGACGCTCACGGTCAGGGCGGGGTAGCGGATGAGACGGCGCAGGCTGCGGCGCGACATGGTGATGCTGTCGCGCACGGCCAGGCCGAGAGTGGTCGTGGTGCTCATCGGAGGGCCTCCTGCGGCTCGTGCTCGTCGGGCGGGGCGTCGGTCGTCGCGGTGTGCCCGGTCAGCGCCAGGAACACGTCGTCCAGGTCGGGGGTGTGCACGGCGAACGTCGTGACGTCCACGCCCTCCAGCCGGCTGAGCAGCGACCGGACCTGGGCCACCTCCCCGTCGTACGGCACGGTGACGGTCAGTGCGTCGGGATCGACGGTGGCGGCGTCCCCCAGCGCCGACGCGGCCGACGACAGGTCCACGGGCGAGCCGAGCCGCACCTCGAGGTGGCCGCCGGGCACCTGCCCCTTCAGCTCCTCGGACGTGCCGCTCGCGACGATCCGGCCGTCGTCGAGGACGGCGATCCGGTCGGCGAGGTGGTCGGCCTCGTCGAGGTACTGGGTCGTGAGGAAGACCGTGACGCCGTCGGCGACCTGCTCGCGGACCAGGTCCCACACGGCCCGGCGGCTGCGCGGGTCGAGCCCGGTCGTCGGCTCGTCGAGGAAGATCAGGCGCGGCCGGGCGATCATCGTCATCGCGACGTCCAGCCGGCGCCGCATGCCGCCGGAGTACGTCGCCGCCGGGCGGTCGGCGGCGTCGACGAGGTCGAACCGCTCGAGCAGCTCGTCGACCCGCGCGCGGCCCTCGGCCTTGGGCAGGTGGACGAGGTCCGCCATCAGCCGCAGGTTCTCCCGGCCGGTGAACAGCGAGTCCAGGGCGGAGTACTGCCCGGTCATGCCGATCTGCTCACGGACCCGCTCCGCGTCGCGGACCACGTCGTGGCCCAGCACGCGGACCGATCCGGCGTCCGGCCGGATCAGCGTCGAGGCGACGTTGACCATGGTGGTCTTGCCTGCGCCGTTGGGGCCCAGCAGCGCGACCACCGACCCGGAGGGTGCCTCCAGGTCGATGCCGCGCAGCACCGGGTGGTCGCCGTAGGCCTTGTGGAGACCGGTGATCTCGAGGGCGAGTGACTGCGTCATGCCCCTACGGTCGAGGGTTGACGCAACGTCAAGGTCAAGCCCCGGATCGCGACCGGTTCCGGCGGGTCAGCCGAGCGAGGCGAGGACCGCGTCGTAGTCGGGCTCCTGGCCGATCTCGGGGACCAGCTGGGTGTAGCTGACGGTCCCGTCGGCCTCCACCACGACGACCGACCGGGCGAGCAGGCCCTCGAACTTGCTGTCGGTCAGCAGCATCCCGTAGGTGATGCCGAAGTCGCTCTTGAACGCCGAGGCGACCCGGACGTTGTCGAGGCCCTCGGCGCCGCAGAAGCCGGCGAGCGCGAACGGCAGGTCGTTCGACACGCAGAGGACGGTGGTGTCGTCGAGGTCAGCAGCGATCTCGTTGAACTTCCGCATGGCTTCGGCGCAGACGCCGGTGCCCACGCTGGGAAAGATGTTGAGGATCGTGCGGCCCCCGGCCGTGTCGGCGTTCGTGACGTCGGCGAGGTCGCCGTCGGTGAGGGTGTACGCCGGGGCCTGGGAGCCGACGGCCGGGAGGTCGCCGACGGTGTGGGCGGGAGTGCCGCCGAGTGCAGTGAGTGCCATGCGCCCTTGTCTACCGCAGTGGTGGGTGACGCCCGTCAGCTGTCCAGCACCACGCGCAGCCGGTGGGCGAACGCCTCGGGCTCGCCCTGCTGGCCGAACTCGCCGCCCAGGAACCCGCCGTGGTGGCTGGGGAACTCCGTCAGCGGCTCGCCGATCAGGTCCGCCGTCGCCGCGGCGGTGCGCCAGGTGATCGCGTCCTTGGACTCGATGCCGGCCGCGAGCACGACCCGGGTGGGGGCGGCCAGGAGCGCCTCACGGTCGGGCCGGAAGGCGGTCACGTCGTTGGCCACGCCCGACAGCAGCGGGTCGTCGCGCGTGCCGTCGTCGTCCTTCGGCATGCCGAACGCCGCGGGGTCGGGGTGCGGCTGGGAGAGGAACTCGTCGGTGAACTCGCCGTGCACCATGGTCATCGCGATGAACGCCGCCATACCGGCGCCCCAGCCGTCGGCGGCGTACCGCTCCTGCACGGCGTGCTCGGCTGCGAAGGCTCGCTGGGCGTCCGGCAGCACGCCGAGCATCGGCGGCTCGTGTGCGACGAGCGTGTGGACGTCCTCCGGGTGCCGAGCGACCCAGGCGAGGCCGTTGACGGCGCCGCCGCTGCTGCCGAAGACGTCGACGGCCCCGAGCCCGACGGCGGTGACGATCGCGTGCAGGTCGTCGGCGCTGACGTCGGGCACCTGGCGCTGGTGGCCGTCGCTGCGGGTGCTGCGTCCGAGCCCGCGCTGGTCGTAGGTCACGACCGTGCGGTCGGTGAAGTGGGAGGCGAGGGTGGTGAAGCCCTCGGCGGTCATGGGCTGTCCGATCAGGACCAGCGGCCGGCGGTCGGAGGCCGCCTCGGGGTCGCGTACGTCGTAGGTGAGGACGGCGTCGCCGACGTCGATCGTGTGGGTGGTGATGGTCATGGCTGCTCCTCGGGTGGTGGTGCGTCCTGGGGTGGACCCGGCCGACGCCCGGGACTCATCGGTCAGATCTTCCGGACGACCTGGGCGAGCAGGCCGCCCATCCGGGCGGCGGCGGTCCGGCCGGCCTCGAGCACCTCCTCGTGGTCGAGCGGCTCCCCGGAGATGCCGGCCGCCAGGTTGGTGACCAGGCTGATGCCGAGCACCTCCAAGCCTGCCTCCCGGGCGGCGATCGCCTCCAGCGTCGTGCTCATGCCGACGAGCGTCCCCCCGATGGCCCGCACCATGCCGATCTCGGCCGGCGTCTCGTAGTGGGGTCCGGGGAACTGGACGTAGACGCCCTCGTCGAGGCTCGGGTCGACCTCGCGGCACAACGCGCGGAGCCGGCGGGAGTACAGGTCGGTGAGGTCGACGAAGGTGGCGCCCTCGAGGGGGGACGTCGCCGTGAGGTTGATGTGGTCGGCGATCAGCACCGGCGTGCCGGGCGACCAGGACTCCTTCAGCCCGCCGCAGCCGTTCGTGAGCACGATCGCGCGACACCCTGCCGCGGCGGCCGTGCGGACCGGGTGGACGACCGCGGCGACACCCTTGCCCTCGTAGAAGTGCGTGCGGCTCAGGAACACCAGGAGCTGCTGGTCACCGGCCTTGATGCTGCGGATCCTGCCGCGGTGGCCGGCCACCCCGGCGGCGTGGAAGCCGGGCAGGTCGGTCGTGCTGATCTCGGCGGTCGCCTCGCCGAGCGCGTCGACCGCCGGCAGCCAGCCGGAGCCGAGCACGAGGGCGAGGTCGTGCCGCTCGACGCCGGTGAGGCGCGCCAGGGTGTCAGCGGCCTCGCGGGCCAGCTGCTGGGTGTCGGTCACCACCGCATCCTAGGGACGCGCCCGGTCAGAGCCCGGTCGACCGGCACGCCCGTCGGCGCAGGGCGGCGACGTAGTCGGCCGGGGCGTCGGCCGCCTCGGCCGCGTCGGCCAGCACGCCGAGGTACGAGGCGGACGGCAGCCCGCCCTCGTAGGCGTCGAGCACGTAGGTCCACACCAGCAGCTCGCCGGTCAGGGTCGAGACCCGGACCTTGGTCTTGCGGTAGAGCCCGAGGTCGGCGCCCTCCCAGCCGTCGAGGGCGGCCTCGTCCTCGCGGGTGACGTCGTAGACGGCGACGAAGACCTGGTCGATCGGGTCCTCGACGATCGTCGACAGCGCGCCGTCCCAGCCGTGCTCCTCGCCGCCGAACGTCAGCCGCCAGCCGGTGAGCCAGCCGGTGGTGTGCAGCGGGGAGTGGGGACACCGCTCGCCCATCCTGGCGGGATCGAGGTTCGTCCCGTAGGCGGCGTACAGCGTCACGGGATGCAAGGCTAGCGGGGTGGCAGCCCCATTAGCCGCCCACGACACCGGTCACTAGGCTGGCCCTCGTGAGCGACAACCACTTCGATGTCCTGGTCCTCGGCGCCGGCCCCGGCGGCTACGTCGCCGCGATCCGAGCGGCCCAGCTGGGCAAGAAGGTCGCGGTCGTGGAGGAGAAGTACTGGGGCGGTGTCTGCCTCAACGTCGGCTGCATCCCGTCCAAGGCGCTCCTCAAGAACGCCGAGCTCGCCTACACGCTCGCGCACGAGCGCGACAAGTTCGGCATCGAGGGCGACGCGTCGATGAAGTACGGCGCGACCCACGCGCGCAGCCGCCAGGTGAGCGAGGGGATCGTCAAGGGCGTCCACTACCTGATGAAGAAGAACAAGATCACCGAGATCCACGGGTGGGGCACCCTCACCAGCAACACCGGGATCGACGTCAAGGGCGACGACGGCGCCACCACCGGCTACACGTTCGACCACCTGATCCTGGCCACCGGGGCGACCGTGCGGATGCTGCCGGGCATGCAGGTCAGCCAGAACGTCGTGACCTACGAGGAGCAGATCCTCGACGAGAACCTGCCGTCCAGCGTGATCATCGGTGGCTCCGGCGCGATCGGCGTCGAGTTCGCCTACGTCATGAAGAACTTCGGCGTCGACGTCACGATCGTGGAGTTCCTCGACCGGATGGTGCCCACCGAGGACGCCGACGTGTCCAAGGAGCTCCTCAAGCACTACAAGAAGCTGGGCGTGAACGTCCTGCTCAAGACCAAGGTCGAGAACGTCGAGGACACCGGTGACGGCGTCCGGGTGACCGTGGCCCCCGCCGACGGCGGCGAGTCGCAGGTCCTCGAGGCCGACAAGATGCTGGCGGCCTTCGGGTTCGCGCCGCGGATCGAGGGGTTCGGACTCGAGGCCACCGGCGTGCAGACCACCGACCGTGGCGCCGTGGCCGCCGACGACTACGGCCGCACCAACGTCGAGAACGTCTATGCCATCGGCGACTGCACCGGGAAGCTCATGCTCGCCCACGTGGCCGAGGCCCAGGGCATCGTCGCCGCCGAGACCATCGCCGGCGCCGAGACGATGCCGGTCGAGATCGACATGGTCCCGCGCGCGACGTACTGCCAGCCCCAGATCGGCTCCTTCGGCTACAGCGAGGCCCAGGCGAAGGAGAAGGGGTACGACGTGAAGACCGCGACGTTCCCGTTCTCGGCCAACGGCAAGGCGATGGGCCTCGGCCACGCGGTCGGCTTCGTGAAGGTCGTGGCCGACGCGCAGTACAACGAGATCCTCGGCGCCCACATGATCGGGCCCGACGTCACCGAGCTCCTGCCCGCGCTGACGCTGGCCCAGAAGTGGGACCTCACCGCCGACGAGGTGGGGCGCAACGTGTTCGCCCACCCGACCCTCTCCGAGGCGGTCAAGGAGGCGATCCACGGGATCGCCGGCCACATGATCAACCTCTGACCTGTGAGCACCGACCGCGTCGTCATCATCGGGGGCGGCCCCGGAGGCTACGAGGCCGCGCACGTCGCGGCCCAGCTCGGGGCCGAGGTCACGGTCGTCGACACCGACGGCGTGGGCGGCTCGGCCGTCCTCACCGACTGCGTCCCCAGCAAGACCCTGGTCGCCACCGCCGAGGTGATGACCGAGCTGCGGGAGGCCTCCGAGCTCGGAGTGACGTTCCAGGACCATGAGGGCGACGAAGCGACCAGGATCAGCGTCGACCTCGCGCGGGTCAACGAGCGGGTCAAGCAGCTCGCGGCCGACCAGTCGAGCGACATCGAGGCGCGGCTGGAGCGCGACGGCGTCACGGTCGTCCAGGGCAGGGGCTCGCTCGCCGGGCCCGACCGGGTGGAGGTCGAGCTGGCCTCGGGCGGGGAGACGTTGCTGCGCGCGGACGCCGTGCTGGTCGCGACCGGCGCGGCGCCGCGCACGCTGCCCGGCGCGCAGCCCGACGGCGAGCGGATCCTCACGTGGGAGCAGGTCTACGACCTCACGGAGGTCCCCACCGAGCTCGTCGTCGTCGGCTCCGGCGTCACCGGCGCCGAGTTCGCCTCGGCGTACCTCGCGCTCGGGATCCCGGTCACGCTCGTGTCCTCGCGCGACCGGGTGCTGCCCGGCGAGGACGCCGACGCGGCCGGGGTGCTCGAGGAGGTCCTGACCCGGCGCGGCATGAACGTGCTGTCCACGTCGCGGATGGAGTCCGTCACTCGGGACGCGGACGTCGTCACCGTCACCCTCACCGACGGCCGCACCGTGCAGGGCTCCCACTGCATCCTGGCTCTCGGCTCGGTCCCCAACACCGACGACCTCGGCCTCGAGGAGGCAGGCGTCGGCCTGAACGACGGCGGGTTCATCACCGTCGACCGGGTCTCCCGCACCTCGGCGCGCGGGGTGTACGCCGCCGGCGACTGCACCGGTGTGCTGATGCTCGCGTCGGTGGCCGCGATGCAGGGCCGGATCGCGATGTGGCACTTCCTCGGTGACGCGGTCCACCCGCTCGACCTGCACAAGGTGTCCTCGAACGTCTTCACCGCGCCCGAGATCGCCACGGTCGGGTGGTCGCAGCGGGCCGTCGACGCAGGCGAGGAGCAGGCCGAGGTCGTGATGCTGCCGCTGTCCGGCAACCCGCGGGCCAAGATGCAGGGCGTCCACGACGGCTTCGTGAAGCTCTTCTGCCGTCCCGGCACCGGCATCGTGGTCGGCGGCGTCGTAGTCGGCCCGCGGGCCAGCGAGCTGATCCACCCGGTGTCGATCGCCGTCGCCGAGTCGATCACGGCCGACCAGCTGGCCCAGGCGTTCACGGTCTACCCGTCCATGAGCGGCTCGATCGCCGAGGCGGCCCGGCGGCTGCACCACGTCTGAACCGGTTTGCCCGCCTGTGTGAGGATGTCGGGCATGTCTCGGGGGACCCGCTTCGTCGCGCTCACTGCCAGCGTCCTGCTCGTCGTCGCCACGCCCGCCGCTCCGGCGTCGGCAGACGATCCCGTACGACGTACCCGAACCGCGCCGCCATCACGATCACCGGTGACGGCAGCGGCCACGGCCGTGGGATGTCCCAGTACGGCGCCTACTCGGCCGCCCGCCAGGGCGTGAAGTACCGCGAGATCCTCAAGACCTACTACCCGGGGACCCGGTTCGGTCAGGCGCGCGGCTCGATCGAGGTCGCGATCCTGGGTGACGACGACCGCGACCTGGTGGTCCAGCACCACGACCGGCTGACGGTCCGCAGCCTCGCGTCGGGTCGGTCGTGGCCGGCCGACGCGCGCAGGGCCACGAAGTGGCGGGCCACGCGCAACGCCTCGGGCGCCCACGTCGTCTCGTTCTTCGACGGCCGGTGGCGGTCGTGGAGGACGATCCGCGGTGCCGTCCAGCTGGCGGCGGGTGGTCGGCCGCTCACGCTCCTCACGCCAGACGGAAAGGTCCGCTACCGCGGCGCGCTGCGCTCGGCCGTCGACGACTTCGGCGACCGCGTGACCGTCAACGTGCTCCCCGTCGAGCAGTACCTGCGCGGCGTCGTGCCCTCCGAGATGCGGGCCTCCACCTGGCCGCAGCAGGCCCTGCGGGCCCAGGCCGTCGCGTCGCGGACGTACGCCGTGTGGCGGCGCGCCCACGCGCTCGATCGCTCCTACGACATCTGCGACACCGCCTTGTGCCAGGTGTACGGCGGGGCCAGTGCCGAGTACCCGACCTCCGACAAGGCCGTGCGCGCGACCGCCCGCGAGATCGTCACCTTCCGCGGCGCGCCCGCCTTCGCCGAGTACTCCGCCAGCAACGGCGGTCACACCGTCTCCGGCGGACGTCCGTACCTGCCGGCCAAGCCCGACCCGTACGAGGGCACCTCGGCGGACTACTACGGCTGGAAGGTCACCGTCACCTCGGAGCAGATGGAGGCGGAGTACAACTACGACGACCTCGCAGAGATCGCCATCGAGGAGCGCGACGGACTCGGGCCGCGCGGCGGCCGGGTGCTGCAGGTGCGCGTCACGGCCGAGTCCGGCTTCACCGACACCATCACCGGTGAGGACTTCCGCCGCGACTGGGGCCTGAGGTCGACGCTGTTCACGATCACCCGCGTCCGGCAGCGCTGACGACCTATCCTCGGCGGATGCGCTCCCTCCTGGTCTCCGCCTGCGCGCTCGCCGCCGCGCTCGTCACGGTGGTGGCGCCACCGGCGCAGGCCGTGGACTCCTGGGACGTCCCGCGGCAGGCCGAGATCACGATCAAAGGTCACGGCTACGGGCACGGCCGGGGGATGTCGCAGTACGGGGCGGAGGGCGCCGCCCGCGAGGGGCTCGGCTACCGGCGGATCGCGGAGTTCTACTACCCGGGCACCACGTGGGGCCAGGCTCGCGGCCGGATCACGGTGCTGCTCACGGCCGACACCACCGACGACCTGGTGGTGCGCGCCCGCGGCGGCCTGACGATCCACGACGGCGGGTCGGGCGAGACCCTCGCGCTGCCCGACAACGGCGCGAAGCGCTGGCGCGTGATCCGGGTCGACGGCAACGACCGGGTCAGCTACCTGCGCGAGCGGTGGCGGCGATGGCGGGTGCTGGACGGCGTCGGCTCGTTCGCGGCCGGCGGCGAGCCCGTGACGCTGGTGACGCCGACGGGGGCGCACGCCTACCGCGGCCGGCTCACCGCGGTGCAACCCCCGGGCAGCCCCGGCCTGGTCACCGTCAACCGGCTGCCCGTCGAGGCCTACCTGCGGGGCGTCGTGCCGCTGGAGATCCCCGCCCTGTGGAGCGCGGCCGCGGTCCGCGCCCAGTCGGTGGCCGCCCGCACCTACGCGGCCTACGAGCGCAACCACCCGCGCTCCTCGGCGTACGACATCTGCGACACCTGGTCGTGCCAGGTCTACGGCGGGGCCGACGCCGAGCACCCGGCTGCCGACGAGGCGATCGAGGCGACCCGCCGGCTGGTGCTGCGCCACGACGGGGAGCCGGCGTTCACGCAGTTCGGCTCGAGCAGCGGGGGCTGGACGGTCGACGGCGGCATGCCCTACCTCACCGCCCAGCCCGATCCCTACGACGACTGGTCGGGCAACCCCAACCACGACTGGACGCTCACCGTGACCGACGGCCGGTTCGAGCAGGCCTTCCCCTCGATCGGGAACCTGCGGCGGATCGCGGTGCTCTCCCGCGACGGCAACGGTCAGTGGGGCGGCCGGGTGGTGCAGCTGCGGCTGGTCGGCTCGAACGGGAGGGTCACGGTCTCGGGCGACACGATGCGATCGGCGCTGGGGCTCAAGTCGACCTGGGTCACGTTCCGGGTGGGGTGACCGGGAGCGTCACCACGCGGTCGGCCCGGTGGGCCGCGGCCTCGACCAGCGTGGCGTTGGCGTCGTCGACGCGGGTCACCCAGGCCTCGGCCTCGGCGGGCCGCTTGCCGAACTCGACGTGCCGGGCGACGAGCCGCCGTCGGCGCACGTCGTCGTCGGTGACGAGGTGCACCACCTCGTCCAGCTGGTCGCGAACCTCGCGCCAGCCGGGCTCGTCCAGCAGCAGGTAGTTGCCCTCGGTGACGACCAGCTCGGCCTCGGGAGGCACGCCCAGGGCGCCGGCGAGCGGCTGCTCGAGGTCGCGCTCGAAGCCCGGCGCCCAGACGACGTGGTCATGCTCCTCCCGCAGCCGGGCCAGCAGGGCGGCGTACCCCCACGCGTCGAACGTGTCGGGCGCCCCCTTGCGCGAGAGCCGGCCCAGGGACCGGAGGGAGGCGTCGGCCAGGTGGAACCCGTCCATCGGCACGTAGGCCGCGGGCACGTCGCTGGTCGCCACGCGGGCCAGGGCGTAGGTCGTCTTGCCGACTCCGGGAGCGCCGGTGATGCCGACGATCCGGCGCGGGCCCCGCCCCCTGACGCTCATCCGGGCACGATAGCCGCGCTCGGCAGGTCCGGGTCCGGTCGCGCGGGTTCCCGCGTTTCTCGGACAGATCGGCGCGCGGGCGTCTACGGTTGCCCCCACCTGGCACTCCCCCCGTCTCAGGAGACTCCCCATGACCCTCGACATCGCGGCCGACACCGCCGGCGTGACGCAGACCTCCCGGTCGATCCGGGTCGTCACCCTCGCCGTCCTCTCCGTGATGGTGGCCGGCGTGCTGCTCGCCACCCGCTGGGCCGTGGTCTCCGACGCAGGCGTCGCCTCGGCCGTGGCCGTCGTCGTCTGGGGCTACACCCTGCTCTCCGCGGTCCCGCTGGTCGTCGTCATGCGACGCCTGGACCGTGGCGCCACCGGGGCGGAGGTCGAGTCGAGTCAGGGGACCGGCGCGACCGTCTACCCGTTCCCGACCTTCCACGCGAAGGTCAGCTGACACTCGGCTTCGGGAGCGCGGGACGTCGTACGAGCCGGTGCTCCGGTCGCCGGCTCGTGCGACGTCCGGCGGTGTCCTGGTCCGTGGTGATGACCTGCTTCCGCGTGTGCGGGCGCGCGAAGGATCTGACGAAACACAACAAGTATCGATTGACAATCGATAGTTTCTGACCGATAGTCGGCGCATGGTGACGACACGACGGGTGGTGCTGCTGCTCCGGGTCCTGCTGGTGGCGGCGTTCTTGGCCGTGGGACTCCTCATGGTGATGAGCGTCCCCGGGGCGCTGGCCTACGAGGCCGAGCAGGACCCCGACCTGGGCGGCTGGCGCTGGGTGCTGCTGGCGATCTTCGAGCTCGAGCTGCTGTGCGCCCAGGTGGTCATCGGCTGCACCTGGATGCTGTGCGGCATGGTCCAGCGGGACCGGATCTTCAGCCACGATGCGTTCCGCTGGGTCGACGGCATCCTGGCCGCGCTCGGAACGGCCTGGGTCGTCTGGGCCGGGTTCTCGCTGCAGATCGTCTGGGGGGCCGACGACCCGGGCGCCCCGCTGCTGCTGGCGATCATGCTGCTCGGCGGGGCGGTCTTCATCCTGCTGATGGTCGTGATGCGGGCGCTGCTGAAGCAGGCGACGACGTTGCGCTCGGACCTCGAGGGGGTGATCTGACATGCCCATCGTCGTGCGGATCGACGTCGAGCTCGCCAAGCGCAAGCTCAGCGTGGGGGAGTTCGCGGAGCAGGTCGGGCTCACCCCGGCCAACGTCGCGGTGCTCAAGAACGGCCGGGCCAAGGCGGTCCGCTTCAGCACCCTGGAGAACATGTGCCGGGTGCTGGACTGCCAGCCGGGCGACCTCCTCGAGTGGGTCGACGAGTGACCGGGCTCAGGGTCGACCATGGGATGTCCCTGAACCCGACTTTGGACGGTGTCCGACCGAGCGGGCCTGTGGGACGGTGACGACGTGATCCGGACCCAGGGGCTGACGATGCGGTTCGGCCGCGTCACGGCACTCGACGACCTGTCCGTCGACGTGGAGCCCGGCGTCACCGGCCTGGTCGGCGCCAACGGCGCCGGCAAGTCGACCCTGCTCAAGATCCTGCTCGGGCTGCTGCCCGCCACCGCGGGTACCGCCCGGGTGCTCGACCTCGACGTGGCGAGCGAGGGACCCGCGATCCGGGAGCGGGTCGGCTACATGCCCGAGCACGACTGCCTGCCGCCGGACGTCGCGGCGACCGAGTTCGTGGTCCACATGGCCCGGATGTCCGGGCTGCCACATAGCGCCGCGCGCGAGCGGACGGCCGACATCCTGCGCCACGTCGGCCTCTACGAGGAGCGCTACCGGCCGATGGGTGGCTACTCCACCGGCATGCGGCAGCGGGTGAAGCTCGCCCAGGCGCTGGTGCACGACCCGGGCCTGGTGCTGCTCGACGAGCCGACCAACGGCCTCGACCCGGCGGGTCGCGACGACATGCTCGAGCTGATCCGCCGGATCGGCAACGAGTTCGGCATCTCGGTCATCGTGACCTCCCACCTGCTCGGCGAGCTCGAGCGCGTGTGTGACGGGATCGTGGTGATCGACGGTGGCCGGCTGCTGCGGCACTCCACGACCGCGTCGGTGACCGAGCAGACGCCGGTGGTCGCGGTCGAGGTCGACGGCGACCCGGCCGCGCTCGTGTCCCGGTTGGGCGAGCGTGGCGTCGGCGTGCAGCTGCACGGGGGACTGCTGCACGTCGACGTCGCCGACGACGCGGCGTACGACGTGGTGCGCGACGAGGTCGCCGCGCTCGGGCTCGGGCTGGTGCGGATGGAGCGTCAGCGCCACCGGATGACGGAGATCTTCACGGGAGCCTCGATCGGGGGTGGGAGCGATGACTGAGCAGACCGCAGGGCCGACCGGCGCGATCCACGACATCGGCTACCGCCACTACGACGGCCCACGGCACGGCGCTGCGTACATCCGGCGCTCGCTCTACCTCGACACGCTCCGTGGCGCCTTCGGCCTCGGCAGGTCCGCCCGCTCGAAGGTGATGCCTTTCCTGCTGCTGGGCGTGATGGTCCTGCCGGCGGTCACGATCGGCATCGTCACGGGCTACTTCGGCTTCGACCGGCTGCCGCTCGACTTCACCCGCTACGTCTTCGCGTTGCAGGTGGCGGTCACGATCTTCCTCGGCTCGCAGTGTCCGGCCGCGATGTCGCGCGACCTGCGGTTCCGGGTGGCGGCGCTCTACTTCTCGAGGCCGCTGAGCCGGCAGCAGTACGTCCAGGCGAAGTTCGCCGGGATGTCGACCGCCCTGTTCATCCTGATGGCGCTGCCGCTGACGCTGCTGTTCGCCGGCGCGCTGCTGGCGAAGCTGCCGATCGACGAGCAGCTGCCCGGCTACCTCCGGTCCCTGGGCGGGGCCGCGATCCTCGCGGTGGTGCTGGCCGGGATCGGGCTGGTCGTCGCCGCGATGACTCCACGCCGCGGGCTCGGCGTCGCAGCCGTTGTCGGCGTGATGCTGGTGCTCTCGGGCATCCAGGCGACCGTGCGCGGCCTCGCCGAGGAGTTCGGGAACGACACGTTCGCGGGGTACGCCGGGCTGATCTCGCCGTTCTCGCTGGTCGACGGCATCGTGGCCGGACCCTTGGGCGGCCGGTCGGTGATGGCCACCCCGCCGGAGGGCTTCGCGATGGGCCTGGTCTTCTGCCTGGTCGCCGCCGCGATCGTCGCCGGCAGCTACGCCGCGCTGCTCGCCCGCTACCGGAAGGCGTTGGCATGAGCACGCTGGTCCTGGAGCAGGTCTCGCGCTGGTACGGCAACGTCGTGGCGGTCAACGACGTCACGATGCGGCTCGGCCCGGGCGTCACCGGCCTGCTCGGCCCCAACGGTGCCGGCAAGTCGACCCTGATCCACATGATGGCCGGGTTCCTCGCGCCCTCCGCCGGGACCGTGACGCTCGACGAGCGGCCGCTCTACCGCGACCCCGAGATCTACCGCGACATCGGGCTCGTCCCCGAGCGCGAGGAGATGTACGACGCCGTCACCGGCTGGTCGTTCGTGCTCGCCAACGCCAAGCTCCACCGCCTGGCCGACCCCGAGGCGGCCGCGCGGCGGGCGATCGACACGGTCGAGATGGCCGATGCCGAGGGCCGTGACATCCGCACCTACTCCAAGGGCATGAGGCAGCGGATCAAGATGGCCACCGCCCTCGTGCACGACCCGACGGTGCTGCTGCTCGACGAACCGTTCAACGGGATGGACCCGCGGCAGCGGCTGCACCTGATGGAGCTGCTCCACGAGCTCGGCGACGAGGGACGCACCATCCTCTTCAGCTCCCACATCCTCGAGGAGGTCGAGCAGATCGCCGGCCGGATCGAGGTGATGGTGGCCGGACGCCACGCCGCCTCGGGCGACTTCCGGGAGATCCGCCGGCTGATGACGGCCCGGCCGCACCAGTACACGATCCGCTCGTCCGACAACCGCGCGCTCGCCTCCGCCGTGATCGCCGAACCCAGCACGTCGGCCGTCGAGCTGATCCCCGACGGCACCGACGGGACGGCGGTGTTCGTGCAGGCCACCGACTTCGCGGCGTTCGTCCACGCGCTCCCGCGGGTCGCGTCGCGGCACGGCATCCGGCTGCTCGAGGTGCGACCGGCCGACGAGTCCCTCGAGTCCGTCTTCTCCTACCTGGTGGCCCGATGACCGGCATGCCCATGAACGCCACCGTGGCCCGGCTGACGGCCACGAGCCTGCTCGGTCGCAAGCGCACCCTGTTGCTGATGCTGCTGCCGCTGGCGCTGCTCGGCCTCTGCACCCTGGCGCGGGTCCTGGCGGGCCTCGACTCCGGCATCGAGGAGGAGCTCGGGGGCGGCTTGTCCGCCGACCTGCTCGGCGCGTTCGGGATCGCGATCATGATGCCGTTGCTCGGGCTGATCGCCGGCACCGGCGCGATCGGCCCCGAGATCGACGAGGGCTCGATCGTCTACCTGCTCGCGAAGCCGCTCAACCGCCACTCGATCGTGGTGACCAAGCTGGTCGTCGCGATCGGCGTCGTCACCGCCTTCGGGGCCCTTCCGGTCGCGATCGCCGGGGTCGTCCTGACCGGCACGCTCGGCTCGGTCGCCGTCTCGTTCGCCGTCGGGGCGTTCGCGGCCGGCGTCGCCTACTGCGCGTTCTTCCTCATGCTCTCGGTCATCACGAAGAACGCCGTCGTCATCGGCCTGATCTACGCCCTGATCTGGGAGTCGCTCGTCGGCGGCCTCGTCCCCGGCGCGCAGGACCTCAGCATCCAGCAGTGGTCGCTGTCGGTCGTGAAGCAGGTGTTCGGCGACGGCGCCTTCCGCCTCGGCATCGGCTCCGCGGTCGACTTCACCACCGGCCTGGTGCTGCTGATCGTGGTCACCCTCGGCGCCACCTGGTACGCCGGGCGGCGGCTGCAGACCCTGCGCCTCAACGACGACGCCTGACCTCGCGCAAGGATGAGCGGCATGGGGAACCCGACGGACGACCTCCGCCCCTGGCTCCTGACGGGCGACCCCGCGGTCCGGTGGCGGGTGGCGGACGACCCGTCGGCGGCCCGCCGCGAGCGGGCCCGGGTGGCGACCGAGGGCTGGGGCGCGCGGCTGCTGGACGCCCAGGACGACGACGGCCGGTGGGCGGGCAGCCTCTACTCGCCCAAGTGGACCTCCACGACGTACACGTTGCTCCACCTCATGTGGCTGGGGCTCGAGCCGGGCCATCCGGCGGCGCTCCGTGGACTGGGTCACCTGTGGGACTGGCAAGCCCGGTGGCGGGTGCCGGAGACGTGCATCGCCAGCATGCTGGTGCGCCTCACCGCCTACTTCCGCTACGACGCCTCCCGGTTGCCGGACCTCGTGGCGGACCTGCTGGACCAGCAGCTCGACGACGGTGGATGGAACTGCGCGACCAGGACCGAGAAGGGCAAGCACAGCTCGTTCCACACCAGCATCCAGGCCCTGGAGGCGCTGCACGAGTACGCCGAAGGTGGGGGCTGCCCTGGAGACCATGGGGGCGCATGCCGGCGGCCGCGAGTTCTTCCTCCGGCACCACCTCTTCAAGTCGCACCGCAGTGACCGGATCGCGATCCGGGGGAGCACCCGCTTCCCCGCGTTCCCGGAGTGGCACTTCGACGTCCTGCGGGGGCTGGAGCACTTCGCGGCGGTCGGTGCGCCGCGCGACGAGCGCCTGGCGGACGCGGTCGGTGTGCTCCGGCATGCGCGGCGGAAGGACGGCCGCTGGCCGACGTACGCGCCGCATCGAGGCCGTCAGTGGCAGGAGCTGGAGCCGCCGGGCCCGAGTCGGTGGAACACCTGTCGCGTGCTCGGGGTGCTGGAGTGGTGGGAGGCCGACCTCTGAGGCCGGTTCAGCCGCAGGGGTGAGGGCACGTCCCACGTGATTCGGTAACGTGCCGGGCGCGGGGGGCGATCTCGGGAGGTCCTGTGCCCACGTCCAGAACCAGCGACACCGCCACGTCACACGGCGCCCAGCGCGTCGATGTCGAGCAGGCCCTGCTCGGCGGCTCGACGTACAAGGGCGTCGCCGAGCAACAGCTGTCGGAGCGAGAAGAACGGTTCGAGCTGCGGCGACGCACGCTCGGCTTCTTCCTCGCGCCGGCGACCACGATCGTGCTCTTCCTGCTGCCGCTCGACCTGCCGCAGACGCAGCACACGGTGGCCGCGGTGCTCGGCGGGGTCATCGTCGCCTGGATCACCGAGCCGATCCCGATCCCGGTCTCCGGGATGCTCGGCGCCTCGATCCTGATCCTGCTCGGCGTCGGTGGTGAGGACGGCGCCGACGCGGTGCTCGCGCCGTTCGGCTCCGGGACGATCTTCACGTTCATCGGGGCGTTCATCCTGGCGCAGTCGATGCTCAAGCACGGCCTCGCGAGGCGGTTCGCGTTCCGGATCCTGGCGCTGCCCGGGGGTCGGCCAGAGCACGACCCGCGTGATCGTCGCGTTCGGCGTCATCACCTGCCTGCTGTCGGCGTTCGTCTCCAACACCGCGACGGTCGCGATGCTGCTGCCCACCGCGCTCGGCATCCTCACCGTGATCGCCAACCTGGTGCAGGAGCAGCGGATCGAGAACGGCGAGTCGCTCGAGGGGTTCGACCCGACGCGGTTGCGCGTCGGCTTCGCGATCATGCTGATGCTGGCGTACGGCGCCAGCGTGGGCGGCCTGCTGACCCCGGTCGGCAGCCCGCCTAACCTGATCGGGCGCGAGCTGATCGAGCAGTCGACCGGCGAGGCGATCCCGTTCGCGCAACTGGATGGCGCTCGCGTTCCCGTCTGCGCGCTGATGTTCGTCGCGCTGGCGCTGGTCCTGCTGCTGCTCAACAAGCCGGAGATCCGGCGGCTCACCGGCGTCGACGGAGTACGTGGCCTCCGAGCGGGAGCGGATGGGTCCGCTGTCCCGGGCCGAGAAGAACACCCTCGTCGCGTTCGTCATCACCGTCTCGCTGTGGATCCTGCCCGGGATCGTGGCGCTGGTCGGCCGGTGGCGACTCCTCGGCGTACACGACCATCTCGACCCGGCTCGACGAGGGCGTGGTCGCCATCATCGGGGCCTCGCTGCTCTTCATCCTCCCCACCCACTGGGGGAAGCGGGAGTTCACGCTGACCTGGGGCGACGCGGCCAAGATCGACTGGGGCACGATCGTGCTCTTCGGCAGCGGCGTCATCTTCGGCGCGCTGCTCCAGGACACCGGCCTGGCCGAGACGATCGGTAAGGGCAGCTACAACGCGCTCGGCGATCACCAGCTGCGGTCGCGATCACGATCTTCGCGGTGGTACTGGCGATCCTGGTGTCGGAGACGACGTCCAACACCGCGTCGGCCGCGGTCGTCGTCCCGATCATCCTGCCGTTGGCGCAGGCCGCCGGGGTCGATCCGCTGACACCGGCGCTGGCCGCGACGTTCGCGGCGTCCTTCGGGTTCATGCTGCCGGTGTCGACGCCGCAGAACGCGATCGTCTACGGGTCCGGCGCGGTGCCGATCACGAAGATGATCAGGTCCGGCATCAGCTTCGACGTGCTCGGCGCGATCCTGATCCTGCTGTTCCTGCCGCTGCTGATCCCGCTCGTCCTCTGATGGGGGAGGCCCGCAACGGGTCGCGGTCATCCCCGGCGACGGGATCGGCCACGACGTCATCCGCGTCGCCCGGTCGGTGCTCGACACGGCCGCGGCGGCGTACGACCTGGCCCTGGAGTACGACGAGCTCGACTGGTCGTGCCAGCGGTACGCCGAGACCGGCACGATGATGCCCGACGACGCGATCGAACGCTCCGGTCGTGCGACGCGATCCTGCTCGGTGCCGTCGGGTGGCCGGGGGTGCCCGACCACGTCTCGCTGTGGGGGCTGCTCATCCCGATCCGGCGCGCGTTCCGCCAGTTCGCGAACGTGCGCCCGGCGCGCGCGATGCCCGGGGTCGCCTCGCCCGTGCAGGGGGCGGACGAGATGGACCTGGTGGTCGTGCGCGAGAACGTCGAGGGCGAGTACAGCGAGATCGGGGGGCGGCTCAACCGCGGCTTCCCCGACGAGATGGCCGTGCAGGAGGCGGTCTTCACGCGTGTCGGAGTCGACCGGATCGTGCGGTTCGCGTTCGACCTGGCGCGCTCCCGCCAGGGGCACCTGACCTCGGCGACCAAGTCGAACGGGATCGTGCACACGATGCCGTTCTGGGACGAGGTCGTGCGCGACGTCGCCGAGGACTACCCGGACGTCGAGTGGGACCAGCAGCACATCGACGCCCTCGCCGCCCGGGTCGTCTCCGCCCCCGCGAGCCTCGACGTGGTCGTCGCCAGCAACCTCTTCGGCGACATCCTCTCGGACCTCACCGCAGCCGTGTCCGGCTCCCTCGGGGTCGCCCCGTCGGCCAACCTCGACCCGACCGGCGAGCACCCGTCGATGTTCGAGCCGGTGCACGGCTCGGCGCCCGACATCGCCGGGCAGGGCATCGCCAACCCGGTCGCCGCGGTCTGGTCGGCCGCGATGATGCTCGACCACCTGGGCCACGCGGACGCGTCGGGCCACGTGATGCGGGCGGTCGAGGCCTCGCTCGCCGAACCCGGCACCCGCACCCGCGACCTCGGTGGCACCGCCTCGACCGAGGACGCCGGCGCCGCGATCGTGCGGCTGATGGCGGACACCTGACCGCACCTCGACGTACGGTGCCGGGGTGGCTGGACGGCTCCTGATGCTGTGGTGCGTCCCGCGGTCGCGCTCCACGGTCTTCCTGCGATCGATGGCGGAGCGGGGCGATCTCACCACGGTGCACGAGCCGTTCTCGCGAGTCACGTTCTTCGGGTCCGCGGACGTCGGCGGGACGACGTGCTCCTCCGAGGCCGAGGTGATCGCGGCATTGCTCCGGCTGGCCGCGTCCGGGCCGGTGTTCGTCAAGGAGACGACGGACTACCGCTACCCGGGCGTCCTCGCCGCCGAGTCCTTCCTGCGGGCCGCCAGCCACGCGATGATGGTCCGCGCGCCGGAGGCGGTCGTGGCGTCGTACCTACGGCTCCATCCCGAGGCCTCCCTCGGCGCCATGGGCTTCGAGCACCTGGCAGAGCTGTCCGACGCGGTGCACGCAGCGACGGGGGAGCGGCCGTTCCTGCTGGACGGCGACGACCTGGCGGCCTCACCCGCTGGCACGGTCGCGGCGTACTGCGACGCCGTCGGCCTCCCCTTCCTGCCCGACGCGCTGCAGTGGGAGGCCGGTGCCCTGGACGACTGGGGTCAGTTCTCGCGCTGGCACGAGGTGACCGCGTCGACGACCGGCTTCGTGCAGACGGCGTCCGAGCCCGTGCCCGAGGAGCTGCGCGAGCTGGCGGCGGAGTACGTCGCCCACCACACGCCGTTCTACGAGCGGCTTACATCGGGTCGACGAAGCGCACGGAGGTGACGATGTCGGTCAGCTCCTCTGCCTGCGCGGCAGTGGCGCCGGCGCCGGTGATGGCCGCGAGCACGACGCGCACCCCGTCCACGTCGAGGATCCACAGGCGCTCGACGGAGCCGGGCTCGGAGGCCGTGTGGTGCCTGTCGTTCAGCGAGCCCTCCCAGTAGACGTAGTAGCCGTCCCCGCCGCAGCCCTCGAAGCTGACGTCGCGGGGGATCTTCAGCTCGAGGTAGAGCCCGTCGTGGCCGCCGAGCGAGACGGGCTCCTGTGAGGAGACCCGGGTCGGCCGCTGCTGCTCGAGTGCCGCGGCGAGGTCCTCCACCGAGGTGCCGATCTGCGGCGCGGCTCCGTCGCGTTCGCAGGGTGCGGGGTGGACGCCGTACACGGTCCAGTACTGCACCGCCAGGAACGGCAGGTCGTCGTCGTCGGCCGTCGGGTACATCGCGAAGAACCCGAAGTTCGCGAAGCCCGCCGGCACGTCGACCACGGCGTACGGCGGTGTCTCGTGCCCGCGCGCGGTCATCGCGTACGCGCCGGGTCTTCCCAGCATCTGGTCCGGCTCGGCCTCGTCGTCCTTGAGCACGACGAAGTCGGGCTCGTCGGCCGCCGCGCGCGGCTCGTCGCTGCTGCACCCTGCCTGCGCGAGGAGGCCGGCGGCGACCAGGAGCCAGAGGTGGCGTCGTACTTTCATGAGCGTTCCTCCCAGATCACGACGGCGTACTGGACGTAGCGGGGGTCGCTCTCGGTCACCTCGACGGCGACCTCGTGGGCGGCGCCGGGCGGCACGACCATCTGGTACTGACCGATGTAGAGCTCGTCATCCGACCCCTCGGCCGCCGGCTCCCCGTCCAGCAGCACCCGCAGCGTCGGGACGCAGCGACGCTGGAACGCCTCTTGGTGCCGGCGCGAGCTGTCGGCGTCGACGACCTCGATGCCGATGTCGTCGCCGCAGGCCCGCGCCGCCGCGGTCTCGGTCTCGACCACCGTGACGATCCGCCTGCGGTCCGAGGCGGGGAGCTCCACGACGAGTCGTCGGGCGTCGGGTGCGGAGACGACGGCGCGCTGCACCAGGTACTCGACGCCGCCGCCTATCGCCAGCGCTTCGTGGCCGAGCGCGCCTCCCATGCCGCGCAGGACCAACGGGCCACGCGTGTGCTCGTAGACGCCGAACCCGAACGTCGCGTCGGTCTCGGCCAACGGCTCGACCTGGTGCTCGTCCAGGCACGCGTAGACGTCCGCCGGCCAGGCCAGGCACTGCTGGGCGGCCGCCGGGAGCGAGGCGGTGACGAACATCCGGAGCGGGTAGGTGTCGGCGGACTGCCCGTAGAGAGAGCGCCCCGCCGGGTCGATGTACTGGGTCGCGGCGGGCAGGGTGGTCGGCGCGTCCTGGCTGCACTGTCCGAACCGGGCGCGGTTGCCGTTCCCCGGGCCCTCCACGACGGTGCCGTCGACCCCGTCGAGGTCGTAGGTCAGCACCCACCAGGTGCCCGGATCGCCGTGGCAGAACTGCTCGATGAAGGACTGTCCACCGTCGAGCCCGCGAGCCTCGACCACCGCGGAGAGGTCGGTGTCGCCCGGCCCATCGTTGTAGGCCTCACCGGCGACGTCCCAGCCCCGGATGTCGTCGGGGCCGTACTCGGGGACGAGCGTGGTCTCCCCCTCGGGGACGGCCAGGTCCGTCTCGGTCGGCGGGTCGGGCGTCCGGTCGACGGGCGGCCGGTCCGTGTTGTTGGCGGGGTTGGTGAGCGCGGCACCCGTCGCCACGATGGCGACCACGACACCGGCGGTGGCGACGACGCCGGCGGTGGCTCGCCGCCGCCGCGCGATCCGGATCCGGTCGTGGATCTCGTCGAGGCGGTCCGCCGACCGGCCCTCGATCCCCTCGGCGCGCGTCGCCAGTCGTCGGAGCTCGTCGGTGCTCATGCTCGGCTCCTCTCGTCCGTGACGGGCTGCAGGGCCGCATCGAGCCTGAGCTTCGCCAGCGCCTTCGAGGCCTGGCTCTTGACGGTGCCGACCGAGCAGTCCAGCAGCTCGGCGGTCTCGACCTCGGTGCGGTCCTCGAGGTAGCGGAGGACGATCACGGCTCGCTGCCGCGGCGGCAGGTGACCGAGCGCGTCCCAGAGGTCCTGGTCACCGGTCCCGTCGTCGCTCGCGTCGGCCGACTCGGGCAGCGTCTCGGTGGGTCGCTCCCCGGTCCAGCGCCGGCGCCACCAGGACGCGGACGTGGTGACCAGCACGCGGCGTACGTACGCCTCCGGCGGTCCCTCGATCCGACGCCAGGCGAACCAGGACTTCGTCAGCGCCGTCTGCAGGAGATCCTCGGCCAGACCCTCGTCCTGAGTGAGGAGGTACGCCGTCCGCAGCAGCGCCTGCGACCGCGCGACGACGAAGGCGTCGAACTCGGCTTCGTCAGCCATGCGATCACTCCTCGGCGGCCGCGCCCGTGGTGGGGCACGTCACCCCCCAGACGCGCCGGCCACGACGAAACGTTGCCCAGCCCTCACGCTAGACCTCGCGTGGCGCTTGTCAGGCGTCGCTGTCGTCGCTGTCCGATGGCCGCTCGTGGAGGTCCGCCTCGATCTCCCGTGCGCGACGGCGCTCGAAGATCAGGATGAGGACCACGATGCCGAGCATGACGAGGATGGTCACGATCAGACCGTAGGTGGCGGCGCCCATGTCGGGGGCGTACCCGATTCGTATGGGTGGATGCGCCGCTCACGTGCGTCTGGTGAAGGTGATCTTCCCGGTCGGTCCGATCGTCTGTTGGTAGCGGTGGTCGTGGGCGAGGGTGTGGTGGGGCTGGCAGAGGAGCCGGCCGTCGGCGAGGGTGGTGTGGCCGCCTTCGGACCAGGGCTGGTCGTGGTGGGCGTGGGTCATCGACGCGGGCCGATCACACCCGGCGGCGGTGCAGCCGCCGTCGCGGATGCCCATGGCGATCCGTTGGGCTTTGGTGTGGAACCGGCGTTGCCGGCCGACGTCGAGGGGTTCGGAGGCTCCGCCGAGGACGACCGGGATGATCCCCGCGCAGCACGCCAGCCGTCGTGCTTCGCCCGCGGAGATGCGGGTGCCGTCACACAGCCCGGCGGCCCGGAGGCCTCCGAGGAGGGACTCGTGGGTCATGGTGACCACGACCGTGGCGGCCAGCCCGCCGGAGTGCGGGACCGATGACGTCGGGTCGGGTCTCGAGGTACTCGCAGAACGCCTGCCCCAGCCGGTGCCGAGACGGCGTCGAGGACGGCACGTCCGGGTTGCGCTTCGGAGCGGCGAGGGCGAGGAGGTGCTTGCGGAGGATCGACCCGTGCAGGGACGGGATGGTGAACCGGCCGTGACACCGACCCTGGCCGTCGTCGGCCATCGTGAACGACGCCGCCGCACGGGCGTCGGCCTCCTCGGCCTCGAGACGTCGGGCTTCCTCGGCGTCCGCGGCGGCGGGGTCGAGGACCTCCAACAGTCGCCGACCCAGGATCCGGAGCGCCTTCGCGTCGTGATGTTGTGCCTCGCCGAGCAGGAACGCCTCCGCCTTGCGATCAGTCTCGGGGTCGACCAGGTCGGTGGGGAGGTCGTCGACCGCGTCCACGATCACCCGCGCCTGCTCCACCGTCACCTCGGCGGCGGCGAGGGCGGTGTCGACGTCCGGGATGGGCCTCCAGGGCTGTCGCGAGCCGGGCGGCCCGGTGCACCGCTGGGCGGGTGGTGCGGGTCTGGTGCGCGAGCCAGTTCGCCGCCGACGTGGCACCCACCTCCGCGCCGACGCCGACACGTTCGGCCTGGGCGAGCAGGCGGAGCTGGAGCTGCGCCACCTGCGCCGCCAGCTCGGTGACCGAGACCAGCGTCGCGCCGAGCTCGGTCGGCGGCATCGACCACACCGGCGTCCCCGCCACCGACCCCAGCTCGGCCCGCACCGACGCCACCACGGCCGAGACCGGGTGCGCGAAGGAGAGCGGGGCTGTGGTCATGACACCGAGTCAACGGACCACCACCGACACCCACCGCCCGACCCGCGAGCACCTGTGGACGATGCCGTCTGGAGGTCGGTTGTGAAGGTTTCCCGGTTCGCCCCGGTGATGTCTACAGCTCCGGCGGCGGCCCAACCAGCCCTCGAGCACGAATCCAGACCTCGTCCCAGCTTGACTCTGCCGCCATCGGTCGTCCACACATGTTCGCCATGGCAACGGCGTGGTGTTCTAGGAGTCGACGTCCCCCTCAGCTCGTCGCCACAGACTGCGCAGCGAGGCGGCCACCGCCGGAGCCTCTGCCCGGTGAGGTGGGTCGAAGTGATGACGGTGGGGGAAGACCTCAAGCCGGTAGTCGTCAAAGACGCGGGCCAGGCGCTCGGCCTCCTCGCGGAACTGCGCAGGGTTGCTGAGCTCGCCGAGGGCGAAGTACACGGGGTGGTCGAAGCGTCGTAGCGCGTCTCGATCCAGGTCGTAGGTCCGGAACGCGTTGATGATCGCTCGTATGCCTGCCGGGCGTTGCGCCATCCATGGCGGCGGAGGCCCCGCCGGCGGAGCTGGCGGCTCCACCCCGCGGCGCAGCTGCATCCGCACGAAGGCCGGCATCGACTCCTCGGGCGCCAGGGCTGCGAGTCGTTGGTACTCGGGCCACAGCGCCTGATGGTCCGGGCTGGCGTCGTCCCAGTTTCCGGCCCATGCCGGCTCGAGCAGCGCGAGACTGCTGAGGTACTCGGCATGCGCGGCGGCGAAAGCCAGCGCGACGGAGGCACCGCCGGAGTACCCGACCAGGTGAAACCGATCCCAGCCTCGCGCTCGGGCAGCGTCCAAGACCCCGGCTACTTCGAGGTCGAGGGAGTAGTCGGCGGGCGGGGAAGGCGTGGCGTACACCTCCAAGTCCTTCGCAACTGCGTCCACCTCAGGGTCGAGCTCGGCGAGCAAGTTGCCGAAGGCACCGGCTGCAGGCATCACGATCCCCGGCAACAGGATGACCTGCCGAACCTCCATACCAGCAGGCTCCGCCAGTCCTGGCTCGCGCACAACCCTGCGGGCAGTGGAGCGCAAGGCCGTGACCGAGCGCGCGTCCGGGGTTCACAGTTCCGACACCACCGGCTAGCGTGAACGACTCACCTGGCAGCACGCCGCGGGGGCGTGCGCCGCTCTCGGAAGGTGCGTGACATGAATCTGCGTCTCGTGGTCTCGGCTCTCGTAGCAGTGCTGGTCGCTGCGGTCGGTGTCGGAGTGTCGTACGGCGGTGATCCCGAGCGTGACAACGTGCACAACGCGACGGGGTCGGAGCAGGCGAAGGAGTTCGCGGCGGTCGCCGGGAAGGACACCAAGGCGGCCAAGAAGGTGCCGAAGTCGTCCGCGAAGTGCAAGCGGGGCACGGCCGGTGAGTTCCCCTGCCAGGGCATCGACATGTTGAGCCACGTCGACCGCGAGGCCCTCGGGCTCAGCTTCGTCAACGACATCTGGGGCTGGACCGACCCGCGCAGCAAGCGCCACTACGCGCTGGTCGGCGGCACCGAGGGCACGGTCTTCGTCGACATCACCAAGCCGAAGCGGCCCGACGTCGTCGGCACGCTGCCGAGCAACTCGCTCGAGGGCGGCGGGTTCTGGCGCGACATCAAGGTCTACGACAACCACGCCTACATCGTGTCCGAGCACGACGACCACCAGATGCAGGTCTTCGACCTCGCCGAGCTGCGTGGCGTCCAGGGCGCGCCGGTGACGTTCGACGACACCGCCGTGTACGACGTCGGCGGCGAGGGCAACACCCACAACCTCAACATCAACGAGGACACGGGATTCGCCTACCTGATCGGCACCAGCACCTGCGCCGGCGGCCTGCACATGGTCGACCTCGACAACCCGGCCGCCCCGGAGTTCGCCGGCTGCTTCGACGGTCACGGCTACATCCACGACACCCAGTGCGTGGTCTACGAGGGCCCGGACGCGGCCTACCGCGGGCACGAGATCTGCTTCAACGCGAACGCCGAGTTCGTCGGCCCCACGATCGAGGACATCGAGAACACGCTCTCGATCGTCGACGTCACCGACAAGGACAACCCGGTCGCGCTGTCGCGGGTGTTCTACGGCAACGACGGCTACAGCCACCAGGGCTGGCTGGACTCGGGCCAGACGTACTACATCCACGGTGACGAGCTCGACGAGCAGCTGACGGGCACCACGACCAAGACCCGCGTCTGGGACGTCCGCGACCTCGACGCACCCGTCGTCCACGGCGTCTTCGAGAACGAGACGACGTCGATCGACCACAACATGTACACCGAGGGCTCGAAGTCCTACCACTCCAACTACACGTCCGGCCTGCGGATCTACGACCTGTCCGGCCTCGCCGACGGCGAACTCTCGGAGGCGGCGTTCTTCGACCTCTACCCGGAGAACGACAACGCCACGTTCGAGGGCGGCACGTGGAGCAACTACCCGTACTACCGGGGCGAGAAGTTCGTGGCGGTCAGCTCGATCGACCGCGGGCTGTTCGTGCTCCAGCCGCAGGCGCATGTGCGCAGGTGACCACGAGGTAGGCAGCTGAGCGACCACTCCGTCGGTGCCCATGGCATCGGCGGAGCGGCCGACCTGCCCATCCCGCTGTCGTTCGTCGTCGCGGGCGCGGGGATCGCGCTCGCGGCGTCGTTCGTCGTCCTGATCTTCGCCTGGCGGACGCCGCGGCTCGACGGCGCCACCGCAGGCCGGCCGATGCCGCTGTGGTTCGGCTCGGTCGTCGACTCGCCGTGGCTGCGCGGCGCGGTCCGGCTCGTCGGCCTGGTCGCCGCGGCGTACGCCGGATGGGCCGCTCTGGCCGGGAACGACGCGCCCGCCAACCCGGCACTGGGCGTCTTCTACATCTACCTGTGGGTCGGCCTGGTCCCGCTGTCGCTGGCCCTCGGCAACGTCTGGCCGCTGCTGTCGCCGATGCGGACGCTGCACGTCGCGATCTCGTGGGTGCTGCGAAGCCCGCCCGACCGCGGCGCGGCCGACTACCCGCCGTGGCTCGGCTACTGGCCCGCCGCGGTCGGCCTCTTCGCGTTCGTGTGGACCGAGCTGGTCAACCCGGCCGCTGAGTACGTCACGACCGTCGTCACCTGGGCGCTGATCTACGCCGCGGTGATGCTGATCGGCGCGACCGTCTTCGGTGACCGGTTCCTGAGGTACGCCGACCCGTTCGAGGCGTGGTTCGGGCTGGTGGCACGGCTCTCGCCCTGGGGCCGCCGCGACGACGACCAGGGCCGCCACCGGGTGGTGCTGCGCAGCCCGCTCGCCGGTCTCGACACCGTGGCCCCCGAGCGCGGCCTGGTCGCGCTGGTCGCCGTGCTGCTCGGCTCCACGGCGTACGACAGCTTCAGCCGCTCCTTCTTCTGGATCAGCCGTACCAGCGCACCCGGCGTCCTCGACCCGACCCTGCGCGAGAGCCTGGTGCTGCTCGGCTTCGTGACGTTCGTGGCGGTCAGCTTCACGGTCGCCTCTGTCGTCGGCACCGGACTGTCTTGGGAGGAGCGGCGTCGGCTGCCCCGGCTGATGGCGCACTCGCTGGTGCCCATCGGCGTGGGCTACGTCGCCGCGCACTACCTGACCCTGCTCCTGGAGTCCGGGCAGGCGTACCTGATCTTCCTGTCCGACCCGCTGGTCACCGGCGACGCCGACTACCTCGGCACCGCCGACTGGACCGTGAGCTACTTCCTGTCGCTGCGGCCGAGCCTGCTCGCCACGCTCAAGGTCGGCTTCGTGCTCGGCGGCCACGTGCTGGCCGTGATCGCCGCACACGACCGGGCGGTGCGGCTGCTGCCCGAGAGCCACCGGGTGCGCGGGCAGATCGCGATGCTGGTGCTGATGGTCGGCTACACGGTCGGCGGGCTGCTGCTCCTGTTCAGCGTGTGAAGCGGCGCTGACAGGGTGTGTCTCTCATGGACCGAGAGCGCACTCGTCTGCCATGACAGCTCCAGCCCCGCGCGAAATGCGCGGCCCGGCTCCTGAGAACGCCCCGAGCAGCGATGTGGTCCGCTACGGTTCGGATGAGGGCGGCCCCGCGTGGTGCCGGTCGAGTGAAAGAGGGTGCGGGCGCATGGTGGTCATGATCACAGCCGTAGGTGTCTACCTGATCCTGGCGCTTATCTTCCTGGTCCTCATCGGTGGGGGGATCATCGTGGCGTACCGCAGGAGCAACCGACCGGAGCACTAGCCCGGGGCGTCGTCGGCGCGGCCTGTGCTCGCTCAATGCATGAGCAGCTTCCCCACCACCGCGAGAGCACCCAACGAGGCCGCACCGAGGGACTCGACCGCGAGCCGCCAACCGGTGATGCCTGCCCGGTGAGCGCCGAGGTAGCCGATCACGAAGAGGAACGCGACGGAGAACCACAGCGCCACGAATGCAGCATTGCTGGCGGTCAGATCGGCAACAAAATGAGCGGCCAGGTAGACGACGACTGCGGGCACCCCCCCGACGAGGATGGTGATCTCCTCGGCTGCGGCGGAGCGGATGCGGCGATGGAGGGGGCCGTGGTCACCCTCGAAGAGCATCTCCTGGCTCGCGACGTACACGTGCGCCAGCCAGTAGGCAACCAACACGGACGCGACGCCGAGCGCGACCCGGTGGACGTGCGAGATGTTGGCGCTGATCGCCGCCAAGACGCCGGCCGTGACCACGGCCCCGTAGAGGACGCCGCCTGGGTCACGGCGTGCCAGGGTGTCGGCGGCCCTGGCACGGCGGCGCTGACCACCGCTCATGCCGGCGCGGACGAGCCGGCGGCACGGGTGTTTCGGTGCACGCTTCGATCCTCCGGGAATGGTCGGGTCATGTCACCTCCGTACGCGGAGGGCCAGACCGATCGCTGATGCCGCTGTCAGTGCAGTGATCGTAGACCAGCTCCTCGCCTGGCCAGCGCACCGTCCGCACAAGACTTTTCCGGTCTCCGGGCCGGGTTCCGTGGCGAGATCGCGGGCGACCGGAGAGACTGTGCGCCGTGGGGGAAGGCTCGGTGGACGACGTCGCGCAGGACCACGCCCGGCGGACCTGGAGCCGCCGGGCGATCATCGCCGCGCCCGTGGCAGTCGGGGCCGGGGCGCTGGGGCTGTACCTGACCCGCGACCGCGGTCCACAGCTGGTGCGGCCGCTGTCGTCGCAGGCCGTGCACGAGGGGTACGGCGTGTGCCAGCACGTGAACTTCGAGTCGAACGTCCACCAGCACCAGACCGCGATCCTGGAACGGTACGGCGAGATGGGGGTCGCCCAGATGCGGTCGATGTACCAGCCGGGGCTCTCCCACTTCGCCGAGGCGGTGGCCGGTGCCCGGCGGCACGGGGTCCGGTGGAACGCCACGGTCGCGACCCCGGAGACGACTCAGGAGGAGATCGAGCAGAAGGTCGCCCACATGGCGCAGGAGAACCCCGACGTCATCGGCTGGGTCGAGGGCGTCAACGAGCCCAACGAGGGCGACGGCTGGGTCGAGCCGTGCGTGGAGGTGCAGCGCTGGATCCACGAGGCGGTCCGCGCCCGGTCCGAGCTCGACCACGTCGTCGTGCTGGGTCCCTCGATGCACGACGTCCGGCTTGCGAACGCCGGCGGCGACCACTGGCAGCAGCTCGCGGACGCCGGCCTCGCCGACGTGATGGACGTCTGTGCCGTCCACAGCTATCCGGGCGCCTCCACGCCGGGCAGCAAGCGCGACGAGCGGGTGCAGTGGGTGTACGACGCGTTCGGTGACGACTACCCGATCAAGTTCTCCGAGTGGGGCTACACCAACACCCTCGGCCAGCCGAGCTCCGCGCGCACCGGTGGCGCCAAGACGATCAGTCCGGAGGCCTCGGCGGTCTACGACTGCCAGGGCGTGCTCGACTTCGCCGACCACGGCTGGGAGCTGCTGCGCTACGAGTTCCTCGACGATCCCGACCCGGAGAACCTGACGACAGAGTCGAACTTCGGCCTCTGGAACGTCGAGTCGGTGGACGGCGACCCGGACCTGACCTGGACGCCGAAGCCGGTGGTCGCGCCGCTGACCGCGCTCCTCCGCGCGCTGCGCGACCCCGGAGAGCCCTACGAGACCACGTCGGTGCTGCTTGACGTCGACGCGCCCGGCGACGTCCGCACCTGCCTGACGCAGAAGCGCGACGGGTCCACGACGCTCTGGTTGTGGCGCGACGTGGAGGTCTGGGACCCGGACGGGGAGGTCGATCTCGACCCCGGATCGGTCACGGCCACCGTCGAGCACGAGGGGCGGATCCGCACCGTCGAGGTCGGCCCGATGCCGGTGGCCGTCGACGTCTGACCGGCCCGTCGGGTTGCGTTTTCACTGTCAGGTCGGTGTTGACTGCCAGAGCGCGTCTGGTCACCCCGCGCTGCGAGCACCTGATGGGGGGAGCCTTCTCAAGGCTCAGCGTCACCGCTTGCGGCTGCTTGATCGTCGAGCTCGCGCCGACCGTTGAGGGTTGGCGTCTCGACGGTGGAGACGAGATCCACCACCGGGTTTCGTCCTGCCGTCCGAGGAGCACGACCTCGGGTGTGGGGCACAGGGCCGGTCACGGGGGAGCCGTCATACACGACTGAGGGAGGCTCTCCTATGGGAGAGGTTGTTGGCAGGCACAAGCGAGAGATCGATCGGGGGGTAGACACGAGTGTGCGGGCCTGGAGCCGGCGCGCCGTCGTGTCGGCTCCGGTGGCGCTGGGCGCCACCGCACTCGTGACCAGGCAGGCCTTCGCGGAACCGTTGCCGCTGGTGCGGCCGCTGTCGTCGCAGGTGGTGCACGAGGGGTACGGCGTGTGTCAGCACGTGAACTTCCAGACCACGGTCTACAAGCACCAGGCCGAGGTCATGGAGCGGTACGGCCGGATGGTCGATCGGGCAGATGCGGTCGATGTACGCGCCGAGCCTCTCGAACTTCAAGACGGCCATGGCGGGGGCCCGTCAGTACGGCGTCCAGTGGAACGCCATCGTCGCCACCTCGGAGCACCGCGCAGGCCGAGATCGAGCAGAAGATCGCTCACATGGCGGCCAACAACCCCGACCTGATCCGCGCGGTCGAGGGGATCAACGAGCCCAACAACGAGGGCGCCGGCTGGGTCGGGCCGTGCGTGACCCGGCAGAAGTGGATCTACAACGCGGTACGCTCGCACCGCGCAGCTCGACCACGTCAAGGTCCTCGGCCCGGCGCTGCACGACGTCCGGCTCGAGGCCGTCGGCGGCGCCCACTGGCAGCAGCTCGTCGACGCCGGCATCCGCCCCTTCATGGACGCCTGCGCCATCCACAACTACCCCGCCGCGTCGACACCCGACAGCAAGCGGGCGGAGCGGGTGCGGTGGGTGTACGACGCGTTCGGCGCCGGCTACCCGATCAAGTTCACCGAGTGGGGCTACACCAACACCCTGGGCCCCAAGGCGTCCCGGATCGGCGGGGCCAAGGGGATCAGCCCGGAGGCCTCCCAGTTCTACGACTGCCAGGTCGTGCTCGACTTCGCCAACAACGGGTGGGAGGTCATGCGGTACGAGTTCCTCGACGACCCCGACCCCACCAACATCGTCACCGAGTCGAACTACGGGCTCTGGGAGGTGGGGAGCATCGCGGGCGACCCCGACACGACCTGGTCGGCGAAGCCGGCAGTGAAGCCGCTGTCGGCGCTGCTGGGGTCGCTGAAGGACCCCGGCACGGCGTACACGCCGAACCCGATGCGGATGCGCGTCGCCGCCCCCGCCGACGTCCGGACCTGCCTCGCCCAGAAGCGCGACGGGTCGACGACCCTGTGGCTGTGGCGGCACGTGCAGGTCTGGGACCCGGTCCAGGAGAAGGCGCTGAACCCGGGTCCGGTCACGGCCACCGTGGAGCGGCCGAAGAAGACCTTCAAGGTGGAGGTCGGCCCGATGCCGGTCGCCATCGACCTCGGCGTGCCGTGGTCGGCCCGCAAGGGCAGCTGACGTCTACTCCACCGTCACCTCGACGTAGCCGGCGGAGTCGTACTGGTCGGCGAGGAGGTAGTGGATCTGGTAGTCACCGGGGGGCAGCGGCCAGGGTCGCCCCTGGGAGTCCGGCCCCATCGTCATCGCGCCGAAGACGGTCGGGGGCAGGGCGCCCGCGTCGTGCCCCCCGGTGTAGCCCCACAGCAGGTAGTCGTCCTGCTTCGGGTTCGCCGCCGACGCCTTGTAGACGCCGATCCAGTCCCAGCGGTTCGCCGGCCCGTCGTCCCACGTGACCTCGATCGGCTCACCCACCGCATACGCCGTGCGGTCGGTCGACAGCGCGACGTCGTCGTCCTCCGAGCGCACCCAGAACGAGTTGCGCTCGAGCTCGGCGCCGTCGGCGTCCAGCAGCACGATGTCGTAGCCGGCGGGGTCGAGGGCTCCGGTGTCGAACGAGGTCTCGCCGGTCTCGCCGGTGACCGTCTCCGAGACGATCGCCGCGTCGGCGGACCCGCCCTCGGGAACGACCGAGACCGTGGACTCCTCGCTGCCTGGGGCGTGGACGAGCACGCCGAGCTCCTCACCCTCGGTGAGCAGCCGTCGCTCGAGCGAGAGGGTCTGGCGCAGCTCGATCGGCGTCACCTCGAACGTCGACAGCACGGCGCGATGGTCCGACGTCCACGGGTCGTACTCGCGGTCGACGTTCGGCCCGCCGACCTCCCCGACCAGCTCGCTGGTCTGCGTGACGGCCGGCCCGCCGGCGTACAGGTAGTCGATCCGGTCACCGAAGCCGCCCTCGCGGAAGTCGGGGTTGCCGTGGGTGAGCCCGGGGTTCTCGACCGGGTCGGGGTGGATC
The DNA here is from genome assembly GCA_963829855.1 of uncultured Actinomycetota bacterium. GTDB lineage: Bacteria > Actinomycetota > Actinomycetes > Propionibacteriales > Nocardioidaceae > Nocardioides. The sequence goes on along the minus strand of CAWHKE010000011.1, from coordinate 866,572 downwards.
TCGCGGAACGTGTCGCGCAGCCCGACGTCGAGCAGCGTCTCGCTGACCGGCCAGGGGATGGGCTCGGTGACACCCTCCCGCATGCCGACGGTCGCCTCGGAGTAGTCGAGGCTCGAGGGCTGGTTGAGGTCGCCGGTGAGGAAGACGGGGTAGCCCTCGTCGAGCAGGGTGGCGACGTCCGGCGTGAGCACCTCGATCGAGCTGGTGCGCACCTCGTTCTCGGACGCCACCACCTCGTCCACGGGCATGCCCGCGAGGTAGAGCCGCGGGCCGTACCGGACGTAGTCGAGGTGGGTGTTGAACATCGCGACGACGTAGCCCGGCTGGACCTCGATCAGCGCGTAGAGGCCGTCGGCGCCGGAGGGTTCGTGGATGGGGTACTTCGACAGCAGCTGGAGGCTGAGGTTGTAGTAGGGGTAGCCGGTCCGCTCGGCGATCTCCGGGAGGCGGTTGTAGGACTCGAGGACGCCCACGACGTCGGCCCCGACGTCCTCGATCACCGCGTCCGTCGACTCGTCCCCGCTGTACTCGATGTTGTAGGTGAGGACGCTGAGGTCCATCGGCTCACCGGTCGCGAGCCCGGTGTGCTCGACGTCCGCGAGCGGATCCCGGTACTCGGCCGTGCAGGCGGTCAGGACCAGCAGGCCGGCGAGCACCGCCACCGACCCGCGATGTGGGAAGCAGGACAACGCGCGCTCCTCGATTCGTGCCTTCCCGCGATCGTGGGGGCGTCCCCAGGCGACCCTCAGCCTAGGAACGATCGCTGACCGGCGCTAGTGGGCCAGCAGGAGGCGGACTAGCTCGCCCAGGTCAGGTGGAGGTCCGCGCCGAGCAGCCCGGCCAGGCGCTCGGCCTCCTGCTCGATCGCGCCCGTCGGCCGTCGACGTCCGTCCAACCAGGTGACGGCGAGCGCCTCACCTCTGCGCGCCCACGTCCCGCACACGACCCCGCCGACGATCACCGGGTTGGCCTTGCGGGTCATCAGGTCCCGTCGGGGCGGAGGGGTGACGTGCCCGTCCTTCGTGCCGGGACCGATCACCCACTGGTCGTGGCCGGGGAGGAACCGCACCGCAGTCGACGGAGCCGCGCCCGCGAGGCCGTCGACGTCGTCGCGGACGACGTACGCGGCCGTGCCGTCGACGTCGACCGCGGCCAGCCCGTCGCCGAGCTCGGAGAACCATCGCGTGAGCCGCTTGCGGCCGGCGCTGAGACCGCTGCCCAGCCAGTAGTCGACCTGGTCGAACGTCGCCGGCCCGTAGGTTCGCAGGTACGCCGTGATGGCGCGCGGACCCGCGTCCTCGAGGTCGGGGATGCCCTGCCACCTCGAGTTGCCGTCGAGCCGTTGGAAGGTGGGCCGCCCGTCCCGTGGTGGCCCCAGGCTCAGGTCGCCCTGCCAGGAGAGCGGCTTGACGAGCGTGCCCGCGCCCTCGTCGAAGATCGGCTTGAGGTGCCGGTACTCGCGGTGCCGGACCAGCGCCTCGCCGAGCTCCACGACCGTCAGGGGACCGCCGCTCAGCGCCTCGCGCACCGCGGCCCGGAAGTCGGGCCAGTCCGACGGGGCGAGTCGGTAGTACTCCACCCAGCTGGGCAGCTCCCACTGGCGGCCGGCCGATCGCAGCGCCAGGTAGATCCCACCCTCCTCGGGCGACAGGTAGTGCACCGCTCCGCGGAAGGCGAAGGCCTTGATCACCTCACCGTCGGCCAGCGCCGACGCGAGGGCGCCCGGTCGCGCCGACCTGCTGCGGGTCCGGACAGCGAGCTCGGCGAGCGACTCGTCCATCGAGAGGACCGCGCCGAGGCGTCGGACGACGGCGGGAGCCGGCTCGGAGCCGACCGGGTCGAGCAGCTGCCGCTCCATCCGCCAGGCCAGGGCCTGCCCCCACGTGGCGGAAGCCTCGACCTGTGCGCCCATGCCCCCAGCCTGGCACCGATTCCGGACGGCCCCCGTCCGGTTCGCCCACCACTCTTGGAGGAACGTGTGCTTCGAGGTCACCGACCTGCGGGCGTTGGTCGGCCGACTGGCCGAGGACGGGTACGGACTGGTCGGTGGTGTCGGCAACCACGAGGACGTCTGGCTGATGGCCTACGTCCGCGGGCCGGAGGGCATCGTCGTCGCGTTGACCGAGCGGATCGACTGACGCGCGTCACCCTCACGCAGGCAGCGCGAGATCCCGGTGGCGGAAGAGCAGGACGCCGGCGGCCGCGAGCAGCAGACCGGCCAGGCCCAGACCGAGGACGGGTGCCACCGTGACGGCGACGGCTGGTGCGTTCGGCACGTGGGTGAAGGGCGACAGGTTCAGCAGCCAGGTCGGCAACCCCAGCGAGGGGCCGAACATCGGTCCCACGAAGATCGAGAACACGACGAGCGCCCACGACAGACCGACCGACCATCGCGGCAGCAGCATGATGACCGCCACGACCGCCGCACCGAGCACGCCGATCGCGGGGAGCTGGACCAGGGCGGCGCCGAGCAGGTCACGCAGCAGTGAGGCGGTGCCGCCGAGGACGTAGCCGCCGGTGATGCTCATGGCCACCGCGAAGAGCGTGACCAGGGATACGGCGCCCCCCAGGGCGTTGCCGGCCTGGGCCCCCAGGTAGCGGAGTCGGGAGACCGCCGTGCCGAGCAGCGGTTCCATCGTGCCCTGAGCCTCGTCCTGGTGCAGGCGGAGCAACAGGGAGACGACGTACGCCGCCACCGCCATGCCGCCGATCTGCATCATGGAGGCCCAGTAGGCGCCGAGCAGGTCTGCCTCCGCACCGAAGGTGGCGTACCACTCCGTCGCCGCTCCCTCGAGACCCCGGATCTGGTCGCTCAGCGCCCCGAAGACCAGGCCGAAGCCGAGCAGGCCGATCGCCCAGCCCGCGAGGGCACCGCGCTGGAGCCGCCAGGCGAGCCCGGCCGGGCTCAGGAGTGAGGGTTCCGCGTGAGCGGCGCCCCTGCGCTCGGGCCACATCCCACGGCCGACGTCGCGCCGGCCGACGAGGACGACCGCCACGCAGAACAGCAGCGCCGTGCTGAGCACAGCGAGAGCGAGCGGCCACCACAGGTTGTCGGCGAACGGCCGCATCTGCTGGCCCCACCCGATGGGTGACAGCCAGGCCGGCCAGGCGCTGGTGACCCGGAGGGCGCATGGAGTCCACGGTCCCGAGCATGTTCCCCAAGGCGGCCAGCATGAAGGAGAGGCCGAGGCCCGCACCGGCAAGGCCGGTTGCCCCTCGGGTCGTGGACGCGAGCTGGGACGTCACCGCGGCGACGCCGGTGAAGGCGACGCCCACCAGGGCGATCGAGGCGCCGGCGACCAGGGACCCGGCCGCCGGCTGTCCGGCGAGCAGCATGGCGAGCCCGAGCAGCCCGGCCAGCACGACGTTCGCCGCAAGCGCGACGATCACGGCCGCGGCCAAGGAGGCGTAGCGGCCGACCACGCCGGCGCCCAGCATCTCCGAGCGGCCGAGCTCCTCGGCCTGTCGGGTGTGCCGCACGACGGCGAGGATGCTCATCAGCGCGGCGAGCACGGCCAGGGTCAGGGCGTCGCGGTGCAAGGTGTAGCCACCGACAGACGGGCCGGTCACCAGGCCGAGCACCCGCATCCCCGGGTTCTCGACGACGATCCTGGTGTCCGGCTCCAGCAGCCCGGGGTGCCGGCCGTAGCTGTCCGCGAACATGGCTGTCGTGGAGGCCAGGAAGGCGGCCATGCAGAGCAACCAGACGGGGAGGGTGATGCGGTCACGCCGCAGCGCGAGGCGGATCAGCCGGGTCGTGCCGACGAAGCCGCTCATGACCTCACCCCCGGGCTGCCGCATCGGGGGCCGGTTCGGCGAGGTCCCCGTCGTAGTGGCGCAGGAAGAGCTCCTCGAGCGTGGGTGGCGACGTGACCATGGAGCGCACCCCCTTGTCGACCAGGAGCTCGAGCACGTGGTTCAGCTCCTGGGGGTCGACGCTGAACTCGGCGTGGCTGTCGTGGACGCGGGTGTCGTGCACGCCGGGCCACAGCGCCACCGCGTCCAGGGGCTGGGCGGTGTCGACCACGACCGAGGTGCGGGTGAGGTGGCGCAGCTCCTCGAACGTGCCGCTCTCCGCGGCCCGACCAGCCCGGATGATCGTGACGCGGTCGCACAGTGCCTCCACCTCGGACAGGATGTGGCTGGAGAGCAGGATGGTGCGTCCTGCGGCGCGCAGCTCGTGCACCACGTCCTGGAAGACCGCCTCCATCAGGGGGTCCAACCCCGAGGTGGGCTCGTCCAGCAGGTAGAGCTCCACATCGGAGCAGAACGCCGCCACCAGGGCGACCTTCTGCCGGTTGCCCTTGGAGTAGGCACGAATCTTCTTCGTCGGGTCGAGCTGGAAGCGCTCGAGCAGCTCGTCCCGCCGGTGCGCGTCGAGCCCTCCGCGCAGGTCGCCCAGCAGATCGATCACCTCGCCGCCGCTGAGGTTCGGCCACAGGTTCACCTCACCGGGCACGTAGGCCAGGCGTCGGTGCAGGGCGACGGCGTCGCGCCATGGGTCACCGCCGAGCAGCTCGACCTGCCCCTCGTCGGCGCGCAGCATCCCGAGGAGAACCCGGATCGTGGTGGTCTTCCCAGCTCCGTTCGGGCCCAGGAAGCCGTGCACCTCACCGGTCTGCACCTGCAGGTCGAGCCGATCCAGAGCCCGGGTCCTGGAGCCGAAGTCCTTGACGAGCCCGGACACCGCGATGGCAGTCACGGACACCACCACCCTTCGAGATCTCGACTTCGGAGACGCTCAGACGTCTCCACTCCGAGCCCAGCGCTACCGCACGCGATCAGGTAGAGCCGAAGGTCATGAGGACGTGCCCCTACGTCCCGCCGCCGCGACGGCGGCGTCGCTGGCGGCTAGGCGATCACCAGGATCAGGTCGCCGCCGTCGACCTGCTGGGTGCCGGAGATGGCGAGCCGCTCGACCGTTCCTGCGTTCGGGGCGGTGATGGCGGCCTCCATCTTCATGGCCTCGATCGTGGCCACGGTGTCGCCGCTGTTGACCTGGTCGCCCTCGGAGACGACGACCGTGACGGCGCCCTGGAACGGCGCGGCCACCTGACCGGGCGTGCCGGGGTCGGCCTTCTCGGCGGCGGCGACCTCGGCGGCGACGTGCTTGTCGCGGATGCTGACCGGCCGCAGGTGGCCGTTCATGGTGGCCAGGACGCTGCGGAAGCCGCGCTCGTCCGGCTCGCTGATCGCCTCGAGCCCGAAGAGGACGGTCACGCCCTCGCCGATCGTGACGGCATGCTCGTCGCCGGCGCGCAGGCCGTAGAGGTAGTCGAGGGTGGGGAGGACCGAGATGTCGCCGTACGTGGCGCGCGACTCCTCGAAGTCCTGGGTGGGGCCGGGGAACAGCAGCCGGTTCAGGGTACGGCGGCGGGAGACCGGTCCGCCCGCGAGTCCGGCGCGGGCATCGTCGTCCAGCTCCTCCGCCGGCGCCGTCCAGCTGCGGCCCTCCAGCGCCTTGGTGCGGAACGGCTCCGGCCAGCCGCCCGGGGGGTCGCCCAGCTCGCCGTTCAGGAAGCCGATGACCGAGCCGGGGATGTCGAACTTGGAGGGGTGGTCTGCGAACTCGGCCGGGTCGGCGCCGACCGCCACGAGGTGGAGCGCGAGGTCGCCGACGACCTTCGAGGAAGGCGTCACCTTGACCACGTTGCCGAGGATGTCGTTCGCGGCGGCGTACATGTCCTCGATCTGCTCGAACTTCTCGCCGAGGCCGAGGGCGATCGCCTGCTGGCGGAGGTTGGAGAGCTGTCCGCCGGGGATCTCGTGGGTGTAGACGCGGCCGGTGGGTGAGGGCAGCCCGGACTCGAACGGCGCGTAGACGCGGCGGACCGCCTCCCAGTAGGGCTCGAGCTCGAACAGCGACTCGAGCGACAGCCCGGTGTCGCGGTCGGAGTGGTCCGTCGCCGCGACCAGCGCGGACAGCGACGGCTGTGACGTCGTCCCGGCCATCGGTGCGCTGGCGGCGTCGACCGCGTCGACACCGGCGTCGATGGCCGCGAGCAGGGTGGCGAGCTGGCCGCCGGGCGTGTCGTGGGTGTGCAGGTGGACCGGGAGGTCGAAGCGGTCGCGCAGCGCGGTGACGAGGGTGCGCGCGGCCGGTGCCCGCAGCAGCCCAGCCATGTCCTTGATCGCCAGCACGTGAGCCCCGGCGTCGACGATCCGCTCGGCGAGCCCGAGGTAGTAGTCGAGGGTGTAGAGCGACTCGGCCGGGTCGGAGAGGTCGCCGGTGTAGCACAGGGCCACCTCGGCGACGGTCGACCCGGTCTCGCGCACCGCCTCGATGGCGGGCCGCATCTGCTCGACGTCGTTGAGCGCGTCGAAGATCCGGAACACGTCGATCCCGGTCTCGGCAGCCTCCTCCACGAACGCCCGCGTGACCTCGGTCGGGTACGGCGTGTAGCCGACCGTGTTGCGGCCGCGCAGCAGCATCTGGAGGCAGAGGTTCGGCGCGGCCTGGCGCATCGCGGCCAGCCGCTCCCACGGGTCCTCGGAGAGGAACCGCAGCGCCACGTCGTACGTCGCACCGCCCCACGTCTCGAGCGACCAGAGCTGCGGTGTCATCCGGGCGACGTGCCCGGCGACGGCGGTGAGGTCGCGGGTGCGGACGCGGGTCGCGAGCAGTGACTGGTGGGCGTCGCGGAACGTGGTGTCCGTGACGGCCACCTGCTCCTGGGCGCGCAGTCGGGCGGCGAACTCCTCGGGCCCCACCTCGAGCAGCAGCTGCCGGGTGCCGGCCGGTGCGGGGACCCGCAGGTCGACGGCCGGGAGCTTGGCGGCGGGGTCGAGGTCGACCGGGGTCGAGCCGTGGGGCTGGTTGACGGTGACGTCGGCGAGGTAGCGCAGCAGCTTGGTGCCGCGGTCGCCCGCCCCGCGCGCGGTCAGCAGCTGCGGGTGGGTCTCGATGAACGACGTGGTGACGTTGCCCGCCGCGAAGTCGGGGTCGTCGAGCACGGCCTGCAGGAACGGGATGTTCGTGGAGACGCCACGGATCCGGAACTCCGCGACCGCCCGCCGGGCCCGCGCCACCGCGATGTCGAAGGTGCGACCGCGGCAGGTGAGCTTCGCGAGCATCGAGTCGAAGTGCGCGGAGACATCGGCACCCGTGTACGTCGTACCGCCGTCGATCCGGATGCCGGCGCCGCCGGGGGAGCGGTACGTCGTGATCCGGCCCGTGTCCGGGCGGAAGTTGTTGGCCGGGTCCTCGGTGGTGATCCGGCACTGGAGCGCGGCACCGCGGAGCACGATGTCGTCCTGCGACAGCCCGAGGTCGGCGAGCGACTCGCCGGACGCGATCCGCAGCTGGCTCTGCACCAGGTCGACGTCGGTGACCTCCTCGGTCACGGTGTGCTCGACCTGGATCCGCGGGTTCATCTCGATGAAGACGTAGGTGCCGTCGGGGTCGAGCAGGAACTCGACGGTGCCGGCGTTGCGGTAGCCGATCTCGGTCGCGAACCGCACGGCGTCGGCACACATCCGCGCGCGCAGCTCCGGGTCGAGGTTGGGCGCGGGCGCGATCTCGATGACCTTCTGGTGACGGCGCTGGACCGAGCAGTCGCGCTCGAAGAGGTGGAGCACGGTGCCCTCGGCGTCCGCGAGGATCTGCACCTCGATGTGCCGCGGGTCGACCACCGCCTGCTCGATGAAGACGGTCGGGTCGCCGAAGGCGCCCTCGCCCTCGCGCATGCAGGTCTCGACCGCCTCGCGGAGCTGGGCACGGTCGTCGACCCGGCGCATCCCGCGCCCGCCGCCGCCCGCCACGGCCTTCACGAACAGCGGGGTCGGGATGGGCTCGGCGGCCGCGACCAGTGCGTCGACGTCGGTGCTCGGCTCCACGCTCCGGAGTGTGGGGACACCGGCGGCCTTGGCGGCGGCGATCGCGCGGGCCTTGTTGCCGGTGAGGGTGAGGACCTCGGCGGTCGGGCCGACGAACGTGATGCCGGCGTTCGCGCACGCCTCGGCGAGCGCGGGGTTCTCGGAGAGGAAGCCGTAGCCGGGGTAGACCGCGTCGGCGCCGCAGCGGACGGCGGCCTCGACGATGGCGTCGGGGTCGAGGTAGGCGCGGACGGGGTGGCCTCGCTCGCCGATCTCGTAGGCCTCGTCGGCCTTGAGCCGGTGCTCGGAACCGCGGTCCTCGTGCGGGTACACCGCCACCGTGCGTGCGCCGAGCTCGTACGCGGCGCGGAACGCCCGGATCGCGATCTCGCCGCGGTTGGCGACGAGCACCTTCGAGAACATGCGTCAGACGTTAGTGCCAGTCGGTGGGCCGTTCGGACGCCTCTCATGCGTCGGTCCCGACCCGCGACTCGCCGGGGAAGGGCGGCTCGGCGGATCGGCGTCCGGCGCGGGTGATCATGGAGGCGGTCGCCTCCCCTTCCCCTGGAGTTCCTCATGCGTTGCCTGCCGTGGGTCCCCCCGGCCCTGCTGCTGACGACCCTCCTCGTGCTGCCGTCGAGCGCGGTCCCGGCCGCCGCCCCGTCGTGCGAGGGACGCACGGCCACGATCGTCGGCACCAACGGCGCGGACCGGATCAGCGGCACCGACAAGGCTGACGTGATCGCCGGCCTCGGTGGGGACGACGTGATCGACGGGCTACGGGGCAACGACCTGATCTGCGGCGGGCCTGGTGCCGACCGACTCCTCGGTGGCCGTGGTGACGACGACCTCTACGGCGGGCTCGACAAGCTCGCCGACGGCCCGGCCGGCACCTACCTGCTCGGTGACGTCCTCAGCGGCGGGCCCGGCGACGACGTGCTCGTCGGAGGAGTCGACCAGCGACGCGCCGAGGCGCGCCTTCGGCCCGACACGTTCTCGTACGCCGACTCGGGCGCCCGGGTCGTCGTCGACCTCTCCGGGACGGTGACGCCCGGCACCGGCACCGCGACCGGGACGGGCACCGACACGATCGTGCTCGGGCTCACCCACGGCATCATCGGCTCACCGCACGACGACCGGATCACCGGCTCGCGCTTCCGCGACCGGATCGACGGTGGCGCCGGGGACGACACGATCGTCGGCGGCGAGGGATCCGACCTGCTCTACCCCGACGGGCTGGGCGGCTCAGACGGGAACGACGTCGTCGAGGCCGGGCCCGGCAACGACCTCGTCAACAGCCGGACCGGCCGCGACCGGATCAGTACCGGCAGGGGCGACGACTTCGTCGAGGCGTTCAGCCAGCAGCCGACCAAGGTCGAGCTCGGGCTGGGCGACGACTACCTCGGTCAGCTGATCACCCCCGGCCGCGGCGCGTCGGCGCTCGGCGGGCTCGGTGACGACGTGATCGCGCTCTACGCGCGGCTGATCGCCGGCCAGAAGCCCGCGGCGCGCTTCACCGTCGATCGGCGGGCTGGGACGACGTACGCGTCCGGGACGGTGGAGGCCCGCGGCTCGATCGGCGGTTTCGAGGGCCACCGGCTGATCGGACCGGTGTCGTGGACCTTCCTCGGTGGCCCGTCCGCCGACCGGGTCTGGGCGATCACCGGTGGTCCGCTCACTGCCCGCACGGGGGACGGGCCGGACCAGCTGCGCGGGACCGAGCTCGCCGACCTGCTGGACGGCGGGGGCGGGACCGACACCGGGTACGGCGAGGGCGGCAAGGACACCTGCACGAGCATCGAGCGCGGCGACTGCTGACCAGCCCGCGTGGCTCGGGCGCTGCTGCGCGCCTGCCGACCTCAACCTCCGACGAAGAACTGTCGGACGAGGCCGGGGGTGGTGGCGTCGGCGACGGCGACCGCGTCGGGCGCCGGTACGTCGAGGGCAGCGACCGACTGGCTGCCGCCGGCGGTGGTGGCGATGAGGGTGACCAGGCCGGCGCGACGCTGGAACCAGCTGCTGCGCAGGTTCCAGCCGATGACCGCGTCGGCGGCGAGCAGCTCGCGCTTGCGCGTCAGGCTGCCCGAGCGGGCGACGAACCAACCGTCCACCAGGGTGTGGCCCAGCGCGCGCGACCGGTCGACCGCCAGGCCGAGCCCGAGCAGCAGCGGGAGGACGGCCACCACGACGACCCAGGTCCGGCCGGCCGCGACCGAGGCCACGACGACGCCGACCGCGAGCACCCCGGCCGGCACGAGCGCGCGGCTGAACCGGCGGGCTCGGGCACGGGGGCCGTGATCGCGTAGCGGGGCATGGACCGGTGCGGGCGTCCCGACCACCTCCGTGGCGACCCGGTCGACCAGGTCGCGCGGGGTCGGCGGCAGGAGGGTGGCGCTGCCCGTCTCGCTGCGCTTCAGCCCGGTCACGATCGCGTTGAGCCGGCCCCCGCGCACCAGCCGCAGCCCCCACGGCTCGCCGATCGCGGCCCCGCGCAGCCGGTCGTCGTCGAGGCTGGTCTCGCGGGTGGTGAGCAGGCCCCGGCGTACGTGCCACGACCCGTCGGGCATGGTGTGGCTCAGCGCGAAGTTGCCGTTGGAGAGGAGGTAGCCGAGCACCGCGAAGACCGCGGCCAGCAACCCGACCACCACCAGAGCGGCCGGGACCGCCACCAGCGCGCCGACGCCCACCACGGCCTCGTCGACCTGTTCACCGTCGAGGTTCTCGAACACGCCGAGCCCGTCGAGGATCTGGCTCCCGACCCCGAGCGCGGCGCCGGCGAGCACGAACCCGGCGGAGGTGAACGGCGCGAAGCGCAGCCAACCAGGCTCGAACCGCGCCACGAGCCGCTCGCCGCCCACGACCGGAGCAGCCGGGGCACCGTCCGGACCGGGTGCCCTCGGGGCCGCGATCGACGTCAGCAGCCGGGCCCGCAGCTCCCGCGCCTCGGCGGCTCCCAGCCCGTCGAGGTCGAGTGCGTCCTCGCCCTCCTTGGACGCGGTGCCGGTGCCGATCCGCAGCGTCGCGACGCCGAGGATCCGGTGGACGGGCGACGCCGTCAGGTCGACGGTCCGCACCCGGTCGAGCGTCGTCGCCGTCAGGTGGGTGCTGACCAGGCCCCGCTTCAGCTCGACCCGATCGCCGTGGATCCGGTAGCGCGTCGTCGCGTAGCGGACGATCCCGATCACGATCGGGACCATGACGGCGAAGAGCTGGAAGTAGGTGCCACGCTCGGTTGCGCGGCTCGCCACGAACAGGCCGATCAGGACCGGCAGGAAGCGCACGATCTCGCGCACCGGGTGGACGAGCAGCATCCGCGGGTCGAGCCGCTGCCAGGGTGTCTCGGGAGCCGACCCAGGAGGGTTCACCGGCGGCGGGCCGACGGGCAGCGGCTCGGTCACGTGGCGTCCCCGGGCACGGCGTCCGCGCGGCGGGTCAGCTGCTCGACGAGCCGCCGGGCGAGGTCGCGGTCGAGCCCCTCGATCTCCAGCGCACCCGCGGCCGAGGCGGTCGTCACCGTCACCGACGCCAGCCGGAACAGCCGGGCGATCGCGCCCTCCTCGTAGTCGACGGTCTGGATCCGCGACATCGGCGCGATCCGCTGCTCGATCGACCACCAGCCGGTCTGGGTGTAGACCGCTGTCCCGGTGACCTCCCAGCGGTGCACGGCGTACCGCAGCCGCGGCATCACGAGGGTGTAGGCGAGGAACGCGACGGCGACGAGGACCGCCGCCCACCACGTCACGGGCACGACGTCCCAGACGAGTGCGACGGTGAGCAGCACTCCGTAGGTGAAGACGCTGTTGGCCAGCGCGACCACCGTCCACATGAGACGGGCCCGCGGGCTGACGCGCTCGGCCGGCTCGCGCAACCGGTGCTCAGCAGGGATCGCCACGGTCAGACCCTACGGGGACGGTCAGTACGACGCCGGGGCGAGCAGGACGAGCAGTCGCTCGACCTCGTCGGCGACGGCGCTGCGGCCCTGGCCGAGGTAGTGCCGTGGGTCGACGACCGCCGGGTCGTCGAGCGCGGAGCGGACGGCCGTGGTCATCACCTTGTTGAGCTGCGTGGCGACGTTGACCTTCCGCATCCCGCACTCCACCGCGCGGCGCAGCCCGTCGTCGGGGACGCCGGACGAGCCGTGCAGCACCAGCGGCACCGGCACCGCCGCGGCCAGCTCCGCGATCAAGACGTCGTCGAGCACGGCGTCGCGGGTGAGCATCGCGTGGGACGACCCGACCGCCACCGCGAGCGCGTCGACCCCGGTGTCTGCGACGTACGACACGGCCTCGTCGGGCCGGGTGCGGACACCGGGCGCGTGCACCCCGTCCTTGCCGCCCACCTCGCCCAGCTCGGCCTCGACCCAGACCCCCGCGGCCCGGGCCGCCTCCACGACCTGTCGGGTGGTGGCCACGTTGTCGGCGTAGGACAGCTCCGACGCGTCGTACATCACCGAGGGGACGCCGAGGTCGATCGCCTCGTGCAGCAGGTCGAACCGGGTCGCGTGGTCGACGTGGACGACGACCTCGGCGTCGGCCTGCCGGGCGAGGGCCAGGCAGGCGTTGACGATCGCCTCGAGCGAGCCGTGGTAGCCGATCGTGTTCTGCGAGACCTGGAGCACGACCGGCCGACCGGCCCGTTCGGCGGCGCGGACGATCGCCACCGCGTGCTCGAGCTGGATGACGTTGAAGGCTCCGATCCCGGCGCCGGCCTCCGTGGCGCGGCGTGCGAGGTCGGCCATCGATCCCTGCGTCATCGGTCCTCCCACCTGGCTGCGGTGGCGTGGGGGCGGTGGCCGGCGTAGCGGGCGGGGTCGACCGCGCCGGCGACCGGTGACATGACGGCCGTGGCAGCCAGCGCCACCGCGTCCTCGGCGATCTCGGCGGGCTGCTCACCGGCGGCCAGCCCGCGCGCGATCGCGGCCGCGGCGGCATCGCCGGCCCCGGTCGCGTTCCCGACGACGCCGGGCACGGCGGGCACCACCCAGCAGCCGTCCGGCGTGGCCACGACGATGCCGTCGGCACCGCGGGTCGCGAAGACCGCGCCGGCGCCCCGGGCGACCAGGGTCCGCGCGGCCGCGACGACGTCGTCGGTCGCCGGGACCAGCTCTGCCAGCTCGTCGGCGTTGGGGGAGAGGACGACCCCCGGCACCTCGGCCGCTGCCGCGAGGGCGTCGCCGGCCGTGTCGACCAGGCAGGGGACGCCGTGGTCGTGGGCGAGCCGCGCCAGGTCGGCCGGCAGCCCGGGTCCGACGCCCGGCGGCAGACTGCCCGACACCACCAGGCAGCCGACGTCGGGCAGCAGGTCGGTCACCCGCTGCCGCAGGGCTGCCTCGGCCGCGACCGGGTCGGCCGGTCGGACGCCCGCCTCCCAGAGCGAGGTGGTGCGGTCGCCGTCGAAGACGGCCACGGTGCTGCGGACGTGGGTCAGGGCCTCCACGAAGCAGGCCCGGACACCCAGCCGCTCGACGTCCGCCGCGAACTCGGCGGTCGCGAAGCCGGTGGCGACGACCGGTTCACCCAGCGACGCCAGCACGGCGGCGACGTTGACGCCCTTGCCACCCGGGCGGCGGTGGACGGCCGACACCCGGTGCACCGCGCCGGGCTCCAGTGCGGGCGTCTCGTAGCTGACGTCGTACGCCGGGTTGGGCGTGACGGTCAGGATCAGTCGACCCATGCGCCGCTCCTCATCACCCGGTCGACCCGCCAGTCGTCGGTCAGGGCCAGGACGTCGGCCCGCAGCCCGGTCGCGAGCGAGCCTCGGTCGGTGAGGCCGAGCAGCGCGGCGGGCGTCCGGCTGGCGGCGTCGACCACGGCCACCGGGTCGAGGCCGATGACCGTGACGCAGCGGTGGACCAGGTCGGCGAGGTGGGAGGTGCCGCCGGCGATGGAGCCGCTGTTCGTTGAGGTCTCGGCGATCCGCGCGACGCCGTCGGTCACCCGCACCGCGAGCGACCCCAGCTCGAAGTCGCCGTCCGGCAGCCCGGCCGCAGCCATGGCGTCGCTGACGAGGACGACGTGGCCGCCCGGGTCGACCGCGAAGACCATCGCGACCGTCTCGTCGGCGAGGTGCACGCCGTCGGCGATCAGCTCGACGGTCGCCGCGCCGCGGGCGAGCGCGTCCAGCGCGGCGCCGGGTGCTGCCGGTGCCCGGTGGTGGAGCGGCGGCATGCCGTTGAAGAGGTGCGTGACCACGGGCGTACGGCGCGATCGCAGCGCGTCCGCGAACGACCCGGCGTCGGCGTCGGTGTGCCCGTGCGCCGCGATCACCCCGGCGTCCTCCAGCAGCGTGGCGACCACCTCGGCGCCGGGCAGCTCCGGGGCCAGCGTGACCATCCGGACCGTCCCACGGCCGGCGTCGAGCCAGGCCCGGGCGTCCCCGGCGTCGGGGGCGGCCAGCGCAGCTGGGTCGTGCGCGCCGCAGCGGGCCCGGCTCAGCCACGGACCCTCGAGGTGGCTGCCGACGATCGGCGACCCGACGTCGACCACGTCGGCGATCGCGGACACCTGCGCGGCGATGGTGGCGGTCGGCGCGCTGACCAGGCTGGCGAGCAGGCTGGTCGTGCCGCGGGCGAGGTGGTGTGCGGCCGCGGCCGCGATCTCCGCACGATCGCTCGTGGTGACGGCGTGACCGCCCCCGCCGTGACAGTGGATGTCGACGAAGCCGGGGACCAGCAGCCCAGCCGGTTCGGGTGCGGCGCCGTCCCAGCCGGTGCGGGGACCGACGTAGCCGAGGAGGTCGCCGACGACCTCGACCACACCGTCGTCGACGACGCCGGTCGGGGTGACGACCGTCCCGCCCAGGACCGGGCTCACGTCTCGGCCTTCCAGCCGTCGCGGGCGAGCATCGCGGCACCGACGACCCCGGCCCGAGATCCGTGGTCGGCGGTGGCCAGCGGGGGTGCGGCGACGACGCGGGCCCGCGCGGCGAGCGCCGCTCGGAGCGGGTCGAGCAGCCGGTCGCCGGCACGGCCGAGCCCGCCGCCGATCACGACCAGGGCCGGGCCGAACAACAAGGAGACCGTCGTCAGCCCGTCGGCCAACGCCTCGACCGCCTCCGACCACACCTGCCGCGCCACCGGGTCGGTGTCGAGCAGGTCGGCCACCGCGGCGGCCCCTGCCACCGGCCGGCCCGCCAGCTCGGCGTACCGCCTGGAGATGGCACCGGCCGACGCCCACGCCTCCAGACAGCCGTCGCGGCCGCAGCCGCAGGGAGCGCCCGGCCGGACCGTCACATGACCCAGCTCGGCGGTGGCGCCGCCGTTGCCGGAGACGAGCCGGCCGCCCGAGATCAGAGCGGCCGCGATGCCGGTGCCGACCGGCACGAAGACCAGGTCGGCCACGTCACGTCCCGCCCCGGTGCGGTGCTCCGCGACCCCGCCGGCAGCGACGTCGTTGCCGATCCGGACCGGCAGCGACCATGCGGCGCCGAGCCGGGCGACCAGCTCGAGGTCACGCCAGCCGATGTTGGCGCTGTACGTCGCGACGCCCGCCGCGGGGTCGACCAGGCCGGGGACGACGACGCCGGCCCCGACGACCGGTCCCCCGGGGGCCTCGGCCAGCAGGGCCCGGCCGAGCGCGGCGATCGCGTCGCGCGCGGCGTCGCCGCGCGGGGTCGGCGCCGAGCGGGCGCCCAGCACCGAGCCCTCGGCGTCGACCAGCTCGCCCTTGAGCGTGGTGCCGCCCACGTCGATGGCGAGGGCGAGCTCGGGGGTCATGAGTCCAGGATGATGGATCGCGTCAGGTGGCGCGGCTGGTCGGCGTCCAGGTCGCGGTCGGCGGCCCGCAGCACGCACAGCCGGTGGACCTTCACGAGCTCGGCCAACGGGTCGAGGTCGGAGTGGAGCAGCGTCGCGCCGGTCGCGTCCACGTCGCGCGCGAAGTGGGGGACGAGCGGGCCGAACGCCCAGACCGCCCGGCCCGGCGCGGCCAGCGAGATCGGGCCGTGCCGGTACTCCGTCTGGTGCCACGCGTCGGTCCACGACTGGGTGGACTCCTTGAGCTTGAGGGCGGCCTCCTCGGCGAGGCCGTAGGTCCAGCCGCTGCCCACGAAGCTCACCTGCTCCGCCGCGCGTACGTCGTCGAACCAGCCGTCCGCGAGGCCGAGCACGTCCTCGGCCTGCTCGGCTGCCTGAGTGAGGTCCTCACCGAGGTGCCAGCGGAACATCGCGAGAGCGGTGGTCGCGGTGCGCGACTGCACGACCGACTGCTCGTCGACGAACGCCAGCGAGATCACCTCGCCCAGTCGCGCGACGGGGGAGTCGGGGTCGGCGGTGATGACCGTGACCGGGAACCGGCCGTCGAGCCGCTCGAGCGCCTGGACGATCTCGGTGGTCGTGCCGGACCGGGTGATCGCGATCAGCCGGTCGTAGGGACGGTCGAGGACGTGGTCGCCGCCCGGCCAGGCGTCGGTCTCGCCGAGGCCGGCCGCCTCCCGCTTCGCCGCGACGGCGTGCCCGACGTACAGCGAGCTGCCGCACCCGAGGATCGCGACCCGCTCGCCCGGCTGGGGGAGCAGCGACGCGTGCTCGCGGGCGACGTCACGCGCCCGCCGCCAGTCGTCGGGCTGGGTCGCCAGCTCCGCCGCGAGGTGGGCACCGGCCCCGAACACCACGTCCGTCGAGTTCACGCGGGGAGTCTAGGCAGCAGTGATCGAAAGTGGCAAGACTGTTGACGACATGAGCAGAAACGCGCAAGTCTCGGCGTCGTGCCTGTCTCGGCGTCCCATCCCGCTCGAGCGGTCGTCACCACCATCGACGTCCGTGCCGCCGATCTCGGCGAGCCCAGCCCGCTGCCCCGCTTCACGCCGCTGCGGCCCCTCCCCCCGGCCGACCCGGGGGAGGGCGTGCCCGCCGAGATCCGGGCCCGGGCCGCGCAGGGGCGGCTGACGTCCCCGCTGCCCTACCGGGTCCAGGACGGCTACGACCGGCGACCCGTGCCGGCGACCCTGCCGGCGATCGCGCTCGACAACGGCGTGCTCCGGGCGGTGGTGCTGCCCGGGCTCGGCGGCCGGGTGTGGTCGCTGACCGACCGCTCCCGCGACCGGGAGCTGCTGTTCGTGAACCCGGTCCTCCAGCCGGCGAACTTCGGGTTGACCGACGCCTGGTTCGCCGGTGGCATCGAGTGGAACCTCGGGAGCACCGGCCACGCCGCCACGAGCAGCCGACCGGTCCACGCGGGCGTGGTGCGCGGGCCTGACGGTGATCTGCTCCGGCTGTGGGAGTGGGAGCGCACCCGCGACCTGGTGCTGCAGATCGACCTCAGCCTGCCGGAGGCATCCGACCGGCTGTTCGCGTCGACCCGCGTCATCAACCCCGACCCCGAGGACAAGCCGCTCTACTGGTGGACCACCATCGCGACGCCCGAGACCGAGCGGACCCGGGTGCTGGTCGAGGCGACGACGGCGTGGCGCTCCGACGCCGCGGGCCGGCTGGCCGAGGTGGCGCTGCCGCACCCCGACGGGCCACAGGTCGACGTCAGCGTCCCGTGGGCGTCGCGGCTGGCGGCCGACTACTTCTACGACGTCCGAGACGCCGAGGGGCGGCACATCGTCGCCGTCGAGCCCGACGGCCGCGGGTTCGCGCAGTCGAGCACCCGGGCGCTGCGCGGCCGCAAGCTGTTCCTGTGGGGGCACGGCCCGGGCGGCCGGCGCTGGCAGGAGTGGCTGTGCGGACCCGGTGCCCGCTACCTCGAGATCCAGGCCGGTCGGTGCCCCACCCAGCTCGAGCACGACGTGATCCCCGGCGGGGGCGAGGTGTCGTGGACCGAGGCGTTCGGCGGCGTCGACCTCGACCCCGCACAGGTCGCCGGCCCGTACGCCGAGGCGAGTGCCCACGCCCGCAGCGCGGTGCACGCCGCCGTACCGCCCGACGCGCTGGAGTCGCGGCACCGGGCCTGGCGGGAGCGGACCGCCGACGCGGCGGTCGATGACGTGCTCGCCGTCGGCTCCGGCTGGGGCGAGGTCGAGCACCGGCTCCGCGAGTCCGAGCCGGTGCCGGCGCTCCCGTTCCCCGTGGTCGACGACGACAGCGCGCCGGTGCGGTCGCTGCTCGCCGGCGACCGGCCCGGGTTCGAGCAGACCGCCGACCGGCTGCCGGTGCCGCCGGTGTCCGACCGCTGGCGCGACCTGATCGCCACCGCGGGAGATCACTGGTGGCTCGACCACGCCCGGGCCGTGCACCACCAGCTGCGTGGGGAGCCGGTGGAGGCTCGCGCGGCGTACTCCCGCAGCGTGTCCGCGCTCGCGACCGCCCCGGCACTGCGCGGGCTGGCGTTGCTCGCAGCACAGGCAGGTGCACTGGACGAGGCGGTCGCCCGCTACGACGAAGCCCGGGCGCTCGACCCGAGCAGCCGCACCCTGGTCACCGAGGAGCTCGACCTGCTGCTCGACGCGGGCCGGGCGGAGGACGCCCTCGCCGTCGTCGCGACCCTCGCGGGCGCGGTGCGGGAGCACGGCCGGACCCGCCTGCAGGAGGCCCGGGCGCGGGCGGCGGCGGCGGAGCCTGCGGCGGCCGAGGCGCTGCTGGCCGACGCCGTGGTCGAGGACCTGGCCGAGGGTGAGACCGCGGTGAGCGACCTCTGGCTGCAGCTCCACCCGGGCTCGCCGGTGCCGGCCGCTCTGGACTTCCGGATGACCGAGCCGAGCGCTGTGATGATTGAAGATGATCGAATTGGGTCTTGATCTATCAAGTCCGCACATTCTAGGGTCGGTCCACCGGGCATAGCCCAACGGTCACCGAAGGAGAGTCTCATGCCCCATCCCGTCCCTCAGTCCCGCCGGATCTTCCTGCAACGCGCCGGGGTCGCCGCCGTCGCGGTGGCCGGAGGCGCGACGTTCCTCAACGCCTGTGCCTCGTCGGGAGGTGGCAACACCGACGACAACCGGGGTGAGCGCACCGAGGACAACCCGTTCGGTGTGGTGGCCTCGGCCCCCCTGTCCGTGGTGATCTTCGACGGCGGGTACGGCGACGAGTACGCCGTCTTCCACGAGGACCTCTACACCGAGAAGTTCGGCGACGCCGAGATCACGCACAAGGCGATCACCGACATCCGGCAGCAGATGCAGCCGCTCTTCAACGCGGGCAACCCGCCCGACGTCCTCGACAACGCGGGCGCCGAGGCGATGCCGATCTCGACCCTGGCCGACACCGGCCAGCTGGCCGACCTGAGCGAGCTGTTCGCCGCCGACGCGATCGGCTTCGACGGCATGACGGTCGAGGAGACCCTGAACCCGGTCGCGATCGAGTCGGCCCAGTACGCCGACAAGCCGCTCGTCCTCAACTACGCGCTCCAGTGCTACGGCCTCTGGTACGACCGGGCGCTCTTCGACGAGAACGGCTGGGAGCCCGCCGAGACCTGGACCGACTTCCTCGCCCTCTGCGAGGAGATCAAGGCCGCCGGCATCGCCCCGATGGCCCACCAGGGCAAGTACCCCTACTACATCCAGCAGACGCTGATGGATCTCGCCGTGAAGCACGGCGGTCCCGAGGTCGTCTACGCGATCGACTCGCTCGAGCCGGACGCGTGGAAGCACCCGTCGATGCTGATGGCGGCCGAGGCGATCGCCGAGCTCAAGGCCAAGGGCTACATGCTCGAGGGCACGGAGGGCCTCGACCACATCCAGTCGCAGACCGCGTGGAACGAGGGCAAGGCCGCCTTCATCCCGTGCGGATCGTGGCTGGAGAACGAGCAGAAGAGCGTCGCGCCGGAGGGCTTCGTCACGAACGTCGCCCCGACGCCGCTGATGGACGGCGCCGCGCTGCCGTTCGAGTGCGGCCGCAACGAGGCGGCGGAGGCGTTCATCGTCCCGGCGAAGGCCGAGAACGTCGCCGGCGGCATGGAGTTCATGCGGCTGATGCTGTCGAAGGAGGGCGCGGCCGAGTTCACGAAGCTCACCGCGGCGCCGTCCGTCGTCAACGGCGCGACCGAGGGCGTCGAGCTGACGCCGGGAGCCGAGTCGGCCATCAGCTTCATCGAGGCCGGTGGCGACGACAACTGGAACTACTACTACGCCATCTGGTACACCCCGCTCGACCCGCTGATCCAGACCGCGGTCGGGGAGCTGGCGGCCGGCCGGATCAGCGCCGAGGAGTTCTGCCAGAAGGCGCAGGACGCCGCCGACGAGATCGCGTCCGACCCCAACACCCAGAAGCGCACCCGGGCCTGATCCCAGCACGACGACGGAGAGGTCACGCTCGCATGCGCCACGGGAGATACCGGTTCATCATCGGTTTCCTGCTCCCCGGGGTGGTGCTCTACGCGGTCTTCGTGATCTCTCCGTTCGTCCAGGCGTTCCACTACTCGCTGACGGACTGGACCGGCATCAGTCCGGAGTTCGAGTACGTCGGGCTCCAGAACTTCGAGCGGCTGCTCGACGACTCCCTGTTCCACAAGGCCTTGACGAACAACTTGCTGCTGCTGGTGTTCGTCCCGGTCGTCACGATCCTCCTGGCGCTGGTGTTCGCGTTCCTGCTCAACGTCGGGGGCGGCTCCAGGAGCGGCGGGATCCGCGGCATCCGTGGCAACGGCTTCTACAAGCTGTCGTTCTTCCTGCCGCAGGTGCTGTCGGTGCCCGTGATCGCGGTGATCTGGGCGGTCATCCTGGACCCCCGCCCGACCGGTCTGGCGAACTCGGTGCTCGGAGCCGTGGGCCTCGACCGGCTCGGCTGGCTCTCCGACCCCAACCTCGCGCTCTGGTGTGTGATCTGGGTGCTGGTCTGGGGCAGCGTCGGCTTCTACCTGGTGCTGTTCAACGCGGCCATGAGCTCGATCCCGCGCGACATCTTCGAGGCCGCGGCGCTCGACGGCGCCGGGCGCTACGTGACGTTCGTCCGGGTCACCGTGCCGCTGCTGTGGGACACGATCCAGACGTCGTGGGTCTACCTCGCGATCCTCGCGCTCGACGCGTACGCCCTGGTCCAGGTCATGACCGTCGGACCCGGCGGGCCCGACAACTCGACACAGGTGATGGCGCTGCAGATCGCGCAGAACGGCTTCCAGTTCGGCCGCGCCGGCTACGCGTCCGCGATGGGCGTCGTGCTGTTCTTCCTGACCATGCTGATCGCGGCGGCGATGCTGCGCGCGACGCGACGTGACCGCATCGAGTACTGAGGGGGTGGGGCACGTGAGCGTGACCGAGCAGCGCGAGCAGCAGGACCGGCGTACGACGTCGTCGGGGCGCGCCGACACCGGCGTCCACGTGCTGTCCCACGTCGTCCTCCTCGGCTGGGCCGTGATGGTGCTGGTGCCCTTCGTCTGGGCACTGGTCGCGTCGACGAAGACCTCGCGCGAGATCTTCTCCGAGCCGTGGTCGCTGCCCGAGTCGCCGCAGTGGGACAACTTCTCCAGCGCCTGGGACAAGGGCATCGGCGACTATCTCGTCAACAGCATCATCGTCGTCACCGGTGGCGTGCTGCTCACGATGCTGCTCGGCTCGATGATCGCCTACGTGCTGGCGCGCTACCCGTTCCGCGGCAACCGCGCCATCTTCTACCTGTTCGCCGCCGGGATGATGTTCCCGGTGTTCCTGGCGATCGTGCCCCTGTTCTTCGTGGTCCAGGCCTTCGGGATGCTCTCGACGTACCACGGCCTGATCCTGGTGTACGTCGCGTACTCGCTGCCGTTCACGGTGTTCTTCATGCACGCGTTCTTCCGGACCCTGCCGACCGAGATCGCCGAGGCGGCGGTGGTCGACGGCTGCTCGCACACGGCCGTCTTCTTCCGGGTGATGCTGCCGATGGCGAAGCCCGGCCTGCTCAGCATCGGCATCTTCAACGTGCTCGGGCAGTGGAACCAGTTCGTGCTGCCGTCGTTCCTGTCGCCGGAGAAGCCGGTGCTGGCGCAGGGGATCGCGACGTTGTTGGCGAGCCAGCGCTACGAGGGCGACTGGGGTGCGCTGTTCGCCGCCCTGACCGTGGCGATGGTGCCGGTGGTCGTCGTCTACCTGGTCTTCTACCGGCAGGTCCAGTCCGGACTGACGTCCGGCACGCTGAAGTAGCCCCACGACCCCGCCGGGTCCGCCAGACTGTCCGCGACCACCTTCCCGAGGAGCCCGCGTTGTCCCGTCACTCCCGTCTCGACGCGATCCTCGAGCTGCTGTCGCAGCGCGGGAAGCTGGACGTGGAGGAGCTGGTGCAGGCGCTGGACGTCTCGGCCGCCACCGTCCGCCGCGACCTCGACCGGCTCGCCGACCAGCAGCTGCTGACCCGCACCCACGGCGGGGCGGTCCCGACGGCCGCGTCCTACGACCTGCCGCTGCGCTACAAGGCGACCCGGTTCGCCGAGGCGAAGCTACGGATCGCCGAGGCCGGCGCCGCGATGGTGCGCACCGGGCAGGTGGTCGGCTTCAACGGCGGTACGACGACGACGGAGGTCGCCCGGGCGCTGGCGCGCCGGGTCGAGCTGTCCGGTGACGGGCAGTCGGCCCTGACCGTCGTCACGAACGCCCTCAACATCGCGACCGAGCTCGCCGTGCGGCGGCACATCAAGATCGTGGCGCTGGGTGGCGTCGCACGGCCGCAGTCCTACGAGCTGATCGGGCCGCTCGCCGACGCGTCCCTCGGGCAGATCAACCTGGACCTGGTGTTCCTGGGCGTCGACGCGTTCGACATCGCGCACGGCGCGACGGCCGCGCACGAGGGCGAGGCGGCCATCAACCGACAGCTCGCGGCGCGGGCCGGCCGGGTGGTCGTGGTCGCCGACCACTCCAAGTTCGGGAAGTCGGCGTTCGCGCGGATCTGCGACGTGGCCGAGATCGACGCGCTGCTGACCGACGCGGCGCCCGACGCGGAGATGGCGGCCGCGTTGGCCGCCCACGACGTCGAGGTCGTCGTCGCCGGCGAGCGCTGAACGAGACCGGCGCGTCAGCCGAGTGAAGCTAGTCCTTCAGCTCGCAGATCACGGCGCCACTGCTGACGGTGGCGCCGACCTCGGCCTGGAGCCCGGTGACCGTGCCGGCCTTGTGGGCCTTGAGCGGCTGCTCCATCTTCATCGCCTCGAGGACGACGACGGTGTCGCCCTCGGCGACCACCTGACCCTCCTCGACGACGACCTTGACGATGGTGCCCTGCATCGGGCTGGTGACCGCGTCGCCGGATGCGGCCGCGCCGGCCTTCTTGCCCGCGGCGCGCTTCGGCTTCTTCGCACCGCCGCCCGCCGCCGACAGCCCGCCCAGGCCGCCGGGGAGCACGACCTCGATCCGCTTGCCGCCCACCTCGACGGTCACGCGCTGCCGCTCCGCCGGCTCGTCGGCCTCGGCGGAGTCGCCGCCGTAGGGCTCGATCCGGTTGTCGAAGTCGGTCTCGATCCAGGTCGTGTAGACGGTGAACGTGCCCTCGCCGGACGGGGTCGAGGCGCCGACGTAGGCCGGGTCGTCGACCACCGCGCGGTGGAACGGGATCACGGTCGGCATCCCGTCGACCACGAACTCGTCGAGCGCCCGGCGGGAACGCTCCAGGGCCTGGGTGCGGTCGCGGCCGGTGACGATCAGCTTGGCGATCAAGGAGTCGAAGGAGCCCGGGACGGTCTCGCCGTTCTCGTAGCCGCCGTCGAGCCGGACGCCGGGGCCCTGCGGCGGGCTCCAGGCCGAGAGCGTGCCGGGGGCGGGCATGAAGTTGCGGCCGCCGTCCTCGGCGTTGATGCGGTACTCGATCGAGTGGCCGCGGACCTCGGGGTCGTCGTAGCCGAGCTCCTCACCGGCGGCGATCCGGAACATCTCGCGCACCAGGTCGATGCCGGTGACCTCCTCGGACACGCAGTGCTCGACCTGCAGCCGGGTGTTGACCTCGAGGAACGAGATCGTGCCGTCCTTGGCGACGAGGAACTCGCAGGTGCCGGCACCGACGTACCCGGCCTCGCGCAGGATCGCCTTCGACGACTCGTAGAGCCGCGATACCTGGTCGTCGCTCAGGAACGGCGCGGGCGCCTCCTCCACGAGCTTCTGGTGGCGCCGCTGCAGCGAGCAGTCGCGGGTGGACACGACGACGACGTTGCCGTGCTGGTCGGCGAGGCACTGGGTCTCGACGTGGCGTGGCTGGTCGAGGAACTTCTCCACGAAGCACTCGCCGCGGCCGAACGCGCCGACCGCCTCGCGGACGGCGGACTCGAACGCGTCGGCGACCTCGCTCAGCTCGCGGGCGACCTTGAGGCCGCGGCCGCCCCCGCCGAAGGCGGCCTTGATCGCGATCGGCAGCCCGTTCGCCTCCGCGAACGCCACGGCCTCCTCGGCGTTCTCGAGCGGG
Source organism: uncultured Actinomycetota bacterium (assembly GCA_963829855.1). Classification (GTDB taxonomy): domain Bacteria; phylum Actinomycetota; class Actinomycetes; order Propionibacteriales; family Nocardioidaceae; genus Nocardioides. The sequence continues at coordinate 842,523 of CAWHKE010000011.1, read as the reverse complement.
TCCTTGGTGCCGGGAGCCAGCGGCGCCCCGACCTTCTCCGCGATGTGACGGGCCCTGACCTTGTCGCCGAGGTTCTCGATCGCGCTCGGCGGGGGTCCGATCCAGATGAGCCCGGCATCGAGGACGGCCTGGGCGAAGTCGGCGTTCTCGGCGAGGAAGCCGTAGCCCGGGTGGATGGAGTCGGCGCCGGCCTGTCGTGCGACGCCGAGGATCTTCTCGATGTCGAGGTAGGACTCGGCCGGCGTGGCGCCCCCGAGGCTGTAGGCCTCGTCGGCGAGCCGCACGAACAGCGCGTCCCGGTCGGGGTCGGCGTACACGGCCACGGATCCGATGCCACTGTCCTTGCAGGCCCGGATCACCCGGACCGCGATCTCGCCGCGGTTGGCGATGAGCACCTTCTTGAGAGGAGTCGTCTCAGCCACGTCCGGCAGCGTATCGCCCCCACCGGGTCGGCTCCCCGGGCGGCTCAGATTGCCCGGCCGAGCCGGCCGACGTGGTGCTGCAGCGGCCGCATCAGCCGCCAGTAGGCGATGCCGACGGCCAGCGAGAGCACCGTCGCCAGCACCGGGACGGTGTCCTGCCAGCGGGGGTAGACCAGCCAGTGGGTGAGGTAGATGAACAGCGACGCCGACGCGAGCGTGGTGACCGGCCCAATGAGCCGGCGCGGGAGCCGGAGCGACGGCACGAACACCAGCAGCACGAGGCCGCCGATGATCAGCGCCTCACGGGCCGGATCGCCGAAGTACCCCAACGTGCCGACGCCCGTCAGGACGACGACCGTCCACCGACGCAGCGTCGTGTCGGCGCGCAGCGCCGCCCAACCGATCAGGAACCACCAGGCGACCACGCCGAGCGTGTAGCGGGTCGTCTCGCCCGACGCCTCGAGCCCGACCCACGTGAAGCGCACCGTGAGCCCGAGGAGCACCAACCCGATCGCCACGCCGTACGGCGCCCGCCGCTCGAGCCGGTCGAGGGCCGGAACGGCGAGCAGCGCCAGCACGGCGAGCGAGGTCCACACCAGCGCCTCGAGGAACCAGAACTGCCACTGGCGGGTCCAGTGGTCGGGGCCGAGCGCCTGGTTGAGGAACCCGACCGTCGCCGGCGCGTAGTAGCCGCCCAGGATGCCGACCAGCCCGAGCCAGAGGCTGGCCGGGACGACCAGCTGCGCGAGCGAGGTGAGCCCGTGGCGCAGCCGCCCGGTCCGGGTCTCGGCGGCGAGCTGGAAGCGGGCGAAGTTCCAGCCCGCGACCGCGAGCAGCAGGTGCGCCCCACCCATGACCATCCACAGGTTCGCGTGGCTGCCGACGACCAGCAGGATCGCCGAGGCCCGGACCACGACGCTCGTGTCGAGCCGGCTGCCGGTGCGGCGGGCCCGCGGCTGCGCCAGGTCGGCGATCGTCCGGGTGTGCCAGTCGGGCGGCAGGTCACCGGTCCGCCGCGTGAGCCGGGTCGCCAGCTCGACGTACGAGAGGGAGTCGCCGCCGAGGCCCACGAAGGAGTCGTCGGTCGTCGCGTCGGGCCGCCCCAGCACCAGGGCGTACTGCTCGCGCAGCAGCTCCGGTGTCACCGGCCCCGTGCCGCCGTCGGCCCGCTCGACCAGCCGGGCGTGCTCGGTGAGAGCCGCGAGGTCTGGCTTGCCGCTCGCGGTGCGGGGGAGCGACGCCAGGGTGGTCACGACGATCGCGCTGGCCGGCAGGCCGGTGGCAGCGGCGAGCGCGGCCGTGACCCGGTGTGCCGAGCGGGGGCGGTCGGTGAACGCGTGGAGCGTGTCGTCGACGGCGACGCACCGGACCTCGGCGTCGACCTGGCTCTCGAGGTCGTCGAGGTCGATCCGGAGCCCGAAGAGCTTGGTGTGGCGGCCGCGACGGCCGACGATCTCCCACAGGCCGTCGACCTCGCGGGCCAGGTCGCCGGTGCGGAGCTCGGTGACCTCGGCACCGAGCGCGAGGTCGGTGGGGACGGCGGCGTAGCCCTGCATCACGTTGGGCCCGGAGTAGACGAGCTCGCCGACACCGGGCTCGTCGATACCGTCGACGGGCTCGAGCCGGAAGGCCCCCCCGGGGATCGGGACCCCGACGGCCCCGGGGTGCTCGGCTGCCAGCTCGGGCGGCAGCCACGCCATCCGGGCCGTCGCCTCGGTCTGGCCGTACATGACGATCAGGTCCCAGCCGGCGCGCCGACCGTGCTCGCGCCAGTGTGCGACCCGTGCCGGTGGCATCCGTCCGCCGGCCTGGGTGACGTAGCGCAGCGCCGGCAGCCGGCGACCGGCGAAACCCGACCGCTCGAGCTGCTCGAACGTGTAGGGGACAGCCGCGAACGAGGTGGCCCGGGTGTCCTCCGCGAGCCGCCAGAAGCACTCGTCGACGACGGAGAGGTCGGTGAGCACGACGCCGGCGCCGACCAGCAGGTGGCTGTGCACGACCGAGAGGCCGTAGCAGTAGTGGATCGGCAGCGACGTGATCGCCCGGTCGTCCGGCGTCAGCCCGAGGTAGGAGGCGATGCTCGCGGCGTTGCTGTGCACGTTGTCGTGGGAGAGCCGGACCAGCTTCGGCGACCCGGTGGACCCGGACGTGCTGAGCAGCAGCGCGAGGTCGGGGTGGAGGTCGTGGGCGGTGCCCTCGCGCCGCTCCCGGATCGTCTCCCCGGCCACGACGTCGGGGTCCCAGGCTTCCGCGAGCCGCCTCGACGGCTCACCCGCCGGCGCGAGGAGCACGACGTGACCGTGCGTGAGCGCCGCGAGGTACGCCGTGAGCGACTCGACCGTGTTGCGGCCCTCGACCAGCACCAGCCGCCGGGTGGGGCCGAGCCGGCGCGCCACGTCGTCGACCCGGTCGGCCAGCGCGGAGTAGGTCAACCGGCCGTCGGCGGTGTGGAGCGCCACCCGGTCACCATGGCCACGCAGGTCCAGCACGCGCGGCGGCGCGGTGACCTCGGGTGAGGTGAGGAGGGACGTCACCCCGGGAGTCTATGAGGTAAGCCTTACCTCAGCAATCACGGGTGGGTCACGGTCGGGAACGGGTCACGCGGGCAGCACGAAGACCGGGCCGGCCACGCCGACGCCGACCTCGGAGCCCGGCTCGGGGGCAGCCAGGCCGGGGACGCGCGCGACGAGGGTCGGGCCGTCGGGCAGCAGCTCGAGCCGCACCGCGGCGTCGTGGCCGTAGAACGACACGTCACCGACCCGCGCGCCCGGGCGGCCGGGGGTGATGGTGACCTGCTCGGGGCGGATCACGACCTGCGCCTCCCCGTCGGCGGCCGCGCCCTGGACGGGCGCCTGGCCCAGTGCGCAGGTGGCGATGCCGCCGGCCACGGTCGCCGGCAGGATCGCCGCGCCCCCGACGAACTGGGCCACCTCGGCGTCGGCCGGGGTGCGGTAGAGATCGCGCGGTCGGTCCGCCTGCACCAGCTGGCCGCCGCGCATGACCGCGACCTGGTCGGCCAGCGAGAGGGCCTCGTCCTGGTCGTGGGTCACCAGCACCGCGGTGGTGCCGGTGGCGTGCAGCGCCCGGGCGACCGCCCGGCCGGTGCTCACCCGCAGCGAGGCGTCGAGCGACGAGAACGGCTCGTCGAGCAGCACCACCGTCGGCGACGGCGCGAGCGCGCGGGCCAGGGCGACCCGCTGCTGCTGACCGCCGGAGAGCTCGTGGGGAGCCCGCTCGGCGTACCCGCGGGGCAGCTCGACGAGGTCGAGCATCTGGGTGACGCGCTCGGAGCGGCGCTCGGCCTTGGCCAGGCCGAAGCCGATGTTGGCGGCGACGTCGAGGTGAGGGAAGAGCGCGCCCTCCTGGGGCACGTAGCCCACCCGGCGCCGCTGGGGCGGGGTCGACGATCCCGGACCGGCGACCGTGCGTTCGTCGAACCGGATGGTGCCGGCCTGTGGCGCGAGGAATCCCGCGACGAGCCGCAGCAGGGTGGTCTTGCCGCACCCGGAGGGGCCGAGCACCGCGGTGAACGAGCCCTGCGGGACGACCAGGTCGACGCCGTCGACGGCGCGCACGTCACCGAACGCGTACGTGACCCCCTCCAGCTCGACCCGGCTCATGGCGCCATCCTCTCCCGCCGCTTCTCCTGCCGCATCAGCAGGATCGTCGCCGGGATCGAGATCAGCACGAGCAGCAGCGCGTACGGCGCGGCGGCGCCGTACCGCAGGTCGGTCGAGGCCGACCAGAAGCTGGTCGCCAGGGTGTCGGTGCCGATGGGGGACAGCATCAGGGTGGCGGTCAGCTCGGTCGCGATCGCGAGGAACACCAGTGCCGCGCCGGCGCCGATGCTGGGCGCGATGACCGGCAACGTCACCCGGCGGGCGGTCTCCAGCGGGCCTGTGCCGAGGCTGTGCGCGACGTCGTCGAGCACCACCGGTGCCTGCTCCAGCCCGGCGCGGAGCGAGACGACCGCGCGGGGCAGGAAGAGCACGGCGTACGCGGCGACGAGCAGCAGCGCCGTCTGGTAGACGGCCGGGACGACGCGCAGGCTGACCGTGACGAAGGCGAGCGCGACCACGATGCCGGGCAGCGCGTGCGCGACGTAGGTGCTGCGCTCGATCAGGGTGGTCGCGACACCCCGGTGGCGGACCGCCAGCCAGGCCACGGGCAGCGCGAACAGCGTGGTGACGGCGGCGCCGGCCGCGGCCAGGCCGAGGGTGCTGCCGGTCGCCGCGGCGAGCTCGCCGAGCGGGAACTCGGTCGACGACCCGACCCTGAGCCAGTGCAGGAGCGCGTACGTCGGGACGCCGACCGAGAGCGCCACGAACCCGGTGACGGCCGCCGTCAGCGGCCACCGGGCGGCGCCCAGCCGGACCGGGGTCGCGGACCGGGCCGCGCCGTGGCCGAGCCGCGCGAACCGCCGGTGCCCGCGCAGGCGCAGCTCCGCGAGCAGGAGGAGCAGGCAACAGAGCACGAGCACGCCGGCGATCATGTTGGCGGCGGCGCCGTTGAACGTGGACCCGTAGAGGTCGTAGATCGCGGTGGTGAACGTCGGGAACCGGAGCAGCTGCAGCGCGCCGAACTCGGCGAGCACGTGGAGCCCGACGAGGAGGCAGCCCCCGAGCAGCGCCGGCCGCAGCTGCGGCAGCACCACGGTCCGGAACGACCGCAGGCGGCTCTGGCCCAGCGAGAAGGCCGCCTCCTCCAGCGCCGGGTCGAGGCCGCGCAGCGTCGCGACCACCGGCAGGTAGACGAGTGGGTAGTAGGACAGCGTGATGACCAGCAGTGCCCCGCCGAACCCCTGGATGCTCCGGTCGAGGGACACCCAGGCGTAGCTGTTGACGAACGCCGGGACGGCGAGCGGGGCCACGAGCAGGCCGTGCCACAGGCTCTTGAACCGCAGGTCGGTGCGCTCGACGAGGAAGGCGAGCGCCACACCGAGCAGCGCGCAGGTGAGCATGCAGCCGACCGTGAGCCGGACGGTGTTCCACAGCAGCATCCCGACCCGCGGTCGCACGATCAGGTCCCAGGCCTCGGCCGGGCCGATCGCGACGGCGTACGTCGCGACGAACCCCAGCGGCACGACCGCGAGCAGCGCCACCGCGAGCCCGGCGACCAGCAGCAGCCGGGGCGCGGGGCGGGTCGTGCCGTGGCCGCGGCCCCGGACGGGCCGGTCGGTCGGCGGCGGCGGGGGAGCGAGGAGCGTCAGAGCAGGCCGGCCTCGGTCATGAGCTCGGTGACCAGCGGGCCGTTGAGCGTGAACGGGTCGATCGCGGGCGGCTCGAGCTCGTCGAACGGCTTGACCGCGGGGTCGAGCGTGGCCTCGGGGTTGAGGGGGTACTCGAGCGCGTAGGAGTCGGCCATCGCCTGCTGTCCCTCGGTGCTGGTGAGGAACTCCACGAAGCGCTGGGCGTTGCCCGGGTGCTCGGACGAGGCGAGGACGCCGGCGCCGGAGATGGAGACGAACGCGCCCGGGTCCTGGTCGCCGAAGAAGTACAGGGCGGTCGAGTCGGAGTTCTCGCCCGCCTCCTGCTGGTCGCGGTACCAGTAGTAGTGGTAGGCGATGCCGGCGTCGACGTCGCCCTCGTTGACGCTCTGCATCACGACCAGGTTGTTCTCGAGGATCACGCCATTGGCCTCCAGCCCGGCCAGCCACTCGGCGGTGGCCTCCTCGCCCTCGGCCGCGAGCACCGCGCTCACGATCGCCTGGAAGTCGGCGCCGGTGGGGGAGAAGCCCACGCGGCCCTCCCACTCCGGATCGGCGAAGTCGAGGATCGACTCCGGCAGGTCGGCCTCGGTCAGCGACCCGGTGTTGTACATCGCGACGGTCGAGCGGGCCAGGATGCCCGTCCAGCTCCCGGAGCTCGGGACGTACTCGTCGGGGATCGGCGCGGTCGCGTCCTCCGACACCGGCGCGAACAGCCCGGCGTTGTCGACGATGCTCATCGCGGGCGAGTTCTCGGTCAGGAACACGTCGGCCGGCGACTCGTCGCCCTCGGCCACCAGCTGGTTGGCGAGCTCGAGGTCCTTGCCGTTGCGCAGCTCGACGTCCAGCCCGGTCTGCTCCTCGAAGATCGGGACGATCTCCGTCATCAGCTCCTCGTGCTGCGCGTTGTAGATGACCAGGTCCGGGTCTCCGAGCAGGCCGCAACCCGCGAGCAGGGGAGCGGCGACGAGCAGGCTCGCGCCGGCGAGCAGGACACGCTGGTTCACGGGGATCCTTCCGATGCTTAGGGCTGCCTAACCTTAGCGGACCGTGCGGGTGACGCGATCCCCGAGCCCGCTGGTTAACAAACGCTAACCTGAGCGGGTAGCATCCGGTCATGAGCTTCGAGTTGTCTGCCGAGCACGAGCAGTTCCGGCGTACGGTCCGCGACTTCGCCGAGAAGGAGATCGCGCCGCACGCCGCCCAGTGGGACCGCGAGCACCACTTCCCGGTCGACGTCGTGCAGAAGATGGGGCAGCTCGGCCTGATGGGGCTCACGGCCCCGGAGGAGTACGGCGGCGCCGGGCTGGCCGGCGAGGACGGCGGCTTCACGAGCCTCTGCCTCGCGATCGAGGAGATCGGCCGGGTCGACCAGGCTATGGGGATCACGCTCGAGGCCGCGGTCGGGCTCGGCATCAACCCGATCCTCACCTTCGGCACCCAGGAGCAGCGGCAGACCTGGCTGCCCGACCTCGTCGCGGGCGAGCGGCTCGCCGGCTTCGGCCTCACCGAGCCCGGCGCCGGCTCCGACGCGGGGGCCACCCGGACCAAGGCGGTGCTCGCGGACGGCGAGTGGGTCGTCAACGGCTCGAAGCAGTTCATCACCAACTCGGGCTCCGAGATCACCTCCTGCGTCACCGTGACCGCGCGCACCGGGGAGCGCGAGGACGGCCGGGCCGAGGTCTCCGCGATCATCGTCCCGTCCGGCACGCCCGGCTTCACCGCTGAGAAGGCCTACGACAAGCTCGGCTGGCGCGCCTCCGACACCCACCCGCTGTCCTTCGAGGACTGCCGGGTCCCGGAGGCGAACCTGCTCGGCGAGCGCGGCCGCGGCTACGCCCAGTTCCTCGCGACCCTCGACGACGGCCGGGTCGCGATCGCCGCCCTCGCCGTCGGCTGCCTCCAGGCCTGCCTCGACCTCTCGCTCCAGTACGCGGGGGAGCGGCAGACGTTCGGGGTTCCGATCGGACGCAAGCAGGGCGTGGCGTTCCAGGTGGCCGACCTGCAGGTCATGCTCGACGCCGCGCGGCTGCTGACCTACAAGGCGGCGGCCATGAAGGACGCGATGGACGCGGGTCACCGGGTCTCCACCCAGGAGTTCAAGCAGGCCGCGTCGGTCGCCAAGCTCTATGCGACCGAGTCGGCGGTGACTGCCACCCGGATCGCGACCCAGGTGTTCGGCGGCTACGGCTTCATGGAGGAGTACCCCGTCGCGCGGTTCTACCGCGACGCCAAGGTGCTCGAGATCGGCGAGGGCACCAGTGAGGTGCAGCGGATGCTGATCGCTCGAGGCCTCGGGCTCCCGGTCGAGTGAACCAGCGGGTCGCGGCGCACGTCGCGGCGTTCAACGAGACCGTCGCCTCGGGCGAGTGGGAGGCGTTCTCGGAGCGCTTCGCCGACGACGCCACGCTCGCGTTCGAGGATGTCCCGGCCGGCCCCTTCGCCGGCCGGCCGGCCATCGCAGCGGCGTACGCCGCGCAGCCGCCGACCGACACCATGACCCTGACCGGCGTGGAGACCGACGGCGACCGCGACGTCGCCCGGTTCGCGTGGTCCGCGGGCGGGACCGGAACGATGCGGCTGACGTGGCGCGCGGGCGCGGTCGCCTCCCTGACGGTCTCCTTCGACGGGTAGGACGTCCTGCCCGATAGCATTTCGCCATGGGAAGGGGCTGGCAGCGACTCGCGGGGGAGTTCGGGCGATCCGCGATAGCCGGGACGATCGCGTCGATCTTCGCGATCGTGCTGTTCAACATGCTGGTCCACTGGGATCCGGGCTACGACGCTGCGCCGCTGGGTGACCACGTCATCACCGGGTTCCTGATCGCCAACGTCGCGTCGACCCTGCTGACCTACGAGCTCAGCCGGTCCTGGGCGTTCCGGCACCGCGCGCCGGTGGGCTTCGCCGGAGGCGTCGTGCCGTTCTTCCTGATCAGCGGCCTCAGCATGGTGATCCCCGTGGCGTGTCTGTGGCTGACCCGTAACGTGCTGCACTACGACAGCGCCCTCGCCGACAACGTCGCCGCCAACGTGGTCGGCCTCTTCCTGGGGTTCGTCGCCCGGTTCTTCGCCTGGCGAGCCTTCGTCTTCCCCAGCCGAGTCGTGTTGACCGGGGCCGACCAGGACCCGGCGTACGACTGACGGATCAGTCGGGCAGCGTCAGCGTGTTGTCGAGCCGGACCCGCCGGAGCTTCCAGGTGCCGTCCACGATCCGCCCGAAGAAGTCGAGCTGCACGAGCTTCGTGCGGCCGCCGCGCGAGCCGGGGTCGAGCCGCAGCAGCGAGGACCCGATCGCCCGGTAGTGGCCGCGCTCGACCTGCCGGCCCCGCACGATCCGGTACCGGCCGTCGTTGCGCAGCCGGACGTCGGCCTTGGGGTGGTGGCAGCAGATCTCCGTCGTGCCGGTGCCGTGGTAGTTGCGGGTCTCACCGCGGGCGAAGGACCGCACCCGGTACGAGCGGTCGTAGTCGTCGCCCTGCCACCACCAGCCCTCGTCCGTGACCCGGGCCTGGAGCTGGCCGAGCTGGAGCCGGCCGGTGTCCTCGTCGTACCAGTAGCGGTGGCAGCCCCAGCCCCACTGGGGTGTCGACTCGGTGCACTCCCGGACGACCTTGCTGTTGCGGTGGATGTAGACCCACGTGTCGTCGAGGAACGTCAGTCCCGGGAACTCGACCCTTCCTAGCCGCTCGTCCGGGTGCCAGTAGCGCTCGCCCGCCAGCGTTCCGACCCAGCTCGTCGGTGCCTTGCTGCGGATGAAGATCCGCCGGTCCCCGCCGTAGCGGGTGCCCTCGTCCGCCGTGACCCGAGGCACCACGCGGGTGCCCCACGGCTGGACCGGGGTGACCGGCAGTGCGGCCTCGGTCGCCCCGTCGGCCCAGAAGTCCCAGTCGATCGGCGCGGACTTCGCGTCCACCACCTGGCCCTGGGACCCGGGCGCCAGCCCGACGACGACGTCGGTGATCACCGACGGACCGCTCAGGTCCGTGCTCAGGCCCACGTCGGTGACGGTCGTCTGCCCCCACGGGACCCGGTACTTCACCTTGAACCGGGCGAGCACCGACCGCTCGAGGACCTTGTCCGTGTCGGTGCGCGCACCGGTCTTGACGAGCTCTGTCGGGCCTCCGGGGCCGCCCGTCCACAGCTCGGCCACCACGCACCCGTCCGGCAACCCCGGTCGGTCGAGCTGGAGGCGGAGCTGGCGGTAGGCGGACGCGGAGTGGTCGGCGACGACCGGGATCGCGGCGCCGCCGGACCCGCGCGCCACCCACGTGGAGGCGTCCTTCGAACGGCCCTGCAGCACGACCTCGCGGGTGCAGCCGTCGCCGGCCGGCTCGCCGAGCCAGACGCGGCCCCACGTGTTCGTGTCAGGGCGGGTGAAGGAGACGCTGAGTCCGAGCCGCTCCAGGCCCGGGTCGACGTGGACGCCGGCGGACAGGTGCGTCCCGTTACCGGGGTCGTCGACCCGCGCGTAGCCGAAGCGGGGGCTGGCTGCGGCCGCCGCCTTCGACGTGGCGGGGTCGGAGTCGTCGGCGTGGCCGGGCGACGACGCGACGGCAGCGAGCAGCGGCGCGACGAGCGACAGGATCAGGGCGCGAGTGTGCATCGGTGGTACCCCCCTTTGGCCCGAAGCACGGTACGCCACTTTTCAACTGTTCGTGGCGGACCAGAGATCGATCCACGAGTGGCCTAGTTCTCCTACCAGGTCGCGCAACAGCGGCAGACTCACGCCGACCACGTTGTGGTGGTCGCCCTCCAGCCCCGTCACGAACGCCCCACCGAGGCCGTCGACCGTGAACGCGCCGGCGACGTGCAGCGGCTCGCCGGTCGCGACGTACGCCGCGATCTCGGCGTCGCTGAGGGCGGCGAAGTGCACCGTGGTGGAGGCCGTGGCGGCCGCGACGTGACCCGTCGTCGTGTCGCGCACGCAGTGGCCCGAGTGGAGCACTCCGGAGCGGCCGCGCATGGCCTCCCACCGCCGGACGGCGTCGGCCGCGTCGTCGGGCTTGCCCAGCGCCTGCACCGTCGAGCTCGAGCACCGAGTCACAGCCGAGCACGAGCGCCGAGGCCGGCAGGTCGTCGCGCTGCGCCACGGCCGCGCACTTGAGCTCCGCGAGCTGCAGCGCGAGCTCGGCCGGCGGGAGGTCGGCCACCTGGGTCTCATCGACGCCCGACACGATCACGACCGGCTCGACGCCGGCGGACCGCAGCGTCTCGAGCCGCGCCTGAGACGCCGAGGCGAGGACCAGCGGCGTGCTCACAGCCGTCCCAGCGCCTGCTGCAGCGGCGCCAGCCCGAGCGCGCCGAGGTCGAGCGCCTGCCGGTGGAACGTCGTGAGGTCGAAGTCGGCCCCCGCCCGGGCCTGGGCCTGCGCCCGGGCGTCGAGCCAGATCCGCTCGCCGACCTTGTACGACGGCGCCTGACCGGGCCAGCCGAGGTAGCGGTTCACCTCGAACCGGATGAACGAGTCCTCCATCGCCGAGTGGTGGCGCATGAACTCGAGCCCGAGGTCTGGGGTCCACCGCTCGCCGGGGTGGAACCCGAACGGGTTGTCGCGGGGGATCTCCAGCTCGAGGTGCATCCCGATGTCGACGATCACCCGCGCCGCCCGGAACGCCTGCGCGTCGAGCATCCCCAGCCGGTCGGCCGGGTCGTCGAGGTACCCGAGCTCGTCCATCAGCCGCTCGGCGTACAGCGCCCAGCCCTCGCCGTGGCCGCTGACCCAGCACATCAGTCGTTGCCACCGGTTGAGCACGTCGTTGCGCAGCGCGGTCTGCGCGACCTGGAGATGATGGCCGGGCACGCCCTCGTGGTAGACGGTCGTGACCTCGCGCCACGGGTGGAACTCCTCGATGCCGTCGGGCACCGACCACCACATCCGGCCCGGCCGAGCGAAGTCCTCGGACGGACCCGTGTAGTAGATGCCGCCGTCGTTGGTGGGGGCGAGCATGCACTCGATCCGCCGGATCGGCTCGGGGATGTCGAAGTGGGTGCCGCCGAGCTCGGAGATGGCGCGCTCGGCCAGCTCCTGCATCCAGTCGCGGAACGCCTCGCGGCCGTTGATCCGGCGGGAGGGGTCGCTCTCCAGGTGCTCCACGGCGGCCGCTCGGTCCGCGCCGCGGAGGATCCGGCCGGCCGTGACGTCCATGTCGTCCTCGATCCGCTGGAGCTCCTCCCACCCCCAGGCGTAGGTCTCGTCGAGGTCGACCTCGGCGCCGAGGAAGTAGCGCGACGCGAGCCGGTACTCCTCGCGGCCGACGCCGTCCGCGGCCCGGCCGCGCGGCACGAGCTCGTCGGTGAGGTACCCCGCGAACTCGTCGAGCGCGACGTTGGCGGCCGCCGCGTGCCGCTCGAGGTGCGGCTTCAGGGCAGGGACGTCGCAGCCGGCCACGAGGTCGCCCAGCAGGTCGGCCCCGGCGCCGTCGGCCCCGGTCCAACCGCGCACCTGGCCGACGACCTCGCGGTACTGCCGGACGGCCGAGACCCGGCCGCGGGCGGCCTCCTCGGTCAGGGTCCGGCGGTAGCCGGCCAGCGCCTCGGGGATCGCCGCCAGCCGGGAGTCGACGTTGGCCCAGTCCTGCTCGGTGCTGGTCGACATCAGGTCGAAGACCTCGCGGATCGCGTGCACGCCGCTGGTGATCACCGAGAACTGGGAGCGGCTGAGACCTGCCTCGTCGAGCTCGGCCTCGAGGCCGAGTCGCTCCAGGAACGCGTCGCGGGCGACCGCCTCCCGCTCGTCGACCGGGGTCGCCGCGGTCGCGTCGGCCAGCGCCCGCCGGGTCAGCTCCTCACGGGCCTCGAACCCCTCCGGGGAGTAGTCGGTCAGCCGGTCCTCGAACCCGTCCACACCCATGTAGGCGGCGCTGATCGGGTCGAGGGCGCAGTACTCCTCGACGTACCGCTCGGAGATCTGGTCCACGCGTCGTACGGTCACGGACCCCGACCCTAGGGTGTCGGGCAAGCCCCTCGACACCCTGTTGTGTGAGCGGCACGATGGCGGGATGCGTCACCACTCGGGCCCGCAGGGCGCGACCCGCACCGGCCTGACCCTGGGCCTGACCCTCCTGCTCGCGGCGACCCTCGCCGGGTGCGGCGTCACCCGCGGCGACGACAGCCGCGACCTGCTGATGATCATCCCCAACAGCCCGGGCGGTGGGTACGACCAGACCGGTCGCGCGGCCGTGGGCGTCATGGAGGACGAGGAGATCACCGGTGGCTCGTTCACCGTCGACAACATCGTGGGCGCCGGCGGAGCCGGCGCGATGACCTCGCTGATGGGCCGGGCCGGCGACGAGCACACGATGATGACCGTGGGCCTCGGCGTGGTCGGCTCGACGTACTCCTTCGCGACGACGTACGACGTCGGCGACGCCACGCCGCTCGCTCAGCTGATGAGCGAGCCGGAGGGAGTCCTGGTGGCCGCCGACTCGCCGTACCAGACGATCGAGGACCTCGCCGAGGCCTGGGAGGCCGACCCGGCCTCGATCCCGGTCGGAGGCGGCTCGTCGCCCGGAGGCCCCGACCACCTGTTCCCGATGCAGCTGGCGGCCGAGCTCGGGATCGACCCCAACGACGTCAACTACGTGACCTACGACGGCGGCGGTCCGCTCACCAGCGCGCTGCTCGGCGACAAGATCGGGGTCGGCTTCTCGGGGCTCGCCGAGTTCGCCGGTTACGTCGAGTCGGGCGAGCTGCGAGTGCTGGCCGTGTCGGGCGACGAGCGCTACCCGGAGGGCAGCCAGTTCGCCGACGCGCCGACGCTGACCGAGTCCGGCATCGACCTGGTCTTCCTCAACTGGCGCGGGGTGCTGGCCCCGCCCGAGATCAGCGACGAGCGCACCGAGGAGCTGATCGGCTACCTCGAGACGATGCACGACAGCCAGGGCTGGCAGGACGCGCTGGAGGAGAACGGCTGGACCGACGACTTCAAGACCGGCGACGACTTCGCGCAGTTCATCGACGAGCAGGACCAACGGGTCTCCGGGACCCTCGAGGAGCTGGGGCTGCTATGACTGCTGACACTCCGGAAGCACCCGACCGACCGCGGGTGGACAAGGCCCAGTACGGCCTCGCCGCGGTGATGTTCGTGGTCGGCGTCGTCACCATCATCGACGCCCGTGGCCTGGCCGTCGGCTTCGGAGACCCGATCGGCCCGCGCGTGTTCCCGTACATCGTGGGCACCGGCATGGTCGTGCTCGCGGTGCTGCTCGCGATCGCCACCGCCCGCGGCGACGTGGCCGAGGGCGAGGCGGGGGAGGACGTCGACCTGACGTCGCCGGCCGACTGGGTCACGGTCTTCAAGCTGGTCGGCATCCTGCTCCTCAACCTGGTCTTCGTGAACCTCGTCGGCTGGGCGATCACCGGCGCCCTGCTCTTCGCCGGCGCGGCATGGGTCCTCGGCAGCAAGTCCCTCGTGGGTGACCTCATCGTCGGAGCCGTGCTGTCGGTCGCCAGCTGGTACTTCTTCTGGTTCCTCGGCGTCCCGCTCCCGGCCGGCATCCTCGACGGGATCTTGTGATGGAGACCCTCGACCTCCTCGCTGAAGGATTCGCCAACGCGTTCACCCCGCAGCTGCTGCTGTACGCCGCGATCGGCGTCCTGCTCGGCACGTTCGTCGGGGTGCTCCCGGGCATCGGCCCCGCGATGGCCGTGGCGCTGCTGCTCCCGATCACCTACGGGCTCGACGTCACCGAGTCGATGGTGATCTTCGCCGGCATCTACTACGGCGGGATGTACGGCGGCTCGACCACCTCGATCCTGCTCAACACGCCCGGCGAGTCCGCCTCGGTGATGACCGCGATCGAGGGCAACAAGATGGCCAAGCGGGGACGCGCGGCACAGGCGCTCGCCACCGCCGCGATCGGGTCGTTCATCGCGGGCACCATCGGCACGCTGCTGGTCGCGTTCTTCACGCCCGCCCTCGCGGAGCAGGCCGTCAAGATCGGGGCGCCGTCGTTCTTCGCGATCATGCTGCTCGCGCTCGTGCTCGTCACGAGCGTGCTGGGCGAGTCGAAGATCCGCGGCTACGCCGGGCTGTTCATCGGGCTGACGATCGGGCTCGTGGGTCTCGACCTCTCCACGGCCCAGGCGCGACTGACGTTCGGCGCGATCGAGCTCGCCGACGGGATCGGCATCGTGATCGTCGCGGTCGGCGTCTTCGCGGTGGGCGAGGCGTTGTGGACCGCGGCGCACCTGCGCCGCAAGCCGGTCGACGTCATCCCGGCCGGCCGCCCGTTCCTGGGCCGCGACGACTGGAAGCGTTCCGCCGGCCCGTGGGTCCGCGGCACCGCGCTCGGCTTCCCGTTCGGCGCCGTCCCCGCCGGTGGTGCCGAGACGCCGACGTTCCTCTCCTACATCACGGAGCGAAAGCTGGCCGCCCGGCGCGGTGGCGACCGGCCCGACGAGTTCGGCGAGGGCGCGATCGAGGGCGTGGCCGGGCCCGAGGCCGCCAACAACGCCAGCGCTGCCGGCATGTTCGTCCCGCTCCTCGCGCTGGGGCTGCCCGTCACCGCGACCGCCTCGATCCTGCTGGCGGCCCTCACGTCGTACGGCATCGTGCCGGGCCCGACGCTGATGGACGACCAACCCGACCTGGTGTGGACGCTGCTGGCCAGCCTCCTCATCGGCAACACCCTGCTGCTCGTGATCAACCTCCCGCTCGCGCCGCTCTGGGCGAAGCTGCTGCGGATCCCACGGCCACAGCTGTACGCCGGCATCCTGTTCTTCGCCACCCTCGGCGCCTACTCGGTGAGCTCCGACCCGTTCGACCTCGCGCTGCTGCTGTTCTTCGGCGGCGTCGGGTTCGCGATCCGGCGGTTCGGCATCCCGGTGCTGCCGCTGATCCTCGGCGTCATCCTCGGTCCCCTCATGGAGCTGAAGCTGCGCGAGGCACTCGACCTGTCCGGCGGCGACGTCAGCGGGCTGTTCAGCGAGGGCCTCGCGGTCGCCATCTACGTGCTGATCGTGATCATCCTGGTCGGGCCGATCCTGGTCGGCCGCATCCGCACCTCCCAGGACGCGAAGGAAGAGGTCTCGGCATGACGGTGCTCGTGGGCTACATCCCCGACCAGTACGGCGAGGCGGCGCTCGCCGCCGGGATCGAGGAGGCGCAACGGCGCGGCACCGGCCTGCTCGTGCTCAACGCCTCCCGCGGCGATGCCCTGGTCGACAAGCGGTACCTCGGCGACGCGCAGCGAGGCGACCTCGAGCGGCGGCTCGCCGACGCCGGGGTTCCCCACGAGGTCCGGCAGTCGGTCGGGGTCGACCCGGCCGACGACCTGGTCGAGGCGGCCCGCGAGGCCGAGGACCCCGTGATCGTGATCGGGATGCGGCACCGGTCGCCGGTGGGCAAGCTGATCATGGGCAGCACCGCCCAGCGGATCCTGCTCGACGCCCCCTGCTGGGTGATCGCCGTCAAGCCCTGAGATCTCGTCGCGACCGATGTCGAGAACCGCCACCGGGCTCCGTCCCCTGGGTGTACCACCGAGGATGTCGGTGGCGGACGAAGGAGAAGACGATGGCGAAGTACCTGCTGCTCAAGCACTACCGCGGCGGCCCGGACCGTACCGACTACGGCAACATCCCGATGCAGGACTGGACGCCCGAGGAGGTCTCGGCGCACCTCGCCTTCATGGGCCACGTCGCCGACACGCTGCGCGAGCGCGGTGAGTACGTCGACGGCCAGGCGCTGTCCCCGGAGGGCACGTTCGTCCGGTACGACGGCGAGGGCAAGCCGCCGGTGACCGACGGGCCGTTCGCGGAGACCAAGGACCTGATCGCCGGCTGGATGGTGATCGACGTCGACTCCGTCGAGCGCGCCCAC
Source organism: uncultured Actinomycetota bacterium (assembly GCA_963829855.1). Taxonomy (GTDB): domain Bacteria; phylum Actinomycetota; class Actinomycetes; order Propionibacteriales; family Nocardioidaceae; genus Nocardioides. Next base: position 826,077 of record CAWHKE010000011.1, on the reverse strand, counting down.
GAAGCCGCCGCGTTCCTGTCGTCGGCGCCCGGTCGGGGCGGTCACCCGATCCAGGAGTGGATCGAGGTCCGGCCGTTCCTCGAGGCGCCGTCGACCGTCACCGAGTGAACGACCTGGTCCGCGGGCTCCCTCGCGAGCTGGGGCCTCGCGTCCTCGGCGTCCTCGTCCGCCGCGGCGCCGACTTCGCGGCGGCCGAGGACGCCGTCCAGGAGGCGCTCGTCGAGGCCGTACGTCGCTGGGAGGACGACCCTCCCGCGGACCCGTCGGGCTGGCTGGTCACCGTGGCGTGGCGCAAGTACCTCGATGCCTACCGCTCCGACGCGGCCCGCCGGGCGCGCGAGGAGCGGGTCGTCGACGAGCCGGAGCCCGGGCCGACCGAGCAGGCCGACGACACGTTGCTGCTGCTGTTCCTGTGCTGCCACCCCTCGCTGACGCCGGCGTCGGCGGTGGCCCTGACGCTCCGGGCGGTGGGCGGGCTCACCACCCGCCAGGTCGCCGCGGCGTACCTCGTGCCGGAGGCGACGATGGCGCAGCGGATCAGCCGCGCCAAGCGCACCGTGGGCGAGCAGCGGCTGGACCGGCCCGGGGACCTGCGTGACGTGCTGAAGGTGCTCTACCTGATCTTCAACGAGGGCTATACCGGGGAGGTCGACCTGGCGTCGGAGGCGATCCGGCTCACCCGCCAGCTGGCCGCCTCGTCGGACGAGCCGGAGGTCGCCGGGCTGCTGGCCCTGATGCTGCTCCACCACGCCCGCCGTGCGGCCCGCTGGGACGGCGCGGAGCTGGTCCCGCTCGCCGAGCAGGACCGGTCGCGGTGGGACACCGAGACCATCGCCGGTGCGGTCGAGCTGCTCCAGACGGCGCTGGCGGCGGACCGCTTGGGCGAGTACCAGGCGCAGGCCGCCATCGCGGCACTGCACTGCGACGCCCGGTCCGCCGACGAGACCGACTGGACCCAGATCGTCGGCTGGTACGACGAGCTGCTCGGCCTGACGGACAGCCCGGTCGTCGCGCTCAACCGCGCGGTCGCGGTCGGCGAGGCCGACGGGCCGCTCGCCGGGCTGCGCGCGCTGGCGGACGTGCCCGGCTCGGTGCCCCGTCGGACCGCGGCCGAGGCCTGGCTCACCGAGCGAGCCGGCGACCCCGCCAGGGCGCGGGTGCTCTACGCGACCGCCGCGGCGCAGGCCACCTCGGAGGCGGAGCGGCACCACCTCACGCGCCAGGCGGCCCGGCTGCGCGAGGCGTGAGCCCTCAGGCGAACGCGCTCGGAAACGCCTCGCGGCAGCAGCGCATGCCGCCCGCCGACTCGGCGGCGACCACCGCCCGCGCGATCGCCCGGGTGACGCTGTCGGCGGCCTCGGTCAGCAGGGCGTGGAACTCCTGCGGGCCGGGGGCGGCGCCGGCACCGGTTGCCAACGTGAACACGGTGTCGCCGTCGAACATGGTGTGCACGGGCGAGAGGCCGCGAGCCAGCCCGTCGTGGCCGATCCCGCTGACCTTGCGGCACTGCGCCTTGGTGAGGCTCGCGTCCGTCGCGACGACCGCCAGGGTGGTGGCCAGCGGCGGCGGCTGGGGCTGCTCCGCGGCTCGCTCGCGCGCGGCTCGCAGCTCGGCCGGGTCGGGCAGCCGCATCGACGGCAGGTCGCCGGGGCGGCAGTGGCGGGCGGCGTACACCTCGCCGGACCGGGGGTCGAGCGCCGAGCCGACCGCGTTGACGACGACCAGGGCGCCGACCGTGGTGCCGTCGTCGAGCCGGGCTGAGGCCGACCCCACCCCGCCCTTGAGCCCGCCCACCCGCGCACCGGTGCCGGCCCCGATCGTGCCCTCGCCGACCACGACGTCGCAGGCGGCGAGCGCGGCCCGGCCGAGCTCGGCGTCCGGCGCGTGCCCGAACTCGCCGCCGCGGCCGAGGTCGAAGATCACGGCGGCCGGGACGATCGGCACGACGTGACCGGGCTCGAGCCCGACCGGGAAGCCGACGCCCTGCTCGAGCAGCGCCCGGGCGACTCCGTCGGCCGCGGCGAGCCCGAGCGCCGACCCGCCCGCGAGCACGATCGCGTGGACCCGCTCGACGAGGTTCTCCGGCGCGAGCAGGTCGGTCTCCCGGGTGCCCGGCCCGCCGCCCCGGACGTCGACCCCGCCGACCGCGCCCTCCGCGGGCGGCAGCACCACGGTGACGCCCGTCAGCCAGCCGGGCTCGGCGCGCTGTGAGTGCCCGACCCGGATCCCCGGGACGTCGGTGATCGCGTTCCGCATGTGCCCATCGTGGCGCACTACGCCGTGAGCTCGTCCCGGAGCGCGGCGGCCCGGGCCCGAACCCGGTGGTCGAGGTCGACCGCCCAGTCCGGCCAGCCGGGCTGGGGCACGGTGGCGAGGTGGACCTGGAACGCGAGCAGCTCCGTGACCGCCGACGCCTGCGCCAGCAGCGGCAGCCAGCCGAGCTCCTCCGCCGAGAGATCGCGCACCCGGCGGTAGCCGGCCACGAACCGCCGCGGTACGTCGTGGTCGAGGTCGACCCCGCCGGCCACGGTGGCCCAGTCGCGCAGCGCGAAGGCGACGTCGGCCGCGAACCACCCGCGACCGACGCGGTCGAGGTCGATCATCACGACGCCCTGGTCGGTCAGCACCGCGTTGTCGGCCTCGGGGTCGCCGTGCAGCACGCCGTGCACCTCCGGGCCGCGCGGCAGCGCCGCCAGCCGACGCTCCAGCAGCACCGCGAGCGTCGCGGTCTCGTCGTCGGCTCCGCGGGACTCGGCCGCGAGGAGGTCCCCAGCGTCGGGGGCGTCGATCACGCCGTGCCCGGTGAGGTGGAGGCGGGCCAGCGCCTCACCCCAGTCGGCCGCGTGCTCGACCAGGTCCTCCCGGTCCTCCAGGGTGTCGCCCTCCGCGGCGGTCAGCACGTGGGCGACGTACCCGTCGACGTGCTCGGTGAAGTGCCCGGACGGCGCCGCCACCGCGTTCACGACCGGGGCATCGGCGGCCGCCCAGGACGCGGCCGCCCGCGCGGCGCGCTCGAGCTCCTCGCGGTGCGAGCCCTCGTCGGGGCGGATCCGCACCACGACCCGCCCCTCGTCGTCGCGGCGCGGCGCGACGAACACGTGGGACGCGCTCGACCGGACGAACCGCGGCCTCCCCAGCCCCCACACCTCCGCGACCGCGTCGGCCACCGGACTGTGCCCGTCGTCGTCCAGGGTCCGCGAGAAGTCCACCAGCTCGTCGATCGGCAGCATCACCCCAGTATCGCGACCGCGGCGCCTGCTCGACCTCCCCCGGACGGGCGGACCTTCAACGTCGGGTGCCGCGGCCGGCGGTCAGGCAGATCGAGGACTGTGTGTGGGATCCGCGTCGGTGGGTGACCATGAGTCCACACGGTCCAGGGTGCAGGCCGGACCGCACGGCGTCGGAACGAGTCGCCACCCGCGGGCCCGGAGGATCCGCGCGAGGGCTCCCGCGATCCGGCACGGCTGGAGCACCTGCGCCCAGCCGAGCCGCACGGTGACCTGTCCCGAGACGGCGGCGGCGAGGTCGCGGTCGAGGTCCGACCAGCGGTCGTCGGCATCGGAGTGCCCGAACCTCCCTTCGAGCTCGACCAGAGTGCGGTGCGCGCCGTACCGGACGTCGCGGAACACGACGCGCTCGGCCGACACGACGCGGACCTGGCGCTCGCCGACGGGAAGCCCGTGGGCCTGCTCGACGTCGGTGAGGTACCGGTGCTCGAGCACCGAGTGGACTCCCGCGTCGACGTCCTGGAGCAGGTCGGCCAGGCATCCGCGTCCAGGAAGCCGAGGGAGGCGCTCGAGCGTCGACAGGAGGCGCCTCGGCGTGGAGAGACCCTGGCGGCACACGTCGGCCAGGACCGCGACCGCGGCTGCCTCCGCGCCTGACTCGGCGGCTGTCGAGGCAACCTTGAGGGCGGCGTACTCGACCGTCACTCGCGGCGGCCGTCGCTGCTCCTCGACCCACACGTCCTGCCGGCGCACGCGCTCGACGCGGACACCAGGCAGCTCACGGACGGTGCGGCGGGCGTCGATGGCGATGTGTATCGGTGCGGCGCTGCCCCCGTGGCGGTCGCGGGTCAGGCCGGCGGCGGTCAACGCCGACTCTCGGTGCAGTGCCGCCGGGGCGCATGCCAGCACCGCTGCCCACTCGCGTTGGCGCCGGGAGAGTCGCCCCGTGTGGTCGACGTAGACCCCGGTGTGGACGGTGGTCAGCTCGCGCCTCCGGAGCCAGCGTCGAACGTCGTGGGCGGTGGCCCCGAGGTCGAGCAGCTGGCGCCGGGCCACGATTCCGCCCTGCTCACGCAGCAGCCGCGCCGGTCCTGGCTCGTCGAGACGCATGGCGGCCATCGTCCGTGACTCGCGACGACGACACCAGCACCCCTGCGTGGCCTGTGGAGGGTCGACCCCTCAGGTGCCGCGGCCGCGGTGCTTGGGGAGGCCGGAGGACCGCCAGCCGCCGGGGCCGTGCGAGTAGAACGGGCGGACCTGGCGGTAGGGGTTGTTCCACTCGGTGGGCCGCCGCTTGGCCGGCTCGGCGGAGCCGAGGGCGGAGAAGACGGCGACCAGCGCGGCGATCTCCTCCGGCGTGGTGTCCGGGGTGATGACCGTCAGGATCGGCTTCTCGGCGTCGGGATCGGGGGCCATCAGAGGGGGATGTTCCCGTGCTTCTTGGCGGGCAGGACCTCGCGCTTGGAGCGCAGCAGGCGCAGCGCCTTGACGACCTCGAGCCGGGTCTCGTGGGGGGAGATGACCGCGTCGACGTAGCCACGCTCGGCGGCCATGTAGGGGTTGGCGAGGGTGTCCTCGTACTCCTGGATCAGCTGGGCCCGCTTCGCGTCCACGTCTTCAGGGGAGCCGCCGTCCTTCGCGACCGCGGCGAGCGTCTTGCGGTGGAGGATGTTGGCCGCGCCCTGGGCTCCCATCACGGCGATCTGCGCGGTGGGCCAGGCGACGTTCATGTCGGCACCGAGGTGCTTGGACCCCATGACGTCGTAGGCGCCGCCGTAGGCCTTGCGGGTGATCACTGTGACCAGCGGGACGGTGGCCTCGGCGTAGGCGTAGATCAGCTTCGCGCCGCGCCGGATGATGCCGTCCCACTCCTGGTCGGTGCCGGGCAGGAAGCCAGGGACGTCGACGAACGTCAGCACCGGGAGGTTGAAGGCGTCGCAGAAGCGGACGAACCGGGCGGCCTTCTCGGACGCGTCGATGTCGAGGGTGCCGGCGAACTGCAGGGGCTGGTTGGCGACGACGCCGACCGACCTGCCCTCGACCCGGCCGAACCCGACCAGGATGTTGGGCGCGAACATCGACTGCACCTCGAGGAACTCCTCGTCATCCAGGACGGCAGTGATGACGTCGTGCATGTCGTACGGCTGGTTCGGCGAGTCCGGGATCAGGGTGTCGAGGGTGCGGTCGAGGTCGGTGACGTCCGGGTCGGGCACCTCGTCGTACGTCGGGCCCTCGTCGAGGTTGTTCTGCGGGAGGAACGACAGCAGCGCCTTGACGTACTCGAGCGCGTCCTCCTCGTCGGCGCCCATGTAGTGGGCGTTGCCCGACTTGGTGTTGTGGGTGCGGGCGCCGCCGAGGTCCTCCATCGTGACGTCCTCGCCGGTGACGGTCTTGATGACGTCGGGCCCGGTGATGAACATCGCGGAGGTCTGGTCGACCATGACCGTGAAGTCGGTGACGGCAGGGGAGTAGACGTGGCCGCCGGCGCAGTTGCCCATGATGAGGCTGATCTGCGGGATGACGCCCGAGGCGTGCACGTTGCGGCGGAAGATCTCGCCGTACAGGCCGAGCGAGACCACGCCCTCCTGGATCCGCGCGCCGGCCCCCTCGTTGATGCCGATGATCGGGCAGCCGGTCTTGATGGCGAGGTCCATGACCTTGGTGATCTTCTCGCCGTAGACCTCGCCCAGCGACCCGCCGAACACCGTGAAGTCCTGGGAGAACACGCACACCTGGCGGCCGTCGATGGTGCCGTAGCCGGTCACCACGCCGTCGCCGTAGGGCCGGGTCTTCTCCAGGCCGAACGCCGTCGACCGGTGGCGGGCCAGCTCGTCGAGCTCGACGAAGGAGCCCTCGTCGAAGAGGATCTCGATCCGCTCGCGGGCGGTCTTGCGGCCCTTGGCGTGCTGCTTCTCGACCGCCTTGGCCGAGCCGGCGTGCACCGCCTCGTCGAGCCGCCGCTCGAGGTCCTGCAGCTTGCCCGCGGTCGTGTGGATGTCGATGTCAGCCGGGACGTCGGTCCCTTCACCGGGATGTGCGGTCACCGTGTCAATGTAGTGCCCGTGCGCCCGCCTCTCGACTCCACCCGTCTCGCGGACCTCGGGATCGAGGTGTTGCCCGCGACCGGTTCCACCAACGCCGTCGTGGCCGACCGCGCCCGGGCCGGCGCCCCTGCCTGGACGGTGGTCGTGACCGAGCACCAGACGGCCGGCCGCGGCCGGCTCGACCGCACGTGGGACACCCCGGACCGCGCGGCGCTGACGTTCTCGACGCTGCTGCGGCCCGATCAGGAGGGCGGGGAGTGGCCCTGGCTGCCGCTGCTCGCCGGCGTGGCGGTGGCCGGCGCGCTGCGGGAGGCAGGTGTGCCCGCGACCCTCAAGTGGCCCAACGACGTGCTGATCGAGGGCCACAAGACCGCGGGGATCCTCGCCGAACGGCTCGAGACGCGCGCCGGCCCCGCCGCCGTGGTCGGGATCGGCCTCAACGTCCACCAGACCCGGGCCGAGCTGCCCGTGCCGGCCGCGACCTCGGTCGAGCTCGCGACCGGCTCGGCTCCCGACCGGACCGAGCTCCTGCTCGGCATCCTCGGCCGGCTCCGCGAGCAGTACGACGCCTGGTCGGCCGGGGGCGGTGCGGGTGTGCGCGCGGCGTACCTCGAGGCGTGCGGCACGGTGGGCCAGCAGGTGCGAGTGGCACTCCCCGGCGGGGAGGAGCTCGTCGGACCTGCGACGGACGTGGACGAGGCCGGTCGGCTGGTGGTGGGCGGCCGGGCGGTCGCGGCCGGCGACGTGGTGCACGTGCGGCCGACCGGGTGACATGATCGGCCCGTGGCCATCAACAGCAAGCTGCTCAACGAGGGCGAGCACGTCGTCGTCTCGACCCGCACCCACCCCAAGGCCCTGTTGCTGCCCCTGCTCGTGCTGCTCGTGGTCCTGGCGGTCGCGGTGGTCCTCAACGGGCTGGGCTCCGGGGACGCGGCCGGCGTGATGCACCTGGGCGCGTGGGTGGTGGCCGCGCTCGCGATCGTGTGGTTCGTGGTGCGGCCGGTGGTCACGTGGGCCACCACGACGTACACGTTCACGAACCGGCGGTTCATGAAGCGGAGCGGCCTGATCGCCAAGGAGGGCCGCACCATCCCGCTCAACCGGATCAGTGGCGTCGACTTCGAGATCGGCGTGATCGACCGGCTGTTCGGCTGCGGCACGCTCGTCGTCACCGACGCCAGCGAGCACGGTCACGTGCTGCTCCACGACATCCCGCGCGTCGAGAAGGTGCAGAAGACGGTGGCGGCGGAGCTCGACCGGGCCGCCGGCCCCACCAGGCCCCACCGCTCGGACGATGGCGCCTGAGGAAGCCGCTCGGCCCCGGCCCGACCGGGACTCGCTGTCGCGAGCGATCCTGGGTGAGGAGCCGGTCCACAGCGCCTTCGAGGTGGCCGCCGAGACCGGCGTGACGATCGAGGAGCTGCGCCGCCTGTGGCGCGCGCTGGGCTTCCCCGAGGCCGGGACCGAGGTCGCGTTCACGCGTTCCGACGCCGCGGCGGTCTCGACGCTCAGCGGGATCGTCGAGTCGGGCGCGATCGACTTCGACATGGGCGTGATGCTGACGCGGGCGGTCGGGCAGACGATGGCCCGCCTGGCCGACTGGGAGGTGGCGACCCTGGTCAACCGGGTGGAGGAGCTCGAGCGCGGCGACGAGGCCACCGGCTCCCGGGCCGGGTCGGCGATGCGGCTGCTCGGAGACGTCAACGCGCCGTTCGAGCAGCTGCTGATCTACGCCTGGCGGCGCCACCTCGCTGCCGCCGTGGCCCGGATCCAGGCGCTCGGCGCCACCGAGACCGACCTCCACACGACCCAGCTCACGGTCGGGTTCGCCGACATCATCGGGTTCACGGCGCTGTCCAACGAGGTGTCGCGCGCCCGGCTCGGCGAGATCGTCGAGACGTTCGAGTCGCGCTGCGCCGACGTGGTGGCCACCTGCCGGGGCCGGGTGATCAAGAGCATCGGCGACTCGGTGCTCTTCGTGAACGACGACCCCATCGCGGCCTACGACACCGCCGAGGGCATCATCAACGTGATCGGGCACGACAAGCGGCTGCCGGAGGTGCGGGTCGGACTGGCCAGCGGCGCCGTGGAGATGCGACTCGGCGATGTGTTCGGCCCTCCGGTCAACATGGCCTCCCGGCTCACCGCCGTAGCCCGGCGGAACCGCATCATCATCGACCAGGACACGGCCGACCTGCTGCCCGCGGACCAGTTCGAGACGCGGCGGCTACCGGCCCGTCCGGTGCGCGGTTTCGGGCTCGTGGAGCCGCTCACCGTCCGGCGTCACTAGTTCCTGCGTTCGTCAACAAAATCCCCGTTTCGGCCCGGGCGAGCCCGTTGATTCCTACCGTGTTTCCGTGCTGACCGTGCAGGACGTGCGTCTGGACCCCGCTACGCGCCGGGTCTGGGTGGGTCGCGAGGAGGTCGTCTTCTCGCGCAAGGAGTTCGACCTCCTGCATGCCCTCATGTCCCGAGCCGGTGAGCTGGTGACCCGAGACGAGCTGATGCGCGACGTCTGGGGTACCACGTTCTGGACGTCGTCGAAGACCATCGACGTCCACCTCGGGTGGGTACGCCGCAAGCTCGGCGACGACAGCCGGCGACCGCGCCTGATCACGACCGTCCGGGGCCGTGGGCTCCGGTTCGAGCCGGAGGACCGCAGCCAGCCGGACGTCCGTCCCACCGCCCGCAAGGCCATGCCCTAGCCTCTGCTGCGTGTCACCAGAGGGGCAGGACGAGCCGGGGCACGCCCCTCGGCTCGCGGTCGTCGGGGGCGGGCAGCTGGCCCGGATGATGGCGGAGCCCGCCGCCGCACTGGCGCTGCCGCTACGGCTGCTCGCCGAGGCCGAGGGAGTCTCGGCCGCCCAGGTGATCCCCGACCACGTCGTCGGCGACTACCGCGACCTCCCCACCCTGCGCGCGGTCACCGCCGGGTGCCAGGTGGTGACCTTCGACCACGAGCACGTGCCGACCGAGCACCTGCGTGCGCTGGAGGCCGACGGCATCGCCGTCCGCCCGGGGCCCGACGCGCTGGTGCACGCACAGGACAAGGCCGTGATGCGCGAGCGGCTCGGGGCCCTCGGCATCCCGTGCCCTCGCAACGCGGTCGTCGCGACGATCGCCGACGTCGAGGCGTTCGGGTTCCCGTGCGTGCTCAAGACCACCCGCGGCGGCTACGACGGCAAGGGCGTCTGGTTCGTGACGTCGGCCGCCGAGTGCGACCAGCCGTTCGCGGTGGCGACCGCGGCCGGGGTCGCGCTGCTGGCTGAGGAGCGGGTCGACTTCCGCCGGGAGCTGTCGGCGCTGGTGGCGCGCTCGCCCAGCGGACAGGCGGCGGCGTACCCGGTGGTCGCCTCGACCCAGCGCGACGGCATCTGCCACGAGGTGGTGGCGCCGGCGCCCGACCTGTCCGGCGGGCTCGCCCTGGAGGCGCAGCGGATCGCCCTCACCATCGCCAAGGAGCTGGCCGTCATCGGCGTGCTCGCGGTGGAGCTGTTCGAGACCACCGACGGCCGGGTGCTCGTCAACGAGCTCGCGATGCGGCCGCACAACACCGGTCACTGGACCCAGGACGGGGCGGTCACGTCGCAGTTCGAGAACCATCTCCGGGCGGTGCTCGACCTCCCGCTGGGATCCCCGTCGCCGCGCGCCCGCTGGACGGTGATGGTCAACATCCTCGGCGGACCCGACCGGGTGGGACGGCTGTACGACGGCTATCCGCACGCGCTCGCCCGTGACCCGCGACTGCGGGTGCACCTGTACGGCAAGCAGCTGCGGCCCGGCCGCAAGGTCGGGCACGTCAACGCCTACGGCGACGACCTCGACGACTGCCTGGAGCGGGCGCGGCACGCGGCCGCGTGGTTCCGCGGCGACCTGGGCGACGAGAGCGAGTAGCGGGTGAGCGGGCGGCTCGTCGGTGTCGACGTGGCCCGTTGTCTGGCGCTGCTGGGCATGGTGTCGACCCACGTGCTGGTGCCGAACACCTCCGAGGGCGAGATCAGCTGGACCCAGGACCTCGCGGGCGGCAGGGCGTCCGCGCTGTTCGCGGTGCTGGCCGGGGTGTCGCTGGCGCTGCTGTCCGGGCGGCGGACCCCGCCCACCGGTCAGGCCCGCCGGGTGGCTGTCCGGTCACTCGCCGTCCGCGCACTGCTGATCGCGGCCATCGGTCTCACGCTCGGCCACCTCGAGAGCGGGATCGCGGTGATCTTGACCTACTACGGGCTGATGTTCCTGCTTGCGCTGCCTTTCCTGGGCCTGCGCGCGCCGTGGCTGGCGCTCCTGTCCGCCGTGTGGCTGGTCGTCGTCCCCGTGCTCTCCCACCAGCTGCGGCCAGAGCTCCCTGCTCCTCGCGGCGCCAACCCCGCCTGGGACCAGCTCTCTGAGCCGTCGCTGCTGCTCGGGGAGCTGCTGCTCACCGGCTACTACCCGGCACTCCCGTGGCTGGCCTACCTGTTCGCCGGGATGGCGATCGGCCGGAGCGACGTCGCGCGGCGGACGCTCCAGGCGGGGCTGCTCGTCGGCGGTACGTTCCTCGCGGTCGCCGCCACCCGCGTCTCCGACGCGCTCACGGCCGACCGCTTCAGCGAGCGGGAGCTCGCGGAGTTCGGGTTCGGGATGTACGGCACCACCCCGACCGACAGCAGCGACTACCTGCTGCTCGTCGCACCGCACAGCTCCACGCCGTTCGACCTCGCGCAGACGATCGGCAGCTCGGTAGCCGTCATCGGCGGCTGCCTGCTCCTGCTGTCGCTGCTGCCGCCGCCGGGAGTCCGCGGGATGGCGGTGCTGTTCGGGGCCGGGACGATGACGCTGTCGCTCTACTCGCTGCACGTCTGGATGCGCACCGACGACGTGTGGCCGCCCGAGGAGCCGGGGTCGATGCTCTGGCACGTCGTGATCCTGGGCGGGATCGGGGCGGGGTTCGCGGCGGCGCGCAGGCGTGGCCCGCTCGAAGCCGTGGTCGCCCGGATCGCCGGGATCGCCCGGTGAGCCTCTAGGTTGGCCCCATGACGGCACGCGTGGGCATCGTGATGGGCTCCGACTCCGACTGGCCGGTGATGCAGGCGGCCGGCGAGGCGCTCGGGGAGTTCGACGTGGAGTTCGAGGCCGACGTCGTCTCCGCGCACCGGATGCCGGAGGAGATGCTGGCGTGGGGCAAGGCGGCCGCCGGTCGCGGACTCCAGGTGATCATCGCGGGCGCCGGGGGAGCGGCCCACCTGCCCGGGATGCTGGCGTCGGTGACCCCGCTGCCCGTGATCGGCGTGCCGGTGGCGCTGAAGAACCTCGACGGCCTCGACTCGCTGCTCTCGATCGTGCAGATGCCGGCCGGCGTTCCCGTCGCGACGGTCGCGGTGGGGGGCGCCCGCAACGCCGGGCTGCTCGCCGTCCGGATCCTGGCCGCGAGCGATCCCGACCTGCAGCGGCGGATGACCGACTTCCAGCAACGGCTCAAGGAGTCGGCGCAGGCCAAGGGCTCGGTCGTGCGCGGCGAGCGCCGGGTCGGGTTCTAGGGAACCGGCCAGGCCGGAGGGACGTCGAACGGCCATGATCGGACGCATCGTGGGCCTGGCCCTCCTCCTCCCCGTCCTCGCCGCCTGCGGCGACGAGCCGGACAGCACCATCGACGCCGTTCCCGCAGCCGACCTGGGCATCGGAGGCGACTACGTCTCGAACGGGCTGCCGGCTCCGTTCGCGGACGGTGACGTGATGCGGTTGACGCTGGCCGACGGCAGCATCTCCTTCCAGGCGACCTGCAACAGCATGTCCGGCAACGCGACGTGGGACGACGGTGTGCTGCGCGTCGACAGCATCGGCGGCACGGAGATGGGCTGTCCGGGCGCGGGCTTCGACCAGGACGAGTGGCTGGTCGACTTCTTCTCGAGCGAGCCGGCGATTGCGGTCGACGGGGACGACGTGTCGATCACCCGCGGCGAGGACACGCTCTGGTTCGTCCCCGCCGAGGACGGTGGGGTCGGTGCGGCCCCGGGCGTTCGCCTCGACGGAACCGTCTGGAGCCTCACGGGGATCGAGGAGACCGACGGCGACTCGGTCGGGATCATCGGCGTCCCGGCCGAGGTCGAGGCGACGCTGACCATCGAGGGCCAGCGGATGGTGGTCCGGACCGGCTGCAACCGCGGTAGCGCCGACGTCCTCGTGGGCGACGACCGGCTCGAGCTCGAGCCGCTCGCCCTGACGAAGATGGCGTGCCCCGGTGTCGCCGGCGAGGTCGAGCGCGGCGTGCTGCGGGTGCTCGACGGCAGCCCGCTCGGGTGGCGGATCAACGGCACCCAGCTGCGGCTCGAGAACGGCCGCCACGCGCTGGTCTACGACGCGGAGTGACGGCCCGGCGGCTGCGGCTGCTGCTGCGTAACGTGCCCCGGTACCGGCTCCTGGACAGCTCTAGCTGTTCAGGAGCCGCACCCAGGGCACGTCAGCCATCGCCGGAGCGCCGCACCCGCCCCCGACCGGCCTTGGTCTGGCCGCGGCGCCGCTTGGCCTCGACCCGGCGCCGGCGGGACGCCTTGGACGGCTTGGTGGGCACCCGCGGTGCGGGGGGCGGCGCCAGGGCCGATCGGATCGCGGCCGCCAGCCGCTCCCGAGCCGCCGCTCGGTTGCGGTGCTGCGAGCGGTGCTCCGAGGCGACGATCCGCAGCGTCCCCAGCCGCTCCGCCTGCGCCGGTGTGAGGACGGACGACGTCCGTGCGTCGAAGACCAGCTCGACCCGGCTGTCGGTGGTGTTCACCGACTGACCGCCCGGGCCGGACGACCGGCTGAAGCGCTCCTCCAGCTCGGCGGCCGGGATCACCAGGCCGTGGGGGAGGCCGGGTCCGGCCGGCACCCGCAGGTCGTGGGCGGGCATGTCAGCGGCGGCGGTCCCACTCGATGGCCGGGCAGGTGTCCATCACCATCGGCACCCCGGCCCGCGACGTCCGGCCGAACGCGTCGTGGTCGATCACCCCGAGCTGGAACCACACCCCGCGAGCGCCGATCGCCACCGCCTGGTCGGCGAACTCGCCGGCGTACTCGGATCGCCGGAACACGTCGACGACGTCGACCGGGAACGGGACGTCGGCCAGGGTCGGGTACCCCTGCTCGCCCAGCACCAACGGCGCGTCCGGGTGGACGGGCACGACCCGCTTGCCGCGACGCTGGAGCAGCCCTGCGATCCGGTACGCGGTGCGGTTCGGCTTGCCCGAGAGACCGACCACCGCCCACGTCTCGGTGTCGTCGAGGAGGAAGCGCACGGTCTCGGGATCCAGCCAGTCGGCCATGCCGCCAGTGTGACCCACGACGTACGGCGACCGGCCCTCGCCTCCGTACACTCCGCCGCATGAACGACTTCCCGCTCTACGCGCTCTCGGAGGAGCACCGGGCGATCCGCGAGGCGGTGCGTGCGCTGTGCGACGCGAAGGTGGCCCCCTTCGCTGCCGAGGTGGACGAGGAGGCGCGGTACCCGCGAGAGGCGGCCGCGGCCCTGCAGGCGGCCGACTTCCACGCTCCCCACGTGCCCGAGGAGTACGGCGGCGCAGGTGCCGACGCGCTCGCGACCTGCCTCGTCATCGAGGAGGTGGCGCGGGCGTGCGTCAGTGCGAGCCTGATCCCGGCGGTCAACAAGCTGGGCTCGCTGCCGGTGCAGATCGCCGGTTCCGAGGAGCTCAAGAAGACCTACCTGACCAGGCTGGCGGCGGGCGAGGGTGGGTTCTCCTACTGCCTCTCCGAGCCCGATGCGGGCTCCGACGCGGGCGGCATGAAGTGCCGGGCGGAGCGCGACGGGGACGACTGGGTGCTCAACGGCGTGAAGCGCTGGATCACCAACGCTGGGGAGTCGGAGTTCTACACCGTCCTGGCGGTCACCGACCCGGAGCAGCGGACCCGCGGCGGGATCACGGCGTTCGTCGTCGAGAAGTCCGACGACGGGGTGTCGTTCGGTGCGCCGGAGAAGAAGCTCGGCATCAAGGGCAGCCCCACCAAGGAGGTCTACCTCGACCACGTGCGGATCCCGGCCGACCGGATGATCGGGTCGGAGGGCGAGGGCTTCTCCATCGCGATGCGCACCCTCGACCACACCCGGGTGACGATCGCGGCCCAGGCCGTCGGGGTCGCCCAGGGCGCGCTCGACTACGCGCTCACGTACGCGCGGGAGCGGCAGCAGTTCGGGAGGTCGATCGCGGAGTTCCAGGGCCTCCAGTTCCTGCTCGCAGACATGGGGATGAAGGTGGAGGCCGCGCGCCAGCTGACGTACGCCGCCGCCGGCCGGTCCGAGCGGGGTGACCACGACCTGACCTTCTTCGGCGCCGCCGCGAAGTGCTTCGCCTCCGACACCGCCATGCAGGTCACCACCGACGCCGTGCAGGTGCTGGGCGGCTACGGCTACACCCGCGACTATCCCGTCGAGCGGATGATGCGCGACGCCAAGATCACCCAGATCTACGAAGGCACCAACCAGGTCCAGCGGATCGTGATGGCGCGGCAGCTGCTCGACGGCATCCAGTCGGAGCTGTGAGACGCCCCATGGCCCGTCTGACCGGCCGGGATAGGTAGAACGGGCCATCTTCGGCGATTCGCCTGAGCCCGGCCGCCCCTCGGGGGGATCCTGCACTCACGCGGATCACCGGTCACGGATCGGGTGATCGGGTGACGCGGGACGCCGAGGAGGCGCGATGAAGACTGCCACGACGGAGCCGTCCTGGGACGTGCTCGCCCGCCTGGTCGGCCGCCGGGTCCTCGCGACCCACGTGTCGTCCGACGACGGTCCGGTCCCGCTCACGGTGGCCGACGTGACCGACTCCCTGACGTGCGGGGGGTGGACGACGTTCACCGCCACCCTGGTCGGCACGTCCGACGGCCGCCTCGTGGCGCCGGGCCGGTACGACGTGACGGTCGACGACACCCGCTTCGGCATGACCCTGACGTGGATCGCCCGGGGTCGGCCGCACCAGCTCTACCAGGCGACCTTCGTCCAGTCCGTCGTCGCGCCCGTGGCAGCGGCCGGCTGACGCTCCTGCGTCCTCACCCGGTGGCGGCCCGTCCGCGCAGCAGCTGTCCGGTCACGGTCACCATCCGCTCCGCGAGATGGTCGATCGCGTGCTCCTCGTCGTCACCCAGGGGCTCGGCGTTGTCGGCCCCGGTCGCATGGGAGACCCCGTAGGGGTTGCCGTCGGAGAACTTCACGGGGTCCGTGTAGCCAGGTGGCACCAGCACGCCCCCGAAGTGATGGACCGTGTTGTACAGGGCCAGCAACGTGGTCTCGTGACCACCGTGCAGAGTCTGCGCGGCCGTGAACCCGGCGTACGTCTTGTCGGCGAGCAGCCCTTCACCCCACTGCGGACCGAGCATGTCGAGGAACTGCTTGAGCTGGCTGGCCACGTTGCCGAACCGGGTCGGCGACCCGAACAGCACGGCATCGGCCCACACCACGTCGTCGGGGGTCGCCCGCGGCTCGTCACGGGTCGCCTCGACGTGCGCCTTCCACGCGTCCTGGGACTCGATCGCCTCGCGGGGCGCGAGCTCCTCGACCTGCCGCAGCCGGACGTCGGCGCCCGCCTTCTCCCCAGCCGACGCCGCCCGCCGGGCCATGCCGTCGATCGTGCCGGTCGACGAGTAGTAGATGACGGCCAGCTTCACCTGCTCGGTCATTCCTGCTCCTCTCGTGGACGTTCAGCGGTCCTCGGGGACGTCGTCCTCGGCCAGGGTCGGGGTCGCCGGAGTCTCGTCGCCCTCGGGGTCGGTGGCGGGTCCCTCGGCCAGTGCGCCTCCCTCGGAGGCCCAGTCGACCTCGCTGCCGTCGTCGAGCCGCGGGTCGGTCGTGACGTCGTCGCGCTCGGGCTTGCCCATGGGTGTCTCCTCTCGTGGATCTGCGTCGTCGTCAGGGCGTGAAGAGTGTCTTGACCATGCCGTCGCCCTTGTCGCGGAACGTCGAGTACGCCTCCGGGGCGGCCTCGAGCGGCAGTCGGTGGGTTGCGAAGTCCTCGACGCCGAGCACGTCGTCGTCCTGGTCGAGCAGCTGGAGGATGTCGTCGCTCCAGCGCCGGACGTTCGCCTGCCCCATGCGGAGCTGCACCTGCTTGTCGAAGAGCCGCAGCATCGGCAGCGGGTCGGCGGCACCGCCGTAGACCCCGACCACGGAGATCGTGCCACCACGCCGCACGCACTCGATGGCCAGGTACAGCGCGCTGAGCCGGTCGACCCCCATCCGGGTCATGAGGGCGCCCTGCCACGGTCGCGGCAGCAGCCGGAGCCCCTTCTGCGCGAGCTCGGCCACCGGGGACCCGTGCGCCTCCATGCCGACCGCGTCGATCACCGCGTCGGCGCCGCGTCCGTCCGTGAGGGCGCGCACCTCGTCCGGCAGGTTGTCGGAGAGCTCCAGCACCTCGGCCCCGCGTGCCGCGACCCTCGCCCGGCGCTCGGGCACGGGATCCACCGCGATCACCCGCAGCCCGCGGTGCAGGGCGATCCGGCAGGCCATGTCGCCGATCGGGCCCGCCCCGACCACCAGCAACGAGCCGCCGTCGGGGACGTCGGCGTACTCCACCGCCTGCCAAGCGGTCGGTAGCACGTCGGACAGGTACACGAAGCGCTCGTCCGGCGGTCCCTCCGGTACGACGATCGGCAGCGTGTCAGCGAACGGGACGCGGAGGCCTTCGGCCTGCCCGCCCGGGACCTGCCCGTAGAGGACGCTGTAGCCGAAGAGGCTCGCGCCGGTCCCGTGCTCGCGGTTCTGCGTCGTCTCGCACTGGCTGTGCAGCCCCTGGTCGCACATCCAGCAGGTGCCGCAGCTGACGTTGAAGGGCACCACGACCCGATCCCCGGGATGCAGGGCCCGGACGTCGGCACCGACCGACTCGACGACGCCCATGGGCTCGTGGCCCACGACGTCTCCGGGGGTCATGAACGGCGTCAACGGGTCGTAGAGATGGAGGTCCGACCCGCAGAGACCGGTGGTCGTGATCCGCACGACGGCATCCGTCGGGTCGGAGATCACGGGGTCGGGGACGTCCTCCACCCGCATGTCCTTGCGGCCCTGCCAGGTCACTGCCCGCACGATGTCTCCTTCCACGGGACGACGACACCGGCCGGTACCCACGCGACGGAACGTCATGCCTGCTGGGCACGGCCGCTCACGAGCCGGACGCGGCCTCCGCGATCTGGTCGAGGGCCACACCCAGCATCGCGTCGTACTCGTTGCCCAGGAACGCGTCGCCGCCGCCCTCCCACAACCACAGGGCCTCGCTCACCTCGGCGTGCTCCCGGGGCTTCAGCTCGCCGTGGAGGCCCCCGACGACGGCTCCCTCCGCGAGCTCGATGTGCCGGACGAAAGCGACTCCGACCCGCCGCCACGCCGCAGCGACGTCGTCCTCGGTGCTGTGGGCCTCCGCCAGCTCGGCGGCGCGGATCTCGCGACCCAGGTCGTGCGTGGGGGCTCCGCTCCGCGAGGTCACCGCCAGCTCCAGCGCAGCATGCGCCGCCAGCCGGCGGCGGGCGTGGAGACAGACGTCCCGCTGCGCCGACCCACCCAGGTCGGGGATCCTGCTGAGCTCCTCGAGGAGCAGCTCGTGCTGTCGACGCGTCAGTGCCTCGACCTCTGCCCACGTCGCGGGCGGCGGCTCGTAGGTAGGCGCTTCGCGCCAGGGCCCCGTCGTCACAGCAGGGCTGTACCCGAGGCGTCCGACAGCATGCGCGCCTGGTGAACGGGTACGGCGGTGGACCCGTTGCCCGACGAGAGGAGCCCCCGTGACGACCGACGACCTGACTGCCCTGGTGCTGGTGTGCACTCTGAAGCGCTCACCGGCACCCTCCAGCTCGGACAAGATCGGCCGCGACGTGCTCGACGCGCTGGGACAGCAGGGAGTCAACGGCGAGGTGGTGCGGGTGGTCGACCACGATGTGCGGTTCGGCGTCACCACCGACGAGGGGGACGGCGACGGGTGGCCCGGCCTCCGGCGGCGATTGCTCGCAGCGCAGCTCCTCGTCGTGGCGACGCCGATCTGGCTCGGCCAGCCGTCATCGGTCTGCAAGATGGTCCTGGAGCGGTTGGACGCCGAGCTGGCGGAGACAGACGACCAGGGCCGGATGTCGATGGCGGGCAAGGTCGCGATGGTCGCGGTCGTGGGGAACGAGGACGGCGCCCATCACGTGGTGGCCGAGTGCCTTCAGGCCCTGACGGACGTCGGGTTCTCGGCCGCCCCGACGGCCGGCGTGTACTGGGTGGGCGAGGCCATGGGGTCGACCGACTACCTGGACCTGGACCGGCAGCCGGTG
Source organism: uncultured Actinomycetota bacterium (assembly GCA_963829855.1). Taxonomy (GTDB): domain Bacteria; phylum Actinomycetota; class Actinomycetes; order Propionibacteriales; family Nocardioidaceae; genus Nocardioides. The sequence goes on along the minus strand of CAWHKE010000011.1, from coordinate 807,548 downwards.
CAGGTGGCCGAGACGATCAAGGCGTCGGCTACCCAGGCGGCCCACCTGGCCGACCTGCTGCGCGGCCGGCCGTACCCTGCCCCGGGCTCGTGAATCTGGGTCGGCCGGCTCTCAGCCGGTGAGGGCCGCCGCGTCGTCCTCGGGAAGATCGGCGAGGTAGCCGTTGCGCACACCCCACAGAACTGCCTGCGAGCGCGTGGTGACGCCCATCTTCCGGTACGCCGTCCGGATGTAGGTCTTGACCGAGTTGATGCTCAGGCACGCCTCGCGGGCGATGCTGAAGTTGTCGAAGCCCTGTGTGATGAGGGAGACGACCTCGGCCTCCCGCGGGGTCAGGAGCGGCGAGCGGGCGGGCGCCCGACCCCGGGCCGCGCGCATGCCGCAGTTCACGACCACCCGGCCACGGTGGATCGACTCGAGCGCGACCACCAGCTCCCGTCCCGGCAGGCTCTTCGCCAGGCAGCCGCGCGAGCCTTCGGCCAACGCGAGCTGGACGAGGTCGGGCCGCGGGTTCCACGTGTAGGTGACCAGCCGTCCCGCCGCGCGGGCGTCGCGTGCCGCGTCCTGGCGCTGGCTGGGGGTGAGGGTCGCCGCCAGCGAGTCGAACAGGACCAGGTCGGCCTCGTCGTCCGGGTACCCGTCGGGGCCGGGCGGGACGACGACCGTGCGGTGGGCGAAGGGGGCGAGCATGTCGGCGAAGCCACGCGTCACGAGCTCGCACTCATGGGCGAGCGCGACCCGGACAGGGGGAGGGGGAGCTGAGGTCTCCGTCATGCCCACCGGTACCCGCCGCGGGTCGGTTCATGCCTGGGAGGGGGCTCGCCACCGGGGTCAGGCGCCCGCGGACGTTCCGGGAGCCCCGGCCGGGCCGGCCTTCTCGTCCGGGATCCCTCCCGCCCTGACGACCTGCTCCGCGACCTGCCGCAGCTTGACGTTGCGGTGGCTGGAGTACCGGCGCAGCACGTCGAACGCCTGGTCGACGGTGAGGCCGTACGTCGCCACCAGGATGCCCTGCGCGATCCCGATCTGGTGCCGGCTCATCATGGCGGTCTCCAGCCCGGACACCAGCCGCGCCGAACCGAGCGCGTTGGCGGCGTGGGCCGTGAAGACCGTGGCGTGGTCGAGTGCGTCCTCGTCGTAGGCGTCGCGCGTGGCGCTGTACAGGTTGAGGGCGCCGATCGTCTCCTGCTCGGTCGTCAGCCGGATCGCCAGGACCGACCCGATCCCGAGCTCGGCCACCCGCGGGCCCCAGCGGGGCCAACGCGGGTCGGCGCCGATGTCCTGCGAGAGGTAGGAGTCGGCGTCCCACACCGCGTCGGCGCACGGTCCCTCGCCGAGCTCGTACTGCAGCTGGTCGCAGTCCTCGGGGAACTGCGACGAGCTCGCGAGGGTCTCGAGGCGCTGGCCGCGACGGCGCACGGTCACGCTGGCCCAGTCACACCCGGGGACGACGTCGACCGCCCGGTCGACGACCGCCTTGCAGGGTCGCGACCTCCTGACTGTCGGCCATCAGCTCCTGACTGATCGCGGCGAAGTCGCGGATCCCCAGGGGTCGCTCGGGCACGTCGGCGTCGATGAGCTCCTCCTCGGAGCGTTCAGGGGTGCGGGGTGCGGACCACCCTACGCCCCGGTCGCCCCGTCGACGCCGGGCGATACCGGTTCCTCGAGAGCGTTCCGCAGGTCGCCGAGGATCCGCGACAGCAGCCGCGACACCTGCATCTGCGTGACGCCGATGTCCTCGCCGATCTCGCGCTGGGTGCGGTCCTCGACGTAGCGCAGCCGCAGGATCCGCCGATCGCGCTCGGGGAGCCCTTGGACCACCGGCGCGAGCACGACCCTGGCCTCCGCGCGACCGTGCTCGTCGTCCTCGCTGCAGAGCAGGTCACCCACGCTCGCGGTGCCGCTCTCGCCGACGGGGCGATCGAGGGACGCCGGCACGAAGCACCCTTCCGCACCGAGCGCCTCCTCCACGTCCGACCGGCGTTCCTCGAGCGCGTCGGCCAGGTCCCCGGCGCGGGGGGAATGCCCGAGCCGGCACGCGAGGTCCACCTGCACGTCGGCGATCCGGCCCTGCAGCTCCTGGATCCGGCGTGGTGGCCGCACGACCCAGCCGATGTCGCGGAAGTGCCGGCGGAGCTCGCCGCGGATCGTCGGCACGGCGTAGGAGAGGAAGTCGTGCCCGGCGCCCGGGTCGAACCGGTGCACCGCCTTGACCAGTGCGAGGTAGGCGACCTGCTCGAGGTCCTCGACGTCGAGACCTCGGTCGCGGTAGCGATGAGCCAGGGACTTGGCGACGCAGAGGTTCAGCTCGACGACGGCGTCGCGTAGTCGTCGTTCGGTGTGCTCGTCCGGCGCGTCGCGGAGCTCGTCGAAGAGCTCCTCGGTGCGCACGGCACGGTCTGGGGTCTCGGGGGCTGGGACGAACTGATGGGTGTAGGACATGGTGACCTTCGGAGGTCGTCCGACCAGGGATCGGAGCGGGGTCTGCCGTGGTCTCCAGCAGCGCATCACTCGAGGTTGCGCCGGTTGTTTCAGCTCGGCCCTCGAAAGACCGGGGCGACGGTGACCGTCGTCACTTCGACCATAACCCCGACTGCCCGCCATGCCAACCCGTGGGACACGTGGAAACAGGCTCAGACGGTTCGATCACCCGGTCGAGGTGGTGCAGGAGGTCGGCGGCGTCCTCGAACACCCAGGCCGCGCCGGCGCCGCGGAGCATCTCCTCGGGCACCCCGCCGCTGCGGACGGCGATGGTGGGGATGCCGGCGCGTCGGCCCGCCTCGACGTCCCAGACAGAGTCTCCGACGAGGACGCTCGAGGTGCCTCCGACGCGGGCAACGGCCGCTTCCAGCAGCTCCGGGTGAGGCTTCGACTCGTCGGCGTCCTCCGCGGTGGTGGCGGCGTCCACGGCGCGGTCCGCCTCCAGCAGGCGGAAGGCGCGCTCGGCGTGACGCGGGATGGCAGAGCTGGCCAGCACGACGCTCACCCCACGCTCGCGCAGCGCGGAGATCAGCTCGCGTGCACCCGGCAGCAGGCCGGGCTCGTCGAGCATCTGGTCGAACTCATCCTCCCAGGCCGCGCGGATCTCGTCACCGTGGCGGCGCTCGGCCTCCTCGCCGGCCGCGGCGGCGACCAAGCGGTCCCCGCCCAGCCCGATCTGTCGGTGGATGTGCGCGCACGGGACGTCGTAGCCGTGTGCCCGCAGCGCACGTTGCCAGGCGACGGTGTGGTGGTACGTGGAGTCGAGCAGGGTCCCGTCGATGTCGAGCACGACGGTGTCGACGCTGGCGGTTCGGACGGTCATGGACGCACCTCTCGGTTCGGTAGGTCAGCCAGCCGGTGGGGGCTCCGGCGCCCCGCTCTCGGCCGACTCGCTCGTGAAGAAGGACAGCTTCCCGTCGGCCTCGAGGATCGCGAGGTCGACGTCGGACAGGCTGCGGATCCCCTGCTGCCGGGCCGCCGCGAGCAGGTCGGTGTCCGAGAGCCGCTGTTGTCGGGCCGGTGTCGGGAGCAGCTCGCCGTTGCGCACCATCACCACCGGTGTCCCGTTGACGAGCGCGCGAGTGCGGGGGAATCTCCACTGGACCCAGGACAGGGCGACGGTCAGGAGCGCGAAGGTCGACACGGCGATGACGCCCCCGGCCACGGAGAAGTCCTGCTGGGTGACGGCCTGCTGCACCAGGTCGCCCATCGTGACGTAGAGCAGCAGCTCGAAGGTGCTGAGCTCGCCGAGGGTGGTGCGGCCCACGGCACGGGTCACCGCCCACAGGAAGAAGAAGATGACGACGGCGCGGAGTGCGATCTCCATGGGTGCTCCTCAGGGGACGAGGTGGGTGGTGAAGTGGGCGGTGGCCACCGGCTCTCCGTCGACGACGACCGAGACGGTCCCGTCGCGCCCCCGCTGCGCCGACGGCTGCACGTAGGCGTCGTACGCGACGACGAAGGTGTCGGAGCCGGGCGTCGTGGTGAACGTCAGGTGGAGGGTGTCGCCGTCGCGCGACGACTCGCTCGGCTCGGGGTGGAACGCCTGGGTCTCGAAGAGGTCCAGGTAGGAGCCCGTGACGGTGAGCTCGAGCTCCGGGTCGAGGGGGGTGTCGCGGCGGACGGTGACCTGCCAGACGGTGTCGAGCCCGGCGCGTGCGACCGCCGGGTGCTCGACGCTGACGTGGTAGCCGCCGCCGGCGCCGGATGCCACCGAGGTGCGCACCCCGAGTCCCGTGAAGAGGCTCGCGAGCACGACCAGCGCGAAGCCGGCCAACGTCGCTCGACGCAGCCACAGGCCGGCAGGTTGGGACGTCTCGGCCAGGCCGACGGCCGTCTCGGGCTCGGGGATCACGTCACCTCCCATGGCACAGCCGGGCTGGTACCCCCTGGCTCGCCGGGTCATGCGCCACGGCCGATCGGGTACGGGCTCGCCATGGAACGTGAGAACTCGAGGCTGCTGACGGTCGGGCTCGTGGTCGGAGGCCTGGCGGTGCTGCTCGTCGTGCTGTGGTTCGTGCGCCAGTACGCCGCGGGGTGAGCCCGCCCCTCCCGGAGACGCGCATGACGGCGCGGCCGGTGGGTACGGGACGACCGCGGATCACGACGGTCGGCGCACGACGTGCGCAGTTCGTGCGCCGACCGTCCCCGACCGGTCGACCGACCGGGCACCAGCAGGAGGTGACGACGTGCCGCAGCAGGCCTGGAGCAAGAAGCGCGAACGGCAGTACGAGCACATCAAGGACGGGCTCGAGGAGCGCGGTCGCGGCGAGGCCGAGGCCGAGGAGATCGCCGCCCGCACCGTCAACAAGGAGCGGGCACGCAGCGGGGAGTCGGAGCAGGCGAGCCGGACCTCGACCGACGACATCTCCTCGTCCCGCCGCGGCGGGCTGCGGTCGCACCGGGGTAGCGGTGGCCGGACCAAGGCGCAGCTGTACCAGGAGGCGAAGGACAAGAACGTCGAGGGCCGATCGACCATGACGAAGGCCGAGCTGGAGCGCGCGGTCGGCCGCTGACCACAGGATCGCGCGCGGCGGATCCGGCATGATCGCGCTATGACGCCGGAGGAGGTCGCCCGTCGCAGTGCGGACGCGATGTGGGCCGAGGACCGCGCCAGCCAGGCACTCGGGATGGCGGTGCGCGAGGTCGGGCCGGGCCGCGCGGTGCTGACGATGACGGTCAGCCGGGACATGGTCAACGGCCACGCCATCGGGCACGGGGGTCTCACCTTCACGCTGGCCGACAGCGCGTTCGCCTTCGCCTGCAACTCCTACAACCGGCGGGCGGTCGCGTCCGGCGCGGAGATCCGCTTTCGCCGCCCGACCCGGCTGGGCGACGAGCTGGTCGCCACGGCGGTCGAGCGCTCGTCGGACGGGCGCGACGGGGTGTACGACGTGACGGTGACCTCCGGGGACACGGTGGTGGCCGAGTTCGTCGGTCGGTCCCGGGAGATCGGCGGCCCGGTCTGGGAGCCGGCGTGACCGGTGAGGTGCCCGCGCTCGACCGGGCCGAGCTGGAGTCGTTGCAGCTGGATCGGCTGCGCGCGTCGCTGGAACGCGCCGCGCAGGTGCCGCACTACGCCGCCGCCTTCCGTGAGGCCGGTGTCGCACCGTCCGACGTGCGGTCCCTGGCCGACCTGGCCCGCTTCCCGTTCACGACGAAGGCCGACCTGCGCGCCAACTACCCCTTCGGGATGTTCGCGGTTCCCCGCGAGGAGGTGGCCCGGATCCACGCGTCGAGCGGCACCACGGGCAAGCCGACCGTCGTCGGTTACACGCAGGGGGACGTCGACACGTGGGCCGAGCTCATGGCGCGTTCGATCCGCGCCGCCGGCGGGCGACCGGGCGACCTCGTGCACGTCGCCTACGGGTACGGACTCTTCACCGGTGGCCTCGGCGCGCACTACGGCGCCGAGCGGCTCGGCTGCACCGTCGTGCCGGTCAGCGGCGGGATGACCGAGCGCCAGGTCCAGCTGATCTCCGACTTCGGGCCGCGCGTGATCATGGTGACCCCCTCCTACTTCCTCGCGCTGCTCGACGAGATGGAGGCGCACGGTGTCGACCCGCGCTCGACGAGCCTCGAGATCGGCATCTTCGGTGCCGAGCCGTGGACCGACGAGATGCGCCGCGCGGTCGAGGCGCGCTCGGGGATCCGCGCAGTCGACATCTACGGGCTGTCCGAGGTGATGGGTCCGGGGGTCAGCCAGGAGTCGGGCGAGACCCAGGACGGGCTCCACGTCTGGGAGGACCACTTCCTCCCCGAGGTGGTCGACCCGGTCACGCTGGAGCCGCTCCCGGACGGCGAGGAAGGCGAGCTGGTCTTCACGAGCCTCACCAAGCAGGCCATGCCGGTCGTCCGCTACCGCACGCGTGACCTCACGCGGCTGCTGCCCGGCACGGCGTACCCCTCGTTCCGGAGGATGGCCAAGGTCACCGGCCGGACCGACGACCTGATGATCGTGCGCGGCGTCAACGTGTTCCCGACCCAGGTCGAGGAGCAGATCCTCACCATCGAGGGGTTGACCCCCCACTACCTCTGCGTGCTCACCCGCCCGGGCAACCTCGACGAGCTCACCGTCAGGGTCGAGGCGGCGGCCGAGCCCGACGACGCGCTGGGCGCCCGGCTGGCCGAGCGGATCAAGAACCGGATCGGTGTGACCGCGCGGGTGGAGGTGCTCGCTCCGGGCTCGCTCGAGCGGTCGCTCGGCAAGGCCAAGCGGATCAGCGACCAGCGCTGAGACTCACCGGGGGAAGCCGGTCGGGGTGCAGAGGGCCTTCGGGATGCTCTCGGTGTCGTCGTCCCTGATGAACTGGAACATCTGCTCGGATCGCTCGGGATCCCAGTTGACCGCGAAGTCGGCCACGGGGACGCCGCACGTGAGGCCGTTCTCGCCGTCGACCCGGGTCATCGCGAGCGCCCACTGGGCGAGCGCGAAGGGCGAGGTGCCCTCGCTGACCCGGACCGCGCGGGCGCCGGCCATGTTGAGCCGGTAGTAGCGCACCGGGTTGATGACCGACCACGGCGACGTGGCCTCACTGCCGATCGCCGACACCACCTCGCGCTGCCGGGCGGCGCGGCCGAGGTCGCCGAACTGGGTGTCGGTCTTGCGCGACCGGGCATAGCCCAGTGCCGTCGGGCCGTCGACCTGTTGGCAGCCCTTCTCGAGGTCGATGTTGGCCTGCGGGTCCTCCATGTCGAAGGTCGGGCACACCTCGATGCCGCCCACCGCGTCGACGAGGTCGACGAACCCGCCGAAGCCGACCTCGACGAAGTGGTCGATCCGGATGCCGGTCTCGTTCTCGATCGTCTTCACCAGCAGCTTGGGCCCGCCGATGCTGTAGGCCGCGTTGATCTTCGGCGAGTCGCTCCCCGGGATCTCCACCTGGGAGTCGCGGGGGATCGACATCAGCAGGTTGGGCCCGGCACCGGTGTGCAGCAGCATGATCGTGTCGGCCAGGTCGCTCGACGGGTTGCCGGTGCCGAGCTCCTTGCGCTCCTCCGCGGTGAGGTCCCCGCGGCTGTCCGACCCGACCATCAGGTACGTCGTACCGGGCTGGTCGTCCGGGCGGCCGCCCTGCGGGAACGCGTCGACCTTCTCGACCTTGGACCACGCCCACAACGGGATCGCGATGAGGAACACCAGCCACAGCACGAGCAGCAGCCAGACCCAGCGCAGCTTCGGCTTCGGGCGCCAGCCGCGGTTGGCGGAGGGACCCTTCACCGGCTTCGACGGGGGAGGCGGCGAGGTCGGCGGTGCCGGTCGCTGACCGCGGGCGTCCCGCTGCGCGGCGGGCATCACGCGGGTGGCATCGGACTGGTCCGGCCCGTCGTCGGCCCGGGGCTGCTGCGGCATCGCCCTTGTCTCGTCGCCGGAGGGCTGCTGTCCCTGGGACCCGTAGAGCCAGTTGTACTCCGGGGATCCCTTCTCGGGGCCCTGCCGACCGTCAGCCATGGCGGAGAAACTACCGTGCCGGGCCGCGGCCGGCGCAGCGCGCCGGGTTTTCGCGCGCGGGCTCCGCGCGTCCTACCGCGTGTGACGCGTGTGACTGGTGATACTGGCCGTCACGTTGCTTCCTTCCCCGAGCATCGAGAGGCACCACCCGTATGTCTGGCCGCAGCCCTGGCACCGGTCGTCCACCGACCACCGATCCAGCCGACCCCTTCCGCCGCCTCGCGACCGACGAGCGCGCCGCGCGGGTCCGCTTCCGCCGCGCGATCGCGCTGATGGTGATGACGCTGGTCGTGCCCGGGTCCGCCCAGCTGGTGGCCGGCAACCGCCGGCTCGGCAGGATCGCGATGCGGGTCTGGGTCGGCGTCGTGCTCGCCGGGCTGGTCTCGATCGGAGTGGCGCTGGTCCACCACCCGTACGGGATCTGGCTGGTCTCCGACACCGGCGCGCTGGCCGTGATGCGGTTCGGGCTGATCGCGCTCGCGCTCGGGTGGGCGCTGCTGATCGTGGACGCCTGGCGGATCGGGCAGCCGTTGACGTTGAGCTACCAGCACCGGCGCGCGGTGGTCGGCGTGAACGGCGCGCTGTGCTTCGCCGTCACCGGCGCCCTCCTCTTCGGCGCCCACCTGGTCAACGTGCAGCGCGATCTGCTCGTCACGATGTTCGGCGACGGCGCCGCCGTCGACGCGTCCGACGGCCGGTACAACGTGCTGCTGCTCGGTGGGGACGCCGGCGCCGGCCGATGGGGCCTGCGACCCGACTCGCTCACGCTGGCGAGCATCGACGCCGAGACCGGCAGGACCGTGCTGATCTCGCTGCCGCGCAACATGTCCGGCTTCCCCTTCCGCGAGGGCTCGGTCATGGACCGGGAGTTCCCGGACGGCTTCGACTGCGACGACTGCTACCTCAACGCCGTGAGCACCTGGGCCGGCGACCACACCGAGCTGTTCCGCAGGAGCGACCACCCCGGCGTCGACGCCACGGTCATGGCGGTCGAGGGCATCACCGGGCTCGAGGTGAACTACTGGGCGATGGTGAACCTCGAGGGGTTCAAGGACCTGGTCGACGCGTTCGGCGGCGTCACCCTCAACGTCCGGGAGCCGATCCCGGTGGGCCTGCCGCACGAGTCCTACTTCCGCTACATCGAGCCGGGGGTCCGGCAGCTCGACGGCGTCGAGACCCTCTGGTTCTCGCGAGCCCGGTACGGCTCCGACGACTACTCGCGGATGGCGCGGCAGAAGTGCGTCATGAACGCGATGCTCCAGCAGGTCACGCCCCAGACCGCGTTCCGCAACTTCGCGAAGATCGCGAAGGCCAGCTCGGAGATGGTGTCGACGAGCATCCCGACGTCGGAGGTCAACCGGTTCCTCGAGCTCGGTCTGAGGGCCAGGTCGCAGCCGGTCGCCACCCTTTCCCTCGTCCCCCCGCAGGTGAACACGGGCGATCCCGACATCGACGAGGTCCACGAGATGGTCGGGCTCGCGATCGACCGCGCCGAGGGCGACGCCCCGCCGGCGTCGAAGCCCAAGAAGAAGAAGCAGCAGAGCGGCACCACCGGCGGGTCTATCGGCAGCCTCGCCGAGGGGTACGCCGCGAACCAGTCGGCCGACCTCGGCGCTTCCTGCTGATCGCACCGCTCTAGGGTGGGCGCCGTGACCGAGCCCGACCGTCCGCGCGTCGTCGCGGTGGTCGTCACCTTCAACCGGCTGGCGCTGGTGCAGCGGCTCGTGGCGCGGCTGTCGGAGATCGACCGGCTCGACGAGGTCGTGGTCGTCGACAACGCCTCGACCGACGGCACAGGGGTGTGGCTGTCGTCGGCCGACGGGATCGTGGTCCACCGGCTCGGCCACAACCGTGGCGGCGCGGGCGGGTTCCACGAGGGGCTCCGGCTCGCGGTCGAGCGGGGCGCCGACCTGGCGTGGCTGATGGACGACGACGGGCTGCCCGACCAGGGCTGCCTCGACACCCTCCTGGCCCACGACGGGCTCGACTTCTGGGGGCCGGTCGTCGTCGACGAGGCCGATCCCGAGCGGCTGGTGTTCCCGATCCGGCTGCCCGGCGGCACCCGCGTCGTCCACGACACGAGCGCGGTCGAGCGGGCCGCGGCGGACGGGCTGGTCCGTGACGTGGTCATCCCGTTCAACGGCGTGCTCGTCACCCGCGACCTGGCCGAGCGGATCGGCTACCCGCGCGAGGAGTTCTTCATCTGGGGGGACGACCACGAGTACCGGCTGCGCGCCGAGCAGGCGGGTGCCCGGATCGCGACCGTCGCGGCGGCGCGGGTCCGCCACCCGTCCGTCGGCGAGCTCGGTACCCCGATGATGTTCGGGCGCACGACGTACAACCACAGCCCCAGCGATCTCAAGCACTACTGCATGGCACGCAACAACACCGTCAACCTGCGCGACTACCGCGGCTGGCCGCACGTGCTGATGTTCTGGGCCAAGACGCTCTGGTTCTACTCGTTCACCCGGCCCGACCGCGGCCGGATCACGCTGAGTGCCCGCGCGGTCCGGGCTGGGTTGCGTGGAGACTTCACCGGCCACACGAGGTTCCTCGCATGACCGAGCAGGTGGCGGTCGTCGTCGTCACGCACAACCGGGCCGACCTGCTCGGCCGGATGCTCGACGGGCTGGCGGCGCTGACCCGGCAGCCGGACGCCGTCTTCATCATCGACAACGCCAGCACCGACCACACCCGCGAGGTGCTGGAGCGCGGGCACGGGCGCGGCCTGCCGCTGCGCGTGACCCACAGCCAGGAGAACCTCGGCGGCGCCGGCGGCTTCCACCTCGGCATGAAGCAGGCCTACGACGACGGCTACGACGTCATCTGGCTGATGGACGACGACGTCGTGCCCGCCCCCGACTGCCTCACGGTGCTGCTCGCCCAGGGCGAGGACTGCCTGATGGCGGTCCGCGAGGACACGGCCGGCCGGCTGGTCGAGAAGGCAGCCCTGCGCTTCGACCTCGGCAACCCGCTGGCGGTGAAGCCCAAGACCGCGATGGTCGAGACGACCTACGGCTCCCGGGCGGCGATGCCGGAGCGGGTGGCGCTCGAGAACGTCGCGTTCGAGGGCTTCCTGGTGCACCGGCGGGTGATCGACCGGATCGGGCTGCCCGACCCGGCGTACTTCATCTTCTACGACGACGTGGACTTCGCGATCCGAGCCCGCCGGGCAGGGTTCACGATCTGGGGGATCCGCGACGCGGTGCTGGTGCGGCAGCTCGACTTCGACCAGCAGCACGACCTGGCGTCGTGGAAGGGCTACTACATGTACCGCAACCTGTTCGCGGTGCACTTCCGGTACGGCGAGAACGTGTGGGTGCGGGTGAAGCCGTGGCTCGTCACCGGCGCCGTGGTGGCGCTCAGCCCGGTTCGCGGAGGCAGGGCCGAAGCGCGCAATGTGACGCGCGCCCTACGCGACGCGCGGGGAATGCGGAAGCCACCCCCCGGATCCGTAGACTGACCCACTGCGTCCACCCCAGAGGAGATTCCCCCTTGTCCAGTCCTGACCTGGTCGTCGTCGGTTCCGGCTTCTTCGGCCTCACCATCGCCGAGCGCTGTGCCAACGAGCTCGGACTGCGGGTGCTGGTGCTGGAGCGCCGCCACCACCTCGGAGGCAACGCCTACTCCGAGAAGGAGCCGACCACGGGGATCGAGGTGCACAAGTACGGCGCGCACCTGTTCCACACCTCGAACGAGAAGGTCTGGGAGTACGTCAACCGCTTCACGTCGTTCACCGACTACAAGCACCGGGTGTTCGGGAAGTACCAGGGGCAGGTCTACTCGCTCCCCATGAACCTCGGCCTGATCAACCAGTTCTTCGGTCGGGCCCACACGCCCGACGAGGCCCGCGAGCTCATCAAGGAGCAGGCCAGCGAGATCGCCACCGAGGACGCGACGAACCTCGAGGAGAAGGCGATCAGCCTGATCGGCCGCCCGCTCTACGAGGCGTTCATCAAGGGCTACACCGCCAAGCAGTGGCAGACCGACCCGACCAGGCTCAGCGCCGACATCATCACCCGGCTGCCGGTCCGCTACACGTTCGAGAACCGCTGGTTCAACGACACCTACGAGGGCCTCCCCGTCGACGGCTACACCGCGTGGCTGACCCGGATGGCCGACCACCCGAACATCGAGGTCCGGCTCGAGACCGACTTCTTCGCCCCCGGTCACGAGTACAGCGCGGACGAGATCAAGGGCACCGTGCCGATCGTCTACACCGGCCCGGTCGACGAGTACTTCGGCCACTCCGAGGGACGGCTGTCCTGGCGGACCGTCGACCTCGAGGAGTCGGTCGAGGACGTCGACGACTTCCAGGGCACCGGCGTCGTCAACTACAACGACCAGGACGTGCCCTTCACCCGGATCATCGAGTTCCAGCACTTCCACCCCGAGCGGGTGAAGACCCACCTGCCCGGCAAGACCGTGATCGTGCACGAGTACAGCCGGTTCGCCGAGGACGACGACGAGCCCTACTACCCGATCAACACCGCCGAGGACCGCGAGAAGCTGCTCAAGTACCGCGACCTGGCGGCGAAGGAGCCGATGGTGCTCTTCGGCGGCCGCCTCGGCACCTACAAGTACCTCGACATGCACATGGCGATCGGCTCGGCGCTGTCCATGTTCGAGAACAAGCTGAAGCCGCACTTCTCCGACGGTGCGGAGCTGACGAGTGGAGGAGTGGACGAATGACCGTCACCCACACCCAGACCCACGCGGAGCCCGACGCGTCCGCGCCGGGCATGGCGCGCGTGGTGCTGATGCGGCAGATCATGCCGGCCAACCGCGACACCGACGTGATCCGCCTGTACGTCGACCCCGACCCGGCCGCGCTCGACGCGGACAAGTTCGAGATCGGTCACTCCCGCGCGGCCCAGGAGGCCAACGCGATCGCGACCCGCATGCAGAACGCGGCGCGCGGCATCAAGCCGATCCACCCCGACCAGATCGAGTCGCGCACGTCGTTCCGCGTCGAGCAGGGCGAGACCGCGTCGTTCGGCACGTACTTCAACGGCTTCCCGGCGGCGTACTGGCGCCGGCACACGATCGTCGACGCCGTCCGGCTGACCGTGCGGCTGCAGGGCCGTGGCGCGACGGTCATCGTCTACAAGTCGATGGCCAACGGCCGCTCGCAGCGGGTCGACTCCGCCAGCGTCGAGGGCTCCGAGGGCGACTTCTCGTTCGACCTGCCGCTGAAGCCGTTCGTCGACGGCGGCTGGTACTGGTACGACGTGGTCGCCGCCGACGAGGACACCCGCGTCACGTCGGCCGAGTGGAGCGCCGAGGTCCCGGCCGACCGGGCCCACCCCGGCACCGTGACCATCGGCATCACGACCATGAACCGTCAGGACTTCTGCGCCAAGCTGCTCGTGCAGCTCGGCGACTCCACGGCCCTCGACGGCTACCTCGACGAGGTGCTCGTCATGGAGCAGGGCAAGGACAAGGTCGTCGACTCGGCGTACTTCCCGGATGCCGAGAAGGCGCTGGGCGACAAGCTGCGGATCATCGAGCAGGGCAACATCGGCGGCTCGGGCGGGTTCGCCCGGGCGCAGTACGAAGGCCTCAAGGCCGGCCGCTCGAAGTACGTGATGATGCTCGACGACGACGTCGAGTGCGAGACCGAGGGCATCGTCCGCGCGGTCGTCTTCGGCGACCTGTGCCGCACCACGACGATCGTCGGCGGCCACATGTTCAGCATCTTCCAGAAGGCCCAGCTCCACAGCTTCGGCGAGCGGGTCTCGCCCTACAGCTTCTGGTGGGGCTCGGCACCCGGAGTCATCGGCTCCTGGGACCTCGCCGCGCGCAACATCCGCTCGACCCGGTGGCTGCACGCCCGGGTCGACGTGGACTACAACGGCTGGTTCATGTGCCTGATCCCGTCGGAGGTGCTGGCCGAGATCGGGCTGTCGCTGCCGCTCTTCATCAAGTGGGACGACTCCGAGTACGGCCTGCGCGCCAAGGCGGCGGGCTACCCGACCGTCAGCTTCCCCGGCGCCGCGGTCTGGCACGTGCCCTGGACCGACAAGAACGACGCGCTCGACTGGCAGGCCTACTTCCACGTCCGCAACCGGTTCATCGCGGCGCTGGTCCACTCCAAGTACCCGCGCGGCGGCCGGCTGGTCCGCGAGAGCCTCAACCACCAGATCAAGCACCTCGTCTCGATGCAGTACTCCACCGTCGCGCTGCGCCACAAGGCGCTCGAGGACGTGCTCGCCGGCCCGGAGAAGCTCCACGAGCTGCTCCCGACGACGCTGCCGGAGCTCAAGGAGCTCGTGAAGGGCTACGACGACGCCACGCTCGAGTCCGACCCGAGCGTGTTCCCCGAGGTCCAGCGACACAAGCTGCCGCGCAAGGGCAAGGAGGCCTCGCCGGTGATCTCCGGCAGGGCCGCGACCGTCCAGGCGCTGCTGCAGCCGCTGCGACAGCTGCGCAAGCCGCGCGAGATGTCGCAGGCGCACCCCGAGGCCGAGATCCCGGCGCAGGACTCGCGCTGGCACAAGATCGCCCGCTACGACTCGGCGATCGTGTCGATGCCCGACGGCACCGCGGCGGCGTTCTACCGCCGCGACCGCGACACGTTCGTCGACCTGCTGCGGCGCACCGTCGCGATCCACCGGACCCTCGCGGCCGACTGGGACGACCTCGCGCGGCGCTACCGGGAGGCGATGCCGGTCATCACCTCCCCGGAGGCCTGGGAGGAGACGTTCCGCCCGTGGCTGGACGGCCCGTCGGACGGCACGGCGGATGGCCAATCGCATGGGCGGTAGCCACGTCGACGCCGCCGCCGAGCCGCCGCCGCTGGCGCCGCCCAGCAGGAACAACGGGCTGCTCGAGGTCTTCCGTCGGCGGTACCTGCTGCGGCTGCTGGTCCGCAGCACCGTCGACGCGCGCTACCAGGGCACGTTCCTGGGCTGGTTCTGGAGCTACCTGCAGCCCGCGGTCCGGTTCTGCCTGTACTACTTCGTCTTCCAGGTCATGATCGGCCGCGGCGGCGACCTTCAGAACTTCGCAGTCCACCTCGTCGCCGGCATGGTCGTCGTCCACTTCTTCACGGAGACGTTCAACGGCGGCACCAGGTCACTGGTGAACAACCGCGGCCTGATCACCAAGCTCAACATGCCGCGCGAGCTGTTCCCCGTGGCCACGATGCTGGTCTCGCTGTGGCACACCGTGCCGATGGTCCTGATCCTGACGGGGGTCAGCTTCGCGCTCGGCTGGGTCCCGGACCCGATGGGGCTGCTGGCCGGCCTGCTGGGCTTCGGGATCATCACTGCGCTCGGACTGGCTCTCGCGCTGATCTTCAGTGTGGCCAACGTGTTCTTCCGTGACTTCGGAAAGGTGACGCAGACCCTGACGCAGTTCG
The DNA here is from genome assembly GCA_963829855.1 of uncultured Actinomycetota bacterium. GTDB lineage: Bacteria > Actinomycetota > Actinomycetes > Propionibacteriales > Nocardioidaceae > Nocardioides. Next base: position 792,252 of record CAWHKE010000011.1, on the reverse strand, counting down.
TCACGTTCAGCGTGCCGATGATCTACCCGTTCTCGCTGGTGGAGGAACGGTTCGGGAGCTTCGCGGACCTCTACCTGCTCAACCCGCTGGCGGAGGCGGTGCTGCTGATGCAGCGGTGCTTCTGGGTCGGCACGACGAGCGACCCGGAAGCCACGATCGCCGAGCACCTCCCCCCTGACCTCTGGGGGCGGGGCGTGATCATGTTCGGTCTCTCGCTGGTGCTGCTCGTCTTCGCCCAGCTGTGGTTCACCAAGTTCGAGCGCCGGGTCCCGGAGCGCCTCTGATGAGCCGCTACATCGAGGTCCAGAACGCGACCAAGTCCTTCACGATGCAGTACCACCGTTCGCTCAAGCACCAGGTGGTCGCCCGGATGCGCGGCCAGAAGACTCACGACCGCTTCAACGCGGTCGACGACGTCAGCTTCACCGTCGACGGCGGGGAGTCGGTCGGGGTCATGGGTCTGAACGGCTCCGGCAAGTCGACCCTGCTCAAGCTGATCAGCGGCGTGATGCGGCCCGAGAGCGGAACCGTGCTGACCCGTGGTCGAGTGGCCGGCCTGATCGCCACTGGAGCCGGCTTCCAGCCGCAGCTGAGCGGCCGTGACAACCTGTGGCTCAACGCCGCGATCCTCGGCATGAGCGAGGCCGAGACCCGGCGGAAGCTGGACGAGATCGTCGACTTCGCCGACCTCGGCAAGTTCCTCGACACCCCGGTCGTCTACTACTCCTCGGGCATGAGGGCGCGCCTCGGGTTCGCGGTCGCGATCAACGTCGAGGCCGACATCTTCATCGCCGACGAGGCACTGGCGGTGGGGGACCGTCCGTTCAAGCGCAAGTGCAAGGCAGCGGATGCGCGAGATCCGGCAGAACGGCACCACGATCTTCTTCGTCAGCCACGCGCCGGCCGCCGTCCGGCAGCTGTGCGACCGGGTGCTCGTCCTCGAGAAGGGCAAGCTCGGCTTCGACGGACCCGTCGACGACGGCATCCACTACCTCCACTACGACGACGCCGAGGACGGCGACGACGACGAGGGCCTGAACGACGACTGACGCCGTCGGCGACGCGCCGGGACGGAGATTGACTTTTCTCGATTCCACCGGCGTGTCGAGTGGAAATTACAAGTTTGTAGTTACTCAGTTTCGCTTCCGGCGGGCCTGTGACTGATGTGAAACTTGCTACTCGTGTGACTCTTCCCCCACACAGGAGTAGCCCCCCATGCGTCCGAGCCAGGCTCATTTCGTCACCTCCTGCCAGCAGCTGCTGGCCCTGGGTGCGGTGCTGGCCGTCCTGACCCCAGCGGCGTCCGTGATCAGCCTCGACGTCGTCGGACAGGCGCCCAGCCCGGTGCCGCCGAGCGGGCCCCGGGCGGGCAGCGGCCACGCCCTCGAGCTCTCGGCGTACACCCGCGAGACCCGCCGGGAGTCACGGGTGCCGACGGCGCCGGTCGACGCCGAGGTCACCGACTACGCCATCACCCCGGAGCCGGGTGTGCGCGGCAGGGTCGCGCTCCAGGCCCGGACCGTGGCCGGCGCCGAGCCCGGCAGCACCGCCGTCGTGAGCCGTCCGCAGGTGGCCGAGGGGTACGCCGGCGTCGGCGTCACCTGGGACCCGACCGCCGCGACCGACGACACCCTCTCCTTCCAGGTCCGGACCCGGACCGACGGGTCCTGGTCCGCCTGGACCGGCATCGCCTACGACGCCGACCACGGCCCGGACCCGGGCAGCCCCGAGGCCCGCCACGCACGACCGGGCACCGACGTGACGTTCGTGGGCGACGTCGACGACGTCCAGGTGCGTGCCGAGACGGACGGACTGTTCCCCCCGGCCGGGATGCGGCTCTCCGTCATCACCCCCGGCGAGCCGGTCGCCACCGAGCGCGAGGCCCCGGCGCTCGACACGACCGGGCCGGCCAGCGCCCGGGCCGCGCTCGCGCCGTTCACGCCCAAGCCGAAGATCTACTCCCGCGAGCAGTGGGGCGCCAACGAGTCGCTGCGCGACAAGGGCTCGCTGCGCTACTTCGAGGTGCACGCCGGCTACGTCCACCACACCGTGAACGCCAACGACTACACGCGCGACGAGGTGCCGGGCATCCTGCGGAGCATCTACGCCTACCACACGCAGTCCCGCGGCTGGAGCGACGTGGGCTACAACTTCCTCGTCGACAAGTTCGGCCGGATCTGGGAGGGCCGCTACGGCGGCGTCGACCGCCCCGTGGTCGGTGCCCACACGCTCGGCTACAACGACTGGTCGTTCGCGATGTCGGCCATCGGCAACTTCGACGTGAAGCAGCCGGGCAGCGCGATGATCCAGGCCTACGGCGCGCTGTTCGCGTGGAAGCTCTCGCTCCACGGCGTGGACGCCGCGTCGACCCGCCAGGTCGTCGGGCCCGACACCTTCCGGGCCATCAGCGGCCACCGCGACGCGGGCAGCACCGCCTGCCCGGGCCGCTACCTGTACGCCAAGCTGCCGCGGATCCGCGAGCTGGCAGCGGCCGCGCAGCAGGACTGGTCCGGCCGCGAGCTGCAGTCGAACCTCGCCGGCTCCGAGCACCCGGACCTGGTCGCGCGCCGCGCCTCCGACGGCCGCGTCTTCGTGTTGCGCACCGGTGGCCTCAGCGGCGTCGGCAAGCCGGTGGTGAGCAACGGCCTCGCCGCGAACGCGATCGCCGTCGTGACCTCGCCCGACCTGACCGGCGACAACGGTCGGCGACCTCCTCGTGCGCGCGGGCGACGGCTCCACGGCCGTCCACCCCGGTGACGGGGCCGGCGGGTACGGCGCCGCGGTCCGCACGCTCACGGCGTTCTCCGGCCTCGACCTGCTGACCGCGGTCGGCGACGTGACCGGCGACGGGCGCCACGACGTCGTCGCCCGCAACCCCGGCAACGGCCGGCTCTTCGTGTTCGCGGGCAAGGGGACCGGAGGGTTCGCCGACCGCCAGCGGGTGCCGGGCGAGTGGGCGGGCTACCGGTCGCTCGCCGCCACCGGCGACCTCGACGGCGACGATCGGGCCGACCTGCTGGCCCGGGACGCGGCCGGCGCGCTGTGGGCGCTGCCGGGTACGGGCACCGGCCGGTTCGGCACGGCGGTCAAGGTGGCCGGGTCGTGGGCCGGGTGGGGATCCGTCTCCGGCTTCGGCGACTTCAACCGCGACGGACTCGCCGACCTGTTCGTCCGCGAGGGTGCCAAGGAAGCGGGCTGGATCGTGCCCTCGACGGGGAACCTCAGGTTCGGCAGCGCACTCGGCCCGATCACGCGCGTGCAGGGTGCCGGCACCGTCGTCGGAGCCGCGCGGTACGTCGGCAACCGGCTGCCCGACGTCGTCTCGCGCAAGGGCGCGGACGTGCTGACCTACCCGAACCTCGGGACCGTCGACCTGCTCCCGGCGCTCGACACCGGGCTCGACCTGCCCGCCGCGAACGCACTCCTCAATGCCGGCGACTGGGACCGCGACGGCTTCAGCGACCTCGTCTACCGCACCGACCGGGGGGCGCTCTTCCTCCGGCGTGGCGACGGCAAGGGCCACTTCGGCACCCGCGTCAAGCTCGCCACCGGCTTCGGTCAGGTCCGGCTGCTCGCGGCCGTCGGCGACATGACCGGCGACGGCCGGCCCGACCTGATGGGCCAGCCGGCGGGCGCGTCGATGCGGATCTACCCCGGCCGCGGCCTCGACGGGCTGCTGCCGAGCTACGTCGCCCACAGCGCGATCGACGCCGGCCGGCAGGTGGCGGTCGGCCGCTGGAACGGCGACGGCGCCCCCGACAGCCTGTTCCGCAACGGCTCCGCGTTGTCGCTCTACCCCGGCAACGGCCCCGGCGGACTCATCGGCGGCAAGCGGCTGGGGCTCGACGTCACGGCGTACGACTGGGTGATCGGCGTCAGCGACCTGCGGGTGAGCGGGCACTCCGACGTGATCGTCCGCGAGAAGGCGACCGGTCGGCTGGTCGCGCTGCAAGCGTCCGCGAAGGGCTTCGGCACCCGCCGGGTCCTGGGCGGAGGATTGGGGATCTACGACCTGGCGGGCTGACCGCACGCAGCCTCAGGCACGGGCCGTGGCCCGCTCGGCGGCGAAGGTCTCCTCGACCCGCGCCGGATCCGGATGGGCCACCAGGACCACCGAACCGCGACGGACAAGCGGTTCGGTGAAGGAGGAGAGACCGGAAGGGGAAGCCGGGTTCGCCTCACTGAAGAGACGGCCGCCGTCGGTGAGAACACTCCCGGCGGCGGCCGCCTTCCAGAGCTCCGCGTGCGTCGTCCCCGTCACGGCCTCGTCATCCGGCCCGGGCGGGTCCCAGGGCGTGAACGCGTCCGGCTGGCCCCACACCTCGGTGCCGACGTCGTGGACGCCGGCCGGCAGCGGCTCGTCGAACGGCCGCCCCAGCGGGTGCAGTGCGGTCGCGAGCACGACCGCCTCCGCGGCGTGCGGCGCCCACCGGTCCAGGCTGTCGGGGCCGCAGACGACGGCGTCCGGCCGGTCGTCGGTCGTGACGACCAGCCCGATCGTCCACGCGGCCCCGAGGAACACCGGGGACAGCCAGTGGCTCGGCAGGTCGACCCGGATCGACTGACCGCGCTCCAGGTCGTGCACCTCGGCGAGGAGCGACGCCGTCTTGGCCACCCAGTTGGCGTACGTCGTCACCGACAGCTCGGTCCGCTCGCCGCTCGCGTGGTCGTAGAAGGTCACCAGCGGCCGGCCCGGCTCGCCGCGCAGGAGGTCCGAGAGGATCGTCGCGAACGTCGTCATGGTCCTAGGGTTCCAGCATGGCTGACGCGGCGACCCCCGGGCTCGACCACTTCTGGGCCGTGATCCCGGCCGGCGGCGCCGGCACCCGGCTGTGGCCGCTCTCACGGGCGGCGTCGCCGAAGTTCCTGCTCGACCTCACCGGGAGCGGCCGGAGCCTGCTCCAGCAGACCGTCGACCGGGTCGAGCCGGTGGCCGGTGACCGGGTGGTCGTGGTCACGGGAGCGGCCCACGCCGACGCCGTGGCGGCACAGCTGCCGGGTCTCGGGTCCGGCGCGATCCTGGCCGAGCCGTCGCCGCGCGACTCCATGGCCGCGATCGGCCTCGCCGCCGCCGTCGTGGAGCGGCGCGACCCGGACGCCGTGATCGGCTCGTTCGCGGCAGACCACGTCATCACGGACCCCGAGTCGTTCCACGACGCCGTGCGCAGCGCCGCGGCGGCGGCGGCCGACGGGTGGCTCGTGACCATCGGGATCGCGCCGACCTCACCCTCGACCGGCTTCGGGTACGTCGAGGTGGGCGACCCGCTCGACGGGCACCCGGGCGTGCACCGGGTCGTGGCGTTCGTGGAGAAGCCGGACGCCGCACGTGCGCGCGCCTACGTCGAGGACGGGGCGCACCGGTGGAACGCGGGCATGTTCGTCGTACGACCGGGGGTGCTGCTCGACCTGCTGGCGGAGCAGGACCGCGGCTTCTCCGAACGGCTGCGCGCGATCGCGGCCGACCCTGCGCGACTGGGCGAGCTGTGGCCGGAGCTGCCGCGGATCGCGATCGACCACGCGGTGGCCGAGCCTGCGGCCGCGGCCGACCGGGTCGCCGTCCTCCGCGCGGACTTCGGGTGGGACGACCTGGGAGACGTCGACGCGCTGGCCCGCGTGCTCGGCGCCGACGGCACGCTGCGAGTGCTGGGCGACGCCGGGCTCGTGAGCGTCGAGGACGCGACCGGTCTCGTCGTCCCCGGCTCCGGTCGGGTGGTCGCCGTCGTCGGGCTCGACGACGTGGTGGTCGTCGACACCCCGGACGCCGTGCTGGTGACCACGAGGGCGCACGCGCAGCGGGTGAAGGCGATCGTGGCCGGCCTCGAGGAGGCCGGCCACGCCGAGCTCAGGTGAGCCGCAGCTGCGCAGCGGTCACATCACTCCCGGTTCGGGGGAGTCGGTGTAGGGGTAGTCCTCCATGAACTGCTCCACCGCGGCCCCGCTCGGCTCGGAGCAGAACTGGGTGATGCCGGTCTGGTCGCCCGAGGCGTCGCCGTCGCCACCGATGGACCAGTGCGTGAACGCGAGGTGCTGACCGTCGGGGAACGGCGCGCCGTCGTCGGCAGTCCAGGGCACGATCTTGAACTTGTTGCGCAGGTTGGAGTCGTCGGTGAACTTGCTCGCGATCGCCCGCAGGTCGGCCATGGCCTGATCGTCGTCGGCGATGGTCTCGTCGTACCAGAGCAGGGTGTAGCCGTGCTCGAGGTTGTGGACCAGCATCCCGGGATCGGGGCGGTCGCCGTCGGTGTAGAACTTGCGCTCGATGGAGTCCCAGTCGCTCCAGTGGGGGCCGAACGCCGGCGGGGCGTCCTCGTAGTCCATCTCGGTGCCGGGGTCGACGTGGTCGCCGCTGCCGGTCGCGTCCTTCTCCTGCACGTCCTGGCAGACCGACGCCGGGGCGCCGATGGTGGAGAGGTCGAGGTCGCGAAGCTGCCGCACGTCCCACCAGTTCTTGATCGGGCCGTAGGCGGCGGCGCCGACGATGAGGAGCGCGACGACTGCGCACACGCCGACGATCATCAGACCGCGCCGCTTCTCCGCGCTCTTCTGCTGCTTGCGGATCGCGTCGATCTTCGCCTGGCGTTCGGTCTTCTGCTGCTTGGCCACGGTCGGCTTCCTCGTCGATCGGGTCGGGGGTCGGGCGGTGGACTGCGGGGGAAGTCTACGGACTCTGCGGTCGCGGCCGGAGCCGGACACGGTCGCCGTGGTCGACCACCCAGCCGTGCGCGAAGGCGAGCGCCCGCACCGCCTCGCGTGGAAGGTCGCCGCCGAGGGCCAGTCCGTCGTCCTCGACGTGGGGTACGCCGCCGAGCCGGGTGAGGGCGGCGGCGAGCTCGGTCGCGTCCGACGGCGACCCGAACGGGGCCGCGTCGTCGGGGTCGCCCACGAGGGCGCGCAGCACGGCCTCGCGGGCGCCGTACCCGAAGAGGTCGGCCCCCTCGGGTCGCACCAGGGCAGCGGCACCCGGGCCGTCGTCGCCCGCCGGCAGCACGAGGTCGGCGCGGCCGCGGACCACCGCGCACGGGCGACCGCCGAGCTTGCCCTGCGCGAGCTCGGCGGCGCCGGCCAGCTCGTCGGCCACGGCCGGCGCGGTGACGACCAGCTCGTTGCCGTAGGCGTCCCGGCGGCCGGTGTGGTCGTCCAGGACGCGGAGTCCGGCCGCGCCCACGGCGAGGTCGGTCTGGCCCTCCCGCCACGCCCTGCCTGCGGTGTCGGTGACGACCACGCCGACAGTCCTGCCGGTCAGCTCGAGCAGCCGGGCGCGGATCGCCCGGGCCGACCCGTCGGGGTCGACCGGGAGCAGCACGACCGAGCCGGGCTCGACGTTCGAAGCGTCGATCCCGGCGGCGGCGAGCGTCAACCCGTGGTGGGTGCGCACGATGGTGGTGGGGCCGCGGCGGGCGACCACCCGGGCGGTCTCGCCCGGCAGCGCGTCGTCACGGGTCCCGGCCACGACCCGGCCCTCGGCCTTGCTGACGGCCTTGCTCGTGACGAGGACGACGTCACCGTCGGCGAGCTCCACGCGCTCGGCGAGCAGCGAGGCGAGGTCGTCGCCCCGCCGTACCTCGCCGATCCCGTCGGGGGCCAGCACCCGCAGCTCGATCACCGGGTCAGCCCGTCACCAGGGTGATCGCGGCGGCGGCGATCGCGGCCGTGGCGTCGTCGTCGGTCATGAGGAGTGGGACCGCCGCCGCCCGGAGGCCGGCGTCGTGCAGCTCTTCGAGCTGACCGGCGTCGGCCTCGTCCACGAGCCAGCCGTCGAGGACCCCCTCGCCGGCGCGCGAGCCGTAGTGGCGTCCGACCGCGCCCGCCGTCACCTCGACGCCGATGACGGTGAGCAGCTGCTCGGCCATGCCGTGCACGTGGTGGCCGCCGATGATGGGGGAGACCCCGACGACGTGCGCCCGGGTCGCGCCCAGCGCCTCGCGGATCCGCGGGACGCCCAGGATGGTGCCCACGGACACGACCGGGTTGGACGGCGGCACGATGACCAGGTCGGCGTCGGTGATCGCGTCGATCACCCCGGGTGCGGGGGACGAGTCCTCCTGGCCGACCACGATCACGGCCTCGGCCGGCACCTCGGCGTGCAGCCGCACCCAGTACTCCTGGAAGTGCACGACGCGGCGGCCGCTCGGGGCCTCGGGGTCGGTGATCGCGATGTGGGTCTCGACCCGGTCGTCGGTCATCGGCAGCAGCCTCACCCCCGGCTTCCAGCGCTGGCAGAGCGCCTCGGTCACCTGGGAGAGCGGGTAGCCCGCGTCCATCATGTGGGTGCGGACGAGGTGGGTCGCGAGGTCGCGGTCGCCGAGCCCGAACCAGGCCCGCTCCGCGCCGTACGCCGCCAGCTCCTCCTTCGCGTGCCACGTCTCGTCGCGCCGGCCCCAGCCGCGCTCGAGGTCGATGCCGTCGCCGAGGGTGTACATGACGGTGTCGAGGTCGGGGCAGATCTTGAGGCCGTGCAGCCACCAGTCGTCGGCGGTGTTGGCGACCACCGTGACGTCGGCGTCGGGCGCGACGCCGGGTAGGGTCTGCGACGCGATCCCGTGACGCAGCCCGCGGACGAAGCGGGCCCCGCCGACGCCGCCGGAGAGCACCGTGATCCGGCGTACGGGTGAACGCATGGCGCACAGCCTGCCGCATCGCCGATCGGTCAGCGGAAATGGCCCACTCGGACTATGGACGCATATACCAGACTCAGGCTTGACTTCCGGTGTACGACAGGCGTGTAATTCCCACAGTGTTCTTCTGTCTCGCAGCGGGTTCGGGAACCGGTGAGAGGCCGAGGACACGGGGGAAGCAGACAGAGAGCACATCCGGGGACAACCCGGGGCCAACCGCCTCGGATGTCCGGGTCGAAAGGGCGAGTACCGTGAGAGAACTTCTTCTCCTCGACGGAGACGCCGAGGAAGCGGGATGGCAGGAGCGCGCACTGTGCGCCCAGACCGATCCCGAGGCGTTCTTCCCTGAGAAGGGTGGGTCCACGCGGGAGGCCAAGAAGGTCTGCCTGACGTGCGAGGTGCGCAACGACTGCCTCGAGTACGCACTGATGAACGACGAGCGCTTCGGCATCTGGGGCGGCCTCTCCGAGCGGGAGCGCCGCAAGCTGAAGAAGCAGGCGGTCTGATCCCGGTCGACGTCACGGGCACGCTCGTGGCGTCGACGGGGACCTGACCGGTCCGCGCGAGTTCGGCGGTGCCACCAGGTGGCCGTTATGGTCATCGGTCGTGTCTGCCACCGTCGTCGCCCTGCTCGTCAGCCATGACGGTGCCCGGTGGTTGCCGACGGTCATCGACGGCATCCGGGCGCAGCGACGCCCGGTCGACCGGGTCGTCGCGATCGACACCACGAGCCGCGACGCCAGCCCCGACCTGCTGACCGAGGCGTACGGCGCCGTCACCACCGCGCACGGCAGTACGTCCTACCCGGCCGCCGTGCGGCTCGGGCTCGAGCAGGCCGGCGACGCCGACTGGATCTGGCTGCTCCACGACGACTCCACGCCCGAGGCCGGCGCCCTCGAGGCGCTGCTCGCCGCGGCGGAGGCCGACCCCGCCGCCGACATCCTCGGCCCCAAGCTGCGCGAGTGGCCCTCGCTCCGCCGGCTGCTCGAGCTGGGCGTCACGATCTCGGGCACCGGCCGGCGGGAGACCGGTCTCGAGCGCGGCGAGTACGACCAGGGCCAGCACGACGACGTCCGCGCGGTGCTCGCGGTCAACACCGCGGGCATGCTCGTGCGGCGCTCGGTGCTCGAGGAGCTCGGCGGCTTCGACGAGCAGATGCCGATCTTCGGCAACGACCTCGACTTCGGGTGGCGCGCGGCGGCGGCCGGTCACCGCGCGGTGATCGTCCCGCAGGCCGTGGTCTTCCACGTCGAGGCGGCCCACCGCGGCGTCCGCCGGACGCCGCTCACCGGCCGCCACATCCACTACCAGGAGCGGCGCGCCGCCCTCTACACGTTGCTCGTCAACGCCAGCACGCGGTCGTTGCCGTGGCGCACGCTGCGGCTCGCGCTCGGCACGCTGGTGCGGATGCTCGGCCTGCTGGCCGTGCGCCAGGCAGGGCAGGCGCTCGACGAGCTCGCGGCACTCGTCTCGCTCTACGGCAAGCCCCGGCTCCTGCTCCGAGCCCGGCGCGACCGCCGCCGGCGGCAGCGCGCGGCCCCGGTCGACGTCGGGCCGCTGCTCGCGCCGTGGTGGCTCCCCTACCGGCACGGGCTCGACTTCCTCGGCGACCTGCTCGCGGCCGCGACGAACCAGGCCGCGGACGTCGCCGAGCGGCGCCGGATCGCCAGCGGGAAGCCGGTCCGGGCGCTCGACGACGAGGACCCCTGGGCCGAGGAGCAGGGCTGGCTGGCCCGGTTCTTCACGAACCCGGTCGCCCTGGCCGGGATGGTCTTCGTGGTGCTCGCGCTGGTCGGCGCCCGCGAGGCGTTCGGCACGGTCGCGGGCGGCGCGCTCTCCCCGGCGCCGGAGACCGCCGCTCAGTGGTGGCGGTTGTACACCGAGTCGACGCACGCGCTGGGGCAGGGGACCTCGGTCCCCGCTCCGGCGTACGTGCTCCCGCTGGCGCTGCTGGGATCGGTGGCCGGCCCGACCGGCGCGATCGGCCTGTTGCTGGTGCTGGCCGTGCCCCTGTCGTTCTGGGGCGTGTGGCGCTTCCTGCGCGTGGTCGGGCGCCTGCTCGACGAGCAGGGCCCACCGGCCTGGCTGCTGTTCGCCGGCTCGGCCGCCTACGCCCTCATCCCGGCCGCCTCCGGCGCCTGGGGGCTCGGCCGGCTCGGCGTCGTCGTCGCGGCCACCGTGCTGCCGTGGCTCGCGCACGCCGCGCTCGGCTTCGCCGACCCCGACCCGGACCGCCGCTGGCGGGCGGGCTGGCGCACCGGGCTGCTGCTGGCGCTGGCCACGGCGTTCGCCCCCGTCGCGTTCTGGTTCGCCCTGGTGCTCGCCGCCCTCGTGATGGGGGCCGGCTTCTGGATCAGCTCGCGCGCCATGAAGGACCGCTCCGTGTGGGGGCCGCCGGCGGCCGCCTTGGTCACGCCGGTGGTGCTGCTCCTGCCCTGGTGGCTGCCGCTGCTGTGGACCGGCTCGGCCACCGCGCTCGCCCTGGACATCGGACGGCTGCCGATGGCGACGGTCACGTTCGCCGACCTCGTGACCGGCCATATCGGCGACGCCGGTGCACCTGCGTTCCTCGGGCTCGCCGTGCTGGCGATCGCGGTGCTGGCCCTGGTGCCCGCGCGCACCCGGGTCCCCGTGCTGGTGTGCTGGATCGTGGCGTTCGCGGCCGCGGTGGTCGCGGTCGCCCTGGGGCTGGTGACGTTCGAGCGCGCCGCGGTGACCACGAAGGCGGGCCTCGGGTTCCTCGTGATGGTCATCCAGGCCGCGTTCGTGGTCGCTGCCGTGATCGCGGCCCAGGGGGCGTGGCGCAGCACCGACCGGACCGGGTGGCGGCGGCGCGGCCTGGTCGCGATCGTGGCCGCAGCCTCGGTGGCGCCGCTGGTCGGGCTCGCCTGGTTCGTCGTCAACGGCCCGGGTGACCTCGAGGACGAGCGTGACAGCGGCATCCCGGCGTACATGCAACAGACCGCCGGCCTCGGCCCGTCGCACGGCATCCTCGTGATCGAGGGCGACGTGGACTCCGGCGTCACCTGGACCGTGCAGCGGGAGGACGGCCTCACTGTCGGCGAGGACGAGATCGTGGCACTGATGAAGCCCGACACCGCGCTCGGCGAGGACGTGCAGACGCTGCTGTCGGCGCCCGAGCAGGAGGCGGCCGAGACGCTGCCCGGCCACGGGATCGCCTTCATCGTGCTGTCGGCGCCGGTGGACGGGAACCTGGCAGCGGTGCTCGACGCGACCACCGGGCTCGAGGGCGCCAGCGCCGATGACCGCGACACCCGCGCGTGGCGGGTGACGACCGACGTCGTGGCCGGAGCGGTCGAGACCGAGACCGCCGGGTGGCGGGTGGCGATGCTGGCGTTGCAGGGGCTGGCGATCGTGGTGGTCGCGGTGCTCTGCGTGCCCACCCAGGCCCGGGAGGAGCGGTCATGACCGACGAGACCCCTCAGCTGCGGGGCAGCGGGCGGCGTTCTGCTGCGGCCCGTCGGATCAGCCCGACGGCCGTGCTCGCCGTGCTGCTGCCTGTCCTGACCGTGGGCGCGCTGTCGCTGGTCCGGCCGGCCGAGGTCACGACTCCGAGCCGACCCGCCGAGCAGGTGGCCCCGACCCGGGTCGACCTCGTGTGCCCCGAGGGTCCCGAGGGCTCGCGGCTGGCCTTCACCGGCGGCAGCGAGACCGAGGACGGTGCCGTCGCCGTCACGGAGGGAGCCGCCGACGGCTCCCAGATCGAGCTCGACCGGGACGCCGTCTCCGAGCTCGACGACGCGGGCCCGACCTGGGTGCGCGGCAGCGGGCCGGTCGCCGCCGAGCTGATCGGCTTCCGGTACGCCGAGCAGGGGCTCGCCACCACGCCGTGCGTCCCACCGCGGCCCGAGTACTGGTTCACCGGCGTGGGCGCGGGCGCCGAGCACGCCTCCACCCTCGAGCTGACCAACCCCGACCCGGGGCCGGCGGTGGCCGACGTCACCGTCTGGGGCGGAACCGGCCCGATCGACGTGCCCGGACTGCGAGGAATCTCGCTGCCCGGCGGCGAGACCGAGCAGATCGACCTCGGCTCGGTCGTCCCGCGCCGGGGCGAGCTGCTGCTCCACGTCGTCGTCTCACGCGGACGGCTGGGGGCCACCCTGGTCGACGAGATCCCCGCCCTGGGCGCCCGGCCCGCGACGACCGGGTGGCTGCCGGCCTCGCCCGAGCCGGCGACCGAGACGCTGCTGCTGGGGCTCGCCACCGGCGAGGACGCCGACGACACGCTGGTGATCGGCAACCCGGGGGACAGCGAGGTCCGCGCCGAGCTCCGGGTCGTGACGCCGGACGCGGCGTTCGTCCCCGAGGGGCTCGAGGAGGTGCGGATCGACCCGGAGTCGACCGAGACCATCACCCTGACCGAGACGCTGCGCACCCAGATCGAGGAGGGCGCGCTGGGCCTGCTCGTGACCTCGACCGAACCGGTGACGGCGACGCTCCGGTCGGTGCTCGACGAGGACCTCGTGCACGCGCCGGTGACCGCCGGTGCAGCGGAGCCGGTGACGGCGCTGGTGCCGCCGGGCGTGGCGCGGCTCGTGCTGGCGCGGGCCGGTGGGGCGGGGGTCGCGATCGTGGCGTCCTACGACGAGGCCGGTGAGCTGCTCGAGGAGGAGCGGTTCGAGCTGACCGACGGGAGCGGCGGGGCGCTGGACCTGCCCGACGGCACCCGGCTGGTGCGGGTCACGCCGCGGCGCACCGAGGTGACCGCGGCCGTCGTGGTGCGCGCCGAGGAGCGCGGCACGGGTGGCACCACGGTCGTCCCGCTCGAGCAGCTGGTGCGGTACGCGCTGATCCCCGACGTACGGCCGGGCCTGCCGCAGTAGACCGTTCGCAGCCGGTCAGTCCCGGGGCCGGTAGCGCGGGTCGACCAGCTCCGCGTCGATCCCGAGCAGCTCCGCGACCTGCTCGACGACGACGGTGAGCACCAGTGCCTCGAGGTCCGAGCGGGTCTCGGCCCGGTGCTCGATCGGCCTTCGGAACAGCACCAGCCGGGTCGGCGCCCCCCGCGCGCCGCGCACCAGCGACGACAGCGGGATCGTCTCGGGGTGCCAGTCGTCGGGGATCTGGGGCGCGTCCTCCACGGCGTACTCGACGAGCCCGAGCCGGTCGGCCCAACGGTCCTCGAGGTCGGCGATCACGTCGAGCACGAGGGTGTCGAAGCGTTCGCCGGACGTCGGCCGCGCCGGGGTCCCGAGCGCGTAGGGCATCACGCCGGGGCCGCGCATCCCGCGACCGCGGCGGTCTCGCCGACGCGGCAGGGTTTCCGGGGACTCCACAGCCGCGAGCCTAATCGGCACGCCGCCGGGGAGTGGGTACCGTCGGCCGCGTGAGTGGATCTCGTCGGTGCTCGAGGACGGCGTGCGCCCGTCCGGCGGTCACCACGTTGACCTATGTGTACGCCGACATGACGGCCGTGCTGGGTCCGCTCTCGACCTTCGCCGAGCCGCACGCGTACGACCTGTGCGACCAGCACAGCGAGCGGCTCTCCGCGCCGCGCGGCTGGGACGTGCTGCGGCTCGCCCCCGACCCGGCGGCGCAGGGCCCCACCCAGGACGACCTGCTGGCGCTCGCCGACGCGGTGCGCGAGGCGGGGCGTCCTGCCTCGCCTCCGGCCCCGGTGACCTCGCTCGCCGACGAGACCGGCCGCGAGACCACTCGCCGCGGCCACCTCCGGGTGCTCACCTCCGACTGAACGCGGGGCGTGGTCGAGAAGTAGGCTCCGGGGCCATGGCCCCCACCGCCGACGTCGCGACGCTCGACGCGATCTTCAAGGCGTACGACGTGCGCGGGCTCGTGCCCGAGCAGCTCGACCCCGACCTGGCACGGAGGATCGGGGCTGCGTTCGTCGAGGTCACCGGCGCGGGGGAGCTCGTGGTCGGCCACGACATGCGCGCGTCGTCGCCCGCGCTGGCCGGCGCGTTCGCCACAGGTGCGGCCGCGGCCGGTGCCGACGTCGTCGCGATCGGGCTGTGCGCGACCGACGAGCTCTACTTCGCCTCCGGTCGGCTCGACCTGCCCGGGGCGATGGTCACGGCGAGCCACAACCCGGCCGAGTACAACGGCATCAAGCTCTGCCGCGCCGGCGCCCGGCCGATCGCCCTCGACAGCGGTCTCGCCGAGATCCGCGACCTGGTGGCCGCGGGTTCCACGCGCGCGAGCGGGCGGCCCGGGACGATCCGCGACCACGACGTCCTGCCGGCGTACGCCGAGCACCTGGTCGGGCTCGCTCCGGTCCGCGGCCGCCGGCTGCGGGTCGTGGTCGACGCCGGCAGCGGGATGGCCGGCCACACGGTGCCGGCGGTCGCCGGGCTCCTCGGGGCCGACCAGGTCGACCTCGACCCCCTCTACTTCGACCTGGACGGGACGTTCCCGCACCACGAGGCCAACCCGATCGACCCCGCGAACCTGGTCGACCTCCAGTCGCGGGTCGTGGCGACCGGGGCCGATGTCGGGTTGGCGTTCGACGGTGACGCCGACCGTTGCTTCCTGGTCGACGAGCGCGGCCACCCGGTGTCGCCGTCGGCCCTCACCGCCCTGATCGCCGAGCGCGAGCTGGCCCGCCACCCGGGCGCGACCGTGATCCACAACCTGATCACCAGCCGAGCGGTCCCGGAGCTGGTGACCGAGCTCGGCGGCACCCCGGTCCGCACCCGGGTCGGCCACAGCTTCATCAAGGCGACCATGGCCGAGACCGGCGCGGTGTTCGGCGGCGAGCACAGCGGCCACTTCTACTTCCGGGACTTCTGGCGCGCCGACTCCGGTCTGCTGGCGGCGCTGCACGTGCTGGCCGCGCTCGCCGAGTCCGACCGGCCGCTGTCGGGGCTGATGAGCCGCTACGACCGCTACGTCCAGAGCGGCGAGCTCAACACGGTCGTCGCCGACACCGCCGGCGTCCTGATGGAGCTGCGGGCGGCGTACGAGCGCCGCGACGGCGTCACGACCGACGAGCTCGACGGGCTGACCGTGAGCCACCGCGACTGGTGGTTCAACGTCCGCCCGTCCAACACCGAACCCCTCCTCCGGCTCAACGCCGAGGGAGCCGACGCGGCCACCATGGCCGCGGTCCGCGACGACGTCCTCACCCGGATCAGGAGCCACCGATGAACCTCGACCCCGGCCTGCTCGCCATCATCGTCTGCCCCGACTGCCGCGGGGAGCTCGCGCCCACCGACGACGAGCTGGTCTGCCAGTCGTGCGGGCTCGCCTATCCCGTGCGCGACGACATCCCTGTGCTGCTCGTCGACGAGGCTCGTCGGCCCGACTGAGGACGCGGCGATGACCTCCTGGTTCGACGAGGCCCGGCTCGACGACGAGTCGGTGTGGCATTCGCGCCGACGCCCCGCTGCGCGCGCTGGCCGAGTCCGGCGCCCGGGTACGCCGCGAGGCGACCGAGGCCGCCGACGCGATCGCCGAGGCGGTGTCCCGGGCCGCCGAGCAGCAGCGTCCCCGCGCCGTGGTCGCGGCCGGCCCCGACAGCCGGCTGCTGCGAGCGGTGCTGGAGCCGTGGTGCCCCGTGCCGTTCGTCGCCTGGCCGAACCCGTCGCTGCCGGGCTGGGCCGGCAGCCTCGACCTGGTGGTGGTGCTCGCTCCCGACGGCGGCGTCGGCTCGGCCTCCGCGGTGGCCGAGGCTGTGCGCCGGGGCTGCCAGGTGGTGGTGGCGTGCCCGCCGAGCTCGACCGTCGCCGAGCACGCCGCCGGCCGCTGGAGCACGATCCTGCCGACGCCGGGGCGCGACCAGCTCGCGACCGCGGTCGTGATGCTGGAGTACCTCGAGCAGGTGCAGCTCGGGCCGCGGGCCGATGCCGAGAGCGTGGCGACCGCCCTCGACGACGTCGCGATCGCCTGCTCGCCTCACCGCGACCTGGCGGTCAACCCCGCCAAGATGCTGGCGATCGCGATGGCCGACACGGTCCCGGTCGTGTGGGGCGGCACCGTGCTGGCGGCCCGCGCCGCCCGCCGGATCGCCGAGTCGCTGCGCCGGGTGAGCGGCCGCAGCGCGCTGGCCGGAGACGCCGAGCACCTGCTCCCGGTGCTGGAGGCCACCCGGCCGCGGGATGTGTTCGACGACCCGTTCGCCGACGCCGGTGGTGACCTGCGCCCCATGCTGCTCGTGCTCGACGACGGCAGCGAGGAGCCGGTGGTCCGCGAGGACCGGGGCCGGCTCCAGGCCGCCGCCGTCTCCCGCGGCGTCCGGGTCGAGACGATCACCGCCGACGCCCCGACCGAGGTGGCCCGCTACGCGTCGCTCTACCTCACCGGCAGCTACGCGGTCGAGTACCTCGGCCTAGGTCTGGTCGGCGAGTGAGCCTCAGCGCTTCCGGGCGGTCAGCAGCAGGTACTCCCACTGCGAGAGACCGTCGTCGATGAACCGGTCGCCGACCTCGGCGAGCGCCCCGTCGAGCTCGGCGACCCGCGCCGCGTCGTCCCCGAGGAAGGCGTACACGGCGCGCGTCGGCCCGTAGTGAGACTTGAAGTAGTCGCGGAACGCCGCGCCCGACTCGAAGATCTCGACCCGGAGGTTCCCCCGCGACTCCCGGACGTCGGTGACCCGGTCGCCGAGCAGCTCGCGGACGTGCGCCTCGTCGCCCCAGAGTGGCGGCGGCTGCGCACCCGGGGGCGGCGGCGGCGCGAACGGCTTGAGGGCCGCGAACAGCTGTCCCACGATGCTCTGCGGCGTCCAGCTCAGCAGGCCGATCGTGCCGTCGGGCCGGGTGACGCGGACCAGCTCGTCGGCCGACTGCTGGTGGCGCGGCGCGAACATCACGCCGATGCACGACATGACGACGTCGAACGACGCGTCCTCGAACGGCAGGTGCTCGGCGTCGGCCTGCTGCCACTCGAGCCGGGCACCCCGGGCCTCGGCGTCGCGGCGGCCCGCCTCGAAGAGCTCCGGCGTCAGGTCGCTGGCGACCACGTCTCCGCCGGCGAGCGCGGCCGGGATTGCGGCGTTGCCGGTGCCCGCGGCCACGTCGAGGACGCGGTCGCCGGCAGCGATCCCGACGGCTCCGGCGAGCACCGGACCCAGGGGCGTGAGGAAGTCGGTCACCATCCCCGGGTAGTCGCCGGAGCCCCACATGGCGCGGTGCTTGGCCTTGAGCTCGACGTCTCCGGGCGTGCTGGTCTGGGTGGTCATGGGTGATCCCTCCTGGGTGTCTCCGAACACCTCCAGGGTCGACCCCCGCGGTGGCCGCGGCCAGTGGCGAGTGTGTAGCCCAGGGGTACAGATGCAGAACTAGACTGCTCCCACCACGGCACGGTGCACGGGAGCGGAGGGTCATGGGTGCGGGATACGGACAGTTCTGCCCGGTCGCCAAGGCGATGGAGATCCTCGACGAGCGGTGGACGATCCTCGTCATCCGCGAGCTGCTGTCGGGCAGCACGCACTTCAACGAGATCCGCCGCGGCGTGCCGAAGATGTCGCCGGCGCTGCTCGCCAAGCGGCTGCGCAGCCTCGAGCGGGTCGGGATCGTCGAGCGCACCGTGACGGGTCGCGGCACGTCGTACACGCTGACGGCCAGCGGGCTCGAGCTGCGCCCGGTCGTCGAGGGGCTCGGCGCCTGGGGCGTCCGGTGGATCGGCGACCTCGGCGAGCAGGACTACGACCCGCACCTGCTGTTCTGGGACGTACGCCGCACGCTGCCCGTCGACGCCTGGCCGCCCGGCCGCACGGTGCTGGCGATCGAGCTCGACGACGTCGCGTCGAAGGTGGCGCGCTGGTGGGTGGTGGTGGCCGGCCGCGAGGCCGACGTCTGCGACTACGACCCCGGCTACGACGTCGCAGGCCGGATGTCGACCTCGTTGCGAGCCCTCACCGAGGTGTGGCGCGGCGACCGGAGCTGGCCCGCCGTGCTGCGAGCCGGTGACGTGGTCCTCGACGCACCGGTCGACGTGGAGCGCCAGATCCCGACGTGGCTCGGGCAGTCCGCCATCGCTCAAGCGGTGGCGGCGGCCCGGTAGGAGCGGACGCATGGGCAGGCTCGTCTACTCGATGATCACCTCGCTCGACGGCTACGCCGAGGCCGCGGAGGGCGACCTGGGCTGGGGCGCCGCCGACGACCCGGAGGTGCACACCTTCATCGACGACCTGTTCCGCCCCGTCCGCACCTACCTCTACGGCCGGCGGATGTACGAGACGATGGTCTTCTGGGAGACCGCGCACACCGACCCCGACGCGCCGCCGCACATCGTGGAGTACGCGCGTGGCTGGCAGGCCGCCGAGAAGATCGTCTACTCGACCACCTTGGAGTCGGTGTCGAGCGAGCGCACCAGGATCGAGCGGACCTTCGACCCGGACGAGGTGCGCCGCCTCAAGGCGGAGTCCGACCACGACCTCTCCGTCGATGGGCCGAACCTCGCGGCCCAGGCGATCGCGGCCGGGCTGGTCGACGAGTACGCGCTCTTCCTCACCACCAGCGTGGTCGGCGGCGGCACCCGGTTCTTCCCCGACGGCGTGCGCCTCGACCTCGAGCTGGTAGAGGAGCGGGCCTTCGACAGCGGGCTGGTCTACGTGCGCTACCGGACCCGCTGACTCGTCAGGGGAGACCGTCGAAGAGGTCGGTCGACATGGGCCCCGCCTCGGGGGTCGGCTCCGGCCAGGCGATCGTGTACAACTCCCGGCGGACCCGACCGGTGACGTCACGGCAGTCAACGGCGATCCGGATCTGGTGTCTGGGAACCCGCGCCCAGCTCACCGGACGTGGCGTGCACGGGGACGGACCTGAAGTCCGGCTCGGCCGCTTGCCAGCGCGACCCGGTGGCCACCGTGGCCATGCCCACGGCATGCCATGAGCCCCGCCGAGTGGGCGGGGTGTGGGGCGGGGTCAATCTCGGGGGTGTGGTGGCCGCCGGGGACTGCGGGTGGGGTGTCGGTCGGTGGAGACGTCGAGGGTGCCGTGGTGGTCGCGGAGGTAGTGGTAGCCGTGGGGGCTGGACCACAGGTAGGAGCCGGGTTCGAGGATCGTGTAGGTCCAGGCCGAGTGGGTCTTGAGGCGGTGATGTCGCCGGCACAGGGGTGCGAGCCGGCACGGACACGTCTGATGCGCCCGATCGTCGGTGCCGCCGGTGCCGCCGGTGCCGCCGGTGTCGTCGGGCTGGTAGGCGACGACGTGGTCGCAGTCGCACGGATACGCGTCCGGGGCCAGCGCTCGGGCGGGGCGGGTGCACCAGGGGAAGACACAGGTGTGGTCGCGCAGCGCGACCCGTTCGGCGATCCGGTCGGGGACCTCGTAGGCCTCGACGGGGACGTGGTCGGCCAGGTCGATCACCGGCTTGACCACCAGCGCGGTCTCGGGGCGGCCGCACCAGGCACGGATCTGCTCGGCGGTGACCGGGGTGCGGGTGTTCTCCACCCGCCCCACCGGGTCAGCACCCGCCAGCGCGGCGTGGGAGAGGTGGAGGTGGAGCACGGTCCGGGAGGTCGTGCGGTGCCGGCGCGGCCGGTCTTCTTCGTCGCTGGTGGTGAGGTCGAGGGCCAGCTGGCGGCGGGCGAGCTCACCGGCCGCGACCGAACGGCGCACGTCCAGGGGCTCGGTGGAGCCGAGGTCGCCCAGCTGGGCGGCGATCCCCCGGATCGCATCCTCCAGGTCCAGCGCATCGGCCAGGTCGAGCTCGCCGGTGACCAGGGAGGTGCCGGCGAAGGAGACCTGGTCGTGGTCGATCCGGAAGTGCCGGCCGTCGGCGGCCTCACGACGCCGCCGCTCGGCCGCCTCGGGCATGAACCGGCCCACCGCCTCCTCCACCAGCCGTGACAACACCCCGGTGGTGACCTTGTGGGCGACCGGCGCCACGTGCCGGTCCACGAACCCCGCCGCCTCGCGGCTCAGGGCGTGGCTGATGGTCTCCCGCGCCACCCGCCGTGCCTTCCACGCCGCCAGGTCACCGGCCACCACCCGCTCCCAGAGCCGTGGCAGCCGGTAGCGCAGCTCCACCGCGTGACCGAGGTAGTGCCTGCCGGTCTCGGTGCCCACCCCGATCGCGGCCGCGAACTCCGCCACACTGAACTCCGCCACCAGCGGCGCCCCCGGACCCGCCAACGCCACCACCTGATCATCGGCGCCTGCCAGGTGCACCCGCGACGTCAACGACTCCGCATCCTCGAGGGTCTCGGCCGGATGCATCACCGCCCACTGCACCGCCAACGCCAGCAGGTCCGCCTCAGCGGCGTCCGCCGCCGCACGGCGCTCGCGCGCCGCAGCCAGCACCCCGGACGCCGTGTCCGGAAGCGCGGTGACGGTGCTGGTCATGACACCCAGCCAACCACTCGGCACTGACACTGTCGGGCCTGAATCCGGGGTCTTCCACAGCGCGAGGATCCGGTGAAGACATCGACGTCACCCGCGCACTCATCTGCCGAGATCCGGGGGCGCCGGGCAACCCAATCGTGCCCGGGTCAGCTGCCGATGTGGGGGATCAGGGACCAGGCGGCTGGCGTCCAGGAGCCGCCGCAGGCGTTGAGTTCCACCGTGCCACGGAAGGCGTCAGAGGGGTGTGAGTCGACGAGAGTCAGCTCGCCAAGAACGAGGCGGTCACCCTCGTCGCATGTCTGCGAGGTCCCCGAGCTGACCAGGCGGAGCTGTGAGCGTGAGGCGTCGAGGGTCCATTGACCGTCGTCGACGACCTCACCGGACGCAGCCGCGACGTAGTAGACGCCGTCGGCGCCACTTGGCGTGCCGTCCGAGGTCAGCTCGAGGAGGTGTCCACCACCTTGGGCCACCCAGTCGCCGTGCAGGTCTGCCGGGGTCGCCAGCGACTGGAACTCATCCTCGGACCAGTCGATCCCAGCCCAACCAGCGTTCGTCGGAAGAACCTGCTCCAGAACCCATCGCTCGTCCTGATCAGACAGGCAATTACCCGTCATGGGTTCGGTGTGCACGACGTGAAGCAGACCGGCCTCGGGCTGGGCCGCGCGCATTGCCAAACGCTGGGGGGCAACACAGCCGGACGGCCCACCTTCCACGTCGATCGTGATCAGGTCTCCCGCGATGGTGTACGCCCCGACGACCGAGTCGGCGTACAACTTCCCCCGGCCGTCGAGCAAGACGGTGCCGTCGTTCCTGAAGAGGAGCGTCGAAGTGCCGTTGTCCACCCGCCAGACGCCTTCCAGGAGTTCCGGGGTCGGTGCGCTCCCGGTGAGGAAGCCCGCATCGGGGTCCACAGCGTCCGTCGGCCCTGGGTTGGCCGGTGGTGCCGTCTCGTCGTTGCTGCCCAGGACTTGGAAGCTGGCGAACGCCATGGCAGGGATCAACACGGCCGCGGCGGCTGCCGCGACCACGGTACGACGGCGGTTCCGCTGCCGGCGGCTGTCGATGCGTTCGTCCACTGCGTTGTGGGCATCCCGCAGGTCTGACTCGGTCACGACGACTCCTCCTGCTACTGCCGCGATGTCCCGCGCGAGCCGCTCCTCGATGCTGCTCATCGGGTCACCTCGATCCGCTGTTGTAGGGCCTGCAATCCGCGATGGGTATGGGCCTTGACCGATCCCTCGCTGATCTCGAGCAGCTGGGCTGTTTCCGCGACGGACAGTTCGAGGACGAACCGGCAGGCCAGCACCTCACGCTGGCGTCGGGCCAACGTCCGCATGACCGCGACGACTGATCCGACCTGGTCGCGACCTACGGCCGTGTCCTCTGGACTCTGGTAATGCTCGCGCACGGGCATCAGCGGCCGCGCCGCGCGTTGGGTGACCTGACGCCGTACCCAGGAGCGAG
The DNA here is from genome assembly GCA_963829855.1 of uncultured Actinomycetota bacterium. Classification (GTDB taxonomy): domain Bacteria; phylum Actinomycetota; class Actinomycetes; order Propionibacteriales; family Nocardioidaceae; genus Nocardioides. The sequence goes on along the minus strand of CAWHKE010000011.1, from coordinate 769,910 downwards.
AGCAGTTGAGGACCGCCGAACGCAGGTACGCCTCGGCAGATTCGGGGTTACGCAGAGATGGCAAGTGCCGGTGCAGCGCTACGAAGGCCTCCTGGACGGCGTCCTCTGCAGCCTCACGGCTGCCCAGCATGACGACCGCAAGCCGGACGAGCGGGGCGTAGTGCCGCCGGAACAGCACGTCGACGAGCTCAGCGCGAGAAGGCTCCATCGCCCGCCGCTCGCCCATGGAGATCTCCTCCGGTACGGAGTTCGTCATGCCTGAGAGTCGTTCGACTGACGATCAGGTTGACACAGGCACGCGCTGGGTTTGGACCAGTGGACTTGAAGCTTCGCCACGGCGCCCACCTGCGCACCGCCTACCGGCCGAACGTGCGAGCCACTTCGGGGGGCGAAGGCTTGGAGTTCGCAGCCGAGGTGCAGAAGACCACCGACGGCGAGGCCGGCGCTCCGGGCTGGGTGGTCACCTACACCTCGGGCGGGGAAACCAAGCGGCTCGAGTTCCCGCTCGCGACCCGACTGTGCAGCGAGGACGAAGCGTGGGTAAGGCATGCCAAGGCTGAAGGTCTAGGAGAAACTAGGAAGCGCACCCTGATGCCGCTTCCCGACGGTTACGTGGCCTCTGCTCGTCCCTGGGGAGAACCCGACTCTTCCGGAAGGGGGCAGTAGCCCCGTCTCCTCGCGTGGAGGATGTTCAGCACGGCGACGGCGGCACCGAGAGCGACGACCACGATCGGCGACAGCTCGAGAGCGAAGCCGAGCAGCACCAGCGCGGCTCCGGAGCCCACGCCCCACAGGACCGGATGAACCACGACCCAGTTACTGAAGCCGCTCAGCAGACTGCGCATGTGCCACCACATCCCTCACTCGGACTGCCCAGGATCGTAGGGCCGACAGCGTCGCGAGGTCGAGAGGCGAACGGGGCCGGGACCCGCCCATGGCTAGGCTGGTCGCCGTACCCGAACCCCCGAAAGAGGTGCCCATGGCCGGCGGGATCTTCGCCCTGCTCGACGACGTGGCGGCACTCGCCCGGATCGCGGCCGCGTCGGTCGACGACGTGGGTGCCGCGGCGGGACGAGCGAGCGCCAAGGCCGCCGGCGTGGTCGTGGACGACACCGCGGTCACGCCGCAGTACCTCGAGGGGTCCGCGGCCGAGCGCGAGCTGCCCATCATCAAGCGGATCGCGAAGGGCTCGCTGCGCAACAAGCTCCTCTTCATCCTGCCGGCGGCGCTGCTGCTCAGCGAGTTCCTGCCGCAGGGACTACCGGTCCTGCTCATCCTCGGCGGCACCTACCTCGCCTACGAGGGAGCGGAGAAGGTCTGGGAACGGATCCGCGGTCACCACCTCGAGGAGGAGGTGCACGAGCTCGAGGCGCAGGGTGAGTTCACGCCCGAGCACGAGGAGAAGACCGTCTCCGGCGCGATCCGGACCGACTTCATCCTCTCCGCCGAGATCATGGTGATCGCGCTCAACGAGGTCGTCGACTCCGACCCCGACGCCGGGTTCGTGATGCGGGCGATCATCCTCACCGTGGTCGCGGTCTTCATCACCGTCCTCGTGTACGGCGTGGTCGCGCTGATCGTGAAGATGGACGACATCGGTCTCGGGCTGGCCCAACGCTCCTCGGCCGCGTCGCAGCGGGTCGGACACGGGCTCGTGGCGGCGATGCCCCGGCTGCTGTCCGTGATCACCGTTGTGGGGACGGTCGCGATGCTCTGGGTCGGCGGCCACATCCTCCTCGTCAGCTCCCACGAGCTCGGCTGGCACTGGCCGTACGACGTCGTCCACCACTGGGAGGAAGCCGTGCACGACGCGGTCGGTGCTCTCGGGGGCGTGCTCGCGTGGCTCGTCAACACCGCGGCCTCGGCCGTGATCGGGCTCGTCGTCGGGGCGATCGCCGTCGCGGTGATGCACGTGCTGCCGTTCGGCAAGCACGGGGACGCCGAGGACCACGAGCCCGCCGCCCACTGACCCTGCTGCCGGCCGCCGGTGGGGGCGTCGAGGATTCTGCGATCGCGCACCTCCGGTTCTACCCTCGGGGAAGGACCTACCAGGGGAGATGAGCGTGGATTTCAAGGTTGCCGACCTGTCGCTGGCCGAGTTCGGGCGCAAGGAGATCACGCTTGCGGAGCACGAGATGCCCGGTCTGATGGCGATGCGCGAGCGCTACGCCACCGAGCAGCCGCTCGCGGGTGCCCGGATCGCCGGCTCGCTCCACATGACCGTCCAGACGGCCGTCCTCATCGAGACCCTCGTGGCGCTCGGCGCCGAGGTCCGCTGGGCATCCTGCAACATCTTCTCGACCCAGGACCACGCCGCCGCCGCGGTGGCAGTGGGCCCCCACGGCACGGTCGACGCCCCCGCCGGCGTCCCGGTGTTCGCGTGGAAGGGCGAGACGCTGGAGGAGTACTGGTGGTGCACCCAGCAGATCCTGCGCTGGCCCGGTGACTCCTTCGCCAACATGATCCTCGACGACGGTGGCGACGCCACCATGCTGCTCCACCTCGGCGTCGAGGCCGAGAAGACCGGCGTCGCCCCCGACCCGACCACCGCGGCGAGCACCGAGCAGCGGATCGTCTTCGAGGTGCTGCAGGCCTCGCTGTCCGAGAGCACCGACCGCTGGACCCAGATCGCGGGCGAGATCAAGGGCGTGACCGAGGAGACCACCACCGGTGTCCACCGGCTCTACGACATGCTCAGGGAGGGCTCGCTGCTCTTCCCGGCGATCAACGTCAACGACTCGGTCACCAAGTCGAAGTTCGACAACAAGTACGGCTGCCGCCACTCGCTGATCGACGGCATCAACCGCGCCACCGACGTCCTCATCGGCGGCAAGGTCGCCGTCGTCTGCGGGTACGGCGACGTCGGCAAGGGCTGCGCCGAGTCGCTGCGCGGTCAGGGCGCCCGCGTCATCGTCACCGAGATCGACCCGATCTGCGCGCTGCAGGCCGCGATGGACGGCTACCAGGTCTCCACGCTCGACGACGTCCTCGACGTCGCCGACCTCGTGATCACCGCGACCGGCAACATGAACGTCGTCACCGTCGACCAGATGTCGCGCATGAAGCACCAGGCGATCCTGGGCAACATCGGTCACTTCGACAACGAGATCGACATGGCCGGCCTCGAGTCCTACCCCGGCGTCGTGCGCGACACGGTCAAGCCGCAGGTCGACGTGTGGACCTTCCCGGCCGGGAACAAGATCATCGTGCTGTCCGAGGGCCGGCTCATGAACCTGGGCAACGCCACCGGCCACCCGAGCTTCGTGATGTCGAACTCCTTCACCAACCAGGTGATCGCGCAGGTCGAGCTGTTCACCAAGCCCGAGGACTACCCGGTGGGCGTCTACGTGCTGCCCAAGCACCTCGACGAGGAGGTCGCGCGGCTCCACCTCGACGCGCTGGGCGTCAAGCTCACGACGCTGTCGGACGAGCAGGCGGCCTACCTCGGCATCCCCGCCGAGGGCCCGTACAAGTCGGACCAGTACCGGTACTGAGCCTGTCATGAGCGATCCGCTACGGGTCGTCGGGCAGTATTGACGGCATGAGCCAGGCCATGGACGCCGCGCCACGCGGCCGCATCCTCGTCGTCGACGACGACGCGCCGCTCGCGGAGATGCTCACGATCGTCCTCCGGCAGGAGGGCTTCGAGAGCCAGATGTGCCCCCGCGGCGACCACGCGATGGACGAGTTCCGGGCCTACAAGCCCGACCTGGTGCTGCTCGACCTGATGCTGCCGGGCAAGGACGGCATCGACGTCTGCAAGGAGATCCGCGCCGAGTCCGGCGTCCCGATCGTGATGCTCACCGCCAAGACCGACACCATCGACGTCGTCCTGGGGCTCGAGTCCGGCGCCGACGACTACATCGTCAAGCCGTTCAAGCCCAAGGAGCTCGTGGCGCGGATCCGGGCGCGCGTACGCCGCCTCGACTCGCCGTCGCCCGAGGCGCTGTCGATCGGCGACCTGGAGATCGACGTCGCAGGCCACTCCGTGACGCGCGACGGCGCGCCGATCAACCTGACGCCGCTCGAGTTCGACCTGCTCGTCTGCCTGGCGCGCAAGCCCTGGCAGGTGTTCAGCCGCGAGGTGCTCCTGGAGCAGGTGTGGGGCTACCGCCACGCTGCCGACACCCGGCTGGTGAACGTGCACGTGCAGCGCCTGCGCTCCAAGGTGGAGCACGACCCCGAGAACCCGGAGATCGTCGTCACGGTCCGCGGCGTGGGGTACAAGGCCGGCTCATCCTGAGGCGTGCCGTGTCCCTGGACCGGCTGGGACGCCAGCCAGCAGTCGATGCGGTGACCCGCGCCCTGACCCTGTGGCGACGCTCGATCCAGATCCGCGTCGTCGCCAGCACGGTCGTGCTCTCCGCGCTCGTGATCGGGATCGTCGGCTGGTTCCTCGTGCAGCAGACCCGGGACGGTCTCCTGGAGCAGAGCGAGGAGGCCGCGCTCAGCGAGGCGGCGCGCGTGACCGCCGAGACCACCGACCGGCTCGCCGGAGTCCCCGCGACGGAGACCGACGTCCGGCAGCAGCTGTCGGACCTGGTCGACCCGATCATCCAGCTCGGTGACGCGCGTGACTTCTCGGTCGTGCTGAGCGGCCCGGCCGGGGAGGTGAGCATCGCCGACACGGCCTTCTACACGCCCCTGCTCGACAAGGGCAGCGTGCCGGCGTCCCTGGAGGAGCACTTCGACACGCTGGCCGCCACCGCGTACACCTACTCCGAGATCCGGCGCACCACCGCCAGCGGGGCGACCGTCACCGAGCCCGCGATCGTGGTCGGGTCGCAGGTGCGGCTGCCGGCCGACTCGAAGACCTACACCCTCTACTACCTGTTCCCCCTCACCGAGGAGGCGCGGACCCTGTCGCTGCTCCAGCGGGCGATGGCCACCGCCGCCGGACTGCTGGTGCTGCTCGTCGCCGGGCTGACCTGGCTGGTCACCCGTCAGGTGGTGACCCCGGTGCGGATGGCACGACGCGTGGCCGAGCGGCTGGCCGCCGGTCAGCTCCAGGAGCGGCTGCGGGTGTCGGGCGAGGACGACCTGGCGCGGCTCGCCACGTCGTTCAACCAGATGGCGACCAACCTCCAGCGCCAGATCCGGCAGCTGGAGGAGCTCTCCCGCGTGCAGCGACGGTTCGTCGCCGACGTCTCCCACGAGCTGCGGACGCCGCTCACGACGGTCCGGATGGCCAGCGACGTCCTCCACGACGCACGCGCCGACTTCGACTCCGCGACCAGCCGCGCGGCCGAGCTGCTGCAGACCGAGCTCGACCGGTTCGAGGGGCTGCTGAGCGACCTGCTCGAGATCAGCCGGTTCGACGCGGGCGCGGCGGTGCTGGAGATCGACGACGTCAACCTGATCGACGTGGCCCACCGGGTCGTCGACTCGACGGCCGCGCTCGCGCGGCAGAACGGCTGCCACGTGCTGGTCGACGCGCCTGACCACCCGTGCCTCGCGGAGGCCGACGTACGCCGGGTCGAGCGGATCGTCCGGAACCTCGTCACGAACGCGATCGACCACGCCGAGTCGGGCGACATCGTGCTGCGGGTGGCGGGCGACGACCACGCCGCCTCGATCGCGGTCCGCGACCACGGTGTCGGGCTGGGCCTGGGGGAGTCCGCGCTGGTCTTCAACCGGTTCTGGCGGGCCGACCCGGCGCGCGCCCGCACCAGCGGTGGCACCGGCCTCGGCCTCTCGATCGCGCTCGAGGACACCCACCTGCACGGTGGGTGGCTCCAGGCCTGGGGCCGCCCCCGCGAGGGAGCGCAGTTCCGGCTGACCCTGCCCCGGCGGGCCGGCGGCGTGCTGCGGCACAGTCCGCTGCCGCTGGTGCCCGAGGACGCGACGGAGCCCGTCGCATGAGCCGCCGAGGGCGCCGTACGCCGGTCACAGGACGCGTGACCGGGCTGGTGGCGGTCGCGCTGCTGGCCTCCGGTTGCGTGGGGATCCCCGACGACGGTCCGGTCGTCGAGGCCGAGACCGACGTCCGCCGGGGTGAGGAGCTCGGCTACTTCAACGACCCACCGGGCCCGACGACGGGGGAGGCCGCCACCGACATCGTCAAGCACTTCCTCGACGCGCAGGCCGCGATCCCGCTCCAGACCAACACGGCCAAGGAGTTCCTGACGACCGAGGAGTCGGCGACGTGGCGGCCGCAGCGCCGGATCATCACCTACGACTCGGCGTCCTTCCCGGAGGGAAGCAACCAGGTCACCGTGGAGGTCGACGGCGCCTACGTGCTCGACAGTCGCGGGTCGTGGCGGGGTGGACTGGCCGAGGACGAGAGCGAGCTCACGTTCACGATGACCAGGGTCGACGGCGAGTGGCGGATCTCCGACGCACCCGACGCCCTCGTCGTGCCGTCGACGTGGTTCGACCAGGCGTACCGGCGGGTCTCGCTCTACTTCATGGACCCGACCGCCAGGATCCTGGTCCCGGAGCCGGTCTACGTGCCCCGGGGCGACTCCCTCGCCAGCGCCCTCGTCGAGGGGCTGCTCGCCGGCCCCGTGGTCGGCGCGCCGGGCGTCGAGCGCAGCTTCCTGCCACTCGGGCTCGAGGTCGACCTGTCCGTCACCGTCACCGAGGAGGGCATCGCCGAGGTCCCGCTGCTCGGCGGGGAGACGATGCCGTCCGAGGAGGAGGCCGCGCTGCTCGTCGCGCAGCTGGCCCGCACGCTCGCGCAGGACTCCACGCTCGTGGGCTTCCGGGTCACCATCGACGACGAGCCGCTGGTCCTCGCCGACGGCACCACCACGTTCCCCATGGACCAGGACGAAGCGCTCGACCCGGCGGGCTCGCGCGCCACGTCGCTGCTGTTCGGGCTCCGCGACGGACGGTTGGTCAGCGGCCCGCCGGAGGCGCTCGAGGCCGTGGCCGGTCCGATGGGGGCGGAGGAGCTCGGCATCCGCTCGGTGGGCGTGACGCTCGACGGCACGCGGGTCGCCGGGGTCACCGAGGGCGGAGACGCGGTGCTCGTCACCGAGGTCCGCACGCCGGACGTCGACCTGGTCGAGGTCGTCAGCGGGGGCACCGACCTCGCGCCGCCCGTGTGGGACGACGCCGAGCGGCTCTGGGTGCTGGACCGGACGGGCGCGGGGGCCGAGATCTCGGTCGTCGTCGACGACCGCCGGCGCACGGTCGCGGTGGAGGGCATCTCCGGTCGCCCGGTGAGCCACGTCCTCGTGTCGCGCGACGGGTCGCGGATGGTCGCGGTGATCGACCGCGCCGGACGCGACCAGGTCGTGGTGAGCCGGCTGCGGTACGACGCCCGGGGCCGGGCGCTCGGCGGCACCCCGGCGCGCCCGATCGGCTGGGACGACCAGGGTCCCCTGTCCGTCGTGGACATCGGCTGGGCCTCACCGACGTCCGTCGTGGTCGCTCACCGGATCGGCCGGGACCTGTTCCAGGTCCGGACGCTCACGGTCGACGGCGCGCCCGCCGGCCTGACCGGCGTGGCGGTCACGGTCCGCCAGCGCCCCCGTGAGCTGGTGACCTCACCCCGCACCACCGACCCGCTCTTCGTCGCCTCGAAGGCAGGACTCACCGAGCTGATCAGCGGCCTTCGGCTCGCGGACGTCGACGAGGACACGGCATTCCTCACCTACGCCGGCGGCTGACCTCTCCACAGGTGGGCGGCCGCCCGTTGTGTGCTCCCGCCCGTCGTGCTCCGATCGGAGGGTGACGACCGGCGCCCCGCTGCTGCTGCGTGACGCCGCGCTCGACCTGCTGCTCGGCGGTCGGTGCGTGGGCTGCGAGCGGCCGGGCCGCGCGCTCTGCCCTGCCTGCGGGTCGCAGCTCCCTGACACGGCGTGGGCCGCGTGGCCGGTCCCCACCCCCGTGGGACTGGCGCCGCCGTGGGCAGCCGCCTCCTACGTCGACCTCGTGCGCGCCGCGCTGCTCGCCCACAAGGAGCGTCGGGTGGCCGGGCTGACGGTCCCGCTCGCTCGGTTGCTCGCGACCGCGGTCGACGCGGCGGCCGCACCGCCCCGCCTGCTCGTGCCGGTGCCGAGCCGGCCCGGCGCGACCCGCGCCCGTGGTCACGACCCGTTGCTGGCCGTCGTACGTCGTGCCGCGCGGCTGCTTCCCGGCACGGCCGTGGCGCCGCTGCTCCGGTCGCGCGGCGGCGTGCGTGACCAGGCCGGGCTCTCCGCGGCCGAGCGCGCCGCCAACCTCGACGGCTCGATGTGGTGTCCCGACAGCGGGCTGCGCCGGGTCGCCGGCCGGCAGGTCCGGGTCGTGGTGTGCGACGACGTGCTCACCACGGGCGCCACGGCGCGCGAGGCCCAGCGCGCACTGGCTGCGGCAGGGGTGCCGATCGCCGCGATCGCGGCCGTCGCGGCCACCCCCCGCCGGGCCGGTGGTCGCGGCCGTGACCGAGGCGCGGGCGGCCCGCTTTCGTGACGACCACCCATGGTCTAGCGTCTGTGCATGGAGTCCGTCCGGGTCCGTGGTTGCGTCGGAGAGACGCCCCGGAAGCCCGGGGCGTCGAGCCGACAAGCCGATGCCAGTCGCAGGCGAAACGGCCCACGTAACCCCACCCCCCACCTGTGGGGGGCAGGGGGATCACGGTGCGACTTAGAGGTAAGTCCTGCCTCGTCCGGTCCGTCAGACACGGGCCGGCCCGGGAGAAGGTCAGTAGTGGCATGCAAGCTGCGAGCACCTCAGCAGGCGGTTGTGGGGACGAAGACCAGGTCGGCCGGGCGGACTCCGCTGACCAGCACGCACTGATCGCGCGAGACACGGGAGGTTGACATGGAAGTTGTCGTCACGGGTCGCCACATCGAGCTCACGGAGCGGTTTCGCTCTCACGTGACCGAGAAGCTCGCCAAGCTCGAGAAGCACGATCACCGCATCATGCGGGTGCAGGTCGAGGTCGAGAGCGAACGCAACCCGCGGCAGCACGACCGTGCGATCAAGGTGGAGCTCACCGCGTTCTCCAAGGGTCCGGTGATCCGGGCCGAGGCCGCCGCCGAGGACAAGATGAGCGCGCTCGACCTCGCGCTCGACAAGATGGCCTCGCAGATGCGGCGCGCCGCCGACCGTCGCCGGGTCCACCGCGGCCGGCCGCCCGCCTCGGTGGGCGAGGCCCTGGCCGGCATGGAGTCGGTCGCCAGCGTCACCGAGCACGAAGAGACGGTCCACGAGCGGACCGTCGGCCCGATCGCGGTCACCGGCGACGGCCCGCTCGTGGTGCGCGAGAAGAGCCACCCGGCCCAGGCGATGACGCTCGACCAGGCGCTCTACGAGATGGAGCTCGTCGGCCACGACTTCTACCTGTTCGTCGACAAGGAGAGCGAGCGCCCGTCGGTCGTCTACCGACGCCGGGGCTACGACTACGGGGTCATCTCGCTGGAGCTCGACGGCGGGTGACGCCGGGCGGCTCCCGGGCAGCCGGTCCGGGCGTGCCATGATGACTGACGTGACGAACGCTGGGGACGGCAGCGAGCCGGTACGCGTCCTGGTCGTCGACGACCAGGAGCTCTTCCGGCGCGGACTGACGATGCTGCTGTCCAGCGAGGAGGGCATCGAGGTCGTCGGCGAGGCCGGCGACGGGATCGAGGGCACCACCCTGGCCGAGACGGTCGCCCCGGACGTCGTCCTGCTCGACGTCCGGATGCCGCGCCGGTCCGGCATCGAGGCGTGCCTGGCGATCAAGGCGAGCGTGCCGTCGGCCAAGATCATCATGCTCACCGTCTCCGACGAGGAGGCCGACCTCTACGAGGCCGTGAAGAGCGGCGCCTCCGGCTACCTCCTCAAGGACTCCTCCATCGAGGAGGTCGCGCAGGCGGTGCGGGTCGTGTCCGAGGGCCAGTCGCTGATCAGCCCGTCCATGGCGGTCAAGCTGATCGACGAGTTCAAGCAGATGTCGAGGCCCGAGAAGGGCCAGGTGCCCGGCATGCGGCTCACCGAGCGCGAGCTCGAGGTGCTGCGACTGGTGGCCACCGGCATGAACAACCGCGAGATCGCCAAGCAGCTCGTGATCAGCGAGAACACGGTGAAGAACCACGTCCGCAACATCCTGGAGAAGCTGCAGCTGCACTCCCGGATGGAGGCCGTGATGTACGCCGTCAAGGAGAAGCTGCTCGACCTGCCCTGACCTTGTCAGGGCCGCGTGGTTGAGTGCTGGTCGTGACGCTGTCGCTCAGCAACGCGCAGGCGCGTCGGATCGCGCTCGCTGCCCAGGGGTTCCTCGACCCGCCACACTCGGCCCCGACGATGCGGACCTTCGTGCGCACCGTGGAGCGGACCGGGGTGCTGCAGGTCGACTCCGTCAACGTGCTGGCGCGCGCCCACCTGATGCCGCTCTACTCCCGGATGGGCCCCTACGACCCGAGCCTGCTCGAGCGGGCCGGCTCCGGGGGCGAGCGGCGGCGGGTGCTGGAGTACTGGGCGCACGTGCAGGCGTTCATGCCGGTCGAGCTGTGGCCGGTCATGCAGTTCCGCAAGGACCTCTACCGCGGGCAGCGAGGCAAGTGGGGCTTCAGCGCGAAGCGCGGGATCGAGGAGGGGGTGCTGGCTGCGGTGCGCGACCGGGGGCCGGTCACCGCCCGCCACCTCGACGAGGAGTTCAGCGGGCCGCGCACCAAGCAGCACTGGGGCTGGAACTGGTCCGACGCCCGGCAGGTGCTCGACTACCTCTTCCTCGTGGGGGACGTGGCCATCGCGGGCCGCACCAGTCAGTTCGAGGTCCTCTACGACGTGCCCGAGCGGGTGCTGCCCCGTGCGGTGCTGGAGCTGCCGGTCCCGACCACCGAGGAGGCCGGCCGCGAGCTGATCCGGCGCGCCGCGCGCTCGCACGGGGTCGGCACCGCCGGCTGCCTCGCCGACTACTACCGGATGCGCACGATCCCCGGCGCCGACGGCCAGCCGTCGGCGCAGCAGGCGATCGCCGAGCTGGTCGAGGCCGGTGAGCTGGAACAGGTGACGGTCGAGGGCTGGCGGAAGCCGGCGTACCTCCACGTCGGCGCCCGCCGTCCCCGCACGGTGCGGGCGCGTGCCCTGCTCAGCCCGTTCGACCCCGTGGTCTGGCGGCGCGAGCGCACCGAGACCCTGTTCGACTTCTTCTACCGGATCGAGATCTACGTCCCGGCGCCCCAGCGGCAGTACGGCTACTACGTGCTGCCGTTCCTGCTCGGCGACGAGATCGTGGCCCGGGTCGACCTCAAGGCCGACCGCACCGGCGGCCGGTTGCTCGTCCCCGCCGCGTACGCCGAGCCGGGAGCCCCGGCCGAGACCGCCGCCGAGCTCGCTGCGGAGCTGTGGCGGCTGGCCGGGTGGCTCGGGCTCTCGGAGGTGGTCGTCGGAGATCGCGGCGACCTCGCAGTGCCGCTGCTCGTCGAGGTCGCGGCCACGTCCTGAGCCGCCGATCCGGCCGGGCGAGGCAGCATCGCCGGTGTTTCGTGGCTGCTTCCTCCCGGTGGGTAGCATGGCCGACGGCCCTCCGGCCGATCACCGTGCCAACCCAGGAGTCAGTCCCCAGTGCCTGCCATTCTCGACAAGATCCTCCGCATCGGCGAGGGCAAGATCCTCCGACAGCTCGAGACGATCTCCGAGGCCGTGAACGCCATCGAGGACGACTTCGTCGCGATGAGCGACGACGAGCTGCGCGGCATGACCGACGAGTTCCGCAAGCGGCTGGAGAACGGCGAGACCCTCGACGACGTCATGCCCGAGGCGTTCGCCACGGTGCGCGAGGCGGCCAAGCGGGTGATCGGCCAGCGTCACTTCGACGTCCAGGTCATGGGCGGCGCCGCTCTGCACCTCGGCAACATCGCCGAGATGAAGACCGGCGAGGGCAAGACCCTCGTCGCGACCCTGCCGGCGTACCTCAACGCCCTGGAGGGCAAGGGCGTCCACATCGTCACGGTCAACGACTACCTGGCGCGCTACCACGCGGAGTGGATGGGCCGGATCCACCACTTCCTCGGGCTCTCGACCGGCGTGATCCTGCCGCAGATGAAGCCGGCCGAGCGGCGCGAGGCCTACGCCTGCGACATCACCTACGGCACCAACAACGAGCTCGGCTTCGACTACCTGCGCGACAACATGGCCAGCGCGCTCGAGGACTGCGTGCAGCGCGGCCACAACTTCGCGATCGTCGACGAGGTCGACTCGATCCTGATCGACGAGGCGCGGACGCCGCTGATCATCAGCGGCCCGACCCAGGACGAGGTCCGGTGGTACGGCGAGTTCGCCAAGATCGCGGCCACGCTGACCCGCGACGTCGACTACGAGGTGGACGAGAAGAAGCGCACCATCTCCGTTCTCGAGCCGGGCATCACCAAGGTCGAGGACCACCTCGGGATCGACAACCTCTACGAATCGGTCAACACCCCGCTGATCTCGTTCATGCACAACTCCATCAAGGCCAAGGAGCTGTTCCACAACGACAAGGAGTACGTCGTCATCAACGGCGAGGTGCTCATCGTCGACGAGCACACCGGCCGGATCCTGGCCGGCCGCCGCTACAACGACGGCCTGCACCAGTCGATCGAGGCGAAGGAGGAGGTCGAGGTCCGCGAGGAGTACCAGACGCTCGCCACGATCACCCTCCAGAACTACTTCCGGCTCTACGACAAGCTCTCCGGCATGACCGGCACGGCCATGACCGAGGCGAGCGAGTTCGACAAGATCTACGGCCTCGGCGTGGTGCAGATCCCGACCAACAAGCCGATGGCGCGCATCGACAACGCCGACCTCGTCTACCGCACCGAGGAGGCGAAGTACGACGCCGTGGTGCAGGACATCGCCGAGCGGAACGCGAAGGGGCAACCGATCCTGGTCGGTACGGTCTCGGTCGAGAAGTCCGAGCACCTGTCCGCCAAGCTCAAGAAGCGTGGCGTCCCGCACACCGTCCTCAACGCCAAGCAGCACGCCGACGAGGCGAAGGTCGTCGCGCTGGCGGGGCACAAGGGGTCGGTCACGGTCGCCACCAACATGGCCGGCCGCGGCACCGACATCATGCTCGGCGGCTCGGTCGACTTCCTCGCAGACCAGGACCTCCGCAAGCAGGGCCTCGACCCGGTCGAGGCGCCCGAGGAGTACGACGCCGCCTGGCCGGCCGCGGTCGAGCGGGTCAAGGCGCAGGTCGCCGCCGAGCACGACGAGGTCCGCGACCTCGGGGGGCTCTACGTCGTCGGCACCGAGCGGCACGAGTCCCGCCGGATCGACAACCAGCTGCGCGGTCGCTCCGGCCGGCAGGGCGACCCCGGGGAGTCCCGCTTCTACCTGTCGCTCGAGGACGAGCTGATGCGGCTGTTCAAGTCCGACTGGGTCGACCGGATCCTGACGGTGATGCGGATCCCCGACGACGTGCCGATCGAGAACAAGCGCGTCACGGGCGCGATCGCGAACGCGCAGGGCCAGGTCGAGTCGCAGAACTTCGAGTCCCGCAAGAACGTCCTCAAGTACGACGACGTCATGAGCCGCCAGCGCGAGGTCATCTACGGCGAGCGCCGTGAGGTGCTCGAGGGCGCCGACCTCGAGACACAGATGCGCGGCTTCATCGACGACGTCGTCGCCGGGTACGTCGCGACCACCACCGAGGACCTCGCCGAGGAGTGGGACCTCGACGCGCTGTGGAACGCGCTCGCCCAGCTGTACGAGGTCGGGCTCGACCAGGCGGCGTACGTCGAGGAGTGCGGCGGGCGCCAGGGCCTCTCGCGCGAGCGGATGACCGAGGACCTGCAGGCCGACGCGCAGGCGGCGTACGACCGCCGGGTCGCCGAGGTCGGCGACGAGGTGATGCGCGAGCTCGAGCGCCGGGTCGTGCTGTCGGTGCTCGACCGCAAGTGGCGCGAGCACCTCTACGAGATGGACTACCTCCGCGAGGGCATCTACCTGCGGGCCTACTCCCAGCGTGACCCGCTGGTCGAGTACCAGCGCGAGGGCTTCGACATGTTCACCGCCATGATGAACGGCATCAAGGAGGAGTCGGTCGGCTTCCTCTTCAACCTCGAGGTCTCCGTCGACGAGGACGTCGACGAGGAGGACGTCGAGGTGGTCGAGGCCGAGGAGCCGATGCGGCGGGAGGTGCCGACGTTCGACGCTCCGGCCGCGCCCGCGGCGCCTGCCCAGGACGTACCGCACATCCGCGCCAAGGGGCTCGAGCGGCCCGCACGGCCCCAGCGGCTCACCTACTCCGGCCCGGAGGAGGGCGTCGGCGAGGTCGGCGACGACAAGCCCGCGGTGAGCGGCACGGTGACCAACGAGGGCGATGTCTACGCCGGGGTCGGCCGCAACGCGGAGTGCCCGTGCGGCTCGGGCAAGAAGTTCAAGAAGTGCCACGGCGCGCCCGGCGGCCCGACCGGCCTCACCGCGCGCGCGAACGGCTAGTCACAGGTTCGCCAGGACCCGGGCGAAGGCCGTCGACACCTCGTCGGCGGTCAGCGCCCGGTAGGTGCGACCGCCCGTGATGTCGGTGATCCGGCGCAGGGTCGCGGTGTCGGCCTCCCCGCCGTAGCCGATCGCGATGATCCGGACCGGCCGCACGCCGTCGAACTCGAGCCGCAGCGCGTCGAGCAGCCCGGGCAGCGAGACGCTCTCGTCGTCCTCGTTGCGCCCGTCGGTGATGACGACCAGCGCGTTGAGCCGGCCGTAGGCGAAGTCGCCCTGGGCGTCGCGGAAGCCGGCCAGCACCGCGTCGTAGAGCGGCGTCCCGCCGGAGACCTGGGGGACCAGCCCGGACACCGCGTCGAGCAGCGCCGCACGCCGGACGGGGCCGCCCGGGGTGACCGCCGACGCCAGGGTCCCGGTCGGCACCAGCACCTCGATGTCGCCGTCCGGCAGCCCGGTGGTGAACGACCAGAGCCCGACGTCGCTGTCGGGCGCGATCGACCGGATCGCCCGTCGCAGCGACGACTGCGCCAGCGTCGCCCGGGTGTCGGTGCTCCCGGGGAGCGTGGCGGCCATCGACCCGGAACGGTCGACCAGGACCAGCAGCCGCGAGCGCCGGCCGATCGTCGCCCACGCCGACGACAGCGCTCGCACCGACTCCACCGAGGGCAGCCGGTCGCCGGGTTCGGTGTCCGGCTGCACCCCCTGCTGCTCGCCGAACGGCCCGGCGAGCTCCCCCTCCGGCGTCCGGAGCCCGGCCCCCGCGAGGAGGTCCTGGGTGGCCGGGTCCAGCAGCGCTGCCAGGACGACCTCGCGTGCCCGGGTGATGACGCCGGAGCGGCCGGCGCCCTCGTTGGCCACGGTCGCCAGCGGGAAGTCGAGGCTGCTGCGGATCCGGGGGTCGTACGCCGCGACCACGCGGTCGGCGTCCGGCGCATCGACGTTGGCGGCGATCACGTCCTGCTCGCTCGACGGGATCGCGTCGACCTCTCCCGACACGACCAGCCCGGCGGCGGGTTCGTCGCCCAGCAGCGGTACGGCGAGCCGCCGAGTCACCCCCAGCAGCTCCTCGGTCGAGGCCCCGGTGAGCGCGGAGAGGCTGAGCAGCCCGACGGCATCGACGTCGAGGTCCGTCGTGGCGAGCGCCCGCCGTCCCTCGGGCTCGGCCAGCAGCCCGGACCAGGTCGGCTGGCGAGACGGCCAGCCGTCGGCCTGGTCGCGCGGCACGGCCAGCACGACCGGGCTGGTGGCCACCGACACCGGCTCGCCGCCGAGCCGCTGGGCACCGACCCCGTTCGCCCCGGCCTGCTGGATCCAGACGGAGGAGTCGGGGAGCCAGAGGTCGGGGAGCGGCGCGGACAGCCCCACCCCCTCGGGCCGGGTGATCTCGGCCGCGGTCGTGGCCGACGCCTGGCTGACGACGTCGACGACGAAGCAGTCGTCGGGCCCTAGCCACGGGCCGAGGTCCGAGGTCACCTCCTCGACGACGGGCGCGATCCGGGGATCGGCGCTCAGCGTGACCCGGGTGTCGTCGCAGTCCGCGGCCTCCGCCCCCGGCTCCGGGCTCCCGAGCTGCAGCACCGCGAAGCCGGCGGTGACCACCAGGCTCAGGCTGACGAGGGCGAGCAGGATCAGCCGCGCCCGGTAGGGGTGTCGTGGTGTCCCACGATGCGGCGTCCCCCCGTGACGCGGCGATCCATGAGGGACCGCGTGGGTCATGGTCCGGAGCCTGTGGGCGGTGCCGCGCGGTGTCAACCACAGCCGATCCACGAAAGACGGTCCGATCGTCCATTGCGGGTGCTCCGGGCTGCCAGCACAATCGCCGGGGTGACCCGTTCCCGCGAGCTCGTGTCCCGCAGGGCCGTGCTCGCGCTCCTCGCGGCCGGGTCCGTGGCCGGGTGCTCGGGCGACGCCGATCCCTCGGGGTCAGGCACCCGAAGCCCCGCGCCGTCCACACCGAGCGCCGGCGCGGGGGCCGGCGCCCTGGTGTGGGCCAACTGGCCGGAGTACATCGACGTCGCCGGTGGGGGCCGGCGGCGCCCGACCCTCGACGCGTTCGTCCGTCGCTCCGGGATCGAGGTCGACTACCAGGAGGTGGTCAACGACAACGAGGAGTTCGTCAGCAGCATCGCGGCGGCGCTGGAGGCCGGTCGCCCGGTCGGCTACGACATCCTCACGCTCACCAGCTGGAAGGCAGCCGAGCTGGTGCGCGCCGGGTGGGTGCAGCCGTTCGGTCCCGTCGGCAACGTGGACCACCTGATCCCCGCCCTCGCCCGACCCGACTGGGACCCCGAGCAGCGCTTCTCGATGCCCTGGCAGGCGGGACTGACCGGCATCGCGTACGACGCCCGCCGGGTCGACCGGGCGGTCGGGAGCATCGACGAGCTGTTCCGGCGCCGGGACCTCGACGGGCGGATCGGGCTGCTCACGGAGTTCACCGACACCGTGGGGATGGCGCTGCTGGCCCAGGGGAGCGATCCCAGCTCGGCCACCGTGACCGGTGTGGAGAGCGCCGTCGACCTGCTGGCGGAGCAGACCCGGGCGGGCCGCTTCGCCGGCTACTACGGCAACGACTTCATCGACGCCCTCGCAGACGGCGAGGTGGTCGCCTGCCTGGCCTGGTCGGGCGACGTGCTGCAGGCGCAGCTGCGCAACCCGTACCTGAAGTTCGTCATCCCCGAGGAGGGGCTGATGATCTGGTCCGACAGCCTGATCGTGCCCTCCGCCTCGACCCAGGCGGACGCCGTGGCGGAGCTGGCCGCGTACTTCTACGACCCGGTGGTCGCCGCGAGGGTCGCGGCCTGGGTCAACTACATCTGCCCGGTGGTCGGTGCGCAGGAGGCGATGGAGCGGATCGACCCCGACCTGGCGCTGAGCCCGTTGATCTTCCCGGACACGACGATCCTGGACCGCAGCTACCAGTTCACGTCGCTGCCGGCCGAGGACGACGAACGGTTGCGCGCCACGTTCGCCTCCCTCGTGACCGCGTGAGCAGTCGCGCCTAGCCGCCCTGCGACGCCCAGTTGCCGTGGAACCCGGCAGGTACCCGGCCGGGCAGGTGGACCGTGGCGACGTCCTCGAGCGTGGCCGCGTCGAGCACGCGGAGCTGGCTGCGGCCCTCGGCGCGGTCGAGGACGTAGCCCATCAGCACGCCGTCGTCCTCGGCCGTGCCGTCGGGGTGTGGCACGAAGCAGAACTCGCTGGCCTCGGTGCCGGCGCCGAGGCTGCGTGACGCGGTCGTACCGGCGTCGACGTCGTGCCGCAGCACCGTGTCGCCCATCGCGCCGCCGTCGAACCCGACGGCGTACCCGTAGCGGTGGCGGCGCCCGGTCAGCCGCTCGTCGTGTCGCGGGAACTCCTGGGAGCGCTGGTCGAGGCCGCGCTCGGAGGCCCGGCCGGTGGTGAGGTCGAGCGTGAAGCGCGTCAGCGTGGCCGGGCCCTCGTCGGGCCCGGTGAGCACGGTGTCGAACATCCGCGGGTGCCGGACGACGTCGACGACCACCCGGTCGCCGTCCTCGTAGGCGTTGAGCGTGTGGAAGACGTAGCAGGGGTCGATCTCGAACCAGCGGACGGCGTCGCCGTCGGCGTCGCGGGGGAGCAGTCCGATCCGCGCCGGGTAGTCGCGGTTCCAGCGGTAGGGGAGCGCGGGCGCGCCGCCGCCGCTACCGCGGGCGACCCGCGCGATGAGCGGCTCGGGGACCGGGTTGCGGCCGACGATCCGGTTGAGCAGACCGCGGACCACCGGGCGGACCGGGCGCGGGACGTCGGCCGTGGCGGCCGCGATGTCGAACGTCACGGGCAGGTCCAGGATCACGACGTGGTGCTCGGTGAGCGCGAAGTCGTGGATCATCGGGCTGCCGTGGACGGTCACGTCGATGCTGCGCCGGATCGCGCCGGAGGTGTCGAGCACCGAGTAGGCGACGCGGTTGCCGCGCAGCCAGCTGTAGGACACCGCGTGGAGCTCGCCGGTGTCGGGGTCCTCGTGCGGGTGGGCCGTGTAGCCCGGCCGGCCGGGGATGCTCGGGAGCGTGCCGCGGAAGTCGCACGGGCCGACGGTGTCGAGGTCGTGGGTGAGCTCGTACGGCGGCGAGCCGGCCTCCACCAGGGCCAGGGTCTGGCCGGCGTGCTCGAGCACGTTGGTGTTGGCGGCGAAGTCGAATCCGCCGGGGGTGCCGCGGACCGGTTCGCCGAGCGCGGTGGCGACGCTCGCGGAGCGCACCCAGCGGTTGCGGTACCACTGCGCCTGCCCGTCGCGGAGCCGCACGCCGTGCACCATGCCGTCGCCGAGGAACCAGTGGTGCTGCTCGCCCGGGTCGGTCATCGGGTTGGGGCCGATCCGCAGGTAGCGGCCGTCGAGGTGGTCGGGCAGCGCTCCGGAGACCCTGAGGTCGGTGGCGGTGAGCTCCTCGTGGACCGGCGCGAAGTTGTCGCGCAGGTAGCGGTTGCTGCCGGTGGTGCCGGGCTGGTCGCTGGTGACGGTCATGGCGTCTCCTGGGAGGGCGTCTCCTGGTGGGATAACACTGTTATCACCGGACGATAACGCTGTTATGCCAGACTGTCCACCATGAGTGGCCCACCGGTCGGCGACCGGCCCGACGTGCGGCGTCGGCTGGTCGAGGAGGCGGCTCGGATCCTCGGCGAGGAGGGGCCGTCGGCACTGTCCGTGCGGAGGCTCGCGGCGGGAGCGGGAACCTCGACGATGGCGGTCTACACGCACTTCGGGGCGATGTCGGCGGTGGTCGACGAGGTCGCGACCGAAGGCTTCCGTCGGCTGATCGACCACGTCGACGCGGTCGGGATCACCGACGACCCGGTCGCTGACCTGCTGCGCAGCGCCGCGGCGTACCGCGAGAACGCCCTGGAGAATCGCCACCTGTACGGCGTGATGTTCGGTGCCGTCAGCGTCGGGGCCCTCGGCGGCGACGGAGCCGACGCCGAGGTGTCGAGCGCCGCGTTCCGGCAGCTGGTCGACGGCGTCCGCCGGGCGATGGCCGCCGGCGCGCTCCGCGACGGCGACGCCGGCGCGGTCGCGGCGCAGTTCTGGAGCGCCCTGCACGGCTACGTGATGCTCGAGCTCGCCGGGATGGACCAGGTCGTGGAGGACCCCGAGCACTCGGTCCTCTGGTCGATGCTGTCGAACCTGCTGTCCGCCCTGTCCCCGTGACGACCCGAGGTGGAGCGGACCCAGCCTCAGGCGAACTCGACGGCCACGGCGAGCCAGCGGCCCTTGCGCTGCTCGAAGCGCATCGCGACGGCGCGAGAGCGGCGACCGTAGCGGACCCGCACGCTGACCTCGGCGGCACGCTCGGTGAGCCAGCACGTGTGCACGCTCTCGACGAGCGGTCGGACCTGCTGCACGCGGGCCGTGGAGGTGTCGCGCAGCACGGCGGAGCGCACGAGGCGGGCCCGCCGGCCGAGGTCGTCGTAGACCGCGGGCGTCGCCCAGCGCAGCAGCTGGGTGACCGGTCGGTCGCCGCCCGCGATCTCCACGGCGGCCTGGGCGAACCGGGGTGCCCACGACTCGAGCTCGTGCCGCCCGGGTCCGGCCAGGTCGGCCACCGCGGTCAGCGGCGGCTCGTACGGCTCGGACGTCCCGCCGAGGGCGAGCGCCAGGGTTCCCTGGACACTCGCCACCGGGGTGGGCCCGGGCCGGCGCAGCGGGACCACCCGGTCGTGGAACGGCTCCTCGGGCATGACGGCTCCTCTCGTCACTGCTACGCCTGTCCGTCGGGCAGGCGGTCGGGCAGCACCAGCCGCTGCCCCGGGCGGATCAGGTCGGGGTCGGCGCCGACGACCTCGCGGTTGGCGCGGTAGATCTCCCGCCACCGGCGTTCGATCTCGGCGTCGTCCGCGGTCGTCGGCAGGCTCCGGGCCGCGAGCCCCCACAGGCTGTCGCCGGCGGCGACCACGACCACCGCGGGCGCGATGCGCTCTCGGGGGTGCGTGAGCAGCCCGAGCCACTGGGTGGTCGTGGTCGCCCGATCGGGCACCGGCAGGCCGACCAGCACGGTCGCGGCGGCGCCGGGCTCTGGGGGATCCGACGCTCCCCGCTCGGCGTGGGCGGGAGCGAGCAGCCCGCTCGCCAGCGTGACCCCGCACGCGAGGAGCACCCCGCGTCGGACGACGCCCGGCACCCCGCGGCGTCCTCCCTGACCGGCCGCCCGGCCACGGACGACGTCGAGCACGACCAGGGTGGTCAGCACCCACAGCCAGGCGAGGCAGGCGACGGCCGCCGCGGTGCAACCGCCGACCAGGGCCGGGACGACGCCGTCCGGCGGGGAGGTGGGGAGGCCGGGCGCCAGCCAGCGCACGAGCGTCCCCGTCGCGAGAGAGGCGGCGGCCCAGACGGCGCCGCCGCGGGCGACCCGAGTATCGCCGAACATGGCCAAACCTTCCGTTTGCGTTGGTTTGAGACAGTCAATGACCTTTTGTGGCGTTGTGCAACCGGCGATCCACAGGCAGCGGAGACCGCGTGCTGGTGTGGCAGGCTCGCCCACCATGAGCTGGGACGAGGACCTGTTCGCCGTCCTCGACGATCTCGAGCAGCAGGCCGAGGCGATCTACGCCGCCGAGCGGGACGCCGAGGTCGCCGACCGAAGCCGCGCGGAGTACGGCGCGGTGACGCTGGCCAGTCGGCTGATGGCGTCCCTCGACGCCGAGCTGACCGTGGGCGTCACCGCGGTCGGCCGGCTCACCGGGGTGCTCCGCCGGGTGTCGAAGGGCTGGCTGCTGCTCGGGTCGGCCGGCAGCGAGTGGGTCGTGCCGCTGCCCGCGGTCACCTCGGTGAGTGGCGCGTCCGCACGGTCGGTGCCGGAGGTCGCCTGGTCGCCGCTGACCCGGCTCGGTCTGGGATCGGCGATGCGGCGGCTCAGCGAGGCCGCCGAGCCGTGTGTCGTCCACGTCGTCGACGGTTCCGTCCACGAGGCGAGGGTGGCGAGAGTGGGGGCCGACTTCGTCGAGCTGGCGGTCGGGCGAGACCCGGCTCGAGCTGGTCCCCTTCGCGGCCCTGGCCGCGGTCCGCAGCCGGCCCTGACCGCTACGGCCGCGCCGTGGGCGACGCAGGCCCGGCACCGGCACGGCGGATCACGAGGACGATGACGGCGATCGCGAGCGCCGGCACCACGAGGGTCCACATCGTCGCGAGCATCCCGGCGAGCGCGCCGACCGTCACGAGGCCGGCGGACAGGCGCGGGCGCTCCCGGAACCCGAGCGCTCCGAGCAGCACGAGCACGCCGCCGCCCACCAGGCTGCCGAACCAGAACGCGAGCCCGCCGTCGCCGGAGCTCACCACGCGGATCGTCTCGGCGACGCCGGCGACGAGGTAGAGGCCACCGAGGACCACCGGCAGCCGGTCGGTGAGCTTCTCGACGTCCATGGCTCACCGTAGGAGCGGTGGCAACCACCAGCCAGGGGAGGTCTAGGTGGCCTCGACGTCGTACGGCGGCGCCTCGCCCTCACCGAGCGGGCGCAGCCCGCGGCGCTTGGCCGTGGCGGCCTCCGCCTCGGCCTCCTCCATCGCCTCGATCACGTGCTTGCGCACGATGCTGCGGGGGTCGAGGTCGCGCAGCTCGAGGTCCTTGAACTCCGGGCCGAGCTCTTTGCGGAGGTCGTCGCGGGCGCCGGTGGCGAAGACCTTGAGCCGGTGGAGGAAGCGGCCCGCCTGGCGCGCGAACTCCGGCAGCTTGTCGGGCCCGAACACGACGACCGCCACCAGCGCGATGACCGTGAACTCCGGCAGCCCGACCCCGAACACGGCTCAGAACCTACCGGGTCACAGCCGGCCGCTGGGCGTGAGCCCGAGCTGCCGTCCGGCCAGTCCGCGACCTCGTCCGGACAGCCGCTCGGCGACCGAGCGCAGCACGACGGCGGCGGGCGCGGTCGGATCGGCGTCCACGATCGGCTTGCCGACGTCGCCTCCCTCACGCAAGGAGGTGTCGAGGGGCACCTGGCCGAGCATCGGGACGTCGTACCCGAAGCGCTGCGACAAGGTGGCGGCGACCCGCGCGCCCCCGCCGGTGCCGAAGACCTCGAGCCGGTGCTCGGTGCCCTCGTCGGCGCAGTGAGGGCAGGCCAGGTAGCTCATGTTCTCGAGGACGCCGACGACCCGCTGGTGCATCATCGAGGCCATCGTGCCGGCGCGCTCGGCCACCTCCGCGGCGGCCTCCTGCGGCGTCGTCACGACGATCACCTCGGCGCCCGGCAGGTGCTGGCCGAGCGAGATCGCCACGTCGCCGGTGCCGGGCGGCAGGTCGAGGAGCAGCACGTCGAGGTCGCCCCAGTAGACGTCCGCGAGCATCTGCACCAGCGCGCGGTCGAGCATCGGGCCGCGCCACGCGACCACCTGGTCCCGACGCGGCTTGAGCATGCC
Source organism: uncultured Actinomycetota bacterium (assembly GCA_963829855.1). Classification (GTDB taxonomy): domain Bacteria; phylum Actinomycetota; class Actinomycetes; order Propionibacteriales; family Nocardioidaceae; genus Nocardioides. The sequence continues at coordinate 747,208 of CAWHKE010000011.1, read as the reverse complement.
GATCGAGATCACCGAGACGCCGGATGCGGTCGGCACGGGCATGATCAGGTCCTCGACCTGGGTGGGCCGCTCGTCGGCGATGCCGAGCATCGCGGGGACGCTGTGCCCGTAGACGTCGGCGTCGACGATGCCGACCGAACGGCCCTGGGCGGCCATGGCCAGGGCCAGGTTGACCGTCACGGACGACTTGCCGACGCCGCCCTTGCCGCTGGCGATCGCGAAGACCTGCGTGAGCGAGCCCGGCTGCGCGAAGGGGATCTCGCGCTGCGCCTGACCGCCGCGCAGCATCTCCTGCAGCCCGGCCCGTTGCTCGGCGCTCATCACGCCGAGCTCGAGCTCGACGGCCGTGACGCCCTCGACGCCGCCGACGGCCGTCGTGACGTCGCGGTTGATCGTGTCCTTGAGCGGGCAGCCCGCGACCGTCAGCAGCACCCGGACGGCGACCCGGCCGTCGTCGGAGATGTCGACCGACTCGACCATGCCGAGGTCGGTGATCGGCCGCTTGATCTCCGGGTCGTTGACGGTCGCCAAGGCGGCGTTGACGCGGTCGAGCAGCGAGGAACTCATGATGCCCCCAGGGTAGTTGCCAGGCGGCTGCCCGGCCGACTCGGCGGTCCCCGGTCAGGGCTCCGGAGTGGCCTCGGTCTCGTCGTGACCGTCCTCGGCCGGGTGCTGATCCAGCTTCGCGCGCTCGTCGAGCTCGGCCAGCAGCGCGCGGAGCTCGGAGCGGACGTAGTCGCGGGTGGCGACCTCGCCGACCGCCATCCGGAGCGCCGCGACCTCGCGGGCGAGGAACTCCATGTCGGCGTGGGCGCGGGCGTTGGCCTGCCGGTCGCGCTCGGCGATCACGCGGTCCCGGTCCTCCTGCCGGTTCTGCGCCAGCAGGATCAGCGGGGCGGCGTAGGACGCCTGGAGGCTGAGCATGAGGGTGAGGAAGATGAAGGGGTAGAGGTCCCACGCGAGGTCGTCGGGGGCGACCCAGTTCCACAGCAGCCAGATCGCCACGAACCCGGTCATGTAGAGCAGGAACCTCGCGGTGCCCATGAAGCGCGCGAAGCGCTCGGCGAAGGAGCCGAACGCGTCGGCGTCGTACGTCGGGCGCCGCACGAGCGGGCGCCGGACGTCCTGCGGGGTGTCGAGCCCCTTGCGACGGGTCTCGGGGCGACGCGACTCAGGCATGGGAGGCCGTCCCGCCCGTCGCGTGGTCGCGCCAGTTCTCGGGCAGCATGTGGTCGAGCAGGTCGTCGACGGTGACCGCGCCCAGCAGCCGTCCCTCCTCGTCCACCACCGGGGCCGCGACCAGGTTGTACGTCGCCAGGTGGGCGGCCACCTCGTCGATCGTGGCCTCGGGCCGGAGCGCGTCGAGGCTCTCGTCGACGGCGGCCGCCGCCAGCGAGGACGGCGGCTCGCGCAGCAGTCGCTGCACGTGGGAGCAGCCGAGGAGCCGGCCGGTCGGCGTCTCCAGCGGCTGCCGGCAGACGTAGACCATCGCGGCGAGCGAGACCGGCAGGTCGGGGTTGCGGATCTGGGCCAGCGCGTCGGCGACGGTCGCGTCGGGACCCAGGATGACCGGCTCCGGCGTCATCATGCCGCCGGCCGTCTCCTCCTCGTAGGACATCAGCCGGCGGACGTCCGCGGCCTCCTCCGACTCCATCAGCTCGAGCAGGACGGCCGCCGTCTCGGGCGGCAGGTCGGCGATCAGGTCGGCCGCGTCGTCGGGTGACATCTCCTCCAGCACGTCGGCGGCCCGCTCGGAGTCGAGGTGCTCGAGGATCTCGACCTGGTCCTCCTCGGGCAGCTCCTCGAGGACGTCGGCGAGCCGTTCGTCGGCCATCGCCGTCACGGCCGCGAGGCGGCGTTCGGCGGGCAGGTCGTGCAGCACCTGGGCCGCGTCGGCGGGCTTGAGCTCGGCCAACGACGCGATCAGCCGGGTGGCGCCCTGGGCCTCGTCGCGGCGGGTGAGCCCGTCGACCTCGCTCCACTCCGCGACGTGGGTGGGACCGCGGCGTCGGAACCGCCCCGGCTCCTGCACCGCGACCCGCGAGAGCACCCAGTCGCGGTTGCGGGCATGCTCCATGGCCACGTCGTAGACCGTGCCGCTGACGCCGGAGCCGGGGATCGTGACCTGCCGGTCGAGCATCTGCCCGATCACGAGCGTCTCGGTCTGCCGCTGCTCGAAGCGACGCATGTTGAGCAGCCCGGTCGTGTAGACCTGACCGCTGTCGATGTTGGTGACCCGGGTCATCGGGACGAAGATCCGGCGGCGACCGAACACCTCGGCCACCAGGCCCAGCACCCGCGGCTGGTTGACCTCCGAGCGCACCGCCGCGACGAGGTCGCGGACCTTCCCGACCTGGTCCCCCTGGGGGTCGAAGATGGGCAGGCCGACCAGACGGGCGGCGTACACACGGGTGGGGGCGGTGCTCACGAGTCCACGCTAGCGGGGACCGGTGGCCAGGGGAGCGCCCTGCGAGCGCGCGCCGTGATCAGTACCATGAGCGCATGCCCCGCAGCTCTCGGCGCCCTGAACCGCGCCATCTCGACCCCGAGCGGCTGCGGCTCACGACCCCCTCCCGGCCCGCGTCCCTGGCCGCGCTCGGCGCGCTCCTGGTGCTGTCGGTCCTCGGCTTCGGCGTCGTCTCGGGCAATGCCGTCGGGCAGGGGTCGGCCGCGCTGAAGGCCGACCCGGCGGCGGCGGAGGCCGTCGATCCGACGCAGTCCGCCGAGGCGGACGCCGGCACCGAGCCCACCGGCGAGGCGGCGTCGTCGGCCCCCGGCCGCTACCGGGTCGTCGAGGCGGTCCGGATCAAGCCGGCGCCGGAGCCGAAGGAGCCTCGCGCGCCGCTGGCCGGGCGCGCCGAGCGCGCCCGCGAAGCCACGCCCGCGATCAGCGACTTCGGGGTCGCGATGCTCAACATCCTCGGCAGCCAGCACACCGCCGGCGGCCGCGGCGGCTTCGCGTCCGGCACCAGCCGCGCCTACTCCGCGACCCAGATGCTGCTCGCGCGTGGGGTCAGCATCATCGGCTTCTCCGAGATCCAGGGTGACCAGCTCGCGGTCTTCACCAACAACGCGCCGTCGTTCGACGTCTACCCCGGCACGTCGCTCGGGTCGGCCGGCATCCCGACGAGCGTCGCGTGGGACACCCGGCGTGTGGCGGCTCGTGTCGGCCAGCACCGTGACGATCCCGTTCAGCGGCCAGCAGCGGCCGTCGCCGGTCGTGAAGCTGGCGAACGTGGCGACCGGCGCCGAGGTCTACGTGCTGAACTTCCACAACTCGCCCGGCGGCATGGAGGGCGAGCGCGACCAGGCCCAGGCGATCGAGCTCGCGAAGATCCGGGAGCTCGAGGCCACCGGCGTCCCGATCATCGTCACCGGCGACTTCAACGAGAAGATGGAGGCGTTGTGCGCCTTCACCGCCACCTCGCTCCAGAGCGCGGTGGGCGGTGGCTACTGCTACCCGCCGCCCTACTCGCCGCGGGTGGACTGGATCTTCGCCTCGGAGTCCTTCAGCGTGAACTCCTACGAGGTGACCAGGGCGGCACCGGTGCCCTACATCACCGACCACCACGCGCTCTTCGCGCGGCTGAGCCTGCAGTGAGGATCGGCTCGAACCGGCAGACCCCCTCGCCGGCACCGCGGCTCGCCGCGGTGACGATGGTCCGCGACGAGCGCGTGATGCTGCCCCGCTGGGTGGCCCACTACGGCCGCGAGTGCGGCCCCGACCATCTCTACGTCATCGACGACAACACCACCGACGGATCGACCGACGACCTGCCCTGCTCGGTGATCCGGATCCCCTCGTGGGGTGACAAGCACTTCGAGGTCACCCGGATGCGGATGGTGAGCCGGATCGCGGCGGCGCTGCTCGAGGCCTACGACGCGGTGCTGTTCGCCGACGCCGACGAGTTCCTCGTCGCCGACCCCGAGCGTCACGAGGGGCTGGTCGACCTGCTCGCCCGACGTGAGGGTACCGAGGTGCTCGGCGCGCAGGCGCTCAACGTCGTCCACGACGCCCGCCGCGAGGGACCGCTCGACCCCGACCAGCCAGTGCTCGGGCAGCGGCAGTGGGCCAAGTTCATCCCGCTCATGTGCAAGCCGTCGCTCAAGCGCACCATGGCGCCGTGGGTCGCCGGCTCGCACGGCATGACGATCCCGTTCGAGATCGACCCGGACCTCTACCTCTTCCACCTCAAGTTCGCCGAGCGCGAGCACCTGCGCGAGACCGGCGACCACCGCAAGGCGTTGGCCGACCGCGAGGGTCGCGCCGCCGCGACGACCTGGCAGTTCGCCGGCGACGACCTCGTGACGCTGCTCGACGACATCACCCGGGACGTCGAGCCCGACGACGTGGCGCCGTACCGGACCCGGCCGAAGGTGCTGGCCGACATCGTCCGCGAGGGCGAGGGCGGCCACTACCGCGCACACGGCCGTCGCCAGTTCAACGCGATGCGGCACCAGCCGATGGTGTCGGTCCCGGAACGATTCTGGGGACGCGTCTGAAGGGTGTGATCGGCGTGGCCTTTGTTACCGTGGTGACATGGCTCGTGGCGGACTCCTCCTGCTCTGCAGCCTGCTCGGCTTCTGGCTGAGCGGGTGCGGTGAGGAGACCCCGCAGGACCCGACCGCGAGCGAGTCGACCGCGTCGCCGACCGAGGAGGTCCCCGAGGGGCCCGCGTGCGCCGACGTGTGGGTCGACGGTGGGGCCCTCCCGGGCAGCTACCGGGGCTGCGTGGACGCCGACACCTGGGTGGCCGCCGAGGTCACCCGGTGCGACTCGGGGCAGGTCCTGGTCGTCTACGGCGACCGCTTCTACGGGGCCAAGGGCGCCGTGGTGAACGACGTCGGTCCGTTGGACGACAGTGACCAGTACCGCCGGGCGGTGCGCTCCTGCGGGTGAGCGATCTACGGGGGCCTGGTCGAGCACGACGTGCTCGCCCCTGCGCCTCGACACAACGATGAGACAGTGGGGAACACGTGGGGATCCAGATGAACCTGACCAGGCTCCGACGCATGATCGCACCGGTGGCGACCGGCACCGCACTGGTGGTGGCCGTCACCTTGGCGAGCGTGCCGCAGGCGAGCGCCGCGCCCCGAGTCGAGGGCTGCCTCGCCGATCGCGCGGGCGACGTCGGCCGCGGTGCTGGCCGCCGTCCCGCAGACCACCGAGCGGCGCCGGATCTACACGCCCAAGACCGGGCGTGATCCACACCGACCCGCGCCGCGCCGACCGGCGCAAGCTGCTCGAGCACATCATCAAGAGCATCGGCAGCACCCGGCGCAAGCAGCGACATCCGGATCATCAGCTGGAACGTGGCGAGCCAGGGCTTCGTCGACAAGCTGATTCGCCGCCCACAAGCGCGGGGTGAGCGTCAGGCTGCTGATGTCCTAGGGCAAGGCCGAGGGCAACGGCGACTACCGGCGGCTCACGCGGGCGCTGCGGGCGAAGCGCCCGCACGGCAACGCTCCCGAAGCGTTACCGGAGCTGGGCCCGCGTCTGCGAGCGCTCCTGCCGTGGCCGGCGCGGCATCGCCCACTCCAAGCTCTTCCTCTTCTCCAAGGCGGGCAAGGCGCGAGCGGGTCGTGATGTCCACGTCGGCGAACGCCACGGAGGTGGCGGTCCGCTACCAGTGGAACGACCTCTTCACGCAGACCGACGAGCAAGACGATCTACCGAGGGCTTCGTGCAGGCGTTCGCCGAGTCCGCCGCCGACCGGCCGGTCCGCCGCGGCTATCGCGAGTTCCACGGCAAGCGACGTCGTGGGCTACGTCTACCCCTGGAAGGGCGAAGCGGCCCGCGGTGACCGGGTGATCACCACCTGAAGGAGTCACGCTGCGTGGGCGCACGCGGTGGGACCGGCATCAACGGCCGCAGCCGGATCCGGATCGCGCAGGACGCGATCATCAACGACCGTGGCATCGACATCGCGCGAGGTCCTGCGGACGAAGTGGGAGAACGGCTGCAACATCCGGATCGTCTACGCGCTGATGGGCAGGCGCGTGCTCGGCATGCTGCGCAACACCACGCGCGGCCCGGTGCCGATCCAGCAGATCGTCAGCGACTGGGACGTCGACGGCGTCTACGACCGCTACCTGCACTCCAAGTCGATGGCCGTCAGCGGCTGGTACGGCAACGACCGCAGCACCCGGATCGCGTGGCAGGGCTCGGAGAACTGGTCCGGGCTCGCCAAGCTGAGCGACGAGCAGGGCTTCCAGATCAGGCGCAGGCGGCGCCGAGGGCGTCTACTCCGGCTGGGTCGACTACCTGTTCTTCAACCCGCCCCCGCCGCCGCCGGAGGAGCCGCCGGCCCGGGCACGCGCGGCCGCGGCGTCGACCCTTACGCGCTGATCAAGGAGGAGCTCGGGCTGCCGGCCCGTCGGATCGGCAGACTGACGGCCGCGGCGCGACCGGCCGTCGGCGCCGGGGTGTCGCCGCTCGGGTTTTGCCCCGAGTCGGGGACGGGGACGGGTGTGTCGGGTTACCATCTCTGGGACTTCTGTGACCAGAGTGACGTCCAGGATGACGAAGGGCCTTCCCCGTGCGCCGTCTGCTTCCCCCCGTCCCCGCTGTTCCGCGCCCGCTCGTGACCGCCGTGGCGGTCGCGGTCGCGGTCGCGCTCGCGGGATCCCTGCTCGTCGCGGTCCCCAGCCTCCTGGACGACCGCGACCCCGACCGGCCGGGCGCCGAGACCGTCGGGGCCGACCCGACCTGCACCGACGCGCTGCTCGTGCTGGTCCCGGGAGCGAACGAGGCGGGCGACGGCGACGCGGCGCCCGGCCCCACCCTGTCGGCGTACGCCGAGCCCCTGGTCGCCGGCGCCGAGGCCGTCGACCGCTCGGTGACGACGGCGGTGGTCGCGGCGGACACGCTGCCGCCCGCCGCGTTGCTCGGGCGCGGCACCGGCCGGACCGCCGCCGAGAAGGCCGTCACGCGGGAGGCGTGGCACGCGTGGCAGGCCCCGGTACCGGGGCTGGTGACCCGGATCGGGAGCACCGTCGCCGCGGCGGTCGCCGCCTGCCCGGACCAGCTCGTCCACCTCGCCGGCCACTCGCAGGGCGCCGAGGCCGTCCACCGCTTCCTGCTCCGCGCCGACGGCGACGTCCGCTCCCGCATCGTGGCCGTCGCGCTGGTCGCCGACCCCGCGCGGGTCGCCGGGCTCGCGCGGCCCGATCACCGGCGACCCCGCCGCACCCCGACGGGCCGAGGGCGTCAGTGCCCGCCGGGCGCGCCGGCCGGCCGCGGCGGTCCCGGCCGAGGGCTGGCGGGCCCCCGATCCACTCCGTCTGCACGCGCGGTGACGTGGCCTGCGACCTCGGTCCCGACCCGCTTCCGGCAGGCACAGCGCACGCACCGCTCCTACGACGACCCGGCCGCGGCGACCGGCCTGGCGCGGCTCGGCACCAGCCACGGCACCCGGCTCGCGCTGTGGCCGCGGCCGATCGCCGGCCAGCGGGTCACCGGTCAGGTCGGGCTGCTCGTGGCGAAGCGGATCCGGGTCGAGGTGGCCGACCAGGCGCGCGACGACCTGCGGTTCGCCGCCGTCTCCGGGCTCCCGCCGGGGCTCCGGCTCACGGACGCCGGCGTCCTCCGCGGCATCCCGACGGCCACCGGCTCGTTCGTGGTCGACTTCACGGTCCGCAACACGACGTCCGCCGCGGTCGCCCGCCGGATGCCCGGCGAGGTCGCGGTGACGATCGAGGCCGGTGCACGCTCGGAGGTCAGCTCGGGCGGCCGCCACACCTGCCAGCTCCGCGGCAACGGCACGCTCTGGTGCTGGGGCGCCAACTTCTACGGCCAGCTCGGCACCGGCAACCACGCCGGCGGTCCGACGCCGCGCCAGGTCGGGGCCGGCACCGACTGGTCCCAGGTCTCGGCGGGTGGCATGCACACCTGCGCCGTCCGCGACACGGGCACGCTGTGGTGCTGGGGCCTCAACTACCGCGGCCAGCTCGGCACCGGTGGCCGCCAGGACAAGGCCTCCCCGGTGCGGGTCGGCTCCGCCCGCAACTGGGAGTCGGTCGCGAGCGGCTGGGTCCACACCTGTGCCACCAAGGTGGACGGGTCGGCGTGGTGCTTCGGCGACAACGCCTTCGGCCAGCTCGGCTCGGGCAACCAGCAGGACGCCCACCTCCCGGTGCGGGTGACCCGGGGCCTGGCGTGGAGCGAGGTGAGCACCGGTGGCTGGCACACCTGCGGCGTGACCCGGGGCGGGCAGGCCTTCTGCTGGGGCCGCAACGTCAAGGGGCAGCTGGGCGACGGCACCGACGTGATCCGGGTCAACCCGGCCCGCGTGGGCGACGCGGCCGACTGGCTGACCGTCGAGCCGGCCTGGACCCACACGTGCGGGCTCAAGGTCGGCGGGACCCTGAGCTGCTGGGGCGGCAACGAGGGCGGCCAGCTCTCCGGCGGCGGCGGGTTCGGCGGCACCCTCACCCCGCAGCCCGTGGGGGGCGAGCGCCTGTGGTCGGCGGTCGGGACCGGCGTGAACTTCTCCTGCGCGCTCGACACCGACCGTCGCCTGTGGTGCTGGGGCACCGGCCGCTTCGGCCAGCTCGGCAGCACCGGCCGCGCCGACGAGCCGACGCAGCTGTACGCGGACACGCCGTGGTCCCAGGTCGACCTGGGCTGGCTGTTCAGCTGCGGCCTGACGAGCGCGAGCTCCACCCCGGCGTGCTGGGGCACGGACGAGACGGGTGAGCTCGGACCCGGGAGCCGGACCGCGCCGCGGGCGGCCCAGCGACCGGCCGACGGCTTCGGGTTCACGCTGGCGACGTTCAACGTCCTGGGCAGCAACCACACCACGCCGCGCAGCGACGCCGGGGAGTACAGCCCCGCGCGCGTGCGTTCGGAGTGGAGCATCGACTACCTCCGCTCGATCCGTGCCGGCGTGGTCGGCTTCCAGGAGCTCCAGCGCGACCAGCTCTCGTGGTTCACGACCGGTGCCGGCTCGACGTACGCCGTGTGGCCGGGTGCCGCCGAGGACGGCCGCGGCCTCCAGACCTCGATCGCGTGGAAACGGTCGGTGTGGAAGCGGGTAGCCGGGGACCTGGTGCCGATCCCGTTCATCACGCAGACCCGGCACATGCCCCTCGTCCAGCTCGAGCACCGCACGACGGGCCGACGGATCTGGGTCATGAACGTCCACAACGCACCTCAGAGCTACCAGTACCAGCGCAACGTCGCCGTCCAGCGCGAGATCGACCGGCTCAAGAAGGTGGTCGGCAAGGGCCAGCCGGTCTTCCTGGTCGGCGACTTCAACGAGCGGGAGCGGGCATTCTGCGAGGTGACGGGCAAGCTCGGCATGGTGGCGCCGCGAGGTGGCAGCCACCAGGGCGGCGACTGCAACCCCCCGTCCGGGAAGGTCCGGATCGACTGGATCTTCGGCACGAAGGACGTCGAGTTCTCCGGCTACCGCGAGGACCGGTCGCCGCTGGTGAAGCTGATCACCGACCACGCGGTGCTGCGCGCCAAGGTGCGCGTGCCCTGACCCACCGACCCCGCGCCGCGGCGCGGGTCGCCGGACGTGGCAGGCTGTGCGCCAGCACGCAAGCCGCACCGCTGGGTGCGTGGGAAGGGTGGCAGTGAAGGTTCGCGCCGACCAGGACGGCATCACGGTACCGCCGAGGACGGCCGGTGCCTTCGACGTCCTCTTCGACGGCGAACCGGTGTGGTCCTTCACGGTCGACGGCAGCAACCAGCTCAGGAGCCACCTGGTCCGGTGGCCGCGGGCGATGCGCCGCTGGCTCGACGGCTACGCCGACATCCGACTGCGCGAGGTCGGCCCGGCCGACGCCACGGAGCCGCGAGAGATCGACCTGGGCCGCGTCAGGTTCGGCTCCGGCGAGGGGGAGATCCGGTTCGTCGACGGGCAGGGCCGCCCGGTCGTGATCGACAAGTGGGGCATCATGCAGCGCCCCTTCAGCAGCCGCGGCGCCGAGGTCACCGACGCCCTCGGCGAACGCACCCGCCAGGTGATCGAGATCCTGCGCGAGGACTGCGGCATCGACGCCTGGCTGGCGTTCGGCACCCTGCTCGGCGCCGCTCGGGGCGGCAAGGCGATCGGCCACGACTCCGACTCCGACCTGCTGTACCTCAGCGAGCGGGAGACGCCGGCCGAGATCAACGTCGAGATCTACGGTATCCAGCGGGCCTTCGCCCGGCGCGGACTCGCGACCACCCTCAAGTCCGGCAGCTTCGTCACGGTGCTCTTCCCTGGCCCGGACGGCGCACCCCTGGGGATCGACGTCTACTCCTGCTTCTACGTCGACGGCGTGCTCCACGAGACCGCCACCCTGCGCGCGCCGATCCCGCGTGAGGCGATCCTGCCGCTGACGACGATGGAGTACGAAGGCCTGCAGCTGCCGGCGCCTGCCGACCCGGCCACGCTGCTCACCGCGTCGTACGGTCCCGGCTGGCGGGTGCCCGACCCCTCGTTCCGGCACGAGCCCGACAAGGGCACGGTCGCCCGGTTCGAGGGCTGGTTCGGGAACATGATGACCGCTCGCCGCGGCTGGGAGTCGTGGTGGAACGAGCACAAGGAGCTGACCCCGGCGTCCGAGCTCGCCGAGCGGGTGCTGGCCGACCACCGCGAACCGGTGAGCGTGGTCGAGATCGGCGCGGGCAACGGTTCCGACGCGGTCGCGCTGGGGGAGCACGGCCACCGGGTCAACGCCTACGACTTCGCGCGACACTCGTTCGGCGCCGCCAACCGCCTCACCCGCTCGCACGGGCTGCCGATCAGGTTCGGGATGAGCAACCTGTACGACCTGCGCGACACCATGACCCTCGGGGCGCTCCAGCGGCGGCGGCCGCGGCCACCGACGGTGTTCCTGGCACGGTTCGTCCTGGGGTCGTTCCATGCCCGCGGTCAGGACGCGTTCTGGCGGCTGCTCGCGACCTGCCTGCGCGGCGGCGGCCGGGCCTACCTCGAGTTCACCGACGAGGACGATCCCGATCGGGGCAACCCGCAGCGGCTGTACCCGTTGCGGTTCCTGGTCGACCCCGACGACGTGCGGACGCAGATCGAACGGGCCGGCGGACGGGTCGTGCTCGCCGACCGCCAGACCCGTCCGGCTCCCGACGGTGGCCGGCACCGGCCGTCGTGGCACCTCGTAGCGGACTGGGCCTGAGCCCCATGACCGAGCGCGTCTACCTCCACGTCGGCAGCCCCAAGTCGGGCACGACGTACCTCCAGCGGGTGCTGCGCCACAACCAGGAGGAGCTCGGCCGGCAGGGCGTGCTGGTGGCCGGCCGCACCCACGGCGACCTGGTCCACGCGGGCTTCGTCGTGCGCGAGGACCCGCGCCTGGCGCGGCTGCCCGAGCGCGCCTCGGGTGCGTGGGACCGGCTCGTCGAGGAGGTCCGGGGCTTCCGCGGCCACACCGCGATCATCAGCTACGAGCTGCTGTCGGCGGCCCGACGGCGGCAGGCCGCCGAGGCCATCGAGAGCCTCGACTCGTACGACGTGCACGTGGTCATCACCTGTCGCGACCTCGGTCGCGCGGTGCCCTCGGCCTGGCAGGAGCGGCTGAAGTTCGCGCTGACCGTGCCGCTCGACCAGTGGCAGCCGCCGCCGGAGTCGAAGGGTCCTCGGGCCGAGTGGGGCTGGCGCACCATGGACCCCGCCTCCGTCGGGCTGCGGTGGGGCCCCGACCTGCCACCCGAGCGGGTCCACATCGTCACCGCGCCGCGGCGCGGGGCACCACCCCGGGAGCTCTGGGATCGCTTCGCCGAGGCGTGCTCACTCCAGGACGTGGACGTCGACCTGGACGTCCCACCGGCCAACGAATCACTCGGCATCGCAGCAGCGGAGGTACTGCGCATCGTGAACGAACAGGATCTCGGACCCATCCGCGGCGCACGGGAGCAGAGCCGCTGGCTGCGCGACATGCTCGCGCACACCGTGCTCGCCCCGCTCGACGACGAGCCGATGGGGATCACCGACGCCCAGCTCGCCGAGGCCGAGCAACGGGCTCGCGACGCGGTCGCCACGATCCGGCGCGCCGGCTGGGCCGTGCACGGCGACCTGGACGACCTGAGCGCCACCCGCCAGGAGGACGCGCGGATGCCGAGCGAGGTGCCGGCCGAGGAGCTGCTCGACGTGGCCGTGCGGGCGATCGCCCGGCTGCTCCTGGAGCTGCGCGAGGCACGGACGTCGACTTCTGGGCAGCGCGCGACGGTGGACGCCACGCCGCCGGCACTGCGGGGATCGGTGATCCTGGACGTCGCCGGCCGGCGTAGTCGGGCACTGTTCGACCACCTCGGAGACCGGCTCGACCTCGCGAGAAGGTCAGCTCCAGGAATGGCGCCGCCTCGAGGAGAGGGTGGCGGCCCTGAACGACCTGGTCAACGAGCTGCTCCTTCCGCACGGGCAGCAGGCCACCGACCTGCTCTCCCAGGCGTTGCGCGACTACCGGCGGGACAGCCTGTGACGGGCCGGGACGGTCTCCTCTGGTTGGCCCGCAACCACGTGGTCCGAGTGCAAGCGGTGAGCGAGCTGGTCGAGCGAGTCGATGAGCTCGAGACCGGAATTCCCAGAGCAACGGCGCCAGGCACCTGCCCTGGCGAGGGTGGTCGACGAGCTGGAGAGTGACGTGATGGCGCTGGTGGCGGCGCGACTCGAGCGGACGGACGCCGGTGGCTGAGAGGGTCGTGCTGCACGTCGGCCTCATGAAGTCCGGCACCAGCTTCCTGCAGCAGGCGCTGCGCCACAACCGGGAGACCCTGCACACCCACGGGGTGCTGTTCCCGAGCCCGTGGAAGCGGCAGGTGCAGGCGGTCAAGGACGTCACCGCCCGCGGCGCGGGTGACCAGCCGCCGCTGGCGGACGACGGACCGTGGCGATCGCTCGTGGCAGAGATACGTGCCTGGCCCGGCACCGCGGTCGTGTCGATGGAGTTCCTCGGACCGCGAGGGCCCGCGAAGGCGCGCCAGATCATCGCTGACCTCGCACCAGCCGAGGTCGAGGTGGTGCTGTCGGTCCGCGACCTGGCGCGCACCATCCCGGCCATGTGGCAGGAGACCCTGCAGAACCGTGGCACGTGGACGTGGGACGAGTACCTCGCGGGGGTCGAGGTCGAGGACCGGACCAGCCCAGGGCCCGGGCGGGCGTTCTGGAGCAGGCAGGACGCACCCGCCATCACCGAGGTGTGGCAGCGCGCCGCGGGCGGCGACCGGGTGACGGTGCTGACGGTGCCCCCCGCGGGCGCCCCTCCAGGCCTGCTGTGGGAACGCTTCGCGACCCTCCTGCCGATCGATGGTGCTCCCATCGACCTCGACGTCCGCGCCAATCCGTCGCTCGGGCTCACGTCACTGCTCGTGCTCCGTGAGCTCAACCAGCGCCTCGAGGCGGACGGCCCCGGCCTGACCGGGCGACAGTACGAGCGCGTGGTCAAGCAGTTGCTGGCGAAGCGGGGGCTGGCCGGCCTCGAGGGCGAGCCGCGGCTCGGGTACGAGGCGGGGTGGGTCGCCGAGCGCGGCGACCGCGACCGCGAACGGTTGCGCGTCCTGGCGCCGCGTGTCGCCGGGGACCTCGACGACCTTCGCTGCCAGCCCGTCCGGGGGGCGGGCGTCGCGGACATCACGACGGAGCAGCTGCGCCACGTCACCCTCGAGGCGCTGACCTACGTCGTGCGCCGCCTGGCAACGAAGGCGGGACGACGCGCGGCGTCGTGACCCTCCCGTGCGGATTGTCACACCTGACGCGGGGAGTCGGCCGCGGCGTACGGCAGTAGTCTGGCGGGCGCCGTGACGTCGACGGGTCCAGTTGTACGGGCCTGCGAAGGGAACCAGCCATGACCCGCTTGTGCCAGACGGACGGTCTCACCGAGGACCAGCAGGAGATCCTCAAGGCGGTGCGAACCTTCGTCGAGGAGAAGATCCTCCCGGTCGCCACCGAGCTCGAGCACGCGGACGAGTACCCCACCGAGATCGTGGAGGGCCTCAAGGAGCTCGGCATCTTCGGGCTGATGATCCCGGAGGAGTACGACGGGCTGGGCGAGTCCCTGCTGACCTACGCGTTGTGCGTGGAGGAGATCGCGCGCGGCTGGATGAGCGTCTCGGGCGTCATCAACACCCACTTCATCGTCGCCTACATGCTGATGCGTCACGGCACCGACGAGCAGAAGCAGCAGTACCTGCCGAGGATGGCGGCCGGTGAGGTGCGGGGTGCCTTCTCGATGTCGGAGCCGGGGCTGGGGTCCGACGTCGCCGCGGTGAAGACCAAGGCAACCCGGACCGACGACGGCTACGAGATCACCGGCCAGAAGATGTGGCTGACCAACGGCGGCTCCTCGAACCTGGTCGCGGTGCTCGCCAAGACCGACGAGGGCGCCGACTCGGTCTACAAGAACCTGACGACGTTCCTCGTCGAGAAGGAGCCTGGCTTCGGCGAGGTCGCGCCCGGGCTCACGGTGCCCGGCAAGATCGACAAGATGGGCTACAAGGGCATCGACACCACCGAGATGGTCTTCGAGAAGCACGCCGTCGGCGCCTCCCAGGTGCTCGGCGACGCTCCCGGGCAGGGCTTCTACCAGATGATGGACGGCGTGGAGGTGGGCCGCGTCAACGTCGCGGCGCGCGCCTGCGGGATCGCTAACCGGGCGTTCGAGCTCGGTGTTTCGTACGCCCAGCAGCGCGAGGCGTTCGGAAAGCCGATCGCCCAGCACCAGGCGATCCTCTTCCGGATCGCCGAGATGGCGACCAAGGTCGAGACGGCCCACGCGATGATGGTTCGCGCCGCCCGGCAGAAAGACTCCGGGGAGCGCAACGACGTCGAGGCGGGGATGGCCAAGATGGTCGCCAGCGAGTACTGCAACGAGGTCGTCGAGGCCTCGTTCCGGATCCACGGCGGCTACGGGTACTCCAAGGAGTACGAGATCGAGCGGCTCTACCGCGAGGCGGCGTTCATGTTGATCGGGGAGGGCACCAGCGACATCCAGAAGATGATCATCGGCCGGCGGATGCTCGACGCGTACCGGCTGCGCTGAGCTGGCTCGGGTGCCCGTGAGCGAGCCGCCCGGGCTACCGAGTGCTCCCGGCCTGGCACGAGGATAGTGTCGCGCCATGGCACGGCGGACGATCCTCCACATCGGCACGATGAAGTCCGGGACCAGCCACATCCAGAGTCGGCTCTTCTCCAACCGCGCCGCGCTGCTCGAGGCAGGGGTCCTGGTGCCTGGGAAGAAGTGGGCCGACCAGGTGCACGGGGTGACGGACCTGCTGCGGACCCAGCGACGCGGTGCGGACGCGGCCAACGGTGACTGGCGGGGGTTGGCCGAGAAGATCGAGGCTCACGCCGGCACGTCCGTGATCTCCATGGAGTTCCTGGGTCCGTCGCCGCCTCGGGTCATCGCGGGGATCGCCTCGACCGTGCCCGGGACCGAGGCGGTCATCACGGTCCGCGACCTCAACCGGACCTTGGCCGCCATGTGGCAGGAGACCATCCAGAACGGCAGTACCTGGGCCTACCGGGACTACCTGGATTCGGTCCGGACCGGTCGTCCGGGCGTGTGGTCCTCCTCCGAACGCCCCCCTCCGCCCGGACGCTCCTTCTGGCGTCAGCAGGACGTGGTCCGCATGGTCCGGGACTGGCAGGCCCACGTCCCCGTCACGCTGATCACCGTGCCGCCCCCGGGCGGCTCGCGGACGCTGCTCTGGGAGCGGTTCTGCCAGGTGTTGGGGGTTCCCGGTGAGGGGTGGGCCGAGGCCAGGCGTAGCAACGAGTCCATCGGGGCGGCGTCCGCCACCGTGCTTCGCCAGCTCAACCAGGCGATCGCGGACGGCGGACATCCGTCCCGGACCGGTCGCCCGCTCCGCAAGCACCACTTGGCCAAGCGGGTCCTCGCGGGCCGCAAGCCCGCCGAACCCGGCATCGGGCTTCCCGTGGCGCCGTGGGTGGAGGAGCATGCGCACGGCGTCGTCGACCAGCTGCGAGCCCTGGGGCCGAAGCTCTTGGGTGACCTCGCGGAGCTGGACCCGGTCCCGGTGCCGGGGATCGATCCGGATGACGCCGACCCCCGCGAGGTGGTCGACGCGGCGGTGGCGGCCCTGGTCGGCGTGGTCACCCACGAGCCACCGCGCGCGCGGCGTCGATGACCGTGAGGTGCTCCGGCACGACGGCTGTCGGCCCGATCGCCTGTGTGATACTGGGGCACGTGCCGAGCGAGCCCGACCGAGTGCCCGTCCATGGCTGAACGGGTCTTCCTCCACATCGGGGCACCCAAGTCAGGGACCACCTTCCTACAGTCCATCTTCTGGGAGAACCGTCAGGGGCTCCGCGACCAGGGCGTCCTCGTCCCGGGTCGTCAGCTCGTCGATTACAACCTCGCAGCGGTCGCGGCACGCACCCGCCGGCTCGGCAAGGGTCGGCCGGCCAAGACCTGGCGGCGCCTGGTCAGGGAGACGCGCGCCTGGTCCGGCACGGCGGTGCTGAGCTCCGAGTGGTTCTGCCTCAGCCCCGAGGAGCTCGTGCCCCGGATGGTCGAGGCCTTTGGCGACGCGGAGGTCCACGTCGTGTACACAGCACGGGCGCTCGTCCCACTGGTGACGGCGGCCTGGCAGGAGAGCCTGAAGACGGGGCACCTGGAGACGCTGTCCGAGTTCGTGACCGCGCTGGACGACGACCGCCGCCGGTGGTCGTGGTGGAGCATCGACCCGGCGGTGGTGCTCGAGCGCTGGCGCTCGCACGTCCCAGTCGACCACATCCATGTGGTCACGGTGCCTTCGGCGGGCTCGGACCCCCTGGTGCTGCTGCGGCGCTTCGCTCGCGTCTTGGATGTCGACGCCGGAGCGGTGAAGACCGAGGTCGCTCGGGTCAACGAGTCGCTCTCGGTCGAGGCGGCCGAGCTGGTACGGCGTGTAGCGCCGCGCGTGGACGAGATCGTCGGGTTCGCGGACCACCCCTGGCCCGATCGGTACCGATGGCTGCGTCGGTACTTCGCCCACGGCCTCATGGTGCCGCTCCCGGGCCATCGGATCGCGCTCGACGGCTCCGACGCCGCTCAGATCGCGGCCCGGGCCGAGCGTGCCGTCGCGGGCCTCGAGGCAGCCGGGTACCCGGTCGAGGGGGACCTGGGTGAGCTCGTGGAACATGTGCCCCACCCCGGCGCGCTGCGGCCGCAGGACGTGAGTGAGTCCGCCATGCTCGACCTCGCTGTCCCGGTGATGGCCGAGCTGGTCGCCCAGGTGCGTGACCTCACGCTCCAGCTCGAAGCCGCCGGAGGCAGACCCGTGCGCCCACCCCACCATCAGGAGGAGCAGTGACCGAGACGCCCGAGCGGGTGCACCTGCTCGTGTTCAGGTCCGACGGCGTCGGTGGCGTCGCCAGGACCGTGATCAACCTCGCGAACGAGCTGGTCAAGTCCCGGCCCGTCGAGCTGATCTCGCTCTTCAGGCTCCGCAAGGATCCGTCCTACCCGATCGACACCCGCGTGGAGCAGACCTCGCTCCTGGGCATCCAGCCGCGCAGCGGGATCCCGGTCCGGCCCCGCAGTGCTCGAGCGGGCCAGCGCAAGCCGTGGCAGGCCGAGCTCGACCGTCGCCCGACGACGCTGGTCGCGCAGCGCGCCGAGCCCTCTGCCCTGATGTCCGCCTATACCGATCATGTGCTCGCCGAGAAGATCCGTTCGATCACGAGCGGTGTCATCATCTCGACCAGGCCGAGCCTCCACGTGGCGGCCGTGAGGTACGGGCAACCAGGGGTCCTGCTCCTCGGGCAGGACCACCTGAACTTCATCGACCGGTCCAGGAACCGAGCGATCATGCACGCCCTCGCCGAGGCCGTGCCCCGCCTGGACGCCTACGTGGTGCTGACGAAGGACGACGCCACCGACTACCGGCAGTGGGCCCCGGAGGGCAGCCGGGTCGAGCGGATCCCGAACGGCCACACGACCCCCACGGCGGACCACGGGGCCGCGCTCGACCAGCAGGTCGTCGTCAGCGCCGGCCGGTTCGTGCCCCGCAAGGGGTTCGACCGGTTGGTGGAGGCGTGGGGGCCCATTGCCCGGGAGTTCCCCGACTGGCAGCTCCACTTCTACGGCTCCGGACCCGAGGAGGACGCGATCCGGCAGGCGATCCACGATCGCGGGCTGACGGAGTCGGTTCACCTCATGGGATACAGCAACACCTTCGACCGCGTGCTGGTCGAGTCCTCGGCGTACGCCATGGGCTCGACCTCGGAGGGGTTTCCGATGGTGTTGGTCGAGGCCATGGGCAAGGGTCTGCCCATCGTGGCCTTCGACTGTCCCCGCGGGCCGGCGGACACGATCGAGGACGGCGTCAACGGCCGGCTGGTCCCCGACGGTGACATCGCCGGATTCACGCAGGCACTGCGCGAGATCATCGCGGACCCGGCCCTCCGCCGCAGCATGGGTGGGGCCGGGCTGGTGCGGGCCCGCGACTACGAGATGGCTAACATCGCCGCCCAGTGGGAGACCCTGATCGAGGAGCTCCGGGAGTCACGCTCCACCCGAGCACCGGAGGACCACGCCCGTGAGGAGGGCCGCATGACGGAGTCAGGCCAACGTCCGCGTTCTACGGTGGTGGTGGTCGCCGGTTCTGGCCGGAGCGGGACCAGCACGATCGCCGGCGTCCTGAAGATGATCGGGCTGCGCGTGCCGCCCCCGGAGGTCCCGGGCGATGCGTCGAACCCTCGCGGGTTCTTCGAGCCGCAGTGGGTCGTCGAGCAGCACTCCAGGCTGCTCCGCGCGAGCGGCGCTCGGCTCACCGACGCCCGGCCGGGCGCGTTCGCGGCGACGGAGGAGACCGGGAGCGAGGGGATGAACCGGCACGAGGTCGGGACCTGGCTGCGCAGCCAGGTCGAGCCAGGGGTGGACCTCGTCGTCAAGGACCCGCGCAGCAGCTGGTTCCTGCCCATGTGGCGGCAGGCCGCCATCGATGCGGACATCGAGATCGCCTTCCTGACCATGCTGCGTCACCCGGCCGAGGTGGTCGGGAGCAAGGACCACTACTACAAGGCAGCCAAGGTGGGCGACACCCGGCGGCACGCACAGACCCGAGGAGTCGGGGGGTGGATCAACGTGGCCCTGCAGACCGAGTTCTCGACCCGAGACGTCCGTCGCACGTTCATCCGGTACAACGACCTGCTCAGCGACTGGCGCGCCGATGGTCGACCAGATCGCACGAGACCTGGGTCTGCCGGCTGCCGAGGACGTCGGCCCCGAGGCGGCGGCCGCCGTCGACGACTTCGTCGACCCGGGCCTGCGCCGGATCCGCGCCGAGTGGAGCGAGATCGACTGCCCCGGTGCGGTGCGCGACCTGGCCCAGGAGACCTGGGACCAGCTGGAGGTGCTCGCCGACAACGGCGGGTTCCACGAGGGGGCGCAGCAGCGGCTGGACGACTGCCGGCGGCGGTACGAGCAGCTGTACGGCGACGCCGAGGCGCTCGCGCAGTCGTCGATCGACGCGGCGAGCGGTCAAGCCCGCCGAGCGGCCCGGGCGGCTACCGCGAAGCGGCGGCGGCAGTCGGCGAAGCCCCCACCCCCGGCGCCCACCCCGTGGGCGCGAGTCCGTCGCCGTATCGGCCGGGCGCTGCCCGCCCGGGTGAGGCGCGTGCTGCATCGTCCGTAGCTTCGTGACGGTCGAGTCCGTTCGACCGCACCCGATTCGTTTGGCACAGTGAGGACCCTGTCGAGGAGGAGACGTGGCCAACGAAGACCTGAAGGCGAAGATGCGCGAGGCTCTCGAGCGGAAGCAGTCCGACGAGCAGGGAGTGCAACAGGAGGGCCCTGTCAGGGAGAAGGCCCACGGGCCCGAGGTGTCGGGCGGGGCGACCCCGAAGATCCACCGGCGCAAAGCCGGTGGCGGAGGCTCCTGACCACCTGAGCGCTGATCACGGGTCGGGTCCACCGACCGTGATCAATCCCACGCACCCACCCCCGGGTGGTGCACTGCGCGCTGGTTGGACAAGATGACCCCATGCAATTCGGACGTCGCTACGAGGAGTTCGAGGTCGGGGCCACTTACAAGCACTGGCCGGGCAAGACCGTCACCGAGTTCGACGACCATCTGTTCTGCCTGCTCACCATGAACCACCACCCGCTGCACCTCGACCAGCACTACGCAACGGGGACGACGGACTTCGCCAAGAACGTCGTCGTTGGCAACTACGTGTACTCGTTGCTGCTCGGGATGTCGGTGCCTGACGTCTCCGGCCAGGCCATCGCCAACCTCGAGGTCGAGTCGCTGCGCCACGTGGCCCCGACCTTCCACGGCGACACGCTCTACGGAGAGACGACCGTGCTCGACAAGTGGGAGTCGACGTCGCGGGACGACCGAGGCGTCGTGCACGTCGAGACCATCGGGTACAACCAGGACGGCCAGGTCGTGTGCATCTTCCGCCGCAAGGTGATGGTGCCGAAGCAGGCCCACCTCGACGCTCGGGGCGGTGAGCAGCCCGGCCGCCCTGAACCACAGCCGGGCCGTCACTGGTCCCGGCCCGGCGGGGACTGAGCAGCCGGATGGCGGCACGCGTCTTCCTGCACGTCGGAACCCCCAAGTCCGGGACGACCTTCCTGCAGTCGGTGTGGTGGGCGAACAAGACCTCGTTGAAGGAGCAGGGCCTGCTGTTGCCCGGGCGCGGCATCAACGAGCACTACTGGGCCTCCTGCGTGGTGCGCGGTGGCCGGCAGCTGGAGTACCTGCCCGAGACCAGGCGCCAGGCGTGGAGCCGGGTGCTGAGCCGGGTCGACGACTTCGAGGGTGACGCCCTGGTCAGCCACGAGCTGTTCAGCGCCGCCGGTCCCGAGCAGGCAGCCCGCGCGCTGACTGACCTGAGCGAGGTGGCGCGAGAGGTCCACGTCATCGTGACGGCGCGCGACCTCGCGCGGCAGATCCCCGCGGAGTGGCAGCAACGGACCAAGCACGGACGATCCCAACAGTTCCTCGCGTTCGTCGAGCAGGTCCAGGGCGACCCATCGATCCCGTTCTGGCGGGTGCAGGACGTGCCCGCGGTGCTCGACCGGTGGTCGCAGGGGATCGATGCACGCAGAGTGCACCTGGTGGTGCTGCCGGGAGCCGGCGCCCCGTCGCCCCTCTGGGACCAGACGTGCACCCTGCTCGGGGTCGACGGCGAGGGCATGCCCGAGCGGGCCGCTCGGCGCAATGAGTCGCTCAGCCTCGCGGAAGCAGAGGTGATGCGGCGCCTCAGTGGCGCCTTGAACGAGGGAGGCGTGCCGAAGTCCACCGAGCGACTGCTGAAGAGCTGGTTCGCCGAGAAGATCCTGCGGTCGTCGTCGGCGCCCGAGCGGATCGTCCTGCCACCGTCGGCGTACCCCTGGGTGGTCGAGCGTGGTCACGCCATGATCAAGGAGCTCACGTCACGCGGCTACCACGTCGTGGGTGACCTCGACGACCTGGCGCCGCCTCCCGACCCCGTCCCCGGCCGTTCCTTCGACGACTTGTCCGAGAGCGAGCTGAACGCCGTCGCGATCCAGGCGCTGGCGCGCTTCGTCGAGCACGAGGAGCGGACGCGTGCGCGGACCCGGGAGGAGGCCGCCCGTCGTAGGGCATCGGCGGCTGCACGGTCTGCAGGAGCCGAGCGGCCGCGTCTCAGGACATGGTGGAGGAGAGGGCGATGACGTCACCACCGGCCGAGGTGTGGCTGGTCCGCCACGGGGAGACCGAGTGGAGCCGCGACCACCGCCACACCTCCACGACCGACCTGCCGCTGACAGCCCTCGGCGAGGAGTCCGCCCGCGCGCTCGCGCCCCGGCTGGCGGAGCTCGACTTCGACCAGGTGCTCACCAGCCCGCTGCGGCGCGCCCGGCGGACTGCCGAGCTGACCGGCCACGCCGACGCCGAGGTGGTGACCGACCTGGTCGAGTGGGGCTACGGGGAGTACGAGGGCATCACCACCGCCGAGATCCGTGAGACGGTCCCGGGCTGGACGGTGTGGAGCCACCCCACGCCCGGAGGCGAGCCGCCCGAGCAGGTGACCGAGCGGCTGGACCGGGTGCTCACCCGGCTGCGCGGGCCCGGGCGCTCCCTGGTCTTCGGCCACGGGCACGCGCTGCGGGCGCTCACGGCCCGCTGGCTCGGGCTGCCGGTCGGCGGCGGCCGCGGGTTCCGGCTCGACACGGCGACGGTGTCGGTGCTCGGGTTCGAGCGCGAGACACCCGTCCTGCTGCGCTGGAACGCTTGACGCCACCCCCGTGGGGTCAGGACCGTGGGGCCCATGAGCCTCGCGGCGCAGTGCCCCCGTTGCCGGGAGCACCTCACCCATCGCGACGACGGCACGCCCGGACCCTGTCCGGTGCACGGGGCGGTGCCGCAGCTGTGGCGGCCGGTCACGCCGTCGTACGACGCCCTCACCGCACACCTCCGATTGGCCGGGGAGTTCCCGACGTACCTTCCCTGGCCGCTGAGTCCCGGGTGGGGCGTCTCCGACTTCGGGGTGGTCACCGGCAGCTCCGGGGCGGTCGCGACCGTCACCTGCTGCAGCGGATCGTCGGAGCTCGACGGCCGGGTCGACGTCTTCGTCGTCGCCGAGGAGACCGGGGTCGGGCTCGGAGGCCGCTGCGCGGGGCTGGTCGGCTCCGACCCGGGACCCGAGTTCGGCGTGGGCCCCCCGGCGGTGCGCCTGCGGGTCCACAGCCAGTCGGTCTCGCTGTGGCCGGTCTCGACGAGCTCGGCGGAGGGCGACCTCGACCGGTCGGTCGTGGCCGGGGAGGCCCAGGGCCGGTGGCTCTGGGTCGTGCTGCTCCCGGCGTCGGCGATGCTCTTGCTGCACGACGAGTGGATCCTGCGCGACGTGTCGGGTGCCGGGCCGCACCTGGTGGAGCTGCCGTTCGAGGGGCCCTCGCCCGTCTGGTGAGCGATCCGGCTAGGCGCGGCGGGTCGACAGGAACCGGGCCAGGATCGGCGTCAGCGCCTCGGGTGCCTCGAGGTGGACGTCGTGCCCGGCGCCGGCGACGACCGCGAGCTCGGTCGACGGGCGCAGCGCGCTCATGCTCTCCACCTGCCGCTCGGGCACCGAGCCGTGCTCGCCGCGGACCAGGAGCGTGGGCGCGTGCACCGCGGACCACTCGTCGAGGTACTCGTGGTGGGCCACCTCGGCGTTCGCCCGGACCAGCACCTCCGCGTCCCACTGCGGCCACAGCCCGTCGGCCCGTTCCTCGAGCCCGTCCGCCCAGCCCTCGGCGACGCCGCGGCTGCCGCCGAAGAAGGACAGGAACGCGTCCCGGTCGGCGAACGGCGCGGGCCAGCCGCGCAGCCACGCGGCGAGGCCGTCGACGTCGGCCGCGCCCCCGCCGCCGAGCCCCGCCTCGACCATGACCAGCCGGCTGACGCGGTCCGGGTGGGCGGCCGCGAGCAGCATCGCGGTGTGGCCGCCCATCGACTGGCCCACCACCGGTGCCCTCGCGACGCCGAGGTCGTCGAGGACGGCCACGACGTCCTCGACGTACGCGGTGCGCGACACGTCGACCGGCCGCCGGGTGCTGCTGCCGTGCCCTCGCTGCTCGACCGCGATGACGCGGTGGTCGGCCCGCAGCGCGGCGATGGTCGCGCCCCACTCGAGGGCGTAGCCGGCCAGCCCGTGGAGCAGCACGACGACGGGCAGGTCACCGGCGGTGTCGAGGTACCAGATCTCGGCATCGGGCCGCTCGACCCGGCCCCAGCCGTCCGTCATGGGGCCAGTCAACCATCGTCCGGACGGCCGTCCCGGGGCCGCTCGGCTGCTCGCCGTGGTGCAGCTGGTGGCCCGACTCGGTGCGCCTTCGTCGCCGGCGAGGGGTGAGCCTCAGCGCCGGCCGATCGACTGGTAGGTCTGGAGCGCCCGCGACGGCACCAACCGGGTCGCGCCGACGATCGCGCGGTACTGCCGGCCGGGGATGGACACCGCCCGGCCCCGGTCGAAGTCGGCGAGCGCGCGCTCGACCACGAGCTCCGGCTCGAGCCACAGGAAGCCGGTGCCGCGGCGGACCCCCATCCGCTGGTGGAACTCGGTCTTGGTGAAGCCGGGGCACAGGGTCGTCACGGTGACCCCGCGCGACCGGTACTCGGCCGACGCCCACAACCCGAACTGGTTGACCCAGGCCTTGGCTGCGCCGTACGTGCCGCGCGGGAGGTACGCCGCGACGCTGGACACGTTGATGACTCCGCCCCGGCCGCGCGCCGCCTGCGCGCGAAGGGCGGCGTGGGAGAGGCGCATCACCGCCACGACGAGCACGTCGAGCATCCGCTGCTCCTCGTCGACGACGTGGTCGCCGAACCGGCCCTTGAGCCCGAACCCCGCGTTGTTGACGAGGAGGTCGACCGGTCGGTCGGGGTCGGCGAGCCGCTCCTCGACCCGGGCGAGCTGGTCGCGATCGGCGAGGTCGGCCGCGATGACCTCCACGGCCCGCGCCGCGCCGGCGAGCTCGGCCGCGACCCGGTCGAGCCGCGCCTCGTCCCGGGCGACCAGCACCAGGTCGTGACCGCGACGGGCGAGCTGGCGGGCGAACTCGAGGCCGATCCCGGCGGTGGCGCCGGTGACGAGGGCGGTTCCGGCTGGCGACATGCCCCCCAGCCAACCCGGGTGATCGCGAATCCGGCAACTCCCTGCGGCATGATGGGACGCACCATGACCACCACGCTCGCGGTCGCCAACCAGAAGGGGGGCGTCGCCAAGACGACGTCCGTCGCGTCCATCGGCGCGGCCCTGGCCGAGCGCGGTCAGCGGGTGCTGCTGGTCGACCTCGACCCGCAGGCGTGCCTGACGTTCTCCCTGGGCATCGACCCCGAGGACCTCGAGGTGTCCGTCCACCACGTCCTCACCAAGGGCCTGTCGCCCACCGAGGTGATCATCGCGACCGAGGACGGCGTCGACCTGCTGCCGGCGACGATCGAGCTGGCGCGGGCCGAGGCCGACCTGCTGACCCGCACCGGCCGCGAGCACGCGGTCAAGGCCGCGCTGGACCTGCTGGAGGACGACGACCTCGACTACGACTGGGTGCTGCTCGACTGCCCGCCCTCGCTCGGCGTCCTCACGGTCGCGGCCCTCACCGCGGCCCAGGGGGTGCTGATCCCGCTCCAGTGCGAGACGCTCTCGCACCGTGGCGTCGGGCAGCTCCTCGACACCGTCCACGACGTACGCCGCTTCACGAACCGCGGGCTGGAGGTCTGGGGCGTCCTCCCGACGCTCTACGACGGGCGCACCAACCATGCGCGGACGGTGCTGGAGACCATCTCCGAGACCTACGACCTGGCCGTGATCGAGCCGCCGATCCCGAAGACGATCAAGTTCGCCGAGGCGCCGGCCCGGGGCCGCTCCATCCTGGCCACCAGCCGCAGCAGCAAGGGTGCGGCGGCGTACCGGGCGGTGGCCGACCACCTGCTCGAGCGGGCGAAGGGCTGACCCGGTGAGCACCCATCGCCGCGAGGTCCGGCCCCGCTACGGGCGGATCACGGCGGCGTGCTCGGCCCTCGGGGTGACCTCGGTCGCGGTGCTCGCCGGCTTCGGACTCTTCCCCTCCTCCGCCTCGTCGGCCGATCAGCGCGACCGACCCGCGGCGTCGTCGCCCGCGCCACCCGAGGTGCTCGGGGTGCAGGCGCCGGACCCGTCGGTGGACGCCGACGTCCGGGGCGCGTCGACGCCGGGGGAGCGCCGCCGGATCACGGCCGAGGACCTGATGCCGGACGACTCGGGCGAGGGCCGACGGGTCGTCTACAGCGAAGAGCAGCAGCGGGTGTGGCTGGTGGGCGACAACGGCCGGATCCGTCACACGCACCTGGTCTCCGGCAGCGTCTACGACAACCTCGACCCGGGCGCGTTCGAGGTCTACTCACGGTCGATGAACGCGATCGGGATCGACGACTCCGGCACGATGATGTACTTCGTGCGCTTCACGCAGGGCGACACCGGAGCCGCCATCGGCTTCCACGACATCCCCGTCAAGGACGGCGCGAAGGTGCAGGGCGTCGACGAGCTCGGCACGCCCACCTCGCACGGGTGCATCCGCCAGCGGCGCAGCGACGCGATCGTGATGTGGCGGTTCGCGGATCTCGGCACGACGGTGGTCGTCACCGCCTGACCGACCCGGCGAGCCCTCAGTCGGAGGGGCGCCGGAGCTCGCGGTGCACCTGGACCGCGAAGTTCGTCAACGTCTCGACCGCTGCGGCCGCGACGTCGGCCTCCGAGAGCTCGGGCAGCGGCGCCGCCGCGTCCGGGCCGGGCACGAGGTCCTGGACGTCACCGTGGACCCGGACGTGCTCGCCGAGCCAGGCCGCCTGCGCCTCGGCCACCTCGGTGACCCAGGACAGGTGCTCGGGCGGGAGCGGGATCCGGGCGCTGGCGCTGCGGGGCAGCACGCCGCGCACCAGCGGCCAGCGCACGGCGGGCTGGTAGGCCCGCTCGTAGTGGGGCAGCCGGTCGCCCAGGGCGACGTTCACGCGCCGGTAGACCTCCGCCTCGACGTACCCCCAGGAGGCGTTGACGTCGCGCGCCGGCCACGACAGCCGCTCGGGGTCGAACCCGATCACCTGCCCGAACAGCCGGTAGAGCGCGTGCGGGTCGCGGGAGCGTGGCGGCGTCACCACGACGTCGATCTGGTCGAGCCCCACCACCTCGCCCCACCGCCGGCTGATCTCGATCGCGTCCTGGCGCAGCCAGAAGTGGCGCGCCCAGCGGCCCTCCCGGTCGCGCACCTGCTCCAGGAAGTCGGGGTAGGCGACGGGGAGCCGGTGCTTGAGGTACTGCTGCCACTCGGACGGGATGACCGACGCCAGGTTGCGGACCGACAGCACGATCCGCGGCTCCAGGCCGTGGTCGCCCAGCAGGTCGGCCCAGGCGCGGATCCGGCCGGCGTCGGCCTCGCACATGTCCTCGCACGTCAGGAGCAGCCGCTCGCCCGACGTACGCCGCAGCTTCTTGCCCACGGTGCGCAGCCGTGCCACGTCGGGCTCGTCGACGAACCCGCGCGCCGTGCGCCAGCCCAGTGGCCGGAGCAGCTGCTCGACGTGCGGTTTGCGCCCGACCAGCGGGACGCCGATGCCCTGCCGGGACAGCTCGGTCACCGAGTCGAACAGGCCCCGCTGCAGGGCCGAGGTGCCGGTCTTGCTGGCACCGATGTGGACGAAGCAGGTCCGCGCCATCTGCAACCCCGGCGCGGCTCAGTCAGCCGCGGGCGCCGGACCCGAGGAGCGCGTGCGACGACGACGGCGACGGCGGTTGCCGCTGCCGGACGCGCCTGAGCGCTCCCCTCCGGAGGTCTGCTCCGCTGAGCCGGACCCCTCGGCCGCGCCGTCGACGGGCTTGCCGCCCCGGGTGCGGTTGCGGTTGCGGTCGCGGTCGCGATCGCGCGAGCGGGCCGGCCGGTCGGAGGAGCGCTCACCGCGGTCGGGCCGCTCCTGCTTCTCCCGCGGCGCCGGGTCGACGAGCCGGGACTTGGTGCCCGGCGCGATGCCCTGGTCGTGGAAGAGGTGCTCGGAGGTCGAGTAGGTCTCGGCCGGGTCGTCGAAGGGCAGGTCGAGCGCCTTGTTGATCATCTTCCAGCGGTGGAGATCGGCCCAGTCGACGAACGTGATGGCGATGCCGGAGGCGCCGGCGCGGCCGGTGCGTCCGATCCGGTGGATGTAGATCTTGTCGTCCTCGGGACAGGAGTAGTTGACCACGTGGGAGACGCCCTGCACGTCGATGCCGCGCGCGGCGACGTCGGTGCAGACCAGGACCTGGATCTTGTCCTCGCGGAACTTCGTCAGCGCCTTCTCGCGCGCGACCTGCGCCATGTCGCCGTGCAGCGGCGACGACCTGAACCCGCGCTCGGCGAGGTCGTCGGCGATGCGCTGGGCCTGCCGCTTGGTGCGGGTGAAGACGATCATCTTGTCGGCGTCCTCGGCCTGCAGCACCTTGCCGATGATCTCGGGCTTGTCGAGATCGTGGACCTGGTAGATGAACTGCGCGGTGGCGGGGACGGTGGCGTTCTCGTAGGACGACTCCGCGCGGATGTTCATCGGGTGGCGCATGTGGACGCGGGCCAGCGACACGATCGCGGCCGGCATGGTGGCCGAGAACAGCATCGTCTGCCGGGTCTCGGGCGTCTTGCTGATCAGCTTCACCACGTCGGGCAGGAAGCCGAGGTCGAGCATCTCGTCAGCCTCGTCGAGGACCAGCGCGTGGACGTGGGAGAGGTCGAGGGCGCGGCGGTCGGCGAGGTCGATCAGTCGCCCAGGGGTACCGACGACGACGTCGACGCCGGCCTTGAGCGTGTCGAGCTGGGTGTCGTAGCCGACGCCGCCGTAGACGGTGAGGACCCGGAGGCCGCGGTCGGCGCCGGCCAGGGCGAGGTCCTTGGAGACCTGGAGCGCGAGCTCCCGGGTCGGGGCGACGATCAGCGCCTGCGGCTTGCCCTGCGGCAGCTCGCTGTAGTCGGGGTCCTTGGGAGCGACCGAGCGCTGGAGGAGCGGGATGCCGAACGCCAGCGTCTTGCCGGTGCCCGTCCGGGCCTGCCCGATCAGGTCGGTGCCGAGGAGGGCGACCGACAGCGTCATCTCCTGGATCGCGAACGGCGTGGTGATGCCGGCGCGCTCGAGGGAGTCACAAATCTCGGGGAGCACCCCGAGTTCACGGAAGGTAGTCAGTGTTCTATTCACTTTCGGTGAGCGTTCTCTTCGATCAGCCTGCGGCTGATTCACACGCTCAGCCGCGCACATCCGGGTCGCCGGTCGGTCGGCGACGAACGACCCCGACCTCGGAGCCTGGGCGTCGTTCCCACCCCACATGCTATCGGTACGCTGCACGCATGACTGAATCCGGGGACGCGGGCGTGCTGGAGGAGGCGGCCTATCGCCAGGCCGTCGTCGACCTGCTCGCCGCCATCGCCTACGGCGAGATCTCCGCGTTCGACCGGCTGGCCGAGGACGCCACGCTCGCGCCGACCCTGGCCGACAAGCTCGCCGTGACCAAGATGGCGTGCCACGAGTTCGCGCACGTCGAGCTGCTGCTGTCGCGGATCGAGGAGCTCGGCGCCGACCCGTACGACGCGATGGCGCCGTTCCAGGCTGCCCTCGACCAGTTCCACGAGCACACGGCGCCGTCCGACTGGTACGAGGGACTGGTGAAGGCCTACGTCGGCGACGGGCTCGCGGCCGACTTCTACCGCGAGATCGCCGCGTACCTCGACCCGCGCACGCGCGACGTCGTGATCGCCTCCCTGGCCGACTCCGGCCACTCGGAGTTCGTCGTCGACCGGGTGCAGGCCGCGATCGCTGCGGAGCCGCGGCTGTCCGGGCGGCTGGCGCTGTGGGGACGACGGCTGATGGGGGAGGCGCTGACCCAGGCACAGCGGGTCGCCGCCGAACGGGACGCCCTCTCGGCGCTGCTCGCGGGCGGCGTCGACCGGCCGGCGCTCGACC
Source organism: uncultured Actinomycetota bacterium (assembly GCA_963829855.1). Taxonomy (GTDB): domain Bacteria; phylum Actinomycetota; class Actinomycetes; order Propionibacteriales; family Nocardioidaceae; genus Nocardioides. The sequence continues at coordinate 717,858 of CAWHKE010000011.1, read as the reverse complement.
TGGCCGCGATCGGCCGGATGTTCGCCCGGATCACCGAGCTGCACGCCGAGCGCATGACGAAGCTCGGCCTCGACGCCTGACCGACGACGCCGAGGCCGAGCCGCCTGACGCCTCAGACCTGCTTCGTCGTGCGACCGGTCACGGTCGCGGCGACCATCACGAGCACCACCGCGGTCAGGACGGCGACCAGGCCCTGGGTCCAGTCGAGGCCGCGGCTGCCGTCACCGCCGAACGCGCGGTAGATCACGTCGCCGATCACCATGCCGCCGATGCCGCACACGATCGTGAGCCAGAAGGGGATGTTGTCGCGGTCGCCCGGCGCGAACAGCTTGCCGAGCAGGCCGACGACGGTGCCGACCACGAGGTAGAAGAGGATGGTCCAGACCACGGCTCCGCCTTTCTCCACCGCGCCGAAGCGCAGAGGACCGAGGTCTCTCGGCCCCGTGCGTCGAGCATGGCCGTCCGTTGCGTGCTGTGCAACGACCCCTGCTCCGGCGCGTCGGATGACCGGCGGGGTCGAGGATCAGTCGACGTCGAGGGTCTGGCCGGCGTCGATCCCGCTGCCGGGCACCGGGCCGAGGCCGAGGAGCTCCATCGACAGGTTGGCCAGGTTGGCGTTGCGGACCGGCTGCACACCCTTGTAGGTCACCAGCGCGGTACCCGGGTCGCGGAAGTCGGAGTTGCGGGTGTAGATGTTCCCGGGCGCCGTTCCCGCGCCCCAGGCGGCGAACGGGATCCGGTAGTTCTCCAGCGTCGTCCGGCTGTTGTGGCCCTTCTCGCCCGCGGCGCCGCCGTGGTCGGCCGTGAGCACGATCGTGAGGCCGTCCGCGATGGCGGCGTTGCCGTCGACGACCGCCAGCAGCCGGCCGATCTGGGTGTCCACCGCGCGGACGGCGTCGAGGTACTGCGAGGTCATGAACCCGTAGCGGTGGCCGGCGAGGTCGGGGGACTGCATGTGCAGGAAGATCAGCTCGGTGTCGTTGCTCAGGAGATCGGCCCGGGCGGCGGTCACCAGGGTCGGGAGATCGGCCTGGATCAGGAACGTCTCGATCTCGGACGGCCAGGAGTTCTCGAACAGGTCGAACTTGTCCTTGCCGGTGTAGAGAGCGGTGTTGAGCCCGGCGTCCTGCGCCACCTCGAAGATCGAGGCGACGTAGTGGCCGGCGAGCGCGTGGACCGTGGTGTTGCTGTAGCCGTTGATGTTGACGCCGTGCCCGCCGAGGTCGGCCTTGACCCGACGGCCGGTGATCATGCCCGCGTGGTTGGGCAGGGTGACCGTCTTCTCGACGGCCGTGCGCGCGTTGAGCGTGCTCTTGCCCTCGTCGAGGATCCGCCAGATGTTCGGCAGCTGCGACCGGCCGAGCTGGGTCAGCGCGTTGGTGTTGAGGCCGTCGATCGAGATCGCGAGCACGTGGTCGGCGGGGCCGGCCGCGAGCGCCCGTTCCGAGCTCGGTTCGGCACCGGCCGAACCGGCGAGCTGGCCGACGCCGAGCGCGACCAGGACGAGGCTGCACGCAGCAGCCACCAACGACACGATCCCCCGCTTGCCCCCCGACATGGTCCGAGGGTAAGGCCGGCCGGGGTGGGGGTCGACCCCCTTCGGGCAACCGTTACCCAGCCGTGGAACGCCCTCGCGCAGGCCCGGTCAGGAGCGGAAGCCGACCTGACCGGCGACGCCGCCGCCGATCTCGACGTACGCCAGCCGCGCCGCGGGGACCAGCACCCGCCGGCCCTTGGTGTCGGTGAGCGACAGCACCTGCTCGCTCGCGATCGCCTCCGCGACGAGCTTCTCGATCGCCTCGGGCGTCTCGGCGCTCTCGAGGGTGAGCTCGCGGGTCGCCTGCTGCACGCCGATCTTGATCTCCATCGGGACTCCTCGGGTTCGTGGGTGGGCCGGTGGGCCCGGCGGGTGGGGTGTGCGGTCGGTCAGTGGTCGTCGGTGAGCGGGTAGCCCCGGATGCCCCGCCAGGCGAGGCCCGACACGAGCGCCACCGCGTCGGGCTTGCTGATGCCGGCCGCGTCCGTGAGCCAGAACCGCGCGCTGACCTGGGCCATTCCCACCAGGGACACGGCCAGCAGCCGGGCGGCCTCGCCGGGCAGCCCGGTGTCGTCGTGGATCACGTCGGCGATCATCGCGGCGCACTCCGACGTGACCCGGTCGACGGCGTTGCGGACGGCGGGCTCGTTGGTGAGGTCGGACTCGAAGACCAGCCGGAAGGCGCCGTCGTGGGAGCCGATGTACTCGTAGAACGCCTCCATGGCCGCGGCGACCCGCTGCTTGTTGTCGTGCGTGGAGTCGAGGGCGGCCCGGCAGTTGTCGATGATGGCGTCGCAGGAGGAGTCGAGCAGCGCGAGGTAGAGGTCGAGCTTGCCGGGGAAGTGCTGGTAGAGCACCGGCTTGGAGACGCCGGCGCGCTCGGCGATGTCGTCCATGGCGGCGGCGTGGTAGCCCTGCGCGACGAACACCTCCAGCGCGGACTCCAGCAGCTGGGCGCGCCGCTCCTTGCGGGGCAGCCGGGCGCCCCGCGGGGTGGCCCCGACCGGGGTGACTCCACGTGGGGACACGAGGTACTCCTTCTCCGACGCCTGCGTTCCCGGCCGGTCAGCCGGGAGTCCCGAGACTATCGCCCACCCCGCCGCCGTCCGACGCGACGGGGCGGAGGGACCTCGGTCCCTCCGCCCCGTGTGGTGCGGTGATCGTCAGATCACGGCGTGGCCGCCGGGTTGCTGACCTGGACGGTCAGGGTGTCGGCGGTCTGACTCACGACCGTTGCCACGACGCCGACTCCCAGGGTCTCGACGGAGACACCCGGGATGGATTCGTCGTAGTAGTCCACGGTGTCGTCGAAGGTCGGCGCAGCGGCCTTCGCAGCCTCCGTGATGTGCCGGAACACGCCGAGGCTGGTCTCGCCCTGGAGGGACAGCGGGTCGGTGACCTCCGTGCCGAAGGTGGCGTCGACGACCTGGATCCGCGCGCGGGCGTTGGTGCCGTCGCTCCACTTGATCGCCGCCGGGTGCGCGTCGATCGGCAGCGCGTACGCAGTACCGGGGTGCTCGCTGGTGTTGTTGTCGGCCACCGTGTGGTCGACCAGCCAGACGAGCATCCCGTTCTGGTAGGGGAAGTGCTCCACCCAGTTGGGACGGGTGAACGCCTCGGAGAAGTTGTACGGCCCGGTCCGGAGGGTGTCGTCGTACCCGACGTACGATCGGTTCTCCAGCAGGTAGTAGCGCGGTGCCGTGACGACCTCGGTGCCGGTCGACGGCCGGAACTCGTCGGCGGTCCACGCCGAGTCCCCGCCCTCTGCGCCTTCGGTGTCGAGGACCGTCCTACCGGTCTTGGTCACGATCTGGTCGAGGAAGACCCCGGCCTCGTTGACCCCGCCGTCGGTCTTGTAGACGAACCGGAACTCCGAGGCGGCGCCACCGGGCCGGTACGCGAACTGCTTGGAGGTCCAGCCACGTGAGGCGCCGTCGATCGGCCGCCCGATCTTGGTCCACTCGGGGGAGCCGCTGGTGCGGTACTCCGCCCACCAGTAGTCGTAACCGGTCTCGGTGTCCCACCATGCCTTGGCGTTCACGACGACGCGGGGAGCCGCTGGCACGTCCCGCGTCAACGTGGCGGTGAGGTCCGACCGGCTGGTGGACCACCAGGAGTGCTCGCCTGCGTACGCCGTGTTGTACACGGTGGTGGTCTCGCCGTCGGGCAGGTTCACCACGACCGCGTCATTGGAGCCCGCGGCCCCCTGGGCCCGCAGCGTGTGCTCACCGGACTGTCCGGGGTCGACGATCTGGGCGTCCAGCCAGCCGAGGTAGAACTTCTCCTCCGGGCCCATGTCGTTGGGCGTGCCGCCGATGCCGACGTCGAAGCCGGTGGCCTCGTCGCCGTGGCCCATCCACGAACCGGACGACATCAGCGTCCAGAAGCCGGAGCCGTTCTCGCCGCCGGCGGTGTCGTAGAAGTCGGGCAGGCCCAGATCGTGGCCGTACTCATGCGCGAACACGCCCAGGCCGCCGTTCTCGGGCTCCACGGTGTAGTCGCCGACCCAGAAGTTCGACTGGCCGACCCGCTTGCCGCCGAGCAGGTTGCCGGCCGGGCCGGCGCTGCCCTGCGTGGTGTAGTCGGCGTACCAGCGGTGCGACCAGATCGCGTCCTCGCCGAGCGTGCCGCCGCCGGCCTCCTCGCCCTCGCCGGCGTGGATGGCCTGGAAGTGGTCGATGTAGCCATCGGCCTCGTTGAAGACTCCGTCGTTGTCGTGGTCGTAGCGGTCCCAGATGTCGAACTGCGCCAGGTGGTCGTTGATCTCGGCCGGGGTCTTGCCCGCCGCGATCTGCGCGTCGTACCAGGCGTTGACGGTGTCGGCGATGAACGTCCAGTAGCCCTGGGTCTCGTTGGCGTTGTCGCCGTACCAGCGTCCGTTCTTCGGGACCGTCACCCAGTCCTCGACCGTCCCCTCGGTGGTGTACTCGCCGTTGGACTGGTCGAGGTAGTAGTTGCGGAAGGACTCCCCGGCCCCGTTGAAGATCTCGTCGTAGTGGGCGACGTTGAAGTCCGCGGTCCACTGCGTGGTGTTGTCGAGGGCGCGGTCAGGTGCTGCGATCTGGTTGTGGAGGGGACCGGAGCCGCGGCCGTAGCGGCCGGAGGACTCATCGCCGAACTGCGACAGCACCGTCCAGATCCGTGCGAACTTGTCGGCGTCGGGGAATTCGACGGCCTCGCCGTCGACCATCATCACCGAGCCGCCGCCCGGCTGGGGCTCGGGCTGGGCCTTGCCGGCGACGATGCGCTGGATGGCCTCCTTGCGGAGCTTGGCCTGCTTCCGGGCCAACGGGTTGGGCAGGTTGTCCTTGCGGATCTGGCTGTCGCGGGCGGTGGGGCTGCCGGCGGAGTCGGCCGCCTGGGTGGGTGAACCCAGGCTGATGGCCAACGTGGCCGCCACTGCCAGCGTCGTACCGCTGGCGAGGAGGCGCCGGAATGAGGTTGGGGTGTGCACGCTTTCGACCTTTCGAGGGGTGCGGGGAGGTCGCGGATCAGGTGGTGATCGACCCCGTCTCCGCTCCGAGACCTCCCCGGCCGGATGAGTGAGCCTGCACACACTCACCCACAGGACGCCTTGCTGACAAGGCCCCGGACAGGTGAAATCATCCCCGCCCCGGCGTCCGAGGGTTCCGGATCCCGGACCGTGCGTCCGACCCGTGGACCCGTTGGGAAGATGGGACGTCTTGCCTGCGTTGTCCTAGCACCGCAGCCCCGACCCTGAGGGAGTGTCACCGTGTCGTTCGCCCCGCTTGTTGAGCCCGCTGACGAGCTCACCATCGACGAGGTACGCCGCTACAGCCGGCACCTGATCATCCCGGACGTCGGGATGAGTGGTCAGAAGCGACTCAAGAACGCCAAGGTCCTCGTGATCGGCGCGGGTGGTCTCGGCAGCCCCGCCCTGCTGTACCTCGCCGCGGCCGGCGTCGGCACGATCGGGATCGCCGAGTTCGACGAGGTCGACGAGTCGAACCTCCAGCGACAGGTGATCCACGGCCAGTCCGACATCGGCCGCCCGAAGGCCGAGTCGGCGCGCGACTCGATCACCGAGGTCAACCCGTACGTCAACGTGGTGATCCACGGCGAACGGCTCGACAACGACAACGTGAAGCAGGTCTTCGAGGGCTACGACCTCATCGTCGACGGCACCGACAACTTCGCGACCCGCTACATGGTCAACGACGCGGCGTACTTCCTCGGCATCCCCTACGTGTGGGGCTCGATCTACCGGTTCGACGGCCAGGCGTCGGTGTTCGCCCCGATGCTCGGCGACGACCTGCCGTGCTACCGCTGCCTCTACCCCGAGCCGCCGCCGCCAGGCATGGTCCCGAGCTGCGCCGAGGGCGGCGTGCTGGGCGTGCTGTGCGCGAGCATCGGCGCGATCCAGGGCACCGAGGCGATCAAGCTGATCACCGGCATCGGCGACCCGCTCGCGGGGTCGCTGATGATCTACGACGCCCTGGAGATGGAGTACCGCAAGCTCCGCGTCCGCAAGGACCCCAACTGCGCGCTGTGCGGCGAGCACCCGACGGTCACCGACCTGATCGACTACGAGACGTTCTGCGGGGCGATCTCCGACGCCGCGGCCGACGCTGCGGCCGGGTCCACGATCTCGGTGACCGAGCTGGAGCAGATGCTCAAGGAACGCGCCGACGGCAGCCGGGACTTCGCGCTGATCGACGTGCGTGAGCCGAACGAGTTCGAGATCAACCAGATCCCCGACGCCGTGCTGATCCCCAAGGGCGAGATCCTCAACGGCCACGCGTTCGAGCAGCTGTCGCAGGACCGACCGGTCGTCCTCTACTGCAAGACCGGTGTCCGGTCGGCGGAGGCACTCGCGGTGCTGAAGGGCGCCGGGTACGCCGACGCGGTGCACGTCGGCGGCGGGGTGGCCGCCTGGGTCAACCAGATCGACCCGTCGCAGCCGTCGTACTGACCCGGACCCCTCCGCGGCTACTCGTCCGTAACCCTCGGGGGTGGCGGACGTTGAACCTCCCGACATGACCGCTGCCGGTGCGCCCCCGCGGGCCGGTACGACCAGGGAGGCCCCATGCGCTTCGCGCACCCCGTCAGCCGCCGGATCGCCGGCACCGTCTCGGCCGTCGCCAGCCTCGGCGCCGTCGCCGCGCTCAGCCTCGCGGCGCCGGCCACGGCCGCCCCCACGTGGGCGCCGGCCGACACCGCCGAGATCACGCCCGGCGTCCAGATGTACACCGACGGCGCCCAGTGCACCGCCAACTTCGTCTTCACCGACGGCGCCGGCCACACCTACGTCGGCTACGCCGCGCACTGCGCCGGCACCGGCGCGGCCACCGACACCAACGGCTGCGACGCGGCGTCCCTCCCGCTCGGCACCCGGGTGACGTTCGCCCGCGGGGGGTCGCTGGTGTCCGGGGGCACCGCCGTGGGTCAGGGCACGCTCGCCTACAGCTCGTGGCTCACCATGCAGGGCCGCGGCGAGACCGACGAGAACGCCTGCGCCTACAACGACCTCGCGCTGGTGAAGGTCGACGCCGCCGACGTGGCGAAGGTCAACCCGAGCGTCCCGTTCTGGGGTGGCCCGGTCGCGATCAACACCGACGGCACCGCCGCGGGCGACCGCGTCTACTCCTTCGGCAACTCCAGCCTGCGCGGGGGGATCGAGCAGCTGTCGCCGAAGACCGGCCTCAGCCTCGGCACCGAGGGCGAGGGCTGGTCGCACCCGGTCTACACGCTGACGCCCGGCGTCCCCGGTGACTCCGGCTCGGCGTTCCTCGACGCCGAGGGCAACGCGCTGGGCACGCTGTCGACGCTGGCCATCGCGCCGCTCGCCGGCTCGAACGGCGTGGGTGACCTCGGCAGCGAGCTCGGCTACGCACAGCAGCACGGCGGGATCGCCGGCCTGCAGCTGGTGCCCGGCACCGAGCCGTTCTCGCCGATCCTCTGACCTGACCTGACCTGACCTGACCCCGATCGCCGTCCCGTCCGTGACCGGACGGGGCGGCGCTCGTTGTGCCGGTATGCGACCCAGGATCCTCGGAGCACTGTCCGCCGCCCTCCTCACCGTGGGGGCGACCGTGGCCGGGGCGCCGTCCGTCGCCGGAGCCGTGGGTGCTCCGGCGGCCGCGGCGCCCCCGGGGGAGGCGATCGGGCCGGGCGTCCAGATGTTCACCGACGGAGCTCAGTGCACCGCGAACTTCGTGTTCAAGGACGGCTCGGGCCGCACCTACGTCGGGTACGCCGCGCACTGCGCCGGCCTGGGGAGCGCCACCGACACGAACGGCTGCACGTCGAGGTCGCTGCCGCTCGGCACCCGGGTCCGGTTCGCGACCGGCGCCACCGCGGCCACCGACGGCACCACGCTCGGCCACGGGACGCTGGTCTACAGCTCGTGGCGCACGATGCGTTCGATCGGCACCACCGCCGCGAACCCCTGCGCCGCCAACGACTTCGCGCTGGTCCGCGTCAACCGTGCCGACCTCGGGTCGGTCAACCCCACCGTGCCGTTCTGGGGTGGTCCGACCGGCTTGGGGACCGGTGCCCCCGCGGGCGACCAGGTCTACTCGTGGGGACAGTCGAGCCTGCGGCCGACGACCCTGCTGTCGCCCAGGACCGGCGTCTCGCTCGGCTCGACGTACGGCGGCTGGGGACTGGACGTCTACACCGTCACCCCTGGCATCCCCGGTGACTCGGGCAGCGGCTTCCTCGACGCCGAGGGCCGCGCGGTCGGCACGCTGTCGACCGTGGCGATCGCGCCGCTGGCGGGCTCCAACGGGCTGGGCGACCTGGCCCGCGAGCTGGACTTCGCGCGGCGGCACTCCGGGATCGGTGGGCTGCGGCTCGTGAAGGGTGACCGGGCCTTCTCCGCGCTGCCGTAGGTTCCTCGGGGTGAGCCGGATCGACCCCGAGGAGTACGCCGAGCTGGTGCTGCGCTGCGTCGAGCAGATCCCCCGCGGCCGGGTGTCGACGTACGGCACCATCGCCGAGGTCGTCGGCGAGGTGCTCGGTGGCGGCGGTCCGCGCCAGGTGGGGTCGGTGATGTCCGCCCACGGCGGCCCGGTCCCGTGGTGGCGGGTGGTCCGCGCCGACGGCTCCCTCCCGCCGAGCCACCAGGGCGAGGCCCGGCAGGCCTATCTCGAGGAGGCCACCCCGATGCGGCCCTCGGGCAACGTCGACCTGCGGGCGGCGCTGTTCCGCCCGGTCCTCACCCGCCGCCCCTGACCCGCGAGTCGTGCCTGATTCCGCCCGAGTCGTGCCTCATTCGGATCGATTCGTGCCGGATTCCGGACTTCGCCACGACTCGTCGCGATTTCGCCACGACTCGCGTCGATTCAGGCACGACTCGCGAGCTCGGCCAACCGGGCGAGGGCCTTCGGGAAGATCTCGGCGGGCGGGGTGACGAGGCCGGCCCCGACCTGGCCGACGCCGGCGCGCTTCCCGGCCATGCCGGTGTTGATCTGCGGCAGGATCCCGGTGCGGCACACGCGGGTGACGTCGATGCCCGTCGGGACGCCGGCGAACTCGAGCACCGGGATCGACCAGCGCGGGTTGGCGGCCAGCGTGATCTCGCCCATCCGCCGGGTGGTGGCCAGCGCGTCGGGCACGGTGCCGCCGACGAACCGCACGATCGCCGGGGCGGTCGCCATCGCGAACCCACCGATGCCCGCGGTCTCGGTGATGGCCGAGTCGCCGATGTCGGGGTTGGCGTCGTCGGGGCCGAAGTCGCCGAGGAACAGCCCGTCGGCCAGCTGGGCCGGACCGGTGAACCACTCGTCGCCGGTGCCGGAGACCTGGATGCCGAAGTCGGTGCCGTTGCGGGCCATCGCGACGACCATCGTCGAGCCGGGCACGTCGCGAGCGGCGTCGAGCGCCAGCTTGCAGGCCGGCATCGCGAGGTTGAGGAAGAAGTGGTCGTTGCCGCCGACGAAGCGCAGCACCTCGGCGACGTCGGAGGGCGCGGCGCCACTCGACGCGAGTGCGGGGGAGAGGTCGCGCAACAGCATGAGCGTGCCGGCCCGGTTGCGGTTGTGGGCCTCGTCGCCCATCTGGAGCATCTGGGTGAGGATGCCGGTGACGTCGACCGGCCCGGTGTCGTCGCGCACCGATCGCACCGCGGTCTGGAGCAGCGGCCCGAGGACGTCGCCCATCCAGCGCAGCCGCGTCAGCACGTCGGGGGAGTAGGCGCCGTACCGCAGCACCTTGCCCAGGCCCTCGTTGAGCGTGCAGTACGTACGCCGCCCGCTGGCGAGGTCCTCCAGCACGAACATCCACATGGACGGCGTCACGACCCCGGCCATCGGGCCGACCGCACCCCGGTGGTGGCACGGCTCGAGGCTCACGCCGTCGCCGGACTCGAACAGCGGGACGGAGTCGTCGGGATCGGCCACCAGCCCCTCGAGGGCGGCGCCGCCCATGAGGGCACCGCGCAGCGGCCCGGGGGCGCGGTCCCACCCGATCGGCGGCCCGGCGTGGAGGAACTGGCCGGGCTCGAGCCCGAGCAGCTCGGACGCTGGAGCCACGTCGACGAGGTGGGCGGTGACGCCGAGCATGGCCGCGATTGCCCTTTGGTTGGCGTCGCGCCGTCGCGGGTCGGCGGCGACGGCCGCGAGGTCGGTCTCGGTCCCGGGCATGGGCGGGCGCCAATCGACCCGCTCGACCTCGACCGCCTGGCCGGCCACGGCCTCCGCCAGCAGGTCGGCCCCGACGCTGACCACCCGTTCCGGCGCGATCATCGGGCACCTGCGGTCAGCTCGACCGCGCGGCGGGCCGCGGCGGCGTTGGACAGGTGGACCTCGGCGCCGGCCTCCGACAGCACCCGCACCTGGCGGTCGCGGTCCTGCGGGTCGAGCCGGGTGCCGACGACCGCCACGACGACGGGTGCGGTCGCCTCGGCGACCACCGGTGCGAGGAGCGCGGCCGGGTCGGGCTCGGCGCCGTGGCCGAGCACCACGTCGAGCAGCAGGACGCCGGTGGCCGGGTCGGCCGCGGCCCGCCGCACCTCCTCCAGCCGGAGCGTGGGGTCGATCATCGGGTGCGCCCGCCCTTGGGTGTAGTCGTCGTCGCCGAAGTCGACGAACGTGTGGTCGCGACCCGGGTCGAGCGACTCGACCACGAGTCGCGCTTCCTGGCAGGTGGTGCCTCCGACGAACAGGCCGCGGATCGGGCCGGCGCCACGGGGGGTCGCGGCACCGCTCACCGGCCAGGTGGGTACGGCGACCCCCAGTCGCGCCAGCACCCGCTCGACCGCGGCGGTGAGGTCGGGCTGGCCGGCCCCGAGCAGCGCCAGCTCGACCGGGGTCGCCAGCGTGGCGGCGTACTCCTCGATCCGGGCGGCGACCTCGGCCGCCGGCGGCTTCGACACGACCACGATCAGCTCGACGGACTCGTCGGCGTCGAGCCGGCGCAGCGCCTCGATGGTCGAGGTCCCGCCCACCTCGGCCGAGAGGTCGCGGCCGCCCACCCCGAGGGCGGACGTCACCCCGACGCCGGCATGGTCGAGCAGCGCCAGCACCTGCTGGCAGCCGGTGCCGGACGCGGCGACGATGCCGACCGGTCCGGGCTCGACGGCGTTCGCGAACCCGAGGCCGACCCCGCCGACGACGGCGGTGCCGCAGTCGGGACCCATGACCAGCAGGCCGCGGGCGGCAGCGGTGCTCTTGAGCGCGACCTCCTGCGACACCGGCACGTGGTCGCTGAACACCATCACGTCGCAGCCCGCGTCGAGCGCGTCCATCGCCTCGACCAGGGCGCTCGCCCCAGGGACCGAGACGAGCACGAGGCCGGGACCGTCGGCCAGGGCGGAAGCGGTCGTACGTCGGGGCGCGTCCTCCCGGTTGGAGCCGTCGCGGCGGGTCGGCGCCAGACCGCGGTCGACCGCCGCGACCGCCTGGTCGAGATCACCGTCGTCAGCCAGGCGGATCGCGACGACGAGGTCGTTGGTGGTGGTGCCCGCCGGCAGCTCGAAGCCGAGCCCGGCCAGCACCTCGACGTTGAGGGGGGTCGCCATCGCGACCTGCGCGGTCACGACGCCGGGCACGCGCTGGACGTCGCGGCTCACCTGCAGCAGGGCGACGGAGTCGGCGTACGCGCCGGAACGGATGGTGACGTGGTCGGTCGTCATGCGGCCTTCCGTAGCGAGTCGAGGGCGAGCGTGCCGCCCAGGTGGAGCCCGGCGCCGGACGTCGCGCCGACCGCGTGCAGGGCGCGGGCCCGCGCGGGTTCGTCGTCGGTGCCGAGCGCGCGCAGCCACGCGGCGTACTCGGGCAGCACCTCGCCGTTCAGCGCGCAGTCGAGCAGGGTGGCGGACAGCAGCGTGGTGCGGTCGGGGGCGGTCCGCACGACCTCGTCGACCTCGGGCGTGGCCACCCCGACGGCTCGGTGGAGCGCCAGCCAGCCGGCCAGCACGTCGTCACCGAGCGGGGTCAGCCCCTCGCCGCGACCGAGCAGGTCGTCCGCAACGGCCGCACTGATCCGGCCGGCTGCGAGGTGTGAGACAGCGAACCCGGCCACCGTGGCCGGGGGGGTGGCCTGGACGGTGACCGGGGTCGCCTTCTTCAGGACCACTTCGCGCCTGACGCGCGGTACGTACGTTCCCACGATCCGACTGATCGGCAGTGCGCTGCTGCCGAGGTGAAGCGTCCCACCAGAAACGTACGCCGCACCCGACCCTTCCGCCAATCCATCTCCCACTGCCACGCCGGTGGTCCGCAGCCCGCAGGGGACCTGCGCCGCACCCGGTGAGAGGACCCCGACGCACCAGCCGGCCACCTCGACGTACACGGCCAGGGCGCCCCGGTGCAGCACCCGGACGGGGCCGTCGTGGGCCGCGCGCAGCCGGTCGCGCACCCGGGACGACGCCGCGACGGGGATCATGCTTCCCGACGCTAGTGGCCGGTCGCTACCGTGCGCGATGTGAGGTTGTGCCAACGTCCGCCCCGATCCGGGGCACATGGTGATAAGCGGTGACCGTCCGGGACGCCGCCGCCGCGCTGGCCCGGGTCGACGCCCTCCACACCGCCCTCACCCACATCGTGCTCGAGGGCGGGGACCTCGCCCGGATCGCCGAGGAGGTCGCCGGGGTGCTGGGTGCCGGGGTGCTCGTCACCTCGACCGACGGCCGCGAGCGCGCCGCCCACGTCGACGATGTGGACCGCGCGAGCCTGGCCGCGGCGGACCTGGTCGACCCGACCGGCCGGGTCCGGGTGGAGCGGATCGGACCGGACGGTGCGCCCGCCGACGCGGGGGAGGTGCGGGCCCTGCGCGTCGCCGCAGGCGGCACCGACCTGGCCCGGCTCGTGTGCGTCCGGCGGGACGGCCGGATCGGCGAGGACGACGTGCACGCGCTGGAGCGGGCCGCGACCGTGGCAGCGCTGCTGATCACCCGCGAGGCCTCGATCACCGCCGTCGAGAACAAGTACCAGGGCGACTTCCTCCGCGAGCTCTTCGCCCACCGCGCCCGCGACGCGGCGTACGTCGAGGAGCACGCGGTCGCGTTCGGCTGGGACCTGGGCCGGCCGGCGGTGGTGGTCGTCGCCCAGCTCGACCCGCCAGACCCGTCGGACCCGCCGCTCTCGAGCCACGAGCGTCGCCGGTTCCAGGAGCGGTTCTCCTCGGCCTGGCGGCAGGTGACGGAGACGATCGAGCCCGGCATCCCGTGCGTCGACTTCTCCTCGGAGGTCGTCGCCGTGCTGCCGCTGTCGGAGGAGGACGGCGCGCGCCCCGGGTCGGCCACGGTGACCCGCGCGGTCGCCGCGGTCGCGGGCGACAAGGGCGGCGGGCGCCGGTCCTTCTCCGTCGGGGTCGGCCGGCCCGCGGCCACGCTCGACGACCTCCCTGACCGCTACGGCCAGGCCCGCCGGGCCGTGGAGGTCGGGCGGCTCGTGAGCGGAACCGGTGCCACGACGTACTTCGACCAATTGGGGTTGCACCGGCTGATCGCGCTGGTGCCCGACCAGGCGGAGCTGAAGTCGTTCGCGCACGACGTCCTCGGCCCGCTCGCCGAGCGGACGCCGGAGGCCGCCGACCTTCGCGAGACCCTGCAGGTGCTGCTCGACACGAACTTCAACGTCGCGGAGGCCGCCCGGCTCCAGTTCTTCCACTACAACACCATGCGCTACCGGGTCGGGAAGCTCGAGCGGCTGCTCGGCCCGCTGTCGTCCGACCCCCACGTCCGGCTCGACGTCGCGGTCGCGTTGCGGGTGCTCGAGATCAGCCGCTGACCGAGTCGTGCCTCATTCGGCGCGAGTCGTGCCCTATTCGGGCCGATTCGTGCCTCATTCGGGCCGAGTCGGGCGAGAGGCCGTACGAAGCCACGACTCGACCGGAATCACCCACGACTCGGCCCGATTTACCCACGATTCGCGCTGGAGGCGCGCCGACAACGTGTGCCAGGGGACGCGGCGTTCCTTCGGCATCTCTCGCCGTTCTGGGTGTGTGATGGGGGCCACTACGTTGTGGTGCCTCGGGGCCACACCAGCCGCCAGGAGGGTCTATGTCCATGTTCAAGTGGGAGGTCGTCGACCCCGCACCGGGAGAGGCCGTCGCGCCTCATCAGCGTCTTGCCTGGGGCAAGACCGTGGGCCTCGGGGCCCAGCACGTCGTCGCCATGTTCGGCGCGACCTTCGTCTTCCCGATCGTCATGGGGCTCGACGCCAACCTCGCGATCATGTTCTCGGGTCTGTGCACGATCCTGTTCCTGCTGATCGTCCAGAACAAGGTGCCGAGCTACCTCGGCACGAGCGCGTCGTTCGTCGCCAGCGTCGCCGCGATCCGAGGGCTCAGCGAGGACAACGACTCGTCGTACGTCACCGGCGCGATCCTGGTCGGTGGCCTGGTGCTCGCCGCCGTGGGCCTGCTCGTCCACTTCGGCGGCGCGTCCCTGATCCACAAGATCCTGCCGCCGGCCGTCACCGGCGCGGTCGTGATGCTGATCGGCTTCAACCTGGCACCCGTGGTCGCCCAGATCTACTGGCCGCAGGACCAGTGGGTCGCCCTGCTGACCGCCACGTTCATGGTCATGGCCGCCGTGATGCTGCCCGGGTTCTGGTCGCGGATCGCGGTGTTCCTGGCGCTGATCTTCGGCTACCTGGTGTCGTGGCTGTTCGACGCTGTCTTCGGGCCGATCACCTCCGTCCTGGGCGGCGCCACCGAGGCGACCTCGCACGACCGCGTCAGCTGGGCCGGGGTCGAGGCCGCCGACTGGATCGGGCTCCCCAGCGGCACGCTGGCCGACGGCGTCTCCGTCGTCCACGGCCCCTCGTTCTCGCTCACGGCGATCCTGCTCGTGCTGCCCGGTGTGATCGCGCTGGTCGCCGAGAACACCGGCCACGTCAAGGCGGTCGCCGAGATGACCGGCGAGGACCTGGACCCCTACATGGGCCGCGCCATCGGGGCCGACGGCCTCGCGACGGCGTTCGCCTCCGCGTTCGGCGGCTCGCCGACCACGACGTACGCCGAGAACATCGGCGTCATGGGAGCGACCCGGGTCTACTCGACCGCCGCCTACTACGTGGCCGCCGTCGTCGCCATCCTGCTCGGGCTGTGCCCGAAGTTCGGGGCGATCGTCAACGCCACCCCGGGCGGCGTGCTCGGCGGGATCACCGTGGTCCTCTACGGCATGATCGGTCTGGTGGGCGCGAAGATCTGGGTCGAGAACAACGTCGACTTCGGTGACCCCGTCAACCTGGTCGGCCTCGCCGCCGGCATCATCGCCGGCGTCGGCGGGGTGTCGCTCGTGTTCACCGACGACTTCGAGCTGTCCGGGATCGCGCTGGGCACGATCCTGGTGATCGGCTACTTCCACCTGGTCAACGGTCGCCGGGGTGCCGGCACCGGGCGCACGACCCAAGCCCTGTCCCACAAGGAATAGGCGCGCGTGAAGCCAGCACCCTTCCTCTACCGCCGGCCGGGGACCCTGCCAGACGCACTGGCGGCCCTGGCCGGCGATCCTGGAGCCAAGGTGCTGGCAGGTGGGCAGAGCCTGGTGCCACTGCTGTCGATGCGGCTCGCGGCGCCGGCGATGCTCGTGGACATCAACGGGCTGCCCGACCTGGACCACGTCACCGTCACCGACGACGGGGTCCGGGTCGGGGCGCTCGCCCGGCACGCCGACGTCCTCGCCCACGAGGGCGCCGCCGCCTGCCAGCCGTTGCTCCCGCTGGCCCTCTCGAACGTCGCGCACGCCACGATCCGCAACCGCGGCACCACCGTGGGCTCGATCGTCCACGCCGATGCCGCCGCCGAGATGCCGGCGGTGCTCGCACTGCTCGGCGGCTCGGTGACGGTGGCGTCGGTCCGCGGGTCCCGCACGATCCCGGCCGCCGAGCTGTTCGCCGGCCCGCTGGAGTCGACGCTGTCGCGCGACGAGATCGCCACCGAGGCGTTCTTCCCGGCACTGCGGCCCGATGAGGGAGTGGGGTTCGCCGAGATCGCCCGCCGGCACGGCGACTACGCGCTGGTCGGGGTCGCCGGGCTGGTGCGGCTGGCCGGCGACGAGGCGGTGGAGGCGCGGCTCGGTTTCCTGTCCGTGAACGACGTCCCCACCGTGATCGACGTCAGCGGGCTGACCCCGGCGGACGCCGTCGAGCAGGTGCTGACCGAGCTCGAGCCGGCCGAGGACATCCACGCCACCGTGGCCTACCGCGCGCAGCTCGTGCGGGTGCTGACCCGCCGTGTGCTCGACGCAGCGACGACCCAGGCGCGGGAGCGGGCGGCATGAGCGAGGAGCTCCACGACGTACGGCTGACCGTCAACGGCGCGACGCACGCGGTGCGGCTGCCTGCCCGCCGACTCCTGTCCGACGCGCTCCGCCACGACTGCGGGCTCACCGGCACCCACGTGGGGTGCGAGCACGGCGTGTGCGGCGCCTGCACGGTGCTGCTCGACGGCCGGCCGGTGCGCTCGTGCCTGCTGCTGGCGGTGTCCGTCCAGGACGCCGACATCACCACGGTCGAGGGGCTGACCGAGGCGGACGACGCGCTCTCACCGGTGCAGCAGGCCTTCTCCGACTGCCACGGCCTCCAGTGCGGCTTCTGCACGCCGGGCTTCCTCACCACGATCACCGCCGGACTGCGCGACAACCCCGACCCCAGTGAGGACGAGGCGCGCGACATGATCGCCGGCAACCTCTGCCGCTGCACCGGCTACCAGAACATCGTGAAGTCCGTGCTGCGCGCCGCCGAGCTCCAGCGGGGGGACGGGTGACCACGAAGCTGTTCGGCACCAAGGTGCCGCGCGTCGAGGACCAGCGGTTCCTCCGGGGCCGGGGCCGGTACGTCGACGACGTGCTGGTCGGCCAGCGCGTGCTGCACGCCGCGGTGCTGCGGTCGCCCCATGCCCACGCCCGGATCACCGACATCGACGTCTCCGACGTGCTCGACCTCGACGGCGTCCACCTCGTCTGGACCCACGACGACCTCACCGGCCCGATGGCCGAGCCGTTGCCGCTGCTGATCCCGCACCCGGCCCTCGTCCACGGCCGCACCCAGTTCGCGCTCGCGCCCGAGGAGGTCAACTACGTCGGCGAGGCGATCGCCTTCGTGGTCGCCGACGACCGGTACGTCGCCGAGGACGCCGTGGCCCGGATCCGGGTCTCCTACGACTACCTCGAGCCGGTGGTCGGACTGGCGGCCGCGCGAGCCGCGCGCGCCCTCGTGCACGACGACGTCCCCGACAACGTCGGCGCCCGGCTCGAGCAGGAGAACGGCGACGCCCGGGCCGCGATCGCGGCGGCGCCCCACACGCTCAGCCTCGACCTGACCGTGGAGCGGTCCGCCTGCCAGCCGCTGGAGGGCCGCGGCACCGTCGCCCGCTGGGACCCCGACCTCGGCCGGATGACGGTCTGGACGTCGACCCAGACGTCGACCGGGGTCCGGGGCTGCGTCGCCGCGAAGCTCGGGCTCGACCTCGGCCAGGTCGACGTGATCACGCCCGACGTCGGCGGTGGCTTCGGCGTGAAGATCAACCACCCCTGGCCCGAGGAGCTCCTGGTCCCCCTGGCTGCCCGCACGCTCGGCGTGCCCGTGAAGTTCACCGAGGACCGCCGCGAGCACTTCATCTCGGCGGCCCACGAGCGCGGGCAGGTGCACCACGTGGAGGTGGGCTTCGACGACGAGGGCCGGGTGCTCGGGCTCGACGTCGAGTTCTGGCACGACCACGGCGCCTACACGCCGTACGGGCTGATCGTCCCGATCATCACCTCGACCCAGCTCCTCGGCCCCTACAAACCGGCGAGCTACCGGGTCGTCTTCGAGAGCCTCTACACCAACACCGTGATGGTCACGCCCTACCGCGGCGCGGGCCGGCCGCAGGGCTGCTTCGTCATGGAGCGCACCATGGACGCGATCGCGGCGACCCTCGGCAAGGACCGCACCGAGGTGCGCTCCGCCAACTTCATCCAGCCGGACGAGTTCCCCTACGACCAGGGCCTGATCTTCCAGGACGGCCGAGAGCTGGAGTACGACAGCGGCGACTACCCCGCGTCCCTGGAGAAGCTCAAGCAGCTCGTCGGCTGGGACGAGTTCCCGGCGTTCCGCGCGGAGATGGCGGCCGAGGGCCGCCGGGTCGGGATCGGGCTCGCGTGCTACGTCGAGGGCACCGGCGTCGGCCCCTACGAGGGCGCCCATGTGCACGTCGAGACGTCCGGCAAGGTCAAGGTCGCCACCGGGTTGACCACCCAGGGCCAGGGCCACCAGACCGCGTTCGCCCAGGTCGTGGCCGACGCCCTCGGGGTCCGCTTCGAGGACGTCGAGGTGGTCACCGGCGACACCCGCCGGATGCCGTACGCCGTCGGCACGTTCGCCTCGCGGGCGGCCGTCATGAGCGGGTCGGCGGTCCACCTCGCCGCGCTGCGCGCCCGTGAGAAGGCGCTGCGGATAGCGGCCGAGGCGCTGGAGGCCGACGAGGCCGACCTCGAGATCGTCGACGGCATCGTCCGGGTGAGGGGCACGGAGTCGCAGATCGACCTCGGCACGGTCGCGGTGCTCTCCAACCCGCTGCGCTACGCGTTCGACGAGGCCAGCAAGGCGGCCACCCAGTTCTCGATCGGCGAAGCGGGCGGGCCGCCGGTCGCGGCGGGCGAGGAGCCGGGCCTGGAGGGGAAGGACTTCTACTCGCCGGAGCGCTCGACGTTCGCCTCCGGGATGCACGCGGTGATCGTCGAGACCGACCCGGAGACGGCCGAGATCACGATCCTCAAGTACGCCGTGGTGCACGACTGCGGCCACCTCATCAACCCGATGATCGTCGAGGGCCAGATCCACGGGGGCGTCGCGCAGGGCGTCGGTGGCGCGCTCTACGAGCGGATGGTCTACGACGAAGCGGGTCAGCTGCTCAACGCGTCGTTCATGGACTTCCTCATGCCGTACGTCACCGAGGTACCGACCTCGATCGACATCGACCACCTCGAGACCCCGTCGCCGCTCAACCCGCTCGGGATCAAGGGCGCCGGCGAGGCGGGCGTCATCCCGTCGGCGGCGGTGTTCGCCGCCGCGATCGAGGACGCCGAGCGCTTTCCGATCACCGCCATGCCGATCTCGCCGTCGGAGCTCTTCGCCCTGCGGCACCAGCACGCGTCAGACCCCGAGGAGACCGCATGAAGTTCACCGGCGAGAACACCCTCCACGCCCCCGTGGAGCAGGTCTGGGACGCGCTGCTCGACCCGGCGGTGCTGGTCCGCACGATCCCCGGCTGCGACCGGCTCGAAGCCCTTTCCGCCGACCAGGGCGAGAACGCCTACGCGATGACCGTGACTGCCGGCGTGGCCGCGATCAAGGGCACCTACAGCGGGTCGTGCGTGCTCTCCGACCTGCAGCCCCACGAGTCGCTCGTCATGAAGCTCGACGGAGCCGGCGCCCCCGGCACGATCGGCGCGACGGTCGACGTCCGGTTCGCACCCGGCGCCGACGGCGTGACGACGATCAGCTACGACGCCGACGCGATCGTCGGCGGCATGGTCGGCGGGGTCGGCCAGCGCATGCTCACGAGCGTCTCGCGCCGGATGGCCGGCGAGTTCTTCGGCAACGTCGACGCTGTGCTCACCGGCGCCGCTCCCGGTGCAGCTGTGGCCGAGGCCGGCGGCGCCCCGGCCCAGCCGGGGGTGTTCACCGCCCCACCGCGGCCCGCCGCGGTCTCCTCCCAACGCGACTTCCTCACCGGGGTGGCCGTCGGCGCCGCGCTGGTGGCTCTCGGCGTCCTGATCGGTCGCCGCCGGTGACCGGAGCGGGCATCACCGTCGAGTCCAGCGCGCGCGCCCAGGCCGAGGCCGTACGCCGCCGCGACATCTCCGCGCGCGAGCTGCTGGAGCTCCACCTGGCCCGGATCGCGGAGCGCAACGGGCAGCTCAACGCGATCGTGTCGCTCGACGAGGCGCGGGCGCGCGCCGGTGCCGCGGCGGCCGACGAGCACCTCGCCCGCGGCGGCCGGATCGGGCCGTTGCACGGGTTGCCCTACGCCGCGAAGGACACCCACGCCGTGGCCGGGTGGCGCACGACGTACGGCTCTCCGCTGTTCGCCGACCACGTTCCCGACGTCGATGACCTGATCGTCGAGCGGATCAGGCACGCCGGCGCCGTCCTGGTCGGCAAGACGAACGTGCCCGAGTTCGCTGTCGGCTCCCACACCTTCAACCGGGTCTTCGGCACGACCCGCAACCCGGTCGACCCCACCCGGTCGGCCGGTGGCTCCAGCGGCGGCGCGGCCTGCGCGCTGGCTGCCGGGATGGTGCCGCTCGCGGAGGGTTCCGACATGGGCGGAAGCCTCCGCAACCCGGCGTCGTTCTGCGGGGTGGTGGGGTTGCGCCCGTCGCTGGGGCGGGTGCCCACCTGGCCCACGTCCAACCAGTGGGAGACCACCTCGATCGGCGGCCCGATGGGCCGCACCGTCGGCGACGTCGCGCTGTTGCTGTCGGTGATCGCCGGCCCCGACCCGCGGGTGCCGCTCGCGCTCGGGGACCCGGGTGGCGTGTTCTCGGCCCCGTTGGTGGGTTCCCTGGCGAGCCTGCGCGTGGGCTACTCGGTCGACCTCGGCGGAGCCTTCACCGTCGACCCGCAGGTCGCCGCCGTGCTCGAGAGCGCCGGCCGGCTGATGGTGCGGTGGGGCGCATCGGTCTTCGACGCCCACCCGGACCTGACCGGGGCCGAGGAGACGTTCCGCACGCTGCGGGCCTGGCACTTCCAGGCGACCTACGGCGACCTGCTGCGCCGACACCCCGACGACATCAAGCCGACCCTCGCCGAGAACATCCGGGCGGGGGAGGGACTGACCGGTGCCGACGTCTCCCGAGCGTTCGAGAACCGGACCACCCTGGCCGAGTCGATGCGCCGGTTCTTCCAGCAGTACGACGTGCTGGTGCTGCCCACGTCGCAGGTCCCGCCGTTCCCGGCCGACCAGGAGTACCCCACCGAGATCGCCGGCCGGCCGATGGACACCTACCTCGACTGGATGCGGTCGGCGTACCTCATCTCCGTCACCGGGTGTCCCGCGATCTCGGTCCCCGCGGGTCGCACGCCTGACGGACTGCCCGTCGGCATCCAGATCGTCGCCCCCCACGGCCAGGACCGGCGGCTGCTCGAGGTCGCGGCCGCGTTCGAGGGGGCCGTGGCGGAGGCGACCGGCGGTTTCCCCGCCTAGCCGGGAACACGTCCTCGGGCACCGCCGTTCCACCCGGCATGAGCGTCGTGCTGTGGATCGTCCAGGTGCTGCTGGGCCTCGCCTTCCTGGGTGCGGGCATCCTCAAGGTCACGAAGTCGCGGCAGGAGCTCGAGCCCGCCATGCCGTGGGTGGAGGACGTCGGCGACGGCACGCTCCGCCTGATCGGGGTCCTCGAGATGCTGGCCGCCACCGGGCTGCTCGTGCCGTCGGTGACCGGCATCGCGCCGATCCTGTCGCCCGTGGCGGCGGTCGGGCTGGCGGTGCTGATGGTGCTCGCCACCCTCACCCACGTCCGGCGTCACGAGGTCGCCCCGAACGGCGTGGTGACCGTGGCCCTCCTCGCCATGGCGGCGTTCGTCGCGTGGGGCCGGTTCGGTCCGCACGCCCTCTGACGCTTTCCTGGTGCGGTGCGAGAGTCGCGCTCGAGCGGGCCGCACTGCATCCACAGGTCGGTGGACGAACCTGTGGAGAATCGGCCCGACACCTGGGGAGAACCGGGGCTCGGCCTGGGGACGACGCGCCGGAACCAGCAGTATCCGAAGAAAGTTCGCGTGAACCCCTTGCGGCGAGGTGGTGACCGGGCATAGAACTCTCCTACGCACTTCCGCAAGGGAGAGCGGGATGGCTCGGAGACGAGGGTCCATCCGGTGGGAACCGGTTCGCCGGGGAACACCGCAGCTGCCGGGTGATGAGGTGGCTGGGACCGGAGGAGCCGAGGCATCGATCGGGAGCATCACCAGTACCGGTCAATCGGGGAGGGCACCGGCCTCGTGCCGGAGCCCTCACCACCGAAGGGCCCTTGTGACTCATACTCACGAGGGCCCTTCACCTTTCTCCGGACGTCGCCGCGCCGCTGGTTCGCCGTGGTTCAGTTCCTGCACTACCGGCCGGGCGCCGACGCTCGTAGCGTCGTGCGCATGCAGACACTTCCGACGGTCCGGGTGGCCGCGGTCCAGGCGACCCCGGTGATGTTGGACCTCGAGGCGACCCTCGCCAAGGCCTTGGCGCTGATGGCCGACGCCGCCGACGAGGGCGCGCAGCTCGTGGTGTTCCCCGAGACGTACCTCTCGCTGTACCCGTCCTACGCCTGGGCCCACCTCACGCCCTCGGGCGCGCAGGCCGACGAGTTCTGGGAGCGGTGGTGGGACAGCGCGGTCGACGTACCCGGGCCGGTCGTCGACGCCCTGGCCGGCGCCTGTTCCGAGCGCGGGGTCCACGTCGCGATCGGCGTCAACGAGCGCGAGTCCGAGCGGCCCGGCACCGTGTACAACACGCTGCTGGTGGTCGGGCCCGAGGGCCTCGTGTCCCGCCACCGCAAGCTGATGCCCACCCACCACGAGCGGCTGTTCCACGGGATCGGCGCCGGCGACGACCTCGGCGTCGTCGCGACCCCGGTCGGTCGGCTCGGCGGGCTCATCTGCTGGGAGAACCGGATGCCGCTGGCGCGGTGGGCGGTCTACCAGGGCGGACCGCAGATCTGGGTCGCCCCGACGGCCGACGACTCGGAGGGCTGGCAGGCCACGATCCGCAGCATCGCGATCGAGGCGGGGGCGTTCGTGGTGGCCGTGCCGCAGTTCCTGCCGCGCACGGCCTACCCCTCCGACTTCCCCTGGCCGATGCCCGACAGCGAGGTCCTCGGTCGCGGTGGGGCGACCATCGTGGCGCCCGGCTCCGGCGCCGTGCTGGCCGGTCCGCTGTACGACGCCGAGGGGATCGTGGTGGCCGACTGCGACCTGCGCGAGACCCTGCGCGCGAAGCGGTGGTTCGACGCGGTGGGCCACTACAGCCGCGCCGACGTGCTCTGGCCACGCGCTCCGTGATCCACAGCTCTGCCCGATTCCTGTGGAGGAACGGGGCCAACCTGTGGGCGAACGGCGGGATTCCTGGGGACGACGCGCCGGAACCAGAAGTATGTGAGAAAAGTTGGCCGCAACCCCTTGTGCGGGGCGGGCGCCGGGACATAGAACTCTCTCACGTCCTTCCGCAAGGGAGGGCGGGATGGCTCGGAGACGAGGGTCCATCCGGTGGGAAGCGGTTCGCCGTGGAACACCGCAGCCGCCCGGTGACGGGGTGGGCTGGGACCGGAGTCGAGGAGTGCATCGACCGTGACGTCACCGGACCGGTCGCCCGGTGAGGGGCACGGCCTTCGGGTCGGGCGCCTCACCATCGAAGGGCCCTTGTAGCTCATACCTATGAGGGCCCTTCACCTATTTCCCGTGGGACCGTCTGGAACCCGCGGGGGAGGAGGCTGGCATGGTCGAAGACCCGCTCACGGCTCTGCTGCACCACGAGCTGCTCCGTGCCCGCAAGGCGGGCGACCGCGGACTCACCGCGACGCTGCGCACGACCCTGGGGAGCCTCGCCAACGCCGAGGCCGTGCCGGCGGACCCGGACGGCGGTGGCGAGACCAGCGAGCACGTCGCCGGCGCGCGCTCGGGCGTCGGTGCCGCCGACGTACCTCGGCGGACCCTGACCGCGGCCGACCGGCGGGCCGTCGTGGCCGCCGAGATCGCCTCGCTCGAGGAGGCCGCCCGCGGGTACGACGGGGTCGACCCGGCCCGGGCCGCGGAGGCCCGGCGCGGTACCGCCCTGCTCGCCGACGTCCTCTCCCGCACCGCGCACTAGGTGGGACGCCGCCTCGGCGCGACCGGCCGGCGCGGCATGATGTGGCCATGCTGTACGAGGTCGTCCACACGGTGCTGCCGCCGATCGCCAAGACGGTCTGGCGACCCCGGGTCACCGGCCTCGAGCACGTCCCCGACACCGGCCCGGTCATCCTCGCGAGCAACCACCTCAGCTTCGTCGACAGCGTCGTGATCCCGATCCTGGTGCCGCGCAAGGTGGTGTTCCTCGCCAAGTCCGACTACTTCGAGGGCACCGGCGTGAAGGGCACGGCGACCCGCTGGTGGTTCGAGGGCATCGGGATGCTCCCGGT
Source organism: uncultured Actinomycetota bacterium (assembly GCA_963829855.1). GTDB lineage: Bacteria > Actinomycetota > Actinomycetes > Propionibacteriales > Nocardioidaceae > Nocardioides. The sequence goes on along the minus strand of CAWHKE010000011.1, from coordinate 693,763 downwards.
CGACCGCGAGGACACCAAGGCCGCCATGGCCAGCCTCGACACCGCCCTCGAGGTGCTCGGCCGCGGTGAGGCGTTCGGGATCTACCCGGAGGGCACCCGCTCCCGCGACGGTCGGCTCTACCGCGGGCGCACCGGCGTCGCGCACCTCGCGCTGACGGCCGGCTGCCCGGTCGTCCCCGTCGGACTGACCGGCACCCAGCACATCCAGCCGGTCGGCTCCAGCCGGCTGCGGCTGGCCAAGGTCTCCGTCGTCTTCGGCGAGCCGCTCACGTTCACCGGCCGGTACGACGGCGTCCCGCTCGGTCGCGCCCGGCGCGAGGTGACCGACGAGATCATGGCCGCGATCGCCGTCCTGAGCGGCCAGGAGCCGGCCGGGGTCTACAACGAGCGGCCGGCCGACGCCTGACCCGACCTGCGGCACAACCTGACAACGAGGACCCGTCCGGTCGGCAGGATGTGCCGTGGCCCCGGCCACCCGACCCGGCTTGAATCGACCCATGGCTCAGCGGATCCGGATCGGCATCGACACCGGCGGCACCTTCACCGACGTGGTCGCGGTCGACGAGGACACCGGTGCCGCGGTGTCCACCAAGACCCCGTCGACCCCCGCGAACCCCGCCGACGGGTTCCTCGACGGGATCGAGAAGGTGCTCGGCCTGCTCGGCGCCGGTGGAGATTCGATCACCGCGGTCAGCCACGGCACCACGGTCGCCACCAACCAGCTGCTCGAGGGGAAGGTCGACCGGCTCGGTTTCATCACGACCGCCGGTTACGAGGCCATGCTGGAGATCGCTCGTCAGTCGGTGCCCGACGGTTACGGCAACTCCTACTTCTGGGTCAAGCCCGACCGGATCGTGCCGCGCGACCTGGTGCGCGGCGTCGAGGGCCGGCTCGACTTCACCGGCGCCGAGGTGCGGCCGTTCGACGAGGCCGGCGCCCGCGACACGGCGCGTTGGTTCCGCGACCGCGGCATCACCACCCTGGGCGTCTGCTTCCTGCACGCCTACACCCACGCCGGGCACGAGGAGCGGATGCGCGACATCCTCGCCGAGGAGCACCCGGACTCCGTGGTCTCGATCAGCAGCGACGTGCTGCGCGAGTACCGCGAGTACGAACGGGCCATGACGACGCTGGTCGACGCCGCCGTCAAGCCGCGGCTCTCGGCGTACGTCTCCAACATCACCGTCCCGCCTCACCAGCCAGTACGCCCGCGGCGACGACCGCCGGATCCCCTTCTACGTCATGAAGTCCAACGGCGGGGTACTGAGCGCCGACGAGGTCGTGCACCAGCCGATCACCACCGTGCTGTCCGGTCCGGCCGCCGGCGCGCTCGGGGCCGCGCTGATCGCCAAGGTCGCCGGCTACGACAAGGTCCTGACCAGCGACGGCGGCGGTACGTCGACCGACGTCAGCGTGGTGATCGACGGGGAGCCGACCCTCACCACCGAGGGCAGCGTCGGCGCCTACCCCTCGAAGATCCCGATGATCGACGTCGTGACGGTCGGCGCGGGCGGCGGCTCCATCGCGCACGTCTCGCCGGAGGGGACGCTCAAGGTCGGGCCGCAGTCCGCGGGCGCCGATCCGGGCCCGCTCTGCTACGGCAAGGGCGGCGCCGACGGCGCCGTCACCATCACCGACGCCCACCTCGTCCTCGGCCGGATCCCGCCGCACCTGCTCGGTGGCGAGATCCCGCTGGACGAGGCCGCCGCCCGCGCCGGGCTGCAGGCGCTGGCCGGGCAGCTCGGTCTGAGCGTCGAGGCCGCCGCCGTCGGCGTGCTCGAGATCTCCGCGTGGAACCAGGCGAACGCGTTGCGCCAGGTCACGGTCAAGCGGGGGCTCGACGTCCGCGACTTCGCCCTCACGACGTTCGGCGGGTCCGGCTCGCTGCTGCTGTGCCGGCTGATGGACGTCCTCGGGATCCCGACCGTGCTGGTGCCGCCGAACCCCGGGAACGTGTCGGCCTTCGGGCTGCTGACGGTCGACGTCAAGAACGACTACGTGCAGACCCACGTGACGCTGGCCGACGCGCTCGACCCCGCCGACGTCGCCGATCGGTACGACGACCTCGAGCGTCGTGCCGCGGCCGCGCTGCGGACCGAGGGTTTCGCCGACGACCAGCACGACTTCGCCCGGACCGCCGACCTGCGCTACTTCGGCCAGGCCTTCGAGGTGCGGGTGCCGGTGCCGGAAGGCGGCTTCGACGCCGACACGGCGACCGCGGTCGCCGATCGGTTCCATGCCGAGCACCGGGCGCTCTACGGCTACGACTTCGCGGCCGATCCCGGGCAACAGGTCGAGTGGGTCAACCTCCGGGTCTCGGGCATCGGGCCGATCCAGCGTCCCGAGATCCGGCGTCACCAGAGGCCCGAGGGTCTCGAGACAGGCGCCAGCGCGCCTTCCTCGACCACCGACGTCACGAGACCGGTCTGCTTCGACGCCGACGACGGGTACGTGCCCACCGTGATCGTGCAGCGCAGCGACCTCCCGCCGGGCGCGTCGCTGGACGGCCCGGCGGTCATCGAGGAGTACGGCTCCACGGTGCCGATCCACCCCGGTTTCGAGGTACGTGTCGACGACTACCTCAACCTGATCGTGACCCGGCGAGCGGAGCGCGCATGAGCCGCCGCGCCCCGACCCAGTTCCCGTTCGGCTTCCTCACCGACGACGCCGGCGCGAGCGCCGACCCGGTACTGACCGAGATCGTGCAGGGCTCGCTCGCGAGCGTGGAGATGGAGGTCGAGACCGCCATCGCCCGCACCAGCCGCAGCCCGATGATCCGCGACGCGCACGACTTCCGGGCCGGCATCCACGACCGGCTCCTCCGCAAGCTCACCGGCCGCTCGTACTCCGCCCTCGTCCACCCGGTCGCCCGCGACTTCCCGATCGAGGAGATGCGCGAGGGCGACGTCTTCTTCCACAACGACGTCTACCGCTCCGAGGGCGGGATCGGGCACCTGCCCGACCTGTGCGTGACGGTGCCGGTGTTCGCGGAGCGGGGCGACGCGGACCGTGGGCGGAGCTCCGGGGGGAGGGTGGTGGCGTTCGTGCAGGCCTTCGGCCACCACGACGACATCGGTGGCGCGGTCCCCGGCTCGATGCCGAGCCACGCGACGAGCGTCTTCGAGGAGGGCCTGATGGTGCCCCCCATCAAGCTCTGGGACGCCGGCGTCCCCAACCGGGGCGCGCTCGCGATCATGACCCGCAACTCCCGGATGCCGGAATCGCTGGCCGCCGACCTCGACGCGGAGTGCTCGGCCTGCCTGATGGGCGCCCGCCGGCTGGGCGAGATGTTCGACCGGTACGGCGCGGGCGCCGTCGAGGCCAGCTTCGACGCGATCATCGGCCGCACGACGCAGACCTACCGGCGCGAGATCCTCGCGAAGATCCCCGTGGGCAGCTGGACCTGGGAGGACTACGCCGAGCACGACGGCGTCGACGAGCCGATGCTGCACACCCAGCGGATCACGCTCACCCGCACCGCCGCCGACGACCCTGACGGCGAGCGGCTGGTGCTCGACTTCGACGGCACCGGACCGCAGGCCAAGGGGCCGATCAACCACTGCGGTGACTACTCCGACGGCGTCTTCCTCAAGAAGTGGCTGGCGCCGATCCTGCGCAACCTCGCCGACACCCCCGAGCGGATGGCCGAGCTCGACGTCAACGAGGGCGTCGTGCCGCTGATCGAGATGCGGTTCCCCGACCCGGGCACGCTGCTCACGCCGGTCTTCCCGGCGCCGACCAACGCCCGCACGTTCGTGATCCTCCGGCTGCTCGGCGTGCTGGCCGGGGTGGTCGCCAAGGCGGTCGACGGCCGGATGCCCGCCGACCAGGAGACCATCCGCTACACCGGCGTGTACGGCGAGGACCGCGACGGCCGCCCCTACCTCATGCGCGAGGTGCTCGGCGGCGGTTCCGGCGGGCGCTACTACGCCGACGGCGAGGACACCATCCACGTCGTCCCCGACTCGCGGAACCTGCCGACCGAGTTCACCGAGTCGCGGTTCCCGTTCCTCGTCGAGTCGCTGTCGCTGGCGGTGGACTCGGGCGGCGCCGGGGAGTTCCGCGGCGGGCTCGGCTACGAGAAGCAGATCCGGATGCTCAAGGACGCCCACTTCATGTCGATCGCCGACCGGTCGATCCTGGCCTGCTGGGGAGTCAGGGGCGGGCGCGCCGGCGCGCCGTTCCAGGTCACCATCGACCCGGGCGGGCCGCACGAGCGCGAGGTCGACGCCCTCGCCGACGCCGAGCCGGTCGCGGCCGGCGAGCTGATCCGGATCCGGACCACCGGTGGTGGCGGCTGGGGCGACCCCATGCGGCGTGACCCGGCGCTCGTCGTCCGCGACGTCGTCTGGCAGAAGGTCTCGCCGGAGGCGGCACTGGCCGACTACGGGGTGGTGCTCGTCGGCTCCACCGACGACGACACGCTGGGGTACGACGCCGAGGCCACGACCGCCGAGCGATCCGGGCGGCCGGCGCCCGACGCGGCGTTCTTCGACCGCGGGCCGGGCTACGCGCGGCTGTCGGGTGGCGCGACCCATGCGGAGGTGGACCGCCGCTGAGACGGCCGGGGTGAGCGCCGGAGAATCCCCCCGATCCTCCGGCGCCCGGAAGGTGCGGACACAGGTCCACTAGCCCCCTGCCGGGGAGTCTAGGAAGTAGTTCTTCACACACCGGGACGTCCGATGTGTGAAAGGCTGGCCGCGGGGCAGAACAATCTGGGGACACTCTCGGGGGGGAGTTACCACATGAGCGACAAGCCGCTCGTGCAGCAGCAGGACACCTCGTTCGCCGAGGCCTTGGACGAGGCGATCGCGCTCCGGGGGGTGACGCTGACCCATCTCCACCGCCGGTTGGCGGACCTGGCGACGCCCGTCAGCCTCGCGACCTTGAGCTACTGGCGGTCCGGTCGCAGCGAGCCCGAGCGCCGCTCGTCGATCGACGCCGTGCACACGCTGGAGGAGGTCCTCGGCGTCGACGAGGGCTCACTCGTCGACCGGCTCGGGCCGCCCCGGCGTTCCGCGCCGCCGCAGCCCGAGGTCTCGGTCGCCGAGCTCAGCGGACGCGACGAGGCGGTCCGGACGGCGCTCGCGAAGCTCGGCTTCACGGCGCACGACGAGGAGCTCTCGGACTACGCGGTCATGCTGATCCTCGACCTCGACGACCGAGGTGCCGCGCGGCGGCTGCGGTCGATCAACACCTGGCGCGCGCGCCACGACGGCGCCCAGCGGACGGCGACCGTCCTCACCATGGACGGGGAGGCCGACCCGCCGCCGGTGTTCACACCGGCCGGGGGGTTCCGGGTGGGAGCCGAGGTCTTCGACCCCGACAACCGGCTGCACGTCGCCGAGCTGCTCCTGGACAGGCCGCTGGCGCGCGGCGAGCTCGCGATGGGGGAGGAGGACATCGACTTCGGCGGCACCCCGCTGGCGGACGACTCCCTGAGCTTCTTCGCGACCCGGCGGACCCAGCAGATCGTGCTCTGGGTCCGGTTCGACCCCGCCCGGCTTCCCGCGGAGTGCGAGACGGTCGACGTGATCGACGGCGTCGAGATCACCTCGCCGCTGTCGCTCGGCGGAGGACAGACGCTGTTCCGGTCCGCCCGCGGCTACGGGCCGGGGACGATCGGCATCCGCTGGTCCTGGTGAGCCTGTGGGGTCGTTGGCACAACCTGACAGCGGCCACCCCGGGACTTGCCAAGTGTTGCTGGTGTGGGGTCGTGGACCGGTTCACTAGGTTCGCTGCATGAGGGTCCTGCTGGCACTGGGCGGCAACGCCATGACGGGAGCGGACGGCCGCGCCCGGGTCGAGGACCAGCAGGCGGCGGCCGTGGTCGCCATGCGTGCCGTGGCCGACCTGATCGAGGCGGGCTCCGACGTCGTCGTCACCCACGGGAACGGGCCGCAGGTCGGCAACCTCCTGGTGAAGAACGAGCTCGCCGCCGCGGTCGTGCCGCCGGTCCCGCTCGACTGGTGCGGAGCGCAGACCCAGGCCACGCTGGGCTTCACGCTGATGAACGCGCTCGACAACGAGCTCGCCGCCCGGGGGCTGCGTCGCCCGAGCGCCACGGTCGTCACGCGCACCCTCGTCGCTGCCGACGACCCGGGACTGACCCGCCCGACCAAGCCGATCGGGCGGTTCCTGCCCGAGGCCGAGGCCCGCCGGCTGATCGAGCACGGCGAGCGTTGGGAGGCCTGCGGGGAGAAGGGGTGGCGCCGGATGGTCGGCTCACCCGAGCCGCTCGAGGTGCTCGACGGTCCGGCGGTCCGTGCCCTCGTCGACGCGGGGTACGTCGTGGTCGCGAACGGCGGCGGCGGGATCCCGACGGTCTCGGAAGGTGGGGTGCTGCGGGGGGTCGAGGCGGTCATCGACAAGGACCTCGGCGCTGCCCTGCTCGCACGGACGGTCGCGGCCGACGTCCTCGTGGTCGCCACCGACGTGCCGAACGCCGTGCTGCGCTACGGCACTCCCGAGGCCGAGCCGCTCGGCGAGGTCGCGGTGAGCCGGATGCGGCAGCACCTCGCCGAGGGCCACTTCTCCTCGGGTTCCATGGGACCGAAGGTCGAGGCCGCGTGCCGGTTCGTCGACCAGGGCGGCCGGTTCGCCGCCATCACCGAGCTCTCCCGGATCCGCGACGCCGTCGCGGGCTGGGCCGGCACCGTCGTCGTACCCGACTGAAGCCCACCGAAAGGAAGCCACCATGCCCAGCGCCATCGAGGTCCGCAAGGTCCCCATCCACTCGGTCGCCGACGCCAGCGAGCTGGCGACGCTGATCGACGACGGGGTGATGGACGCCTCCCGGGTGATCGCCATCATCGGCAAGACCGAGGGCAACGGCGGGGTGAACGACTACACGCGGATCATCTCCGACCGGGCGTTCCGTGAGGTGCTCGTCGACAAGGGGGCCGACCCGGAGGCGGTCAAGCAGATCCCGATCGTGTGGTCCGGCGGCACCGACGGCGTCATCAGCCCGCACGCCACGATCTTCGCGACGGTGGACGCCGAGCCGGTCGACGAGCCGCGGCTGACCGTCGGCTACGCGATGAGCGAGCCGCTGCTGCCCGAGGACATCGGCCGGGTCGCGATGATCAGCAAGGTCGCGGACGCGGTGAAGGTCGCGATGGAGAGGGCCGGGATCAGCGACCCCGCCGACGTGCACTACGTCCAGACCAAGACCCCGCTGCTGACGGTCCACACCATCCGTGACGCCAAGTCTCGCGGCAAGACGGTCTGGACCGAGCACACGCACGAGTCGATGGACCTGTCGAACGGCACCACCGCGCTCGGCATCGCCGTCGCGCTGGGTGAGATCGGGATGCCGACCGACGAGGACGTGATGCACGACCGCTCGCTGTTCTCGGCGGTCGCCTCGTGCTCCTCGGGCGTCGAGCTCGACGTGGCCCAGGTCGTGGTGGTCGGCAACGCGCCGGGCGTCGGCGGTCGGTACGCCGTCGGCCATGCGGTCATGAAGGACGCGCTCGACCAGGACGGCATCTGGGAGGCGATCCGCTCGGCCGGCCTCGAGCTCCCGGAGCGGCCGCGCACGGCCGACCTCGACGGAAGACTCGTCAACGTGTTCCTCAAGTGCGAGGTCAGTCAGGACGGCCAGGTGCGCGGCCGCCGCAACGCCATGCTCGACGACTCCGACGTCCACTGGCACCGCCAGATCAAGGCGTGCGTGGGTGGAGTGACGGCAGCGGTCACCGGCGACCCCGCGGTGTTCGTGTCGGTGTCGGCAGCCCACCAGGGGCCCGACGGTGGCGGTCCGGTGGCGGCCATCGTCGACCTCGGTTGAGAGCCCTCAGCCGACCTCGCGACCGGCGAAGGCGGCGATCCGCTCGTAGGCGGACGCGTCGGCCGGCGCCTCGCGCTCGGGGGCGAACACGTCGCCACGCATCTCCGGCTCGAGGACCTGCGACATGAACGCCAGGCCGCGCTCGGCGACCACGGGGTCGAGCCGGTCGACCGGCTGACCGGTCGCGGTCGCGAGGTCCCACGTGTGGACGGCGACCTCGGCGATCTGCCAGTCGGCGGAATCGTCGGTCCGGCGCCAGTGGGCGACGAGCTCGTCGGCGCCGCTGCGGAAGACCGCGGCGGGATCGTCGACCTGCTCGGGCAGCGCCGACCAGTCAGGGGAGCCCCCGCGCGCCATCTCGAGCATGGTCCCCGGACTGTGGGCGAGGTGGGCCACCAGCCGGGCGACGTCCCACTGCTCGCACGGGGTGGGCAACGTGAGCTGGTCGTCGCGCACGGCCGCGATCGCGGCGTGGGCCTGGTCGAGGCCCTTGACCAGCACCTCGACGGACTCGGCGTTCTGGTTCGACTCGGTCATGCCCGCCACCCTAGGCCGAGATTCCGCCACCTGCAGGGCGGCGAACGTCCGCGTCAGCCCTTGCCGGGGTCCAGTGGCTTCGGCACCATCAGGTGAGGCGGCCGGTGGGGCCGCCGCGTGGGAACGGGGATGACGTGGACCCCTCGGGATCGAAGACGCCGCAGCAGAGCCTCCCTGCCGGGAGCGACCACGGGCCGGCTCCGACGGTCCGGATGGAGCAGGTCGACGAGTCGGCCGACCAGGTCGTCGCGGCCGCCGGGGCCGAGTCTCACGTCGCGCATCTCGTCGCGCGCGCAGCGGCGGTGCCGGCGGCGCTGCTGATCCTGATCGCGGTGCTGAACGTCGTCGGGGCGATCGACGTCTCGTCCGCCATGGACCAGCCGGAGCTCTGGAGCCGCAGCACGCTCTGCCTGGTGCTGCTGCTCGTGGCCACCCAGCTCGTGTGCCTGGTGCTGGCGGCCGAGCACCGGGCGTTCGCCCCGGACGCGCACGGCCGGCGACCGTTCACGCCGCTGTGGGCGTTGCGGTGCGCGGTCGCAGTCGCGGTGGCGTCGGCGATCGTCGTCGGCGCGTACGGTGACTGGGGCTGGGGCGTGGCGGCGTCCGTCGGGGCGCTCGCCGAGGGGTTCGCGCTGCTGCTCCTGGCGTGGAGCCTGTCCCGGGACGGCGGGAGGCGGGTCGACGACGTCCGGGAGCGCCCGGTCGGCGCGCCGGACTCCGCACGAGGCGGGTCGGCCGACCTGCCGGTGGTGGGGGATCCGCGGCTGCTCGCCATCGGCGCGTCGGGCGGCGGGATCCGCGCCGCAGCGTTCGTGCTCGGCGGGCACCAGGCCGTCCAGGACACGGCGGACTCGTTGCACGTCGTCGAGCCCGAGCACGAGCCCCACGTCTTCGCGGTCAGCGGCGGGAGCTACGTCGCCGCGGCCCTCGCCCTGCGCCGGTCGTTCCGGCCCGACGGCTCGCGGCGGACGACGCCGAGCAGCTGGCGGACGGCGTACGCCACCGGCTCGCCGGAGCTGGAGCGGTTGCGGCGCCACACCCGCTACCTGTTCGAGCCGACCTGGCGCACCCGCGACGGGCTGGTCTCGCTGGTGATGGGGGCGGCGGTCAACCTGCTCATCCTGGGGCTGATGCTGCGGATCCTGGCGTGGCTGGCGGCGCTGGTGGCCTCCTCGCTCGGCTTCCTCGGCGACGGCCGCAAGAACGGTCGCGACGAGCTCGTGGACCTGGCCCCGACCTGGACCGAGTGGTGGGACTGGTGGCCGGTGCTGGGCCTGCCGGCGCTCTGCCTGGTGGGCATCGCGGTGACGACGCTGGTGGGGTGGCGCGCCACCTCGGCGTTCGACGCGCCCAGCGACGAGGTCGACCTGTCGGTGCAGCGGGACGCCCTCGAGCGGCTGGAGCAGACCTCACGCTGGCGCACCGCACTGGTCTTCGGCGGGATCGGCTGGCTCATCGTCGCCGTCGGCCTGCCGGCGGCGGCTGCCGGGCTCAACTACCTGACGACGCACAACCAGCCCACCACGCTGGCCGCGTCGGTGCTGCGGGAGGTCGGGTTCGGCACGGAGGAGCGCTGCGTGTTCGCCTTCCGCACGGACCTCAACGAGACGGTGGCCAGCCTCGACCGGCTGGCCCGGCTCAGCCCGGGCACGGAGCAGGAGGGGTCTGCCGGGGCGTGCGGCCACGACGTCACCGTCACCCGCACGGCCGACCCGGTGACCCTCGACGTCGCGGGCACCGATCCCGAGGCCGTCTCGGGCATCTCCCAGGACACCGCCCCGTCGGGCCAGGTCGTCGGCGTGGGCGCGCTGATCGCGGTCGTGGCGGCCCTGCTGCGGCTCGGGCCGAGCCCGGAGACCGCTGCCGCCGCGACCTGGCGCACCCGGGTCGCGCGGCTGATCCTGACGTGGCTGCCGCTGCTGATCGTGCTGTTCGTCTCGACGTACCTCGTGCTCCTGTGGACCTTCGGCTTCCTCACCGCGATGAGCAGCTCGTACCTGGTCTGGGCGGTCGGGTTGAGCGTGTTCGCCTGCATCCTCGGCGCCCTCGTCGACGCCAACGCCACGTCGCTCCACGGCTTCTACCGATCCCGGCTGAGCGACGCCTTCGCCGTCGGCGTGGACGACGACCCGGGCCCGGGTGGGCCGCCGCCGACCGGGCGGGCCACGGAGCTCGCCCCGGGTGCGGTCTACCGATTCTCGGCGCTGCAGCAGCCGGGCACCTTCGTCGGTCCGCGGCTGCACGTCGTGACGACCCTGAACTCCCGCGCGGCCAACGAGGCGCCCTCCATGAGGGGCGGCTTCCCGCTGGTCCTGGGGCCGTCCACCGTCGACGTCCACCGCGAGGAGGGCCGGCGGGTCAGCGTGGGCACCGCGGCCTACGAGAACTTCGCGGGACCCGGCCGGGTGTCGGTCATGGCGTCGGTGGCAGTCAGCGGAGCGGCCGTGTCGCCCCTGATGGGTCGGTACGGCGCGCAGATGGCGCCGTACCGCTTCCTGCTGGCGCTGTTCAACGCGCGGGTGGGCTCGTGGGTCCGCAACCCGATGCACAGCACGACGCTGTCGCAGGTGCCGCCGCAGGGCCCGAAGTTCCTCTGGATGACCGCCAAGCCGGGCCTGTGGCAGGTCGCGCTGGAGGGAGTCGGGAGGACGTCGGCCGACTTCCGGTGGATCTACGTGAGCGACGGCGGCCACCTCGACAACACCGGTCTCGTCGAGTGCGTGCGGCACTGCGTCTGCGAGGGGACCGGCGGCCGGGTGCTGGTGCTCGACGCCAGCAACGACGCGGTCGACACGTGGTCGGCGGTGGGTGACGCCATCGGTGTCGTCCGCGCGGACCTCAACATCGACCTGCGCCGGGTCCGGTACGAGGAGCAGCCGCCCTGGATGCGGCGCTACGAGGGAGGCGGGCTCGACGTGGTCGTGGTGAAGGCGGTCCGCACCGGTCCGCCCTCCGAGGACGCCGACGAGACCGACTGGTGGTCGGTGCTGCCGCCCAACGTGCAGTCCTTCGGGCTCGTCAACGCCGACTTCCCCCGGTCCTCGACGCTGCGCCAGAAGTTCGGCGACCTGGAGTTCGAGGCCTACCGCGGGCTCGGCTACGCGTCGACGCGCACCGCGCTGCTGGCGGCAGGCTGGGTGGACGGCGACGACTGAGCGGGTCCGGGCCGAGCTGTCGGCCCCTCGTGATGAGGTGGGTCCGTGACGACGTACCGCCTCGTGCGCGACCAGCGTCCGGTGGCGGTGCCACCGGCGCTCGATCGTGACCAGCAGGCCGTCGTCGACCACCCCGGCGGCCCGCTGCTGGTGCTCGCCGGCCCCGGCACCGGCAAGACGACGACGCTGGTCGAGGCGATCGCGCAGCGGATCGAGGCCGGTGCCGACCCCGCGTCGGTGCTGGCGCTGACGTTCTCGCGGAAGGCGGCCGAGCAGCTGCGCGACCGGGTGATGGCGCGCGTGGGGCGCACCGTGTCGGCGTCGATGTGCTCGACGTTCCACTCCTACGCCTACGGCCTGATCCGGCAGTGGTCTCCGGCCGAGCTGTACGACGAGCCGCTGCGGCTGCTGTCCGCGCCCGAGCAGGACGTCGTCCTCCAGCAGATCCTGACTCGCGAGGCCGAGTCGATCCAGTGGCCCGAGGGGCTGCGCGGCGCGATCGGCACCCGCGGCTTCGCCGCCGAGGTCGCGCAGGTGATGGCCCGCGCGCAGGAGAAGGGGCTCGGTTCCGAGGCGCTGCGCCGGTTGGGCGAGGTCGAGCGGGTGCCGGAGTTCGTGGCGGCGGCCGCCTTCATGGAGCAGTACGACGTGATCTCCGCCGACCAGAACCTGCTCGACTACGCCAGCCTGATCGCGACCGCCGTCCGGCTCCTCCAGGATCCCGACCAGCCGGTGCGCGACGTGGTCCGGCAGCAGCTGCGGCACGTCTTCGTCGACGAGTACCAGGACACCGACCCCGCCCAGGTCGCGCTGCTCCGGGCGCTGGCCGGTGACGGCCGCGACCTCACTGTCGTCGGCGACCCGCACCAGGCCATCTACGCGTTCCGCGGCGCCGACGTCCGCGGCATCCTCGAGTTCCCCGACCAGTTCCGCAGCACCGACGGCCGGCCGGCCGAGACCCTCGTGCTCGGCACGACCCGGCGCTTCGGCGACCGGCTCCTCCGGGCGTCGCAGAACGTCGCCGCCCGGCTCCCGCAGCCCGCGCTCGGCGCCGCGCGCGAGCGGTTCGCCTCCCCGGCGTCCGCCAACCCCGACCCCGGCCGGATCGACCTCCTCACCTTCGACACCGACCGGGCCGAGGCCGAGCACCTCGCCGACCTGCTCCGCCGGGCCCACCTCGAGGACGGCGTCGCCTGGTCCGACATGGCGGTGCTCGTGCGTTCCGGACGGCAGACGATCCCGGCGCTGCGGCGGGCCCTGCTGTCCTCCGGGGTGCCGGTCGACGTCGCCTCCGACGACACCCCGCTGGTCGCCGAGCCCGCGGTTCAGCCGCTGCTGGCGGCGCTGGCGGTGGTCGTCGACGCAGAGGTGGCCGACCCGGCGTCACCGACGTACGTCGACGCGAGCCGGGTCGCCGACCTGCTGGCCACGCCGCTGGCCGGCCTCGACGCGGCCGACGTACGCGCTGTCGCCCGCTCGCTGCGCGCACGCGAGCGGGTGCTGGCCGCCGCCGAGGAGCGCACGCCCCGCTCGTCCCCGGAGCTGCTGCGCGAGGCCGTGCTCGACCCGACGGTGCTCGCCGGTGTCGGCGACCCGACCTCCGGGGAGCGGAAGGCGCGCTCGTTCGCCGACCTGCTCGCGCGGGTGCGCGCCGCCCTGGCCGATGGGGGCTCGGTCGAGCAGCTGCTGTGGGAGCTGTGGTCGGGCACCGGCTGGCCCGAGCGGCTCCGCACCGCGGCGACCCGGGGCGGCCAGGCCGGGCGGCTCGCCCACCGCGACCTCGATGCGGTCTGTGCGCTGTTCGACGCGGCCGCCCGTGCCGAGGACCAGCGCGAGCACACCTCCGCCGCGGCGTTCCTGGCCACGCTGCGGGCGCAGCAGATCCCCGCCGACACGCTCGCCGAGCGGGGGGTCCGCGACGAGGCCGTCCGGCTCCTCACCGCCCACCGGGCGAAGGGGCTCGAGTGGCCGCTCGTCGTCGTGGCGCACGTGCAGGAGGAGGCCTGGCCCGACCTGCGGCGCCGGGCGACTCTGCTGCGAGCCGACCGGATCGGGCGGCACGGGCTGGTGCCGCCCACGACCACCAGGGAGCTGCTCGCCGACGAGCGGCGGCTCTTCTACGTCGCCTGCACGCGGGCGACCCGGCGGCTCGTCGTGACCGCCGTGGCGTCCACCGACGACGAGGGCGAGCAGCCCTCCCGGTTCCTGGGCGAGCTGTTCCCCGACGAGGACCAGCAGCGGGTGCGCCACGTCGACGGCCGCCCGCGTCGTCCGCTCTCGCTCCCGGGACTCGTCGCCGAGCTGCGGCGGACGGTCGCCGACCCGGCGCAGCCCGAGCCGCTCCGGCAGGCCGCCGCCCGGCGGCTGGCCTCGTTGGCCGAGGCCCACCGCTCCGAGCGGCTGTGGGCACCCTCCGCCGACCCGGCCACCTGGTGGGGCACCCGCGCCTGGAGCGTCGGCGACGAGCCGCTGCGCCCGGCCGGCGAACCCGTCGTGATCTCCGCGAGCACCCTCACCAGCGTCGAGCAGTGCCCGGCGAAGTGGTTCCTCGAGCGCGAGGGCGGCGGCGAACGCGCAGCGACCCAGTCGCAGGGCTTCGGCAACGTGGTGCACGCCCTGGCCGACCGGGTCGGTCGCGGTGAGGTCGAGCTCGAGGGCCGCACCGCCGACGAGGTGGTCGACGCGCTGCTCGGCCACGTCGACAGCGTGTGGGGCCAGATCCCGTTCCGCACCCCGTGGTCGGCCGCGTCCGAGCGCGAGCAGGTGCGCGGTGCGCTGCACCGGTTCCTGCTGCGCCACCGCGCTCCCGACGCGCGGGAGGTGATCGGCACCGAGGAGCCGATCCGCGCCGAGGTGACCTTGCCCGACGGTCAGGTCGTCCGTCTGCACGGGTACGCCGACCGGATCGAGCTCGACAGCGAGGGCCGGGTGGTCGTCGTCGACCTCAAGACCGGCAAGACCGCGCCGACCGCCGAGGAGATCCGGCAGCACCCGCAGCTCGGGCTCTACCAGCTCGCGGTCGAGCACGGAGCCGTGCCGGGGCACGACACCCCGGGCGGTGCCGAGCTCTGGCAGCTGCGCCAGCCCCTGGCCTCGGGCCTGAAGGTGCAGACCCAGGCGCCCCAGCAGCCCGACGACGACGGCGTCCGCCCGATCGAGCGGCAGCTGATGAACGCCGTCGACCGGTTGCGCACCGAGGAGTTCCCGGCCCGGCCCGGCACGCACTGCACCTACTGCGCCTTCGCGCGGTTCTGCCCCACCCAGACGTCCGGCACGGTGCTCTCGTGACCCGCCGCGAGCTCCGGACGCCGGCCGACCTCCAGGCCGTGATGGGCACGCCCTGGGTCGCCAGCGATCAGCAGTGGGCGGCCATCAGCGCCCCGCTGGAGCCGGCCGTGGTGATCGCCGGCGCCGGATCGGGCAAGACGACCCTGATGGCCGCGCGGGTCGCCTACCTCGTCGTGACCGGTCAGGTCCGGCCCGACCAGGTGCTCGGCCTGACGTTCACGACGAAGGCGGCGGGCGAGCTGCGCGCCCGGATCCGGGACGCGCTCGAGGCCGCAGGCTTCGCACGCGGCACGGTGGCCGACGAAGGCCGCGGCCTGCCCGGCGACGGCGAGGAGGTGCTCGAGCCGGTCGTCGCGACCTACAACGCCTACGCCGCCTCGCTGCTGACCGAGCACGGACTGCGGATCGGGCACGAGCCCGACACCCGCCTGATCGCCGACGCTGCGCGCTACCAGCTCGCGGGTCGGGTGATCGACCGCCACACCGGCCACGTGACCGAGCTGTCCGACAGCCCGCCCCACGTGATCGCCTACCTGCTGGCCCTCGACGGTGCCCTCGCCGAGCACCTGCAGGAGCCGGCCGACCTGCGCGCCTTCGACGCGCGGGAGCTGCCACCCTTCGAGGCCGAGCTCACCGGTGGGGCGCTGGACAGAGTGCGCAGCGCGTTCGCGCGCCGGGCCGAGGCGCTCGGGCTGGTCGAGGACTACCGGCGGATGAAGCGACAGCTCGGCCTGATGGACTTCTCCGACCAGATCGCCCTCGCCGCCCGGCTCGCCGACGAGCACCCGGGGGTGGGCGCGCTCGAACGTGGGAAGGCCCGCGTAGTGCTGCTCGACGAGTACCAGGACACCTCGGTCGCCCAGGCGCTGCTGCTGCGCCGCCTGTTCTCGGGGCCCGACCCGACGTCGGGGCTGGGCCACGCGGTGACCGCGGTGGGCGACCCGAACCAGGCGATCTACGGCTGGCGCGGCGCGTCGGTCTCCAACATCCTGCGGTTCGGTGACGACTTCCCGGTGGCCGACGGGGGCTCCGTACCGACCTACCCGTTGACGGTCAACCGGCGCTCCGACGCGCGGATCCTCGAGGTCGCCAACCGGCTGGCCCAGCCGCTCTACAACGGCTCCGAGCAGGCTCGCCCGCTGGAGCCCAGCCGCGCCGAGCCGGGCTCGGTCCAGACGATCGTCCACGAGTCGTACGCCGAGGAGCTCGGCTGGCTCGCCGAGTCGGTGCGCCGCGCGCACGCGTCGGGCACGGCCGGGTCGTGGCGCGAGATCGGCGTGCTGGTCCGTGACAACGCCCACGCCGCCGACGTCTTCGACACCCTCACGGCGGCCGAGATCCCGGTCGAGATCGTCGGTCTCAAGGGGCTGCTCCGGCTGCCCGAGGTCGCCGAGGTGGTGGCCACCCTGACGCTGGTCCAGGACCTCACCGCCAACAGCGAGCTGCTCGCGCTGCTCACGGGCCCGCGCTGGGCGATCGGGCCGCGAGACCTGGCGCTGCTCGGCCGCCGGGCGCGGGAGCTCGCCGACGCCCGCCACGGTCGCGGGTCGGGCGGCACCGTGGGCGAGGAGCTCGGACGGGCCGTGGCCGGCGCCGACCCGACCGAGGTCACCGCGCTGTGCGACGCGCTCGACGACCCGGGCGACCTCCCCTACTCCGCCGCGGGGCGGCAGCGGTTCGGGCTGCTGGCGGGCGAGCTGCGCCACCTGCGGGCCCACGCCGCCGAGCCGCTGCTCGAGCTCGTGCGCCGGATCATCGACGTGGGCGGGATCGACGTCGAGCTGGCGTCCTCGCTGAGCGACGCGGCCCGCGCCCGCCGCGAGAACCTCGACCTCTTCGTGAAGGCGGTCGCCGACTTCCAGGCGATCGACGGTGCCGTCACGCTGCCCGCACTGCTCGCGTGGCTCGACGCCGAGCAGGACGGCGAGGGTCTCGACGCCGCCACCCCGTCGCCGGCCGACTCGGTCAAGCTGCTGACGGTCCACCGCGCCAAGGGGCTGGAGTGGGACGTCGTGTTCCTGGCCGGCGTGTGCGAGTCGCGGTTCCCCCACACGACCAGCCGCGGCCTGTGGCCGCTCCGGGTCGAGCTGCTGCCGACCCCGCTGCGTGGCGACCGTCGCGACCTCCCGGAGCTGCGCGGGCACGACAAGCCGGCACTCGACGCCTTCGCCAAGGAGTCGAAGGCGCACGAGCAGGTCGAGGAGCTCCGGCTCGGCTACGTCGCGTTCACCCGGGCCAAGCACGCCCTCGTCGTGTCCTCCTACCTCTGGACCGAGGGTCGGAAGACGCCGCTCGGGCCGTCCCCCTTCCAGCAGGTCGTGCGCGAGCAGCTCGACGCCTGGGCCGAGCAACCCCTCGGCTGGCACGACAAGCCGCCCAAGGACACCCCCAATCCGTTGCGCGAGCTGCCGCGCGAGGTGCCGTGGCCGGTGACGGAGCAGACGGCGGAGGCGCTGCGCCGGCTCGACGCGGCCGAGCGAGTGGCCACCGCCGCCGACCTCGACGAACCGGAGCTGGACGTCGTCGCCGCGGCGCAGGTCGCCGAGTGGGACGACGAGCTCGAGCGGCTGGTGACCGAGGCGACCGCGGCCCGGACCGGCGTCGTGGAGGTGCGGTTGCCGGCGAGCCTGTCGGCGACCGCGCTGGCGCAGGTCCGTGACGATCCCGCGGCGTACGCCGAACGGCTCGCCCGGCCGATGCCGCAGCCGCCCTCGCCGAGTGCCCGGTTCGGCACCGCCTTCCACGCCTGGGTCGAGGCCCGGTTCGGGCAGCAGGACCTGATCGACCCCGACGAGCTGCCGGGGCGTGCCGACGTGGGCATCGACGACTACGCCGAGCTGCGCTTGCTGATCGAGTCGTTCGAGGCCGGCCCCTTCGCCGAGCGCGCGCCCCACCGGATCGAGGCCGGGTTCTCGCTGGTGCTCGCCGGCCAGGTGATCCGCGGCCGGATCGACGCGGTCTACACCGAGCCCGACGGCGGCTACCTGGTGGTCGACTGGAAGACCGGCCGGCAGGAGGGTGCCGACCCGCTCCAGCTCGCCCTCTACCGGCTGGCCTGGGCGGAGCTGCACGACGTGCCGCTGGAGCGGGTGCGGGCGGGGTTCTACTTCGTGCGGACCGGCGAGCTCATCGAGCCGGCCGACCTGCCCGGGCGCGAGGAGCTCGAGCGACTCCTGTGACGCCTCGTGAGCCTCAGCGTGCGCCCCGGCGCACGCTCAGGGTCACGCGACGTTGGTGGCGGCGGTCAGCGCCACCTCGACCATCCGGCCGAACGTCTGCTCGCGCTCCTGGCTGGTCGTCTCCTCGCCGGTGACGATGTGGTCGGAGACGGTGCAGATCGCGAGTGCCCGCCGGCCGTACTTCGCGGCCAGCGTGTAGAGCGCGGCGGCCTCCATCTCGACCGCCAGCACGCCGTAGTCGACCATCCGCGAGACCAGCTCGGGGCGGGCGGCGTAGAACGAGTCGCTGGAGAAGATCAGTCCGACGTGTGCCTCCGGCGCCGCGGCCGCGGCGTCGCGGAGCAGCGGGAAGTCGGCGACCGGGGCGTAGTGGAGGCCCTCGAACGCGATCGAGTTCATCGACGAGTCGGTGCACGCGCCCGAGGCGATCACGAGGTCGCGGATCGCGAGCTTCTCGGTGAGCGCGCCGCACGACCCGACCCGGACGATCGTCTGCACGTCGTACTCGCGCATCAGCTCGTGGGCGTAGATCGCGAACGACGGCTGACCCATGCCGGAGCCCTGGACCGAGACCCGGTGGCCCTGCCAGGTTCCGGTGAAGCCGTACATGCCGCGCACCTCGCTGTAGCAGCGGGCGTCGTCGAGAAATGTCTCCGCGATCCACTTCGCCCGCAGGGGGTCGCCGGGCATCAGGACGGTGGGTGCGATGTCGCCGGGCTCGGCGCCGATGTGCGTGCTCACGGGCGGAAACTACCGGCTCCGAGCCTGGGTAGTGTCATCGACGTGACGTCCGACGAGCTGCATCCCCACGTCGCGCTGTCGCGGCACGCGCACAACCGGCTCGGGCTGCAACGCACCGACGACGCCTGGCTCGCCGACCGCTGGGCCGACCGCGGCACCCGTGTGCTGGTCGTCGCCGGCACCCGGCTGCGCCTGGTCGACGGCGACGTGCCCTGGGTGTCGCCGCAGGACGCCCCCGCCGGGACCCGGGTGCTGCTCGGCCAGGTCGACGGCACGACGTACGCCGCCTGCCTGGTCGCTCCGGAGGACGCACCGGGCGAGCGCGAGCAGTGGGTGCCGTTGCGGGCGGTGCTGCCGGTGCTGGCCGACGTGCCCGACCGGGCGCCGCTGCTCTTCCACGCGATGGGGCTGGCGGAGTGGCACTTCGCGACCCGGCACTGCCCGCGCTGCGCCGCCACTCTGGAGCCGCGGGCCGCCGGCCACGAGCTGCGGTGCACCGGCTGCGGTCGCGCGCAGTTCCCGCGCACCGACCCCGCCGTGATCATGGCCGTCGTCCACGACGACGGCTCGATCCTGCTCGGACGGCAGAACTCCTGGCCTGCTGGCCGCTGGTCGACGTTGGCGGGGTTCTGCGAGCCGGGGGAGACGCTGGAGGACGCCGTGCGCCGCGAGGTCGAGGAAGAGGTGGGCGTCCCCGTCGGCGAGGTGACCTACTTCGGCAACCAGCCGTGGCCGCTGCCCGCGAGCCTGATGGTGGGCTTCGTCGCCCGAGCGGAGTCCAAGGAGATCCACGTCGACGGCGCGGAGATCGAGCAGGCGCGGTGGTTCACGCGCGACGAGCTGCGCGAGGCCGTCGAGGCCGGCGACGTGCACATCCCGCGCGGCGTCTCGATCTCGTCCTCGCTGCTGACGCACTGGTACGGCGAGCCGTTGCCCGGGACCTGGTGAGGCCACCGCGGCCGAGCCACGACGGGCCGGTCAGGGCAGGGCGGCCAGCTTCTCCTTGACCTGGGCCACGGACGGGTTGGTCTGGGTGCTGCCGTCGGTGAACAGCAGGGTCGGCACGGTCTGGTGGCCGTTGTTCGCGCGCGCGACGGTCTCCGCCGCGTCGGGGTGCTGCTCGATGTCGATGACCTCGAACTCGATGCCCTCCCGGTCGAGCTGCGACTTCAGCCGGTGGCAGTAGCCGCACCAGGGGGTGCTGAACATGGTGAAGCTCATCGCAGCGCTGTCCTCGCTCGCGTCTAGGGTGAGGGGAGTCCTGTCGAGGAAACCACGACCCCACGGAGTTTGTTCCACCGATGCCCGATCCCGAGACGCTGCTGTCCGCGCTCGACCCCGAGCAGCGCCTGGTGGCCGAGGCGCTGCGCGGTCCCGTGCGGGTGCTCGCGGGAGCCGGCACCGGCAAGACCCGCGCCATCACCCACCGGATCGCCTACGGCGTCGCCACGGGTGTCTTCGAGGCCACCGAGGTGCTCGCGGTCACGTTCACCACCCGCGCGGCCGGCGAGATGCGCACCCGGCTGCGCCAGCTCGGGACCGAGGGCGTCCAGGCCCGCACGTTCCACTCCGCGGCGCTGCGGCAGCTGCGCTACTTCTGGCCGCACGCCTACGGACGCGAGCTGCCGACCCTCACCGAGTCGAAGCTCTCGCTGCTCGCGGGTGCTGCCCGCCGCTGCCGGGTCTCGCCCGACCAGGCGCTGCTGCGCGACGTCGCGTCCGAGATCGAGTGGGCGAAGGTCAGCAACGTGCACCCCGACGACTACGCGCGGGTCGCGACCAGCCGCGGCCGGACGGTCGCCGGGCACGACCCCGAGACCGTGGCGCAGCTCTTCTCGGCGTACGAGGACGGCAAGCGGAGCCAGGGCCGGATGGACATGGAGGACGTGCTGCTCTTCACGGCCGGGATGCTCGCCGAGGACGAGCGGGTCGCCGCGCAGGTGCGCCGCCAGTACAAACGCTTCGTCGTCGACGAGTTCCAGGACGTCTCGCCCCTGCAGTCGGCGCTGCTCGACCTCTGGCTCGGCGGTCGCGACGAGCTGTGCGTCGTCGGCGACCCGGCCCAGACGATCTACTCCTTCGCCGGTGCCCGCGCCGACTACCTGCGCGAGTTCCCGGCCAAGTTCGTCGGGACCACCTCGATCGAGCTCGTCCGCAACTACCGCTCGACCCCCGAGGTCGTCGCCGCCGCCAACACGCTGCTCGCCGGCACGGCCAGCGAGGGCGTCCAGCTGCGCTCGCAGCAGGCGGCCGGGCCCGAGATCGACTACCACGGCCACCCCGACGAGGTGGCCGAGGCCGCCGCCATCGCCGATCGGATCGCCACCCTCGCGGGCGCCGGCACGTCCTACGGCGAGATGGCCGTGCTCTTCCGCATCAACGCCCAGTCCGAGGCCCACGAGGAGGCGCTGGCCGAGCGCGGCATCCCCTACGTCGTGCGCGGCGCCGCCCGCTTCTTCGACCGGCCCGAGGTGAAGCAGGCGGTGATGCTGCTGCGCGGCACCGCCCGGTCGGGGGAGGCCGGCGACGACCTCCTCGAGACCGTGCGCGCGACCCTGTCGGGCCTGGGCTGGAGCGTCGAGCCGCCCGAGTCGCGCGGCCAGGTCCGCGACCGCTGGGAGTCGTGGCAGGCGCTGGTCGACCAGGCGGCGGAGTTCGCCCGCGGCGACGGCGCCCACCTCGGTGGGTTCGTCGACGACCTCGACCGCCGGGCCTCGGAGCAGCACGCGCCGGTGGCCGACGGCGTCACCCTCACGACGTTCCACGCCGCGAAGGGCCTCGAGTGGGACGTCGTGCTGCTGGCCGGCCTCCAGGACGGCACCCTGCCGATCACCTATGCCGACACCCCGTCGGAGCTCGAGGAGGAGCGCCGGCTGCTCTACGTCGGGATGACCCGCGCCCGGCGGGTGCTGTCCCTCTCCTGGAGTCTCGCCCGCAACCCCGGCGGGCGCCAGAGCCGCAAGCCGTCGCCGTTCCTCGCCGGGCTGATCCCCGCCGAGCAGCAGCCGAGGCCCGCGGCCACGCGCCGCCGAGCGGCTCACTGTCGCGAGTGCGGCAAGCCGCTGTCGACCCCCGCCCAGAAGAAGCTCGGGCGCTGCGACGACTGCCCGGCGTCCTACGACGAGGAGCTGTTCGAACGGCTGCGCGCGTGGCGCAAGACCCGGGCCGACGAGGACGGCGTCCCGGCGTACGTCGTCTTCACCGACGCCACGCTCCAGCTGATCGCCGAGCACAAGCCGGGCAGCGAGCAGGCACTGCTCAAGATCAGCGGCGTGGGTCGGTCCAAGCTCGACCGGTACGGCGCCGACGTCCTCGGGCTGGTCTCCTGACCCGACGTGACACCTGGCAGCAGATCGACCAAGAATTGTCAGGAAATACCCACTAAATCGTTTGCCTCTTACGCGGCTCACCCGGTACTTTTCTCGGGCACGCAACTGACACCCGCGCATCCAGGCCCTGGCAAGGCCCGCGCCCGAAGAACCGACAAGGAGGTGGCACTGATGATGACCAACACCTGGCAGAAGACGACGGCTCAGATCCCGTCCGGCTTCGGCATGTCCGTTTCCGGTGCCGCCTATGGCATCGGCCTCGGCATGACCACCGGCACGCCGGTCTGCACCGCCCCCACGTTCGCCGTGCGCGATCGGCACGTGGCGGCCATTGCCCTCGCCGACGCCCGCCCGGGTTCCACCGCCTGGAGTCCACCGACCTGTTGACCTCGACAGCATCGGCTACCTCCAGGCCGCGGACCCGAAACCCGGGATCCGCGGCCTTTCTGTTTCTCCAGCTACAACCAGCGATCAGGTCCAGTAGGAGGTGACCACAATGACCATCAGCGTTCTCGACCGCACTGATGGAACGACCGAGGCTTCACTCGGCGGCCTGCACGATGTCGCCGGTGGGGTGGACGAGGACCAGTTGCCGTGCCGGGTGAACAACCCGGAGCTCTGGTTCGCCGAGTCCCCGAGCGACGTGGAGTTCGCCAAGGCGCTGTGCACGGACTGTCCCGTGCGCGACCTGTGCCTCAGCGGTGCCAAGCAGCGCCGGGAGCCCTGGGGCGTCTGGGGCGGCGAGCTCTTCTTGCAGGGCGTCGTGATTCCGCGCAAGCGGCCTCGCGGCCGGCCCCGCAAGGACGCCGCCTGACACCCGCCTCGATCCGAGAGAGCAACACCCACACCAGATGACCACACCACACGTACGGAGCATTGAGATGGAACTCATGAACGAAGAACTCGCACGGGCACAGATGTCCGTGCGCCTGGGAGAGGCGCAGCTGCAGCGACGGGCCCACCACGTGGCCCAGGCCCGTCGCGTCAGCCGCAAGGCCGAGAAGGCCGCGCGGCAGGCACGCCTCGCTCTCGCTCGCGCGATCTGAGGGAGCCGGCGGCCGATCCCTTCGAGGGAGGGCCACCTCCACCCTGATCGCTGGGTGAGCTGAAACGCAGGGAGCCGGGTACGACGCCGTCGTACCCGGCTCCCTGCACGTCCGGACCGGGCGGTCGGCGGGCGTAGCCTGATCGCGTGAGCGCGCTGACGACGTGTGACTTCTGCGGTCGGCAGGAGCCGGACGAGGCCAGGACCCTGACCTGGACGATCTCGGTCGAGAACGGACGCCGTCGCACCTACTGCGACGACTGCTCGCGCCGCCACCTGCGGTCGATGGAGGGAAAGCTCGACAGCGAGTTCTGGTGAGGCCCCGTCCGAGGGCCTGTCTCTAGACCGCCAGCAGGTCGCCCCACGCACAGCCGCACCGGGGATGGCGCCGCCAGGCGTGGCTCACCGGGCCGCCGGCGGTCAGGTCGATCGTGGCCGACCACGTCGTGGGGCGGTCGCCGTCCAGCAGCGACACCACGTCGCGAACCGCCCACGCGAGCCCGAGGGCGAGGTCGCCGGGTCGCGGCACGTCGGCCCGGTCAGGCGCCACGTGCTCGGTGACCAGGCGCGGGTGGCTCGGGTCGCGGTCGGCGAGGTGCTCGTCGAGGCACCGGACGCAGGCGGTGAGGCCGGGGACGACGCAGGGTCCGACCCGGACCCGGCCGGCCACCGAGGTCACCAGCAGGTGCGGGCGGTCGGCCTGGGCGAGTCGGTCGACGTCGCGGCGGGACGGCTCCGCGCCTCTGGTCACGACGAGCGTCAGGGCGGGGTCGTCGGACCCGCGGGCCGGCGTGAGCTCGGCCTCCACGAGGAGCCGCCGGGCGAGGGCGCCGGCAGCCTCGTCGGCAAGCACCTCGACCGAGGCCGCCGCCCGGACCGCCGCGCGCCGCGCGACGTCCTGCTGGTCGTCCAGCAGCCCGGCGGCGCGCAGTCGCTCGGCCAGCAGCCGGTCGGCGCCGGAGAGCCGGGCCGGGTCGACGGGGTGCCTCAGCCGGGCCAGCAGCTCGCGCACCGCCGGCTCGTCGGGCAGGACCAGTCTCCGGTCGGCGAACAGGCCGACCTGGAGGGTGCGTCCGCGACGCTCGGTCACCCGGAGGCCGGGCGCGAGCACGAAGCGGGAGGAGGTCACACGCCGAGCGTGTCATCTCCGAGGCCGTGACCGGGTGGGCCGTCCACAGCCTCTCGCGCAGCGGCGGCGCCCGCCCGAGGATCCGGGTGGGCGCCGCCGTGAACGACTGGGGTCGTGCTCAGGCCTTGCCGAGGATGCGGTTGAGGTTCGTGCCGCAGACGGGGCACACGCCCTTCGCCATGCGAGTGCCCTTGTCGTTGACCCTGACCTCGCCCTCCGCCTCGCGCTTCTCCTTGCACTTGACGCAGTAGAACTCGCCGCTCCAGGTCTCCGCCATGACGGCCTCCTTGCTGTTTTGTTGTGCGGTCGTCGCGACGGGTGGGTTGGGGAAGCCCGTCGGAAGAACCGGGGCCGAGGCCCCAGAACCGCTTCGACCCTACGACACGCGTGCTCAGGCGTGCGTGAGGCTCGCCCTGAGCGTGGAACGAGCGTGGATCACTACGCTTCGGCTCATGCCCGAACCGACCTCCGCTCAGCAGCACCTGCGTGTCGTCCACCCGGCCGACGGCGTCGTCCTCCTGACGCTCGACAACCCCGACCAGCGCAACGCGATGTCGGACGAGATGACGGCCTCCTGGACGTCCGCGATCGACGCCCTCGCCGGTGATCCCTCGGTGCGGGTCGTGGTCGTCACGGGTGCCGGCTCGGCGTTCTGCTCCGGCGGCAACACGTCGTGGATCGCCGGCGAGCCGGACGCCAGCGTCGACCGGTTGCGGAGCCGGATGCTGCCGTTCTACCGGGCGTGGCTGTCCATCCGCCGGCTGGAGGTGCCCACGATCGCCGCGGTCAACGGCGCCGCGATCGGCGCCGGGCTGTGCCTCGCGCTCGCCTGCGACCTCCGGTACGCCGCACGCGGAGCCCGGCTCGGCGTGCCCTTCGTCCGGCTCGGGATGCACGCGGGCATGGGCGCGACCTACCTGCTGCCCGACGTCGTCGGGCCGGCCCACGCGCGCGACCTGCTGCTCACCGGCCGGGTCGTCGACGCCGACGAGGCGCTGCGGATCGGGCTGATCTCGCAGGTGCACGAGCCGGAAGGCTTCCTCGACGAGGTGCTGGCCACGGCGTCCGAGATCGCGGCCACTGCACCGATCCCGAGCCGGCTCACCACCCTCGCGCTGCGCGACGGGCACGCCGACCTCGAGACCTGCCTGCAGTGGGAGGCGCTGGCCCAGCCGGTGACGCTGGCGACCGCCGACCTCCAGGAGGGCATCGCCGCGGCCCGCGAGAAGCGGCCGCCGGCCTTCCACGGTCGGTAGCCGGGGGGCGTTGGCCGACCCGGGCCAGGACGGCGAAGAGGCCCCTGGTCCGCGTCACGACACCTGCCTTCCCCTTGCGGATGTCGCTCGACGGGCCCGGGGCCTCATCGCGGCACACGCTAGGTGCGCGCCGGGGAGACGGTCAACGCGGACGGCGCAGACCTGTGGAGAGGGCTGTGGACAACCCTGTGGAGGAGCCGGGCGGAACGGTGGAACGGCGGGGGACAGGACTGTGGACAACCGGCCGGATGCGCTGGTTTCCGGCCGCTGACCAGCCGAAACGATGTCCACCGGGTGTGGAGGAAAAAGAAGTCACCGGTCCCGGCTAGCCTCGACCCGTGGGTGAGACGTACGACGCCGGGCCGGTCGCCGCGCTGCGCCGGATCGCGTTCCTGATGGAGCGCGGCCGCGAGGACTCCCGCCGGATCGAGGCGTTCCGGTCGGCGGCCGCGACGATCCTGCCGCTGCCGGCCGACGAGGTCGCGGCCCGGGCCGAGGCCGGCACGCTGACCGAGCTGGCCGGGATCGGTCCGAGCACCAGCAGGGTCATCACCGACGCCGTGCGCGGGGTGGTGCCCGAGCGGCTCGCGAAGCTGGAGGCCGAGCACCAGGGCCCGCTCGCCCGCGGCGGGCGCGAGCTCCGCGCCCTTCTCCGGGGAGACCTGCACTCGCACTCCAACTGGTCCGACGGCGGGTCGCCGATCGAGGAGATGGCGTTCACGGCCATCGAGCTCGGGCACGACTACCTCGTGCTCACCGACCACTCGCCGCGGCTGCGCGTGGCCAACGGGCTCAGCGCCGAGCGGCTCGCGCGGCAGCTCGGCGTCGTCGACGCCGTCAACGAGCACCTCGGCGGCAGCTTCACGCTGCTGAAGGGGATCGAGGTCGACATCCTCGACGACGGGTCGCTCGACCAGAGCGACGAGCTGCTGGCGCAGCTCCAGGTGCGGGTCGCGAGCGTGCACTCCAAGCTGCGGATGGACCCACAGCCGATGACCCGCCGCATGATCGGTGCGGTCCGCAACCCGTTCACGAACGTGCTCGGCCACTGCACCGGCCGGCTCGTCACCGGCAACCGCGGCACCCGGCCGAGCAGCGAGTTCGACGCGAAGGCGGTGTTCGAGGCGTGCGCCGAGCACGGTGTCGCCGTCGAGATCAACTCGCGACCCGAGCGGCGCGACCCGCCGACGAAGCTGCTCGAGCTGGCCCGCGACCTCGGCTGCCTGTTCTCGATCGACAGCGACTCCCACGCCCCCGGGCAGCTCGACATGGTCGACTACGGCTGCGAGCGTGCGGAGGCGGCCGGCATCGACGCCGACCGGATCGTCAACACCTGGCCGCTCGAGCGACTCCTCGCCTGGGCGAACGGCTAGATTCAGCGGTATGACCGCCCGTCCGTCCGACTCCCCGGACGTCGAGGTACGCCGGTCCCGCCGGCGCCGGCGCACCGTGTCGGCCTACCGCGACGGCGACACCATCGTGGTGATGATCCCGGCCACGATGACCCGGGCCCAGGAGGCCGAGTGGGTCGAGACCATGGTGGCTCGCCTCGAGCGCTCGGAGCAGCGCAAGCAGCTCTCCGACGACGACCTGATGCAGCGCGCCACGAAGCTGAGCGACCGCCACCTGGGCGGGATGGCGGCCCCGGACTCGGTGCGCTGGGTCGACAACCAGTCGAGCCGCTGGGGCTCATGCACACCGGGCGACCGCACGATCCGGCTCTCGAGCCGGCTCCAGGGCATGCCGGTCTGGGTGGTCGACTACGTGCTCGTGCACGAGCTGGCCCACCTGCTCGAGGCGGGCCACGACGAGAAGTTCTGGTCGTGGGTCGACCGCTACCCGCAGGCCGAGAAGGCGAAGGGCTACCTGCTGGGCTGGTCGGCCGCGGCCCGGCTCGACCCGCCGCCGGGCGAGGACGTCGACTGACGCGCTGAGCGCCGGGCCAGCGCGAGGGCGACCAGCTCGGTCAGGTCGTCGTCCGGGAGCGCGTCGACCGGCCACCAGCGCACGTCGAGCGACTCGTCGCTCACGCTGTGCTCGGCGTGGTCGTCGGCGACGGCGACGAACCGGACGTCGAGGTGGTGCACTCCGCCACGCGGGTCGCAGAACGGGACTGCGTGCTCGCTGAGCTGGACCGGGGCCGGCTCGACCCGGAGGCCGACGAGGCCGGACTCCTCGACCGCCTCACGCTCGGCGGCGCCGGCCAGGGTGTCGTCACCGCGCTCGCAGTGCCCACCGAGCTGGAACCAGCGCTGGGCCTTCGCGTGCAGCGTCAGCAGCACCTTCGAGTGGTCGGCCGAGAGCACGAGGGTGCTGGCGGTGAGGTGGTCGGGATAGCAGGTCCGCCGCAGCCCGTCGGGTGCCGACTCGAGGTGGGCGACGTACCGGTCGCGCAGGGCCGCCTGCTCGGCAGCCGGCGGAGCCCACGCCCGCAGCACGGCCAGCGCGTCGGCGTGGAGGGTCACTCCTGCGGGGGGTCGTCGGACGGGCCGTCGAGCAGGTCACGCAGCCCGGCCTCGAACTCCTCGTCGCTGAGCTCGTGCGGCGCCGCGGCGTCCTCGCGGAACCCGAGCGGGTCGTCGAGGTCGGCCGCGGTCGGCAGCAGGTGGGGGCTCATCCAGACGCCGTCGCGGGCCTCGGCGCCCTGCCGGGTGCGCAGCGACCCCCAGAGGGTCGACGCGTCGCGCAGCCGCCGTGGCCGCAGCTCCAGGCCGACCAGCGACGCGAACGTCTGCTCGGCGGGGCCGCCGGACGCGCGGCGGCGGCGTACGGCCTCCTGGAGCTTGTCGGCGGTCGGCATCCGCTCGGCGGTCGCCTGGCCGACGACCTCGTCGACCCAGCCCTCGACCAGCGCGAGCGTGACCTCGAGCCGCTGCAGCGCCGCCTCCTGCTCGGGGCTCTGCTGCAGGTCGAACATGCCGCCCTCGGTCAGCTTCTGCAGCGACTCCGGGTTGGTCAGGTCGAGCCCTCGCAGCTGTTCCTCGATGCTGGACTGGAGGTTGGCGGTGTTGATCTCGAGGCCCCGGGCGTAGTCGGTGACGGCGCCGATCAGGTGGTCGCGCAGCCACGGCACGTGGGCGAACAGCCGCTGGTGGGCGGCTTCGCGCAGCGCGAGGTAGAGGAGGACGTCGTCCTCGGAGACGTCGAGGCCGGAGGCGAACTCGGCGACGTTGGCGGGCACCAGGGCGGCCTTGCCGGGGGCACCGAGCGGCAACCCGATGTCGGAGGCCGTCAGCACCTCTCCGGCGAGCGCGCCGAGCCCGGAGCCGATCTGGGACGCCAGCATCCCGCCGACGGCGCGCTGCAGCATCCCGATGAGCTGGCCGCCCATCGGCCCGGCCAGTGCCTGGTCCTGCGGCATCGCGGCGGCGATCGAGTTGACCGAGGACGCGGCGATCGGCTCGACGAGGCCCTTCCACACCTCGGTCGTGCCGACGATCCACTCCGCGCGGCTCCACGCTGCGGTGGAGCCGACACCGGACGGGAAGTCGGTGGTCGCGTCGAGCCAGTGGTCGGCGAGCCGGACCGCGTCGGCGACCTGGTCCTGCTGCCGCTGGCTGGGGGAGGGGTCGGCGGACGTCGCGGCCTGCTTGCGAGCGAGGTCGAGCGCGAGGTCCCAGTTCAGCGGGCCGTCGTACGGCTGCATCATCGCCTGGATCTGGGTGAACATCGCGCCGAAGTCGGGGGTGCCCCCGGCGCCCGGGGTCCCACCCATCAGGCCGCCGAAGAACTGCTCGAACGGCGTGCCCTTGAACGGGTTGTTCTGTCCCTCGTCGGGATCGTTGGTCATGCCTCAACGGTACGCCGATGGCCAACCAGGGGTTCCGTGCCGCACGAGGTGGACGCGCGCGTCCACCCCTCGGCGGTCCGACTAGGGTCGGGACGTGCCCGAGAACCCCGTGAAGCTGGTCGCTCTGCGAGAGACGCCGCTCGACGTGGTCGAGGTCATCGCCGCGCTCGACGACGACGCCTCGGGGGGCCTGACCCTCTTCGTCGGCCGGGTCCGCGACCACGACGGCGGCAAGGACGTCGTCGGCCTCGACTACACCGCCCATGGCACGGCGCTCGCCAAGCTCGAGGAGGTGTGCGCCCGGGTCGCCGAGGAGTACGACGTGCACGGGGTCGCCGCCGTCCACCGGGTCGGCACCCTCGCGATCGGCGACGTCGCGGTGATCGTCGCCACCACGACCGCGCACCGCGGTGAGGCGTTCGCGGCCTCTCGCGCGCTGATCGACACGCTCAAGGCGGAGGTGCCGATCTGGAAGCACCAACGGTTCGGCGACGGCACCGAGGAGTGGGTCGGCGCGCCCTGAGCGTCCGACCGGCCCGGCGACCTACCCTCGTCGCGTGGGGATCCTGCTCTGGCTGGTGCCGGCCGTGCTCGTCACGGTCGTGGCGATGCTGTGGGTCGCCTGGCTGGGACGGGAGGGCCGAGGCGAGGTCGACCGCGACGTGGCCGTCGCGCGGCTGGCGAAGGCGTTGCAGCGCGACCACCAGGGAATGTCGCGGCAGCGGCCGACCGTGCCGCGTGACCGCAGCACCGGCATCGCCGTCCGACCCTCGCGCGCCAGCGGCCGGCGTGACGCCTGAGGGCTGGCCAGAACCCACCGGCGCGGAGCGCTTTTCCCAGGTGAGAGGCTTGGCGCCATGACTCAGCGGATGCTCGCCGGCCTGCTGGCCGTGCCGCTGCTGGGCGTGCTCTGGTTCGGCGCCCTGCGCGAGCCGCTGCCGTACGTCATCTACTCGCCCGGGATCACGGCCGACATCCTCGGGACGACCGAGGACGGCACCGAGATCATCACCGTCGACGGGGCTGAGACCTACCACGAGGACGGGCAGCTGCGGTTCACGACGGTCTACGCCACCCGGGCGGAGTCCGACGTCAACCTCTTCCAGCTCCTGGGCGCCTGGATCGACCCCGACGACGCGATCTACCCCCGCGACGTGATCTACGGGCCGGAGGAGACCGACGAGTCGCAGGAGGCCGAGGGGTCCTTCCAGATGGTGACGTCGCAGGACACCGCGGTCGCCGTCGCGCTCACCGAGCTGGGGTACGACGTTCCTTCCCGGCCGGAGGTCTACCGGGTGCTGCCCGACTCACCGGCCGACGGACAGCTGGAAGCCGGCGACGAGCTGCTGGCGATCAACGGCACCCAGGTGGCCACGATCGAGGAGGCCGGCCAGGCGGTCAACGCCACGGCGGCCGACGAGCCGGTCGAGCTGGAGGTGCGGCGCGACGGAGAGCGGCTGACCTTCTCGATCACGCGCGAGGAGATCGACGGCCAGCTGCGGCTCGGGTTCGAGATGCGCCAGTCCTACGACTTCCCGGTCGACGTGAAGTTCGGGATCGACCCGGACATCGGCGGCCCGAGCGCCGGCCTGATGTTCGCCCTGGCGATCTACGACACCCTCACCGAGGGCTCGATGACCGGCGGGGACGTCGTGGCCGGTACCGGCACGATCGCCCCGGACGGCACGGTCGGCCCGATCGGCGGGATCGACCAGAAGATCGCCGGTGCCCGCGAGGACGACGCCGACATCTTCCTGGTGCCCGCCGATAACTGCGACGACGCCTACGAGTCGCCGCAGGGCGACATGGAGCTGGTCCGCGTGGCGACCATGAGCGAGGCCGTCGACGCGCTCGAGACGTACGCCGCCGACCCGGACGCGGACCTGCCGCGT
Organism: uncultured Actinomycetota bacterium; assembly: GCA_963829855.1. GTDB lineage: Bacteria > Actinomycetota > Actinomycetes > Propionibacteriales > Nocardioidaceae > Nocardioides. Next base: position 662,630 of record CAWHKE010000011.1, on the reverse strand, counting down.
TGCGAGGAGCCGTCGGGGGTGACCGGTGAGTGAGGACCTGAGCCTGCTCGGGCAGCTCGACGTCGACCCCGCACTCGCGGCCGCCGTGCTCGAGATCGAGACTCACGTCGCCGACGAGGGTTGGGACCAGCCCGGTCGGCTGTACGCGCTGGTCGACACCGCCCGCCTGGTCGAGAGCGAGCCGGAGCTGGCCGCTGCGACCGGGCTCACCGACAGCTCTGCGGCCGGGTCGCTGACCCCCGTCGAGCAGGATCAGCTCCCGCCCGACCACGCGCTGGAGGCGGTGCTCGAGCAGATCGTCTGGCCCGCGGGCGTTGCCGGCTGTGCCGCCGTGGTCGAGCGGCTGGTGCTGCCGCCCGGCGCCGACACCGACCTGCCCGACGACGCGACCGCGGCCGAGGAGTTCGCCCGCGAGCACCCCGATCGCCAGGAGGTCCGGATCGTCGCCGGTGCGACGCGTGCGGGTGCCACGTACTGTGCACTGCGGCTGCGCGCGCACGACGATGCCCAGTCCGTGGTGACGGGTGCCGACCTGGTGCCGGCCCTGGTACGGCTGCTGGTGGCCACCCTGGACGATGAGCTGGACGACTTGGACGACTGCTGGACGATGAGCTGGAGGACGAGCCCGACGGCCCGATTCCGTGACCGAGAAGGAGACCCGGTGAGCGAGCTGTTCGACGAGGGCGAGGAGCAGCGGCGAGCGGCCCCGCCTGAGCCGCCGCGCCGGTCCCGAGCGCTGATCATCACGGCCGTCATCCTGGTGCTCGGGTTCTTCGCGTTGACGACGTTCTCGGCGTTCTGGACCGACCGTGCGTGGTACCGCAGCATCGGTTTCGGCAGCGTGTTCAGCACCCTGGTCTGGACCCGGGTCGCGCTCTTCGCGGCGTTCGGCGTCCTGATGGCCGCCTTCGTCGGCGTCAACATCTACCTGGCCCACCGGTTCCGGCCGCTCTACCGTGTCTCCTCGCCCGAGCAGGCCGGTCTCGACCGCTACCGGGAGGTCGTCGACCCGATCCGGATGTGGCTCGCGATCGGGATCGCCGCGCTCCTCGGGCTGTTCGCCGGGACGTCGGCGTCGGGTCAGTGGCGCAACTACCTGCTGTGGCGCAACGGGGTGCCGTTCGGCGAGACCGACCCCTACTTCGACCGAGACAAGGGCTTCTACATCTTCGACCTGCCCTGGCTGCACTACCTCGCCGACTCGGCGATGGCGTTCACCGTGGTGGCGGCCCTGATGGCGGCGATCGTCCACTACCTGTACGGCGGCATCCAGCTGCAGACCAAGGCCGACCGGCTCTCCGGTGCGGCCCAGGTGCAGCTGTCGGTGCTCCTCGGCATCTTCGTGCTCGCCAAGGGCGCCGACTACTGGCTCGATCGGTTCGACCTCGTCACCGACAGCGGCGGCTTGATCACCGGCATGACGTACACCGAGCGAGAACGCCGTGCTGCCCGCCAAGGGGATCCTGGCGGGGATCGCGCTGATCTGCGCGCTGCTGTTCTTCCTCAACGTCTGGCGGCGCACCTGGCTGCTGCCGTCGGTCGGCCTCGCGCTGCTGGCGCTGAGCGCCGTCCTGCTCGGGATGATCTGGCCGGGCATCGTGCAGCAGTTCAGCGTCAACCCGAGCGAGCCCGACAAGGAGGACCCCTACCTCAAGGCCAACATCGCGGCCACCCGCGCGGCGTACGACCTCGAGGACATCGCGGTCGAACCGTTCATCAGCGAGTCGTCGGCGGCGTTCGACCAGCTTGCGACACTGTCGAAGGAGACCGCATCGGTGCCGCTGGTCGACCCGCTCGTCGTCAACCGCACGTTCGAGCAGGTGCAGCAGGTCCGGGCGTACTACTCCGTGGCACAGGTGCTCGACGTCGACCGCTACGAGATCGACGGCACCGACCGGGCGCTGGTGCTCGGGGTGCGCGAGCTCGACCAGGCGGGCATCAACGCGAGCGACCAGAACTGGTCGAACCTCCACACCGTCTACACCCACGGCAGCGGCATGATCGCCGCCTACGCCAACCAGCGCGGTGAGGACGACGGGGACGAGTCGACCGAGATCCAGTGGGCCGAGGGCCAGCAGGCGGGCGAGGACGCGCTGACCAACCTCGACCCCGACGGCTACGAGGACCGCGTCTACTTCGGTGAGATGAGCCCCGACTACTCCGTCGTCGGAAAGAACGGTGAGGACGCCCCCGACGTCGAGCTCGACCTGGGCTCGGCGACCGGCGAGGAGGAGGGCCAGACCACGACGTACGACGGCTCCGGCGGGGTCCCGGTCGGCAACCTCTTCGAGAAGCTGATGTTCGCGGTCCGGTTCGGCGAGCCGAACTTCCTGCTCTCGGGACGGGTGCACGAGAACAGCCAGGTGCTCTACAACCGCAACCCCGGAGAGCGGGTCGAGCGGGTCGCGCCGTGGCTGACGGTCGACAAGGACCCGTACCCCGCGGTCGTCGACGGCAAGATCGTCTGGATCCTCGACGGCTACACCACCACCGACCGCTATCCGCAGTCGGAGAGCGAGTCGATCGAGACGATGACCGATGACTCGCTGACCCAGGACACCGTGTTCGGCACGCTGCCGACCGACGAGATCAACTACATGCGCAACGCCGTGAAGGCGACCGTCGACGCCTACGACGGCACGGTGACGCTCTACGCCTGGGACGAGGACGATCCGATCCTGCAGGCGTGGCGCTCGGCGTTCCCCGGCACGGTCGAGGACCGCGACGCGATCTCCGACGAGCTGCTCGAGCACCTGCGCTACCCCGAGGACCTGTTCAAGGTCCAGCGCTACCAGTTCGCGCGGTACCACGTCACCGACTCCGGGGACTTCTACCAGAGCAACGATCGGTGGGAGGTGCCCGAGGACCCGTACAAGGCCGGTAGCTACCAGCCGCCGTACCGGCTCTTCGTCGACGACCCCACCGTCCCCGGCGACGAGTCGTGGTCGCTGACGTCGGTGTTCGTGCCGCGGGCCAAGGACAACCTCGCGTCCTTCGTGTCAGCCAACTCCGACGCGACCTCCGACAACTACGGCAAGATCACGGTGTTGCAGCTGCCGAACGAGCAGACGCCCGGCCCTGGCCTGATCGCCAACGAGATGGCCAACAGCGACAACGTCCGGCGCGAGCTGCAGGCGTTCAACCTCGGTGAGACCAAGCCCACGTTCGGCAACCTGCTGACGCTGCCGGTCGGCGACGGCCTGATGTACGTCCAGCCGGTGTACGCCGTGCGGCAGCTCTCCGACGCGAGCTACCCGATCCTGCAGTTCGTGATCGTGTCCTACAACGGCCAGGTCGGCATCGGCAACTCGGGGTTCGAGGCGCTCGCTGACGTCCTCGGCGTCGACGCCGACACCCCGGTCGAGCCGCCTCCGGACAACGAGCCGCCTGGGGAGAACGAGCCACCGCAGGGCACCCGTGACGAACGGATCACCGAGCTGCTGCAGCTGGCCCAGGCCGCCTTCGACCAGGCCGACGAGGCGTACCGCCAGGGCGACCCGGTGGAGGCCGCCCGGCAGACCGAGCGCGCCCGTGGCTTCATCGAGGACGCCGTCGCCCTGGCCACCCGCGTCGAGCCCGCCTCTGAGGAGTAGCGGGGGTCGCCGGCGACGAACGTCGTCGGTCGGCGGCGGCGAGCACCCCGATTTGGGACGCCCCTCTCCCGTTCTGTAAGGTTGGTGTCACCCGACGCGGGGTGGAGCAGTTCGGTAGCTCGCTGGGCTCATAACCCAGAGGTCGCAGGTTCAAATCCTGCCCCCGCTACAAAATCGAAGGGCCCCCACAGTCTGATTGTGGGGGCCTTTCGCATGTGCACAATCTGGTCTGCCCCGGGTTCCGCGGAGTCGAGATTCCTGGATTCTCATGCCACGGTGATGATGCGGCACGGTGGGGTCGAACGCCGTCGGCCTTCAGGAGGCCGGTTCGCGGGAGTCCTTGGTCAGCTCATGGTGCCGCTGGGTGAGGAACGAGAGGTCGGCCTCGGTGCGGGCCAGGGCTGCCGCGCGGGCGTAGGCGTCCGCGGCCTCGTCCGGACGTCCGAGTCGCTCCAGCATCGCTGCCCGGGCGGCATGAAACAGGTGGTAGTCGCCCAGGTCCTGCTGGAGTTCGTCGAGCAGTGCCAGACTCGCTTCCGGTCCGTCGGTCTCCGCAACCGCGATCGCCCGGTTCATCATCACCACCGGGGTGGGCATCACTACGATCAGCCGGTCGTAGAACCGGACGATGGCAGCCCAGTCGGTCTCCTCATAGCCGAGGGCGGCGCAGTGCAGCGCCTGGATCGCGGCTTGAAGCTGGAACGGACCCAGGCTGCGACGTCGCAGGCAGGCCAGCACCAGCTCCTGGCCCTCGGCGATCATGGAGCTGTCCCACAGGGACCGGTCCTGGTCCTGCAACAGCACGACCTGGGCTGCGTCGCTACGGGCCGGCATCCGGGCGTCGCTGAGCAACATGAGGGCCAGCAGACCCGCAGCCTCCGGCTCGTCAGGCATCAGCCCCACTAGCACCCGCGTCAGCCAGATCGCCTCGGCTCGCAGGCCACGACGGCTGGTGTCGTCGGCGCCGGTGTTGTAGATCAGGTAGAGCACCGTGAGCACGGCACGTAGGCGGCGCGGGAGGTCGGTGGCGTCGGGCACCCGGTAGGCAATGTTCGTGGCCCTGATCTTGTACTTCGCCCGCACCAGGCGCTTGGCCATGGCTTCCTCGCTGACCAGGAACGCCGAGGCCACCTCGGCGGGGGTGAGCCCTGCGACAAGCCGCAGAGTGAGCGCCACCTGGTGTTCGATTCGTAGTGCTGGGTGGCAGCACGTGAAGATGAGCCGCAGCTGATCGTCGGGGAGCTGAAGCGATTCCTCGTGGTTAGTGGTGCCCTCGACGGGGAGCCGATCAGCCGCGACCTGCTCGGTGAGCTGACGGCCGCGTCGGCGCCGCCGGACGACGTCGACGGCGCGGTTTCGCGCGGTCGTCACGATCCACCCGGCCGGGTTGTCCGGGACGCCATCGATGGGCCACCTGGCCACGGCGGTCACGAAGGCGTCCTGGACTGCGTCCTCGGCGAGGGTGAGGTCACCGAAGACCCGGGTCAGGGTCGCCACAGCCTGGCCGTGCGCCTCCCGGAAGGCACGCTCGACGTCGTCCATGCCACCGGCTCCGTCAGTGGCCCGGGCCAGCTTCTAGCCGCCCGCTCGCCCGGAACGGCCGCACTTCGATGTCGTGGTTGATCGCCTCGACGACCTTGGCCGCCCACCCCAACGCTTCGTCGAGGTCCTCGGCGTTGACGATGTAGAACCCACCGATCTGCTCCTTGGCCTCCACGAAGGGCCCGTCGGTGGTCACCTTGTCCAGCCCGGTCCCACCGCGCACCACGGTGGACGCGTCGGGACCGTGCAGCGCGCCCCCGAACGCGAACGCCCCAGCGCGGTCCATCTCCTCCTCCAAGGCGATCACCCGACCCATGAAGGCGCGCATCTCCTCGGGCGTGGGAGGCGTGCCCTCGCCCTGCCCCTCGACCTCGAACACCGACAACAGGTACTGGTTCATCCGTAGCTCCCTTCTTCCGCGGGCGATTCCCGCTCCGACCTACTGACGAACGGCACCGGCCCGATCAGGACACCTGTCGCGAGGAAGCTCTCGGGACTGTCCCCACCTGGCTCTACTCTCCGAGTATGAACCGAATCGACCGCCTGTACGCGCTGGTCGAGGAGCTGCGCGCGGCCGGACCTCGGGGCCGTACGGCGCGGCGGCTGGCCGAACACTTCGAGGTGAGCGTCCGGACCATCGAGCGCGACCTGAGCGCGCTGGGGCAGGCCGGGGTGCCGTTGGCGACCAAGACCGGTCGCGCGGGCGGCTACACACTCGACCGATCGATGAGCCTGCCGCCGCTCAACTTCACGCCACGCGAGGCCGCCGCGGTCGCCGTGGCGCTGAGTCGCAGCGAGCACGTGATCTTCGCCCGCGACGCACGTAGCGCGCTGCAGAAGATCGTGGCCGCCATGCCCGAGCGTGCTCTCGCGGAGGCCCGTTCGTCCGCAGACAAGGTCAGGCTCCTCGTTCAACCGGCACCCGACCCGGACGCCGAGATCGCCGAGATCATCTGGCGGGCCGTCCGCGACAACCGGACCCTGCGCATCCGCTACACCGATGTCGGGGGCCTGGAGACCGAGCGCCAGATCGAGCCGCAGTACGTCGTGGTCGGACCCAACGGCTCCTACCTCACCGCCTGGTGCCAACTGCGAGGAGACGACCGGGTCTTCCGCATGGACCGCATCACCTACGCCGAGGTGACGCCCGCGCCGCCACACCCCGAACGCGTCGTCCAGGAGCCGGTGGTCGACGGCCACCAGACCAGACTGCCGGCCTCCGTGCTACGTCCAGAAGATCCTGTCGCAAACACCGACACAGGGTTGTCGCGTCCCCTCGAGACAGTCGAAGCAGTCCGCCGACCCGGCGGATGACCCGACCGCAAGAGGAGACCGTCATGACAAACCCCGCTCCCGGCGCCCTGGCCTGGTTCGAGGTCGCCACCAGCGACCCCGACGCCGCCGAGAAGTTCTACGGCAGCCTGTTCGACTGGACCTTCAACGCCGACGGCCCAGCCGCGTCCGGCGGCATGGACTACCGCAACATCACCGCCTCCGGCGCCGAGCAGCCGATGGGCGGCATCTTCGGCACCGGCGGCCAGGTGCCCGACCACGCCGTGTTCTACATCCTGGTCGCCGACGTCGAGGCCACCTGCGCCGACGCAGAACAGCTCGGCGGCTCGGTGATGAGCAAGCACCTCGACCCCGGGCCCGGTGCCCCGACGTTCGCCTACCTGCGCGACCCGGCCGGCAACCAGTTCGGCGTCTTCACCCCGCCGGCGGCCTGATGACGCGAGACGTGTCGAGCCCGTCCCCGCTGGAGTCATCCGGCGGGGACGACGCTCGGGACCTGTACGACGAGCTCACCGACGACCTGCTCTACGACCCTGCCATCGGCCGAGCCACGATGATGGGCTACCCCTGCGTCCGACTCGCCGGGAGGTTCCTGGCCTCCTTCGACGACAAGGCCCAGCGCCTGGTCGTGAAGCTGCCGCGCGAGCGGGTCACCGAGCTGATCGACACCGGCGACGGCGACCCGTTCGCCCCGGCCGGGAAGGTCTTCCGCGAGTGGGTCTCGATCCCGACCGTCAACCGCGAGCTGTGGGCGACCCTGCTCGCCGAGGCGGTTGCGTTCGCACGTCGAGGACTCACGACCTAGCGCCTCACCCGTGTCCATCACGGGGCCTCGCGTGCTCCTGGTCGCGCAGATCTACCTCGACGACGCTCTTCAGGCCGCTGGCCGGGAGTGTGTCGGGCGATCTCGTAGGCGTAGGCGAGCCGCCTGTCTCGATCGCCGCCAGTTCACATGAGTCCGTTCTCCAGGGCGTAGACGGCCGCCCCGGCCCGCGACGAGACACCGATCTTCTGGTAGATGTGCGTGACGTGCCGCTCGACGGTCTTGCTGGAGATCCCGAGTGCTCCGGCGATGGCGGGATTGGTCTGCTCGCGGGCCATCAGACGCAAGACTTGGACCTCGCGCTCGGTCAACGCGATGCTCGAGGAGCGCCTGGTCCAGCGCCCGCGTTGCCCGACAGACGCGGTGACCGCCTCGACGGCGTTGCGGTCGATCAGTCCCTCGTTCGCCTGCGCACGCAGGGCGTCGCAGGCCTCCGGCTGGGTGAGCGCCTGGCGGTGAGGTCGGGTTTCGGTCAGCGAGCACCACGAGTTCGCGGCCGCGAGCAGTCGGGCGGGCGCCGCCAGTCCCGACGCCTGGAGCCCGCGGTGGTAGCCGGACCCGTCGAGGTGCTCGTGGTGTGCGGCGCCGAGCGCGCCGACAGGCGCCAGCACCGGGTTGTCCGCGAAGATCCGCTCGGTGAAGTAGCTGTGCAGCCTGATCCGCTCGTGCTCGGACCGGGACAGCGGGCCGGCCTTCGCCAGCAGGCTGGACTGGAGGCCGACCCGACCGACGTCGTGGACCAACGCGGCGCGGGTCACCAGGTCGACGTCGTCGGGTGACATGCTCGCGGCGCGGGCCGCCCGCTGCGCCACGTCGGCCACGCGTCGGGAGTGGCCGACCATGTGGGGGGACTTGAGGTCGCCGAAGTCAGCGATGCACGTCAGTGCGTGGTCTACCTGTGCACCTGACAGCAAGATCGGATGTCCGGGCTCGGCGTCCAGCAGCATCGGCCCGAGGTCGCCCTGGTCGAGGTCCGAGAGCAGGTGTCCGAGGTCGTCAGCGGCGAGGGCCGCCAGGGCGGGATCGAGGGACCGGCCCGCCCGCAGCCGAAGTCGTCGTGCGATCTCGCCCGCCTCCCGGGTGATGCTTTCCTGACCGATGACCCAGGCCACGTGCACCACCCGCATCGGCAGGCTGATGGCCTCGCCCGAGGCGAGCCGCTGGGTGCTCATGCCGTCCCAGCGCTCATAGACGTGAGTCAGCCCGTCCACCACGCGAGGTCCGAGCTGAAGGCGCTTCGCCATCAGCTCAGCCGCCTCGCAGTGGTTCCGGTGGTGTGGTCCCATCGCGGGGCCCGCGAACCACTCCGCCATCGACTGTGCGGCGGCGCGTGCCTCGGGTGCAGGCAAGGTCGCTGCCAGCGCTCGCTCCAGCTCGGGCAAGAACTCCTCGTCGGTGGTGACCAGAAGGGCCCCCAGCCCGAGCTCGTCCACGGCCTTGGACGTCTCGTGCGAGGTCGTGGTGCAGCCGACGTAGCACAGGATCGCGAGGTAGTACGCCGCGACCACGTCCTGCTCGGCGAGACCCGCCCCGCGGCCAAGCCGCGCCGAGACAATCGCCGTCCGGTGGATCGTCTGAGCCGGCACTCCGAGACCCAGCTCGATCGCCAGTGCCAGCGAGTCCAACACGTGCGCCAAGCGCACCGGCGAAGCGTCCATCGGGAATCCGTTCAGCTCGGATCGCCAGTCCAACGAAGAACGCCGACCGCGTCAAGCATGGCGGCACCAACCGGCGTCGGACGGCAGATGGTCAGGCGGGGACCGGCACGGCGCCGAGCTGCACCATCAGTCCCATCAGGTCGAACTGGGCGTGATGCTCGACGAGCCGGCCGTCCTCGATGCGGTCGAAGGCGTCACCGCAGATCCGGACCGGACGGTTGCTGGCCGCGACACCGTTGAAGTCGCCGGTGTGCAGCGCGGTCCAGGTGAGACGGGTGGCGACAGTGTCGCCCTCGGCCACCTGGGACTCGATGACGTGTCGGCCGTTGGAGAAGCCTCCGAGGATGCCGTGCACCATGCCCTCGAACTCGTCACGGTTCATGGGGTCGCCCCCGTTGGCACTCGCGACCAGATCGGGAGATGCGATGGCGCGCCATGCCTCGAAATCGCCTTCGTCGGCACTCTGCAGGAAGGAGCGGGCAATCTGCTTGTTTGTCTCCGCGTTCATTGGGGTCTCCGTTCGTGGGTAGTCAGTGAGGACCTCCGCAGCATGTCGGCGTCCAGAGCGCGACACATCCGGCGAACCCCCCACGAAGCAGATCTGCTCGGGGCGTCCGGCACGGGTCGTGGTTTGGTCTGTGCTGATCCGGCGGTCCGTGCAAGTCACAATGGCCGCTGGGCTCGTGCAGGCAGATGCATCGGCCCAACCCACCTGGCTCAGTACAGCCGGCGGTTCTCACCCGCCCGATGGCGGCGTCGAGGGCGAAACGAGGTGGATCCACTCCGCGCCGCGGGTCTGCCAGTTCAGCGCAGCTTCGACGGGGTCGCCTCAGGCCTTCTCTGAGCCGGCAACACCTTGGACGAGCTGAACGGCGCGGCCGCCCTGGACGTCGACGGCGGAGAGGAGCCCGAGGTAGTCGGCCGCGCTCACTGCCCGGTGATCTCGGTCCCCGAGGACTGGCACGAGGGCAGCGATGTGGGACGCATCGTCGTGGGTGTCGAGGAGTCCGATGCCGCGCATGACGCGTTGGACCTCGGGTTCCGGGAGGCCCGCCGACGCCGGGCAAGCCTCGTGGCTCTGCACGCGTGGAGGCTACCGATCGTCTACGACAGGACCGGCTACGCCGCGACGATGCTGGAGGACTGGAAGACGCCTGCGGCCGAAGCGATGGACAAGACCCTCGCCCCGTTCCGCGAGACCTACCCGGAGGTGAATGTCGAGGTCGATCTCCAGCACGAGTTCGCCGGCCCGCGCTGCTGAAGGCCAGCGAGCACGCTGACCTGATCATCGTCGGTCGCCGTGGACACGGCGCGCCAGTGGGCATCTACATGGGCTCGCTGGCTCGCCTGCTCATTCGTGAGGGCAAATGCCCGGTCGAGATCTCCGCTCAGCACCTTCGCGGCGTCCCGAAGGTGGAGGAGCGTCTACTCGGGGCCGAAGAGCCTTCTCCGCAGATGTGAGAACCGCCGGCCGACGCGCTCGGTCGATACGGCCGGGTCCCCGGGTCTCAGTGGACGGCGGAGCTGGGCAGGTCGAACCAGCGCAGGTGCTCGAAGTCGGCGGACACGTCAGTGGGCGGGGTCAGATCGGGCTCGGGTGCGGTGCGCAGGATCTCGGCCCCCTCACGCAGCTGCTGGTCAAGCAGCTCCTCGCCGCCGGTCAGTCGCGAGGTCGGCGCGTGTATGCCCGCGTCGTCGTACGTCACATCGCCGAGTCGGAGCGGGGGATCGACCACGCCGCTGCGGTGGGTCCAGCGCCCGGACGCCGGGTCGAACCGGTAGTCCCCGAGCAGCCGCCAGCCGTCGCGGGCGACCAGGCGGACCGCGTCGATCACGTAGTCGGCGACCGTGTCGGACAGGAAGTAGTTGAAGTTCACCCGTACCCAGCCCGGCTTGATCCCCTCGCAGCCACCGACGATCTCGCGCTCGAACTCGTGGCTGCGCTCGATGTCGATGCCGAGCAGCCGGTGACCGTACGGACCGGCGCACGAACACCCGCCACGCGACTGGATGCCGAACAGGTCGTTGAGCACCGCGACCACGAAGTTGTGGTGCAAGAACCTTCCCGATGGCGTGCGGACCACGAACGACACGATCGAGAGTCGTCGAGCCTCGAGGTTGCCCAGGATCTCGATCGCCTGCTCGCCTTGCCAGGCGGCCACGGCGCGCGCCAGGAGGCGCTCCTCCGCGGCGCGGATCGCGTGGACCCCCACCGCCTGCTTGAGCTGGAAGACCAGGCCCGCGCGGATGGCCTCGATGATGGCCGGTGTACCGCCCTCCTCGCGTTGCTCCGGGTCGAGCAGGTAGCGGTGCTCGTCGGGGTTGACATACGCCACCGTGCCGCCCCCCGGCTGGTCGGGGACCCTGTTGGTGAACAGCTCCCGCCTGGCCACGAGGACCCCAGGCGTGGCGGGGCCGCCGATGAACTTGTGCGGAGACAGGAAGATCGCGTCCTTGTAGGCCAGCGGGTCGTCACTCCCGCCGCACATCTCGAGGTCGACGTACGGTGCCGCGGCAGCGCAGTCCCAGAACGACAGCGCACCGTGCTGGTGAAGCAGGGACGAGATCGCGACCGTGTCCGAGACGATCCCGGTCACGTTGGACGCGGCCGAGAAGGACCCGATCAGCAGCGGACGGGCGGCATGCCGGTCCAACTGCTCGCCGAGGACCGCAAGGTCGATGTGACCGTCGATGTCCTGCGGGATCGTGACCACGTCGGCGATGGACTCCCGCCAGGGGATCTCGTTGGAGTGGTGCTCGAACGGGCCGATGAAGACCACGGGACGCCGTTCGGCGGGGATGTGCTGCATCAGGTGGTAGCGGTCCTCCAGGGCGGAGGGAATCCGGAGTCCCAGCACGCCGATCAGCTTGGAGATCGCACCCGTGCAACCAGATCCCGCGAAGATGACGACGGTGTCGTCGTCGCCGCCGACCGCGTCGCGAATGATGCGGCGGGCGTCCTCACGAAGTCGCGTGGTCTGCAGGCCGGTCCCGCTGGACTCGGTGTGGGTGTTGGCATAGGTCGGCAGCACCTCATCGCGGATGAAGTCCTCGATGAAGCTCAACGCGCGTCCGGACGCGGTGTAGTCGGCATAGGTCACCCGCCGGGGGCCGTAGGGCGTCACCATGACATGGTCCTCGCCGATCACCGACCGGCGGACCAACTCGAGCAGCGAAGACCCGGCCACCTCTCCACGCTAGTCCTCAACGGGCCCTCCCGCCTTCCCGTACAGACCTCCCCCTCGGATCGTCCCGGTTCTGTGCCATTTGGGCGGACGGCAGGGCCAGTAGTCCCTGTCGCTGGGGTTACCCGCGGGGTAACAAGGAAGGAGGACGACGACCCCGGAGCGAGGGCCAGCGAGGAACGTGACTTGGAGAGTTCAGAAGGCCGATTCACGAACCATGGTCCAAGGAGAGAAGGCACGGCATGGACCTGGCCACCACCTATCTCGGGCTGCCGCTGCGCAACCCGCTGGTTGCGTCGGCGTCCCCGCTGACACAGTCCGCACACCGGGTCATCGAGCTGGTCGACGCCGGTGTGTCTGCCGTGGTGCTGCACTCCCTGTTCGAGGAGCAGATCGAGCACCCGACGGCGGACGCGGACCTGCCGCACTTCTTCGACAACCCAGCCGGTCCGGGTGCACCCAGGCGCTATCTGGACCTGATCGAGGAGTGCGTCGAGTCGGTGGATGTTCCGGTGATCGCCAGCATCAACGGCACCTCCCGGCACGGCTGGACGTCGTTCGCCCACAGCATGCAAGAGGCCGGCGCCGCCGCGGTCGAGTGCAACTTCTACAACGTCCCCCAACGCATGCAAGGGCCTGGTCGCGACGTCGAGGCGCGATGCCTCGAGGTGGTGCATGCGCTCAAACAGGAACTTGACGTGCCCGTGGCGGTCAAGCTCACGCCCTACTTCTCCTCTTTCGGCGAACTCGCGTTGCGACTCGTGGAGACCGGAGCGGACGGCCTCGTCCTGTTCAACCGGTTCCTCCAACCCCAGATCGACGTGCAGACCCTGACGGTGGCTCCCGTGATCGGACTTTCGCACTCCTCCGACGCCCGGCTTCCGCAGACCTGGATCGCCCTACTTCGCGAGCAGCTCACCGTCTCGCTGGCCGGCACCGGCGGCGTCGAGACCGCATCCGACCTGGTCGCCTACCTGCTCGCGGGCGCCGATGTCGTGGAGTGCGCGTCGGCCTTCCTACGCAACGGCATCCAGTACGCCACGCTCCTTCTCGACGGCCTCGACGCGTGGGGCGACGAGCACGGGTTCCGATCCGTCGAGGCAGTCCGCGGCAGGCTGGCCGTGCCCTGGAACGTCGACCCGCAGGAATACACCCGCGAGGGGTACGTCGCCGCCCTGCAGACCGCCCGCTTCAGCTACCGGCACCTGTGACCTTGGCCGGACCGCCGACGAACGGCTCGCCGTCGTGCACCAGGGGCCGTTCGACCGGGTGGTCAGCGGAGGTCAGCCAAGCTGGTTCCACCGGCGAGTACGTCGTGTTCGAGGATGCGGCGTGCTGCTTCCGGTTCCTCCAACACGGGACTGTGTGCGGAGTTTTCGAACAGGTAGAAGCCCTTCGCGGGCGCTTGCAGCTGCTCGAAATAGTCCTTGGCGAGCGAGGTGACACATGTGTAGTCGTACTTGCCTTCGAGGAAGTACACCGGGATCTGCAGGGCCGGCGCGGTCCTGCGCAGGTCGGTCCTGATCATCTGTTCCCACAGCCCGAAGCTGCGCGAGAACGTCCGGCCGCGCCACAGGTTGACCTTTTCGCGCAACGTGTAGCCGCGGAATCGCCAGGAGGCCACGAAGATCCCGGTGATCACCGACTTCATGTCGTGGGTGGTGCCGATCCCGAGCTTGTGCATCGCGGTGTCGCGAAGCTTCAGGTACGCGTCGGGTGTTCCGCCTCTGATCGTGACGGGCGCTGCCCGCAGCTTGTGCACCATGTCGGTGTCGCCGCGTTCTGTGTAGGCGTCGAGCATGTAGTGGTAGGCGATCTTCTCGGACTCGAGCTGGTACACGGCTTGCGCCATGCCGAGGTAGGCCCGGTACCGGTCCGGTGCCCGTGCTGCTGCCTGGACGGCGATGAAGCTGCCCCAGGAGTGGCCCAGGAGGTAGATCTGGTCCTGCTGGAATCGTTCCCGCAGGTAGTCGGTCACCGCGACGGTGTCGTCGATGAACTGCTCGATGGACATCGTCTCGCGCGGGATGTCGGAGTCGTAGGAGAGCGCGGCGCCTCGCTGATCCCACCAGACGACCGTGAACAGGTCCTCCAACCCGGTCGGGTACTGCTGCGTCAGGGGATAGTCGGGCATCCCAGGTCCGCCGTGCACCCACAGCAGAACGGGGTTGGACTTGTTCTCCCCCCGGATGACCATGCCCTGCTGTACGCCGTTGATCGGCACGGACAGCTTCTGCGAGATGCTCCCGGGAACCCGGTGGCCGTTGGCGTCGAGGAACGGCTCGGGGGTACCCGGACTCCTCCACCCCAGCAGGCCGGTGAGGCTGAGGGTTGAAACCAACACGATGATCACTCCTCATGCCGTCGGCCGCCGCATCCGTTGGCCGCTATGCAGCCAGAGCGAGCTTCTCGGCTCGCCTCTTCACGCCCCTCAGATGGTCGCGTGACATCACGAAGTCGGCGGGCACGATGCCCAGCCAGCCGCTGAGCGTGAACCACCAAGGCGAGGTGACCCAGCGTGAGCGGAAGTGGTACCGGGTGCGCTGGCCACCGTCGACAGGGGTGAGGACAAAGTCCACGTCCAGTCGAGCGTCGCTCGGTCCCGCCAGCTCATGGGCAGGTGGCTGTTGGACCGTAGAACCAGCGCTCGTTCCGGCTGCAACTCCACGACATGGAGGCCGGTCTCTGTCTCCGGTTTCCCGTCCGGGATGAACGTACCGATGGAGATGTCCTGGAGCTCCGGCACGATTCGGTCTGCACTCGGCCCGTTGGCCGGGAACAGCCACCGGTCCACCCAGCGAGCTGTGTACCACGCGCCGCGCCCCCAGCCCATCTGGACCAACCAGGGCCACACAGCAGATGGCGGCGCGTCGATGGTGATCGCATGGTCGGTCTGGACTTCGGCCGCGGGGATGATGTCGTCCCCGGGCAGCCGTTTGTGCCGTTCCTCCTCGCACGATCCGTAGGTCCGGCCCAAGTAGATGAGACCGGCCTCGGCAGTCGCCGCGACCGCTGCCAGAGCCACACCAAGTCGCCACGTCGAGTGCATCGCGCGCCTCCTCGTCGTAGAGCCCGAACTCCCCCCGGCTCGGCTGTTGTCCTTCGAGCGGGCTGCCGGAAAGGAGCCGCGGAACTTCTCGCACGTTCGCGCGTCACAGCCGTTCACGATGTCGTTCCACCTTCACCGTCCGCTCCCACAGAGCGCGGTCGGCGCAGGAGGTAGACGATGGCGATGAGGCCCACCATCGTGATGATCCGGTTCAGATCGATGGCTGGTCGCCAGGTCACGTGGCCGTCCTTGATGACGTAGGCCCCGACGGGTCGTGCATTGACTCCGAACCCGCCGCCCTCGCCCTGTTGTCCTCGTGGGTCGGTACCGGAGCCGCCCCCGGCGCCGCCCGTCAAGGCCGCGGCGGCGACGACGGTGAGACCTTCCTTCTCGTAGGGTTCGGCGAACACGCGCTTGACTGTGATTGCATCGCTCGCGTTACTCAGCGCCTCTGTGATCTTCATGTGCACTCCTTGTCCGTTGAACGTTCATGGGGGATTTCCGGTCGACGTGCATCGCAGGCTTCGGCTACACGACGTCGCGGCGCTGGACCGCGAGCAGGCCGGCGGCAGCGGGTAAGACGCCCCAAGCGAGCAGCGCGATCAGCGCGGCCCACACGTTGACGTCGGTGCTGACTCCGGAGATGACCGCGCCGAGCGCGGGCGGGATCCAGGATGCGGCGTCGCTCACCAGTTGGACGACGAGCGGCGGGATCATGAACAACGCGAGCACGACTGCTGTTACCGCACCGCCGAGGTTGCGGATGAGGGCTCCAAGTCCAGCGCCGAGGACGGCGCCGACGGCTCCGGCGAGCGTCGAGGCGGCGAGAATCTGGGTGACACCGCCGAACGACACCAGGAAGCCGTACTCGGTGCTCGGCAGCGCGAGGGCGACGCCGGAGATGATGAGCGCCTGACCGACCAGCGCGAGAACCGCGCCGCCCAGAAGAACCGCGGTGAGCTGGGCAAGACCGGCGCGCGTGCGTCTCGGCGAGATCAGGAAGGTGGGCACGACGGTGTTGTGTCCATACTCTCGAGCCACGGCGATGGCGCCGAACAGGCCGGTTCCCAACATGGCGTTGAAGGCGAACGCCATCAGGGACTGCTGGTCCGCGGCGGTCGAGATGAACGTCTTGCTGCCGTCCATGTCTGTACCGAACATGACGACGGCTGCGTCGATGCCGGCGATGAGGATCAGGACGGCGAGGAAGCCCAACGGCAGCCTGGTGGTGGTGAGCTTGCGGATTTCAGCTCGGACGAGTCGTAGCCACGTCATAGCGGTACTGCCTGCCTTTCGGTTTCGGCCACCTCGGTCATGGGGTGGGTGTTGTCGTCGCTCGTCCAGTCCAGGAACAGCTCTTCGAGCGACCCGGCCTGGGGGGTCAGCTCGTGCAGAGCGATGCCTGCGACACACGCCCGGTCTCCGATGTCGGCGGTCCCGAGGCCGCGGACGACGAGCTCGCCCTCGGGGCCGTTGTGGACGGTGGCGCCGGCCCTTTGGAGCAGCTCTGTCAGCCGCGTCCGCTGAGGGGTTCGCACCGACGTGCCTGCCTTCTGCAAGGTGGCAAGTGCCCCGGTGGCGACGAGCCGACCTTTGCTGATGACGACCACCTCGTCGGCCAGGTGCTCAACCTCGGCGAGCAGATGGCTGGACACGAAGACCGTGCCGCCGGCTGCGGCGCGTGCGCGAAGCAGGTCACGGAGCCAGCGGATTCCTTGGGGGTCGAGGCCGTTTCCGGGTTCGTCGAGGACGAGTACGGGCGGGTCTCCGAGTAGGGCCGCCGCGATGCCGAGTCGTTGCCGCATTCCGAGGGAATAGCCGCCGACGTGGCGGTCGGCAGCGTGAGCGAGCTCGACCATCTCGAGCAGCTCGTCGATGCGCGCCTCGGGGACGCCGGCGCCGTCGGCGAGGATCCTCAGGTGGTTTCGGCCGCTGCGTCCAGGGTGGAACGCGTTCGGCTCGAGGACCACCCCGACAGTCCTGGCGGGGTCGTTCAAGTCGCGGTACCTAGTGCCGGCGATGGTGGCGTGACCGGAGTCGGCAGAGGCCAGGTCCAACAGGATCTTCATTGTGGTCGACTTTCCGGCGCCGTTGGGTCCCAGGAACCCGGTCACGCGCCCTGGGGCGACGGTGAAGCTGAGGTCGTCGACGACAACCTCATGGCCATAGCGCTTCGTGAGGTGTTCGATCTCGAGCGGCAGCATGATGGTGTTCCCTTCTGTGGTGAAGATCAGCGGATCGTTGCGGTGTCGGCCTGGACCGTCCTCATGAGGTCGTGGAACTGGGTGGGCTGTTGCCACAGGGGGCGGTGCCCGGAGGTGTCGAAGTAGGTCAGCTGCTTCGAGGGCGCGCGGAGCTGCTTGAACCACTCCTGGACCAGCGCTTGCCGGCCGGGGGCCTCGTGGCGCCCCTGGGCCAGGTACACCGGTACTTCCAGGCTGGTGGCCTGGGTGCGGAAGTCGATGTCTTGCAGCTGCGGGTACAGCGCCGCGAACACGTCGAGAGTCGCGCCCAAGATGTGCACCTTCTCGAGCAGGGTGTACTCCTCGACGAGGAGGTTCTCGCTCATCTCTCCCGATCCTTCGCTGTTCGGGCTGTGGTCGTAGGGGTGGACCTCCATCAGGTGGGACAGTGCCGCCTCGTAGTCCAAGACGTCGGTGTACGGGGGAGGGCCGTTCGTCTCCAGCGTGTCGACGAGGTCGGTGTTGCCTTCCTCGCGTGCCCACGCGAGCGTGTCCGCGTAGATGATCTTGTCGGTGGCGGCCTGGCTGACCATCTGTCCGACGCCGACGTAGGCGCGGTACAGCTCGGGGTGCTGCTGCACGGCGAGGACTCCGAGGGTGGTTCCCCAGGACTGGCCGACCAGGTAGACCTTCTCCTCGTCGAACCGGTCGCGCAGGTAGTTGGTGACCGCGACCGTGTCGGCCACCGCTCCGCCCAGGGTCATCGTGTCGGTGGGGTCGAGCTGGTCGTAGGACTTCCCGGTGCCCCGCTGGTCGAACGTGACGACCACGAAGTCGTCCTCGAGTGCTTGGCTGTGGCGACGCATCGCGCCGAGCTCACTGCCGCCGGGTCCGCCGGCCAAGAAGAGGAGCACGGGATTCTGCGTGCTGCGCCCGCGGATCATCAGTGCAAGGTCATGCCCGCCGATCTCCACCCGGGTCAGCTCCGCGACGCTGCCGGCAACGGTCTGGCCGTCTGCGTCGACGATCGGGTCGGTGCTGGCCGGGCGAGCGATGAAGGCAGCCAGCGCCACGAGCACCAGTCCGGTGGTAAGGGCCACAGCGCGACGCGACCACAGCCCCAGCTGGCTCAGGAAGCCCCGCTCGGGGCGGGCGGTCGACATGCGCCGCGAAAGGGCCGCACCCATTGCCGCTCCCAGCACCATCGGCAACAGGGCCAGCAGTGCGTGGATGCCACGGCCGACGGCGAAGGCCATGATGCCGTAGGTGCTGGTCAGGTGGATGCCGTCCACGGTGGGTCCCGAAACGCCTCCCCGGGCGACCTCGAAAGCCATGGCAAAGGTGAGAGGAGCCACCAGCATCGCCCACCGGGTGCGGAGCAGGAGCCCGGCGACGCACCCGACGAGGAGCCCGAGTCCCATTGCCGACAGCCCCTCGAACGTGGACATCGGTCCTCGCGGCGTCCACCAGCCCGCGAGCAACCCGTAGCCAACCGCAGCGAGCAGGGCAAGGGCCCAAGCCCGCCGCTTGTCGGCCCACACCGTCCGAAGGAACCCACCAGACGGTTCTGTGCGAGGGCTGTGGCTGTGATCATCATCAGAATTCGCGTGAGGCTGGTCCAGGTCCGGGGCTGGGACGGGATTGGCGCGCAGGCTCATCAGGGGCACTCCTAATCCAGGCTCTCGGCCGGGCAGTCACGCGGCCGAGCCGTTCCGAGGCATGCGCAACTGCGCATCCTGAGAACTTCAGCCTTCCCCCATCCTCGCCACCCGTTCGACGCAGGAGGAGGGCCATACGACCCGACCGGACGTGGCATAGGGCCTCGGACAGCGTGGGCGACCCGCGACCGCATCGTTTTGCTGGCAGGGCTCGCGGCGGCCCCACCTCGTGGGCTGTGCTCGGTGAGCAAGAGGGGAACGCTCCTGGGGGAATTCTCGACCTTGGTCGAGCTCAACACGTTCCTCAGCCATGACACCACCGGGGGTCGGACTGATTGATCCATCACGACCTGCCAGCCGTCTGACCCACGCTCACCGGAGAGCCAGGGCGACTCCGCTGCCCCACCCTGGTGCCCGACCTCCGTCCGGGGGTTCGACGTGCCGCAGCTCGTGGCCGCTTCGGAGGAGCAACCAGGCGACCAGCGAGTTGGAGTTCCACATCTCGCCCAGGCCGAGCTCGTCGCGCCCCCAGGTCAGCGGCGGCACCTGGTGCACCAGCGTCAGCAGGCACGCCGCCCGGGCGGGATCCCGGCTCATCACCGCGGGCTCGCCCACCGCGAACGTGAGGTCGGGGATCGATCCGCCGCGCCAGGCCCGCACCTCGTAGCGGAACAGCCGCGACCGTCCCAGGACCGGCAGTCCCACCGGGCCCTCGACCACCACGCCGCGCTCGGCGGCGGCGTTTCCCCACACCGGTCCCATCTCGATCACGTAGGAGGCTGTGCCGAGCCGCAGGGACAGCGCCGCATGGAAGAGAGGGGCCGGGGGTCGGCGTTGCCGGCGGGCACAGATGGCCTCATACACCCGCCCGTTGAAGGCCACGACGTGGCCACCCGCCCCGAGCGGCAACCAGTTGAGCAGCACCTCTGCCGAGCGGTCCCCGCCCTCCGGGGTCGGGGTCACGATTGCTGTCCGTCACCTGTCCGCGCCGGGACCGCACGCAGCCAGAGGATCAGCGGGACCAGAGTTGCGGCGGCGAGTACGAAGAACAACACGACGCCACCCAGGGTCGCCACGTCGGAGTCCGGGTCGGCGCGGTGCCCGAACCACTGGTCGACAGCGACGCCGATCGCCTCGATCACCCAGAAGACCAGCGCGGCTCCGGCGAGGAAGACGCCGGAGGGTCGACGCTGCCAGAGCAGGACAGCCACGATCGCCAGGGCGGGCAGCCAGATGGCGAGGTCCTGGACGTAGATCGGGTTGGTGGTCAGGCCGGTGCCGTCCAGGAACCCGGGCGGGTCCTGGTTCAGATCGGGTACGACGAACCTCAGCCAGGCCAGCGCGTTGAGCGCGACCACGGTCAGGATGAACGCGGCGATGCCGCGCGCGGGCAGCCTCCTGCCCGGCGCCAGGTGCGGCCGGGGGTCGAGCAGCGCGCTGACCAGGGACCACAGGGACAGTCCGAGCAGTGCGACGTAGGCGAGGAACAGCTGGTTGAACGGGGTGGCGTACACCAGCAGTGTGGCGTTGTAGGTGAGGTAGGCGAGCGCACCGATGAGGGCTGCCCTTCCGCGGATCGAGCCCCGGGTGGACGTGATCAGCCCGACCGCGAGCACCGGGAGCGCCAGGGCGAACATGGAGAGCGCCGTGCCGCGCGCGGAGCCGTTCATCACCGGTGTCCCGTTGAGGATCCCGTCCACGAAGAACGTGGGAACGGCCGCGACCACCACCAGCGCCGCAACAGCGAAGCAGAGGCCGCGGGTCCGGGGACTCATTCCCTCGGCGGCCCGGACATCGGCACTGACTGTCGTCCGCATCGACCTCACGCGTTTCCCGCCGCATCAGTCGACGAGGCTCTGGGAGCCCCGATGGCCCCCGGAGCGGCTCCTGTCTGCCGCGCTGGTGTGCACGTCACGACGAGCGCACCGGTCACGACGTAGATCACCTGCAGGAAGTGGAAGCTACGGATCGACGCGACCTCTCCGATGATCCAGAACACCATGATGGTCCCGGCAACGATGCTGGCGAGTTGCCAGCCGTCGATGCGTTTCACCAGCGCGGCGGCGGCGACCAAGGAGCTGCCGCCGACGATGGCCATCAGGATCACGCCCGGGAAGTAGTTGCTGGGGAAGTCGGTTTCCTGGACCCAGGACGCCTGCTCGGGAATCCAGTCCGTCATCAGCGCGAGCCCCCCACCCGTGGCGCTCAATCCGTTGAACAGCAGCAGTCCGAGCAGGATCTTTGTCCGGTGGCTCATCGCGGCACCCATGGGTGTCGTTGCTCCGGTGGGATCGTGACTTCGCGTGACCACTATCGATCCCCACCCAGGCGTCCATGCGATCCCCCGGCGCCGCGGGGTAGCGCGTGGTCTTCAGAGCGGTGGAGAGGGAGCTCTGAGCGCTCCGCCCTCATGGACGCGCTGGCGGCTCCCGCAGTGCTGGTGCGCCTTTCGCGTAGGCGACGGCGCAACATCGTCACCACATCGGTCGGGAAGTCCTGGGTCAGCAGGAAGGCGATGCCTGCGGCCAGAATGACGTTCGGGACCTCCTCGAGTCCCAGTGGTGTGATGCCGACCAAGAACAGGACCGCGCCGATCAGCCCCCAAGTGACATAGCGACCTCGACTGAGGATGAGAGCAGCCGTGACGGTCTCAAAGAGGAGCATGAAGACGCCGAAGACCATCGGGTTCGGTTCGGTCAACCACAGTCCGATGTCCCGATAGAGCGTCCACGGTGCATCGGCCGCGAAGTCCACGTAGCTCTGAGGGTTCGTGGCGATCAGGCCTCCGTGGATACCCAGGGCCATCACGCCGAAGAACAGGCCGACGAAGATCCGTGCGGGCTGCGGCCGCCAGACGCAGAACGCGGCGACCGCAACGGTGAACGCACCCCAGATGACGAGTCCCTGCATGACAGCCCCCTAGCGGACGACAACTACGCTAGGCACCGCTCAAGGGTCGAGGCAGGGTCGAAGGTCCCCCGCGGGATTGCCAACAGTCCGCACCGCGCGCGTCCAGGCTCAGGCGACCCGGAGCAGGAGCTCACCTCTCCAGCCGTGAAGTCTCAGGCTCCTGAGTAGGTCCAGATGCCGGCGCGGGCGGACGTGCTCCCAGGCAGGCACGAATCGGACTCCCGTGGCTGACGCCAGCGATGGCGCGGCGGACGCCGCACCCTCCGCCTCCATGACCCCTCCGTGGCGCGGAACATCGACACCTGTCAACATAGACCTATGTCGAACTATGCCTCTGGCGTCCGCGAGCTGCCTCTCGCCGACGATCCGCTCGCGTGCTGCGTACCGCTGGCTCGCGAGCCGATCAGTGCCGAGCAGGCCGCGGGGGTGGTGCCGCTGCTCAAGGCGATGGCCGACCCTGCCAGGTTGAGACTCCTGTCGCTGGTGCTCTCCCACGAGGGCAGCGAGGCGTGCGTGTGCGACCTGCTGCCCTTCTTCGACCTCTCACAGCCGACCATCAGCCACCACCTGAAGGTCCTGCACGAGAGCGGTCTGCTCGACCGGGAGAAGCGGGGCACGTGGGTCTTCTACAAGGCTCGGCCCGAGGCCATGGCCGCCCTCGGCGGCCTCTTCTCCGGCGACCTGGTCCACGAGGACAGGCATGAGTGACACCGTCCGCGAGACCCCCACCGACGGCGCGGAGGGCCCGGTGCTGCGCCGGCTCTCCACCCTGGACCGGTTCCTGCCCGTCTGGATCGGCGTGGCCATGGTCGTCGGCCTGGTGCTCGGCCGCTGGGTCACCGGACTCGACGACGCGCTCGCCGCGGTCGAGGTCGGGTCGGTCTCCCTGCCGATCGCGATCGGGCTGCTGGTGATGATGTACCCGGTCCTCGCCAAGGTGCGGTACGACGAGCTTGGCCACGTCACCCGTGACCGCGCCATGCTCGGCACCTCGATCCTGCTCAACTGGGTGATCGGGCCTGCGCTGATGTTCGCCCTGGCGTGGCTGCTGCTCCCTGACCTGCCGGAGTACCGCACCGGCCTCATCATCGTCGGACTCGCGCGCTGCATCGCCATGGTGCTGATCTGGAACGACCTGGCCTGCGGCGACCGCGAGGCCGCGGCCATCCTGGTCGCGATCAACGCCATCTTCCAGATCGTCGCCTTCGCACTGCTGGGCTACTTCTACCTCCAGGTCCTGCCCGGCTGGCTGGGTCTCGACCAGGCGGCCTTGGACGTATCGATGTGGGACATCGCCAGGTCCGTGCTGATCTTCCTCGGCATCCCCCTGCTGGCCGGCTACCTCACCCGCACCTTGGGGGAGCGTGCCAAGGGCCGCGAGTGGTACGAGTCGACGTTCCTGCCCCGGCTCGGACCGGTTGCCCTCTACGGGCTGCTCTTCACGATCGTGCTGCTGTTCGCCCTCCAGGGCGACACCATCACCAACCAGCCGCTCGACGTCGCCAGGATCGCCCTCCCGCTGCTGGCCTACTTCGCACTGATGTGGGGAGGGTCCATGCTGCTCACCCGCGCGCTCGGCTTCGACTACGAGCGTGCCACCGCCGTGTCGTTCACCGCTGCCGGCAACAACTTCGAGCTCGCCATCGCCGTCGCGATCGGCGTCTTCGGCGTCGCTTCCGGCCAGGCACTCGCCGGCGTCGTCGGCCCCCTCATCGAGGTGCCCGTCCTGGTCGGGCTGGTCTACGTGAGCCTGTGGGCTCGCCGCTTCTTCACCCCGGCGTCGGTCCCTTCCACTACGACCAGAGCATGAGGCCCGCCATGAACCACGACCTCCGAGACCGCGCCCATCCCGCAGGTTGTCTTCGCCTGCGTGCGCAACGGTGGCCGATCCGTGATCGGCCGAGTCCTCACCGAGCACTATGCACAAGGACGGATCCGGGCGGTGTCCGCCGGCACCCAGCCCGGCGAGCACATCCACCCGGAGGTGGCGGAGGCGCTGCAGAAGCTGGGACTGGACACCTCCCAGGAGCGCCCCAAGGTCCTCACCCACGAGACCGTCGCCGCCAGCGACCTGGCCATCACCCTGGGATGCGGCGAGGAGTGCCCCTACGTGCCCGGAGTGAGGTACGTCGACTGGCCGGTCGCCGACCCTGGAGGCCAGGACGAAGCCACCGTCCGCGGCATCGTCGCCGACATCGACGGCCGGGTCCGCGGCATGCTCGCCGACCTCGTTCCCGACCTCGAGCTCCCACCGTCAGTGCTCGAGCCGAGCTCCTGAGATTTGTTGGGCCGGTCCGACCATGGCGCACCTCCGGGTCACCGAGTGGCGATCCGGAGGTGCGTTCGACCCAGTGGCTACAGGTCAGGCGGGCAGTTCGCGTGGTCCTGGCGCGCGGCGTACGCGGACCTTCTCGGCGGTCGCGCGCGCCTCCTCGAGAGCCCGCTGGGGCATCGCCGCCACGATCTTCTGCATGGCGCTGCGGGCGTCGCGCGTGAAGAGCACGTGCTCGCTCAGAATCAGTGCCACGGCGACGGCCGCCGCCTCTCGGGGCGTGAAGTTGAGCGGCGGCAGGCTCATCGAGCCGTCGAGCGTGTAGCCCCCGGTGCGTCCCTGCTTCGACGCCAGCGGCCCGCCGGCCTGCCCAGCGCGCTCAGGTCACGCTCGACGGTGCGGACGCTGACCTCGAAGTGGTCGGCCAGCTGCCGCGCCGTACGTCCGCGAGGGCCGGCGGCCCTCAGCTCCTCGACCAGGGCGTACAGCCGCTCGATGCGGTTCATGCTCGTGATGGTGGGTGCTGGCGGGGACAGTCCCGTGACAACGGCGCTCATTCGCGAAGCCGCCTCGGTGTCCAGGGGCC
Organism: uncultured Actinomycetota bacterium; assembly: GCA_963829855.1. Taxonomy (GTDB): domain Bacteria; phylum Actinomycetota; class Actinomycetes; order Propionibacteriales; family Nocardioidaceae; genus Nocardioides. Next base: position 637,878 of record CAWHKE010000011.1, on the reverse strand, counting down.
TGGGTCAGTGCTGGTGCACCAGGACCCAGGCCGCTGCGGCGGCGCGTGACGGTACGCCGAGCTTGGTGCGCACATTGGCGACGTGCCGATGGACCGTGTGAGCACTGAGGGTCAACCGATCGGCGATCTGCGCGTCGGTCAGACCTTGAGCGACCAGCATCAGCACTTCGCGCTCGCGCGCCGTGAGGGCAGTCGGCGCGTGCTGGTCGGCCGGCACGGCCTGCGGCAAGCCGTCGAAGAAGCGTTCGACCGCATCGATCACGGCGAGGCTGTCGCCGAGCCAGGGGAAGTGGTCCTCGCCGGTCAGCTCCACGAACGTCGCACCGGGCACGAGCCCGGCCACGTCGCGGCCCAGTGCGTACGGGATGGCCCGGTCGTGTCGCCGGTGCAGCACCAGAGTCGGGACGCGCACGTGTGGGAGGTGCGCGGTCGAATCCATCTCGTAGACGGCGCTCAGCGCCGCCGCCGCGGCTTCTCGTGACGCGGACCGTCGCTGGAATCGGGCGAACGCCTCTCTGTCGTCGGACGTCGCGTTCGGGAGGAACACGTCCGCAAGGACGCGCGCCCCGAGTCCCCAGTGTCGTTCGACGACCGACACCATCAGGTCCCGAGCCGACGGAGAGGCGATGTCCGCGCCGCGGGCATAGCTGCCGAAGAGAACGAGCCGGTCAACCCGCTCGGGATGCTCTGCAGCGTACGACGAGGCGACCGCGCATCCTGCCGAGGCGCCCAGCACCGAGACGCGCGGCTGGTCGATCCTCTCGAGGAGGCCCGCCAGGACCGCGAGCTCGTCGTCGAGGCTTGCCGGAGCCGGTCCAGTGCGGTCGGAGAGCCCGGTGCCGGGGCGGTCGTAGCGGATGACGGTGCGCCGTCGAGCCAGGGCCTGCACGAACGTCCGGAACGCGCGGTCCTCCCAGTTCAGCGCCAGGTGGCTGGCCCACCAGCCCCCGATCACGAGTGGCGGTCCGGATCCGACGGATGACCAGGCAACGGTGCGGTCGCCGACCTGGACGTGGCGCACGACCTGCTCCTCCGCCGTCATAGTCGGATTCTAGGGGCCTCGTAAACGCACGAACGAGGTCTCGCATGGCCGGATCCGGCCATGCGGATTTGGCCGGTTCCGGGGATGAGGCGGGTGGACCTGCCGCGGTTCGCTATCGGCATGAGAACGATGACCAGCACGCTACGACTCGACCGGCGGCTCAACGGCCCACCGCGCAGCGCCAACGGCGGATTCGCCTCCGGCGCCATCGCCCAGGCCATCGGTGGCACGGCGACCGTCCGGCTCAACCGACCGGTACCCCTGGACACGCCGCTGGACGTGAACCCCGACGTCGACGGACTGTCCGTCACGATCACCGACCCGGACCTCCACCTCGTTGCGGAGGCCAGGCGAGTCGACCCGTTCACCATGGCCCCTCCCGAGAAGCCCAGCTTCGCCGAGGCCGAGGCCGCGCGGGCTGCCAGCCCCCTCCAGGGTGTCCGTCACCTGCTGTCGGACTGCGTGGTGTGCGGGGCCGAGCGTCGGGACGGGCTCGGCGTGACGCCAGGGCCGCTGCTGCACCGCAGCGACGTGCTCGCCGCCCCGTTCGTGCCGCCCGCATGGACCGCGACGGACGGCGTCGTCCACCCGGAAGCCGTCTGGGGCGCGCTCGACTGTCCCAGCTACCCCGCGCCGTCGTTGCTCAGCCGCCGGCTCGGTCTCCTCGGCACCTTGACAGCTCACCGGCATCGCGACGTGCTCGTGGGCGAGCGGCTCATCGTGGTCGGGTGGACCATGGACCGCCGTGACCGGGCGACGCAGACGGCCAGTGCACTCCTGGACGAACGCGGCGAGGTGGTCGCATCCGCCCGCGCTGTCTGGATCGAGCTCGAGAACCAGTCGCGAGGAGGTGTGCGATGAGGCGGGCCAGGGACGCCCGCACCGAGAGCGGGTCGCCGACTGTCGAGGTCGGGGGAAGCCGCTTCACGGCTGCCGTCTACGACCCGTTCCTGTGGTGGGGGGAGATGCTCGGGATGCGAGCGAGGCGCCGTCGTCTGCTCAGTGCCGCTCGTGGACGAGTGCTCGAGATCGGGGCAGGAACCGGGCTCAACCTCCGCCACTATCCGGACGGGATCGAGGAGCTGGTCCTCCTGGAGCCCTACGAGCCGATGACGGATCGGCTCGAGCGACGGCGGTCGAGGTCCGGTCGCGCCGCGCGGATCGTGGCCGCACCCGCTGAGGAGCTCCCCTTCGAGGACGAGACCTTCGACACGGTCGTCTCGACCATGGTCCTGTGCACCGTCACCGACCCCGAGAGGGCCGTGGCGGAGCTGCGACGAGTGCTGCGCCCGGGCGGCCGGCTGCTCTTCTGCGAGCACGTCCGGTCCGACTCCGCGCGCATCGCGCGCTGGCAGGACCGGCTCGCGGATGCATGGGCCAGCTTGGCGGACGGTTGCCGCTGCAACCGCGACATACTCACCACCATCTCGTCGCAGCTGGACACCACGACGGTCGAGCGCGGCCGTTGGCGCGGCATGCCACCGCTGGTGCATCCGCTCGTGCTCGGCCACGCCACTGTCGGCCGAGGAGGGGGAGCTCCAGCAGGCCTACGGCGCACCGCCCTCCCGGCCTCGGTGGGTGCTACTGGGGGTGGATGTAGGCGGGCATAATCCCAATGACGTCGTCGGCGGCATGGGTGGAGTTGTACTCACTGTGCAGCCGCACGGTGTCGCCGCGGGCAAGAGTGGTGATCGGGTCATCTCTGCACGACGACATGGAGAGCACCACGAGAGCGTCCTTGGGACTGAGCTACACGCACCCCGACCATTCCGGTCCTGCCCTGTGGTGGACATCGGCGCATGGGCGTATCGTCAGATCTTCCCCCCGGTAGCGCTTGGGGGGACGCATGACTGCCACCGTGTTGAGTCGCCGAGGCTTCTTCGGGATGACCGCGGGTGGCGCGCTCGCTCTCTACCTGCCGACCGGTGCCGGCTATCGCCAGGCGTTCGCGGCTCCGATCGCCGGTGGTTCACTCTCGCCGAGGAAGATCCCGAAGTTCCGGGCGCCGCTGGTGGTGCCTCCGGCGATGCCGTCGGTCGGAACCGGTGAGTACGAGATCGCCGTCCGGCAGATCGTGCAACAGATCCTGCCCACGGGTCTTCCTGCCACACCTGTGTGGGGCTACGGTTCTGCGGCCCACCCGTCGACCTTCAACTACCCCGCCTTCACGGTCGAGGCCAGGCGCGGGACGCCGACCACCGTGACCTGGATCAACGACTTGACCGACGGCGCCGGCCACTTCCTGCCTCACCTGCTGCCCGTCGATCCCACGCTGCACTGGGCCAACCCCCCCGGCGGTGAGGCCGGACGGGACAGCCGACCGACGTTCACCTCCACGCCCGGCCCCTACCACGGGCCCGTGCCGGTCAGCGTCCACGTGCACGGCATGGAGCACGTGCCGGACTGGAGCGACGGCTACGCCGAGGCGTGGTTCCTGCCCGACGCCGTGGACGTCCCGGGCGGGTTCGCCACCGTGGGCACCTGGCACGACTTCTTCGCGGCGCAGGCGACGAGCGCCGGCCTGGCCTGGGGTGCGGGGCGCGTTGTCAGCCGGTACCCGAACAGCCAGGTGCCGTCCACGCTCTGGTACCACGACCACGTCCTCGGCATGACCAGGGTCAACGTGTACGCCGGACCGGCCGGCTTCTGGCTGCTGCGCAGTGACGACCCTGCCGACAACCCGACCGTCGCCGGGAGCGGGGCGCCCGCCGTGCTGCCAGGACCCGCCCCCCAGGGCGGCGAGCCTCCGGGTACCCGCCACTACGAGATCCCGCTGGCGATCCAGGACCGGTCGTTCCACAGCGACGGCTCGCTGTTCTACCCGGACTCGCGGGCCTTCTTCGATGGCTACTCCGGGCCGTACGTGCCCGAGAGCGACGTCCCTCCGATCTGGAACCCGGAGTTCTTCGGCAACTGCATGGTGGTGAACGGCCGGACGTGGCCCTTCCTGGAGGTCGAGCCCCGGCGCTACCGGTTCCGGGTCCTGAACGGCTGCAACTCCCGCTTCCTGGTGCTGCGTGTGGACGACCCACTTGCGCAGGTCTGGAGCATCGGCAACGAGGCCGGGTTCCTCCCGGCCGCCGCTGCGGGTCCGCGACGTCCTGCTCGCGCCGGCCGAGCGCGCCGACCTCGTCGTGGACTTCTCCCGGATGCGGCGTGGATCGACGGCGACCCTGGTCAACACGGGGCCGGACGCGCCCTTCGGCGGTGGCGGGTTCCGGCCGGCCGACCCCCGGAGCACGGGACGGGTGATGCAGTTCCGGGTCGTGCTCCCGGTGCCCGCCGGCTTCGTCGACCCCAGCACCCCTCCGGAGCAGCTGGTCATGCCTCCTCTCGCCCCTCTTCCTGCCGCCGTCCGCACCCGTACCCTGGCACTGGTGGAGGAGGTGCCCGACCCGCCGGGTCCCGACATCCCGGTCGCGGCGAAGCTCGGCACCTTCGACCTGTCGCTGGGGCTGCCGACCGGGGTCCGAGCCCTGGAGTGGCGCGATCCGGTCACGGAGAATCCCTCGGTCGGCGACTCGGAGCTCTGGGAGCTCTACAACTTCACCGAGGACGCCCACCCGATCCACATCCATGAGGTGCTGTTCCAGGTCGAGAACCGCCAGGGCCTCGACCGCAGGACCGGCAGACCCCGCAAGGGGCCGGAGCCGCCGCCGCCGGAGGAGCGAGGCCTCAAGGACACCGTCATCGCCTACCCCGGCCAGGTCACCAGGGTCAGGATGGTCTTCGGGCAACCGGGCCAGTTCGTCTGGCACTGCCACATCGTGGAGCACGAGGACAACGAGATGATGCGCCCCTACCGCATCGGCCCTCCGCAGCCCGGCCAACCGAGCTGAGGTGTTCGACGGGCTCGGCCACGGCGCCCGGTGCTGTTGCCCAGCACCTCGTCAGTCCTGCGGCACTGCGAGCGTCACCAGGGCCAGTGCCGCCTCCTTGGCGGCTGCGGGGGCGTCGGGAAGTCCGTCGACGGACCCGCTGGCCAGTCCGCCGTCGAGCAGCAGGGTGAGGGACCGGGCCAGGAGGTCGGGGTCGGCGGCGCCGGCGTCCGCTGCGAGGCCGCGCACCCAGCCCCGCACCGCGGTCTTGTGGGTCAGCGTGCGGTCGTGGACCGGGGTGCCGGGCTCGCTCTCGGCGGCCGCGTTGATGAACGCGCAGCCGCGGTAGCCGTCGCGTCGGCAGGCACTGCCCAGGGCGTCGAACATGCCGACGAGCTGGTCGGCGGGCGCCGTCCCGGCCGCCTCTGCCGCCTCGTGGAGCTGCTGGGACCAGATCCCGTCGACCGTGTCCAGGTAGGCGACGACGAGATCGTCCTTGGCGGGGAAGTACTTGTAGAAGGTCGCCTTGGCCGCGCCGGACTCGGCAATGATCCGGTCCACCCCCACGGCACGGATCCCGTGGGCGTAGAACAGGCGGAATGCGGTGTCCAGGATCCGCTGCCGGGCCGCGCTGGGACGGGTGGGTGCGGTCGTCGCCGGGGTCATCGGGCCACCCTACCTTGTGAATAGACAGATCTGTCTGTTACGTTCCTGACATCACCTAGACAGATCCGTCTACCCACGTCAGGAGCACGACATGAAGGTTGCAGTCCTCGGCACCGGCACCGTGGGGCGGGCCATCTCCGGCCGCCTCGACGAGCTCGGCCACGACGTCACGATCGGCACCCGTGACCCCGAGGCCACGCTCTCCCGCACCGAGGTCGATGGGATGGGCAACCCGCCGTACGCCGCGTGGGCCGCCCAGCACGCCGACGTCTCGTTGGCCTCGTTTGCCGACGCCGCGGCAGGTGCCGAGACCGTGGTCAACGCCACCAACGGCGCCGCCTCGCTCGACGTGCTCGCCCTGGCCGGTGCGGACAACCTGGCCGGCAAGGTGCTCATCGACATCGCCAACCCGCTCGACTTCTCCCAGGGCATGCCGCCCACGCTGCTGGTGAAGGACACCGACTCGCTGGGCGAGCAGATCCAGCGTGCCTTCCCGGCGGCTCGGGTCGTCAAGACCCTGAACACCCTCACCGCGGCCCTGATGGTCCGTCCCGACACCCTGCCAGAGGGCTCGAGCGTGTTCGTGTCCGGTAACGACGCCGAGGCGAAGTCGACCGTGTCGGCGCTGCTCGAGGAGCTCGGCCACGCCGACGTGATCGACCTCGGCGACCTCTCGACCGCCCGCGGCGCCGAGATGATGCTGCCCCTCTGGCTCCGACTGATGGGCGCGCTCGAAACGCCGATCTTCAATGTCAAGATCGTCCGCTGAGCCCACCCGAGCACGACGTGCGACGCCGCGTGAACGGCTCGGCGCCACTACGATGAGCGCGTGTCGCCCGAGCAGCGGGTGGGCGGTGCGACGGGTCAACCCTCGGGCGTCCTGACGCTCCTCTTCACCGACATCGAAGGGTCGACGAGGCTGATCCGCGCACTTCCGGCGCGCGACTCCCTCGCCGCGTTCGCACTGCACGGTCAGGTGTTGCGTGACGTCGTCCAGCGGTACGGCGGCTACGAGCAGCGCACCGAGGGCGACTCGTTCTTCCTGGTGTTCGAGGACGCCAGCGTCGCGGTGGCCGCGGCTGCCGAAGCCCAGCGGCTGCTGGCCGCGCAGTCGTGGCCAGGTGGCGTGCCCGTGCGGGTCCGGATGGGCCTCCACACCGGGGAGCCGACCCCGGTGGACGGCGACTACTTCGGGCTCGACGTGCACCGGGCGGCGCGGATCTCGTCGGCGGGCCACGGCGGGCAGGTGCTGGTCTCCAGAGCCACGCAGCAGGCGGCACAGCTTCCGGCGGGCGTGACCATCCGGGACCTGGGGGAGCACCGGCTGAAGGACCTGGCCCGGCCGGAGTGGATCTTCCAGCTCGAGATCGACGGCCTCGACCGCGACTTCCCGCCGCTCAACAGTCTCGAGACGCCGACCAACCTGCCGGCGGCCGTCACCCCGCTCGTGGGACGCGATGCCGAGGTGGCGGCGGTCGAGGAGCTGCTCGCGGGCGAGGACGTCCGCCTGGTGACGGTCACCGGCCCGGGAGGCAGCGGCAAGACCCGACTCGCGCTCGCCGTGGCCGGACGGCTCGGCGAGGTCTTCCGCAACGGTCTCGTGTTCGTCGACCTGACCACGGTGACGGACCCGGCGAAGGTCGGGGGAGCCGTCGAGCTGGCGCTCGACCTGCCGAGCGCGTCCGACGTACCAGCCATCGACAACGTCGTGACGCAGCTGCGCGACCGGGCGGTGCTGCTCGTCCTGGACAACTTCGAGCACGTGGCGGACGCCGCCGACGACCTCGCGAGGCTGCTCGAGGGGGCCCGCCGCGTCAAGGCGATCGTCACGAGCCGGACCGCGCTGCGGATCGCGGCGGAGCGGGAGTACCCGTTGCACCCGCTCGCCGCGGCCGCGGCGTTCGAGCTGTTCGTCGAGCGGGCGCGGGCGGTACGCCCGACGTTCGACCCGGACGACGCCGCCGACGCGATCCGGGAGATCTCGGCCCGGCTCGACCACCTGCCGCTGGCGATCGAGCTGGCCGCGGCCCGGGTGAACCTCCTCTCGGCCGAGCAGATCCGCGAGCGGCTGGGCAGCCGACTGACCCTCCTCGGTGGAGGACGGCGCGGCGGGCCGGCCCGGCAGCAGACGCTCCGCGACACGATCGCCTGGAGCTACGACCTCCTCCCGTCCGGGGCTGCGGACCTGCTGTGCCGGGCGGCGGTGTTCGTGGGCGGCTTCACCCTCGACGCGATCGAGCGCGTCGCGGAAGGTAGCGGCGGCGACCCGCTCGCGGAGCTGGGGACGCTCGTGGACCAGAGCCTGCTGCGGCACGACGTCGAGGGCGGTCGGTTCTCGATGCTGGAGACGATCCGCGAGTTCGCCCTCGAGCAGGCACAGGCGGGTGGCGTCCTGGCCGCGGCGAGCGAGTGCCACGCGGCGTTCTTCGCGGACCTCGCCGACCTGGCCGACGCAGGAGCCCACGGTCCCGCAGAGGCCGCCAGGCTCCGGAACTTCGAGGCAGAGCTGCCGAACCTGCGCGCCGCCCTGGCCTGGGCGCTGGACTGCGAGCCGCAGCGCGCGGAGACGGCGGCCCGGCTGGCGGTGGGCCTCGGGCAGCACTGGTACACCCACGCGCGGGCCGTCGAGGGCACCGCCTGGTTGAGACGCGTGCACGCGCTCGACGACATCCCGGCCGGGCTGCGGGCGCGGGTCGCACAACGCCTCGGGGTGCTGCTCGACCAGCAGGCGGACCAGGCGGGGGCCGACGCGGTCCTGGCGGAGGCGCTCGAGCTCTTCGAGCAGGTCGGCGACCTGGCGGGCCAGGCGCGGACCCTCAACAGCCTCGGGTCGGCGGCACGCACCGGTGGCTCCAACGACCGGGCGCGCGACCTCTTCGAGCAGGCGCTCCGTCTCCGCGTCGAGATCGGGGACGACTCGGGGATCTCCGTGACGACGTTCAACCTCGCCCTGCTCGCGTTGGACGACGGGGACCACGAGACCGCGCGCCGCCTGTTCGAGCGTTCGCACGAGATCGACGCCTCGCTCGGTGAGGAGTGGGGCGCGATGATCGGGTCGCTCGGCATCGCCATGGCGGACATCGCCCTGGGCGACCTCGAGGCGCCCCTGCCACGGCTGCGTGCAGCCGTCTGCTTCTTCCTCGAGGCGGGGGACGAGGAGCACCTGGCCGAGGCCCTGTCCGAGTGGGCCACGCTGGCCCTCGCGCTGGACCAGTGCGAGCGCGGAGCTCGGCTGCTCGGAGCGGCCGAGGGGCTGTGGGACGGGCTCGGGTACCCCTTGTCCCCGGCGGACGAGGTGTACGTCGAGCGCAGCCGGTCGGCGGCCCGTGCCGCGCTCGGAGACGAGGCTTTCGAGCGAGCAGCGGCCGAGGGTCGGGCCATGACGGCCGACCAAGCGGTGGTGTTCGCGCTGAGCTCGGTGGAACCATGACGCCCGTGAATGACGGCTCGCTTGCGCGTCTCGCGAGGTTCCGGCACGTACCGCTCTTCGCGGGGCTCTCCGACGAGGACCTGACCCGGATCTGCTCGGAGTCCACCGACGTCGGGCTGGCGGCGGGGGAGGTCCTGTTCCGCGAGGGTGAGGCGGGCGACCGCGCGTTCGTCGTCGCGTCCGGGCAGGTCGAGGTCCTCAAGGCAACGGGCTCCCGCGACGCGCTGCTCGCCGTCCGCTCCGCGGGCGACGTGATCGGCGAGATGGCGCTGCTGGAGCAGGCGCCACGCTCCGCGACAGTGCGCGCCCGCGGTGAGGCCGAGCTCGTCTCGATCCCGCGCGCGGCGCTCGACGAGCTGCTCACGACCAGCCCGGCCGCGGCGCGGGCGGTCTTCGAGCAGCTCACCCGCCGCGTCCGCGAGACCCACGACCAGGTGCGCCACCAGCAGCGGATGGCGCAGCTCGGCGTCATGACGGCCGGCGTGGTCCACGAGCTCAACAACCCGGCCGCGGCGGTGCAGCGAGCGGCCGGGCAGCTCGCCGACCAGGTCGACCGGCTCGTGGCCGCCACCGGCCGAGGGCCTGACGACCCGGTGCTCCGGCTGCTCCAAAGGCTCGCGGATCGGGGACCCCGGTCGCTGGACGCGCTCGACGCGAGCGACGAGGAGCTGCGCGTCGAGGACTGGCTGGAGTCGCGTGGCGTCTCCGAGGCCGGACAGCTCGCGCCCGACCTGGTCGCGGCCGGCATCGGCACCGACGACCTCGCGGGCCTGGGGGAGGACGTCGCCGACGCGGTGCGGCTGCTGTCGGCGGCGGCGGCCCTGCGCCAGCTGGCCCGGGAGGTGGCCCTCGGGTCGGGCCGACTCTCGGAGATCGTCGGCGCCCTGCGCTCGTTCACCTACCTCGACCGCGGGTCGCTGCAGGAGGTGGACGTCGTCCGCGGCCTGGAGGACACGCTGGTCCTGCTCGGCCGGGCTACGGCGGGCGTGCGAGTGGTCCGCGAGCTCGCTCCCGACCTGCCGGTCATCACGGCGATAGGAGCAGAGCTCAACCAGGTCTGGACCAATCTCGTGCAGAACGCCTGCCACGCGCTCGCCGAGACCCCCGACCCCACCCTCACGCTGCGGGCGTTCGAGGACGACGGCGGCGTGGTCGTCGAGGTGGAGGACGACGGGCCCGGGATCCCGCCGGAGCTCCAGGAGCGCGTCTTCGACGCGTTCGTCACGACCAAGGCGCCGGGGGAGGGGACCGGGCTCGGGCTGCAGGTCAGCTACCGGATCGTGGTCCTCGAGCACGGAGGCGAGCTGACGGTCCGCTCCGAACCCGGTCGCACCACGTTCCGGGTGTTCCTGCCGCCGTACCCACCGACCCGGGCCGGGGTCAGTCCGCGAGGAGCTGGCTGACCAGGGTGTCGGCCAGCCAGGTCTCGTAGCGACCGGCGCCCCAGCCGCGCTCGACGACGAGCAGGTGGAAGAGCTCGGGCAGGGTGAGCGCCAGGGTGAGATCGAGCGCCGAGTCGACCGTGAGGTCCGGGCGGAGCCGCGGGGCCAGGGTGTCGATGAGCTTGCGGACCTCGCGCTCCCGTGCCGCCAGGACGTTGCGCAGGGTCTCGGCCATCGCCGGGTCGGACGCTGCCGCCTCCTGGTAGATCGCGACCACGTCGGAGCCGACCTGCATCTGGCGGCGGTTGAGCTCGGCGAGCATCCGCAGTCGCTGGGCGGGGTCGGGCTCGTCCAGGTAGGCGGCGGCCCGGGTGGTCGTCTGGGACTCGCCCATCCAGAGCTCGGTGATCTTGTCGAGGATCCTCGCCTTCGACCCGAAGGCGGAGTAGATCGTCTGGACCGGGATGCCCGCCTCGGAGGAGATGGAGCTGATGGTGGTGGCGACGTACCCGTGCTCGGCGAACAACGCCCGGGCGACGCGGGCCACCTCCTGCTTGGTGGCCTCGGCCTGCCGCTGGCGGTGCCCGGGGGATCCCTTGACAGCCACACGTCACGGTATCACTATGGTTATCATAGTTTCACTATGATGAATGAGTCAGGAGGCTCCGATGGACCTGCCGGTCGTCTACTTCAAGCCGGGGTGCCCGTTCGGCATCAGGCTGAGGGCTGCCCTGACCCTGCACCGGGTGCCCCACCGCTCCGTCCGGTTCCGCGACGACGAGGACGGCGCCGCCCGGGTCCGTGCCGTCAACGACGGCAACGAGGTGTCGCCGACGGTGCGGGTCGCCCAGGGCTGGCTGACCAACCCCGGCTGGCGCCACGTGCGGGACGCGGCTGCCTCGTGAGCCGGCCACGCTCGAACAGCACGATCAGGTGGTGCGCTGCCACCCGTTCGGCCCACGGCACGTGGCGGGCAGCCGCAGTCACCGTCATCGCCGCATCGATGCTGCTGGTCGGCTGCGGCTCGGAGGAGACCCCGCCGGCGACGGCGCCACCGGACGACAGGGCGACCAGCTCCGCGACCGTGGAAGCGACGGTCACCCCGGAGGCGCCGGCCGGGTCGCCCCTGGAAGGCAGCTGGCAGGCAGGGCCCATCTCCCTGAAGGACACGGAGGGCACGGTGCGCCGTCACGGGCTCGGCCGGTGGGTCGAGGACTACCGGGCGAATGCCCCGTTCTCGGACGACACGGTGCTGGCGCTCAGCATCCAGGACGGTGCGTGGGACCTCTATGGCTCGTCCGGTGGTGGGCAACCCGAGCCGATCGACTACGACGCGGAGTACGAGATCGACGGGGACACCGTCATCTTCCATCACTCCGACGGTTCGAACACCTACCGCTGGACAGTCGACCGCGACACCCTGACCCTCCGGTTCGTCCGGTCGACGATGCCCAGCTACCAAGGGATCCCGGACGAGGTCTTCCAGCGCGCTCTCTACATGACAGAGGCGTTCACGAGGCAGGACTGACGCGATCCGACAGCTCGTCGGTCGCACGTCGCCATGAACTCATCCCTCACGGGTGAAGCCGGGCTGAGCGCCGGCTTCCCTAGGTTCACCAACGGGCCGGATCGATGCGCCTTCCACCCGCTGTTGTCAGAAGCCGGATGGAGCCCGGTGTCGCGCAGCTCAAGGAGCTCGCTGAACTGCGGCGGGAGGGGGATCAAGGGATGAACGTCGTCGTCGGCTTCCTGGTGGCGGTCATCGCCACGGCGATCGCAGTCGGGGCGATGCTGGTGGTCCGCCGATCGGCACCGGAGGGCAGCCGCTTCACCGACGGTGACCGCGCGTCCGGTGTCTTCGGCGTCCTCGCCACCGGATTCTCGGTGCTGCTCGGGTTCATCATCTTCCTGGCGTTCCAGTCCTACGACGGGTCGAGGTCCGGCGCCGAAGCAGAGGCGGTGATCGTGCTGCAGCAGGTCCAGACGGCTCAGTTCCTGGGGGCTTCTGACGAGCTCACCGGCGAGCTGACGTGCTACGCGCGGTCCGTGGCCGGGGACGAGTGGGACGCTCTGGACGACGGAACCCTGGGCGACCAGATCAACCCGTGGGGTGTGGAGCTCTTCCGCACGATCAGCTCGGTCGAGCCGGCGACGGTGACCGAGGAGTCCGCCTACGACCGGTGGATGGACCAGACGGCGGAACGTGAACAGGCGCGCCTCGCCCGGGTCCACGGAGCAGAGGGAATCATCCCCACCCCGCTCTGGCTCGCGCTCTTCCTGATCTCCGCAGTGCTCTTTCTCTACCTGCTGTTCTTCGCCGACCGCGCAGAGGGGCGGGTGACGCAAGGCATGCTCATGGGCAGCGTGACCTTCGTCATCACCTTGCTGCTCATGCTGCTGACGTTCTTCGACCATCCGCACGGCGACGGGGTGGGTCGGCTCCAGCCGGTGGCGATGGAGCGCACGCTGCGCCTGATCGACATCCAGACCGAGGCGGTAGGCATCGAGGTTCAGCCACCCTGCGACGAGCATGGCAACCCCCGCTGACCGGCCGCTCCGGGCGGGGCGGAACTGGCACGAGCTGATCGTGACGGTGTTGCTCGTGGTGGCGGCGTTGGCCACCTCGTGGAGCAGCTACCAGGCGACCCGGTGGAACGGTGAGCAGGCGGCTGCAGCCGGACGGACCAACGCGATCAGGATCGAGGCGGCGCGGGCGGACGGCCTTGCCCGGTCGCAGACGCAGATCGACGTGGCGACGTTCATCGCGTGGGCCGACGCGGACCGCAGGGGGGAGACGGGTCTCGCGCAGTTCTACATCGACCGCTTCCGTGAGGAGTTCCGCCCGGCGTACGACGCGTGGATCGCGGAGCGTCCGTTCTCCAACCCGGACGCGCCGTCGACCCCGTTCGCCATGCCGGAGTACCACGTCGAGTCCAGGACCGAGGCCGCGCGGCTCGACGAGGATGCCGAGGCGACGGCAGCCGAGGTCCGCACGGACATCCAGCGCTCCAGCAACTACATCCTCACTGTCGTGCTTTACGCCGTGGTGCTGTTCTTCGCCGGCATGAGCACGCGGCTGAGCAACTCTCGTCTGCGCTGGGTCATGACCATCGCGGGCGCTGTCACGCTTCTCGGCGCACTCGCCTGGGTGATCACGATGCCCGTGAGCTTCAGGGTGTAGACCGCACACGGCTGCCTCTCGCCCGGAGTGGGTGAGGTCGCTCCCAGGCAGGTGTGGCTAGGTTTCCGGAGAATCACTCAACGCATTCATGTGCGATCCAGGGGGCTCTTCGTGCCAGACACACCGAACATCCTGATCATCTGGGGCGACGACATCGGGATCGCCAACCTCAGCTGCTACAGCGACGGACTGATGGGCTACCGCACCCCCAACATCGACCGCATCGCCGAGGAGGGCGTCCGGTTCACCGACTACTACGGCGAGCAGAGCTGCACCGCCGGCCGAGCGGCGTTCATCACGGGGCAGAACCCCTATCGCACCGGCCTCACCAAGGTGGGGTTCCCCGGAGCCGACAGCGGCCTACGCGCCGAGGACCCGACGATCGCCACGGCGCTGAAGAACCTCGGCTACGCCACCGGGCAGTTCGGCAAGAACCACTTCGGTGACCGCGACGAGTTCCTGCCGACCATGCACGGCTTCGACGAGTTCTTCGGCAACCTCTACCACCTCAACGCAGAGGAGGAGCCGGAGCTGCCCGACTACCCGACGGAGGAGGACTTCCCCGACTTCCGCAAGAACTTCGGACCCCGGGGCGTCATCCACTCGTGGGCCAACGGTGACGGCACCCAGCGCATCGAGGACACCGGTCCCCTCACCAAGGAGCGGATGAAGACCATCGACGACGAGATCGTCCCCGAGGCGATGCGGTTCATGGGCGAGGCCCGGGACGCCGACACCCCGTTCTTCGTCTGGCTCAACACCACCCACATGCACTTCCGCACGCACATCAAGGACGGCAGCCGCGGCCGGGCAGGCCGTTGGCAGTCGGAGTACCACGACGTCATGTGCGACCACGACGACCTGGTCGGCTCGGTGCTCGACTGGCTCGACGAGCAGGGGCTCGCCGAGAACACCATCGTCATGTACTCCACCGACAACGGACCGCACATGAACAGCTGGCCCGATGCCGGAATGACCCCGTTCCGCAGCGAGAAGAACTCCAACTGGGAAGGCGCCTTCCGGGTGCCGGCCGTGGTGCGCTGGCCCGGTCACGTCCCGGCCGGGACGGTCCTGAACGGCATCGTCAGCCACAACGACTGGTTCGTGACGCTGCTCGCTGCTGCCGGCGACCCCGACGTGGCGGACCGGCTCAAGGCCGGCACCGACCTGGCCGGGTCGACGTACAGGGTCCACCTCGACGGTCACGACCAGCTCGACTACATCACCGGCCAGGCGGAGAAGAGTGCCCGTCAGCACTTCTTCTACGTCTCCGACGACGGCGACCTGACTGCCCTGCGCTACGACAACTGGAAGTTCGTCTTCCTCGAGCAGCGCACCGCCGGGACGTTGGCGATCTGGCAGGACCAGTTCACCGAGCTGCGCTTCCCCAAGCTCTTCAACCTCAAGACCGACCCCTACGAGCGCGCCGACATCACGTCGAACACGTACTGGGACTGGATCCTCGACCACGTCTTCCTCTTCGTGCCGGCGCAGCAGTACGTCGCCCAGATGCTCCAGACGCTGGTCGAGTTCCCAGCGCGCCAGGAGCCGGCCAGCTTCACCATCGACCAGGTGCTCGCCAAGCTCGAGTCGGCCGCCGCCGGCAGCTCCTGACGTGGTGGTCCTTCCCGGGGGCTCCTTCCTCATGGGGTCGGACGACCACTACCCGGAGGAGGCGCCCGCCCACTCGGTCCGGGTCGGTGCCTTCGAGATCGATGCGACGCCGGTGACCAACGCCGAGTTCGCGGCGTTCGTCCGCGCCACGCGCTACACCACGGTCGCCGAGCGCCCGCTCGACCCGGGCGACTATCCCGACGCGCCGGCCGAGAACCTGGTGCCCGGCTCCCTGGTGTTCACTGCCACCCCCGGGCCGGTCGACCTCCGCCACCTCAGCCAGTGGTGGACCTGGACACCGGGCGCTTCCTGGTCCAGCCCGGAAGGCCCAGGAAGCTCGGTCAGACGGCGTCAGGACCATCCGGTCGTCCACATCGCCTACGAGGACGCCGTCGCCTACGCGGACTGGGCGGGTGCAGCGCTGCCCACCGAGGCGCAGTGGGAGTACGCCGCCCGCGGCGGCCTCGAGGGAGCGGCGTACACATGGGGGGACGAGGCGAGGCCGAAGGGCAGGATCATGGCGAACACCTGGGACGGCCCGGACTTCCCCTGGCGCAGCACCCGGGAGAGCGGCTTCCTCGGCACGTCTCCAGTGGGCAGCTTCCCCGCCAATGGCTACGGCCTCCATGACATGGCCGGCAACGTCTGGGAGTGGACCACGGACTGGTGGACGCCGCGACACCCCGACGAGGTCGACAAGCCGTGCTGTGTCCCGACGAACCCGCGCGGCGGGGACGAGGAGCACAGCTACGATCGGGCTCAGCCGCAGTTCCGGATCGCACGGCGGGTCGTCAAGGGTGGCTCGCACCTGTGCGCCGACAGCTACTGCCTGCGTTACCGGCCTGCGGCTCGACGCCCTCAGATGGTGGACACCGGCTCGAGCCACCTGGGGTTCCGCTGCGTCGGGCGTGACCCCAACCCCCGGCAGAAGGAGGAGGACGTCTCCGGATGACCGACGACATGCTCCCCTCGTGGCGGCCTGGAAGCACCCGGGACGCGGTCGTGGGTTTCCTCGACGCCGTGCTCGACGTGGCACCCGAGGAACGCCTCGCCTGCCTGGACAACGACGGCACGCTGTGGTGTGAACGCCCTGGCTACGTCCAGTACGACTTCTTCGTCGATGCGCTCAAGTCCCGCGCGGCGGAGACCGACGTCACCGGAGTTCCGGAGTTCGCCGCTCTGCTGAACGCCGATGCCGCGGCCATGGGCGAGCTCGGGCTGGAACGGATCGCCATGGCGCTGACGGGCCTGTTCGAGGGCATCTCGCCCGAGGAGTTCACCGACCGCGTGCGCGAGTTCATGTCGCGGGCGGCGCACCCGACGTCGGGCCGCCCGCTGCGCGAAGGCGTCTACCAACCGATGCTCGAGCTGATCGAGGAGCTGAGGCGGCGCGACGTCACGGTCACCATCGTCTCGGGAGGGGGGACCGAGTTCGTCAGGGCGGTCAGCCACCAGTTGTACGGCGTCCCTCCTGAAGCGGTCGTCGGTACGCTGATCGACTACGACTACGACCGGGACGAGACGGGTGCGCCCCGGCTGCGAAGGGCCCGGCGCTTGGACGGAGCCGCCAACGAGGGCGCCGTCAAGGTCAGCAACATCCAGCGCCAGCTCGGCCGTCGGCCCCTGCTGGCGGCGGGGAACTCCGGCGGCGACCGGGAGATGCTCGAGTGGGCAGCCGCCGGGGATGGTCCGACGCTCGCCCTGCTCGTCGACCACGACGACGCCGAACGCGAGTTCAGCTACGTGAGCAAGGCCGGCACCATCCAGGAGACCGAGGCGATCACCGACGTGGGCGCCCGCCTGGGCTGGACCGTCGTCAGTATGGCCGACGACTGGGACACCGTGTTCGTGCCGACAGGTGGTTGACGCATTCGCTGCACCCCTCAGCGTCGGCTGAGGGACGCAGCTAGCCGAACCGACTCACCCGCTCAGGATGAGGCGCCCGCCGTCGGCCCCGAGGACGCTGGTCGTCGGGTACCCGACGAGCGAGACAGGAACGCGCATGGCTGACACAGGTTCCACGCAGGGCCGTCCGGAGCCGGCGGGCCTTCAGAACGTCCAACCAACCAGAATGACGGCGTGGGTCGGTGTGGTCGCCTTCGCCGGCGCCGCGATGGTCGTGCTGGGTATCTTCCACGCGATCCAGGGCCTGGTCGCGTTCTTCCGCGACGAGTACTACGAGGTGGGCGCCAACGAGCTGATGGTGCGCGTCGACTGGACGACCTGGGGCTGGGTCCACCTGATCGGCGGAATCGCCATCATCGCGGCCGGGCTCGGGCTGTTCGCCGGCAAGGTGTGGGCGCGCATCGTCGCGGTGACCCTCGCCATGATCAGCGCGGTGGTCAACATCGGCTTCCTCGCGGCCTATCCGATCTGGAGCGTGCTGATGATCACCCTCGACATGCTCGTGATCTGGGCCGTGATGGTGCACGGTGACGAGGTCCGGGCCTAGGCGTCTGGTCGCAGCCGCCGACGTGTGGCGCCGTCAGCGACGCTGGGCCACCCAGAGCTCCTCGGCAGGCCACCTGGTCGCCCACTCGTGCGACACGATCTCGTAGAAGGGGTGGTCAGCACGGTCAGGCGGTGCGTAGACCTCGTGCAGAGCCTCGACCAGGAAGCCGGACCTGCGGAGCAGGCGTACCCAGTCCCCGTGTGAGGGATGGAACTCGAAGCCGCCTCCCGGCCACTGCACCCGGTAGGCCTCCCGATGACCGCGCAGCAACCGGTCTCCCGCGACCCCCTCCTCGGCCGGCACGCACAGTGCCGACAGGTGGCTGTTGGTCAGGAAGGCAAGCCGTCCTCCCGGCCGCAGGAGTCGCGCGGCCTCCGGCAGCCAGCGCTCGGGGTCGCACCACGCCGCGGCTCCGTGCTCGCTCACCACCAGGTCGAACCGTCCGCTCGCCAGTGGCACTCGCTCGGCATCCCCCTGGATCAGCGGGAAGACGGGCCCGGTCCGGCCCTGCATCCGACGTGCCGAGGCCAGCTGCTCGCCTGACAGATCCACGGCCACCGGACGGGCCCCGGCACGGGCCAGCCAGGCCGAGAAGTAGGCCGAGCCGCACGCCAGGTCCACGACCTCGAGTCCCTCGACATCTCCCAGGGCGCGCAGATCGCGTTCCGGGACCCCGAAGAGTCCCCACACCATGTCCGGCTCGGCCCACATTCCCTCGGCCGCGGCATCCGTGAAGCGCTCGTTCATGACCGCCCACAACGCTCTGTTCCGGGCGATCTCGGAGGCTCTGGCGTCGTCCACCGTCGATCGTGCCTAGCTCGGCTCGGCACGCCGGGCGGCGCTTCGGCGGTTGTGACGGACGGTGAAGAAGATCACCGTGATCACCACGGTTGTCACGAGTCCCGAGATGATGAACGACGCCAGCGGGTAGTCACCCAGGGCCAGCCCGATCTGGTAGGCCATCAGGCAGGTGTACGTGCTCCAGAGGGCTCCGCTGATGACCGACCACAGGAGGAAGCGCCGGTAGCGGATGTCCGAGAGCCCCATGGTCGCGTTGACCACGAACCGCATGCCGGGCAGGTAGCGGCCACCGACGATGAGCACGGCCGCGCTGCGGTCCAAGAGCTCGAAGGCCTGACGCACCCGCGGGTTGCCCTTGGCTCGGGTTACCTGGCCTTCGACCTTGTAGGAGTACTTGCGCGCCAGCCAGAACAGCGAGGAGTCACCGACCATCGCGCCCAAGGCTCCCGCCACGATGATCGGGAAGAGGTCCACCTTGCCCTGGGCGGCCACCGTCGCGGCGGCGTTCAGGGTCGTCTCGCCCGGGAAGATCGGCATCACGCCGTCCAGGGCGATCAGCGCGAAGACGGAGAAGTAGGACCGCCCGGGCTTCTCCGGGTCGACGATCGTGATGCCGTCGCTGGTGGCCGCGTAGATCACCGCAGCCGCCACGAACGGGAGGGTGACCAGGACCGCCGTGACCACCTTGCCCCGGGTCGACAGCCGATGCCACCAGGCAACCAGGGAGCCCACTACGCGCGCCCCGGCTGCGTCGCTTGGGTACCCCGAAGCGCGCTGATCGCGTACCACCGGTCGTGCAGTGTCGTCACCAGGCTGATCAGGGTCAGGAAGAACAGCGCAGGTGCCACGGCGATCTCGCCGTCGGCGCGCGGGAGCACCCAGGCTGCGATCGCGACCAGTGCGACGTTGGCAACGGAGCGGGCGACGAACGTCAGGGTGGTCGACGCCAGGCTGCGCGAGTGCCGCGCCCGGGCCAGGGTGAACGCCGCGTTGACCACGACGACCACCGCCACGGAGACGAAGAGCTGGAAGGTCGTTACCTCGAGGCCGGGGAGCGTCTGGGCGAAGATGACCGAGAGCAGCCCGAGGAGGATGACCTTCTCGAGCGTGGCGACCGACCAGACGGCACCAGCGTCGGCGTACGCGCGCGACTGCTCGGCGCCGGTGTCCATGGCCTCCGGAAGCGGGTCGGCGGCCAACCGCAGCGGGTGATCGGGCGGCAGCAGCCGTGGGCGGCCCCAGATCCAGAACGCCGCGCTTGCCACGAGCAGCGCGATGATGAGCGTCGGCCCGGCCCAGGAGTTCTCGGCGAGGAAGTCCGTGACGTCGAGCTGCGCCACGTGGATCCACCACTCCTGCGGCAGCTTGATGAACACCCAGATGAGGCCGGCGACGACGATCCACCAGCGCAGTCCCCAGCGGGTGTTCCGCCACCGGGAGCGGATGGCCTCGTAGGCCATGAAGAAGTATTCGAACGTGTTGGGGAAGATCAGCAGCAGGGCGCGGACGTGCGTCAGCTCGAAGGCGACGACGCCGACCAGGCGATAGAAGTACAGGAACCTGCCGACCTGGTACGCCGCCAGGCTCGACCAGTTGCGCAGGGTCGAGAGATAGGCGAGGGCCAGGTAGTAGACGTCCATGGCCTTGTCGTAACCCTGGTATCCCGGTGGGTCGTAGCCGAAGGCCTGGAAGATCGACTGGTCGACGGCATCCAGCACAAGACAGGCGAAGATCGCCGGTAGCGGGAACCACGGGATCAGCAGCGGGACGAGGAACCGCGCGCCGAGCACGGCCAGGAACACGAGGGTCTCCCCAGTGCTCATCGTGTCTCGCATCTGCTCGACGGTGGGACCCCGAGTCTGGTCGCGCCCACCCTGCGCGGGCATCGCCCGCCACGGGCGATGTATCCCAACCTCCGCGCTCGACGTCGCGTGACCCGGACCGGACCGCGAGACCGGTCGAGGCTTCGGCTCACTCGCGGCGGGGGATCCGCGCCTCGGCTGCAGGGCCGCAGACTAGGGCCTGACTCAGGTGCAGCCGCCGCTCGTGCGCGCGGTTGCACACACCGACCGCAGAGGGTGATCGTGATGTCCGAGGTGGATCAGGCCCCAGCAGCTCCAGAACCCCCTGGCGACTGGATGTCGGAGCAGGTCGCGCGCTACCGGGACCTCCGCGACCGCATCGAGCACGACACGCTGCCGCTCGCGACGTCGGTCGACGGCCTCGCGTTCGAGTTCCAGGCGGCGATCCACCGGCTGGAGCTCAAGCGGGGAGGGTACGTCGTCCTCGAGCACGAGGACGGCAACCGGTTCGGCCAGATCACGGACCTGACGAGCCGGACCGACAGCGTGGATGTCGAGTGGGCGCCGGGCTCCACGTCCAGCATCATGATCCGGCGCGCCGTCGGAAACGGGCTCCTCCTCGACCGGGGCACCCCGTTCCACAACGCGCTCGCGCGCCCGGCGCGTCCCGACGAGGTCAACGCCTGGCTCGACGGGACCCGGCGACGGGATCGGTCCGGCCTCGCCATCGGGGAGCTGTTGCTGGCACCGGGCGTCCCGGCCGTGCTCGACAGTGGCGGTCTCAACCGACACACCTTCATGTGCGGGCAGTCGGGTTCGGGCAAGACCTACTCGCTCGGCCTCCTGCTCGAGAAGGTGCTCGCCGAGACCACCTTGCGGATCGTGATCCTCGACCCCAACTCCGACTACGTCGGCCTGGGAAAGGTCCGCGACGGGGCCGACCCGGGCAAAGCCGAGCGACACCAGGGCGTCGCGGGTGACGTCGCGGTCTGGAGCAACGAGGCGGGCTCCGACCACGAGCTGCGGCTGCGGTTCGCCGAGCTCGACACGAGGACCCAGGGCGCCCTGCTGGGCCTCGATCCGATCGCAGATCGGGGGGAGTACGCCGTGCTGTCGGAGCTGTTGCGCGCCAATGCGGACGGGCAGCCTCTGGTCACCAGCCTCGACCAGCTGATCGGGGCGGAGGACCCGAGCGCCAAACAGCTGGGCATGCGTGCGGTCAACCTGGGGGTCCTCGACTGGGCGGTCTGGGCTCCTGAGGACCGTTCTCTCCTGGAGGAGCTGAGGGAGCCCACCAGCCGATGTGTCGTGGTGGACCTCGGGTCGTTGGAGACCCCCGAGGAGCAACAGATGATGGCGGACGCCGTGCTGGGGTCGCTGTGGAGCACGCGGCGCAACCGTGAGCCAGTGCTCGTGGTCATCGACGAGGCGCACAACATCTGCGCCGCCGAACCCGAGAGCGCAGTCAGCCGGATCACCACCGAGCGAGCCGTCCAGATCGCTGCCGAGGGCCGCAAGTACGGCCTCTACATGCTCGTCTCGACGCAGCGTCCGAACAAGGTGCACGAGAACGTCGTGTCCCAGTGCGACAACCTGCTTCTCATGCGGATGAACTCCATGGCCGATGTCGGCGACCTGACCCGCCTGTTCTCCTTCGTGCCCCCTGGTCTGATGGCGGGTGCTCCGTCGTTCGGGCTCGGCCAGGCTCTCGTGGCCGGTCGGCTCTTCCCCCAGGGCGGCGCCTACGTGCAGATGGGAGACCGGGTGTCGCAGGAAGGTGGCGCAGACGTACCGACGACCTGGGCCCAGGTCCGCGCGTAGTGAACGAGCTCCTCGTCGTGGCCGGAGCGGCACTTCTCGTCGCCGACTACGTCATCAAGTTCCTGGCGATCGGGGTGCTGCCCCACAACCGCAAGCCGTCGTCGGCCATGGCGTGGCTGATCCTGATCCTGATCGTGCCGTTCGCCGGCTTCCTGTTGTTCCTGATGCTGGGTCGGACCAACCTCGGCAAGGGCCGGTTGGCCCGCCAACGCGAGGCGGACGACGCGATTCGGACGGCCACCGACGAGCTGCCGATGACGCCGGTCGAGGGGCCGGCGTACCTGGGCCCGATCGTGGCCCTCAACTACAACCTGGGGTCGCTGCCCCTCCAGGCAGGGAACCGGGTCGACCTCATCCCGGGGTACCACGACGCGATCGTCGCCATGACCCAGGAGGTGTCGGCCGCCACCCGGTCCGTCGAGGTCGAGTTCTACATCTCCGCCTGGGACGACGTGACCGCGCCCTTCTTCGACGCCCTGGTGGCGGCCGCCGCTCGGGGGGTGAAGGTACGGCTGCTGTTCGACCACATGGGGTCTCGCGGCATCCCGGGGTACGCCGACTTCGAGCGGCGCCTGGCCGGCTCCGACATCGACTGGCGACCGATGCTGCCGGTCCGGCCTCTCAAGGGTCAGTTCCAACGACCCGACCTGCGCAACCACCGCAAGATCCTGGTCGTCGACGGCCGGGTGGCCTTCATGGGATCGCAGAACCTGATCGAGCCCGGCTACAACAAGCCCAAGAACCACGCGGCCGGTCGCGAGTGGGTCGAGCTGGTGGCGCGCATCGACGGGCCGACGGTGACCTCGCTGCAGGCCGTGTTCGCGAAGGACTGGTTCACCGAGACCCACGAGCGCATGAGCGAGGAGGTCTCTGCCGCCACTCCGACCCGCCATGTGGATGGTGTGGCCGCGCAGGTGCTCCCGAGCGGCCCGGGCTACGTCACGGAGAACAACCTGCGGCTCTTCACCGCCCTGATCTACTCGGCGCGGGCGAGAGTGTCGTTGACCAGCCCCTACTTCGTCCCGGACGAGCCGCTGCTGTACGCCGTGACGACGGCCGCCCGACGTGGGCTGCAGGTCGAGCTCTTCGTCAGCGAGGAGGGCGACCAGTTCATGGTCTACCACGCGCAGTGCTCGTACTACCAAGCGCTGCTGGAGGCCGGCGTGCGGATCCACCTGTACCCGTCGCCGGCCGTCTTGCACTCCAAGCACTTCACGATCGACGACGATGTCGCGGTGATCGGGTCGAGCAACATGGACATGCGCTCCTTCGCCCTCAACCACGAGGTGTCGGTGATGCTGACCGGTGGGGACGTGGTAGCGCGGTTCCGCCAGGTCGAGGACGACTACCGAGCACTGTCGCGCGAGCTGACGCTCGAGGAGTGGCGACGGCGGTCCAAGGTCCAGCGGTACCTCGACAACACGATGCGCCTCACCGCTGCTCTGCAGTAGCCCGCCCGTCGTGGGGCTCGGCGGGAGCGCGCCGGCTCGGATCACTGACGGTGCATGAGCGAGCCGGCGCACGGTCTCACGCCAGGACCTTGGCCTTGGCGGTCTCGTACTCGGCCGGGGTGAGGACCCCGCTGTCGCGGAGCTCGGCGAGTCCTCGCAGCTCCTCGGCCACGTTGGGTGCGGCAGCCACCCCGGCGTACTCGCGCATCTTGGCCTGCTGGTCGAGCTCGGCCTGGTGGGCACGCTTGTTCATGGAATCGCCCCGGGCGAAGATGTAGCAGAGCGCGCCCAGCCACGGGATCAGCACGATGAACGCCGTCCACAGCGCCTTCTTGCCTCCGCTGAGGTCGTGGTCACGGAAGATGTCTCCGAGGATGGCGATGATCATCCAGATCCAGGTCATCAGCAGCCCGAACCAGAGCATCGAGACGAAGACGTCCCACAAGCCGAATCCATCATCCATGGGTGTTGTACTCCTAGGCTCGGTGATCAGACGGCGGTCGCGCCGGCACCAGCCTGACGACGGGCCGATCGAGCGGCCTCACCCGTGACGGGTGACGTGCTGCTCAGACTCCTCGCTCGGGGGCTCCGCTCAGATCAGCGACTGCCTCCGCGCGATCAGGACGGCTTCGGCTCTCGAGTGCGCGCCGAGCTTGCGATAGACAGCACGCGCATGCGTCTTGACCGTGTTGAAGGAGAGGTAGAGCTCGGCCGCGACCTCGTGGAGGGTCATGCCGCCTTGGAGCAGGCGCAGCACGTCCAGCTCGCGAGCTGTCAGCGGTTCGTCGAGGAGTGCCGCCGTAGCGCCGTCGCGAAGGAGGAGCTGGACCTCGGCCACCCTCGCCTGCATGGCCGCCATGCCGTTCGAGTACCGGCTCAACCGGGCGTTCAGCTCACCCATGAGGTCATGAGCCATCGCCAACCGGCCGGCCAGGGCGGCGACGCGCGCCATGATGAGCAGGTGGTGGATCGGGCCCCACACCCCCTGGGCCGAGGTTTGGCGACGGATGGCCAGGCCCACCTCGAGGGTCGCGAGCGCGTCGTCGATCTTGCCGGCAGTGGCCTGCACTTGTCCGAGCGCCGCGAACGCCAACGAGGCTTGTGGCGAAGCACGGAGGCCGCCTGCGTCGATGATGTCCATGGCGTCTTCTGCGCACTCGCGGGCGCGCACCAGCTCGCCGCGTTCGGACTCGACGAACGACTCGACCGACAGGCTGAGGACCCGGATGATGCCCGGAGCCCGGTGGTGGCGGGAGGCCGTTCTGAGCGGGATGATCGCCTGCTCCAGGTCGCCGAGAAGGTACGCCGCGTGGCCAAGGCTCACGTGGGCGATGGCGTAGTGCGGCGACTGGCTGTCGGTCTCGATCTCGACCGCACGCCGCGCGGCTGCCATCGTCTCGACGGGGCCGCCATACCCGAACAGGCCACCGATCAGGGCGATGGCGGACTCGACCGAGCGCGTTCCGTCGGGAAGGGGGCCATAATCGCCGAGCTCGGCCAGGGCGGCGACGTGGTCGGACAAGAGTGACTCGTTGCCCACGAGGGCAGCCATCCATGCGGCCGTGACGCGCGCGGCCGGAGTCGCTGAGCTGTCGGGCGATCCCATCGACTCCAGCCATCTCACCACGGTCGCGCCGCGGCCGGCATCGACGTAGGTCAGCCAACTTGCCTGGATGAGGACCGAGGCGTTCTCCGTGTCGCCCGCGGCAAGAAGGTGTTGGATCGCCTCGTCGGTGTGGCCACGGGAGGCGAACCACTCGGCGGCGCGAGCGTGCAACGCCTTCACGTGCTCCGGCTGGCCGAGCTCCAGCTCACTGCGCGCCACGACAGCGAAGAGGTGGTGGAAGCGGAACCACTCGCTCGCCTCGTCCAGCGGGACGACGAACAGGTTCGACCGCTCCAAGTCGTGGAGGATCGCCGCCGAGTCGGTGGTGCCACCCACGTGGTCGCACAACGAAGCAGAGAACCGGTCCAGAATCGACGCCGTCGTGATGAACTCCCGCACCCGCTCGGTGAGTCGGCTCAGCACCTCCTCGGTGAGATAGTCCCCGATGAAGCGGCTCCCGCCGCTGAACCTGCGCACGAAGTCGTCGGGATCGGCCCGGCCGACCAACGACAACGTTGCCAGGTAGAGGCCCGCGGGCCAGCCCTCGGTGCGCTCCATCAGCTGCGAGATGGTCTCGTCGGCCAGCTGCACGTCGCCGCTGGCGAGCAGCTGCGTCGCCTCCTCCAGAGTGAAGCTCAGGTCCCCGGCTCGAATCTCGGCCAGGTCGCCCGCGGCGCGGAGCCGGCCGAGCCGCAGATCGGGATCGGAGCGGGTCACGATCACCAGGTGCGCCTGGGCGGGAAGACTAGCGATCAGGAACTGCACCTGTTCGTGGCAGGCCGGCTCGCGGATGAAGTGGTAGTCGTCGAGGACCAGGACGATGTCGTCGGGCATCGCGGCAAGCGCGTTGAGCAGGGTCGGAAGGACGGCTCTGGGCGCTGTGTCGGGGCGGGCGCCGACCACGCGAGCGGGCTCGCTGGCGGGGAGGACGCAGCCGACGCGCTCCAGGGCCACGGCGACGTGGGTCCACAGACGGTCAGGGTCGTTGTCACCGCTGTCCAAGGACACCCAAGCCGGTGCCGGCCGGTTCGCGCCGTGGAGCCACTGGGCCAGCAGGGTCGTCTTGCCGTACCCCGCGGGCGCAGCCACCAGGGTGACCGGATGACGAACCGCTTGATCCAGCGCGTCGACCAGACGGTCTCGCGGGACCCAGTTGTCGCGCCTGGGAGGTCGATGCAGCTTGGATTCGAGGAACTGGTCGACCGAATCCGCGGGCGCGATGAGTTCGCTGAACGGCTCCACGCCTCTGATCTCCATCGTTATCTCACCCACGGGGTAGGTCGCACCACAGGACTATACGGAGTTCTAGGTTGACGAGCGGTTTGTGACCGAAGCGTCGGCCCAGAACGCGCCGCCCGGCGCCGTCCTCGAGGGCGCTACCTCACCCGGCGAATCCGACCTCCGGGCTAGTGTGGCTCGGAACTCGCGGGTGGGGGAGGCGCACGATGGACGGTCCGGCCCCGGGCGGGCGCACCCCCAAGAACATGGTCTGGATCCCCGGCGGGGCCTTTTCCATGGGGTCCGAGGACTTCTATCCCGAGGAGCGGCCTGTCCACACCGTCGAGGTCGACGGCTTCTGGATGGACCATCATCCCGTCACGGTGGCGGAGTTCCGCCGGTTCGTGAAGGCGACCGGACACGTGACGGTGGCGGAGACGGCCCCAGACCCGCTGGAGTTCCCGGACGCGGAGCCCGCGCAGCTGGTGCCGGGGTCGCTGGTGTTCACCCCACCCCGTGGCCCCGTCAGTCTCGACGACTTCCGGGCCTGGTGGTCCTGGACTCCAGGCGCGCAGTGGAGGCATCCCGAGGGAGGCGGCAGCACGCTGCACGGGCGCGACCTGCATCCCGTTACGCACGTGGCGTACGACGACGCCATCGCCTACGCGGCCTGGTCGGGCAAGGCGCTGCCCACAGAAGCGGAGTGGGAGTTCTCCGCGCGCGGAGGCCTGGCCGGAGCGACGTATGCGTGGGGCGACGAGTTCGCCCCGCGGGGGCGGATGATGGCCAACACCTGGCAAGGCAACTTCCCCGTGCACAACGAGCTGCTCGACGGCTACGACCGCACCTCGCCGGTCGGCACGTTTCCCCCCAACGGCTTTGGCCTGGTCGACATGATCGGGAACGTGTGGGAGTGGACGACCCAGAACTTCACGAGCAGTCACGCCGTGCCCGTCGCCGCGCATTCGACGGCCGATCAGCCGGTCACGGACTCGGCGAGCTGTTGCGGACCGCATCGCGGGTCCGAGCTGGTCCCGCCGTCTTTCGGGTCGGCCGAAGGACCGTCACCGAAGGTGGTCAAGGGCGGCTCGCACCTGTGCGCGCCGAACTACTGCCTGCGCTACCGACCCGCCGCGCGCCAGCGCCAGACCGTCGACACATCCACGAGCCATCTGGGGTTCCGCTGCGTCGTTCGCGTGTGACGGCTCCGGGCCGTCCGGCAGGTCGCGGAAAAGCACCTCCGGCCCGGTGGAGCCGGCCTTCACCCACATGAGGTGAGGTCGGTGAGGTGGGCACCTGCGACAGTTCGGGTATCGACCCTGATCGGCAACCCGGCTCGGGGGCCCGACACTGGCGGCCTCGATGAGGCCCCAGACAGTGAAGGAGGAAACGGTGGGACTACGTCGCCGGGGCCCTGACGGTCCCAAGTTCCGGATGCGCGAGAAGATGATGGCCATCGGGGATGACTACTGGATCGAGGACGAGGACGGCAACAAGGTCTTCAAGGTCAACGGCAAGGCCGCTCGGCTTCGCGAGACATTCATCCTCGAAGATCCGGGCGGCAACGAGCTGTCGAAGATCCAGGAGAAGAAGCTCACCGTCCGCGACAAGATGACGATCGAGCGTGGCGACACCAGGGCGACCGTGCGCAAGCGCCTCCTGGGCATCCGCGACCACTACATCATCGAGGTCGACGGGGGCCAGGACCTCAAGGCTCACGGCAACATCGTCAACCACGAGTACGAGATCGAGTGCGACGGGGAGACGGTCGCCACGGTGTCCAAGAAGTGGTTCCGGGTCCGGGACACCTATGGCGTCCAGCTGGCGGAGGACCAGGACGTCGCCCTGATCCTGGCGATCACCGTGTGCGTCGACGCGATGGCGCGGGGCTGACAGACCGCCCGGCTGGCAGCCAACTGCCCGAGCGTTGGCGGGCCGTCACTCTCGGCCGACCCGCCGACCCGATGGACTCACTGTCGGGCCATGGCGACCCTGAGTCGCTCATCGGGGTCGATGTAGTGGTCGTGGTCGTCAGTGCCGACGTCGAGCTGGACCCAGTTGACCCTTCCGGTGAAGTGGCTGGTCGCGGAGTTGTAGTCGGGAGTGACGGTGGTGCCGGACTCGTAGCCGATGTCGGTGGTCTCGTCGGCGGAGAAGACCATGGGCTGGGTAGCTTCCACGCGGCCGGTGCCGACGGCCGTGCCGTCGTAGTAGAGGGTGACGTCGCCGCCCTTGGCCAGTCCGCCGCCGTCGTACGCGAACTCCATCCGCACCTGATGAGTCCCCTCGTGCATCGGGGTGTCGGCCTCGGTGACGAACTCGTGGATGCCGAGGACGTTGTAGACGAACTTGGCCCTGCCGTCCTTGGCATAGACGGCCCAACCACCGAACCGGCCGCCTTGGGCGATGATCACGCCGTTGGCACCGTCGTGCGGCACTTCGACCTCGGCGGTCACCGAGAAGGACCTGTTCTTGATGCTCACCACACTGTTCTCCGAGAGCCGGCCCATGCCCGCGAAGAAGATCTGGGAGCTGCCCCGGATGAGGGTGGGTCGGCCCGCCATCTCAGGGTTGAGCCGTTCAGCGCCGCGGTCGTCCAGTGGGAGCACCTGGTACTTGGTGGCCTCGATCAGCCAGAGCCGCTGGAGCTGGGCGAGCTTCTCCGGGTTGTCGGCAGCGAGGTTGCGGGCCTGGCTGAAGTCGCTGCTGCCGTCGTACAGCTCCCAGATGTCGTCATCGAAGGCTGGGATCACGCCACCGACCATGACCCACGGTGTCCTGTGCTTGGTGACCGCACTCCACCCCTGGTGATAGATGCCTCGGTTGCCGAACATCTCGAAGTACTGCAGGTCGTGACGCTCTGGGGAGTCCGCCTGGTTGAAGGTGTAGAGCATGGAGGTGCCTTCGATGGGGGACTGCAGCACGCCGTTGACCATGGTCGGCTCCGGGAGACCCGCAGCCTCCAGCACCGTAGGGGCGACATCGATGACGTGAGTGAACTGGGACCGGAGTCCACCGGCCTCCTCGATGCCGGCCGGCCAGTGCACGATCGTCCCGTTGCGAGTGCCGCCCCAGTGCGAGGCGACCTGCTTGGTCCACTGCAGGGGGGCGTTCATCGCCCACGCCCAGCCGACCGAGTAGTGGTTGTAGGAGTCCGGCCCGCCGAAGCTGTCCATCTTGCTGACCATGAACTCTGGCGTCTCGAGGGCAGCCATCCCGTTGAAGTTCGCCATCTCGTTGAAGGCGCCGTTCATGGTGCCCTCCGCCGAGGCGCCGTTGTCGCCGATGATGTAGTAGATGATCGTGTTGTCGAGGACCTCGAGGTCCTCGATGGCATCGATCAGTCTGCCCACGTGGTGGTCCGTGTGCTCCAGGAAGCCGGCGTAGACCTCCATCTGCCGGGCCAGGACCGGCTTCAGCTCCTCCGGCATGTCGTCCCACGCGGTGATCTCCTCGTGGCGGGGTGTGAGCTCGGCGTCTGCGGGGATCACGCCCAGCTCCTTCTGCCGGGCGAAGGTGCGTTCGCGCTGGACGTCCCAGCCGTCGTCGAACTGGCCGGCGTACTTGTCGATCCATTCCTTGGGTACGTGGTGCGGGGCATGGGTCGCGCCCGGTGCGAAGTAGACGAAGAAGGGCTTGTCAGGCATCAGGGCCTTCTGCTGGCGCACCCAGTTCACCGCGTGGTCGGCCAGGTCCTCGGTCAGGTGGTAGCCCTCTTCCGCCGTGGCGGGTGGCTCGACCGGGGTGGTGCCGTCGTACAGTGCCGGCTCGTACTGGTTGTTCTCGCCGCCGATGAAGCCGTAGAACGTCTCGAAGCCACCACCTCCTGAGGGCCAGGCATCGAAGGGGCCCATCGGCGAGGTCTGCCAGACCGGCACCTCGTGGCACTTGCCGAACTGTGCGGTCGAGTAGCCGTTCAGCTTCAGCGTGGTGGCGAGCGGCGCCATGGTGTTCGGACGCAGCGAGCTCTGGCCAGGGGCAGACGTCGCCGTCTCGGTGATGGAGCCCATACCCACCGAGTGGTGATTGCGCCCGGTCAGCAGTGCCTGTCGGGTCGGCGCACACAGTGCGGTGGTGTGGAACCTGTTGAACCGCAGCCCGCCGGCGGCCAACCGATCGGCATTGGGCGTCCGA
This sequence comes from uncultured Actinomycetota bacterium, assembly GCA_963829855.1. Taxonomy (GTDB): domain Bacteria; phylum Actinomycetota; class Actinomycetes; order Propionibacteriales; family Nocardioidaceae; genus Nocardioides. The sequence goes on along the minus strand of CAWHKE010000011.1, from coordinate 607,460 downwards.
CACGGTCCGCCGAAGGCGCTCGATGCCCCGAATCCCACATCATCGAGGAGCACGACCAGGACGTTGGGGGCCCCCGCGGGTGGAGTGAGGGGCTCGATGGGGGGGAAGGACGTCTCCGGATCCTTCGCGTCATAGGTCGTGAGCCCCTGATGCGGTACGTCGGGGATCGGAAGCATCGCTCGAGAGTGATCCTGGCCCATGGTGGTCCTTCCAAGGATGTACGGCGCGAGCGTGACGGTCGCACCCACCAGTACTCTGCGGTGCCCGGCTCCGGCGGTCCTCCCCCGACCCGGGTGAGCCGGACCACCGCTCGAGCAACGTGCTGCCGCCTTGTTCTACGCCGGCTTCGTGGCGCAGGGCAGACATGGTCGAGAGATCGACCATGCCGCTCCGACTGGCTGCACGGTGTCTACGCCGTCGTGTGGGCCTTCGGCATTCTCGCCACACTGTCTCGTTGGGCGAGGCCCCGGCCCCGTTGCCCCACGGAACGTTTCTGCGTGAACGTCACGCGCCGCCCGTCACGGAGTGAGGCGGCCGGTCTCGCGGACGTGTCAGCAGGATGGCGGTGCTCACGACCAGCACCCAGGCGGGAAACGCCAGCTGAATCCATTGCTGCTCCGCGGAGCCCACGAGAAGTGCCAGCGCGACCAGGTAACCCACGTAGGAGACCCAGCGAGGAAGCGCTGCCGCCCGCAGCCCGGCCGTGCTGACCGACAAGGTGAACACTGCGGCCATCCGCATGGCGTAGACGGAGATGAGACCCACCGACGTGTCTCGACCGTACGCCCACACATCAGCGTCGGCATTCGAACGGCTCAGCATCTCCACCAGGCTGGCCGACGTCGCGGCACCGGTGAACAACAACGCCAGGAACAGCAGCCCGCTGCCCATGAAGACTGTCGAGAACAGACGGTCCTCGACGGGGCCCAGCTGTTCTCGGATCACACCGATGAACCAGAGGAAGGCGATCCCGGCGAAGGGCACGAGCTGGAGGCTGAGCCGAATCATCGCGCGCCGGTCGCCATCGGCCTGCAGCGACTCGTACCCGGAGTCGGACAGGGCCAGGCGCGCCATCGCCATGGCTGCGAGGAGAAGGATGCCGAAGGCGATGCCCGCGATCGCGGCCGCTCGTCGGGTCCTCCAGAAGCCGGCCGTCAGGACCGGAGAAGTCGTGCTCACGGATCGTCTCCTGTTCGCGTCGTTGCCACATCTTGTCGTGAGGCTGCTGCGATGGGCTTCCTCCTGCCGAGGTGATCTTGCGCGCAGCGCCGCACGGCCCGGTGCAGGTCATCCGGACCGGGTGAGGCGTCCCCCCACCGGACGCGCAAGTGTGGTGCGGCAGGCCTGTGACCGGGTCCGTGGCAGCCGAGCAGCATGACCGGCAAGGGGCGATGACGTGACCGAGGCCAGTCTCGCGGTCCTGATGCTCCTGGTACTCGGATGGGCTGTTGCGTCGCAGCTGCTCGCTCGCGTCAACATCACCGGCGCGGTCGTCTTCCTGGTCGCCGGCTACCTGTTGGGGAACCCCTCCTGGGGACCTCTGGCCGTCGACGTCGAAGCACCGTCGGTCCACCTGCTGGCGGAGTTCACCTTGGCGTTGCTGCTGTTCTCGGACGCGTCGCGAGTGAACGTCGTGCAGCTCAGGAAGGACGTCTACTTCCCCATCCGGCTGCTCGGGATCGGGCTGCCGCTGTCCATCATTCTGGGTTCGCTTCTCGCCGCCTGGATGTTCGACGACTTGTCCTGGGCCCTCGCTGGGTTCGTGGGTGCCACACTCGCTCCGACGGACGCGGCTCTCAGCGCCCAGGTCGTCAACGACAAGCGGATCCCCCTGAGGTTGCGGCGCGCGCTCAATGTGGAGAGCGGCCTGAACGACGGCATCGCCACGCCGATCGTCGCGTTCGCGCTCGCACTTGCCGCGACCGACCTCGGACTCAGTGGACACGAAGGCGGGGGAGGGGCCTTGGTCGAGCTCGCGTTCGGCGTCGTCGTCGGCCTCGCGATCGGGCTCGGCACCGCCGTCCTCATCAGCTTCGGCTCCAGGCGCCACTGGATCGTCTCGGGTGGGCGGCGGCTGGCGACACTCGCCGCCGCGCTCGCCAGCTTCACCCTCGCGGTGGCGGTCGACGGCAACGGGTTCATCGCAGCGTTCGTCGCCGGGATCGCCTTCGGCGCGTCCTTGCCGGCGGACGTTGCCGACCCCGAGGAGGTGGGTGAGCTGCCGGAGCTGATGGGCGAGCTCTTGGCCCTCGCTGTGTGGTTCCTCTTCGGCGCCGCGCTGGTTCCTCTCGTGCTCGACCACTTCTCGGTGTCGCTACTCGTCTACGCCCTCCTCAGCCTGACGGTGATCCGCATGATCCCCGTCGCTCTTGCTCTGGTGGGCTCGGGCTTGGACCGACCCACCGTGCTGTTCGTGGGCTGGTTCGGGCCCAGGGGTCTGGCCTCGGTCGTCTTCGCACTCCTGGCGATCGAGGAGCTCGGTGAGTCGTCGCTGGTCGGTCAGGCCGTCGCCGTCGTCGCCCTGACCGTCGTGCTGAGCGTCGTCCTCCACGGAGTCTCGGCCGGTCCGCTTGGAAGTCGTTACGTCCGGAAGGAGGACCAGGCGGTCCTGGGCGACGCGCCTCGGTCCCGGCGCGCGGCTCACTCGATCGAGCGCGGAGTGACGCGAGACGACCCCGGGTGACCTCGCCGAGCCGAACCGGCCACCGGCTGCGAGGCCCCGCCTCACAGCGGCGTTGCCGAGAGGCTCAGGTGCTCGATCAGGCCCTGGTTCCCTGGCGGGTGGTGTAGAGGCGGATGAGCGAGGCGACCACGACGACGTTGAACACGAGCAGCACGCCGACCAGAGCCCGAGCGATCTGACCTTCGGCGTGCACGTCTCCGAAGCCGACGGTCGTCATCGCGCTGAGGGTGAAGTACAGGGCGTCCGTCCGCGTCTGCAGACCGGTCACCTGCTCGGGGCTGGCCTGGTTGAGGAGGAAGAAGGTGAGCGAGGCGGCGATCACGAGCAGGATCAGCAGCATCGACAGCGCCCGGAAGCCGCGGCCGGGGTCTCCTCGGCGGAGCGAGCCCAGCTCTCTGGCCATCATGGTGCCGACGAGTGCGACGCCGCCTACTGTTCCCAGGATGCTCAGCGCGACGATCACCGGCGAGGCGTCGGTCCACTCCACGGGGAAGGCGTAGTAGGCCACCAGCAGTCCGACGAGGGTCCAGGCCGGGCGCGACCAGGAGGTCACCCGTGCCATCCCACGTCACCGCCGGCCCGGATCACTGATGGAGCAGGAACGAGCCGGCGCACGGTCTCACGCCAGGACCTTGGCCTTGGCGGTCTCGTACTCGGCCGGGGTGAGGACCCCGCTGTCGCGGAGCTCGGCGAGTCCTCGCAGCTCCTCGGCCACGTTGGGTGCGGCAGCCGCCCCCGCGTACTCGCGAATCTTGGCCTGCTGGTCGAGCTCGGCCTGCTGGGCACGCTTGTTCATGGAATCGCCCCGGGCGAAGACGTAGCAGAGCGCGCCCAGCCACGGGATCAGCACGATGAACGCCGTCCACAGCGCCTTCTTGCCTCCGCTGAGGTCGTGGTCACGGAAGATGTCTCCGAGGATGGCGATGATCATCCAGATCCAGGCCATCAGCAGCCCGAACCAGAGCATCGAGACGAAGACGTCCCACAAGCCGAATCCATCATCCATGGGTGTTGTACTCCTAGGCTCGGTGATCAGACGGCGGTCGCGCCCGGCACCAGCCTGACGACGGGCCGATCGAGCGGCCTCACCCGTGACGGGTGACGTGCTGCTCAGTCATCGTCATCATCGTCGCCGTCCTCCAGCGACCAGGTGAGCTGGAACTCGATCTCCTCGTGGTCGTCGCCCCGCTCGTGCTCGATGGACATCCGAGCCCTCCGCGGGACCCGGATCCGCTCCCCTGCGATCTGGATGCGGAAGGACTTCTCTCCTTCCAGAGCGTCCGCCAGCCGGCGGAGCTTGGCGACCGCCTCCTGGACGGAGTAGAAGACCTCGACATCGCGTGGTTCCGTGGACATGGCGGTCAGCTCCCGTCGAGTGATGCGGCGTCGCCGTGCACCGTGACGGCGTAGATGGCCAGGATACTGATCGCGATCATGGTGACCGACCAGACCGGGTAGGCGGACATGAAAGCCAGGTTGATCAGCGAGCTGATCACCGCCAAGGCCACGGCGACGATGCGCGCCCAGGTCGCTCCACTCGTCAGCGCGAACCCGGCGCAGCCGACGAGGATGCCGAGGAGCAGGTGCGTCCAGCCCCAGGCCGTGTAGTCGACCTCGACCACCAGGCCGCTGTCGCCGACCAGGAAGTATTCCGAATCGAACAGCGCCACGAGGCCGGCCATCGCGTGGAACAGGCCGAGGACGCACATCAAGACAGCCGCGAAGGCGATGAAGCCGTACCAGCCGGTGCGTCGCGGCTTCGAGAGATCGGGGTCCTGCTGCCGGACCGGATCACCTGTTGCCATGGTCGTCCTCCCTGTCGAGCACTGGTGTGACCAGCATGGGAGAGCCTCCCTCCATCGGGCCTCACCCAGGAAGGGTGACGTGCCGGGGGCGGTGGGGGAGCAGGGTGTCTCCATGGCGGACAGGGTCGGGGCCGAGGTGAACCATCAGATCACCTACGACGTCCACTTGGCGCGACGTCCGCCTGACTACCTGCGATCCCGGTTCCCGTCCATGACCGTCCGCAGCACCGGGGCGCAGACCGCACTGCGGGAACGGGTCGAGGAGCCGCAACAGCTCGATGTCCTGCTGGAGAAGGTCTTCTCGGTGGGGCTGGTCCTGACAGACGTCCATCGAGTATCGCCGTCCGACACGCCCCGCGCCGGCGCGGGAGGACAGAGCGGTCTGGCCACCTACGAGGTTCGGATCGCCGGGGAGCTCGGAGAGCCGTTGTTGCGCTACCTGGGGTGGTTCCACTACGTGGTCCCCGAGCAGACGCTGGTACGGCTGACTGCCGCTTCTGACGACCTCAACCGCTTCCTCCGAGCGTGCACCGACAACGGCGCCAGGATCGACCGAGTACGCCGGGTCGGGCCCGCCTAGCAGAGGCCGAGCTGGCGGCCGCGGCGTACGGCCTCCACGCGACGGTTCACGCACAGCTTGCCGAAGATTCCCTTGAGGTGGGTCTTCACCGTGTTCGACGACACGTACAGGGCTGCAGCGATCTCATCGGTCGAGTACATCTGCGCGAGGAGGTCGAGGACCTGTCCCTCACGCTCGGTCAGGGGAGCGCCCAGGAACTGGTCGGAAGTCGCCAGACCATCGTGGCGCCGCAACGATGGCGCGGACTTGTCCAGATGACAGGTCGACAGAAAGTCCTTGTGGGAGCGCAGCAGCGCCGGGTCTCGGTCGACGAAGGCACGAAGCCAGCGCCAGTCGTGGACGAGCGGCCTTCGCATCTGCTCTGCAGTGGCAAGCCGGAGGGCACGATCCAGCATGAGGCGCGCGCGATCGTGCTTGCCCTGGTCTTCGGCGAGCCGCGACTCGAGCAGCCATGCCTGGATCTGCCACGCGAGCGGGGCGCTCTCCAACCCGACCGCCGCACCGACCAGAACCGCCTGGGCGCCTCGTACGTCACCGATGCTCCGGCGAGCGGCCGCTGTCACGACGCTGGCCTCCACCGGGGCGCGCGCAGGCAGGGGCGTCACGAGGGCGAGGGCTCGCTGCGGCTCGCCCGACTCCACCAGCGCATCGGCACGAGCGACGGTCACCAGGTCTGACAACCAGCTCGAGGCCCTGGCAACCGAGGCGAGCTCAGGGGCCCCCGCCAGTAGACGAGTCGCGGCGTCCGGCTCACCCGCTGCTACGAGCAGTCTCGCCTCGGCCAGCAGCCGGCTCGCGGTCAACCAGGGGTCGAGCTCTGGCGGGGGCACCCGTGAGGCGACGAGGTCGAGCCGTCGGCGCGTCTCGCCGAAGTTCGCGCGCTCGAGGGCGATCCAGGCCCTCGCGAGCTGGGCGTGGACGTCGCCCGAGCCGATGACCGTGGACGAAGAGCTCGGGGTCAGGCTGGCGTGGCGGCTGGCGCGGCGCAGATCACCTTGCAGCGCCTCGGCGTGGGCCAGACGTGCGAGGCAGTCATCGCGAGCCGGCAGGGCAACCTGGCCACGGGTGCCCCGCATGAAGGCCATGACCGCCTGTTGGAGGCAGCCGTTCGACACGTGCGCCGACCCGACGTGAGCCTCGATCGTCGGCGACAGCTCCTCGAACCGATCGGCTACCGGAGACGTGTTCGCGATGGCGGGCGCCATCGCGGCTGGTCGCCCCTCGGCCGGCACGACCTGCGGTCGCCCCCAGCTCCCGTCGCTGCGGATCTCCACGACAGCCCAGCCCCAGGTCCCGGCCTCGCTCGGGCGAGCGGCGGCGTCCGATCCGACGGCGTGACCCTGAAACCCCAGCTCATGCAGGTTCGTCGTGGCTGCGTCCGGCGAGGTTTCAAGCAAGGTCATGAGCCACCCCCGCGTGGTCTGAGAAACTGGCGTGACCATCTCCTCACCCGAAGGGGTGAGGTCGGATCACCCAGGGTGGGGTCTCACCCGGGTGAGATCTTCCTCCGCCGACTGATCGTCATGACCTTCTCGCTCGAGGGGTCAGCCCGTCGCGGAAGGGTTCTCGGGGGGAGCTTCAGCGCCGGCCCGGTCCTCGCCGAGGCCGTACACCGGATCCCTGCGGACGTCGATGAGCAGGAGACCCCCCCGGCGCAGGGCCTCGAGAAGTCCGTGCAGCTTCGCGTCGTCGGCCAGGTGGACATGGATCGTGCTTCCGGCCGGGTCGGAGGAGACCGTGACTCCTTCGAAGTCCTTCAACACGCTGACCGGGACCTTTCCCTCCACCCGGATCTCGTAGGCAGCCTTCGACATGGAGATCTCGATTCGGCGACGGGGCGGGTGAGACCATCACCTTGCGCTGCTGCGGGCCTCGGCGCGTCACCCTTGACGGGTGACGCCATCGGGAACCCCACACGTGGCAGGGCGGAGCGTGCGCACCTCCGGGCTCGTCGCCCGGGAGGGTCGGTCAGACGCTTGCGTCCTAGGAAGCGGGCGCAGGCTTCGCCGAGTCCGGCTCGTCGAAGAGTCGGCCGGCGACGAGAAGCAGGACTGCGGTCACCGCGGAGATGACCACTGCGGCCAGGATGGTGGCGAAGAAGCCGCCGACATCGAGCACGTCGGTCAGGCCGGCGGTGATCGCCAGCAGGATGCCGTTGATGACCAGGCCGAACAGGCCGAACGTGATGAGCGTGAGCGGCAGGGACACCAGCCGGAGCACGGTCCCGATCAGCGCGTTGACCAGACCGAACAGGAGGGCGACGCCGAGGAGCGACACGGCTCCGCCGTCAACTTCCACCGACGGGAGAAGCCACGCCGTGATGGCGATGGAGGCGGCCACGATGACCCAGACGACGATCAGTTGCTTGAGCATGACGACTCCTCGATGAGATCAGCCTGACGCGGTCAGCCGTCGGATCCGGTGGCCACGTCCTCAGCGTAGGAGCGGCTTGGCCTCGCGATGGTCACCTCGGGCGGGTGAGTCGCGGACTCTCAGGTCAGCTCGGACGAGAAGAACTCGAGGGCGTTCTTGGTCTTCGTCTGCTGCTCACCCGTCAGGTCGACGCCGCGTTGCTCGAGGAACTGCCTGGTTCGCGCGGCCACCTCGAACGCGTCGGTCGTCGCAGCCTTGGTGGACAGCTCCAGGATGCGAGACCCGTCCGGGTACAGCCAGAGCTCCGCGACCAGCCGGCCGTCGTACCCGGTCGGGGAGAACTTCAGCTTCAACACCAGGATGGGACCCAGGATCGACAGTTCGTCGAGGGATGTTCCCTCGGGGGCATGGTCGGCGAAGAAGGCGCGCTGCTTCTTGTCGAACAGGGACCTCGCAGGGCGCTCGCCGGCCACCGCCTCCTTCACCTTCCCGGCCCGCATCTTGGACTGCAGTCGGCCGGAGCACACGAAGCCGCCGGGCATCGCATCGACCTCGATGGCGAATCCCTTGAGGGACCGCAGCTCGGGAGAGACCTCACTCGGCACGACCGGTCGCAGCTTCACGACGCTGTCGTCGCCCTTGCGGGTGCGCCGCGCTCGCACGATCACGCCCTGCTGGTTGAGCGCGAGGTCGGGAGTGTCGAAGAAGAAGATCTGACGCAGCTCCGCCTCCAGCGGATCCATCTCCAGCGCCCGGACGGCCGATCGCTGGTCCGCGTCGGGGACCGTGAGCTTCAGCTCCACCGAGTCTGCACCCTGAAGAAGCGTCATCAGCTCGTCGAGCTGGCCGGGTGCCAGCCTCGGTGCGGAACGTGCGGCATCAGTCATCGGTCTACTCCTGTGTCAGTGATCTCCCGACCACGAGACTCGGCCTCCGGGGCCCCCGTGCACCTCACCCAGCCGGGGTGAGGCCGACGAGGGTCGCCCAGGGAAGACGAATACGAGCACAGTGCGCCGACCGCCAGGGCCGGCCTGCACGCCGCCTGCCCTGCCCGAGGTCGCACACGGCGGCGTAACCGTGCAGCTTCCTCGACGTTGAAGGATTGCTCGGAAGCATTCGACCTCGATCGGCATGTGTGCCCTCGGTCGGATGCGGACCCTGGACATGATGGGAGAGACGGCTCGGTGATGAACGTGTGGGACTACCGCGCGTGTGTGTGGGACTACCGCGAGTCCACGTGGACCCTGGACGGTGACCTGGTCGGCTATGACGTCGAGGCGGCCGACGGCCCGATCGGCAGCATCGAACGGGTGGCGAACGACGCGTTCGGCGCCTACGTCGTCGTCGACATCGTCGGCTGGGGCGTGGGCGGGAAGCGGCTCGTCCCGGCCGGTGCGATCAGCTCCTTGGACCACCCGTCACGCCGCGTGCACGTGGCGCTCACGCAGGAGCAGCTCACGGTCGCGCCCTGCTACGTCGAGGACGAGTGGAACGACGACGCCCGGGTGCAGCACGGAGAGTTCTACCGCCGCAACACCGCGTTCTGAGGCGCCGGAAGAAGATGGGCGAGGCGGCGCCGACCGAGGAGCCGCTCCACCAGGGGCTGGCGACCTTCTCCCCAGCCTGCAGCCGTCAGGCGCCGGCGACGGTCTGCGAGGAGGGGGCCGAGTCCCAGGTGGCCCGCAGGGTGCGGCGCATCCTGGCTGCGCTCAGCAGCTGGATCCCGAAGCTCCCGATGGCCACGACCAGGAACCCGGCGTACCACCACCAGTCGTCTTGCACCGTGGCGACGAAACCCCCATCGGTGAAGTCAGCGGAGTCCATGGCTCCGGTCACCAGCATGAGGCCGCCGACCACGCCCACCGCCCCGGCGACCGCACTCAGTGCCGTCACGATCAGCATCGGCACGTCGGCCACCAGTGCGCCCACGAGCACGACGACGCCCAGCACGACTCCGGCGAGCACGGCGACCCAGTTCCAGCTGATCCCCAGAGCCACGACCAGGCCCGAGCCGATCGTGAAGCCGATCGAGGTCATCGCGATGGCGACCGCGATGGCGAAGAAGGAGTAGGCGAGCACAGCGAACAGGACGGCGAACACGAGGCCGACGATCCAGCCGAGGACGTCGCCCAGGAAGCGGTCCTCACCGAGCCCCGCGACCAGGCCTGCGCCGAACGTGAATCCGGCGAAGGCCCCCCAGATGGGGAAGCAGACCCGCAGCCAGAGGTAGCCGCTGAAGCAGAGGACCACACCGGCGAGGATCGCGAAGACGCCCAGGAAGATGTCAGCCACGAGCCGACGGTAGGAGCAGGGCCCGGCGAGGGGCTCACCCGCTGCGGATGATGGCCGAACCCCACGTCGAGCGGGAGGTCGGCGTACACTGGGTGCGCCGAGGAACCCGCAGACGCCGAGTTCACGTCGTCATTTCGCGGCGAACCACGCCCCACGCGCCGGCTGTCCGCCGGGCGACAGGATCGAAGGCTCTTGGCAATCCCCCGCACGCCGACCTCAGCCGCCCTCGCCGTCGCGGAGCCATCCGTCGAGGTGCCGCACCGTCCGACCTTGGTGGCCGTGATCCGACGCGTGTCACTCAGCCTGCTGATCGCGGTGGTCGTTCCCGCAGTGGTGTTCTACGTCGTCTTCGTGCTGGCCGGGGTGTGGACGGCGATCGGCGCAGCACTCGTGTGGTCGTACGGCGCGATCGCCTGGCGGGCGCTGACCAGGCGGCGTACGTCGGGGCTGCTGATCCTCGCCGCGATCCTCCTCACGGGCCGAACGGTCCTCGCCGCCGTGGCGGACAGCACGTGGCTGTACTTCCTCCAGCCGGTGATCAGTGACGGCGCGGTCGCGGTGCTGTTCCTGCTCTCACTCGCTACCGCCCGCCCGATGGTGGCGCGGCTGGCCGGCGACTTCTACCCGATGGACCACGAGCTGGCCGCGCGCCCGCGGGTCCGGCGTCTCTTCCGGTGGCTCACGATCCTGTGGGCGGTGCTCGGTCTGGCGAAGGCGACGATGACCCTGTGGCTGCTGCAGTCGCAGTCGCTCGAGGTGTTCGTGCTCGCCAAGAGCATCTCCATGCTGGCGATCAACCTGCTGGCCGCGTGCGCGACGATCGCCCTGGCGGCGCTGGTGGCCCGCCAGGAGGGCCTGCTGGGTTCGCCCCACCCGGTCCCCGCCCTGGCACGTGCCTGACGGACCGGAAGGACCCGACATGCTCACCACATCCCTGATTCGGCTCGGCGAGGAGCAGCTCGACAAGGCTCGCGCTGCCAGCAGCGGCCGAGCGGCCGTCACCGTCCACGGCGGCCGCGAGCACGACCTCCGGCAGACCCTGATCGCCCTGGCCGAGGGGCGCTCGCTCGGGGACCACGAGGCCCCGGGTGAGGCCACCCTCCAGGTGCTCGTCGGGCAGGTGCGCCTCAGCGCCGGCGACGACATCTGGGAGGGCGCGGCCGGTGACCACGTCGTCATCCCGCCGCACCGCCACGATCTCGCGGCCCTCACGGATGCCGTCGTGCTGCTCACCGTGGCGACGCGCGCCTGAGCTCCGGCCACGCGGCACCTGCTGGCGTGGACCCGTACATCCGAGCGGGCCAGCGTCCCGCCGGCCGGGGACCTTCGCCCCTGGTGGACCGAAGCGGTGCGCGATGTGCTGGCACGGTCAGATCATCTGTCGCAGGCGATCCTCGTTACGCACGGGGATCAGGAGGGCACGCGGCCCTCGCCTGCCGTGGTGGCCCGCCCGGGCCAGTCCGTTGCGCGCGGCCGGACGGAGAGAGCCCGGGCGGGTCGCCGTGGGCGTCTCGCGGGACCGGTGCATCGACGTGACGGCCCGCCCGCCCAAAGTCCATGGTCCCCCGCGGGAGGGACCCGTGGCACTGACCGGGCGACTGTCCCGGCGCCAGGCTCGGACCAGGTCGGGGCCGACGGGGCTCCCGATGGAAGGGGCAGACATGACCACCAGGATCGCCGTCAACGGACTCGGCCGGGTGGGCCGCGCCCTCCTGCGGCAAGCGGTGCGGAGCGACGACCTCGAGGTCGTGGGGGTCAACGACCTCGCCGACCCGCAGACCCTGCGGAGGCTGCTGCGGCGGGACTCGACGTACGGACCCTTCCCGGGCGTCGTGGAGGCGGGCGACGACCACCTCGTCGTGGACGGCCGCCAGATCGCGTGGTCGAACGCCTCGACGCCGGCTGAGCTGCCGTGGGGAGAGCTCGCGGTCGACGTCGCGGTCGAGTGCACCGGCCGCTTCCGCACCGCCGACACCGCGGGCGGACACCTCGAGGCAGGGGCGCGCAAGGTCGTCATCTCCGCCCCCGGCACGAGTGCCGACGCGACCATCGTCATGGGCATCAACGACGCCACGTACGACGCGGACCAGCACGACGTCGTCTCGAACGCCTCCTGCACGACGAACTGCGTGGCACCGATGGTCAAGGTGCTCCACGATGCCTTCGGGATCCAGCAGGGCTTCATGACCACCGTGCATGCCTACACCGGCGACCAGAACCTCCTCGACGGGCCGCACAAGGACCCCCGCCGGGCCCGTTCGGCGGCGGTCAACATCATCCCCACGACGACCGGCGCCGCGCGGGCGGTCAGCCTGGTCCTTCCCGAGCTGGCCGGCCGCCTCGACGGCGTGGCGCTGCGCGTGCCCGTCGTCGACGGCTCACTGGTCGACCTCGGCGTGCTGCTGGACCGGGACGTCACGGTGGACGAGGTCAACGCGGCCTTCCGGACCGCCGCCGAGAGCGACCCGCTGCGCGGACGCCTCCGCTACGAGGACGAGCCGTTCGTGTCCGTCGACGTCATCGGCGACCAGGCCTCCTGCGTCTACGACTCCTCGCTCACCCAGGCTGCAGGCCGGTTCGTGAAGGTCTTCGGCTGGTACGACAACGAGTGGGGCTACGTCTGCCGGCTGTTGGAGCTCGTGCGTCTGGTGGGTGGGCACGAGGGCCGGCCGGGTTCGTGATGGCGCAGACACAGCATCGGTCTTGGTCACCCGGCCCCGGGACGTTCGCCTCTGCCGATGCCGCGCTGCCGGCGGTGTGATGGAGCCGTACGGGACCCTCGCGCGTTCGACCACACTCCCCAAGGAGGGCACAACCCATGAACTTCGTGACTGAGACCTGGACCGTCGAGCTGCAGCTCAGCGAGCACGACGGGGTGACCCACGCGGAGGCCAGGCTGCACTCGGGGCTCGACCAGCCGCTGACAGGCTCCGGCACCGCGCGGCTGTCGCCGCACGACGCGACGGACGTGGCGGAGATCGGTTACGAGCTGGCCGCCGCGCGCGCGCTCGTCCACCTCGGGGAGAACCTGCTGACGACGGCCGAGCTCGATGTCGACGCCCTCTTCGCGTCCTGAGAGGGATGCGCCCCCACCTCGGCCGGCCGGACGGGTGGTCGTCGGGGTCAGCGGTTCGGAGGCCAGTGTCGAGGCCCTGGCCTGGGCGCTCGACGTCGCCGACGGGCGGGGATGGTCGGTCGACGTGGTGGCGGCCTGGCCCGACCTGGGGGACCCCTTCATCCACGAGGTGCCCGGGCACTACTGCGACTCGCGTGGCCGCGTGGTCGCGGGCGTACGCCGCGCGCTCGCACGCTGCGATCCGCAGCCGCACGGCCCGACGATCCGGCTCCGTGTCGAGAACGCGGACCCGGTCCAGGCCCTCACCACCAGGAGCCGCGGGGCGGACCTCCTGGTCGTCGGCGCGTCGGGCAGCGGCCGGTCGAGTCGGCGCGGGCTCCCGCCCGTGGGTGAGACGTGTCGGGGTGTCGTCGAGTGCCCCACGGTCGTCGTGGAACCGTCCGACCACGGGCTCACGTGATCGGATCACGTTCAGCCGTTCCGGGATGCCACGACCTGGCGCTCCTGGTCGCTGCTGTACCTGCCGTAGCGGGCGGCTCCGTTGAGGCGAGCTCGGTGGCGGAGCGCTGCCTGGGCCGCCGAGCGGTTTGTCGCCTCTCCGGCCCAGGCGCGGAGCACCGGGCCCTGCAGGGCGCGGCCGAAGGAGAAGCTGAGCTCCCACGGCTGGTGACCGACCCGGTTGAGGGCGTCGAGGCGAGCCGTCGCCTGCTCGTCGGTCTGGCCGCCTGACAGGAACACGATGCCGGGCACCGACGCGGGAACGGTGTCGCGGAGGACGGCCAGGGTCCGTGCCGCGATGGTCGCGTCATCCACGCTGTCCGGGCACGCGGTCCCGGGCAGGACCACGTTGGGCTTGAGGAGGGTGCCCTCGAGGGCGACCCGGTGGTGGGCGAGCTGTGCGTACACCTCGCGCAGCACCGTCGCGGTCACGGCGGCGCAGCGCTCGAGCGAGTGGGGGCCGTCCATCAGCACCTCGGGCTCCACGATCGGTGTCAGGCCGGCCTCCTGGGCGAGCGCGGCGTACCTGGCCAGCCCGTGGGCGTTCGCGCCGATGCACGTCGGCGAGGGCTGCGGATCGTCGATCCGGATCACCGCGCGCCACTTCGCGAATCGGGCGCCGAGGGTGGCGTACTCGGCCAGCCGGGCCCGCAGCCCGTCGAGTCCCTCCGTCACGACCTCGCCCGGGAATCCCGCCAGGGCTGTCGTGCCCGCGTCGACCTTGATGCCCGGGATGACGCCGGCGCGCTCGAGCACCTCCGCGAACGGGGTGCCCTCCTCGGTGCACTGCCGGATCGTCTCGTCGTAGAGGATCACCCCGCTCACGTGGTCGCTGAGGCCGGGTGTGGTGAGCAGGATCTCGCGGTAGGCCCGACGCACGGGCTCGGTCGACGTGACGCCGATCGCCGCCAGGCGCTTGGCCATCGTCGGGGTGCTCTCGTCCGCGGCGAGGATGCCCTTCCCGGGTGCGACCAGCGCCGTCGCAGTCGTGACGATGGGACTCGTGGTCATGGCGGTCATCTCCTGAGCTCGGTGGCATCCTCAGGCTCCGCCCGGGGCGGCCGTGGGGGAACCGACCTTCGTCGCGATCCCAGGGGACCTACGCCCCCCGGCGCGCGCCCGCAGGTCAGGCCCTGAGGTGACGGGCGAGCGCGCTCATGTCGGCGTCTCCCAACCCGGCGGCGATCGCCTCGCCGACCACCCGGCGGTTCGTCTCGAGCTGGGGGACCGAAGCACCGACCTCGGCCGCGAGTGCCGCCGCGAGGTCGAGGTCCTTGGCGACCAGGTCGAGGGCGAAGGCGACCGGGGTCGACTCGGGGTGCTCGAAGGCCGCCCGCTTGTAGGTGACGAACGGTGCGCCGGCGGCGCTGCTCGCGAACACCTCGTACGCCAGCGCGCGCTCGACACCCGCCCTCTCGGCGAGCACCAGCGCCTCGGCCAGCGTCTCGTTGAGCCCGAAGACCATTGCGTTCACGGCCAGCTTCATGATCGAGCCGGAGCCGAGGGGGCCGAGCAGGATGATCCGCTGCGCGAACGACTCCAGGGCGGGCCGGGCCCGTTCGACGGCGTCGGGGTCGCCCCCGGCCATCACCAGGATCGCGCCGCTCTCGACGGTCGAGACGCTGCCGGACACCGGTGTGTCGAGGAGCGTGGCACCGGTGGCCCTGACCTCCTCCTCCAGCGCACGGATCGTCTCGGGGGCGACCGTGCTGGTGTCCGCGACGACCGTGCCCGGCGTGAGACCGGCGAGCAGCCCGTCGTCACCGCGGTACGTCGAGCGGGTTGCCGCGTCGTCGGCGAGCGACACGATGACGACGTCCGCGGCCGCGGCGGCCTCCCGTGCCGTGCTGGCGACGGCGATGCCCGGGCTGCGGTCGGCCACCGACTCCGCGCCGGCCCGGGTCCGGTTCCAGACCGTGAGCGGGTGTCCTGCGGCGGCGATCCGGCCGGCCATCGCGGCACCCATCCGACCGGTGCCCACGACGGCCACCCGACCGGCGGTCATGTGACCAGCCACCCGCCGTCGACGTACAGGTTGGTGGCGTTGACGCCGCGGTTCTCGAGCAGGAAGTTCACGCCGTCGACGATGTCGGCCATGCTGGCCAGGCGCCCGGTCGGGGTTCGGCTGACGTAGCCCTCCAGCACGCCCTCGGGCTTGCCCGACCAGAAGGGGCTGTCGCCCACGATGCCCGGGTGCAGCGCGTTGACCCGGATCGGAGCCATCTCCAGCGCCAGCGCGTTGACCAGACCGACCACGCCGCCGTTGACGGTCGAGACGGTGATCGAGCCGGGATAGGGCCGGTCCTTCGCGCGCCCACCGAAGATCACCACCGACGAATCGGGGTTCATCCGGGGGAGGAGGGCATGGATCACCTCGGTGTAGCCGACCAGCTTGAGCACCGCGAGCCGGGTGGCACGGTCGAGGTCGTAGTCGGCGATCGTGTTCTGGTCGCGCTCGATCGCGGCCACGACCAGCCGGTCCACCTCCCCGACGTCGGCGAGCGCGCCCACCAGGCCGTGCGGGTCGTTGAGGTCCAGCGCGATCCCGGAGGCCGAGGCGCCGACCGTCGCCGCGACCTCGGCCGCGCGGCCGGCGTCGCGCCCGGTCAGCACCACCTCGTCGCCCCGCTCCGCCCGGGTCCGGGCCACCTCGAGCCCGATCCCCGACGTACCGCCGATCACCACCGTTCTCATCACGCGTCTCCTTCGTCGAGCCGTTGTCGCAGGTAGTCCCAGTCACGGGCGAACCGGTAGCCGTGCCGGTGCGGCAGCGGCGGCGCCTGGGTCTCGAGCCATCGCACCCGCCCGTCGCCGTTGCGGAAGCTGTGCTGGCAGCCCACGCCGGCCCAGGCCACGTCGCCGGGCTCGAGGTGGTACTCGACGCCGTCGAACGTGGCGTCCACGGTCCCGTCCAGGATCAGGTAGGCCTCCTCGAGCGGGTGGTCGTGCAGGCCGGCCGCGCCGTGCGGCTCGTACTGCACCATGAACATCGACGACAGCACCGCCCCCAAGTCGGAGTCGACCATCATCTTGAGCGTGATCCCGCTGTAGACGAGCAGCGCGGTGCGCATGCTCGCCGACACCTCCAGCAGCTCCTGCGACTGGCGTCCCGGGTCGAGGTGGGCCTCGGTGATCTGCCCGTAGCGTCGGGTGCGTGGGTCGCGGACGTCCGCGTCGACCGCCTCGGTGTCGACCACGTCGGGCACGAGCTGGGTGTCGAAGTCGTGCTCCGGCCGCGGCACCGGCACGGAGACCCGGACGAAGCGCGTCTCCTCGGTCTCCTCGTTGCGCAGGGAGTGGGGTACGCCGATCGGGATCAGTCCGTAGCCGCCCGGCCCGAGCCGGGCTGCCTCGCCGGGGGTCTGGACGACCAGGTGGCCGGCCAGGACGTACACGCTCTCCTCGTAGGAGTGGACGTGGCTCGGCACGTGGCCACCGGGCGCGAGCCGGCTCAGGCCGAACCCGGTGTGCACGGCCGGCGTCGTCGCGTCGACGACCGACCACTGCTCGAGGCCGGGGCTGTGGGCGAGCGGCCCGACGGGGGGTGCCCAGGCGAGGTCGGCCGCCCGGCGTACGAGGTGGTGGGTCGTCACGCCGGCGCCGGCTCCTGCTTCTCGGCCGCGGCCGCGGCGGCGGCCCCGGCGAGGTGGTCGGCCGACGCCTGGACCAGGGACATCGCCCGGCCCAGGTCGCCGGTCAGCCGGAAGTCGCGCTTGACGAAGCTGCCGGCGACGAGCACGTGCTCGACGTTCGACACGTCGGCGCAGAGCGTGACCGCGGCGGTCGGGTCGTGGATCGGCGCGACGTTGACCGCGGTCGCGTCGATGACGACGACATCGGCCTGCTTGCCCGGGGTGAGGGAGCCGGTGCGGTCCTCCACCCCCGCGACGTGGGCGCCGTCCAGGGTCGCCATCTTCAGCATGTCGACCGCGGTGAGCATGTCCTCGGGGATCGGGATGTCGAGGTCCCAGCAGGCCGCGTTGACCCGCGCCCGCTCGGCGCCGAACGCCGCCCGGATCTGGGTGAACATGTCTCCCGGCACGGTCGTCACCACGTCGATCGACAGGCTCGGGCGCATCCCGAACTTGCGCGCCTTGTTGACCGGCGGCCAGCCGTGGCCCATCTGGGTCTCGACCTGCGCGGCGATGGAGATCGTGCCGCCGGTGTCGGCTACGCGCTGCCACTCGTGGTCGCTGAAGTAGCAGCAGTGGACGAACGTCGTGTCGGGACCCAGCAGCCCGAGCCGGTCGAGCTGCTCGACCATGCCGAACCGACCCGCCATCCGGCCCATCCCGACGTGGACGGTCAGGGGGATGCCGAGCTCGCGCGCGAGGGCCCACTCCGCTTGCACCACCTGGTCCTGGGTGAAGCCCGGGCCGCGGGTGGCGAGCCCCATCGTGATCAGCCCGTCGTCGCCCGGGACGTGGGTCGAGCGGACCCGCCGTACGTCGTCACCGGGGATCTCCTCGGCGCTGAAGAACCAGTACTTCTCCAAGGAGGTGTTGGCGCTCCCGTACGCGTACTGCGCCCGGATGCCGGCCTCCTTGAGCCCGGTGATCGCCGCGTCCGCGTGGTCCGGCGTGTTGTTGATGTGCGACCAGTCGACGAGGGTGGTGATGCCCGCGTTGAGGCACTCGAGGGCGCCGGCCAGGTTGCTCGAGTAGACGTCCTCGGCCCGGTAGAGAGGCGCGAAGGTGTCGAGCACCTCGACGAAGTAGTCGTCGAGCGTGGCGTTCGGCGCGCAGTTGCGGATCGCCGTCTCCCACGTGTGCCGATGGGTGTCGACGAAGCCCGGGATGACGATCTTGCCCGTGCAGTCCACGACCTCCGCGTCGGCGTCGATCGACGCCTCGACCGCGACGATCCTGTCGTCCTCGATCAGGACGTCGCCGGTGGCCCGGTCCCCGATGTCCGGGTCGACCGACAGGACGGTGCCACCCTTGAGGAGCGTCTTGCCCATGGTGCTGACCCCTTTCACTGTGTTCCTCGTTGGGGCCGGAAGGTCCGGCCGTTCGGTTAGCTCGACTCGCCCCGGCCGGCGGCGGTGTTGAGGTGCGACTGGGAGTCGCGGACCGAGGGCAGCGAGCCGTCCACGGTCCAGTACCGCTGACCCGCGACCAGCAGGTCCTCGGCGGGGAACTTCGTGATCACCTCGCACCCGTCGGCGGTGACCACGACCTCCTCCTCGATCCGCGCGGCGGACCAGCCGTCGCCGCCGGGCCAGTAGGTCTCCAGCGCGAACACCATCCCCTCCTCGAGGACCTCCGGGTGCTCCAGCGAGACCAGCCGGCTGAAGATCGGCTTCTCCCAGATCGAGAGCCCGACGCCGTGGCCGTACTGCAGTGCGAACGCCGCCTCCTCGTCGGCGAAGCCGAACTCCTGGGCGGTCGGCCACAGGCTCACGACGTCGGCCGTCGTGGTGCCGGGCCGGATGATCGCGATCGCGGCGTCCATGTACTCGCGGCAGCGGGTGTAGGCGTCGCGCATGGCGGGGGACGCCGAGCCGACCGCGAAGCAGCGGTAGTAGCAGGTGCGGTAGCCCAGGTGGCTGTGCAGGATGTCGAAGAACGCCGGGTCGCCGGGCCGCACCACCCGGTCGCTGTAGACGTGCGGGTGCGGCGAGCAACGCTCGCCGGAGATCGCGTTCACCCCCTCGACGTACTCGCTGCCGAGGTCGTAGAGGACCTTGCTCACCAGCCCGACGCACTCGTTCTCCCGGACGCCGGGGCGCAGGAAGCCGTAGAGCTCCTCGTAGGCGGCGTCGACCATGGAGCACGCCTGGGTGAGCAGGCTGATCTCGTCAGGCGTCTTGATGCGTCGCGCCTCGAGGAACACCTGCTGGCCGTCCACCACCTCGATGCCCTCGTCGCGCAGCGCGAACAGGATCGGCAGCTCCAGCAGGTCGACGCCGAGCGGCTCCTTCTCGAGGCCGTGCTCGCGCAGCACCGTCGCGACCTTGCGTGCCACCTCCTGGGCGATCCCGGCGTCGGGGTGGAAGGCGCCCCGCAGGGTCGAGATGCCGGCCCGGGCGCGCTCAGGGCCGTCGAGCCAGGGGTTGAACAGCTGGTGGTGCTTGGCCGCGGACCCGAAGTCCCAGAGGACCGGTTCGCCGCCCCGGGGGAGGACGGCGAACCGGATGAGCTTGTCCATCGCCCAGGTGCCGATGTGGGTGGCGGTGAGGTAGCGGATGTTCGCGAAGTCGAAGGTGAGCAGCGCACCGAGGTCGGAGTCGTCCAACGTGGCCCGGATCTTGGCCAGCCGCTCGGTGCGGAGGCGGTCGAGGTCGACGCGCTCCTCCCAGTCCACGGCGTTGGGTCCGTAGGTGCGAATCGCCATCGCGTCACCGGCTCTCTCGGGTCAGCCCGAGTCAAACCCGCCGGGTCCACCGTGTCAAGTGTCACTGCACATTCGTCCCGCCAGACCTCTCCTTGCGGGGGATGAGACGACGACAGCAGTAGAGTCTCACTGGACAGCGAGAGCGAGGTTCCCATGGCCACCACCGCGGCGGGGACGACGCCGGTGCAGCTCGGGCAGTCGATCCGAGCCGTGCGAGAGCAGCGCGGCCTGTCGCTGCGCGAGCTGGCCCGCCGCGTCGACGTCTCGCCGAGCTTCATCAGCCAGGTCGAGCTCGGCAAGGCCAACCCGTCGGTGGGCACGCTGTACTCCATCGTCTCGGTGCTCGGCACCACGCTCGACGACCTGATCGGCGGGCCGGGTGGCCGGTCGGCCGGCGATGCGGGCCCGGAGCTCGTCGACGCGGCACTGACCGACGGCGCGTCGGACGCGTGGCCGCGGGTCGACGTGCCGGTCCAGCCGGCGGAGGGCCGCAGCCGGGTCGAGATGTCGGGCGTCGTCTGGGAGCGACTCACCCACGACCATGATCCGTACGTCGACTTCCTGCACGTCGCGTACGCCCCCGGCTCGTCGTCGTGCGCCCCAGACCAGCTGATGCGGCACGGCGGACGTGAGTACGGCCACCTCCTGCGCGGCAGGCTCGACGTCCAGGTCGGCTTCGAGAGCTACTCCCTCGGCCCGGGCGACTCCATCCACTTCGACTCCTCGACCCCGCACCGGCTCAGCAACCCCTACGACGAGCCGTGCACGGCGGTCTGGTTCGTGCTCGCCCGGCGGGACGACGACCGCACGGACGGCCTGGAGTAGCGGCCATGGCCCGCCGCGCACCTGGTCAGGAATCGAGAAGCATCCTCGCTGAGGGCGCGCCTACTGTCGTACCCGATGACTCCGGGCACCGCCGAGTCCTGTGACGAGAGGAACCGAGATGAGCACGAAGGCTGCCGCCCAGGACGGCTTCACTGCGGAGGAGCGCGCCGCCATGAAGGAGCGCGCCGCCGAGCTGCGAGCCGAGGGCAAGAAGGGCGCCAAGAAGGCCGACGGCCTGCAGGCGCTGCTCGACCGGATCGAGCAGATGGCGCCGGCCGACCGCGCCCTCGCCGAACGGGTCCACGTCGTCGTCACCGAGCACGCACCGGGGCTGACCCCGAAGACCTGGTACGGCATGCCGGCATACGCGAACGAGGACGGCAAGGTCGTGATCTTCTTCCAGGACGCCGGGAAGTTCGACTACCGCTACTCGACCCTGGGCTTCCAGGACACGGCGAACCTCGACGACGGCGACATGTGGGCCGCGTCGTTCGCCCTCAAGAAGTGGAGCCCCGCCGTGGAGAAGCGGGTCGTGGCGCTGGTGAAGGCCGCCGTCTCCTGACGCTTGACAGCCGGGCAAGACTGTTCGGCCATGGGGCTGCTGACGTCGGCGCGAGCCACGGCCCTGGCCGTCATCCTCGCGATCGGCCTCGGCTCGGCCGGGTGCTCGGCCACCCTGGACCCGTCACGCACGCCCGCGGAGGCCGGGGACGGCGCGCCGTCCACTCCTGCCCTCGCATCGCCGAGGCCCCCTGCGCCGCAGGCAACGTTCGATCTCGCGGCTCACTCGAACGACCGGGCCGCGAGCCTGTGGGTCGTGGTCAACGAGCAACGGCCGCTCCGACCCGTCGGCTACGTGCCCGAGCTCACCCAGGTCGAGGGCTACCAGGTCGATCCGCGGGTCGCGGCCGGGCTGCGCGCCCTGCTGCGTGAGGGGCGCGGGGCCGGCCTCGACCTGCGCCTCATGAGCGCGTACCGCTCCTTCGGGTACCAGTCAGCTCTGTTCGCCGCACGGGCTGCCGAGCTGGGTGACGCCGGGGCGAGCCGCGTGGTGGCGCTCCCCGGGCACAGCGAGCACCAGACCGGCCTCGCCGTCGACTTCGGCCGCCGTTCGACGGGTGAGTGCAACGTGAGGCCGTGCTTCGCTCAGACGGCCGAGGGGCGGTGGCTGCAGCGACACGCCTGGCGGTACGGGTTCGTCCTGCGCTACCCGGAAGGTGCCGAAGGGATCACCGGGTACTCGGCAGAGAGCTGGCACTACCGGTACGTCGGTCGCCCCTTGGCAGCCCACCTCCGTCGCGAGGGCGTGGCCACCCTGGAGCGGGCCTTCGGTCTCTGATCGCTAGGGCTGGGCGTCGGGTTCCGAGCGGGTGGCGTGGGTGGCCAGGCGGCCGGCGGCATCGACGAGGAGGGGGTCGAGGGAGTCGTCGTGGGCGGCGGCGAGCGCCTCGAGCTCACGACGCATCCGGGGGTCCCAGAACGTCTCGATGTGACGGGCGATCGCCTGCGCCGCCTTGGGGGCGGGCAGGTGGGCGAACTGGCGTGCGATGTCGTTGCCCATCCTCGCCTCGGCGGGCACGTTCACGGGGTGCTCACGCGTGGGTCTCGGCGGGCTCGCGGGTCTGCGCGACGGCGTGGTCGCCGCGGGCGTTCGCGACCCCGACCTGCACCGCCGTCACCTTGTACTCCGGGCAGTTGGTCGCCCAGTCGGAGTTCTCGGTCGTGACCACGTTGGCGCCGGTGACGGGGTGGTGGAACGTCGTGTAGACGACGCCCGCCGGCATCCGCTCCGACACCTGCGCGCGCAGCGTGGTCGAGCCGACCCGGCTGGCCAGGTCGACCAGGTCGCCGGTCGAGATGCCGCGCACCTCGGCGTCGGCCGGGTGGATCTCGAGGACGTCCTCGGGGTGCCAGGTGTTGTTGGCGGTACGCCGGGTCTGGGCGCCCACGTTGTACTGGCTCAGGATCCGGCCGGTCGTGAGGATGAGCGGGAACTTCCGGGTCGACCGCTCGGTGGTCGGCACGAAGACCGTCTCGATCAGCCGGCCCTTGCCGCGCACGAACTCGTCGATGTGCATGATCGGCGTCCCCGTCGACGACGTGTCGTAGACCGGCCACTGCATCGAGCCGACCTCGTCGAGGCGGGCGAACGAGACGCCGGCGAAGGTCGGGGTGGTGGCCGCGATCTCGTCCATGATCTCGGAGGCGGCGCCGTAGGACATGTCGTAGCCCATCGCCCGGCCGATGGCGCAGGTGATCTCCCACTCGTCCATGCCGACCTTGGAGGAGAACACCGGGCGGACCCGGTTGATCCGACGCTCGGCGTTCGTGAACGTGCCGTCCTTCTCGAGGAAGGACGTGCCGGGCAGGAAGACGTGCGCGAACCGCGCGGTCTCGTTGAGGAACAGGTCCTGGACGACCACGAGGTCCATCGCCCGCAGCGCCGCCTCGACGTGCTGGGTGTTGGGGTCGCTCTGCGCGATGTCCTCGCCCTGCACGTAGAGGCCGCGGAACGTGCCGGCCAGCGCGGAGTCGAACATGTTGGGGATGCGCAGCCCCGGCTCGGGGTCGAGGAGCTTGCCCCACAGCTGCTCGTAGATGCCGCGCACGTCGTCCTGCGACACGTGGCGGTAGCCGGGGAACTCGTGCGGGAAGGAGCCCATGTCGCACGAGCCCTGCACGTTGTTCTGGCCGCGGAGGGGGTTGACGCCGACGCCCTCGCGGCCGATGTTGCCGGTGACCATGGCCAGGTTGGCCATGCCCATCACCATCGTCGACCCCTGGGAGTGCTCGGTGACCCCGAGCCCGTAGTAGATCGCGGCGTTGCCGGCGGAGCCGTAGAGGCGAGCCGCGGCGCGCAGGTCGTCGGGCGCGATCCCGGTCACCTCGGCCGTGGCCTCGGGGGAGTTGGCGGGGTCGGCGATGAACGCGAGGTAGTCGTCGGCGTCCTCGCACCGCTCGCGGACGAACTCCTCGTCGTGCAGCCCCTCGGTCACGATCACGTGGGCCATCGCGTTGACGAACGCGACGTTCGAGCCCGGCAGCACCGGCAGGTGGTGGGCCGCCTCGACGTGAGGGCTGCGGACGAGGTCGATCCGACGCGGGTCGGCGACGATCAGCTGGGCGCCCTCGCGCAGCCGCCGCTTCATCCGCGACGCGAAGACGGGGTGCGCGTCGGTCGGGTTGGCGCCGATGAGCAGCATCACGTCGGCCTGGTCGACGGAGCGGAAGTCCTGGGTGCCGGCGGAGGTTCCGAACGTCTGCTTGAGGCCGTAGCCGGTGGGGGAGTGGCACACCCGCGCGCAGGTGTCGATGTTGTTGTTGCCGAACGCCGCCCGCACCATCTTCTGGACGACGTACACCTCCTCGTTGGTGCAGCGGCTCGACGAGATGCCGCCGATGGAGCCGACGCCGTGCGCGGACTGGATGGCCTGGAAGCCGGTCGCGACCGTGGCGATCGCCTCCTCCCACGAGACCTTCCGCCACTCGTCGTCGATCGTGTCGCGGACCATGGGGGAGAGCTGGCGGTCCTGGTGCGCGGCGTACCCGTAGGCGAACCGGCCCTTCACGCAGGAGTGGCCCTCGTTGGCGCCGCCGCTCTTCGACGGGACCATCCGGACGACCGTCGCGTCGTCGCCGTCGCCCTGCACCTCGGCGCGGAACGAGCACCCGACGCCGCAGTAGGCGCAGGTGGTCTCGACGGAGCGCGTGGGCATGCCGAGCTGGACGATCGAGTGCTCCTGGAGCGCGGACGTCGGGCAGGCCTGGACGCACGCGCCGCAGGACACGCACTCGGAGCTCATGAAGTCGGTGCCGCCGGCGCTGATCTTCGAGTCGAAGCCGCGTCCCTCCATCGTGAGCGCGAACGTGCCCTGGATGTCGGAGCAGGCCCGCACGCAGCGCGAGCAGGCGATGCAGGAGGCGTCGTCGAAGGCGAAGTAGGGGTTGCTGAGGTCGACCGGCTGCGGGCGGGCGACCTCGTCGCGCGACGCGGGCCGGCCGTAGCGCACCTCGGCGGCGCCGACCTGGACGGCCATCGCCTGGAGCTCGCAGTTGCCGCGCGCACAGCCGTCGCAGTCCTCGGGGTGGTCGGAGAGGTAGAGCTCCATGACGTTGCGGCGCAGGTCGCGCACGGTCTCGGTCTGGGTGCTGACGACCATCCCGTCCGCGCAGGGCGTGGTGCACGAGGCGGGCACGCCCTTGCCGTCCTCGACCTCGACCAAGCACATCCGGCAGGAGCCGAAGGCCTTGAGCGAGTCGGTGGCGCACAGCTTGGGGATGGTGACGCCCGCCTCCGTGGCCGCGCGCAGCACGGACGTGCCGGCGGGGACCTCGACCTGCCGGCCGTCGATGGTGACCGTCACGGACTCGGTGCCGCGGACCTCCGGCGTGCCGAAGTCGACCTCCGGGTCCCAGATGCTCGGTTGCTCCATGAGGCTCATGCCGGTGCTCCCTCCCGCTCGAAGTCCTCGGGGAAGTGCTTGAGCGCGCTCTGGACGGGCATCGGTGTCAGCCCGCCCATCGCGCACAGCGACCCCTTGGTCATGGTCTCGCACAAGTCGTCGAGCAGCACCAGGTTGGCGGCGACGTCCTGTCCGGCGATGATCCGGTCGATGGTCTCCACACCGCGGGTGGACCCGATCCGGCACGGCGTGCACTTGCCGCAGGACTCGATCGAGCAGAACTCCATCGCGAAGCGCGCCATCCGCGCCATGTCGACGGTCTCGTCGAAGACCACGATGCCACCGTGCCCGAGCATGGCACCGGACTCGGCGAGGGCCTCGTAGTCCATGGGGACGTCGAAGCCGGACGCCGGCACGTACGCACCGAGCGGGCCACCGACCTGGGCCGCCCGGACCGGCCGACCGGTCAGGGTGCCGCCGCCGTACTCCTCGACGAGCTCGCGCAGGCTCACCCCGAAGGGGAGCTCCACGATGCCGCCCTGCTGGATGTTGCCCGCCAGCTGGAAGACCTGGGTGCCGCGCGAGCGACCGGTGCCGAGCTCGGCGTACGCAGCGCCGCCGTCGGCCAGGATCATCGGCACCGCGCAGAGCGTGAGCACGTTGTTGACGGCGGTCGGCCGCCCCCAGAGACCCTTGATCGCCGGGATCGGCGGCTTGGCGCGCACCTCGCCGCGCCGGCCCTCGAGGCTCTCGAGCATCGAGGACTCCTCGCCGCAGATGTAGGCGCCCGCCCCGACCCGCACGTGCAGGTCGAAGGCCAGCCCGGAGCCGAGGACGTCCTGGCCGAGGTAGCCATGGGTGTACGCCGCGTCGATGGCGCGTCGCAGGGCCGTGACGGCGTGCGGGTACTCCGAGCGCACGTAGACGTAGCCCTCGCTCGCCCCCACCGCATGGGCCGCGATCGTCATGCCCTCGATGAGCGTGAAGGGGTCGCCCTCGGCGACCATCCGGTCGGCGAACGTGCCGGAGTCGCCCTCGTCGAAGTTGCAGGCGACGAACTTCAGGTCGGACGGCGCCTCGAGGACGGTCTTCCACTTGATGCCGGCCGGGAAGCCGGCGCCGCCCCGTCCGCGGAGACCGGAGTCGGTGACCTCCTGGACCACCTCGGCCGGGGTGAGGGACAGCGCCCGGCGGAGCCCGACCCAGCCCCCGTGTGCCTCGTAGTCGGCCACGGACGCCGGGTCGACCACGCCCACTCGCGCGAAGCTGACCCGCCGTTGCGAGGTCAGCCAGGGGTGGTCGTCGACCACGCCGATGCCCTGTGCCTCGCCGGCGAGCACGTCGCCGACGTCGCCCGGCGTGACGTTGGCGTAGCCCACCCGGCCGGTGTCGGTCTCGAGCTCCACCAGGGGCTCGAGCCAGAGCAGGCCGCGCGAGCCGTTGCGGACGACCTGGGCGCCGGCGGCCTCGAAGGCGGCCGCGACCTCGTCGGCGCCGACCGAGACCGCGGCGGCGTCACCGGGGACGAACACCCGGGGAGTCGGAGCCGTCAACGCCACCCCTCTGTGAGCGCGTCGATGCGCTCGGCCGACAGCCGACCGTGCAGCCGGCCGTCAAGGGTGCCGGACGGCCCGAGGGCGCAGTTGCCGAGGCAGAAGACCTCGGCGACCTCGACGTCGGCGCCGAGCCGGCCGGTCCGGGCACGCGTGCCGTCGTACAGCGCCTCGGCGCCGACCGACTGGCAGGCCTCGCCACGGCACAGCGCGACGGTGTGCGCGGCGGGCGGTTCGGTGCGGAAGTCGTGGTAGAAGCTGACCACCCCGTGGACCTCGGCGACCGACAGGTTCAGCACGTCGGCGATCGCCTCGACGTCCTCGCGGGCGACGTGCCCGAGCTCGTGCACGACGTCGTGGAGCACCGGCATCAGCGGGCCGCGGTCGGCGAGGTGCTGCGACGCGATGGCGCGGACGAGCGTGGCCCGGTCGGTCATGGGCGCGGTGGTCATCAGGGCAGCTCCGGTGTCGCAGTCGTTGCCATCGTAGCCCCGCGTCCCCGCGGTCAGAACCACCCTGGACGAAGCGGGGACGCCGACGTCAGGCCGCCGTCGACGGTGAGGGTCTGACCGGTCACCCAGCGCGCCTCGTCGGAGGCCAGCCAGGCGACCGCGTTCGCGATGTCGGCAGGTACGCCGAGGCGCCCGGCCGGGTGGCGGGACACCGCGTCGCGGCGGGCCGCGTCGGGGTCGCGGGCGAGCGCGAAGCCCTCGTCGGCCATCGCGGTCTCGATCCACCCGGGCTGCACCGTGTTGCAGCGCACCTGCGGCCCGTGGTCGACCGCGATGGAGCGGGTGAGCCCCTGCACGAATGCCTTCGACGCGTTGTAGAGCCCACTCGTCGGATCGGCGACGACGCCGGAGATCGAGCCGATGTTGACGATGACTCCACCGCGGTCCGCCATCTCGGGCAGGACGGCGCGGCAGACGTTGAACACGCCGCGGCAGTTGACGCCGACCAGCCACTCCCAGTCCTCGTCCGTGGAGTCCGCCACGGTCCGCCCGACCAGCACGCCCGCGTTGTTGACCAGCAGCGAGACGTGGCCGAAGGCGTCGTGCGCCGCGCCCACCAGCCGTTCCGCACTGTCGGGGTCGGACACGTCGGCCGTGACCCAGGCGACGTCCTGCGGCAGGTCGCGCGGGCGGTCCCCCCGGCCGCAGGTGAGGACGTGGGCGCCGTCGGCGAGTAGTCGGTCGACGATGCCCCGGCCGATCCCACGACTGCCACCGGTGACGATGGCGGTGTGCGAACTCATGGGTGAGAGCCTGCCAGAACCGGGCCGCACCGGGGCCGCTCTTGACGACAGTCGCCGCAGCCACCCACCCTCGGGACTCGTGAGCGTCCCGATCGACCTCGACCACACCTCGTTCGCGGTCGACGACGCGCTGGGCTGGGCCCGGCGGCTGCGCCGCGAGCTGGGTGCCACCCCCGTCGCGGGAGAGGTGCTGGCCGAGTTCCGCTACCTGCTGCTGTACGTCGGCACCTCCGAGGACGGCGCCCGGCTGGAGCTGCTCGACCCGACGGGTGCCGGCTTCCTCACCCGGTTCCTGACGCGGCACGGTGCCGGTCCGCACCACCTCACGTTCACGGTCCCCGATCTCAGGAAGACCGTGGCCGGCGCGCGCGAGCTCGGCGCCACCGTCGTGGGCGAGGACTACCGGCACCCGTCGTGGCAGGAGGCCTTCCTCGTCCCGGACGCCGCCCACGGGGTGGTGGTCCAGCTGGCGCAGACGGACCTCGTCTACCCGACCCCCGCCGAGCTGCTCACGAGCCCGGCGCGCGACACCCATGTCTTCCCGAGCTCGTACGGCGCGTCCGAGCCGTTGTGGTGGACCGAGCTCTGGGACACCGCGCCGCAGGGGTCGGCGACCCTGGGAGCGACCCGCCTCGCCTCGACCGACCTCGACCGGTCGCGCAGCCTCTTCGGCGGGCTGCTCGGCGCCGTCGTGTCCGAGGGTGCCGAGTCGCTCACCGCGAGCTGGCCGAGCGGTTCGATCCGGGTGCACCGGGCCGAGCGGCCCGGCGTCGTGGGGATGGACCTGGCCGGCGGCCCGCCTGGCGGCGTACGGATCGGCGACGCCGTCCTCGGCTGACCGACGCCGCAGCGCGCGGGTGCCATCATGGCCGTCGTGGTGGGGTCCCAGGACGACGTACCGCTCGTCGGCCGGCAGCGCGAGCTCGAGGCACTGCGGGCCGCCGTCACGGGCGCCGCCGACGGCTCGCCCGGTGCGGTGCTGGTAGCGGGCGAGGCCGGGGGCGGCAAGACCCGGCTGCTACGGGCGCTGCTGGACGAGCTGGCCCCGAGCGGCTCCGCGATCGTGCGGGTGCAGTGCGTCGACCTGGGCGACCCGGGCCTGCCGTACCTGGCCATGGTCGACGTGGTGCGGTCCCTGCAGGCGGCCGCCGCGGCCGAGCCCGAGATCGCACGTGCCCTCGATGAGTTCCCGGTCGTCGCAGCACTGACGGGACCCGCGGGCACCAGCGACGGTGCGGCCGACGAGTCGCACCGGCTCCGGCTGTTCGACGCGCTGGCCGGGCTGCTCGCGCAGGTGGGCCGGACACGGGGGCCGGTCGTGGTGGCGGTGGAGGACCTGCAGTGGGTCGACGCCTCGTCGGCCGACTTCCTCCGGTTCCTGCTCAGCCGGATGCACTCCGAGCGGGTGGCGCTGGTGGCGACGGTCCGGACGGACGGGCTGGCGGCCCGGCCCCGGGTCCGCCGGCTGCTCAGTGAGCTGGCCAGGCTGCCCCGGGTGCGGCGGCTCGACCTGGAGCCGTTCGACGAGTCCGAGGTCGCCCGGTTCCTCGAGGAGGTCGGCGAGGGCAGCGTCGGTCCCGGGATCGCGGCCGAGGTGTTCCGGCGTACCGGAGGCAACCCCTACTACGTGAGGGTCCTGGCGGCCGGCGTGCTGGAGGTGGGCAGCGTCGACGACGCGATGCCCCGGGCACTGGGCGACCTGCTCGTCGGCCGGCTGGACGGACTCCCCGACGACGTGCGTGCGGTGGTGACGTGCGCGTCGATGGTCACGGGTGTGGTACCCGACCGCCTGCTGCGCCGGGTCCTGGGCAGCGGCGACGCCACGACGGACGGTGCCCTCCGGGCAGCTGTCGCGCAGGGGCTGCTGGTGGCGGACGGCGACGGCTACGCCTTTACGCACGACCTCCTGCGCGCTGCGGTGCACGACGACCTCCTGCCCGGAGAGCGCGCACGCCTCCACGCGGCGTACGCCTCCGCGCTCGAGTCCGGGATCGACGGCCCGCCGCGCCCGGCCGAGGTGGCGCACCACGTCGTCCGTGCCCAGGACGCGCCGAAGGTGCTCCTGTGGTCGATCCGCGCGGCGGCCGAGGCGATGGGGTTGCTGGCACCGGCCGAGGCGCTGCATCACCTGGAGCGAGCGCTCGATGCCTGGCCGCGGGTCGACGACGCCGCGACGCTCGTCGGCGAGTCGGAGGGGCGCGTGACGACCCGCGCGGCCGTGGCGGCGGGGCTTGCCGGCGAACCCGCTCGGGCCATCGACTGGGCGCGCCGCGCCGTCCGGCTGTGTGACGACGACGCCGACGATTCCGGAGGTGTCCGGGCCCGCGCCGAGCTCGTACGCCAGCTGCTGGTCGTCGACGCCACCGACCGGGCCGTCCGGCCGGCGGAGGAGGCCGTGGCACTCGCCGAGTCGGCCGAGGTCGACGTCGGCGCGCGCGCCCTGGCGCACGTCGTGCTGGCGCGGGCCCTGCTGGCGACCCGGCGTACCGCCGAGGCGCGGCCGCAGGTCGAACGCGCGCTCGCGGAGGCCCGAGCCGCAGGTGCCGCGGGGCTTCAGGTGGAGGCGCTCGCGACGACCGCCTTCCTCGACGAGATCGACGGGGACCGGCAGGGCGCTGCCGACGGCCTCGGCGAGGCGCTGCGGCTGGCGCGGGCCGAGGGCGAGCTGGCCGCGGAGCTCCGTGCCCACTACGCGCTCGCCTCCCTGCACTACTACGACGGGGACGTCGCGGGGTCGCTGCCGGTGCTGCGGACGGCGATGGCCCGGGTCGGCGAGACCGGACTGCGGTGGAGCGGTTCCGGGGTGGAGCTGAGGCTGCTGCAGGCCATCGCGCTCTACGTCACGGGGGACCTCGACGGCAGCCTGGAGGTCACGCAGGCACCCGAGAGCCGGCCGCCGGACGTCGCGGCCGCGCGGCTGGCCGCCGTGAGCTGCTACGCCGCCGTCGCCCGCGGGCTCCCGGACACCGCGCACCGGTTCGACCGGCTCCGCTCGAGCTGGGCGGCCGATCCGCAGGTGGGTCTGGTGGCAGGCGGGTGCGAGGCCGACCACCTGGCCTGGACAGGGGAGACCGCGGCGGCGGTCGCGACGGCCGACCGTGCCCAGACCCACCTCGACACCGAGGCCGGTGAGGGGATGTACGGCGGGCTGTGGCTCTCGGCCCTCGCGCTGGCTGCGTTGGCCGACGAGGCGTCGTCCTGCCGGCAGCGCCGTGACGAGGCCGGCGAACGGGCCGCCGTGGCGCAGGGGGAGGTCCTGCTGCGCCGCGTCGAGCGGATCGTCGAGGGTGGCTACGGCCGGCCCGGCGGCCTCGGACCCGAGGGGCACGCCTGGCGCGCCCGGGCGCTGGCGGAGCACGCCAGGCTGCAGGGCGACCCGGGCGTCGCACGGTGGCACGAGGCGCTCGACGCCTTCGGCTACGGCCACGCCTACGAGCAGGCCCGCTGCCACTGGCGTCTGGCCGAGGCCTACGTCGCGTCGGGCGACCGGGCCGCGGCGCGGACCCACGCGGAGGCGGCGGCGGCCGCGGCCGAGCGGATGGGAGCGGTCCCGCTGCAGCGCGCGGTCGCGGCAACCGCGACCCGGTCACGGCTCTCGGGTGCGACCACCGCCGCCGACGCGGTGCTGACCGGGCGGGAGCGGGAGGTGCTCGCGCTGGTCGCGGAGGGGCTCACCAACCGCGAGGTCGGCCGCCGGCTGTTCATCAGCGAGAAGACCGCCAGCGTCCACCTCAGCAACCTGATGGCGAAGCTCAACGTCTCCAGCCGGACCGAAGCGGTCACGGTCGCCCAGCGGCGGGGCCTGCTCGACGTCCTGTGACCGGGCGCGCCAGCTCGATGACGGGGACGTCATACGCTTCGGTCGTCATGGCGCACGATCCGCATGACGTTGCGCCGACCGCCTGAGCCCGTGTGACAGCCTGATGCATCATCGACCCGCAGCCCGGGAGGAACGCCATGCCGCAGACGATCACGTACCGGGGACCGAGGGTCCTGGTGGGGGCGCTCGCGCACCTGCTGCGTGAGGAGGGCGTCGAGTTCAAGCAGCCCCGAGAGGACCGCACAGAAGTCGCCGAGGTGGCGGTGGTCGTCCTGACGGTGAGCGCCGGAGACTCCGAGGGCGATCGGACCCTGGACGCCAGGATCGAGGCCGCAGTCGCGCGGTTCGAGAAGCGTTTCGGCGACGGTGCCGCGTCGGTCGAGATCAGTCCTGACGAGGACCAGCTCTAGCGAGTCGGGACTGAGAGACGGGGGCACGTGCCCCCGTCAGCACTGCGCGAATTCCTCATGCCTCAGGAGGGGCCTTAGACGGAGTGTCGATGCCAGGCCGATCCGCACGGTGCGGCGGCGTGGAGGAGGAACGACATGAGCACGTCACAGAGGCGAGAGCGACTCTCGCGCCAGGTAGCGGGCGCGGTGTACGACGGCGGGGAGCCGGCCGGCGCCGCCGCTGCAGCAGGGTTCAACACGGCCGTCACCCACCGGCCCGCGATGGTGGTGGCTGCCAGCGGCGCCGCGGACGTGGCGGCCGCGGTGGGGTTCGCCCGCGACGAGGGCCTGGCGGTCGCGGTCCAGGCGACCGGGCACGGTGCGGCCGCGGTGGCCGACGACACGCTGCTGGTCTCCACGCAGCGGATGCTGGGAGTCCGGGTCGACCCGGCCGCCGAGACGGCGAGGGTCCAGGCCGGGGTGCGCTGGCGGGCGGTCATCGACGCCGCGGTACCGCACGGGCTGGCGCCGCTGTCGGGCTCGTCCTCGGGGGTCGGGGTCGTCGGCTACACCCTCGGCGGCGGGATGGGGCACCTGGCCCGACGGCACGGCTTCGCGGCCGACCACGTCCGTTCGGTCGAGCTGGTCACCGCGGCCGGCGAGATCCGGACCGTCACCGCCGAGAGCGACCCGGACCTGTTCTGGGCGGTCCGTGGGGGTCAGAGCCGGTTCGGGATCGTCACCGCCCTCGAGCTCGGCCTGGTCCGGGTGCCCACGTTCTTCGGCGGGGCGATGCTCTTCACGGGCGCCGCCGTCGAGGACGTGCTGCGCACGTGGGCGGCCTGGGCGCCGACCCTGCCCGAGGAGGTCACCACGTCGGTGGCGTTGCTGCGGCTGCCGCCGATCGAGGACGTGCCCCCACCGCTGCGGGGCGTCGTCAGCCTCGCCGTGCGGTTCGGCTTCACCGGTTCGGCCGCGGAGGGAGAGGCGCTGCTGGCTCCGGTCCGGCGGGTCGCCGTTCCCGTGCTGGACTCCGTCGGCCCGATGTCGTACGCCGCCGTCGACGGCATCCACATGGATCCTCCGGACCCGCTGCCGGCCGTGACGCGCGGCGGTCTCCTGCGAGGAATGTCCCCTGAGGTGGTCGACACGCTGCTCGCCGTGGCCGGCCCGGACGTGAGCGTCCCGCTGGTCGCCGCCGAGGTGCGGCTGATGGGTGGTGCGCTCGGCCGCCCGGCTCCCGTGCCGAACGCGGTGGCGGGACGCGAGGGAGCGTTCTCGCTGTCCGTGGTCGCGCCGGCGCCGCCCCCGCTGCTGGACACCGCCCACGCGGTGACCGCCGGGGTGGTCGACGCGCTGGCGCCGTGGTCGCCCGGGACGTCGTTGGTCAACTTCACCGGTCACGGTCAGGGCGTGGGCTCGGTGTGGGCCCCCGACGAGCTCGAGCGGCTGCGCCGGGTCAAGGAGACCGTCGACCCGCACGACCTGTTCGGCGGTGGGTTGACGACCTCGGCGCTCGCTGGTGGTGCGCGATGAGTCGCCCGCTCGTGGTCGTCGAGCCCGGTCGGGGCCGCCGGGTGGGGAACGTCGAGTTCCTCGCGACGACCGATGACACGCCGTTCTTCAACCTCGCGATGATCGTGCTCCGGCCCGGACAGCGCGTCGACGGCCACGTGCACGAGGGGGAGGACGACTCGTTCCTGGTGGTCGACGGCACGCTCACCCTGACGGTGGGCGACGACCGTCGGGAGGTGCGGGCCGGACCGGGCACGTTCGTGCTGGTGCCGTCGGGCACCTTCCACGAGCTCGCCAACGCCGACCCCGCTGACGTGCGCTTCCTGAACGTCCACGCGCCCGGCGGCTTCGACCGGCGGATCGGGCTGCCACGTCACGAGCCGGCGGTCCGAGACTGACCGAGCGCGCCCTGGACAAACGCGTTAGTGACGACTAACGTATTCCGTGTTGTGACCGACCCACTCTCCGCGGCCGCCGAACCCACCCGCCGTCGGATCCTGCAGCTCCTCGCTCGGGGACCGAGGAGCGTCACCGACCTCGCGAGCGAGTTCCCGGTCACCAGGTCGGCGATCAGCCAGCACCTGCTGGTGCTCGCGGACGCCGGCCTGGTGCGGGCGGAGAGCGTCGGCCGCACGCGGATCTACCAGGTCGTGCCTGACGGCCTGCAACGGCTCCAGGCCGAGATCGACCGGTTCTGGACCACCGAGCTCGACCTGCTCGTCGCCGACGCGCACCGATCGAAGGGAAAGACATGAGCTACACCAAGTCCGCCGTGCTCCCGGTCTCGCCGGACGAGGCCTTCGCACTCATCACCGAGCCCGAGCGGCTGCGTCGCTGGCAGACGGTGACGGCCACGGTCGACCTGCGCGCCGGCGGGAGCTACCGCTGGACGGTGACGCCGGGCCACGTCGCGGAGGGGACCTTCCGGGAGGTCGAGCCCGGCCGTCGGGTCGTGTTCGGCTGGGGATGGACCGGCAGCGAGGACCTCCCGGCCGACGCCTCGACGGTGACGATCACCATCGAACCGGTCCCCGAGGGATCCCGGGTCACCCTGGTCCACGAGGGGCTCACGGAGGCCCAGGCGGCGATGCACGCCGAGGGCTGGGACCACTTCTTCGAGCGGCTCGAGCGGCTCGCCACCACCGGCGACGCCGGGCCCGACGAGTGGGCGTGGGCGCCGGAAGGGCTGACCCCGCTCGTCGCCGCCGAGGCCGCGCTCGCGGCGCTGCAGCCGGTGCTGCGGAACCTGACCCCCGAGGACCGGCCGAAGCCGACGCCCTGCGCCGACTACACGGCGCACGAGCTCGCCGACCACCTGCTCGCGTCCCTGGTCCAGCTCGGGGCGATGGCCGGAGCCGAGCTGGCCGTCCCGGCCGAGGGATCGCTCGAGGACAAGGTCTCGGTGCTGACCGCACAGGCCCTCGACGCCTGGCGTCCGGTGGACCTCGACGGCACCGTCACCACCCCGGACGGCGAGGTGCCGGCCGCCTTCCTGGCGAGCATCCTGCCCATGGAGCTGGTCCTCCACGGCTGGGACCTCGCGCAGTCCAGCGGCCAGCGACTGCACGTCTCCGACGAGCTCGTGGCCTACGTCCGCGAGCTCACCGAGGGCGTCATCGCCCGCGGCCGGGGCAGCTCCTTCGCCGACGAGGTCTCCTGCGGCAGCGATGCCAGCGCGGTCGACCGGTTCGCGGCGTACGCCGGGCGCACCACGATCGCTGCCTGATCCACGGCAGCCCCTACCACCCAACGAGAGCCCGGCGGCTGACGCAGCGCGCGGACCTCAGGTCAGGAAGATCCCGGCGTACGGCTTGGGAGAGAAGTACGTCGTCTTCGGCGGCATGACCTGGCCGAGGTCGGCGATCCGGGTGAGCGAGGGCAGGGACGGGGGACGGAGCACGAAGAGCGCGCCCCCGTCCTCGTCGCAGCGCGCGGTCGCGTGCTCGACCGGCAGGTGGTCGGGGATCGACTCGAGCCGCGGGTGGCCCTGCCCGGAGACGTCGAGCACCGGACCGAGCAGCCGGTCCTGGAGCACGGACGCGTCCAGCCCACCCGCGGCCTCGGGACGCGGTCCGCTCAGCGCCAGGTCGTACCAGCAGCCGTCGACGTACAAGCCGATGTCCTGCGCCGCCGCACCCGCCGACAGGGCGCGCACGTCGAAGTGGGCCGCCGCGGCCTCCAGCAGCGCGGCCGCGTCGACCGGCCCCCAGACGCGGCGGTGGAACGCCGAGAGGGTGAGCCCGTCCATCGGGAACACCACGCACAGCACGCCGGCGTCGTCCGGCCGGCCGGCCAGCTCCCAGGCCCGCAGCCGCGCGGCCACCCGGTGGTGTCCGTCGGCGACGTAGTGGACCCCCCGCCCCAGCGCTTCGGCCAGCGCGTCGGTCTCGTCGCCGGTCACCTGCCAGACGGTGTGCTCGACGCCGTCCGGCGCCACGATGCGCAACAGCGGGGCGCCGTCCAGGACGTCGGCGACCCGTCGGGCGGCCCCGGCCGGCTGGTCGTGGAGCAGCGCCACCGGTTCGGAGCGGGCGGGGTGGTCGGCGTAGTACTGCACGAGCGCGTCGACCCGCTGCGGGTCCACCGACTCGTGGCCTCGGACGACCCCGCCGGCGAACGCGTCGAGCCGGACGTCGGCCACGACGCCGACGTGGTCACCGGTGACGTCGCGCATCCGGTAGACGTAGTAGGCACGAGGGGAGTCCTGGTACGCCGCGTCCTCGGGCGCCTCCTCTTCGCGGGGCTGCTCGGAGAGGCCGCGGGCGTCCACCATCGGCGCGACGGCGCGGTCTGCCCACTCCTGCCGCACGACGCGGGACTCGAACGGGCGGACGAGGTCGGGCGAGCCGGTGCGCTCGGCGCGGGCGGCCGTCACGGTGAGCCGCCGATGGCGGTCGCGGACACCCCGAAGACGTCGGGCAGGGCGTCCAGGTCGGCGAGCAGCTCCTCGGACAGCGGGCCGCCGACGTCGATCGTGGCGACGGCCGCGTCGCCGCCGCGGAAGATCCGGTTCTGCATGTGCTCGACGTTGAGCCGGTCCTGGCTGAGGCGGTCCAAGACGTGCGCGAGCACGCCGACCCGGTCGAGGTGGCGGATCGTGAGCGTGGCCGAGCCGATCCGGCTCGGGGTGAGGTTGACGCAGTTGGGCGTCTCCCCCTGCACGAACGCGTCGATGATCTCCACGACGCCGTCGGCGATCGCGTCCTGCGCCTGCTGGGTCGAGGCACCGATGTGGTGGGTGCCGACCACCTGTGGGTGCTGGGCCAGCCGGGACGTCCAGTCGGCCGTGCCGGATCCTGGCTCGTCGGCGTACACATCCAGCCCGGCCCGGAGTCCCCGGTCGTCCAGCGCCGCGAGCAGCGCTTCCTCGTCGACGAGCTCGCCGCGCGAGGTGTTGAGGAGGATCGATCCCGGCTTCATCCGGTCGAGGAAGGCGCGGTCGACGAGACCGGCGGTGCTCGACTTCGACGGGAGGTGGAGGGTGACGACGTCGCAGCGCGGCAGCAGCTCGTCGAGGGACCCGACCGACTCGATCCGCAGCTCCTCCATCCGCGCCAGCACGTCGGGGCGGCGGTCGGGCTTGTCCAGCACGAGGACGTCGATCCCGAACGCCCGCGCCCGCTGGGCGACCTCCAGCCCGATCGAGCCGAGCCCGAGGATGCCCATGGTCGACCCCAGCAGGCCGCGTGACTTGCTGTACGCCTTCTTGTTCCAGTGCCCGGCCCGCAGGTCGACGGCGCCCTCGACGATCCGGCGGTCGACGGCCAGCAGCAGCCCCATGGTCAGCTCCGCCACCGCGGCCGCGTTGCGGCCGGGCAGGTTGGCGACCAGCACGCCGCGTGCCGCCGCGGTCTCGGTGTCGATCGTGTTGGTGCCCGCACCGGCGCGGATGACCAGCGCCAGCCGGTCGGCCTTCTCGAACACCTCGCGCTTGACCTTGGTGCTGCGCACGACCAGCGCGTCGAACCCGATGATGCTGCTGGCCAGGTCGCCGGCGTGGAGCCCCGGCTCGACGACGCAGGTGTGGCCGCGTTCCTCGAGCTGGGTGATCGTCGACTCGCCGACCGCATCGGCAAAGAGCACGCGCATGTTGAGCCCCTCCGTTGACCTCACGCTGGTGGGACAAGGTAACGGTCAGCAGGGCCCGAACGCGATGGCGGACTGCACCGCGGGCACGGCGAGGCCCATCACCGGCCTTCGACCACCCGCAGCGCGAGCCGGGGACACGTGCGCACGGCGTCCGGGGGTCTCGGAGGACCGCAGCGGCGAGGGTGACCCGTGGGCGGTCCCCCCGCGTGCGAGACTGGCCGCCCAGGGAGGGCCGAGACGCGCCACCCGCCACCTGCAGGGGAGTCGCATGACCGAGGCCGTCGCCACCGTCCCGACCCCGCCGTCGGCGGCCCGGGCCGCCGACGTCTCGGCGAAGACCCTGCTGATCCTGCTGCTGGCGCTCGCGCTGCTCTACCCCGAGTCGGGCAACCTGCGTGACAAGGCCGCCGGCCTGCGCGCGGTCGGCTACCCGCTCGTGTCGTTCGCGATCCCGCTCCTGTGGTGGGCCACGCTGAAGGACCGGGTCGTCTTCCCGTGGGCCGCGGACGTGCTCGTCACGGTCACGTGCTTCACCGACATCCTCGGCAACCGGCTCGACCTGTACGACACGGTGGTGTGGTTCGACGACTGGATGCACTTCATGAACACCGGGCTCCTGGCCGCCGCCGTCGTGCTGCTGACGATGCCGCGCGGCTCCAGCCTGCCGCGGGTGCTGGAGCGGTCGCTGGCGTTCGGCGCGACCGCCGCCATCGCCTGGGAGATCGGCGAGTTCTTCGCGTTCGTCCAGGGCTCGTCGGAGCGGCGGTTCGCCTACGCGGACACGCTCGGTGACCTCGGGCTGGGCGTGCTGGGCGCGCTCCTGGCCGGCCTCGTCGTCCACCAGCTGTGGCGGCAGGGGCGGCTCGCCGGGGTCGAGCCGATCACCGAGCAGCCGGCCGCCGCGCGCACCGCGGGGTAGTGCGGAGGGCTCGGGCAGGGCGGCCGTCCGCTCCGTGCGCCGCGCGGAAGATTCGGGGAAGGCCCGACGCGCAGGGTGGTCATCGCACAGTCCGATGACCGATCCACCCTGAAGGAGCACCACCATGACCAGCAACACCCAGGTCGACAGCCCGGCCGTCACTGCAGCCGACGTCCGGTCCCAGGCGGACCGCGAGCTCAAGGCCAGGCACCGCGCCATGTGGGCGTTCGGCGACTACCCGGCCGTGGCCCGCGACGTGATCGCCGCGACCGGTCCGGCGCTCGTCCGTGCCGCCGGCATCACGGCCGGTCAGCGGGTCCTCGACGTCGGGGCCGGCTCAGGCAACGCGTCCGTCCCCGCAGCCGAGGCCGGCGCGGTCGTCGTCGCCTCCGACCTGACCCCCGAGCTGCTGGAGCACGGCCGCCGGGCTGCCCCGGACGCCGCCATCACGTGGGAGGTCGGCGACGCCGAGGCCCTCCCGTACGGCGACGGCGCCTTCGACGCCGTGATCTCCTGCGTCGGCGTGATGTTCGCGCCCCACCACCAGGCGGCCGCCGACGAGCTCGTGCGTGTCACCCGCCGCGGCGGCACGATCGCCAACCTGAGCTGGACCCCCGCCGGGTTCATCGGCCAGATGTTCGCGACCATGAAGCCGTTCGCGCCGGCGCCCCCGCCCGGTGCGCAGCCGCCCCCGCTGTGGGGCGACGCCGACCACGTCCGGGCGCTCCTCGGGGACCGGGTGGAGGACGTGGCTTTCACCACCGCGTCCTGCCCGGTCGACGGATTCTCCTCGCCGGAGGCGCTCGTCGAGTTCTTCAAGGCGGCCTACGGGCCGACCATCGCTGTCTACCGCTCGCTGGGCGACGACGTCGGGCGGATCGCCGCCCTGGACCACGCGCTCGTCGAGCTCGCCCGCCGCTTCGGCGCGGGCAGCGACGACGGCATGCAGTGGGAGTACCTCGTCACCACCGCGACCCGGGCCTGACCGTGCGCCACCCGTCGACGGCGGCCCGTCAGCCTCGCGAGATGACCTTGAGGGTCACCGCGAACCTCCGGCCGTCGTCGCGCGGCGTGCCGCTGCACGAGTAGGTGAAGTCGTCGCCGCGGCAGTCGAACCGGGTGGACGCGTTCGAGACGACCAGCCACACCCGCTTCGTCTGCCGACGGTTGAACGGGACCACCGCCGAGCCGACGCCGTCGCGGTTCAACCGGACGGACATCCGCGCGAACCCACCGGAGCTCGTCTGGCGCACGATCGCGGCGGCCGGTGCGGTCTCGCTCACGGGGCCGTCGACCGTGATCCGGAGCTTGAACCGCTTCCGGTCGAGGTCGGCCTCCGGGGCGACCCGGACGTCCTGCGTGGACATGTGGTCGATGGTCAGGGTGCCGGTGGTGCGCTCACCCCGGCCGAGCGTGCCCTGGCTGGTCATGACCGGGCCCGGCCAGAACCGGCCCTCGGCGTAGGAGCGGCTCGGCGTGATGTTGGCGGAGGAGAACTGCGAGAACACCTTCTTGAAGGACGCGGTGCGCGGCAGCACCCGCTTCACGGCGTTGGTCGAGTAGGTCTTGCCGTCGCCCTTGAACGCCCCGGCCTGCTTCCAGATCTTGCGGACGATCCCCTGGCCGAACCGCTGCGACAGGTACTCGAAGAACACCCAGTTGCCGTACTGCACCGCGGAGGCGGCGTCGAAGGTGTCGAGAGCCGTGAACGTCTCGACGAGCTGGCCCGCGGGGAGGTACCGCCGGTTGTCGTTGACGCCGTCGGCGTACCGCTCCTCCATCCAGGTGGCGGTCGCCTCCATCATCCAGGGGTCCTCGAGGTAGTCGTAGGCGAACTGGACCGCGTGGAAGAACTCGTGGGCAGCCGTGACCTTGAGACTGTCGGAGGGCTTGGCGCCGAACTGGGCGCGCGCGAAGTCGTTGTCGAGGACGCAGTAGCCCGAGGCGAGCCGCCGGTAACCGGGCTTGGTGAACTCGGGGGCGCAGTAGCCGTACAGCCCCTTGGCGCCGACGTCGGACAGGTAGACGTCGAACTTGCTGTTGCCCCCGCGGCGGCCGTCGGCGACGGGTCGGCGGTAGCCGAGCTTGCCGACCTCCTTGGCCCACACGCTCTTCATCGTGCGCAGCGACCGGGTGACCCAGCGGCCGCTGGGCGGGGCGTCGGCCGTGGTCGGCACCCAGTGGATGCAGATCCTCGGCGTGCACCGCCGCTTGGACCTCACCGTGTAGCCGTCGCCGTAGGGGTCGCTCGCGCCCTGCGTCGGGCGGGCCAGGACCGCGCGGGCCCGCACCCGGTCCGTGGTCGACAACCGCGGGATGGTGGCGAAGAGGTCGCGCAGCGCGAGCGTCGCGTCGGGCCGGCGGGTGCCGCCCAGCTCGCCGTCGAGGGCCGCCTCGGCCTGCCGCAGCACAGCGGACGGACCCGCCGCCGCCGGGGCCGCTGGAGCTCGCTCGGCCGACTCGATCCGGAAGCCGTCGTCCGCGGCCGACGGGCCCACGGCGGTGGTCACGGCGAGGCTCAGCGCCACCACGGCTGCGGCGAGAGTGCGACGCATGGTTCCCCTTCGGTCCGAGGCCGACCCTAGACCTGCGGGCGTCGACCGAGGTCGGTTCTCAGTCGGCGGTGGAGATCTTCTCGATGAGTGCGGTGGTGGAGATCGCGGGGGTCCGGGGCAGGTAGACGACCTCGCACACGTCCTCGAACTCGTCGAACCGCCCCGCCCAGTCGTCGCCCATGACGAGCACGTCGGCCCCGTACTCCAGGATGTACTCACGCTTGCGTTCGAGGCTCTCCTCGACGAAGACCTCGTCGACGGGCTTGAGCGCGGCCACGATGGCGAGCCGCTCACCTTCGCTGAACACCGGCTCGCGGCCCTTCTTGCGCAGGTTCAGCGCGTCGGCGGAGACGCCGACGACGAGCCGGTCGCCCAGCGCCGCGGCGCGCTCGATGACACGCAGGTGCCCGACGTGGAACACGTCGAACGTCCCGAAGGTGATGACGGTGCGTGGCATCCCGGCATTCTGGCAGCCACCCACAGGTAGGGAAGAATCGGCCGGGATGAGCACCGTCGCGATGATCACCGCCAACCCCGCCGCCGACGAGGTACGCCGCCGGGGGCTGCGACGCATGCGCACGGTCGCCGTCGGACTGCTGCTCTTCGCCGCCGCGGTCTACCTGCTGACGCTCGACAGCACCGGCTTCCTGGGCTTCGTCAACGCCGGCGCGGAGGCATCGATGGTCGGCGCGATCGCCGACTGGTTCGCGGTCACCGCCCTGTTCAAGCACCCGCTCGGCGTGCCGGTCCCGCACACCGCGCTGGTGCCCAAGCGCAAGGACGAGCTCGGCCGGAGCCTCGAGGAGTTCTTCGGGGAGAACTTCCTCCAGGAGGGGATCATCCGCGAGCGGGTGGCGGCCGCCGGGATCTCCGGTCGGGTCGGCGAGTGGGCGGCTCAGCCCGCCAACGCGCGCCGGGTGGTGGACGAGGTGGCCGAGGTCGCCAGCATCGGGCTGGGCAAGGTGGGGGACCGGCAGGTGGCCGAGCTCGTGGAGTCGGTGCTCGTCCCGCGGTTCCGCGCCGAGCCGATCGCGCCGCTGCTCGGCAGCTTCGTGATCGAGATGGTGCGCGACGACCTCCACCACGGAGTGGTCGACCTCGCGCTGGCCGAGCTGCACGACTGGCTCGTCGAGAACCCCGACACGGTGCGCGCGGTGCTGACCGAGCGGGCTCCCTGGTGGGCGCCGGACCGGCTGAACGACGCCGTCACGACCCGGATCCACACCGAGACCGTCCGGTGGGTGGCCGACATCCGTGACGACCCGCTGCACCGGGCCCGCACCGCGATCGACTCCATGCTCGGTCAGCTGGGCCAGGACCTGCTGTTCGACCCCGAGACCCAGGCACGTGCCGAGGGCCTCAAGAACCGGCTGCTCGACCACCCGCAGTTCACGGCCACCGGCATCTCGCTGTGGAACGCGCTCCGCAACGCGCTGCTCGCCGCGCTGCGCGACCCGAGCGGTGAGCTCCGGACGCGGCTGCAGGCCGAGCTGGTCGCCTTCGCCGAGCGGCTGACGGTCGACGAGGACCTGCGTCGCAGGCTCGACGGAGTCGCCGCCGACGCGGCCGTGTTCGTCGTCGAGCGGTACGGCGCCGAGCTCACGACCGTCATCACCACCACCATCGAGCGGTGGGACGGCCGCGAGGCGGCCCGCCGGATCGAGCTGCACGTCGGCCGCGACCTCCAGTTCATCCGGATCAACGGCACCATCGTCGGCGGCCTGGTCGGGGTCCTGATCCACGCCGTGGCGGTGCTGCTGTGAGCGCGACGCCGTTCGACGTCCCGATCCGGGACGGGTCGATCAGGCTCGGCCAGTTCCTCAAGCTGGCCAACCTGGTCGAGTCGGGGGCCGACGCGAAGCCGTTGGTCCAGGACGGTCTCGTGCGGGTCAACGGTGAGGTGGAGACCCGCCGTGGGAGGCAGCTGGGGCTGGGAGACGTCGTGGAGCTGGCTGGGCGCTCGGCGCGGGTCGCCGATGCCGAGACGTTCACCGACGACCTTCCCTGGTGAGCATCTGATCGACACCCCTTTCGGGGGTGGTCCGGTTCCGTGTCCCGGGTTACGGTGCCGCCGACACCCCACTTCTCGAAGGGACTTGCCCATGCTCACCTCACGTCAGGCCCGCTCCGGTGCGGTCGCGCTCGTCGCGTCCGTCGCCCTCGCGGCCGGCTCCCTCACCACGGCCTCGGCCGGTGTGGTCGAGGGCCACGACGCCCAGCGCGTGTACGCCGCCAAGGCCGCCGCGGCGTCGTACGTCAAGCTCGACCTGCTCGCGATCAACGACTTCCACGGCCAGCTCGAGAAGCTGGACGCGGCCGTCACCTCCAGCGGTCGGATCAACAACACGCACGCCGGCGGTGGCGCGTACCTGGCGGCGCTGCTGCAGGAGGAGCGCGCCAAGTCACGGGCGGCGGGCGCCACGCCGATCACCGTCGCAGCCGGCGACCTGATCGGGGCGAGCCCGCTGCTGTCGGCGGCGTTCCACGACGAGCCCACCATCGAGGCGATGAACAAGATGGGGCTGCAGGTGGCCTCCGTGGGCAACCACGAGTTCGACGAGGGCTGGCGTGAGCTGCGCCGGATGCAGCGGGGCGGCTGCCTCGAGGACGGCGACGGCGAGAACGGCGCCGACTCCTGCCCGGGCGGCAAGGAGTTCGCGGGCGCCGACTTCCAGTACCTCGGTGCGAACGTCGTCTGGAAGGAGCAGGGCGACCGCAAGCGGCCGACCGTGTTCCCCGGCGTCAAGGTGATGAAGGTGCAGGGCGAGAAGGTCGCCTTCATCGGCATGACCCTCGAAGCCACCGACACCATCGTGTCCCCCTCCGGGATCACGGAGATCGACTTCGAGGACGAGGTCGCCACGGCCAACGCCCTCGTCCCGTCGCTGAAGGAGCGGGGGATCAAGTCGATCATCGTGCTGCTCCACGAGGGCGTGGCGCCGTCCGACGCGACCGCCTACAACGACTGCACGGGCGTGAGCGGGCCGGGTCTGGCGATCGCCCAGGACCTCAAGCCGGCGATCGACGCCGTCGTCAGCGGCCACACCCACCAGCCCTACAACTGCGTGGTGGAGGACCCGAAGGGCAACCCGCGGCTCCTGACCAGCGCGTCGTCGCTGGGCCGGATGGTCAGCAAGCTGCACTTCCTGATCGACCCGGCCTCGGGCGACATCGTGCGGCCGGCCGCCTTCGCCGAGAACCTGATCGTCGAGAACGGCGAGGGTGAGCCGACCTCCCAGGGGATCCTCAACCTGATCACGCGCTACACCGACGCTGGTCGCGCCGATCCGCGACGAGGTGATCGGGCACATCGACCCGCTCGGCACGCCGAACCAGTCGATCAGCCGGACCGCGGACGCTGAACGGCGGCGACTCGCCGCTGGGCAACCTGATCGCCGACGCCCAGAAGGTGGACGACACCATCGACGGCGACCCGGTGATCGCGCTGATGAACCCGGGTGGGATCCGCGCCGACCTCGTGGAGAACGGCGAGGGCGACGTCACCTACGGGGCGGCGTTCTCCGTCCAGCCGTTCAACAACCTGGTGGTGTCGATGGACCTCACCGGTGCCGAGATCAAGCAGGTCCTCGAGCAGCAGTGGAACGGTGGCAACGAGGGAACCAACCGCAAGATCCTGCAGGTGTCCGGCCTGCAGTACACCTGGGACCTCTCCGACGCCCTGCTCACGAGCGCCCCGGCGATCGTC
Source organism: uncultured Actinomycetota bacterium (assembly GCA_963829855.1). Lineage (GTDB taxonomy): Bacteria > Actinomycetota > Actinomycetes > Propionibacteriales > Nocardioidaceae > Nocardioides. The sequence continues at coordinate 562,788 of CAWHKE010000011.1, read as the reverse complement.
GGCGACGTCCTGGTCGATGACGACGGAGACCCGGCGACCGACATGGTTCCGCTGGTCGACGGCGACACCTACCGGGTGGCGATGAACAACTTCATCGCCGACGGCGGTGACAACTTCACCGTCCTGCGCGACGAGGGCGAGAACCGGACGACCGGTGGTCTCGACATCGACTCGCTGCGCGAGTACCTGATCGCCAACGACCCGGTCGAGGCGACCCCGACCGACCGGATCTCGCAGCAGCCCTGATCCGGGACGGAAGCGACAGGACGACGGGGCCGGCGCGCAGCGCCGGCCCCGTCGGCCGTCCGTGGAGGCTGGTCCGGGTCAGCGGACGTCGAGCAGGTCGACGACGAAGATCAGGGTCTCGCCGGGCTTGATCACGCCACCGGCGCCGCGGTCGCCGTAGCCGAGGTGAGGCGGGATCACGAGCTGCCGGCGGCCGCCGACCTTCATGCCCTGGACGCCCTCGTCCCAGCCGGAGATCACCTGGCCGACGCCGAGCCGGAACTCCAGCGGCGCCCCGCGGTTGTACGACGCGTCGAACTCCTCGCCGGTGGAGTGGGCGACACCCACGTAGTGGACCGACACCGTCTGTCCGGAGCCGGCCTCGGCGCCGTCCCCCTCGGTGACGTCGGTGACGACGAGGTCGGCGGGCGGCTCGGGGTCGAAGAACTCGATCTCAGGCTTGTCCATGCCGCCACGCTAGCCGACCCTTCCGGGCCCCGGCGTGGCGCTCCTCAGCCCCGGTGGACGTAGCTGTCGAGCTGGTCGCGCTCGAACTGCAGCTGGTCGATCCGGTGCTTGACGACGTCGCCGATCGACACGATGCCGATGAGGGCGTCGCCGTCGACGACCGGGACGTGGCGGATCCGGCGGTCGGTCATGACCTTCATCAGGTCGTCGAGCAGCACGTCCTTCTCACACGTCTCGACGTCGGTCGTCATGATCGCGCGGACCGTGTTGTTGATGACGGTGCCGTCGTGGTGCAGGTGCCGCACGACGTCGCGCTCGCTGACGATGCCCTCGACGGTCGACCCGTCGGTGCTGACGATGAGGGCGCCGACGTTGTGCTCGGCCAGCGCGGCGACCAGGTCGCGGACGCCGGCGTCCGGAGCGATGGTCACGACCTCCTGGCTCGGCTTGGCGCCGAGCACGTCGCCGATGCGCATGCTGTACCTCCATCTGGTCGGGGGACCGTCGGTCAGGTGGTCGGGCTCTTCGTCTGGATGGGCACCCAAACTAGCCCCGCGTCCGGTGCCTGAACAGGTCCGCCACTCGGTGAGACGTCGCGGGGGGCGCCGCGGCTCCCTCAGCCGTCGCGTGGGCGCAGCTCGGAGACCGATCCCGGTCCGCGCGGACGGGAGTCGGGATCGTCCTCGTCGTCGGGAAGCGCGCCCAGGAACGACAGCGCGGCCTCGTGGAGGTGCCCGTTGGACGCCAGCGCGTTGCCGCCGAAGGGGCCGTCGGTGCCGTCGAGGGAGGAGAACCGGCCCCCGGCCTCCCGCACGATGACGTCGCAGGCGGCCATGTCGTGCAGGTGGAGCTCGGGCTCGGCTGCGAGGTCGACCGCGCCCTCCGCGAGGAGCATGTAGGACCAGAAGTCGCCGTAGGCGCGGGTGCGCCAGCAGCGCCGGGACAGCGAGAGGAAGTCGTCGAGCCGGCCGCGCTCGTCCCAGCCGTGGAGGGACGAGTAGGAGAGCGAGGCGTCCTCGAGGCGGCGTACGTCGGAGACCTGGCACCGGGTCGCCTTCAGCAGCGACCGGCCGGTCCAGGTGCCGCCGCCGACGCTGGCCCACCAGCGGCGCTGCAGCATCGGGGCCGAGGCCACCCCGAGCACCGGGACGTCGTCGACGACCAGCGCGATCAGGGTCGCCCAGACCGGGACGCCCCGGACGTAGTTCTTGGTGCCGTCGATCGGGTCGACGACCCAGCGGCGCTGGCTGTGGCCGGTGGACCCCTGCTCCTCGCCCGTGACGGCGTCGCGCGACCGGACCCGGGAGAGGGTACGGCGGATGCTCTCCTCGACCGCCTCGTCGGCGTCGGTCACGGGCGTGAGGTCGGGCTTGCTCATGACGTGCAGGTCGAGCGCCTTGAAGCGCGCCGTCGTCAGCGAGTCGGCGTCGTCGGTGAGCACGTGGGCCAGCCGCAGGTCGTCGGTGAAGTCCGCCACGCGGCACACCCTATTCTCACCCGCTCCCGGCGACCGCTCGGCGCGCTTCTCATAGAACTCTCAACGACCGGCACTAGGGTGCGGGCATGGAGCTCGGCGGTCTCCCACTCCACCCTCTGGTGATCCACGCGGCCGTCGTGTTCGGACCGCTGGCGGCCCTCTGCGCCCTCGGCTACGCCCTGCTGGACCGGTGGCGCGAGCGACTGCGGTGGCCGACGCTCGTGCTGGCCCTGGTCGCGACCGGTGCCATCGTGGCGGCCTTCGTCACCGGCCGGAGCCTCCTGGAGACCCGGCCCGAGCTCGGCACGAAGCCGTTGGTGCAGACGCACGAGGCGCGCGCCGAGCTGATGCTCTGGGTCGGACTGGCCTTCGGCGCGGTCGCGACCGTCTCGGCCTGGCTGCACGCGCGCGAGGGCGTGATCCGGGTGGTGCTCAGGCTCGCGCTGGCCGTGGCCGCGCTCGCGGTGCTGGTGCAGGTGGTCCGCACGGGTGACGCGGGGTCGCGCGCCGTGTGGGAGGTGCTGAGCTAGCGGCGAGGAAACGCCGCCAGTGTGCCGAAAGTCCCGCGCGGGACCCGCCCGGACCACTACTTTTTACCTATGGAGATCGTCGGGCTCCCGTGGCACACGGTCCTCGCGTACGCCGCCGCGGGTCTGGGACCGATCGGCTGCCTGACCGCGTTCTGGTACGCCGTGCGGGTGGAGCGGCGCGACTTCTGGCGCTGGCCGATGCTCATCACGGCCACGTTCGCGACCGCCGCCATCCTCGGCGCCTACATCACCGGCGACCAGCTGCTCAACGACCAGCCGAACCTCGCCGCCGACGCCGACGTAGCCGCGCACCAGGAGTACGCCACCCGGCTCGTGCTGCCCACGATCGGGTTCTGGGTCATGGCCACGCTCACCGGCTGGCTCAACCCGCGCACGGGCATCCTGCGCCTGGCGCTGCCGTTCCTGCTGGCGGGCTTCGCGATCGTGGTGCTGATCCTCGTGGTCCTCTCCGGTGACGCCGACGCCCGCTCCCTCTGGGACAACATCCGCCAGGAGTTCACCGGCTGACCGGCTCAGCGGAGGGTCAGTAGACCGGCCCGCTCCGCGCCTCGAGCAGCCGACGGAACGACTCGACCCGGTCGGGGTCGGTCTCCCCGGAGGCGATCGCCTCGTCCAGGCCGCACTCCGGCTCCTCGGCTCCGTGCGTGCAGCCGCGCGGGCACTCCTCCGTCATCTCGTCGAGGTCGGGGAACGCCTCGATCAGGTCCTCCGGGCGGACGTGGGCGAGGCCGAACGACCGGATCCCCGGCGTGTCGACGATCCAGCCCGCGCCGTCCGGCAACGCCAGCATGAGGGCGGAGGTGGAGGTGTGGCGGCCGCGGCCGGTGACGACGTTGACGTGCCCGATCGCGCGGTCGGCGTCCGGCACCAGCGCGTTGACCAGCGTCGACTTGCCGACGCCGCTGTGGCCGATGAGCACGCTGGTGCGGCCGTGGAGTGCCTCGCGCAGCTCCGCCAGGTCGCCCCCCTTGCGCGTCACGACCCAGGGCACGCCGAGCGAGCGGTAGGTCGACAGCAGCGTCTCCGGGTCGGCCAGGTCGGACTTGGTGAGGCACAGCAGTGGCCGCATCCGCGCGTCGAAGGCGGCGACCAGCGCGCGGTCGATGAGCCGGGGCCGCGGTTCGGGGTCGGCCAGCGCGGTCACCACGACGAGCTGGTCGGCGTTGGCGACCACGACCCGCTCGACGGGGTCGTCGTCGTCGGCGGTACGCCGGAGCACGGTGGTGCGCTCGGACACCTCCACGATCCGGGCCAGGCTGCCCTCGGTGCCGGAGACGTCGCCGACGACGCGCACCCGGTCACCGACGACCACCGCCTTGCGGCCCAGGGGCCGCGCCTTCATCGCGGTCACCGTCGCGCCGCCCACCAGCAGCGTGAAACGGCCGCGGTCCACGGTCATGACGACCCCGTCGACGGCGTCGTCGTAGGAGGGCCGCTCCTTGGTGCGCGGGCGGGTCCGGCGGCGGGGTCGCTCGTAGTGCTCGGCGTCGTGGTCGGAGTAGCGACCTGTCCTGGGGGCGCCCATCAGAGGAGGCCCGCCCAGTAGCCGGGGAAGTCCGGGAAGGTCTTGCTCGTGGTGGCGACGTCCTCGACGAGCACGCCGGCCACGGCCGCCCCGACGATCACCCCGGCGTGGGCCATCCGGTGGTCGGCATAGGTATGGAAGAGGCCGCCGTGAAGCGTGGCCGGCCGGAACGACAGGCCGTCGGCGTGCTCGGTGACGTCGGCGCCCAGGCCGCCCAGCTCACGCGCCAGCGCCGCGAGCCGGTCGGTCTCGTGGCCGCGGATGTGGCCGATCCCGCGCAGGTGGGACGGCGACCCGGCGAGCGCCGCGAGCGCTGCCACCGCCGGGGTCAGCTCGCCCACGTCGTGGAGGTCGAGGTCGAGCCCGGCCAGCCCGTCGCCACCACGCACCCGCAGTCCGTCGTCGGTGAACGCCACGTCGCACCCCGCGAGGGTGAGGATCTCGCGCAGCGCGTCACCCGCCTGCGTGGTGGCACACGGCCAGTCGCGGACAGTGACCTCGCCGCCGGTCACCGCGGCCAGCGCGAGGAACGGCGCGGCGTTCGAGAGGTCCGGCTCGATGGTGCGGTCGACGGCCCCGATCGGGCCGGGCGCGACCGCCCACCGGTTGGCGTCGGAGTCGTCGACGACGACGCCGTGCTCGCGCAGCATGGCGACGGTCATCTCGATGTGGGGGAGCGAGGGCACGGGCTTCCCGTCGTGGCGCACGTCGACGCCGTGCTCGAACCGGGCGGCCGCGATCAGCAGCGCCGAGACGAACTGGGAGGACGCCGACGCGTCGACGACCACCGTCCCGCCGTGGACGCGACCCGCCCCACGCACGGTGAACGGCAGCCCGGCACCGTCCACCTCGACGCCGAGCGCGCGAAGGGCGTCCAGCACCGGGCCGACCGGGCGCTGCCGCATCCGGGGGTCGCCGTCGAAGCCGACCGGGCCGGTGGCGAGCGCCGCGACCGGCGGCAGGAAGCGCATCACGGTGCCGGCCAGCCCGCAGTCGACGTCGGCGGGTCCCGTCAGCGTCCCCGGCGAGACGGTCCAGGCGTCGTCGTCACCGTCGATGCCACAGCCGAGCCCGGTCAGCCCGTCGCGCATCAGGGTCGTGTCGCGCGACTGCAGGGGCCGGCGTAGGACGCTCGGCGCCTCGGCCAGCGCGGCCAGCACCAGGGCGCGGTTGGTCTGGGACTTGCTGCCCGGCAGCGACACGACCGCGGAGACCGGGCTCGTGGCACGCGGCGCCGGCCAGGGGTCGGCGAGCCGGGGGCTGGTGGTCACCCGCGAAGGGTATCCGTGCTGCTAGGAGACCTTGGCCGCTGCCAGCCGTGCCTCCCGACGGGCCGTGGCGGCGAGGTGGCCGGCCTCGCGCCGGGCGTCCCGGGCGGCGCGGCGGGCACGCCAGGCGACGCCGGGCCGACCCTCGGTGTCGACCGCGGCGATCATCAGAGCGCCGAGCATCGAGACGTTCTTGAAGAAGTGGATCCGCTGGTTGCTGCGCTGGGCGGGGTCCGCCTCCTCCCAGAACCGGTGGCCGGCAGCCGTCGTCGGCACGAGCGTGGCCGCGAGCACGGCCGCGGAGATCCGAGGCGCCCGGCCGGTCGCGAGCGTGAGGCCGGCCCCGATCTGGGCGACCGCGTTGAGGCGGACCAGCATGACCGGGTCGGACGGGATCGGCGCCTGGGGAACGGCCTTGTCGGCCAGCGGGGTGAGCTTCTGCGTCACCGGCCGGGCCTTCGCCGCCAGTGCGGGTGCGTTGCGCAGCGCGTTGGCACCGCCCACGAGGAACATCGAGGCGAGCATCGGCCGGGCGAGCAGTCGCGTGATCGTCATGACTACGTTCTTACACGATCACGCAGCGGCGGCCGAACCGTCGTCAGGCGTTGCCCGCCACCTGGATGGTCACCGAGTTGTTGGACGGGTCGGCGTCGGTCCCGTCCGGCACGGTGATCGTGAACGTCACGGTGCCGGGCTCGTTGCTCTGGGCGCCGAACCGGAAGGTGGCCCCGGCGGCGCTCGCGGCGCATGCCCAGCTCGACAACGGGCTGCCCTGGCAGTCGTCGGAGGGGTTGGTGACCGTCTCGAGGCCCTCCCACGTGACCGAGAGGTCCCCGCCCTGGTCACCGGTGAGCCCGACCACCGTCACGGAGACCGGTGTCGCCGAGCCCTCCCGCGGCTGGGTGTCCACGACCAGTCGCACGTCCTCCACGGGCTCCGGAGTCGGCTCCTCGCCGTCGTCCGGCGGGGTCGTGCCGGGGTCCTCCGGCAGGACGACCCCCGGTGTCGTCGGGTCGTCGCCGGGCTCGGACGGGTCGTCGGTCTCCGGCGCCGCGGACGGTACGTCGTCCGCGGGGCCTGCGACGGAGAGCGTCCTGCCGGGGCGTTGCTGCCGCTCCCGCGTGCGCTCGCCGCGCTCGCGGTCGCGGCCCGGCCCGGGTCCGGCGGCCTCGGTCTTCGGTTCGACGACCTGGTCACCGGCCTTGCCCGGCGGCGGGTCGCCCGCGAGCCGCACGTCGTCCGGCGTCGTGCCGACGACCACGGCGCCACCGATCACCACGGTGGCGGCGACGCCGGCCGCGGTGGAGGCCAGCGTGTGGCCAGCCACGACGTCCTTCGCCCGATCGAGCAGTCCCACCACGACGACGCCGGCACCGATCGAACCGCTGCCCGCGGCGAGGTAGCCCGCGGCGGCGGCGCCGAGCACGGCCGGCGCCAGCCAGGCGGCGAGGTTGGAGTTGACCTCCGTCAGCTCGAGGTAGATGGCCAGGCAAGGCCGGCACTCCTCCAGGTGGGCCTCGACCTTGGCGGTGTCGCGCCGCGAGATGCCGCCGCGGAGGTAGCCGCCGAGGTTCTGGTGGACCCACTCGCAGGTGTCGTCCTCGCGCTCGGCCACGTGCATGGTCAAGTACGCCTGACGGAGGCCCTCGCGGGCCCGGTAGGCCAGGGCGGCGACCGAGTTGGCGCTCATGCCGAGCAGCACCGCGACCTCCGCGGGCTTCTGGCCCTCGACCGAGGTGTGCCAGAGCACCATCTGCCAGCGCTCGGGGAGCGAGGCGAAGGCGCGCGCCGCCGCGTCGTTCTCGAATCCCTCGGTCACCGTGTCGTGGAACGGCACGCCCGGGTCGAACGGGGTCAGGTCGTCGGTGGTGTGCAGCCGCGACGCGCTCCTGACCTTGTCGATGTGGAGCCGACGGACCGCCGTCAGCAGGTAGGCGCGGAACGCCAGGTCGGGGCCGTCGCCGCGCTGGAGCACCGTGAGCACCTTGGCGAACGCCTCGGACACCAGGTCGTCGGCGTCGGAGCCTCGCACGAGCTGACGTGCGAGCCGTCGCGCGGCGTCGACGTGACGCTCGAAGAGCAGGCCGTACGCCTCGTTGTCGCCACCGCGCACAGCAGCGATGAGCTCGGCATCGCCGGGCCCCTCGACGCGCTGCAAAGTGCTGGTCATGACTGGTCCAACGATCGTGTGGGCTGGGACCCCGATGGTAGCCCCGGCGCGCGGGCGGTGATGGTCAAATCGCGGTGCCGGATTTGGTCGGCGATCCGCGTCATGGCGCCGACCCGAGCCCGTCACCTAGGGGTAGGCGAGTGCCACCGCGGACGAATCGGGAGGAATCGTGGGCTTCTTCACGACCGGCTCGCGGGCATCCGCCGGTGGGCGGTCCGAGGCGAGAGCCTGGCCCTCGGAGCCTGGGCCTGTGCCGGCCCGCTTCGAGGCGACAGGGGACGCTCTCGCCTCGGATCCCGCCCTCCGACGCGCCGAACCGGGGGCCGCCGTGCTCGCCGCGTGTGAGTACGTCGGGCTGGAGCTCGGCCGCGACGGCGTCCCGCTCGAGGACGCCCTCGACGGCCTGCGCGAGACGTCGCTGCTGGTGACGGGCCGCGACCCGTCCTACCCCATGGTGCGGGCCCTCTCCAGCGGCTGGAGCGAGGCCACGCTCGGCTACCTGCACCAGCTGACGTGCGAGGACCCGCTCACGGGCCTCGCCAGCCTGGCCCACCTGCGGAGCCGGATCGCCGAGGTCTATCGCGAGCGGCCCACCGACCGGCGCTCCGTGCGGGAGTCGCACGCGCTCGTCGTGATCGAGACCGCCGACCCGGGTGACGCCGACGTGTTCGGGGCCGCGCTGCGGATCGCCCGCCTCGCCGAGAGCGCCCGCACCGTCTTCGCGGGCGGTGAGACCGTGGGCCGGGTCGGCCGCGAACGGATCGCGGTCCTGGTCCGCCGCGACGAACGGCTGCCGCGTCGGCTCGGGCTGGTCCGCACGCTGCTCTCGCGGGTCACGCCGCTGCCGCGGGTCTGGGTCGAGGCGCTCCCCGACTCCGACGCGGCCGCGGCCGCGCTGCTCGACGAGCTCGCCCGCGCCTGACCGTCAGCGACCCCGTCTACCCTGACCTCATGTGCGGTCGCTACGCGTCGAGCCGGAGGCCCGAGGACCTGATCGAGGAGTTCGAGGTCGTCGACTCCCGGCTCGACAAGCCGCTGGACGCCGACTTCAACGTCGCGCCGACCAAGGAGGTCTACGCCGTCATGGAGCGGCGTCCGTCGAAGGACTCCACCGACCCTCCGCAGCGCCAGCTCCGCACGCTTCGCTGGGGCCTGGTCCCCTCTTGGGCGAAGGACCCCACGATCGGCAACCGGATGATCAACGCGCGGATGGAGAGCGTGGCCGAGAAGCCGTCGTTCCGCCGCGCGTTCGCCGCCCGCCGCTGCCTGCTCCCGGCCGACGGCTACTTCGAGTGGTACCCCACCAGCCAGAAGACGAAGGCCGGCAAGCCCGCCAAGCAGCCGTTCTTCATCCGGCCCCAGGACGGTGGGATCCTCGCGATGGCCGGGCTCTACGAGATCTGGCGTGACCCCACGCGCGACGAGGACGACCCCGCCCGGTTCCGCTGGACCTGCACGGTCCTCACCACCGAGGCCGAGGACGCCGTCGGCCACATCCACGACCGGATGCCGTTGATGGTCGAGCCGGACCGCCGGGCCGCCTGGCTCGACCCCACCGTCTCGTCGAAGGACGACCTGCTCTCGCTGCTGGTCCCGGCCGCGCCGGGCCGGCTCGAGGCGTTCCCGGTGTCCACGCTCGTCAGCAACGTCCGCAACAACGGGCCCGAGCTCGTCGAGCCGATCCCGCTCGAGGACGCCCTCTCATGAGCGACCTGGTGCCGGGGCGGGAGTCACGCTTCGACACCCCGCTCGGGGAGGCCCGCACCGTGACCGCCCGCGCCCGCCGCCCGGACGCGACGCTGCTGCTGAGCCACGGCGCGGGTGGTGGCATCAACAGCCGCGACCTGGTGGCGCTCGCCGAGTCGCTGCCGCGCCACGGCATCACGGTCGTGTGCTTCGAGCAGCCGTGGGTGCTGGCCGGCCGCAAGGTCGCCACGCCGCCCCCCACGCTCGACGTCGGGCTCCGGGCGGCCGCCGCCCGGCTGCGGAGCTCGGCGCCCCTGATCGTCGGCGGTCGTTCCGCCGGCGCCCGCTCCGCCGCCCGCTGCGCCAGCGGTCTCGGCGCCGCCGGCTGCCTCGCCCTCGCATTTCCGCTCCACCCACCCGGCCGCCCCGAGAAGAGCCGGCTCGACGAGCTGGTCGGCTCCGGCGTACCCACCCTCGTCGTGCAGGGCGAGCGCGACCCCTTCGGGACGCCTGAGGAGTTCCCGGACGACACCGAGATGGCCGTGATCCCCGGCGGCGACCACGGGTTCAAGGTGCCCAAGGCGGGGCCGGTCACGCCCGAGGACGTGCGGGGGATCGTGGTCGAGGCGACGCTCGAGTGGATCATCCGCGAGGTGGTCGGGGAATCGTCCGGCACCTGAGCGTGTTGTGCCGGTGTGCTCGCCCTGCTCGAACGTTCCGAGCCCGGACTAGTCTGGGAGACGATGACGGACAACCTGTACGACGACGCGACCCCTGAGGTCGACGTCGCCACCGAGACCGACGAGGAGCGGGTGGCGCGCTTCGAGCGTGATGCGCTGCCCTTCCTCGACCAGCTCTATGCCGGTGCGATGCGGATGACCCGCAACCCGGCCGACGCCGAGGACCTGGTGCAGGAGACGTTCGCGAAGGCGTTCTCCTCGTTCCACCAGTTCCGGCCGGGCACGAACCTCAAGGCCTGGCTGTACCGGATCCTCACCAACACCTTCATCAACAACTACCGCAAGAAGCAGCGCCAGCCGCAGCAGTCGATGGCCGAGGACGTCGAGGACTGGCAGCTCGCGCGGGCGGAGTCGCACTCCTCGACCGGCCTCAAGTCCGCGGAGACCGAGGCTCTCGAGCGGCTCCCCGACAGCCAGGTCAAGGACGCCCTGCAGCGGCTGCCCGAGGAGTTCCGGCTCGCCGTGTACCTCGCCGACGTCGAGGGCTTCGCCTACAAGGAGATCGCGGAGATCATGGACACCCCGATCGGCACGGTCATGTCGCGGCTGCACCGCGGCCGCCGCCAGCTGCGTGACATGCTCTCGGACTACGTACGCGTGAACGACCTGTTGCCGGTCGGCACGACCTCGGGGGAGGGGAGCGAGTCGTGAGCCACGACCACAGCGGCGACCAGTGCGCCGACTACCTCGAACGGATCGTCTACTTCCTCGACAACGAGCTCGACGAGGCCGACTGCTCGGCCGTCCAGCTCCACCTCGACGAGTGCGGCCCGTGCCTGGAGAAGTACGACCTCCAGCGCACCGTGAAGGCGGTCGTGCACCGCTCGTGCTCGTCGGACCTCGCGCCCCACGAGCTGCGGCAGCGGGTGATGGTGCGGATCCGTGAGGTGCAGGTCCGGATCACCGAGACCTGAGCCTCGATTACCACCCGGCGGGTCCCGTTTGAGAGACTGGCGCCACACCAGACCTGGGAGGACCGCAATGGGTAAGACCGGCCGCAAGCGCCGTTCGCGCCGCAAGAAGGCAGCGAACCACGGCAAGCGCCCCAACGCCTGATCACTCGGGCCTGACCTTTCGAGCAGGGCTTCCGTGCCCTCCGAGCCGACTTTCGGACGGAGGGCGCGGAGGCCCTTCTCACGTCCTGAGCCCGGTCAGGCCAGGCGGGACAGGAACCGGGCGGAGTCGACGACCACGCGGGTGACCTCGCCGCTCCCGACGAGCTTCCCGTCGCCGACCTGACGGGCGGCGACCGCGAACCGGTGCAGCCGGCCGTCGGCGTACGCCGAGGTGGCGCTCACCTCGATCTCGGCCCCGACCGGGGAGGCGGCCAGGTGCTCCAGCACGATCCTGGTGCCCACGGAGGTCTCCCCCTCGCGGAGCTCGCCGTCGATCGCCGCGCAGGTCGCCGCCTCGCACCAGGCGAGCAGCCGCGGCGTGGCCAGCACCGGCAGCGAGCCGCTGCCGAGCGCGGCGGCCGTGTCGTCGTCGGTGACCGTGAACCGCAGCGCGGCACCGGTGGTCGGCTCGGTCATGGGAGCTCCTTGCTGAAGGCGATCAGGTGGACGCCGGGCATCGGGTCCCAGTCACGGTGGGGCGACCGGCGGTAGCCGAGCCGGGTGTAGACCCGGTGCGCGGCGGTCATCTCCGCGAGCGACGAGAGCACCATCCAGCGGGCGCCGTGCTCGCGGGCCCGCTCGTCGCAGAGCTCGGCGAGCGCCTGCCCGGCGCCGCGGCCGCGGGCCTCGGGGTGCACGGCCAGCATCCGGAACTCGCCCTCGTCCGCGGTCGAGGCGAGCTCCCGCCACGGTGACCCCGGCGGGCAGTACGTCACGCAGCCGAGCAGCAGCCCGTCCTCGGCCGCGACCCAGAGCTCGGCCTCCCGCGCGCGGCGGGCGGTGTCGGCGACGTGAGCGCGGTAGGAGTCCTGGGGGCCCTCGAAGAACTGCTCGTACGCCGCGACGCACAGCGCTCCGAGCGCGCCGAGCTCACCCGGCTCGGCCAGGCGCAGCTCCACCGGCCCCCCTCAGATGCCGAACGTGGCCCGCGGGTAGGCGGCGGCCACGTCGGTGATCACGTTGACGAGGTAGGGAACGTTCGCGGCGAAGGCCCGGTCGAGCGCCGGCCCGATCTGCCGCGGGTCGGTGACGGTCTCGCCGGCGCCACCGAGCGCCTTGACGACCTCGTCGTAGCGGGTCTGGCCGGCCAGGTCGGCCACCACGTCGTACCCGTAGAGCATCTGCATCGGGCCCTTCTCCAGGCCCCACGCGGAGTTGTTGCCGCAGACCATCACGACCGGCAGCTGGTGGCGGACGAGGGTGTCGACGTCCATCAGCGAGAAGCCGGCGGCGCCGTCGCCGAGCAGCAGCACGACCTGGGACGACGGCCGCGCCAGCCGGGCGGCGATGGCGGCGCCGAGCCCGGCGCCGAGGCAGCCGTACGGGCCGGGGTCGAGCCAGCCGCCGGGCCGCTTCGGCTCCACGAACTTGCCGGCGAAGGAGACGAAGTCACCCCCGTCGCCGATCACGACCGCGTCGTCGGCCAGCCGGGGCACCAGCTCCCCGTAGATCCGGGCCGGGTGGATCGGGTCGGCCTCGGCGCCCAGCAGCGCGGCGTCGCGCTCGACGGCGCCGCATCACGGTCTGGTGGAGGTCGCCGAGCCAGGCGGACCAGTCGGGCCGACGGACCAGCTGCTCGAGCGCGGCCAGCAGGCCGTCGAGGACCTGGGTGAGGTCGCCGCTCGCGGACCCCGCGAGGTCGGCGTGGCCGGAGATCTGGCCGGGGGAGTCGGCCAGGTGGACGACCTGGGCCGGCGTCGCGCCGTCCTTCCCACCGAAGACGCCGTACCCGAGCCGGAAGTCGAGCGGGGTGCCCACGACGACCACCAGGTCGGCGCCCCCGAAGGCGGCACCCCGGGCCTTGGTGACCAGCTGGGGATGTCCGCCGGGCACGACGCCACGACCCATCCCGTTGGTGATCGCGGGGAGACCGGTGGCCTCGACGAACCGGAGTGCCGCCTCCTCGGCGCCGTCGGCCCAGACGTCGGTGCCGAGGACGACGACCGGCCGGGTGGCGCCGCCCAGCAGCTCGGCCACCTCGGCCAGCGCGTCGGGGTCGGGGGCGGCGCCGCGCGGCCGACTGCCGTGCGGACGCTCTCCCTCGGCGCTGTTGAAGAACTCGTCCATGGGGACGTCGACGAAGACCGGCCCGCGGTGCGACGAGCCGGCGGCGGTGAACGCGTCGTGGAAGCCCTCCAGGATGCCTCCGGCAGTGTGGATGGTCCGGGCGGACTTCGCGATCGGCGCGATGATCGGCGGCTGGTCGAGCTCCTGGAGGCTGCCGCTGCCCCAGCGGTTGGCGGGGGCTCTCCCGCCGACGACGACCATCGGCGAGCCGGCGAACTGGGCCTGGGCGATCGCACTCAGCCCGTTGGTCACCCCCGGCCCGGCCGTCAGGACGGCGAGGCCGGGCACCCGGGTCAGCTTGCCCGTGGCCTCGGCCGCGAACGCCGCCGTCTGCTCGTGGCGGACGTCGAGCAGCCGCATCGGCGGCTCGGCCTTGACAGCGCCGTCGTACATCGGGAACACGTGGGCGCCCGACAGCGTGAACATCGTCTCGACGCCGTGGGCGCGAGCGACCGCCACGGCCAGCTCGCCGGCGTGGCCGGAGAGGGTGGGGGACTCGGGGGACTCGTCGACCTCGGTCATGACCCGCAGGCTACTCAACGGTAGTCGGAGACGTCAGCGGCCACCCAGGGTGAACGGGTTGGTCGCGCGCAGCGCCTCGACGGTCACCAGGATCAGGTCGGCCCGGTCGGCGGGCGCCTTCGCCCCCAGGGCCAGCTGCAGGTAGAGCGCGCGGAGCAGCTGTTGTGCGTTGTTGGTCGCGGCGTACGGGTCGACGTCGCCGCGGATCGGGTCGGTCCCGGCCAGCCGGGCGACCCGGCGGATCCACGGCTCCACGACGCGCAGCGGGACCAGGTCGCGGCGCAGCACCTCCAGCACGGCCTGGGCCATCCGGTCGGGCTCGCCGCACAGCAGAGCCGTGTCGGAGATCGTCAGCCGGTCGGCCAGCACGTCGAGCAGCACCGTGAGCTCGGGGACGCCGAAGTGTCGGGACCCGGCGAGCGCGGCGATCGCGTCGGCGCCGTGCGCGACCGTGTGGGCCCAGCCCTTGCCCGGTACGTAGCCGCGCAGGTCCTGCTCGCGGAGGTACCAGCCGACGATCTGGTCGCCCCAGCGCAGCACCTGCTCGGCCGGGACCAGGAGCTCCTGGGTGTCGCGCTCGATGACGGTCGCGAGCACCAGCACGCTGAACGCGCGGCGGAACACGCTGTCGGTGCCGTCCTCGCCGAGCCCGACCTCCAGGCCCGCGGCCATGCCGTCGCCGAGGCCGGGCAGGAGCTCGTCGTACACGCCCCGGTCGATCCAGGTGCCGAGGGCCGGGTAGGCGGTCCGGTCGCGGACCGCCGGATCGGTCGAGCCGAGCATCCGGGTCAGCTCGGCCGTCAGCTCGTCGAGCGGCCGGTCGGTGGGCACCTCGAGGCCGCGCTCCAGCACCTGCCTCCAGTAGGTCCCCGACATGGCGCACATCCTGCCAGTCCGCTCCCGCGCCCGACGACCGGGTGAGGGCCCGCCCTAGGCTCTACGCGTGCCGTCGCTGACCGAGCTCGTGCGCAGCCACACGGACCTCGACGACGAGGACGTGGCCTGGCTGCAGCTGATCCAGGCCGACTGGCAGATCATCGCCGACCTGTCCTTCGCCGACCTGGTGCTGTGGCTGCCCGACCGCGAGGGCAAGGGCTTCTGGGCGGGCGCCCAGATGCGGCCCACCACCGGGCCCACGGCCTACGTCGACGACGTGATCGGCACGTTCGTCCCGACCGGCCGGCGGCGGATGCTGGACGCGGCGTACGAGCACGGGCGGCTGGTCCGCGACGGTGACCCCGAGTGGCGCGACGAGGTGCCGGTCCGGGTGGAGACCATCCCGGTCCGGCGAGCGGGTCGGGTGATCGCGGTGATCGCGCGCAACACCAACCTGCTCGGCGTGCGCACCCCGAGCCGGCTCGAGCTCTCCTACCTGCAGACCGCCTCCGACCTGACCCGGATGATCGCCGCGGGCCACTTCCCGGCGGCCGGGCAGCGGTCCGACCACGCCGACTCGCCTCGCGTCGGCGACGGGTTCGTGCGGATCGACGACGCGGGGCGGGTGTCCTACGCCAGCCCCAACGCACTCTCGCTCTTCCGCAGGCTCGGGCTCAACGGCGACCTGCAGGGACTCGTGCTGGCGGACGTGACCCGCGAGCTCGTGCCGCCGCGGCGACGTCCCGACGAGGAGACCCTGTCGGAGGTGCTCGACGGCCGGGCGCACCGCGACACCGAGCTGGCCAGCGACGACGTCGCGCTGATCGTCCGCGCGATCCCGCTGCGCCCCGAGGGGGAGCACATCGGGGCGCTGGTGCTGGTGCGCGACGTCAGCGACCTGCGCCGTCGCGACCGTGAGCTGGTCACCAAGGACGCGACCATCCGCGAGATCCACCACCGGGTGAAGAACAACCTGCAGACCGTCGCCGCGCTGCTCCGGCTGCAGGCGCGCCGGATCGACGCTCCGGAGGCGAAGTCGGCGCTCGAGGAGGCGGTCCGGCGGGTGGGCTCGATCGCGATCGTGCACGAGACCCTGAGCTCGGCCGCCGACGAGGTGGTGGGGTTCGACGAGATCGCCGACCGGCTGGGCCGGATGGTCACCGACGTCAGCGCGGCGGGGGACCAGGTGCGGGTCGTCCGCAGCGGCACGTTCGGCGTGATCGGCTCCGACGCCGCGACCGCGCTGGCGATGGTGCTCACCGAGGTGCTCCAGAACGCGGTCGAGCACGGCTACGCGCACGAGGAGGGGGTCGGCCGGACCGGTCGGATCGACCTCGTGGTCAGTCGGCTGGTGGGGCGGCTCGAGGTGACGGTGGAGGACGACGGGCGCGGGTTGCCCCCGGGGTTCGACCTCGACGCGTCCACCCACCTGGGGCTGTCGATCGTGCGGACGCTCGTCGAGTCGGAGCTCGGCGGCAGGCTCAGCCTCGCGGCCGCTGCTTCGGGCACCGGGACCCGGGTCGCGATCGACGTCCCGCTGCCCTGACCCGCGAGGGCTGGGGGCGGCGTCGGCGGGTCAGGCGGTGCGCACCCGCGCCCGCGCCGTACGCCGCTTCAGTGCCCGGCGCTCGTCCTCGCTCAGGCCACCCCAGACGCCGTGGTCCTGTCCCGCCTCGAGGGCCCACTGCAGGCACTGCTCGCGCACGTCGCAGCGTCGGCACACCTGCTTGGCCTCCTCGATCTGGAGGATGGCCGGGCCGGTGTTGCCGATCGGGAAGAACAGTTCCGGATCCTCGTCGAGGCACGCGGAACGGTCACGCCAATCCATGGGTGGGGGATCCCTCTCTTCTACAACGCTCGGTGTGGTCGGTCGTGGTCTCGTGTGCGCGGCTGTGAAACCCCTCTGTGAAGGGGATCGACGGCAGCACCATGTGCACGCTTTCACGAGCGCAACCCCTAGCGTTGCAAGAGTTCGATCGTGAAACAACCCCGAATCCTCGTTGATTGGGTCACAACTACCCTGGGCCGGTGACCGAGCCTGGTGATCCCCGTCGTGAGCGCGCCGTCACGAGCGGTCTGCGCACCGACAACCCCCCGCCCCTGACCGTGGCCGCGTCGCTGGCCGCGGTGCAGGGCGCGATGCTGGTGCTGCTCGGACTCCTGGAGGTGGGGAGCCTGAGCCTGGACCGGCTGACGATGGGCGCCACGACGGCCGTGTTCTTCGTGGCGGCAGGCGGCGGGCTGATCACCTGCGCGTGGTTCTTCCACCGCCGCTCCTCGTGGGCGCGCAGCCCGATCGTGCTGGCCCAGCTGATCGCGCTGGGGCTCGCGTGGAGCTTCCGGGCAGCGCCGACCACCTGGGTCGCGGTGGTCCTGGCCGTGGTCGCCCTGATCGTGCTGGTGGGCGTCTTCCACAAGGACAGCCTCATGGCGCTCGAGGGTCCGCGCGACCCCGACCCTCAAGCGTGATCCTCCAGCGACTCGCGTAGCTGCGCGAGCGTGCGCGTCAGCAACCGCGAGACGTGCATCTGCGAGACCCCGATCTCCTCGGCGATCTGGGTCTGCGTCAGGTTCTTGAAGAACCGCAGCAGCAGGATCTTCTTCTCGCGCGGCTCGAGCGCGTCGAGCAGCGGCTTGATCGACTCGCGGATCTCGACGTGCTCGAGGCCGGAGTCGTCGCTGCCGAGCGCGTCGAGCAGCCGGGTGGCGTGGTCGTCGTGGTCGTCGCCGGCGTCGAGCGACAGCGTGGAGTAGGCGTTGTTGGACTCCAGCCCCTCCACGATCTCCTCCACGGAGCAGTCGATCCGCTCGGCGAGCTCGCGGGCGGTGGGGGAGCGGCCGAGGCTCTGGGTCAGCTCCGCGGTGGCTGCCCCGATCTGCATCCGCAGCTCCTGGAGCCGCCGTGGCACCCTGATCGCCCAGCCCTTGTCACGGAAGTAGCGCTTGATCTCGCCGATGACCGTCGGGGTCGCATACGTCGAGAACTCGACCCCGCGGCTCTCGTCGAACCTGTCGATCGACTTCAGCAGCCCGATCGTCCCGACCTGCACGAGGTCCTCGTAGGGCTCACCTCGGTTGCGGAACCGGCGGGCGCTGTGCTGCACGAGCGGGAGGTGCAGGTGCACGAGCTCCTCGCGCGCCGCGCGCCGGTCGCTGGTCGTGGCGCCGTCGCCGTTCAGCACGGCGAACAGCTCGGCACTGCGTCGCCGGTTCTCCTCGCTGCCGGAAGTCGGGGTGTCTTCCGGCGGCCCGTCGTTCGGGGTCGCGGGGGTCATGCTTTAGAGGCGGGCGTCCAAGGTCTCGGAGTCCATCGACAACGTGACCACGAAGCTGCCCTCCGCGACCTCCGCGGCGGCCTCGCCCGCCAGGGTGTCGAGCACCTGCCAGGCGAAGCTGTCGTAGTCGGGCTCGGCGATGTCGGACCCCGAGACCGACACCCGCACGGTGAGACGCCCTTGGCCCAGGAAGAACTCGGCGACCAGGTCGGTGCCCGGGTCGGCCTCGGGCAGCACCATCGCGCACGCCTCGCCGACCGCGATCCGCAGGTCCTCGATGTCGTCGATGGTGAAGTCGAGGCGGGCCGAGAGGCTCGCCGTCGTGGTGCGCAGCACCGACACGTAGACGCTGTCGGCGGGCAGCCGCAGCTCGACGTCCGCGCGCTCGCCGGTGGAACCGGTTGGTGGCATGGGCGGGCTGACCTCCCTCGCTGGTCCTGGACCAGACCTTAGTAGGGGCCGGCCGCCAGATGTGGCAGCCGGCCCCTCCGGGTCGTCAGGTTTACCGGAGAAGGCCGTGACTGCCCGGCGGCTTCGCCGCCCAGGCGTCAGGCCTTCTTGGTCTCCTTGTGGGCCCGCTCAGGTGACTCGCGGTGAGTGTCGTAGTCCTCCCGCCCCTGACCTGCCAAGCCGGTGTCTACTCGGTCACCGATGGTGACCATCCCGCGGACTGTCCGCGGACTGCCGCGATGTGTGGATGCGGGAACCGCAGCACAACCCTAGGCCGGGACAGACACGGAGGACCGATATGACCACCGGCTTCAACGATCTCACAGCCCCACGCCAGCGTCAACGACGTCCTGTTCCAGGACGAGGAGGACCAACTCTTCTGTTAGCACGCACACAGCGATCGACCTACCCGACGGCGCTCGCCCGAAGAATGAATGACTGCCCGGGATGCGAAAGACACTCAGGAGAAGATCACGTGGCCAACGGCGAGAAGCAGCGCGCCAAAGGCGCCCACTGACAGGAAGAACCAGGCCTGTGCTGTCCTGAGGTAGTACAACTCACGGTCCGAGGTCGATGCCTGTTCGCTCCTGTCGAGCGGCGTGAAATAGGCAAAGAGACGGCGGATCTCGTCGTGTGGCGTACGAGAATAGCGAGAAGCGAACTCGCCAGCGTTGTCGGCCTCTGCTACGGAGTCCCACATCCTCAGCACAGTGCCCACGAACAGGAACGTAGTGGATCCCATGAGGATCGCATCGCGCAGACTTTGCCACCACAACAGCCCAACGACCAGCGTCAGCACGATGAGAAAGTTCAGCCAACCTGGCATCACAACACCTCGCCATCAAGGCTACTCGATCGCAAATTCGCACGGACTTGGCGGCGAGTTCGCAAGGCGCGTTCGGCAGGCGTCGACTGCGGTCCATCAGGACAGCCGAGGGCAGATCCGCTGGCGGCTCAAGCCCCGCAACGGTGAGATCGTCGCAAGCGGCGGAGTCCTACCCCACCGAGGCGGGATCTGGATGACTCTGGCGCAGCACGTCGACGAAGCCACAGAACGGCCGCCATGAAGGGCTAGGAACTCGCACCCGTCCGCGGTCATCACCCTGCGGACCTACGCGCACATGTTCCCCGGCGACGAGGACCGGACCCGGAACGTGCTCGACGCCGCTCTCAGTCCTGCGGCCGGTGCGGACTCGCTTGCGGACTGAGGCGGCGTCCAGTGACGTGAGCCGTGCAGGTCAGCGGCCTGCGGCAACCGCTCAGGCCTTCTTGGTCTCCCAGAAGATCTCCGCGATCTCGTCGATCTTGGCGAGCAGCTCGTCGGCCTTGCCGGCGTCGAGCTCGCCCTTGGTGCCGGAGGCACCGGCCAGCTTGGTCGCCTCGTTGACGAGGGTGTGCAGCTGCGGGTACTTCTCGAAGTGCGGCGGCTTGAAGTAGTCGGTCCACAGCACCCAGAGGTGGTGCTTGACCAGCTCGGAGCGCTGCTCCTTGATGAGGATGGCGCGGGTACGGAAGTCGGGGTCGTCGTTGTCGGCGACCTTCCCGATGATGGCCTTGATCGACTCCGCCTCGATCCGTGCCTGCGCGGGGTCGTACACGCCGCAGGGCAGATCGCAGTGGGCCGAGACCTCGACGGTGGGCGTGAACAGCTTCGCGAACATCAACGGCAGTCCAATCTGTGCTGGGGAATCGGGACGACTGCGACACTACTCCGCGTGTCTTCACCCCAGCAGGTGGCCCGGGTCCCGATCGGGTGGGCCGTGGTCCGCGGCGAGTCGATGCGTCCCGGGCTCGCCGACGGTGACCGGCTGCTGGTCCGCTGGGGTGGCCCGGTGCGGCCGGGCGCGGTCGTGGTCGCGCGGCTCGCCGACGGCACGCTGGCCGTGAAGCGAGCGGTCGAGCGGCGTACGACGAGCGACGGCCGGCCCGCCTGGTGGCTGCTCGGCGACAACCCCGCCGGCGTCGACTCCCGGCACCGCGGGCCGGTGCCCGATGCCGACGTGCTCGGCGTCGCCGTCGCGCGCGTGTGGCCCGCACCACGGCTGCTCAGACCCGGCTGAGACCGGCCGGGCGCTCGTGACCCGGTATGGAAGGATCGATCCTCGTGGCCGACCCGCACACGCACCCGTTCGCCGGAGACCCGGTGTTCGACCTGCACGTCGGCGGCAAGACCGAGATCCGGTCGACCGTGCCGCTCACCGGCCGCGACGACCTCTCCATGGCCTACACGCCGGGGGTGGCCCGCGTGTGCGAGGCGATCGCCGAGGATCCCGGGCTGACGCGCCACTACACGTGGGTGCCCAACACGGTCGCGGTCGTGACCGACGGCACCGCCGTGCTGGGGCTCGGCGACATCGGCCCGTCCGCCGCGATGCCCGTGATGGAGGGCAAGGCGGTGCTCTTCAAGCAGTTCGGGGGAGTCGACGCGATCCCGATCTGCCTCGACACCACCGACGTCGAGGAGATCATCGAGACGGTGGTCCGGCTCGCGCCGTCGTTCGGCGGGATCAACCTCGAGGACATCTCGGCGCCGCGCTGCTTCGAGATCGAGCGCCGGCTCAAGGACCTGCTCGACATCCCGGTCTTCCACGACGACCAGCACGGCACCGCCGTGGTGGCGCTCGCCGCGCTCCAGAACGCGCTGCGCCTCACCGGCCGCACCGGCGACGGGACCCGGGTCGTGATCTCGGGCGCCGGGGCCGCGGGCGTCGCGGTGGCCCGGATCCTGCTCGAGGCCGGGGTGGGTGACCTCGCGGTGCTCGACCGGCAGGGTGTCCTCAACTCCGAGCGCCACGACCTGACCCCGGTCAAGCGGGCGCTCGCGGCCGACACCGCCGACCGGTTCGGACGGCGCGGCTCGCTCGCCGACGTGATGGCGGGGGCCGACGTCTACATCGGCGTGAGCGGGGGGACGGTGCCCGAGGAGGTGGTGGCGTCCATGGCCGACGAGGCGATCATCTTCGGCCTCGCGAACCCCCACCCCGAGGTGCACCCAGAGGTGGCGCACCGCCATGCCCGGGTGGTGGCGACCGGCCGCTCCGACTTCCCGAACCAGATCAACAACGTGCTCGCCTTCCCCGGGATCTTCCGGGGCGCGTTCGACGTCCACGCCACCGCGATCACCGAGGGCATGAAGGTCGCGGCCGCGGAGGCGCTCGCCCGTCTCGTCGGCGACGACCTCCACGAGGACTACATCGTCCCGTCGCCGTTCGACGAGCGGGTCGGACCTGCGGTCGCCGGCGCGGTGTCCGAGGCGGCCCGGCGAGACGGGGTCGCTCGCGCCTGAGGCGTCCCGGCTAGCGTGACCCGTATGTTCGCCGTGTACGCCGAGAAGTTCTCCTCCGACGACCCGCTGACCGGCCTGGTGCTGGGTGAGCGTCCCGACCCGGAGGTACCCGACGGGTGGACGACGATCACCGTCAAGGCCGCCGCCCTCAACCATCACGACCTGTGGTCGCTGCGCGGGGTCGGGCTGCGGGAGGAGGCGCTCCCGATGACGCTCGGCTGCGACGCCGCCGGGGTCGACGAGGACGGCCGGGACGTCGTGGTCCACGCGGTCATCAGCGGCCCCGACTGGACCGGCGACGAGACGCTCGACCCGAAGCGGTCGCTGCTGTCGGAGCGCTACCAGGGCACCTTCGCCGACCGGGTCGCCGTGCCCCGGTCCAACGTGGTGCCCAAGCCGGCGTCGCTGTCCTTCGAGGAGGCCGCCTGCCTGCCGACCGCGTGGCTCACGGCGTACCGGATGCTCTTCACGCAAGGCGGGCTCAAGGCCGGCGACACGGTCCTCGTTCAGGGCGCCGGCGGCGGGGTCGCGACCGCCCTGATCGCGCTGGCGCGAGCCGGCGGGCTCACGGTGTTCGCCACCAGCCGCGACGAGGGCAAGCGGGCGCGAGCGCTGGAGCTCGGCGCCCACCACGCCGTCGAGACGGGGGAGCGGCTGCCGGTCCGGGTCGACGCGGTGATGGAGACCGTCGGCCGCGCGACCTGGTCCCACTCGGTCCGCTCATTGCGTCCCGGCGGCAAGATCGTCATCTCCGGCACCACGTCCGGACCGAAGGTCGACGACGCCGAGCTGACCCGGATCTTCTTCCTGCAGCTGCAGGTGATCGGTTCGACCATGGGGACCCGTGCCGAGCTGGCCTCCCTGATCAACCTGCTCGACGCGACCGGGACGCGGCCGCTGATCGACCGGGTGCTGCCGATGGACCAGGCGCGCGACGGCTTCGCGGCGATGGCCGGCGGCGACGTCTTCGGCAAGATCGTCTTCACGCGGTGACCCGCCACCTGATCACCGGCGCCGGGTCGGGCATCGGGGCGGCGGTCGCCGACCTGCTGCACGAGCGGGGCGACGACCTGGTCCTGCTCGCCCGGTCCGAGCGACGAGCCGCGGAGCTGGCGGAGCGCTACGGCGGCGCGGAGACGGTCGTCGCCGACCTCGCGGACCCGACGTCGCTGGTCACGGTCGACGTCCCCGAGACCCTGGACTCGTTGCTCCACGTGGCCGGCGTGGTCGACCTCGCGCCCATCAGGGAGGTGTCCCCGCCCGACCTGCGCGAGCAGGTCGACGTCAACCTCGTGGCGCCGGTCCTGCTGACGCGGGCCTGCCTGCCGGCGCTGCGCCGGGCGCAGGGACTCGTCGTCTTCGTGAACTCGTCGGCCGGGCTGGTGGCGAGTCCGGGGTGGGGTGCCTACGCCGCGTCGAAGTTCGGGCTGCGGGCGGTGGCCGACGCGCTGCGGGCCGAGGAGCTCGACCACGGCGTCCGCGTCACCACCGTCTTCCCCAGCCGTACCGCGACGCCCATGCAGGAGAAGGTGCACGACCAGGAGGGCCGCGTCTACGACGCGGCACGGTGGATCCGGCCCGAGACGGTGGCCGACACCATTCGCCACGTGCTCGACCTGGACCCCGGCGCCACGATCCCCGAGGTGAGCGTGCGGCCGGTGGTGCCGCGACCCGGCACCTGACCGGTCTTGATCGTGCGTGGGCTCGACGCGGCCACCGGAATATCGGTGGCCCGGCGGGGCGTTCGGAGGTGAGGATGGGATCACCGATGATTCCCCTCGGCACTGCGGGTCTGACCCTGCATGAGCCACCCCTCCGACAGCGAAGGAACGCCTGTGTCTGCCCTGGACGCGCCCGCCCACGAGGTGCCCGCCCGCACCCCGGCCGTGATCCGGTGGTTGGTGCTGGCCACGTTCATCGTGATCCTCAACGAGACGATCATGATCAACGCGATCCCGCGGCTGATGGCCGACCTCGACATCTCCGCGCGGAGCGCCCAGTGGCTCTCGACCGCGTTCATGCTGACGATGGCGGCGGTCATCCCGACCACCGGCTGGTTCCTGCAGCGGGTCACCACCCGCACGGCGTACGCGACCGCGATGGGCGTCTTCGCTGCCGGCACGCTGCTGGCGACGGTGGCCCCGACGTTCGAGGTGCTGCTGGTCGCCCGGATCGTGCAGGCGGGGGGCACCGCGGTCATGATGCCGCTGCTCATGACGACCCTGATGACCGTCGTGCCCGAGCACGACCGGGGCCGGGTGATGGGCAACGTCACGTTGGCCATCTCGGTCGCCCCGGCGCTCGGCCCGGCCGTGTCGGGTGTGCTCCTGCAGCTCGGCTCGTGGCGCCTGATCTTCGCGGTCGTGCTGCCCATCGCGCTCGGCGTGATGGTGGTCGGCTTGCGCAACCTCGAGAACGTGGGGGAGCCCCGCCCCGGTTCGATCGACTGGCTCAGCGTGGTGCTCGCCGCGTCCGGCTTCGGCGGCCTGGTGTTCGGCCTCAGCAGGTTCGGCGCGGACGAGGTCGGCTAGCCCGCTGGTCATCGTCGGGCTCGGCGTCGCCGCCATCACGCTGTTCGTCCTCCGGCAGCTCCGGCTGCAGCGCACCGGCACCCCGCTGCTGGACCTGCGGACCCTGACGTACACGATCTACCGTCGTGCGGTGCTGCTGATGTCGGTGGCGTTCATGGCGATGCTCGGGTCGATGATCCTCCTGCCGCTCTACCTGCAGGACCTGCGCGGCCTCACCCCGCTGCAGACCGGGCTGCTCGTGATGCCCGGTGGGCTGGCGATGGGGCTGCTCGGTCCCACGGTCGGCCGGATCTTCGACGCCGTCGGCGGTCGCCCGCTGGTCGTGCCCGGCTCGGTCGGGATCCTGGTCTCGCTCACCGCGATGACCCAGATCTCGCTGACCACGCCGTACGCCGTGCTGCTCGGCGCCCACCTGTTGCTGATGGTGAGCCTGGCGGCCACCTTCACGCCGGTCTTCACGCTCGGTCTCGGCGCGGTGCCCATGCACCTCTACTCCCACGCGAGCTCGCTGCTGGGCACGCTGCAGCAGGTGGCGGCCGCGTTCGGCACGGCCCTCGTGGTCACCGTGATGTCGACGCGGGCCGTGCAGCTGGCCGGATCCGGGACCGGCGAGGCCGAGGCGATGCTGGGCGGACTGCGCTGGGCGTTCTGGATCGGCGCCGGGCTTGCCGTGGTCGTGGTCGTGCTGGCGCTCCGGCTGCCCGGCCGGCTGCCGACGCCCACGGCGCAGCCGGAGCCGGTCGAGGACCTCGCGGCCTGATCAGGCGGGCTGGTCGGGCCGGCTGGCCGGGTCCGGGTCGGGCTCGGCGAGCACGAACACCCGGACCCGGCGCCCGTCGATCCGGCCGCGGTACTTCTGGTAGCCGGAGTAGACGCCGGCGCTCGCCGCGAAGACCTGCTCGACCTCGTGGGGGTCCGCCGGCCGCGCCACCACCGGGCGGCTCGTGCCCCGGTAGGTCACGACGGCCCGGGGGTCGGCCTCGAGGTTGACCACCCAGCCCGGCGTGCCGGGCTGCCCGAAGTTGGTGCCGATCAGCGCCAGCGTCCCGGCGTACGGCGTGGCGATCAGGTGGCTGGTGCGTGGCCGGCCCGACTTCCGGCCGGTGGTGGTGAGGTCGAGGA
Source organism: uncultured Actinomycetota bacterium (assembly GCA_963829855.1). Classification (GTDB taxonomy): domain Bacteria; phylum Actinomycetota; class Actinomycetes; order Propionibacteriales; family Nocardioidaceae; genus Nocardioides. The sequence continues at coordinate 537,434 of CAWHKE010000011.1, read as the reverse complement.
CCGCGAGCCCGGCCAGCAGACCCGGCGCGCTGTGCCGGCCCCGGCTGAGGCGGCCGACCAGGTCGTCGAGGTGGCGCAGGCTGCGCGAGAACAGCCACGCGCCGGGTCGGGTGCCGGCCCACCAGCGCACCGCCCGGTGGAGCGGGTTGTCCGAGCGGTGGTGGTAGTCGAGGTCGCTCGCGAGGCCCATGCGCGGGAACCTACTCCGGCGCCCCGGCTCAGTCGCGTGAGCGCCAGTTGAGCGCGCCGATCAGCACCATCCGGAGCTGGGTGCGAGCCCGGTCCACGATCGCGTCCTCGGCGTCCGGCCGGCCCGTGACCATCTGCTCGGCGGTCGCGACCACCGAGGTCACGATCAGGTTGGCCAGCACCCCGAGGTCCTCGGCGGTCCACGCCTCGGTGCCCGGGAGCCGCGCCAGGTCGGTGGCGAGCTCGCGCTCGAACAGCTGGATCTGGTGTCGGATCTCCTCGCGGACGAGCGGGGGACCGGCGGCCCGTTCTCGGGCGATGAACCCGAAGTGGGCGCGCTGGGCGTGGACGTGCTCGACCAGCACCTCGAGCGACCGGTCGATGATCCGGTCGAACGCCGGCGCGTCGCGGCGTACGTCGCGCAGCATCGCGCGCAGGGACGCGAACGACTCGTCGACCAGCGCCAGCCCCAGGTCGTCGAGCGAGGCGAAATGACGGTAGAAGGCGGTCGGCACGATGCCGACCTCCTTGGCGACCTGGCGCAGCGAGAGCGCCGCCAGCGTCTGCTCACCGGAGAGGGAGAGCGCCGCGTCGAGGATCGCGCGGCGCGTCCGCTCCTTGCGCTCGCCCCGGGTCTCGGCCACCCGGTCATGCTATCGGTGGACATGTGTTCACCACCACAGCCGGACCCGCTTGACGCTCCTGCGCTCGTTCGGGAGGGTGTGGGTGGACAGTTGTTCACTGAATTGAGGAGGCCGGCATGGGACTCACCCAGACCCTGCTCCGCTCCCGCGCCGCGGCCGCGCTCGCCTCCCCGCACGGCGTCGACCGCTACCTCGAGCAGGTCAACCCGATGTGGGCGGCGCACGAGGTGCGGGCGCGCGTGGTCGAGGTCCACCGCGAGGTCGACGTCCCCGGCCACCCGCCGGTCGCGACCCTCACGCTCCAGCCGACCAGCACCTGGCGCGGCCACCGGGCCGGCCAGCACGTGCAGGTCGGCGTCGAGGTGCCCGGCGCCGCGCCGCACCACGCGCGTGTTCACGATCTCCAGCCCGGCCTCGCGGCCGGGCGACCGGTTCACACTCACGGTGCGGGCCAACCACGAGGCCCCGGATCGGCGGAGCGTGTCGCGGTTCCTCGTCGAGCAGGCGCGGCCCGGCCAGCTGCTCCACCTGTCGCAGGCCGAGGGCGAGTTCGTGCTGCCCGACCAGGTGCCCGACCACGTGCTGTTCCTCAGCGGCGGTTCGGGCATCACCCCGGTGATGTCGATGCTGCGCACCCTGCAGCGGCGCACCCACCGCGGCCGGATCACGTTCGTCCACTACGCGCAGAGTCCCGCCCACCAGATCTTCGCCGACGAGCTCGCCGAGATCCGCCGGTCGGGCTACGGCGTCGACGTGCACCTGCTCCACCCCCGGCTCGGCGACCCGGCCCTCAGCCCCGCGTGGCTGGAGCGGCTGGTCCCCGACTATCGCGACGTCCCCACCTGGGCGTGCGGGCCGCCGTCGCTGGTGGAGGCGGTCCAGGCGGCGTACGACGGGAGCGACGCGCTGCGCCTGGAGTACTTCAAGCCGCCCGCGACCGGCGGCGGTCTCGCGGGGGGCGAGGTCACGTTCGGCCGGTCCGGGGTGGTCGTGCCCAACTCCGGCGAGGGGCTGCTCGACCAGGCCGAGGCCGCCGGCCTCACCCCCGAGTACGGCTGCCGCATGGGCATCTGCTTCTCGTGCGTGTCACGCAAGACCGAGGGCACGGTCCGCAACGTCCTGACCGGCGAGGAGTCCTCGCTGCCCGATGAGGACGTGCGGATCTGCGTCTCGGCGCCCGTCGGTGACTGCGCCGTCGACCTCTGACCAGACCGCACCAGTCCGACGAAAGGACAGCTCGATGACCACGAACACCACCCTCACCACCGAGCAGCTCGACGACGTTCGGCACCGAGCTCGACGAGCTCCGTCAGCGGGTGATCGCCGACCTCGGCGAGGCCGACGCGACGTACATCCGGAACGTCGTGAGGCGCCAGCGCCAGCTCGAGGTCGCCGGCCGCGTGATGTTCTACGTGCCGCCGCTGTGGCCGCTGGCCGTGGCGAGCCTGAGCCTCTCCAAGATCCTCGACAACATGGAGATCGGCCACAACGTGATGCACGGGCAGTACGACTGGATGGGCGACCCCGGCCTCAACTCGCGGATGTACGAGTGGGACACCGTGTGCCCGAGCGAGCAGTGGAAGTACAGCCACAACTACATCCACCACACCTACACCAACATCCTGGGCAAGGACCGCGACATCGGCTACGGCATCCTCCGGATGGACGAGGACCAGCCGTGGCGGCCGTACTACCTGGGCAACCCGGTCTACGCCTTCCTCCTCATGGTGTTCTTCGAGTGGGGCGTGGCGCTCCACGACCTGGAGGTGGAGAACATCGTGGCCGGCAAGCGCAGCCTCGCGGACAACCAGCCGCTCTACCCCGGGCTGCTGCGCAAGATCCGCCGCCAGGCGCTGAAGGACTACCTGCTGTTCCCGGCACTGACCGGGCCGCTGTTCCCGCTGACCTTCGTCGGCAACGCCACGGCCAACCTGGTGCGCAACATCTGGGCGTTCAACATCATCTTCTGCGGTCACTTCCCGGCCGGTGTCGCGACGTTCAGCCAGGAGGACTGCGAGGACGAGTCGCGCGGCCAGTGGTACCACCGGCAGCTGCTCGGCTCGGCCAACATCACCGGCAGCCGGCTCTTCCACGTCCTCACCGGCAACCTCAGCCACCAGATCGAGCACCACCTGTTCCCCGACCTGCCGGCCCGCCGCTACCCGGAGCTGGCCACCGAGGTGCGGGAGATCTGCGACCGCTACGGGCTGCCGTACAACACGGGCCGGCTCTCGAAGCAGCTGTTCAGCGTCGCCCGGAAGATCTGCCGGTTCGCACTGCCGGACCGCACGCCGACGACCCGGCAGCCCGAGCCGGTGGCGGAACCGGCAGCTGCTGCGTGAAGATGGTCGGGTGAACGACGAGCTCTCGAGGGCCGAGATCGGCAAGGACGCCGTGCAGGGCGTCGTCGAGGCGGCCGCCGGCACGGTCGGTCAGGTCACGACGATCCTTGCCACCGCGGTCAAGGACGTCGCCGGAGTGCTCGGTGGGTTCGCGACCGAGCTGTTCGAGATCCGCGACTCGGCGCGCCGGGCGTCCGCGGACGCCGCGAGCGACCTGGCGGACGACCTCGGCGACTGATCCTCAGGCGCCGAAGACCATCCGGAAGTCGGCGAGCCGGAACGACGCCAGCCGCCGCTGGTCGGCGAGCCAGCCGAGCGGACCAGCGCGGTCGAAGTCCCACCGGCCGCGGCACGCGAAGCCCTTCGCCGAGCCGCGGAGCAAGGCGGTGACGGGTTCGCCCAGCCCGCCCGGGTCGGCGCTGCCGGCGTCGGCGAGCGGCGGCTGCCGGGTGCCGCCGCTGAAGGGGAGCCGGGGCGCGGCCGCCGAGACGTCGGCGAACGACGCCGTGGCGATCGGCCGGCGCTCGGCGCTCGCCGTCCAGGTCGTCCGCGACAGCGGCCCGGACCGCCGGTGCTCCCGGGTGAAGTCGCACAGTCCCGTCGGCAGCGCCCAGAGCGCTCGCCCGCCGTCGCGGGAGGGTGCGGAGTCGACCCAGAGGTCGGTGACCTCGACCTCGCGCCCGCGACCGGGCAGCAGCCTCGCCACCAGGAGCTCGGAGCCGGTCAGCGGGCTGCCCGGCTGGTAGGCGACGTACGCCGCGACGTACCGGCCGTCCGGGCGCAGCTCGGCGCCGCGGACCCGGAACACCGATCCCCAGCGACTGGCCGTGCAGCTGCCAGGGCGCGGGTGGGTAGTGCGGTGCGGGGTCCACGTGGGCTCAGTCCTCGGGGTCGTCGAGCCTGGCCAGCCAGGTGGCGAACCGCTCGACCGCCGTCTCGAACTCCGGGTGGAGGTCGGTGAACTCCTGGAGCCGCTCGGCGACCCAGGCCAGGCTGACGTCCTCGTCGCCTCGCCGCTTGTCGAGCTCCTCGATGCCCCGGTCGGTGAAGTACATCAGTACTCGGAGGCGGAACTGTCCGCCGGCGCGAAGGCCCGGTCGAGCAGCGCCTTCTGCTCCTCGATGTGGCGCTTCATGGTGCCGACCGACGGCGACGCCGAGGCCCCGCGGGTCACCGGTTCGACGGTCCGGCCGAGCGCCGGCCAGACGTTGAGCTGGTAGTGGGGCCACGGGCCGTTGTTGCGCGGCTCGTCCTGCACCCAGCGGATCGCCTTAAGGTTCGGGAACGACTCGACGTACTCGTGGATCTCCTCGGTCGGCCGCGGGTAGAGCTGCTCGATCCGGGCGATGGCGAACCGGTCGGCGTCCTCGCGCTTGCCGCGCTCGACCATCAGGTCCCAGGTCACCCGACCCGAGCACAGCAGCAGCGTGTCGACCTTGTCGGGGTCGGCGACCGCGTCGGTGATCAGTGGCCGGAACTCGCCCTCGGTGAAGTCCGACGGCTGCGAGGCCGCCTCCTTGCGCTTGAGCATCGACTTCGGCGTGAAGACGATCATCGGGCGGTGGTCCTCGCCGAGCGAGTGCTGCCGCAGCAGGTGGAAGTAGGACGCCGGCGTGGACGGCTGTGCGACGACGAACGCGTCCTCGGCGCACATCGTCAGGAACCGCTCGATCCGGGCCGACGAGTGGTCGGGCCCCTGGCCCTCGTAGCCGTGGGGGAGCAGCAGCACGACGCCGGACTGCTGGCGCCACTTCGTCTCACCGGCGGTGATGAACTCGTCGATCACGGTCTGCGCGCCGTTGACGAAGTCGCCGAACTGCGCCTCCCACACCACGAGCGCGTCGGGCCGGGCCACCGAGTAGCCGTACTCGAACCCGAGCGCGGCGTACTCGCTGAGCAGCGAGTCGTAGACGTAGAACCTCGCCTGGTCCTCCGTCAGCGAGGACAGCGGCGTCCACTCGTCGGCGTTCGTCCGGTCGATGATCGTGGCGAAGCGCGAGACGAACGTCCCCCGGCGCGAGTCCTGGCCGGCCAGTCGCACCGGCCGCCCCTCCATGAGCAGCGAGCCGAGCGCGAGCACCTCACCGGTGCCCCAGTCGATCGGGCCGTCGGTGATCGCGGCGGAGCGGCGCTGCAGCTGCGGCATCACCTTGGGGTGGACCGTGAACCCGTCGGGCGGGGTGACGTAGGCGTCCGCGATCCGCTTGAGCACCTCGGGGGTCACCGCGGTGGTCGCCGTCCCCGCCTGCTTCTCGGGGTAGTCGGGGACCGTCGTCCAGTCGTCCGGCGCCTCGGTGCTGGCCTCGCGGACCTCGGTGAAGACCCGCTCGAGCTGCTGCTGGTAGTCCTTGAGGACCTGCTCGGCCTCCTCGATCGTGATGTCACCACGACCGATCAGCTGCTCGGTGTAGAGCTTGCGGACCGAGCGCTTCTGCTCGATCAGGTCGTACATGAGGGGCTGGGTGTACGACGGGTCGTCGCCCTCGTTGTGGCCGCGCCGGCGGTAGCAGACGAGGTCGATGACGACGTCCTTCTTGAACTCCTGCCGGTAGGCGAACGCGAGTCCGGCGACCCGGATGCAGGCCTCCGGGTCGTCGCCGTTCACGTGGAAGATCGGCGCCTGCACCATCCGCGCGACGTCGGTGCAGTAGAGCGAGGACCGCGACGAGCCCGGCGAGGTGGTGAACCCGACCTGGTTGTTGACGACGACGTGGATGGTGCCGCCGGTGCGGTAGCCGCGCAGCTGCGACAGGTTGAGCGTCTCGGCGACCACGCCCTGACCGGCGAACGCGGCGTCGCCGTGGACGAGCAGCGGAAGCACCGGGAACTCGGCACCCTTGTCGAGGACGTCCTGCTTGGCGCGGGCGATGCCCTCGAGCACCGGGTTGACGGCCTCGAGGTGGCTCGGGTTCGCGGCCACCGACACCTTGATCCGGTCGCCGTGCTCGGAGACGAACTCACCCTCGGCACCGAGGTGGTACTTCACGTCGCCGGAGCCCTGGACCGTCCGCGGGTCGATGTTGCCCTCGAACTCGCGGAAGATCTGGGAGTACTTCTTGCCGACGATGTTGGCCAGCACGTTGAGCCGACCGCGGTGGGCCATCCCGATGCAGACCTCCTCGAGCCCGGCACCGGCGGCCTCCTCGCAGATCTCGTCGATCAGCGGAATGGTGGTCTCGCCGCCCTCGAGGGAGAACCGCTTCTGGCCGACGAACTTCGTCTGGAGGAACGTCTCGAACGCCTCGGCCTGGTTGAGCTTCAACAGGATCCGCAGCTGCTCCTCGCGGGGCGGCTTGGTGTGCGGCTGCTCGACCCGCTGCTGGATCCACCGGCGCTGCTCGGGATCCATGATGTGCATGTACTCGATGCCGGTGGTGCGGCAGTAGGAGTCGCGAAGGATCCCCAGGATCGAGCGCAGCTTCATGAACCGGCGACCCTCGCCGCCGAACGAGCCGGTGGCGAACTCGCGGTCGAGGTCCCAGAGCGTGAGTCCGTGCGACTCCACCTCGAGGTCGGGGTGGCTGCGCTGGCGGTACTCCAGCGGGTCGGTGTCGGCCATCATGTGGCCGCGCACCCGGTAGGCGTGGATCAGCTCCAGGATCCGCGCCTGCTTGCTGATCTCGTCGTCGTGGGAGGTCGCGATGTCCTGCGACCAGCGGATCGGCTCGTAGGGGATCCGCAGCGAGCGGAAGATCTCGTCGTAGAACTCGCCCTCGCCGAGCAGCAGCCCGTGCACGCGCTTGAGGAACTCGCCGGACTGGGCGCCCTGGATCACCCGGTGGTCGTACGTCGAGGTCAGCGTCATGACCTTGCTGATGGCGCTGCGGGCGATCGCGTCCTCGGACGCGCCCTGCCACTCCGGGGGGTACTCCATCGCGCCGACGCCGATGATGGCGCCCTGGCCCTTCATCAGCCGCGGCACGGAGTGGACGGTGCCGATGCCGCCCGGGTTGGTGAGCGTGAGCGTGGTGCCCTGGAAGTCCTCGACCGTGAGCTTGCCGTCGCGGGCCTTGCGGACCATGTCCTCGTAGGCGGTCCAGAACGCGGCGAAGTCCATGTGCTCGGCGGCCTTGATCGACGGCACGAGCAGCTGGCGGGTCCCGTCGGACTTCTTCATGTCGATCGCGAGGCCGAGGTTGATGTGGGCCGGCGTGATCAGGTTGGGCTTGCCGTCCACGACGTCGTAGCCGACGTTCATCTCCGGCAGCGCGCGCAGCGCCTTGACCAGCGCGAAGCCGATGATGTGGGTGAACGACACCTTGCCGCCGCGGGCGCGGGCGAGGTGGTTGTTGATGACCGTGCGGTTGTCCCACAGGAGCTTGACCGGCACCGACCGCACCGAGGTGGCCGTCGGCACGCTCAGTGACGCGTCCATGTTCTGCACGGTCCGCGCCGGGGCGCCGCGCAGCACGGAGTAGGTCGGCTCGTCCTTCGCCGCCGCGGGATCGGCAGGGCGTGGGGTCCTTGGCGACCGGGGCGCTGGTGCCCTGGGCGGGCTCGGCGGCGGACCCGGTCTTGCGCGGCTTGGCGACCGGGGCCGGTCCGCTCTTGGTCTCGGCTTGCTCCTCCGCCGGCTTCTCCGTGGGCTTGGTCTCCGGAGCCTTCGTCTCCGGAGCCTTGGTCTCGGGCTTGGTCTCGGGCTTGGCCTCGGGCTTGGTCTCGGCCGACGCCTGCCGGGGTGCCTGCTGGGCCTGGTCCGACCCCGTCGTACCGTTGGGGTGCCCGTTCGACTGGAAGTAGCGCACCCACTCCGGGGCCACGCTGTTCGGGTCTCGCTGGTACTGCTCGAACATCTCCTCGACGAGCCACTCGTTGGCTCCGAACTCGGCGGAGGTGTCGGCGGACTGGTGGCCTGGAGACTGCGGCACTGGTTGTTTCGCCTCTTCCGGTTGTGCGCGCGTGTGGGGTCAGCGTCAAGGCTAGTCCCACACGCCAGCAAATGCGCGGCCGCTCCCCGGACTTCGGGCAGGGTGGTGCGCGAGACGTGACAGAGCACCAGGAACAGCACCAGAAGCAGGGAGTCAGCAGCATGTCGAGCCCCCCGAACCGACGCCGCTACGCCGCCGTCGTGGCGATCCTGCTCACGCTGTCGGTGACCGGGTGCAGCGGTGACGAGGAGCCTGCTCCGCGCAGCGAGCCGTCGGAGTCGCTGGCCGAGCCGAGCGACGCACCGACGCTCGAGATCGAGCCGGTCGTGGTGTCGGGGACCATCGTCGGCCGGCTGCCCCGCAAGGACCGCAGCCGGGTCGAAGGCGTCGTGTCCCGGACGGCGGTCGGCTTCCTCGAGGCCGCCTACCTCGCCGGCGACTACCCGCGCTCCGACTTCAGCGGCACGTTCCCGGGCTTCACCACGGGGGCGGCCGCGGCCGCCCGCGGCGATCGCAACCTGCTGACCAACCAGCGGATCGGCGAGCGGATCGACAGCGTCACGCCGACCCTGTTGCGCGTGAAGGTCGACCTCCTCGCCGTGAACAAGCGCGCCGTCGCCGCCACCGCCCACGTCAAGCTCACCTTCCGGACCTCCGGGAAGGCCACGAAGCGGGTGAGCGTCCAGGGCGAGCTGCGGCTCACCAAGCGCGACGGCGACTGGAAGATCTTCGCCTACGACCTCACCAAGGGAGTCCGCTGATGCGACTCGTGCCCCACCTGTTCCGCACCGTCGCCCTCGTCGTCGTGCTGGGCCTGGTCGCGCTGACCGTGCCCGACAGCACCGTCCGACCGGCCGAGCTCAGCCTCGTGAAGCTGAAGGGCGCAGACGGCGTCGACGTCGGTGACGACGTGATCTGGATCCTCGCCATCGGGTCCGACGCCCGGCCCGGCGAGACGATGACCCGCACCCGCGGCGACGCGATCCAGCTGGTCGGGCTCAACACCCGCACCGGCGCGGCCTCCGCGATCGGCATCCCGCGCGACTCGTGGGTCCCCATCCCTGGCTACGGCTCCAACCGCGTCAACGCGGCGCTCACCTTCGGCGGGCCGTCACTGATGGGCCGCACGGTCGGCAACCTCGTCGGCGTCCAGCCCGACTACGTGATGGTCACGCGGTTCCCGTTCTTCGAGAACATGATCAACGAGATCGGCGGCATCTACGTCTACAACCCGCGGCCGTTCGACGACACGTACTTGAAGGGGAAGCCGTTCGAGCAGGGGCAGATCAAGCTCAACGGCTACAACGCCATGGCGTTCTCCCGGATCCGCAAGAGCCTCCCGGGCGGCGACTTCGACCGGTCCGCCAACCAGCAGCGGGTGCTGCGCGGCATCCAGTCGCGGATCGCGACCCGCGCCGACCAGCCCGGCTTCATCGAGCGCGGGGTCGCGTCGGTGCTGCGCAACATGGACACCAACCTGTCGCCGGCGGAGCTGTTCGAGCTGGCCCAGGTCGTCGCGCAGGTCGACCCGCGCAAGATCCGCACCTGCGTCCTGACCGGCTCGTACGGCAACGTCGGCGGCGCGAGCATCATCTTCCCGAACGTCGGCCAGGCCCGCCGGTACGGCGACGCCGCCCGCCGGGACGCCTCGCTCGGCCGCTGCTGAGCCGACCGGGCACACAGTGCTCCGAAAGTCGGTCTGACCGGGCAGAGACGGCAGGCTTTGCGCCCGGTCGGCGCGGTCAGACCGACACTCTGTGCCCGGTCGCGCGAGGGCGCCTCCGGCAGGATTCGAACCTGCGACACCTGGTACCGGAAACCAGTGCTCTATCCCCTGAGCTACGGAGGCCTGCGCGCCGCCGGGCGACCGGCGGCGCGGAGCCGCACACTACCGGGCGGCGCTGGTGAGAACGAAACCGGAGGGCGCCGATAGGCTTGGCGAGTGAATCCCGCCGAGCTCTCCACCGCCGTCGTCGACGCGCTCACGTCGCTGGTCGACCGGGGCGCGCTCGCCCTGCCCGACGGCGTGCCGTCCGAGGTGACGGTGGAGCGGCCGCGCGAGAAGGGCCACGGCGACTACGCCACGAACGCGGCGCTCCAGCTCGCGAAGAAGGCCGGCACCAACCCGCGGGCGCTCGGCGAGCTGCTCGCGAGCGAGCTGCGCGAGGTCGAGGGCATCGCGGCCGTCGAGGTGGCCGGACCCGGGTTCCTCAACGTGACCGTCGAGGCCGGCGCCCAGGGACGGGTGGCGGCCGAGATCGTCGCGGCAGGGCCGACGTACGGCGGGAGCAAGGCTCTGGCCGGCCACAACATCAACGTCGAGTTCGTCTCGGCGAACCCCACCGGACCGCTGCACATCGGCGGCACCCGGTGGGCGGCCGTCGGTGACGCGCTGTCGCGCATCTTCGAGTTCTCCGGCGCCTCGGTCACCCGGGAGTACTACTTCAACGACCACGGCGCCCAGATCGACCGGTTCGCCCGCTCGCTGCTCGCCAAGGCCCGCGGCGAGGACCCGCCGGAGGACGGGTACGGCGGCGAGTACATCTCCGAGATCACCGCCCGGGTGGTCGAGCAGCGTCCCGACGTCACCCGGCTGCCCGACGCCGAGGCCCAGGAGGTGTTCCGTGAGGTCGGCGTCAACTTGATGTTCGACGAGATCAAGGCCGACCTCCACGCGTTCGGCGTCGACTTCGACGTCTACTTCCACGAGAACTCCGTCCACGAGTCGGGTGCCGTCGAGCGGGCCATCCAGCGGCTCACGGAGCTGGGCAACACCTACGAGCGCGACGGTGCGCTGTGGCTGGCCACCGAGAAGTTCGGGGACGACAAGGACCGGGTGATCGTCCGGTCGAACGGCTCCCCGGCGTACCTCTCGGGCGACCTCGCCTACTACCTGAACAAGCGGGAGCGGGGCTTCGACCGGTGCTTCATCCTGCTCGGTGCAGACCACCACGGCTACGTCGGCCGGATGATGGCGATGTGCGCAGCCTTCGGCGACGTCCCGCACGAGAACCTCGAGATCCTGATCGGCCAGATGGTCAACCTGCTGAAGGACGGGCAGCCGCTGCGGATGTCCAAGCGGGCCGGGACGGGCGTCACCATGAACGACCTGGTCGAGGCGATCGGCGCGGACGCGTCGCGGTACGCGCTGGCGCGCTACACGAACGACACGACGATCGACATCGACCTCGACCTCTGGTCCAAGGCCTCGAACGACAACCCCGTCTACTACGTGCAGTACGGCCACGCCCGCACCTGCCGGATGATGGCCAACGCCACGGCCATCGGGATGACACTCCCCGAGGACTTCGACCCGTCACTCCTCGACCACGACCGTGACCGTGAGCTGCTCAGGGCCCTGGCCGACTTCCCGAAGGTGGTGACGGCCGCCGCGGAGCTGCGCGAGCCGCACCGGGTCGCGCGGTACCTGGAGGACACGACCTCGGTGTTCAACAAGTGGTACGACACCAAGGAGTGCCGGATGCTCCCGCAGGGCGACGAGCCGGTGCGGCCGGTCAACGAGGCTCGGCTGATGCTCGTCGTCGCGAGCCGGACCGTGCTGGCCAACGGCCTCGGGCTGCTCGGCGTCAGCGCGCCCGAACGGATGTAGCGGCGTGCCGACCTCCCACCCGTCCGGCTGGGCGCACGCCGACGGTGCGCTGCGGGGCCCGCACTGGCTGCGCCCGCCCGACGACCCCAACCGGCTGGTCCCGCACCTGTGGTCGCTGACCGCCGACAAGGTCGACGGCGTCCTCCACGTGGGAGGCGCCGCGGTCCCCGACGTGGTGGCCGACGTCAACACCCCGGCGTACCTCCTCGACGAGGCCGACTTCCGGGCGCGGGCGCGGGCCTTCCGCGACGCGTTCGCCGGCTACGACGTCTACTACGCCGGCAAGGCCTTCCTCTGCACCACGCTCGCGGCCTGGGTCGCGGAGGAGGGGCTGCTCCTCGACGTCTGCACGGGGGGCGAGCTGACCGTCGCGCTGCGGGCCGGCGTCGACCCGGCTCGGATCGGCTTCCACGGCAACAACAAGTCGTACGCCGAGCTGCGGCGCGCGGTCGCCGTCGGGGTCGGCCGGATCATCGTCGACTCGTTCCAGGAGATCGAGCGACTCGCCGAGATCACGGCCGAGGCCGGGTCCGATGCCGCCTCGCTGGTGCCTGTGATGATCCGGGTGACCCCGGGCGTCGAGGCGCACACGCACGAGTACATCGCGACCGCGCACGAGGACCAGAAGTTCGGCTTCTCGATCGCCGGTGGCGACGCCCTCGAGGCGGTCCGCCGTGTGCTGGCGGAACCGGGGCTCGACCTGCGCGGCCTCCACTCACACATCGGCAGCCAGATCTTCGACGCGAGCGGCTTCGAGGTCGCGGCGCGGCGGGTGCTCGCCCTCCACCGGACGGTCGCCGACCAGCTGGGCGTCGAGCTGCCCGAGCTCGACCTCGGCGGCGGGTTCGGGATCGCCTACACCACGCAGGACGACCCGGCCGACCCCGCCGAGCTGGCCACCGAGCTGACCAAGATCGTCGAGCACGAGTGCGGCGCGCTGGGTCTCGCGGTGCCCCGACTCTCCATCGAGCCCGGGCGCGCCATCGTCGGCCCCGCCATGTGCACCGTCTACACCGTCGGGACGGTGAAGGAGGTCGCGCTCGACGGCGGCGCGCGCCGTACCTACATCTCCGTGGACGGCGGCATGAGCGACAACATCCGGACTGCGCTGTACGACGCCGACTACTCGTGCACGCTGGCCTCTCGGCACTCCGACGCGCCGCCGGCCCTGGCGCGCGTCGTGGGCAAGCACTGTGAGGCGGGAGACATCGTGGTCAAGGACGAGTTCCTCCCGGGCGACATCGCCCCGGGAGACCTGCTCGCCGTGCCCGGGACCGGCGCCTACTGCTGGTCCATGGCGTCCAACTACAACCACCTGCTGCGGCCCCCGGTGGTCGCCGTCCGCGACGGTGCGGTCCGCGTGCTGGTGCGGCGCGAGACCGAGGACGACCTGCTGGCGACGGACATGGGGGGACACGGTGAGTGACGAGCCGCTGAAGGTGGCGGTGCTCGGTTGCGGCTCCGTCGGGTCGCAGGTGGTGCGCCTGCTCGGCGAGCAGGCCGGCGACCTCGAGGCCCGGATCGGTGCCCCGCTGGAGCTGGTCGGGGTCGCCGTACGCCGCCTCGACGCAGCCCGTGAGGTCGACGTGCCGCCGGGGCTGCTCACCACCGACGCCGCCGGGCTGGTCGCCCGGGCCGACGTCGTGGTGGAGGTGATCGGCGGGATCGAGCCGGCGCGCACCCTCATCCTGTCCGCGCTCGAGCACGGTGCGGCCGTGGTGACGGCCAACAAGGCGCTGCTCGCGGCCGACGGCCCGACCCTGTTCGAGGCTGCGGAGAAGGCCGAGCGAGACCTGTTCTACGAGGCCGCCGTCGCGGGCGCGATCCCGATCCTGCGGCCGCTGCGCGAGTCGCTGGCGGGCGACCGGGTCACTCGCGTCCTCGGCATCGTCAACGGCACCACCAACTTCATCCTCGACAAGATGGACAGCTCCGGCGCCGGCTTCGCCGAGGCGCTGGAGGAGGCCCAGGAGCTCGGGTACGCCGAGGCCGACCCGACGGCCGACGTCGAGGGCTTCGACGCCGCGGCGAAGGCGGCCATCCTGGCGAGCCTGGCGTTCCACTCGCGGGTCACCGTCGACGACGTCCACCGTGAGGGCATCTCCGAGGTCACCGCCGCCGACGTGCAGTCGGCGCGTGAGATGGGTTCGGTCGTGAAGCTGCTCGCGATCGCGGAGCTGCGGCCCGGCGACGACGGCGGCGCGGTGGCCGTCCGGGTGCACCCGGCGATGATCCCGCGTTCGCACCCCCTGGCGTCGGTGCGCGAGGCGTTCAACGCGGTGTTCGTGGAGTCCGAGGCGGCCGGCCAGCTGATGTTCTACGGCCCGGGTGCCGGCGGCGCGCCCACGGCGTCCGCAGTGCTGGGCGATCTGGTCACCGTCGCTCGCCACCGGCGCTCCGACACCCGCGGGCCCGGGGAGTCGGCGTACGCCGACCGGCCGGTGCTGCCGATGGGGGAGACCCTGACCCGCTACCACGTGGCGATCGACGTCGACGACCGCGCGGGCGTGCTGGCGGCTGTCGCCACCGCGTTCGCCGACCACGGCGTCTCGATCCAGACCGTGAAGCAGGAGGGCCGCGGCGCCGATGCCCAGCTCGTCGTCGTCTCCCACACCGCCAGCGACGCCCAGCTCGCGGCGACGGTGGAGCAGCTGCGCGGCATGGACATCGTCCGCGAGGTGACGTCGGTGATGCGGGTCGAGGGTGAGGCCGAGTGATGACCCCATGAGCAGCCAGTGGCGCGGCGTCATCGAGGAGTACCGGCCGCTGCTGCAGCTGCCCGACGGGATCGAGGCGGTCACGCTGCGTGAGGGCGGCACCCCCCTGGTGCACTCGGGCTGGCTCTCCGGGCTCACCGGCGGGCGCGTGTTCCTCAAGGTCGAGGGCGACAACCCGACCGGCTCGTTCAAGGACCGCGGGATGACCACGGCCATCTCGGTGGCCAAGGCGGAGGGCGCCACCGCCGTCGTCTGCGCCTCGACCGGCAACACGTCCGCGTCGATGGCGGCGTACGCCGCCCGCGCCGGCCTCAAGCCGCTCGTGCTCGTGCCCGAGGGAAAGATCGCCGCCGGCAAGATGGCCCAGGCCGTCGTGCACGGTGCCCAGATCATCATGGTGCGCGGCAACTTCGACCACTGTCTCGGGCTCGCCCGCGAGCTCTCGTGGCACTACCCGGTGGCGCTCGTGAACTCGGTCAACCCGGTCCGGCTCGAAGGACAGAAGACCGCGGCCTTCGAGATCGTCGACTTCCTGGGGGACGCCCCGGACGTGCACGTGCTGCCCGTGGGGAACGCCGGCAACATCTCGGCGTACTGGCTCGGCTACACCCAGTACCGCGACCTGGGGCACGCGACGCGGACCCCGATCATGCGCGGCTTCCAGGCCGAGGGGGCCGCTCCGCTCGTCACCGGCGAGCCGTTCCCCGACCCCGAGACCAAGGCGACCGCGATCCGGATCGGCAACCCGGCCTCGTGGAAGCTCGCCGAGGCGGCGCGCGACGAGTCCGGTGGTCGGTTCGCGGCCGTCAGCGACGACCAGATCCTCGACGCGCAGCGGCAGCTGGCGGCGCGCGACGGCGTGTTCGTCGAGCCTGCGTCGGCCGCCGGCATCGCCGGCCTGCTGCAGGACCTCGCGTCGGGCGAGTCGTACGCCGGCCTGACCGTCGTCGTGACCGTGACCGGTCACGGGCTCAAGGACATCGCCACCGCCCTCGAGGGCTTCGGCGAGCTCGTCGACACGGTGGTCGACGCCGACCTCGACGCGACCGCCCGCGCGGCCGGGCTGGGCTGAGCCGGTCGTGACGCGCTTCGTCGAGGGCCCGGTCGTGGTGTCGGTGCCCGCGACCTCGGCCAACCTGGGCCCGGGCTTCGACTCGCTCGGGTTGGCCCTCGGCCTCCGCGACCGGCTGACCGGGGAGGTCCGCGAGTCGGGGCTGGAGGTCGTGGTCTCCGGCGAGGGCACCGGCGGCGTGCCCCTCGACGAGACCCACCTCGTCGTCCGGGCCATGCGGGCCGCCTTCGGAGAGATGGGGGCCCAGCCCCCCGGCCTCCGGCTGCGCTGCGACAACGCGATCCCGCACGCCCGTGGCCTCGGCTCGTCGTCGGCGGCCATCGTCGGCGGGATCGCGCTGGCCCGCGCCCTCGTCCCCGGAGGGACCCTCCTGCTCGACGACGACGCCGCGTTCCGGCTCGCCGCTCGGCTGGAGGGACACCCCGACAACGTCGCCCCCGCCTGGTACGGCGGGTTGGTGATCTCCGGCCGGGATGCCGACTGGTTCGCCGTCCGTGCGGCCGTCGACCCACGGGTGGACGTCGTCGTGTTCGTGCCGCCCGACCCCCTGTCGACCGAGGTGGCGCGCGGGTTGCTGCCCGACGTCGTTCCACACGACGAGGCCGCTGCCAACGCCGGGCGGACCGCGCTGCTGGTCGCCGCGCTCGCGTCGGCTCCCGAGCACCTGCTGGTGGCGACCCGCGACTACCTCCACCAGGACTACCGGCGCCCGGCGATGCCGGCGTCTCTCGGCCTGGTCGATGCGCTGCGCGCGGACGGCGTGGCCGCCGTGGTCTCCGGGGCGGGGCCCACCGTGCTCGCGTTCTGTGCCGGCTGCGATGCCGCGGCGCTCGAGCGGCGAGCCCCCGGCGGCTGGGTGTCGCGGCGGCTCGAGGTCGACCGCGACGGGGTCCGGGTCGACTGACCCAGGCTCGGCTCCTGGTGTTATCCTGGGCCCGCGCCGGTGTTCTCGGCGTGACACCCCGCCATCCGAGCGTGGCTCTCCACGCGGACCGATGCGGGTGTCCATCCTTCCTCGCCGATGACGACTCCGTCGTGAACGAAGGTCTGGTCCGTCCGGACACCCTCGTCACGGCCGAGCACAGCGGCGGGGCTAACCCAGGAGCCGGTCCATCTGAGACGGCCGGCTCGGAACGTGGGAAGGACCTCACGTGACGGAAACCATCGAATCCACCGGCGCGGCCGCCCAGTCTGACGACCAGGCAGGCGACGCCGCGGCTCCCAAGAAGCGCAGCGGTGGACTCAACTCGATGCTGATCGCGGACCTGAAGTCGATGGCCGGCGGACTCGGGATCTCCGGGGCCGGGTCGATGAAGAAGGCGGAGCTGGTCAGCGCCATCAAGGCCGCCCAGTCCGGTGGCCAGTCCGGTGGCCAGTCCGCGGGGCCAGACCCGTGCGACCTCCCAGGACCAGCCTGACCGGAAGCCCGAGCGCTCGCAGCAGACCTCCGACCAGCAGCCGGACCAACGCGGCGACCGGTCGCAGGACCAGCAGGGCAAGCACGGCAAGCAGGGCAAGCAGGCCAAGCAGGGCAAGCAGCAGGAGGGCGGCGACCAGCAGCCCGCCGCGGACACGTCGGACAAGTCGGACAAGCCGGACAAGTCCGAGAAGCAGCAGGACAAGCAGAACCGCCAGAACCGCGACCAGAACCGCGACCAGAACCTGACCAGAATCAGCACCAGAACCGCGACCAGAACCGGGACGACCAGGGCGGCACCAGCCGCAGCAGCCGCCGGCGTCGCGGTCGCGACCGCAACCGCACCGGGACCGGCCCGAACGCCGCGCCCAGCAGCGGCGGCCAGCGCAGCGAGCCGGACACCACGATCCTCGACGACGACGTGCTGCTGCCCGCGGCCGGCATCCTCGACGTCCTCGACAACTACGCGTTCGTGCGCACGAGCGGCTACCTGCCCGGCGCTGACGACGTCTACCTGTCGCTGTCGATGGTGCGGAAGTTCGGGCTGCGACGCGGCGACGCGGTCGTGGGCCAGGTGCGCCAGCCCCGCGAGGGCGAGCGCAAGGAGAAGTTCAACCCGATGGTCCGGGTCGACAGCGTCAACGGCGCCGACCCCGAGGCCGCGAAGACCCGGGTCGACTTCGCCAAGCTGACCCCGCTCTACCCGAGCGAGCGGCTGCGCCTGGAGACCGAGCCGACGAACCTGATCGGCCGGGTGATCGACATCGCCGCCCCGATCGGCAAGGGGCAGCGCGGCCTGATCGTCTCGCCGTCCAAGGCCGGCAAGACGATGATCATGCAGTCGATCGCGAACTCCATCACGACCAACAACCCCGAGTGCCACCTGATGGTCGTGCTGGTCGACGAGCGTCCCGAGGAGGTCACCGACTTCGAGCGCTCGGTCAAGGGGGAGGTCATCTCCTCGACGTTCGACCGGCCCGCCAGCGACCACACCACGGTGGCGGAGCTGGCGATCGAGCGCGCCAAGCGGCTCGTGGAGCTCGGCCACGACGTGGTCGTGCTGCTCGACGGCATCACCCGGCTCGGCCGCGCGTACAACCTCGCGGCCCCCGCCAGCGGCCGGATCCTCTCCGGCGGCGTCGACTCCGCCGCGCTCTACCCGCCGAAGCGGTTCTTCGGCGCGGCTCGCAACATCGAGAACGGCGGCTCGCTCACCATCTTGGCGACGGCGCTCATCGAGAGCGGCTCGAAGATGGACGAGGTGATCTTCGAGGAGTTCAAGGGCACCGGCAACATGGAGATCCGGCTGCGGCGCGACTTCGCCGACAAGCGGCTCTTCCCGGCCATCGACGCCGTCCAGTCCGGCACCCGCCGCGAGGAGCTCCTGATGTCCAAGGAGGAGCTCGCCATCGTGTGGAAGCTCCGCCGGGTGCTCTCGGCGCTCGAGAGTCAGCAGGCCCTCGAGCTGCTGCTCGAGCGGCTCAAGAAGTCCCAGAGCAACATCGAGTTCCTCATGCAGGTGCAGAAGACCACGCCCAGCCCCGACAACGACTGATCGGGCCGGGTCGCCGGCGTCCAGCCCTCGCAGCCCGGCGGCCACGGGCTGCGGGATTCCGCCACGGCGCGGCACCCGCCCCGGCTACGCTGAGCGAGCTGATTCCCCCCGGAGAGGACACCCTCGTGGCCAAGATCCTTGTCGCGGACGACGACGTCGACATCCGTGAGCTCGTCGAGTTCAAGCTCTCGACGATGGGTCACGAGATCGTCGCGGTCGGTGACGGTGCCGCCGCCGTGGAGGCGTGCCGCGCCGACAAGCCCGACCTCGCCGTGCTCGACGTCATGATGCCCGGCGTGTCCGGCCTCGACGCGATCCGGGAAATCCGGGCCGATGCCGCGCTCGCCGACCTGCCGGTCATCCTGCTGACCGCCCGCGCCCAGGAGTCCGACGTCGAGACCGGGTTCGACTCCGGCGCCGACGACTACATCACCAAGCCGTTCAGCCCGCGCGAGCTCGCGTCCCGGGTCGAGGCGCTGCTGTCGCGCTGAGCGTCGTTCAGGCGGGAATCTCCGGATTCCCCGGTTTGTTCTGGTCGGTGGCACACTTGTGCCCCGGTTCCGGTTCACGCTGTCGCGCCCGCGCTCGGCGACCCGGCGACCCAGAGAGGACATCATGAAGAAGGACATCCACCCGGACTACGTGAACACCGAGGTCACCTGCACCTGCGGCGCGCAGTTCACCACCCGCAGCACTGCCACCAGCGGTGTCATCCACGCCGACGTGTGCTCGCAGTGCCACCCCTTCTACACGGGCAAGCAGAAGATCCTCGACACCGGCGGCCGTGTGGCCCGGTTCGAGAAGCGCTACGCGCAGGCCCAGGGCAAGAAGTAGCTCGGCTTCCGGCGCCGGTCACCCTCCATGGTGGCCGGCGCCGTGCTGTCCCGCCTGCCCCAGCCGACCGATCCGAGGAGCACCGCCCATGTTCGAGGCCGTCGAAGGGCTCGTCACCGAGCGAGCGGAGCTCGAGCAGCAGCTCGCCGACCCGGCGACCCACGCCGACCAGGGGCTGGCGAAGCGGCTGAACCAGCGCTACGCCGAGGTCTCGGCGATCGTGCGCACCTGGGAGGAGTGGCACCGGCTGGGTGACGACCTCGCGGCCGCCCGAGAGCTGGCCGCCGAGGCGCCCGAGTTCGCCGACGAGGCCGAGACGCTGACGGTGCGCCGCGAGACCGCGGCCGAGCGGCTGCAGCACCTGCTGGCACCACGCGACCCCGCCGACGGCAAGGACGCGCTGCTCGAGGTGAAGTCCGGCGAGGGCGGGGAGGAGTCCGCGCTGTTCGCGGGCGACCTGCTGCGGATGTACACCCGGTACGCCGAGCGGCGGGGCTGGAGCACCGAGGTGCTCGACGCCACCGAGTCCGACCTCGGCGGCTACAAGTCCGTGACCGTCGCCGTCAAGGCGCGCGGCGTCCCGGAGCCCGGGGAAGCGCCGTACGGCCTGCTCAAGTTCGAGGGCGGCGTCCACCGGGTGCAGCGGGTGCCCGTCACCGAGTCGCAGGGCCGCGTGCACACCAGCGCCGCCGGCGTGCTGGTGCTGCCGGAAGCCGAGCCCGTGGACGTCCAGATCGACGACAACGACCTGCGGATCGACGTGTTCCGCAGCAGCGGGCCGGGTGGGCAGAGCGTCAACACCACCGACTCCGCGGTCCGGATCACCCATCTCCCCACCGGGATCGTGGTCAGCTGCCAGAACGAGAAGAGCCAGCTGCAGAACCGCGAGCAGGCGCTGCGGATCCTGCGGGCGCGGCTGCTCGCGGCGGCCCAGGACGAGGCCGACGCCGAGGCGAGCAGCGCCCGGCGCAGCCAGGTACGCACGGTCGACCGCTCGGAGCGGATCCGCACCTACAACTACCCGGAGAACCGGATCTCCGACCACCGCACGGGCTACAAGGCCTACAACCTGGACGCCGTGCTCGACGGTGACCTCGGCCCGCTGCTCGCGTCGTGCGTCGAGGCCGACCTCACGGCCCGGCTCGAGGCCCTCGAGTCGTGACGCCGGGGCAGCGCCGGCGGGCGGCGGCCGCGCGGCTCGCGGAGGCGGGAGTGCCCTCGCCCGAGCACGACGCCGACGTCCTGCTGGCCCACGTGCTCGGCGTCGATCGGGGCGGGCTGGCCCTGGTGCAGGACGTGTCCGGCGAGCAGGTCGTGCGGTTCGAGGAGCTGCTGGCCCGTCGTGAACGGCGGGAGCCGCTCCAGCACCTGCTCGGCGTCGCCGGGTTCCGGTACGTCGAGCTGGCGGTCGGCCCGGGGGTGTTCGTGCCCCGGCCGGAGACCGAGCTGCTGGCCGGCTGGGCGATCGACCGGGCCCGCGAGGTCGACGAGCCAGTCGTCGTCGACCTCTGCACCGGCTCCGGCGCGATCGCCCGGGCGGTCGCGGACGAGGTTCCCGGTGCCCGCGTCCTGGCCGTCGAGCTCGACCCGGCCGCGCACGGGTGGGCGGCCCGCAACCTCGCGGGCACCGGCGTCGAGCTGCGGCTCGGCGACATGGCCGAGGAGTTCGACGAGCTCGCCGGCCAGGTGGACGTCGTCACCTGCAACCCGCCGTACATCCCGCTGGACGCCTGGGAGTCGGTGGCCCCGGAGGCCCGCGACCACGACCCCCACCTCGCGCTGTTCTCGGGTGACGACGGGCTGGCCGCCCTACGGGTGGTGGCCGCGAGCGCGGCCCGCCTGCTGCGGCCCGGCGGCTGGGTCGGTGCCGAGCACGCCGACGTCCAGGGGGAGAGCGCCCCGGCGCTGTTCGCGGCGACCGGCCGCTTCCGCGACGTGCGCGACCACCCCGACCTCGCCGGGCGTCCGCGCTACGTGACGGCGCGGCTGGCACGATAGGCGCGTGACTGACGCGCAGCGGCTGCCCACCGGCACCGACGAGGAACGGGAGGTGGCCGTCTCGGAAGCCACCCTGGCTGTGCAGCGCGGCGACCTCGTGGTCATCCCCACCGACACCGTCTACGGCATCGGGGCCGACGCGTTCGACGCCGACGCGGTCAAGGCGCTGCTCACGGCGAAGGGGCGTGGCCGCGACATGCCTCCGCCGGTGCTGGTCAGCGCGACCACCACCGTCGACGCGCTGGCCACGGACCTGCCCGACTACGCCCGCGCCCTGATCGACGCCTGCTGGCCCGGTCCGCTCACCCTCGTCTGCCGGCAGCAGGCGTCGCTGCAGTGGGACCTCGGCGACACCCGCGGCACGGTCGCGATCCGGATGCCCGACCACGAGGTCGCGCTGGCGGTCCTGGAGCGCACCGGCCCGCTCGCCGTCAGCTCCGCCAACAAGACCGGCAAGCCCGCGGCGCTCGACGCCGAGCAGGCGGCCGAGATGCTCGGCGAGGACGTCGCCGTGGTCGTCGACGCCGGACCGGTCACGGGCGGAGAGGCGTCGACCATCGTCGACGTGACCGGCGCCCAGGGCCGGGTCCTGCGCCGGGGCGCGCTGTCGCTCGAGCAGCTCAACGACGTGCTCGAACCACTCGGGGCGACCCTGACCGACGAAGGCTGAGCGGGTGCGCGAGTACGTCCTGGTCTTCCTCGTCGCGGCTGCGGTCACCTACCTCCTCACGGTGATCGCGCGAGAGATCGCGCTGCGCACCGGTGCCGTGGCCGAGGTGCGTGACCGGGACGTCCACGCCGAGCCGATCCCCTACCTGGGCGGACTGGCGATGCTGGGCGGGCTGGTGGCGGCGTACGTCGTCGGGCGTGAGCTGCCGTTCCTGTCGACCAGCACCTTCTTCATCGAGGACGCCCGCGTGGTGATCCTCGCTGGCGCCATCGTCTGCGGGGTCGGGGTGCTCGACGACCTCTTCGAGCTCGACTGGCTCACGAAGCTGGGCGGCCAGGTGATCGCGGTGGCCTTCCTCCTCTACTCCGGGATCCAGCTCCGCTTCATCAACATCAGCGCCCGTGAACAGTTCTCGCTCGACGCGGCCCAGGGGGCGCTGCTCACGGCGGTAGTCGTGGTGGCGACCATCAACGCGGTCAACTTCGTCGACGGCCTCGACGGCCTCGCGGCGGGCGTGGTCGGCATCGGGGCAGCCGCGTTCTTCGTGTTCGCCTACCAGCTCGCCAACCTCAACGGGGTCACGCTGGCGACGACCGCGGCGTTCCTGTCGGCGGCCCTCGCCGGGGTGTGCGCCGGCTTCCTGCCGCACAACTTCCACCCGGCCCGGCTGTTCATGGGCGACAGCGGGTCGATGCTGCTCGGGCTGGTGCTGTCGACCTCGGCACTGACGCTCACGACGCAGTTCCCCGGCTCCGAGCTCACCCGCGGCGGCGCGGGGAGCGACGTCAACCCGGCGGCGTACTTCTTGCCGCTGCTGCTCCCGATCGCGATCCTGATCGTGCCGATCGCCGACCTCGTGCTGGCGATCGTCCGCCGTGGGTGGGCCGGCCGGTCGCCCTTCTCGCCCGACAAGCAGCACCTGCACCACCGGCTGCTCGAGATCGGCCACGGCCAGCGGCGGGCGGTGCTGATCATGTGGATGTGGGCCGGGCTGATGGCCTTCGGCACCGTCCTCGCGAGCCTCTACACCGGCGCCCTGATGTGGGCCGCGCTCGCCGGGGCCGCGGCCGTGACGATCGCTTTGACCTTCCTGGTGCCGGTGGTGCAGAAGCCCCATCTCAGCCACCCCGAGGAGTGAGCCCGACCCGCCGTCCTCGCGGCTCGTCGGACTAGGGCCTGGGACCCGGCTCGCGGCGTCTGAAGACTTTGTGCTACTTTTCACAAGCACCCTCCGTACGCCACGACAGGACGGCCGCCACGCATGACGACCGCACTCCGAGACGCCGCTAGCCAGGGCCCCCTCGTGGGCCCGGTGAGGGCACCCGGCCCCGGGTTCGTGGGGCCCTCCCGCTGTGGTAGTTTCGCGCCGTCGTCGGTCCTGGATCGGTGGGCTTCCCACAGCCATCAGGTGTGTACCCGCAGGAGCGACGCACCCCGTCTTCGGGGTGACCTGCCCACGACCGAAAGCGACCCGGGTGAATGGCCGATGAGCGCTCCGATGCCGCCCTGCGCGGACGTGACCTCATCGGGCTCGGCGGCCTTCTCGTCGGCTCCGTGGTCCTCTGCACGGTCCTCGGCCTCGTCCTCGACAACAGCCTCGACTCGTCCCCGGTGTTCACGCTCGCGGGTGTGGGTCTCGGCATCGTCCTCGCGGGCGCTGGCTTCTGGCTCCGCATCCGTTCCGCGCTGCGGGGCTGAGGCGGCATGACCATGACGACTCCGACCCCCTCTGGCGTCAACCCCGGCGAGCGCGCGTCCATCGGCCGGGTGCTGAAAGACCAGCGCAAGGCGATCGTGGTCGCCCTGGGGCTGGCCGTGGGCGCCTATTGGGTCGCCGGACAGCTCGGTGAGTGGACGCTCGCCGGTTGCATCGCCGGCGGCATCGGGCTCGGCCTCGTCAACCACCTGGCCACCGAGTACTGGCTGCTCCGCATCATCACCTCGGGCGAGGAGCCGACCCGGAACGAGATGATCGGCGCCACCGTGGCCCGGCTCACCGTCCTCACGGTCGTCGCCGTCGTCATCGCCGTCTACTTCTGGCCCGAGGGCATCGGCCTGCTGCTGGGCCTGGCCCTCTTCCGGCTGGTCGCCCTCGTCATGACCAGCGTGCCCCTGCTCAAGGAGTTGAAGAAGCCATGACCCATCAGCTGACCCTCGTGGCCTCGGAGGCCCCCGAGGCACCTGAGGAAGAGGGCGCGATCCAGATCGCCCACCACATCGAGTTCACGTGGAACGGCTGGACGTTCCACCTCGACACGATCTGGGGGACGTTCATCGCTGGCGCCATCGTGATCGGCCTCGGGTTCATCGCACGTCGGCAGCTGACCAAGGACACCGACGACCACGTCCCCACCAAGCTGCAGCTGGCGTGGGAGACGCTCATCACCTGGGTCACCGGACAGGTCGAGGACAACCTGGGCCGCGTCAACCGCACGGTCGTCTCGCTGGCGGTCGCGCTCTTCTTCTTCGTCCTGATCTGCAACTGGTTCGAGCTGATCCCGAGCGAGTGGAACCACGACACCGGACACCTGCTGCCGGCTCCCACCGCCGACGTCAACCTGACCTACGCGCTGGCGCTCCTGGTGATCATCGGCGTCTGGTCCTACGGCATCCGCGAGAAGGGCGTCAAGGGCTATTTCAAGCACTTCGTCGAGCCGTTCCCGGTGCTGCTGCCGCTCAACATCATCGAGGAGCTCGTCAAGCCGATCACGCTGGCGCTGCGACTCTTCGGCAACATCTTCGCGGGCGGCATCATGATCGCCCTGATCGGGCTGCTGCCGATCTACGTCTTCTGGTTCCCGAACATCGTCTGGAAGCTGTTCGACATGTTCATCGGCGGCGTCCAGGCGTTCATCTTCGCGCTGCTGACCATCCTGTACTTCGGGATGGCAGGTGCGGGACACGGCGACGACCACCACGATGAGCACGAGGCCGAGCCTGAACGTGAGCCCGAGGCCGTGACCGAGACGGCCGCCGACGAGGCGTCGGAACCTGCACTTGCGCGCTGAGGCGCGCACCACGAGGTAACCACCCGAGGCGTCGAACCGGCGCCGACACCAGAAAAGCACAACGAAAGGCAGATCAATGGCAGTAAGCGATGAGGCAGTCACCCTCGCCGGTGCTTTCGTCGGCGGCGGCATCGCCTTGGCCGGTGGCGCGATCGGCACCGGAATCGGTGACGGACTCGCCGGTGCGTCCTACATCCAGGGCGTCGCGCGGCAGCCGGAGGCCCAGGGTCGCCTGCAGACCATCTTCTTCCTGACGGTCGGTCTCTGTGAAGCCGTGTTCTTCATCAACCTCGCCTTCATGGCGATGTTCGTGTTCGTCCTCGGCTGAGCCAGGCCCCCTAGCACGTCCCGAGCAAAGGACCCGACATGTCAAGCGTCACGAGCCTGCTTCTCCCGCTCGCAGCCCAGGCGGCCGAGGAAGACGACGGCGGCAGCAACTTCCTGATCCCGAACGCCACGTTCTTGGTCGAGCTGGCCGCCTTCGCGGTCATGGTGTTCATCCTGGGCAAGTTCGTCATCCCGCCGATCAACCGGGCGATGACGGCGCGCCAGGACGCGATCCGCCAGCAGTTCAGCGATCTCGAGGATGCCAAGACCGGGGCCCAGCAGGCCGAGCAGGAGTTCAAGGCGCAGATCGCGGACGCCCGGCACGAGGCGGCCCGGATCCGCGAGGAGTCCCGCGAGCAGGGTGCGGCGATCGTCGCGGAGATGCGCGAGCAGGCGCAGGCCGAGGCGAGCCGGATCGTCGAGCACGCCCAGGCGCAGATCGCGGCGGAGCGGCAGCAGGCCGTCGCCACGCTCCGCGCCGAGGTCGGCGCGCTTGCCACCACCCTCGCCGGGCGGATCGTGGGTGAGAGCCTGGAGGACGACGAGCGCAGCAACCGCGTGGTCGACCGGTTCCTGGCCGACCTCGAGACGCTGGAGTCGTCCCAGGCGGCCGGCCAGGGCGGGGACCGGTAATGGGCCCTGGCACGTTGCGCGGCGCGTCCGCCGAGGCGATGGAGGACCTGAGCCGGCGGCTCGGGAAGCCGTCCACGCTCGACGAGGCCGCCACGATCGGTGACGAGCTGTTCGCGGTCGCCGACCTGCTGCGCGCCGACGCGGCGCTGCGCCGGGTCGCGACGGACGCCTCGCTGCCGGCCGAGGGCAAGCAGGGCCTGGCCCGGCAGATCTTCGAGGGCAAGGTCGGCGACCCGTCACTGCGGATCGTGGAGGCGGCCTTCGGTCACCGTTGGACCACGCAGCGAGACCTGCCCGACGTGCTCGAGCGGCTCAGCGAGGTCGCGATCGCCCTGTCCACCGGGGCCAAGGCCGACCAGCTCGCCGACGAGCTGTTCGGCGTCGCTCGGCTGCTGGCCGCCAACCCCGACCTGCGCGACGCGTTCGCCAACCCCGGCCGCACGGTCGACGACCGGGTCGCCCTCGTCGGCACCGTGCTCGGCGACAAGGTGCTGCCGGCCACGGTCACCTTGACCAAGCAGGCGCTCGCCGGCACCTACGGCACGCTCACCGCGGCACTCGAGGTCTACCGGCGCGTGGTGGCCGACACCGCGGGGGAGGGGGTGGCGACCGTCCGGGTCGCCCAGCCGCTCGCGAACGCCGAGCGCGACCGACTGAAGCGGGCCCTCGCGACCCAGTACGGCCGCGAGATCCACCTCAACGAGGTCGTCGACCCCAACGTGATCGGCGGTGTCCGGGTCGAGATCGGCGACGACGTCGTCGACGGCACGGTGGCCGGCCGGCTCGACGACGCCCGGCGCAGGCTCGCCGGCTGACCGCAGCAGCACGCCCGACAGACACAGACAGACAGACCCCAGGAACCAAGGGAAGAGGCAGGGACAATGACGGAGCTTTCGATTCGTCCGGAAGAGATCCGCGACGCGCTCCAGAAGTACGTCGAGGACTACCAGCCCTCGGCGGCGAGCAAGGAAGAGGTCGGCACGGTCGCGACGGCCGGTGACGGCATCGCCCGGGTGAGCGGCCTGCCGTCGGCGATGGCCAACGAGCTCTTGGAGTTCGAGGACGGCACCCTCGGCATCGCCCTGAACCTCGACACTCGCGAGATCGGCGTCGTCATCCTGGGTGACTTCGACAAGATCGAGGAGGGTCAGTCGGTGCGCCGCACCGGCGAGATCCTCTCGGTGCCCGTAGGCGACGCCTTCATGGGTCGCGTCATCGACCCCCTCGGCACCCCGATCGACGGACTCGGCGAGATCGAGTCCAGCGAGCGCCGCGCCCTGGAGATCCAGGCGCCCGGCGTGATGGTGCGCAAGTCGGTGCACGAGCCGCTCGCGACCGGCATCAAGGCGATCGACTCGATGACCCCGATCGGCCGCGGTCAGCGGCAGCTGATCATCGGCGACCGGTCGACCGGCAAGACCACGATCGCGATCGACACGATCATCAACCAGAAGCAGAACTGGGACTCCGGCGACCCGACGAAGCAGGTGCGCTGCATCTACGTCGCGATCGGTCAGAAGGGCTCGACCATCGCCTCGGTGCGCGGTGCCCTCGAGGAGGCCGGCGCGCTGGAGTACACCACCATCGTGGCCTCGCCCGCGTCCGACAGCGCGGGCTTCAAGTACCTCGCGCCGTACACCGGGTCCGCCATCGGCCAGCAATGGATGTACGACGGCAAGCACGTCCTGATCGTGTTCGACGACCTGACCAAGCAGGCCGAGGCCTACCGCGCCGTGTCGCTGCTGCTGCGCCGCCCGCCGGGCCGCGAGGCCTACCCGGGCGACGTCTTCTACCTGCACAGCCGGCTGCTCGAGCGCTGCGCGAAGCTCTCCGACGACATGGGTGCCGGGTCGATGACCGGCCTCCCGATCATCGAGACCAAGGCGAACGACGTGTCGGCCTACATCCCGACCAACGTCATCTCGATCACCGACGGTCAGATCTTCTTGCAGTCCGACCTGTTCGCGGCCAACCAGCGCCCGGCGATCGACGTCGGCGTCTCGGTGTCGCGCGTGGGTGGCTCGGCCATGACGAAGGCCATGAAGTCGGTCACGGGCTCGCTCAAGGTCGACCTCGCGCAGTTCCGCGCGATGGAGGCGTTCGCGATGTTCGCGTCCGACCTCGACGCGGCGTCGCGGCAGCAGCTCGACCGCGGCTCGCGGCTGATGGCGCTGCTCAAGCAGCCCGCCTACTCGCCGTATCCGCTGGAGGAGATGGTGGTCTCGCTCTGGGTGGGCACCACCGGTCGCCTCGACCGGGTCCCGACCGAGGACGTGCTGCGGTTCGAGAACGAGTTCATCGACTACGTCAAGCGCTCGCACGAGGGGATCCTCACCACGATCCGCGAGACGACGAAGTTCGAGGACGACACGGCCGAGTCGCTCGACTCCGCGTACGAGTCCTTCCTCGACCAGTTCGAGACGTCCGAGGGCGGCTCGATCAAGGTCGGCACCGAGGCCCCCGCCGAGGCGCTGGAGGACGAGGACCAGGAGCAGATCGTCAAGCAGAAGCGAGGCTGAGCGCACATGGCCCTGTCAGTGCGTGAGTACCGGGCACGGATCAAGTCGACGGAGTCGATGAAGAAGATCACCCGTGCCATGGAGCTCATCGCTGCGTCCCGGATCATCAAGGCGCAGCAGCGAGCTCAGTCGGCCGCGCCGTACGCGCGGGAGCTGACCCGGGCGATCTCGGCGCTGGCGACGTACTCCAACGTCGACCACCCGATGACGACCGAGCCGGAGGACCCGAAGCGGGCGGCGATCCTGATCGTCACCAGCGACCGCGGGCTGGCCGGCGCCTACTCCTCGAGCGTGCTCAAGGAGGCCGAGCGGCTCGTTGCCACCCTCTCCGAGGAGGGCAAGGAGGTGCGCACCTACCTCTGCGGCCGCAAGGGCGAGGCCTACTTCCGGTTCCGCAACCGGCCGGTGGTGGCGTCGTGGACCGGCTTCTCCGACCAGCCGTCGTACGACGCGGCGGCCGAGGTCGGCGACGCGCTGATCGACGCCTTCATGGCCCAGGAGGGCGAGACAGGCCGTCGACGAGGTGCACGTGGTCTACACGCGCTTCCGCTCGATGCTCGTCCAGGAGCCGACCGCGGTGCGGATGCTGCCGCTGGAGGTCGTGGAGGCCGAGGAGACCAAGCAGAGCACGGCGTCCGACGACGTGCTGCCGCTCTACGAGTTCGAGCCTTCCGCCGAGACCGTCCTCGACTCCCTGCTGCCGCGCTACGTCCAGAGCCGGATCTTCTTCGCCTTCCTGCAGGCGGCCGCCTCCGAGCTCGCCGCCCGGCAGAAGGCCATGAAGTCGGCCACCGACAACGCCGACGAGCTCATCAAGAAGTACACCCGGATCGCCAACCAGGCTCGCCAGGCTGGCATCACCCAGGAAATCAGCGAGATCGTCGGTGGCGTCAACGCGCTGGCCGATGCCGCCGCTGCCAGCGAATGACCACCACCCGAAGTAAGTGAGAGACATGACTGCCACTGTTGACGAGAAGAAGACCGAGGCCGGCGTCGGGCGCATCGCCCGGGTGATCGGCCCCGTCGTCGACATCGAGTTCTCCGTGGACGCGATGCCCGACATGTACAACAAGCTCGAGTGCGAGCTGACCCTGAGCGGCGAGACCCGCATCCTGTCGCTCGAGGTCGCGCAGCACATCGGCGACGGCATGGTCCGCGCCATCTCGCTGCAGCCGACCGACGGCCTGGTGCGTGGCGCGCAGGTGACCGACACCGGCGAGCCGATCACGGTCCCGGTGGGCGACGTGACCAAGGGTCACGTGTTCAACACCCTGGGCGAGTGCCTCAATCTCGAGGACGGCGAGGAGCTCGACGTCAAGGAGCGCTGGGGCATTCACCGCAAGGCGCCCGCGTTCGACCAGCTCGAGTCGAAGACCACGATGTTCGAGACCGGCATCAAGGTCATCGACCTGCTTGCGCCGTACGTCACGGGCGGCAAGATCGGCCTGTTCGGCGGTGCCGGCGTCGGCAAGACCGTGCTGATCCAGGAGATGATCGCCCGCGTCGCCAAGGACCACGGTGGTGTGTCGGTGTTCGCCGGTGTCGGCGAGCGCACCCGTGAGGGCAACGACCTGATCGTGGAGATGGAGGAGGCCGGCGTTATCGGCCAGACCGCCCTCGTCTTCGGCCAGATGGACGAGCCGCCGGGCACCCGCCTGCGCGTCGCCCTGTCCGCGCTGACCATGGCCGAGTACTTCCGCGACGTGCAGAAGCAGGACGTGCTGCTGTTCATCGACAACATCTTCCGGTTCACCCAGGCCGGGTCCGAGGTGTCGACGCTGCTCGGCCGGATGCCGTCCGCGGTGGGCTACCAGCCCAACCTCGCCGACGAGATGGGCACGCTCCAGGAGCGGATCACCTCGACCCGTGGTCACTCGATCACCTCGATGCAGGCGATCTACGTGCCGGCCGACGACTACACCGACCCGGCCCCCGCGGCGACCTTCGCACACCTCGACGCCACCACCGAGCTGTCCCGTGAGATCGCCTCGCTCGGCATCTACCCGGCCGTGGACCCGCTGACGTCGACGTCGCGGATCCTGGACGCGCAGTACATCGGTCAGGCGCACTACGACTGCGCGGTCCGGATCAAGCAGATCCTGCAGCGCAACAAGGAGCTGCAGGACATCATCGCGATCCTCGGTGTCGACGAGCTGTCAGAGGAGGACAAGGTCATCGTCTCCCGGGCCCGCCGGATCCAGCGGTTCCTCTCGCAGAACACCTACGTCGCCAAGCAGTTCACCGGCCTGGAGGGTTCGACCGTCCCGATCTCGGAGACCGTCGAGGCGTTCAACAAGATCGCGGACGGCGAGTACGACCACGTGGCGGAGCAGGCGTTCTTCATGTGCGGCGGTCTGGACGACGTCGAGCGGAAGTGGGCCGAGATCCAGAAGAGCCTCGGATGAGTGAGCGGAGCGAGGTGCGCTGATGGCCAACACCATGAAGGTCGCCCTGGTGGCCGCCGACCGCGAGGTGTGGTCCGGCGAGGCCACGATCGTCAACGCGCGCACGCTCGACGGCGACATCGGGATCATGGCCAACCACACGCCGATCATGTCGGTGCTGGACGCCGGCCAGGTCGACGTGCGTACCGTGGACGACGGCCACTGGGTGGCCGCCGTCGACGGCGGGTTCCTCTCGGTCGCCAACAACGAGGTCCGGTTGCTGTGCCAGCACGCCGAGATCTCGTTCGAGAGCAACTACGACGAGGCCAAGCGACTTCTCGACGAGCGCGCGGTCCAGGAGAACGGCGAAGGCTGACCGGCGCCGCCGGCGGAGGAGGGTTCGATGCCGCTGTGGCAGCTGCTGCTCGACGCAGCTGGCGCGGTGCTGGTCCTCGTCCTGCTCTACGGGCTGGCTCTCGTCGTACGTCGTCGGCTGCTGTCGCGCCACGGCGGCACGTTCGAGCTCAGCTACCGCGTCCGGTCCGAGAGGGCCGGGCGCGGTTGGCTTCTCGGACTCGGGCGCTACTCCGGCGACGACCTCGAGTGGTTCCGGATCTTCTCGCTCGCGCCCCGGCCCAAGCGGGTGTGGGAACGCAGCACCCTGAGCTACCTCGGCCGGCGCGATCCCGAGGGGACCGAGCGGCTGTCGCTCTACCCCGAGCACACGGTGGTGCAGGTCGGCTCCGCCGAGGGTGACCTGGAGCTGGCGATGGCCCCCAGCTCACTGACGGGCTTCCAGGCCTGGCTCGAGGCCGCCCCGCCGGGAACGGCGACGACGGTGTGACCGGCGGTGTCCGGGACGGGGTCCGTGACGCGACCGCCGCCCGCAACGCCGTCGCCGCGGTCTTCGTGCTCAACGGCCTGGCGTTCGCGTCGCTCTTCTCGCGGGTCCCGGACCTGCGATCCGGGCTCGACCTCGACAACGGCTCGCTGGGTCTCCTGCTGCTGACCGGTTCCCTCGGGTCGGTGCTGGCGATGCCGAGCGCAGGCGCCCTCATCCGGCGGACCAGTGCCGCCACCGTGGTGCGGTCCGGCGCCGGGTTGGTCGCGGTCGGGCTGCTCGTCGTCGCGACCGGGGTCGACGCCGGCGCCCCGGTCTGGGTCGCGGCCGCCGGGCTCTTCCTCTACGGCATCGGCACCGGCACGTGGGACGTGGCGATGAACGTCGAGGGCGCCGCCGTGGAGCGCGAGCTGGGACGCGCGATCATGCCCCGCTTCCACGCGGGCTGGAGCCTCGGCTCGGTCGTGGGCGCAGGCCTCGGGGTGGCTCGTCACCGCGGTCGGGGTGCCGATGACCGGACACCTGGCGCTCGCGGCCGGCGTCGCCCCCTTGGCGCTCGTGGCGACCCGCGCGTTCCTGCCGGCGGAGCCGGACGTCCACCCGGGCCCCTCGGTGCGGGCGTGGCGGGAGCCCCGGACGCTGGCGATCGGGCTGATGGTGCTGGCGTTCGCGCTCACCGAGGGCGCGGCCAACGACTGGCTGGCCCTCGCCGTGATCGATGGCTACGACGCTCCACGCTGGGTCGGGGTCGGCGCCTTCGCCCTGTTCGTCGTGGCGATGACCACCGGTCGCCTGCTCGGGACGGTGGTGCTCGACCGGTACGGCCGCGTGCGGGTGCTGCGGGCCACGGCGATCCTCGCGATCGCGGGGCTGGGGCTGCTGCTGCTCGGCCCGCACCCGGTGCTGGTCGGGCTCGGGGTCGTGGCCTGGGGCCTCGGCGCCTCCCTGGGCTTCCCGGTCGGCATGAGCGCCGGTGCCGACGACCCGGCCCACGCCGCGGCCCGGGTGAGCGTCATCTCCACGATCGGCTACTCCGCGTTCCTGGCAGGCCCGCCGCTGCTCGGGTTCGTCGGCGACCGGGTCGGGACGCTCCCGTCGCTGTGGGTGGTCGCGGCCGTGCTCGTGCCGACCACCCTCCTCGTGTCGGTGGCGCGCGAGCCGGATCGGGAGCACTGAGCCGTGGGCTGGTCGGTCGGGGTCGCGATCGGGCTCGTCACCGCCGTCGCGGTGGTCGCCCTCGGCGTGCGGCTGATCCTGCGCGGCCGTCGCGAGGGGCGGGCGCCGGGCGCCGATCCGGACGACCGGATGGTGGCGAGCTTCCGGGTGGCCGCCGGGGTCCGGTTGATCAACAAGGGGGCGCTGCTCCTGGTCCTCGTGGGGATCGCGGCGTTCGTGTGGCGGCGCTGAGGCGTCCCGGTACGTCGCGGCGGCCGCCACCAGCCAGCCGAACAGGGCCGGACCCGGCAGTCGAGCGGCGAGGTCGTGCGCGACCTCGACATACCGGCTGGCCGAGGAGTGAGGCGGGGAAGAGTACGCGCGGGTGCGGGAGATCCTCGCCAGGATCATGGAGCTGGTGGAGCCGACCGCCTGACGGTCAGGGTCCTGCGCGGCATCCGTTGTCGGAGGATCGCCGGCCGAAGGAGCGCACGGGCGGCGTGACGTCGAGGGTGCCGGTGTCGTCGCGGATGAACTGCTGGCCGTGGGTATCCGACCACAGCCAGACGCCTGGCTCGACGAGGGTGTAGCGCCAGCCGGCATGGGTCTTCAGCCGGTGGTGGCGGCGGCACAGGGGTGCGATGTTGCAGTCGCAGGTCTCGCCGCCCTGGTCGCGAGGGACGCCGTGGTCGTGGTCGCACTGGCGGGCCGGGCGGCTGCACAGGGGGAAGACACACATCGAGTGGAGGAGGCGGTTGCGGGTCTCGAACCGACCGCGGACCTCGTAGGCGTCGGTGCGGACGTGATCGTTGAGGTCGATCACCGGCTGCACGGAGACGTAGGAGTCGGTGCGCCCGCACCAGTCGCGGATCTGCTGGTCGAGCACGGCGCGGTCGGCTGTCTCGTTGCGGCCGACGGGATCGAGGCCGAGCACGGCGAGGTCGCTGATGTGCAGGAACAGCGTGGTGTGCTTGGACGGCGCGGGCGCCGGACGGCCCTCCAACAGGGCGAGGGCGCCCGCGGGATCTGCAAGCACGCCCACGGCGCGAGCCCGGCGCACGTCGAGCGAGTCGGCGTGGCTGCCGGCCCGCTCGTCGGCGCTGGCCAGGGCGGCTGCGACCCGGGACAACGCCTGGTCGAAGTCGTGGAGGTCCTTCCAGTCGCCACGCAGGCTCATGTCGGCGAGGCCGGTGTTGTTGATCGACTCGGCGTGCAGCGTCGCGTGACGGCGGTCGAGCGCCTCCAGCTGCGCGAGCTCGCGCTCCTCGGGGTGGAGCCGGAGCAGCGCCTCGTCGAGAAGGCGGTCGAGGACGACTGGACCGACCTTGTGGGCGACGTCGTCGAGCTCGGCGTCGAGATGGGCGCAGACGTCGTCGGGCTGGCCCAGCACGGCCTGGGCGATCCGCCGGGCACGCCACGCCTCGACCTCGCACGTCAGGACCCTCGCCCAGACCCGGGGCAGCCGGTGGCGCAGCACCAACGCGTCACGGATCATCGCGTCACCGGCAGCCGTGGCGCGTCCGACGGCCGCGGCGAACGAGGCGCCGGCCTTCCACGACCAGCGTGGGACACCGCGCTCGGCGTCGAAGTCTCGCGCCCACTCCGCCGCCGGGTCGGCAGCATCGGCGGCGAACGGCTCCGGCTCCTCGGGCAGCACCGGGTGGGCGTCGGCCCACTCGGTGGCCAGCACCAGGAGCCGGTTCTCGGCCCGGACCGACGCCTCACGAGTGGCCCGCACCTCGGCCAGCATCGCCGTGGGTGTGGCGGCGGCCGTCTCGGTGAGGGAGTCCATGGACCATTCTCTATCGAACACCTGTTCGAGTCAAGGCCGAAACCGTCGAATCCTCAACGTATTCGACGCCTTGCGACGCGGGGCACGCGTGCCATTCTCGGGAGATGGCGCGCACCTGGCTGTCCGTGACGGTGGAGCTGCTCGGCGGGCGCGGTGAGGAACCGTGGCCGTGGCCGGGCCGGATCTTCGCGGTTGGCCCGTCGCATACCTTCCTGGACCTCGCCGAGGCCATCAACCGGGCCTTCGCCCGGTGGGATCTCGCGCATCTGTCGGTCTTCACGCTCGCCGACGGCCGGGTGATTGCGGACCAGGAGACCGGAGCCGAGCTGGCCGAGTCGACGGGGGGTCCGATCCAGTGGCCCCTCGACATCGCGGTGTCTCGCGTCGTCCGCACTGTGGGACCGGGAGCGGAGTTCCAGTTCACCTTCGACCTCGGTGACGACTGGACGCACCGTTGCATGGTCGGCGTCGACAAGGTGGATCCGCTGGAGGTGCTCGGCGTCCGGCCGGACCTGCCCACGGCGTACTGGGGTTGGGGCGCCCTCCCCGACCAGTACGGGCGGCATTGGGAGGACGACGACGGGGAGAGCCCGACGCCGCCCAGGCCGAGCCAGCCTCACCCGATGTTGCTTCACGCGTGGCCAGCACAGCACCAAGTGCCTGCCGTGGACGTGCGCGATGTGCGCGCGGCGGTCGCGACCACCGATGCGGACCGGTTCCTCGAGGCGGTGGGCGGGCACGACATCGACGACATGTTGCAGCAAGTGGGAGCCGGCATCCCGATGGCACTGGCGCGCCGGCGGCACGAGGCCGAGCCAGTCGCGCTGTCGGTCATCAACCGGCTTTCCTCGCGCGGTGGTGCCGGCGACCAGGTGCTGGCGGAGGATCTCCTGGCGCTGCTACGCGGGGAAACCCTGCCGGGGAGAGACCTGCCGGTCGAACTCGACCTGCTCTGTTCCGAGCTGGAGGGGGATCCTGGTCTGTCGACCGGTGGCTACCTCGACCTGCGGACCGGTGACGTGTGGAACGACGACGCGACGGATCCGATGGTGGTCGGGGAGGAGATCGCGATCGGCGTCGATGACGAGCCGGACAGCTGGCTCCGCATCGAGCGCGTCGGCGCTCGGGCAGGTTGGCGGGACATGGCCGCGTTTGCGGAGCGGCAGCGCGACGAGGGCTTGCGACTCCGCATGGATCGGGCCTTGGAAGGCGCAGGAGCCTTCCGTCGATTCCGTGACCTCGTCGATGCCGAGGGGCTCGCGGATCAATGGGTCGCGTTCTCGACTGACCGCCGGATCGGCCGGGCCCGGCAGTTTCTCGCCGACCACGGCATCCGGGTCACGTCACGAAGTGTCTGATCCGGCTCGGGTGTGGGCGCTCGCTCAGGGCCGATGAGCGGACGCGCGGCGTGTGCCACCCGGTGCGCGGGTCATCGGCCCTAGCGTCGATCCTCCTCGGAAATCTGATCAACCTCGATCGACCCAGGCGATCCGCACGTGCCGCAGAGCGTGTATTCCGGAGTCAGGGCGTCCGTGTCCTTTGGCGAGAATTGCCGAGCTCCCCGAGGTGGGTGTGGGTGAAGCGGTCTGTGAACTTGAGCCCGTATCCGAGCAGGCGATCGACGGCGATGTGGAAGGCCCACGTCAAGGCGACGAATGCCGGCCACCGAGCATCGCTCACCCACGTGAGAGCGAGCAGCGCGGCCGGCCCGATGTAGCTGTGGCCGAGGTTGTAGCTGATCGCGCCGAGTCTTGGTGAGGCGATGTAGCCAATCATCGAGAGATCCCAGAGCAGGAAGACCGCGAAGAGCCACCACCAGGCGAAGTCCAACTGAACGAAGGCAACCACGACAAGCGCTGCGACGGCGCCGCTCTCGACCCGTTGAAACCACACCGGCAAGGCCACGCTCACAGCATGCCACCCGTCAGGGTCCCCGAGATCTCCCTCATCTGCCGCTGTCCGGCGCTGCGGCTGTCGTGTTCGTATGCCGCTGTCATGGGCAGCAGGGTCAAGTCGGCTGATCCCAGCCGTCGTGGTCGTGTCCGGGCGGCACCTCCGAACGGCCGTGCTCAGCGCTTGCGGGCCAGGCTGACTCCGTCGCGAACGGGCAACAGCACCACGTCAACACGCTCGTCGGCGAGCAGTGCGTCGTTGAGCGCAGCGACGGCGCGCGCGTTGTCGTCCTGCGGGTCCAACACGTCGCCGCTCCACAACATGTTGTCGAGGACCATCAGGCCACCCTCACGCAAGCGTGGGACGATCTGCTCGACGTACGCGGCGTAGCCGGTCTTGTCCGCGTCGATGAACGCGAAGTCAAGGTACGGCTCGTCCGGCAAGGCACTCAGGGTCTCGACCGCCGGCGCGATCCGGAGCTCGATCTTGTCCGAGACGCCGGCGCGGTCCCAGTAGCGTCGAGCGACCGACGTGTACTCCTCACTCACATCGCAGCACAGCAGGCGCCCGTCGTCAGGCAGGCCGCGAGCGATGCAGATCGACGAGTACCCGGTGAAGGTCCCAACCTCGACCGCCTGGCGAGCGCCGGACAATCGGACCAGCATCGCGAGCAGCTCCCCCTCGTCCTGAGTGATCTGCATGCCTGCTCTGCCGCCTAGCTCGCGATGGGTCTCCTCGGCGAGGTCGCGGAGCACGGCGTCGGCGGGCTCGGAGTGCGCGAGCAGGTAGTCGTTGATCGCGGGATCCACGATGTTCATGGGCTCCAGTCTGACGCAAGCCCATCTACCGGCGGCCAGGCCGCGGCGTGAACAACGTTCATCTCAATCAGGGTGACCCAGCGGTCCCGGCAGAGCTGCCCTGGCCGGTCGGGGTGAGGGCGGTCCTCACACTCGCAGGTGGTCAGGAAACCCGGTCCACCGCAGGTCTTCGGGCAGGTGCGCCACGTCGTTCGCGACCAAGACCGCCGGCGGACCTTCGGTCTCGTACCTGATGACGGTCAGCCCGGCGTGGCACTGGGTCGGTGGCCACCATCGCCATGCCGGAGCGCCGAGGGCGTGCCGGACCAGCCACCCGACCGTGAAGGCGTGGGTGATGACGACCTCGACGCTCTCGCGCCCGGTCACGGAAGGACCAGCGAGAAGGTCGATCGCTCGGGACCCGAGTGCCGCGCCGTGGGATGCCTCGTCGTCGGAGACGTCCGCGAACGCCGACAGGACGGCGTCCTTCCAGGCGGCCGGCACCTCGTCACGGTCGGGCACGTACGGCACGTAGTCGCCTGCCACCTCGACGTCCTGCAGGGCTGGTGGGTGCTCGAACTGCTCTGCCACGATCCGCGCCGTCTCTGCCGCTCTCGGGAGCGGTCCGTGCGTGATGTGGCTCAGCGACAGCCGAGAGAGACGGCGGCCCAGGTGCTCGGCCTGGCGGGCACCCGACGCGGTCAGCCCGCGCCCGTCCGGATCGGGCTCGGCATGACGCGCCAGGTAGAGCACGCGGGTGTTCTCCGCCGACACCGGGGGATCAGTCCCCGTCGGGTTCGCCGCGCTCGCCACCAGGCACCCAGAGCACGTCGCCGTTCTCGCGGTTCGCCGCGCGGGCGAGGATGAACAGCAGGTCGCTGAGCCGGTTGAGGTAGGTGATCGCGAGCTGGTTCATGGTCTCGGCGTGCTCCTCCCACGCGGCCCAGGCCGAGCGCTCGGCCCGGCGTACGACGGTGCGGGCGACGTGGAGGTGGGCGGCTGCGAGGGTGCCGCCGTTGAGGATGAAGGACCGGAGCTTGGGGAGGTCCTCGTTGTAGAGGTCGCACCAGCCCTCGAGCCGGTCGACGTAGGCCTGCTCGATCCGCAGCGGTGGGTACTCCGGGTCGGCGACCACCGGCGTGCAGAAGTCGGCGCCGACGTCGAAGAGGTCGTTCTGCACGTGGATCAGCACCCGGACCACGTCGTCCGGCAGCCCGCCGCCGGCCAGCACCAGCCCGAGGTGGGCGTTCGCCTCGTCGACGTCGGCGTAGGCCCGCAGTCGGCGATCGGTCTTCGACGTCTCGCTCAGGTCGCCCAGCCGGGTCCTGCCGCCGTCGCCGGTGCGGGTGTAGATGCGCGTGAGGTTGACCATGGGCCGAGGCTAGCGGCCGCGACACGCAACCCCGTGCGCACCCGGAGGCAACCAAAAAGGTGTGGTCGGCGTCATAGTGAGCAGACACACTGGCAGAGACAGTGAGGCCGGACTGTTCGGGCGGTCCGCGGAACGGGGCAGACGATGGACATCTTCACGCAGGGACCGACCGTGGTCCTGAGCGGCGACTTCAACGGCAGGAGCACCTTCGAGGTGCGCAGCGCGCTCCACGAGCAGCTCGCCGAGCCCGAGCACGCCATCGTCGTCGACCTCACCGAGGTCGACTCCATCGACGTCCCGGCCGTGCGGGTGCTGGCCTACGCCAGCCACGAGGCGGCCCGCACCGGTCACCACGTCGTCCTGCGCGGCTGCAGCCCCGCCGTCCTCCGGATGCTGCACCTCACCCGGCTGATCAAGTTCGTCGAGCTGGAGCGCGAGGCTGCCTGAGCGCCGCCCGCCGGGTGTGGACAACCCCACACCGAGACCGGTTACCTCCGCGTAGCCCGCGTCCTACCCTTCGAGGATGACCGAGAAGGATCGTCCCTGGGTGATGCGGACGTACGCCGGGCACTCGACGGCCGCGGCGTCCAACGCCCTCTACCGCAGGAACCTGGCGAAGGGTCAGACCGGGCTGTCGGTCGCCTTCGACCTGCCGACGCAGACCGGCTACGACCCCGACGACGCGCTCAGCCGCGGCGAGGTGGGCAAGGTCGGCGTCCCGATCCCGCACCTCGGCGAGATGCGCCGGCTCTTCGAGGACATCCCGCTCACCGAGATGAACACCTCGATGACGATCAACGCCACCGCGATGTGGCTGCTCGCGCTCTACCAGGTCGTCGCCGAGGAGCAGAACCCCGACCTCGACCCCGACGAGGTCGCCCACCGGCTCGCCGGCACGACCCAGAACGACATCATCAAGGAGTACCTGTCGCGCGGGACGTACGTGTTCCCGCCGGAGCACTCGCTGCGGCTGATCGCCGACGTCATCGCCTACACCGTCCACGAGATCCCGCAGTGGAACCCGATCAACATCTGCAGCTACCACCTGCAGGAGGCGGGTGCGACGCCGCAGCAGGAGCTCGCCTACGCCCTGTGCACGGCGATCGCCGTGCTCGACCAGGTGAGGGCGTCAGGCCAGGTCTCCGACGAGGACTTCGGCACGGTCGTGGGCCGGATCTCCTTCTTCGTCAACGCCGGCGTCCGGTTCGTCGAGGAGACCTGCAAGATGCGAGCCTTCGTCGAGCTGTGGGACGAGATCACCCGGGACCGGTACGGCGTGACCGACGAGAAGATGCGGCGGTTCCGGTACGGCGTGCAAGTCAACTCGCTCGGTCTCACCGAGGCGCAGCCGGAGAACAACGTGCAGCGGATCGTGCTCGAGATGCTCGGCGTGACGCTGTCGAAGAACGCCCGGGCCCGCGCCGTGCAGCTGCCCGCGTGGAACGAGGCGCTCGGTCTCCCGCGGCCGTGGGACCAGCAGTGGTCACTGCGGCTCCAGCAGGTGCTCGCCTTCGAGTCCGACCTCCTCGAGTACGAGGACATCTTCGACGGCTCCCACGTGATCGAGGCGAAGGTCGCCGAGCTGGTGGCGGGCGCCCGCGCCGAGATGGACCGGGTGCAGGCGATGGGCGGCGCGATCGCGGCGGTCGAGTCGGGCTACATGAAGCAGGAGCTGGTGTCCGCCCACGCGGCCCGCCGCGGCCGGATCGAGTCAGGTGAGGAGGTCATCGTCGGCGTCAACCGGTTCGAGACCACCGAGCCGTCGCCGCTGACCGCCGACCTCGACGCCGCGATCATGTCCGCCGACCCGCAGGCCGAGGCCTCCGCGCTCCGCTCGGTCGAGGAGTGGAAGGCCGAGCGCGACGAGGCCGCGGTCGCCGAGGCGCTGGCCAGGCTCGCCGCGGACGCGAAGACCGACGTCAACCTGGTGCCCGCGACGCTGGCGGCGGCTCGGGCGGGTGCCACCACGGGGGAGTGGGCCGGCACGCTGCGCGAGGTCTTCGGCGAGTTCCGCGCGCCTACGGGCGTGAGCGGCGCGGTGGGCGTGACGCACGCGGGCGACGAGCTAGCCGCCGTACGGGCGCGGGTGCGGGAGACCGGGGAGGAGCTCGGCGGCCGGCTCCGGCTGCTCGTGGGCAAGCCCGGCCTCGACGGCCACTCCAACGGCGCCGAGCAGGTGGCGGTCCGCGCCCGGGACGCGGGCTTCGAGGTCGTCTACCAGGGCATCCGGCTGACGCCCGAGCAGATCGTCGCCGCCGCCGTGGCGGAGGACGTGCACTGCGTCGGACTCTCGATCCTCTCGGGGTCGCACATGGAGCTGGTCCCGAGCGTCCTCGACGGGCTGCGTGAGGCCGGGCTGGACGACGTGCCGGTGATCGTGGGCGGGATCATCCCCGACTCCGACGCCGCCCGGCTCCGCGAGGCCGGGGTCGCCGCGGTCTACACGCCCAAGGACTTCGGCCTCACCGAGATCATGGACGGCATCGTCGACCAGATCCGCGCCGCGAACCACCTCGGGGATACGGCCGCGGCACCCGCCTAGACCCACCTCGTGGCGGGTGATGGACCGCGAGGGCTGACTGAGGGCGGGCGCCTACCAGCCCCACGAGCCGGGCCGGCCCTTGAACGGGCCGACGACCCGCGAGGTGATCCAGCCGCCGTAGAACCCGCTCTCCTGGGGTGTCACGAGCTCACCGTCGACCCGGCACTCGTCGACGAGCGCCGGCATCACGGCGATGTGGCCGAGCAGCGCCTCGAACCCGGGTCGCGGCTCGGCGTAGGTCCAGGCGGCGCGAGGAGCGGTCGTGCCGCCCGCGACGAGATCGAAGTACGTGGCAGCTCCCTTCCACTCGCAGGTGGTGGTGCCGGCGACGGGCCGCAGCACGCCGGGCGCGAACGCGTCCCGCGGGAGGTAGTACGTCGGTGGGTGGCTGGTCTCCAGCACCCGCAGCGCGTCGGAGGAGCGGGCAACCACGACCCCGCCGAGCCGGATCTCGACCGTCTCCGCGGTCGACTCGACCCGCGGCGGGCGGGGGTAGTCCCAGACCGACTCCTGGCCGGGTGCGACCGGGTCGGGCGTCACGGGGTGCATCCCGTCAGCGTAGGTCGGACGCGGCTACGCTCGAGATCGTGAGCGACCTGCAGTGCCCGGCGCGGATCCTGCTCGTGCGCACCCCGGCCGACGGCCGGCTGCTGGCGGGCGAACGTGTCGCTGCGACGTACCAGGCGCCGGTCGATCTCGCGGAGCTCGCCGACCGCCATCGGGGGGAGGCCGTGCTGGTCGTGGGGGAGCACGAGCTCGGCCCGGCCCCGGTGGTGCTCGTGGAGCTGGACGCCGACGGGCGTCGGGTCAGTCCGTGGACCGGCCCGTTGAGGTAAGGCATACCTAAGACATCTGCTACAGTGCCGCGCGTGGCAAAGGGCAAGAAGGCCAAGAAGCTGGCCAGGAAGCGGCAGGAGGAGCACTCCTGCACGACCGTCGCCAAGCTGCCCAAGAAGAAGTGCTGCGAGTCGAAGTCGGCCTGCAACCGCTGTCCGTTGCGGATGCTCAAGGAGGGCACCCTGCCGCCGGGCTACACGGTCCGCAAGCGCAAGCTCGTGACCATGAAGAAGGCCGAGCGCCTCAAGGCGGAGAAGCAGCTGAAGCGGGCGGGCCGGGCCGCCTGAGGCGAGGCCTCCGGCTATGCGCGGCGTCACCTCCCCTGACATGCTCGACCCTCGCACCAGCGCCCAGATCCAGGAGTGACCGTGCCCGCTGCCCGCTTCACCGACCAGCTCAACGTCCAGATCGGGAACGAGCTCGCCGCCCACAACCAGTACCTCGCGTGCGCGGTCTACTACGACGCGCTGACGATGCCGCAGATGGCCACCTTCTTCTACGAGCAGGCGCTCGAGGAGCGGGGACACGCGATGATGATGGTGCAGTACCTGCTCGACACCGACATGGACGTCGTCATCCCGGGCGTCGACGCGCCGCGGTCCGACTTCGCCGACGTGGTCGCCCCCGTCGCGCTCGCGCTCGACCAGGAGCGCCGGGTGACCGAGCAGATCAACGGCCTGCTGCGGATCGCGCGCGAGGAGAACGACTTCGCCTCGGAGCAGTTCATGCAGTGGTTCATCAAGGAGCAGGTCGAGGAGGTCGCCACCATGAGCGACCTGCTGGCCGTCGTCACGCGCAACCGCGACGACATCGAGGACATCGAGGAGTACGTCGCACGCGAGCAGAGCGGCGGCGAGGCCGACCCGACCGCGCCCCGCGAGGCCGGCGCTTGACAGCCGCAGGGGGTCACCCGCGGCCGGTCCGGCACGTCTGTGGATCAGACCACCAGGTGCTCGCGGCACGCTCAACTGGGTAAGCGGACGGTAACAACACATCCACATGACGGTGACGGTGTGACAGTTCCTTTGCCGGAGTTGTCCACCGGGTCATTAACTTCGTGCTGTGCCCCCCACCCCCCCGGAGCACGATGCCGCGGTTCTGCGCGGGATCGTCGACGCCTCGAGTGACGCCCTGGTCGTGATCGACCGTGACGGCCTCGTCTCCCTGACGAACCTGCGCGCGCAGCGATTGTTCGGCGCAGCCTCGGGCGACGAGCTCCTCGGGCTCGTCGTGGGCGACCTGCTCACCGGGGCCGGGCCCGCCCACGCGGGTGCGACCAGCTCCCACGTCGGCGTCCGCCGAGACGGGACGGACTTCCCGGCCGAGGTGTGCCGCACGCCGCTGGCCGGCGACCTGACCTGCCTGGCCGTCAGCGACCTCTCGGAGCGGCAGGCGCTGCGCGCCGCCGGCGAGCGGATGCGGGACGAGCTGATCGCGACCGTCTCGCACGAGCTGCGCACGCCGCTCACCTCGATCCTCGGTTACACCGAGATCCTGGTCGACATGGGGGAGCCGGCCATCAGCGGTCAGGCCGCCCGGCTCCTCGAGATCGTGCGGCGCAACGCCGAGCGCGAGCTGAAGCTCGTCGAGGACCTGCTCACCATCGCGCTGCTCGGCAACGCCGGGCTCTCGGTCGAGCCGGTCCCGACCGACCTGGCACCGGTCGTCGAGGCCGTCATCGAGGAGCTCGCGCCGATGGCGTGCGAGACGGGCATCGCCCTCACGCGCAGCGGGCTGTCGTCGTTGTGGGTCGTCGGAGACGCGTCGCGGCTCGCGGACGTCGTCAGCAACGTGGTCATGAACGCCCTGAAGTTCGGACGCGCCGGCGGTGGCCAGGTCGACATCGGCCTCACGACGGAGGGCGGGTACGGCGTGATCGCCGTGCACGACTGCGGGATGGGGATCCACGCCGACGAGCTCCCGCAGCTCTTCGAGCCGCTCTACCGGACGGCCGGGGCGGTCGCCGCCGCCGTGCCGGGCGCGGGGCTGGGGCTGCCGATCGTCAAGGGCATCGTCGAGGCCCACGCGGGCCAGATCGACGTCGCCAGCGAGCCGGGCAACGGCACCACGGTGCAGGTCAAGCTCCCGCTGGCCACCGTCCCCGCCTGATCCCTCAGAACAGCCGGTGGCTCGGGTCGTCGAGGCCCCGCAGCGCGTCGTAGTCGACCAGCGCGCAGGCGATGCCTCGGTCGGTGGCCAGCACCCGGGCCTGGGGCTTGATCTCCTGGGCGGCGAAGATGCCGCGGACGGCGCCCTTGCGGGTCAGGGCCGGGTCGCGGTTGAGCAGCTCGAGATAGCGGGTGAGCTGCTCGACGCCGTCGATCTCGCCGCGGCGCTTGATCTCGACCGCGACGCTGAGGCCCTCGGCGTCGCGGCACATCAGGTCGACCGGCCCGATCGCGGTCGGGAACTCGCGCCGGACCAGGGTCA
Organism: uncultured Actinomycetota bacterium; assembly: GCA_963829855.1. Classification (GTDB taxonomy): domain Bacteria; phylum Actinomycetota; class Actinomycetes; order Propionibacteriales; family Nocardioidaceae; genus Nocardioides. The sequence continues at coordinate 492,988 of CAWHKE010000011.1, read as the reverse complement.
GCCCGTCCGAGAGCGACGCGGGGTGCTCGGCCAGCAGCTCCTGCAGATGCTTCTCGACGCCGTCCTTCTGCAGCCCGGGGTCGAGGCCGAGGTCGTGGTTCGAGTCGTGCAGGACCTCCTCGATCAGGATCCGCAGCGTGTCGTCGCTCTTGGCGCCGGTGACGGTCCACTCGACGACCCCGTCGTCCGTGGTGCCCTCGCGGACCGTGCACGGGGGCGACATCCAGTTGAGCGGCTTGTAGGACCCGCCGTCGGAGTGGACGAGCACCGAGCCGTCCGCCTTGACCATCAGCACCCGGGTCGCCATCGGCAGGTGGGCGGTCAGCCGACCGGCGTAGTCGACCTGGCAGCGGGCCACGACGAGTCTCACGAGCGGGGAATCTACCGGGACCGATCCCTGGCATGCTGACCGCATGGGTCGGGTGGTCGTGGTCGGCGCGGGGGTGATCGGCCTCAGCGTGGCGGTCCGGCTCGCCGAGCGCGGCCACCGGGTCGACGTGCTGGCGCGAGACCTGCCGCTGGAGACGACCTCGGTCGTGGCGGCCGCCATGTGGTACCCGTACGAGGCACGTCCCCAGGACCGGGTGAACGCCTGGTCGGCGGAGGCGTACGACGTGTTCACCGACCTGTCCGCCGAGCCCGACACCGGGGTGCGGCTGCGCGCCGGCACCGAGGTGCTGGCCGAGCCGACGCCCGACCCGTGGTGGGCCGCGACGGTGCCCGACCTGGCCCGCACCTGGCCGCCGGACGGGTACGCCGACGCGTGGTCGTTCACGACGCCGGTCGCCGACATGCCGGTCTACCTGCAGTGGCTGCGCGACCGGCTGGAGTCGCTCGGGGGGACCGTCACCCGGGTCAGCCTGGCGGAGCTGCCGCAGCCGGAGGACGGACTCGTGGTCAACTGCGCCGGGCTGGGCGCGCGACGGCTGGTCGGCGAGACCGACGTCCGCCCCGCGCGCGGTCAGGTGCTGCTGGTCGCCGGCTCCGGTGTGGACCGGTGGTGGCTCGACGAGACCGGCCCGACGTACGTCGTACCGCGCGGGGACCACGTCGTGGTCGGAGGCACGTTCGAGCCGGGCGACTGGAGCCGCACGCCGGACCCGGCGATCGCGGAGCGGATCTGGCAGCGGGCGGTCGCCCTGGTGCCGGCGCTGGCGGGCGGTGAGGTGGTCGGCCACCGGGTCGGGCTGCGCCCGGTGCGCTCGCTCGTGCGGTTGGAGCGGGAGGCCGACGTCGTCCACTGCTACGGCCACGGCGGGGCCGGGATGACGCTCAGCTGGGGTTGTGCCGACGAGGTCGTGGCCCTCGTCGACGGGTGACCAGTCCCACACGCTGAGGCCGTCAGGCCCGTGGGAGGATGCGCGCCATGGCACGTGACATCAGCAGCATCGGCGTGATCGGCCTGGGCACCATGGGAGCCGGTATCGCGGAGGTCTTCGCCCGCAACGGGTTCGCCGTGACCGGCGTGGAGCAGAACGACGAGGCGCTCGAGCGGGGCCGGCAGCACGTCCAGCACTCCACCGACCGGGCGGTCAAGCGCGAGAAGCTGACCGCGGCGGAGCAGGCCGAGCTGATCGGCCGGATCTCGTTCACGACCGAGCTCAAGGAGCTCGCCGAGGCGGACGTCGTGGTCGAGGCCGTGGTCGAGTCGCTCGAGATCAAGAAGGCGATCTTCCGCGAGCTCGACGGGATCGTCTCCGACGACTGCATCCTCGCGACCAACACGTCCTCGCTGAGCGTCACCGAGATCTCCACCGCCAACAACCTCCCCGGTCGCGTGATCGGCGTGCACTTCTTCAACCCGGCCCCGGTGCAGAACCTGGTCGAGATCATCCGCACCGTCGTCACCGAGGAGCAGGTCCTCCATGACGTCGAGGCGCTGCTCGGCCGGCTCGGGAAGAGCCCCGTGATCTGTGGCGACAAGGCGGGCTTCATCGCCAACACGCTGCTGTTCGGCTACCTCAACCACGCCGTCTCCATGTACGAGGGCAGGTACGCCAGCCGCGAGGACATCGACGCCGCGATGCGGTTCGGCTGCGGCTACCCGATGGGCCCGCTGGCGCTGCTCGACCTGATCGGGCTCGACACGGCCTACGAGATCCTCGACACGATGTACAAGCAGGGCCGCGACCGGCTGCACGCGCCGGCGCCGATCCTCAAGCAGTACGTCACCGCCGGACTGCTCGGCCGCAAGTCCGGGCGCGGCTTCTACACCTACGAGGCGCCCGACAGCCCGGTCGTCGTCGCCGACGCCCACACGCCGTCCGCGGACGACGCACCGACGCTGCGTCGCGACATCGCGCGGGTCGGCGTGGTCGGCACCGGCACCATGGCGTCCGGCATCGTCGAGGTCTTCGCCAAGGCCGGGTACGACGTGCTGTTCGTCGGCCGCGGTCAGGAGAAGGTCGACGGCGTGGTCGGCGCGATGACCAGGAGCTTCGACAAGCAGATCCAGCGCGGCCGCGCCACGGAGGACCAGAAGGTCGAGGCGCTCGGGCACGTCGTCGGCACCACGTCCCTCGACGACCTCAAGGACGTCGACCTCGTCGTCGAGGCGATCGCCGAGGACCTCGCGATCAAGACCACGTTGTTCGAGAACCTCGACGAGATCTGCAAGCCCGGCGCGATCCTGGCGACCACCACGTCGAGCCTGCCCATCATCGCGATGGCGCGGGTGACCTCGCGCCCCCAGGACGTCATCGGGATGCACTTCTTCAACCCGGCGGCGGTCATGAAGCTGGTCGAGGTCGTCAGCACCGTCGCTACCGCCGACGACGTGACCGAGACCGTCCGCGCGGTGTGCGGCACGGTGGGCAAGGTCGCGGTGTCGTGCGGCGACCGGTCCGGGTTCATCGTCAACGCGTTGCTGTTCCCCTACCTCAACGACGCCGTGAAGATGCTCGAGGCGCACTACGCGACCGCCGACGACATCGACACCGCGATGAAGCTCGGCTGTGCCCTGCCGATGGGGCCGTTCGAGCTGCTCGACGTGGTCGGGAACGACGTGTCCCTGGCCATCCAGCGCGAGCTCTACCTCGAGTTCCGCGAGCCGGGCTTCGCGCCGGCGCCGCTGCTCGAGCACCTCGTGACGGCGGGCTACCTCGGCCGCAAGGCCGGCCGCGGGTTCCGCGACTACAGCACGCGGTGACCCGCTCGGAGGTCAGCCGTGGTCGGTGACCAGCGCGGCGAGCCGGGCCCGGGTGTTGATGTCGAGCTTGCGGTAGATCCGCGACAGGTGGGCGTCGACGGTCCTCGGTGAGAGGAACAGGTCCGACGCGATCTGACGGCTCGTGAGCCCCTCGGCCACCTTGTCGGCCACGGTGCGCTCCGCCGGGGTGAGGAGGTCGAGCGGGCTGGCGTCGGGCGGCCGATGGGGGGTGAGGAGGGCCGCGATCTCGGCGATCGCGCTCAGCGTCAGCTGGTCGTCCTGCAGCCAGCCGTCCGGCGCGGTCCGGGCCGGCTCGACCGTGCGCAGCCGGTGCCGCCCGACGCTGCCGGCCCCCCGGGGCGCCCGGAGCGCGACGGCGGTGGCCGCCAGCGAGCGGGCCGCTCGAGGGTCCTGGCCGACCGTCAGGTGAGCGAGCGAGTCGAGCACGTCCGCCGCCCGCAGCGGTGCGGGGATCGCCGCCGCGTTGGCCAGCGCCTGGAGCAGGGTCGCCCGTGACTCGGTCACCTCGCCCTGCTGGAGCAGCGTGAACCCGAGCACCAGCCGCGCATCGAGTGCGTCGCGGCCGAGCCGGCTGCTGTCGGCCAGCACGACGGCGTCGGCGGCCCTGCCGGCGGCGCGCGCCAGCTCTCCGGTGCGCATCAGGCGACGTGCCTGGACGACCATGACCGGCAGCCGCATCGCCCACGGGAAGGACTCGTCGTCGTCCGGGGCCGGGTACGTGGCCGGCTTGATGTGGCACAGCTCGACCCGGGCCAGCAGCGCGAGCCGGTCCTCGGCCAGGTCACGAGCCTCGTCGTACACGCGCTGCGCGGCGGTCGCAGCCTCGAGCTGGCGGCCCTGCTCGAGCGCGATCCGGGCCAGCAGCAACCGGGCCGAGAGCGTCAGCCAGGGTTCGTCCTCCTGGCGGGTCGTGAGCAGCGAGTGCGCCAGCTCCGACGCGCGAGCGAAGTCGCCACGGACGAGGAGGGCGTGGGCGAGGGTGCGGGTGGCCTGAGGGGCGATCTGGTCGGTGCCGTGGTCGAGCTCGATCGCGTGCCGCGCCTCGGTCTCCGCCTGGTCGAGATCGCCCGCGTCGAGGTGCATCTCGGCGCGGATGCTCGCCGTCCGCGCCCGCTCGAGGTCGGGGTGCGCGGCCTCGCGGGCATGCTCGTCGGCCCGCTCCAGCAGCCACAGCCCTTCGTAGGTGCCGCGCGACTCGGACGCGGCGATGCCCGCTCGGCGGGCCACCTGGGCTCCGATCTCGGGCGGGCCGTCGCCGCTCAGCAGGGCGGTCTCCAGGATCTCCGCGGCATCACGGGCGCGCATCGCGGTGTAGAGGGACGAGAACGCGCGGTTGGCCAGCGCGTAGCCGTCCTCGCGCAGCGCCGGGTCCTGGCACGCCGCTGCGACGGCTCGCCGCATCGTCGGCAGGTCGGCCAGCCAGGCGGCGTCGGCCGCCCCGGTGTTCATGTCACGCGGCAGCACGGAGTCGGCCCACCGCACGAGGGCCCGCCCCGCGACGGCCTCGTCGTCGGTCGCGGCGATGAGGAAGGCGCCGTGCCGCCGGATCGGGACGAGCATGTCGATCCGGCCGTCGGGCCGGGACTCGACGAGCGAGCGGCGCGCCAGGCCCAGTGCCAGGTCGCGCCCGGTGTCGACGTCGACCTCGCTGAGGGCGGCGAGCACCTCGATGCTGACCGGCACCGCCATCGTCGAGAGCCGGCGGAAGCAGCGCTGCTGGTCCTCGTCGAGGAGCTCGTACGACGCCTGGACCGCCTCCGAGAGTGACGCGGTCGGCGTCACCTCCGACAGTCCGACCAGGGCGATCTGCACCGCCATCTGCTCGATCAGCAGGGGCAGCCCGCCGCTCGCCCGCAGCAGCCGGCGCACGTCGTCCTCGCTCTCGACCAGATCGACCGGATGGCCGCCGGCCTCGGCGACGAGCCGCGTGAAGAGCTCGACCGCAGGACCTGCGAGCGGCTCGTGCGCGGCCGGGATCCGCAGCGGTCCCAGCCGTACCACCCGGCGCCCCGGACCGGGCTGGAGCGAGCTGGACGTCGTCAGCACGCGTGCCTCGGACGTGACGGCCATGAGGTCGGCCACGACCCCGTCGAAGTCGTCCACGTCGACGCCGTCCACGACCAGCCAGTCGCGGCGACTGTCGAGCGACCGCTTCAAGGCCCCCACGAGCGAGTCGGACGGCGCGATCACGACCTGCAGCTCGTCGAGGCACGCGCGGAGCAGGTCCGGCAGCTCGGTGATGCCCCGGGCGTTCACCCAGGTGACGTCGGGGCGGTCGCGCACGAGCGTGCGCAGCACCGTCGTCTTCCCGCAGCCGGGCGGACCCACGAGGCTGATCCAGCGCTCGCTGTCCAGGGCTGCGGGCAGGACGGACAGGACGTCCTCGCGCCCGATCACTCGGCTGTCCACGCAGCCATCCTGCCTCGCGACGGCTGCGACCGCAGGAGCGGTCCCGGATCGGAGACTCGCGTGGCGCCGGTACGTAGCGGGTTAGGTAGGACTACCGATGCGGCAGGGGGGCGGTGTCGAGCACTCTTGAGGTGTTGCCAGGCGGACCGATCGGGGGACGGCCCGGATGGCAGAGCTCCACCACGTGGGCGGCGGATCACGGGATCGCCGCCCACGAAGAGCCGTCGCCGCGGACGCTCGACCGTCACGCGGGCGACGGCTCTTCGGATTTCTCCCGGGGTTCGATCGCCGTCGTTGTTCCTGCGTTTGCTCACTGCTCACAGGCACGGAACCCCGCCGAAATGTGCGCCGGGAAGGCTCGTGCCATGACTCAGGACGTTGTCGACCGCCCGCCCCGTCCGACCGACCAGGCCCTGCGTCGGTTCAGCCGCCAGACCCTCGGCGTCCGGGGGCTCCTCGAGCGCCGACCCGAGCTGCGCGGGGTCGTGACCTGGTCCGAGGAGATCGCCGAGTCCGTGCTCTGGTCGGCCTGAGCCTGCGGCAGCCCCGCCGCGCTGGGGCGGCGCCGTACCATCGGAGCATGGAACTTCTGGGGCTGCTTGTCGTCGTGGCGGTCATCGCGGCCGTGGTGATGGTCGCCGGACGGTCACGCAAGGCGCGCGTGCTCGAGCGGAAGAACGCCGAGCTCGAGCCGGTCAAGAAGCTCGCGTTCGAGGACATCACGGCGCTGGGCGTCGACCTCCAGGAGCTCGACCTCGAGCTGGCGGGCCGCGAGCTCGACCAGGGCGCGAACTCCGACTACCAGCGGGCGCTCGACGCCTACGAGTCCGCCAAGACCGCCGGTGACCTGATCTCGGAGCCCGAGCACATCAAGCACGTCACCGAGATCCTCGAGGACGGCCGCTACGCCATCGCCTGCGTCCGCGCCCGCGTGGCCGGGGACCCGCTGCCGACGCGTCGTCCGCCCTGCTTCTTCGACCCGCGACACGGGCTCTCGGTGCAGGACGTCGCCTACACGCCGCCGGGTGGTGCGCGACGCGACGTCCCCGCCTGCGCGCTCGACGCCGAGCGGGTGGAGGCGGGCGCCGACCCGGACATCCGCCAGGTGATGGTCGGCTCGCGCCGGGTGCCCTACTGGCAGGGCGGGCGTGCCTACCAGCCGTATGCGCAGGGCTACTTCGGCAGCTTCGGCCCGATGGAGTGGATGTTCATGGGCATGCTCTTCAGCGGCGGTTTCGAGGCGATGGGCGGGCTCGCCGAGGGCATCGGCGACGGCCTCGGCTCGATCGGCGAGGGCGTCGGCGACATGTTCGACGGCTTCGACTTCTGATCAGCTCGACGTGACGCGCGCCGGGGATGGCCGCGCGCCGGTCCGCCGCTGATGCCCCGCCGACTGACGATCTCGACCGCCTTCATTCACCACTACGGGTGAACCGGTTGCCCTCGACTCCCCTCTAGCGTCGAAATGTTGCCCGAAGCCGCGGGTGACGTAGTGGGGGACGAGAGGACGTGAACGCAATGTCGTCAGGTGTGGAGACCGGCCGGATCACCACCGACATCCCGGCCCGGATGGACCGCTTGCCGTGGTCCCGATTCCACTGGCTCGTGGTGATCGGGCTGGGCACCGTCTGGATCCTCGACGGGCTCGAGGTCACGATCGTCGGGTCGATGTCGGAGGCACTGAAGCCCGAGGACACCGGCCTGGGGCTGTCGAGCTTCGACATCGGCCTCGCGGGAGCCGTCTACGTGGCCGGCGCCTGCATCGGGGCCCTCTTCTTCGGGCAGCTGACGGACCGGTTCGGCCGCAAGAAGCTGTTCCTCATCACGCTCGGCGTCTACACCGTGGCCACCGTGCTCACGGCGTTCTCGATGAACCCGACCTGGTACTTCGCGTGCCGGTTCCTCACCGGCGCCGGCATCGGCGGTGAGTACGCCGCCATCAACTCCGCCATCGACGAGCTGATCCCCAAGCAGTACCGCGGTCGCGTGGACGTCGCGATCAACGGCTCCTTCTGGGTCGGCGCCGCCGGCGGTGCGCTGCTCACGATCCCGCTGCTCGACCCGACCATGGTCGACCCCGCATGGGGCTGGCGGCTGGCGTTCGGGCTCGGCGCGATCCTCGCCGTGGGCATCCTGATCGTGCGCCGCAACGTGCCGGAGTCGCCGCGCTGGCTGTTCATCCACGGCCGCGAGGACGAGGGGGAGGAGATCGTGCGCGGCATCGAGGGGCAGGTCGTCGAGGAGTCCGGCCGCGACCTCGAGCGCGTCTCGGAGACCATCACCATCCGGCAGCGCAAGACCATCCCGCTCACGATGATCGCGAAGACCGTCTTCACGCTCTACCCGCGCCGGACCGTCCTCTGCCTGTCGCTGTTCATCGGCCAGGCGTTCCTCTACAACGCGTTCTTCTTCACCTACGGCGACACCCTCGGCGAGTTCATGGGAGTGGAGCAGGTGGGCTACTACATCGCGGTGTTCGCCGTGAGCAACTTCGTCGGGGCGCTGGTCCTCGGGCCGCTCTTCGACACCATCGGGCGGGTCAAGATGCTGACCGGCACCTACGTGATCTCCGGCGTGCTGCTGGGCATCACCGGGCTCACGCTCGACTCCTACACCGCGGTCACGCTCACCCTCATGGGCTGCATCATCTTCTTCTTCGCGTCCGCGGGGGCCAGCGCGGCGTACCTCACCGCGAGCGAGGTCTTCCCGATGGAGACCCGGGCGCTGTGCATCGCGTTCTTCTACGCCGTCGGCACCGCGGCCGGCGGCATCGCCGGTCCGCTGCTCTTCGGCAAGCTGATCGAGGACGCCACGACCGGGGGCGAGGGCATCTCGGCCATCGCCCTGGGCTACTACATCGGCGCCGCCCTGATGGTGGCCGGCGGCCTCGTGGCGGCGTTCCTCGGCGTGAAGGCCGAGGGCCGCTCGCTCGAGAGCATCGCCCAGCCGCTGACGGCCGAGGACGACGGGGATCCCGGCCAGGAGCGCCACGACCGCGCCTCGCAGACCGTCTGACCCGGACCGAAGAGGAGAAGCGCCATGCCCATGCCACCCCCCAAGGCCTCGACCGAGGGCCCGCGCGACCGCCACGTCTTCCACGAGATGGGGCAGATCGTGCGGGCGCTGGAGGCGACCGGCCCCCAGACGCCCGACCAGCTAGCCCTGACCCTCGGGGCTGCCTACTGGGAGTCCGGGCGCTTCGACCGCGCGCTGGCGCTGGCCGTCAGCGACGGACTGGTGTTCCGGACCGCCGACGGGACCGTGAGCGCCAGCGGGTGAGCCGGCCTCGCTAGTCTCGCCGGGTGCCCGATCCCGCAGCCGCCAGCGGCCTCCACACGACGACGTACGGCGAGGAGGGCTCCCGTGTCGCGTTCTGCCACGGCCTCTTCGGCCAGGGTCGCAACTGGACCCAGGTCGCCAAGACCCTGGCGGACCGACACCGGGTGCTGCTGGTCGACCTGCCCCACCACGGCCGGTCGGCGTGGTCCGACACGTTCGACTACCTCGAGGTGGCCGACCAGGTGGCGGGGCTGCTGTCGGCCGACGACCCGGTGGCGCTGGTCGGGCACTCCCTGGGCGGCAAGGTGGCGATGCTGGTCGCGCTGCGTCATCCGGAGGTCGTCGAGCGGCTGTGCGTCGTGGACGTCTCGCCCGTCACCTACCACCACCACGACGAGTTCCGGCAGTACATCGCGGGGATGCAGGCGCTGGACCTCGCCGCCCTCGAGCGCCGCGGTGACGCGGATGCGGCGCTGACCGAGGCGGTCCCGCACCCGACCGTGCGGTCGTTCCTGCTCCAGAACCTCCGGCACTCCGACGGCGAGTGGTCGTGGCAGGTCAACCTCGACGTCATCGAGCGGGACCTGGCCGACATCGGGGGCTGGCCGGGGGACCGGCTGACCGACCTGGCGCCGTACGACGGGCAGGTGCTGTGGATCGCGGGGGAGCGGTCGCCCTACGTCACCGACGAGTACGCCGTCGAGATGGACCGGTGGTTCCCGCGCAACCGGCGGGTGACCGTGAAGGACGCCGGCCACTGGGTGCACTCCGAGCAGCCCGAGGTGTTCACCGAGGTGCTGCGCCGGTTCGTGGACTGAGGGTCGCTCGGGTCACTCCGCCTTGCGGGCCCGGTAGGCCGCCACGGCGTTGCGGTTGCCGCACGCGGTCGAGCAGTAGCGCCGCGAGCGGTTGCGCGACAGGTCGAGCACCACGCCGTCGCAGCCGTCGTCGGCGCAGACGCCGAGCCGCGACGTCTCGTCCGCACGGATCACGTCGATCATCGCCATCGCGGTCTCGATCTTGATCCGCTCGGCCAGCGGGTCGTCGTAGTCGACCGCGTGCAGGTGCCAGCCGAAGTCGTCGTGGCGCACGACCTCCGGGCGCAGCGTCACCTCGGCCAGGATCTCGTTGACGAGGGCCACTGCGTCGTCGCGCTCGGCGAGCAGGAGGGTGCGCAGCCGCGGCCGGAGGTCACGTACCGACTCCAGCTCCGCCCGGGTGCGCTCGTGGCGGCCGGTGTACTGGTAGCGGCGCAGGAAGTCGTCGAGGTCGGCGACGTCGGTCAGGGTGTCGGGCGTGGACGCGGTGTTCACGAGCTCGGTGGCCGACTGGAGGGACATCTCGCTGTCATAAGCGAAAACCATGTTGACACCTTACATCCGCGAGGCGTAGCGTCACATGTCATGGCGACTTTGACTCATGACACACCGGCGGTGGCCGCGGGCCGGTCGACGCGGGCCGGGTTCGCCTTCGCCATCCTCACGGCGATGACCTTCGGGATGTCCGGCACGATCGCCAAGGGACTCCTCGTGACCGGCTGGTCGCCCGGCGCTGCCGTCACGGCCCGGATCACGCTCGCGGCGCTGGTGCTCGCCGTCCCGGGGCTGATCGTGCTGCGCGGCCGCTGGCACCTGCTGCGCGACAACGCGCGGTTCGTGACGATGTTCGGTCTGGTCGGCGTGGTCGGCGCCCAGCTGGCCTACTTCAGCGCCGTCGAGCGGATGCAGGTCGGCGTCGCCCTCCTGATCGAGTTCACCGCACCGGCGGCCGTGGTGTTCTGGCTCTGGGTCCGGCACGCCCAGCGGCCGGGCCCGCTGACCGCGCTCGGCGGCGTCACCGCCGGGCTCGGGCTGGTCCTGGTGCTCGACCTGCTGTCGGGAGCCGACCTCGACCCCGTCGGGGTCGTGTGGGCGCTGCTGGCCATGCTCGGGTGCGCGACGTTCTTCCTCATGTCGGCCCAGGAGGGCAACGGCCTGCCGCCGGTCGTGCTGGCCTCATCAGGCCTGGTCGTCGGTGCGGTCGGGCTGATGCTTGCCGGCGCCGTCGGGGTCCTCGACCTCACGTGGAGCACCCAGCCGGCGTCCTACCAGGGCTTCGAGGTGCCCGCCTGGCTGGCGGTCGTCGCGCTCGGCCTCCTCACGTGCTGCGTGCCCTACGTCGCCGGGATCATGGCGGTCCGGACGCTCGGGGCGCGGTTGGCCTCGTTCACCGGGCTGCTGGAGGTGCTCTTCGCGCTGGTCTTCGCCTGGGTCGCGCTGGGGGAGCTGCCGCGGCCGGTCCAGTTCGTCGGTGGCGCCGCGATCGTCCTCGGCGTGGTGCTGGTCAAGCTCGGCGAGCCCGGCCGCGCGGTCGGGCAGGCGGGGAGCAGGACTAGCGGGCGTCCTGCCGCTGGACGAACACCTCGCGGGTGATCATCAGGATCGCGGCGGCGGTCGGGATCGCGAGCAGCGCGCCGACGACCCCGAGCAGGGTGGCGCCGACCAGGGCCGCGATCACGGTGACGGCGCCCGGGATGTCGACCGAGTGCGACATCACCCGCGGGTAGAGCACGTAGTTCTCGACCTGCTGGTAGACGAGGTAGAAGATCGCGCACGCGATCCCGATCTTGACGTCGGTGGCGAAGCCGATCGCCGTGACCAGGACCGCGCCGATCGTCGCGCCGATCATCGGGATGACGTCGAGCACCGCGACGACGAAGGCGAGTGCCACGGCGTACTCGCCGAGGCCGACCACGAACAGGAAGATCAGCGACGAGATGCCGGCGCACGACGCGACGACGAACGCGCCGGACACGTACCCGCCGACGCTGGCGATCACCCGGTCACCGAGCTTGGTGACCCGGTCGCGACGGGACCGCGGGGCGAGCCGGTAGAACGCGTGCTTGGTCTTCTCCAACGAGGAGAGGAAGTAGAGCATCAGCACGGTCACGATGAACGCATTCGCGAGCGCCGAGAGCACCGCGAGGCCGACGCCCAGCACGCCGCCGAAGAGACTGCCGGCGAAGTCGCCCTTGGCGATGTACTCGCGGATCCGGTCGAGGACGTCGTACTTCTGGTCGACCTCCTGCACCTGCCGGTTGCGCTGGAACTCGTCGAGCCACTCCGGGGCGTTCCTGGTGAGCGCGGCCACCTGGTCGCTGATCACCGGCACGATCGCCAGCACGAACAGCCCCAGCGCGATCAGCACCCCCACGATGACCACGAGGACGGCCCACGACCGCTGCAGGCCGCGACCGATCAGGAACTCCACGACGGGGTTCAGGCCGGCCGCGAGGAACATCGCCACGACGATCAGCACGAGGACCGACGAGATGGCCAGCACCTGGGTGCCCAGCCAGTAGGCCAGGAGCACCCCCAGCCCGCCGAAGAAGCCGATGTAGAACGGCGAGTGGCGCTCGAACGGGACGCCGGGGCTCCCGTAGTGGTCGTGCCGGTCGTGGCCGCTCGCTGCGTGGTCGTCGCCGTCCTCGGCCGGCGTGGTCGCGGCCTCGGGCTCGGTGCTCACGTGCGGTCGTCCTCGCCGAAGCCGTCGACCACGTCGCGGAGCGAGGCGAGCTGGGCGGAGATCGCGTCGCGGCGCTTGGTCATCCGCTCGACCTCGGCCTTGACCGCAGCGAGCTCGCGGTCGGCCTCGGCGGTGCCGCTGGCCGAGATGGAGGCGGCCTGGGTGCGAGCCGAGGTGACGATCTGCTCGGCCTCGCGACGGGCCCGAGCCAGCGTGGCGTCGGCCTCGGTCTGGGCCTGCTGCCGGTGGGTGGTCGCCTGCTTGGTGGCGGCGCGCGAGCGCTCCTCGGCAGCGTTCGCGCGCTGCTCGGCCTCGGCCACGAGGCGCTGAGTCTCAGCGGTGGCCGTGGTGTGGTGGTCGGCCGCTTCCTTGGCCAGTCGCTCCTTCTCGACGGCGAGGGTGCGGCGAGCCTCCTGGACCTCCCGGTCGGCGGCCGCCCGCAGCTGCTCGGTCTCCCGCGTGGCACCGGTGCGCAGGTCGTTGGCCTCCTGCTGTGCGGCAAGTCGGACCTGGTCGGCCTCCCGCCTGGCCGACGCCAGCAGGTCCTCGGACTCGGCCTGGGCCAACGAGCGGTCGCGCTCGGCGTCGGCCAGCAGCCGCTCGCGGGTGTCGTCGAGGTCCTTCAGCTGCACCAGCCGCATGTCCTCCGCCTCGCGCGCCGCGTCGGCCCGGATGGCGCCCGCGTCGTGGTTTGCGTGCGTGCGGATGTCCTCGGCATCGCGCTCGGCCGCCGCCCGGATCTCCGCGGCCTCCTCCTCTGCCAGCCGCAGCATGGCCGAGGCCCGGCCGCCCAGCCCGGCGTACGACGGGCTGAGGTTCTCCTTCAGCTGCTGGCGAGCCTCCTCGAGCTGGCCCTCCAGCTCCAGGACCCGCTTCTCGGACTCGGTCAGCGAGCTGGACAATCCCGACTTCTCGGCCGTCAGCTGCCGCACGCGCGCGTCGACGGCGCCCTTGTCGTAGCCGCCGCGACGGACCACCGGGAAGTGGGGGGCGGCCGGCGCGGCGGCCAGTGGCGGCAGCGTGCGGGCCGCCGGCGACGGCGTGGGAGCGGTGGCAGGTCGCGGTGTGGGGGACAGCGTGGGGCGCGACAGCGGGGCTGGCGCAGGCGGGTCGGCGTCGAGCACCGGGATCACCTGGGTGGCCTCGGCGTCGTCGAGCTGCTCGGCGTGGTCCTGGTCCGACGGGGCCGGGGTCTCCTCCGTCTCGGTCGCCCGGCCGGTCGTCCTCGGGGCGCCGGTGTCGCCGGTGTCCGGCTCGTCGTCGTCGTCGAAGATGGACAGACCGCTGTCGCTCATGGGGGGCTACCTCTTCCCGGGGGATCGTGAGCTGGTTGCACGGCCCAGTCTCCCCGATCGGCGACGACGATCCCACCCCGGCACGCGCGGCAGCGGTGTCAGCCAGGCCTCAGACGCCGCGGAAGCGGTTGATCGCGTCCACGTGCTGGGCGCGCAGCTCCTCGTCGAGCACACCCTGACCCTCCTCGGGTGCGAGGCACAGCACGCCGACCTTGCCCTGGTGCACGTTGTGGTGCACGTCGAGCGCGGCCCGCCCGACCTCGTCGAGGGAGTAGGTCCGGGACAGGGTGGGGTGGATCTTGCCCTTGGCGATCAGCCGGTTCGCCTCCCAGGACTCGCGGTAGTTCGCGAAGTGGGAGCTGATGATCCGCTTGAGGCTCATCCACAGGTACCGGTTGTCGTACTCGTGCATGAAGCCGGAGGTCGAGGCGCAGGTCGTGATCGTGCCGCCCTTGCGGGTCACGAACACGCTCGCGCCGAACGTCTCGCGACCGGGGTGCTCGAACACGATGTCGATGTCCTCGCCACCGGTCAGCTCACGGATCTTGGCGCCGAACCGCTTCCACTCGCGCGGGTCCTGGGCCGTGCCCTCGTCGTTCCAGAACCGGTAGTCCTCCTCGGACCGGTTGATGACCAGCTCCGCGCCCATCCGGCGGCAGATGTCGGCCTTCTCCTCGCTGGAGACGACGCAGACCGGGGTGGCTCCGCCGTTGAGGGCGTACTGGGTGGCGAAGCCTCCGAGCCCACCGGAGGCACCCCAGATCAGGACGTTGTCGCCCTGCTTCATGTCGCCACCGTTCTTGCTGACCAGCTGGCGGTACGCCGTGCAGTTCACCAGGCCGGGGGACGCCGCCTCCTCCCACGTGAGGTGCTCGGGCTTGGGCATCAGCTGGTTGGCCTTGACGAGCGCGATGTCCGCCAGCCCGCCGAAGTTGGTCTCGAAGCCCCAGATCCGCTGCTCGGGGTCGAGCATCGTGTCGTTGTGGCCGTCGGGGTGCTCGAGCTCGACGGAGAGGCAGTGCGCCACCACCCGGTCACCCGGCGTCCAGGAGTGCACGCCGGCGCCGGTCTTGAGCACGACACCGGACAGGTCGGAGCCCACGACGTGGTACGGCAGGTCGTGGCGGGCGGCGAGCGGCGACATCCGGCCGTACTTCTCCAGGAAGCCGAACGTCGGCAGCGGCTCGAAGATCGAGGTCCAGACGGTGTTGTAGTTGATGGCGCTCGCCATCACGGCCACCAGCGCCTCGCCCGGCCCGAGCTCGGGCAGCGCCACGTCGTCGACGTGGATGCTCTTGCGAGGGTCCTTGTCGCGGCTCGCGAGCCCCTCGAACAGGTCGACCTCGTCCTTCTTCACGAACGCGGCCCGGTAGGACTCGGGCAGCTCGAGGTTCGCGAAGTCCTCCGCGGTCGCCTCGCCGGACTGGATGGCTTCCAGGATGGTGTGCACGGGTCACTCCTCGACGGGGGTGGTGGTGGGGTGCGGCGAAGATACCGAGCGGTCACCTCGAGCGCAGCCAGGTGTGACGCACCTCAACCTCCCGGGGCGGGCTCCACGAGCTCGACCAGCACGCCACCGGCGTCCTTGGGGTGGACGAAGTTGACCCGGCTGTCCGACGTACCGCGCCGCGGCTCGTCGTACAGGAGCCGGAGCCCGCGGGAGCGCAGCACCGCGGCGACCTCCTCGACGTCGGTGACGCGGAAGGCGAGCTGCTGGAGACCAGGGCCGGACCGGTCGAGGAACTTCGCGATCGTTGAGCTCTCGGAGAGCGGCGCCAGGAGCTGGAGGCAGGGGGAGCCGGGGGCGGCGTCGCCCACCCCGACCATCGCCTCCCGCACGCCCTGCTCCTCGTTGGTCTCCTCGTGCATCACCTGCATGCCGTAGACGTCGCGGTAGAACGCGATCGCGTCGTCGAGGTCGGGGACGGCGATCCCGACGTGGTCGATGGCGGTGACGAGGTGCTCGGGCACGTCCAGCGTGGTCATGCCCCCATGGTGGTCGCTGGGGTGTCGTGGGGCGAGCAGGTGTGAGGAGTTCCTCACGGCGCACCCACTCCCGGTGGCGGGTCGCCGGTGGGTATCGTCGCCAGGACACACCACGCACGCGATGGAGGCACCACCATGTCCGACTCTGCTCGTCCGACCAGCGTGATCGTCGCAGGGGCGCGCACCCCGATCGGCCGACTGCTCGGCGGTCTCAAGGGCCAGTCGGCGGCCGACCTCGGCGGCGTCGCGATCCAGGGTGCGCTCGACAAGGCCGGCGTCACCGGCGAGCAGGTCGACTACGTGATCATGGGCCAGGTGATCCAGGCCGGGACCGGCCAGATCACCGCCCGCCAGGCCGCCGTCAAGGCCGGCATCCCGATGACCGTCCCGTCGATCACCATCAACAAGGTCTGCCTCTCCGGCATCAACGCGATCGCGCTGGCCGACCAGCTGATCCGAGCGGGTGAGCACGAGGTGGTCGTGGCCGGCGGCATGGAGTCGATGACGCAGGCGCCGCACCTGCTCCCGAGGTCGCGCGAGGGGTTCAAGTACGGCGACACCGCGCTGGTCGACTCGATGGCCTACGACGCGCTCTACGACCAGTTCACCGACCAGGCGATGATCAACCTCACCGAGAGCTGCAACGCGGCCGGTGCCGACCTCACCCGCGAGGAGCAGGACGCGTTCGCGGCGCAGTCGCACCAGCGGGCCGCCCTGGCCTGGAAGAACGGGGTCTTCGACGACGAGGTCGTGCCGGTGACGATCGCGTCGCGCAAGGGCGACCTCACGGTCGCCGAGGACGAGGGCGTCCGCGGCGACACCACGGTCGAGACGCTCGCCGGGCTCCGCCCGGTCTCCAAGGACGGCACGATCACCGCCGGCTCGGCGTCCCAGATCTCCGACGGTGCGGCGGCCGTGATCGTCATGAGCAAGGCCAAGGCCGAGGAGCTGGGTCTCACCTGGCTCGCGGAGATCGGGGCGTCCGGCCAGGTCGCCGGCCCCGACTCCACGCTCCAGCTGCAGCCGGCCCGGGCGATCGAGCAGGCCGCCGCCAAGGAAGGCATCGCGGTCTCCGACATCGACCTGTTCGAGCTGAACGAGGCGTTCGCCGCGGTCGGCATCGAGTCCGCCCGCCAGCTCGGCGTCTCGCAGGACGTCGTGAACGTCAACGGCGGCGCGATCGCCCTCGGTCACCCGGTGGGCATGTCCGG
The DNA here is from genome assembly GCA_963829855.1 of uncultured Actinomycetota bacterium. Taxonomy (GTDB): domain Bacteria; phylum Actinomycetota; class Actinomycetes; order Propionibacteriales; family Nocardioidaceae; genus Nocardioides. The sequence goes on along the minus strand of CAWHKE010000011.1, from coordinate 476,135 downwards.
CACGCGGATCGTGCTCCACCTCGCGCTCGAGCTGAAGCGCCGGGGCGGCGGGGTCGGCGCGGCCGCGCTCTGCGGTGGCGGCGGGCAGGGCGACGCCCTCATCATCCGCGTGCCTGCGTGAGCGAAGGGGTCCCGACAGGTCCGACCGCCGTGCATCGCCGGTCGTCGGGCAACGTCCCGGAGCTGGTCGAGCGCGCCCGTACGGGTGACGCGCGCGCGGTCGCGCGCCTGATCTCGCTCGTCGAGGACGCGTCGCCCCTGCTGCGTGAGGTCATGGCCGGCCTCGCGCCGTACGCCGGGAACGCGCACGTCGTCGGCATCACCGGCTCGCCCGGGGTGGGCAAGTCGACGTCGACCAACGCGCTGGTCGGCGCGCTGCGGAAGGCCGACCAGCGGGTCGGCGTGCTGGCCGTCGACCCGTCGTCGCCGTTCTCCGGCGGCGCGCTGCTCGGCGACCGGGTGCGGATGCAGGACCACGCGCTCGACCGCGACGTCTACATCCGGTCGATGGCCTCGCGCGGGCACCTCGGCGGCCTGTCGTGGACCACCCCGCAGGCGCTGCGCGTGCTCGACGCGGCGGGGTGCGACGTGATCTTGGTGGAGACCGTGGGCGTCGGGCAGAGCGAGGTCGAGATCGCGGGCCTCGCCGACACGACCCTGGTGCTGATGGCGCCCGGGATGGGCGACGGCATCCAGGCCGCCAAGGCCGGCATCCTCGAGATCGGGGACATCTACGTCATCAACAAGGCCGACCGGGACGGCGCCGACCAGGTGCGACGCGAGCTGCGGTCGATGCTGGCGCTCGCCGAACGGCCGGAGGGCGCCTGGCGACCCCCGATCGTGAAGACCGTCGCCTCGCGCGGCGAGGGAGTCGACGACGTGGTCGAGGAGATCGGCCGGCACCGGGCCTGGCTGGCCGAGTCCGGCCAGCTCGCCGAGCGGCGCACCAGGCGCGCCCGCGACGAGATCGAGGCGATCGCCGTCACCGCGCTCCGCGCCCGCTGGGGCGACGTGCACGGCCGAAGCGAGCTCGACGACCTGGCCGCGGCGGTCGCTGCCGGCGAGAGCGACCCCTATGCGGCGGCCGACGAGCTGCTGGAGGCCTTCGCGGACTGACCGCGAGCCGGACGCGACGGGCACCGCGCGACGTCCATACTTGGACGGTGACACCCCCGGTCGGCACGAGCCCCTGGTGGCCCGCGCTGCGCTTCGTGGTGTTCGCAGGTCTCACGTTCGCGGCCGGCGAGGCGGGCCGGGCGACGTACCACGAACCCTCGGGGATCAACCTGATCGCGCCCGTGTACGGCGTCTCCGCGCTGTGGCTGGCGACGTCGACCCGCCACACCCTTCCGTGGGACCTGGCCGGGATCGCGGCTGCCACCGGCCTCGCGGTCGTGCGCACCGGCGGTGACGTCTTCATGGTGTCGGTGGCCGTGCTGCTGGGGGTGGCGGCGCCGTTCGTGTGGCGGCTGCTGTTCGTGCAGCTCGCCCCGGGCGTCTGGGGCACCGGCGGCGACCGGCCGATCGGCCGGCTCACCGATCTCGTCGGCTTCGTGACCGCCTGCCTCGGCGCCGGCACCCTCGCGGCGGCGCTGCGCGGGACCGGGATGTTCTTGCTGCCGCCGCTCGACGTCGAGACGCTGCTGCTGACGGTGATCCGCAACGTCAGCTGGATCCTCGCGATCACCGCCCTGGGGCTGCTGGCGCTCCCGCAGCCCGACCTCGGCCTCCGAGCCTGGTGGGCCGGCGTCGAGCACCGGCCGCTGCGCCTCTTCGAGACTGTCCTGGTGCTCGGGTCGGTGGCGGCGCTCGCGATCACGTCGTTCTCGCCCGACCCTCCGCCGTACGCCTTCCCGCTCGTGCTGGGAGCGGTCTGGGCGGCGTTCCGCCTGCCGGCGGCCGCGGCCGTGCTGATGGCCGTCCTGGTGGGCACGTTCGCGGTGCTCGCGACCCTCGACGGGCTCGGCCCGTTCGCCCTCGCCTCGGCGTACCAGAGCGCCGCCATCTCGGAGGCGTTCGTCGTCACGCTGGTGCTCACCACGATGTCGATCTCCTTCGCCTGGAACGAGCGGGCGGTGGCGACCGAGCGCGCGCAGGCGGCCGAACGGCGCTCGGAGGACCGGGCCAAGCTGCTGGAGGCCGTCATCGCGCACCTCGACGAGGGGGTGCTCGTGCTGGCCAGCGACGGCACGCTGGGGGTGCGCAACCCGGCGGCCCGCAGCGTGATCGGCGACCAGGACCGGCTCGTGCCACCCGACGACCCCGCCGGCGGAGGCCGCGAGCTGCTCACGCTGGCGGGGGACTCCGTGCCGTTCGGCGACCTGCCGTTCGTGCGGGCGTTCGCCGGCGACGAGGTGCCCGAGGAGCGGTTCCGGCTGCGTGATCCCCACGGTCCCGACCGGGTGCTGTCCGTGTCCGTGACGCTGGTCGAGGGGGAGGAGGACCTCGGCAGCCGGTTCGCCGTGTGCTGCTTCCGCGACGTGACCCGCGAGCAGGACGAGCGCGACCAGCTGGTGGCGTTCGCCGGGGTCGTGGCCCACGACCTCAAGAACCCGCTCACGGTCGTCAGCGGCTGGCTGGAGACGCTCGGCGACGCACTCGGCGGCCCCGGCGACGTCTCGGCGCCCCGGCTTCGTCCGATGGTCGAGCGCGCGCAGGGCGCGACCGGACACATGCGGGACTTCATCGACGACCTGCTCGGCTTCACCGTCGCCCGTGACCAGCCGCTCGAGATCGACGACCTCGACCTGTCCGCGGTGGCCGAGGACGTGGCCTCGCTGCGGCGCCACGGCGCGAGCCGGGCGCAGGTCCAGGTCCAGCCGGGGATGGCGGCCCGCGGCGACCGGGTGCTGGTCCGCCAGCTGCTCGACAACCTGATCGGCAACGCCGTGAAGTACGTCGAGCCCGGGGTGCAGCCTCAGATCACGGTCACGGCGGAGGAGCTGGGCGACGACCTGGAGGTCTCCGTCAGCGACAACGGCATCGGGATTCCGCCCGACATGCGCGAGCGGGTCTTCGACTCCTTCGCGCGGGCGCACGCCGGCGCCTACGCCGGGCACGGGCTCGGCCTCGCCATCTGCCAGCGTGTCGTCGACCGGCACGGTGGCCGGATCTGGGTCGCCGACCCCGTGGCGGGCGGGACGACCATCCGGTTCACCCTGCCCCGACCGATCGCGGCGCCCGGCGCGCCTCGTACGCTCGGCGAGTCCGCCACGACATGATGATCTGGTCCTGCGCTGTGACCGGAACGGAGTGAAGCGATGAACGCCAAGAAGGCCGTGCTGGCCGTCGTCGTGGTCTTCCTCGGGTTCTGGATGTTCACCGACCCGAGCGGCCTGGCCGATGCGGCGAAGTCGGCAGCGAGCCAGACCTGGAGCCTCGCGGAGCAGCTGTTCAGCGCCATCATCCGCTTCTTCGGCGCCCTGGTCTGACCCGGGCGCGACATGGGTCTGCTGGCGTCGATCACCGAGCCCGACATCCGTCGGCACCTGCTGCGCGACGAGGGCGAGGTGATCGTCGACGAGGTGCGCCGGCACTGGGTGGCCTACGTCCGGCCGGCGCTCGAGGCGCTGGTGGCGCTCGCGTTGCTGTTCACGCTTCCGGTGGTGCACGCCGACCTCGCGTGGTTCCCGTTCCTGCTCGCCGTGCTGCTGGTGCTGCACGCGGCCTGGTCGACGCTGCAGAACCGGGTCGACCGGTTCGTCGTCACCAACATGCGGGTGTTCCGGGTGCACGGGGTGCTCTCGCGGGAGCAGGCCACCATGCCGTTGTCGCGGATCCTCGACATCACGGTCGCGAAGCCGCTGATCGGCCGGATCCTCGGCTACGGCCACTTCGTCTTCGAGTCGGCCGCCCAGGAGCAGGGGCTGCGCGACATCCGGTTCGTCGGCCGGCCGGACGAGCGCGACCTGGCCATCCAGCGGGTGGTGCAGCGCTCGGGCCTGCGCGGGCCGCGGGTGGTCAACTAGTCCCATGGCGCGGCTCCCGTTCGACCCGATCGACGAGGCGGCCCGACAGTGGACCGACCGCTGGCCAGGCGTGCCTGCGATGCACGCGGTCACGTCCCTCATGCGGGTCCAGCAGCTGATCATCGGCCGGCTCGACGCACTGCTGAAGCCGCACGGTCTGACGTTCGCGCGCTACGAGGCGCTGGTGCTGCTCACGTTCTCCTCGCGGGGCTCGTTGCCGCTGGGGAAGATGGGGGAGCGGCTGCAGGTCCATCCGACCTCGGTCACCTCGATCGTGCGCAAGCTCGAGGCCGACGGTCACGTCGTGCGGCGGCCACATCCCGTGGACGGCCGCGCCGTGCTGGCCGAGATCACCGCGTCGGGCCGCGCGGCCGTCGAGGCGGCGACGTCCGAGCTGGTCAGCGCCGACTTCGGCCTCGGCGTGCTCGGTGACGACGACCTGCGGGCGCTCTCCGAGCTGCTGCGGCCGGTCCGCCGGGCAGCGGGAGACTTCTGATCCCCAGCGCGAGTTGGTGGATTTAGTAGGACGTCCTACTATCTGGGACATGACTGACGACGGCACGGCACGCTCCCGCTGGCAGGCTCGCTACGAGCAGTCGCGGGTCCGCGAGTCCGACTTCTCGACCCTGTCGGGCATGGAGGTGGCGCCGGCGTACGGCACCGACGAGTCCGAGTGGCCGGGCGAGTTCCCGTTCACGCGAGGGCTCTACCCGACGGGCTACCGCGGCCGCACCTGGACGATCCGGCAGTTCGCGGGCTTCGGGAACGCCGAGCAGACCAACGAGCGCTACCACATGATCCTGGGCCGGGGCGGCGGCGGACTCTCGGTCGCCTTCGACATGCCGACGCTCATGGGCCGCGACTCCGACGACCCGATGAGCCTCGGCGAGGTCGGCCACTGCGGCGTGGCGATCGACTCCGTCGCCGACATGGAGACGCTCTTCCGCGGCATCGACCTGGGCTCGGTCACCACGTCGATGACCATCAGCGGCCCCGCGGTGCCGGTCTTCTGCATGATGCTGGTGGCCGCCGAGCGCGCGGGGGTCGACACCTCCACGCTCAACGGCACGCTGCAGACCGACATCTTCAAGGAGTACATCGCCCAGAAGGAGTGGCTCTTCACGCCGGAGCCGCACCTGCGGCTGATCGGTGACCTGATGGAGCACTGCGCCGAGCAGATCCCGGCGTACAAGCCGCTCTCGGTCTCCGGCTACCACATCCGCGAGGCCGGCTCGACGGCCGCGCAGGAGCTCGCGTTCACGCTCGCCGACGGCTTCGGGTACGTCGAGCTCGGCCTCTCGCGCGGCCTCGACGTCGACGTGTTCGCTCCGGGGCTCTCGTTCTTCTTCGACGCCCACGTCGACTTCTTCGAGGAGATCGCCAAGTTCCGGGCCGCCCGTCGGATCTGGGCGCGTTGGCTGCGCGACGTCTACGGCGCCCGGACCGAGAAGGCCCAGTGGCTGCGGTTCCACACCCAGACCGCCGGGGTCTCGCTCACGGCCCAGCAGCCGTACAACAACGTCGTCCGGACCGGCATCGAGGCGCTCTCGGCCGTCCTCGGCGGCACCAACAGCCTCCACACCAACGCGCTCGACGAGACGCTGGCACTGCCCAGCGAGCAGGCGGCCGAGATCGCGCTGCGCACCCAGCAGGTGATCATGGAAGAGACCGGCGTGGTCAACGTCGCCGACCCGCTGGGCGGCAGCTGGTACGTCGAGGAGCTGACCGACCGGATCGAGGCCGAGGCCAACGCGATCTTCGACCGGATCCTGTCGCTCGGCGGCTCCACCCTGACCCACGCTGACACCGAGGCGCTGGCGGCTGCCACCACCGCCGGTGAGCAGCCGATGACCCGCGGGCTGCTCCAGGGCATCGAGGACGGCTGGTTCATGTCCGAGATCGCCGAGGCGGCGTTCCAGTACCAGGTCGCGCTCGAGAAGGGCGACAAGCGGATCGTGGGGGTCAACTGCCACGAGGACTCCGTCACCCACGACCTGGAGATCCTGCGCGTCAGCCACGACGTCGAGGTCGAGCAGGTCCGGCTCCTCGCCGAGCGCAAGGGGCAGCGCGACGACGCGGCCGTCACCGACGCGATCCAGCGGATGGTGGAGGTCTCCCGCACCGAGGAGAACATGATCGAGGCGATGCTCGACGCGTGCCGGGTGGAGGCCACCCTCGGCGAGATCTGCGACGCCCTGCGCGCGGAGTGGGGCGAGTACCGGGAGCCGGCCCGCTTCTAGGGTCCGGCCGCGACCGCTCACCGGCGGTCCGCCAAGATAGTCACCATGACGCAGCAGCCGTTCAGCCGTCCTGGTGCCATCGACCTGTCGGGCCTCAAGCGACCCGCTCCGTCGGCGCCCTCCGGAACCGCCCCGGCGCCAGGGTCGGCCGGACCCGGCGGCGCCTACGACGTCCAGATCACCGAGGAGAACTTCCAAGGGACGATCGAGGCGTCGATGACCGCCCCGGTCCTGCTCGCGTTCTACTCCCGCACCCGGATGCCGGAGAGCGGGGACCTCGCCGACGACCTCGCGAGCCTCGCGGGCGAGTTCGAGGGACGGTTCCTCGTGGGACTCGTCGACATCGACGCGGTGCCCCAGATCGCCCAGGCCATGCAGATCCCGTCGGTGCCGCTGGTCGTCGCCGTCATCGACGGCCGACCGATGCCGCTCTTCCAGGACGTCCTGCCTCTGGAGGAGCTGCGCGCCGCGCTCACCCAGGTGCTGCAGCAGCTCACGACCCAGGGCATCACCGGGCGGCACCAGCCGCGCAGCAGCCAGCCGGTCGTAGCCGAGGCCGGGCCCGAGCAGCCCGCCGCCGACCCGCGGTACGCCGCCGCGCAGGCCGCGCTCGAGGCGGACGACGTCGACGGCGCGGTCACCGAGTACCAGAAGCTGGTCGACGCCAACCCCGCCGACACCGAGGCCGCCGCGGGCCTCGCGATGGCGAAGCTGCTCCAGCGCACGCGCGGGGTCGACCTCCGGACGGCTCGCGAGGCGGCGGCGGCCGCCCCCGACGACGTGGCCGCCCAGACCCTGGTGGCCGACCTCGACCTGCTCGGTGGGCACGTCGACGACGCCTTCAACCGGCTCGTGGACCTCGTGCGGCGGACGTCGGGCAAGGAGCGCGACGCGGCCCGCGAGCACCTGCTGGCCCTGTTCGGCGCGGTCGGCAACGACGACCCCCGGGTGTTGCGGGGTCGCCAGAGCCTGGCGTCCGCGCTGTTCTGAGCCCTCCTAGCGCCCGCGCCGGAGGGCGAGCACCGACCGGCCGGCCTCGAGCCGTGCCACGGGTACGCGGAACGGTGAGCAGGACACGTAGTCGAGGCCGACGGAGTCGAAGAAGTGGATCGACCGCGGGTCGCCGCCGTGCTCGCCGCAGACCCCGACCTTGAGGTCGGGCCGGGTCTCGCGGCCCTTGAGCGTGCCCATCTCGACCATCCCGCCCACGCCGAGCTGGTCGAGGGACTCGAAGGGGGAGACGTCGAAGATGGCGTGGTCGAAGTAGCGGGAGAAGAAGGCCGCCTCGACGTCGTCGCGGGAGAACCCCCACGCCATCTGCGTCAGGTCGTTGGTGCCGAAGGAGAAGAAGTCGGCCGAGCCCGCGATCCGGTCGGCCAGGAACGCGGCGCGCGGGAGCTCGATCATGGTCCCGATGGTGAAGCCGACCTTCAGGCCGCGGCTGGTCTGCACCTCCTCGGCCACCTCGAGGATGTCGCTCTTCACCACGTCGAGCTCCCGGACGCTGGCGACCAGCGGGATCATGATCTCCGGGTACGGCGCACCGCCGGCCTCGATCCGGTCGGCGGCGGCCTCCAGGATCGCCCGGGCCTGCATCCGGAACAGGCCGGGGATCTGGATCCCGAGCCGGACGCCGCGCAGGCCGAGCATCGGGTTCTGCTCGTGGAGCCGGCGGACGTGGGTCAGCAGCACGCGGTCGTGCTCGTCGGGGGTGCCGCGCTCCTCGGCGAGCGCCACCTCCACCGACAGGTCGGTCAGGTCGGGGAGGAACTCGTGCAGCGGCGGGTCGATCAGCCGGATCGTGACCGGCAGCCCGTCCATCGCCTCGAAGATCTCCACGAAGTCCTGCCGCTGGAGCGGGAGCAACGCATCCAGCGCGGCGGTCTGGCTCGCCTCGTCCTCGGCCACGATCAGCCGTTCCACGAGCTCGCGACGGTCGCCGAGGAACATGTGCTCGGTGCGGCAGAGCCCGATGCCCTGAGCGCCGAACCGGCGCGCGCGGGAGGAGTCGTCAGGGGTGTCGGAGTTGGCGCGGACCCGCAGCCGGCGGGCGCCGTCGGCGTGCGCCATGATCCGCGACACGGCCGAGACCAGGTCGTCGTCGATCTTCTCGCCCTCGAAGTGCCGCACCACCAGCGACGCGGAGACCGGCACCTCCCCGGCGAACACCTCGCCGGTGGTGCCGTCGATCGAGATGACGTCGCCCTCGCGGATCGTGTCCCCGTCCCGGACCCGGAACTCCTTGGCCTTGACGTCGACGTCGAGCGCCTCGGCACCACACACGCAGGTGCGGCCCATCCCGCGCGCCACCACCGCGGCGTGGGAGGTCTTGCCACCGCGGCTGGTGAGAATGCCCTGGGCGGCCACCATGCCCCGCAGGTCGTCGGGGTTGGTCTCCTTGCGCACCAGGATCACGTCGTCCCCGCGCTCGGCCCACGCCACGGCGGTGTCGGAGTCGAAGACCGCCTTGCCCACGGCCGCGCCGGGGGAGGCGTTCATGCCCGTCGCCAGCAGGTGGCGGGCCGCGGACTCGTCGAACCGCGGGAACATCAGCTGGGCGAGCTGGGCGCCGGTGACCCGCAGCACCGCCTCGTCCATCTCGATCAGGCCCTCGTCGACCATGTGGACCGCGATCCGGAACGCCGCCTCCGGCGTCCGCTTGCCCACCCGGGTCTGCAGCATCCACAGCTTGCCGCGCTCGACGGTGAACTCGATGTCGCACATGTCGCGGTAGTGCCGCTCCAACCGCGCCATGATCGCCATCAGGTCGTCGTGGGAGGCGCGGTCGACCTCCGCGAAGTCGGCCAGCGAGACCGTGTTGCGGATACCCGCCACGACGTCCTCGCCCTGCGCGTTCTGGAGGTAGTCGCCGTACTCGCCCTGCGCACCGCTGGCCGGGTCGCGGGTGAAGGCGACCCCGGACCCCGAGTCCATGCCGAAGTTGCCGAAGACCATCGCCTGCACGTTCACGGCGGTGCCGAGATCCTCGGGGATCCGCTCCTGCCGGCGGTAGAGCCTGGCCCGATCGGTGTTCCAGGAGTCGAAGACCGCCCGGATCGCCAGGTCGAGCTGCTCCCGCGGGTCCTGCGGGAACTCGCGCCCGGCGTGCTCGCGCACGATCCCCTTGAACTTCCCGACCAGCTCGGCCAGGGCGTCCGCGTCGAGGTCGAGGTCGTTCTCCGTGCCGCGGTCGCGCTTCGCGGCGTCCAACGCGTCGGCGAAGTGCTCCGACTCGATGCCCAGGACCGTCGCACCGAACATCTGCAGCAACCGCCGGTAGGAGTCCTGGGCGAACCGCTTGTCGTCGCTCTGCCGCGCCAGCCCCGCCACCGACTCGTCGTTGAGCCCGATGTTGAGGACCGTCTCCATCATCCCCGGCATCGAGAACTTCGCCCCGGACCGCACGCTCACCAGCAGCGGGTCGTCGGCGTCGCCCAGCCGACGCCCCATCGTCTCCTCCAGCGCCCGCAGATGGCTGGTGACCTCCCCGGCCAGGCCGTCCGGCTCACCCCCGTGCTGCAGGTACGCCCGACACGCCTCGGTGGTGATGGTGAAGCCGGGTGGGACCGGCAGCCCCAGCTTCGTCATCTCCGCGAGGTTGGCCCCCTTGCCGCCCAGGAGGTCCCGCTGGTCCTTGTCGCCTTCGGAGAAGGCCCGCACGTAACCCATACCGGACCTTGGCACGCCCGCGGCCCCGTTGGCGAGGGGTTCCCGCGGCCGGTCAGGCCGGCGGGTTGTCGGCGTGCCCGCTCTCGACGTACGCCGGGGCGCCGGCTCCGACGTTCGCGAGCGCGGCGGCCACACGGCGTGCCGTGAAGTCGGCGCAGCGCTCGACCACCTGCTCCGGCGTGCAGAACTCCGCGTTGCGGATCTCGCGGGGCTCCATCACCATCGCGTCGAGCGTCGACGGGTGGTGGCGGCCACCGTCGAAGACCAGGCAGAGGGCGTCGTCCCACCCTCCCCAGGGCGGCAACCAGTCGGTGAGCAGCAGAGGTCCGGCCGGGAGGGCGAGCCCGAGCTCCTCGGAGACCTCACGGGCGACGGCGAGCTGGGGGGACTCCCCGACCTCGACCACCCCGCCGGGAAGGTCCCAGTCGTGCTTGTAGGTGAGCTGGCAGAGCAGCACCCGCTCGTCGTGGTCGCGGACCAGCAGCTGGCTGATCGCCCGCTTGCGGGGGAGGAAGGAGTTCAGCAGCGCCCGGAAGCCGTCGGGCTCGGAGGAGGACGGGTCGCCGCTCAGGCGGGCGAACACGACCCGGTCACCGGTGCCCGACCCCACCTCGGTCGTCGCGACCCCGCGCAGCACGCCCTCGCGCCGCAGCCCGACCCAGGTCGCGATCCGCTGCCCGGCGACGTCCTCGGGTCCGACCCAGGCCTCGACCCGGTCGTGGGCGGCCAGCGCGCGGTCGACGTGCGGCTGCACGATCCCGATCGCCTCGACCAGACCGAGCCCGCTGAGCCGCTCCTCCCACGTCACGCGGGCGACCCCGTCGGTGACGGTGTGGACGCTGACGGGCTCGGTCACCCGTTCACCCTAGTCGGGCCCTGGACGCGCTCTGCCAGCTGTCGCAGGTGGCTCTCGAGGTGGGCGACGGCCTGCACCGGGGTCAAGCGTGACGCGCACACGGCCAAGGTCAGCCCGTCGGTCAGCGCGCGGAGCGCCACGGTCTCCTCGTGTCGCGTCTCCGGGGACACCTCGAGCAGCCGGAGCGCCTCGCCGAGCCGACTGGCGATCTCGCCCTCGCGGGTCCGCAGGTGCTCCGACAGCGGGTGCTCGCCCGACGTCGCGCTCCCTGTGGGGCGGAGGTCGTCCTGCAGGACGTAGCCGTGCTCGGCCAGCTGCCACCGCTCCCGCAGGGTGCCGTCGGGGTCGCCGTGTGGCTCGTCGTCGCGTGGCAGCGAAGCCGTGAGCCGGAGCCACACGACCTCCTCGTCCACCCGGTGCGCGGCGTCGGGGAGCAGGGCGCGCATCACGTAGCCGGCCCGCTCGAATCCTTCTCCGTCGCGGAGCCGGCCCAGACGACCGTGGTTGCGTCGCCGGGCGACCTCGTCGGCGGCGAGGACCCGGAGGTCCGCCTCGGGTGACAGCAGCCGCCGGACCGTGTTGACCGACGTGCCGAGGGCGCCGGCAACGGAGTGGCGGCTCAGCGCGGCTACGCCCTGGTCGCGGACGACCGTGAACGCGGCCTCGCGGAGGAACTCGAAGCGGGCGGAGTAGTTGACGACCTTGGGCACCCGTCCTGTGTACCCGGCCCCAGCCGGACCTGACGCGAGTCCTCCACAGGGCCGCGACGATGCACTCCTCGGTGGAACACCCTGGTTCATTTCCCGAGATCGCGAGCGGGGTGTTGTGACACGACGCGTGACACAACGGCAGGCGACGCGGCAGGCGGAAGCGGACCCCTGTGTGCCAGAACCAGGTCAGGAGCGGCGGCGGAACCAGACGGTCGCGAGCGGTGGGAGCACCAGCTCCGCGTACGAGCCGCCGTCGTCGTCGGTGCTGGCCGTGACCGCACCGAGATTGCCGACGCCGGAGCCCGTGTAGGCCTCGGCGTCGGTGTTGACGACCTCGTCCCAGGTCCCTGGGGCGGGCAGCGGCAGCCGGTAGCCGTGGTGGGGCTGGGCGGCGAAGTTGGCGACGCAGACGAGCTCCTCGCCCTCCGCGCCCCGACGGACGAAGGAGAACACGTTGCGCGGGGCGTCGTTCGCGTCGATCCAGCTGAAGCCCCCGGGCTCGGAGTCGCGTGCGTACAACGCGGGGGTCTCGCGGTAGACCCGGTTGAGGTCGCGGACCAGCGACTGGACGCCCCGGTGCTCCGGGTGGTCGAGCAGCCACCAGTCGAGCTCGCGGGCCTCCGCCCACTCCGACTCCTGGCCGAGCTCGGACCCCATGAACAGCAGCTGCTTGCCGGGGTGGGCCCACATGAAGGCGAGGTAGGCGCGCAGGTTGGCCAGCTGCTGCCACCGGTCGCCCGGCATCTTGCGGAGCAGGGAGCCCTTGCCGTGCACGACCTCGTCGTGGCTGATGGGGAGCACGAAGTGCTCCGACCAGGCGTAGACGATCGAGAACGTGAGCTCCCCGTGGTGCCAGCCGCGGTGCACGGGCTCGTGCTGCAGGTAGCCGAGCGAGTCGTGCATCCAGCCCATGTTCCACTTGAAGTAGAAGCCGAGCCCGTCCTCCGACGTGGGCCGGGTGACGCCGGGCCAGGACGTCGACTCCTCGGCGATCGTGACCGCGCCCGGCACCCGGGCACCGACGGTGCCGTTCATCTCCTGGAGGAACTGCACCGCCTCGAGGTTCTCGCGCCCGCCGTGGACGTTGGGGGTCCACTCGCCGGGCTCGCGGGAGTAGTCGAGGTAGAGCATCGAGGCGACGGCGTCGACCCGGAGGCCGTCGACGTGGAACTCCTCGAGCCAGTAGAGCGCGTTCGCGACCAGGAAGTTGCGCACCTCGCGACGCCCGAAGTCGAAGATGTAGGTGCCCCAGTCGGGGTGCTCCCCGCGCGAGGGGTTGGGGTCCTCGTAGAGCGGCGTCCCGTCGAAGCGGGCCAGCGCGAACTCGTCCTTGGGGAAGTGGGCGGGCACCCAGTCGACGATCACGCCGATCCCGGCCTGGTGCAGCCGGTCGACGAGGTACCGGAACCCGTCGGGGTCGCCGAACCGCGCGGTGGGGGCGTAGTACGACGTCACCTGGTAGCCCCACGAACCGCCGAACGGGTGCTCCATCACGGGCAGGAACTCGACGTGCGTGAAGCCGAGGTCCGTGAGGTAGGGCACCAGCTCGTCGGCGAGCTGGTGGTAGCTCAGAGACCCGCCCTGGGGCCCGCCCTGGGACCCGCCCTGGCCGTCACGGGGCTTTCGCCACGAGCCGAGGTGGACCTCGTAGGTCGTCATCGGCTCCGCGATCGGCCGCGAGGCCGGGCGCCGCTCCATCCACTCGTCGTCGTTCCAGGTGTAGGTCGACTCGAACACGACCGACGACGTCGCCGGCGGCACCTCGGTGTGGAAGGCCATCGGGTCGGCCTTCTCGCGCCACTGCCCGTCCGCGCCGAGCACGACGAACTTGTAGCCGGCCCCGGAGCCGACGTCGGGCACGAAGAGCTCCCAGACCCCCGAGCTCCCCAGCTGCCGCATCGGGTGCTCGCGGCCGTCCCAGCTGTTGAAGGACCCCTTCAGTCGCACGCCGCGCGCGGACGGCGCCCAGACCGCGAACGACGTGCCGGTGACCGTGTCGCCGAGCGGGCCGACGTAGCGGTGCACCCGCGAGCCCAGCACCTGCCAGAGGTTCTCGTGGCGGCCCTCGTTGACCAGGTGGAGGTCGACCTCGCCGAGCGTGGGCAGGAACCGGTAGGGGTCGTCGACCACGTGGGCCGGGCCGTCGTAGCTGACCGCCAGCCGGTAGCCGGGCACGTCGGTGCCCGGCACGACCCCGACCCAGATCCCCTCGTGCTCGTGCGCCAGCGCGACCCGGTCGTCCCCGATGACCACCTCGACGGAGGTCGCGAGGGGCTTGAAGGCGCGGATCGTCACCCCGTCGTCGTGGGGGTGGGGCCCGAGGATCGCGTGCGGGTGGCCGTGCTCACCGGCCACCAGCAGGTCGAGCTCGGAGGTCGGAACGGGCAGTTGCGTGGTCATGCGGCTCCCAGCTGAGCGAGGGCGGCCAGCGGGATTCCCACCCAGGCCGGACGGTTGCGTGCTTCGTAGACCGCCTCGTAGACGGCCTTGTCCGCGAGGTACGCCGCGAGCAGCGCCTCCTCGTCGGACGTCAAGGGGCGCTCGGCGTACGCCGCCAGGAAGGCAGACCGGTTGCGGCTCGACCACTCGTTGGCGCGGTACGCCCGCTGCTCCATGCCGGTCGGCTCCGAGTCGGCGAACGTGCGCTCGACGACCCGCGGTGCGTAGTCGAACGAGCGAAGCATCCCGGCGACGTCGCGCCACGGGGAGTCGGGGAGCACCCGCTCGGCCAGCGGCTTGGCCGGCTCGCCCTCGAAGTCGACGATCTTCCAGCCGCGCACGGTTCGCAGGGTCTGGCCGAGGTGCAGGTCGGCGTGGATCTGCTGGACGGCGACCTCGGGCATCTCGCCGACCCGGTCGAAGGCGGCCCGGACCCGTGATGCGTGCTCCGCCAGCTCCGGGACGATCTCGAGTGCGGCGTCGAGCCGGGCGTTCATGCCTGCGGCCAGGTCGGCCAGCTCGCCGGCGGTGCGGACGTGGGTCGGGAAGTGCTCCGCCAGCGTCACGTGGACCTCGCGCAGGGCCTGGCCCAGCCGCGCCGCCTCCGCCGCGAAGTCGCCGCCGACCTCGCCGGCGTGGAGGTCGCCCTCGGCGAACAGGTTGCGGACGCTCGCCAGCGCGAGCTCCCAGCCGTCGCTGGCGGTTCGCAGGAACTGCTGGAGCATCGCGAGGTGCAGCACCTCGCCCTCGACCAGCGAGTCGGTCTGCAGCCAGCCGTAGAGCGCGGCCACGTGGTCCGACCCGGCTCGGGTGAGCACCTCGTGGACGGTGATGTCGGGGTTGCTGCCCGGCGTGATCTTGCGGAACACCTTCAGGAGCGCGTCCTCCCCGAAGGCGACCGAGGAGTTCGACTGCTCGCCGGTCAGCAGCGTCGAGTGGGCCTCGAGGTCCAGGTCGTGGCCCGGGAGCCGCTCGAAGCGCAGCGGGCCGGCCGGCGGGTTCGCGAACGACTCGAGCAGCAGTGCCATCGCCTCGCGGTCGTGCAGCGCGTCGTAGGCGTGCACGGGGCCGAGCTCGGGGTCGTCCCAGCGCCCGACCCGGGCGTGCTCGAGGTGCGGCTGCGGCTCCGCGTACAGCGCGAGCGGCAGCTGGTAGTACTCGTCCCCGTCGGGGTCGTCGGCGTAGGCCAGCGTGACGAGGTCGTGCACCAGCACGGGTGCGCCCTCGGACGGCGGGACGCCGAGGCTGCCGATCCGCCGCACCCCCGAGACGGCGAAGGAGCGTCCCTTGCCGCCGAACCAGCGGGCAGCGGCGACGAACTCGGCCAGCGCGGAGTGGATCGGGTCGGTGTGGACGGGGTCGGTGGTCACGAAGCGGGTCCCTCCTCGGCGGGTCGGGTGAGCCGGAACCAGTAGAACCCGTACCCACCCAGCGTCAGGAGATACGGCAGCTCGCCGACGGCGGGGAACGGGACGGAGCCGATCAGCTCCACGGGCACCACGCCCTCCCAGCGCCGCAGGTCGAGCTCGACCGGCTGCGGGAAGCGCGAGAGGTTGTTGACGCAGACGATGATGTCGTCGTTCCCCTGGGCGTCGGTGTGCTCCCGGGCGTAGGACAGCACGCTCGGGTTCGACCCCCCGAGGTCGGTGAAGGTGCCGAGCCCGAACGCCGGGTGGTTGCGGCGGGCGTGGATGATCCGGCGGGTCCAGTGCAGCAGGGACGACGAGTTCTCCAGCTGCGCCTCGACGTTCACGCTCTGGTAGCCGGTGACCGGGTCCTGCACCAGGGGCAGGTGCAGCCGGCCGGGCGTGGCGGCGGAGAAGCCGGCGTTGCGGTCGGGGGTCCACTGCATCGGGGTCCGGACGCCGTCGCGGTCGCCGAGCCAGATGTTGTCGCCCATCCCGATCTCGTCGCCGTAGTAGAGGACGGGCGAGCCGGGCAGCGACAGCAGCAGTGCGGTGAACAGCTCCATCCGGTTGGTGTCGTTGTCGAGCAACGGCGCCAGCCGGCGGCGGATCCCGATGTTGGCCTTCATCCGCGGGTCGGTGGCGTACTCGGCCCACATGTAGTCGCGGTCCTCGTCGGTCACCATCTCCAGCGTCAGCTCGTCGTGGTTGCGCAGGAAGATGCCCCACTGGCAGCCGTCCGGGATGGCCGGGGTCTGCTCCATGATCTCCGAGATCGGGTAGCGCGACTCGCGCCGCACCGCCATGAAGATGCGCGGCATGACCGGGAAGTGGAACGCCATGTGGCACTCGTCGCCGCCCACCGCGGGGTCGCCGAAGTACTCCACGACGTCGGCCGGCCACTGGTTCGCCTCGCAGAGGAGCACCGTGCCCGGGTACTTCTCGTCGACGAACCGGCGCACCTTCCGGAGCATCTCGTGGGTCTCCGGCAGGTTCTCGCCGTTGGTCCCCAGGCGCTCGTAGAGGTAGGGGACGGCGTCGAGCCGGAAGCCGTCGAGGCCCATTTCGAGCCAGAAGTCCATCGCCTCCAGCATCGCCTCGTGGACCTTCGGGTTGTCGAAGTTCAGGTCGGGCTGGTGGTGGAAGAACCGGTGCCAGTAGTACTGCCCGCGCACCGGGTCCCACGTCCAGTTGGAGGGCTCGGTGTCGACGAAGATGATCCGCGCCTCCTGGTAGAGGTCGTCGGTGTCGGACCAGACGTAGAAGTCGCCGAACGGGCCGTCCGGGTCGCGGCGCGACTCCTGGAACCACGGGTGCGCGTCGCTCGTGTGGTTCATGACGAAGTCGATGATCACCCGGATCCCGCGCCGGTGCGCCTCGTCGAGGAAGTGGTGGAAGTCCTCGACCGTGCCGCACTCGGGCAGGATCCCGGTGTAGTCGGCCACGTCGTAGCCGCCGTCGCGCAACGGCGAGGTGAAGAACGGCGGGATCCACAGGCAGTCGACGCCCAGCCACTGCAGGTAGTCGAGCTTCTCGACCAGGCCGCGGAAGTCGCCCGTGCCGTCGGCGTTGGAGTCGCGGAACGACCGGACCAGCACCTCGTAGAAGACGGCGGTCTTGAACCACTCGGGGGTGATCGAGAGCCCGTCGGGGCCGACCGGCTCCGCCGTCATCGAGGATTCCTCACGGAGAGGACGTGGGCGGGTTCGGCGCCGGGGTCGAGGCGCACGTAGTTGTGCTCACCCCAGGTCCAGGTGTCGCCCGTGATCTCGTCGTCGACGACGAAGGAGTCGTTCCAGTCGCGGCCGAGCGCCGACATCTCGAGGTGGACCATGGTCTCCCGTGTCGCGTGCGGGTCGAGGTTGATCACCACGATGACGATGTCGTCGCCGCCGTCCGCGTCGGTCGCCCGCTTGCTGAACGCCAGCACGTGGTCGTCGTCGGTCGGGTGGATGGTCAGGTTGCGGAGCAGCTGCAGGGCCGGGTGGGCGCGGCGGACCTCGTTGAGCCGGGTGAGGTACGGCGCGAGCGTGCGGCCCTCGGTCTCGGCGGCGTCCCAGTCGCGGATCCGGATCTGGTACTTCTCCGAGTCGAGGTACTCCTCGCTGCCCGGCTT
Source organism: uncultured Actinomycetota bacterium (assembly GCA_963829855.1). GTDB lineage: Bacteria > Actinomycetota > Actinomycetes > Propionibacteriales > Nocardioidaceae > Nocardioides. The sequence goes on along the minus strand of CAWHKE010000011.1, from coordinate 458,731 downwards.
GACCGCCACGTGCTCGAACAGCTCGTAGCCGGCGTACACGCCCCAGCTGGGGGAGCCCATCGCCGCGAGCACGGCGCGGATCTTGAACGCCGGCGGCCCGCCGTACTGCAGGAAGGCGTGCAGGATGTCGGGGGTGTTGACGAAGAAGTTGGGCCGCATCGTGTGGTCGGTCTCGCGCGAGAGCTCCAGCAGGTAGTCCTCGATCTCGCCCTTGGCGGTCCGCCACGTGAAGTACGTGTAGGACTGGTGGTAGCCGATCGAGCCGAGCGCACGCATCATCGCCGGTCGCGTGAACGCCTCGGACAGGAACAGCACGTCGGGGTCGGTCGCGCGCACCTCGCGCAGCAGCCACTCCCAGAACGCCACCGGCTTCGTGTGCGGGTTGTCGACCCGGAAGATCCGGACGCCGTGCGACATCCAGTGGCGCACGATCCGGAGCACCTCCGCGGAGATCCCGGCCGGGTCGTTGTCGAAGTTGACCGGGTAGATGTCCTGGTACTTCTTGGGCGGGTTCTCGGCGTAGGCGATGGTGCCGTCGGCGCGGGTCGTGAACCACTCGGGGTTGCTCGTCACCCAGGGGTGGTCGGGCGCGGTCTGCAGCGCGAGGTCGAGGGCGACCTCCAGCCCGAGCGACGTCGCGTGCGCGACGAACGCGTCGAAGTCGGCCAGCGTGCCCAGGTCGGGGTGGACGGCGTCGTGGCCACCGTGCCGGCTGCCGATCGCCCACGGCGAGCCGGGATCGTCGGGGCCGGGTGTCAGCGTGTTGTTGGGGCCCTTGCGGTTCACCTCGCCGATCGGGTGGATCGGCGGCAGGTAGATCACGTCGAAGCCCATCGCCGCCACCGCGTCGAGCCGCTTGGCCGCCGTCCGGAACGACCCGCTGGTGACCTTCCCCGTCTTCGGGTCGCGGGTGGCGCCCTCGGACCGGGGGAAGAACTCGTACCAGCTGCCGTAGAGCGCGCGGGTCCGGTCGGCGTACGCCGGGAACGGGCCCTCGACGGTCGCCAGCTCGCGCACCGGATGGCGAGCCAGCACCGCCGCCAGCTCCGGGTCCTGGAGCGCCGCCAGCCGGGCGGCGACCGGGCGCTCGGCGTCGCTCGCGGCCGCGATCCCGCTGCGGACCAGCTCGGACTCGCGCTTCTCGAGCCGGTCCGGGCCTGCCAGCACCCGCTCGAGCAGCAGCCGGCCCTCCGTGAACATCAGGTCGACGTCGACCCCGGCCGGGATCTTGAGGCCGGCCGCGTGCTGCCAGGTGGCGATCGGGTCGGACCACGCGTGCACCTCGAACGTCCACGCGCCGACGGTGTCGGGGGTGACCCAGGCGATCCAGGCGTCGGGCTCCTCGCCGTCCTTCACCATCCGGACCGGCGGCCGCGCGGTGCCGGAGGGGTCGGTCAGCACCACCTCAGCACCGAGCTTGTCGTGCCCTTCCCGGAACACGGTCGCGGTGACGGGAAAGGGCTCGCCGACGGTCGCCTTGGCGGGTTGCCGACCGAGATCGACGAGGGGCATGACATTGGTGACGGGGATGCGTCCGACCATGCCTTCACACTTGCGAATCGATGGTGACGGCGCAAGCCGAGGTCTCGCCCACCCCTGGAGCGGGCAAGGCTCGCCCGGCACCGCAGTGCGCCGGGCGAGCCCTCCCGAGTCACGCCCCACCAACGCGGAGGTTCGGGAAGGGTTACGCCGACCGGGCGGGACGGGTGGCCCACGCCACGCCCGCGTCGGGTTGGATCGTTCACATTTTGGCGCTAACGTCCTGCCGTGCGAGCGATCCGACGATTCACCGTCCGTCCTGTCCTGCCCGAGGCGCTGGCGGCGCTGGGCACCCTGGCCGGCAACCTCCGCTGGTCCTGGCACCCGCCGACGCAAGACGTCTTCGCGGCCGTCGACGCCGACGTGTGGCACGCCACCGGCCACGACCCGGCCCGCCTGCTCGGCGCGGTCGACGCCGCCCGGCTCGACGAGCTGGCGTCCGACGCCGACTTCCTCGAGCGGCTCGCGGCGGCCGGCGACGACCTCGACCGCTACCTGGCCGAGGACCGTTGGTACCAGCGGTCCGGTGGCGACGGACCGCGGGCGATCGCGTACTTCTCGCCGGAGTACGGCATCACCGCGGTGCTGCCGCAGTACTCCGGCGGGCTCGGGATCCTCGCAGGCGACCACCTCAAGGCGGCCTCCGACCTCGGCGTCCCGCTGATCGGCGTCGGGCTGCTGTACCGGCAGGGCTACTTCAAGCAGTCGCTCTCGCGCGAGGGCTGGCAGCAGGAGACCTACCCGGTGCTCGACCCCGACGAGCTTCCCCTCTCCCTGCTCCACGAGCCCGACGGCTCGCGCGCCTCCATCCGGATCGCGATGCCGGGAGGTGTCGACCTCGCCGCCCGGATCTGGGTGGCGCACGTCGGCCGGGTGCCGCTGCTGCTCCTCGACACCGACGTGGAGGAGAACCCCGACCACTTCCGCGAGGTCACCGACCGGCTCTACGGCGGGACCAGCGAGCACCGGCTCCGGCAGGAGCTCCTGCTCGGCATCGGTGGCGTCCGGGCGCTGCGCGCGTACTCGCGGATCACCGGCGCCCCCGAGCCCGAGGTGTTCCACACCAACGAGGGCCACGCCGGCTTCCTCGGCCTCGAGCGGATCCGCGAGCTCTCGGCCGTCGAGGGCGGCCCCTCGCTCGACTTCGACACCGCGCTCGAGGTCAGCCGCGGCTCGACCGTGTTCACCACGCACACGCCGGTGCCCGCCGGCATCGACCGGTTCGCCCGCGACCTGGTCGAGCAGTACTTCGGCGGCGCGTCGCCGGTGCCCGGGGTGCCCGTCGAGCGGATCCTGGCGCTCGGCAGCGAGGACTACGAAGGCGGCGACCCGAGCATCTTCAACATGGCCGTGATGGGGTTCCGGCTGGCGCAGCGCGCCAACGGCGTCTCCCAGCTGCACGGTCACGTCTCCCGCGAGATGTTCAACGGGCTCTGGCCGGCGTTCGACGAGGCCGAGGTCCCGATCACGTCGATCACCAACGGGGTCCACGCTCCGACCTGGGTCGGGCGCGAGGTCTTCGAGCTCGCCGCCGAGAACGGCGCCGACATCGACGACTCCGACTCGTTCTGGACCGTGGTCGACAAGGTGGCCGGTCACGACCTGTGGGCCACCAAGCGGCTGCTGCGCCAGAAGCTGATCGAGGACGCCCGTCGCCGGCTCGCGAAGTCGTGGACCAAGCGGGGCTCCGCGCCGGCCGAGCTCGCCTGGATCGACTCCGCGCTCGACCCGGACGTCCTGACGATCGGGTTCGCGCGCCGGGTGCCGTCGTACAAGCGACTCACCCTGATGCTCTCGGACCCCGAGCGGCTCAAGCGGCTGCTGCTCCACCCGGAGCGGCCGGTGCAGCTGATCATCGCGGGCAAGTCGCACCCCGCGGACGACGGCGGCAAGAAGCTGATCCAGGAGCTGGTCCGGTTCGCCGACGACCCCGAGGTCCGGCACCGGATCGTGTTCCTGCCCAACTACGACATCGCGATGGCGCTGCCGCTCTACCCCGGCTGCGACGTCTGGCTGAACAACCCGCTGCGGCCGTACGAGGCGTGCGGCACGTCGGGGATGAAGGCCGCGCTCAACGGCGGCCTGAACCTCTCGATCCTCGACGGCTGGTGGGACGAGTGGTACGACGGCAGCAACGGCTGGGCGATCCCGTCCGCCGACGGCGTCGAGGACCCCGACCGCCGTGACGACCTCGAGGCCACCGCGCTCTACGACCTGATCGAGAACGAGGTCGCGCCGCGCTTCTACGACGTCGGCCCCGACGGCGTCCCGTCGCGGTGGCTGGAGATGGTCCGGCACACCCTGAAGTCGCTCGGTCCGAAGGTGCTCGCCACCCGGATGGTGCGCGACTACGTGCGTCAGCTCTACACCCCGGCCGCCATCACCGGCCGCAAGCTCAACTCCGACTTCCACGGCGCGGCCGAGCTGTCCGCGTGGAAGCAGCAGGTGCGGGCCGGCTGGTCGGGCGTCCGGGTCGAGCACGTCGAGAGCAGTGGCGTCGGCGACGCCCCGGAGATCGGCACGCTGCTGTCGGTCCGGGCCTTCGTGTCGCTGGGCGAGCTCTCGCCCGAGGACGTCGACGTGCAGCTGCTGCACGGCGTCATCAACGGCGACGACAACCTGGTCGACACCACGATCGAGAGCCTCGGCCTGGCCGAGACCTACCAGGGTGGTCGGCACCGGTTCGACGGCAGCGTCACGCTGGCCCGCAGCGGGGCCTTCGGCTACACCGTCCGGGTGGTGCCCAAGAACGACCTGCTGGCCTCGCCCGCCGAGCTCGGCGTCATCGCGCTGCCCGCGTGACGGGCCGCTGCCGGCCCGGGCTCACGCCGGGTCGGCGGTCTGCCGCAGCACCAGCACCGAGCGCGCCCCGAGCGTGAGCTCGCCGCCGGCCACCACGGGCGTCCCGGGGTCGAGGTCGGGGTCGGTCGCGAGGACGACCTCGCCGTTGCGGACCCACTCGTTGTCGGGGAGGGCGACCGGGACCGGGTCCGGTCCGGCGTTGCACCAGAACACGAACGACGCGTCCCGCTGCTGCTCGCCGCGAGGGCCGGGGGAGCGGAGCGGGTCGCCGGAGACGAACATCCCGACCGCGCGCAGCGAGTCGTCGTGCCAGTCGGCGTCGCTCATCTCGCGGCCCTCCGGGTGCAGCCACGCGAGGTCCTTCGGGCCGCCCTCGATCGTCGGTGCCCCCGCGAAGTGGTGCCGCTGGCGCAGCGCCGGGTGCTCGCGCCGCAGCCGCAGCGCGGTCTTCACCGTGTCGTAGACGTCGAGCCACGCGTCGTCCGGCCGCCAGTCGACCCACGAGATCTCGTTGTCCTGGCAGTAGGCGTTGTTGTTGCCGCGCTGGGTGCGCCCGCGTTCGTCGCCCGCCGTGATCATCGGGGAGCCGCTCGACAGGCAGAGCGTGACCATGATGTTGGCGGCCTGCCGGCGTCGCAGCGCCTGGATCTCCGCGTCGTCGGTCTCGCCCTCGGCGCCGTGGTTCCACGAGCGGTTGTTGTCGGTGCCGTCGCGGTTGTCCTCGCCGTTGGCCTCGTTGTGCTTGTGCTCGTAGGAGACGACGTCGCGCACCGTGAAGCCGTCGTGGGCGGTCACGAAGTTCACCGAGGCGTACGGCGAGCGCCCGTCGTCGGCGTAGAGGTCGCTCGAGCCCGCCAGCCGGCTGGCGAGCTCCCGGGCACCGGGCTCGCCGCGCCAGAAGTCCCGCACCGTGTCGCGGTAGCGGTCGTTCCACTCCGTCCACGGCGGCGGGAACGAGCCGACGAGGTAGCCGTCCATCGACGCGTCCCAGGGCTCGGCGATCAGCTTCACGTGCCGCAGCACGGGGTCCTGACTGATCGTCGTCAGGAACGCGCTGCGCATGTCGATGTCGTGGCCCGTGCGGGCGAGGGCCGAGGCGAGGTCGAACCGGAAGCCGTCGACGTGCATCTCGGTGACCCAGTAGCGCAACGAGTCGAGGATCAGCCGGAGCGCGCCCAGGTTGGTCGAGTCGACGGTGTTGCCGCAACCGGTGACGTCCCAGTAGGTGTCGGACTCGGAGTCGACCCGCTTGTAGTAGCCGAGGTCGTCCAGCCCCCGGAACGAGTACGCCGGCCCCGCCTGTCCACCTTCCGCGGTGTGGTTGTAGACCACGTCGAGGATCACCTCGATCCCGGCCTGGTGGAAGTTCTTCACCATCTGCTTGAACTCGGTCACCTGCTCACCGCGGTCGCCCGAGGAGGAGTAGGCACCGTGCGGGGCGAAGAAGCCGATCGAGTTGTAGCCCCAGTAGTTGACCAGGCCCCGATCGGCGACGCCGGGCTCGGTGAAGAAGTGGTGGACGGGCAGCAGCTCGACCGCCGTCACGCCGAGGTCGTTGAGGTAGTCGGTCACGGTGTGGCTGCCGAGGCCGGCGTACGTGCCGCGCTCGCCCTCGGGAACCTCGGTGTGCAGCTGGGTGAAGCCCTTGACGTGCAGCTCGTAGATCACGGTGTCGCGCCAGCGGGTGCGCAACGGCCGGTCGTCCCCCCAGTCGAACTCGTCGTGCACCACCACCGAGCGCGGCATGGCGGACGCGGAGTCGACGGCGCTGCGTCTCGTGGGCTTGGCCACGTCGTAGGGGAGCGGGTCCGGCCCGTCGACGAGCTCGCCGCTGATCGCGAGTGCGTAGGGGTCGAGGAGCAGCTTCTCCGGGTTGAAACGACGGCCGCGGGCCGGGTCCCAGGGGCCGTCGGCGCGGAAGCCGTACCGCTGTCCGACCGGCACGCCCGGGATCGCCCCGTGCCACACGCCGAGCGTGTGCTCGGTCAGCTGGTGGCGGGTCTCGTCGCCGTCGTCGTCGACCAGGCACACCCACATCGAGGTGGCCTCGGGGGACCAGATCGCGAAGTTGGTGGAGTCGGCCGACCAGGTCGCGCCGAGCCGCTGGTGGGACCCCGGCCACACGGGGGCCGTCTCGTCGGGGTGCTGCCAGCGCCAAGGGGAGAGACTCACCGGCCTATTCAAGCCCATCGGAGGTCGCCCGCTGCGCGTGGCTAGGCTCGGGGCGCCGCGACCCGTGACCGCCACGGGCGAGCAGAGGAGGACCGATGTCGGAGTTCGTGCGTCTCGAGGTGGCCGACGGCGTCGGCACGATCCGGCTCGACCGGCCGAAGATGAACGCCCTCAACGCCCAGGTGCAGGAGGAGATCCGGGCGTCGGCGCACGAGGCGGCCGAGCGCGAGGACGTGAAGGCGGTCGTGGTGTACGGCGGCGAGAAGGTCTTCGCCGCTGGGGCGGACGTCAAGGAGATGGCCCTGATGGGCTACACGGACATGGTGCAGCGTTCCGGCAAGCTGCAGTCGGCGTTCAGCGCGGTCGCGCGGATCCCGAAGCCGGTCGTCGCGGCCGTCACCGGCTACGCGCTGGGCGGAGGCTGCGAGCTGGCCCTGTGCGCCGACGTGCGGTTCGCCGCGGAGGACGCCGTGCTCGGGCAGCCGGAGGTCCTGCTCGGCATCATCCCCGGCGCCGGTGGCACCCAGCGGCTCACCCGGCTCGTCGGGCCGAGCCGGGCGAAGGACCTGATCTTCAGCGGCCGGTTCGTGAAGGCCGACGAGGCGCTGGCGATCGGGCTCGTCGACCGGGTGGTGCCCGCCGACCAGGTGTACGACGAGGCGCTCACCTGGGCGCGGCAGTTCTCCGGCGCCGCGACGTACGCCGTGCGGGCGGCCAAGGAGGCCATCGACCGCGGTCTCGAGGTCGACCTGGAGACCGGCCTGGAGATCGAGCGGCAGCAGTTCGCCGCGCTGTTCGCCACCGAGGACCGCGGGATCGGGATGAGCTCGTTCGTCGAGAACGGCCCCGGGAAGGCGCAGTTCGTCGGTCGTTGAGGGTCCGCCAGCCCCTATGATCCGGCGCATGGGAGGCGCGACGGACAAGGCCGGGTCCACCGAGCCCGGTGCCACGTCGACCGAGAGCGCGCAGGGCCCGTCGCTGGTGAGCAAGATACGGACCCGGGTCGCCCAGGTCCTCTGGCTGCTGTTCGTCCTGTGCGCGCTGTTCCTGGCCGTGGGCGCGCTGCTCGTGGCGCTCGGGGCCAACGAGGACAACCCGCTGGTCGCCTTCGTGCTCGACGGCGCCGACGCCGTCGACCTGGGCGTCTTCTCGCCCGACAACGGGATCAAGGAGTTCACCGGTGAGGACGCGGCGACGAAGAACGCGCTGTTCAACTGGGGCATCGGGGCCGTCGCCTACCTCGTGGTCGGCCGGATCGTCGACCGGATCGTCCGTCCCTGACGGCCGCGGTGCGGCACTGCAGTCCGGCGTGACCCGCGCCACGCCGCGCGCCGGTTGTGAGCGATGCCACCGCGGTCGGCGTTCCCGCCGTCGGTTCCCCGCTAGTAACCTCGCCAGCACTACCCACGTTGACTGAGGAGTCGCGGACGCGACCGCCTCGAGATCAAACAGGAGGGGCCCGCTCGGGCCACAACCATGAACATTGTCGTCTGTGTGAAGTACGTGCCTGATGCGACTGCCGACCGGCACTTCGAGTCTGACAAGACGGTGGACCGTGAGGGGGTCGACGGTCTGTTGTCGGAGCTCGACGAGTACGCGGTGGAGCAGGCGCTCCAGATCAAGGAGAAGTCCGAGAGCCCGGAGGACGTCGAGGTGATCGCGTTGTGCGTAGGCCCTGAGAAGGGGGTCGACGCGGTCCGCAAGGCGTTGCAGATGGGCGCCGACTCCGGGGTGCACGTGGTGGACGACGCGATCGCCGGCTCGGATGCGCCGGCGACCAGCCTGGTGCTGGCGAAGGCGGTCGAGAAGATCGGGTCGGACAGCCAGGTGGACCTGGTGATGTGTGGGATGGCGTCGACGGACGGGGTGATGAGTGTGATCCCGGCGATGCTGGCCGAGCGGCTCGACCTGCCGCAGGTCACGTTCGCCTCGGTGGTGGAGACCCAGGGCGACCAGGTCCGGATCAAGCGCGACGGTGACACCGCGACCGAGGTGATCGGGGGAACGATGCCGTTGGTGCTCTCGGTGACCGACCAGTCCGGTGAGGCCCGGTACCCGTCGTTCAAGGGGATCATGGCGGCGAAGAAGAAGCCGTTGGAGACCTACTCGCTGGGCGACCTCGGCGTCGAGGCGAGCGAGGTGGGGCTGTCGGTGGCGTGGACCGAGGTCAGCGACACCACCGCGCGTCCGCCGCGCACGGCCGGTGAGATCGTCACCGACGCGGACGGGTCCGGCGCCGCTGCGCTGACCGAGTTCCTCGCCGCCAAGAAGTTCATCTGAGATTCGAGGAGCCTGAGTCATGAGTGAAGTCCTGGTACTGGTCGACCACGCCGACGGCGAGGTCAAGAAGCCGACCTATGAGCTGCTCACGATCGCGCGTCGTCTGGGCGTGCCGTCGGCGGTGTTCATCGGTGCGAGCGGCCAGGGGGCCGCGGTGGCCGAGAAGGTCAAGAAGTACGGCGCGGCGAAGGTCTACGTCGTCGACGACGCCGAGATCAAGGGCTACCTGGTGGCCCCGAAGGCCGAGGCGCTGCAGCAGCTCGTGGACAAGACCTCTCCGTCCGCGGTGCTGATCCCCTCCACGCTGGAGGGCAAGGAGATCGCGGGCCGGCTGGCGATCAAGATCGGTTCCGGGCTGATCACCGACGCGGTCGACGTGGCCGAGGACGGGACGACGACGCAGTCCGTCTTCGCCGGCAACTACACCGTCAACGCGAAGGTCACGAAGGGCACGCCGGTGATCACGGTCAAGCCCAACTCCGCGACGCCGGAGGAGGCCGAGGGTGCGGCCGCGGTGGAGGAGTTCGCCGCGACCGTCTCGGAGTCGGCGAGGAAGGCGCAGATCGTGGCCTCCCAGCCGCGCCAGGCCTCGGGTCGCCCCGAGCTGACCGAGGCCGCGATCGTGGTCTCCGGCGGCCGCGGCACCGGCGGCAACTTCGAACCGGTCGAGACCCTCGCCGACTCCCTCGGCGCCGCGGTCGGCGCGTCCCGGGCCGCGGTCGACTCCGGCTGGATCCCTCACTCCTTCCAGATCGGGCAGACCGGCAAGACCGTCTCGCCGCAGCTCTACATCGCCGGCGGCATCTCCGGTGCGATCCAGCACCGGGCCGGCATGCAGACCTCCAAGACGATCATCGCGGTCAACAAGGACGAGGAGGCGCCGATCTTCGAGCTCGTCGACTTCGGCGTCGTCGGCGACCTCCACGCCGTCTTCCCGGCCGCCGCCGAGAAGATCACCGAGCACAAGGGCTGACCGCACCTACGCCGTACGACGAGGGCCCCGTCACCCACCGGTGACGGGGTCCTCGCGCGTGGCCTGCTGGAGCGGGTCAGAAGAAGTTGGGGAACTTCTCGTCGATCACGCCGACCTGCGCCGCCGTGACCCAGCGCTCACCGGTGCGCTTGTTGGTGCCGACGGTGATCTTGCGGAGCGAGTCGTTGTTGGAGTAGTCACCCTCGACCAGGTTGCGGCCGTCGGCGTTGTCGTCAGGGTTTGCCTCGACGGAGATGTAGTAGTCGCCGTCGGGGAGGTCGCCGATCCGGAACGCCTGGCCGGCGCGGTACTGCATGTAGGTGTCGCCGGAGCCGTTGGACAGCACCTCACGCAGCGAGAGCGCTCCCGCGCCGCCGCAGGCGCTCGACAGGTCGGTGTTCTCCGGCTTCCAGTCCGCGTTGGGCACGGTGTAGTCGACCGCGTCGGTGTTCGCGAGGCAGAACGACGCCTTCGTGGACCGGACGGCCAGCGACAGGTCCTCGTTGAGCAGCCGGTAGCGCGCGAAGTCCTCGAAGTGCCAGTGCTGGTGGTTGGCCTCGTGGAAGTGGAACTCTCCCACCTGCTGGTAGCCGGTCTCCTCGCCGTTGCCGTCGAAGAAGTACTGGTAGGCGTCCATGTGGTCACCGCCGGCGGTCCGGAAGCCGTCCACGACGAGCGGGCCGGAGCCGCCGTTCCAGACGGTGGCGGCGAACCGGATCGCGGTGCCGCGCCGGTTGAGCTGGATGCCGAACGCCGGGAGCGACTGCAGGTCGGGGGCGCCGTCGACGGCCATCACGCCGGCGCCGCTCGTGCTCGGCCGCGGCGCCGGTTTCGGGTCGACGCCCGCCGCCGCGGGGCGCGACGGCCGCTCCTCGAAGGACTCCTTCTTCACGACGAGGCGGGTGGTGACGGAGGCGTCCTCCTCGGAGATGCCGAACACCTCGACGTACTCCGGTGCGATCGAGGCGGTGACGTCGTAGCGGCCCCGGTCCAGCCGGAAGCGGGTCCACTCCGGGAACACCGAGTTCGACCAGCCTTCCTGGATCCCCATCACCGACCCCACCGTGTAGGGGTTCCACGGGCAGCTCCACGGGTACGGCGAGCGGGCGGGTGCGTCGGGGTGGATCCGTTGCGAGTCGCCGTTGAGGCAGCCCGGGACGTTCCGCGCCTTGACGACCTCGCCGGTGGCGACGCTGGTGATCGTGAGGTGCGTGAACTTCTTGAGCCCGCCGAAGTCCTTCATCGAGCCCGCGGGCAGCGGGACGTCGCCGCCCTCTTCCTCGGATCGCCGCCAGACGCTGGTGATCGGATCGTCGTAGGAAGCGCGGTTGCTCCAGACCTCGACCGGTCCCTGGCCGGCGACCAGGCGCAGCCCGAGGTCGGAGTAGACCCGGCCCCGGTAGGAGTAGGCGACCACCGTGTCCGGAGCGGTCAGCGCGAGCGCCGAGTCCGGCAGGGGAACGGGTTCGTCGGCGCCTGCGGTCGGCGTCGTGGCCGCGAGTCCCGCGGCGGTCACCGTGGCGGCGAGCCCCACGGCGAGGAGCGAGCGAAGCTGCATGAGCGTCCTTCGGACAAGGGGGGCCGGTGCCCCCGTTCACTCACATGGACGCGGCGGCGGCCCGATCGGTTGCCGCCGTAGGCTTCTTTTCGTGGCCGAGCCTTCGGAGAGCGACGTCCGGGCGGTGGCGCAACGCGCGCGGACCGCCGCCCGGGTCCTGGCGGTGGCCACCCGGGCGCAGAAGGACGCGGCGCTGCACGCCATGGCCGACGGGCTCGCGGCGGCAGCCCAGTCCGTCCTCGACGCCAACGCCGAGGACCTCGCGCGCGCCGAGGCCGCGGCGACCCCCGCCAACATCCTCGACCGGCTCCGACTCACCACCGAGCGGGTCGCCGCGATGGCTCAGGGTCTCCGCGACGTGGCCGGCCTGCCGGACCCGGTGGGGGAGGTGGTGCGCGGCAGCACCCTGGCCAACGGACTCGAGCTGCGGCAGGTGCGGGTGCCGTTCGGCGTGGTCGGCATGATCTACGAGGCGCGGCCCAACGTCACCGCAGACGCGGCGGGGATCTGCCTGAAGTCGGGCAACGCGGTCCTGCTGCGTGGCTCCTCGAGCGCCCGCTCGTCCAACGTCGCGATCGTCGACGCCCTCCGCGACGCGGCCGAGCGGGCCGGGCTCCCCGCCGACGTCGTGCAGCTGGTGCCCGGCGACGGCCACGACAGCGTCAAGGCGCTGATGCGGGCCCGCGGACTGGTCGACGTGCTGATCCCACGTGGTGGAGCCGGCCTGATCCGGTCGGTGGTCGAGGAGTCCACGGTGCCCGTGATCGAGACGGGCGTCGGGAACTGCCACGTCTACGTCGACGCCGCCGCGGACCTCGACCGGGCGCTCGCGATCGTGCTCAACGCCAAGACGCAGCGGACCAGTGTGTGCAACGCGGCCGAGTCGCTGCTGGTGCACGCCGCGGTGGCCGACGAGTTCCTGCCGCGAGTCGTCGCGGCGCTCCAGGACGCCGGGGTCACCGTGCACGGCGACCCGGCGATCGCGGCGTACGACGGCGTCGAGCCCGCCACCGACGACGACTGGGGCCGCGAGTACCTCTCCCTCGACATCTCCGCGGCCGTGGTGCCCGACCTCGAGGCGGCGATCGAGCACATCCACCGGCACTCCAGCGGCCACAGCGACGCGATCGTGACGGCCGACCAGTCCGCCGCCCGCCGGTTCGTCGCCGCCGTCGACTCCGCCGCCGTCCTCGTCAACGCCTCGACCCGGTTCACCGACGGCGCCGAGTTCGGGTTCGGTGCCGAGATCGGGATCAGCACCCAGAAGCTCCACGCGCGCGGCCCGATGGGGTTGCCGGAGATGACCTCCACGAAGTACGTCGTGACCGGGGACGGCCACACGCGGTAGCCGGCCGCGGCGGGCCCGGCGCGACCGGTAGGCTGACCCCATGTCGACGATCGCCCACGCCGTCCTGATGCAGGCCGCCGAGGAGTCCCACCACGAGGTCAACACGACCCTCAGCTATGGCATCGGGATCGGGATCTTCGTCCTGCTGCTGGCCCTGATGGGCGCACTCGCCGCGTTCGGCGGGGGACGCGAGCACAGCTGAGCACGCCCGCCGACGTCGCCAGCACCCCGGAGCCCGCCCGTCGGGTCGGGGTCATGGGAGGCACCTTCGACCCGATCCACCACGGGCACCTGGTCGCCGCGTCCGAGGTGCAGGCCTGGTTCGACCTCGACGAGGTCGTCTTCGTGCCGACCGGCGACCCCTGGCAGAAGTCCGACCGGGCGGTGTCGCCGGCCGAGGACCGCTACCTCATGACCGTCATCGCCACCGCCGCCAACCCCCGTTTCCGGGTGTCGCGGGTCGACCTCGACCGCGAGGGCCCGACGTACACGATCGACACGCTGCGCGACCTCCGCGAGCAGCTCCCGGACGCCGAGCTCTACTTCATCACCGGCGCCGACGCGCTCGCGGAGATCTTCACCTGGCGCGACGCCTCCCAGCTCTTCGAGCTGGCGCAGTTCGTCGGGTGCACCAGGCCCGGCTACGAGATGGACGCCGCCACGTTGACGGGCATCCCGACCGATCGCGTCACGCTGGTCGAGATCCCGGCGCTCGCGATCTCCTCCACCGACTGCCGTGCGCGCGCCAGCAGCGGGGAACCCGTGTGGTACCTCGTGCCCGACGGCGTGGTTCAGTACATCGCCAAGCACCGCCTCTACCCGACCCGCACCGACCACCCAGCCCACGAGCCCCACGACGACGGAGCCGCATGACCGCCACCGACCGAGCCGTCGAGCTCGTCACCACCGCCGCTCGCGCGGCGTCCGACAAGCTCGCCACCGACCTGCTCGCCTTCGACGTCAGCGACCAGCTGGCCATCACCGACGCCTTCCTGCTCGCCTCGGGCAGCAACGACCGGCAGGTCAAGGCCATCGTCGACGAGGTCGAGGACAAGCTGCGCGAGATCGGCGCCAAGCCGATCCGGCGCGAGGGCGAGCGCGACGGGCGCTGGGTGCTGATCGACTACGGCGAGATCGTGGTCCACGTCCAGCACGAGGAGGAGCGGCGGTTCTACGCCCTCGAGCGGCTGTGGCGCGACTGCCCGACGATCGCGCTCCCGGCCGACGTCGCGCATGACCGCTGACGGTCGCACCGCCGGGCGGCGCCTGGTGCTGGTCCGGCACGGCCGCACCGCCTGGAACGCCGAGCGCCGCTTCCAGGGCCACGCCGACATCGAGCTCGACGAGGTCGGGCACACCGAGGCGGCGGCGGTGGCGGGACACCTCGTCTCGTTCGCACCGACCCTGCTCTGGTCGTCCGACCTGGCGCGGGCGCGGCAGACGGCGGCGTACGTCGAGAAGGAGACCGGGCTGGTGGCGCGGCTCGACGCCCGGCTGCGCGAGTTCGACGTGGGGGAGCGGACCGGACTGGCGTTCGACGAGGCGGCCCTCCGGTTCCCCGCCCAGCACGCCGAGCTGCTCGCCGGGCGGCTCGGACCGGTGCCCGGTGCCGAGACGGCGCAGGACGTCCTCGCGCGGATGATGCCGGCCTACGAGGAGCTGTTGGCCGAGCTGACTCCCGGCGGCACCGCGGTCGTCGTCACCCACGGCGGCTGCCTCCGGCTCGCGACCGCCTCGCTCCTGGGCTGGCCTCCTGCGATGGGCGACGCGTTGCGGGGCCTCGACAACGGCGCGATCGCGGTGCTGGAGGAGTCGCCGACGGGGCTGCGACTGCGGGCGTGGAACGTGCCACCCGATTTCGCCGGGCTGGGCCGCTCCCGTTAGTATTCCGCGAGTTGCCTTCGGGCAGCATCACTCGGGGCTGTGGCGCAGCTGGTAGCGCATCTGCATGGCATGCAGAGGGTCAGGGGTTCGAGTCCCCTCAGCTCCACCGAGCACGATCGAGAGCCGTTGCTTCCTGCGCCACCTGGCGCAGCTGGTAGCGGCTCCGTCATTCCTGGGCGATGGCATGCAGAGGGTCAGGGGTTCGAGTCCCCTCAGCTCCACCGAGCACGACCGACTGGTCAGGCTGGGTTCGACCCCCACGTGAGGGCCGGTGGCGCGGTCTCCGGGCTGCTAGCGCCCGTGAAGGTATTGGGCCAGGTGCATCGCGTGCGCCCGCTCCGGGTCCTCCTCCTCGGAGGTCGGCTCCGAGCCGCAGACGCACCCGCGCGACTCGGCGTCCCATCGGTGGGCGTAGATCACCTCGGCCATGGCACGAAGGTCTTCCATGACGAGCAGGCTAGCGCCGGATGGCCGTCATCGCACCCGCGTGGCGCTGACAGCGTCGACGGCGTGCAAGGCTCTGACAGAGCCAGGGCTGGCACCTGGCGGGTGGGGGCGTCGCGCGATCGGCTCACGTGCCGCTAGTACTGCTCCTGGACACGTGTAGCTGTCCAGGAGCGGGGCCAACGGCACGTGAGCCACGACGACCACCCCTCGGTGGCCGGCACCCTCTTCGCGATCCGGAAGGTCGCGAGCGTCCGCCGCGGCCTGGGTTCGTTGCCGTTCGACGGGCCGTCGTAGCCTCCTCGTCGTGACCGTTGTGGGGTGGACCCTGGCCGCCGCGCTGGCCGGGCTGGCGGTGGTGGCAGTCGTGGCGACCCGGGTGCCGGTCCTCGACCGGCCCGTACGGGTGGCGGCCCTGGTCGCCGAGGCGGTGCTGGTGGTCGTCACCGTGGTCGACCTGGCACTGGTGCTGGGCGCCGACCCGGCCGACCGCCCCGACAGCATGTTGACCCACGTCGGGTACGCGGTCGCCACGGTCGGGCTGCTGCCGCTGCTCGTGCTGCGGCAGCCGGAGGACCCGGACGTGCCCCCCGATGAGCTCCAGGTCGAGCCGGCCTCCCTCTGGGTGGTGGCGATCGGGCTGGTGGCGGTCGCGGTGTGCCTGGTCCGGCTGGTCCAGACCCGGTGAGGGAGTCGACCGGCCGCCAGGTGCTCGTCGCCTGCTACGCCGTCTTCGCCCTAGCCGCCGGGGCCCGGTCCCTGGTGCAGCTCACCACGCGCTTCGACGAGGCGCCGCTCGCGTACGTGCTGTCGTTCGTCGCGGCCGTCATCTACCTCGTGGCCACGCTCGCGCTCCGGCGTACGTCGGAGGCGGCGCACCGGGTCGCCTTCGTCGCCCTGGCCATCGAGGCTGTCGGGGTGATCGCGGTCGGCACCCTGTCGCTGGTGCGCCCCGCGTGGTTCCCCGACCAGACCGTGTGGTCGCACTACGGGATCGGGTACCTGTTCGTCCCGCTGGTGCTGCCCTTCGTCGGCCTCTGGTGGCTGCGGCGGCACTCAGCCGTCAGGTGATGGTCATGCCGCCGTCGACCGGCAGGGTCTGGCCGGTGACGTAGCCGGCGGCGTCGGAGGCGAGCCAGACGGCGGTGGCGGCGAGCTCGCGGGGGTCGCCCTGGCGCGCCATCGGGATCCGCACTTCCTGCGACTCGAGGTACCCGGGCGGGTACTGGTCGGTCATCTCGGACTCGAAGAAGCCCGGGGCGAGCGCGTTGACGCGGATCCCCTTCCGGCCGGTCCACTGCTGGGCGAGGTCGCGGGTGAGGCCGATCAGGCCCGCCTTCGACGCGGAGTACGCGGCCTGGGGGAGGCCGCCGGTGGTGAGGCCCAGGACCGAGCTGATGTTGATGATGCTCGAGCCGGGCTGCATCACCCGCCCGCACGCCTGTGCCATCCAGTAGCAGCCGTTGAGGTTGACGTCGATCACCGAGCGGAACTGGTCCGGGGTCTCGCGGGTGGCGGGGACGGCGGTGCCGACCCCGGCGTTGTTGACCAGCACGTCGACCCGGCCCAGCTCGGTGACCGCCGCGTCGACCAGGGCCTGGCACTGCTCCGGGTCGGAGACGTCCGTGGCCACCGTGACGACCCTCCGTCCGGCGGCCCGCACCAGGGCGGCGGTCTCCTCGAGCCGGTCGACCCGGCGCGCGCCGAGGGCGAGATCGGCGCCTGCCTCCGCCAGTGCCTGGGCGAACGCGACGCCGAGGCCGCTGCTCGCCCCGGTCACGATCGCCACCTTGCCGTCGAGCCGGAACATGTCGAGGACGGTCATGCGGTCGACCCTAGGGCGTGGCGGGTGCGGCGACGTCAGCCGAGCGTCTGCTTGATGTCGGACTTGAGCACCTTGCCGACCTTCGACCGCGGCAGGTCGGCCCACACGTGGACCTCCTTGGGCGCCTTCACCGACCCGATCCGCTCCTTGACGAAGGCGATCAGCCGCTCCGGGTCGGGGTCGGCGCCGGCGACCGCCTGCACGACGGCGACCACCCGTTCGCCCCACGTGTCGTCGGGCAACCCGATCACGGCACAGTCCTGGACCTCGGGATGGGCCGAGAGCGCCTGCTCCACCTCGGTGGAGTACACGTTGAAGCCGCCACTGATGATCATGTCCTTGGCGCGGTCGACGATGAACAGGAAGCCGTCGTCGTCCAGGAAGCCGATGTCGCCCGTGTGGTGCCAGCCGTGGGCGCCGGCCTGCGCGGTCGCCTCCGGGTCGCGGTAGTAGCCGGCCATCACCAGCGACGACCGGACCACGATCTCGCCGCGCTCGCCGCGGGGGAGCAGCCGGCCCTCCTCGTCCATGATCTCCACGTGCACGAGGGGCGCGGGCCGGCCGGCCGAGCCCAGCCGCTCACGGGCGATCGACCCGTCGGGCCACAGGTGGTCGGCCGGCGGCATCATCGAGATCATCATCGGCGCCTCGGTCTGGCCGAACAGCTGCGCCATGACCGGCCCGATCCGGGTGATCGCCTCCTCCAGCCGGGCCGCCGACATCGGCGCCGCGCCGTACCAGAAGCACTGGAGGGAGGAGAGGTCGGTCGTGTCGAGCTCGGGTGCCGCGAGCACCATGTAGATCACGGTCGGCGGCAGGAACGTGTGGGTGACCCGGTGCCGCGTGACCAGCTCGAGGAAGTGGTGGACGTCGGGCGTCCGCATGATGACGACCTCGCCGCCCAGTGCGAGCACCGGGAAGCACAGCACGCCGGCCGCGTGCGTCAACGGGGCGAGCGCGAGGTACGTCGGCCGCCCCTCGAACGGGTAGCCCATCAACGTGAGGGCGGTCATCGTCTCGAGGTTGGCGTGCGTGAGCATCACGCCCTTGGGCCGGCCGGTGGTCCCGCCGGTGCCGACGATCATCGCGAGGCCCTCGGGCTGCTCGCCGTCGACGGAGTCGCCGGCGGCGTCGAGGAACTCCTCCCACGTCAGGGCGCCGTCGAGCGCCGCGTCCAGGCACACCCAGGTCGTCACCTTCGGCAACATCGTCGCGGATGGAGGCGACCAGGGGGGCGAACGCCGCCTGGAACACGAGCGCCTCGCAGTCGAAGAGGTCGAGCAGCTCGCGGTTCTCGGCGGCCTCGTTGCGCGGGTTGATCGGGCACCACACGGCACCTGCGCGCGAGATGCCGAAGACGCAGGTGAACGCCACCGGGTCGTTGGCGGACAGCACCGCGACCTTCGACCCGGGTGCGACGCCGCGCGCGGCGAGCGCGGCCGCGACCCTGACCGACAGGTCGTGGACCTCCTGGTAGGTCAGGGTCGCGCCGTCGGTCGTGAGGCACGGCCGGTCGGGCCCGAGGCTGCGGCCCTTGTCGAGGTAGTCGGTCAGCCGCACGCCGGTCGGCCCCGTCAGCCCTGGACGGTCAGCACCGGTGACGACACGAGCCCGAAGGCGCGCAGCGCTCCCAGCAGCTCCCGGTGGCCGAACGCCTGGCAGCCGGACGCGAAGCCGCTCCGCAGCGGCGGCTGCTGGAGCAGGGAGTACGCCGCGTACGCCTGCAGCAGCCCGGTCTGCTTGTAGTTGCTGTGGCCGTGGATGACGCAGTGGGCGCGACCGAGCGGCCCGGAGGCGTGCACCGAGTCGAGCGACTTGTTGATCCGGGCGTTCTCGCGTGGCGGCATCTGGTTCATCACCTGGGCGGCCGTGGCGGTGAGCGCCGCGTCGCGGTCCTCGTCGTTCATCTCGGCGGTGGCCTCGAGCGCGGCCGCGACGATCTGCGGCACGCCGTTCATCAGCGCGGCGTTGAACACCCCGCCCTGCGCCTTGCAGCTCGCCACCCGCGGGTCGCGCTTGAACCACACGGGGTGCGACGTGCCGCCCCACGGGAGCGACAGCGCCAGCTCGTGCTGGCCGGGCACCACGAGGGGCAGCAGTCCCTGGTCGGCCGGGAACTCGACGTACTGGTTCTGCTCGAGGTAGTGCGCCTTCGAGGTGGCGGCGTTGACCAGGATCGTGCGGGTCGAGGCGATGGTCGGCGAGCCGCCCCAGAACACCGCGATGTCGAGCGTGTCGAGCCCGGGGGTCTCCAGGCACAGCTGGGCCGCGATCTCACCGGTGGTGTACATCTGGGCGACGCCGGGGGCGAGCAGCAGGCCGGCCTTGCGGAAGTCCGCGCCGTACTCCTCGTCGCAGGTGATGAGCCAGTCCTGCTCACCGGTCGTGTCGAGGTAGTGGACGCCCGCGCTGAGGCTGGCCTGCACGACCTCGGGGCCGAGGGTGGTGAACGGACCGACCGTGTTGAGGACGACCGAGGCGCCCTTGAGGAGAGCGGTCAACGACTCGACGTCGTGCGAGACGGTGCGGACCTCGTAGTCGGCGGTCTCGATGCCGGCGACGTTGTGGGTCATGGAGTCGGTGAGCTTGTCCTCGTCGCGGCCGGCGGCGACGAACGGGACACCGTACTCGCGGAGGTACTCGCACACGAGCCGGCCGGTGTAGCCGGAGGCGCCGTAGACGACGACGGGCTTGGGATCGGTCATGGCCGTCACATCCCCATCCCGCCGTCGACCGGGAGGCCGACGCCGGTGATGAAGCGGGCCCGGTCGGAGGCCAGGAAGACGACCGCGTCGGCCATGTCCTCCACCTCTCCGAGACGGCCGGCGGGCGTCAGACCGATCACCGCGCCGACCGCCTCTTCGGGGGAGGGGAAGAGCCCGAGCTTCGCCACGTCGTTGGCGAGCCCGGCGCCCATGGCTGTGGCGACGAGGCCGGGGAAGATGCAGTTGACCCGGACGCCGTAACCGAGCTTGCCGGCCTCCATCGCCGCGACCCGGGTGAGCCGGTCGACGGCCGACTTCGTGGCGGAGTAGACCGCGATGCCCGGGAACGCGATGGTCGCGGCGACCGAAGCGATGTTGACGATCGAGCCGCCGTTGCCGGCAGCCCCACCGGGCCGCATCGTGCGCAGGCCGTGCTTGATGCCGAGCGTGGTGCCGAGGATGTTGACCTCGAGCATCTTGCGGATGTCGTCGGGGTCGACCTCGGTGATCAGGCTGGTGATCTCGATGCCGGCGTTGTTGACGAGGATGTCGAGCCCGCCGAGCTGGTCGACCGTGGTCGCGACCGCCGCCTCCCACGCGGCGTCGTCGGACACGTCGAGGGTGGTGGCGGCGTGGCCGTCGCCGAAGGACGCGGCGACCGAGCTCGCGTCCTGCAGGTCGGCGAGCATGACGCGCGCGCCGGCGGCGGCGAGGGCACGGCCCATCCCCTCGCCGAGGCCCTGGGCGCCGCCCGTGACGAGGGCGACGCGTCCACTGAGGTCTGTTCCGGCCATCGGTGCTCCTTGGCGAGGTGTGCCGAGAGGTGGGGTGCTGCTGCTCGGTGCGCTCGGTGCTGGTGGTGTGCGTCACACCCTGCCCCGGCTCTTGACGGTCGTCAAGATTTATCTGGACATTTGTCAAGAGATCGACGCGGGTCGCCTAGGATGAGCCGCATGACGACTGCTCCCGCGCGCGGTCGGCGCCCCGTCGACAAGTACGACGAGCGCCGCGACCAGCTCGCCGAGTCGGCCCTCCGCACCCTCGGCGAGCTCGGCTATGCGCGCAGCAGCCTGCGGGAGATCGCCCAGAACTCGCCCTTCAGCCACGGCGTCGTCCACTACTACTTCCGCGACAAGACCGAGCTGATCACCTACTGCGTGCGCTACTACAAGGCGCAGTGCGTGACCCGCTACGACGACCTCGTGCACGACTCGACCGACGCCGACGGGCTGGCGACCGGGTTCGCCGACCGGCTCGCCGAGACCCTCGTCGACGACGCGCCGATGCACCGGCTCTGGTACGACCTGCGCTCCCAGAGCCTCTTCGAGGACACCCTGCGCGAGGACGTCGAGCTGATCGACGACACGCTCGAGCAGATGGTGTGGCGGGTCGTCGAGCGGTACGCCGAGCTGGCTGGCCGGCCGCTCGACGGTCGACTCGGGCACGGCCTACGCGCTGCTCGACGGGCTCTTCGAGCAGGCGCTGCTCGACGCCACGGCCGGCAGGACCGACGCGCCGCGCACCTTGTCACATCGGGCGCTGGCGCTCCTGCGGGTCCTCGTCGCCTGACGCGCCGCCGGTCAGCCGCGCCAGCAGCTCGTCGGTCCATGCGAACACGCGGGTGGCCCGGTCGCCGAGGTCGGGGCCGGGCAGCAGCTCCTGCAGCCGTTCGGCGTACCCCGGCGGGAGGTCGGTGTCGAGGTAGCGCAGCCCGAAGTCGTGGCGGGCCGGGCAGTGCGCGATCCGCAACAGGTCGACGAGCGGGGTGAGGGCGAAGCGGACGTAGAACGCGTGCGCCTCGACGAGCTCGCCGCGCGCGAGCGCCCTGCGGACGAGCCACTCCGCGGTGCCACGGCGGCCGGCGGTGTCGGCGATCGTGGTGGCGCGGGCGGCCGCGTGGGGTCCCTCGTCCTCGTGGGCGAGACGCAGCAGGGCATCGGGGTCGTGCAGGGCGATGGGGGTGCCGTGCCGCCGCGGGTCGATCGCGACCACTCCCGACTCGGGCATCGGGTGGACCGCCAGGTCGAGGATCCGGGTCGGGCGGGACAGGTCGCCGGGATCGGGCTGCAGGTGGGCGAACAGCTGGCGGGTCCCGTCCGGCCAGCGCTCCCGCAGCACCTCCCAGACGTGGTCGACGTCGAGCTGCTCGCGGAGCAGCGCGAGCAGCGCATCGTAGGTCGCGTCGGGCGGGCCGTCGCACCAGAGCTCGACGTCGAGGTCGGAGTGGTCGTCGTAGCGGCCGGTCGCGGCGGAGCCGCCGACGATCGCCAGCCGGACCGCGGGCGTGGTGCCGGCGTGCTCGCGGAGCAGCGTCAGCACGTCGTCGTAGCGGCTCAGGTCGGGCACGCTCGGACCTTAGTGGTCGTCCAGCGCCGCGCGGGATACTGGGCGCGTGACGACTTCCGCGCGGCCGGAGCCCGGCCAGGTGATGACGGTGTTCCGCTCGCGGCTCCGGGCCGACGCCACGGCGTACCCGGAGCACGCCGCCCGGATCAGCGCGCTGGCGCGCGAGATGCCCGGGTACGTCGAGCACAAGGTCTTCGTGGCCGAGGACGGCGAGCGCGTGACCCTGGTGCGGTTCGCCGACCGGTCCGGCCACGAGGCGTGGGCACGGGACCCCGACCACCGGGCCGCGCAGCGCGCCGGGATCTCGGACTACTACGAGGAGTACTCGATCGCCGTCGGGACGGTGGACCGAGCCAGCGCCTGGGTGCGGCCCGCCTGAGGTCGGGAGCGCGGGTTCGCGCCGCCCGGGTGGTTCGGTACCATGGGCGCATGTGCAGGTCCCTGCTCCTTACCTAGCCGCGTCGGCTCCGACCCCCGACGCGGCTGCCCCTCGTGCCCGAGGGGCTTTTTTGTGCCCACCCGACCCAGCGAGCAGTGCGACCCGAGGACGAGAGAGACGGATGAGCGAGCAGACCGAGGAGACCGGCGACCGCACGTCCTACGACGTGCACGCGGTCGAGACCAAGTGGCAGCGCGTCTGGGACGACCTGCAGCCGTTCGTGGCCGACGACCAGGCGGTGCTGAGCGGCGCCCGCGAGAAGCGGTACGCGCTGACGATGTTCCCGTACCCCAGCGGCGACCTGCACATGGGCCACGCCGAGGTGACGGCGCTGCACGACGTGGTGGCGCGCTACTGGCGGCACCGCGGCTACGAGGTGCTGAACCCGATGGGCTGGGACTCGTTCGGGCTGCCCGCGGAGAACGCCGCGATCAGGAACGACGAGCACCCGGCGACCTACACCTACGGCAACATCGACACCCAGTACGAGTCGTTCAAGCACTTCGGCATCAGCTTCGACTGGACCCGCCGGTTCAACACCAGCGACCCGTCGTACTACCGCTGGACGCAGTGGCTGTTCCTGAAGTTCCGCGAGCAGGGCCTGGCCTACCGCAAGAACAGCCCGGTCAACTGGTGCCCGCAGGACCAGACGGTGCTGGCCAACGAGCAGGTCGTCGACGGCCACTGCGAGCGCTGCGGCGCCGAGGTCACCAAGCGCGAGCTGACGCAGTGGTACTTCAAGATCACCGACTACGCCCAGGAGCTGCTGGACGACCTGGACGTGCTGGCGCCGACCTGGCCCGAGCGGGTCATCACCGCGCAGCGGAACTGGATCGGCCGGTCCGAGGGTGCCCACGTCGACTTCGTCGTGGACGGCCGTGACGACCCGTTGACCGTGTACACGACGCGTCCGGACACGCTGTTCGGCGCGACGTTCATGGTCGTGGCGGCCGATGCGCCGCTGGCGGCCGAGCTGGTCACGGACGGGCAGCGGGCGGCGTACGAGGCCTACCGCGACGAGGTCCGCAAGACCTCGGAGATCGAGCGGCAGAACACCGACCGGCCCAAGACCGGCGTCGACCTGGGCGTGCACGCCGTGAACCCGCTGACCGGCGCCCGGATCCCGGTGTACGCCGCCGACTACGTGCTGGCCGACTACGGCACCGGCGCGATCATGGCCGTGCCCGGCCAGGACCAGCGCGACTGGGACTTCGCGGCCGCCTTCGACCTGCCCATCATCCGCACCGTCCAGCCGCCGGAGGGCTGGGAGGGCGACGCGTTCACCGGCGACGGCCCCGCCATCAACTCCGCCAACGACGAGATCGACCTGACCGGCCTGACCGTCGACGACGCGAAGCGCACGACCATCGCGTTCCTGGAGCAGCAGGGGCTGGGGCGCGGGACCGTCAACTTCCGGCTGCGCGACTGGTTGCTGAGCCGCCAGCGCTACTGGGGCGTGCCGATCCCGATCATCCACTGCGCGGCGTGCGGCGAGGTGCCGGTGCCCGACGACCAGCTGCCCGTGGAGCTGCCGGAGCTGCGCGGCGCCGACCTGAAGCCGAAGGGCGTCTCGCCGCTGGCGGCGGCCGAGGAGTGGGTCAACGTCGACTGCCCGCAGTGCGGTGGTCCGGCGAAGCGCGACTCGGACACGATGGACACGTTCGTCGACTCGAGCTGGTACATGTTCCGCTACTGCTCGCCGCACGACGACACCCAGGCGTTCGATCCCGCGCTGGTCAACGCATGGGGACCGTGCGACATCTACGTCGGCGGCGTCGAGCACGCCGTGCTGCACCTGCTGTACGCGCGGTTCTTCACGAAGGTGCTGGCGGACATGGGGCTGCTGAAGTTCCGCGAGCCCTTCTCGGCCCAGCTGAACCAGGGCCAGGTCATCAACCGGGGCAAGAAGATGAGCAAGTCGCGCGGCAACGGCGTCAGTCTGGGGGACCAACTACGTGAGTTCGGCGTGGACGCGGTCCGACTGACCCTGGTGTTCGCGGGGCCCCCCGAGGACGACATCGACTGGGCCGACATGTCCCCAGCAGGGTCCGTGCGCTTCCTGCAGCGCGCGTGGCGGCTGGCCGGCGACGTGACGAGCGAGCCCGGCGCCGACCCGGCGACCGGCGACGCGGTGCTGCGCACGGTGACCCACAAGACCGTGCACGACGCCGCGCAGCTGGTCGAGGGGCTGCGCTTCAACGTCATGATCGCCCGGGTGATGGAGCTGGTGAACGCCACCCGCAAGGTGATCGACTCCGGCGCGGGCGGCGCCGACCCGGCCGTGCGCGAGGCCGCGGAGGCGGTCGCGGTGCTGCTGAGCCTGGTGGCGCCGTACGTCTCCGAGGAGATGTGGGAGCGGCTGGGCCACCAGCCGACCGTCGCCAACGCGGGCTGGCCGGTCGTCGACGACGCGCTGCTGGTCGAGGAGTCGGTGACCTGTGTGGTCCAGGTCCGGGGGAAGGTCAAGGCGCGGCTGGAGGTCGCGCCCGACGTCTCCGAGGCCGACCTGGAGGCCGCGGCGCTGGCCGATCCCGCCGTGCAGCGGGCGATCGACGGCGCGACCGTGCGCACCGTGATCGTGCGCGCCCCGAAGCTGGTCAACATCGTCGTCTGAGCACTGCCTCCGTCGCTGCACCAGGCCGGGTAGCCTGCGGATCCATGTCCGGGACCGTGATCGTCACCGACTCGACGGCCTCGCTGCCGGCCGAGGTGACCCAGGCCCGCGGGATCCTCGTGGTGCCCCTCCAGGTGGTGATCGGCGCGACGTCGTACGACGAGGGCGCCGACGGCGCCACGCCCGCGCTGGTGGCCGACGCCCTGCGGGAGTTCCGGCCGGTGTCGACGTCGCGACCGGCACCCGAGGCGTTGCGCGCCGTCTACGAGCAGGCGGCCGCGGCGGGAGCCACCGCGATCGTGTCCGTGCACCTCTCGGGCGAGATGAGCGGCACGTTCGAGTCGGCGCAGCTGGCCGCGCGCGACGCGTCGGTCCCGGTGCACCCGGTCGACACCCGCCAGGTCGGGATCGCCGCCGGCTTCGCGGCGCTCACGGCCGCCGACTGCCTCGACGCGGGCGGCTCCGCCGAGGAGGCCGCGGCGGCCGCGCGGACCCGGGCCGACGCCACGACGTCGCTGTTCTACGTCGACACGCTCGAGTACCTGCGCCGGGGCGGCCGGATCGGCGCGGCCGCGGCGCTGCTCGGCGGCGCGCTGGCCGTCAAGCCGCTGCTGACCATCGACGAGGGCCGGGTGGCCACCCTCGAGAAGGTGCGGACGGCGAACCGGGCGCTGTCGCGGCTCGAGGAGCTCGCGGTCGCGGCCGCCGGCGACCGGCCGGTCGACGTCGGGGTCGCGCACCTCGCGGCGGACGTGCGGGCGGGCCAGCTCGCCGAGCGGCTGACCGCACGGCTCGCGGCCGGGCTCGAGGGCCGCGAGATCCACTGCGGCGAGGTCGGAGCGGTGCTCGGCGCCCACGTCGGCCCGGGCATGCTCGCCGTCTGCGTCGCGCCTCGGGACGCCTGACCGATCTCGCGTCTCGACCGGAGCCGGTCACCGTCCACAGGGCGGCTATGGACGGCGCCGTCCACAGACGCCGCTCCGGCAGCGGCCGAGGGTCCCCGCCGCTTCGTAGCGTCGCCGCCATGACCCGCCCCAGCCATCCCGACCACGAGGCAGCCCTCGCCCGGCGGCTGCAGCTGCTGGGTGAGGAGGTGGCGGCCTACGGCATGCCGTCCACCCACACCCGGGTGTCCGCGCCGCGGGACGTCCCGGAGGAGGCGCTGGTGGACCCGGTGCCGGTGGCGTTGCTTCCCGAGCCCGGGCGGCATGCGTCGCGGCGGGCCGGCCGGCTGACCCGGCTGGTTCCCGAGCCGCTGCGCGGCCAGGTCGGTCTCGGCCCCGGGGCACTGGCGGTGGTGGCGGTGGTGGTCGCTGTCGGCCTCGCCGTCACCGCGTGGTGGGTCGTGCGCGCCGAGCCCAGCGTCGTGACCCCGCTCGAGCCCGGTCCGGCACCGGCACTGATGTCGCCGGCCGAGCCGCTCCCCACCCTGGCCACGCCGGCGGCCGACGAGAGCGTCACGGTCGACGTGGCGGGCAAGGTCCGGCGGCCCGGGATCGCTGTGCTCGACCCAGGGTCGCGGGTCATCGACGCGCTGAAGGCGGCGGGCGGCGCCCGTCCCGGGGTCGACCTGACCACGCTCAACCTCGCGCGGCTGCTCGTGGACGGCGAGCAGATCGTGGTTGGCCTCCCGTCCGCCGTCACCGCGCCGCCGGCGGCGCCGGTCGGCGGCGCGACCCCGGGCTCGCCGCTGGTCGACCTGAACACCGCGACCACGGTCGAGCTCGAGGCGCTGCCCGAGGTCGGGCCGGTCACCGCAGAAGCGATCGTGGTCTGGCGCGACCAGAACGGCGGCTTCACCGCCGTCGCCGAGCTGCTCGAGGTCGACGGGATCGGCGACGCGACGCTCGCCTCGATCGCGCCCTTCGTGACCGTGTGAGGATCCCGGCGGCTCCGGTCCGGCCAGATCTCCGGATGCCGGCCCTGGGGCTCGCGGCCTGGGCCGGTGCGCTGGTGCCCGCCCTGCTCCCGCCGCCGGTGTCGGTCCCGGCGGTGGGGGTGGTCGTGGCGCTCGCGGGTGGCTGGGGCCTGCGCCGGGGCAGCCGGCTCGTGGTCGCGCTGGCCCTGGTGCTGGCCGCCGTGGCCACCGCGACCCTGCTGCGCGACCAGCGGGTCGCCACCGACCCCGTGACCCGGCTGGCCGCCGAGCACGCCGCGGTGCAGGCGAGCCTGGAGGTCACGTCCGACCCGCGACCGGTGTCCGCGGGATTCGGCGACGGCGTGATGCTGCGCGGGACGGTCCGGGAGGTGACGGGTCGCGGCACGACGTACGACGTCCGCGCGGGGGTGCTCGTGCTGGCCGGGCCGGGCTGGAGCGACGTACCGCTTGGCGCGACGGTGCGGCTGACGGGTCGGCTGGCGCCGCCGCGACCGGGCGTCGACGCCGGTTCCCTTGCTGCGGTCGTCTCCGCGTCGGGCGATCCGGAGCTCCTCGCGCGGCCCGGCGTCTGGTGGCGGGCCGCGGCCGCCGTCCGGGCGTCCCTGCGCGCGTCCGTGGCCCACCTGCCGGAGGCGCCGCGCGCCCTGGTGCCGGCCCTCGTCGTCGGCGACGACGCCGCGGTCGGCGAGGACCTCGCCGCCGACTTCCGCACGACCGGCCTCACCCACCTGCTCGCGGTTTCCGGGACCAACCTGACCCTCGCGGTCGGCTTCCTCCTGCTGGCCGGTCGCTGGTGCGGCGTGCGGGGGTGGGGCCACTACGCCGTGGCCGCGGTCGGCATCGCCGGCTTCGTGCTGGTCGCGCGCACCGAGCCGAGCGTGGTCCGGGCCGCGGCGATGGGCACCGTCGCCCTGGTCGGGCTCGGGGTGGACGGTCGCCGGCGGGGACCGCGGGCCCTCGGCGTCGCCGTGGTCGGCCTGCTGCTGCTCGACCCGCGGCTGGCCGGGTCGGTGGGCTTCGCGCTGTCGGTCGCGGCCACGGCCGGGATCCTCCTGCTGGCGCCGGGCCTCCGCGACGCTCTCGACCGGTGGCTGCCACGCTGGCTGGCCGAGGCGATCGCCGTCCCCACGGCCGCCCAGCTCGCGTGCACACCGTTGGTGGCCGCGATCTCAGGGGAGGTCAGCCTGGTCGCGGTCGGCGCCAACCTGCTGGTCGCGCCGGTGATCGGGCCGGCGACCGTGCTCGGACTGGGCGGCGGCCTGGTGGGGCTGGTCTCCGAACCGGTCGCCCGAGTCCTCGGGACCCTCGCCGGCGGCTGCGTGACCTGGCTGGCAGCCGTGGCAGAGCGGGGCGCGAGCCTCCCCACGGCAGCTGTCGCCTGGGGTACCGGACCCGTGGCGCTGGCCGCCCTCACCGTGATCGCCGTCGGGCTCGCCCTCGGCCTGCCCCGGCTGCTGCGCCGACCGGCCGGGAGCCTGGCGTGCTGTGCCGTGCTGGTCGTCGCCGTGCTCGTCCGGCCCCCGACCCCTGGCTGGCCGCCACCCGGCTGGGTGCTGGTGGCGTGCGACGTCGGGCAGGGCGACGCGCTCGTGGTGCCCAGCGGTCCCGGCAGTGCGGTGGTGGTCGACGCCGGGCCCGATCCGCGACTCGTGGACCGGTGCCTCGACCGGCTCGGCGTCGCGCGGGTGCCGCTGCTGGTCCTGACCCACCCGCACGCCGACCACGTCGACGGCGTCGACGGCGTCCGTGACGGGCGCGAGGTCACCGCGTCGATGACGACCGAGACCGCCGCGTACGCCGACACCCGGCAGGTCGGTCACGCGACCTTCCAGGTGCTGTGGCCGCCGCCGGGGCTCGACCCGGCCAACCCCAACGACGCCAGCGTCGTCCTCCTGGTGGAGGTCGCCGGGGTCCGGCTGCTGCTCACGGGGGACGTCGAGCCGGAGAGCCAGGCTGCGCTGGCACGGGCCTGGCCGGGGCTCGCCGTCGACGTCCTGAAGGTGCCGCACCACGGCAGCCGCTTCCAGGACCTCGACTGGCTGCTGGGGCTCGGGGCGGACGTCGCGGTCGTGTCCGCCGGCGTCGACAACGACTACGGCCACCCGTCGCCGGAGACCGTCGACCCG
Source organism: uncultured Actinomycetota bacterium (assembly GCA_963829855.1). Taxonomy (GTDB): domain Bacteria; phylum Actinomycetota; class Actinomycetes; order Propionibacteriales; family Nocardioidaceae; genus Nocardioides. The sequence goes on along the minus strand of CAWHKE010000011.1, from coordinate 429,797 downwards.
CTCGTCAGCGCCGGCCTCGAGGTGCTGCGGACCGACCTCGACTCCGACGTGGCGGTGACGGTCGACGAGGGTCGGCTCGGTGTCGTCCGGTCCCGATAGGGTCCGGGACATGGCTGGTCCGCGCGCGTCCGACGTCCTGGGTCGGGTCACCTTGGTGACCGGCAAGGAGGAGTTCCTCGGCGAGCGGGCGGTCGGCCAGGTCCGCGAGGCGGTCCGCCGTCACGACGCCGAGGCCGAGGAGACCGAGACCCGCGGGGTCGACCTCGGCGTGGCCTCGCTCGGGGAGATGTCCGCGCCGTCGTTGTTCTCGGCCACCCGGTGCGTGATCGTGCGCGGCATCGAGGACCTGCCCGACGAGTCGGTCGACGGCCTGCTCGGCTACGCGGCTGCCCCGGTCGAGGACGTCGCTCTGGTGCTGGTGCACGGGGGCGGCCAGAAGGGGAGCGGGGTGCTCACCAGGCTCCGCAAGCTGCCGGCCGTGACCGAGGTGAAGTCCGCCGAGCTGAGGTCGTCGGAGTTCCCGGGCTTCGTGGCCTCCGAGGTCCGGGCCGCGGGCGGCCGGATGGACCAGGACGCCGCGGTGGCGCTGGTCCAGGCCGTCGGCCAGGACCTCCGGTCGCTGGCGGCGGCCGCCACCCAGCTCGTCTCCGACTTCCCCGACCGGCCGCTCGGGGTCACCGAGGTGAAGCAGTACTTCGGGGGCCGGGCTGAGGCGAAGTCGTTCGCCGTGGCCGACGCGGCCTTCTGGGGCCGCCGCTCGTCCGCCCTCGAGGAGCTCCGCTGGGCGCTCGACGCGGGCACCGCGCCGGTGCTGGTCACCTCCGCGTTCGCCGGCAGCGCGCGCGCCGTCGCGCGCTACCTCGCCGCGCCGCGCGGGCAGAAGGACAACGACCTGGCCCGCGAGCTCGGGGTGCCGCCCTGGAAGGTGCGCACGGTGCGCGACCAGTCACGGTCCTGGTCGGAGCCGTCGATCGCGCGGGCGATCCGGGCGATCGCCCAGGCGGACGCCGACATCAAGGGCGCGGCCAGCGACGCGTCGTACACCCTGGAGCGTCTCGTCCTGACGGTCACCGGCCTGCGCGACCAGTGACCGCGTGACATGACGAAGGACCCGCCGGAGCGGGTCCTTCACAGGGTTGAGCGTGCTGCAGCAGCCTCAGAGCGAGGCGGCCCGCTTGGAGATCGCCGACTTGCGGTTGGCGGCCTGGTTCTTGTGGATGACGCCCTTGGACGCGGCCTTGTCGAGCTGGCGGGTCGCGGCACGCCCGGCCTCGACGGCGGCGTCCTTGTCACCGGCGTCGGCGGCCTCGCGGAACTTGCGCACGGCGGTCTTCAGGCCGGACTTGACGGCCTTGTTGCGCTCGTGACGCTTCACGTTCTGCTTGTTCCGCTTGATCTGGGACTTGATGTTCGCCACTGATGAAGCCTTCGGTTGGTGGTGGACGGTGCGGGAGCTGCTGCTGGTCTGTGGGCACAGCGGGACAGGCCCGGCCGCGCGACGTGCAAGGTTAACAGCGGCGCCGGGCCGCGCCCAAATTGCAACGCGGCGGGTGGTGGCCCCCGGTCACGTCCAGCCCCGACGCTCGCACAACCACTCCCAGCAGACCTCGCCCTGCCACCGCTGGTGGTCGCGGAGGAACGGCGACGTCGGCGGCACCGGGTCGGCCGCCGACTTGAGGAAGTAGCCCGTGACCAGGGCGATCACGCAGTCGATGTCGTCTCGCGGGACGTCGCGCAGCAGCGGACGGGTCGCGATCGCGGACTCGACGTCGACGCCGTCGCCCCGGGGGCCGATCAGCATCGCGAGCGAGTCGAACCAGGGCGCGCCGACGATCGGCCAGTTCCAGTCGCAGAACCACGCGCGCCCGTCCTGGTCGAGGAGCACGTTGTCGTCGCGGACGTCGCTGTGGACGACCGTGTCGCCCGCGAGCACCTCGGCGCACGCCGAGGCGAGCCGTTCGGCCTCGTCGAGGTGCGCGAGCTCCGGGTGCAGCAGCCGCAGGTCGGACCAGTGCTCGACGAAGCTGCCGAGCTCGTCCACCGCGCTGCCCAGGCCGAGCCCCGCGGGCGCCGGCGTCAGCTCGCGCGCCACCGCTTCCAGCGCGTCGAGACAGGCGTCGAGGTCGTCCGCCCGCCACGGGCGGTCCGGGTGCCGGCCGTCGACGTGCTCGGTGCACACCACGACCCACTCGTCGTCCAGCACCCACCGCAGCGGCGGGGCGGGCACCGTCGCGGGCAGCGCCGCGAGCTTGCGCGCCTCCTCGCGGTAGGCAGCGGCGAACATCGCCTGCGCCCGGGTGGAGGCGGCCTTCACGAAGTGGCGGCTGCCGTCCTCGCAGGTCAGGACGGAGGCGAACCCCGGCGTGAACCCACGGGTGCGCGACTCCGCCGACACGACCGGCGACCCGAGCCGGAGCGCCACCGCTTCGCGCAACGCCGGCGGCAGGAACCGCCACTCCAGCCGGAGCGCGGTGTCCCCGGTGGGGGGCGCGGGTCGGCGAGCAGGCCATGGAGCGGGCATGGGCAGCATCATCGCGCGTGGCGACCCGGCTCGTGAGTTCGGGCGTACCACCGCCGCCGTGGAACAATCGGCAGCCCCGTCCGGTCCCGCCGTGAGGGACGTCCCCGAGACTCGAAAGCAGCGAACTCAGCTCCGTGCCTGCCCCGTCCGCGCCGAAGCCCGGCCACACCGATCCGGCGATCATCCGCAACTTCTGCATCATCGCCCACATCGACCACGGCAAGTCGACCCTGGCCGACCGGATGCTGCAGCTCACGGGGGTCGTCGACGAGCGCGCGGCGCGCGCCCAGTACCTCGACCGGATGGACATCGAGCGCGAGCGCGGCATCACCATCAAGAGCCAGGCGGTCCGGATGCCGTGGACCGTCCCGGCCGGGAACGACCAGGACGCCGAGCCGGGCAGCTACGTCCTCAACATGATCGACACGCCCGGCCACGTCGACTTCACCTACGAGGTCTCGCGATCGCTCGAGGCGTGCGAGGCGGCGGTGCTGCTCGTCGACGCCGCCCAGGGGATCGAGGCCCAGACGCTGGCCAACCTGTATCTCGCCATGGGCGCCGACCTCCACGTCGTCCCCGTGCTCAACAAGATCGACCTGCCCGGCGCCAACGTCGAGAAGTACGCCGCGGAGCTGGCCGGCCTGGTCGGGTGTGAGCCCCACGAGGTGCTGCGCGTGAGTGCCAAGACCGGAGCCGGGGTCGACGGACTGCTCAACGAGATCGTGCGGCAGACCCCGCCGCCGGTCGGTGACGCCGACGCGCCGGCGCGGGCCCTGATCTTCGACTCGGTCTACGACACCTACCGCGGCGTGGTGACCTACGTCCGGGTGGTCGACGGCAAGCTCACCCACCGCGACCGGATCAAGATGATGTCGACCGGCGCGGTGCACGAGATGCTCGAGGTCGGGGTGATCAGCCCGGAGCCGGTCAAGGCCGGCGACCTCGGGGTCGGCGAGGTGGGCTACCTCATCACCGGCGTCAAGGACGTCCGTCAGTCCCGGGTGGGTGACACCGTCACCAGCCAGCACCACGGGGCGACCGAGGCACTCGGCGGCTACAAGCACCCCAACCCGATGGTCTACTCCGGGCTGTACCCGATCGACGGCGACGACTACCCCACGCTGCGCGACGCCCTCGAGCGGCTGCAGCTCAACGACGCGGCGCTCACGTTCGAGCCGGAGACCTCGGGCGCACTCGGCTTCGGCTTCCGGATCGGCTTTCTCGGCCTGCTCCACATGGAGATCACCCGCGACCGGCTCGAGCGCGAGTTCGACCTCGACCTGATCTCGACCGCGCCCAACGTGGTCTACGAGGTGCTGATGGAGGACGGCTCCGAGCACGTCGTCACCAACCCGAGCGAGTACCCCGAGGGCAAGATCGCCGAGGTCCGCGAGCCGGTCGTCAAGGCGACGATCCTCAGCCCGAGCGACTACATCGGCACGATCATGGAGCTCTGCCAGACCAAGCGCGGCAACCTCCAGGGGATGGACTACCTCTCCGAGGACCGGGTCGAGATGCGCTACACCCTGCCGATGGGGGAGATCGTCTTCGACTTCTTCGACCAGCTGAAGTCGCGCACCAAGGGCTACGCCTCGCTCGACTACGAGCGCTCCGGCGAGCAGGCGGCCGACCTGGTGAAGGTCGACATCCTCCTCCAGGGCGAGCCGGTCGACGCGTTCTCCGCCATCGTGCACCGCGAGACGGCGTACTCCTACGGCGTGATGATGGCCGGAAAGCTCAAGGACCTGATCCCGCGGCAGCAGTTCGAGGTGCCGATCCAGGCCGCGATCGGCGCCCGCGTGATCGCTCGCGAGAACATCCGGGCGATCCGCAAGGACGTGCTCGCCAAGTGCTACGGCGGTGACATCACCCGCAAGCGCAAGCTGCTGGAGAAGCAGAAGGAGGGCAAGAAGCGGATGAAGATGGTCGGCCGGGTCGAGGTCCCCCAGGAGGCGTTCATCGCAGCCCTCTCCAACGCACCGACCGGGGAGAAGTCCGGCAAGAAGTAGCCGGGTCGGCCGGCTCGACGGGGTTGGCAGAAGATCGAGGAACATCGGCATTGCTGCCATTGCGGGCGAGCAGGTCGCGACGCAGGGTGGAGGCATGGACACCCTGCAGCGTCTCGCCGACCAGGTGCGGTCGCTCGTGCGCGGGTATGCCGAGCTGACCGAACGTCGGATCATCGCCGACCGCCCGTGGACCCACGACGACCTCCACTGGGCGACCGACCAGGCAGGAGACCAGCACCTGCACGGGACGGTCGCGGGCCGACCGGGTCGACGGGGTCCGGTCACCCGCGGAGGCTGGTGCCCCTGCGGGCGCGTGCACCGGCGCGAGGACGAGGACGGTCCGGCACAATCCGTCGCGTGACCGGTACCCGACTCCCCGCAGGCATCAGGGAGATGGTCGACCGGGGCGGGGACTGGGCGGCCTGGGTGCACGCGCTGCCGCGCCGCCGTGACGACCTCATGGAGGAGTGGGGGTTGCGCGAGGACGGCCTCTCGATGCACGGCTACACCTCCCTCGTCGTCCCGGTGCGCGACGAGGACGACCGGCCACTGGCGCTCAAGGTGACCTACGACGGCGACGACGAGACCGAGCACGAGGCCTTGGCGCTGCAGCACTGGGGCGGGCGCGGCGCCGTACGGCTGCTGCGGGCCGACCCGCGACGCCGCGCGGTGCTCCTCGAACGGCTCGAGCGGACCGACCTGACGACGGTGCCGGACGTCGAGGCCTGTCGGGTGGTCGCCGGGCTGTACCCGGTGCTCGAGGTTCCGGCGCCGCCGCAGCTGCGGACCGTCACGTCGTACGTCGGCCGCTGGGTCGAGCCGATGCGGGCGCTGCCGCGCGATGCCCCGATCCCGCACCGGATGGTCGAGCACTGGCTCTCGCTGGTGGCCGACCTCACAGCCGACCCGCGCTGCACCGGCCGGATCGTGCACGGCGACCTCCACCACGAGAACGTGCTGGCCGCTCCCGAGGGAGGCTGGCGCGTCATCGACCCCCAGCCCATGTCGGGCGACGTCCACTACGAGCTGGCGCCGATGCTCTTCAACCGCTGGGAGGAGGTGGCGGGCGACGTACGAGCGGGCGTGCGCCGCCGGTTCCACGCCCTCGTCGACGAGGCGGGCCTCGACGAGGGGCTCGCGCGCGACTGGGTCGTCGTACGGATGGTGCTCAACGCCTACTGGGCGATCGAGGACGCCGAGCGGCTGGGCCGTCCGCTCGACACCGACGAGCGGGAGTGGATCACGACCTGCCTCGCGGTCACCAAGGCCGTGCAGGACTGAGCCACCGGCGTGGCAGGATCGTCCGGTGCCCTTCACGATCCGCTCCGTCAACCTCGGCACCCCGCGACCCTGGGAGTGGGCCGAGATCGGCCGCAGCTCGATCGAGAAGCACCCGGCCGACGGTCCGGTGCGCGCCACCACGCTCGGGCTCGAGGGTGACCAGGTCTCCGACGTCCAGCACCACGGGGGCGTCGACCAGGCGGTCTACGCGTTCGCCCGCGAGGACCTCGACGCGTGGACCGAGACCCTCGGGCAGGAGATCCGCGACGGCCAGTTCGGCGAGAACCTCACCACGACCGGGTACGACGTGAACGAGGCCGAGGTCGGGGAGCGGTGGCAGGTCGGGACCGCCGTCCTCGAGGTGGCCAGCGTCCGGATCCCGTGCAACGACTTCAAGGGCTGGATGGGGGAGTCCGGGTTCGACACCACCGCGTGGGTCAAGCGGTTCGCCGCGGTCGGCCGACCCGGCCCCTACCTGCGGGTCGTACAGGAGGGAGTGCTCGCACCCGGGGACCCGGTCGAGGTCGTGCACCGGCCCGGCCACGGCGTCACCGTGTCCACGATGTTCCGGGCGCTCACCACCGAGCGGTCGCTGCTGCCCGACCTGCTGGTCGTCGACGGGCTCGTCGCCGAGGCCCGGGAGCGCGCCGAGAAGTACGTCGCCGACTGACCCGTGGCCCGCGCCAGAGCCATCGGAGGCGCCTCAGATGTCGGTAGTGCTACCGCTGCGTAACCTGGTGATCTAGGTTACTCCGCAACAAGCGTCGCCCCCAGCGAGTCGTCCGATCCGAGCAAAGCCAGGAGTCCCCGTGCCCATCGAACACGACACCAGTTTCGTCGACCACCTGCCGGCCAACGTGGCGGTGCAGTTCCTGGAGCGGGTGAAGAAGTCCCCCGACCGCGAGGCGTTCCGCTACCCGGTCGGTGAGGCGTGGGAGTCGATGACGTGGAGCCAGGCCGGCGACGAGGTCGCCCGGCTCGCGGGCGGGCTGCTGTCGCTCGGGCTGCAGTCGGAGCAGCGGGTCGGCATCGCCTCGGGCACCCGCTACGAGTGGATCCTCGCCGACCTCGCCATCATGTGCGCCGGCGGCGCCACGACCACGGTCTACCCGTCCACCAACGAGGAGGACACGGCCTACATCCTGGCCGACTCCGAGTGCCGGTTCGTGTTCGCCGAGGACGACGAGCAGATCGCCAAGCTCACCGCCCGCAAGTCCGAGCTCCCCCACGTCGCCAAGGTCGTCACCTTCGAGGGCGCGGCCGACGGTGACTGGGTGATCGACCTCGCCGCGCTCGGCGCGCTCGGCGATGCCTACCTCGCCGAGCACCCCGGCGTGATCGAGGAGATCGCGGCCGGGATCCCCGGCGACCAGCTCGCGACCCTCATCTACACCTCCGGGACCACCGGCCGCCCGAAGGGCGTGCGGCTGCGCCACTCCTCCTGGGTCTACGAGGGGGCGGCGATCGACGCGCAGAACATCCTGTCCGAGGAGGACCTGCAGTTCCTCTGGCTGCCGATGGCGCACTCGTTCGGCAAGGTGCTGCTCTCGACCCAGCTGGCGTGCGGTTTCGCCACCGCCATCGACGGCCGGGTCGACAAGATCGTCGACAACCTCGGCGTGGTGAAGCCGACGTTCATGGGTGCGGCTCCCCGCATCTTCGAGAAGGCGCACGGCCGGATCGTCACGATGACCGCGGCCGAGGGCGGGGTCAAGGAGAAGATCTTCACGCAGGCGTTCAAGGTCGGCCTGGAGGTCGACCGGCTGAAGCGTGAGGGCAAGTCCGTCCCGCTGCCGCTCAAGCTCCAGCACGGGCTCTTCGACAAGCTGGTCTTCAGCAAGGTGCGTGACCGCTTCGGCGGCCGGGTGCGGTTCTTCATCTCAGGTGCGGCCGCCCTGAACCGCGACATCGCCGAGTGGTTCCACGCTGCCGGGATCCTCATCCTCGAGGGCTACGGGCTCACCGAGAGCGCCGCGGGCTCGTTCGTGAACCACCCCGACGACTACAAGTTCGGCACCGTGGGTCCGGTCATGCCCGGCTCGCAGGTCAAGCTCGGCGACGGCGACGAGGTCCTCATCAAGGGCCCGGGCATCATGGACGGCTACCACAACCTGCCCGACGAGACCGCCAAGACGCTCACCGACGACGGCTGGCTGCGGACCGGTGACAAGGGCTCCATCGACGCCGACGGGTTCCTGACGATCACCGGGCGCATCAAGGAGCTCTTCAAGACCTCGGGTGGCAAGTACATCGCCCCGCCCGCGATCGAGTCGAAGTTCAAGGCGGTCTGCCCGTACGCCAGCCAGTTCGTGGTGTTCGGCGCGGAGCGCAACTTCTGCGTCGCCCTGGTCACGCTCGACCCCGACGCGATCGCCGGGTGGGCGGCCGAGAACGGCGTGACCGGCGACTACACGGCCATCGTGTCGTCGCCGCAGTGCCGCGAGATGGTCGGCGGGTACGTCGACGAGCTCAACAGCAAGCTCAACCGCTGGGAGACCATCAAGAAGTGGGAGCTGCTCGACCACGACCTGTCGGTCGAGTCAGGCGAGCTCACGCCGTCCATGAAGGTCAAGCGGAACGTCGTGGAGGACAACCACCAGCGGCTGATCGACTCGTTCTACAGCTGATCACCGCTGGGCCACCGGACCCGCAGAGGCTGGCCACGGGCTGCGGCAGCGCGCCGTGGTTGGATGGCTCCGTGCCCTCTGCGCTGCCGCCGGGGGAGCCGGCGCCCGAGGACGGCCGGCTGCCCGCCCCCGCTCTCGCCGGGCTCGGCACCCGACCGTTCGGGATCTACGTGCACGTGCCCTACTGCCGGGTGCGCTGCGGTTACTGCGACTTCAACACCTACACGGTGGAGGAGCTCGGCTCGGGCGCCTCGCAGGCGACCTGGGCCGAGTCGGCGATCACCGAGGTGCGGCAGGCCCGACGGGTGCTCGGTGACGTGGACCTCCCCGTCTCGACCATCTTCTTCGGCGGGGGGACGCCGACCCTGCTGCCGCCGGCGGAGCTGGGCGTCGTGGTCGCCTCGATCGCCGCCGAGTTCGGGCTGACGCGCGACGCCGAGATCACGACCGAGTCGAACCCCGACTCGGTGGCGGTCTGGGACCTCGACCACCTCCGCGGCGTCGGCTTCAACCGGATCTCGTTCGGGATGCAGTCGGCGGTGCCGCACGTGCTGGCCACCCTCGACCGCACCCACGATCCGCTGCGGGTCCCGGCGGCCGTGGGCTGGGCCCGGTCCGCGGGGTTCGAGCAGGTCAGCCTGGACCTGATCTACGGCACGCCGGGCGAGTCGCTGGAGGACTGGGAGGTCTCCGTGGACGCCGCGCTCGCCTGCGAACCTGACCACCTCTCGGCGTACGCCCTCATCGTCGAGGACGGGACCGCCCTCGCGCGGTCCGTGCGCCGGGGCGAGCTGCCGGCCCCGGACGACGACGACCTCGCCGACAAGTACGTCGCCACCGAGGACCGGCTCCGCGAGGCCGGGCTCTCCTGGTACGAGGTGTCGAACTGGGCGCGCGACGACGGCGCCCGGTGCCGCCACAACCTGGCGTACTGGACGGGTGCCGACTGGTGGGGCATCGGGCCGGGCGCCCACTCCCACGTCGGTGGGGTCCGCTGGTGGAACGTCAAGCACCCGTCGGCGTACGCCGAGCGGCTGCGCGAGGGACACAGTCCGGCGCACGCGCGAGAGGTGCTGACCGAGGAGGACCGGCGCACCGAGCGGGTGCTGCTGGAGCTGCGGCTCGCCACCGGGCTGGACCGTGACGTGCTCGATGAGGGCGGTCGGGCGGCCGTGCCCGACCTGGTGCGACGCGGTCTGCTCGTGGCGGACGCGCCGGCGCTGCGGCTGACGCTGGGTGGCCGGCTGCTCGCCGACGCGGTCGTCCGCGACCTGCTGCCCTGACGGCGGCCCCGACGCGCCGTACGGCCGATCGGCGAGGCGCCGGCGCAGACCGAGACAGCGGGGCGTCGTGCGGATACATTCACTCCAGCGTCGTCACTCTCGGGGCGAGCACGGAGGGGGAACGGCCTTGGCTGACGAGACCGAGACCGAGACCGCGCCCGGGGAGGGTCCACCGCCGCCGGTGGTCGGCACCGGCACCCGCGGGGCGCTCCGTGCGGTCCTGGGCAACCCGAACCTGCGGCGTGTCCAGCTCGCGTTCCTCGGCTCGGCGGTGGGCGACTGGGCCTACGCGACCGCGATCGTCGTCTGGGCCTACGACGCCGGCGGGGCCCGGGCGGTCGGCATCTGGCTCGGCATCCGGTTCGTCCTGGGTGCCCTGACCGCACCCATCGGGGCGGTGTACGCCGACCGCTGGCCACGCCGCCGGCTGATGATGCTGACCGACGGGCTGCGGGCCCTGCTCGTGGCCGCTGCCGCCGTCTTGGTGGCGCTCGACATCGCGTCACTGGTGGTGTTCGTCCTGGCCACCCTCGCGTCGCTGCTGGCCTCGCCGTTCATGATCGCGCAGCGGGCGCTGCTGCCGAGCCTCTCGCGGACGCCGGCCGAGCTCGCCGCCGCCAACGGGCTCCACAGCACCATCGAGAGCATCGCGTTCTTCGCGGGTCCGGCGCTGGCCGCGGCACTGCTGATCGTGACCGACGTCCCAGCCGTCCTGGTCGTCAACGTCCTGACGTTCCTGTGGTCGCTGGCGCTGGTGAGTCGGGTAGTGGTCCCGGCCGCGGTGGTCGAGCCGTCCACCAGGGGCTCGGACGAGCCCGGTGAGCAGGAGAGCTTCTTCGCCGAGACCATGGCCGGCTTCAAGACCATCGGCCGCGATCGGGTGCTGCTGCTCACGACGATCCAGGTCAGCCTCCAGACGCTCATCGCCGGCGCGATGACGGTGTTCCTCGTGGTGATGGCCGACGAGATCCTCAACTCTCCCGAGTCGGGGTTCGGTGCCCTGAACGCGGTGATCGGGGTCGGCTCGATCCTCGGCGGGATGGTGGCGATCGCGCGTTCCCACCGTGGCTCCCTCGGACGCGACCTCACGGCCGGTGTGGTGCTGTGGTCGCTGCCACTGGTGCTGGTCGCCGTGTGGCCCACCCCCGTCGCCTGCTTCGTCGCCGTGGCGCTGCTGGGCCTGGCCAACCCCCTGGTCGACGTCAACCTGGACACGATCTTCCAGCGGACGACGCCGGACCAGATGCTCGGCCGGGTGTTCGGAGCCCTCGAGTCCTGCGCCATCGGGACCATGGCGCTCGGCGCGCTGCTGATGCCACTTCTGCTGTCGGTGATGTCGCTGCGCCTCTCCCTCGCGGTGATCGCGATCCCGGTCGCCGCGCTGGCGCTGATCGCGCTGCCCGCGATGATCCGGTTCGACGCCAGCCTGGTGCCGCCGCGCGGGCTCGAGCTGCTGCGGGGCCTGGACCTCTTCACACCGCTGGACCAGTCGACCACGGAGGAGCTGGCCCGGGCACTGACCGAGGTGCGGTACGGCGCGGGCGACGTGCTGGTCACCGAGGGCGAGGAGTCCGACCTCTTCTACGTGATCGAGTCGGGCCTGGTCGAGGTCACCAAGACCGACGCTCTCGGCGAGCGGGTGCTGCGGACCGAGGGTCCGGGGGAGTACTTCGGCGAGATCGGGCTGCTGCGCGACGTCCCGCGCACCGCCACCATCACGGCTCTCGAGGAGACCGTCGTGCTGACCCTCACCCGCGAGCACTTCCTGCGGGCCGTCTCGGGCGACCGCGAGGCCGGGCGCGCCGCCGAGGCCACCGTCCGCCGGCGACTGGCGACCTGATCCGATGAGTGCCTGCCCGAGCTGCGACACCGAGCTCCCTGCCGGCGCCCGGTTCTGCCTCGCGTGCGGCGCCAGCCAGGCCTCCCCGGGCTGCGCCAGCTGCGGCGCCCAGCTGCCGGCCGGCGCCCGGTTCTGCCACGAGTGCGGCACCGCCCAGCCGGGAGCCGCCCCGGCGTCGAGGCAGCAACCCGCGCCGGTGACGGCTCAGGTGGCCCGGCGCGTCACGAGCGTCCTGTTCGGCGACCTCGTCGGGTTCACCACCCTGTCCGAGACCCGGGACCAGGAGGACGTGCGCGAGCTGCTCTCGGCGTACTTCGAGGAGTGCCGCCAGATCATCTCCCGCTACGGCGGCACCGTGGAGAAGTTCATCGGCGACGCCGTGATGGCGGTGTGGGGCGTTCCGACCAGCCATGAGGACGACGCCGAGCGAGCGGTACGCGCCGGCCTCGAGCTCGTCAGCGCGGTCGAGGCCATGGGCGCCGACCTCGGCGTGCCCGACCTCGCGATGCGGGTCGGCATCGTCACCGGCGAGGTCGCCGTGACGGTCGGGGCGGAGGCGCAGGGGATGGTGGCCGGCGACGCCGTCAACACCGCGTCGCGCGTGCAGTCCGCCGCCACGCCCGGACAGATCTGGGTCGACGAGACGACCCGGCTGCTGACCTCGTCCGCGATCTCCTACGTCGACGTCGGCAGCCACCAGCTCAAGGGCAAGGTCGACCCGATGCCGCTGTGGGCGGTCCGGGCCGTGGTCGCCGGCGTCGGCGGCTCGCAGCGGGCCGACGGCCTCGAGGCGCCGCTGGTGGGACGCGACCGGGAGCTGCGGCTGGTCAAGGAGCTCTTCCACGGCGTCGAGGACAGCCGCCGGCCCGCGCTGCTGGTCGTCGACGGGGAGCCCGGGGTCGGGAAGTCCCGGCTCGGGTGGGAGTTCGAGAAGTACGTCGACGGCCTCAACTCCGTCGCCCGCTGGCACAGCGGCCGCTGCCTCGCGTACGGCGAGGGGGTGGCCTACTACGCGCTCGCGGAGGCGATCCGCGCCCGGCTGCAGACGCTGGTGCCCGACGCCGAGGGCCCCGGCGACGAGGACCAGGCCGCGCTCCTGGAGCTCGGGCTCGACCGCTACGTGAAGGACCCCGCCGAGCGCGACTGGCTGGGACCGCGGCTCGGAGCCCTGCTCGGGGTCGGTGCCGTCGGCAGCCACTCCCGGGAGGACCTGTTCTCCGCCTGGACCACGTTCCTGCGCCGTACCGGTGAGGACGAGCATCCGGTGGTGCTGGTCATCGACGACGCGCAGCACGCCGACGACAGTCTGCTCCAGTTCCTGGAGTACCTGCTGTCCGTGGGAGCCTTCGGCTGTCTGGTGCTGCTCCTGACCCGCCCCGGGCTGCTGGAGGCCAACCCGGTGCTCGCCACCAACCGGCGAGCGACGGTGCTGCACCTGGAGGCGCTCTCCGAGCCGGATGTCGGACGGCTGCTCGACGGCCTCGTCGCGGGACTGCCCGAGACGGTCCGCACCTCCCTCGTCGAGCGCTCCGACGGCGTCCCGCTGTTCGCCGTCGAGACGGTGCGCTCGCTGATCGACCGTGACCTGGTCGTGCCGCGGGGCGGGCAGTACGTGCTCGCCGACCCCGAGCGCCTCGACCTCGACGCGGTCGGTGCGCCGGCCTCGCTGCAGGCCCTGATCGCGGCCCGGCTCGACACCCTCGCCCCCGACCAGCGGCGGGTCATCGACCGGGCGAGCGTGATCGGCGACGCGTTCGGGCGCGACGAGATCGCGCAGCTGTGCCCAGAGCTCGACGACGTCGAAGGCGTGCTGGCCGGCCTGGTCCGGCTGCAGCTGATCCGCCGGGAGTCCAGCCGGTTCTCCACCGAGCACGGGCAGTTCCAGTTCGTCCAAGGCGCCGTCCGGCAGGTGGCGTACGGCACGCTCTCGCGGCACGACCGCAAGCAGGGACACCTGGCGGTCGTCGACGTGCTCCAGCCGGACGGCGGCTCGTCGGGTGAGCGGGTGCCGATCGTCGCCCAGCACCTGCTCGAGGCGCTGGACGCGGTCCCGGACTCGCCCGACCACGAGGCGCTCACGGTCCGGGCCATCGCGGCCCTCCGGGAGGCGGCCACCCGCGCGCTGGCCCTCGGCGCGCCCAGCGAGGCGGCCACTCACCTCGGCGAGGCGCTGTCGCGCTGCTCGGACGCGGCGACCGCCGCGGTCATCGAGCGGGATCTCGCCGACGCCCTCGACCAGTCCGGACGCGTCGAGGACGCCGTGCGTCACGCCGAGCACGCCGCGGCGACGTTCGCCGAGCTCGGCGACGTGCCGGGCGGCGGCCAGGCGGTGGCGGTGTGGGGTCGGGCGCTGCTCTCCCTGGGTCGGTACGACGAGGCGCTGCAGCTGACGGGAGAGCGGCTCGAGACGCTGCAGCGGGGAGGAGACCACGCCGGGGTGGAGCTCTGGCTGCTGCGGGTGAACGTCTCGGCGCGGCTCCGGCTCGGCGCGGACATGCTCCGGCCGGCGGTCGAGCTGGCACGGCTGGCCGAGTTCCTCGGTGACCGGTCGATGGTCGCCATGAGCTACGGGATGCTCTCCGTCTACTTCCAGCGCACGGGCGCCCGCAGCCTGGGCCGGTTGCTGCTCAGTGCGGAGGCGGACGCGGCGCGCGACAACCACGACAACGTCGCCCTGGCGCGGGTGCTGTGCAACCTCAACGCGGACTTCAACTGCGACGAGACCGTGCGCGCGTGCGAGTACGGCACGGAGGCCGTCGCCGCCGCACGGTCGGTGGGAGACCAGATCTGGCTCAGCGTCGCCAGCGCCAACCTGCTCATCGCCCAGATGCTGCGCGGGACCTGGGACGACGCCCTGACGCTCGCGGACGAGCCGGGCCTGGTCACCGACCTCGATGCGGCCTACCTCGAGCTGGTGCGCTACCACGTGCTCCGGACGCGCGGACTGGAGTGGACGCCCGGCGCGGCCTTCCTCCGCGAGGGCGACGGGCAGGACGAGGCGAGCGCCGCGGTGCGGGTGCTCGTGACCGCGCTGCATCGCGCCGACGAGGGCCAGCAGGACGCTGCCGACCTGGCCGTGACGTCGGTGCGCCAGATGCTGGAGTTCGGCGGCCTCTTCGACGACTTCGGCACCGTCATGACCCTGGCCGTCGACCTCGTCGCGGAGCTCGGCGACCTGCGGGCGCTCGCTCAGCTCGTCGACCTGGTCGACGGCCATCCGCGGACCCGCCCACCCCTCGCGGCCCGCTTCAGCTACCACCGCGCGACGGCGCTCGCTTGGGGTGCAGGCCGAGGCCGACCTCGACGAGGTCGAAGCCCACTTCCAGGCAGCCCTGGCCGATGCCCGGAGCTGGCGCTCGGAGCCCTGGCTCGCGCGGGTCAGTGCCGATCTCGCCGTATGGCTGATCCGCCACGGACGCTCGGAGGAGGCGGCCGAGCCCTTGCGCGCCGCCCGCGAGGGCTACGCCAGGCTGGGTGCCGCGCGCTGGTCGGAGCAGCTCGAGGCGGCGCTGGCCGGGGTCCGCGCGTGAGGGGGTCAGCGGGCGTGGTCGGCGAGCCAGCCCCGGCCGGTCACCGTGAGCCGGCCGCGCCCGAGCTCGACCACGCCGAGCGCCACGAGGCGCTGGAGAACCTGGTTGACGCTCGGCCGGGTGCCGCCGACCAGCTCGGCCAAGAGCTCCTGGGTCAGCGGCACGACGACCGGGCCCGGCTGCTCGGCGTACAGCTCGGCGAGCTCGTGGAGCCGTCGGTACACCCGCCGGTCCAGGCCGTCGTACGTCGCCTCCAGCAGCCGGCCCGACAGCTCCTCGACCCGCCGCGCCAGCAGGGTCAGCAGCAGCTGCTCGGCCGCGCGGTGGTTGCGCCGCAGCTCGGCGAAGCCGCTCGCGGAGAGCACGCGGGTCTCCGCCTTCTCGAGCGCCACCACGGTGGCCGAGCGGGTCGGAGGATGGCCGTCGAGCAGCGACAGCTCGCCGAAGTAGCTGCCCGGGCCGAGCACGTTCAGCGTCGCGCTGGCGCCGCCGGCCGTGGTGACCCGGACCGCGAGCATCCCCGACTCGACCAGGTGGAGGCTGTCGGCCGGGTCGCCCTCGTGCACGAGCACCTCGCCCTTGGCGAACCGCCGGCGTCGGGTCGTGGCCAGCAGCTGGTCGCGCTCCGCGTCGTCGAGTGCGGCGAGCAGCGACCACTCCATGCGACCAGTCAAGCACCCGAGGAGGGCCCCCCGTGGACGCGCGCCCGTCGCTGATCCCCGCCGTCGCGGCGATCCGCGCCCTGTACGACGCGGCGGCCTGCTCGGTCGCGCTGGTCGGGGAGGACGGGGCGACGCTCACCTACGTGGCGGCCGACGGCGCCGGCGCGGTGGAGATCGTCGGCGTCGAGCTGCCGGTCAGCCGGGGCATCGCCGGCTGGACCGTGATGTCGGGGCAGCCGATCGCGGTCCGCGACGTCGAGACCGACGCCCGGTTCGCCCGCGACGTCGCCGAGTCGACCCACTACGTCCCGACCTCGATCCTCGCGGCGCCCCTGTTCGACGGGGAGGGCGAGGCCGCCGGCGTGCTGTCCGTGCTCGATCCCCGCGTGGACCAGTCGGCCGACTGGACCCTCACCGTCCTCGGCACCCTGGCCGCGCTCGTCGGCCTGCTGGTCGACGGTGGCGAGGGCGACCCCGGCGACGACCGGCTCGCGACCCTGGGACGGCGGGTGCTGGCCGCGGTCGAGGAGCTGCGGCCATGAGCCCGCTACCGGCGTGGTCGGGGGCCTTCGAGGACGGCCGGCTCGCGACCGTGCTGTCGCTGCCGCTCCCCGACGTCCGGGAGTGGGCCTTCGGCGGCGCGACGGGTGCCGGCGTCCGGGTCGCGGTCGTCGACAGCGGGATCGACGCCGACCACCCGCGCGTGCGCGGGGTGGCGGGGGCCGTGGCATTCGAGCTCGACCCGTCGTCGCCCTCGGGCTACCGCGCCGTCGAGGGGCCGCACGGCGACCTGGTCGGTCACGGCACGGCGTGCGCCGCGATCATCCGGTCGGTCGCGCCGGACGCCGAGCTCCACAGCGTGCGCGTCCTCGGCGCGAACCTCAAGGGACGCGGCAGCCTTCTGCACGCGGGGATCTCGTGGGCGGTGGAGCAGGGCATGCACGTCGTGAACCTGTCGCTGTCCAGCAAGAGCGAGCGGCTCTTCGCGCCCCTCCACGAGATCGCCGACGAGGCCTACTTCGGCGGCACGCTGCTCGTCTCGGCGGCCAACAACCAACCGGGACCGACGTACCCGTCGCAGTACGCGTCGGTCGTCTCGGTCGCAGCCCGGGTGGGCGACGACCCTCTGTCGCTCGCCTACAACCCGCGGCCGCCGGTCGAGTTCGGGGCGCGGGGGATCGACGTCGACGTGGCGTGGTCCGGCGGCGGCTCGATGGTGGCGACCGGCAACAGCTTCGCGGCGCCCCACGTCGCCGGGATGGCGGCCCTGGTGCTCAGCCGGCACCCGGCGCTGACCCCGTTCCAGGTCAAGGCGGTGCTCCAGGCCGTCTGCGACAACGCCACTCCGTCGCCAGGTTGACGCGCGTTGTGTCAGCGACCGGACAGAACCAGGGCGCCCAGGAGGAGCATGATCAGGTCAACCGGATCAGCCAGCCACACGGATCCAACCGCCAGAGCACACACAGAGGGAGACAGCCATGAAGAACAAGACCGTCGAATTCTTCCCGGGTGACGAGCCGCACGAGGACGTCGAGGGGCACCTGAGCTCCGAGGGCGAGTACGACGTGGAGGGTCACGTCCGGCTCGACCAGGACGCTCCGGACGCCGACGAGGACGTCGAGGCGCACGTCCAGCCGCCCCGCGACCTGGACATCGAGCGGCTCTGACCCGGAGCCGCGGTGCCGGTGCGGTCAGCTGATGAAGCGCAGCGTCAACGGGTAGCGGTAGTCCTCGCCGTTGCTGGCCTTGACGGTCGCCACGATGATCAGGACCAGCACGATCAGCGCGAGGACGGCGACCACCGGGATGATCACGAACAAGCCGATGCCGAACGTCACCAAGGTCAAGACGATGGCCACGATGGTCCCGACGACTCCGTAGATCAGTAGTGAGATCTGGAAGTTCAGGGACTCGACCGCGTGGCGGCGCACGAACGGGGAGTCGTTCTTGAGGAGCATCACCAGCAGTGGTGCCAGGAACCCGAAGGCGAACCACGCGGTCACCAGTGTCCCGACGTGTGACGCGAGTGCCCAGGTGCGGTCCTCCTGGGTGAGGCCGCCCGGCTGACCGAACGGTGGCTGGGTCGGTGGCGGGCCGTAGGGGTCGCTCATGGCACCCAACCTACCGTCACCTCGAGGGTGGAGGCCCCTCATCGGGAGCGGTCACGAAGTCGATCAGCTCCTCGACCCGGCCCAGCAGTGCGGGCTCGAGATCCGCGTAGGAGCGGACGGCTCCGAGGACGTGCTTCCAGGCGCGGGCGAGGTCGCCCTGGTCCCGGTGCGGCCAACCCAGCCGCTCGCAGGTGCCGTGCTTCCAGTCCTCCCCGCGCGGGACGTGCGGCCACGCCGCGAACCCCAGCCGGGCCGGCTTGACTGCCTGCCAGATGTCGATGAACGGGTGGCCGGTGATCCGGACGTGGGGCCCGACGGCGGAGCGGCCGACCTCGTCGGCGATCCGGCTCTCCTTCGACCCGGCGACGAGGTGGTCGACGAGCACCCCGACCCGTCTGCCAGGGGCCGGCCCGAACGCACGCAGGTGGCCGGCCAGGTCGTCGACGCCGCCGAGGTACTCCACGACGACGCCCTCGAGCCGCAGGTCGTCACCCCACACGCGCTCCACGAGCTCGGCGTCGTGCCGACCCTCGACGTAGATCCGGCTCTGCCGTGCGACCCTGGCCTTCGCGTCGTGGACGGCGACCGAGCCGGAGGCGGTGCGCGTCGGCCGTGCGGGTGCGGCGGAGTGCACGGGCGCGACCAGGCTGACCGGTTTCCCGTCCAGCAGGAATCCAGGGCCGAGCGGGAAGGTGCGCCGTCGCAGCCGGCGGTCCTCCAGCGTCACGGTGTGGAGGTCACGGTCGACCTGGACGATCTCGCCGCAGAAGTCGGTGGTGACCTCCTCGACGACCTCGCCCTTGACCGCAGCGGTCTCGACGGCCCGTCCGCGCTGCGGCGCGCGCCAGTCGGTGGCGAGCACGTCGGCGCCGTACCGGTCGTGGGGGGAGGTCACCGCGCCAACGCTAGGCGCCTGACTCAGCCCTGGTCGTCCGACTCGCCGCGGTCGGAGCCGTCCGGCTCCTCCGACTCCTCGGGAGTCCGGCCGCCCTCCATGTCGAGGTCGTCGCGGTCGACGTCGTCGTCCAGCGGCTCGGCGAGCGGGTTGTCCTCGCCGGGCTGCAGGTCCTCGGGGAGGTCCTCGTCGCGGACGGCGCCGGTCTCGGGCTCGGACTCGCTCATGGGTCGACGGTAGCGGGAGTCGGGAGCACCCACATCCGCCCGGCGGGGTGAGGTGGGACGCGCTGCACTCAGACCAACGGGAGCCGCTTCTGGCTGCGGGGTAGCTGCTCGTACGCGCGACGGACGCCGCGCTCGAGCACCGACCGCTCCCAGGGCCACTCGGCCGCGTCGAGCGCCTCGCCCACCGGCACCCCGCGCTCGGCCAGGTCGCGGATCGTCTCGGCGACCACACCGAGGTCGTCGCGCTGCCGCTCCACGAACACCCGGTCGACCGGCGCCCCGTGGCCGGGCACCACCACCGACGCGGGCGTGACGAGCCCGAGCACGAGGTCGAGGGTCAGCGGCCACTCCATCGGCCACGAGTCGTCGCCCAGGGCCGGGGGAGCGGACTCCTCGACCAGGTCCCCCGCAAGCAGGACGTCGCCGTCGGGCACCCGGACCACCAGGTCTCCAGCGGTGTGGCCGCGGCCGGGGTGCACCAGCTCGACGGCCCGGTCGCCGAGGTCGATCACCCGGGCGGAGGAGAACGTGTCGTCGGGCAGCACGACCTCCGTGGCGACGACCTCGTCACGGTGCGGGTCGTCCGAGTCGGCGTACCGCTGCTTGATCCGGTCGGCACCCTCGCTGAGCTCGCGCGCCGCCTCCTCGTGGGCGGTGACCGGGACCGCGCCGAACGCGCCGCGCACGGTCGCGTTGCCGAACGTGTGGTCGAAGTGCCAGTGGGTGTTGACGATCCCGACGACGGGGCCGGCCCCCAGCCGGCGCACGTCGTCGACGACCTCGGCCGCCGCGGCACCGGACCCGTGGGTGTCGACCACCAGCACCCCGCGCTCACCGCCGACGAGGGTCACGTTGACGTCGAACCAGTCGTACCGCGCGACCCAGACCCGGTCGGCCACCGCGAGGAAGTCAGCCATCCCTCGACGATATTGGGTTGCCCCGCGGACCGCTGCGGCGGTTGGCTGCTCGGCGATGACTCCCGACCTCGTCCTGGCCCACGACCGCTCCGGCCCGACCGACGCGCCCTCGCTCCTGCTCCTCCACGCCGGCGTCGCCGACCGACGGATGTGGGACCCGGTCTGGGACCGGCTGACTGCCGCCCACGACGTCGTCCGGGTCGACCTCCGCGGCTTCGGCGACTCGACGACCGCCCCTGAGGAGGGGTGGTCCCTCGGGGCGGACGTGCTCGTCACGCTCGACGCGCTGGGCATCGATCGGGTCCACGTGGTCGGCAGCTCGCTGGGCGCCGCGGTCGGCGTGGAGGTCGCCCTGATGCGGCCCGCGGCCGTCGCCTCGCTCGTGCTGCTGGCGCCGGGTGGGTCGTTGATCCCAGGACGCACCGACGACCTGCGCGCGTTCGCCGAGGCGGAGGACGCCGCGCTGGAGCGGGACGACCTGGACGCAGCCGCGCAGGCGAACGTCGACACGTGGCTGATCGGACCGGGCCGCACCGCCGACGCCGTGCCCGAGGACGTCGCCGCGTTGCTGCACGCGATGCAGCGGCGCGCGTTCGAGATCCAGCTGGCCTGGCCGGAGGTGGACGAGGCCGAGCTCGACCCGCCCGCCCTGGAGCGACTGGCCGAGATCACGGCGCCCACGCTCGTGCTGCACGGCGCCCACGACCTGACGGCGATCGCCGCCGCGTCCGACGCGGTGACGGCCGGCATCCCCGACGTACGCCGGATCGACTGGCCCGACGTCGCCCACCTGCCGTCCCTCGAGCGGCCCGACGACGTGGCCGTCCTGGTCGAGGAGTGGATTGCCCGAACCTCCGAGCCCTCCTAGTACCATTGGCACTCCGTGCGCGTGAGTGCCAGACCGGACAGGAGGTGGCGGCCGTGCAGGACGACCGCAGGCTCGCCGTCCTCCGGGCGATCGTCGAGGACTACGTCGCCACCGAGGAGCCCGTGGGCTCCAAGGCGCTCGTCGAGCGTCACGGCCTGGGCGTGTCCCCGGCCACGGTGCGCAACGACATGGCCGCCCTGGAGGAGGAGGGGTTCATCACCCAGCCCCACACCAGTGCCGGCCGGGTGCCGACCGACAAGGGCTACCGGCTGTTCGTCGACCGGCTGACGACGATCAAGCCGATGAGCACCGCCGAGCGCCGCGCGATCGCGACGATCCTCGACGGCGCGGTCGACCTCGACGACGTCGTGCACCGGTCGGTGCGGTTGCTGGCCCAGCTGACGCGGCAGGTCGCGGTGGTGCAGTACCCCACGCTCAGCCGCAGCACGGTGCGCCACATCGAGGTCGTGGCGCTCGCGCCCAGCCGGTTGCTGGTGGTGCTGATCCTGTCGACCGGCCGGGTCGAGCAGCGGCTGGTCGAGCTGACCGACGCCGACGCCGTCGACGAGGACGCGCTCGCCGGGCTGCGGGCGCAGGTCAACGGCGCGGCCACCGGCGCGGTCATCGCCGACGCGGTGACGGCGCTGCGCACGCTCGCCGAGGAGCGGCCCGCCACCACCGCGGTGGTCGAGGCGCTGACCGAGGCGCTGACCGACCACCGGTCGGACGAGCGGGTCGCCGTCGGCGGCACCGCCAACCTGGCCCGGTTCGGCACCAGCTTCGAGGTCGACGTCCGGCCGCTGCTGGAGGCCCTCGAGGAGCACGTGGTGCTGCTCAAGCTGCTCGGCGAGGCCTCGACCGGCGACACCCTGACCGTCCGGATCGGCCACGAGGGGCCCTACCAGGAGCTCTCGGCCACCTCCGTCGTCGCGACCGGCTACGGCCCCGGCGACGAGGCGCTGGCCACGCTCGGCATCGTGGGCCCGACGCGCATGGACTACCCCGGCACGATGGCGGCGGTGCGCGCGGTGGCGCGCTACGTCTCCCGGATCCTCGACGAGGGCTGACCCGCCGCCCGACCACCCACCCGAACGACGACGAAGGAACCCCTTGAGCCAGGACCCGTACGACCTCCTGGGTGTCGGCCGCGACGCGGACGCCGACACCGTCAAGAAGGCCTACCGCAAGCTGGCGCGCCAGTACCACCCCGACGTGAACCCCGACCCGGTCGCGCAGGAGCGCTTCAAGGAGGTCACCCGCGCCTACGAGGTGCTGTCCGACCCCCAGAAGCGGGCGGCCTACGACCGCGGTGGCGACCCGTTCGGCGCCGGTGGCTTCGGCCAGGGCGCGGGCTTCTCGTTCACCGACATCATGGACGCCTTCTTCGGAGGCGGTGCGGCGGCGCAGAGCGGGCGTGGCCCGCGGTCGCGGGTCCGGCGCGGCCAGGACGCGCTGATCCGGATCGACGTCGAGCTGGCCGAGGCGGCGTTCGGGGTGACCCGCGAGCTGAAGGTCGACACCGCCGTCGTGTGCGGCAGCTGCGCGGGCAGCGGCGCCTCGCCGGGCACCGACCCCGTCCCCTGCGAGACGTGCCGCGGCGTGGGTGAGGTGGCGCACGTGCAGCGGTCGTTCCTCGGCGAGGTGCGCACGCTGCGCCCGTGCGCGGCGTGCCGTGGCTTCGGCACGATCATCCCCGACCCCTGCCGTGAGTGCTCCGGTGACGGCCGGGTGCGGTCGCGCCGCACGATCACGGTCAAGATCCCGGCCGGGGTCGACACCGGCACCCGGGTCCAGCTAGCCGACCAGGGCGAGGTCGGCCCGGGCGGCGGTCCCGCCGGAGACCTGTACGTCGAGATCAACGTGGTCGCCCACGACGTGTTCACCCGGCAGGGCGACGACCTGCACTGCACGGTCACGTTGCCCATGACCGCGGCGGCACTCGGGACCACGCTGACCCTGCCCACCCTGGAGGCAGACGTCGAGCAGGGTGCGGACTCCGGGGTGGAGACCAGCTTCGAGCTCGAGGTCCACCCCGGCACGCAGTCCGGCGCGGAGCACGTGCTGCGCGGGCGAGGGGTGCCCGGGCTGCGTGGCGGACGCGGCAACCTCGTCGCGCACATCGTGGTCGAGACCCCGACCCGGCTCGACCCGCGCCAGGAGGAGCTGCTCCAGGAGCTCGCCGCCATCCGCGACGAGGAGCAGCCGACCGGCCAGGTCCGCCCGTCGCAGAAGTCGGTCTTCGGCCGGCTGCGCGACGCCTTCAACCAGCACTGAGCCGATGAGCCTGCCGGTCCACCTCGCCGACTCGCTGGCCGACGCCCGGACGGGGTCGCTGGTCGAGGTGACCGGCGACGAGGCCCACCACGCGGTGGCCGTGCGACGGTTGCGCGTGGGGGAGCCGGTGATGCTCACCGACGGCGGCGGCACCGCCGCGACCGGCACGGTCGAGGAGACCGGGAAGCGCCGGTTCACGGTCCGCCTCTCCGACGTACGGCGAGACGAGCGGCCCGATCCCGAGGTGGTCGTGGTCCAGGCGCTGCCCAAGGGCGATCGTGGCGAGCTCGCGGTCGAGGTGCTGACCGAGATCGGCGTCGCCCGCATCGTCCCCTGGGCGGCCGCGCGCAGCGTGGCGGTCTGGAAGGGGGAGCGGGCGGCGAGGTCGCTGTCCCGGTGGCGCAGCACCGCGCGCGAGGCCGGCAAGCAGGCCCGTCGCTCGTGGGCGGTCGAGGTGGCCCCGCTGGCGCGGACCGAGGAGGTGCTGGCCCTCGTGGCCGGGGCCGACCTGGCCGTGGTGCTCCACGAGGCGGCCACCGGTTCAGTACGGGACGTCGACGTCCCGGCTTCGGGCCGGATCGTGGTGGTGGTCGGCCCCGAGGGCGGCCTCACCGACGAGGAGGTGGCGGCCCTCGCGACCGCCGGCGCGCGGACCGTCCGGCTGGGGGCTGAGGTGCTCCGGACGTCCACGGCCGGCGTCGCCGCCGTCGCCGCGCTGCTGGCGAGGACCCGCCGCTGGGCCTGAGGGCTACTCGATCGTGAACTCGCGGTCGTCGGTCATGGCGCCGATGCCCTCGCCGCCGGACGGGTCGTCGGTCGAGACCCAGAACGTGTACTCACCGGGCGCCAGGCCGGAGACGTCGACCTCGAGCTCGAACGGGAAGAGCTTCTCGCCCATCCAGCCCGCCATGGTGGCGAAGCCGTCGTCGACCACCTCGTCGCCCTGCCGGACCTCCCAGAGGAGGTTGGCCTCGAAGCTGTTGCCCACGCCCGACACCTCGAGCGTCTCGCCGGCGACGACCGCGCCCTGCTCAGGAGTCGTGAGGTTGACGTGGGACAGCACGCTCAGCATCGGCCCGTTCGCGATCGGCTCCGAGGTCGGCACCCCGAAGACCATGTCGATCGGGTTGTCGGAGGTCCGGAACTGCACCGGAGCCCGCTCCTGCACGGCCGCCTGCACCGTGTAGACGACCTGCTCGACCGCGGCTTGCGCCTCGGCCTTCGACATGCCGCCCGGCCGGGTGCGGACGCCCGGGTCGACGATCACCGAGACGACCTCGCCGTCGTACGACGCGGAGACGAGCTGGCCGCCCTGCCACGCGGTCCGGTAGTCGGGGTCGAGCGGGCCCGTGGTGAGCAGCGCCACCGCGGCGTCGAGCGGCTCGCCGCTCACCCGCTGGAACTCCCGGTAGAGCCGCGGCCCGGCGCTCTCGGTGTCGCCGATGAAATAGCCGGCGGCGGTGGTCTCGGGCTGGTCCGACTCGCTCTCCTCCGGGTCGGGAGTCTCCTCGGGGTCCGGGGACCCGGGATCCTCGGTGGCGGACGGGCTCGCGGCGGGGTCCTCGGCCACGGGGTCGGCGTCGGAGCAGCCGACGAGGGTCAGCGCGAGGACCGCGAGCGGAGCGACGATGAAGGGTCGCAGCCGGGATGTGGTGCGCATGGTGGTGCCTTTCTCTCGGGTCACTCGATGACGAAGCTGCGGGAGTCGGAGTACGCCCCGGGGCCCTCGGTACCGCCGGACGGGTCACTGGTCTCCACGATGAGGGTGTAGGTGCCCGGGTCGAGCGACGACACGTCGATCTCGCCGGAGAACCCGAAGAGCTTCTCGCCCATGTAGCCCGCTGCCGGGAAGAACCCACCCTCCAGCTCGGTGGTGCCCTGCAGGAGCCGCCAGGGCACCGTCGCCTCGAAGGAGTTCGCGACGCCGGTGACCGACAGGGTGCCGGACACCTCCTGCCCCTCGGAGGGGTCGGACAGGTTGACGAGCGAGAGCGTCTCGAGCTGCGGCGCCCGGACGACGGTCGCGACGACCGTCTCGCCGCGGTGGAGGACCACCTCGAGCGGCTCCTGGAACCCGGCGCCCACCGTGTAGGCGACCTGCTGGAGCGCGAGGTCGGACGGCTCCGCCGGGGCAGCGTCGGTCAGGTAGACGTGGACGACGCCCGCCTCCGGGTCGGAGATCCGGTCCTCGAACGAGCCGTCGGGCCAGAGCGAGGAGTAGTCGGGGTCGGCAGGGCCTGCTTCCAGCAGGTCGAGACCGGCCAGCCCGGTGACGGCGTCGGCCACCGGCTGGAACTCGCGGTAGAGCCGGTCACCCGTGGGCGTCTCGCCCACGAAGTACGCCGGCACGGCGGTCGTGACCGGGTCCGGGTCGTCGACGACGTCGGGGTCGGTGGCCGTGGGCGACGGGCCGGTCACGAGCGCGATCGCCGTGACGGTCGCCGCGACGGCCAGCGCGGAGCCGCCGCCGACCGCAGCCCACCGCCAGGCGCTGCCTCGGGCGGGGATGCCTGCGCGGACCTCGGCCAGCCGGTCGGCAGGCTCGACGTCGGCGACGGCGTCGCGCAGCAGGCCGGCCAGCTGCTGGTCGAGCTCGGTGTCGGGGCGGTTCATGACCGGTCCTCCAGGTAGTCGGTGAGCGAGGCACGAAGCGCCGCGGCGCCGCGGAAGGCGTGGCTCTTGACCGCGCCGCGGCTGATGCCGAGCGCGTCGGCGATCTCGGCCTCGGACAGGCCCGCGTAGTAGCGCAGCGCCATCACCTCGCGCTGCCGGGCGGGCAGGGCCTGCAGCGCGGTGAGGACCCGGTCCCGGCGTTCGGCGGCGACCGCCGTCTCGTCGGACCCGGGCAGGTCGACCGGCGGCGCCGAGCCCGTGGCCTGCACGTGGCGGTGGACCACGGCGCGGTGGCGCAGCGCCGAGCGGGACCGGTTGACGACCGTCTGGCGCAGGTAGGCGAGCGCCTTGTCGGGGTCGCGGAGCCGGCGCCAGCGGGCGTGCAGCGCGATGAAGGCGTCCTGGGTGATCTCCTCGGCCTGCGCCTGGTCGCGCACGACCAGCACGGCCAGCCGGACCAGCGAACGCCAGTGGAGGGCGTAGAGCTGTTCGAGGGCGGTGTCGGCGTCCCAGGTCGCCGGTTCGTCGTTCACGACGATCGGCACCGGAGCTGCGGTCGCATGGCTGTGCACGTTAGTGGGACGCGCACCCGTCGCGGGCGGTTGACACGGCGGACCGTGTGGATGTCAACAGAATGTCCACAGAATGCTGGGGGATTCGGCGGACGCGAGGGGCCTCCCGCGCCTACCGTTGGCCTCGAGCCCGCCCCGGAGATCCCCCCGTCCGAGAGGAGGTCGGTTCATGACGTCGTGGCCACGGTTGCTGCTCGTGCCTGCCCTCCTCGTCGCTGCCGCCGTCGCGCTGCTGGTCGGTGCCGCGGTGGCGCAGCCCGCGCAGGAGGAGCTCGTCGGCGGGATCATCGTCGTGATCGGCCTGCTGGTGCTCGCGAGTGTGCTGGCGGTGCTGCCGTTCAAGGCGGTGCTGGCCGACCGCCGCGAGGTCGCGGAGCGCGCCGCCTCCCAGACCCGTCTCCTCGAGGACGTGTTCTCCACCGAGACCGCCACGGTGCTGCTGACGACCGATGCGCAAGGCCGCATCACCCGGGTCAACGCCGGCGCTGAGGTCGTCCTCGGGCTCAGCGAGGACGAGGCCCGCGGCGCGACGCCCGCGGCGTTCCTCGACGAGGCCGAGCTCGCCACGTGGGCCCTCGCGATGCGCACCGAGCCCGACTTCGCCTCCGTCGCCAGCGGCCTGGTCGCCAGCGAGCAGCAGCAGCCGCTCGACTGGCCCTACCTGCGCCCCGACGGCGAGCGCCGGCTGCTCTCCATGACGATCTCCGAGATCGGCGACGAGGAGGGCGAGGTCAGCGGCTTCCTGGTCGCCGGGCGCGACGTGACCGACCGCGCCCGCGGCAACGACGGCAGCACCGACCAGTTCGTCGCGGCCGTGAGCCACGAGCTCCGCACCCCGATGGCGAGCATCCTCGGGTACGCCGAGGTGCTGCAGGAGGAGCTGGCCGACCAGCCCGAGAGTGCCGCCCTGCGTGACTTCGTCGAGCGGATCGACCGCAACGGCAACCGGATGCTCACTCTCATCCAGAACCTGCTGGCGCTGACCCGCGTCGAGGCGGCCGACCTCCAGCTGCAGCCCGAGCACGTCGACCTGCGCTCGGTCGTCTCCGCGGCGTACGAGGACCTCCGCGCCGCGGTCGAGGAGCGCCAGCTCGACGTGACCCTGCGGCTGCCTCCCGAGGCGGTGCTGCACCACTGCGACCCGCGCCTGATCGGCCAGGCGGTCTCCCACCTGCTCGCGAACGCCGCCAAGTTCACACCCGACGGCGGCCGGGTGATGGTGTCGCTGCGCTCCAACGGCACGACCAGCAAGATCGTGGTCAGTGACACCGGCCTCGGCATCGCCCAGACCGACCAGGACCAGCTGTTCGGCCGCTTCTTCCGCAGCCACCAGCCCGAGGTGCAGCAGGCACCGGGGTCGGGTCTCGGCCTGGCCATCGTGCGGGCCACGGTGACCGCGCACGGTGGCTCGGTGACGTTCGACAGCGAGCTGGGCCGCGGCTCGACGTTCGTCGTGGAGCTCCCGTGCCGGTTGCCGTCCTCGGTCCTCGCCGGGCTCGCGGCGGCGCCCCCTAGCATGAGTGCATGAGCACGGCGACCGACGACTGTCTGTTCTGCAGGATCGTGGCGGGGGACGTCCCCGGCGACGTCGTGCTGAGCAACGACGACGTCGTGGCGTTCCGCGACGTCGACCCGGTCGCCCCGACCCACGTCCTGGTCGTCCCGCGCGAGCACGCTCCCAACGCCGCGGCGACCGCCGCGGCCGACCCCGCACTGGCCGGTGCTCTCGTGGCGGCCGCGGCCGACGTCGCGGCGGCGGAGGGGCTCGACGACTACCGGCTCGTGCTCAACACCGGGGCCGGAGCCGGCCAGTCGGTGTTCCACACGCACGTCCACGTGCTGGGCGGACGGGCGCTGACGTGGCCACCCGGCTGAGCCGCCGCCTGGTCTGGCTGGTCGTCCTGGTGCTGGGCGGCACGTTGCTGGCGGCCTGCGGGAGCGACGACCCGCCCCCCGCCGCCGCGCCGGACGCGGCCCACGCCGGAGACGATCCGGGTGCCGGGCACGACGACGACCCGGGCGAGCACGCCGACGGCGCCGGCCACCACGGGGCGGACGTCGAGCCGGTCAAGCCGCGACCGCTTCGCGCAGGTGAGCGGCGGGTGTCGCTGGAGATGGCGGCGGCCTACACGCCCAGTGCGCCCACCGGCGTCGGCACCGACGACTACCGCTGTTTCCTGCTCGACCCGGAGCTGACGGACGACACGTTCCTCACCGGGAGCACGGTCCGCCCGGGCAATCCCGACGTCGTCCACCACGTCATCCTGTTCCGGGTGCGGCCCGACCAGGTCGAGGCTGCCGAGCGGCTCGACGAGGAGGTCGAAGGCCCCGGGTGGACCTGCTTCGGGGGTACCGGGATCGAGGACTTCGCCAACACCGACGACGCCGAGTGGCTCGGTGCCTGGGCGCCGGGGGGCCGGGAGTCGGTCTACCGGCCCGGGCTGGGCGTCGAGCTCGAGGCGGGGACCCGGATCGCGATGCAGGTGCACTACAACCTGCTCGCCGGCGACGCGCCGGACGTCTCCGCGGCCCAGCTGCGCCTGGCACCGCCGGAGGCCGACCTCGAGCCCCTCCACACGATGCTCCTGCCGGCGCCGGTGGAGCTGCCGTGCCGGCCCGGACACGACGACTCCCCGCTCTGCGACCGCGCCACGGCGCTCGCGGACGTGAAGGCCCGGTTCGGAGACCGGGCCGGCTCGACCGCCGACTTCCTCTACTTCCTGTGCGGTGGCGGCCCGGTCGCCGGCAACACCCAGTCGTGCACGCGCACCATGCCGACGCCCGCGACGATCTACGGGGTGGCCGGCCACATGCACCTGCTGGGCCGCTCCATCAAGGTCGAGGTCAACCCGGGCACGCCGCGGGCCCGCACCGTCCTCGACATCCCGGTGTGGAACTTCGACGACCAGGGTGCGAAGCCGATCGACCCGGTGCAGCTGGATGCGGGTGACCAGGTGAAGGTGACCTGCCGTCACGTGCAGTGGCTGCGCGACGAGCTCCCGTCGTTCGAGGGCCAGGAGGAGCGCTACGTGGTCTGGGGCGAGGGCACCACCGACGAGATGTGCCTCGGCCTGCTCCAGCTCACCCGCCCCTGACGGCACCCCCCGGCGGTCCGGCCTCGTCTTATCGGCTGGGTGCTGGCCGCGCCCTCTGCGTAGCATGGGACCTCCATGACTGACTCCCAGCAACGCGCTCCGCGCGACACGCCCCGCACGCGCCACACCGTGGTCGTCCCCGCCAGCATCGACATGGTCAGCCTGCTCGGGCCGGGCGACGAGCACCTCGCGCTGCTCGAGCGCGCCTTCGACGCCGAGCTGCACGTGCGCGGCAACCGGATCACGATGCACGGAGACCCGGCCGAGATCGCGCTCGCCGAGCGGCTGCTCGACGAGCTCGTGACGCTGCTCCGCACCGGCCAGGGCCTCACTGGCGAGACCGTCGAGCGGGTCCTCTCGATGCTGCGCGCCGAGACCACCGAGCGGCCCGCCGACGTGCTCTCCCTCAACATCCTCAGCAACCGCGGCCGCTCGATCCGGCCCAAGACGCTGAACCAGAAGCGCTACGTCGACTCGATCGACAAGCACACGATCACGTTCGGCATCGGACCGGCCGGCACCGGCAAGACCTACCTCGCCATGGCGAAGGCCGTGCAGGCGCTGCAGTCCAAGAACGTCAACCGGATCATCCTCAGCCGCCCGGCGGTCGAGGCGGGGGAACGGCTCGGCTTCCTGCCCGGCACCCTCAGCGAGAAGATCGACCCGTACCTGCGCCCGCTCTACGACGCGCTCCACGACATGGTCGACCCCGAGTCGATCCCCAAGCTGCTCGCCGCCGGCACCATCGAGGTCGCGCCGCTGGCGTTCCTGCGCGGCCGGTCGCTGAACGACTCGTTCATCATCCTCGACGAGGCCCAGAACACCACGCCCGAGCAGATGAAGATGTTCCTCACCCGGCTCGGGTTCGGCTCGAAGATCGTGGTCACCGGCGACGTGACCCAGATCGACCTGCCCTCGGGCAGCAAGTCGGGCCTCAAGGTCGTCGAGGACATCCTGACCGGCGTCGAGGACGTCTCGTTCAACCGCCTGACCAGTCACGACGTCGTCCGGCACCAGCTGGTCGGCCGGATCGTGGCCGCCTACGACGAGTTCGACGCGCGGGGAGTCGGTCCCGGCCAGGAGCGCCCCCGCGCATGAGCATCGAGATCCTCAACGAGTCCGGCCACGAGCTCGACGTGACGCGGCTGGCCGCGCTCTCGCGGTTCGTCATGGACCGGCTGCGGGTGCACCCACAGGCGGAGCTGTGCATCAAGGCGGTCGACGAGGCCACCATCGCCGAGCTCAACGCGCAGTGGATGGAGAAGTCCGGCCCCACCGACGTGCTCGCGTTCCCGATGGACGAGCTGCGACCCGGCCTGGTCGACGAGGAGCCGACCGAGGGCGTGCTGGGCGACCTCGTGCTGTGCCCCACGGTCGCCGAGCGCCAGGGGGAGGCGGCCGGCCACGGGACCGTCGCGGAGGTCGAGCTGCTGACCGTCCACGGGATCCTCCACCTGCTGGGCTACGACCACGCCGAGCCCGAGGACCACCGGGTCATGTTCGGGCTGCAGGACGAGCTGCTGGCCGCCTGGCGCGACCAGTGACCTCCGGCGATGCGTGGCTGCTGACCGCAGCCGCCACCCTGGTCCTCCTCGCGGGCGTCTTCTCGGCCGCGGACGCCGCCCTGTCGTCGTACTCCCGGGCCCGCGCCGAGGAGCTCGTGTCGGAGGGCAGGGCCGGCGCCAAGCAGCTCGTGACGATCCTCGACGACGCGCCTCGCTACCTCAACACCGCGCTGCTCCTGCGCCTGCTGTGCGAGATCGCGGCGATCGTCCTCGTCACGCAGCTCGTGCGCGACGTGTGGGACGGCGCCTTCTGGCAGGCGGCGGCCACCTCGATCGGCGTCATGCTCGTGGTGTCGTTCGTGGTGATCGGCGTCGCCCCCCGCACCCTCGGGCGGCAGCACGACGAGAGGGTCGCGCTGCTGACCGCCCCGCCCCTGGTCGCGATCACCTCGATCCTCGGCCCGATCCCGAGGCTGCTGATCCTGGTCGGCAACGCGATCACGCCTGGGCGCGGCTTCAGCGAGGGACCGTTCTCGACCGAGACCGAGCTGCGCGAGCTCGTCGACCTCGCCGAGGCGTCGGCGGTGATCGAGTCCGGCGAGCGGCGGATGATCCACTCCGTCTTCGAGCTCGGCGACACCAGCGCCCGCGAGGTGATGGTGCCGCGCAACGACGTGGTCTACATCGAGCGCCACAAGAACCTGCGACAGACGATGTCGCTGTTCCTGCGCAGCGGCTTCTCCCGGGTCCCCGTGATCGGCGAGAACCTCGACGAGGTGCTGGGGTTCGCCTACCTCAAGGACCTGGTCCGCCGCGACTTCGAGGCACCGGACGTCGAGTTCACGCAGCGTGTGGAGGGCGTGATGCGCCCCGCGATCTTCGTGCCCGACTCCAAGCCGGTCGACGCGTTGCTCTCCGAGATGCAGGCGATGCGCCAGCACATCGCCGTGGTGGTCGACGAGTACGGCGGCACCGCGGGCCTGATCACGATCGAGGACCTCCTGGAGGAGATCGTCGGCGAGATCACCGACGAGTACGACGAGGAGGAGATCGAGGTGGAGCAGCTCGAGGGCGGCGCGACCCGCGTGTCGTCGCGCTACCCGATCGACGACCTCGACGAGCTCTTCGGCTTCGACGTCGAGGAGGAGGACGTCGACAGCGTGGGCGGCCTGATGGCCAAGCATCTCGGCCGGGTCCCCATCCCGGGCTCCTGGGTGGAAGCACACGGCCTGCGCTTCGAGGCGGAGGAGACCGCCGGTCGGCGCAACAAGATAGGTACGGTGCTGATCACCAGTGTCGCCGACGAGCCGGAGGAGGGCCCCGATGAGTGACCTGTCGCCCGAGGACGCCAAGCTCGTGACGCTCGCCCGCGCGACCCGCGCCCGCACCGGGGCGGCCGAGGGCGCCGCCGTGCGCGACGAGAGCGGCCGCACCTACGCCGCGACGACCGTGGAGCTGCCGTCGCTGCGCCTGACGGCGCTCGAGGTCTGCGTCGCCATGGCCATCGCGTCGGGGTCACGCGGTCTGGAGGCCGCGGTGGTCCTCACCAACGCCGTGGGCGGCGTGGCGGGGCTGGCCGCGGTCCGCGACTTCGCCGGGAGCGACGTGGCCATCCACGTCGGGGACCACCGGGGCGCGATCGTCGACAGCACGACGTCCTGAGGCTCGCACGTCCCAGGTGCGGCA
Organism: uncultured Actinomycetota bacterium; assembly: GCA_963829855.1. Taxonomy (GTDB): domain Bacteria; phylum Actinomycetota; class Actinomycetes; order Propionibacteriales; family Nocardioidaceae; genus Nocardioides. Next base: position 397,281 of record CAWHKE010000011.1, on the reverse strand, counting down.
CCCGGGGACGTCGTGGCCCTCGGCATGCCTCAGAAGGCCCGCCAGGGGCCTTCTCGAGGGCTACAGGGGAGCTTCGAGGAGTGAGATCCGAGCCGCCACCTGAGCAAAGTCTTCCGGGGGAGCGTCACGCGCGCATCTCCGGACGCTGCGCGTGACGACCGTCCCCCGGACATGTCCGAGTCTAGGAGTGGCAAAGTTTCTGCGCCACGGTTGAGACGAGTTGTCGAATACCTTGACCAAATTGCTCCTTCGTCAGTCACAATCGGCACATGGACGCGGGAGACGCAGGGCTGCTGTACGAGATCCACCCCACCGAGCTGGGGCGGCGGCTGCGTGCTGCCCGCCTGGCGAAGGGCTGGACCCAGACCGACCTGGCCGGAGACCTGGTCTCCGTCGGCTACGTGTCCCGGCTGGAGTCGGGGCAGCGACGCCCCAACGCCACCGTGCTCGCCGGCCTGGCCGCGCGGCTCGACGTCCCCGTCGACCAGCTGCTGCGCGGTGAGTCCGCCCGCGAGCACGACGCCACCAAGCTGGCCATCGACTTCGCCGAGCTCGCTCTCGAGAGCGGCGACTTCATCGAGGCCGAGGCCCGGGCGCGCAGCGCCCGCGACCAGGCGATCGACCGCGCCTTCCACGACCTGCTGCCGCGGGCGACGTTCCTCATCGCTCGTGCGCTGGAGGTCCAGGGCAGCATCGACGACGCGATCCTCGAGCTCGAGCCGCTCGTCGAAGCGCGCGACGGCGGGATCCTGCGGATCAAGGCCGCGATCGCGTTGAGCCGCTGCCTGCGCGAGTCCGGCGACCTGAACCACGCCATCGACAGCGCGGAGCGGGTGCTCCACGAGGTCTCCGGCACGGCGCTGGACGGCGCCGACGAGTCCGTGCAGCTGGCCGTCACGGTCGCGGCGGCCTACTACGAGCGGGGCGACACCGGCCAGGCCGTGCGCACCTGCCGCAAGGCCATCGACAAGGCGGAGCGGATCGCCTCCCCCCAGGCCCGCGCCGCGGCGTACTGGAACGCCAGCATGCTCGAGGCCGAGCGCGGCGCCGTGCGTGACGCGGTCGCGCTCGCCGAGCGGGCCCTCGTGCTCCTCACCGAGGGTCAGGACGGCCGCAACCTCGCCCGGCTGCGGATGGAGCTCGCGAGCATGCAGCTGCGGCTCGACCCGCCCGAGGTCAGTGCCGCCACCGACCACCTCGACCAGGCCGACCACGAGCTGCGCCAGTCGAGCGCCGGCGCGATCGACCTCGCTCGCGTCGACCTCACCCGCGCCCGCGCGCAGCTCCTCAACGGTGACATCGGGGCCGCAGGGTCGCTGGCGGGCACCGTGTACACCGCGGCGCGCGACAAGGCCCCGATCATGGCCGCGGACGCCAAGTCCGTGGAGGGTCAGGCCTGGGCCGCTGCCGGCGCGATCGACCAGGCCAGTCAGGCCTACCGGGAGGCCGTGATGGTCCTGACCGGTGTCGGGTCCGACCGCAACGCCGCGCAGCTGTGGTTCGAGCTCGCCGGGCTCCTGGAGACCGTCGGTGAGCTGGACGCAGCCCGGGACGCCTACCGCAGCGCCGCCGCCTCCACGGGGCTGCGCGACCGCTCGCTCGCCGTGCGCGAGCAGCACGTCTTCTGACCGGCACCCAGCCGCAGGTCGAGACCCCCGCGCCGCACGGCGCGGGGGTCTCGACCTGCCCCGGCCCGGGCGTCCCGGCACGGACCCGCGGCCGTCGGTCGCGCCCACGAACCCTGTGTGCCAGGGAAACACTTCGAGGCGGCCCGCGACGCTCGTGCGTCACGGCCGCCTGTGAAATCAGGTGACCCGATGCTGCTGAGCCGACTCCGTGGAGTCGGTCAGGGCATCACGATGCTGCGGACCCGGAGGGGGTCAGCAGCACCAGCTGCGGTCCTTGTACTCCGACTTGCCCGCCTCGGTCGAGGACGCGACGCCGGCCATGCCGAGGCTGGCGACGAGGGCGGTGGCGATCGTGGCGATCGTGAGCTTCACGGAACGGTTCATTGTTCTTCTTCTCCAGGGGTGAGAATTTGTTGTTGGGCCGAACGGCCCAAGCATGAAGGATAACCGGGCAAATCGGGAAGGGTTTCAGGTTTCGAATCTGGAACGATCCCCCCACAAAGTCGACTTTTTCGAAAAGGTTCCGCGACGCGGCAGAGTGTGTAAACTACAGTCACAACACGGTGGCAAAGTCCCCCCTCTGAGCCACCAGCGAAAAGCTCGCGTGACGTCCTCCCCCCGGACAAGCGAGTTCCGTGTCCAGTCCCCGGACACCGTGGGCCCCCCGCATCGGGTGCGGGGGGCCTGTCACGTTTCCAGGCCCGCTCGGCCCCTCTGCCGAGACTTCCCGAGGGCGGCTCGTGTTTGCCCGCCCCGGTCAAGCCGTGAGGCAAATCCGTGTGTCCTCGCAGGGGCAAGGGTGCCGGGTGACAAGGGACCCGGGCTACCCGGTGACTAGTCACCGACTAGTCACGGACTAGCGACATGACTAGGCGCGCGACTAGCGGCCGACTAGGGGTGGTGACATGCGCCTACAAGGAACTCCGACAAGCCGGGTGTGCGATCGGCGGCGAATGCGGGACGGCTATTGGGAATGACCGCCGCGCGGCCCGGCAGTACCGTAGGTGCGTGGTGACCCGTCAACTCCACCGAGCCGCGGTCGAGCGCCTCCGGGCCTCCTACGCCGCCCTCGCGCCGGGCGGGCCGGTGCGACTGGCCAAGCCCACCACCAACCTGTTCCGTCCCCGGCAGGCCGTCGCGGCGCCCGGGCTGGACGTCACGGGGCTCACCGGTGTGATCTCCGTCGACCGGGAGGCGCGCACCGCCGAGGTGCAGGGGATGTGCACCTACGAGGACCTGGTCGACGCCACGTTGCCCCACGGTCTGATCCCGTACGTCGTGCCGCAGCTGCGGACCATCACCTTGGGCGGGGCGGTGAGCGGCCTCGGCATCGAGTCGACCAGCTTCCGGCACGGCCTCCCGCACGAGTCGGTCCTCGAGATGGACGTGTTCACGGGGGCGGGCGACGTGGTGACCACCCGGCCCGGCGACGACCTGTTCGACGCCTTCCCGAACTCCTACGGCTCGCTCGGGTACGCGACCCGGCTGTCGATCCGGCTGGAGGAGGTCCCGGGCCACGTCGCGCTGCGTCACCTGCGGTTCGACGACGAGGACCACCTCGCGTCCGCCGTGGCCGAGCTGGTCGCGACCGGCAGCCACGACGGCGTGCGGGTCGACGCGCTCGACGGGGTGACGTTCCGGCCGGGGGAGTCCTACCTCACGCTCGCCACGTGGACGGACGAGTCCGGCCCGACCTCCGACTACACCGGTCAGCGGATCTACTACCGCTCGCTCCAGGAGCGCATGACCGACCGCTTGACGATGCACGACTACCTGTGGCGCTGGGACACCGACTGGTTCTGGTGCTCGCGCGCCTTCGGCGCCCAGCACCCGGTCGCCCGGCGGATCTGGCCGCGGCGCTGGCGCCGGTCCGACGTCTACATGCGACTGCTCGGGCTCGACCGGCGCTTCGGCATCGCCGACCGGCTCGACCGGCGGGCCGGCCGACCGCAGCGCGAGCGGGTCGTCCAGGACGTGGAGGTCCCGGTCGAGCGGTTGGCCGAGTTCCTCGCCTGGTTCGACGCCGAGGTCGGCATGCGGCCGGTGTGGCTCTGCCCGGTCGTCGCGACCCGGTCGTGGCCGACGTACCCGCTCGAGCCCGGGCGCTGCTACGTGAACGTGGGCTTCTGGGGCACGGTGCACGTCGGCCCCGAGGCCGACGACGCCCCCCGCAACCGGGCGATCGAGGCGGTGGTGCACGAGCTCGGCGGGCACAAGAGCCTCTACTCCGACTCCTTCTATGATCGCGACACCTTCGACGCGCTTTACGACGGTGCGGGGCTGGCGCGCGTGAAGAAGCTGTACGACCCCGAGGACCGGCTGACCGGCCTCTACGACAAGGCGGTGGGACGACGATGACGAGCATCTCGAACCGGGCACCGGACCGGGAGCCGGCCCGGATGACGATCGCGAAGGCGGTCGACTCCCTGATGCGCGACGGGCTGCCGTTGCGCTTCACGGCGTACGACGGGAGCACGGCCGGTCCGCCCGGGTCGGAGCTCGGGCTCGAGCTGACGAGCCCGCGCGGGCTCGCGTACATGCTCACCGCCCCGGGCGACCTCGGGATGGCCCGCGCCTACGTGTCGGGCGACCTCCTCCTGCACGGGGTCCACCCCGGCGACCCGTACGACGCGCTGGTCTACCTGCAGAACCACCTGCGTTTCCGCACGCCCACCCCGGCGGAGGCGATGGCGGTCATCCGGTCGGTCGGACTGGGCACGCTCCGGATCCCCGAGCCGCCGCCGCAGGAGGCGCTGCCCCGCTGGCGACGGGCCATGGAGGGGCTGCGCCACACCAAGGGACGCGACGCCGGGGTGATCTCCCACCACTACGACGTGTCCAACCGGTTCTACGAGCTCGTCCTCGGCCCGTCGATGACCTACACCTGCGCCGTGTTCCCGACGGCCGACGCGACGTTGGAGGAGGCGCAGGCGGAGAAGTACGACCTGGTGTGCCGCAAGCTCGACCTGCGCCCCGGCCAGCGGCTGCTCGACGTCGGCTGCGGCTGGGGCGGCATGGTCCGGTACGCGGCGCGCGAGTACGGCGTGCGCGCCCTCGGCGTCACGCTGTCGCTCCAGCAGGCGTCCTGGGCCAAGGAGGCGATCGACCGGGAGGGGCTCGGCGACCTCGCCGAGGTGCGGCACCTCGACTACCGCGACGTGATGGAGACCGGGTTCGACGCCGTCAGCTCGATCGGCCTCACCGAGCACATCGGGGTGCGGCACTACCCCGCCTACTTCGCCCACCTGCGCGACCGGCTGCGACCAGAGGGCCGGCTGCTCAACCACTGCATCACCCGCTCGCACAACCGCCGGCAGCCGATCGGGGCCTTCCTCGACCGCTACGTCTTCCCGGACGGCGAGCTGACCGGGTCGGGGAGGATCATCAGCGAGGTCCAGGACGCGGGTCTCGAGGTGATGCACGAGGAGAACTTCCGCCGTCACTACGCCCTGACGCTCGCGGGCTGGTGCCGCAACCTGCGCGACCACTGGGACGAGTGCGTCGAGGAGGTCGGCGAGGGGACCGCGCGGGTGTGGGGTCTCTACATGGCGGGGTCACGGCTGGCCTTCGAGCGCAACGAGACCCAGCTGCACCACGTGCTCGCCACGCGGACCACGGAGGACGGCGCCGACGGATTCCCACTGCGCCCGACCTGGTGACTACCCTCGCTGGGTGACCACCCGAGCGCAGACGTACGACGCCGTCGTCGCCGCTCGCGAGGAGCTCTCCCCGCACCTGGTGCGCGTGACGTTGCGGGGACTCGACGGCTTCGTCTCCACCGGGATCCCCGACGAGTGGGTCGGCCTGGTCGTGCCCGGGCAGTTCCAGTCGCGCTACTACACGGTCCGCTGGTGGGCGCCGGGCGAGCTGGTCCTCGACGTCGTGGTGCACGAGGTCGGGCTCGTCACCGAGTGGGTCGCCCGTGACTGCGTCGGCGACCAGGTCGTGGTGACGGCGGCGAAGGGCTCGTTCGCGCCGCCGCCCGACCCGGCCTGGCTGCTGCTCGTGGGCGACCTCACGGCGATGCCCGCGATGGCCCGGATCGCCGAGTCGGTCACCGACGTGCCGACCCGGATCTGGGCCGAGGTCCCTGACGACCTGCCCGGCTACCTCCCCGCGGGCACCGACGTCACCTGGCTCGTGCCGCCCTCCGAGGGTGTCAGCCGGCTCGCCGAGGTGGTCGAGGGGCTGGACTGGCCGGCCGGCGAGGGGTACTTCTGGATGGCGGGGGAGTCGGCGCAGATGCGGGCGATCCGCAAGCACCTGATGCGCGAGCGGCGGCTGCCGTCGTCGGCGTACGACGTGATGGGTTACTGGCGCGGGGTCCGTGAGCGGCAGCCGCGGGCGGTCGACCCCGGCCCGATCTGGCGGGCCGGCAAGGCGCAGGGCAAGACCGACGACGAGATCTGGGCCGACTACGACAGGGCGCGCGATGGATGACACGACCGGAGGCTTCCCGAGCTTCGCCGACGGCTACCGGAGCGGGTTCGCCTGCTTCGTCGGTCGGCCCAACGTCGGCAAGTCCACACTGACGAACGCGCTCGTGGGGCAGAAGATCGTCATCACCTCCGACAAGCCGCAGACCACCCGCACCGTGGTGCGCGGGATCGTGCACCGGCCCGACGCCCAGCTGATCCTGGTCGACACCCCCGGGCTGCACCGGCCGCGGACCCTGCTGGGTGAGCGGCTCAACGACCTGGTGAGGACGACGTGGGCGGAGGTCGACGTCGTCGGCGTGTGCTTCCCGAGCGACGAGAAGATCGGACCCGGCGACCGGTTCCTGGTCAGCGAGCTCGCGAAGGTGCGGCGGACGACGAAGGTCGCGATCGCCACCAAGACCGACCTGGCCACACCCGACCGGATCGGCGAGCACCTGCTCGACATCGCCGAGCTCGGGCGAGCGACCGGCACCGAGTGGGCCGAGATCGTGCCGGTGTCGGCGACCGGTGGCGACCAGGTGTCGCTGCTGGCCGACCTGCTCGTCGGGCTGATGCCCGAAGGGCCACCCCTCTACCCCGACGGTGATCTCACCGACGCCCCGGAGGAGCAGCTGGTCGCAGAGCTGATCCGCGAGGCCGCACTCGACGGCGTGCGCGACGAGCTGCCCCACTCGATCGCGGTGCTCGTCGAGGAGATGGGGCTGCGAGAGGGTCGTTCGGCGGATCGGCCGCTCCTCGACATCCACGCCAACCTCTACGTCGAGCGGTCTTCGCAGAAGGGCATCGTGATCGGCCACCAGGGACAGCGGCTGCGCGACGTCGGTCAGCGCGCGCGACAGCAGATCGAGGCGCTCCTCGGCACGCCGGTGTTCCTCGACCTGCACGTGAAGATCGCGAAGGACTGGCAGCGCGACCCGCGACAGCTGCGCAAGCTGGGCTTCTGACGGGGCCAGGCAGGGTCAGACCGGGGCAGGCACCCAGCACACGCCCCAGGTCTGGCCGACGGCCCACTGCTCCGCCGTCGGCCACTCGTACCCCCACTGGAAGTCGAGCGGGTCGGGGGCCTGCGCGTTGGCGGCGTCGCGGCACGGCGTCTCGCCGGCCCGGGCGGCCGCTTCCTCCCCGGGGTAGTCCGGCCCGGGCAGGCTGACGGTGCGCAGCGCCCGCCAGGTGTGAGGCTCGGCGCACGCCACCCGGCGGAAGCCGGCCGTGCCGGGCTCCGCGGTGCCGCAGACGCCGAAGCGCTGCCGCCCGGCCTCGGTGTCGAGGGCGCCGCCGAGGGTGCCCTCGAGCTCCAGCAACCGCGAGTCCTCGGCGAGCGCGACGGCGTCGCAGCGGAACCAGTCGGCGCCGGCGTCCGACTGCTCGAGCGTCGGCGTGAACCACACCGCCCGCAGCATGCTCAGGCGGCGCTGCTCCTCGGTGCCGCCGACGAACTCGGCCAGGCGGTCGGGGCAGGTCGTGGCGACCTGCGCCTGGACCTCGTCGGAGTCGACCGCGAGCAGCCGCCCGTCCACCACCGTGTCGAGCCGGCCCACCCGGTACGTCTCGGCGGTGTGGGTCTGGTCGCAGGCGACAGTGCGGTTGCGGGCTGTCGGGGCGACCGCGCCGTCGTAGGACAGGCGGTGGCAGTCACCCACCCGCGGCGCCGGGGCCGGCAGCGTGGGCTCGGCAGGCGAGGACTCGACCGACCGCGTCGTCGGCGACCCGGACGGCTGGTCCTCACCGGGGCCGGCGTTCGTGCACGCCGCCAGCACCAGCCCGGTGGAGAGCAGTGCGGTCACCAGGCACGCGAGCGGTCCGCGTGTCGCGGTCGCGAGCAGCCTGGTCATCGCTCGGTCTTCGCCCAGCAGATCGACCGCCGGTTGCCGAGCTCCCACTCGGCCTCGCGGAACCAGGTGTAGGCGAAGTCGTACGACACGGGGTACTCGAGCACGGCCGCGACCGACGAGTCGCAGAAGTCGCGGGTGCGTGCCTCGACCGCCCGGTCGCCGGGGTAGGGGTCCTCGGGCTCGCCGAGCTTGATCGTCGTCACGGCTCGCCACGTGTGCTGCTCCGAGCAGGGCACCCGGGTGGCGCCGGCCACGGTCGGCCCGGCGGCGCAGACGAGCCACTCGTCGCCCACCCGACCGGCGAGCAGCCCCTCGGCGTCCGTGGGGAGGTCGCGGAGCTCTGCGCTGTGGTCGCCGCCGCCGATGAGGTCGCATCGGTACCAGCGGGCCCCGTCGCTCCACGCCTTCTCCGACGGGCGGAACCACGCCCAGCTGACCACGCTCCGCATCACGAGGCTCTCGTCGCCGCCGACGTACTCCTGGAAGCGCGCACGACAGCTCCGGTAGGCGAACGCGACGAGCTCCGGGTCGTCGTACGCCGCGTCGGCGAGCTCGCTGGGCAGCTCGCCGACCTCGTAGGTCTGGGCTGTGTGGGGCTCCGAGCAGTCGACGGTCCGGGTGGCGTTGCTGGCCATCGCCACGTCGTCGGGCGTCAGCACCCGGCAGGCGCCGGCCTCGGGGGCGGCGACCGCGTCGACCAGCTCCGGGTCGACGTTCGTCCCCTGCTCCTCGGTGCAGGCCGCGAGCAGCACGAGGGTCGCCAGGAGGACGGCCAGCGGGCGCACGTCACTCCTCCTCGGTAGCCGGTCGATCGGTGCCCGCGATGGTACCGCCGAGCCGGTACCGGCCAGCACCGCGGAGGGCCTGCGTTCGCTGGGCCGGGCGTTCGTCCGCGGCGAGTCGGACGGTTAGGGTCAGGGGCCAGACCCACCAACGGAGGTTAAGTCAATGAAGATCCGCACTCTCGGCGCCGTCGCCGTCCTCGCCCTGGCGCTGACCGCATGCGGCGGAGACGACTCGGCGGCCAGCAAGGCCATCGCCGACTCCATCATGGACAGCAACGACGAGACCTTCGAGGTCACCCAGGACCAGGCCGACTGCGTCGGCGACGGCTTCGTGGAGGAGATCGGGACCGACCAGCTGGTCGAGTACGGCATCATCACCGAGGACCTCGAGGCCGAATCGACCATCGACACCGTCGAGATGTCGAAGGACGACGCTCAGTCCGCGGCCGACGTCATGCAGGACTGCGCCGACATCAAGGAGATCTTCAGCGGCGCGATGGGCGAGCTCCCCGCTGAGGCTCAGGCCTGCATCGACGAGAAGCTCACCGACGAGGTCCTCAACAGCTTCCTGGTGGCCGTGTTCAGCAACGACCAGGAGTCGGGCACCCAGGAGCTCATGACCGCGCTCACCGAGTGCATGGCACCCCAGGGCTGACCGCCACGCCGGGCCGGGTCCTGCCCCGCCGCGATCCGCCATGTGGGCGGACGCGTCGGCGCCCGGCCTCCGGCTGGCTATGCTGGGACCGTCATGACGCGCAGCCTCCTTCTTCGCTGCCGCCGCGAGGGCTGATCCGCCGGATCCCTCGCCGCGGAGGGTTCGTGTTGCCGGCACCCGCTCCCAGCGAAGGCTGATCCATGACTCTGCAGAACCAGGGCTTCACCAACACCCAACGAGCGTCGGGCATGCCGGTCCACCGCTACCGCGCGTTCGATCCGATCGACCTGCCCGACCGCACCTGGCCGAGCGCGCAGGTGACCAGGGCCCCGCGCTGGCTGTCGACAGACCTCCGGGACGGCAACCAAGCGCTGATCGACCCGATGACCCCGGCCCGCAAGATGAAGATGTTCGACCTCCTGGTCCGGATGGGCTACAAGGAGATCGAGGTCGGTTTCCCGGCAGCGAGCCAGACCGACTTCGACTTCGTGCGCCAGCTGATCGAGCAGGGCCGGGTGCCCGAGGACGTCACCATCTCGGTGCTGACCCAGGCCCGGGAGGACCTGATCGAGCGCTCGGTGCAGAGCCTGGTCGGGATCCACCACGCCAACATCCACCTCTACAACGCGCTCGCGCCGCTGTTCCGCCGGGTCGTCTTCCGGGCGAGCAACGACGAGATCAAGGACATCGCGGTCCGCGGCACCGAGCTGGTCATGAAGCACAGCGAGAACCTCCTCGACACGACCGTGATCGGCTACGAGTACAGCCCGGAGATCTTCACCGGCACCGAGCTGCCCTTCTCCGTCGAGGTGTGCGAGGCCGTCTCGGACGTGTGGCAGCCCGACGACGGTCGCGAGATCATCCTGAACCTGCCGGCCACGGTCGAGATGTCGACGCCGAACGTGTACGCCGACCAGATCGAGTGGTTCTCGCGGCAGCTGACCCGGCGGGAGTCGACCACCATCAGTCTGCACCCGCACAACGACCGCGGGACCGCGGTGGCGGCGACGGAGCTGGCGGTGATGGCCGGTGCCGACCGCGTCGAGGGCTGCCTCTTCGGACACGGCGAGCGCACGGGCAACGTCTGCCTGGTCACGCTCGGCATGAACCTGTTCAGCCAGGGGATCGACCCGCAGATCGACTTCTCCGACATCGACGAGATCCGCCGCACGGTGGAGTACTGCACGCAGCTGCCGGTCCACCCGCGGCACCCGTACGCCGGCGACCTCGTCTACACGGCGTTCTCCGGGTCGCACCAGGACGCGATCAAGAAGGGCCTGGAGGACCTCGACCGGCAGGCCGCCGAGCGCGGGATCCCCGTGGGGGAGATCGCCTGGGAGGCGCCGTACCTCCCGATCGACCCGAAGGACGTCGGCCGCACCTACGAGGCCGTGATCCGGGTCAACAGCCAGTCCGGCAAGGGCGGCATCGCCTACCTGCTCAAGGCCGAGCACAAGCTCGACCTGCCGCGGCGCGCCCAGATCGAGTTCAGCCGGGTCGTCCAGGAGCGCACCGACACCGACGGCGGCGAGATGACCTCGGAGCAGATCTGGGAGGCGTTCTCGTCGGAGTACCTCGACCGCGAGTCGCCCCTGAAGCTCGACTCCGTGCACACCTCCAGCGCGGCGGGCGAGCGCGACGCGCTCACCGTCAACGTGTACGTCGACGGCGACCTGCGGACGCTCGAGGGCACCGGCAACGGGCCGATCGCGGCGTTCGTCGACGCGCTCAACGGGCTCGAGCACGGCTACGACGTCCGGGTCCTCGACTACGCCGAGCACGCCCTCTCCGCCGGCGGCGACGCGGTGGCCGCGGCGTACGTGGAGTGCCTCGTGGGGGAGCAGGTGCTCTGGGGGGTCGGGATCGACGCGAACATCGTGACCGCCAGCCTCAAGGCGGTGCTCAGCGCGGTGAACCGCTCCGGCTGACCCTTCACATTCGGCGGGGGATGCGGGAACGTGGGCTCACCAGCTGACCCCAGGAGGTGAGCCGTGAGCGTGACCGTCACCCGGTTTCGACGCGGGCTCCGCGCCATGCGGTAACGAGCGCAGCGGGGAGCGGACGGTGACCGAGGACCAGCAGGGCCTCCTCACCGAGGACGTTCTCTTCTCCTGTGGCTGCCAGACCCACCGTGAGGAGTTCCACGACGGCAGCCTCCACCACCTGGTCACGGACCACCGAGGACGGGTGCTCGTCGACGAGGAGTTCCGGGGTGAGTGAGGAGACCCTCGGACCGCACGACGTGCTCCTGGTCGGCGGCGGCGCCGCCGGCCTGCGGGCCACGATCGAGATCGCCGAGACCAACCCGGACCTGGACGTGGCGGTGGTGTCCAAGGTCTATCCCATGCGTAGCCACACGGTCTCGGCCGAGGGCGGCGCAGCGGGGGTGATCGCGGACGACGACACGACCGACGAGCACGTCTACGACACGGTCTCGGGGAGCGACTGGCTGGCCGACCAGGACGCGGTCGAGCTGTTCGTCCAGGAGGCGCCGCGCGAGCTGCTGCAGCTCGAGCACTGGGGCTGCCCCTGGAGCCGGCAGCCGGGCGGCCGGGTCGCGGTGCGGGCCTTCGGCGGCATGAAGCGGAAGCGCACCTGGTTCGCCTCCGACAAGACCGGGTTCCACATGCTCCACGCCCTGTTCCAGACGTCGTTGAAGTACCGCGCCGTGCACCGGTACGACGAGTGGTTCGTGACGCGGCTGCTGGTCGACGAAGGGCGGGTCCACGGAGTCGTGGCGGTCGAGCTCGCCACCGGCCGGATCCGCGCGATCACGGCCAAGGCGGTGGTGCTGGCGACCGGTGGCTGCGGCAAGGTGTTCCCGTTCACGACCAACGCCAACATCAACACCGGTGACGGGATGGCGCTCGCCTATCGGGCCGGTGCGCCGCTGAAGGACATGGAGTTCGTCCAGTACCACCCGACCGGGCTCCCGTTCACCGGCATCTTGATCACGGAGGCCGCCCGTGCGGAGGGCGGCTGGTTGCTCAACGAGGACGGCTACCGCTTCCTGCAGGACTACGACCTCGGAAAGCCCTCGCCGACCCCGGAGCTGCGCAGCATGGAGCTGGGTCCCCGCGACCGGATCTCGCAGGCGATCTTCCACGAGATCGCAGGCGGTCGAGCGGTCGAGACGCCGTACGGCCAGGTGGTGCACCTGGACCTCCGACACCTGGGCCCGCAGCTCATCGACGACAAGCTCCCCTTCGTGCGCGAGCTCTGCCTGAAGTACGAGCGGATCGACCCGGTGAGGGAGCTGATCCCCGTGAGGCCGGTGATCCACTACATGATGGGCGGTGTCAGCACCGACAACGACGGCGCCACCGCTCTGGCAGGGCTGTACGCCGCCGGCGAGACCGCCTGCGTCAGCATCAACGGCGCCAACCGGCTCGGCTCCAACTCCCTGCCGGAGTGCCTGGTGTTCGGGGCCCGGGCGGGCCGCGCCGCCGCCGAGTACGCCGCCGGCGCGCCGGGTCCACCGCCGGCGATCGCAGCGCAGGCCGCCGACGAGATCCGCAGGCTGGAACGGGACGTGATGGGTCACACCACCCGGCAGGCGGACGGACTGTCCGCGATCCGCACCGAGATGCAGGTGACCATGGAGGAGGCGGCCGGCATCTACCGCGACGCGCAGGACATGACCGACGGGATCGAGGTGCTGCACGAGCTGCAGGACAAGGTCGCCACGGTCGGCGTCCGCGACACGTCCCGTGCCTTCAACACCGAGCTCACGGCGACGTTGGAGCTGGCAAACATGGTCGACATCGCCGAGTGCATCCTGGCGGCCGGCCTGCGGCGGGAGGAGTCGCGCGGTGCCCACCAGCGCACCGACCACCCCACCCGCGACGACGACCGGTGGCTGGTCCACCAGCTCGTCCGGCGCGGCGCCGACGGCACGCCGGTGGTCGACGAGGTGCCGGTGACGATCACCGGGCTGCCGCCAGGCGAACGGGTCTACGGGAGGTGACGGACGAGATGAGCCCTGAGCGGATCGAGCTGCGCGTGACGCGCTACCGCCCGGACAAGGACCGCGAGCCGGGGTGGCAGGAGTACGACGTCCCGCTGCGGGGCGACTGGACGGTGCTGGACGGCCTGAACTACCTCAAGGACGAGGTGGACACGACCCTGGCGTACCGCTGGTCCTGCCGGATGGGAATCTGCGGCAGCTGCGGCATGAACGTCGACGGTGAACCGCGGCTCACCTGTGCGACGTTCCTCTCGGACTACGCGCCGGGACCGGTCCGGATCGAGCCGCTGGCCAACTTCCCGGTCGTGCGCGACCTGGTGGTCGACCTGACCGACTTCATGCAGAAGCTCCCGACGGTCAAGCCGTGGATCATCCGGGACGACGACGCCCTGCTCGACCAGGATGGCGAGATCGACGGGGAGTACCTGCAGACCCCCGAGGAGCTGGACGCCTACAAGCAGTTCAGCATGTGCATCAACTGCATGCTCTGCTATGCGGCGTGCCCGGTCTACGGCCTCGACCCCGACTTCGTCGGGCCGGCGGCGATCGCCCTTGCGGAGCGCTACGACCTCGACTCCCGCGACCACGGTGCCCGCGAACGGCTCGACGTCCTCATCGAGCACGAGGGGGTCTACGGCTGCACCTTCGTCGGTGAGTGCACCCGGGTGTGCCCCAAGCACGTCGACCCCGCTGGGGCCATCCAGCGCTACAAGCTCAAGGCCGCCCAGGAGTCGGTCAAGGCGTTCCTGCTGCCCGCGATGCCGAAGGGACTGCGCCGGAGGATGGAGCAGTGAGCGAGGACCTCACCTACCGGCGGCCGATCTCCACCTGGTGGTGGCTGCGCAAGCGCAGCTACTTCCTGTTCGTGATGCGCGAGCTCAGCAGCCTCTTCGTCGCCTGGCTGGTGCTGTTCCTGCTGCTGTTCGTCGAGGCGGTCTTCGAGGGCGAGGACGCCTACCGCGACTTCCTGGACCGGGCGTCGTCCGGCCCCCTGCTCGTGGTCAACGTGATCGCCTTCGCGTTCCTGCTGCTCCACACGGTCACCTGGTTCGGCGTCACGCCGCAGGCGATGGACCTGCGGCTGCGTGGCCGGAAGGTGCCCACGGCCGCAGTCCTCGGCGCGCAGTACGTCGCGCTCGCCGTCGTCTCCGGGTTCGTGTTCTGGCTGGTGGCACGGTGAAGCGGCGGGTCGAGCCGCTGGTCTGGCTCACGTTCAGCGGCGGCGGGGTCGCCGCCGCGATCTTCCTCCCGATGCTGGCGTTCCTGTGTGCGCTCGCGTTCCCCCTCGGCTGGATCGGCCCGCCGACGTACGAGCACGTGCGGGCTGTGGTCGGGCACCCGCTCACCCGGTTGGCGCTGTTCGGGTTGTTCGCAGTGATGCTCGTGCACGCAGCCCACCGGTTCCGCTTCACGCTCTACGACGGGCTGCAGATCAAGGCCCGGTTGCTCGTGGCCATGGCCTGCTACGGCGGCGCCGCGCTGATGATGCTCTTCGCGGTGGACGTGCTCGCTGGCTAGGTGGCCAGACGCCGCGGGGTCAGTCGGCCGGCAGGTGATACACGCGGCCGAGGCTGTGGGAGGTCACCCACACCTCGCCGCCGAGGATGGTCGCGTCGAGGTTGGCCCGGTCGTTGAGTGGTGCTGCCTCGCCGAGCAGCCGCTGGTCCAGGACCTCGCCCGACGCCGGGTCGATGGTCACCACGGCCGGGCCCGCCTCGGGGACGGCGAGCAAGGAACCGGCGGGCGAGACGACCAGCGAGTCGGGGTTGCCGGCGACCGGCACGTCCGTGACGACCTCGAGCGAGACCGGGTCGAGGCCGACCACCTGGTCGGAGAACGTGCACGCCGTCCACACCAGCCCGGCCACGACCGCCAGGCCCTGCGGGCCGGTGCAGATCTCGCCGGACGAGGTGACCTCGCCGGTCGCCGGGTCGACCCGCAGCACGGCGTCGTCGGCGAAGTGCGCCACCCACAGGGCGTCCTCGCCGGCGGCGACCAGCCGCGCGCCGACCCCGATCTCGATCCGGTCCACGACCGTCCGTGACGCCGGGTCGATCCGGAGCAGCTGGCCGGCGTCCTGGGCGACCACCCAGACCGAGCCGAACCCGGACGTGATCCCCTCGGGGCCGGCGCCGGTCGGGATCCGGTCGGTGACCTGGCCGGTCCTGGCGTCGATCCGCAGCACCTGCTCGCCCGCGAAGGCGGTCACCCAGGCGGCGCCGTCGGCCACCGCGACCCGGAGCGGGATCCCCGGGACGTCGACCGTCAGGTCTGGCTTGTCGGCGCGGGCCGGGATCCTCGAGACCGTCTCCTCCTCGGCGCTCACCACCCACACGGCGCCGTCGCCGGCCGCAATGCCCACCGGGCCCGGGTCGACGTCGACGTACGCCGCGTCGACCGGCGCCGCCGAGGGCTCGGGCGTCTCGCTCGGGCTGCTCGCCCCGGGCTCGGGCGGCGAGGCCGCCGGCTGACCGCCGCAGGCGGCGAGGACCAGGAGCGGGACCACGGCAGCGAGTGACCGCGATCGCGGCGTCGTCCTCATGGCGTGAGACTAGGGCCCGTCGCGGGCGGCATGTCGAGATTTTTCGACACACCGTTACCGAGTTGTGAACCCCTGGGCCGCGGCCGCCAGCGTCTCGAAGCCCCGGTTCTCGAGCGCGTAGACATTCGGCTCCCCGGCCCGGACCGACAGGTCGATCAGGCCGGCCGAACGCAGCAGCGCGAGGTGGTGGAGGAGGGTCGTCCGGGGGCTGCCGAGCGCCGTGCACAGGTCGGCCAGGGTCAGGTCCGAGGTCCGGAGCTCCTGGAGGATCCGGATCCGGGTGTCGTCACCCAGCGCGCGGCCGAGCTCCCGCAGCTGGGCCGCCGCGTCGGTCGTGCCGTCCCGGGTGAGCGGCGGGTGCAGGATCACGGTCTGGTCGACCTCGTCCACGGACACCAGGATCGGGGCGGTGCGGAGGCTCGTCACGAGCGTCACCCGGTCGAGGACGTCGGGGCCGTAGTGGATGCCGGGCGCGACCAGCGCCAGCAGCCGCGCGCCGCCGAGCTCGGCGAGCGCCTCCTCGATCGTGGCGGTGGCCGGCGCCCGCGCGTCGAGCACCGGCAGCTGGTCCAGGACGTGCAGGCAGGCGTCCTTGACCTCGTCCGCCGGGGTCCGGATCAGCCAGGGGCTGACGTTCAGGAGCGTCTCGGCCACCGTGGCGCGGAGCCGGCGGACGGCGGACGGGTCGCCCGCCACGGCCGCGCGGACGGTGTCGTCGTCGAGCCGGCTGCGGAGCTGGTGGCGGCGGCCGCCGACCAGCACGTGCTTGAGGTCCGCTGCGCTGGTGTCCGCGACGAGCCGGACCAGCCGGTGCCGGGTCCACGGCGGGTTCGCGGCCGCGAGCGGTCCCGCGAGGTTGATCCACCCGAAGCGGCCGAGGCGGGCCGTGAGGCGAGGCACCGTCGGATCGGCCGCCCGCGCCGCGACGTACGCCGCCTGCCCGTGGGTGAAGACGCGTCGCCAGTCGGGGTCGGCGACCGCCGCGGCCGCCAGCAGCAGCTCGAAGCCGGTGCCGGCCGCGGTCCTCACCTGCAGCGCCATGCGGTCATCCTGCCCGAGCGCCGAGGTCGCGGAGGAGTCCTCGGGTCACGCCACGTGCAGTGGGAGCCGCACCGAGAACGTGGACCCCTCGCCGAGCCGTGAGTCGACGCCGATCCGTCCCCCGTGCGCGGCCACGATGCCGGCCACGATCGACAGGCCGAGGCCGGTGCCCTGGATCGCCATCGCCTGGGCGGTCGAGGAGCGGAAGAACTTCTGGAACAGGGCGTCCTGCTCCTCCTGGGGGATGCCGATGCCGCTGTCGGCGACGGTCAGCCGGGCTTCGCCGTCCTCGAGCCACAGCCGGGTCATGACCCGGCCCTGGTCGGGTGTGAACTTCACGGCGTTGCTCAGCAGGTTCAGCATCACGCGCTCGAGCTGGATCGCGTCACCGAGCACCGGCACCGGGTCCTCGGGCAGGTCGAACGCCACGGCCAGGTCACGGTTGCGCACCATCGGCCGCATCGACTCCTCCGTCTGGTGCGCCAGCTCCCGCAGGTCGACCACGGAGCGGTCCCAGACGGTGCCGTCGTTGTCGATCCCGGCCAGCGCCAGGAGGTCGTTGCAGAGCGAGATCAGGCGGGCACCGTTGCGAGCGATCGTCTCCAGCAGCGGCAGCTGCTGCGGGTGGGCCGGCACCGGGGCGCCGTCGGCGAGCATCTCCGTGTAGCCGACGATGCTGGTCACGGGGGTGCGCAGCTCGTGGCTGACCGTCGAGACGAACTCGTTCTTGGCGGAGTCGAGCTGGCGCAGCCGGTCGGCCGCGACCCGCTCCTTCTCCAGCGCGGTCATCAGCATCAGCTGCCCCTGCCGCTGCTCGGTGACGTCACGGCCCACCACGACGAACCCCGCCTGCGGCCCGAACTGGCTGCCGCCGCCGCAGATCGTCATCTCGACCGTACGGCGGCGCCCCTGTGCGGTCCGCCAGGTCCAGTCGCGCACGACGGACTCGTTGCCGCCGTCGAGCGTGGAGGTGAGGGCGCTCCAGCCGGAGCCGGCCGCCTCGTCGGTGCGGTCGCGCAGCTCCTCGGGGTCGAGGACGTCGACGAACTGGCGGCCCTGCAGCTCCTCGGAGCCGCACCCGAGCAGGGTCTCCGCGCCGGAGTTGAGGACCCGGATCGAGCCCTGCGCGTCGATCCCGATGATGGCGGTCGAGATGCCCGCCTGGAAGAGGTTCGCCATCAGCCCGGCCCCGGCCCGCTCGGCGGTGACGTCGACCCCGGTCAGCACGGCGTACTGCGGCGTGCCGTCCTCCTCGTCGCGGACCAGGTCGGTGTTCCAGAGCACCCGCAGCGGGTCGCCGGAGGCGGTCCGCAGGTCGCTCTCGCGGCTCCCGGGCAGCAGCTTGCCGTCGGGGCCGTCGAACATCTCCCGGGTGTCGTCGACCTGGGCGGGCGGGATGATCCGGGCCCACAGCGGCTCCCCGAGCAGCTGGGTCTCGGCGAACCCGGTCAGCATCATCGTCGCCTGGTTGACGCGGACCACCGTGCCGGCCATGTCGGTCATGATCATGATGCACCGGGCGGTGTCGAGCAGCGCGTTGGTGAGCTGCTCCGCGGCCTGGGTGCGGGCCAGCGACTGGTGCAGGGCCGTCACGTCGAGCAGCTGGGCGGCGAACATCGCGTCGTCCTCGTCGTCCCCGCCGGCCGTGAGCTGCGAGATCGCGACCTCGACCTGGCTCTCGGGGCGGTGGATGATCCCGAGCTGGCCACGCCACCCGTCGAGGTTGCCGCGCAGCATCGTCTGGGTGACGCCGCGGACCGCCGTGGGCTGCGTCAGCACCCGGTCGAGGTAGCGACCGACCACCGAGCGGGCGCCGTTGTCGAGGAGCGCGTGGGCGGTGTCGTTGGCGTCGACGACCTCGAGCCGGTTGCCGCGGCGCGCCAGCAGCAGCATGCCGGTGAGCGACTCGGTGAAGTTGCGGCGGAAGAGCGTCTCGCTCTCGGAGAGGACGTCGAGGTCGCGACCGCGCTGGGTGATCGCCAGCGTCAGCGGCAGCGCGATCAGCGCGCTGGTGAGGATGTAGCCGAGCACGAGGGTCGCGGAGAGCTGGACCGTCAGCTCGTCGCGTCCGAGCTCGCCGTACGGCCCGCGCCCGGCGGCGGTGAGCAGCACCGCGATCACCGAGGTGGCCAAGATCTCCAACGCCACCGTGCGCGGGTCGAGCCGCAGCGCCGCCCAGACGAGCAGCGGCAGCCCGATCGCGGCCACCGGCAGGTCGTGGGTCGGCGCGAAGACGAGGAGCGTCACCGCGAGCAGCAGGCTGCCCTGGACGGCGTACTCCCACCGCTCGGCGAGCGACGCGCGCAGGTGCCAGGTCATGGCGACCGGGACGATGACCAGCACCGCCGCGGCGTGCGAGCTCAGGAGGTAGCGGGCCGTGGACAGGAACGGGCCGTCGTCGGCGACCACGACCGTGGCGGCCGCCAGCACCGCCAGCACGAGGGCGCCCGACACGGCGGCGACCAGCAGCCGCACGAAGTCCCTGATCCGCTCGAGCGAGACCAGCCGGCCGTCCGGACCCTTGAGCAGGTGACCGGCGAGCATGGCTTCGGCGACGTTCGCGACGGTGAAGGCGGCCGCGACACCGACCTCCCGGCCGCCGGTGAGGTTGGCGGCGAACGACGCGAGGGCGATGCTCCCGACGAGGGCGGGCCACCACCGGTGGGGCGCGAGGGCCAGGACCGTCACCGAGACACCTGCCGCCGGCCACCAGAAGGCGACCGAACCGGACTCCGGAGTGAACCAGACGGCCCACACGCCGAGCAGGTAGACCGCCAGGAAGGCTGCCACGGAGACCAGGGGCAGCCGCCAGCGTTCACCGCCCACGGTCATGGGTCCAGTCTGGTGCACGGGGGAGCGAAATGTGGTCGATCAGGGCCGGTAGGGCGGCGGCGCACTAGGGTTTCTCAGATGTTGGTCTCCGAGCGGATCGGCCAGTTCTTCCTCGGCGAGGGGGATCGTCTCGAGTACACGGAGTACGGCTCCGGCGACGCGTGGGTGGTGCTGCTCCACGGGCAGCTCATGCCGCGCCGGATGCACCAGCCGCTCGCCCGGTCGCTCGCGGCCGAGGGGCTGCACGTCGTCACCCTCGACCTGCTCGGCCACGGCCGGTCCGACCGGCCCGACAACCCGCTGCGCTACTCGATGACCGCGTTCGCCGGGCAGGTGGTCGCGCTGCTCGACCACCTGGGCGCGGAGCAGGCCGTCATCGGCGGTACGTCGCTGGGAGCCAACGTCTCGCTCGAGGTGGCCGTGTCGTCGCCCGAGCGGGTCCGCGGACTGCTGCTCGAGATGCCGGTGCTGCACAACGCGCTGGAGGCCGGGATCATCGCGTTCGCCCCGTTGCTGTTCGCCGCCCGGTTCCTGCCGGTCACGGTGCACGCCACGCGCTGGCTGACCCGGCCGGTGCCGCGCGGGCTGGTGCCGTTCTGGGTCGGGATCGGTCTGGACACGCTCGACCAGCACCCGCGGCCGGTCGCGGCCGTCGTGCACGGCATCTTCTTCGGCCGCGTCGCGCCGAGCTCGGCCGAGCGCCGGACGATCAGCGCTCCGGCCCTGGTGGTCGGCCACCCGGCCGACCCGATCCACCCGGCCGCCGACGCCGCGCTGCTGGCCGACGAGCTGCCCGAGGCCGAGTTCGTCCGGGCCACGAGCATCGTGGAGTGGCGGGCGAGGCCCGAGCGGCTGACCCGTCACGCGGTCGGGTTCTCGCTCGGCTGCTGGCAGAAAGCGCCCGGCGGGACGACGCGCCAGCGCCGCCGACGTGCCTGAGCGCGGCACAATGGGTTAGTGGCCATCTCCGGAAGTCCTTCGGGTGTCCCGCACCCCGGGCACGCACCTGGCTGCGTTGGCGTCGCTCGGAAGACGACCCGGTATGCCATCGCTCCGCCGCCCTGCCATGCACGCACCCGGAGCACGGGCCACCTCCGAACGACCTCCGGAGATGACCACTAGTGCCGCTCTACCGCGACGAGGCCGTCGTGCTCCGTACCCACAAGCTGGGCGAGGCCGACCGCATCATCACCCTGCTGACCCGTGAGCACGGGCGGGTGCGCGCGGTCGCCAAGGGGGTTCGCAAGACCACCTCGCGGTGGGGCTCCCGGCTGGAGCCGTTCACCCACGTCGACCTCCAGCTCGCCGAGGGCCGCAACCTCGACGTGGTCACCCAGGCGGAGACGCTCGACCCGTTCGCGGCCGGTCTCGGCCGCGACTACGAGCGCTACACGGCGGGCAGCGTGATGCTCGAGACCGCCGACCGGCTCGTCACCGAGGAGCGGCAGCCGTCGGTCCAGCAGTTCCTGCTGCTCGTCGGCGGGCTCCGGGCGATGACCGCGGGCGAGCACCGGCCGAGCCAGGTGCTCGACTCCTACCTGCTGCGGTCGCTGGCCGTCTCGGGCTACGCGCCGTCGTTCGACCACTGCGCGCGGTGCGGCGACCCCGGTCCCCACCGCTGGTTCAACCCCGCCGCGGGCGGGGTGCTGTGCGCCGACTGCAAGCTGCCGGGGTCGGCCGGCCCCGCGCCCCAGACGATCGTCCTGCTCGGCGCCCTGCTGGCGGGAGAGTGGGTGGTCGTGGCCGCTGCCGAGCCTCGGCACCTCCGCGAGGCCAGCGGCCTGGTCGCGGCGTTCGTCGCCTGGCACCTCGAGCGCGGCCTGCGGTCCCTGGAGTACGTCGAGCGCTGAACCCCGCGCCGTGTGCCTGAGGGTGCGCCCCGGCGCACCCTCAGGCACACGGGACGATGGTCAGGCGCTCCCGTACCGCCGGTCGCGCCGCGCGTAGGTCTCGATCGCGGCCCACAGGTGGGTGCGGTCGACGTCGGGCCAGAGCACGTCGGTGAACACGAGCTCGGCGTACGCCGCCTGCCACAGCAAGAAGTTGGACAGCCGCTGCTCGCCCGACGTCCGCCAGATCAGGTCGGCGTCGGAGACCTCGGGCACGTAGAGGTGCCGGGCGAAGGTCCGCTCGTCGACCTTCTCGGGGTTCAGACGCCCGGCAGCCACCTCGCGGGCGATCGACCGCGCGGTGTCCGCCAGCTCGGCGCGCCCGCCGTAGTTGACGCACATCGTCAGCGTCAGGACGTCGTTGGCGCGCGTGAGCTCCTCCGCGACCTGCAGCTCCTTGACGACCGACTTCCACAGCCGCGGTGCGCGACCGGCCCAGCGGACCCGGACGCCCAGCTCGTGCATCTCGTCGCGGCGGCGCCGGATCACGTCTCGGTTGAAGCCCATGAGGAACTTCACCTCGTCGGGGGAGCGCGACCAGTTCTCGGTCGAGAAGGCGTACGCCGAGATGGCCTTCACCCCGATCTCGATGGCGCCCTCGACGACGTCGAACAGCGCGTGCTCACCCCGCTCGTGGCCGACCGTGCGCGGCAGGCCCCGCTGCTTGGCCCAGCGGCCGTTGCCGTCCATCACGATCGCGACGTGGCGCGGCACCAGCTCCCGCTGGATCGACGGAGGGCGCGCGCCGGACGGGTGGGGCGTCGGCGGGCGGACGTCGCGGGTCACGCCGGACAGGCTTCCAGACCGCCGGCGACACGGCGACCCCGGCCGCGTCCGGCCGTCCGGCCGGCCGACGGGCATCTACCCGGCCGTTCACTTCACTTCACGCCGCTGCAACGGCGTGCCAGACGGGTCAACGGCGGGTAGTCGCTCCAGCGTCCTGCGACAGGGCCGTCAGGAGCAGCGGGCGCAGATCCCGAAGATCTCCAGGGTGTGGCTGACGTCGGCGTAGCCGTGCTCCTCCGCGATGCCGCGGGTCCACCGCTCGACCGCCGGCCCCTCGACCTCGACGGTGGCGCCACAGGAGCGGCACACGAGGTGGTGGTGGTGGGACGTCGAGCAGCGTCGGTAGCTGGCCTCACCGGCCTCGGTCGCGCGGATCACGTCGACCTCGTCGTGCTCGGCCAGCAGCTGGAGGGTGCGGTAGACGGTGGCGAGCCCGATGGCGTGGCCGCGCTCCGCCATGACCTCGTGGATCTCGCGGGCTGACCGGAACTCGTCGAGCGTTCCGAGGACGTCCGTCACCGCCCGGCGCTGGCGGGTGAGGCGCAGGGGTGGCTGGTCAGGCATGGGATGGCTCCCGGGCGCGCAGCCAGAGGCCCGCGGGCCAGGCGAGCACGAAGCCCGCGAGCGCCAGCAGCACGATCGTCGGCCCCGGCGCGACGTTGAGCGGGACCGTCGAGAGGTACGCCGCGAGCAGCAGCCCGCCGAGGGACGCGCCGAGTCCGAGCACCATGGCGGCGCCCACGGTCGAGCGGAAGGAGCGGGTGAGCTGTTGGGCCGTGGCCACCGGCACGACCATCAGCGCCGACACGAGGAGCAGCCCGACGGTGCGCATCGCGACGGTCACGGTCACCGCCGCCAGCACGGCCACCAGCAGGTTGTAGAGCCTGATCCGGACCCCGGCGACCTGCGCGAACTCCGGGTCCTGGGCGACCGCGAACAGCTGGGGGAGCAGACCCAGGCACACGACCAGGACCACGATGGCGAGCAGCACGGTGGTGAGCACGTCCGCGGGGGTGACGCTGGTGACCGAGCCGAACAGGTACTCCTGCAGCCGCGAGGCGCTCTGCCCCGCGAGCCCGGTGATGAGGACGCCCGCCGCGAGGCCGCCGTAGAAGAGCAGGGCCAGCGCGACGTCGCCGTTCGTGTGGCCGCGCTCGCGGATCACCTCGATCGCCACCGCGCCGAGCACGGCGACGGCCACGGCGACCCACGTAGGCGAGGCCCCGGTGAGCAGCCCGATCGCCACGCCCGTGACCGCGACGTGGCCGAGGCCGTCGCCGAGCAGCGCCAGCCGGCGCTGGACCAGGTAGGTGCCGATCGCCGGGGCGGCGAGTCCCGTCACGGCGGCGGCGATCAGCGCGCGCACCATGAACGGGTAGGAGAGCAGGTCGATCACGGCCGCCCCTCGGGTCGGGCGTCGAGGGGCGCCTCCACGTGTGGCGTGTGGTCGTGCCGGTGCTGGTGCAGGTGGTGGTGCTCGTGCGTGCCGTGGTCGTGCAGCGGGGTGCCGTCGTAGTCGACGATGCCGTGCGACAGCACGACCGAACGATCGACGAGAGGAGCCATCGGACCGAGCTCGTGGGCTACCAGCACGACCGTGGCGCCGCGGTCGGCGAGCACGTGCAACGAGTCGGCGAGGGCCTGCTGGTTCGCAAGGTCGACGCCCGCGGTCGGCTCGTCCAGGAAGAACAGGTCGGGCTCGCCGGCGAGCGCCCGGGCGATCAGCACCCGCTGCTGCTGCCCGCCCGAGAGCGCGGCCACGTTGTCGCTCGCCCGGTCGGCCAGCCGCACGACGTCCAGCGCGTCGTCGATCGCCCGACGGTCAGCGCGTGACAGCGGGGCGAACAGCCTCCGGCGCCCGAGCCGGCCGGACGCGACGACCTCACGCACCGACGCGGGGACGCCGGACGCGGCGGTGGCCCGTTGCGGAACGAAGCCGACCCGGCGCCACTCCCGGAAGTCCGCGAGCGGCGTCCCGAACAGCTCGACCCGCCCGGCCGTCAGAGGCCGTAGCCCGGTCGCGGCCCGGACGAGAGTGGACTTGCCGGACCCGTTGGCGCCCATCAGTGCCACGAACTCACCCTCGGTCACGGTCAGGTCGAGGTCGCGCAGCACGGGCCGTCCGCCCAGGGTGACCCGGACGCCGTGGAGCGCGAGGACGGTGCTCAACAGCCGTTCGCCTCCTGGAGCGCCGCGAGGTTGGCCCGCATGAGGGAAACGTAGTCGTCGTCCGACGTCTCGTCGGTCAGCCCCTCCACCGGATCGAGCACGGCGGTCTCGATGCCGAGGTCACCGGCCAGCGTCTCGGCCAGGGCCGGGCTGGCCAGCCGCTCGGAGAACACGGTCGTGAGGCCCTCCGAGCGGATCAGCTCCGACAGGTCGGCCAACACCGACGGGGTGGGTTCGGCGTCCGGGGACAGGCCGGCGATCGGGGCGAGGTGGAGGCCGTACTTCTCGAGGTAGCCGAACGCGTCGTGGCTGACGACGACGACGTCACGCTCGCACCCGGCCAGGCCCGCGGCGTACTCGCTGTCGAGGGCCCTGAGCCGGTCGGCGAGCTCGGTGGCACGGGTGCGGTAGCCGTCGGCGCCGGCCTCGTCCAGGGAGGCCAGCTCCTCGCCGACCGCCTGGGCCAGCAGCGCCATCCTCGCGGGGTCCTGCCAGAAATGCGGGTCCGTGTCGCCGTGGTCGTGGGTGTCCTCACCTGCGTGGTCGTGCTCGTCCAGGCTCTGGAGGTCGACGACGTCGGCGGCGTCGAGCCTCGCGCCGCCGGCGTTCGCCTCGATCCCGTCGTCGACGGCAGGCTGGAACCCGCCGAGGTAGACGACCAGGTCGCTCTCGACGAGCTCGGCGGTGGCCTCGATCGTCAGGGCGAGGTCGTGCGGTTCCCCGCCGGGCTCGGTCAGGTTGGTGACCGTCCAGTCGTCGCCCGCCACCCGCTCGGTGACCCACGCCAGCGGGTAGAAGGACGCGACGACCTCACGGCCATCACCCGCGCCTTCGTCGGCGAGCGCCCCGCACCCGCTGACCAGTGCCGCGGCGGAGACGACGGCGAGGAGGCGGGCGGTGCGGGTGGCGGGCGACAACATGAGAACGATTCTCAGTTAGGTGAGAACGATTGTCAACTGAGATGCCGTCATACTGGTGCGGTGCTGGTCGTCAACAGGTTCCGCGTCCCCGAGGACGAGGGCGCGGCGTTCCGGGTCGACCTCGAGCAGGCGCGCGCCGCGTTGGCCGAGCGGCCGGGGCACCTCGACAGCAGGATCGGGCGCAACGTCGACGACCCGGAGCTGTGGGTGCTCACCAGCACCTGGGAGCACGTCGGTGCCTACCGCCGCGCCCTGTCGTCGTACGACGTGAAGCTGCGCGCCGTGCCGGTCCTCTACCGCGCCCTCGACGAGCCCAGCGCCTACGAGTGGGCCGAGCCGGGCAGGGACCTCAACGACGCCGGATCGCGGCGTCGCCCTGAGGAGGGCGACGAAGGAGCCCGTCTCGAAGGGTCGTTAGGCTGACCCCTCCAGACCGGCAGCCAGCCGGCCTGACCTGTGAAAGAGAGCTGTTCCCCCGTGGCCAAGCCGCCCCCTTCGACCCTCGACCACGTCGTCTCCCTCTGCAAGCGCCGGGGCTTCGTCTACCCCTGCGGTGAGATCTACGGCGGCACCCGCTCCGCCTGGGACTACGGCCCGCTCGGCGTGGAGCTCAAGGAGAACATCAAGCGCCAGTGGTGGAAGTCGACGGTCACCGCCCGCGAGGACGTCGTCGGCCTCGACTCCAGCGTCATCCTTCCGACCCGGACGTGGGAGGCGAGCGGCCACCTGTCGACGTTCAGCGACCCCCTGACGGAGTGCCAGTCCTGCCACAAGCGCTTCCGCGAGGACCACCTCCAGGAGGAGTACGCGGAGAAGAAGGGGATCGACGACCCCGACTCGGTCGACATCAACGAGCTGGTCGCCTGCCCCAACTGCGGCACCCGCGGTGCGTGGACGCCGCCGCGGGCGTTCAACATGATGCTGAAGACCTACCTCGGCGTGATCGAGGACGAGTCCGGGCTCCACTACCTGCGGCCCGAGACCGCGCAGGGCATCTTCCTCAACTTCGCCAACGTCGTGACGTCGAGCCGCAAGAAGCCACCGTTCGGCATCGCGCAGATGGGCAAGAGCTTCCGCAACGAGATCACTCCCGGCAACTTCATCTTCCGCACCCGCGAGTTCGAGCAGATGGAGATGGAGTACTTCGTCAAGCCCGGAGAGGACGAGGAGCTCCACCAGTACTGGATCGACGAGCGGACCCGCTGGTACACCGACCTCGGCATCGACGCCGACAACCTGCGGCACTACGAGCACCCGAAGGAGAAGCTCTCCCACTACTCGAAGCGGACCGTCGACATCGAGTACCGGTTCGGCTTCTCCGGTCGCGACTTCGAGGAGCTCGAGGGCGTTGCCAACCGCACCGACTTCGACCTCACGCAGCACAGCACGTTCTCCGGCCAGGACCTGTCGTACTTCGACCAGGCCGCCGGCGAGCGCTACGTGCCGTACGTGATCGAGCCGGCCGCGGGCCTGACCCGCAGCCTGATGGCGTTCCTCATCGACGCCTACACCGAGGACGAGGCGCCCAACACCAAGGGCGGGGTCGACAAGCGGGTCGTGCTCCGGCTCGACCCGCGGCTCGCACCGGTGAAGGTGGCGGTGCTTCCCCTGTCCCGCAACGCCGACCTGTCGCCGAAGGCGCGCGACCTCGCCACCGAGCTCCGCCGGAGCTGGAACGTCGAGTTCGACGACTCGGGCGCGATCGGCCGCCGCTACCGGCGCCAGGACGAGATCGGGACGCCGTACTGCGTGACCGTGGACTTCGAGACGCTCGACGACCACGCGGTGACGGTCCGTGAGCGCGACACCATGCGGCAGGAGCGGGTGGGTCTCGACTCGATCACCTCGTACTTCGCCCAGCGATTCGTCGGCTGCTGAAAGGCCCCTTGTGCAGAATGACCGCATGCGTCCGTCCGTCCGTCTGACCCGTCTCGCCGCTCCGGCCGTCGCGCTCGTGCTGGCGCTGACGGCCTGCGGCGACGATCCCGACGGGGCAGACCCGGACGACCCCACGACGACCGCCGAGGCCGAGCCCTACCTGCCGGTGCCCGACGGCGTCGAGCTCACCGCCCAGAGCAGCGAGCTCGCCGTCGGCGACACCGCGACCGTCGCCTACGAGCTGTCCCAGGACAAGGTCGGCGCGATCGAGATCACCGTGACCTCCCTCGAGAAGGCGAGCTTCGACCAGTTCGTCGGGTGGGAGCTCACCAAGGAGATCCGCAAGACCGCGCCGTACTTCGTGCGGGCGAAGGTGACCAACGTCGGCGACACGGACCTCGGCGCGCGCCCGGTACCGCTCTACGCGGTGGACGGCGAGAACCGCCTGATCGAGTCCTCGCTCTTCACCGGCACCTTCAAGCCGTGCGAGAGCGCGTCCTTCCCGAAGAAGTTCCGGAACGGGGACACCGTCCGGGCCTGCATGGTCTACCTGGTGCCCGGCAAGGGCGACCTGGTGGCGGCCAGCTTCCGCCCCGACCAGGAGTTCGACCCGATCATCTGGGCCGGCGAGGTCGTGAAGGCCGACGACGGTCGGGACGGCAAGGGCGACGGCAAGGGCGACGACAAGGGCGACGACAAGGGCGACGGCCAGGGCCAGGGCGACGACTGACCCGCGGCTCTGATTGGGAACCGCTGGTCCCGGTCGACGACACTGGGGACATGTCCCTGACCCTCGGCACCCTGACCGTGCCCACGCCGGTGGTGCTCGCGCCCATGGCGGGGATCACCAACGCGGCGTACCGCCGGTTGTGTGCGGAGCAGGGTGCGGGGCTCTACGTGTGCGAGATGATCACGTCGCGCGGGCTGGTCGAGGGCGACGAGACGACCCGCCAGATGCTGGTCTTCGACGACGCGGAGAAGATCCGCTCGGTGCAGCTGTACGGCACCGACCCGGTGTACGTCGGCAAGGCCGTCGAGATCCTCTGCGCCGAGCACGGCGTCGGGCACGTGGACCTCAACTTCGGCTGCCCCGTGCCCAAGGTGACCCGCAAGGGCGGCGGGGGAGCGCTGCCGTGGAAGCGGGCCCTGCTCGGCCAGATCCTCGAGCACGCGGTCGCGGCCGCCGCGCCGTACGGCGTGCCGGTGACGATGAAGACCCGCAAGGGTCTCGACGACGACCACCTGACCTACCTCGACGCCGGCCGGATCGCCCAGGAGACCGGGTGCGCGGCGATCGCGCTGCACGGCCGCACCGTCGCGCAGGCCTACTCGGGTGCGGCCGACTGGGACGCGATCGCGGCGCTCGTCGCCCACGTCGACCTGCCCGTGCTGGGCAACGGCGACATCTGGGAGGCGGGCGACGCGCTCCGGATGGTCGAGCAGACCGGCGCCGCCGGGGTGGTCGTCGGCCGCGGCTGCCTCGGGCGCCCGTGGCTGTTCCGTGACCTGGCCGCCGCCTTCGCCGGGGAGCAGGTGCAGGTGCTCCCGACGCTCGGGGAGGTCCGGACCGTGATGCGACGGCACGCCGAGCTGCTCAGCGAGCACCTGGGGGAGGAGCGTGGCTGCAAGGAGTTCCGCAAGCACGTCTCCTGGTACCTCAAGGGTTTCCGCGCCGGCGGGACGCTGCGGCACTCGCTCGCCCTCGTCGACTCGCTGTCCTCCCTCGACGCGCTGCTCGACGAGCTCGACCCGGACGAGCCGTTCCCGGTGTCGGAGCTGGGTGCACCGCGCGGCCGGCAGGGCTCACCGCGCCGCAAGGTGGTGGTCCCGGAGGGCTGGCTGGACGACGCTGACGGCACGGACGTGCTGCTGCGGGAGGACACTTCCGAGGTCACGGGCGGATAACGGTATGATCGCCCCGTGATCACGACGAGGTGACGGGAAACACGCGGTAACACCCCGCCCACAATTAGGGGGAGAGCGGGCAGGCTGTGCTTCACTCGGGACTTCGCGCCGTCGTGGTCACAAGCCTCACGGTGCACGACCCCCGTCTTCAAGCAAAGGATCAGCGCTGTGGCAGACCATCGCCACAAGCGGGACACCAATGCCCGCCTCTTCCGTGTCCGCGTGCCCAGGGCACAGTTCGTCGCCGGCCCGGTCGCCCTCGTGGCGACCCTGTCGACGATCGGTGCCGGCGTGCTCGTGGCGAGCCCCGAGACCCGGGACCTGCTCGCCACCAGCAGCGCCACCAGCAGCGCCACCACCGGAACCCAGTCCTTGAGCACCGCCGTCGATCTCTCCGACCGGACCCCGGTCGTGAGCCGTTCCGGCACCCGGATCGAGCCCCTCAGCGAGATCGAGAAGATGCTGACCACCCAGGCCACGGCCAAGGCGGTCCGTCAGGCCGACACCAAGCTCTGGACCACCGCCCCCCTCAACCTGTGGACCACACCCCAGGAGGACACCGCCCGCAAGCTGGGCGAGGTCGACGCGGGCAAGAAGGTCCTCGTCACCGGTCGTGAGGCCGCGGGACGCCAGGAGATCGTCGTCGACGGCGAGTCCCGCTGGGTCACCGCCGGGTACCTGTCCGACGACAAGCCGGTCGCCGGACCCCCGGGCCTCGGCGGCGCCTGCACCAACGGTTCCTCGGTGTCGGGGCAGGCGAACGTGCTGGCCGTGCACCAGGCCGTGTGCGCCGCGTTCCCCGAGCTCACCTCGTACGGGACCTACCGGTCGGACGGCGAGCACTCCATGGGCATCGCGATCGACATCATGGTCAGCGGCGACCGCGGCTGGCAGGTCGCGGAGTTCGTCCGCGCCCACTACGCCGAGCTCGGCGTCAGCTACGTGATCTACAGCCAGCGGATCTGGTCGGTCGACCGGGCCGGCGAGGGCTGGCGCTACATGTCGGACCGCGGTTCGTCGACCGCCAACCACTACGACCACGTGCACGTCACCACCTTCTGAGCGCGCGGTCTGACGGGCCCGACCGGCCCGTCGGGCCACGCGGCTAGGGTCGCCCTCGATGAACACGATCGAGGGGTACGACGACGCCGACCGTGAGCGGGTCGTCGCCGAACCGCCGAAGCGGGTGGCGGCGCCCGAGCGAGGTCCGTTCGAGCGCGACCGGGCCCGGGTCGTCCACGCCGCCGCGTCGCGGCGACTGGCGGCCAAGACCCAGGTCGTCGGGCCGCAGAGCGACGACTTCGTCCGCAACCGGTTGACCCACAGCCTCGAGGTGGCTCAGATCGCGCGCGACCTCGCGAAGGCGCTCGGCTGCGACCCCGATCTCGCCGAGACCGCCGCGCTCGCCCACGACCTCGGGCACCCGCCGTTCGGCCACAACGGCGAGCGGGTGCTGGCCGAGCTGGCCGCCGGCAGCGGCGGGTTCGAGGGCAACGCGCAGACGCTGCGGATCCTGACCCGGCTCGAGGCCAAGACGTTCTCCGACGACGGTGTCTCGGTCGGGCTCAACCTGACCCGCGCCACCCTCGACGCCTGCACCAAGTACCCCTGGCCGCGGTCGGAGGCGACCGCGCCGACCGGCACCCATGCCGACGGCTCACCGCGGGTGGTCGTCAAGTTCGGGGTGTACGACGACGAGCTGCCGGTCTTCGGCTGGATGCGCCCATCAGGAGTCGGCCGCCGGCAGTGCGTCGAGGCGCAGGTGATGGACCTGGCCGACGACGTGGCCTACTCCGTCCACGACATCGAGGACGGCGTCGTCGCGGGACGGGTCGACCTCAGCCGGATCGACCGGGCGGCGGTGTGGGACACCGTCCGGAGCTGGTACCTGCCCGAGCTGACCGACGCCGCGCTCGACGACGTGCTCGACGACCTCGTGTCGATCCCGGGCTGGCCGACCACGCCGTACGACGGGAGCCGCCGCTCCCTGGCGGCGCTCAAGAACCTCACGAGCGACGTGATCGGGCGCTTCTGCGGCGCCGTCCAGGAGGCGACGTTCGCCCACGGACCCGGCCCCTTCGTCCGCTACCGGTCCGACCTGGTGGTGCCGGCCGCCACGGTCGTCGAGATCGGCGTCCTCAAGGGGATCGCCGCCCACTACGTCATGCAGGCCGACGACCGGGTGGCTGCCATGGTCCGGCAGCGGGAGCAGCTCGCCGAGCTCGTGCAGTCACTCGCGGACCGAGCCCCCGACGGGCTGGAGCGCCCGTTCGCCGACGACTGGCACGCGGCCTCCGACGACGCCGCGCGGCTGCGCGCGGTGGTCGACCAGGTCGCCTCGCTCACCGACGCCAGCGCGCTGGCCTGGCACGGGCGACTGGTCGGTCAGGGCAGGTCGCCGCGCGGATAGGGGTCGTCCTGGTGCACCAGGCTCTCGTCCGGCAGCCCGTCCGCGGGGTGGTCGCCGCCGCCGACCTTGGACTTCGCGGTCTCGGCCACGCCGGCGAGCTTGTCCTTCACCACCGGCGCCTGCGCCTTGGCGACGTCGGCGGCCTGCTGGGCCTTCTCCTGCACGGTCGGGTTGTCCTTCACCTTCACCGCGAGCCCCTTGATCTGCTCGTAGCGCTGGCGACCCGCCCTCGAGCCGAGCACGTACCCGAGCCCGCCGGCGATCAACACGGTCAGCTTCCTCATCGTTCCTCCTGGTCGGTGCTCGAATTCAGACGTCTCATCCGCGGCGGCGCCACCAGACGAGGGCGGAGCCGGCGGCCACGGCCGCGCCGATCGCGGCGACCAGCCGGGGTGCGGGCCTGCCCGCTCTCGGTGGTCGCCCGGTGCTTCAGGTCCGTCGCCCTCGCCTGCGCGTGCGCCTTCACGTCGAGCTTGGCCGTGAGCTGGTCCACGGTGTCGGCGAGCTGCTCGCGCTGGGCGGTGATGTCGGACTCCATCTGCTCCGGGGTCTTGCCGTTCACTGGTGCTGTCCCTTCACCGTAGCGAGGTCCTCCTTGAGCCCGTCCACCGCGCGCTCGGGCATCGGGGGCGTCGCCTCGACGACCTGGTTCTTGCCGAGGAGCGCCAGCAGGCCGGCTCCGAGCAGCAGCGCGGCGGCGACGACGAGGGCAGCCAGCCAGGGGTCCAGCACCAGCGCGAGCGCCAGGATCGCCGTGGCGATCAGCGTCGCGAGCCCGAGGAACGCGAGCACCCCGGCACCGCTGAACATGCCGAGGCCCAGCCCGGCGCGCTTGCCCTTCTCCGTCATCTCCGCCTGGGCCAGCCGCACCTCGGACCTGACGAGCTCCGGGATCTGGGTGGACAGGTCGTGCACGAGGGCGCCCAGGGTCGGTTCGGGACCGGCGCCGGGTGGGGGTGTCGCGGACGCAGTCATGCCTCCACCGTTTCGCGTCCGAGCGCCAGATGCCACCCCCCGAGGGGGTGAGTGGCCCCTCCTGCAGCTCTTGTGGAGGCCGGCTCGGGTGGTTCCGCCCGCTGCGTAGACTCCGGACCGTGGCCGGCCGGATTCGCGATGACGACATCGCCGAGGTGCGCGAGAAGGCCCGCATCGACGAGGTCGTCTCGGCCTACGTCACCCTCCGCAACGCCGGTGGC
This sequence comes from uncultured Actinomycetota bacterium, assembly GCA_963829855.1. Taxonomy (GTDB): domain Bacteria; phylum Actinomycetota; class Actinomycetes; order Propionibacteriales; family Nocardioidaceae; genus Nocardioides. The sequence continues at coordinate 364,407 of CAWHKE010000011.1, read as the reverse complement.
GGTTCCCAGAAGGGACTCTGCCCGTTCCACGACGAGAAGTCACCGTCGTTCCACGTCACCCCCGCCCGTCAGTTCTGGCACTGCTTCGGCTGCGGGGAAGGCGGCGACGTCTTCACGTTCCTGATGAAGATCGACGGGCTCAGCTTCGTCGAGGCGGTGGAGCGGATGGCGGAGAAGTACGGCGTGCAGCTGCGACGCGAGGAGGGCGACGGGAAGCGGGACGAGCGGCCACGCGGTCCGCAGCGCAGCCGGCTGATCGAGGCCCACCGGATCGCGCAGGAGTACTACGCCGACCAGTTGCGCGGGCCGGAGGCGCAGGTCGCGCGGCAGTTCCTGACCGAGCGCGGCTTCGACCAGGCCTCGGCCGAGCGGTTCGGCAACGGCTACGCGCCCCAGGACGGCGAGTCGCTGCTGACCGTGCTGCGCCAGAAGGGCTTCCGAGACGAGGAGAGCGTGGCGGCCGGGCTGGTCGCGATCGGCCGTTCGGCGTACGACCGGTTCCGCGGCCGCCTGCTGTGGCCGATCCGTGACGCGTCCGGCGACACGATCGGCTTCGGTGCTCGGCGGATCCATGAGGACGACCGGATCGATGCGAAGTACCTCAACACCCCCGAGACGGCGATCTACAAGAAGAGCCAGGTGCTCTACGGCATCGACCTCGCACGGCGAGACATGGCCAGGTCGTCGCAGGCCGTCGTCGTCGAGGGCTACACCGACGTGATGGCGTGCCATCTCGCCGGCGTCCCGACCGCGGTGGCCACGTGCGGCACCGCCTTCGGCGACGACCATGCGCGGGTGCTGCGCCGGTTCCTGCACGACCACGAGGAGTTCCGCGGCGAGGTCATCTTCACGTTCGACGGTGACGCGGCCGGACAGAAGGCTGCCCTCAAGGCGTTCGGTGGCGACCAGAACTTCGTCTCGCAGACCTACGTCGCGGTCGAGCCGACCGGCCTCGACCCGTGCGACCTGCGGATCAAGGAGGGCGACGCCGCCGTGCGTGAGCTCGTCGCGCGACGGGTGCCGCTCTACCGGTTCGTGCTCGCGAACGTCGTCGGCAAGTACGACCTCGACCGGGCCGACGGCCGGGTCGACGCCGTCCGCGAGGGCGCGCGGCTGGTGTCGAGCATCCGCGACAAGTCGAAGGTCGACGCGTTCGCGCGCGAGCTGGCCGGGATGGTCGGCGTCGACGTGGAGCAGGCGCGCGAGGAGGTACGACGCGCCGCCCGACGCTCCCAGCGCCCCACCACCGCGCCCGGGCAGCCCGCGACCACGGAGGCGCCGCCGCGGCAGCAGCTGCCCGACCTCCGCGACCCGCGGTTCTCGATCGAGCGCGAGACCCTGAAGCTGGTCCTCCAGCATCCCGCCGCGATCGGGAACGCCGCCCGCGACGTGGGCGCCAACGACTTCACCCACCCGACCTACCGCGCCGTCTGGGAGCTGGTCGCCGCCTCGGGCGGACCGACGGAAGGGGCGAAGCAGGGCGCCGGCTGGGCCGGGCGGCTCCGCGGAGAGGCGACGGACGCTGCGGTCTCCTCGGCCGTCAGCGCGCTCGGCGTCGAGCCGCTGCTCACCGTCAAGGAGCCCGACGCGGCGTACGTCGCGGCCCACGTCTACCGGTTGCAGGAGCTCACCGCCATGCGCCGGATCGCCGACCTCAAGTCCAAGCTGCAGCGCACCAACCCCGTCGACCACCCGGTCGAGTACAACCGGATGTTCGGCGAGCTCGTGGCACTCGAGCAGCACCGCCGGACGCTCCACGACCGAGCGGTCGGAGGCGGGGAGTGAGGCTGAAGCGCTCGCGCCCCGAGGTCGCGGTCGGGCCCGGGGAGTCCCTGCTGGCGTGGGCCGAGACCGACGACGGGCGGGTCGTGGCGGGCACCCGCGACGCGGTCTACCTCGACGGCACCCGCCTGCCCTGGGAGGACGTCGAGGCGGCCGACTGGGACCGCGAGACCGACCAGTTCCGGCTCAGCGAGGTCGGGTCCTGGGGCGACCTCCGCGCCGAGCACGTCTTCACCATCGCCGAGCCGGGCCGGCTGCTCGAGCTGGTGCGTGAGCGGGTCACCGCCAGCGTGGTCCTCCAGCGGCACGTCCCGGTGACCGGCCGGCGCGGCCTGCGCGTCATCGCCCGGCGGGCTCCCCGTGGAGACCGCCCGGTGCGCTGGTTCTACGAGTACGACGAGGGCGTCGACCCCGACGATCCGGCCGTGCGCGTGCTCGCCGAGGAGGCCCTCCGGGAGGCCCGGGCCGAGGTCGGGCCCCACCCGCTGTCCTGAAATCGCGTTGCGGCGCCGATCGTGCGACACCTAGCGTGGCGGACCTCATCCGCAGCGATCGGGAGCCAGATGACCACGAACCTCCATGCGTTGTGCTTCGACGCCCACGATCCCGCCCGCCTCGCCCGGTTCTGGTCCGGCGTGCTGGGCTGGGACCCCGCCGACGACCCGCAGGACGACCACCCGGGGGCGGCCACGATGGTGCCGCGTGACCACACGGGCTTCCGGGTCCGGTTCTTGCCGACCGACGCCCCCAAGACAGGCCCGAACCAGATCCACTTCGATGTCACGAGCAGCTCGGCCGCCGACCAGGACGAGACGGTGGCGCGGGTGCTCGCCCTCGGGGGCCGGCACCTCGACATCGGGCAGGACCCGGACGACGGACATGTCGTGCTCGCCGACCCCGAGGGCAACGAGCTCTGCGTCATCGAGCACGACAACAACTTCCTCGCCGGGTGCCCGAAGATCGGCGCGTTGTCGTCCGACGGCACGCAGGCGGTGGGGTACTTCTGGAGCGAGGCCCTCGGCTGGCCGCTGGTCTGGGACCAGGACGAGGAGACCGCGATCCAGCCGCCCCAGGGTGGGTCCAAGATCTCGTGGGGTGGGCCTCCCGTGACCCCGAAGACCGGCAAGAACCGGCTGCACCTCGACCTCGCCCCGCCCGCCGGCGGCGACCAGGCGGCGGAGGTGGAGCGACTCGTCGCGCTGGGTGCGACGCGGGTCGGCGACGGGCGGGAGGGCACCGGCCGGGTGGAGCTGCTCGATCCCGACGGCAACGAGTTCTGCGTGCTGTCTCCGCGCTGAGCAGGACCCGCACGGTCGATTTCATCGTGCGCGCGCCCGCTTGCTAGCCTGTGCGGCGCACGATCCCCTGTAGCTCAACTGGCAGAGCATTCGGCTGTTAACCGGAGGGTTGTTGGTTCGAGTCCAACCGGGGGAGCCATCACAGCAGGTCAGAGCGCCCGGTCCCGTTCCATCCTCGGGACCGGGCCTCCGCTGTTGTCACGGCCGTTCCTGAGCACCCGCCACATGCGGTATCTGCCCTGGTCAACGAGTTGGCTGCTTGTCAGTCGGCGTCTGGGGTGACCAGCCACAACTTGGCCTGGTCGATGTCGTCGTCGTCGAACACCCGGATCTTGCCGGGCATCAGCCAGCGGAACGCCTTGATGCCGTTCTCCACCCAGTCGATGTCGGTCACGACGGCGACCCGCTCCCAAGAATTCCTGTGACCCGTCCACAGTCTCGTGTCGGACCACATCGCACCCGGCGAGTAGGACTCGAAGTCCTCGCCCAGCACATACAACAGTCGTACGTCGCCCTGCTCCATCGCTGCGGTCACAGCGGGGACCAACACGCCCTCATAGTCCTCCCTGGTGACCTTGCCGGTCGCCTCGAATCCGATGGTGCCGATCGGCATCTGGTCCATGACCCTGATCATCATGTTCTCCCTAGGTGTTCGACGGCCTTGCCTTCAACCGACCCCTGAACGCTAGACCGTCGGATCTCGCGCGCCAGGGTTGGGTGGTCGGGCCAGTCACACGGTCTCGCCTACGGTCGACGCAGGTCGCAGTCCCGACGACGGAGGCTCGCGATTCACGCGTCGACGGACCCTATAGTGAGGACTGTCGCAGAGGAGGCCTGATGCTGCTCGTGCCGAGGCAGTTGTTGCGCTCCGGGATGACCGGCAGCGTTCCCTACTACGGGGGTCGGTTCACGCCGGCCCAGGCCTATGCGGCCTCCCATTCCTCCGCGCCGCCCCCGGACCGCTTGGTGCCCAGCGGGTCTCCGGTGGCCGCGCCTCCTGCGCCAGCATCGAGAGCAGAGTCTTCCGAACCCCCCACCATACGGAGCCGGCGCTTCGGCAGTTACGCGATTCCGGGGTACTCACTCACGAGGAGTACGACCAACTGCTGGCGCGGACCAAGCGGTGACCGGGCCGGTCCAGGTCCTGGTCGTCGGCTTCGACCGGTTCACGTTCTCGGGTGAGGTGATGACAGAGCTCGATCGGCTCCGTGAGGCAGGGACCGCTCGGCTGCTCGATGTCCTGCTGGTCGAGCGAGGGGAGGACGGCACGCTTCAGACGCTGCCCGTCCCATCAGGGGCACGGCCCGGGCTCGGCAGCCTGGCGGCCAGCATCCTCGGCGCTGCGGACCCCGACGAATCGAGTGAAGAGCCAGTGGACGGCTCGACCTGGTCCCTGGCCGACGCCATCCCCGTCGGTTCCTCCGCCGCGGTCGCGCTCATCGAGCACCTCTGGGCGACGCCGTTGCGCGAGGCGATCGACCGGGCCGGCGGCAGGGCGCTCGAAGAGACCTGGTTGGACAGGGAGGACGTCGAGCGACTCGAGCGGATGATCGCACAGCAAGGCGGCTGAGACAGGCGAGCTCAGTCGCCGTCGAGACCGGCTAGACGGTATGACGTGAACCGGTCGCTCGGGCCGCGACGCTTGTCGGGCGGGCCTACTCGCCCCAGCCCATCGGGAAGACCTCGAACGGGGCGGCGAACGGGGCACCGAGCCGTTGCCCGGTCTGCCGCGCCATCCCCTCGAGGAATTCGCGGGCGTCGAAGTCCTCCCAGCCCAGGCCGTCGATGTAGGCCCCGTGGGCCTCCAGGGAAGCCACGCCGGCGTCGAACGTGTCGGTGGTGTCGACGGCGTGGCCCGACTGCGGCGACCCGAACGCCCACACCGCCGTGACACCGCCCCACGGCTCGAGTCCGTCGGTGAGCTGGTCGTGGAAGATCCAGCGGTTGCCGGCGTCGCGGACGGCGTCGAGGACCGCGCGGCCGACCGCGATGTGGTCGGCCTGGTTGAGGTTGCGGCCGCCCCACGTGTCACGGAAGTTGCCGGTGATGACCACGTCGGGCTTGAACGCGCGTACCTCCCGTGCGATCGCCGCTCGCAGCGCGACGCCGTACTCGACGACGCCGTCGGCGAACCCGAGGAAGCTCACGACCGGCACCCCGACCACCTCGGCGGACGCGATCTGCTCGGCCTCGCGCACCCGGCGGCACTCGTCGGGCTCGAGCCCGTCGATGCCGGCCTCGCCGCTGGTCACCATGCAGTAGGCGACGTCCTTGCCCTGTCCGGTCCAGCGGGCGACGGCGGCCGCCGCGCCGAACTCCATGTCGTCGGGGTGCGCGACGACGCACAGCGCGCGCTCCCAGTCCTCGGGCAGAGTCTCGAGCTTGTCGGTGTCCATGCGAGGAGCATGCCGGGTAATCGCGTTGCGGCCCAGCGTCGTACCGGGTTGAGTCCCATCCGTGGACGTGTGGGGGACGCCGGAGTTCGTGGCGGAGCTGCGCGCGTGGATCGAAGGGCGGGTCGGTCCCCTCACGCGCGATCACCGAGAGCAAGCGGCGGCCGTGGGCGGCCGTGTGGCGGGCCGAGACCGCCGACGGCGCCTTCTACGCCAAGCAGAACTGCCCCGGCCAGGCCTTCGAGGCGCAGGTTGATGGGGCTCCTGGCCGAGCTCGCGCCGTCGTACGTCGTGCCGGTGGCCGCGGTCGACGCCGACCGGGGCTTCCTCCTCACGCCCGACCAGGGCCGGGTGTTCGGGGACACGGCCGATCCCCACGACCTGGACGGGTGGGTCCGGCTGGTCGTTCGTGCCATGGAGCTGTCGCGCGTCGTCTCGGGTGACGCCGAGCGGCTCGTCGCCGTCGGTGCCACCAGGTGCCGCGTGCCGGCCCGGGTCCGCACCGAGGTCGAGTCGCTCCTCGAGGCGGTTGAGGCACTCGGCCTCCCCGACTCGCTCGTGCACAACGACCTGCACGAGCACAACGCGTTCGACCTGCCGGACGGCCTGGTGTTCTTCGACTTCGCGGACGCGGTCGTGGCCCATCCGCTGGTGGGGCTGCTGGTCCCGCTCAACATGATGGCCCACCACCTCGAGGCCGAGCCCGACGACCCGCGGCTTCGGCGGGTGGCCGACGCCGGCCTGGAGGTGTGGTCGGACCTGGTCCCGCCGCGCGAGCTCCGCTCCGCCCTCCCCGCCGCGCTCCAGCTCGGCCGGCTCGGCCGCGCGGAGTCCTGGTCCCGGGTCGTCCCCGACTTCACCGGCGAAGCCCTCGAGGAGTTCGGGAACGCGGCCGAGGAGTGGCTCGACTGGCTGACCGACCCCGTCCCGGTCAGGTTCGCCCAGTAGGGTGCCTCCGCCGGGGCGGTAGCTCAGTCGGTCAGAGCAGAGGACTCATAATCCTTGGGTCGTGGGTTCGAGCCCCACCCGCCCCACTACACGCATGTATGCCTTCGCCTGATGGGTGACGTTTGGGCTTCGGCTGAGGCGTTACACGTCTTCGGGTGATGGGTGACGGCTACTTCGGTCTGATTGGTGACACTCGCCCGAGCTAGGTAGATCCCAGCCCGGCGTCCATTTCGACCGTCCCTGAGCATGTGTGCCTCCGAAGCCGAGGGAGGACGGCCGGCGGGACCCGGATCTTGGCCATCCCTGCCGACCAGCGTCGGGGCCTCTCGGGAGTGGGCGCGGCAGCACCGGGACTCACGGTCGGCGTCACCTTCCCGTCGAGGGGTCCACCACCCATCGCGCTGTCTCCGCGACAACAGGGTCCGGGTCGTCGGTGAAGCGCAGCGCGAGGTCTCGGGCCTCCTGGGGGCGGGCGGTCGGTGCGGCATACAGGGCGCAGGCGCGAAGCCACGGTTCGTGCCAGTAGCCGGTCTCGTCGAGGACGAGCACACGAAGCCAGTCCTCGGGCGGCTCAGGTTCGAGGGCGGCGTACTCACCCAACAGCTGCATGCGCGTGCCGTCGTCGAGGGCCGGGCTCCGGATCGCCAGCAGCATCCGTGCCACGGGCCGACCGACAGTGACCTCCAGCATCTCGACCGCGGTGTTGCGGTCGCGCTCGGTGGAGGAGGCCAGGCCGGCCATGCCCGCACCGATCGCGCGTGGTTCGTGGACAAGGCCGAGAAGCACTTCGACGCGGCGACCAGCGGTCGCCACCTCGTCGCGGAGTGCGCTGTGCAGCGGCTCGGTGCCCTCGGCGCCGGCGAGTGCCCCGATGATCTGGAGCGAGCGGTGAGCGCGCGCAGCCTGCGAGGCGAGGGCATCGCGGAGCTGAGGGCTGGCCGACGTCTCTCGGGACCCGGAGACCGCAAGCGCGCGGGCGGCGGCCTCGGCCACTTCGGGCTCGCCGTCGTTGAGGTGTGCAACGAGCTCGGCACGAGATCCGGCGGTTCCGGCTTCCCCCAGGGCGAACACGATCCGTTGTCTCGTCAGGGTCGGCAGGTCAGGTTCAGCCAGCTTCGGGGCCAGCCCTTCGGCGTGAGCGACGAGGGCGTCGATCAGTTGCTCGGGGGCCGAGGGCTGGGCCGCGAGGTCGATCAGGTGCGGCACGAAGCAGGGAGCCGGCGACCGCGAGACCGCCTCGAGCGCCAGCCGTACCGAGTCGTCGTCGCCATGCATGGCGACGAGCCAGGCGTTCAGGGCAGCGCGGTCGTGCTCGGCGAGCACAGCTGCTGCCGACAGCCGAACCGTTGGGTCGTCGTCGCCGACCAGCCGCTGGAGCGATGAGGCCACCGACGGGGTTTCCAGGAGGCCGGCAGAGCCGGCGACGGTGGCAGCGAAGGACCGGCGCTCGGCGTCTGGGGAGGACATCAACGCAGTGACGTGAGCCGTGAGTTCGGGGCTCCCGGAGTCCGCCAGCGCTTCGATGGCCGTCCTCGTGTCACGGAGATCGCCGCTGCGCAGCAGTGACTCGACGACGGACCGCGAGAGGTCGTCGTCGATCCGGATCGCCACCGGGTCCCACGCCCGACGGGTCAGCACCTCCCGGAGGTTGGCGCCGTACTCGCGATACGCGACCACCGCGAGGATCGACCAGATCGCGGTGAGCACGATGGTGACCACGACGACAGCACGCACGTCGAGGTCGAGTGCGTTCTGGACGATCAGGATGATGCCGACGAGGCCGAGCGCGATGGGAATGCCCGCAGCCTCGGTCATCGTCTGCGCCTCGAGTCTCAGCCGCGGGAGGAGCGCCTGGTAGGAGGCATTGATCGACGTACGCGTGGTGCCGTCGGTCAACGCGATGTCGGTGATCTGTTGGGCACAGACGAGGGCGAAGAACACCAAGGCGCCCGGCCCGACAGCGATCCCGGTCGCGCTCGTGACACACAGCAGCACCAAGACCGCGAGGGGGTTGGCGACCAGACCGACCTTGATGCCGAACCGGGTGAGGATCCACCCGGCGAACACGAACACGAAGACGACGCTGGAGACGTTCAGGATCGCGCCGAAGACACCCTGGAAGCGGGCGAGGTCACTCGGGTCGGGGTATCGCGCAGCGGCACGCTCCCACACCATGAAGTCGAGCAGCTGTGTCACTGCGGCCGACAGGACCTGGTAGCCGAAGATGACGACGACGAGCCGGTTGCGCATCAGGGCCCGCCGGTCCGCCACCGATCGCTCGACCGGCGCGGGCTCCGGCGGTGCGGCGAGCTCGGCCGGGTAGCGCCTGCCCGTGGCGACGACCAGGCCCACCATCACGAGTCCCGCGAGCAGGTCGACGCCGACCAGCCGCGTCGGCCCGCCCAGGGGCCCGACCAGGAGAGCCGCGGCGATGCCTCCCAACGCGAATCCGACCGAGAACCCCGCAGCCACGCGAGGGAAGTGCGCCTTCATCTGGCGCACGTCGAGGAGACGGTTCGCCTGGGCACCGACCATCGCGAAACCGATCGGGATCGTCAGCGGGAAGAGCACGAGCAGAGGGAACGTGACCCACACGCCGTCCCACACGGTGAGCACCAACCAGCCAGCCGCCACTACCGCCAGGTAGATCCAGAACACGGCTGCCGCCATGGTCGCCAGGGAGACCCGGCGCTGCGCTCGGGAGAGCGCCGCGGAGACCGCGACCCCGACAGCAGCGACCGCCAAGTAGGCGTAGGCAAGGGCGTCGGCGCCGTACTCGTCGAGGAAGAGTGCGCTCACCGGTACGACGAGGAAGGCCATCAGCAGGCCCAACCCCACCGTCTGCCCCCCGAGCAGGAGGAGTCTGCTTCTCACCTGGCCCGGGGCTGCTCGTGAGACTCGCGCAGCCGGCGGACGAGCTCGGTGATGACGCCTGCGGCGATCTCGGGGCGCGTGCGCAGCGCCTGGTCGAACGCGGCCTTGCGGAGCCGGAACACTCGCACCGGCGTCGCTGCGGTGACGGTGGCCGACCGTGGCTGAGGGTCCAGGACCGCCATCTCGCCGACGACGCTGCCCGGCCCCATCCGGACCCGTCTGTCCGCGCGTACGACCTCGACGTCACCCTCGACGATGACGAAGAGCCAGTCCTCGACGGCGCCGGCCTCCATCAGCACCGAGCCCTCGGAGTACTCGGCCTCCTCGAGCACGCGGGCGATGCCCGCCAGGACGCGCCCCGGCGTCTGGGCGAACAGGTCGACGTGGCGGAGCAGGGCGACGCGCTCGACGGCCAGAAGCACACCATGACACTAGACCCCGGCGGGACCAGCCTGGCGAACGCCGCGCATCAGGGTTAGCGTCGACTGCGGCCGTCCCACCAGGGCCCGAGACCCTTCGAAGGGAACACCCATGAAGAAGTACGTCGCCGCCTCCCTGGCATCGGTGGTGGTGGTCAGCCTTGCCGGCACCACGTCCGAGTCAGCGACGGTGGTGGAGGCCCAGGGAGCCTCCGCAACGGTGGCTGCCCAGGGGACGACATCGACCGCGCGGGCACAGGGGTCCTTCGGGTCCATGCAGGTGGTCTGTCGGTCCTCGCACACCAACCACGACGACCCGATCGTGTACCCGGGGGAGCGGGGCGCGGCCCACCAGCACGACTTCTTCGGCAACACCCGGACCAACGCGTTCAGCACGCGGAAGAAGCTCCTCGGCAAGCCGACCACCTGCTCCAGGCCCGGCGACCGGGCGGCGTACTGGACGCCGTCCCTGCTCAAGCGGGGCAAGCGGATCGCGCCGGACCGGGTGATCGCGTACTACCGCACGTCGAGGATCGGCGACATCGAGTCGATCCGCCCGTTCCCGAGAGGGCTGAAGATGATCGCCGGCTCCCACATGGCGACCAAGGACGACCCGCAGCCCACCCGGTTCGTCAACTGGAACTGCGGCGACGGGGTCGAGGGCACCGCTGGGATGCCGCGGCGATGCCGGACAAAGCCGCTCCGGCTGCGGATCGAGTTCCCGAACTGCTGGAACGGCAAGACGCTGGACTCCGCCGACCACCAGAGCCACATGGCCTACGCCGGAGTCGGAGGTGTCCGGGGTTGCCCCCGCAGCCACCCGGTCGCCGTCCCTGCGCTGAGCCTGAACTTCCGCTGGCAGATCGACGGACCGCTCCGCCGCGTGAAGCTCTCGTCCGGAGGGAAGTACAGCGGCCATGCGGACTTCTGGAACATCTGGAACCAGAGGGTCCTCCGGCGGTTGGTGCGCCGCTGCCTGAACGACGGCCGCGTCTGCAACAGCAGCATCACGGACGCGCCGTTCCCGCCGTGATCGCCTGCTGACCGGTTTCCACGCGGCGGTTGCTGCCGGGGCCTGCCCACGTCAGGGTGGGGCGATGCTGTCCAGACGCGCGCAGCTCGCCCGCCTGAGGCAGGTGGCGCTCACCGCGGTCGACCGCTTCCCGCTACCGGCGGGCCGGCTCACGTTCGTCAACCACGGCGAGAACACGACGTTCCGGCACGAGAGCGCGGCCGGCTCACACCTCGTCCGGGTGCACCGGAGGCAGCGGCACGGCCGAGACGTCGACGCCACGGCTGCCATCCGCTCCGAGCTCGCCTGGCTCCGGGCCATCCGGACCGACACCGACCTGCTCGTGCCGGAACCCGTCGCGGCGCGAGACGGCACGTCCACCGTCGAGGTCTCCGCGGCTGGCGAGACCCGGGTCTGCTCGGTGCTGCGCTGGATGGACGGACGGATCAACGAGGAGTCGGCGCGCCCGGTCCACCTGCTCCGGCTGGGTGACGCGATGGCCCGATTGCACGACCAGGCCGACGCCTGGACACCCCCGCCGGGCTTCGTGCGCATCCGCTGGGACCACGAGGCGTTCTTCGGCAACGTCATGGTGTACGGCGAGACCCCGGCCGCCGAGTGCTGGACGCTGCTGCCCGACGAGCTGCGCTCCCGGTTCGAGGCCGTGGGCTCGCGACTGGCCGAGGTGATGCCCCGTGTCGACGCGGACGGGCTCATCCACGCCGACCTGCACCTCGGCAACGCGCTCTTCCAGCGTGGCGAGGTCAAGCTGATCGACTTCGACGACTGCGGCACCGGCCCCCGGCTGTACGAGCTCGCCGTCGCCCTCTGGGAGCTCCGGGACGAGGAGGACTACCCGGCGTACCGGGACGCCCTGCTGAGCGGCTACTCGGCCCGGCGCGGGATCGACGTCACGTATCTCGACGACTTCATCGCGCTGCGGCAGGTCGCCTTCGACCTCTGGTACACCGGCACGGCCCAGGTCGACCCCGCGTTCGCCGCGCGGCTCGACCGGGTCCACCGCTGGTCGCTCGCGATGCTCGACCTGGTGGCGGAACCCTGACGGCCGTCGTGGACCTCAGCCCTGCAGCGGCACGGCGACGATGCCGCCGCCGACCTGGACGGTCCTGGTCCCCGACGGCGTCGTGACCTTCACGTCCACCGGAGCGGCGTACCCGTTGGCATCCACGTTGACCCGACGCCACAGGTAGAGCACCACGGAACCGGTGCCGTCCACCGTCGCCAGCTGCTGCACGCCGGTGGGTGCGACGATCTCGGCGTGCACCTGCGTCGCGCGGCCGCCCTTGCGGTTCAGGATCCGGGCGAGCGCACCGAAGGCAGGCTTGGGCTTCCACGTGGTGGGGTCGAGCGTGGGCGTGTCGACCAGCCCCAGGCTGGCCTCGCGGTCGGAGTCGGACGGGTCGGGGGAGTCGGTCGTCTCGAAGTAGGAGACGTAGCTCCCGCGGAGGAAGTACTCCAACCCGAGCTTGGGGGTGTACACCGCCTGCTGTGCCTCGGTCACGGACCTGGCGCCCCCCGTGTAGTTGGCGGCGGTGAAGTACCCGGCCTCGGTGCACCACTGGGCGGCCCCGGTGTTCGGGAACGTGTCGCGCATGACGTCCAGCGTCTGGTCGAGCTCCCACGTCGGGTCGCCGCCTCGCGGGTAGAGGTGGTAGGTGGCGTGTCGATCGTGTTGTGCGCCGACCAGACGATGCCGCAGCCGTCGGTGTAACGCACCGCGGCGAGCTTCTCGGCGTCGCGGCGGAACTGGTCGGTGTCGCCTGACCAGAGCGCGGGGGAGCCGACCTTGACCCGGTGGCTCATGCGGGCGTTGGCGGCGGCCACGGCCTTCTTGAGCGGCACGAGGTTGTCGCGCACGGTGCGCAGCGGCCAGTCGGCAGGCAACGGCTCGACGCCGCCACGCACGTGGTTGGGCTCGTTCCAGCCGACCACCAGGGGGACCTTGTCGCCCCAGCGGACGAGGTTCTCGGTCAGCCCGCTCCAGAAGGCGGCGGTCTCGGGCGCGTAGCCGCCCTTGGTCTCCCCGACCGTGAGGACGGTCCTGATTCCCATCGCGTGCAGCCGGGCGAGGTCGGCGATCTCGTCTCGGGCCGGGACGTACTTGACGCTCACCCACTCCACGCCCAGGTCGCCCAGAGCGGCCTCGATCGCGTCCCGCTTGCCGTAGGTGGAGGTGTCGTAGTGCGGGAAGTCCCGGATCCCGACGTGGTCGGCGAGGTCCTGGGCGGCCACCACGTCCAGCAACGGCAAGGTCGACGTCGGCGGTGGCTCCACCGGGTCGCTGGGCTCCTCGGGCTCGATGGGCGTCTCGGGCGTGGTGGGTCCACCCTTCGGAGGCTTGACCTTGACCGTCACGCGAGCCGTGTCCCAGCGCCCCCGGACGTCGACCAGCCCGTACCGCACCGTGTAGGTGCCGGGCTCGGTGGTCTCGGGCACGGACAACCGGAGACGGTTGGACTCGGGCACCATGGCCCGGACCTGCGTCTGCGTCGCGTTGGTGGCCCGGATGACGCGCACCTTGGCCAGCCGCTTGCGGAACGCCCGGTCGTTCGCCTTCACGGCGATGCGCACGGTCGTGCCGGCGGTGATCGTGACCGTGTCGTTGTTCGCGACCGGGGCGGCACCCCGGGCGGCATCGGCTCCGCTGACGGTGAGCATCGGCGTCACGGTGGCGGCGAGCAGGACGGACAGGACGGTGGGAAGTCGCTTCATGGGGGGTCGCTCACTGGGGGGTCGTCAGCTGTGGGGGGTCGCACGGTGGTCGAGGACGGGGGGCGTCCGCTACCACGCGCAGCATGCGTCGCAGGTGTGGGCCGTGACCGACGATTCGCTCAGAAAGGTCCGAAATGACTAGCCCACATGGACCGTTGGAGCGGTCCCGGATCGCCGCGCTGCCGATGCGGCGAGCGGCCGTTCCACTGCGGCGCGTGTCGAGCGGTCGCCGTGGCCGATCGGCCCTGGCCCGCTAGTCCCACCGGGCCAGGGGGTCGGGCCGACCGGACCGGGTGACTGCCTCGGGCCTGACACGACTCTGCCACAGGTCGGTAATCGCCCCCTCATTCCGCACCTGCACCTCGGGTGACCCGCTTCACTCCGGGCAGGCCGCACGGCCCTCGGCATCCGGGGACTCAGCCGGTTCGGTGACCAGAATGGAGACGCTCGATGCACCAGGACACCCCCCACCCCCTCCTGCGCAGCCGCACCACCTCGGTGGTCGTCGGCACCGCGCTCCTGGTCGGACTCGGCGGCGTCGGTGGCGCCGTCGCGGCCGGTCAGATCGGCTCGAAGGACATCCGCAACGGCGGCGTCCACGCCGCCGACCTCGCCAAGAAGTCCGTGACCGCCAAGAAGCTCAAGCCAGGAGCGGTCCGCTCGAAGGCGCTGAGGGACGGCGGCGTCGCGCCGGCCGACCTCTCGGCCGCCGTGCACGACCTGATCGCGTCCGCGGTCACCGGACCTGCCGGGCCGGCCGGCCCCGAGGGTCCGGAGGGACCGGCCGGCGGTCCGGCGGGCCCGCAGGGACCCGCGGGACCTGCGGGCGCTGTCGGACCCCAAGGCCCCGCTGGGCCTGTCGGACCGGCTGGAGCCGATGGCGCGGACGGGGCGGACGGCGCCCGGGGCCCGGCCGGCCCCACGGGCACCGCCGGGCCGGTCGGACCCGCCGGTGTCTCCGGCTACGAGCTGGTCACCAACCAGGTCGGCTTCTCCGGCAACGGCGCCAAGACCGTCGGCGTGACCTGCCCCGCCGGGACCGTGGCGCTGGGTGGCGGATACCAGAGCTCGGCGCCGGTGAACGTGTCCGCGTCGTCCCCGACGAGTGGCGGCGCCGGGTGGACCGTGACCGTCAACCGGTCGTCCGGCAAGGGTGCGTACACCGTGACGGTGACCGCCACCTGCGCCCAGGTCGGCTGACCTGAGTGTCCTCACCGGCGGCGAGCGACCCTCACCGCCGGTGAGGACCTGACCGGGCGCGCCGGCACCGGGCTAGGCGCCGGTCGGGCTGCGGCGGGGTCGCGGTCGGCGGGTGACGTACAGCCCGAGCAGGAACAGTGAGAAGAGGCTGCAGCCCACGAGTCGCGCGGTGTAGCTCCACGGCCACACCGGGTCGTTGAACTCCGTGCTGCCCGTGAACAGGTTCTCCGTCGCCACGCCGAGGGTGGCCGTGTCCACCCAGTTCTCGCCCGGTGCGGGCAGGCCGGTCAACGCGCTGGCGGAGCGACCGTCGAGCGGGACGTCGACGATCTGCTCGAGGCTGCCCGACTGGAGCTGCAGGGCGATCACGGAGACCGTGCGCTCGCCCGAGAAGCCCAGGAGCCGGTCGATGGCCAGCCCCGAGCTGTCGAGCCGGGTCGGGGGGCCGAGGGAGCCGTCATCGGCCGCGTCGGACACGAACAGCCGCAGCGCGCCCGACTCCTCCTGCAGGCTGACCAGCCGATCGCCGTTGGGCGACCAGGCCAGCGAGGCCGACTCCGGGAGCTCGGTCGGCTGCGTCGAGACCTTGCCCGAGGAGACCTCGAGCGCGGTCAGCTCGGACCCGATGACGACGTCGACCGCGCTGCCGTCCGGGCGCCACGCGGCTCGAGGCACCGCGCTGGCCGGCGCGTCGACCGCCGCCATCGACTCGCCGGTCGCCGCGTCCACGACGACAAGTCCCTCGGCGCCGTACGCCACGAGCATCGACCCGTCTGGGGAGAACGCGCCGACGGCGGAGGCTTGGGGGACGGAGAGCTCTACGCTCTCGCCGGTGACGGTGTCGTAGACCACCACACCGGAACCGCCTGCCCACGCCAGCCGACTGCCCTCCGCGCTGGGGACGACGGCGCCCGCTGACGGTGGCGGCAGGTCCGGCGCGATCAGCGCGCGGTACTCCCCGCTCTCCGCGGACATCGCGATCCAAGGGTTGTCGAGGCGGTCGAGGAGCCCTCGCCGCACGTCGGTGCCGGCGAACACCACGGACACCGAGCCCACCGGGCCGTACTCGTCGGTCGTCGGCACCGTGTCCGGAGCGTTCTCGATCAGGGCGGGGAGGGTGCCGACGCCGGACTCGACCGAGGTCCGCGACGCGTGCCACGCGGCGACGCCGTAGGTGGCGCCGAGGTACAGCAGCGCCGTGCCCGCGACGGCGATCGCGGTGGCGGGAACCAGCCCCCGTCTCTGGATCCGGATCCGCACTCAGGTCTCCTCGGCGATCAGGTAGCGGCCGTCCTCGAACTCCAGTCGTAGCACGACATCGTCGGTGACCTCCTCGCCATTCTTCTTCACGTAGGCCACGGTGTACGCCACCGTCAGCGCCTGCGGGTCGGCCGACACCTCGACCGGCTCGGCGGACTCGATCGTCCCCCAGTAGCCCGCGTAGCCCTCCAGGAAGCCGCTCTCCTCCTGGAAGGCGGGGGTCAGCCGCTCGTACGTCGTCTCCGGCGACGAAGGGGCGGTCGCGAGGTAGTCGGCGATGAACGCCTCCATGTCGTCGGCGTTCGGACGGGCCGGCGGGTCGGCGTCGTCGGGCGTGCTCTCGGACGACGTCGCACCCCCGTCGGGAGCGCCTGCCGGCGGGTCCTCGTTCCCCACCGTGACGGCGATGACGACCGCGAGCAGCACGAGCAGCACGGCGGCGAGGATCCCGAGGGGCAGCAGCGCCGAGCGCCGGCGCGGCGCAGGCTCCACCTCCGGGTCGACCGGCTCGACGGGCGGCTGGCCCGTGGCGGGGGGCGGGACGGGCGGCAGCACCTGGGTCTCGCGGGTCGGGTGCGGATCAGGCTCCGCCGTCGGGAGCGGTCGCAGCGCCGTTCCCTGTGGGCCGGCCGCCAGGAAGTCGCGCACCCCCGCCATCGACCAGCGGTCGCGCGGCTCGCGCGTCATCGTGCCACTCAGCAGTGGGCCGAGCCAACCGGCGTTCACCAGTCGCGGCGGCTCCTCGTGCACGATCCGGTAGAGCGCCCCCATGAGGTTGTCGCCGACCTCGTACGGTGGGTGGCCGGCCAGCGCGTGGTAGATCGTCGCGCCCAGGGACCAGACGTCACTCGCGGCGGTCGCGGTCTGGCCCGAGGCCACTTCCGGCGAGAGGTACGCCGGGCTGCCGGTCACCAAGCCGGTCTGGGTCAACGACGCGTCGGCCTCCGCGCGGGCGATCCCGAAGTCGGACAGCTTCACCTGGCCCTGCGCGGTCACGAGGATGTTGGACGGCTTCACGTCGCGGTGCACGATGCCGGCCTCATGCGCCGCGGCCAGCGCGTCGGCCGCCTGCGCGGCGAGTGGCGCCACCTGGTCCGGCAGCAGCGGGCCGTCGCGCTGCACCAGCCCGGCCAGGGTCAGGCCCTCGACGTACTCCATGACGAGCCACTGGCTGTCGTCCTCGACGACCAGGTCGTAGACCGCCACCACGTGGGGGTGGTTCAGCCGAGCCGCGAGGCGCGCCTCGCGCTCGGCGCGCTCGAGGTCCGGCGTGGCGCCGCCCGGCACCACGCCCACCTTCTTGATCGCCACCGCGCGTCCGAGCACGGCGTCCGTGGCGAGCCACACGGCGCCCATGCCGCCACGGCCCACCTCGCGGTCGAGGTCGTACCTGCCAGCGATCACCGGGGCATGCTATCCAGCGGCCCCAGCCACCCGACGGGGTGAAACCGGGTGGGCGGGCTCGCGCGGCATGCGGCAGGCTGGGGCCGTTCCCACCGATCTCGGAAGCAGACGAAAGGCTCGACGGGTGTCCACAGATCCCACGCTCCTGGACGACCTCGAGTGGCGCGGCCTCATCGCCCACTCGACCGACCGCGACGCGCTCCGCGAGGCGCTGCGCGAGGGGAGCGTCAAGTTCTACGTGGGCTTCGACCCGACCGCGCCCAGCCTCCACATGGGCCACCTCGTGCAGGTGCTCACGGCCCGGCGGCTGCAGCGCGCCGGCCATACGCCGTACGCCCTGGTCGGCGGCGCCACGGGCATGATCGGCGACCCCAAGGACGCGGGGGAGCGCAGCCTCAACTCGCTCGACGTCGTCAAGGAGTGGGTCGAGCAGGTGCGCGGCCAGATCGAGCCGTTCCTGTCCTTCGAGGGCCGCAACGCCGCCACGATGGTCAACAACTACGACTGGACCGCGTCGCTGTCCACGATCGACTTCCTGCGCGACATCGGCAAGCACTTCCCGGTCAACCGGATGCTGGCCCGCGATGTGGTCGCACGACGGCTCGAGTCGGGCATCAGCTACACCGAGTTCAGCTACGTGCTGCTGCAGTCGCTCGACTTCCTCGAGCTGCACCGTCAGTTCGGCGTGACCCTTCAGTTCGGAGGCTCCGACCAGTGGGGCAACCTCACCGCCGGGGTCGAGCTGATCCGCAGGGCCGAGGGCGGCAAGGCGCACGCGTTCGCCACCCCGCTCCTCACGAAGTCCGACGGCACGAAGTACGGCAAGACGGACGGTGGGGCACTGTGGCTCGACCCCGCGCTGCTCTCGCCGTACGCCTTCCACCAGTTCTGGCTGAACGTCGAGGACGACAAGGTGCCGGAGATGCTCCGGGTGTTCACCGACTTGTCTCGCGAGGAGATCGAGGCGCTGGAGGAGCAGACCCGCGACAAGCCGTTCCTGCGGGCGGGGCAGAAGGCGCTGGCGGACGAGGTGACCAACCTCGTGCACGGGGCCGCGGAGACCGAGCACGCGAAGGCCGCCGCCGCCGCGCTGTTCGGCGGAGGAGACCTCGCCGCCCTGAGCACGGCGACGCTCGGCGCGGCCCTCACCGAGGCGGGGGTCTCGGAGATCTCGGGCGAGCTGCCGTCGGTGCTGGACCTGCTCGTGGAGGCGGGTCTCGCCCAGAGCAAGGGCGACGCGCGCCGCACGATCGGGGAGGGCGGGGCCTACCTCAACAACGCTCGCGTGGAGGACCCCGACCTGGTGCCGTCCGCCGCGGACCTCATCGGTGGCGAATGGCTGGTCCTCCGGCGCGGGAAGAAGCGGTTCGCCGGCGTGCGTGTCGCGCCGAGATAGGCCCCTGACCTGGGAAGACGCTGCTGTGACCCAGGGCACATCGAGGGGATTTGGACCCGCGCCGCTCGTCCCCTAGTGTTCTCCGAGTCGCCAGGGAGCGGCGGGCAGCAAGATCCATCGGATCGGGCGGCCGGCCCCGGGTGACCGCCTCCTCACTTCTCCGACGGGGACGAGCGCGCGCCGCGAGGCGCTCCGCCCGGGCCCGAGTGGGAAAGCTGTGCCGAGGTGGGGCGGAAGGGCCGACGATTTGCGTCGTGTGATTTCAGCCCACTAGCGTGACGGATCGCTTCCGCAGCGGAGCCGAGAGGCCGAGCACGGTGTGCGTGTGATGTTTGAGAACTCAACAGTGTGTTTATGTCGATGGAATTAGTTTGTGTGCCTTGTCAGTGGCGCTAGCTCGGCTTTTGGGTTGGGTTGGTGTTGTTGGTTGGGTTGTTTTTGATGATTGATTCTGGACTGATCCTTTTTTGGATCGTGTCAGGGTTTGTTGTCAGGTTTTTGTTTTTCATAGGTTTTTCTATGGAGAGTTTGATCCTGGCTCAGGACGAACGCTGGCGGCGTGCTTAACACATGCAAGTCGAGCGGAAAGGCTCCTTCGGGGGTACTCGAGCGGCGAACGGGTGAGTAACACGTGAGTAATCTGCCCTTCACTTTGGGATAGCTCCCGGAAACGGGGATTAATACCGGATACGACCACGGGCCGCATGGTCTTGTGGTGGAAAGTTTTTTCGGTGGGGGATGTGCTCGCGGCCTATCAGCTTGTTGGTGGGGTAATGGCCTACCAAGGCTTCGACGGGTAGCCGGCCTGAGAGGGTGACCGGCCACACTGGGACTGAGACACGGCCCAGACTCCTACGGGAGGCAGCAGTGGGGAATATTGGACAATGGGCGGAAGCCTGATCCAGCAACGCCGCGTGAGGGATGACGGCCTTCGGGTTGTAAACCTCTTTCAGCACCGACGAAGCGCCCGATGGGTGGTGACGGTAGGTGCAGAAGAAGGACCGGCCAACTACGTGCCAGCAGCCGCGGTAATACGTAGGGTCCGAGCGTTGTCCGGAATTATTGGGCGTAAAGGGCTCGTAGGCGGTTTGTCGCGTCGGGAGTGAAAACACCGGGCTTAACTCGGTGCTTGCTTTCGATACGGGCAGACTAGAGGTATGCAGGGGAGAACGGAATTCCTGGTGTAGCGGTGAAATGCGCAGATATCAGGAGGAACACCGGTGGCGAAGGCGGTTCTCTGGGCATTACCTGACGCTGAGGAGCGAAAGTGTGGGGAGCGAACAGGATTAGATACCCTGGTAGTCCACACCGTAAACGTTGGGCGCTAGGTGTGGGATCCATTCCACGGGTTCCGTGCCGCAGCTAACGCATTAAGCGCCCCGCCTGGGGAGTACGGCCGCAAGGCTAAAACTCAAAGGAATTGACGGGGGCCCGCACAAGCGGCGGAGCATGCGGATTAATTCGATGCAACGCGAAGAACCTTACCTGGGTTTGACATACACCGGAAACATCCAGAGATGGGTGCCCTTTTGTCGGTGTACAGGTGGTGCATGGCTGTCGTCAGCTCGTGTCGTGAGATGTTGGGTTAAGTCCCGCAACGAGCGCAACCCTCGTCCTATGTTGCCAGCACGCCCTTCGGGGTGGTGGGGACTCATGGGAGACTGCCGGGGTCAACTCGGAGGAAGGTGGGGATGACGTCAAGTCATCATGCCCCTTATGTCCAGGGCTTCACGCATGCTACAATGGCCGGTACAGAGGGCTGCGATCCCGTGAGGGGGAGCGAATCCCTAAAAGCCGGTCTCAGTTCGGATTGGGGTCTGCAACTCGACCCCATGAAGTCGGAGTCGCTAGTAATCGCAGATCAGCAACGCTGCGGTGAATACGTTCCCGGGCCTTGTACACACCGCCCGTCACGTCACGAAAGTCGGCAACACCCGAAGCCCATGGCCCAACCAGCTTGCTGGAGGGAGTGGTCGAAGGTGGGGCTGGCGATTGGGACGAAGTCGTAACAAGGTAGCCGTACCGGAAGGTGCGGCTGGATCACCTCCTTTCTAAGGAGCACACACCCCGTGTCTTGGGTGGGTACGGCCGGCGTCTTGCTGGTCGGTCCGCGCCGAGACGTTCCTGGTGGTGTTCATTAGTGGAAGTTCCGTCGACGCCCACCTCCTGCTGCACTTCGGTGTGCCGGGTCTGATTCGTCAGGCTTGGTGGGGGTGGGGACACACTGTTGGGGTTCTGAAACCTCACCCGGACATCCGGGGGTTGTTTCGTCCTGGCCATACCGCCATCGGCTGCGTGCTGGTGGTGGGTGGTGTGGGGTTGTTGTTTGAGATGTGGATAGTGGACGCGAGCATCATCCGCCGACCGTTTCTGGTTGGTGGATTTTGTATCTGCGCATGACGACCGGACGCCGGTCCTGTTCCTGACGCTAGGTCATAGGTCTGGGGTGGGTGTGGTGGGTGGTTGTTGTGTGAGTTTCTTTTGTGGCGTGTCGTCGCCGGTGCTGTGTCGTGCTCGGCTGGCTCTGTGGTCGTGGTCCGTGTGGCTGTGGTCTGGGGTTGGGTCTGGGTGTGGTGTGGTGTTGGTGGTGGCAAGCTGTGAAGGGCACATGGTGGATGCCTTGGCATCGAGAGCCGATGAAGGACGTTGGAGCCTGCGATAAGCCCTGGGGAGTTGGCAACCGAGCTGTGATCCGGGGATGTCCGAATGGGGAAACCCAGCTGGAGTCATGTCCAGTTACCTGCGCCTGAATGTATAGGGCGTGTGGAGGGAACGTGGGGAAGTGAAACATCTCAGTACCCATAGGAAGAGAAAACAATTGTGATTCCGAGAGTAGTGGCGAGCGAAATCGGATGAGGCTAAACCTCAGGTGTGTGATACCCGGCAGGGGTTGCATCTGGGGGGTCGTGGGAGCGGCTGTGTTGGGTCTGCCGGCCTGGCGCGCAGTGAGAAAGTGTGTGTGAAGGTGAAGTCCCTTGGAAGGGGGCGCCGGAGAGGGTGAGAGTCCCGTAACTGTAAGCACATGCCTGTGTATGTCGTTTCCCAAGTAACACGGAACCCCTGAAATTCCGTGTGAATCTGGCGGGACCACCCGTTAAGCCTAAATACTCCTCGATGACCGATAGCGGACCAGTACCGTGAGGGAAAGGTGAAAAGTACCCCTGGCGGGGAGTGAAATAGTACCTGAAACCGTGTGCCTACAATCCGTCAGAGCC
Source organism: uncultured Actinomycetota bacterium (assembly GCA_963829855.1). Classification (GTDB taxonomy): domain Bacteria; phylum Actinomycetota; class Actinomycetes; order Propionibacteriales; family Nocardioidaceae; genus Nocardioides. The sequence continues at coordinate 342,473 of CAWHKE010000011.1, read as the reverse complement.
TGGCGCCTCCTTTGGGGGGTGGGTGGGTGATGGCGTGCCTTTTGAAGAATGAGCCTGCGAGTTTGCGGTGTGTTGCGAGGTTAACCCGTGTGGGGTAGCCGTAGCGAAAGCGAGTCCTAATAGGGCTGTTGAGTAGCACGCTCAAGACCCGAAGCGAAGTGATCTATCCATGGGCAGGTTGAAGCGTCGGTAAGACGACGTGGAGGACCGAACCCACTTAGGTTGAAAACTGAGGGGATGACCTGTGGATAGGGGTGAAAGGCCAATCAAACTTCGTGATAGCTGGTTCTCCCCGAAATGCATTTAGGTGCAGCGTTGTGTGTTTCTTGCCGGAGGTAGAGCACTGGATAGCCGATGGGCCCGACCAGGTTACTGACGTTAGCCAAACTCCGAATGCCGGTAAGTGAGAGCGCAGCAGTGAGACGGCGGGGGATAAGCTCCGTCGTCGAGAGGGAAACAGCCCAGACCATCAGCTAAGGCCCCTAAGCGGTGACTAAGTGGAAAAGGATGTGGAGTCGCAGTGACAACCAGGAGGTTGGCTTGGAAGCAGCCACCCTTGAAAGAGTGCGTAATAGCTCACTGGTCAAGTGATTCCGCGCCGACAATGTAGCGGGGCTCAAGTCATCCGCCGAAGCTATGGCATTCACGCGTTACCCCAGTCGGGTCGGTTCGCCGGTCTGGTTCAGGGGCGTGGATGGGTAGGGGAGCGTCGTGTCGCGTGTGAAGCTGCCGAGTGATCGAGTGGTGGATGCGACACGAGTGAGAATGCAGGCATGAGTAGCGAATCACGGGTGAGAAACCCGTGCGCCGAATGATCAAGGGTTCCAGGGTCAAGCTAATCTGCCCTGGGTAAGTCGGGACCTAAGGCGAGGCCGACAGGCGTAGTCGATGGACAACGGGTTGATATTCCCGTACCGGCAATGTAGCGACCCTGACGAGGCCGGTGATGCTAACCACCCGAAACCTCACGTCACCGCGGTTCCCTTTCGAGGGGGTCGTGGGTGTGGGGCGGAGCGTGGGACCCGAGCCGGTAGTAGTCAAGCGATGGGGTGACGCAGGAAGGTAGCCCAACCACGGCGATGGTAGTCCGTGGCCAAGCATGCAGCACGAGTCCTAGGCAAATCCGGGACTCTCACTTGGATGTGGAGTGTGAGGTGTGATGGGGAGCCATTTTGGTGAAGTGGGTGATCCTATGCTGTCGAGAAAAACCTCTAGCGAGCTATGCGCCGCCCGTACCCCAAACCGACTCAGGTGATCAGGTAGAGAATACCAAGGCGATCGAGTGAACCATGGTTAAGGAACTCGGCAAAATGCCCCCGTAACTTCGGGAGAAGGGGGACCCGATCCGTATGTACCCACTTGCTGGGGAGAGCGGAGGAGGTCGCAGAGACCAGGCCCAAGCGACTGTTTACTAAAAACACAGGTCCGTGCGAAGTTGTAAGACGATGTATACGGACTGACTCCTGCCCGGTGCTGGAAGGTTAAGAGGACCTGTTAGATCACCCTCGTGGTGGTCGAAGCGGAGAATTTAAGCCCCAGTAAACGGCGGTGGTAACTATAACCATCCTAAGGTAGCGAAATTCCTTGTCGGGTAAGTTCCGACCTGCACGAATGGAGTAACGACTTGGGCGCTGTCTCAACCATGGACTCGGCGAAATTGCAGTACGAGTAAAGATGCTCGTTACGCGCGGCAGGACGGAAAGACCCCGGGACCTTTACTATAGTTTGGTATTGGTGTTTGGTTCGGCTTGTGTAGGATAGGTGGGAGACGGTGAAACCCTCACGCCAGTGAGGGTGGAGTCAACGTTGAAATACCACTCTGGTCGTACTAGATGTCTAACCTAGGACCATGATCTGGTTCAGGGACAGTGCCTGATGGGTAGTTTAACTGGGGCGGTTGCCTCCTAAAGAGTAACGGAGGCGCTCAAAGGTTCCCTCAGCCTGGTTGGCAATCAGGTGACGAGTGTAAGTGCACAAGGGAGCTTGACTGTGAGACAGACATGTCGAGCAGGGACGAAAGTCGGAACTAGTGATCCGGCCACGGCATGTGGAAGCGTGGTCGCTCAACGGATAAAAGGTACCCCGGGGATAACAGGCTGATCTTCCCCAAGAGTCCATATCGACGGGATGGTTTGGCACCTCGATGTCGGCTCGTCGCATCCTGGGGCTGGAGTAGGTCCCAAGGGTTGGGCTGTTCGCCCATTAAAGCGGCACGCGAGCTGGGTTTAGAACGTCGTGAGACAGTTCGGTCCCTATCCGCCGCGCGCGTAGGAAACTTGAGAAAGGCTGTCCCTAGTACGAGAGGACCGGGATGGACGAACCTCTGGTGTGCCAGTTGTCCCGCCAGGGGCACGGCTGGTTAGCTACGTTCGGAAGTGATAACCGCTGAATGCATCTAAGCGGGAAGCACGTTTCAAGATGAGGTTTCCCACCGAGAAATCGGGTAAGGCCCCCACCAGAACAGTGGGTTGATAGGCCGGAGGTGTACAGCAGCAATGCCCAGCCGACCGGTACTAATAGGCCGAGGGCTTGCCCCACCCACACCACACCACACCACCCACACACCCGTGTGGGCACCAGTGGACCGTGGCCAGTGAGTGACACACCCGAAAGAAACAACACTCGACACCCGATGCGAGAGCGAGCCCAGAGTTCAACCGCGTCCACTAACCACATCCCAACCAACACACCCACGCACCCCCCAAACACCGGGGGACAGTGCGACAAGTGAACAGTTGGTACAAGAGTTACGGCGGCCATAGCGAACGGGAAACACCCGGACCCATCCCGAACCCGGAAGTTAAGCCGTTCAGCGCCGATGGTACTGCACCCGAGAGGCTGTGGGAGAGTAGGACGCCGCCGGACATACATTCACGTGAAGGCCATCCGTTCCGGGTGGCCTTCACGCATTTTCGAGGAGCAGAGCAGTGGCCGAGGAGCGTCGTCAACGCCCGACCAACCGCAGTGGCGGCCGCCCGCAGGGCGGGTCGGGCGGGAGCAAGCCGCGGGGTGGGAAGCCGACCGGCGGCCGGACCGGCGGGGACAAGCCGCGAGGTGAGCGCACGGGGGGAGCGCCCGCACGTGGCGGCAAGCGTCCGCCGCGCAAGGACGACTGGAAGCGTCCCGCCGACCAGCAGCTGCCGCGGTCCGAGCAGCAGGCACAGTACGACGGACCGCCGCTGCCCGAGGACATCACCGGGCAGGAGCTCGACCGGGCCGTGTCCGGCCAGCTCAAGGGCCTGCCGGAGAAGCTGGCGGCCCGGGTGGCGCGCCACCTTGCCGCCGCGGGGATGCTGATCGACGAGGACCCGGAAACCGCCTACCAGCACACGCTGGCCGCGCGGGCCCGGGCGTCGCGGCTGGCCGTGGTGCGCGAGGCGACCGGGGAGGCGGCCTACGCCGCCGGCCACTACGCGGAGGCGCTCAGCGAGCTCCGGGCGGCCAAGCGGATGAACGGCGCCACGGCGTACCTGCCGATCATGGCCGACTGCCACCGGGCCCTCGGGCAGCCGGAGCAGGCACTGAAGCTGTCGCGCAGCCCCGGGGTCGCGTCGTTCAAGCCCGACGCCAAGGCGGAGATGACGATCGTGGAGGCCGGCGCTCGCCGTGACCTCGGTCAGATCGACGAGGCCCTGCGCACCCTCGAGCACTCCCCGCTGAACTCCAAGAGCCGCGAGCCCTGGGTGGTCCGGCTGCGCTATGCGTACGCCGATGCGCTGGAGGCGGCCGGCCGCGCGAACGACGCGCTCACCTGGTTCCACCGGACACTGGCGATCGACGCCGCTGACCTCACCGACGCGGGGGAGCGGGCCGCCGCCCTGGAGCGCGCCGCAGAGGGCTCCCACGAGTGATGCGGGCTGGGCGACTCCGCCCGATTCGCTGGTAAACACGCGCCACATGGGTCACACTGGGACCCACAACTACACACGTGTGGTTCATCCGGCCAGGGTCACCTGACCGCACGACCTCCGAGAAGTCCGAACGAGCCCGCTGGGGAAGGCGTAGCTCGCGCCGGAACAAAGGAGAGTCACGGTGAACGCACGCACCACCACCGCAACGCGGGGCGTCCTGTACGTCCACTCCGCGCCGTCTGCACTGTGCCCGCACATCGAGTGGGCCGTGGGCGGCGTCCTCGGCGTTGCCGTGAACGTCGACTGGACGCCCCAGCCCGCCCAGCCCGGCAGCTACCGCGCCGAGCTGTCGTTCACCGGTTCGCCAGGCTCCGGCGCCGGGATCGCGTCCGCGCTGCGCGGCTGGAACCACCTGCGCTTCGAGGTCACCGAGGAGCCGACGGCCAGCACCGAGGGCGCCCGCTACTCCTACACTCCCGAGCTCGGCGTCTTCCACGCCGTCACGGGGCTGCACGGCGACATCATGATCCCCGAGGACCGGCTCAAGGCCGCGGTCGTGAAGGCGGCCCTCGGCGACACCACCCTGGTCACGGAGGTCGACAAGCTCCTCGGCAAGCCGTGGGACGACGAGCTCGAGACCTTCCGGCACGCCGGCGACGGCGCGCCCGTGCGGTGGCTGCACCAGGTGGTCTGAGAGCCGGGTCAGGATCGCCGGAGCCGGAATCGCGCCGGCTCGATCCACACCTCGTCGACGAGGGCGTAGCCGTCGTAGACGGAGAGCTTGCCGCGGATCTTGAAGCGTCCCGGCACGGTCGACGTCCGGCACAGCCCGAACCGGGCGGTGCCGCGCTTGGGATCGATCTCGGAGTCCTTCACGGCGCTCGCGACCCCCTCCCCGCGACGATCCACCACGAAGAACTCCACGGCCCAGTCGTTGCCGGGCTGCACGTTCCCCGGACGGACGCGGTACTGGAAGCGGTAGTCGTGGCAGCCCGCCCGCAGCACCCCGTCCTGGCGCCAGGCGCGGCCGTACTCGGCGCTCCCGGCAACGGCAGGTGGCGGCAGCGCGCCGAGGACGAGTGCGCACGCGAGCGTGAGGGCGACCAGCAGTCTCCTGGGTGAATTCACGTCGTGACCTCCCACCCCGGTCAACGGGTGGGTGTGACGGACGTTACGCCCCCGATCGGACGATCAGAGCGGGATGTTGCCGTGCTGTCCACGGCGGACGCCGACCGTCTGCACGGCCTCGTTGATCGCGTGGGCGATCGCGGACCTGGTCCGGGTCGGCTCGACGACCTCGTCGACCACCCCGATCTCGACAGCCTTCTCGACCCCGCCCGCGATCCGCTCGTGCTCGGCGGCCAGCTCGGCCTCGACCTGCGGCCGGATGTCGGGGGAGACGTCGACGAGCTTGCGGCGGTGCAGGATCCGGATGGCGGCCACCGCGCCCATGACCGCCACCTCGGCGCCCGGCCAGGCCAGGACCCGGGTCGCCCCGAGAGAGCGGGCGTTCATGGCGATGTAGGCGCCGCCGTACGTCTTGCGGGTGACCAGCGTGACCCGCGGGACTACGCACTCGCCGAACGCGTGGAGCAGCTTCGCCCCCCGGCGGACGACACCGTCCCACTCCTGGCCGACGCCCGGCAGGTAGCCGGGGACGTCGACGAGCACGATCAGCGGGACGCCGAGCGCGTCGCACAGGCGGACGAAGCGGGAGGCCTTCTCCGCCGAGAGCGAGTCGAGGCAGCCGCCGAGCCGCAGGGGGTTGTTGGCGACCACGCCCACGGTCCGGCCGCCGAACCGGCCCAGTGCGGTGACGATGTTGGGCGCCCACCGGGCGTGCAGCTCCTGCATGGTGCCCTCGTCGAGGACCGCGTCGACGAGCGGGTGCACGTCGTAGGCGCGCTTCTTCGACTCCGGGAGCATCTCGGCGAGGTCGCGGTCGGTCACGGCGGCGACGTCGAGGATGCCCTGCGACCCGAGGAGGGAGGCGACGGTGCGGGCGCGCTGGAGCGCCTCGGCCTCGGACTCGGTGAGGATGTGGACGACACCCGAACGCCGCCCGTGGGGCTCCGGGCCGCCGAGCCGCAGCATGTCGACGTCCTCGCCGGTGACCGAGCGGACGACGTCGGGTCCGGTCACGAAGATCCGGCCGTCGGGCCCCAGGATCACGACGTCGGTGAGCGCGGGGCCGTACGCCGCACCACCGGCGGCCGGCCCGAGCACGACGGAGATCTGCGGGATCTTGCCCGAGGCCTGGGTCATCGCGTGGAAGATCCGCCCGACGGCGTGCAGCGAGAGCACCCCCTCGGCGAGCCGGGCTCCGCCCGAGTGCCAGAGGCCGATGATCGGCACGCCGTCGGTCATGGCCAGGTGGTAGGCGTCCACGACGACCCGGCAGCCGACGTCGCCCATCGCGCCGCCCATGACGGTCGCGTCGGAGCAGAACGCCACGACCCGGGTGCCGTCGACGTTGCCGACGGCGGCCAGCATCCCGGAGTCGTCGTCGGGGGTGATCAGCTCCATCGTCCCCTCGTCGAGGAGCGCCCGCAGCCGGTGGACCGGGTTGCGAGGGTCCTCGTCGCGAGGCAGCTTGGCCGGCTTGGCGGCCGGAGCCGCGGTCACGCCACGCTCCCGAAAGCCACGGCGACGTTGGCGCCGCCGAACCCGAAGGAGTTGTTGAGCGCCGCGATGTCGCCGGCAGGCAGGTCGCGGGGCTTGGTGGCGATGTCGAGCTCGACCTGCGGGTCCTGGTCGTCGAGGTTGATGGTCGGCGGCGACATCCGGTGGTGGATCGCGAGGATGGTCGCGATCGCCTCGAGCGCGCCGGCCCCGCCGAGCAGGTGCCCGGTCATCGACTTGGTGCTGGTGACGACGACCTCGTTGACGTGCGAACCGAGCGTCGCGTGGAGCATCAGGCCCTCAGCGATGTCGCCCTGCGGGGTCGACGTGGCGTGGGCGTTGACGTGGACGATCGCCGAGGCGTCGATCTGCGACTCCTCGATCGCGCGCAGGATGGCGCGAGATCCGCCGCGGCCGGCCGGGTCGGGCTGGGCGATGTCGTGCGAGTCGGCCGTGATCCCGGCGCCCAGCACCTCGGCGTACACCCGGGCGCCACGAGCCCGGGCATGCTCCTCGGACTCGAGCACCAGCACGCCCGCGCCCTCGCCGAGAACGAACCCGTCCCGACCGGTGTCCCACGGCCGCGACACGGTCGCGGGGTCGCCGGTGTTCTTGGACAGCGCCATCATGTTCGCGAAGGCGGCCATCGGCAGCGGGTGGATCGCCGCCTCGGTGCCGCCCGCGACGACCATGTCGGCCCGCCCGAGCCGGATCTGGTCGAGCGCGAGCGAGATGGCCTCGTTGCCCGAGGCGCACGCCGACACCGGGGTGTTGACGGCGGCCCGAGCACCGATCAGGAGGCTGATCTGTGCTGCGGGGGCGTTGGGCATCAGCATCGGCACAGCGAGGGGGGAGACCCGACGGGGCCCCTTCTCCTTCAGCACGTCGTAGTTGTCGAGCAGCGTGTTGACGCCGCCGATGCCCGAGGCCATGGCAACCCCGAGCCGGTCCCCGTCGACGTCGGCGCCGTCGAGGCCGGCGTCACGCCAGGCCTCCATGGCGGCGACCATCGCGAACTGCGAGGATCGGTCGAGGCGACGTGCCTTCACTCGTTCGAGGACCTCGGTCGGTTCGACCGCCACGCGGCCGGCGATCTTGACCGCCAGCTCCTCCGCCCACTCCTCGGTGAGGGCTCGGACACCGGAACGGCCGGCAAGCATGCCGTCCCACGTGCTCGCGACATCTCCACCGAGCGGGCTGGTGGTGCCCAGCCCGGTGACCACGACTCGGGTGCGACTCATGTGCAGACTCAGTCCTTCGAACGGTGATGGATGGGGTGGGTGCGCGTCAGCCCTGGGCTCGTTCGATGAACGCCACGGCGTCGCCGACGGTCTTGAGGTTCTTCACCTCGTCGTCGGGGATCGACACGCTGAACTTCTCCTCCGCCGCCACGACGACCTCGACCATCGACAGCGAGTCGACGTCCAGGTCGTCCACGAAGGACTTGTCCAGCTGGACGTCGTCGGCGTCGATCCCGGCGACCTCGTTGACGATCTCGGCCAGGTCCGCGCGGATCTCTTCGGTGGTGGGCATTGCGTTCCTCTCTGGGTGGTGGTGCTGCTGACAGGTGCTGCTCGGGCAGTGCTGGGTGGAGCTGGTGGTGCGGCTAGGGGACGACGACGACCTGGGCGGCGTACGCCAGGCCGGCGCCGAAGGCGATCAGGAGCGCGACGTCACCGGAGGTGGCCTCGCCCTCCTCGATCATCCGGTGGAGCGCGAGCGGGATGGAGGCGGCCGACGTGTTGCCCTGCTCGGCGATGTCGCGGGCGATCTTGACGCGCTCGGGCAGCTTCATCGAGCGCGCCATCGCGTCGATGATGCGCATGTTGGCCTGGTGGGGGACGAAGACGTCGAGGTCGTCGACGGAGATCCCCGCACGGTCGAGCGCCTGCTGTCCCACCTTCGCCATCGCGAAGCTGGCCCAGCGGAAGACGGGGTTGCCCTGCATGACCAGGTGTGGCATGACGCCGCTGCCGGGGACGGCCGGCGTGCCGACCACGTCGCGCCAGTCCTCCTTCTGGCGGATCAGGTCGTACTGCTCGCCGTCCGAGCCCCACACGACCGGGCCGATCGCGGGGGTGTCGCTGGGCCCGACCACGGCCGCGCCGGCGCCGTCGGCGAAGATGAACGCGGTACCGCGGTCGTAGAGGTCGGTGATGTCACTGAGCCGCTCGACCCCGATCACGAGGACGTGGCCGGCGCTACCACCGCGGACCATGTCGGCCGCCAACGAGACGCCGTGGCAGAAGCCGGCGCAGGCCGCGGAGATGTCGAACGCCGCGGCGTTATCGGTGCCGAGCTCGTGGGCGATGGCGGTGGCGATCGCCGGGGTCTGCAGGAGGTGCGTCACGGTCGCGACGACGACGCAGTCGATCTGGGCGGGAACGATCCCGGCCTGCTCGATGGCCTCCCGCGCGGCGGCGACCGACATCAGCTGGACGGTCTCGTCGGGGGTGGCCCACCGACGCTGCTTGATGCCGGAGCGCTGCTGGATCCACTCGTCGCTGGAGTCGATCGCGTCGACGACCTCGGAGTTCGGGATCACGCGGCTGGGTCGGTAGACGCCGATCCCGAGGATCGCGGCGTGCTGGGCGCCGGCGGCGGACGCGAGCGAGGCCATCACGCGGCTCCTTCCGGGTGGAGGCGGAGCAACGGCTGGCCGGGCGAGACCAGGTCACCGTCCTCGACGAGCCACTCGACGACCTGGCCGCCGTGGACGGCGACCACGCTGGTGCGGTCGCGAGAGGTGGCGATGTCGCCGATCGGGGCGCCCGCCTGCAGGGCCACGGCGTCGGCGGCGGCCTCGGCCACGTGGAAGGTGCCCTTGGCGGGGGAGACGACCATCCGCCAGGTCGGGGTGGTGTCGATCGGCGACACCTCGCCGTGCTTCTGGACGAACGCGCGGGCGTCGTCGAGCTGGTCGGGGGTCTTGAGGGCGAAGGTCTCGACACCCTTGAGCGCACGCTTGGCGATCCCGGTGAGGGTGCCGGCGGGCGGCATCTCGAGGATGCCGGTGACACCGACGTCCGACATCGTGTCGAGACACAGGTCCCAGCGCACCGGGCTGGCGATCTGGCCGACGATCCGGGCCAGCACGTCGGCTCCCTCGTGGACGATCGTGCCGTCCCGGTTCGAGATCACCGGGATCCGGGCGTCGTGCACCGACACCGACCGGGCGAGCCGGGCCAGATGGCCCACGGCCGGGCCCATGTGCTCGGTGTGGAAGGCGCCGGCGACGCTCAGGGGCATCAGGCGTGCCTTGGCCGGGGGGTCCGCCGCCAGCGCCTCGAGCTGCTCGACGGTGCCGGCGGCCACGATCTGGCCGGGCCCGTTGTCGTTGGCCGGCGTGAGGCCGTGCTTCTCGAGGCTGGCCAGCACCTCGTCGCGGTCGCCACCCAGCAGGGCGGTCATGCCGGTCGGGGTCACAGCGGCCGCCTCGGCCATCGCCTTCCCACGCTCGCGGACCAGGACCATGGCCTGCTCGGCGGTGATGACTCGGGCGCCGGCGGCCGCGGCCAGCTCGCCCACGCTGTGGCCGGCGACCGCGCCGATCTGCGAGAACGCGTCGGCCGGGTGCGGGAAGAGCTCGAGCGCGGCGACCAGCCCGGTGGCGACCAGCAGCGGCTGCGCCACCGACGTGTCGCGGATCGTCTCGGCGTCCGCCTCGGTGCCGTAGTGGATGAGGTCGAGGCCCGCGACGACGGAGAGCCACTCGAGGCGGGAGGCGAACGTCTTGTCCTCGAGCCAGGGGGTCAGGAAGCCGGGAGTCTGGGCGCCCTGCCCGGGCGCGACGATGACGAGCACGGGGTCCACTCTGCCGGTCCCGAGGGCTGCGTGGCGCCTCCGCCACTCACGAAACAGCGGGGCGATTCTTTGTAGGGTTTCTACAAGGAATCGCCGCGGCCGGACTGGCGTCCCAGCACCAGGGCGATCCGCAGCACGAACCCGTCGCGCGGGTCGGAGGGCGAGAAGCCCGTCAGGTCCGCCACCTGCCGCAGCCGGTACCGCACCGTGTTGGGGTGGACGAAGAGCGCGCGGCCGGTCGCCTCGATCGACCCGCCGGAGTCGACGTACGCCGTGAGCGTCTCGATCAGGGTGCCGCGGGCATGCAGGAGGGGGAGGTAGATCTCGTCGACGACGTGGCGGCGGGCGTGCCCGTCACCCCCGAGCACCCGCTCGGGGAGGAGGTCGGAGCTGCTGACCGGCCGCGGGGCCTCGGGCCAGCCGCCCGCGGCGCGGTACGCCGACATGGCGGCCCGGGCCGAGAGGTGGGCGTGGTCGAGGCCGTCGGTCACGGGCCCGACGACCACGGGACCCTCCCCGAAGAGCTCTGCCACGCACGCGGCCGCGTCGCGCTCCTCCTTGACAGCTCCGAGCACGACGACCAGCCGCTCGCCCTGGGTCGCGCACAGCGCGTCCATGCCGGCGGCGCGGGCCAGCCGGCGCGCCTCGGCGAACACGTCGGTCTCGGTCCGCTGCGCGGGCACCCGGCCGAGCACCACGGCCACGTCGCCGCGGGCCGACCAGCCGAGGGCGCTCGCCCGGGACATCACGTCCTCGTCGGCCTCACCGCGCAGCACGGAGTCGACGACGAGCGCCTCGAGGCGAGCGTCCCAGGCGCCTCGTACCTCGGCGGCCCGGGCGTAGACCTCGGCGGTGGCGAACGCCACCTCGCGGGCGTACCGGAGCACCGCGGCGTGGACGTCGGGACCGTCGATCGGGTCGATGATGTCGTCGATGCTGGTCTCGATGACGCTCAGGGAGAGCTTCACGAGCTCGACGGTCTGCTGGAGGGTGATGACGCCGGTGAGGGCCTGCGGCGCCGCCCCGAAGACCGCCACGGCGAGGGCGCTGCCGGCCGGCACCGGCTCACTGTCGTGGGAGTACCAGTCGACGAACCCCTTCACGCCGGCCTGCACGATCAGCCCGACCCAGGAGCGGTCGTCGGCGCTGAGGTCGCGGAACCAGCGCAGGTCCGTCTCCATCCGCGCCGTGGCGGTGGTGCTGAGGGCCCCGGTGGCGCGCACCAGGGCCCCGGCCGCGCGCTCGCGGTCGGGCTCCGGCACGATGTCGGGGGTCGGCACGCAGTCGAGGCTAGTGCACGACACGCGGGGGACACGCCGGGCCGTGTATCACCGTCTGGGGCGGAAACTCTTGTGAAATAAGGGTTTCCGGCTTCTGAACGGCGACGAGGTCTGGTTGAATCCGGCAGAACTGACCGAGAGGTGGCACCGCTGTGACGGAGTCCCGGTACGACGTGCAGTACCTGACGATCCACGGCCACCGCCGCGCGTTCGTCAAGGTGGGGCAGGGCCCCGTCGTGCTGCTGCTGCACGGGCTCGGCTGCGACCACACCACGTGGGAGCCGGTCATCGACTCGCTCGCCCGCCGCTACACGGTCATCGCACCCGACCTGCTGGGGCACGGGCTCTCGGCCAAGCCGCGCGCGGACTACAGCGTGGGCGGCTACGCCAACGGGATGCGTGACCTGCTCACCTGCCTCGGGGTCGACCGGGTCACCGTGGTCGGGCACAGCTTCGGCGGCGGCGTCGCGATGCAGTTCGCCTACCAGTTCCCCGAGCGGACCGAGCGGCTGATCCTGGTCGCGTCCGGCGGGCTCGGGCCGGAGGTCTCGCCGTTCATCCGCGCGATCACCACGCCCGGGTTCCACCCGGTCATGGGCGCGCTCACCCTGCCCGGCGTCCGCCACGTGGGGAAGGCGGGCCTGCGGGCGCTCGCGAAGCTCCCGACCCGGCACACCCGCGACCTCGACGAGGTCGCCGAGATCTACGACTCGTTCAAGGACCCGGCAACCCGGCACGCGATCCGGCACGTCGTGCGCGCCGTGGTCGACTACCGCGGCCAGATCGTGACGATGGCCGACCGGGCCTACCTGACCCAGGTGATGCCGATGGCGGTCTTCTGGGGTCGCGACGACCAGGTCATCCCGGTCAGCCACGCCTCCCACGCGGCCCGGCTCGCCCCGGACGCCCGGGTGGAGGTGATCCCGAACGCGGGCCACTTCCCCCACAAGGACCACCCGCAGCGGTTCGCGAAGCTGCTGCACGAGTTCATCCGCTCGACGCCGCCCGCGACGTACTCCCGCACCCGCTTCAAGGCGCTGCTGCGAGCCGGCCGGCCGATCGAGCAGGACGCGGCGACGGTCACCAGCATCACGCCGGCCTGAGCGGTCGGCTCCACGCGCACCGGGTTTCGTGACGGGCGCCAGGGCGCCCTCCTCAACCTCCGGGACGCCTCAGGCGTCGCCGCCCTCCTGCTTGACCCCCGACACCGCCGTGGGGTCGTCGATGGCGTAGGCGTGGAAGGCGTGGGCGACCTTCTCGCGGGGGACCTCGCCGGCGTCGGCGAGCGCCTGGAGCGTCTTGACGACGACCGACTCGGCGTCGATGTTGAAGTAGCGGCGGGCGGCCGGCCGGGTGTCGGCCAAGCCGAAGCCGTCGGCGCCCAGCACCCGGAAGTCGGCCGGCACCCAGCGCGCGATCTGCATCGGCACCGCGGTCATGTAGTCGGAGACCGCCACGACCGGGCCGGGTGCGCCCCGCAGCTTCTCGGTGACGTACGCCGTGCGCGGCTCCTCGTCGGGGTGGAGCAGGTTCCACCGCTCGGCGGCCATGGCGTCGCGGGCGAGCTCGTTCCACGAGGTGACCGACCAGGTGTCGGCGACGACGCCCCAGTCGTCGCGCAGCAGCTGGGCCGCGCGCTCGGCCCAGGGGTAGCCCACCCCGGACGCCAGCAGCTGGACCCGCGGGCCCTCGCCCTCGCCGGTCGAGACCCGGTGGATCCCCTTGAGGAGGCCCTCGACGTCGACGTCCTCGGGCTCCGCGGGCTGCGAGACCGGCTCGTTGTAGACGGTGAGGTAGAAGATCACGTCCTCCGCGTCGGAGCCGTACATCCGCTCGAGGCCCGACTGCATGATGTGGCTGACCTCGTAGGCGAACGCCGGGTCGTAGTGGACGACGGCCGGGTTGGTGGTCGCCAGCAGTGGGGAGTGCCCGTCGGCGTGCTGGAGGCCCTCGCCGGTCAGCGTCGTGCGGCCCGCCGTGGCGCCGATCAGGAACCCGCGCGCCAGCTGGTCGGCCATCGCCCAGATCGAGTCGCCGGTGCGCTGGAACCCGAACATCGAGTAGAAGATGTAGAAGGGGATCATCGGCTCGCCGTGCGTGGAGTACGACGAGCCCGCGGCCACGGCGGACGAGACCGATCCGGCCTCGGAGATGCCCTCGTGGAGCATCTGGCCCTGGGCCGACTCCTTGTAGGACAGCAACAACTTGCGGTCGACCGACTCGTACTGCTGCCCGCCCGGGTTGTAGACCTTCGCGCTCGGGAACATGGAGTCCATGCCGAACGTGCGGTACTCGTCGGGGGCGATCGGCACGATCCGGTCGCCGATGCCGGGGTCCTTCATCCAGTCCTTGAGCAGCCGGACCAACGCCATCGTGGTGGCGACCTTGTTCTTGCCGGACCCCTGCTTGAGCTCGGCGTACACCGCGTCGCCGGGCAGCTTGAGCGGGCTGGAGCGATCGACCCGCCGCGGCAGCGAGCCGCCGAGGGCGGAGCGTCGCTCGAGCATGTACTGGATCTCGGGGGAGTCCTGGCCCGGGTGGTAGAACGGCGCGGTGCCGTTGCGCTCGTAGCTCTCCTCGAGGTCCTTGTCGCTGAGCGGCAGGTACAGCCGGTCGCGGAACTTCTTGACGTCGGCGAGCGTGAGCTTCTTCATCTGGTGGGTGGCGTTCTTGCCCTCGAGGGCATCGATCGTCCAGCCCTTGATGGTCTTCGCCAGGATCACGGTCGGCTGGCCCACGTGCTTGGTGGCCGCGTCGAACGCGGCGTACACCTTGCGGTAGTCGTGACCACCGCGCGGCAGCTTCTCGATCTGGCCGTCGCTCATGTGCTCGACCATCGCCCGCAGTCGCGGGTCGTTGCCGAAGAAGTGGTCGCGGATGTAGCCGCCGTCCTCCGTGGAGTACGTCTGGAACTGCCCGTCGGGCGTGCCGTTCATCCGGTTGACGAGAACGCCGTCGACGTCCTTCGCGAGGAGCTCGTCCCACTCGCGGCCCCACACGACCTTGATGACGTTCCAGCCGGCGCCGCGGAAGAACGCCTCGAGCTCCTGGATGATCTTGCCGTTGCCGCGCACCGGGCCGTCGAGCTGCTGCAGGTTGCAGTTGACGACGAAGACCAGGTTGTCGAGCTCCTCACGGGCAGCGAGCCCGATCGCACCGAGCGACTCCGGCTCGCCCATCTCGCCGTCGCCGAGGAACGCCCACACCTTCTGCTGGCTGGTGTCCTTGATGCCGCGGTTGTGGAGGTAGCGGTTGAAGCGCGCCTGGTAGATCGAGTGGAGGGCGGTCAGGCCCATCGACACGGTCGGGAACTCCCAGAAGTCCGGCATCAGCCGGGGGTGGGGGTAGGACGGTAGGCCGTTCCCAGGGCCGTGCTGGACCTCCTGGCGGAACCGGTAGAGCTGGTCCTCGGTGAGGCGGCCCTCGAGGTAGGCCCGGGCGTAGATGCCCGGGGAGCCGTGGCCCTGGATGTAGATCTGGTCGCCGCCGCCCGGGTGGTCCTTGCCGCGGAAGAAGTGGTTGAACCCGACCTCGTAGAGGCTGGCCGCCGACTGGTACGTCGCGATGTGGCCCCCGACCTCGAGCCCCTTGCGGTTGGCGCTCGACACGGTGACCGCGGCGTTCCAGCGGATGAACGCGCGGATCCGGCGTTCGATCTCCTCGTCGCCGGGGAACCACGGCTCGCGCTCGGGCGGGATCGTGTTGATGTAGTCGGTGCTGCGGAGCGCCGGGACGCCCACCTGCTTCTCACGGGCGCGCTCGAGCAGCCGCAGCATGACGTAGCGGGCGCGGTCGCGGCCTCGCTCCTCGAGCATGCTGTCGAAGGACTCCAGCCAGTCGCTGGTCTCCTCGGGATCGATGTCGGGCAGCTGGGTGGGGAGGCCTTCGTGGATCACCGAGGGCACCGACCCGTGCTGCGGCTTCGCGGTGGTGTCGTCGCTCACCGGCCCATCGTTGCACGCACCTGGAGCCCGCGGAATTTACCCGGCAGTAGCCGAGACCCGGGCCCGTTTCACAGGCTCGGGTTGCTAACCCGCGTCAACTCCGCTGGACTACTGCACACCTCAGCGTGCAGGCCGCCGGCCGACGCACGCGACGACCGGAGACGATGGAGGAGCAGTGAGTTCGACCGCGGGCAGCGATGCCGCGCAGCCGGAGGGGCGCGACGGCACGGCCGTGGCAGCCAGCCCCGCACACCGGTTGGGCTTCACGACCGGCATGGTCGTCCAGGAGCTCGGCTGGGACTCCGACACCGATGACGCGCTCCGGATCGCGATCGAGGACGCGATCGACGCCGACCTGGTCGACGGCGACTACGGCAACGTGGTCGACGCCGTCGTGCTGTGGTGGCGCGAGGACGACGGAGACCTCGTCGACGGGCTCGTCGACTCGCTGACCGACCTCGTGGGCGGCGGGGCGATCTGGCTCCTCACGCCCAAGGTCGGCCGCCCGGGCGCTGTCGCCGCGTCCGACATCGCCGAGGCTGCGCCGGTCGCGGGCCTCGCGCAGACGACCACGGTCGCCGTCAGCAAGGACTGGGCGGCCACCCGGCTGGTGACCCCGAAGACACCCGCGTAACCCCGAGCAGCCCCGGACGTTCGTCCCCACATCATGCAGAGACTCTCGAACGGCCTCTCGAACGCCGTGACCACGGTGCGCGTCCTCGGCGGCACCGGGGTCATCCGCCCGCTCTCGCCGCGCAAGCTCGCCGGGATCGCCCGGGTCCTCAAGGGCTGGGGCACCGGTCCGGCCGGCGGCTTCGCAACGCTGGCGGTCACCGACCCCGACCGGGTGGGACTCGTCGACGAGCTCGGCGACCTGACGTTCGGCGAGATCCACCGGCGCAGCAACGCCCTGGCCCGCGGGCTCCGGCAGCTCGGCGTCGGCGAGGGCGACTCGGTGGCCGTCATGTGCCGCAACCACCGCGGCTTCGTCGACGCGAGCCTCGCGACCGCCAAGCTCGGCGCCGACATCCTCTACCTCAACACCGCGTTCGCGGGGCCGCAGCTGGTCGACGTCCTCGAGCGCGAGGCACCGGGCGTCGTCATCCACGACGAGGAGTTCGCGGGCCTGCTCGAGCAGGCGGACGTCGCGCAGCGGCTGCTGGCGTGGACCGACTCCGCGTCGCCCGACGCGACGATCGAGGCCTTGATCGAGCGTCACGACGACGCCGACCTGCCCGCCCCGGATCGCCACGCACGGATCGTCATCCTCACCTCCGGCACCACCGGTACGCCGAAGGGCGCACCCCGCAACGAGGCAGGCATCGACGCAGCGGTGTCCCTGATGTCGCGGCTGCCGCTGCGCCGGGGCTGGCGCACCCACATCGCGGCTCCGCTGTTCCACACGTGGGGCTTCGCCCACCTGGCGCTGGCCATGCTGCTCGGCTCGACGGTCGTGCTGCGGCGGCGGTTCGACCCCGAGGGAGCACTCCGGGTCACCCAGGACGAGGGCTGCGACTCGCTCGTGGTCATCCCGGTCATGCTCCAGCGGATGCTCGCGCTCCCGGAGGAGACCCTGGCGTCGTACGACCTCTCGCGCGTGCAGGTCGTGGCTGCCTCCGGCTCGGCGCTCCCCGGCAACCTCGCGCTCAGCTGGATGGACCACTTCGGCGACCACCTCTACAACATCTACGGGTCGACCGAGGTGGCCTACGCGAGCATCGCGACGCCCGAGGACCTGCGAGCGGCTCCGTCGTCGGCCGGGCGGCCGCCCCACGCGACGGTGGTGCGCATCTACGACGACGAGGACCGGCTCGTGCCCGATGGTGAGACCGGCCGGATCTTCGTGGGCAACTCGATGCTCTTCGAGGGCTACACGGGTGGCGGCAGCAAGGACATGATCGACGGCCTGATGTCCACCGGCGACGTCGGCCGCTTCGGCGAGGACGGGCGGCTGTACGTCGAGGGCCGCGACGACGAGATGATCGTGTCGGGCGGCGAGAACGTGTTCCCCCAGGAGGTCGAGGACTGCCTGGTCGGTCACGAGGACGTGGTCGAGGTGGCGGCGATCGGCGTGCCCGACGACGACTTCGGGACCCGGTTGCGGGCGTTCGTCGTCCGTCGTGACGGGACCGTCGGGGAGGACGAGCTCCAGGACCTCGTGAAAGAGCGGCTCGCCCGCTACAAGGTGCCCAGGGAGATCGTGTTCCTCGACGAGCTGCCACGCAACGCGACCGGGAAGATCCTCAAGCGGACCCTCGCGGAACACGAGCCCGAGCGGGACACCGAGGACGGCCGGGCGACCCCCGGGGCCGCCGACGACTGAGTCGGCCGGGGTGGGAGGATGGACCCACCATGACCGGACTGACTCTCGGCGGACCCGCGCCCGACTTCACCCTCCGCGACCAGTTCGGCCAGGACGTGACGCTGTCGTCGTACCGGGGCCAGAAGGCGGTCGCCCTGGTGTTCTTCCCGTTCGCCTTCTCGGGCGTGTGCACGGGGGAGATGTCGGGGATCCGCGACCGGCTGGCGGAGTTCATGACGTTCGACACCGAGGTGCTCGCCATCTCCTGCGACCCGATGTACTCCCTGCGCGCCTTCGCCGACACCGACGGGCTCAACTTCCCGCTGCTGAGCGACTACTGGCCGCACGGCACGGTGGCACGTGCGTACGACGTCTTCGACGAGGACCGCGGGGCGCCGCACCGCTCGTCGTACGTCGTCGACCGCGAGGGGATGGTCCGCTGGTCGGTCCACTCCGCCCGGCACGACGGCCGGGACCTGGACGAGCACCTGCGCCAGCTCCACGCGCTCGTCTAGCGCGGATCCGGCGCCGGTCACGCACTGGTCTAGGCCGGGTAAGAGAAGTTTTCAACAATTTGCCCACAAAGGACGACTTCCTTGACCCCTGTGTCTATTCTCGTGGTGTCGAGCCGCTGGTGACCCGAGACGCCAGCGGCTCGACTTTTCTCATTTCCAGGTGAGCCACCGCGATCCGCGCTCCCGCGAGTGGCTCCCGTAGTCTGTGGCCCGCCTCGACCGGCGTCGGTAGCTCAGCGGTAGAGCACTCGGTTTACACCCGAGCGGTCGGCGGTTCGATCCCGTCCCGACGCACCGGCACGACCTGCTTGTACCCCGTAGGGCGACCCCGGGTGACTGCCCGCCACCCGGGAGTGTTGAATCAGGCGGGTGGAGCACCTGTCGGGAGCAGTGCCGAGCGAGACTCCGGCGAGGCCGGGCCAGGTCGCGCCGGCCTCCGTGGTCGAGCGGTTGCGGGGACGTCGGCTGCTGCTGACGGGCGTCACCGGGTTCGTCGGCGAGGCGCTGCTGCACCTGCTCCTGACCGAGGTCCCCGGCGTGCACGTCACGTTGCTCGTCCGGCCGCGTGGGTCCACGCCGGCCGACGAGCGGGTCCGCACGCTGCTCGGGAAGGCGATCTTCACCGACGCCGTCGCCGCAGCGGGAGACGTCGACGCCCTGCTGGCCGACCGGCTCCGCGTGCTGCCCGGCGACCTCGCCGACGTCCCGGCCCTGCCGACCGACCTCGACGCGGTCGTCCACTGCGCCGGTGACGTGTCCTTCGACCCGCCGGTCGACGACGGTTTCCGCACGAACGTGCTCGGCACCCGCGACCTGCTCGACCGGGTCCGCCAGGCCGGCCAGGACGTCCACTACGTGCACATCTCGACGGCGTACGTCGCCGGCCGCCGCCGGGGCACGATCCCAGAGGGCCCGGTCCCGCACGACGTCGACCTCGAGGCCGAGCTGCGCTGGGGGCTCGGCCAGCGCGAGGCTGTCGAGCACCGGTCGCGCGGGGCCCACCTGCTCACCCGGGAGCGCAAGCGCGCCGAACGTGCCCACGGCCGGGCGGGGATGCTGAGCGCCGCGCACGCGACCGAGGAGGCGCGCAAGGCCTGGGTCAAGGAGGAGCTGGTCCGGATCGGGACCGAGCGGGCGCGCAGCCTCGGCTGGACCGACTGCTACACCTTCACCAAGGCTTTGGGGGAGCGGGTCGTCGAGCGGTACGCCGAGGCCGAGAACGCCCGGGTGAGCATCGTGCGCCCGAGCATCATCGAGTCGGCACTCGAGCGGCCCTACCCGGGATGGATCGAGGGCTTCAAGATGGCCGAGCCGCTGATCTTGGCCTACGGCCGCGGCGAGCTTCCCGAGTTCCCGGCCGCCGCCGACACCACCGTCGACATCGTCCCGGTCGACCACGTCGTCGCCACCATCGTGGCCGTGCTCGCCTCACCGCCCGAGCCGGCCGTCCCGGCGTACTTCCACGTGTCCTCGGGCGGCCGCAACCCGCTCACGTTCAGCAACCTCTACGACTACGTCCGCGAGTACTTCGACCAGCACCCCTTCGCGGCGGGCGACCGGGGCGCCGCCCGGCTGCCCGACTGGCGGTTCCCGGGCGCGCAGGCCGTCGAGCGGTTGCTCACCACCAGCGAGCGCGCCCACAAGGTCGCCGACCAGGTGATCGCCCACGCGCCGCGCAGCGACCGGGTCCGCGACCTCGCGCGCAAGCTCGACCAGCAGGGCCGGCGACTGGAGTTCCTGCGCCGCTACCTCGACCTCTACCGCGAGTACGCCCAGGCGGAGCTGAGCTTCTCCGACGACCGCACGCTGGAGCTCTACCGGTCGCTCTCCGACGACGACCGGAGGACGTTCGCGTTCGACACCGCGGTCGTGGACTGGCGCCACTACCTCCAGGAGGTGCACTGCCCGGCGGTCTCGGAGCCGATCCGTCGGATGGACGAGCTGCGTGCCGCCCGCAAGCGGCCGAGCCGCACCGAACCGCGCGCTATCAAGCGGATCGAGGACCCGGCCGAGGCACCGACCGGGATCGGGGCGTTCTTCGACATGGACGGCACGCTGCTGTCCTCCAACGTGATCGAGACGTTCCTCTGGCTGCGCCTGCCCGAGCTCGACGGCAGCGAGCGGATGGCCGAGCTGGCCAGGATGGCCGCCCGGGTGCCGGGCCTGGTGCGCGCGGAGCGCAAGGAACGCAGCGCGTTCCTGCGGTCGGTCTACCGCCAGTACGCCGGCGCCCGGCTCAGCGACCTCGAGGCGGTGGCCGACGCCCAGCTCACCGACCACGTGCTGGCGCGGCTGGCGCCCGCCGCGGTGCGCCGGATCCGGGAGCACCGCGCCGCCGGCCACACGACGGTCCTCGTCACTGGCGCGATCGAGCCGCTGACCCGGCCGCTGCGACCCCTCTTCGACCACATCGAGTCCGCCGAGCTCGCCGTCGACGACCGTGGCGTCTGCACGGGCTACCTCGCCTCCTCGCCGTTGGTGGGCGAGTCGCGGGCCGCCTGGATGCACTCCTGGGCGGCCGAGCACGGCATCGACCTCGCCGCGTCGTTCGGCTACGCCGACTCCCACTCCGACCTCCCGCTGCTCGCGGCCGTCGGCAACCCGGTGGCGGTGCGGCCCGACGTGTCGCTCTTCCGCCACGCGCGGCGCCAGCACTGGCCGATCGTCGACTGGGCCAGCTCGGACGCCTCCTCGCGCATGCTCAACCCGGCAGGTGACGCCCGATGATGCTCGCCCTCGAGATGTTCCGCTCCCGGCCCCGGCACGTCGCAGGCAAGCTCGCCGGCGACCGGCTGCCGGGCATGCTGTCCGGGTTCGCGGCACCGCTGCGGCTCATGACCATCGCCGAGCCGAAGGTCGCCCGGCCGGGGTGGGCGCGGCTGCGGACCCGGCTCTCCGGGATCTGCGGCTCCGACCTCGGGGCGCTCTCGGGGAGCACCAGCCTGTACTTCTCGGCCGTCGTGTCACTGCCCTTCGTCCCGGGCCACGAGGTGGTCGCCGACCTCCTCGACGACTGCGGCGACCTGCCCGCCGGCACCCGGGTCGTCGTCGACCCGGTGCTGACGTGCGCAACCCGCGGCGTCGAGCCGTGTGCCGGGTGCTCGACCGGGGCCACCAACCGCTGCGACCGGATCACGGTGGGTCATCTCGCCCCGGGCCTGCAGACCGGCTTCTGCGCCGACACCGGCGGCGGCTGGGGACAGGTGCTGGTGGCGCACCGTAGCCAGCTCCACGCCGTGCCCGAGGGCTACTCCGACGAGCAGGCGGTGCTCACCGAGCCGATGGCCTGCGCCGTCCACACCGCCCTCGCCGCGCGGGTCGGCGCCAACGACCGGGTGCTCGTGAGCGGCGCAGGCTCCGTGGGGCTGCTCGTGACGCTCGCGCTGCGGACCCTGACGTCGGTCGGCGAGATCACCGTCGTCGCCAAGCACTCGCACCAGCGCGAGCTCGCCCGCGAGTTCGGCGCGACCGAGGTCGTGACTCCCCGCGAGGCACTGCGACGGGTCCGGCGCTCGACGGGTGCGCTGCAGCTGTCGCCCGAGCTCGCCACGCCGTACCTGCTGGGCGGCGTGGACGTCGCCATCGACGCGGTCGGCAGCAGGAGCTCCCTCGAGACCGCCCTCCACGCCACCCGCGCCGGTGGCCGGGTGGTGCTCTCGGGGATGCCGGCCCGGGCCGACCTGTCGGCCGCCTGGTTCCGCGAGCTGGAGATCGTCGGCTCGTACGCGTCCGCGCAGCGGGAGCCGGCCGCGGACGACCGGTCCGCCTTCGCCGTCGCGACCGACCTGGTCGCCGGCGACCCCGTCGCACAGCTGGCGAAGTCGGTGGTCAGCTACCCGCTGCACCGCTGGCGCGAAGCACTCGACCACGCGCACTCCGCCGGCCGCCTCGGCACGGTGAAAGTGGCCTTCGACCCGAGGAGCACTCGATGAGCAGACCCGGATTCGTGCTCGAGGTGGACGACCGGACCCCACCTCTCGTCGTCCACGAGGGGCAGGGCTTCCGACTGGAGGAGTTCCCGCTGGGGACGCGGGTGATCTACCCGCCCGAGTCGGTGCCGTCGGTGCCGGACGTGGAGGAGGCGATCCGCGAGGCGCTGGTCAACCCGGTCGACTCGGAGCCGCTGCCGTCGTTGCTGAAGCCCGGCATGCGGCTGACGATCGCCTTCGACGACCTGTCGCTTCCCCTGCCGACCATGAGGGCGCCCGACATCCGCCAGCGGATCATCGAGCAGGTGCTGACGATGGCGGCCGACGCCGGCGTCGACGACGTCGAGCTGATCGCGGCCAACGCGCTGCACCGGCGGATGACCCCGGCCGAGCTGAAGCACATCGTGGGTGAGCGGGTCTTCCGCTCGTTCCACCCGCAGGGGTTGCTCTACAACTTCGACGCCGAGGACCGCGACAACCTCGCCCACCTCGGGACCACCGACAAGGGTGAGGACGTCGAGATCAGCAAGCGGGCCGCCGAGTCGGACCTGCTGGTCTACGTCAACGTCAACCTGGTGGCGATGGACGGCGGGCACAAGTCGGTCGGCATCGGGCTCGCGTCGTACAACAGCCTGCGCCACCACCACAACCCGCAGACGATGGTGCGGTCGCACTCGTTCATGGACCACACGAAGTCACACCTCCACCACTCGGCGTGGCGGATGGGCCGGCTCATCAAGGACCACGTGAAGGTGTTCCAGATCGAGACCACCCTCGACAACCGGGTGTTCCCGTCGCCGTACGAGTTCCTCATGAAGCGCGAGTGGGAGTGGTCGGTCCGCGACCAGGCCTCGATGCTGGCCGTCCGGCGCGGGCTCGCGGTCGCCCCCAAGCGGCTGCGCCACAAGATGTTCCACGACCTCCGGGCGCCGTACGGCCTGACCGGCATCAACGCCGGCGAGGTCGAGGCGGTGCACGAGCGCACGATCGAGGCGGTGCACCGGCAGCAGCTCGTCGAGGTGCAGGGACAGTCCGACGTCCTCGTGATGGGGGTGCCCTACCTCGGCCCCTACAACGTGAGCTCGACCATGAACCCGATCCTCGCCACGTGCATGGGGCTGGGCTACTACTTCAACTCCTACCGCGGCCAGCCCGTCGTGCGGCGCGGTGGAGCGGTGATCCTCTACCACCCGTTGAACGAGGGCTTCGACCAGCTCCGGCACCCGTCGTACGTCGACTTCTACGAGGAGGTCCTGGCCGAGTCGACCGACCCGGCGGTCGTGGGCGCGAAGTACGAGCAGCAGTTCGCGAACGACCCGTGGTACATCCACCTGTACCGGACCTCGCACGCCTACCACGGCGTCCACCCGTTCTACATGTGGTACTGGGCGGCGCACGCGATGGACCACGTCGACGACGTGATCTGGGTCGGAGCCGACCGGTCGGTGGCGTCGCGGCTCGGCTTCCGGGCGGCCTCCACCCTCGGCGACGCGCTCGAGATGGCCGCCGACACGGTCGGGGCGTCGCCGTCGATCACCTACCTGCACAACCCGCCGCACCTGATCGCCGACGTGAAGGTCTGACGGCGATGGGTGTGATCCGCGACGGCGTGGAGGACGTCCGTACGGTGGCCCGCGGCTGGCGCTGGGGCCGTCGCTCGATGGTGCCCCGGTCCGCCGAGGAATGGGTGGAGCCCCTCGAGCAGACGGTGTTCGGGACCGACTGGGCACGCCGGCGCCCCGGACGGGTGGCGCGCGAGGTGGCGCAGAAGGGCGGCCTCGAGCCGGTCTTCCGGTCCCAGGTGCGCACCCACGTCGAGGGGCTCGACGTCCTCTCGCGGATCCAGGGGCCGGTGATCTTCGTCGCCAACCACGCCTCGCACCTCGACACCCCCCTGATCCTGCTGTCCCTGCCCGACGAGTGGCGGCGGCGTACGGCCGTGGCGGCCGCGGCCGACTACTTCTTCGACACCTGGTGGCGCGCCGTCGGCTCGGCGCTGCTGTTCAACACGTTCCCGATCGACCGGCGCGGCGGTGCGATGTCGGCCACGCCGGGCGAGGTGCTGGCCGACGGCTGGAGCCTCGTCGTCTTCCCCGAGGGCACCCGCTCGCAGGACGGCTGGACCGGCAAGTTCCGGCTCGGGGCGGCGTTCCTCGCGTGCGAGTACGGCGTGCCCGTGGTCCCGATCGCCCACCGAGGCACGTTCGCGGCGATGCCGCGCGGGCAGAACTGGCCGAGCCCCGGGCGGCGGCGCCTCACGATCCGGTTCGGGGAGCCGCTGCGGCCCGAGCCCGGCGAGTCGCCCCGGAGCTTCGCTCCCAAGGTCCGGGACGCCGTCTCGACGCTGCTCGACGAGGAGTCCAGCACCTGGTGGGAGGCGCGCCAGCGGGCCGCGTCCGGCACCACGCCTGACCCCGGCGGCCCCGACGTCGCCCCGTGGCGACGTATCTGGGCGCAGTCGGCGTCCCCGGAGCCCGGGGGCGACCAGCGCGCCGCCTGGCGTCGCTGAGCCTGCCCGCCGACTCGTGAGAGGGGTCTCATCTGACCCTCATGCTCGGCTCACCGCGCGTAGGCATCGTTCTTCTCGAAGCACGGAACACCCGACCGCATCGAGAGGAACACATCATGAAGCGCTCCGCTCTCCACCTCCCCGCCGCCGCTTTCGCCGGCCTGGTGACCACCGGCCTGCTGGCTCTGCCGATCACCTCGGCCTTCGCCGACGACAGCGCCATCAAGCGCAACGACGACGACAGCGCCGACCTGGTCATGGTCGCCGACGACGACGACCTGGACCCGGCCGGCGGTACGAACAGCAACTCCGGTGCCGACAACACCCGGTCGCGCGACACCAGCGGCGTGAACAGCAACGACGGCACCAACAGCCGCAACACGCCCGTCAGCCGCGACCGCGACCGCAGCCGCGGCGACCTGACCAAGGACTGGACCCGCGACGGCGGTGACCGGACCCGCGACCACTCGAAGTTCAAGACGAACGACCGGTCGCGCAACGACACCCGTCGCTGACCGGCCTAGGCTGCGTACCGTGAGCGAGTCCCAGAGCTGGCACCTGGCCGACGGCGACCGCATCACCCCCGAGCTGACCGTGCTGCGGCGGCTCGGGGGTGGGTTCGCCTACGAGGTGTTCCTGGCGTTCGACGAGATCACCTACGTCCCCGTCGTGGTCAAGGTGGTCCGGCCCGACCAGGTGAGTGACGAGCACACCATCCGCGGGCTGCGCCGCGAGATCGAGGCCCTGGCCCTCGTCAACCACCCCGTGGTGGTCCGGGGATTGCGGTTCGACCTCGAGGACGCACGACCTCACGTCGTCCTCCAGCACATCGAGGGGCCGCGACTGTCCTCGCTCATCCGCCGGCACGGCCGGCTCCAGGAGCAGCAGTACCTGCCGCTGGCGATCGAGGTCGCGGCCGCGCTGCACTACCTGCGTGGCGTCGACCTGCTGCACCTCGACATCAAGCCCAGCAACGTCATCATGGCCGCCCCCGCACGGCTGATCGACCTGTCGATCGCGCGGACGCCCGAGCACGCCGCGCGCGGCAAGCAGCTGGGCACCGACTACTACATGTCGCCCGAGCAGGCCGACCCCGACACCCACGGCGCTCCCACGTTCGCCAGCGACGTCTGGGGCCTGGGCGCCACCCTCTTCCACGCAGTCGCGGGGTACCGGGCGTTCGACAAGGGGTCCGCCGACGCGGACGAGCTGACGGCTCGCTACCCCCAGCTCGTCGACGAGCCCTATGACCTGCCCGACGGTGTCCCCGGGGCGGTGCGCGAGGTGCTCGCCGCCTCCCTCGACAAGGACCCGGCCAAGCGCCCTGAGCCGTTCGAGGTCGTGGATGCCTTCGAGCCCGTGCTCGCCGGCCTCCCGGCTCCCAAGCTCACCTTCAAGGTGCGCGGCTGACGGTGCTGCGCCGCCACGGCGCGATCCCCGGTCAGCCGGGGATCGCGCCGCTTTGACGGCGTTGCAACGCCAGCAAACCGCGATGACCCCCGGTCAGCCGGGGATCGCGCCGGACCGGGTGACCACCATGAACGCCCTCTCATCGGGGCCTCACGGACCACTCACCAGGGCGCGGAAGAGTCGTCCGTGTACCCGGGGGCCGACCCAGACGAAGGAGCAGCACCATGCGGAAGAAGATCACCATCAGCGCGGCCGCGGTCGCCGGCGTCGCCACGGCGGGGCTGCTGGCCATGCCGATCGCCTCGGCCTTGGCGGACGACGACGTGGCGATGAAGCGGGACGAGGACGCACCCGCCCTCACCACGGTCGTGGACGACGACGACCCGGACGGCACCGACCCGACCGACGACCGGACCAACGGCATCACGCAGACCGACGGTGCCACGAACCCGCCGACCGACGCGCCGACGAACGCCACCCGGGGCGGCGCGACGCGCGGCGACGCGACGGGCGACCAGACCCGCGACGCCGTGACGTACGACGCCACCGGCGATCGCTGCCTCGGGCGACGCCTCGGGCGATGCGTCGGGCGACGACTGACGCCCACGCGAGCCGCACCACCCCGACCAGCCCCCGGGTCGGGGTGGTGCCGTGCGTGGACGGGGTCAGGCGTTGAAGCGGTAGCCCATGCCGCGCACGGTGCTGATCGCCGCGGAGCCGAGCTTCTTGCGCAGGTAGCCGACGTAGACGTCCACGACGTTGGAGCCGGGATCGAAGTCGAGTCCCCACACGTGGTCGAGCAGCTGCTCGCGGGAGAGCACCTGCCCTGCGTTCAGCATGAAGATCTCGGCAAGCGTGAACTCCCGGGCCGACAGGTCCAGCTCCTGGCCGTCGACCGTGACGCGCCGGGTGCGCAGGTCGAGCCGGACACCACCGGCCGCCAGGGCGTCACGGACGCCGCTCCCGTCGCCCTCGTTCGTCTGCCGGAGCCGCAGTCGCACCCGGGCCAGGAGCTCGGCGAACCGGAACGGCTTCGGCATGTAGTCGTCCGCGCCGCCCTCGAGGGCGCTCACGGTGTCGGTGACCGAGTCGCGCGCCGTCAGCACGATGACCGGCATCCGCGAGCCCTGCGCGCGCAGCTGTTCCAGCACCTCGAACCCGTCGAGTCGGGGGAGCCCGATGTCGAGCACCATCAGGTCGTAGTCACCGCTCAGCGCGTGGTCGAGCCCGTCGCGGCCGTCGGGGACCACGGTGGTCGCGTGGCCCTCGGCGCCCAGGCCCTTGGAGAGGAACGAGGCGATCCGCTGCTCGTCCTCGACGATCAGGATTCGTGCCATCTCGGCTCCTGCAACAGCTCGATGGTGACGACGGCGCCGTGGGGCACTGCATCGTCGATCCGGACGGTGCCGCCGTGCGACTGCGCGATCGCCTTGACGATGGAGAGGCCGAGGCCGAACCCCTCGTCACCGGCGACGACGCCGGCGCGGCCGAACCGCTCGAAGACGTGGTCCCGCAGCTCGGGGGGTACGCCGGGGCCGGTGTCGCTCACCCACAGGGAGACCCGGCCGTCGGCGACCCGGGAGCCGATCGCGATCCGGTCGCCGTCCGCCGTGTGCTTGACCGCGTTGTCGGCCAGCTGGAGCACGGCCTGGGTGATCCGCTGCTCGTCGAGGTGGGCGATCCCCTCGCCGACCTCGTCGAGGGCCCAGGTCCGATCGGCCAGTGCCCGCGCCTTGGCGTAGAGGGAGTGCGTGAGCCGCTCGACGGACACGGCGGTCGGCCGCAGGAAGTCGGGTCGGTCGTGCTTGGCCAGGAGGATCAGGTCACCGACCAGCCGCGCCATGCGGTCGGTCTCGTCGAGCAGCAACGCCCGAACCTCGGCTACCTCCTCGGCGTTCTGGTGGTCGAGCAGCTCCAGGTGGCCCCGCAGGATCGTGAGCGGAGTCTTCAGCTCGTGCCCCGCGTCGTCGAGGAACTGTCGCTGGCCCACGAAGGCGGCCTCGAGGCGGGCGAGCATGTCGTTGAGGGTGTGGGTCAACGCGGTGATGTCGTCGTTCCCTCGCTCCGGGATCCGGAGGGAGAGGTCGGAGGCGCGGATGTCGTCGGCCGTCTCCCGCAGCGTCCGCAGCGGTGCCAGCAACCGGCCGGACTGCCAGGTGGCGATGGCGGTGATCAGGAGGATGGAGACGAGCGACACCAAGGCGTAGGTCTGCATGGTGGTCCGCAGCTCGGCTTGGTCCCGGTCGACGTACGTCACGATGACCAGTGCCCCCGTCTGCTGGCCTGACGCGACGTTCTGCACGGTGAGCATGGCTTCGCCGTAGGGCGTCTGGACGTGATCGGTGCCGCCGTCGGCGAGCATCGCCGCGACGCTCCGCTCGAAGTCGCCGTCCCGACGGACGTACTGATCGCGGCCGGGCAGGGCGTCGCGGGCCTGGCCGCCGTACCAGGCCACGAGCACCTCGTGCTCGTCCGGGACGTTGCGCTCGAGGAACGTCACGAGGAGGGACCGCACATCGGCGAAGTCCTCGCCGGTCTCCGGATCGATCCCCTCGTCGTCGAGCGCTGCGAACTCGTCGAGCTCCTGATTGATCCGGTCGACGGCCAGTTCTTGGAGGCGCGCACTCTCCACGGCGTACACGATCG
The DNA here is from genome assembly GCA_963829855.1 of uncultured Actinomycetota bacterium. GTDB lineage: Bacteria > Actinomycetota > Actinomycetes > Propionibacteriales > Nocardioidaceae > Nocardioides. Next base: position 313,661 of record CAWHKE010000011.1, on the reverse strand, counting down.
CGCCGGCCCCGGCGAGGGCCAGGGTGACGAGGAGTGCCACGGCGGTGATGATCCGGGTGCGGACCGACCAGCCGGGCCGACGGCGCAGCTCAGTCGTCTCCGTCCCGGCTGCGTGACCGGTCGTCGGTGCGGTCACCGCGGTCGTCGGTGCGGTCGTCGCCCGCGTCGTCGGTTCGGACGTCGGCTCGGTCATCGGCGTCGGGTCCGTCGTCGAGGTCGTCGGGCTTGACGCCGACGCTGTCGATCTCGTCCTCCGCGTCCTCGTCATCGTCGTTCCTCGTCTCGGTCTCCCGGTCGTCCCGAGGCTCGCGCACCTTCCCGTCGTCGATGACGATCGTCTCTCGCGGAGCGGGATCCTCCACCGACGAAGCGGCCACCATGCCCGCGACCACGGCCGTGATCGGAAGGATCACGGCGAGACCGATCACACCTTTCCACAGCAGGCTCATGGTCCCACCATGGTGCCGCAGGATGGCGCACGGGTGAGACGACCATGAGAGGACTCTCATCCGGCGCCTGCCCGACCAACGAGCCACCAACGTCACGGTGTCTAGGGTGGGCGGGAGACACCGCGAGGAGGAGCCCATGATCGTCCCCTTCAGCATCTCCGACTTCCTCGAGCGCGCCCGGGTCGTCTACGGCGAACGGGTTGGCGTGATCGACGAGCCGGACCAACCGGCGGCGTCCCTGGGAGAGCTGCGGTACGACGAGCTGGCCGGCCTGGCCGCTCGCCAGGCCGCGCACCTCGACTCGCTCGGCATCGCGCCCGGGGAGCGGGTCGCGGTGGTCTCCCACAACAGCGCCCGCCTCCTCACGTCCTTCTACGGAGTGGCGGGCTACGGGCGCGTCATCGTGCCCGTGAACTTCCGGCTCCGGCCCGACGAAGTGCGCTACATCGTCGAGCACTCCGGCGCCCGGGTGCTGTACGTGGACCCCGAGCTCGACGAGGCGCTGGCCGACGTGACCGCCGAGCACCGGTTCGTGCTCGGCGACGACGAGCACCTGTTCGCCGCCGAGGGTGTGCAGCCGAGGCCGTGGGAGCCGGACGAGAACGCCACCGCGAGCATCAACTACACCTCGGGCACGACGGCCCGCCCCAAGGGCGTCCAGATCACGCACCGCAACATCTGGGTCAACGCGCTGACGTTCGGGTTGCACGCGGGCGTCACCGACCGCGACGTGTACCTCCACACGCTCCCGATGTTCCACGCGAACGGGTGGGGGCTGCCGTTCACGATGACCGGCCTCGGCGTGCCTCAGGTCGTGCTCCGCAAGGTCGACGGCGCCGAGATCCTGCGTCGGGTCGAACGGCACGGCGTCACGCTGATGGCGGCGGCACCCGCGGTCGCGGCCGCGGTGCTGGAGGCGGCGCAGAGCTGGGAGGGAGAGATCCCCGGGCGCGACCGGGTGCGGATCATCATGGCCGGCGCACCGCCGCCGACGAAGACGGTGGTCCGGGTCGAGGAGGAGCTCGGCTGGGAGTTCGTGCAGATCTACGGCCTGACCGAGACCTCGCCGCTGCTGACGATCAACCGCAGCCGCTCCGAGTGGGACGACCTCTCCGGCGAGGAGCGGGCCCAGAAGCTGGTGCGGGCGGGAGCGCCCGCGCTCGGCGTACGTCTCAAGGTCGACGAGTCGGACGAGGGTGCGGGCGAGCTGCTGGCCCGGTCGAACGTCGTGCTGGAGGGCTACTGGGAGCAGCCGGAGGAGTCGGCGAAGGCCCTGCGTGACGGCTGGTTCCACACCGGGGACGGCGCCGCCATCGGCGAAGACGGCTACGTCTCGATCCAGGACCGGAAGAAGGACGTCATCATCACCGGCGGCGAGAACGTCAGCAGCATCGAGGTCGAGGACGTGCTCTTCTCGCACCCGGCGGTCGCCGAGGTCGCCGTCATCGGGGTCCCCAGCGAGAAGTGGGGCGAGACCATCAAGGCGCTGGTCGTGCTGGCCGACGGTCAGGAGGCGACCGAGCAGGACCTGATCACCTGGTGCAAGGAGAAGGCAGCGGGCTACAAGGCGCCGACCTCGGTGGAGTTCCGCGACGAGCTCGCCCGGACCGCCACCGGCAAGCTGCAGAAGTTCAAGCTGCGCGCGCCGTTCTGGGAGGGCTACGACCGGCAGGTCAACTAGCCGGGGAGCTCCATCACCCGCTCGTCGTCGACCCGCTCGCCGGTCTCGACGAAGCCGAGCCCGGCGAACAGCGCCCGGCTGGCCTCGTTGTCCGGGTGGTAGGACATCCGGACCGGGCCTGGTTCCGTGCGCAGCCGGTCGAGGAGCAGCTCGACGACCCGGCGGCCGACGCCGCGACCCTGGTGCGCCGCGTCGACGACCAGGCCGCCGATCCAGCGCGACCCGTCGTCCGGGTCGACCGCGTGCATCACGTGCGCGACCGCGGTGCCGTCCTCGAACGCGCCGAGGTTGTGCCAGGTGTCCTCCAGCGTGCCGAGCAGCAGGTAGCGGGCCGCGAGCGCCGGGACGAAGTCACGCTGGTCGTCGCGCGGGGCGAGGTCGGCGATGTCGCGCCAGTTGTCGGCGGTCACGTCGGCCAGGATGAGGTTCACGGTCCGTGATCGTAGGCGACGGCACAGCCCGGTAGCCTCCGGGCTGTGCCGAGCCTGAAGGACGTCGTCGACCTGCTGCACGCCTGGTACCCCCCGGCCACGGCCGACTCCTGGGACGCGGTCGGCCTGGTCGCCGGCGACCCGGACGCCGAGGTGGCGAAGGTCCTCTGCGCCGTCGACCCCACTCGCGCGGTCGCGAAGGAGGCCGCCGACTGGGGCGCCGACCTGCTGCTGGTCCACCACCCGCTGCTGCTGACGCCCGTGCACGGCATCGCCGCCACGACACCCAAGGGCCGGACCCTCCACACGCTGCAGACGGCTGGCTGCGCGCTGCTCACCGCCCACACCAACGCAGACCAGGCGGCTGGTGGCGTCTCCGAGGCGATGGCCGCGGCGCTCGGCCTCACCGAGGTGACGCCGCTGCTGCCCGCACCAGCGCCGGCGACCGACAAGCTGACGGTCTACGTCCCGGTCGCGGACGCCGACCGGGTCCGCGCCGCCGTGGCCGACGCCGGGGCGGGACGGCTCGGCGACTACGACCAAGCGTCCTTCTCGACGCAGGGCGAGGGTCGGTTCCGCCCGCTCGACGGGGCCGACCCGGCGATCGGCGAGGTCGGCCGGGTCGAGACGGTCGACGAGGTCCGGGTCGAGGCGGTGCTGCCGCGGCGGCTGCGGGGAGCCGTGATCGCGGCGGTGCTGGCGGCGCATCCCTACGAGGAGCCGGCGTACGACGTCGTGGAGCTCGCCGACCCCGGCGGTGCGGCCACGGGGACCGGCCGGCTCGGCTCGGTCGAGCCGACGTCGCTGCGGGAGTTCGCCGACGCCGTCGCCGCCGCGCTGCCCGGCACCGCGCACGGCGTCCGCGTCGCGGGCGACCCCGACCGCGTCGTCCGCCGCGTGGCGCTGTGCGGTGGCGCGGGTGACTTCCTCCTCGACACGGTGCTCGCCAGCGACGCCGACGTCTACGTGACGAGTGACCTGCGGCACCACCGGGCGGGAGAGTTCCTGGAGCACGACGGCCCGGCGCTGGTGGACGTGGCGCACTGGGCGGCGGAGTGGACCTGGCTGCCCGTGGTCTCGGCGCGGCTGGCCCAGGCCCTGGGCGATACGGTGGAGACGCGCGTGAGCACCCTCAACACCGACCCCTGGAACTTCCGGACCTAGGAGCAGACGCTGAAAGCCGACCCGTTCGCCCAACTCAGGTTGCTCGACCTGCAAGAGCTCGACGCGAAGGCGGACCAGCTGCGCCACCAGCGCCGGACCCTGCCCGAGCTCGCCGAGCTCCAGTCCCTCGAGCCGCAGCGCGCCGAGCTCTCCGGCCGGGTCCGCGAGGGCGAGCTGGTGATCGAGGACCTGACGAACGAGCAGGCCAAGATCGACGCCGACGTCGAGTCGGCCAAGGTGCGGCGCACCCGTGACCAGGACCGAGTCGACCAAGGGGTCATCAGCAACCCGAAGGACCTCCAGCGGATGCTCCACGAGCTCGAGTCGCTCGACCGGCGGATCACGTCGCTGGAGGACCAGGAGCTCGAGGTGATGGAGCGGCTGGAGGAGGCGCAGAAGTCGCACGACTCGCTCGTCGCCCAGCTCACGGCCACCGACGAGCGGATCGCCTCGCTCGGCAAGGCGCGCGACGAGAAGGCCGCCGGGCTCGACGAGCAGCTCAGCGGCGTCGCCGCCGAGCGGGCGCCGCTCGCCGACGGCCTGCCGGCCGATCTGATGGCGCTCTACGACAAGCTGCGCGAGAGCAAGGGGGGCGTCGGTGCGGCTGCGCTGCGCGCCCGGCAGTGCGGCGGCTGCCGGCTCAGCCTCGACCCGGCCGAGCTGGCCGCGATCAAGTCCGCCGGGAGCGACGAGGTGATCCGCTGCGAGGAGTGCCAGCGGATCCTGGTCCGCACCGGCGAGAGCGGGCTGTGACGGACCAGCAAACGGAGCCGGCAACCGGGCCCGCCCCACCCGGGCCGCCTCCGACCACGGTGGTGCTCGTGCGCCACGGCGTCACCGCACACACGATGCAGCGCCGGTTCTCCGGGGGGCTCGCCGGCCACAACCCTCCGCTGTCGGCGGAGGGGCGAGCCCAGGTCGAGGCGGTCGCCGGCTGGCTGTCCCCGATGCGCGACGAGGTGGTCGCCATCGTCGCCTCCCCGGTGCTGCGGACCCGTCAGTCGGCCGACCTCCTGGGTGAGGCGTGGGACATGCCCGTGAGCGAGGAACCCGGGTTCGCCGAGATGGAGTTCGGCATCTGGGAAGGGCTCACGTTCGACGAGGTCGGGCGCGACGACCTGATGACGTGGTACTCCTCGCTCGACTCCCGCCCGGGCGGCCACGGCGAGTCGTTGCGGTCCGTCCAGGAGCGGGTGCTGGCGGGACTCGACCGGCTGCTCTCGACGTACGCCGGGAGGACGGTGGTCGTCGTCAGCCACGTCACCCCGATCAAGACGCTCGTGGCGCACGCGCTGGGCGCACCGCTGGAGTCGTCGTTCCGGATGCAGCTGACGCCGGCATCGGTGTCGGTGCTCTCGTTCCGTGACCCGGACCAGCCTGGCCCGCCGGGCGCTGTCCGGCTCTACAACGCGCTGCCTCCGCCGAAGCCCCCGTTCGTCGACCACGGCGGCTGGTGAGGGTCAGACCTGCTGGACCACCACGTCGAGCCGGGTGCCTTGCGGCGTGGGGTCGCCGACCTCGACCTGCCACCCGAGCGTGTCGAGGAGCCGGGCCAGCGCCGCGGGGGTGCGCGGGTCGCGCCCGTCCTCGAGCAGCGCGCGGACCAGCCGCCCCTTGGTCGCCTTGTTGAAGTGGCTCACCACCGTCCGCCGGCCGGCCGCCTCGTGCAGCACCCGGAGGGTCGCGGTGCGGTGGGCGAGGTCGGCCGGCGGTCGCCAGAACGCGGCGTACGTCGAGGAGCGCAGATCGACGAGGAGGCCGTGGCCCAGGGCCGCCCGCACCGCGTCGCCCAGCACCGGGCGCCAGGCGCCGGCCACCGAGCCGAGCCCCGGCAGGGTGGCATCGCCCGACAGTCGGTAGGCGGGGATCCGGTCCGTCGGCCGCACGAGCCCGAACACCGACGACGTGATCGCGACCCGGTGGGCCGCCCGGCGGCGGGCGGCGGGGGACAGGGAGCCCAGCTCGAGCGAGTCGTAGAGGACGCCGGTGTAGATCCGGTCGGCCCGCGCTGTCGGGGCGGTGGTGAGGGTCCGGTTGCGGCCCAGCAGCTCGAGCTGGGTGTGACCGACCCCGAGCAGCTGTGCCGCGTCCGGCCGTTCACTGGCCGACTGGAGGGCTGCGACCAGGTCCTGGCGGGTCCGGGTCAGTGACGGATGCCCCAGGTCGGCGAGGTCGAGCGGCTTCCCGCGTGAGGGAGCGGTCTTGCCCTCGCTGGGAGGCAGCAGGATCAGCACGTCGGAAAGGTTAGGCTCCTGGGATGGCGAGCAGTCGGGTGGTCCGGGTCCGGTCGACGGCCGGCGGCGCCGTGACGGAGCAGCTGACCGAGGGGATCGCGGCCATCCAGCAGGAGCTGGGGGTCTCACCCGACTTCCCGGCCGAGGTGCAGGAAGCCGCCGAGCGGGCAGCGGCCGCGCCGGCCCTCCCCGAGCTCGACCGCACCGACCTCGAGCTCGTGACGATCGACCCGGTGTCGGCCCGCGACCTCGACCAGGCACTCCACCTCGAACGGGACGGCAAGGGGTACGTCGTCCACTACGCGATCGCCGACCTGACGGCGTTCGTCGAGCCGGACGGCCCGATCGACGCGGAAGCGCATCGACGCGGGGAGACGCTGTACGGCGCCGAGTCGAAGGTGCCGCTCCACCCGCCGGTGATCTCGGAGGGCGCCGGGTCGCTGTTGCCCGACCAGGAGCGGCCGGCCCTGCTGTGGACCATCCGGGTCGACGAGTCCGGTGAGGGCACCGACGTCGACGTCCAGCGGGCACGGGTCCGGTCGCGCGAGCAGCTCGACTACGGGACGGCCCAGCAGCGGATCGACGACGGGTCGGCGTCCGAGTCGCTGCTGCTCCTCAAGGAGGTCGGCGAGCTCCGGCTGGCCCGGGAGGCGGCCCGGGGCGGGGTCTCGCTGCCGCTGCCCGAGCAGGAGGTGGAGATCGAGGGCGAGCAGGTCTCGCTGCGCTTCCGCTCGTTGCTGCCGGTCGAGCAGTGGAACGCCCAGATCTCGCTGCTCACCGGGTTCGCCGCCGCCTCGCTCATGGTCTATGCCCGGGTCGGGCTGCTCAGGACGCTCCCGGAGCCCGATCCCCGCGACGTCAAGCGGCTCCACCGCACCGCACGCGCGCTGGGGATCGAGTGGCCGGCGGAGCTGCTCTACCCCGACTTCATCCGCACCCTCGACGCCGGACGCCCGCAGCACGCGGCGATGATCGTGGCCTGCACCCGGCTGCTGCGCGGAAGCGGGTACGTCGCGTTCGACGGGGAGGTGCCGGAGGATCCGGAGCACGCGGCGCTGGCGTCCGAGTACGCCCACGTGACCGCTCCGTTGCGGCGGCTCGGCGACCGGTACGCCGGCGAGGTGTGCTTGGCGCTGTGTGCCGGTGAGGACGTCCCCGGCTGGGTGCTGTCGAAGCTCCACGGGTTGCCGGACACGCTGCGCGAGTCGGCACAGCGAGGCAACCGCTACGAGGCCGCGGTCCTCGACCTCGTCGAGGCGGTGCTGCTCCAGCACCGGGTCGGCGAGTCGTTCTCGGGCGTGGTCGTCGAGCTCGAGGACGGCGACCGGCGACGCGGCACGGTGACCGTGGAGGACCCCGCGATCGAGGCCCGCGTGACCGGCTCGACCGACCTCCCGCTGGGCGAGGACGTGACCGTGAGCCTGGTGTCCGCGGATCCGGCGGAGCGTACCGTCCGGTTCGCCGTCAGCTGAGCTGGCACCCTCGCGCGTTGGGTAAAGAATTCGTCCGTGGGAGACAAGTGACGCCTGTGACTCGTAGGGTGGGGCCACTCCTACCCCCCTGGAGGCCTTCCCATGGCGCGATTTTCACGCGTTCGCCGGGCCGCACCCCTGATCGGCCTGGCACTGCTTCTCCCCGTCCTGCCCACCACCGCCGCCACGTCCGTGGCGAGCGAGCAAGCCCACCTCGACATCTCGCCGAACTCCTACGTCGGCGGGCAGTACATCACCTTCCACGGCAACATCGGCCGTGACGGCGTCCGCACGGTGAAGCTGCAGGGCAGCATGGGCCGCCCCGGCGACACCTGGAACCGGCTCGCCTCGCAGAAGACCGACGCCACAGGGCAACTTCTCCTTCAGCATGCCGGCGCCCAGCATGTTCGGCATCCAGCGACGGGTGGTCGCCGAAGGCGGTCTCTCGACCGGCAAGAGGGAGTTGGCCGCCAAGTCGCAGGACGTCGTCGTCACCCCGGCCGGCACCCCGGTCGCGGGCCGCTCGTTCAGGCTGAACGTCGACACGACCCCGGAGCTGCGCGGCCGGCCCGACCTGCCGCCGCCGCCTCTCCCCAACCGCACGCTCACGCTGCAGCGGCGCGACGGCAGCGGGTGGACCAGTCTCAAGACGACCAAGACCGACAGCAACGGCCACGGTCACTTCGACGTCACGATCCCGAACGCCGGGGTGGTCGACTTCCGGGTCCGCCAGGAGAACTACTACGTCGGCTACCACGAGATCGGCTGGTTCCCCTCGTTCCCGACCCGGGTCCGGATCGCCGCGCCGGGCTCCCGGCTCGCGACCCGGACCGCCACGGCCGCGCGGACCGAGACGGCCGACACCGGGTCGCTCGACGTCGCAGCGATGCTGGCGCCGTTCGCGAAGAGCGGCACGCCCGCCACCCCCGCCAGCGCCGAGCACGGCTGGAACCCGGCGTTGTTCGACTTCGGCTGGGAGCACGGCGAGTCGCTCAGCAGCCCGCCGCAGCGCGGGACCGACCAGCGCGGCTGGTGGGTCGACGGCTCGGTCGGGTACGGGCGGGCCGCCAAGCACAACGGCGGCATGATGCTCGACAGCAAGCGCGAGAACCTCAACGGATCGGGGGACCGCGGTCGGACGTGGGTCACGATGCGCGGCAACCCGCGCACCTACGGTCGCTGGGAGGTCCGGGTCCGGATCAAGTCCGCCGAGAGCAACGCCCGCGACTACCACACCAAGATCGAGCTGGTGCCCGACAGCTCGTCGGCGTACCGCTGCGGCGGCCAGAACATCCTGATCGCCGACCTCAAGGCGCACTCCCGGACGATGCGGTTCGGGGCGAAGTCGGTCAAGGCCAAGAAGCAGTGGAACGGTCGCAAGCACGTCGGCAACATCCAGGACGTGGCCCTCGCGATCGCCGTCGAGGTCAGCAAGCGCCACATCTCGTGGTTCCTGAACGGCAAGGTCATCGGCACCGTCCGCAACTCGGCCGCTGTCTCCGACGTGCCCCTCACGCTCAAGCTCAGCCTGAACGGGAAGGGCGACAAGGAGATGAACCGCACCAAGTCGATCTTCGACTGGATGCGCGGGTTCTCGCTCAAGCGCGGCAAGCTGACGAAGGGCGGGGCGGGCCTGCGCTCGGGCGGCTACCGAGGCGGCTGCTGAGACGTCAGATCCGCAGCACGTAGCGCGCCGACGCCAGCGCCGCGGTGGCCCCCGGCAGGTCACCGAAGCGCTCGGCGAGGGCGAGCAGCGTGAGGGTCGCGAACGCCATCACGTCGAAGAGCGGCAGCGGTGGAGACGTGTCCCGCTCCGGTAGTGCGTGCTCGACCTGGTTCATCGGCGACCTCCTCGGCCACTATTAAACCAGTAAGTTGCTGTAATTAATAGGCTAGGGGTCGACGGTCGGCCGGCAGGCCCGCTCCTCGGGTCGGACCGTCACGTCCGCCACGCCGCGCCGCGTGTCGAGGGAGACCTGGCAGCAGTGGGTGATCTCAGCGCGAAGGAGCCGCCGGCCCCGCTGCACCCGGGATTTCATGCCCGAGGTCGACAGTCCAAGCCGGGCCGGCGGCCTCGCCCTGGGTCAGGCCTCCCAGGTCGGTGAGCTCGAGCGCCTCCCGATAGCCGTCGGGCACTCGATCCAGCAGGGTGCGGAGGCAGCCACTCAGGACGGCACCGGCGCGCTCGTCGTCCCCGTCGACGTCGGGGCGGACCGTCCAGGTCGAGCGGATCGACGGCGAGCGGCAGCCGACCGCGCTGGCAGTGATGGTCGGTGATCACGTTGCGGGCGATCCGGTACATCCAGCCGTCGAAGGCGGCGGCGTCGCGCAGGTTGTCGACCCTCCGGTAGAGCCGTACAGGGTGTCCTGCGTACATCGTCGACGTCCTCAGCCCGAGCGACCTGCCGGCGCACGGCAGGTGCTTCAACGTCCCAGCCCGGGCCCGGCCGGTCGCCCCGGCTCGCCGTTGGTTCGGCAGGGCTCGCCGGGTGCGCCGACTTGTTACCAGCACGTTGGTTCGGTCGGATGACCGTCGGGAGTAGTTTGCCGAGCAGTGCGCGTGTGCAAGGGGCACATGCCACCCGGGCGGGCGGGGCGACGCAAAGGGGGATGTGCGGATGAGGAGAACAATCGCGGCGTTGGTGGCCGCCTGTGGTGTCGTGGCCATGAGCAGCGGGACGGCGTTCGCCGGAGAGCGCGGTGGCAATGGGGAGGCGACGCCGATCAACGACTACCGGGCGAACTCGATCTGCTCGTTCTCGGGGCTGGATGACCTGGACTTCTTGGAGCCGGTCAAGCCGGGCGTGGTCCAGAACTGGGGCATCATCCCGAAGGACGTCCGGGCGTTCCTGGAGAGCATCGGGGAGCACCCGGGCGTGGCCTGCAACGGAAACCTGCACGGCCTCCACCCCTGATCAGACCCACCAGTGGCACCGCCCCCGCAGCGTGACTGCGGGGGCGTTGCTGCCGGCCGGACGGTGACGCGATGACCCAGGATCTCCAGGACGAGGCCCGCGGGCTGGCCGCACGCGCGAGTGCCGCTCGCGGTCGGCGCGGGTGTTGACCCTCGAGACCATGCTCGCCAACAAGGCCTCACCGCGACCCGACGAGGTGGGAGGCGCGAAGGACCGGGCCGATCTGGCGGCCCTCCGCTCGGTGGTCACCGACCTGGACGGGGGGTGGGCTGGCTGGTAGGCCGTGAACCGGCCCGGCCCGCCCTTGCGAACGTCTTGCGGATCCTCGTGGTCTGCCGGGCGATGAAGGGTCCGCTGATGGCGCAACGCTGACGATTCCGGGATGGATCGCCTCCGCTCACCACAGGGGAGATCCCCTGTTCGAGCCTGACCGAGTCGACGTTCCTAGACGGAGTGGAGACCACCGGGCTTCTTGGCATCCGCCCCAGCCACGAGCGCGAAGGCGTGAGCCAAGTCCCGGATCTCACCCGGGGTCGTGAACATGGGCGCGAGCTGCTCGATCTGATTGAGCAGCGCGGTAGCGGCGCCGGTGAAGGCGTCCTCGTTGTCGGTGGCCATGCCGCAACCCTACGGGTGCCATCCGGACACAGGGTCACCCTCGGGGGTGCGGCGCAGGCTGGACACCGTGGCAACTACCACGCCGTTCACTCATCTGGCACGCCGTTGCAGCAGCGTGGAAGTGGGGTCAACGGCCCGGAAGATGCCTCGACGGCTATGCGCACCCAGGCAGAGAGGCCTACTTCTGGCGACTGCTCCGCGACTCCTTCGCCTTGGCGACTGCTGCCTTCACCTTTGCCTGGTTCTCCGGCTTACGGGCTTGGTCGAAGACCATCTTGGCGGCGCCCAGGGCAGCCGCTCCTCGCACGAGTTTCATGGAATGGTCGTACCCACTCGCTCGTCGCTCACACAGCGTGCGCAGGTGTTGTGACGCCCAGCCATCGCATCGGTGACCTGGACGGGAGGGATGGGCTGGCCTGTAGGCCGGGAACGGGCCCCGCCTAGGTGAGTCCGTTGGTTGGCGGTGGCTGTGTGCCATCTACCTGCGAAAACTCATCCCGAAACCGGTGACTACCGGTGACCTGTTGTGAACATCTTGCGGACTGTCTGCGGACCGCGCGGGCCGGTTTCTGCGGGACTTCGCTCGATCGCTGGACGCGTGTCGGTGACCGAGCAAACAAAAAAAGAACGGCCCTAGCCGGTGTGGAGCCACCGAGCCAGGCCCTAGATCGCACCTCACCTAACGAAAGGCACGACCATGAACACATCATCCCCCAGCCACACCTTCCCCGCCGTTGAGTGCGCCCCGTGGTGCCAGGTCGGCGACGGTCACACGGACGTATTAGGCCCGGAAGACCAGTGGTGCCACAGCGTGAGCGACGACGTGTACCTCTCGCGTCGATCGCTCGTTCGCATGACCAGCGGCACCTGGCAGCAGGACCGGCTCGAGGTACGCATCGAGCGGGACAGCGGCGCCCGCGACCCGCACATCGCGCTCGTTGACGAGACGCAACCGCCCCAAGTGCCCCTCTCCATCCGTGAGGCGCGCGATCTGGCGGCGAAGATCAACCGGGCCTGCGACATCGCCGAGGCTACCGATGCGGGTCCGCTGACGCAGCGGCTCGCGCAGCGCTGACCGACACAGAACCGCCCCCGGCCTCTCGGGAAGGTCAGGGGCGGTTTGCTGCGCCTGATGGCGGGGGATCTTGAATGCGCCAGCGCAGCGAATCGACGTTCCCACAGATCGCGGCCCTCGGCTTCACCCCTTTGGGGACGTCACGACCGACCGGGGAGCTCATCTTGGTAACCGGGGGATCAAGCGGGTCCTTGGTGCGCAGGGGACATCAAGGGCTGACCTTGCACCATGCGGACAGCACCGCCCCCGAGTAGGGGGACAGCATCAGCCCCGTCGACGCTCGAGCAGCGCGGCGAGGCAGCTGTGTGTGAGGACCGGGTCTCTAGAAGCGGAGTCTCCGCAGGAACGCCGAGTCGAGCGCTCCACGCATACTCGTCCGCAGCTTCTCCCGAACCTTGGGTCGCCGCAGCATGATGATGGCGCCCCCCGCGAGGACGACCGGAACCAGCCTCGTGATCCACCCCGCGCCGGCGTCCATGTGCTTAGTCTGCCGCACGCCCGCCCGAGCATGGCCCTAGACGAAACAGAACCGCCCCCGGCTTCCGGAGATGCCGGGGCATTGCCCGTCCCTGCCCATGCGACCCCTGGATCTCGCGGGGCGGAAGCACACGCTTGCCCTCTGCCCCCCGCTCACCAGTCCCCGGACCCCGTGAGCGAGAGGGGCGATGGTCAGCGTAGGGAGGCGGTCAGGGGTTGCCGGAGCGTTGTGACAGGACATTCTCTCCATGGGACGAACCGTTACCGCCGCGTTGGTCTCGCCAGGTATCAGCGCGGATACGGTGCCTTCTGTGCGTGCGGGGCCACGACGGGCACATGCACAGTCCCCAGCACTTCGGTGGGATCGGCGCACAAGAGAACGGCCGGAGCCCACGCCGCGCCGTTCGGACACGTCGCTCTCGACATCCCCTTCGAGGTGAAGTCAAGAGCCGCCTGTTCGTGGTGCGATCGGGAGTGCCCGAGGCTCGGGTAACCTCTCGTGGACACCCACGCTCATCAGGGCGCCGCCTCCGACACCCCGAGTCGGGGGCGGCGCTCTGCTCCACCCCTGAGCGTCGTCCGCCTCGGTCGAGCTCTCCGCCGGTGAGCACTCGGCATGCACGCGCGAGTTGCTGCTCGCTCCCGGTCGCGCATCTCAAGGATCGCCTCGCCGGTCTCCAGGTCAATCTTCAGGACACCCGCGAAGTCGAACGGCACCTGCCCGATGATGTAGAGCACCGCTGTCCCGTCGGGCTCGATCCGGACCATGTCTCCGCCAACGTCCCGGATGCGGACCACGCGGTCGCCGGCAGTCGCGGTAAAGGTCAGGTTGAGCGTGTTCAACGTCGCTGGGCCCGTGCCTTCGCCAGAGAACGTCCGGAGGGTGACATTTCCACTCACGGTCGTGGTGACCGGCACTCCACACGCCTCCGTTAGGAAGTCGTCAGAGAAGGTTTCGTCGATCGTGATGCGCTCGATCGTCGGCGCCGCGGCAGCCACCTCCGTACCGACCATGCCGACTGCGGCTAGCAGCCCGGCCACCAACGTGACGATGCGTCGTGCGTACATGCGGATTCCCCCTCGCTCCTGCCGCCGAACGGTGCCAGCGGTCCTCATCGCTGTCTAGCACCGCGGCGGGCCCGAGGGCCAGGGTTTCGGAGGTGCACGCGCGTCAGCTCGCGTTCCTGCGTGCCAGGAGAGGGCCCCCGCCGCAGTGGAGAACGTCCTGGTCGGGCACGGCGGAGTGGACCGTTGCGCCGGGTCGACCTACTTGGGCGCGTTCCGTCGATCCAATTTCGCCCCCATCGCGAGCAGCGCCGGCTTCCGTAAACCGAGGGCAGCTTGGTCTGGCGGTTACTCGTCGTCGAGCACGAGTGACCCATCCGCCGGCCAATGCCACTCCGGCCGCCACCACCCGAGGTCAGGGAACCATGCGAGGACGCCTTGGGACGTGAAAGCTTCCGGCCACCCAGACGTGCGTCACGCCCGCGGGAAGACATGGCGTCGTGGTGGGGAACGGCTGCTCACGATCCTCGAGCTGGGACTGGATCCCGTACTCGGTACCAATAGTGGTCCAGATGAACACATGCTTGTCACGCGCGGCATCGGCTGGAGCTTGCGTGGCACATCAGGTGCCGCGGCCAGGATGCGCTCGACGTACTCGGCCATCTTGTCGCTCGAGGCGAAACCTCCCAGCCCACTGCGTGGAGGTTCACGTACCCGCTGCGCTCGTCATCGTCCAGCGGGTAGAGCATGCGGATGCCGAGCTGCCGGAAGTCGTCAGGCAGGTGCTGACGCCGACTGTGCAGACGCTCGTCATCCTCGAACCGGACCACAAGGGCCGGAAGCTCGGCCACGACACGTTTGACGCTTGCGGCGCGATCTAGCTGTGCCGACCAAGCCCGCCGCAAGCCGGGCACTTCCACGCGGTGCGAGGTCTTCTCGAGGGGCGCCGCGATCAGTCGTCAGTCGTTCGGACACCTGTGGCGTCCGGTTGCTCGCGCCGCGGGCTGCCCAAAGGCACCGGAATGCACGCTCTCAGGCACTACTACGCGTCGCTGCTGATCCGGTATGGCGAGAGCGTCAAGACGGTCCAGGCGCGGCTTGGGCACGCCTCAGCCGCGGAGACACTCGACACCTACAGCCACCTCTGGCCGGACTCTGACGATCGCACCCGTGAGGCCGTCGACGCCGTGCTCGGCGCTCCTGCGGACTCTCTGCGGACTGATGAGGCGTGAAATGAGCATCTGCGCACGTGAGAGGGGGTGTGGGGGATGGGCTGGCCTGTAGGCCGGGTTCTGTCCCGCCGTACGGCGGGGGCGACCATCCATCTACGACGGCCGTTGCCGGCCGCCTCCAGCGGTCTACCCGCGTGCTCGGGCGGGCCGCCCTCGAACGCACGCGCATCCGGCGCCTCCCAGACTTCGGGTGGCTCCGGACTTCTTGACCTTGCTCCGGGTGGGGTTTACCGAGCCGGTCCGGTCACCCGAACCGCTGGTGGTCTCTTACACCACCGTTTCACCCTCACCGCCTCAGCTTCGAGGCGGCAGTCTCTTCTCTGTGGCACTGTCCCGCGGGTCACCCCGGGTGGCTGTTGGCCACCACCCTGCCCTGTGGAGCCCGGACCTTCCTCGGCGTGCGACCCCGTCTCCGGGAGCGCCCGACGCGGTCGCCCGGCCAGCCCATCCGCGGACAGTGTGGCAGTCGGTGGTCGGTGAGGCCAACCGGATGAATGACCCGAGTGGGAGGCGGACGGGTCGACCAAGGTCGGCGCGCTCGTGTTGACGGATCCGGCGCGGCCTGATGAGGTCAGCAGGCTCGGAAGGAGCCTCCCTTGTCTCGTGTGCCTCGTGTGTCTCGAGGTCGGACCCTGCTCGCCGTCGTCGTGGTCGCCTTCTGCCTCGGAGCACTGCTCCAGACACCGGGGGGCGCCAGCGCCCCCGCTCCGGCCACCGCGGAGCAGCGACGCTCGACGAAGGTGCCGATGCCGACGCCCGAAGGTCGGCTGAGCAGCTACGTCGTCAACGCCGCCAAGCCGTGGGCCGACAACACCGGCAAGGTCGAGCGGGCCGTGCGCCGGACCGGCGGCGTCGTCGTCCAGTCGTGGCCCCAGATCGGAGTCGTCGTCGCGCACTCGCGGCGGGAGACGTTCCGCCAGGCGCTGCGGCGCCGTGACGTCGTGGCCTCCGTCGGGGTGACACGCACCGCCCGGGTGCTCGAGGGGACACCGGGCAGCGCGCGGCCGGCCGCGCGGCCCGTGAGTCGAGACCAGGTCAAGCAGGAGTTCCGTCCCGCCACGGCGGCGCAGGTGGAGCCCGACCCGCGCGAGGCGAAGCAGTGGGACATGAGGGTGATCAAGGCCGACCAGGCGCACGAGGTCACCGACGGCTCGAGCGACATCGTGGTCGGCGTGCTCGACAGCGGCATCGAGGCAGACCACCCCGACCTGGCTCCGAACCTCGACCCCGGGCTGTCCGTCAACTGCACCGACGCCGGCCGGGTCGACACGTCGGCCACCGGCTGGCACCCCACGAACAGCGACCACGGCACGCACGTCGCCGGCACCATCGCCGCCGCGCGCAACGGCGTCGGGATCGTCGGCGTCGCGCCCGCCGCGACCCTCGCGTCCGTCAAGGTCGTCAACGACAGCGGGCTGATCTACGCCGAGTACGCCATCTGCGGCTTCATGTGGGCAGGGCTGCACGACATGGACGTGACCAACAACAGCTACTACATCGACCCGTTCATGTACTGGTGCTCCGACTGGGCAGACCAGCGCGCCGTCAAGCACGCCATCACCCGCGCGGTGACCTGGTCGACCGGGCAGGGCGTCACGCACGTCGCAGCGGCCGGCAACGACAGCACCGACCTCGCTCACAACCGGCGCGACGGGTCGAGCCCCAACGACAGCCGGCCGGTGAGCCGCCGGATCAACGCCGGTTGCCATGACCTGCCCGCCGAGCTCCCCGGGGTGGTGACCGTCTCGTCGTTCGCGCAGGTGCGGGACACGCTGCGCACCCGGCTCTCGTTCTTCTCCAACGTCGGACTCGGCGTGATCGACGTGGGCGCGCCGGGCTCCGACATCCTCTCGACCATCCGGCAGGGCAGGTACGCGCGGTTCAGCGGTACGTCGATGGCGTCCCCGCACGTCGCAGGCGTGGTCGCGCTGCTGGCGGGGGAGCACCCGGCGTGGAGCCCGGCGCAGCTGGCGGACGCCGCCCGCGCGCACGCCGACGACAAGCCGTGCCGGCCGTCGGAGTACGACTACGTGACGGCGTGCGTGGGCTCCGACGACGTCAACAGCTATGCCGGCGACGGGATGGCGGACGCACTGGAGGCGGTCGGCGCCACGCCCTGACCGCTGGTCAGGGCAGGGTCAGCACCTCGGCACCGGTCGGGGTGACGAGCAGGGTGTGCTCGAACTGCGCGCTGCGGCGCCGGTCCTTGGTGACCACGGTCCAGCCGTCGTCCCACATGTCCCACTCGTGGGTGCCGAGGTTCAGCATCGGCTCGATCGTGAACGTCATGCCGACCTCGATCAGGTCGTCGAACTGCGGCTCGTCGTAGTGAGGGATGATCAGGCCGCTGTGGAAGGCGGTGCCGATCCCGTGGCCGGTGAACTCGCGAACCACGCCGTACCCGAACCGGCGGGCGTAGCTCTCGATCACCCGGCCGATCACGTTGACCCGGCGGCCGGGACGCACCGCCTTGATGCCGCGTTCGAGTGCCTCGCGGGTCCGCTCGACGAGCAGCCGCGACTCCTCGTCGACGTCGCCGGCGAGGAAGGTGGCGTTCGTGTCACCGTGCACGCCGTCGAGGTACGCCGTGATGTCGATGTTGACGAGGTCGCCGTCCTCGACCCGACGGTCGTCGGGGATGCCGTGGCAGATCACCTCGTTGACACTGGAGCACAGGCTCTTCGGGAAGCCCTTGTAGCCCAGGGTCGAGGGATAGGCGCCGTGGTCGCACAGGAACTCGTGGCCGACCCGGTCGAGCTCGTCGGTCGTGATCCCCGGGGCGACGTGCGACCCGACCAGCTCGCGGGCCTGGGCCGCGAGCCGGGCCGCGACCCGGATCTTCTCGATCGTCTCGGCGTCCTTGACCTCGCTGCCCGTGAACCGCTCGGGTCCGGGACGGTCGACGTACTCGGGCCGCGGGATGTGGGCCGGCACCGGGCGCCGGGCGGAGATCGCCCCGGGGGCGAGGGAGGCTGCGACAGGCATGGAGCGAGTGTAGTTTCCACAACATGAGCGAGACGTCGTACTGGTTCTGCGTCAAGCACCACGCCGTCGAGACCCCACCGGACCTGTGCCCGCCGATCGACCGGCTCGGGCCCTACGGGACCCGGGAGGAGGCAGCGCGGGCGCTGGAGAAGGCGGAGGAGCGCAACGAGGAGTGGGACAGCGACCCGCGGTGGAACGACGAGCTCGAGGACTGAGCCCGTGAGCGCACTCCCGCCGCCGCGGGTGCGGCCCCGCGCGTCACCCTGGCCGTTCGTGGGCATGGGCGCGATGGTGTGCGTGCTGTTCCTGATCGTGGCGAGCGTGCTGGCGACGCCGGGATCCGTGGTCGCCGCGCTGACGGCCGTGTGGCTCGTGGGTCTCGTGCTCGCCCTCCGCTGGTGGACGCCGCACCCGCACCGGCTGCCGTGGCTGGCAGCGGCGCTCGCGCTGCTCTGGTTCGCGACCGTCGCGGGCGGCGCGGCGCTGTTCGGCTGGGGACCGGGCTAGCGCCGCGGGCTGACGCGGAGCACCGCGTCGTCGCCACCGTCGTTGTCCGTGGTGATCAGCAGCGCGCCGCGCGGGTGTCGCTGTGACAGAGCGCAGGCGGCCGAGCTGGCGCAACTTCTTCGGCGCCACGGTCCACTTGAGCCGGCCCTCGCGGCCGAACTTCATGAAGATCACCCGGCTCGCCTTGAGGGCAGCGACCGCGAGGGTGCCGTTCAGCCGGCCCCACTGCTTGCCGTGGACCCAGGAGGCGCCGGACGTGGCCACGGTCGGGTCCCCGGAGCTCCAGCGGGCGCTGACCTGGCGGCCCGGCAGTGAGTGGTCCGTCATCGGCACCGTCTCGTTGTAGCCCGGCACCGGGTGCCAGCCGTAGTCTCCGCCGCCGCGCAGCAGGTTGACCTCGTCGTCGCGGTAGGAGCCGTGCTCGACCGACCACACCGTGCCGTCGCGACGCTGCGCGAGACCCTGCACGTTGCGGTGGCCGTAGGTGTAGACGTAGCGCTTGTTCTTGTTGCGCGCGTTGCGGAACGGATTGCCGCGCCACGGCCTGCCCGTCGCGGGGTTCAGCCGCAGCGTCTTGCCGCCGAGCGACCGGAGGTTGCGCGGGTTGGTGCCGACCGCGGCGTCGCCGGTGCCGACCATCAGCGCCCCGTTGCGCGTGACGAGGAGTCGGCAGCCACCGTGCCGGCCACTGGTGGTGGGGAAGCCCGCCAGGAGCGTCTCCACCCGTCGGGCGCGGCCGGCGTCCCGGGAGAGCCGCCAGGCGTTCACCCGGATGTCGTGCCCGCCGCCGGTCTTGTTCCAGCCGGAGCACGTGTAGAACCGGCGGTTGTCGGCGAAGCCTCGGTCGATCGCGAGCGACATCAGCCCGGTCTCACCCGACACCCAGATCGAGCCGCTGGGGAACGTCACGGTGGTCCGCCGGCCGTTCTTGAACGCCGACAGCCGGGCTCGGTCGCGCTCGGTGATCAGCAAGGTGCCGCCCGGCAGCCGCTTCACGTCCCACGGGTTGTCGAGGTCGGTGACGAGCCGACGTACCCGCAGCCCGGGCAGCGCCGCCCGCGAGCCTGCGGCGGGGTCGGCGGACGCCGTGGCCCCGTCGATGGGCGAGCCGCTGGCGACCTCCCGGGGAGCGGAGGGAGAGGCCGCGGGGGAGCCGCCGTCGTCGGCGGCGCAGGCGGGAGCAGCGGCCACCGTGAGGGCCAGGGCCAGGACGACGGGGATCAGGGGGCGCATGCCCGCCACGGTAACCCGCGGGTCACGTCCGGATCCTCGGGTGCCGACGTGTGTGCCGACGTGCTCAGAAGGTGTGCTCGGGACCCGGGAACGTGCTGGCCCGGACATCGTCGGCGTAGGCACGGGCGGCGTCCAGCAGCACCTGGTGGACGTCGGCGTACTGCTTCACGAACGTCGCCATCCGACCGGTGCGGAGGCCGAAGGCGTCCTGCCACACGAGCACCTGACCGTCGCAGCCGTTGCCGGCGCCGATCCCGATCGTGGGGATCGCCAGCTCCTTGGTGACCTGGGTGGCGACGTCGCCGGGGACCATCTCCATCACGACGGCGAACGCGCCGGCGCCCTGGATCGCATGGGCGTCGGACAGGACCCGGTCGGCGGCGTCGCCGCGCCCCTGAACCCGGTAGCCGCCCAGCGCGTGCTCGCTCTGCGGAGTGAAGCCGATGTGGGCCATGACGGGGATGCCGCCGCGGGTGAGCCGCTCGATCTGGGGGACCATCTCGACCCCGCCCTCGAGCTTGACGCAGTGGGCGCCGCCCTCCTTCATGAAGCGGGCGGCCGTGAGGTAGGCCTGCTCGGGCGAGGCTTGGTAGGAGCCGAACGGCAGGTCGCCCACGACCAGGCTGCGGCGGACGGATCGGGACACGGCGCGCGTGAGCGGGATCAGCTCGTCGACCGTCACCGGCAGCGACGTCTCGTTGCCGTAGACGTTGTTGCTCGCGCTGTCGCCCACGAGCAGCACGTCGATGCCGGCCTCGTCGAACGTGGCGGCGGCGTACTGCTCGTACGCCGTGAGCATGGTGAACTTCTCGCCGCGCTCCTTGAAGTCGCGCAGGTGGTGGGTCCGGACCCGCTTGGCCGGTGGCGCCGACGCCGCCTGCTGGGAGCCGGATCCGTACGGCGCGGGCTGCTCGTCGCTCATCCGTTCAGGCTAGCCCCGGGCGGCGCGTCGGGGGTGTGTCCTGCCTCACCTGGGGCCGCGTCCACGCTCAGGGAGGCTCTCCCGTGAGATTGAGGGGCGGTGGGGGTCGAGTGTCGGGGAGGGCTTTGACAGAATCACCCTCATGGAGCGCGCCCCCCAGCCAGATCCCGTCGCCGCTGCGCTCGAGCAGGCGCAGCGGATCGCCGACGAGCTGCTGCGCGACTCCCGGGCAGAGGCGGAGGAGCTGACCGCACAGGTCCGCGAGAACGAGCAGCGGACGTCGGCCGCGCGGATCGAGGTCGAGAAGGCCCTCGCGGAGGCGGAGAAGGCCCGCGACCAGGCCGCGACCAGGCTCGCGCGCGCCTCGGAGCAGAGCCAGGAGCTCGTCCGTGACGCCGGCGAGCAGGCGATGCTGATCATGCAGACCGCCGGCCGCGACCGCGACCAGCTGCTCGCCGATGCGCGCGCGGCCGCGGCGGAGGAGACCGAGACGGCCCGCCGCGAGCGAGCCACGCTCGACGCCGAGACCGAGCGGATCCGGGCCGAGGCCCAGTCCCACGTCGCCGGGCCTGCTGGCCTCGACCGAGGAGGAGGTCGCCGGCCGGTTCGCCGAGGTCGAGCGGCACGAGCAGACCCGTCGGACCGAGGTGGCGCGGGTCGTGCAGGGCCTCGAGGCGGACGCCGCCGCCCGTGCCAACCAGGTCCGGACCGAGGCCGAGGCGGAGGCGACCGCGCTGCGCGAGGCGGCCCAGACGGAGGTGGCCGAGCTCAAGGAGCGGGCCCAGCAGCAGCACGACGCCCTCGTGGCCGAGGCGGAGCAGCGGCTCCAGTCGGCTCGCGAGGAGGCCGACCAGCGGTTCGCCGAGGCGGCGGAGCAGTCGGCGTGGGCCGACCAGACGGTCCAGGACCTGCTCGCCACGGCCGGGCAGGAGGTCGAGCGCAAGCGCGCCGAGGCGCACCAGGCGCTCGACGAGGAGCTCGCGCAGCGCCGCGCCGAGCAGGACCAGGCGGGTGCCGCCCACCAGGACGAGCTCGACCGGCTGGCCGCGGACGCCGCCGCCGAGCGCGACAGGCTGGTGGCTGCGGCGGCCCAGGAGCTCGAGGAGGCACGCGCGGCGGCCGAGCAGATCCGGGCCGCCGCCCAGACCGATGCCGACGCCCAGCGCGCCGAGGCGGCCGAGGTGCTCGCGGACGCCGAGGAGCAGGCGGCGTTCCGGCTCAGCGAGGCCGAGTCGAGCGCCCGCAGCCTGCGCGAGCAGGTGGCCGCCGACTTCGCCCGCTCGCGCCAGCAGGCGCAGGAGATCCTGAGTGAGGCCCGCCAGGAGTCCGACGCGATCATGCTCGACGCGCGCCAGGGGCGTGACCGGATGGTCTACGAGGCCGACCAGCGGGTCGCCGCGGTCCGGGCCGAGATCGCCGACCTCGACCAGCGCCGCCAGGCGATCGTGGGCGAGCTCGGCGGGCTGTCCGGTGTGATCCAGGCGCTCGCCGTACCCGAACCGTCCCAGGAGACCATCGACGGACACGACCTGAACGGCGACCACGAAGACCAGCACACGAACCAGAACGATGAGCATCGACCAGCACGACGAGCAGCCGCCACCCGACGCAGTGCACGAGACCGTTCCGCCGACCCACGATCCACGACCCAGCAACAGCGAGGACTGACATGTCAGACCAGAACACCCAACCGTCCTTCCAGATCGTCCGGCGGGGTTACGAGCCGACAGACGTCAACCGTCACATCGCGGAGCTGCTCAAGGAGACCGGTCAGCACCAGCAGCGGATCGCCGAGCTCACCGGGAAGGTGCGCGAGCTCGAAGCCGCCCGCCAGCTGGCCCAGGAGCAGTCCGAGACCCCACCGACGTTCGGTGACTTCGGCAAGCGGGTGGGCGACATCCTCGCGCTGGCCGAGGAGGAGGCGACCGAGATCCGGTCGCACGCCGAGAACGACGTCGACGCGATCCGCCGTGAGGCCCAGGCGGAGGCGCAGCGGACCCGCAGCGAGGCCGACCAGTACTCCCGGCTGCGCCGTGCGGAGGCCGACGAGGAGGCCGAGGGCATCGTCGCCGCGGCGCACAAGCGGGCCGACGAGCTCGCCGAGGAGACCCAGCGCGAGTCCGCCGCCCGAAGGCAGGAGGCCGACGCGCTGTTCGAGAACCAGCAGGCCGCGGCGGCCCAGGCGGCCGCCGACTTCGAGACGACCCTGGCCGAGCGTCGCGACAACGCCGAGCGGGAGTTCGCCGCGCAGTTCGAGACGGCCAAGACCCAGCTCGAGGAGGCGCAGACCCACCTCGACCGCACCCGCGGCGACGCGCAGCGGATCCGCAACGAGGCCGACACCCACGCGCGCCGCCAGGTGGAGGACGCGCAGAAGGAGGCCGAGTCGATCGTGAGCCAGGCCCGGGCCCACGCCGACCGGATCCGGGAGGAGTCCGACCGCGAGCTGGTGGCCGCGACCCAGCGTCGTGACAGCATCAACTCCCAGCTCACGAACGTGCGGCAGATGCTGGCCACCCTGACGAGCGCTGCTCCGGCGGCGCTGTTCGCCGAGCAGGCAGACCCCGCGACCGAGCCCGCGGAGGGCGACTCCGACCTGGTCGAGATCGAGATCGGGATCGACGACGAGGACGAGGCCCTCGACGAGGTCGAGGGCGACGTGGCCGATGAGGCGGACGTGGACGAGGCGGTCGTCGACGAGGCCGACGAGGCCGAGGTCGACGACGAGCTCGAGGCCGACGAGGTCGAGGCCGACGACCAGGACGACGACGAGGACGACGACGAGGACGAGGCAGCGGCGCGGGCCTGAGGCCTCCTAGCTGGTCCGGCCGGGCGGCCGGTTCAGCTCGTGGAGCAGCCCACCGAGGGCGACCCGGTCGCTCTCGGTGCCGGCGTGGGGTGCCTGGAACCACTCGGCGTACTGCGCCACCTCGTCGAGCCGCCACTCGAGGTCGAACATCTCCACCAGGGACGGATCGGCCCCGCACGACGAGCCGTGGCCCTGCTCGACGAGGAAGCGCAGGTCGCGCTCGGCGGGCGCGAGCTTGAGGGACTCCCAGTCGACCAGCAGCGTCCGGCCGTCGACGGTGCGCAGCTGGTTGCGCGTGTGCGGCTCCCCGTGCGTCGCGACCCAGGTGGTCGGGTCGGTGCCTCCGGCAAGCGCGAGGTAGCGCTCGACCCAGGACGCCACGTCCGCCAGCCGGTCACCGAGGGCGGCTCGCGCCTGCTCCCCGTAGGGCCCGCGGTCCCAGGGCGCCTGCGTCAGCTCCGCCAGCCGCTCCGGGAGGCCGGCGTCGACCAGGGGCCGCCAGGCCGGCACCGCGGCCGGGACGGGTGCGGCGTGAAGCGCGGCGAGCATCGCGGCCGTCTCGACGGCGGCCGCCGGGCCGGGCAGGTCGCCGCCGCCACTCTCACCGGCCACCCACGGGGTGACGCTCAGCCGGTCGTCGCCCAGGCCCACCGTCACGGACCCGTCGTCGGCAGGCAGGGGCGCCAGCACGAAGCCGAGTCCGGAAGCCGCCAGATCTGCTGCGCCCCGGTAGGCAGCCTCCAGGCTTTCGGCCGTGTGCCGGTCCGCCAGCCGATCGAGTGTGACGAAGAACGCCGGCTCCCCGCCCGCGCTCGCTCGCCAGTGCCAGGCGCCGAAGCCCACCGGCAGGTGATCGACGGCATCGACTCCCGTCTGCCAGTGCCGGCGGACCAGGTCGAGGACGTCGCTGTCGCGGACGCCAGCGGGGGCTTCGCGCACGGTGCACCACCCAACCGCAGTCGGCGCGGTCTCGCCAGCGCTCCGCTCGCCCTAGACTCGACACGTGGACTTCTCCTCCGCGTACGACCAGGGTTTCGCACGGGTCGCCGCCTGCACGGTGCCGGTGGCGATCGCCGACCCGGCGACGAACGCGGCCACCGTCCTGGAACAGGCGCGGGCCTGCCACGAGGACGGCGTCGCGCTGGCGCTGTTCCCCGAGCTGTCCCTGTCCGGGTACGCCATCGACGACCTCCTGATGCAGGACACCCTGCTGGCCGGCGTGGTCGAGGCGATCGGCGAGATCACGATCGGCTCGGCGGACCTGACCCCGGTGATCGTGGTCGGCGCGCCGCTCGTCCACGGCACCCGGGTCCTCAACTGCGCGGTCGTGATCCACCGCGGCCGGGTGCTCGGGGTGGCGCCCAAGTCCTACCTGCCCACCTACCGCGAGTTCTACGAGCGACGCTGGTTCGCACCGGGTGACGACCGGCGCGGTTCGAGCATCACGCTGCTCGGGGCGGAGGTGCCCTTCGGGCCCGACCTGGTGTTCACGGCCACCGACGTGCCCGGCCTGGCCGTCCACGTCGAGATCTGCGAGGACATGTGGGTGCCCGTCCCGCCCAGCGCCGAGGCGGCGCTGGCCGGCGCCACCGTCCTGTGCAACCTGTCGGGCAGCCCGATCACGATCGCGCGCGCCGAGGACCGGCGGCTGCTCGTGCGCTCGGCGAGCATGCGGTGCAACGCGGCGTACCTCTACGCGGCCGCCGGGCAGGGCGAGTCGACGACCGACCTCTCCTGGGACGGCCAGACCCTGGTCTACGAGTGCGGCGACCTGCTCGCGGAGAGCGAGCGGTTCCCCGACGGGCCGCGTCGCAGCGTCGCGGACGTCGACCTCGACCGGATCCGTCAGGAGCGGCTGCGGCAGGGCACGTTCGACGACAACCGCCGCGGGTCCGCGGACGGGTCGGCCTCCGGCGCCGGGTTCCGGACCGTGCCGTTCGAGCTGCGGCCGCCGGCCGGTGACATCGGGCTCCGCCGCAAGGTCGACCGGTTCCCCTTCGTGCCCGACGATCCCGAGCGCCTCGCGCTCGACTGCTACGAGGCCTACAACATCCAGGTCTCCGGACTGGAGCAGCGGCTGCATGCGATCGGCCAGCCGAAGGTCGTGGTCGGCGTCAGCGGCGGGCTCGACTCCACCCACGCCCTGATCGTGGCCGCCAAGGCGATGGACCGGCTCGGCCGCCCCCGCGAGGACATCCACGCGTTCACGATGCCCGGCTTCGCCACCGGCGAGGAGACCAAGGGCTTCGCGACCCGGCTCGCGAAGAGCCTCGGCGTGACCTTCGAGGAGCTCGACATCACCGCCGCCGCCCGGCAGATGCTCGCCGACCTCGACCACCCGTTCGCCGAGGGTGAGGAGGTCTACGACGTCACCTTCGAGAACGTCCAGGCAGGCCTGCGCACCGACTACCTCTTCCGGCTGGCCAACCACCGCGGCGGGATCGTCCTCGGCACCGGCGACCTCTCCGAGCTCAGCCTCGGCTGGTGCACGTACGGCGTGGGCGACCAGATGTCGCACTACGGGGTCAACGCCGGCGTGCCGAAGACGCTGATCCAGCACCTGATCCGCTGGGTGATCGAGTCCGAGCAGTTCGGCGACGACACCAACGACGTGCTCCAGGAGATCCTCGGCCAGGAGATCACGCCCGAGCTGATCCCCGGTGGGAGCCAGAGCACCGAGGAGTCGGTCGGGCCCTACGCCCTGCAGGACTTCACGCTCTTCCACGTCATCCGGCGCGGCTACCGGCCCCGAAAGGTCGCGTTCCTCGCCCACCACGCCTGGTCGGACGCGGCGGTCGGCGACTGGCCGCCGGGCTTCCCGGACGAGGGGCGCCCGGCGTACGACCTGGCGGCGATCCGGCACTGGCTCGGCGTGTTCGTGACGCGGTTCTTCGGCAACCAGTTCAAGCGCTCCGCGCTCCCCAACGGCCCCAAGGTGAGCCCCGGCGGGACCATGAGCCCGCGCGGTGACTGGCGGATGCCGAGCGACGCGAGCGCGGCCGCGTGGCTGGCGGAGATCGAGCGCGACATCCCCTGACGGACGCGCGTCACACGCCCGCAACGCGCGGGCAATAGGGTGGGCCGCATGGGCAAGCAGGAAGACTTCGTGCTGCGGGCGCTCGAGGAGCGCGACGTCCGCTTCGTACGGCTCTGGTTCACCGATGTGCTCGGCTTCCTGAAGTCGGTATCGGTCGCGCCGGCCGAGCTCGAGGGCGCCTTCGAGGAGGGGATCGGCTTCGACGGATCCGCGGTCGAGGGGTTCGCCCGCGTCTACGAGTCCGACATGCTCGCCAAGCCCGACCCGAGCACGTTCCAGATCCTGCCCTGGCGCGGGGAGGGCCCCTCGACCGCGCGGATGTTCTGCGACATCGAGATGCCCGACGGCTCGCCGTCCTACGCCGATCCACGCCACGTGCTCAAGCGCAACCTCGCCGTGGCCGCCGACCGCGGGTTCACGTTCTACACGCACCCCGAGATCGAGTTCTACCTGTTCAAGCACACGCCCGGCCCCGGCGACGAGCCGGTGCCGGTCGACCGCAGCGGCTTCTTCGACCACACCGCGCAGTCCCGCGGCACCGACTTCCGTCGCGAGGCGATCACGATGCTGGAGTCGATGGGGATCTCGGTCGAGTTCAGCCACCACGAGGGCGGCCCGGGCCAGCAGGAGATCGACCTCCGGTACGCCGACGCCCTCACGACCGCCGACAACGTCATGACGTTCCGGACCGTGGTGCGCGAGGTGGCGCTGTCGCAGGACATCTGGGCGAGCTTCATGCCGAAGCCGTTCACCACCCACCCCGGGTCGGGCATGCACACGCACGTCAGCCTCTTCGAGGGCGACCAGAACGCGTTCTTC
Source organism: uncultured Actinomycetota bacterium (assembly GCA_963829855.1). GTDB lineage: Bacteria > Actinomycetota > Actinomycetes > Propionibacteriales > Nocardioidaceae > Nocardioides. The sequence continues at coordinate 286,596 of CAWHKE010000011.1, read as the reverse complement.
GAGGCCGGCGCGGAGTACCAGCTGTCCAAGACCGGCCGCCAGTTCATCGCCGGGATCCTGCACCACGCCAGCGAGATCTCGGTCGTCACCAACCAGTGGGTCAACAGCTACAAGCGGCTGCTGGCCGGTGACGAGGCCCCGCCGTACATCTGCTGGGGCCACAACAACCGCTCCGCGATGGTCCGGGTGCCGATGTACAAGCCCAACAAGGGCCCGTCCACCCGGATCGAGATCCGCACGATCGACGCCGCCTGCAACCCCTACCTGGCGTTCGCCGTCATCCTCGCGGCCGGCATGAAGGGCATCGACGAGGGCTACGAGCTGCCACGCGAGGCCGAGGACGACATGTGGTCGCTCACCGAGCGGGAGCGCAAGAGCCTCGGGATCGAGCCACTGCCCAAGAGCCTCTACGACGCGATCGGGATCGCCGAGAACTCCGAGCTCCTCGCCGAGGCGCTCGGGGAGCACGTCTTCGACTTCTTCCTGCGCAACAAGCGCAAGGAGTGGGAGGAGTACCGCATCCAGGTCTCGCCGTTCGAGCGCGACCGGATGCTCCCGGTCATCTGAGGACGGCGGCGTGACCCGGATCCTGGTCGTCGAGCACGAGGCCGGCTGCCCCCCGGCGTACCTGGGGACCTGGCTCACCGACGCCGGTGCCGAGCTCGAGGTGTGCCGCCCGTGGGCAGGCGACGAGGTCCCGTCCGTCGCGGCGCACGACGCCGTGGTCGTGCTCGGCGGCTCGATGGGTGCGAACGACGACGCGCTCCACTGGTGGCTCGGGCCGGTCAAGCAGCTGATCCGCGACGCCGTCGACCGGGACGTGCCGACGCTCGGGGTCTGCCTCGGCCACCAGCTGATGGGCGCCGCCCTCGGCGGCACCGCGGCGCGCAGCGACCTCGGCCAGCAGGTCGGGCTCTACGACGTGGGCTGGCTGTCGGCGGCGGCCGACGATCCGCTGGTGGGCGACCTCGGCCCGGTACGGGGGATCCAGTGGAACCACGACCTCGTCACGGCGCTCCCCTCCGGAGCGGTCGCCCTGGCGCAGACGCCGCAGGGGGAGCTGCAGGTCGCCCGGTTCGGGCCGTCGGCGTGGGGCGTTCAGCTCCACCCCGAGGCCGACGAGCACGTGATCGCCGCCTGGGTCGAGGACGACCGGGCCGACCACGACGCGCGTGGCATCGACTCGGACGCGTGGCTCGCCGAGATCGCTGCCGCCCGGACCGAGCTCGACGCGGCGTGGCGCCCGCTGGCCGAGCGGCTCGTGGAGCTCGCCCGGAGCGCTCGCCCGTGAGCCGACCCGACCGCGGCCGCGCGGCCCTGGCCCGGCTCGGCTTCGCTGAGCCGGAGCGCGCGATCGCCTCCTTCGAGGAGATCGGACCGGTCGGCGACCCGTTGCTCGCGATCTTCGGCAAGAGCGCCGACCCCGACCTGGCGCTGGCCGGGCTCATCCGGCTCGCGAACGCCACCTCCGACCGGCAACGGCTGCTGACGGCGGTGTCCGACGACGAAGGCACGGCCATGCGGCTGCTGTCAGTGCTCGGCGCCAGCGTGGCGCTGGGCGACCACCTTGCTCGCCACCCCGACCACTGGCGCGAGCTGACCGACCCGACGCTCGGCTCGACCCGGGCGCCGGCGTTCGCCGTGCGTGCCGGGCTGCTGCGGGCGGTGGGCGCCGACCCGGCCGACCCGACGCCGACCGCCACCGTGCCCGAGCGCGACGCGCTCGACGCACTCCGCGTGGAGTACCGGCGGGTGCTGCTGCGGCTGGCCGCCCGCGACCTCGCCCACGGCCAGGGCGTCGACGACACCGCGGCGGAGCTCTCCGACCTCGCCAGCGGGACGCTCGAGGCGGCGCTCGCGATCGCGCGGGCCGAGGTGGGGGAGGCGAGCCGCACCGCCCGGCTGGCCGTGATCGCGATGGGCAAGTGTGGCGGCCACGAGCTCAACTACGTCTCCGACGTCGACGTGATCTTCGTGTTCGAGCCGGCCGAGGGCACCGACGAGGGGGCGGCCGCGCGCGTGGCCACCCAGCTCGCCACCCACCTGATCCGCGCCTGCTCCGATCACACGGGCGAGGGCACGATCTGGCCGGTCGACACGGCCCTCCGGCCGGAGGGGAAGGCCGGCCCGCTCGTCCGCACGCTCGCGAGCCACCGCGGCTACTACGAGCGGTGGGCCAAGACGTGGGAGTTCCAGGCGCTGCTCAAGGCCCGGCCGGTCGCCGGCGACCTCGCGCTCGGACGCGAGTACGTCGCGCTGCTCGAACCGCTGGTCTGGCAGGCCGCCGAGCGAGACGGGTTCGTCGGGGACGTGCAGGCGATGCGCCGGCGCGTGATCGAGCACATCCCCGCCCCGCAGGCCGAGCGCCAGCTCAAGCTCGGGTCGGGCGGGCTGCGCGACGTGGAGTTCGCCGTCCAGCTGCTGCAGCTCGTGCACGGCCGCGCGGACGAGTCGTTGCGGGCGCCCACCACGCTGAGCGCCCTCTCGGAGCTGACCCGCCGCGCCTACGTCGGCCGGCTCGACGGCGAGGCGATGCACGACGCCTACGCGTTCCTGCGCACGCTCGAGCACCGGATCCAGCTCCATCAGCTCCGGCGCACGCACGTGGTGCCGGAGGACGACGCCAGCCTGCGACGGATCGCCCGCAGCATGGGCTTCTACAAGGATCCGGTCGCCGAGCTCGAGGCGGCGTGGCTGCACCACCGTCGGGAGGTGCGCCGGCTGCACGAGAAGCTCTTCTACCGGCCGCTGCTCGCCGCGGTCGCGCGGATCCCCGGCGAGGACGCCCGGCTCTCCCCGGAGGCGGCGACCGCGCGGCTGTCGGCGCTGGGCTACCTCGACCCGCGGGCGGCCCTGCGACACCTCGAGGCGCTGACTGCCGGCGTCTCGCGCACCGCGTCGATCCAGCGGACGCTGCTGCCGGTGATGCTCGAGTGGTTCGCCGACGCGCCCGACCCGGACGCCGGCCTCTTCGGGTTCCGCCGGCTCAGCGAGGCGCTCGGCAGCACCCCCTGGTACCTCTCCACGCTGCGCGACGAGGGCGAGGTCGCGCAGCGGCTCGCGACCCTGCTGGCGACGTCCCGCTACGCCACCGACCTGCTCGAACGCGAGCCGCAGGGCGTGAAGATGCTGGGGGAGGACCTCACGCCGCTGACCGCCGAGGCGCTCGTCGACGAGATGGTGTCCACGGCCGGCCGTCGGGAGGGCACCGAGGATGCCGTCCGGTCCGTTCGCGCCGTACGACGACGCGAGCTGCTGCGGGTCGCGGCCGGGGACCTGCTCGGGCTCACCGACGTCGCCGACGTCGGTGCCGCGCTGTCGCGGCTCACCGACGCGACGTTGGAGGCGACGCTGGCCGTGGCCGGTCGTGCGGTCCGTGAGGCGCGCGGGCTCGACGAGCCCCCGACCGCGATGGCGATCATCGCCATGGGGAGGTACGGCGGGTTCGAGCTCTCCTACGGCTCCGACGCCGACGTCCTCTTCGTGCACGACCCGCGGCCGGGGGCCTCGATGCAGGCCGCCACCGACTACGCGCTCGCGGTCGCCAACGAGGTGCGCCGGGTGCTTGCCCTGCCGGGCACCGACCCGGCGCTGGAGGTCGACGCCGGACTGCGGCCCGAGGGGAAGCAGGGTCCGCTCGTCCGCTCCCTCGAGGCCTATGCGGCCTACTACGCCAAGTGGTCCCGGGTCTGGGAGGCGCAGGCGTTGCTGCGGGCCGACGCGGTCGTCGGCGACCCCGAGCTGCGCCGTCGGTTCACCGAGCTGATCGACCCGCTGCGCTACCCGGAGGGCGGGCTCTCCGACCACGACATCGTCGAGGTCCGCCGGATCAAGGCCCGGGTCGACACCGAGCGCCTGCCGCGCGGGGCCGACCGCAACACCCACCTCAAGCTCGGTCGGGGCGGGCTCTCCGACATCGAGTGGACCGTGCAGCTGCTGCAGCTCCGGCACGGTGCCGAGGTGCCCGGACTCCGTACCCCGCAGACGCTGGCCGCGCTGACGGGGGCGCGCGACGCGGGCCTCATCGGGCGCGCCGACGCCGAGGTGCTCGACGAGGGCTGGCGCACCGTGAGCCGGGTCCGGAACGCGATCACGCTGGTCCGCGGAAGGCCCAGCGACCAGCTGCCGCGCGACACCCGCGAGCGCGCCGCGGTGGCGATCTCGGTCGGCTACCCACCCGGATCGACCGACGCGATGGTCAACGACTACCTGCGCCGCACCCGGCGTACCCACGCGGTCGTGGAGCGCATCTTCTGGTCGTGACCGGCGGGTGGTTGGATCGAGGTCATGTCCACGTCGTCGAAGGCCGGGGACCTGCTCCGGCTCCACCAGGACCCCGCCCTGCTCACGGTCGTCAACGTGTGGGACGTGATCAGCGCGAAGGTCGTCGCCGCCACGAGCGGCACCCGGGCGCTGGCCACGGCCAGTCACGGGGTCGCAGCGACCCTCGGCTACCCCGACGGCGAGCGGATCCCGGTCGACGAGATGCTGCAGATGTGCGGCCGGATCGCCGCCGCCGTCGAGCCTCCGGTGACGGCCGACCTGGAGGGCGGGTACGGCGACGCACCCGAGACGATCCGACGGGCGATCGGGCTCGGGATAGTGGGCGCCAACATCGAGGACCAGCTGAAGCCGGTGACGGAAGCGGCGCGCCAGGTCGAGCAGATCATGGCCGTGGCGGCCGAGGAGGGCGTGCCCGACTTCGTGCTCAACGCCCGCACCGACGCGTTCGTGCGGGCGGGTGACCGGGATCCGGCCGACGTGCTTGCCGACGCCGTCGAGCGCGGGCGGGCCTACCTCGACGCCGGTGCCCCGGTGGTCTTCGTGCCGGCCCGGCTCGACGAGGAGCAGGTCACGACGCTGGTCGACGCCTACGGGCCGCAGCGGCTGACCGTGATCGGGGTGCCCGGCTCGCTCCCGCTGCCGCGGCTCGAGGAGCTCGGGGTCGCCCGGGTCTCGTACGGACCGAACCCGCAGCGGGTGGCCATGACCGCGCTGCAGGAGCTCGCGGAGTCGGTGCGCGACGGAGGTGCGCTGCCCGCGACGATGCGGGTGCTCACCTGAGCGCACTGCTTCCCGTCAGCTCATCGCTTACGGCGACCATGAGTGAAGCAATATGCTAATCTGTAGGTGAGGTGAAGTCTGATGCCGATCGCCACGCTCATCGGGGACGTCCGTCACGCGCGGCGTGCTCCCGACCGCGACCAGGTCCACCAGCGGCTCGGGGAGGCGCTGGCCGCGGTCAACGCGACGTTCCAGCCTGCCACGCCGCTGCGGATCACGGTCGGTGACGAGTACCAGGGCGGGTTCGACCGGATCGGCGACGCAGTCCGGGCCACGCTGCGGCTCCGGCTCACCCTGGCTCCCGAGATCGAGGTCCGGCACGGCCTCGGCTGGGGCGACGTACGCGTGCTCCAGGAGGAGCCGCGGGTCGAGGACGGGCCGGGCTGGTGGGTCGCGCGCGACGCGATCGAGGCAGCCGCGGACGCCGAGAGCCGGCCCGCTTCGCGCCACCGCCGGACGGTCTTCCGGCGCGCCGACGAGGCCGACGGTCCCGACCCTGCCACGCTCGAGGCCATGCTGATCCTGCGTGACGAGCTGGTCGGCGGGCTCTCGGAACGGTCCCTGCTGGTGCTGCGCGGGCTCTTGGCCGGCGCCAGCCAGCGGGCGCTCGCCGAGGAGCTCGGCATCAGCGCGTCGGCCGTGTCCCAGCGGGTCCGCGCCGACGGGCTGGCCGCGCTGGTCGCCGCCGACGAGGAGCTGGGGGCTCGATGATCTGGACCGCGTTGCTGCTGATCGGGTTCGGCACGACGGACCTGGTGTTCTCGGTGCGTCCGATGCGGCACCTGCCTGAGGTCGTCGGCGCCGCCGTCGTGGTGGTGCTGGGGCTGCTGTCCGGGCTGACGGAGGCCGACGAGGTCCTGGTCCTCCTGCTCGTCGCGGTGATCGTGGTGGCGTGGGGCCAGGCGGTCACCCGGGGGTTCGCCGCCCGCCGCGAGTGGGTGCCGCTGGCCGTCCTCGGCGGCGGCCTGATGACCACGATCGCGCTGTCACCCTTCGAGCCGTACGCCGGCGGGCTGGTCGGCGACTGGCTCGACCGGACCCCGCTGACCGTCCTGTCCGGGCTGGCCGCGGAGCAGGCGCTGCTGCTGCTGGGCGTGATGCTGGCCCAGCTCTCCACCGGCAACGTGCTGGTGCGGCTGGTGCTCGCCGCCACCGGCACCGTCAACCCGGCGCGCGCCGCGGGGAGGTCGGTCCCGACGTACCGGCTCAAGGGCGGGCGCCTGCTCGGGCCGATGGAGCGGGTCTTCATCGTCGGGCTCGGGCTCGCGGGCCAGCTGACGGCCGCGTCGATCGTGGTCGCGGCGAAGGGGCTGCTGCGCTGGCCCGAGCTGCAGGCCGCCCGCGACGAGGAGCGCGGGCCGGGGATCCACGTGGTCACCGAGTACTTCCTCGTCGGCAGCTTCGTGAGCTGGATGATCGCGCTCGGCTCGCTCGTGCTGCTGGCGTGACGCCGCGACACCCGCAAGGGTGGTGCCCCGGACCTGCTCGGTCCCTACGGTGGTCCCGGCGGAGAGGCAGTCGATGACGAGATTCGGGTTCACCCCGCGAGACGTGCTGGCCCTGGTGCAGGCGGGCGGCGCGGGCAACCGGATGGACGTGCTGACCCGTGAGCGGGCGAAGCCGGCGTTGCCGGTGGCCGGGATCTACCAGCTGATCGACTTCTCCCTGTCGAACCTGGCCCACAGCGGGATCAGCGAGGTCTGGCTCTCGGTGCAGTACCACGGCACGTCGTTGGAGGACCAGGTCGCCAACGGCCGTCCATGGGACCTCGACCGCACCACCGGCGGACTTCGATTGCTGATGCCGGAGGAGGGCACCGGCGGGGCCGACGAGGAGGGGTTCGCCCGTGGGAACGCCGACGAGCTGTACCGGATCCGGGACCAGATAGAGCAGTCCGGGGCGGCGGTGGTGCTGGTGATGAGCGCCGACCACGTCTACCGGTTCGACTTCCGCGACCTCGTGGAGGCCCACCTCGACGGCGACCACGAGTGCACGGTCGTGACGACCGAGGTCGAGGTCGGCGACGCGTCCGACCACGCGGTGATCACGGTCGAGGGCGACCGGGTGGTGCGGGTGGACTACAAGCCCGACGACCCGGACCACGGCACGATCGCGGCCGAGATCATCGCCTACCGGACCGACGTGCTGCTCGAGGTGCTGCAGGAGCTCCACCGCGAGCTGGGTCCTGACGCGCCGGCCGGTGACTCGGGGCTCGGCGACTTCGCCGACCACCTGCTACCTCGCCTCGTCGAGCGCGGCCGCACCGGCGCGCTGGCCCTCGACGGCTACTGGCGCGACCTCGGCCAGCCCCACTACTACCTGCGCGCCCACCGCGAGCTGCTGCGCGACGACGTCGGCGTGCTCGACGTACCCGGTTGGCCGATCCTGACGCGCCGCGCATCACGGGCGCCGGCGCGCGTGCTGGACGGCGGTGAGGTCGTCGACGGCCTGCTCAGCCCGGGGTGCGTGGTGTCGGGCCGCGTCGAGCGGAGCGTGCTCGGTCCCGGCGTCCGCGTGGAGGCCGGGGCGCGCGTGCGGGACGCAGTGCTCTTCGACGACGTGACCGTCGAGGCCGGCGCGACGGTCAGCCGCGCCATCGTCGACAGGCGGTGCCGCGTGGGCAGGGGCGCCCGGGTCGGCTCCGACGACGCGGACCTCGACGACAGCGACGACATCGCGCTCGTGGGCAACGACGCGGTGATCGCGCCGGGTGCCGAGGTGCCGCGAGGTGCCCGGTTGGAACCCGGTGGCACCGCGGACTGACCACCTATCCGGCCCACCCAGCCCCGAGGAGAGAGATATGGCCAGCTACGACCGCGACCTCCAGGCCGCCGTGGACGCGACCTCCGTCGCGCACGACGCCGGGACCACCGAGGACCTCGTGACCTACCTCCGACAGCAGCTCGCGGAGCGGGAGATCGAGACCGCCGACGACGCGTGGCTCGAGCACACCGTCGAGCGGATCCGGCACGACCCCAACTACATGATCGACGGCGAACCCGAGGACTTCGAGCCGCGTCACGACCGCTGAGCGCGTCAGACCCGGAGGCCGAGGTCGGCCGCGGACTTCTCGCGCATCTCCACCTTGCGGACCTTGCCGGTCACGGTCAGCGGGAACTCGTCCACGACCAGGACGTAGCGCGGGATCTTGTAGTGGGACAGCCGGCCGCTCGCGAACGCGCGGACCGCGTCGGCGTCGAGCGGCGGCCGCCCGGCCTTCATCCGGATCCAGGCGCACAGCTCCTCGCCGTACCTCTCGTCCGGCACGCCGACCACCTGGACGTCCTCGATGTCGGGGTGGGTGTAGAGGAACTCCTCGATCTCCTTGGGGTAGATGTTCTCCCCGCCACGGATGACCATGTCCTTGATCCGGCCGACGATCATGGCGTAGCCGTCCTCCCGCATCTCCGCGAGGTCGCCGGTGTGCATCCAGCCGTCGGCGTCGATCGCCTCGTCGGTCTTGTCCTGGTCGGCCCAGTAGCCGAGCATCACCGAGTAGCCGCGGGTGCAGAGCTCACCGGCCTCGCCGCGCTCGACCGTCTCGCCCGTCGTCGGGTCGACCACCTTGATCTCGACGTGGGGGTGGACCCGCCCGATGGTCGAGGTGCGCCGTTCGAGGTCGTCGTCCGCACGGGTCTGGGTCGACACCGGGCTGGTCTCGGTCATGCCGTAGCAGATCGAGACCTCGGCCATGTGCATGTCGTCGATGCAGCGCTTCATCACCTCGACCGGGCAGATGGAGCCGGCCATCACGCCGGTACGGAGCGACGAGAGGTCGTACGACGAGAAGTCCGGGACGTTCTGCATCGCGATGAACATCGTCGGCACGCCGTACACACCCGTGCACCGCTCCTCGGCGATGGCGCGCAACGTGACCTCAGGGTCGAACCCCGGCGCGGGGATGACCATCGTCGCGCCGTGGGTGGTGCACCCGAGGTTGCCCATGACCATGCCGAAGCAGTGGTAGAAGGGCACCGGGATGCAGAGCCGGTCCTGCTCGCTGAAGTTGATGAGCTCCGTCGTGAAGAAGCCGTTGTTGAGGATGTTGCGGTGGCTGAGCGTCGCGCCCTTCGGCCGGCCGGTGGTGCCCGACGTGTACTGGATGTTGATCGGGTCGTCGGGGAGGAGCTCGTAGTCGAGGAGCTCGAGCAGGGTGACACCCGGGTCATGGACCTGGTGGTCGGTCCACTCGGGGCTGCCGAGGAAGAGCACCTGCTGCAGGTCCGGGCAGTCCTTGCGCACCTCCTCGACCATCGCGCGGTAGTCGCTGGTCTTGAACTCGGAGGCGGAGATCAACAGCTTCGTGCCGGAGTGCTGCAGGGCATACGCGAGCTCGTGCGTGCGGTAGGCAGGGTTGACGTTGACCAGCACGGCGCCGACCTTCGCGGTGGCGAGCTGGGTCAGGGTCCACTCGGCGCAGTTGGGTGACCAGATCCCGACGCGGTCGCCCTTGCCTATCCCGGCCCGCACGAGCCCGATCGCGAGCGCGTCCACGTCGCGGTCGAGCTCGGCCCAGGTCCAGCGCCGGCCGCTGGCGACCTCGACCAGAGCCTCGCGATCCGGGTGACGGGCCACGGTCGCCTCGAAGTTGGCCCCGATCGTCTCCTCCAGGAGCGGGGGAACGGTCTCTCCCTGCGCGTAGCTCTCCATCCTCGGAACGTACCGCGCTCTCGTTGCCTCGTGGTTGGTCACCCGCGCTCACCGGCGCCCGGTGCAGCCGACGCAGGTCCGCGCCGAGGGCCGGGCCTCCAGCCGGCCGCCCGGGATCGGCTCGTGGCAGACCTCGCACGTGCCGTACCGCCCTGCCTCGAGCCGGGCGAGCGCGGCGTCGATCTCGGAGAGGTGGTCGCGCGCCTGCGCCACCAGCGCGCCCACCTGCGAGCGCTCGAACGCGATGGTGGCGCCCTCGGGGTCGTGCTCGTCGTCGGCGTTCGTGTCCCGGGACGCGGCGACCACCCCGTCGTAGTCCGCGATCAGGGCGTCGAGCCGCCGTTGCGTCCGGTGTCGCTCCGCGTCGAGCAGTGCCCGCCACTCCACCATGGCGCTCATCGTGCCCTGTCGCGCGACCTCTAGGGTCCTGCCATGGCATTGCTGCACACGGCGACCCTCGTCCCGACGAAGCGCGAGCTGCTCACCGCCTGGCTGGCGACGCAGGCGTGGTGGCCGGGAGGCGAGTACGAGCACCTCGGCGCCTACCGGCTCGACGACCCGGCCGGCGAGGTCGGGATGGAGGGCTTCATCCTCGGCGCTGCCGACGGCACGCTCGTCCACGTCCCGGTGACCTACCGGGGCTCGCCGCTCGACGGCGCCGACGAGCACCTGATCGGGACGAGCGAGCACTCCGTCCTCGGCCCACGCTGGGTGTACGACGGCGCGGCCGACCCGGTCCTGGTCGCCACCATGACCGAGACGATCGCCGGCGGCGGCCGCGAGGCCGACCAGGAGCTGGAGACCGACGGCAGGCGCGAGCCGCGCGCCTCGTCCGCCACGGTGCGGGGGAGTGGCACGGGGGAGCCCCGCGCGGGGGCCGAGCTGGTCCTGGTCCGCCGGATCGGCGACGAGATCGACGCCGACGAGACACTGACCGGGCGCTGGCGCGAGGAAGGCGGTCCGGCCGTCCTCGCCGGCCTGCGCTGAACGTCGCGGCCGGTCCCGCGCATTTCGCGTTGTTCGAACAGATGTTCGATACGCTGGCCGGATGGCCGCTGGCGGGATGGGACGACGCGCGGACCACGGCAGCCTCGCCGACCGCTCCGCCCGGAGCCGTGGGGAGCCGGCGGCACCCGTGCTGCCGGCGGCGTCTCCGGTCCGTCACTGCTGGGTGCACGGTCCGGACGGGCGGGTTCCCGGACTCCTGCTGGCGTGGGAGCACCGAGCCCCCGGCTGGCACGGCCGGGTTGTCCACCCGGTCAGGGACGGCGACGGCTGGATCGTGGTCGAGGAGTGGCTGCCGTCGAGTCTGCTCGAACCGGTGACCGTCGGGGCTCCCGGTCACCGGGCGGGCGACGCCGTCGTCTAGATTGCGACGACGTGAGTGCACAGGCCCCGTCCGCCGTCATCCTGGTCCGCGCGGACAAGTTCCTTCCCAACCCGGCGACCGCCGCTGACAACGCCTTCCAGGCGGATCCTCCCGAGGGCGAGTCCGACCAGGCGATCTCTGCCCGCGCGTTGCAGGAGATGGACGCCGTGGCCCAGGCGCTGCGCGCCGTCGGAGTCCGCGTGCACGTCTTCGACGACGAGGACCACACCCGCCCGGACAGCGTCTTCCCGAACAACTGGATCTCGACGCACGCCGGCGGCAAGGTCGCCGTGTTCCCGATGTACGCCTCGAACCGGCGCCACGAGCGCCGGGCGGACGTCCTGGAGCTGCTGAAGTCGCAGTACCGGGTCCAGACGATCGTCGACTACTCCGGCCTCGAGCCGGACGGCATCTTCCTCGAGGGCACGGGCGCCATGGTCCTCGACCACGTGTCGCGCGTCGCCTACACGGCGCGGAGCTACCGCGCCGACACGAACGTCCTGGAGCGGTTCTGCACCGACTTCAACTACGAGCCGATGGCCTTCGACGCCGTCGACTCCGACGGTGTGCCGGTCTACCACACCAACGTGATGGCGTGCGTCGGCACCGAGGTCGCGCTGATGGCCCTCGACCTGATCCCCGACGAGCAGCGCCGGGAGCAGGTCCGCGAGCGGCTCACCGTCAACGGCCGGAAGGTCGTGGCCCTGACCGAGGAGCAGGTCCGCGAGTTCGCGGGCAACGCCGTCGAGCTCTGCGGCCGGACGCCGGACGGCCGGCGCCGCTACGTCATGGCGATGTCGGCCCGAGCCCGCCGCAGCCTGCGTCCCGACCAGGTCGCGATCATCGAGGAGTCGTGCGAGATCGTCGACGTCGACATCCCCACCATCGAGCTCGCGGGCGGGTCGGTGCGCTGCATGATCGCCGGCGTCCACCTCGATCGCCGCCCGGTCGGCACGGAGCCCGACCTCACCGACGCCGTGCTCGCCATCAACGAGGACAACCCGCTCACCCTCGACGGCCGGCTCGTCGACACCGACGCCTGAGCGTCCACGGGCGAGGCGCGGGAGCCGGTGACAGCGCCCGCGGCCGGTGGTCGGATGGCCCACCGGGTACGGACCTTGGACCCTGCACCGTCCGACCGGGACCCCTGACGCTGGGGGAAGGACACCGGACCAAGGGAGTGACGACATGGCTGCACTGGAAGCCCTCACGGCCACCGAGTGCTGGGACCGGTTGCGATCGCAGCGGGTGGGACGGATCGGGTTCGATCGGGGGCGTGGCCGCCGGATCCACCCGGTCCAGTACACCGTCGACGGCGACGCCATCTGCCTCACGACCTCGCGCGACTCCGAGCTCGGCGTCTTCTGTCAGCTGTTCGCCCAGGGTGCGCTCGTCCCGTTCGAGATCGACCAGCTCGCCGAGGACCACTCCGAGCGCTGGAGCGTCCTCGTGCTCGGACGTCTCACGTCCGAGGAGAACGTCGGGGTGGTCGATGCTCGGGACGGCGCGCCTCGGCCTCCCGACGGGCACGACGAGCTCTCCCTGCGGCTGACTCCCGTCGAGGTCACCGGCCGGCGGCGTACGGACCCGCACTAGCGGGCCCCGGGTGGCGGGACGAACGTCCCGCCAGCCCGGGACGGTGGGCTCCTGACCCGCTGCCGGCCGTGCGCGAGGCTGGAAGCAGGATCGAGGAGGAGTCATGGGAGAAGCGAACCCGAGCCGCCGGACAGAGCCGACCGGCCGAGCCCTGGTGATCTACGAGTCGATGTTCGGCAACACCGCCGCGCTCGCCCGGGCCGTGGCGCGGGGACTCGAGGACTACGGCGTGGACGTCGACGTCGCGGACGTCGCCGCCGCTCCCCACCCCGACGAGGTCGCGATCGACCTGCTGGTCCTGGGCGCCCCCACCCACGCCTTCTCCCTGAGCCACCGGCGCACGCGTGAGGACGCGGTCCGCCAGGGCGCGCCGGCGGACCGCGCCGAGGTGGGACTGCGGGAGTGGATCGCCGGCACCGGCGCCCACCCGCACGACTCCCTCGTCCCCGTGGCGTGCTTCGACTCCCGCGCCACCGTGGTGCGGCGCCTCCCCGGTTCAGCCGCCCACAAGGCCTCTCGACTCGCCCGCGAGGCGGGCTTCCGGAGACAGCTGGGCACCGAGTCGTTCTACGTCGACGACGTGAACGGCCCGCTGCTGCCCGGCGAGGACGACCGCGCCCGGGCCTGGGGGCGGCAGCTCGCGGCGCACCTGAGCATGCACAGTCGCGTGGGCTGAGCAGCCGAGACCGCTCTCACCCCGACAACAGAGGAGGACGTCATGCTGGTCCACGAAGTCATGAGCAAGGGCGTGGTGACCGTCACGCCGGACACCACGGTGAAGCACGCGCTGGCCCTGCTGGCGCAGCACCGGGTGACCGCGCTACCGGTCGTCACCGCCGACACCGGCCTGCTGTGCGGGGTGGTGAGCGAGGCCGACCTGATCCAGGACCTGCTCGCCTCGGATCCGCGCGCGGTCGAGATCCCGCAGGCTGACGTGCGGAGCAAGCCGACGAACGTCGAGGAGATCATGAGCGGCCACCCCGTGACGGTGCGGCCGGACACCGACCTCGTCATGGCCGTGGAGCTGCTCACGTCGACAGCCGTCAAGAGCCTGCCGGTCGTCGATCGTCGGGGCCGGCTCGAGGGCGTCCTCAGCCGCAGCGACATCGTGCGCCTGCTCGCCCGCGCGGACCAGGACATCGAGCAGGAGATCGACGAGCTCCTGCGCACGACCGGTCTCCAGGACTGGCTCGTCGAGGTGACGGACGGGACCGCCGACCTCCTCGGTCCCGAAGGGACGACCGAGGCGCTGGTGGCTCGGCTGCTGGCCGAGACGGTGCCGGGCGTCATCGACGTCAGGACGCGGACGGATCGAGTCGTGACCCCCACCGACCGAGGTCAGGCCCGGTAGAGGCCCAGCTCGACCGCCTCCTCGCGGAGCTCCTCGCGGACGCTCGGGTGCGCGGCGTGCTCGATCAGCTGCCGCGCCTGCTCGTGCTGGTCGCGTCCGAAGACCTCGGCCACGCCTTGCTCGGTCACCACCGTGCTCATCTGGAACGACGTGACCGGTTCGTCGACCAGGGGCACGATGGTCGACACGTCCGCCTTGGGGTGCCACGAGCGCAGGGCGATCACGGCCTGGCCGCCCGGACTGTGGAGGGCACCCACGATGAAGTCGGTCTGACCCCCGAAGCCGGAGTGGATCCGAGCCTGGATCCGCGAGGCGTTGGCCTGTCCGAAGAGGTCGACCTGCAACGCGGTGTTGACGCTCACCATCGCGGGGTTCCGTGCGATCCGGCCGGGGTCGTTGGTGACCTCCGTGCGCGTCATGTGCACGCGCTCGTTGCCGTCGACCCAGTCGAGCAGCTCTTCGGAGCCGAAGAGGAACGACGCGGTGATCGGCACGGTCGGGTCGAGCGCCCCGGCCCGCTCCAGGGCGAGCACGGAGTCGGAGAACATCTCGGTCCAGATCCGGAGTCCGCGGCGGCCGACCAGCCCGTGCATGGTCGCGTCGGGCACCGCGCCGATCCCGGCCTGGAGCGTCGCGCCGTCCGACACCCGGTCGGCGACCAGCGAGCCGATCCGTGCGGACTGCTCGTCGACGACCGCCACCGCGCCGTGGGTGAGGGGCTCGTCCGCCTCCACCAGCACGTCGATCAGCGCCAGGTCGAGCTCGGCGTCGCCGTACGTCCAGGGCAGGTGGTCGTTGACCTGCGCCACCACCAGTCCGTTGCGGCTGCGCGCCGCCTCGACCGCGGCCGGCAGGACGTTGACCTCGGTGCCGAGCGACACCTTGCCCCCACGCGGCCTGGTCGTGTGGAGGACGACGGCATCCGGCGGGGTGCGGGACGTGAGCAGCGTCGGCACGAGCGAGAGCCGGGACGGCAGGTACCGCAGCCGGGGGCTGCGCCTCATCCCGGGGCCGACGAACGGAGTCTCCAGGACGACGCCGTCACGGTCGGGCAGGCCCGGTTGCCCGTTCAGTGCCCACAACCGGTACGCCGGCAGCGCCGCGTCGACCAGTCCCAGCGTGTGCCAGGGGGTGGCGTGGTTCCCGCTGACCACCACCCGGGGGTCGGGCGGCAGTCGGCGCAGGCGTTCGTGGAGCGTCACGGGTCCATCCCAGCATGCCGGGGTTCTCGACGCTGCTCGCGCACCCCGGACCGGACGCCCGCCACGTCAGCTGGTGCTGCCGGCGCGCACCCGCGATGCCCCGAGGTCGGCGGTGGTCGCGCGGCGAGAGGCGGCGGGGACGACGTGCACCGGGCACGCCGCGGTGCGGAGCACGGCCCGGGCGGTTTCGCCCAGGTGCAGGGCTGCGGGGATCCCGTGGGCGCGACGCACCAGGACCAGCAGGTCGGCGTGCCGCGAGGCACGCTCCAGGGCGTGGGCCGCGTAGTCGTGATCGACCTGGGTCTCGACCGTGACGTCGGGGTAGGCCTCGCGCCACGGTGCGACGAGGTGCTCGAGCTCGGCGGTGCCCCGCTCGATCCACTCCTGGGCGGAGACCCGGTCGGCCACGACGTCGTCGTAGCCGCTGGCGAGCTTCCACGCGTGCAGGAGCACCACCCGGGCACCGCGATCGGACGCGACGGCGAACGCATCGGCCATCAGCTCCTCCGCGTGACTGGGCGACTTCACGCCCACCACGACGACGTCCTGGCGATCGGCGGGATCCCAGTCGGGTGGCACCGAGGCAACGGGGCAGGCAGCACGGCTCGCGACCCCTGTGACGGTGTTGCCGAAGAGCAGGCGCTCCGCCGCCGGTCGGCTGTCGCGACCCAGCACCAGGAGCGGAGCGTCGACCGCGGCGGCACAGAGCTCGTGACTGCGCCGGCCGCGGCGCAGCTCGCGCTCGATGGTGAGGTCCGGCGCTGCGGCGGCCGCGGTGGCCGCGGCCGTGGCGAGGATCGACTGTCCGACGTCGACGAGGTCGTTCGGCGGCAGGACCATCATGGGGGCTGGCGGCACCGTGGAGTAGCTCGGAACGACGTGGACGAGCTTGAGCCTGCGAGCGAGCCGCCGCGCTTCCGTCGCGGCGTACCGGATCGCTGCGGGGCTTCCGGTCGAGCCGTCGACACCGACGACGACGGGGGCACCGGTTTCGGCATTCATGGTGAGCACCTCTCAGTGAGTGTCGGCTGGGTCCTTCACCTCCATCCTCAGCGTCGTCCGCACCGGCCGACAGGGGCTCAGGACCTGGCGGAGTGGGCGGATGGTCCCGGTGCGGGCACGGCCCCGGATTGCGGGGCCCTCCGGCGTCGCCTGGTCCCTCGCAGGTGGTCCACGAAGAAGGCGGCGAGCACGGCACCGAGCAGGCCGTGGCTCAGATCGCCGAGGGTGTCGCCGTAGGCGGAGGCGAACTCGCCGGAGTGGGTCATGAACGACACGTACTCCCACAGCTCCCACACCAACGAGGCCGTCAAACCGAAGGCCACCGATCGCGTGATCGTGTCGAGGAGCCGGTCGCTCGTGCGCTCCGTGAGCAGCACGAGCGCCGCGCTCACCAGAGCGGTGCACGCGAAGTGCATCAGGTCGTCGAACCAGAAGAACGAGTCGTACAGGTCGAGCCGGTTGCCGAGCACGTCGGTGAAGCAGGTGAGAGTCAGCAACAGGTCGGGCAACCACGGGAACGGCGACGGTCGCCGACGCTGGCGCACTGCCCAGACGACCGGCACGACGAAGGCCCACAGGGGGTACAGGATGGCTCGCCCGACCGGTGCCTTGCCCTCGAGGTTCCCCCACGCCGGATCGATCAGCACCAGGACCACCAGCACCACCAGGATTGCCTTGGCAACCACGTCCGCCACGGCGACCAGCCGCAGCGCAGCGGCATCGCGCGCCGAGGGTCCCACCTCGCCCAACTGCTCCTGGTGACGCACGAGCCCTCCTCCACGGGGTCACGTCCAGCGTGACGGGCGAGCGGGCTCACGGATCAGAGACTTTCGGCACGCATGCCCGGGCCGTAGGTCCCCGGAGCGGTCACCACTCACGCGCGAGGTGGAGTGCCCCATCTCCAGTCGGCGATGTCCGGCAGCCGGAGGCGGTCGTCGTTCCCGGGGGCGGGCACGCCGTCCATGACACCACCGTCGTGACGCTGGTGACCAGGGATCACACCGCGCGCCATCACGGGTCGCGCCGTTCACGTGCGACGTTCCCCAGCGGGATGCCGATGAGGATCACCGCGAGCACGAGGCTCACTCCGGCGAGGGCGAGCAGGATGCCGATGATCCACGGCATCGCGGGGAGCTCTGCGCCCACCGTCATCGTGACGGCAACTCCTGGCGTGGCGTCCTGGTTCATCACCAGCACGGCCCAGTCACCGTTCTCGGGCGACCAGGTGACCTGGTGCTGGCCCGGGCCCGACGACTCGGCCACCCAGAAGTCCTCCTCTAGTGGTGAGCCGGCCGGCGCACCTCCCGGCGTGGTGCGGTAGACGACGCCGCGGTCCGTGATGCGGGTGACGGTGGCGTGCTCCACCCCGGCGAGGTAGGACTCGACCTCGGCTGCCGGCCCGATGCCGACGAAGACCGACGTGCCGTCGGTGGCCGTGGCCGTCAGCTTTGTGTCTCCCAGCAGCGCCGACGGTGCCAGGTCCGACGGGGCGTCGGCATGGAGGTGCTGGGCGCCGGACGTGACGGCGTACGTCGAGCTCCGGAACGTCTGCGCCGGGCTCATCAGGAAGCCGTCGCTGTCGCGCGCGGTCTGGTCGACCACGAGGAGGGCGAAGCCCGGGATCGCCAGCCCGAGCGAGGTCACCGCGAGCACGCACCCGACCACCAGCGACACGATCCGGCCGCCCGACCAGCCTGACGGGGCCGGTGGGGTCGGTGGGGTCGGGCCTGACGCCACCGGCGGGGCCGGGGCGGCGGGAGGCGGCGTCACGACCATGGCGTCCGTACCGCCTTCGTGGCCGCCCTCGTGACCGCCCTGGTCGAGCCGGAACGGCGGGTAGGCGTCGGTCATCAGGGCTGTGTAGCCGGCCACGCGCAGCACCCAGCGGTTCAGGCCCAAGACGAGGTCGAACAAGGGCTGCGGGTAGCGACCCGTGAAGAGCAGGAGGGCGCCCGCCACGACGACGAGCAACGGGATCAGACCCAGGAGCGCCAGGCGCGACCCGTCGTCGTCGCTCCCGATGTAGTAGCTCGCGCCACCGACGAGCAGGACCAAGACCAGGTAGTGCGGGATCGCCAGCAGCCACCACTTGACCAGGACCAGGCCACGAGAGAGCTGCTCCGGGTAGTCCACGTCGAGGTGCGCCGGGTAGTCAGCGACGTCGTGGAGCGTGAACGGCGGGTAGCGGTCGGTACCCAGGGCGCCGTACGAGTAGTAGGACACCCGCCACTGCCACCGCAGGACGCCGACGTTGAACTCGAAGATGCTCCGTGGATAGTGCCCGGTGAACAGGATGGCGAAGAACGCCACCACACTGAGCACGGTGAACGCGATCCACAGGAGCGCGAGGACGAAGTAGTGCGGTAGTGCCAGCAGCCACTTGACCAGCCACAGCCAGCGGCTGACGGTGGTGTCGAGCTGGGCGTCCACGTGGACCGGATACGTAACGGCGCTCATCGAGAACCTCTCCTTCGGGACCGTCTCCATGCTCGCGAGGACGGGTCCCGCGCCCCAGAGGCACAGGTCGCCGTGGGACGGGACCTAGGTCACCCACGCGTGACGACGGCGGCCCGGACCCTGAGGTCCGGGCCGCCGCACGGGGCTCACACCGACACGAACCCCTGGACCATGCCGATCACGGCCACGACCGAGGTGGCAGCGACGACCGCGACCAGGACCTTCTCGACGGTGGTGAACACGGGCTGGTGGTTCTCCACCCGCGCCCACACGAACAGTGCCGTGCCGACGAGGTAGAACAGGCCGGCGACCAGCACGTACTCCCACCCACCGGCGTACACCAGCCAGACCGCGTAGCCGAGAGCCACGCCACCCACCAGCAGGTCGCGCGTGCGGCCCTGCCCGTCGCCGTAGGTCTCACCCGTCACGGCCAGCTTCACCTGGAAGGCTGCCGACCACAGGTACGGCAGCAGGATCAGCGATGTGGCGAGGTAGATCAGGTCGGTGTAGGTGTTCTCGTTGACGAGCGTCCAGAGCAACATGGCCTGCACGCACAGGTTGGTCAGCCAGAGCGCGCTGACGGGTGCGCCGTGCGTGTTCTCCTTGGCGAACGTCCTGGGAAGGATGTTGTCCAACGCCGGCAGGCGCAGGATCTCGACGGCCAGCAGCACCCAGGCGAGCAGCGCTCCGAGCAGCGAGATCACGAGCCCGGCAGAGATGAAGCCGGCGCCCCATGACCCGACCTCGTTCTCGAGCAGCCCGGCCATCGACGGGTCGGGGAGACCAGCGAGGTCGGCCTGCGCCATGAGGCCGTAGGAGAGAAGGTTGACTGCGAGCAGCAGACCGAGCACGCCCGCGAAGCCGAGCACCGTGGCCCGACCGACGTCCTTGCGCTGCCGCGCCCGCTGGGAGTAGACACTGGCGCCCTCGATGCCGATGAACACCCAGACGGTGACCAGCATCATGTTCTTGACCTGGTCCATCGTGCTGCCGAGGCCGGCGCTTTCGCCCCAGAAGTCGGCGGTGAAGACGCCCGAGCTGAAGCCGACGGCGGCGATCGCGATGAAGGTCAGGATCGGGACGACCTTGGCCACGGTGACGACGACGTTGACCACCGCCGCGTTCTTGACTCCGCTGAGGGTCAGGAAGTGGACGAGCCACACCAGGACCGAGGCGCCGACGATGGCAACGGTGGTGGTGCCTCCCTCGAATCCGTCGAACCAGTAGCCCAGCGTGGCCATCAGGAGCACCAGATAGGCGACGTTGCCCACCCAGGCGCTGATCCAGTAGCCCCACGCGGACGTGAAGCCGACGTACTCACCGAAGCCGGCCCTTGCGTAGCCGTAGACGCCGCCGTCGACGTCGGGCTTGCGCGTCGCGAGCCCCTGGAACACGAAGGCGAGCATGAGCATGCCGACGCCTGTGATCAGCCAACCGATCAGCAGTGGACCAGGGGCCGCGCTCCCGGCCATCTGGGAGGGCAGGGCGAAGATGCCGCTTCCGATCATGGACCCCACCACCAGAGCGGTGAGGGCGGGCAGTGCCAGCCCGGTCGCCGAACTACGCTTCGTCGGCTCCGGTGTGCTGGGACTCGGCCTCGTTACGTGAACAGACATCTGCGGCCTCCTACATCAGCAGCGGGCAGGGGCGTCCTGCTCTGGTCCCCAGGCTTCTCCTCGCAGCCCGGCGCGAGCAGGGTCGAAGGTCGCCGCGACACCGGGCCTTTCGGCACGTCGGCGAACGGCGGCAGCTGCTCGACCGGCGGGCCGACGTCGTGCCGATCGAGTCAAGAGGCCCGCGCGGACGGGACTTCCGACCCTCCGCGCCGAGGGCGTCGGGTTGGAGGGTGGGGAGCACCCGAACGAAGGAGAACGACGCGATGAACCTGCATGTCGACTCGGAGGTCGGCCGGTTACGACAGGTGATCGTGCACCGGCCGGACCTCGAGCTCAAGAGACTGACGCCGACCAACCACGACGAGTACCTCTTCGACGACGTGCTCTGGGTCAAGCGCGCCAAGCAGGAGCACGACGCCTTCGCGGAGACCCTGCGCGACCTCGACGTCGAGGTGCACATGCTCGACCAGCTGCTGCGGGAGACCCTGGCGACTCCCGAGGCTCGCAAGTACGTCCTGGACGAGGCGCTCGACGAGCGCGTCTACGGCCCGATGGCCCTGGCGAGCCTGCACCGCGTCTTCGACGCCATGAGCGAGACCGAGCTGACCCGCTACCTGATCGGTGGCATGACCAAGCGTGAGCTGCTCGACCGCACGGACGAACCGTCCTCGGTGGTCGTGCAGGCGCTGGGCCTCGACGACGTGCTCCTGCCGCCGCTGCCGAACCACCTCTTCACCCGCGACACCTCGGCGTGGATCTTCGACGGGGTGTCCATCAACGCCATGCGCAAGCGGGCCCGGATCCGGGAGACCATCCACTACGAGGCGATCTATCGCTGGCATCCCCTGTTCGCGGACGCCGACTTCAACGTCTGGTCCGACGGCACGGTGAACGGACAGGCCACGACCGAGGGTGGCGACATCTTGGTCCTCGGCCGGGGCGCCGTGCTGGTCGGCATGAGCGAGCGCACGACACCTCAGGGCGTCGAGCGTCTCGCCAGGCGCGTGTTCCGGGCGGGCAGCGCCCAGCGGATCGTCGCGTTGGCCATGCCCCAGAAGCGCGCCTTCATGCACCTCGACACCGTGTTGACCATGGTCGACGACCACACGTTCACCCAGTACGTCGGACTCGGGATGCTGCCGTCGTACACGATCGAGCCGGGGGACACCGAGCAGGAGCTCACGGTGACCCCCCATGCTGCCGACGACATGCACCGCGTGATCGCGCACGCCCTCGGCCTGGACTCGATCCGCGTCCTCACCGCTACGCAGGACGTGCACGCCGCCGAGCGCGAGCAGTGGGACGACGGCTGCAACGTGCTCGCTGTCAGCCCCGGAGTGGTGGTCGCCTACGAGCGGAACGTCACCACCAACACCTACCTGCGCAGGAAGGGCATCGAGGTGGTGACCATCCAGGGCAGCGAGCTCGGTCGCGGCCGCGGCGGCCCCCGGTGCATGACCTGCCCCATCGAGCGAGAAGGGATCTGAGAACCATGGCCTTCAACCTGCGCCATCGCAGCTTCGTCAAGGAGCTGGACTTCACTCCGCAGGAGTGGAGGCACCTGCTCGACCTCGCCGCGGACCTGAAACGCGCGAAGTACGCCGGCACCGAGCAGCCGCGACTCGCCGGCAAGAACATCGCCCTGATCTTCGAGAAGACCTCCACCCGGACGCGGTGCGCGTTCGAGGTCGCCGCCTTCGACCAGGGCGCCCGGGTCACCTACCTCGACCCGAGCGGGTCCCAGATCGGGCACAAGGAGTCGATGGCGGACACCGCGCGCGTCCTCGGCCGGATGTACGACGGGATCGAGTACCGCGGATCGGCGCAGTCGAACGTCGAGACGTTGGTCGCGTGCTCCGGGGTGCCGGTGTGGAACGGGCTGACCGACCAGTGGCACCCGACGCAGACCCTGTGCGACATGCTCACCATGCGGGAGCACAGCGGCGGCAAGCGCGACGGCGACATCGCGTTCGCGTACCTCGGAGACGCCCGCAACAACGTGGGGAACTCGCTGCTCGTCGCGGGGGCGATGATGGGCATGGACGTGCGGATCGTCGCTCCCAGGTCACTGTGGAACCACCAGGACGTGATCGACCAGGCGCACCGGATCGCCGAGCAGACCGGTGCACGCATCACCCACACCGAGGACGCGGACGACGGCGTCGCCGGCGTGGACTTCCTGTACACGGACGTGTGGGTCTCGATGGGGGAGCCCACGGAGGCCTGGACCGAGCGGATCGACCTGCTCCGGCCCTACCAGGTCACGATGTCGACGGTGAAGGCCACCGGGAACCCGGACGTCAAGTTCATGCACTGCCTGCCGGCGTTCCACGACCGCCACACCAAGGTCGGCGAGGACTTGTTCCAGAAGACCGGCATGGAGGCCCTCGAGGTGACCGACGAGGTGTTCGAGTCCTCCCACTCGATCGTCTTCGACCAGGCCGAGAACCGGATGCACACCATCAAGGCCGTCCTCGTGGCCACGCTGGGGGCCTGAGATGCGGATCGTGGTCGCGCTCGGCGGGAACGCCCTGCTCCAGCGCGGACAACGGCCCGACGCGGAGATCCAGGAGGCGAACGTACGGCGCGCCGTCGAGGCATTGGCGCCCCTGGCCGAGGAGCACCAGCTCGTGGTGACCCACGGCAACGGGCCCCAGGTCGGCGTCCTGGCACTGCAGAGCGCGTCCGACCCGCACCTCACGACGCCGTACCCCTTCGACGTCCTGGGAGCCCAGACCCAAGGGATGATCGGCTACTGGTTGCTCCAGGCGATGCAGAACCAGCTGCCTGGGCGACAGGTGGCCGCCATCATCAACCAGACGCTCGTCGAAGCGGCCGACCCCGCCTTCGCCTCCCCCAGCAAGTTCGTGGGGGAGATGTACACCCTCGAGGAGGCGGAGCGCCTCGCCGCCGAGCGCGGCTGGGTGGTCAAGCCCGACGGTGCCGGCTGGCGTCGCGTCGTCGGCTCACCGCGACCCCAGCGCGTCGTGGAGACCCGGCTCATCCGGCTGCTGCTGGAGAGCGGTGCGATCGTCGTCTGCGCCGGCGGGGGAGGCGTTCCGGTCATCCGCGACGAACGTGGCGACCTGCAGGGGGTGGAGGCCGTGGTCGACAAGGACCTGACGAGCGCCGTGCTCGCCGAGGCCCTCGACGCCGACGTGCTCCTGGTCGTCACGGACGTCGCGCACGTGATGCGCGACTTCGGGCGGCCCGACGCGACCCCCATCCTCCGCGAGACCCCGGCAGGGCTCCGAAGCCTCGACTTCGCCGCGGGGTCCATGGGCCCGAAGGTCGACGCCGTGTGCCGCTTCGTCGAGCTGACAGGAGGCATGGCGGCCATCGGATCGCTCGACGACGCCACCGCCATCCTGGCCGGTCGCGCGGGCACCATCGTCACACCCAACGGACGGTACGACGCGACTCCGGCCGGGACCGATCGCCACGAGCCGCTCCGCACGGCCGCATCCTGACGGCCCGGACGGGGTCAGTCCGGGGCCTCGGCCAGGGCGCCGAGGGCGGCCGACAAGCGGTCGCGGGCCTCGGCAGCGACCGCGCTCACCTCGGGCCGGTCTTCCAAGGTGCTCATCACGGCGGGGTCCACGGCCTCGACGACCGTGCGCGCACCGGTGTCGCGCACGGTGACGTTGCAGGGAAGCAACGCGGCCAGCGACGGCGCCGCGTCGAGCGCCCGGTACGCGAGCTCGGGCCGGCAGGCACCCAGGATCACCTGGTCGGGGACGTCCACGCCGAGCTTGGCCCGCATCGTGGCACGGACGTCGATCTCCGTGAGCACACCGAAACCCTGCGCGGCGAGCGACTCGCGCAGGTCTGTCACCACCTCGTCGAACGGCCGGTCCAGCACCACCGACAGCGTGTACCCGGCCGGTCCTGGTTCGCCCAGGTCGGCTGGCGACGCCGCCTCGTCGTGGGTCGCCACGTCAGATGAAGAGCAGCTGGGCGCCGGCGGTCTTCTCGATGAAGTCGGAGGCGCTGATGATGGCCTCGACCTCGTCGTAGAGGTTCTCCAGCTCCAGGTGCTGCATGTCGGCCGACAGGCGGCACGCCCACAGGTGGCCGCCGGAGTCGACGATCTGCTGCAAGAACTCCGGCACGTCGGGGATGCCGAGGTCGGCGATCGTCTTGCGCATCTGGTGGGTGGCGATCGCCGTCATCCCGGGCAGGCCGCCGAGACCCTGCGGCAGGTGGGTGGCGGTGTTGCCGAGCATGGTGAACTTCAGGTCGCCCATGGTCGCCTTGTTGATCATGTCGAAGCCCCAGAACGTGAAGAACAGGTGCGTCTCGATGCCTTCGCCGAGCGCGGCGTTGGCCAGGATCAGGCCCGGGTAGGCCATGTCGAGGTTTCCCTTGGAGCAGATGATCGCGAGCTTCCGGTCGGTGTCGACGTCGTCGAACGACGGCACGAACGGCGCCGCGAGGGTGTCGTCGGTGTGGATGGTGGTCATGGCGGACTCTCCTGTCAGACGCAGCCGTGGGGCTTGGGCAGCCCCGCGACGTACGCGAGCTTCTTGGCGGGCTTCTGGGGGAACAGCGAGAACAGCTCCTTGGTGGGGATCCCTCCGACGACGCCGATCCGACGCAGCGTGGCGGTCTCGCCCTGTTCACTGAAGTCCTGGCGGAGGAAGCGGATCGCCCGCCAGTGCGCGTCGGTGAGCTCGAGGCCGATCTGGTGAGCGAGCGACGTCGCCAGTGGCTCGGACCACTCGTCCGGGTCGGTCATGAACCCTTCGTCGTCGATCTGGATCTGGTGCCCGTCGATCGTGGTGGTGGGCATGGCGCTACTCCTTCGTGGTGGGGTCGTGCTTGCCGACCATCGACATGTGGGCCGGCAGGGGGATGGGACGTCCGGGGAGCAGCACGTTCCAGTAGACGTGGCGGAAGGCGAGCTTCCCGAAATGGTTGACGCGGCTCTCCTCGAGCAGGCTCAGCGGTCCGATCACCGGTAGCGGGTACTTCCCGGGCAGCGGTTGGGTGTCGTAGTTGAAGTCGATGAGGAGGGCGCGTTCGTCCCCGGACTCGACGAAGCAGTTGGCGTGGCCGTCGAACGAACCGGTCATGGCCTCGCCCTTCACGTGCTCGAGGAAGTTCTCGACGAACACCTCGCACGCGAAGTGGGCCACCGAGCCGGCCTTGGACGCGGGGATGTCCGAGGCGTCCCCCAACGCGAAGATGTGGGGGTCCTTCGTCGACAGCAGCGTGTGCTTGTCGACCGGCACGTAGTTGAGCTCGTCTCCCAGCCCCGACCGCGCGACGTAGTCGGCTCCCATGTTCAGCGGCACCGTGACGAGCAGGTCGAAGGGCACCACGCGCTCGTCGTACGAGACCAGCGAGTGGCTCTCGTCATCGATCCGCTCGACCATGAAGTCGGGCTCGACGACGATGTGACGCTCCTCGAGCATGGCGCCCAGCCGCTCGGAGGCGACCGGCTGGGTGAACGCGCCGTCGAGCGGCGTGACGAAGACCAGCTCCACGCGGTCACGCAGACCGCGCTCCCGCAGAAAGGCGTCGGCCAGGAACGTGAACTCCAGGGGAGCCACCGGGCACTTGATCGGCATCTCCGTGATGTGCACGACCAGCCGCCCGTGGTCGAGTCGCGCGAGGGCCACCGCAAGTGCCTCGGCACCCTCCAGGGTGTAGAAGTCGAAGATGCTGCGTCGCCACTCCGGTCCGAGCATCCCCGGGGTCTGGTCGGGGCGGGGTGTCGTGCCGGTCGCGATCACGAGGTAGTCGTAGTCGAGGGTCCGACCGTCGGTGAGACGGACGGTGCCGGCCTCGGGCTCGACCACGTCGATCTCACCGAGCACCAGGTCGATGCCGTCCGTCAGGTACCGACGCCGGGACCGGACCACGTCGTCGCGGTCGTAGGTGCCGAACGGGACGAACAGGTAGCCGGGCTGGTAGTGGTGCTCGTCGTCCTGGTCGACGACCGTGATCGTCCAGTCGTGCCGGTCCAGGCGGTGCCGCAGCTTGTTGGCGGCCATGGTGCCGGCAGTCCCGGCTCCGAGCACGAGCAGCTTGTTCATCGTCGCCTCCGTCTGTGAAGTCCCGCCTCTTCGACGGTAGGAGGCGCGGGCGCCGGCGACCCGGGTCGCGTGACCTCAGGTGAAGGGCCCTTGGTCCTGCGCGAAGTCCTGGCGGCTCAGCTGAGGTCGAACACCAGTCGCGCCGGGACGTCGCCGGCGAGGACCTCCTCGAAGCAGGCGTTGACGTCCTCGAGCTTGCGGCTGTCCGCCACCACCCGGGTGCGTCCCTGGGCGTGCATGGCGAAGCAGTCCTGGAGGTCGTTGCGCGTGCCGACGAGCGAGCCGATCACGCTGATGCCCTTGAGCACCGTCTCGAACACGGGGATCTCCAGCCGGTTGTCCGCCGGCAGGCCGACGATCACCAGGCGACCGTTGGGGTTCAGCGCGGCGTGCGCCGCTTGCATCGCCCGGGGCGACGGCACGGTGACCAGGGCGATGTCGATGCCGCCGATGGCCGTGAGCTCGGCTGCCTGGTCGCCCCGGGCGTCGACCACGTGGTCGGCTCCGAGGTCCTTGGCCAGCTGCAGCTTGGCGTCGTCGACGTCGACGGCCACGGTGGTGGTGCCGAAGATCTTGGCGTACTGGAGGCCGAGATGGCCGAGGCCGCCGATGCCGACGACCATGGCCGTCTCGCCGGGCTGCGGGTGGGCGACCTTGAGCGCCTTGTACGTCGTCACGCCGGCGCACGTCAGGGGTGCGGCATCGAAGGAGCTGACGCCCTCTGGCACGCGCACAACATGCGAGGCGTTGCCGACGGCGTACTCGGCGTACGAGCCGTCCATCGTGTAGCCCATGTACTGGGGGGTGGTGCAATAGGTCTCCCAACCGGCGACGCACGAGCGGCAGTGCCCGCAGGCGTGGCCCAACCAGGGCAGGGCGACCCGGTCTCCGACGGCCAGGGTGTCCACGCCGTCACCGAGAGACTCGATGATCCCGACGCCTTCGTGACCCGGGATGAGTGGGATCTTCGGCTTGACCGGCCAGTCGCCGCGGGCGGCGTGGATGTCGGTGTGGCAGAGACCGCTGGCTTCGATCCTCACGAGCACCTGACCGGCGCCGGGGCGGGGAACGGGAAGATCGCGGATCTCGAGCGGGGCTCCGAGCTGGGGGACGACGGCGGCCTTCATGGCATCTCCTTGGTAGTGGGTCGTCCCATTCCAAGGCAGCGGCTGGTCGAGCGGCAGGCGCCGGGGTCCCGACCTCGGGGGCCGTTGGTCCCGCGCCGGCTCAGGCCAGCAGCACGTCGTCCAACGGCCGCCGGGGTGTGGGGTCGAGCTGGCTGCGGCTGATGGCCTGCCAGCCGACGCGGACCAGGAGCATCGGGACGG
Source organism: uncultured Actinomycetota bacterium (assembly GCA_963829855.1). GTDB lineage: Bacteria > Actinomycetota > Actinomycetes > Propionibacteriales > Nocardioidaceae > Nocardioides. Next base: position 258,920 of record CAWHKE010000011.1, on the reverse strand, counting down.
CGAGGTCCCCGAGCACCTGGTGCTGCAGGGCGGCCCGCGTCTCGGGCACCTCGGTGACCTGGCTCAGGGGAACGACGGACAGGCGTCCCTGGACGGCCGTCAGCCACAGGGCGCTGAGCGACTCACCTGCGCGCAGCCACGCCGCCGGTGAGTCGTCCCGGCCGCACAGCACGACGAGCCCGTCGGCGGTCTCGAGCTCGTGGTCGTCCTCCCGGAGCAGCCCGCCCTCGAACCGGCTCGGCAGCGGGTCAGGTGCTACCGGTCGGGAGGGGAGGTGGGTGGAGCCGAGTCCGTCGTAGGGGCCACGGTCGGTCCACCGGTCGGCTTCGGCCGCGACCGCAGGGTCGCGACGCTGTGCTCGATGGGCCTGAGCCGCCAACAGCTCGACGCGGAAACGATCGGTGACGTCGGTCAGCGCGACGGCCTCGCCTCCGTCGTCCTCCACGGCTCGTGTCAGCAGCTGCAGCCGCTCGTCCGGCACGGGCCAGGACGTGAACCGTCGACGATCGGTGCAGCGCTCCTGGATGGCCCGCAGGTCCTCAGCAGCCGTGGCGGGCCGGGGCGCTGGGGTGAGCCGGACCGTGGCCAACAGGTCGGGCTCGTCGGGGTCGGGCAGGCGGGCGACCTCGGGGTGGAGCCCGGAGGCGCTCGCCGCCACCCGGAGGTGGTGCAGCGCGGCGCCGCAGCTGATGACGAGGTCGCGTCCCGTGGGATCCGCGGCGTCGAGGCGTCGGGACCGGTCGGCGAAGAGCTCGAGGAGGTCGGGGCGGATGCGCCACGCCCACGGCTGGGTGTTGTGCACGCTGGGTGCCCGGATCGCGAGGGACAGCAGGTGTCGCGCGACCTGGGTGGGGATGCCGTCGTACGACGGTGCGAGCGAGTTCACCGCGAGGTCCGTTCGCCCGGGCGCGCTGCGGGCGGCCAGCCGCCTGCGGGGGGTCGGCCCGCGAGGAGTGCCTGCACGTCCATGGTCTTCTCCGGCCTTCGTCGAGGGTTCGGTCGCGGATGGGCTCAAGGATCCTGGCGACAGGAGGGCTGCCGTAGGGCCGAAGGTCCCCAACCGTGAGGGCCGATCGGATCCGGCGTCGCCGGTCAGGGCCGGTCCGGATGCGGGCGCCGGAGACATCGCCCGGGCTACGCTGGCCCCGTGACAGACGGCGACACCGACTCCTCCCCGGACCGGGCGGACGAGCCCATCCGCGTGTTCCTGCTCGACGACCACGAGATCGTGCGCCGTGGCATCCGGGAGCTCCTCGAGGGTGAACCGGACATCGTGGTGATCGGGGAGTCGGGCCTCGCCGACGAGGCGGCCCGGCGGATCCCGGCGCTCCGTCCGGACGTGGCCATCCTGGACGCCCGGCTGCCGGACGGGTCGGGCATCGACGTCTGCCGCGAGATCCGGTCACGCGACCCGGAGATCAAGGCGCTGATCCTGACGTCCTACGACGACGACGAGGCGCTGTTCGCCGCGATCATGGCCGGCGCCGCCGGCTACACGCTCAAGCAGGTGCGCGGCCACGACCTCGTCGAGACCGTGCGGCGGGTCGCCGCGGGGCAGTCGACCCTCGACCCGTCGGTGACGGCGGCGGTGCTCGAGCGGATCCGCAACGGGCCACCCGTCGACAAGGAGCTCGAGCGTCTGACCGCGCAGGAGCAGCGGATCCTCGATCTGATCGGCGAGGGGCTCACCAACCGGCAGATCGGCGAGCGGATGTACCTCGCCGAGAAGACGATCAAGAACTACGTCTCCTCCCTGCTCGCCAAGCTGGGTCTGACCAGTCGCACCCAGGCGGCGATCTTCTCCGCCAAGCACCAGCACTAGACAGCCGCCCCTGGGCACGACCCGGGAGGTCGAACGTCGGGCCCGATCAGGTCCTTCGCCTCTGCTGGGTCGCCCGGCACGAGTCCCACGGTGGACGTCACCGGTGCCGCGCGCACGACTCGTGAGGAGGGGCGACATGAACCACGGCCGCCTGAGCCCCGAGCCGAGCCTGACGTTCCTGGGGGCCGCAGGCACGGTCACCGGGAGCAGGTTCCTGGTCGAGGCGGCCGGGGGTCGCATCCTGGTGGACGCCGGGCTGTACCAAGGGCTCGCCCAGCTGCGCCGCCGGAACTGGGCGGCGTTCCCCGTCCCGCCCGCCAGCCTGGACGCGGTCGTCATCACCCACGCGCACCTCGACCACACCGGGTACCTGCCGCGTCTGGTCGGCGACGGCTTCCGGGGCCGCATCGTCAGCACGCGCGACACGGCCGACCTGGCCGCCATCGTCCTGCGGGACAGCGCCCACCTGCAGCAGGAGGACGCCCGGTGGGCCAACGAGGGCGGCTGGTCGAAGCACCGGCCGGCGCTCCCGCTCTACGACAGCCGTGACGTCGAGGACACCCTGCGCTTGTTCGAGCCCGTCGAGTTCGGTGTCCCGGTCCCGCTCGCCGACGGCGTGACGGTGACGTTGCGGCCGGCGGGACACATCCTCGGGTCGGCGGTCGCGACGATCGACGCCGGGCAGCACCGCGTGGCGTTCAGCGGCGACCTCGGCCACCGCGGCCATCCACTCCTACGGCCGCCGGCCCCGCCACCTGCCGTCGCCACGCTGGTCCTGGAGTCCACCTATGGTGATCGGCTACATCCGGCGCCGGATCCCGACGTGCTGGCCGGCGCCGTGCGCCGCGCCGTGGCCCGCGGTGGCTCGGTCCTCGTGCCGGCATTCGCCGTGGACCGCACGGAGCTGGTCCTGCTCGAGCTCCGGCGACTGACCGACCTCGGTCAGATCCCGCGGCTTCCCGTCTACGTCGACAGCCCGATGGCGCTGGCGGCCCTCGAGGTCTACCGCCGAGCAGCGCGCCGTCCTTCGGCGCAGCTGCGGGACGGCGCTGCCGGCCTGCTCGACTCCCTGCGCCACCTGGATCTTCACGCCGTCCCGGGGGCGGACCGGTCGCGGCAGCTGAACGACCCCGAGCACCCGTGCGTGATCGTCTCCGCCTCGGGCATGGCCACCGGTGGTCGCGTCGTTCACCACCTGGCCCACCAGGTGTCGGATCCTCGCCACTGTGTGGTGCTCACGGGATACCAGGCGGAGGGGACCCGCGGTCGGCAGCTGCTGGACGGCGCGCGGCACCTGAAGCTGTACGGCCGCTACCTGCCCGTGCGGGCGGAGGTCGTGCGGGTGCCCGACTTCTCGGTCCATGCGGACGCCGACGAGCTGGTGGCCTGGGTCGCCTCGGCCGAGCGGCGGCCACGCACGGTGTACGTCGTCCACGGAGAGCCCCGGCAGGGGCGGCCCTCGCCCGGCGCCTCGAGTCCGAGCTCGGCGTGTGCGCGATCGTGCCTCGCGAGGGTGAACGAGTTCTCGTGGGCTGAGCAGTCGGGACGAAGGTCCCGGCGGGGTCGTGGCGCAGTCCCCTGCCGCGTCGACGCGGACCGGCACACAGTAGAGAGATCCTCGACCCGTCCGATGGAAGCGGAACGACATGAGCACTGTCTCGACCACCCCAGTCGCGCCCACCGCCGATGCTGCCCGCGTCCGGGTCTTCCTGCTCGACGATCACGAGATCGTGCGTCGCGGCATCAAGGAGCTCCTCGAGAGCGAGCCCGACATCGAGGTGGTGGGGGAGTCCGGGATGGCTCACGAGGCGGCAGCGCAGATCGCCGCCCTGCGTCCCGACGTCGCGATCCTCGACGGCCGGTTGTCCGACGGGTCGGGCATCGACGTGTGCCGGGACGTGCTGTCGGCCGACCCGACCATCGCCGCCCTGATCCTGACGTCGTACGACGACGACGAGGCGCTGTTCGCCGCGATCCTGGCCGGCGCGTCGGGCTACGTCCTCAAGCAGGTGAGGGGGAACGACCTCGTCGACACCGTACGACGCGTGGCGGCCGGCCAGTCGACCCTGGACCCGTCGGTGACGGCCCGGGTGCTCGAGCGGCTCCGCAACGGTCCGCGCGCCGACCCGGAGCTCGACGCGCTCAGTGCACAGGAGCAGCGGATCCTCGACCTGATCGGCACCGGCCTGACGAACCGGGAGATCGCCGACCGGATGGCCCTCGCCGAGAAGACCGTCAAGAACTACGTGTCCTCGGTGCTGGCCAAGCTGGGACTCAGCAGTCGGACGCAGGCGGCGATCTTCGCCACGAAGCATCCGCGGGCCTGACTCGACGCGACGTCGCCTCCCCGCGTTGCCCGAACCTTGCTACCTTGAGCCGTTCGCGCTCGATCGGCAGGGGGCGGTGACCGGGTGGACGAGATCGGCGGGTCCGGCTCCGAGTCGGCGTTGCCCGACGTGGACTTCGACGACCTCCTGCGCGAGGTGCTCGACCGGGTCCATGGCGCCCTCGACCAGCAGGAACGACTGCGGCTGCTCCTGGACGCGGTGATGACCATGGCCGCGGACCTGACCCTCGACGGGGTGCTCGCGCGCATCGTCACCGTGGCGAGCAACCTGGTGGACGCTCGGTATGCCGCCCTCGGGGTGCTCGACGTGGGACCTGCGCGCCGACTGCGGACGTTCGTCCACCACGGCATGTCACCGGTGCAGGTCGAGGAGATCGGTGAGCTCCCCACGGGGCACGGGCTGCTCGGCGTCCTGATCGACGACCCTCGGCCGATCCGGCTCCAGGACATCGCGGCGCACCCCGCGTCGTACGGCTTCCCCGAGCACCACCCGCCGATGACGTCGTTCCTCGGCGTGCCGGTGCGGATCCGGGACCGGGTCTTCGGCAACCTCTACCTGACCGAGAAGAACGGCCGGGGCGACTTCACCGCCGAGGACGAGGAGGTCGTGGTGGCGCTCGCGGCCGCAGCGGGCATCGCCATCGAGAACGCGCGGCTCTACGAGGAAGCGGAGCAACGGCAGCGCTGGCTCTCGGCGACCGCGGAGGTCATCGCGATGCTCGCCGATACTGCGAGCCAGCACAACGCCCTGCAGGCGGTCGCCGATCGTGCCCGGGAGCTCGCCCGCGCCGACGTGGCCTGGATCGTGACCGGTACGGATCCCGGCGGGCTCACGCTCGAGGTCCTCTCCGGGTGTGGCTCCGACATTCCATCCGTCCCTTCCTTGTCGACCGACTGGCCGTTGGCCCGCGAAGTGGTGCGCACCGGCGCGTCCGTGTCGCTGAACGACCTCGCCGGTGACCCACGCGGCTTCGACCCCGGCCCCGCCCTGGGATTGCCGCGACTGGGTCCCGCGCTCGGGGTGCCGCTGGGTTCCGGGATCGTCGGGGGTGCGCTGGTGCTCGCCTGGTACCCCGAGCACGCCTGGCTCTTCGACACCGTGGAGCCGGTCATGCCGGCCAGCTTCGCCGAGCAGGCGACGCTGGCCCTCCACCTGACTCGCGCCCGCCGCGACCAGCAGCGGCTGGCCGTGTTCGAGGACCGCGACCGGATCGGGCGCGACCTCCACGACCTCGTCATCCAGCGACTCTTCGCGGTCGGCCTCAGCCTCCAGGGCGCGGGCCGCCGGGTGGCGGACCCCGAGGTCACCGCCCGGCTCAACCAGGCGGTGGACGACCTCGACGACACGATCAAGGACATCCGGCGGACGATCTTCGCTCTCGGGTCGCTGGGAGAGTCGGGGGACATCCAGGCGGAGGTGACGCGACTGGTCGAACGGGCAGCCGGGACCTTGAAGTTCCGACCGACGCTCCAGTTCGAGGGCCCCGTGCGCTCCCTCGTGAAGGCGGAGGTCGCGCCCGATCTCCTCGCGGTGCTGGGTGAGGCGCTGTCGAACGCGAGCCGCCACGCCGAGGCGACGAAGGTCGAGGTGCTGCTCGCTGCCGGAGACGGGATCTCGCTCACCATCGCAGACGACGGGCGCGGCATCGACGGCGAGATCGTCGAGGGCGGCCTGGCCAACATGCGGGAGCGGGCGCACAAGCACGGCGGGACGATGACGGTGCACTCGACTCCCGGCGGGGGCAGCACGATCATCTGGGCCGTTCCGCTCTGACGTCGAGGAGCACCGACCTGGACCGGCTCACCCGGGCCGGTCGCGGCGGCGAGGTCGACACCGATGCCCTCCTGCCCGGCCGTCGGGACCAAGGTCCCTTACGCGTCGGGTCGTGGCCTGCCGAGGATGGACATCGAGGGCCGCAGTGGACAAGGTGGAGGACGAGGCGACATGGCCGGACCAGGAACGACGACGACCCGAGATCGGCAGAGCACGGGCTCCCCACCCGTGATGCTCGCGCTCGCGACGATCGGGTTCGCCGTGAACTTCTGGGCCTGGGCACTGATCAGCCCCTTGGGCCCCATGTTCCGGGACTCGGGGTCGCTCGGAGTGCTGAGCGAGTCTGACGTGGCGCTCCTCGTGGCCGTCCCCGTCCTCGTCGGTTCCCTCGGCAGGATCCTGGTAGGGGCACTCACGGACCGCTACGGCGGTCGCGTCATGTTCCCGGTCATCTCCTCGCTGACCATCGTCCCGGTCCTCTTCATCGCGTTCGTAGCGCTGGACTCCTACGTCCTGCTGCTCGTCGGCGGCTTCTTCCTCGGCATCGCGGGCACAGCCTTCGCGGTCGGCGTCCCGTTCGTGAACGCCTGGTTCCCCCCGGAGCGTCGTGGTCTCGCGATCGGTGTCTTCGGCGCCGGCATGGGCGGTACCGCCATCAGCGCCCTGACGACGGTGAAGCTCTACACCGACGTGGGCGAGAAGGCGCCGTTCCTCATCACCGCCCTCGTGCTGGCGGTCTACGCGGTGGTGGCCTGGGTGGTGTTGCGCGACGCACCCGGTCGCACCGCACCGACGACCAGCCTGGCTGCCCGGCTCAAGGCCAACGCCCGGCTGCCGATCACCTGGCAGGCGTGCATCCTGTACGCGGTCGCCTTCGGCGGCTACGTCGCGTTCTCCGTGTACCTACCCGCCTACCTCAAGACCGCCCACGAGCTCACCCCCGCGGACGCCGCGAACCGGATGGCCGGCTTCGTGGTGGTCGCAGTGCTGATGCGGCCGGTCGGAGGCTGGCTGTCCGACCGGTTCGGATCCATCCCGGTGCTCTCGGTCGGCTACGGCGTGGTCGTCGTGTGCGCTGCGATCTCGGCCGGCACCCCGCCGCTCGACGGCGTCGGCACCGCGGCCTTCCTGGCCATGGCGGCCGCCCTGGGCAGCGGCAGTGGTGCCACCTTCGCCCTGGTCGCCCAGGTGACGGACCCGGCTCGGGTCGGTGGCGTCACCGGCCTGGTCGGCGCCGCCGGCGGGCTGGGCGGGTTCGTGCCGCCGCTGATCATGGGTTACGTCTACGGCCGCACCGAGTCCTATGCGATCGGGCTGGGCCTGCTCTCGGTGACCGCCGCGCTGACCCTGGCGCTGACGCTCACCGTCGTCCGTCGTACCGCAGCAACCGGAGGGACCACCGCGTGAGCACGCAGGCCGACAGCAGTGGCATGGACAACGGACTGACCGACGCACTCGTGCGCAGTCGGAGGTTCTTCACCCGGGGCACGGTGTCCGACGACCTGCGGACCCTCACCCAGCAGGGCGGTCGCGGCGCGGACGCGTTCTACCGGGACCGCTGGAGTCATGACAAGGTCGTCCGCTCCACCCACGGGGTGAACTGCACGGGATCCTGCTCGTGGAAGGTCTACGTCAAGGACGGGATCATCACCTGGGAGACCCAGCAGACCGACTACCCGTCGGTCGGACCGGACAGCCCGGAGTACGAGCCCCGCGGTTGTCCCCGCGGGGCCGCCTTCTCCTGGTACACCTACTCGCCCACCAGGGTCCGGTACCCCTACGTCCGCGGCGTGCTGCTGCAGATGTATCGCGAGGCCAAGTCGCAGCACGACGGCGACCCGGTGAAGGCCTGGGCCCACATCGTCGACCACCCGCAGCGCGCGAAGGCCTACAAGGCCGCCCGGGGCAAGGGCGGCCTGGTCCGTGCGACCTGGGACGAGGCCACCGAGCTGGTGGCGGCGGCGTACGTCCACACGATCCGGACGTGGGGCCCCGACCGGGTCGCGGGGTTCTCGCCGATCCCGGCGATGTCGATGGTCTCCCACGCCTCCGGCGCCCGGTTCACGTCGCTGGTCGGCGGCTCGATGCTGTCCTTCTACGACTGGTACGCCGACCTCCCGGTGGCCTCGCCGCAGATGTTCGGTGACCAGACCGACGTCCCCGAGTCGGGGGACTGGTGGGACGCGGGCTACCTGATCATGTGGGGCTCCAACGTCCCGGTGACGCGCACGCCCGACGCGCACTGGATGACCGAGGCTCGCTACCGCGGCCAGAAGGTCGTGGTGGTCGCGCCCGACTACGCCGACAACGTCAAGTTCGCCGACGAGTGGCTGGCGATCGCGCCCGGCACCGACGGCGCGCTGGCGATGTCGATGGGGCACGTCATCCTGCAGGAGTTCTTCGTCGACCGGCAGACGCCGTACTTCACCGACTACACCAAGAAGTACACCGACCTGCCGTTCCTGGTCGCGCTGGAGGAGGGTGAGGAGGGCGGCTACCGGGCCGGCAAGTTCCTCACCGCCGCCGACCTTCCCGAGCACGCCGCGGAGGAGAACGCGCACTTCAAGACGGTGCTCGTCGACGCCCGCACCGGCGACCTCGTGGTCCCGGGCGGCGCCCTCGGCCACCGCTTCGGCGACGACGGTGTCGGCCGGTGGAACCTCGACCTCGGCGACGTCGACCCGCGGCTGAGCCTGCTCGACGAGGGGGCGCAGGTCGTCTCCGTCGAGCTGCCGCGCTTCGACGACCGCGACGGCACCCCGGGCTCGTTGGTGCGCGACGTCCCGGTGCGCCGCGTCGGGGACCGGTTCGTCACCACGGTGTTCGACCTGATGCTCGCGCAGTACGGCGTCGGGCGGCAGGGCCTGACCGGCTACGCCGCGTCGTACGACGACGCGACCGCGCCGTACACGCCGGCGTGGCAGGAGGCCATCACCGGCGTCCCCGCATCGGCCGCCGCGCGGATCGCCCGGGAGTTCGCCCAGAACGCCGAGGACTCGCAGGGCCGCTCGATGATCCTGATGGGAGCGGGCACGAACCACTGGTTCCACTCCGACACGATCTATCGCGGGTTCCTCGGGCTGACCACGCTCACCGGCTGCCAGGGCGTCAACGGCGGTGGCTGGGCGCACTACGTCGGCCAGGAGAAGTGCCGCCCGGTCACCGGGTGGGCGCAGCTGGCCTTCGGCCTGGACTGGAAGCGGCCGCCGCGGCAGATGATCCACACCGCGTACTGGTACCTCCACACCGACCAGTTCCGCTACGACACCTTCGGCGCCGACACCGTGGCCGCGAAGACCGGGAGCGGGAAGCTGGCCGGGATGAGCACGGCCGACGTGATCGCGAAGAGCGCACGCATGGGCTGGATGCCGTCGTACCCGACGTTCGACCGCAACCCGCTCGACCTCGCCGACGAGGCGGTGGAGGCCGGCAAGCCGGTGGCCGAGCACGTCGTCGACCAGCTGAAGTCCGGTGAGCTGCGCTTCGCCGCCGAGGACCCGGACTCCCCGGAGAACTTCCCGAGGATCCTCGCGATCTGGCGGGCCAACCTGCTCGGCTCCTCGGGCAAGGGCAACGAGTACTTCCTCAAGCACCTGCTCGGCACCGACAGCTCGCTACGTGCCACCGAAGCGTCGGAGGGCCAGCGGCCGCAGGAGGTGGAGTGGCACGACGGCGCCCCGGAGGGGAAGCTCGACCTGCTGCTCACCCTCGACTTCCGCCAGACCAGCACCACGATCTTCAGCGACGTCGTGCTGCCGGCGGCGACCTGGTACGAGAAGCACGACCTCAACACCACCGACATGCACCCGTTCATCCACTCCTTCAACCCGGCCATCGCGCCGCCGTGGCAGACCCGGACCGACTGGGACGCGTGGCAGACGATCGCGGCGAAGTTCAGCGAGCTGGCAGTCGGGCGGCTCGACACCCGGAAGGACGTCGTCGCGGTGCCGCTGCTGCACGACACGCCGGACGCGATGGCCAACCCGCACGGCGTGGTCCGCGACTGGAAGCACGGCGAGTGTGAGCCGGTCCCGGGGGTCACGATGCCCAAGATCGTCGAGGTCGAGCGCGACTACCCGGCCGTGGGGGCGCAGATGCAGGCGCTCGGTCCGCTGATGGAGAAGCTCGGCACCCTCACCAAGGGCGTCGCCTACGACGTCACGGCGTCCGTCGACTACCTCCTGCACAAGAACGGCGCGATCCGAGGTGGGGCGGCCGACGGGCGGCCCTCCCTGGTGCGCGACATCCACGCGTGCGAGGCGATCCTGGCCCTGTCCGGCACCACCAACGGCCACCTCGCCACCCAGGGCTTCAAGACCCTGGAGCAGCGGACCGGCCGCCTGCTGCACGACCTCGCCGCCGAGCACGAGGGCAAGCAGATCACCTTCGCAGACACGGTCGCCGCGCCGGTCCCGGTGATCACCTCGCCGGAGTGGTCGGGCTCGGAGACCGGCGGCCGCCGCTACTCGCCGTTCACCATCAACGTCGAGCGCCTCAAGCCGTGGCACACCTTGACCGGACGCCAGCACTTCTACCTCGACCACGACTGGATGACCGAGATCGGCGAGGGACTGCCGGTCTACCGGCCGCCGCTCAACATGGGGGCACTCTTCAGCGAGCCCGACCTCGGTGCGATGGGGGAGGACCACGGGCACACCAGCGTCACGGTGCGCTACCTCACCCCCCACAACAAGTGGTCGATCCACTCCGAGTACCAGGACAACCTCTTCATGCTGTCGCTCTCGCGCGGCGGCCAGACGATCTGGATGAGTGAGAAGGACGCCGCCAAGGTGGGCGTCGACGACAACGACTGGATCGAGGCGGTCAACCGCAACGGCGTCGTCGTGGCCCGCGCGATCGTCTCCCACCGGATGCCGGAGGGGACCGTCTACATGCACCACGCCCAGGACCGGCTGATCGACGTCCCGATCGCGGAGACCTCCGGGAAGCGGGGCGGCATCCACAACTCGCTGACCCGGATCCTGGTCAAGCCCAGCCACGTCATCGGCGGCTACGCCCAGCTCTCCTTCGCCTTCAACTACCTCGGTCCCACCGGCAACCAGCGCGACGAGGTCACCGTCATCCGCAAGCGTTCGCAGGAGGTGCAGTACTGATGCGCGTCATGGCTCAGATGGCGATGGTGATGAACCTCGACAAGTGCATCGGCTGCCACACCTGCTCCGTCACCTGCAAGCAGGCGTGGACCAACCGCACCGGCACCGAGTACGTCTGGTTCAACAACGTCGAGACCCGGCCCGGCCAGGGCTACCCGCGGCGCTACGAGGACCAGGAGGAGTGGAAGGGCGGCTGGACGCTCAACCAGCGGGGCCGGCTCGCGCTCAAGGGAGGTGGGCGGCTGCGCAAGCTGCTCACCATCTTCTCCAACCCGAAGCTGCCGTCGATCCAGGACTACTACGAGCCCTGGACCTACGACTACGCCACGCTCACCGACGCCCCGGCGCAGGAGCACACCCCGGTGGCCCGGCCGAAGTCGTTGCTCACCGGCCAGGACATGAAGATCACCTGGTCGTCCAACTGGGACGACAACCTCGGCGGCTCGAAGGCCACCGGGGAGCACGACCCGATGCTGAAGAAGATCGGTGACAAGGTGAAGCTCGAGTTCGAGCAGACCTTCATGTTCTACCTGCCCCGGATCTGCGAGCACTGCCTCAACCCCTCGTGCGCCGCGTCGTGCCCCAGCGGCGCGATCTACAAGCGCTCCGAGGACGGCATCGTCCTGGTCGACCAGGACCGCTGCCGCGGCTGGCGGATGTGCATCTCCGGCTGTCCCTACAAGAAGGTCTACTTCAACCACCGCACCGGCAAGGCCGAGAAGTGCACGTTCTGCTTCCCGCGGGTCGAGGTGGGGTTGCCCACGGTCTGCGCCGAGACCTGCGTCGGACGGCTGCGCTACATCGGGCTCATGCTGTACGACGCCGACAAGGTGCTCGCGGCCGCGGCGACCGAGGACGAGCACGGGCTGTACGAGGCCCAGCGCGAGGTGTTCCTGGACCCGCACGATCCCGAGGTGCAGCGCGAGGCCGAGCTGGCCGGCATCCCGCGGGACTGGGTGCAGGCCGCGCAGCGGTCGCCGATCCACGCCCTCATCAACCGGTTCAAGGTGGCGCTGCCGCTGCACCCGGAGTACCGGACCATGCCGATGGTCTGGTACATCCCGCCGCTCTCGCCGGTCGTCGACGTCGTCAAGGACACCGGCTACGACGCGGAGGACACGGGCAACCTGTTCGCCGCCATCGACGCACTGCGGATCCCTGTCGAGTACCTCGCCGAGCTGTTCACCGCCGGCGACGTCGAGCCGGTGGACCGGGTGCTCAAGAAGCTGGCCGCCATGCGCTCCTACATGCGCGACATCAACCTCGGTCGCGAGCCGGACGCCTCGATTCCGGCGGCCGTCGGGATGACCGAGGAGGAGATGTACGACCTGTACCGTCTCCTCGCGATCGCCAAGTACGACGAGCGCTACGTCATTCCCACCGCCCATGCCGAGCAGGCGCACTCCCTCGAGGAGCTGGCCACCGAGTGCTCGGTCAGCGAGTACGGGGGAGGGAATCCGGAGATCTTCGGGGAGGGGTCGGGTGGTCTCACCCCGATCGCGGTGGAGAACTTCCAGATGCTCCAGGACCGGCAGACCGCGGACTCGCTGGCCGCCCCTGCCGACAAGGCCTCCCGGGTCAACCTCCTCAACTGGGACGGCAAGGGCAGCCCGAGCGGGCTGTTCCCACCCCGGCACGACGACGAGGAGGCACCACGGTGAGCCGGCTGACGTCACCGCGCCGGGCGGCGGAGCTCACGGATGCCCAGCTCACCGTGACCTGGCAGGCGGCGTCGCTGCTGCTCGCCTACCCCGACGAGGAGCTGCGCGGCCGGCTGGAGCTGATCCGGCGCGCCTCCCTCGAGCTCCCGGAGCGCGTCGGTGGGCCGCTGCGGGAGTGCGTCGCCCGGCTGGATCTCGCGGAGCTGGAGGAGCTGGAGGCCGACTACGTCGACACCTTCGACAACCGCCGGCGGCACAACCTGTTCCTGACCTACTTCGCCCACGGCGACACCCGCAAGCGCGGCATGGCACTGCTGCGCTTCAAGCAGACCTACCTGGCCTCGGGCTTCGTGCTGACCGACAGCGAGCTGCCCGACCACCTCTGCGTCGTCCTGGAGTACGCCGCGACCATCGACCGCGAGCGCGGCCGCGAGCTCGTCCTGGACCACCGTGCCGGGCTCGAGGTGCTGCGGATGTCGCTGGCCGAGGCGGGATCGCGCTGGGCCGGAGCGGTCGAGGCGGTCACCGCGAGCCTGCCGGCGCTACGCGGCGACGAGTGGGAGGCGGTCCGCCGACTGGCCGCCGAGGGGCCCCCCGAGGAGGAGGTCGGCCTCACGCCGTACGCGACGCCTGCGTTCGACCCCGGCCCGGCCACGCCGGCGGGCCCGACCCGGTTGCCGATGCCCTCGTTCCCAGGAGCCCGCTGATGGACGTCTTCCTCTGGGTGATCGTGCCCTACCTCTGCCTGACGGTCTTCGTGGTCGGTCACGTCTGGCGCTACCGGTACGACAAGTTCGGCTGGACCACCCGGTCCTCCCAGCTCTACGAGGACCGGCTGCTCCGTTGGGGGAGCCCGCTGTTCCACTTCGGCATGCTCGGGGTCGTCGGCGGTCATGTCGTCGGCCTGCTGGTGCCGCGATCGTGGACCGCGGCCGTCGGTATCGACGACCACCTCTACCACTACGTCGCGGTCGTCGGTGGCCTGCTCGCCGGCGTCCTGGCGGTGGTGGGCATGGTGATCCTGATCTACCGGCGGCGGACTGTCGGGCCGGTGTTCTCCGCGACCACGGTGATGGACAAGGTCATGTACCTCGTCCTCGCGATCGTCATCGTGCTCGGGATGTGGAACACGATCGCCGGTTCCATCTTCACCATCGGTGGCGAGTACAACTACCGCGAAGGAGTCTCGGTCTGGTACCGCTCGTTCCTCGCCTTCCAGCCCGATGCCGCGCTGATGGCCGACGCGCCGATCGGTTTCCAGCTGCACGCGCTGACGGCGTTCCTCTTGTTCGCGCTGTGGCCGTTCACCCGGCTGGTGCACGTCTTCAGCGCACCCCTCGGCTACCTCACGCGTCCCTACATCGTCTACCGCAGCCGCGACGACGACGCCCTCGGGAGCCACGCCCCGCGGCGCGGCTGGGACCGGGTCGGCTGAGGGCCGGCGCGAGAACGACGGGCGATCCCCTCGGTGGCGGGTCCTCAGCCCCTACCGGTGGGGCGCGAGACGTGAGACACCTGGTGCATGACCGATTCGAGACTGGACCGTGAACCCGAGCCGCCTCGGCGGAGCGCACGCGTGCGCCGCGTCATCGGCGGTGCCGTAGCGGCGCTGCTGGCGCTGGCCGTGGGCAAGGAGCTCCGCACGCCTCGCGCTGAACGACAATGGCACGGCGACCTGTTCGGCTTCGTTCCCTACGACCTGCGGCTGCCGACGCTCGAGCGGCTCCGGCGGAGCCTGTGGTCCCCGGACGACGACCGGTTCTTCCTGCCGAGGTCCTTCGGCGTGGGCTGGTCCCCGAACCTCGCCCGGGTGGTCCGCGCAGGGCGGGACGAGCACGCCTCCACCTAGTCCGGCAGCCGGGACAACGCGTCCGGCCCGGCCTGGCGCAGCGACTGCGGCCGGCGGTCCGTGTCACAGCAGGAGCGCGGCCGCCGCCACGGTGGCGGCCACCGGCGTGAACCACCCCAGCAGTCCGACGGCGAATCTCCCGCCGCCGGCAGCCAGCGCGACCATCAGCTTGCCGAGGGTGTTGGTGGCCAGCCCTGCGAACACCGCCAGCACCGCCGTGTCCACCGAGACCCGGCCGGCGTGGGCGAGGGTGGCGGCCGCGACGCTGGCGCCGTGGACGTCGCCGAGGGCACCCGCCGCGGTGGCGACCACCGACCCCGTCGCGCCGTAGCGCTGTTCGAGCCAGATCGCGAGCGGGAGGACCGCGGAGATGATGCCGGCCAGGACCAGCGCAGGGGCCAGGGCGAAGGGCCGAGCGGTGGACCGATCGTCCGACCTCGCTTCGGCCGAGGCTCCGGGGTCGTCACGCCGTCCGCGATGCACCAGCAACCAGGCCTCGGCCACGATGACGGCCGAGCCGAGCGCCATGGCGGGCAGCAGCCGCGCGGCGACCCGTGGCTCTGCGATCGTCGTGACGACGACGAGCTGCACCAACGTCGCGAGGCTGGCGAGCAGGGCACCGGCGAGCGCGTCCGAGCGGGACGCCTCACCGCGGCGGGCCCGGGCCGCCATGACCCCGGTGGTCGCGGTGCCGGAGACGAAGCCACCAGCGAGGCCGGCGACCAGGAGCCCCCGACTCTGACCGAGGACGCGCACCGCGACGTAGCCGAACCACCCGATCCCTGTGATCACGACGACCAGGAGCCAGATCCGTTGGGGCACCCAGGCCTCGTACGGTCCGTAGGAGCCGCTGGGGAGGACCGGGAGCAGCACGAAGGCGGCGACGAAGAACTTGAGCGCGTCGTTCTGTTCCTGCTCCGTGACCGTCGTCTGGACGAAGCGGTGCAGAGCCGTGCGCGAGACCAGGAGCACCGTCATCGCCACCGCGGCGCCCGCGGCCAGCGCAGGTCTCGTCGCGGTGAGCGCCCCCAGGCCGAACGTCACCACGGCGGCGATCTCGCTGGTCACGCCCGGGTCGTCGTGGCGTGAGGCCAGGTAGCCCGCCACGAGGAGCAGCACCACGCCGACGGCCACCCCGGCCGCGATGACCGGCCCGAGAAGGGTCGCAACGGCACCTGCCAGAGCCACGAGGGCGAAGCTGCGGATCCCTGGGCTGCCCCCGGCGGGCTTCGAGCGTTCTCGCTCGGCCCCCACGAGGAGCCCGATGGCCAGCGCCACGCCCATCGACTGCCAGAGTGCGAGGTCAGCCATCGTGACCGGTCACCGGCTCAGTACATGACCTGAGGCTGGTAGCGGTGCTGAACG
The DNA here is from genome assembly GCA_963829855.1 of uncultured Actinomycetota bacterium. Taxonomy (GTDB): domain Bacteria; phylum Actinomycetota; class Actinomycetes; order Propionibacteriales; family Nocardioidaceae; genus Nocardioides. The sequence goes on along the minus strand of CAWHKE010000011.1, from coordinate 242,988 downwards.
GCGTGGGTGTCCGGGGCCTCCTCGGACACCTCGACCGGCGCCTCAGGTGCGACGAGGACGGGGCACCCGCTGTGGTGGAGCACCGCCCGGGCCACGGGCCCCAGGTGACTGCCGAAGGGCAGCAGGTGGTGCCGTCGGCCGATCACCAGCACGTCGGACCGCTCCGCGCGATCGAGCAGGGCCTCGGCGGGGGGTGCGTGCACGACCTCGACCGTCGCGTGGACGTCGGGCCACTCGTCACTGATCGCCTCGATGACCGGCGCCAGCGAGCGGTCGAACGCGGCTGCTCGCTGCTGCCGGTAGTCGTCGTCCTCTGCGACCACGTCGTAGCCGGAGTGAAGCCACCAGGCGTGCAGGACCACCAGGTTGGTTCCGCGGAGCTTGGCCTCGGCGTAGGCGGGTCGGAGCACCGCGCCGGCCTCGAGCGGGTCCTGGACGCCTGCCGTGACCGGTTGCGGGGACTTCGCCGGCCGCCAGTCGGCCGGCACCACGACCACCGGCACGTGTGCTCGCGCCGCGACTCCACTGACGGTGGAGTTGGTGAAGAGTCGACGGCCGGGGGACAGGTGCCGGTGCTGGAGCACGATCTGGCTGGCGCGGTCCGCGCTCTTGACCAGGCTGGTCGTCGGCGACGACTGATCGAGGCGCTCGCTGGTCACCACGACGCGACCGTGGGTCAGGGCACGGGCGCGCTCCACCGCCGCGTCCGTGATGGCGTCGGACTCCTTGAGGACGCCCTGGTAGACGCCGGCCGAGGAGGCGTCGTCGGCCGGGATCTCGAGCACGTGCACCAGATGGAGTGGAGCATCCATCCGGATCGCCTCGCCGGCGGCGTACTGGAGGGCGGCATCGGCATCGGTCATGCCGACGGCGACGACGATCGGAGCGAGGCTGTTCATGACGATCACCTCTCGGTCGGGGGAAGCGGGCGGGGCTCTGGAACGACTGCGACGTGGCCGTGCGCGCGGTCCAGGACGGCGACGCCGGTAGAGCCGTGGATGAGGCGCGACCACACGGACCGCTGACTGCGGCCGACCACGATCAGGTCACGGGGAGGCTGGTCGGCGGTCAGCACGACGTCGACGAGCCCGCGTGCGAGCTGGAGGTCGACCTCCACGTCAGGGAACTTCTCGGCAAGGCCGGCCACCGACTCGGACAGGAGAAGCCGGAGCTCGGCCACCCCCTCCTCGGTGGCGGTGACGTGTCGGCCGTGGGCGCTCTCGCCGACGATGTCCCAGTAGCAGTGCATGACCGTGAGGGGGAGGGCTCGTTGCGAGGCGAACTCGAAGGCGAACTCGATGACCGGGAGCGACTCGGCCGTGCCGTCAGCCCCGACCAGCACACCCGCGTGCGGCGCGTCGACCAGTGGTTGACCGATGATGACGACCGGGCACGACGCGTGCTGACTGATCGCCGAGCTCACGGAGCCCAGTGCGACACGCCCCCAGACGGAGCGGCCGTGGGATCCGACGACGACGGTGTGTGCCAACGCGGAGGCCTCGATCAACGCGTCGCGTGGATCCAGGTCCAGGACCATGGGCGTGACCTCGAGCTGAGGTCGGACGTTCTTCGCGAGCCGTCTCGCCTGCTCGACGATCGTCTGCCCGGCGGAGTCGACGACTTCGTGGAGCATCTCCTGGTCGGCACTCCACAGCGCCATCCACTCGGGAACCCCGCGCCAGCCTCCGAGGCAGTGCATGATCACCAGCCGTCGACCCTCGAGTGCGGCTTGCTCCGCCGCCCAGGCGACAGCCCGGTTCGCGTGCTCCGAGCCGTCCACACCGACGACCACGCTTCCGGTGACGAATGAGTCGTTCATGGTGCCAGCCTCTCGCTCGTCCTCGCCCACAGGTACGGACCCACGGCCCGAGGATCCGGGACCAAGGCCCCTGCGGGTACGGACTGACGGACGCGGAGGATCGCGGTGTGCCACAGCGGCGAGGAGGATCGTGATGCATCCCACCGGCGACTCCTCCGCGTCCGACGTCCTGTTGGCCGACGGGACCGTGGCCGTGATCAGACCGCTGGCCCCGCGCGACCTGCCGGCCGTGGAAGAACTCCATGCACGCGCCTCGGACGAGTCGTTGAGGATGCGCTTCTTCTCGGCGGGCCGGGGGCAGGCCCGGGTCTACGTCGACCACCTCAGGGAGAGTGCGTCGACGACGACGCTGGTGGCGGAGCTCGGTGGAGTCATCGTGGGCATCGTCACCGCCGAGCGGGTCAGCGACGGCACGGAGGAAGCGGCCTTCCTCGTCGACGACGAGGTCGCCGGCCGCGGTCTCGGCAGCCTGCTCCTCGAGCACCTGGCCGCATCCGCACGGTCCAGAGAAGTCCGCCACCTCACGGCCGAGGTGCTGATGGAGAACCGGCAGATGCTGCGAGTGTTCACCGACGCGGGTTTCGACGTGGTGCGCCGGATCGAGGGCGGCGTGATGCTGCTCGACCTGGATCCGCGCGCGACCGACGTGTTCCTCACCGCTGCGGACGGTCGCGAGGCCCGGAGCGAGGCGCGGTCCCTCGCACCGCTGCTGCACCCTGCGTCGGTCGCCGTCGTCGGCGTCCGGCGGGACGGCACCGGCGTCGGCGCCGCGGTCGTGCGCTCGATCCGAGCCGACGGCTTCCGCGGCCGGATCGTGGTGCTGCACCCCTCCGCGCACACCATCGAAGGGGTCCCTGCCGTCTCGTCCCTGGAGGCGGTCGCTGAGCCGGTGGACCTGGTGGTCGTCACGGTGCCGGCGGAGGCCGCGGTCGACGCCGTCGAGGAAGCCGCCACCGCCGGTGTGCGAGCGGCGGTGGTCATCAGCTCAGGGTTCGAGGAGCTGGGTGACCGAGGTCGCGAGCTGCAGCACGAGATGGTCTCCGTCGCCCGCCGGCACTCGATGCGGCTGGTGGGGCCGAACTGCCTCGGGCTCCTCGTCAACGATCCCGACCATCCCCTCAACGCCACGTTCCACCTGGCGGTGCCGCCCTCCGGCGGCCTGGCCGTCGCCAGTCAGTCCGGCGGCGTGGGGCTCGTCCTGCTGGACGTCGCGAGGCGGCAGGGGCTCGGCGTGGGTGTGTTCGTCTCCCTCGGGGACAAGGCCGACGTCTCGGGGAACGACCTGATCTCTGCCTGGCGGGACGACCCCACGGTCACGGCAGCCGCCCTCTACCTGGAGTCCTTCGGCAACGCGAGGAAGTTCGCACGCCTGGCTCGGGAGTTCTCCGAGCGCAAGCCGCTGCTGGTCGTCGTCGGTGGCCGGTCGACGGCCGGGGGACGGGCGGGGGAGTCGCGTCCGGGTGCCCTGGCATCGTCCGCGGTGGGGGTGGAGGCCCTCTTCGCCCACGCCGGGGTGATCTCCTGCGACAGCGCGGAGGAGCTGGCCGAGACGGCCCTGGTGCTGGCAGAGCAGCCGCGACCCGGCGGGGTCAGGATGGGGATCCTCAGCAACGCGAGCGGCCTAGGCCTCCTCGCAGCCGATGCTGCTGACGGTTGCGGGATGACGGTTCCTCGGCTGTCACCCGAGCTGTCCTCGGAGCTGGCGGGCCTTCTTCGGACGACGGTCGGCACCACCAACCCGGTGGACGTGGGAGCCGCCGTGGAGGCCGAGGTCCTGGCCGGAGCCACGCGCGCCCTGCTGGTCACCGACGAGGTCGATGCCGTGCTGGTCGTCCTGGTGCCGACGGCCCTCGCGGACTCGCACGGCGCGGTCGAGGCGCTCGTCCGGATGAGGCGGGAGCACCCGGCCAAGCCGCTCCTCGTCGTGCCGCTCGGCGGCATCGGTGTCCCGGACTCGGGCGCGCCTGGCATCACGTGCCTGGGTTCCGCGCTGGCGGCCACTCGGGTGCTGGCCCGGATCGCCCGTTACGAGGCATGGCGGTCGGCTCCGCACGAGAGTGCGACACGCTCGTCCCCGGACGCGGTGCGTACGGTCAGGCAGACGGCGCGTGGGCTCCTCGCCGAGCTGGACGAGACCTGGCTGGACCCGGACGACGCCGCGACGCTGCTCGGTCCCTACGGGCTGGCGTCCGTCGGACGCGTGGTGGAGGACCCGGACGAGATCCGGAGCCTGGTCGACGCCGGCGACGGCCCGGTCGTGGTCAAAGTCGCGGATCCGCGCGTCCTCCACAAGCGCGATCGCGGGCTGGTCCGTGTGGGTCTGGGCTCCGGGAACGAAGCCGTCGCTGCTGCCGCCGAGTTCGCCCACGTCCTGGGCTTGGACACCGTCCCGGTCCTCGTGCAGCCGGTGCTGGAGGGGGTGGAGCTCGCGATAGGTCTCCTGAGGGACCCGGTGTTCGGTCCCCTGGTGATGGTGGCGGCGGGCGGTGCGGCCACCGACGTCCTGGACGACCGGATCTTCCTGATGCCTCCTGTCACGGCTCGGGACGCCGTGCGGGCCGTGCGCGGGCTCCGGGTCTGGCCTCTCCTGGAGGGCCACCGCGGCCAGCCGCCGGTGGATCGTCGAGCGATCGAGGAGGTGGTCATGGCCCTGGGTCGGCTGGCGCTCGAGGTGCCGGAGGTGGCCGAGCTGGACCTGAACCCGGTCCTGGCGCGCGCCGACGGGGTCGCCCTGGTCGACGTGAAGGTGCGGCTCGGTCGCAGCACGGACGCGCAGGAGGCGACGTTGCGGGCGCTGCGCGCGGTGCGCTAGGCCATGCCGGAGCAACGGCTGACGGCAGACGCCTTCATGGAGGGCCATCCGCTCGGCACCGCGGCCCTGGTCTGGGTGCGCCACGTCCTCTCCGGCCAGGTGCCGATCCGGGAGCGGGTAGGACGCAGCCAAGTCGCCTTCCGCGGCCGTCGCGGGTACGCCTACCTCTGGCTCCCGGGCCGGTATCTCAGCCATCACGAGGACGACGTCGTGCTGTCGCTGGCGCTCGACCACGAGGTGCGCTCGCCGCGGGTCAAGGAGGTGGCCCACCCCTCGCCCGGGACGTGGATGCACCACGTCGAGATCCGAGACGCGAGCGCGCTGGACGACGAGCTCGCGTCGCTGCTCCTCTCAGCGGCGAGACGTGCCCAGTGACCCGCTCGGCGCTCAGGAGTGCCGAGGCTCAGGGGCCGCGCCTCCCAGTCGTCGGCCCGTGATCCGCGTCCATCGCAGCCTCAGCAGGGTGCGGCGGTCGCCATCAGCCCAGGGGCGGGGTCGCGGCAGCTGCTGCAGCAGCCGTGTCGCCTCGGACTCGGGGACGAGCTCGCAGGGTCCCTGGGCCAGGACGCTCCAGCCTGTCCAGCGCGAGGGGTCGATCTGGTCGACCTGGAACGCGACGTCCGACGTCGTGGCCCACCGGCTCACCAGCCCGTGATCGGTCGTCAGGAGCTGGATCGACCCGTCGACGACGGCGTAGTTCACCGGCACGATCACCGGGGCCGGCGTGTCTGTGACGAGGCCCAGGCGGCCCACGACCCGGCTGCGCAGCAGGCGGACGCACTCCGACTCGTCCAGCTCGGTGAGGCTCGGCATGCGTCCAGACTGCCTGGTCAGGGACTGCCGAGGCAGGGCCGTTGGTCCCGGTCGCCACGAGCGGACCGGCCGGTTCAGGCGAACAACGCGGCGCCGTACCTCGTGACCAGGAGCAGGGTGATCCCCAACAGCCACACCGTCACGGCCAGCAGGTCGAGCCTGTGCCGGACGAGGTCCTCGAGCACCCGTTGCACGGTCCGCGGCAGCGGCAGGTTTCCCTCGAGAACGTTGATCCGGGTCATCTCGAGGAAGACGAAGGTGGTGGCCACGGTGACGAGGAGACACCACGGGCACACGGCGCCGATGTCGAAGATCGCCTGGTACAGCAGCCAGTACGCCAGGCCCAGTCCCACCGTGTATCCGACCTGAGCGCTCACCATGAACCATCGAGGGAAGGTCACCCCGGCCAGGCTGACGACCGCCACGGTGAGCACGACCGGCTCCGTCGACAGACCGAGGAAAGCGTTCGGGAAGCCGAAGGCCGACGCCTGCCACGAGCTCCCGACGGTGCCACAGCTGACGACCGTGTTGACGTCGCACCCGAACACCGCGGTGGGGTCACCGGCGAGGGTGACTGCCTCGACGGCGAGGACGAACGACGCCGTCAGGCTGGCCGCAGACCAGAGGAGCATGGCGAGCCAGGTGCCGCGGCGCGTGGTCGGGCGCGCAGCCGGGGACGTCTCCGGCGCGCCGCCGGATCGGGGTCGCGCGCTGTCGAGCGTCACCCACGGGCCTCGTCGACCGCGGCGGTGAGTGGGCCAGGCGAGTACGGGTCACCCGCGAAGACCTGGCCGTCGACGAGGATGGTGGGTGTCGCCTGGATTCCGTCCGCCAGGGCACGCTCGGTCTGCTCGGCGACCCAGGCCGAGTAGCGGTGGTCGGCGAACTGGGAGGACACTGCGTCCGGGACTCCGGCGCTGCGAGCGATCTCCGCCAGCTGCTCGTCCGTGTGCCCCTCGCCGCCCTCCGCCGGCTGGTCCGCGTACAGCGCGCGGTGGAAGCTCCAGACCAGGGCAGGATCGGCGTCGGCCACGGTCGCCAGGGCGTTCGCCGACCGCGTCGAGTACGAGGTGCCCGCGGACAGGTGGTCGAGGAACGCGATCGGCCGAAGCTCCACGGTGATGTCGCCGGCCTCGACGAGGCGATCGAGCTCGTCCCCGTTCGCGTGCTCGAAGGCCGCGCACGCGGGGCACAGGTAGTCGAAGTACACCGTCACCGCGACCGGCCCGTCCCCGAGGGCGATCGCTCCGTCCGCGGCGAGACCGCCGGGGGCGACGACGTCGACGCCCGTCGGTGTGGTGAGGTCCGTGCCAGGCCCACGGGCCACCAGCGTCACGATCGCGACCACCAGGGCGACCGCCACCCCGATTCCCGTCCACCACGCCACGCGATAGCGAGCGGCCGACGGCCTGGGGGAGGCGGGCCTCGGTCCGCGCGAGGGAGGGTGTGGGGAGTGCGTGCGTGTGGTCATCCATGGTCCTTAGTCCGCGGCGGTCCGGTCCTGGTGACCAGCCTGCGGAGCCGAGACCGCGAGCGCCGGAGTCGACGGGCCTGACTTCAGCGGGCAGAACGTCCCGCAGCGGGGCCGGGCTGGGCCGGGTCGGACGCGGTCAGCCGCACACGTCGGTGGTGACCTTCAGCCGCTGGACGCCGTAGCTGCTCGAGGACAACCACAGGATCGAGTAGCCGCGCTGCTCGTCCTCGGTGAGGCTGGTCAGCCGACCACCGACCGAGAAGAACCCGCCCGCGGCCTCGTTGATCGCGGCCACGCCCTCGTCGTTGAGCCGGATCCGCACCACCGGACCGGTCGCGGTGGCCTTGATGATGCGCTTCGAGCCGTACACCGGACCCGTGCCGAGGTCCGTGTAGACGGGTTGGGGCCTCGCCGTCCGGAGGTTCAGCGCCGCGGCCTCGGTCAGGACCTCGCGGAGCCGGTAGAGGCCACCCGGCCCGGACTGCCAGTCGTTGCCGTTCCTCAGGACCACGACCGCGCCGGTCGCGGACCCCCCGGCGAGCGATGCGAGGTCGAAGGTGAAGTGGTTCCGGAGCTCGTAGGGCGCCTCCCACGCGAAGCCCACTGTGTAGGAGGCGTCCAGCGGGCCGTTCCACCAGCCGACGTCCGGGTCCTGGGCGTCCCCGAAGGCCGTCCCCTGGTTGTCGAGGCCCGGCCGGAACCGGCTCTGCGAGGTGTCGAACGCGACCACCTCGCAGCCTGCGGCGGACGCCGCGTCGGTCGGGGTGGCGCCCGACGAGGCCGCCACGGTCGGGGTCGCGGCAGCGACCACCAGGAGCGCGGCGCTCGTGAGACAGGTCAGGCGGGCCAGCTTCATCACGTACCTCCACGACAGCGTGTGTCGCCGAGTCGACCGGTCCTCGGACGCTAGGTGCCGCTCGTGGAGGGCGGGTAGAGGCATTCGTCCCGTCGACGCGTGACCGCCCGTGCGGGGGATCGAAGGTCCCGTCGTTCCTGGGACGTCGTCCCGTACCGACTCCCGCTGGCGCGACCTAGCGTGAAGCGGCCACAGACCGTGCGACCCAGGAGAGCTGCGTGGACCCCACCGACATCGCCCGCTGGCAGTTCGCCATCATCACCGTCTACCACTTCCTGTTCGTCCCGATCACCATCGGACTGTCCGCGATGATCGCCTCGTACGAGACCGCCTGGCTGCGCACCGGGAACGTACGGTGGCTGCGCCTGACTCGCTTCTTCGGGAAGCTCTTCCTCATCAACTTCGCGATCGGGGTCGTCACCGGCATCGTGCAGGAGTTCCAGTTCGGCATGAACTGGAGCGACTACTCCCGTTTCGTCGGCGACGTCTTCGGAGCCCCGTTGGCTGTCGAGGGGCTGCTCGCGTTCTTCCTCGAGTCGACCTTCCTCGGCTTGTGGATCTTCGGGTGGGACCGGCTCCCGGCGAAGCTGCACGCGGCCTGCATGTGGCTGGTCCACCTCGGGACGCTGTTCTCCGCCTACTTCATCCTGGCCGCGAACTCCTGGATGCAGAACCCGGTCGGCTACGCCTACAACGCCGCCACCGGCCGGGCCGAGATGAACGACTTCGCCGCCGTCCTGCTGAACAAGGTGCAGCTCGTCACGTTCCCGCACGTCATCCTGTCCGCCTACATGACCGGAGCCGCCTTCGTCGTCGGCATCGCGTTCTGGCACCTGCGCCGAGCCGCCGCCGACGAGGACCGCGACGTCTACCGCGTCGCGGTCCGCACGGGCGCCGCCCTCCTCGTCGTCGCGGGGATCGGAGTCGGGGTGACCGGCGACCTCCAGGGCAAGGTCATGACCGAGGTCCAGCCGATGAAGATGGCGGCCGCGGAGGCGCTGTACGACACCGAGGCGCCCGCCTCGTTCAGCATCCTGACCCTCGGGACCCTGGACGGCTCGGAGGAGACCTTCTCGATCAAGGTCCCGAACCTCCTGTCCTACCTGGCCACCGGCACCACCACGGGTGAGGTGCAGGGCATCAACGACCTGCGTGAGCAGTACCAGCAGACCTACGGCACCGACCCCGGCGCGGCGTACTACTCCGCCGGGGACTACACGCCCGTCATCCCGCTGACCTACTGGACGTTCCGCCTGATGATGGGCCTCGGCTTCGCCGCCGCCGCGATCGGGGCGTGGGTGCTGTGGGCGACCCGCCGACAGCGCATCCCGCAGGGCCGGGTCCTGCTCGCGGCCGCGCTCGCCCTGCCCTTCCTGCCGCTCCTCGCCAACTCGTTCGGCTGGATCTTCACCGAGGTCGGCCGGCAACCGTGGGCCGTGTTCGGGTTGATGACCACGGACCGTGCCGTCTCCCCGGGCGTCAGCACCGCGGAGGTCGTGACGTCCCTGAGCGTCCTGACCCTCCTCTACGGGTTCCTCGCCTTCGTCGAGGTGCGGCTGCTGCTGACCTACATCCGCCGGGGAGCCGACCCGATCCCCGATCCGGACTCCGACGCCGGCGACCCCGGTGACCCCCACGACCGGCCGCTGGCCTTCGCCTACTGAGGAGGAGCTGACACCATGGAGCTCACCACGATCTGGTTCGCCCTGATCGCCGTGCTCTGGATGGGCTACTTCGCCCTCGAGGGCTTCGACTTCGGCGTCGGGATGCTGCTGCCCGTCCTCTCCAGGAACGACACCGAACGTCGGGTCATGATCAACACCATCGGCCCGGTCTGGGACGGCAACGAGGTGTGGTTGCTGGTCGCCGGTGGCGCGACGTTCGCGGCCTTCCCCGAGTGGTACGCCACGCTCTTCAGCGGCTTCTACCTGCCGCTGCTGCTCATCCTCGTCGCCCTCATCGTGCGCGGCCTGGCGTTCGAGTACCGCGCCAAGCGCGACGACGCCCGGTGGCGCGGCCGGTGGGACGCCGCCATCATCGTCGGGTCCTGGGTGCCCGCCGTGCTGTGGGGTGTCGCCTTCGCGAACATCCTGCGCGGCGTACCGATCGACGCCGACCACGAGTACGTCGGCGGCTTCTTCAACCTGCTGGGGCCCTACGCCCTGCTCGGCGGGGTGACGACGGCGCTGCTCTTCCTGACCCACGGAGCGATGTTCATCGCGCTCAAGACCGACGGGGAGATCCGGCACCGGGCCCGGGCACTGGGTGCAAGGCTCGGGCTCGGTGCTGCCGTCGCGGCGGTCGCCTTCCTGACGTGGACCCAGGTGCAGACCGGCAGCCCGGCCAGCGCCGTCGCGTTCGTCGTGGCTGCCCTGAGCCTCGTCGCAGGACTTGCCGCGGTGTGGCGGGGCAGGGAGGGGTGGGCGTTCATCGGCACGTTCCTCGCCATCATCGTCGCCGTCGCCGGGCTGTTCCTGGCGCTCTTCCCGGACGTGATGCCGTCGAGCCTGGCGGGCGTAGAGGGCCTGACCACCACGAACGCCGCAGCGACCGCCTACACGCTGAGGATCATGACGGTCGTCGCCGCCGTCTTCACCCCGGTCGTCCTGGCCTACCAGGGCTGGACCTACTGGGTCTTCCGGCGCCGCCTGGCGGTGCACCACATCCCGGTCGCATGAGGCCGTCGGACCCGCGCCTGCGCGCCTACCTGCGCCCCGCGCGCAGGCAGGTGACGGCCGTCGTCGTTCTCGGCGTGGTCGGGAGCCTCCTGATCCTGGCGCAGGCGTGGGTCCTCACCGGCCTGATCGTCTCGGTGCTGCAGCACGGCCCGGTCCCTGCCTGGGCCGTCGCCACCCTGGCCGTCTTCGCCGTACGCGGGGTCGTGGGTCTGCTGGGCGACGTCTGTGCCGCGCGGGCCGCCGGCGTGGTCGGCACGGACCTGCGCCGCCGGCTGACCCGCACCGTGATCGAGCACGCGCGCCGCCGCGCCGACGGGGGGAGCTCGGGTCAGCTCTCGGTCCTGATGACCCGCGGCGTCGCCGCCGCCGAGCCGTACCTCACCCGCTACCTGCCGGCGCTGGTGCTCGCGGTCGTGCTGCCGCCGCTGACGGTGGTGACGATCGCGACGCAGGACGTCCTGAGCGCCGTCATCATCGTGTCGACCCTGCCGCTGGTCCCGGTCTTCGGCGCGCTGGTCGGGCTCGCCACGCGGGACCGGGCCGAGCGGCAGTGGCGGGCGATGGCCGTCCTGTCCGGGCACTTCGTCGACGTGGTCCGGGGGCTCCCGACGCTCGTGGCGCACCGGCGGGCACGGGCCCAGGCGGACACGATCGCGGAGGTCACCGACCGGTACCGGGTCGCGACGCTGGGCACCCTGCGCCTCGCCTTCGCGTCCGCCGCCGTCCTGGAGCTCGTGGCGACGCTCTCGGTGGCTCTCGTCGCCGTCACGGTCGGCGTCCGGCTGGCGGCAGGCGGCCTCGACCTGGGGACGGCGCTCTTCGTCCTGCTCCTCGCGCCGGAGGCCTACTGGCCGCTGCGTCGCGTCGGCGCGGAGTTCCACGCCGCCGCCGAGGGCGTGGCCACGGTCGAGAGTGCCGCCGCGCTGCTGGCGGACGACGTCGACGACCACGGAGGCGGGGGAGCGCCGGGGTCTGGCGTGGCGGCGGGCGCCGGCTCCTCCCTGCTCGCGGACCAGCTCACGGTCCGGCACCCGGGCCGGACGGTCCCCGCCCTGTCCCGGCTGCGGTTCGAGCTCCCGGCGTACGGCGTCACCGTCGTGACCGGGCCGTCGGGGTCCGGGAAGTCGACGCTGCTCGAGACCATGGCGGGTCTGATCGAGCCCACGGAGGGCCGCCTCACCTGGGCCGGCGTGCCCGTCACCGACCTGCGGTGGCGTCGGCAGGTGGCGTGGCTGCCGCAACGGCCGCACTTCGTCGCCGGCTCCATCGGCGACAACCTCCGGCTCGGCCGTCACGACGCCGACGACGCTGCGTGCTGGGCGGCCCTGCGCAGCGTCGCCCTCGAGGAGCGCGTCCGCGCACTGCCCGGTGGCCTGGCCGCGCCCTTGGGGGAGGACGGCCAGACGCTGTCGGCGGGCGAGCGGGCACGGCTCGCGCTGGCGCGCGTGGTCGTCGCCGACCGTGCGTGGGTCCTCCTCGACGAGCCGACCGCTCATGTCGACGGACTCACCGAGCAGGTGATGGTCGACGCCGTCGCCGAGCTGGGGCGGCGCGCCGGCGTCATCGTGGTGTCGCACCGGCCGGCACTGCTCGCGGTGGCCGACCGGGTCGTGGACCTTCCCGCCGCCACCGCCCGACCGCTACCCGCGACACCGGCGACCCCGCGACCCAGGCCCGCCGCGCCACGCGCAGCCGCGCCGACGTCAGCCCCCGTGGACCGCGCCCGCGACGAGGACGCGGGCGTCGGTCGGCGTCTGGCCGGTGCGACGGTGCTCGGCTCGCTGGCCTCCGCCTCCGGGGTCGCGCTGACCGCCACCGCGGGCTGGCTGATCGTGCAGGCGTCCACCCATCCGCCGGTCCTCACCCTGCTGGTGGCCATCGTCGGGGTCAGGACGTTCGGGCTCGCCCGGCCCGTGCTGCGGTACGTCGAGCGGCTCCGGTCACACGACGCGGCGCTGCGGCTGCTGGCCCGTCGCCGGGTCCAGGTGTTCGAGGCGCTCGTCCCGCTCACCCCCGCCCGACTGGGACGGCGGCGCGGTGACCTGCTCGCCGCCGTCGTGGACGACGTGGACAGCGTCGTGGACCGCGAGCTGCGCGTGCGACAGCCGGTGCGCGGCTATTCGCTGGTCGTGGCGCTCGCCGTCGCCGTCGCCGCCTTCGTGGCACCCGCGATCGCCGTCATCATCGGGACCGGGGCCGCGGCCGCCGGTGCGGCCGGCTACTGGTCGGCGCGTGCGGGTAGCTCTCGCTGGGAGGCGCGCAGCGTGGACCAGCGCAGCGAGCTGTCCGCCCTGGTCGTCGAGACCGTGCAGGCGGCCGACGAGCTCGACGCCTGGCAGGCCTCCGACCAGGTCGCCGCTCGGGTGGCCGACCGGTCGTCGACCCTGGCGCTCAGCTCCCTGCGCTCGGGCACGGCTGCGGGCCTGGGCCGGTTGTCGGCGCAGCTGCTGACGGGCGCGACCGTCGCCACCACCGCCGTCGCCTGCGCACCGCGGGTGGCCGAGGGCAGCCTCTCCGGTCCGTGGATGGCGCTGCTGGTCCTGCTGCCGCTCGCGCTCGGCGAGCTCGCCGGACAGCTCCCGGACGCCGGCACTCAGCAGGTCAGGACCCGGGCCGCAGCGGAGCGACTCCACCGCCTCGAGCGGACCGCACCGGCCGTCCGCGACACCGTGGCGAGCTCCCAGGCCCCCGAGAGCTCCGTGGTGGACGTCCACGGCGCCCGGGCCTGCTGGAGGGCGACCGACCCTGCCACGCAGCCGGTCTCGCTCTCGCTCGAACCCGGCGACCGGATCGCGGTCGTCGGCCCGTCAGGCAGCGGAAAGAGCACCCTGGCCGCGCTCCTGATGCGCTTCCTCGACCCCGTCGAGGGCCGCGTCTGCCTCGGCGGAGTCTCGCTGACGCGGTTCAGTCTCGACACCGTGCGGTCGACGGTCGGCCTCGTCGACGACGACCCGCACGTCTTCGCCACCACGGTGGTCGAGAACGTGCGGCTCGCCCGGCCGGCCGCCACCGACGGCGAGGTCCTCGCCGCCCTCACCAGCGCCCGGCTGGGCGCCTGGGTCGCCTCGCTGCCCGACGGGCTCCACACCTGGGTGGGGGACGGGCACGCCGCCGTCTCCGGCGGTGAGCGGGCCCGGATCGGCGTCGCCCGCTCCCTGCTCGCCGACCACCGCGTGCTGGTGCTCGACGAGCCCACGGCCCACCTCGATCACGCGACCGCGGTCGAGCTCGCCCACGAGGTCCTCACCGGTCCGCGCCGCCAGTCGGTCGTGTGGATCACCCACGCACCGGCCGGCCTCGACCTCGTGGACCGGGTCGTCTCCCTCACGGTGCACGACCGCACGCCCACCACCTCGCCCTGAGGTCGTGCGAGGCCGGCTCAGGTCCACGTGGGTTCGCAGCCTCGAGTCCTCCCGCGACGGGACCGTTGGTCCCCGGCTGGCATGACCGACGACCCTGTGCTGACGGTGGCCCGCCCGCTGAGACGCCCGAGCAGCCCGGATGCCGACGAATGCCCCAGCAGGATGGGCGGCGTGAAATGGCACGAGGTCGTGGCCGATACCGCCGGACACCGTGTGTGCATCTGCGCCGGGCCCGACGGTGCCACCTCCGCATCGTCATAGTCACTTCGTCGACAGGAATGGCCGATGCCCATTCAAGTGGCTCCGTGCAACCCGTTCTTCAGTACCCGGTGCCCATCTTGATCTGGTCGCGTTCGGTCGGGTGTGTCCCGCCCTTCTCGTCCAGGGTCGCGCAGGCGTCGGCGATGTCGCTGGTCAGCCGCTCGACCTGTTCCCGGCTCATGGTCTCCTTGACCAGCGCTCGCATGATCTTCACCTTCTCCGCGTTGGGCGGGAGGGTGTACGCCGGGACCATCCAACCTCGCTCGGCCGACAGTTGCCACGCGATGTCGGACTCGTCGTAGGACGCCTTCTCGCCCACGAGCCTGAACGCGACGAGTGGGAGCTGCTCGAGGTCGTCGCCGATCACCTCGAAGCGTCCGCTGTCGCGGAGGTTTGCTGCGAGGGCGCGGGCGTTCTGCTGCATCTGCTGCATCACGTAGGTGTAGCCGTCGCGGCCGAGCCGGATGAAGTTGTAGTACTGCGCCAGCACCATGGATGCGCCCGTGGAGAAGTTGAGCGTGAAGGTCGCATCCGTCTTGCCGAGGTAGTTCTCGTAGAAGACGAGGTCTTGAGCGAGGTCGGAGGTCTCTCGGAAGATCAACCAACCGATGCCCGGGTAGACGAGGCCGTACTTGTGACCCGAGACATTGATCGACCGGACCTGCTCCAGACGGAAGTCCCAGTGCGTATCGGGATAGAGGAAGGGCCAGACGAACGCTCCGCTGGCGCCGTCGACGTGCATGGGGATGTCCAGCCCGCGCTGCTGCTTCACGTCCAGGAGCAGCTGGTTGATCCCGACGATGTCGTCCATGTGCCCCGTGAACGTGGTGCCCAGGACACCGACGACTCCGATCGTGTTCTCGTCGAGGTAGGGGGCCACGTCCTCGGGACCGATCGTGTACTTGTTCTCCTCCAAAGGAACGATCCGGGGCTCGACGTCGAAGTAGCGGCAGAACTTCTCCCACACCACGTGCACGTCCCCTCCGAACACGAGGTTCGGACTGGTTGTCGAGAGATGGTCGGCCTCGCGCCGTTCCTTCCACTTCCACTTCAAGGAGAGCGCGCCCAGCATGATGGCTTCCGATGATCCCTGGGTGCGGCAGCCGGTGGTCTCCCCGGGCGCATTGAACAGGTCGGCCAGCATCCGAACGCAGCGCTGCTCGATCTCGGCGGAGATCGGGTACTCCGCGTGATCGATGAAGTTCCGGTGCAAGTTCTCGGCGATGATCCGCTGCGCCTCGGGCTCCATCCACGTCGTGACGAAGGTGGCCAGATTGCGCTGCGGGTCGCCTTCGAGGTTGAGGTCTTCGGCCAGCAGGCGCATCGCGTCGGTCGGAGACATCCCGCCTACCGGAAAGGAGGACGACGGAGCCCGCTGGGTCAGGAATCTGTTGCCGAAGAGCGCTTCTGCTTCTCTCTCACTGGGTTGTGTCATGACGTTGATGCAACCACCGTTCTTGTCGGAGTGGGTGTGTCGAATGCCTGGATGACCCCGCCGACCGCGAAACAGATCGCGCCGGCGAACGTTCCCCAGTTGACGACCTCGATGTTGATCGCTTGGTCAGTCGCCGGCCGGATGAAGGCCGCGAGCCCAGCGAGGAAGAACAGGAGTGACCCGAGCTGGTTCACGGCCACCACCCACCATCCGAGGACCCGGGCTCTGAGGCGGATGTGGCCCTCGCCCACGTTGAGCATGGCCAGGTGCCCGGAGATGAGGAAGCAGACACATCCGATGATGTCGGGCAGCCAGATCCAGCCGTCGTCCTGTCGCGGTGTGAGTCCCTCGGCGAATGCAGCCATGAGGCTGATCGCGAAGAAGAGGGTCCCCACGAACAGCACGACCGCGCTGCGCCAGGCCCAGCGCTGCGGCGCCATACCGACAGAGTCTCGACGCTCGTCGAGATCACCAGCACTCAGCAAGATCGAGACGTACCCGCCGAGGCTGAAGAAGCCCCCGCCCACGAGATAGGTCACGTTGACTGTCTTCAGACTCACGATCTCCGTCTGCGCGAAGGCGGCTCCCAGGGCGAACAGAGCGCCTCCGAGGACGAACGAGAACGCGGCGAACGTGTTGAGGCGGGTGAGCCGCCGGAGCGCCGAGTCGACTGGTCTCACGAAGTTCGCTATCAGTTCCGCACCCGGGAACTGAGCTCCCGGGGATCGACGGCGCAGTCCCCCGGCACACCGTGGGCAGCCGCGAGAGAATGGAGGCCGGACCGAGGGAACGCGCTGCCGATCGCCCCGACTTCCCGACTCATGACCCGCCTCCTCCTCGGCTCTCCAGAGTCACGAGGGGACCCAGCGATGTCCTCACCCAATGTGGGTGAGACCGACGACAGGGCACACCAGGCAGCAAGTCAGAGCAGTCCCTCGACGTCAGGCGCCAGCGCCGCCTTCCCCGCGCATGGTGGCTCTCGTTCGCGCTCGATAGCGCTCAAGCCGTGCTGGGATGCGGAAGCAGGGCCAGTTCCCACGTGACGGCGCCTCGAGGTCTCCGGCCGGCGCCGTGACCGCACTCACACGCTCCGGGTGATGCCCAGCCTCGCGCGGCGCTGCACCGTGTCTGACACGGCGGTGTCGTGGCGGCGCGACCTCCCACGAGGGGAAGGGGAGCGAAGGATGACTGTCACGTCCGACGAGCCACCGGCTCGACCCACCGATGCCGCCGAGCTCTCCGGGGAGCCGGGCGCGGAGCCGGCCGTCGGGGATGACCCCGGTCAGGTCGACAGTCCCATGACGCTCCCATGAGCACGGCTGTGCCACCGGACAGCACGGCACCGGACAGTACGGCTTCCCCTCGGAGGTCGGTCCTCCGGTTCCTGCCGATCCTCGACCAGCTGCGCGACTACCAACGTGCCTGGCTGCGTGGTGACCTCGTCGCCGGCGTCGTGGTGGCGGCGCTCATCATCCCCAAGAACCTCGGCTACGCCGAGATCGCAGGTGTGCCCCTCGAGAGCGGCCTCTATGCCGCCGCCGCCGGGACGATCCTCTACGCCCTGTTCGGCAGCTGCCGCCAGATCTCGATGGGTCCCAGCTCAGGTCTCGCGGCCGTCGCCGGGGGCGCGGTGCTGGCGACCGGCCTGACCGATCCCACCGACGTCGCCACCCTGGTGGCCGGTATCACGCTGACGAGTGGCCTGTTCTTCCTGGCGCTCGCCGTGTTCCGAATGGGGTGGTTGTCGCAGTTCCTCTCCCGGGCCGTCGTCACGGGGTTCCTCTTCGGCGCGGCCATCGACGTCGTCATCGGGGAGCTGCCCAAGCTGACCGGCACCGACAGCGAGGGCAGCAACTCGTTCCAGGAGCTCAGGTCGTGGCTCTCCACGGTGGACCAGGCGCACACCGCCACCGTGGTGGTCGGGGTCGTGGCGCTCGCCGTCGTCTTCGGCTTGCGGTGGATCGCCCCGCAGGTCCCCGGCGCACTCGTGCTGCTCGTGGGCGGACTCATCGCGGCGGGCGTGCTGGACCTCGACGATCGGGACGTCGCCCTCGTCGGAGACATCCCGAGAGGGCTGCCGTCGTTCGGGGTCCCCGACCCCGGCCTGCTGGTGGACCACGCCGGCACGGTCGTGGTGGCCGCCTTCGCGCTCGTGATGATCGGGTTCTCCCAGACCGCCGGGGACGCCCGGGCCATGGCGGCCAGGCATCACTACCAGGTCGACATCGACCAGGAGTCGGTGGCCCAGTCGGCGGCCAACATCGGCGCGGGCCTCCTCCACGGGATGCCGGTCTCGACGAGCCTGTCCGCCAGCTCGCTCAACGACCGCTCAGGGGCGCGCACCAACCTGGCCTCCTTGACGTCGGGGGCCACCGTCCTGCTGGCGCTCCTCTTCCTCGCCCCCCTCTTCTCGTCGCTGCCGAAGCCGGTCCTCGCCGCGCTCATCGTCGAGGCCGTCGTCATGGGGATGATGGACGTCAAGGAGATGCGGCGCCTGCGCAGGGTGTCGAGGGCCGACTTCTGGGTGGCCGCGGCAGCGATCCTCGGAACCCTCGTGTTCGGCATCCTCGCCGGGGTGGTCATCGGCATCGCGCTGTCCCTGGTGTGGCTGGTGTACGTCGTCACGCACCCGCTCGTGTCGACGCTCGGCCGTGAGCGGGGCACGCAGGTGTTCCGGGATCTCGACACGCATCCCGAGGACGAGACCACCCCCGGGACCGTGGTGATGCGGATGGACGGAGGCGTCTTCTTCGCCACGGCGGATGCGTTCGTCGACCACGTGCGCGCCGCCGTGCTCGACCCCGCCGTCGGCGGCGTGGTGCTGCACTTCGCAGGGGTCAACTTCATGGACTCCCAGGGGGCGGCGACGGTGACGGAGATCATCCGGATGGCGGAGGAGTCGGGTGTGGAGCTGCGTCTGGCTGCGGTCCGGCCCGCGGTGCGACGCGTGCTCGAGCGGGAGGGTGCGGTGAACCTGCTGGGGGCCGATCGCATCCACGGAAACGTGCACCGGGCCGTGGCTGCTCTGGCGGCGACCCGCTCCCTGCCGGGTCAGGGGTGGGGCTCCGAGGAAGACGGGAGACAGTGACCACGAGCGACCCCACGATCCACCGGTCCGCTCCGGCCGTCGTACCGCGGTGGGAGTGGCGCACGTTCGGCGACGACCTCGACGAGCTCGACGCTCATGGGTCGTGGCGGACCGCAGCAGCCGAGGAGAGCGACGAGACGTACCTCCTGTCGATGTACGGCGACGCCTCCGTCAAGGTGCGCGCCGGCGTCCTGGACGTCAAGGTCCTGCAGCAGGTGGACGGCGCCGGACTGCAGCTGTGGGTGCCGACGATGAAGGCCCCCTTCCCGCTCGAGGCCGGAGCGGTCGCGGCCGCCTTCGCGGCTCTCGGCGCGCCGCCACCGGCAGCTCGGCGATCCGAGCTCAGCATGGAGGAGCTGGTGGAGGACCTGGTTGCTCGGCGCGACGACCTGCGCGCCGTGGGAACCCACAAGCGCCGTCGCCGCTCGGTTCTGGACGGCTGCATGATCGAGCTCACCGAGATGAGCGCCGAAGGAAGGACCATCCGGACCGTCGCCGTGGAGTCCCCGGACCCTGGCCTCGTGTCCCGGACGATCGGCCGGCTGGGGCTCGACGGTCGGCGCAACGTCTGCGTGGCCAAGGGGCTCAAGTCGATGCTGGGCTGGGGGCCGAGGCGGTTCGCCGTCATCGACGTCGGCACCAACTCGATCAAGTTCACGCTCGGTCACCGCGACGAGGATGGCACCCCGCAGATCGAGGTCGAGACCGCCGTGGTCACCAGGCTCGGCGAAGGCCTGGCGGCAGCCGGTGGGCTGACCCCCGCATCGATGAGCCGCACGGTCGACGCCATCGGAGACCTGGTCGACGAGGCCCGACGTGATGGTCCGCTCGACATCGTCGCCGTGGGCACCGCGGGACTCCGACAGGCGTCGAACCGGGACGAGCTCGTGGCGGCCGTCCACAGCCGATGCGGAGTCACCGTGGAGGTCATCTCGGGTCGAGAAGAGGCTCGGCTCGCATACATGGCCGCCGTATCAGCCCTTCCACTGACCGGTGACCGACTGCTGGTGTTCGACTCCGGCGGCGGCAGCAGCCAGTTCACCTTCGGGAGCGTGGACCGGATCGAGGAACAGTTCAGCGTCGACGTGGGCGCCGTGCGGTTTGCCGAGCGCTTCGGGCTCGCGGACGCAGTACCTCGCGAGACCGTCGACGCAGCTCTCGAGCGCGATCGCGACCGAACTCGCCGAGCTGCGGAACCGACCACGCCCGGACATGGTGATCGCGATCGGTGGCACCTCCACCAACCTGGCAGCCGTCAAGCACGGCCTGGATCACTACGACCCGGACGTCGTGCACGCGACGATCATCGACGCGGACGAGGTGGACCGACAGATCGAGGCGTTCCGGAATCGCTCTGCGGAGGAGCGCCGTGAGATCGCCGGCCTGCAGCCGGCCCGGGCCGAGGTCATCCTCGCCGGGGCGTGCGTCGTCCGCACGATCCTCGCGCTCACGGGCCAGGACGCCCTGACCGTCAGCGACCGCGGGTTGAGGCACGGCGTCATCGCCGAGAGGTTCGCCTCCCCGAAGCACCCCTAGGGGCCGTGCCACATCCTCGGCACGACGGCGGCCGCGCGCCGGACGCTCACCCACGCGCAACACTCGCGAACCACGGTGCGTAGTGATCCAAGGCCACACAGTCCCCGTCGACGTGCGTCTTGGAACGCCACTCGGCGGCTCGAGACGGATCTGGCCACTCCCGCGCCTGCCATCCCTGGTCGAGCCGCGACAGGTCGGGCACGTGTATCCGGCGGTAGGGGTGTTCGGCGAGATCTGCTGCCTGCAGGGCTTCCTGGCAACGCGGATCCTGCTCGCGCGACCGTGCCTTCTCCTCGTTCCTCCGCCGTGTCCTTGACCGGCTTCGATCGCAGCTTGATCAGCTATGCCACAGGTCCTATTCGCGTCTCAACGGTCAGGTTCGGTTGGCGTCGAAGTCGAGCACGAGGTCGGGTGCCCTGAATCCTTCCGCCAGGGCCATGCCGTGGACATCGCGGACGGCGTCACGGAACCAGCGATCGAAAGGCTCGGCCGAGGTCGCCAGTATCGTGAGCGCGATCTCGAGGTCGTCGGCCTCCACGTGGACGATGGCGAGATCACCGCCCAGCGCGGACTGGATCCAGACCGACTCCCGGACGATACCGGCGCGGCGTCGGGCGTCCTGGAAGGCCTCCCGGCGTGCACCCGCCCAGCACGAGGTCAGCGCCTCGACGCTCGCCCCGATCTGATCAGGCGGCAGGAGAACGGCGAACGCGAGGCTCTGCATGTGATGTGATGACTCCGCTGTCGGCCATTCCACTGCCAGGGGCTAGGTCGCAGCGCCGACGGGGACGACGCCGAGCTGCTGCATGAGTGACAGCATGTCCGCGACCCCCCAGTGCTCGCAGACGTGGCCGGCTCCGTCGAACCGCATGATGTCGATGAGCTGCATGTCGACGGTGCTGCCGGTCGGCGCAATCCCCATGAAGTCGCCCCGGTGGGTTCCTGTCGTCGTGACCCGGGCGACGGCCTTGTCCCCGTCGGCGATCACGTCCTCGACGTTCATGTGGAGGTCAGGGAACGCCTCCAGCAGGGCGTGGAAGAAGTCCAGCGTCCCCTCCTTGGTGGCAGGGAACCCCGGCCCACCCTGGTGCTCGACGAAGTCGTCGGCGACCAGGTCGCCGAACCCTGCGATGTCTCCGGCGCTGATCAGCTCATAGGTGTTCCGCATCGTCGCAGCGTGGTCCACGGTGGGCCTCCTGTCGTCGCGTCGCAGCCTGTGTGACTGCATGCCATCGAATGTGCACGAGTCCGGCCGGGGCAACATCACTCGATCGAGTGATGCACCACAGCGGCGAGCTCGACCCGGTTGGACACGCCGAGCTTGGCGAACACGTGCCGCAGGTGGGTGTTCACGGTGTGCGGCGAGACATACATACGCCGGGCCACCGCGCCGTTCGTGAGACCCTCGGCAACGAGCAGCGACACTGCCCGCTCCGTGTCGGTGAGACTCTCCCAGCCGTCCGCGGGCCGCTGCCGCGGCCCGCGCGCGCCGGGCGGGGCGCCGATGGATCGCAGTCCGGCCCGGACCCGGCCGGCCCAGGCGTCGGCGCCGGCTTGCTCGTAGCGGTCCAGTGCTTCGCGCAGCAGCATCGCTGCCTCGTCGCGCCGGCCGCCCTGCGCCAGCAGGCTCGCCGCGTCCTCGCAGGCGCCGGCGTGCTCCACCAGGAGGGGCGCCTGGCGGGCGATCTCGGCTGCCTCGATCAGAGGTTCGACCTCACCGTCGACCAGGCCGCGGCAGCGCAGCGCCAGGCTGCGCACGGTGGGCACCTCAGGTGCCAGTGCCACCCCGGCCGTGACGGTGTCGGCCACCTCGGTGGCGACGTCGCGTTGACCCAGGGCCATGGCCAGGCGCACGAGGTCCGGGGCAAGGAAGCGGTGGTAGAAGCGACACTCGCGGTCCGCGTCGAAGCGCCAGCACCGCAGCAACAGGTCGAACGCCCCCTGCCGGTCGCCCTCGGCCGCCTTCAGCCCAGCCGACGCGAACGCCAGGACCCCGGCGTTGTAGCTCAGCTGCTCACCCTCCAGTGATCCGGTGAATCCGTCGGCCAGCTCGCGGGCGGCGCGGAGGTCGCCCCTGGCCGTCGCGATGACGGCGCGGTAGGCGAGCGACTGTGTCACCAGGAGCGGGTTGCCCTTCTCCTGCGCGGCTTGGCCGCCGGCGATGAGGCCGGGCACTGCGTCGTCCCACTCGCCGATGGCGAACGACGCCTGGGCATCGGCCATCAGGGTCTCCGATAGCCACCACGCGGAGCCGAACTCGTCGTCCAGAGCGGCCCGGAACGCCGCCCGTGCCTCGCCGACGAGGTCGCAGTCGAACAGCGTCAGGCCGAGGAAGAACTTGGGCTGCAGCGGCAGCGACCTCGTGTCGGTCGAGTCGGCCGCGAGGGCGGCCGCGCGCCGGGCATGGGCCAGCGCCTCGTCGAAACGTCCCTGCCGCCCCACCGCCACCAGCAACGCCGTCAGCCCCCACACCGACATCGCCGGGTCGCCCGCCTGCCCGGCGTTGGCGAGCGCCCGGGCAGCAGTTGACTCGCCCGCTCGGGGGGCCCCGGTGTAGGTGAGCGCCCAGCTCTGTTGGGCCAGCATCAGCGCCTGCTCGGCGGGCCCGAGCCGGCCAGGGGTGCCGAGGCTGGCATCGACCAGGGCGGTGAGCTCCTCGGTACGGTTCTGCAGGGCCAGGGCGCCGACCAGGGCGAGCCGCAACGGGGTGTCCACCTCGACGGCGTGCTGCCGAGCGAGCACCGCCTCGGCACGCGCCGACGCCTCGGCCACGCTCCCAGCACGCAGCAGCGCCTGCACCACCTCCGCCGACACGACGTCAGCGTCACGGTGACCGCCCGGCAGCAGCGCCTCGGCGCGGCGGAGGAGCTCGAGGGTGACCAGCGGCGCCTGCCCCGACGCCTCACGGGCCGCGTCGCGCAGCCACCCGACGGCCTGCTCGTCGCCGCGCTCGGCGCCGAGCACCAGGTGATCGGCTACCTCCAGCCGGTCCGCGCCCGCGGCCATCAGCGCGACCGCCGCCTCGCGGTGCAGGAGGCGGCGAGCCGGTGCCGGCACGTGCTGGTAGATCGCGTCGTGCACGAGCTGGTGCCGGAACACCACACGTTCGTCGACCTCGTCGAGGAGCTGGGCGTCGTACGCCGCGCCCAGCTGCCCTGCGACGTCGGACGGCGTACGGCGGGCGACGGCGGCCAGGTCGCGCAGCGACACCGCATCGCCGAGCACGGCCGCGACCTGGAGCAGGTCCAGCGTCGGCCCCGGCAGGTCCCGCAGGCGGCGCACCACCAGCTCGCCCAGCGAGGTCGGCAGGTCCGAGCTCGTCACGTCGACCTCGTCGGATGCGTGGCGCAGCACCCCTTCGTCGGCCATGGAGCGCAGCATCGCGGTGGCCCACAGCGGGTTCCCGCCGGCCTTGGCCAGCATGGCGGTCAGTCCGGGACCGGGAGACGCCCCCAGGACGTGGGACGCGAGCGCCGCGACGTCGTCGGGCGTCAGCGGCGGCAGGCGCAGCGTGTGCCCGCCCCCGGCCGCCAGGTCGTCGAGCAGCCGGACCACCTCGCCCGGGAGCGGTGACGGCCGAGTGGTCACCACAGCGAGCAGGGGAGCGAGCGGCAGCCGCCGCGCGATCGACAAGATCGTCAACAGGCTCGCGGTGTCCGCCCAGTGGATGTCCTCCGCGACCAGCAACACCGGGCGCTCGACGCACGCCGTCTCCACCAGGTCGACGATCTCCTCGACGACGCGGTACTGGATGTCGCCCACGGGCCCGCGTGAGCCTGCGTCCCGGCCGGTCAGCAGCGCCCCGATCGCGGCGCTGCGTGGGTCGAGCGATTGGGAATGCAGCCCCAAGGCGGCAGCGACCACACCGAACGGTCGCGTTAGTTCAAAGGGATGAGCCCGGCCGGAGAACGCCGCCAGTCCGCGGGAACGCGCGTCGTCGACCATGCTCTGCACCAGGCGGGTCTTGCCGATGCCGGCTTCCCCCTCGATCACCAGCACACCCGCCCGGCCGTCAGCGAGCCGGTCGACTTCAGTCGCAGTGAGAGCAAGCTCGGCATCGCGGCCCACCAGCCCCTCCACGTACGCCCTCACCATGACCCAACCACGCGCCGAGTCTGCTCCCGCCAGCGCCGGCGGTCCAGACTGGTACAACCGTCCACCATTGCAGGAGCCACTGGGCATCACACGATCGAGTGATGTCTTCACCGCCGGTCGGCAGGACGATCGATCGCGCCACCCGATGAACGCCGACCGCACGCGGGCCTGTCGGCGGGATCACGAACCCACTCCGCGCAAAGGGGCGAAGCATGCCACGAATGGTCATCACCCACGAGGTCGTCGACATCGAACGCTGGCTCGAGGGCAAGGACGAACGAGCGGCAGCCCTCGGATCGGTGGGCTCGAACGTCACCGACCACGTCGCACAGGACGGCAGCAACCGCATCGCCGTGACCGCCGACATCCACGACATGGGCGCCCTACAGTCGCTGCTCGACTCGCCTCCCCCCGAGGTGGCCGCCTTGATGGAGGCCCACGGCGTGCTGCCGCCCCTGACCTCGTACATCGAGAAGTAGTCCACCCCCACCCATCTGCTCCACCGGAGGCAACCCATGACCATCAAGGTGATCGTCGAGCTGACGGCCCAGCCGGGCCGGCGCGACGAGCTCAAGAACGTGCTGCACGCGATGCTCGGCGACATCGGGCCCACACTGAACGAGATGGGCTGCCTGGGCACCGGCCTCTACGAGGTCGTCGACGACCCCGACACCCTGGTGGAGATCGCCGAGTGGGAGACAGCCGCCGCGCGGGAGTCCGTCATGAGCGACCCGAGGACCGCCGAGATGATGGCGCCGATGCTCGAGCTGTTGGCCGGGCCCTTCGAGGCCACGGTCGTCCAACTCGCCTGACGTCGGCGGTGCGCCTCGACAGCGTGCCGGCAGGTCTTCGCGGATGGTCGTCGCTCGAGCGGGCTAGGTGGACGCTCAGCGCGCAAGATGAGGACGCTCTCCCAACGGTCGCCCTACGGGGCCCACAGAGCCGGCCGTCGCCGGCCCGTTCACGGAAGTTCATCAACTGGCGCCTCAGTTGCGCAACCACAGGGAGATGTGGCTTGGCTGCACGCTTCGGGCGACCGCGGAGCGGAGGTCGGATCCGACCTCCTCGAGGTCCACCTCATGGCGCAGCCGGCTGGAGAACGCGTTCAGCGTCTGGGCGGCGTCGTACTTGTGGCGGAAGAACCGTCGATCGACGACGGCCTGGATGCGCGCGCGGGCCGGTCGGAACAGGGCTGCCACCGCGAGGGTGGACCCCG
The DNA here is from genome assembly GCA_963829855.1 of uncultured Actinomycetota bacterium. Classification (GTDB taxonomy): domain Bacteria; phylum Actinomycetota; class Actinomycetes; order Propionibacteriales; family Nocardioidaceae; genus Nocardioides. The sequence goes on along the minus strand of CAWHKE010000011.1, from coordinate 217,543 downwards.
CGACGGCGAGATTGTTGTCGCCGGTGAGCGGGCTCAGCAGGGCCCGCAGGACAAGGATCGAACCCACGTAGAACACGAGGAGTGCGGCAGTCAACGTGCCGTAGACGAGCGTGCGGTTGATCACGACGTCGATGTCGTAGAGCCGGTGCCTCAGAATGGCGATCCCCGTGGCGAGGGGGATGCCCAGGATGGCGCTGAAGAGGAAGACCCACCATCCGAGATCGTTCAAGGTGTCGCTCCAACGGCCGGGCACCAGCGCCGCGAGCCCGGACAGGGCCAGGCTGCCCACGACCAGGAGGCAGGCGAACGCGAACCACTTCAGCTGCTGACGCTCCGCGCCCCTCGATCGGCGGAACCTGAGGATGAGGGACACGCCTGCGAGCAGTACGCCGACCGCGGTCGCGGCCAGCACCCAGGGCTCGAGCGTGGCGAGCACGGTACGTGCCGTGCCGTGCACTCCCAACGGGTTCTGCACATTCCCCGTCACGGCCAGCTGGCCCGGCGTGAGGCCCGCCAGGCCGACACCCGCAACGAGGGTGGCTACCTCGAACCACAAGACGACGCGCCAACGCGGGGACAGCAGCCGGCCGGTCGGGAACACAAGCGGGAGGAAGGCCACGACCAGGGCGAACCAGACGTAGAAGAGCCATCCCGAGACCCAGGCGACGGCGACGTATCCCGGATTGGCGTGCGGGATCACGTAGGTGTCACCGCCGACCATCAGGCTGACGGTCAGCGCGACCCCGAGGAGCAGCCACCCTACGGCGTTCCGCGGATGGCGCGCGGCCACCAGGGCACCTGCGGCGGCGTACCCGACGAGCATGAGCGGGAAGTAGTAGTCGCGGTTGCTCGGCTGTCCGCTTCCGACGACGGCTGTTGCCACGGCGATCGCGGCCCACAGGACAAACAGCGACCACGCCAGTGCCGTCGTGCCTCGATGAGGGCCCATCACAGTCGCGCTCCCTTGTGGAGTCCCGATGACGGTACGGTCCCCGACCGGCGTTCGGAAACCGTTACGGCTCGTGGCCATTAGTTCCCTATAGATCCATCACGCCAGCCAAGGAATCCGGACTGCCGCCCGGTTCCGGTCGCTCGACACCTGCGGGCCACCTGTGGCCGGACTCCGACCACAGCACACGAGCCGCCACCGAGGCGGTGATGGCGGCTCGTGCGGACTCCCTGCGGACTGCGGAGGGTGGTGATCCCAAAGCCGCAGGCCAGACGGGGTCTCGGGCTCAGATGTCGTAGTAGAGCTCGAACTCGTGCGGGTGCGGGCGCAGCTGCACGGGTGCGATCTCCGCGGTCCGCTTGTAGTCGATCCAGGTCTCGATCAGGTCGGGGGTGAACACGTTGCCCTCGGTGAGGTAGTCGTGGTCGTCCTCGAGCGCGTCGAGCACCGCGTTGAGCGAGGTCGGGACCTGGTCGATCTCGGCCATCTCGTCCGGCGGGAGCTCGTAGATGTCCTTGTCGATCGGCTCGGCGGGCTCGATCTTGTTCCTGATGCCGTCGAGGCCGGCGAGCATGAGGGCCGAGAACGCGAGATAGGGGTTCGCCGACGGGTCGGGGAAGCGGGTCTCGACGCGCTTGGCCTTGGGGTTCGCGCCCGTGATCGGGATCCGGACGGAGGCCGAGCGGTTGCGCGAGGAGTACACGAGCGAGATCGGGGCCTCGAAGCCCGGCACCAGCCGGTGGTAGGAGTTCACGGTCGGGTTGGTGAACGCCAGCACGGACGGGGCGTGCGCGAGGATGCCGCCGATGTAGTAGCGCGCCATGTCGGAGAGTCCGGCGTAGCCGGTCTCGTCGTAGAACAGCGGCTCGCCGTCGTTCCAGAGCGACTGGTGCACGTGCATGCCGGAGCCGTTGTCGCCGAAGATCGGCTTCGGCATGAAGGTGACCGACTTGCCCTGCTCCCAGGCCGTGTTCTTGATGATGTACTTGAACTTCATGACGTCGTCGGCGGCCTTGAGCAGCTCGTCGAACTTGTAGTTGATCTCCGCCTGGCCGGCGGTGCCGACCTCGTGGTGGGCCCGCTCGACGAGCAGCCCCGAGGCCTCGAGGTTCTTCACCATGAGGTCGCGCAGGTCGGTGTAGTGGTCGTACGGCGCCACCGGGAAGTACCCGCCCTTGAGCCGGGTCTTGTAGCCCAGGTTGTCGCCCTCCTTGCCGCTGTTCCACCAGCCCTCGACGGAGTCGATGTGGTAGTACCCCTCGTTGACACCGGTCGAGTAGCGGACCGAGTCGAAGATGTAGAACTCCGCCTCCGGCGCGAAGTACGCCGTGTCGCCGATGCCGGTGGAGGTGAGGTAGGCCATCGCCTTGCGCGCGATGTTGCGCGGGTCGCGGGAGTAGGCCTCGCCGGTGATCGGGTCGTGGATGAAGAAGTTCACGACGAGCGTCTTGGCGGTGCGGAACGGGTCGATGTACGCGGTGGAGGCGTCCGGGAACAGTGCCATGTCGGACTCGTTGATGGCCTGGAACCCACGGATCGAGGACCCGTCGAAGTTCAGGCCGTCGTCGAAGACCGACTGGTCGAAGGACGACACCGGGACGGTGAAGTGCTGCATGATGCCGGGCAGGTCACAGAACCGGACGTCGACCATCTCGACGCCCTCGTCCTTCACGAACTTCAGCAGCTCGTCGCTGTTTGCGAACATTCGTCCTCCTTGGCCGCCCGATCGGGCTGGCCGCAAGTTCCGTGCGAAACGATGGCCCGCTGCGACTCTGCACCGGGTGCCCCGAACCTAGGCAGGGGCAGTTTCTCGACCGTATCCCGTTTGTTTCGGCCGTGTAACAGTTGCCCTGGCGGCTGCCCTCCGACGCGCCGACGGGCGGCGCTGGAGATCCCCCTAGGCTGGCCCGCGTGTTGGAGACCGCGTCGTGGGCCCGCCGGACCGGTGCCCTGTTCGTCGACTGGATCGCCTCGACGCTGGTGGTGATCTTGGTCATCGGGCCCGCGGGGTGGAGCGAGGACCGCTTCTCCGGCTTCTACACGCTGGGCGTGTACGTCGCGGAGTCGGCGCTCCTCACGGCGCTGGTCGGCGGGTCGTTCGGGCAGCTGGCCACCCGGATCCGGGTGATCCGGACCGACACCAGGCGCCCGCCGGACCTGCTCCGCGCGCTGCTGCGCTCGGTGATGATCTGCCTGGTGATCCCGCCCCTGGTGTTCAAGCCGGACGGTCGGGGGTTGCACGACATGGCGACGGGCACCCAGACCGCGCTGCTCGACGATCTCGTCGCGTCGCGCCGGTAAGTGCCCCGCGCGGGCTGGCGCCGTCCTAGAGTTTGCCCATGCGCGCTCGCCTCGGGGCGGCTGCCCTCGCGGCGGCCCTGCTGCTCCCGTCGACCGTGACTGGCTGCGTGGCCGAGCAGGCACCGGAGCCACGAACCGCTGACGAGGTCTCGGTCGACCCGCACGAGTTCGCGGACGACCTGGCGGCCGGGCTCGACGCCGCCACGACAGCTCACCTCACGACGACCCTGCACGCTCCCGACGGCTACCTGATGATGACGGGCGTCATCGACCGCACCACTGACCCGGTCAGGATGGCGGGTGACCTGCGGGTGCGACTCTGGCGGCCGGTCCGCGAGCAGTGGCGGACGGAGCGGATCGACGCGAGGTCGGTCGACGGGACGATGTACCTCAGCCTCGGTCGCCGGTTCGTGAGCTACGAGCTCGACGAGCCGGAGACCCTCCCGCCGTACCTGGTCTCCTACGTGGGGCTGCTGGACCCGCTCGCCCGCGTCGGCGACGTCGCGCGGGCCGTGGAGTCTGTGACGTCGACCGGGTCCCGGCAGATCGCCGGTGAGGCGCTGACCCAGTACGAGCTCACGGTCGACGTGCAGGATCTGGAGGAAGCGGAACGGATCACGACCGACCAGCTCACCTACACGCTGTGGGTGGACGAGCAGTTCCGGGTTCGGGAGCTGTCCTACGCCATCGAGCTGGACGGCGAGTCCTCCGAGGTCCGCGTCCGGCTGTACGCGTGGGGTGAGCCGGTGGAGATCGAGGCGCCGCCGGCACGGCTCGTGCTGGCGCCGCCCAGCGAGACGGTCTGACCCGTCAGCGGCCCCGCATCTGGCCGCGCATGCCCTTCATGCTCGTGGGCATCGGGCCCTTGGGGATCGGCAGGTTGGACCGGTTGGCGTCGATCGCCTTGAGCCGGCTCAGCACGTCGGTCAGCTCTGCGCCCTTGACGTTGCGCCCGAGCTTGGTGACGTGCCGGACCAGCTTGCGGATCGGCACCTGCCCCTCGTCGTTGCCGACGACGACCTGGTAGATCGGCACCTCGGAGGCGACCCGCGCGTGGCGGCGCTCCTCGGTGGCCATCAGGGTCTTGAGGCGGTGCGGGTTGCCCTCGCCGACCAGCACGATGCCCGGCGGGCCGACGACCCGGTGGACCATGTCCTGCTGCTTGGTGAACGCCACCACCTCGTCGGTCTTCCAGCCCCGGCGCAGCGTCGACAGCGCGCGCGCACCGGCTCCCGGCGTCCCCTCCATCTGGGCGTACGCCGCGGACTGGGCGCGCCGGCCGAACAGGAGCATCATGGCGAGGAGGCCGAGCATGAAGCCGCCGACGATCGAGATCACGAGCCCGATCACGCCGCCGCCGGGCAGCACCCAGTAGAACAGCACGAAGCCGAGCCCACCGGCGACGAGGAACGTCCCCAGCAGCAGGAACGGCAGCCACCGGTAGGTCTTCTTGGCCATCCGGTAGGTGGCCGCCATCTGCTTGCGGCGGCTCATCGAGGACGGGTCGACGTCTGACATTCTTCGGCGCTTCCTGGGGTGTGCGTGGACCGGCGGGTGGTCGCGTGGATCAGTGGACGGACGCGCGGGCGTCTCGGTGCTCTAGGGCCTGACGGTACAACCGCCCGGCCCGGTACGACGAACGGACCAGCGGCCCGGACATGACGCCCGAGAAGCCGATCTCGTCGGCCTCGTCCTTGAGCTCGACGAACTCCTCGGGCTTGACCCACCGCTCGACCGGGTGGTGGCGCACCGAGGGACGCAGGTACTGGGTGATCGTGACCAGCTCGCAGCCCGCCTCGTGCAGGTCGCGCAACGCCTGGCTGATCTCCTCTCGGGTCTCGCCCATGCCCAGGATCAGGTTCGACTTGGTGACCAGCCCGAAGTCCCGCGCGGCCGTGAGGACGCCGAGCGAGCGGTCGTAGCGGAAGGCCGGGCCGGATCCGCTTGAAGATCCGCGGGACGGTCTCGACGTTGTGGGCCAGCACCTCGGGCCGCGACTCGAACACCTCGGTCAGCAGGTCGGGCGTGCCGTTGAAGTCGGGGATCAGGTTCTCGACGCCGGTGTCCGGGTTGAGCTCGTGGATCGCCCGGACGGTCTCGGCGTACAGCCAGGCGCCACCGTCGGGCAGGTCGTCGCGGGCGACGCCGGTGATCGTGGCGTAGCGCAGCCCCATCTTCCGGACCGACTCCGCGACCCGGCGCGGCTCGTCACGGTCGAGCGGCTCGGGCTTGCCGGTGTCGATCTGGCAGAAGTCGCAGCGCCGGGTGCACTGGTCGCCGCCGATGAGGAACGTCGCCTCGCGGTCCTCCCAGCACTCGAAGATGTTGGGGCAGCCCGCCTCCTGGCACACGGTGTGCAGGCCCTCGGACTTCACCAGCCCGTGCAGCTCGGTGTAGGCGGGCCCCATCTTCGCCCGGGTCTTGATCCACTCGGGCTTCCGCTCGATCGGGGTCTCGGCGTTGCGGACCTCGAGCCGGAGCAGCTTGCGGCCTTCGGGGGCAGGAGCGGTCGTCACTCAGACCAGTCTACCTACGGCACATCACGCCGCCGGAACGACCACACGGACGCGCCACCCGCCACCACGAGAAGGGCGCCGAGGTTGCGGGCCGCCTCCCAGAGGTCGAGCCGCTCGCGGCTGTTGCAGTCCAGCCCGGCCGGCGGCCGGCGGCCCTCGGCGAAGCAGGCGCTCGGCGGTTCGACGTAGTAGGACGAGCCGTTCCAGATGACCGAGCCGAGGTTCTTGTTGGGGAACCACGCCTCGCTGATCCCGAGCAGGGCCATCACCAGCGTGGCGCCCACGACGACCGCGAACATCGCGCCGAGCGTGAACACGGTGCTGCGCACGAGCATCGTGACGGCGTACGCCCCGACGGCGGCGGCCCCGATCAGCAGCACGGCTCGCCCGGAGCTGGCCGCCATCCAGCCGGGGACCTCCGGTGGCACCTCGAGGCCCCGGGTCCGCGCGAGCAGCAGCAGGCCGCCCGCGAAGGCGGCGAGCAGGACGGCCGAGGTGGCGATGCTGACTGCGAGGACCCCCGCCGCCTTGGCCAGCCAGACGCGTGCCCGGCGGGGCTCGAAGAGCAGCTGGTTGCTCATGGAGCCGGAGTTCCAGTCGGCGCCGGCGAACGTCGTCCCGACCAGCATCAGCAGGCCCATCAGGATGGTGATGACGCCGAGCCCTGCCTCGCGGAACGCCCGCCCGGCTTGCAGCTCGCTGCGTGAGACGTACCACTCGACCTGCGGGCCCATCCGGTCCGCGCAGTTCTCCGGGTCGCGGACGCCATAACGGTTCGGCCGCTTCTCGCACTGCCTGATCTGGCGTTGCATGTAGGGCTGGGCCAGCTCCCGGTCGACCTGTTCCTGCGCCTGCTGGCGCTCGGAGTCGGAGATCGGCCGGGTGCTCCACGCGGTGCCCGCGAAGATGACGACGGTGACGAGGGTGCAGCCGGCCAGCAGGACGACGACGGCGCGTCGCCACCGGAGGCGAGTGAGCTCGACGCGGATCAGCTTGATCATCGGCTGCTCTCCTCGCCGAGCGCCTCACCGGAGGTGAGCTCGAGGAAGACCGTCTCGAGGTCGGGCCGGACGGCGGTGAGCTCCTCGAGCCACAGCTGCGACTCGCCCAGGGTGCGGGTGATGTCGGCGGCCGGCCGGTCGGTCTCGACGCGGATCGCCCCGGCGTCGGGTTCGGCGGTGAAGCCGGCCGCGCCGAGCAGGCGCACCGCACTCTCGTGGTCGGACACCCGGACCCGGTAGACGTTGCTGGCACCCAGGAGGTCATCGACCTTGCCGGAGGAGATCATCCGTCCGTTGCCGATGATCGTGACCGACGAGCAGATCTGCTGCACCTCGGCCAGGATGTGCGAGCTCAGCAGGACCGTGACCCCGGCCTCGCCGAGGTCACGGATCGTGTCGCGGATCTCGCGGATGCCGGCGGGGTCGAGCCCGTTGGTCGGCTCGTCGAGGATCAGCAGGTCCGGGTCCTTGAGCAGCGTGGCGGCGATCGCGAGCCGCTGCTTCATGCCGAGCGAGTAGGACTTGTAGCGGTCGCGGTCGCGGGCGCCGAGGCTCACGGTGGCGAGCGCGTGGTCGATCCGCTCGGTCTCGATGCCGCGGGTGCGGGCCAGCAGCTGGAGGTTCTGCCGCCCCGTGAAGTTGGGGGAGAACTTCGGCGACTCCACCACCGCCCCGACCCGGTCGATGACCGCGGGCAGGCCGTGCGGCACGTCGGTGCCGAAGAGCTTCATCGACCCCTTCGTGGCGCGGGCCAGGCCCAGCAGCATCCGGATCGTGGTCGTCTTGCCGGACCCGTTGGGTCCGAGGAATCCGTGGACGCCGCCGGCAGGGACCGCCAGGTCGAGGGACTGCACTGCGACCCGAAGGCCCCCCCGCCGTGAACGGAACTCCTTGCGCAGACCGGTCGTCTCGATGACGAGGTCGCTCATAGATACGGAGTATGTACTACGGGGTCACCAGTTCGATGCGCGACACGCGACCCGGCTCCGGCCGTGGTTCGTAGTCGGGGGTGGCGTCGTACGGCTCCCAGGAGAGGTACGCCGAGAGGTGCCGCTCCACGATCGGGATGACCTCCTGCACCGTGACGTCGCGGCCGAGCTCGCGGCTGAGCGAGGTGACGTCGGCGTCCGCGATGCCGCACGGGACGAACCGGTCGTACCAGCCGAGGTCCACGTCGCAGTTGAGGGCGAAGCCGTGCATCGTGACGCCGCGGCTCACCCGGATCCCGAGGGCACCCACCTTGCGCTCCGGGCGGTGCCCGACGGCAGGGTCGTCGGCCCGGAGCCACACGCCGCTGCGGCCGGGCACGCGGGCGGTGGTGACGCCGAGCTCGGCGCAGGTGTGGATCAGCGCCTCCTCGACCCGTCGCACGTAGTCGACGACCTTGACGTGGTCGGGCAGCGTGACGATCGGGTAGCCGACGAGCTGCCCAGGCCCGTGGAACGTGATCTTGCCGCCGCGGTCGACGTCGATCACCGGAGCGCCACCCGGGTCGACCGGCCGCTCGTGCGGGTCGGTGCGCTTGCCGCACGTGAACACCGGCGGGTGCTCGAGCAGCAGCACGGTGTCGTCGGAGGCCCCGGAGGCCACGGCCGCGTGGACGTCGCGCTGCAGGTCCCACGCGGCGAGATACTCGACGGCGTCGGGGCCGAGCCCCGCGATCCGGTAGTCCAACGTCACGGGTCGAGCCTACCGCTGTGGATAAGTCCGACCGGCGCCGCCGGATCCCGGTAGGAAGGGGCCGTGTCCCTCCTCCTCGCGGTGCTCCTGTCGCTGCTCTCGGGCGGCACCGACGGTGACCGGGTCGCGCCGCTCGCCGTGCTGCGGCAGTGGGACGCGGCGCGGGCCGCCGCCTGGGAGCGAGCCGACCCGGCCGCCCTCCGTCGGTTGTACGTCGAGGGGTCGGCGTCGGGTCGCGCCGACGCCGCCCTGCTCACGGCGTACGCCGAGCGGGGGCTGCGGGTCGAGGGACTGGCGGTGCAGCGGGCCGGCGTCCGGGTGGCGTCGGCGAGCGACCACCGGCTGGTGCTGGTCGTGACCGATCGCGTGGTCGGCGGCACCGCCGTCGGCGACGGCGGCCGCGTGACGCTGCCCCGCGACGACTGGTCGACCCGGACCGTGGTCCTGGTGGGAGGAGGCCGGCCGCTGGCGGGTCGTCGAGGTGCGCGATCAGGCGAGGCCGGTGGCCAGCACCGAGGTCACGTCGCGGTCGAAGAACTCGTAGCCGGCAGCCGTCACGGCCTCCGGTCGCAGGTTGAGCGAGCGGAGGAGCTCGGGTGCGGCGGGCCCGGCGAGGCGCAGCAGCGGGGACGGAGCGAACACGAAGGCGGGACGGCGCACCAGTCGGGCGAAGGTGCGTGTGAACTCCGCGTTCGTCGGCGTCTCAGGGCAGCAGATGTTGACCGGTCCCGCGAGCTCGTCGTGCTGAGCAACGAACGACGCCACCCCGATCCAGTCCCGCAGCGACACGACCGGGAAGTACTGCGAGCCGTCCCCGAGGCGCGCGCCGAGCCCGAGCTTGAACATCGGCACGAGGATCCGCATCGTGTCGCCGCCGCGCGCCATCACCGGTGCGGTACGCAGGATGCAGACGCGCGCCCCGGCGGCGGCCGCGGGCTCGGTCGCCTCCTGCCACTGCCTGGTGAGCTGGGTCATGAAGTCGTCGCCCCGGCTCTCGGACTCCTCGGTCACCGGTGCGGCACCGTGGTCGCCGTAGTAGAGCTGCCGTTCGCGGCGACGAACGTGGGTGGGCGCTCGGCCTTCGCGATCGCCTCGGCCAGCACGCGGGTCGTGGTCACGCGGCTCTCGGTCATCCGACGGCGCCAGGCGTGGGAGCGGACGTTGCCGAACAGCCGGGAGCCGGCGACGTTGACGACCACGTCGGCCGCGGCCACCACGTCGGGGTCGAGGATCCCCTCCGCCGGCTGCCACTCCACCTGGTCGGGGGAGCGCGGCGCTCGCCGTACCAGCTGGGTGACCTGGTGCCCGTCGTCGCGCAGGCGGGCGATCAGGTGGGACCCGAGGAAGCCGGAGCCGCCGGCGACGAGGTAGCGCATGCGGCCCATGGTGCCAGGGGGTGCGGCGTGTGCCTGAGACCGCTCAGGAGAGTGGTCTCAGGCACACGAGGCCGAGGTAGCCCTCAGACGTCGAACTGCCCGGCCTCGAGCCGACCCTTCACGTCCTGCAGGAAGCGGGCGGCGTCGGCACCGTCGACGATCCGGTGGTCGTAGGTCAGCGACAGGTAGGCCATCTGGCGCACCGCGATCGTCTCGCCGAGGTTCGGGTCGTCGATCACCACCGGACGCTTGACCACCGTGCCGGTGCCGAGGATCGCCACCTGCGGCTGGTTGATGATCGGGGTGTCGAACAGGGCGCCCACGCTGCCCGTGTTGGTCAGCGTGAACGTGCCGCCCGACAGCTCGTCCGGCTTGACCTTGTTGGTGCGGGTGCGCTCGGCCACGTCGGCGATCTTGCGGGCCAGCCCGGCGACGTTGAGGTCGCCGGCGTTGTGGATGACGGGGCTCAGCAGCCCACGCTCCGTGTCGACGGCGATCGCGAGGTGCTCCGCGTCGAAGTAGGTGATCTCGCCCTTCTCCTCGTCGACCTGCGAGTTGAGGGACGGGTGAGCCTTCAGCGCGTCGATCGTGGCCTTCGCGAAGAACGGGAAGTACGACAGCTTGACGCCCTCCCGCGTGAGGAAGTCGGCCTTCACGGAGTCGCGCAGCCGGCCGATGTTGGTCACGTCGACCTCGACGACCTGGGTCAGCTGCGCCGAGGTCTGGAGCGACTCCATCATCCGCTTGGCGATCACCTTGCGCAGCCGCGACATCGGCTCGGTCGTGCCGCGCAGCGCGGCCGCTGCCGACGGGGTCGCCGAGGCGGCCGGGGCGGCAGCAGCAGGTGCGGCGGCCGGAGCCTCGGCGGGTGCCGCGGCCTCCTTCGCCTTCGCCGCCGCGTCGAGCACGTCCTGCTTGCGGATCCGACCGCCGACACCGGTGCCGGTGACCGACGCGAGCTCGACACCGTGCTGGGCGGCCATCTTGCGGACGAGCGGGGTGACGTACGACGCCGGCTCGCTGCGGTCGCCCGACTCGCTCGGGGCCGGAGCCTCCGCGGCCGGCGCCTCGGGCTCGGACTTCTCCTCGGGCTCGGACTGCTGCTGGGTCTCAGGCTCCTGCTGGGTCTCAGGCTCCTCCTGCTTCTCCTCGGCGATCTCCGTCTCCTGCTGCTCCTTCTTCTCCGCCTCCTGCTCGTCGGCGGGCCGCGCCTCCGGCTCAGCCTCGGCAGGCGCGCCGTCACCCGAGCCGATCACCGCCAGCTCGGCGCCGACCTCGACGGTCTCGTCCTCCTGGACCTTGATCTCCTGCAACGTCCCCGCCACGGGCGACGGGATCTCGGTGTCGACCTTGTCGGTGGAGACCTCGAGCAGCGGCTCGTCGACCGCCACGTCGTCGCCGACCTGCTTGAGCCAGCGGGTCACGGTGCCCTCGGTCACCGACTCGCCCAGGGCGGGCAGCGTGACCGACGTACCGCCGCCGCCACCGCCGCCGGACGAACCGCTCGACCCGCCCGAGTCGGGACCCGAGTCGTCGCCGTCGGACGACTCGGCCGCCGGCTCCTGCTCGGACGGCGCCTCGCCGTCGGAGTCCTTCTCCTCGGCCTCCTGCTCGGCCCGCTCCTGCTCGACGTCCTCGCCGCCGCCGGCCTCCTGCTCACCGGAGTCGTCGGACTGGCCGGAGTCGTCGGACTGGCCGGAGTCGTCGGACTGGCCGGAGTCGTCGGACTGGCCGGAGTCGTCCGAGGCGGACTCGGAGCCGCCGCCCTCGCCCTCGTCGCCGATCAGCGCCAGCACGCCCCCGACCTCGACCGTGTCGTCCTCGTTGGCCTTGATCTCGAGCAGCGTGCCCGCGACCGGCGAGGGGATCTCGGTGTCGACCTTGTCGGTGGAGACCTCGAGCAGCGGCTCGTCGACCGCGACCTGGTCGCCGACCTGCTTGAGCCAGCGGGTCACGGTTCCTTCGGTGACGGACTCGCCGAGGGCGGGGAGAGAGACTTCGGTGGCCAATGGTCTTCCTTCGCTAGCGGGTGGCAGGTCGATCAGGAGTGCGCGTGCAGGGGCTTGCCGGCGAGCGCGAGGTGCGCCTCACCGAGGGCTTCGTTCTGGGTCGGGTGGGCGTGGACGAGCGGCGCGACGTCATCGGCGTGCGCCTCCCAGCTGTAGATGAGCTGCGCCTCGCCGATCAGCTCGCCGACGCGGTCCCCGACGAGGTGGACGCCGACCACCGGGCCGTCGGCCCGGCGCACGAGCTTCACGAAGCCGGAGGTCGCGAGGATCTGGCTCTTGCCGTTGCCGCCGAGGTCGTAGGTGACCGACTCGACCTGGTCGGCGCCGTACCGCTCCGCCGCCGCGGCCTCGGTGAGGCCGACCGAGGCGACCTCCGGGTGGGAGTAGGTGACCCGCGGGATGCCGAGCTCGTCGATCGGGGCCGGCGCGAGCCCGGCGATGTCCTCGGCGACGAAGATGCCCTGCTGGAACCCGCGGTGCGCGAGCTGGAGGCCGGGGACGATGTCGCCGACGGCGTAGACGCCGTCGACGTTGGTGCGGCAGTGGTCGTCGGTGAGCACGAACCCGCGGTCCATCGCGATGCCCTGCTCGTCGTACCCGAGGCCGTCGGTCACCGGGCCGCGGCCGACCGCGACGAGGAGCAGCTCGGCCTCGATCACGTCGCCGCCTTCCACCGTGACGGCCACGCCGGTGTCCGTGGTCTTGACGCTCTGGAAGGGCGTTCCGGTGCGGAAGACGATGCCGCGCTTGCGGAACGCCCGCTCGAGGGCCTTGGACGACGCCTCGTCCTCGGCCGCCACCAGCCGGGGCAGCGCCTCGACGATGGTGACCTCGGCGCCGAAGCTGCGCCACACGCTCGCGAACTCGCACCCGATCACGCCGCCGCCGAGCACGACCACCGACGCGGGCACCCGCTCGAGCCGCAGCGCCTGCTCGGAGGTGAGGACCCGGTCGCCGTCGACGTCGAGCCCGGGCAGCGAGCGGCTGTAGGAGCCGGACGCGAGGACCACGTGGCGACCGGTGTACGCCGTCCCGGCGACCGTGACCTCGCGCGGCCCGGTCAGCCGGCCGTCACCCTCGATGACGGTGATGCCGCGGCCCTTGATCAGGCCGGTGAGGCCCTTGAAGAGCCGCCCGACGACGCCGTCCTTGTAGCTGTTGACGCCGGCCATGTCGATCCCGTCGAGGGTGGCCTGCACGCCGAACTTCGCGGACTCCCGCGCACTGTCGGCGACCTCCGCCGCGTGCAGCAGGGCCTTGGTGGGGATGCAGCCGACGTGGAGGCAGGTGCCGCCGAGGTTGCCCTTCTCGACCAGGCCCACCGACAGCCCCAGCTGCGCGGCGCGCAACGCACAGGCGTAGCCGCCGGAGCCCGCCCCGAGAATGAGTACGTCGAATTCGGCCTCGGCCACCATGCTCCCTCCGTCAGCCCCCGATGAGCCGGGCCCGCTCGGCCCGAGCCCATCTTTGCACTTCTTGCGAGTGAGTCGACACCACCCCGAGGGCCGACCCGGCACACTGGTCCCCATGGGGTTGTTCGATCGGTTCCGAGGACGGTCGCGGATGCGACGTCCCTCGGGTGACACCGCCCGCACGGGCTCGACCACCGTCCGCGGCAGCGACCGCGCGGACGAGGATCACCTGCGCGAGTGGGTCTCGGCCCGCCGCGGCGTCGAGGGGTTCGTCGAGCCCCGGACTGCCGTCAGCGACGTGACGCTGCTGCTGGTCGCGCACGACGGCGAGTGGACCCGGCGCCGGGTCCCCTCGGTCCAGTGGGCGCACCAGTTCTGCAACCGGCACCAGGTGCCGTCCTACGACGCGGCCGTGGTCGGCGTCCCGCAGCGGATGCGGGAGTACAACCGCCGCAAGAAGAACGGCGAGTTCTAGGAAGCACCCTGGGCGGCCAGCTGGCGGGCGTACTCGACGACCGTGGTGACCGCGAAGCCGGTGCCGCCGTTGGTGACGTGGCCGTAGGGCGAGCCGGTGTGGAACGACGGCCCGGCGATGTCGAGGTGCGCCCAGGGCAGGCCCTCGGTGAACTCCTGGAGGAACGCGCCCGCGTACAGGCCGCCACCGCTGCGGTTCCAGTCGTGCTGCAGGAGGTCGGCGATCTTGCTCGCGCGCACCCGCTCCACGATGGTCTCGGGCAGCGGCATCGGCCAGTGCGGCTCGCCCGCCGTGTCGCCCGCGGCGACCACGGCCGTGACGACGTCGTCGGCCCCCATCACGCCACCGACCCGGTCGCCGAGCGCCAGCACCATGTGGCCGGTCAGGGTGGCGACGTCGAGGATCACGTCGGGCTTCGACTCGGTCGCCCGGACCAGCGCGTCGGCCAGGATCAGCCGGCCCTCGGCGTCGGTGTTGAGGACCTCGACGGTCTTGCCGCCGTACATCGTGAGGACGTCGCCGGGACGGGTGGCCGAGCCGGACACCATGTTCTCGGCCATCGGGGCGTACGTCGTGACCTTGACCGGCAGCCCGAGCTCGGCGATCGCCAGGGTGGCCTGCACGACCGCCGCCGCGCCGGCCATGTCCGACTTCATGTCGCTCATGCCCTGCGCCGGCTTGATCGTCAGGCCGCCGGAGTCGAACGTGATGCCCTTGCCGACGAGCGCGAGGTGGGCCACGGCACCTTTGGGGGAGTAGGTCAGCTCGACCAGCCGCGGGGGTGACGCCGAGCCCTGGCCCACCCCGAGGATGCCGCCGCAGCCGAGCTCGGCGAGCTGCTCCTCGTCGAGCACCACGGCCTTGACCTTGGTCCGGCCGCGACCCTTCGCGGTGGCGGCCGCGGCCGCCACCACGGCGTCGGCGAACTCGGTCGGCCGGAAGTCACCCGGCGGCGTGTTCACCCAGTCGCGGGTGGTGGCGACCGCCGCCGCGAGCACCTGCGCCGTCTCGAACGCCTCGGTCGCCTCGCCCTTGCGGGCTTCGGGCGACAGCACGGTCACCGTGCCGGGGAGCGGGCTGTCGGTCTGCTTCTTGTACGCCGTGAAGCGGTAGCCGCCGAGGTGGTAGCCCTCGGTCACGGCCCGGATGAGCGTGGGGGAGTCGGCGGGCAGCGCGAGCGCGACGGAGGTGGCGTTGGTGACCGAGCGGGCAGCCACGCCAGCGGCGCGGCGCACGGCGACCTGGTCGGGCTGGTCGGGCTGCTTGCCCAGCCCGACGAGCACCAGGACCGGCGCCGCGATCGCGCCGCTCGTCGGGATCCGGTGGACCTCGCCGGCCTTGCCCGTGATGCCGAGACCCGCGAGCAGCGGGCGGAACTTGCGGCCGTAGGCCTTGGCCACGTCCTCCGCCCCCGCGGCCGCCCGAGGCCCCTTGGCGTCCTGCACGATGCCCACGACCACGGCATCGGCACGGGTCTTGGCAGGGCTGGCCGCACGGAGCTGGTAAGTCGTCACCGGGGCAGGATACGGCGCTGCCACCCCGTGCCATCGGCGGGCGAGTTGCGGGCGCTTCCGGACGGTGACGCTGCGGTAGGTTCGGCAGCATGAACGAGAGCGACGTCAGCCCCAGCGCCGGGCGGCGGTCGCCGCTGCACGACCGCCACGTCGCGCTGGGCGCGAAGTTCGCGGAGTTCGGCGGGTGGAGCATGCCCCTCGAGTACCCCTCCGGCACCGTCGCCGAGCACACCGCCGTCCGCAGCACGGTCGGCGTCTTCGACGTCAGCCATCTCGGCAAGGCGCTCGTGAGCGGCCCGGGCGCGGCGGCTCTCGTCAACGCGACCCTGAGCAACGACCTCGGCAGGATCCGGCCCGGCAAGGCGCAGTACACGCTGTGCTGCGACGAGTCCGGCGGCATCGTCGACGACCTCATCGCCTACTACCACGACGACGAGCACGTGCTGCTGGTGCCGAACGCCGCCAACACCGCCGAGGTCGTCCGCCGGCTGCGCGAGGAGGCGCCCGACGGCGTGCAGGTGTTCGACCACCACACGGAGTACGCCGTGCTCGCGGTCCAGGGCAGCCGGTCCGACGAGGTCCTCGGCGCGCTCGGGCTGCCGGTCGGCCACGACTACATGTCGTTCGAGGAGGCGGACTACGACGGCACCGGGGTCGTCGTGTGCCGCACGGGCTACACCGGTGAGCGTGGCTACGAGGTGATCGTGAGCAACGACGCGGCCGGCGACGTGTGGGACCGCCTGCTCGAGGCCGGGCAGCAGTACGACGTCCTCGCGTGCGGGCTCGGCGCCCGTGACACGCTGCGGACGGAGATGGGCTACCCGCTGCACGGCCAGGACATCTCCCTCGACACGACCCCCAACGAGGCGCGGCTCGGGTGGGCCGTGGGATGGCAGAAGGAGCGGTTCTGGGGACGTGAGCGGCTCGTGGGCGAGAAGGAGACCGGCCCCAAGCGGCTGCTACGCGGACTGCGGGCCACCGGCCGGGGGATCCCGCGCCCCGGCATGAAGGTCAGCCTGCTGCCCGACGTCCCGCTCTGCGACGTCACCTCCGGCACCTTCAGCCCCACCCTGCGCACCGGGATCGGGCTGGCGCTGGTGCCCACGATGGTCGACCCCGAGGCCGAGGTCGGCGTGGACGTCCGCGGTCGGCGCGAGATCTTCCAGCTCGTCAAGCCGCCGTTCGTCGACACCAGCGTCCGGGAGTCCTGACATGAACCTGCCCGACCAGCCCGCGACGTTCCGGCCGCCCAGCCCCACGGAGCGGCCGTGGTGGTGGCGGCTCGAGGACGGCTCCGGCGCCGAGATCGACGCCGGTGAGGAGCACGCCGGCCAGCGGTTCGCGAGCCAGGCGGACGCCGAGTCGTGGGTCGGCGAGATCTGGGCCGAGCTGGCCGAGGCGGGCGTCGCCCAGGTGACGCTGCTGGAGCACGACCGGGTGGTCTACGGCCCGATGTCACTGCAGGCGTAGGGCAAGCCGGACGCCCGGCGGGTCCGAATCCCCACCACCATGAGCAGGGACGACAGCGAGTTCGCCGCCTACCTGGCTGCCCGCTGGCCGTCGCTGGTGCGCACCCTCGTCCTGCTGGAGGTGCCCGAGCGCGCGGCGCACGGGGTGGCCCTGGACGCGCTGACCCGGATCCATCCCGACTTCCCGCGGCTGAGCCGCGAGGAGGACGTCGACGTCGCCGTCTACCGCGAGCTGTTCGCCGCCCGCGACCGACGCGCCAGGCGCGAGTCCGACACCCAGGCCCCCATGGCTGCCCCGGCGGAGACCGTCGCGGCCGATCTGCCGGACGACGTACCGGAGTGGCTGGTGGAACCCCGCGAGCGGCTCGAGCAGCTGCGCGCCGCCCTCGACACGCTGCCCCCGGACGACCGCACGGTGGTGGTGCTGCGGCACGTCGCGGAGCTGACCGACGACCAGACAGCCGACGTGCTCGAGCGACCCGTCGGCGCCCGGGTGGAGCTCGCGGCGCCCGACGTCCGGCTGGCGCTCGAGGCGATCTCCGTCGACCCGCTCCACGCGGACGAGGTGGCGGACGCCGCCCGCACCCGACGGCGTCGGCTGTGGACGCGGACCGGTGGCGTCGCGGCCGGCCTGGTGCTGCTCGTCCTCACCGGGACGTGGATCGCGGCCAGGCTCGACAACGTCGGCGACGTGGCGCAGGCCCGGAACCCGCTCCCGGTCGCGTGGTACGCCGACGGCACGCTCCACCTCGCGGACGTGACCGTCGGCGTCCGACCGGTGCTGGAGCTCGTCACCGTGCCGGGCGGCGTGGTGCTGGCCGACGAGGACGGCCAGGTGCTCCTCGTGGAGGGCGACGGCGAGCTGGTCACGATCGGCGAGACCGTGCCCGGCACCCCCCTGGTGGTCGAGCCCGACAACGGCTGGGTGGCCTGGGCCGATCCCGGTGCGGGGGAGCCGGAGCTGGTCGCCTTCGACACCCGGGTCGCCGACGAGGTCGGCCGGCGCTCGTTGGCCGAGCCGGGTGCCGGTGGTGGACAGCCGGTCGGCGACAACGGGCCGATCGCGATCGATGGTGAGCGGGTCTTCTACCGCGTCGGAGACCGCGACTTCTCCTGGGAGCCGCTGCCGGGCGAGGCGTTCGCGCTGACCGGGCACCTCGTCGACACCGCTGAGGGCGCGCGGCTGAGCCGGGCCGCGGGTCCGACCGAGCTGCTGCTCCAGGCGCAGGCGTTCGACACCGGCCGGCTGATCGTCGGCACCGACGCGCGGCTGACGCCCGACGGCCGCTACGTGATGGCCGCCCTCGACGACGACCTCGTCGTGTACGAGGCGGCCACGGGGGAGGAGGTCCCCCGGATGCACTCGCCGAGCGACCAGGCGACCTCCTGGACGTACGTCGGCGACGACACGTTCCTCGTGACCGTCCTCCACCTGCTGCAGGACAAGCAGTACCAGGACATGCTGCAGATGCCGGACCAGGGCGACTACCGGATCTACGAGTGCGTCCTCGGGCGCGCCGACACCTGTGTCGAGGCCCACCGGGTGGAGCGCGAGTCGTTCGACTCGCCGGTCCTGGCGCGCTGACGGTCCGTGGGCGGCTAGCGTGGCGTGATGCTGCGAGTTCAGCCAGGTCGACGTCTTCTCCCGTGCCGGTCTCGGCGGCAACCCGGTCGCGGTCGTCCACGCCGCTGACGGCGTGAGCGACGAGGAGATGCAGACATTCGCCCGCTGGACGAACTTGAGCGAGACGACGTTCCTGCTGAGCCCGACCGACCCGGCGGCCGACTACCGGCTGCGGATCTTCACGCCGTCGTCGGAGCTGCCGTTCGCCGGTCATCCGACGATCGGGTCGTCGCACGCCTGGCTCGAGGCCGGGGGTGAGCCGGCCGCGGCCGACCGGATCGTGCAGGAGTGCGCCGCCGGCCTGGTCGCACTGCGGCGCACGCCCAGGCTGGCGTTCGCCGCCCCGCCGCTGACCCGGTCGGGCCCGGTGTCCGACGACGACCGGGAGCGGATCGTGCGGGCGCTGCGGATCACCCACGACGACGTCGTCGACCTCGCGTGGGTGGACAACGGGCCGGGCTGGGTGGGCGTGCTGCTGCACGACGCGGACGCGGTGCTGGCGCTCGAGCCCGACTGGGCGGTGCTCGACCTCGACGTGGGGGTCGTCGGCCCGCGGACCGACGGTGACACCGCGTGCGAGGTGCGGGCGCTGTGCCCGCTCAGCACCGGGATCACCGAGGACCCGGTCACCGGCTCGCTCAACGCCGGGATCGGCCAGTGGCTCGCCGGCAGCGTTCTGCCCACGTCGTACGTCGCGGCCCAGGGCACCGTGATCGGGCGGTCCGGACGGGTGCACGTCGACCGCGAGGGCGACGACGTCTGGATCGGCGGCGACGCCACGACGGTGATCCACGGAGAGGTCTCCCTCGGGGACTAGGCTCGCGCCCATGCAGGTGTACCTCGACCTCCTCCAGCGGATCCTCGACGAGGGTGTCGAGAAGGGCGACCGCACCGGCACCGGCACCCGGTCGGTGTTCGGCCACCAGCTGCGGTTCGACCTCCGCGAGGGGTTCCCGCTCGTGACGACCAAGAAGGTGCACACCCGGTCGGTGTTCGCGGAGCTGCTGTGGTTCCTGCGCGGCGACACCAACGTCAAGTGGCTCCAGGACCGCGGCGTCACGATCTGGGACGAGTGGGCCGACTCCGACGGCGACCTCGGGCCGGTGTACGGCTACCAGTGGCGGTCGTGGCCGACGCCCGACGGACGGCACGTCGACCAGGTCGCGCAGCTCGTCGACAACCTGCGCCGTGACCCCGACAGCCGCCGCCACATCGTGTCCGCCTGGAACGTCGCCGACATCCCGCAGATGGCGCTCGCGCCGTGCCACGCGTTCTTCCAGTTCTACGTGGCCCCTTCTGATTCTGGGCCGGGCCGGCTGTCCTGCCAGCTCTACCAGCGGTCGGCGGACGTCTTCCTCGGCGTGCCCTTCAACATCGCGTCGTACGCGCTGCTCACGCACATGATCGCCCAGGTGACCGACCTCGAGGTCGGCGACTTCGTCCACACGCTCGGCGACGCGCACCTCTACACCAACCACCTCGACCAGGCCCGGCTGCAGCTGACCCGCGACCCGCGCCCGCTGCCCACGCTGGTGCTCGACCCGTCGGTGCGCGTGCTCGACGAGTTCGACCTCGAGCACATCGCGGTCGAGGGCTACGACCCGCACCCGGGCATCAAGGCCCCCATTGCCGTCTGAGCCGCGGCGGGTCGTCGCAGTCGCGGCGTACGCCGAGAACCGGGTGATCGGCGACCACGGCCGGATCCCGTGGCGGATCCCCGACGACTTCGCGCACTTCAAGGCCGAGACCTTCGGCCACACCCTCGTCATGGGACGGCTGACCTACGACTCGATCGGCCGACCCCTGCCCGGCCGCCGCACGGTCGTCGTCACCCGCAACCACTCGTGGGCGGCCGACGGGGTCGACGTCGTGCACTCGCTCGACGACGCCCTGGCCCTCGCCGCCACCCAGCCCGGCGACACCGTGATCGCCGGCGGCACGCAGATCTACGAGCAGGCGATGCCGCTGCTCACCCACCAGGTCCTCACCGAGGTCCACCTCACCGTCGACGGCGACGCGCGCTACCCGGAGTTCGACCCGTCGCTGTGGCGCGAGACCCGTCGGGTGTCGCGACCCGACCTCGACTGGGTGTGGTGGGAACGGGTGCGACCTCCCGAAGCGCACGTGTCCCGACTACCACGTCGTTGACCCCTCTGGCACGCCGTTGCAGCAGCGTGGAAGTGAGGTCAACGGCCCAGTAGATCCCTCGGTCCACCGCTACCAACAGACGATCGGACCGACCGGCAAGATCACCTTCACCAGACGCACGTGACAGCGACCAGCAACGAGGGCACATGTTCGACGACGCTGCGGCGATCCCGGCCGGCCTACATCACGAACGGTTCGTCGCCACACCACTCACCACCGATGTGGCTGCCTTGGACTACGAGTCCTACCTGGCCAGCCCCGACGTCATCCGCATTCACAGCGACGGCAGGTGGCCGGTCGAGGACTTCACTTTCGAAGACGACCTGACCCTGGTCGCGAAGCACCAGGCCGACCACGAGAGCCGTCGGGCGTTCACGTTCCTCATCCTCACCCCGTCGCTGAGCGAGGCACTCGGCTGCTTGTACGTGAACCCACTCCAGGAGTACCTCGAACGCGCGGGCGCCGATCGCCAGCTCCTCCACGGCGTACCACCGGACACGGCGATGGTCACCTTCTGGCTCCGCCAGGACCAGCAGCACACCGGTCTGGCAGACGTGTTCGTCGACGCCGTCAACAACTGGCTGCTGACCGACTGGCCCTGTACGACGCACCTGTTTCGCGTCCTGCCCGGTGAACAGTCGTCCTGTGCTGCCCTGGACCGACTCAGCCTTCGGAAGACCCAGCTCGCGCTGCCGCGCGACCCACGTCCCTACGTCTGGTACCAGGCTTCGCGTCCGCTCAGCCGCGGCTGACGAACGGTGTCCAGACCCACGCGCCGGCGGCGTTCTTCGGTGCCAGGTCAGCGTCACTCCCGAGCTCCGTGATCACCTTGACGTGCACCGCCCCGTAGTCGCCCTCGCGGAAGCAGCGTGACGGGAGTCGGACGCGGGCGGTGTCGGCAGCGTGGTCCCACGACACGGTGAGTCCGGTGCACCTCTGCAGCTCGCCGTACTGTCCGTAGCGGGTGCGGTCGCCGCGGAAGCGATGCCTCGTGAACACCGCCGCCCACTCGCGCCGCTTGTCGTCGCGGGTCTGGAAGCGGACGCCGAGGTCGCCGCGAGTCGCCCGAGCGAACGAGATGACCGTCACGATCGCGTGGTCGCGGTTCATGACCCTGATCGACGTGACGTCCAACCGCTGACCATGAGCGCCGTCGCCCTCGGGGTCCGGTGCCGTGATCCGCCCGGCGGTCGCGGGCGACGCCATCAGTGACGTGAGGACGACGAGGGTGGTCGCGAGCCCGAGCTTCAGACGCATGCCCGACCCTAACCGCGGAACGCCACCCGGCTCAGGAGAACGCTCAGACCCGACCCCAGACGCTCACGTGCCGGCCCGAGTCGCCCGTGAACGGCTCGCCACGCCAGCCACCCCAGCGCTCGACGAGCGTGAGGCCGGCCAGCTCTGCCATCAGGTCGAGCTCGGCGGGCGTGGTGAGGCGCTGCGCGATCGGGCCGAGCCGGATGCCGTCGGCGGAGATGGTCACGTGGTTCTCGGAGAGCAGCTGGGTCGCCGGGTCGTAGGTGTTGACGTCGAGGACGACCTCGGCGTTCGCGACGTGCTCGGCCTCGACGAACTGACGCTTCGCCATGGTCTGCCAGGGCGTTGCGCTCTCGATGACGAAGACGCCGTCGTCGGTGAGGCGTGAGGCGGCGTTCCGGAAGACCGCGACCTGGCCCTGCTGGGTCAGCACGTTCCCGATCGTGTTGTAGCCGAGGTACACCAGGCCGAAGCTGCCCTCGGGCGCATCGGTCGTCATGTCGCCCTGCACCACGCGGATCCGGTCACCGCCGGGTCGGGCACGCAGCTGCGCCAGCATCGCCGCGGACTGGTCGACGCCGCACACGTCGAGTCCGGTGGCGGCCAGTGGCACCGCGATCCGACCGGTCCCGATCGCCAGCTCGCAGACCGGGCGTCCGGCCGCGAGCCGCGCGAGGAACGCGACGTTCTCGTCCTCGTCGCCGCGCAGGTGGTCGACATCCCGTGCGGCGACGTCGGGGCCGAAGCTCGTCATCGGGTCGAAGCCGTCCATGGCCACCCAGCCAATCCCGTGGGGGAGGGGCGATCAACAGGTTTACGTCGTACGGTGTCGGCCATGCCTGCGGAGCATCCGACGATCCTCGCGACGTCCGGGGGGTACCTCACCCCGGCGCGGGGCGACCTCGCCCTCAACGACCTCGTCCACCACGCCGTCGAGCTGGCGCGCCCGACGGGGCAGCCCCGGCTCTGCCACCTGGGGACGGCGAACGGCGACCAGCGGTTCCGCAACGCCATGTTCGACGAGGCGGCGGCCGCCGCCGGGTACGCCACCACGAACCTCAACTTCTTCCCGATGCCGAGCGTCGACGACGTCGAGGAGCACCTGCTCCGGCAGGACGTGGTGTGGGTGAACGGCGGCTCGGTGGTGAACCTGCTGGCGGTGTGGCGTGCCCACGGGCTCGAGCCGATCCTGCGGCGCGCGTGGGAGGCCGGGGTCGTGCTCGCCGGGATCAGCGCCGGCTCCATCTGCTGGTACCAGGGCGGCGTCACCGACTCGTTCGGTCCCGAGCTGGCGCCGGTCACCGACGCGCTCGGGCTGCTGCCGTTCGCCAACGGCGTCCACTACGACTCCGAGCCCGGCCGCCGGCCGCTCATCCAGCGGCTCGTCGGCGACGGGACGCTCCCGACGGCACACTGCACCGACGACGGGGTCGGCCTCGTCTACCGCGGCCAGGACCTGGTCGAGGCGGTCAGCGAGACCGACGACGCCCACGCCTGGGTCGTACGCCGGGACGGCGACGAGGTGGTCGAGGAGCGGCTCGAGCCGCGGCGCCTCGCCCCGGTCCGGTAGCGGCAGGGATCGCTCGGTCAGTCGCGTCGCGCGGCGACCACGGTGCAACGGCGGGTGCCGGGCTCGCACAGGGCCGGCCCGCGGCGGGTCACCGACCAGCGGCCGGGAGCCTCGCGTCGGCCGGCGGCGTGGGTCGCGCGCCATTCGAGGCGGCGTCCGGTCAAGGCGCTGCAGGCGGCGCGGCCGTCGACGACCCGGCAGAACGAGACACCGTCGGCCGTCTGGACGAACGCCCGCGAGAGCGGGTCGCCCGGCCGTGCCCGCCGCGCCTGGCGCGGGGACTGCCACCCGTCGGAGGTGACGACCGAGCACGAGGCGCGGTCGCCGGCGGTCCCGCAGCGGGCCGGCCCGCGGTCGGTCATCAGCCAGGTCGCGTAGCTCGGGTCGTCGTGCCGGGCCCCGGTGCGGTCGAAGCCCCAGCTGACCGAGATCAGGTCGAACGGCACGCAGGCGGGCCGGTCGGCGACGACCCGGCAGAACCACACCCGGTCCTGGTCGTCCGCGAGGAAGCGGCGGGTCTCCGGGGCGCCCCACGGCACCTCGCGGCCTGCTCGCACGGTGTGCCAGCCGTCGAGCGTCCTCACCCGGCAGCCCACGCGTTGGTCGCGGGCGGTCACGAGCCGGCCGCAGACGACCGGGCCGGTGGAGGTGTCGAACCTGGCGGCGTCGTCGCCACGGAACAGCTGCCGCAGCCGGCGCGGAGCCACGGCCGCGGCGCGCTGGGTGGCGGAGCCGGGCTCCGAGACGTTGCCCGCGCCGTCGAAGGCCTGCACCGAGTAGACGTAGGCCTGACCGGGTGTCGCCTGCCGGTCGACGTACGTCGTGGCGGCGGTCGTGGTCAGCGGGACGCCGTTGCGCAGCACCCGGTAACCGGTCGTGCCGACGTTGTCGGCGGAGCGTCGCCACGACACGCGGGGCGAGGTCGTCGAGGCGTTCACCGACACCTCGGCCGGTCGAGTCGGGGCCGTGTAGTCCACCGGGACCACGTCGGCCAGGTGGAGGAACTTGTCGGGCCAGCTGTGGTCACCGGGGTAGACGGTCGCGAAGTGGAAGCCGTTGTGCCCGTCGATGTTCATCTCCGAGATCACGATGCTGCCGTCGCTGTTGACGTCCTCGACGTACGACACGTGACCGCGCTTGTACCAGCCGACCGCGCCGACGGCGGGCACCTCGTCGACCTGGTGACCGAGGTCCTTGGCGACCTTGCGCCAGAACTGCGCGCTGCCCCAGTGACGGCCCTGGTACCAGTTGCTGAACGCGA
Organism: uncultured Actinomycetota bacterium; assembly: GCA_963829855.1. Lineage (GTDB taxonomy): Bacteria > Actinomycetota > Actinomycetes > Propionibacteriales > Nocardioidaceae > Nocardioides. The sequence continues at coordinate 192,981 of CAWHKE010000011.1, read as the reverse complement.
TCCCGTTGCGCTGGGCGAGCCTGAAGGCCACCCACGAGACGCACTGTCCCTGGAAGAAGCCGACGCTGTCGGCGACGCAACCGCCGCTGCCGACGTTCGACTCGTCGCAGTCCGGGGCGGCCGGCCACGGGTAGCCGTAGCTGTCGTGGGCCACGTTGGTGCCGGGCACGCCGGTCCAGACCGGGTCGTCCTTCGGTCCCTTGTCACCGGGCTTGCCCGGGGCCGCCCAGCCGGTGCCGGCGGGCAGGACGAGCAGCATGACGAGCGCCAGCAGCGCCACGGCACGTCTCACGGGTCCTCCCCAGTAGTAAGCGCCCGCAGGGACGGGCGCGATGACCATGGTGTGCAAGGACCAGGCGGGCCTGGGGTCGATTGGTTGAAAATGGCCCGAACGGACTAGACGCGGCGGCACGAGTGGTCAGGCCGGCAACGGATACCCTGAATCTCATGACCGCAGCGCGCCCTCCCGAGGCACCCTTCGGCCGGATGCTGACCGCGATGGCCACGGCGTTCGACGCCGACGGAGCTGTCGACCTCGACCAGACGGCGGCGATCGCCGCCCATCTCGTGGACAACGGGCACGACGGAGTCGTCGTCAGCGGGACGACGGGCGAGTCGCCCACGACGTCGATCGCGGAGTGCGGCGACCTCCTGCGGGTGGTCAAGGACGCCGTCGGATCGCGCGCCAAGGTCGTCGCCGGCGTCGGTACCAACGTGACCAGCCACTCCGTCGACCTCGCGAAGCAGGCGGAGAAGCTCGGCGCCGACGGCGTCCTGCTCGTGACGCCGTACTACAGCAGGCCGAGCCAGGAGGGACTGCGCCACCACTTCACCGAGGTCGCCACCGCCACCGACGTCCCGGTCATGCTCTACGACGTGCCCGGCCGCACCGGCACCACCATCGCCGTCGAGACCTACGCCGCGGTCAAGGAGATCTCCCACGTCGTCGCCGTCAAGGACGCCGTCGGCGACTTCCCACGCGGCACCCGGCTGATCGACCTCGGGTACGCCGTCTACTCCGGCGACGACCACGCCAACCTCGGCTGGCTCGCCCACGGCGGCTGCGGCTTCGTGTCCGTCGTCGGGCACGCCGGCGGGCAGATGCTGTCGGCGATGGCCGGCGCCTGGTTCCACGGCGACCATGCCGGCGCGCTCTCGCTCTACCACCGGCTGCTGCCGACCATGGACGCGATGATGAAGGTGCCGAACTACGGCGCCACCACGTCCAAGGCGGCACTCCAGCTGCTCGGCGTGATCGACAACCGCCACGTGCGGTCCCCGCTGGTGCCGCTCACCGACGCCGAGGTGGCCGACCTACGCACCGGCCTGGCCGCCTCCGGCCTGATCTGACCACGGTCGACCCCGACCACCCGCTCCCAGGACGAGAAAAGAGACCTCATGCCCCACCCCCATCCCGAACTGACCGCGCCCGCCGAGCTCGTCGACGGCGGACTGCGGATCACCCCGTTGGGCGGCCTGGGGGAGGTGGGGCGCAACATGACCGTCTTCGAGTACGACGGCCGGCTGCTGGTCGTCGACTGCGGCGTGCTGTTCCCCGAGGAGCACCACCCGGGCGTCGACCTGATCCTGCCCGACTTCGAGTCGATCCGGGACCGGCTCGACTCGATCGAGGCGCTGGTGCTGACCCACGGGCACGAGGACCACATCGGCGCCACACCCTTCCTGCTGCGGGAGCGCGGTGACATCCCGCTCGTCGGGTCCGAGCTCACGCTGGCGCTGCTCGACAGCAAGCTGCGCGAGCACCGGCTGCGGGAGACCGTCCACCACAAGGTCCGGGAGGGCGACACGCTCAGCTTCGGGCCGTTCGACCTCGAGTTCGTCGCGGTCAACCACTCCATCCCCGACGCGCTCGCGGTCGTGATCCGCACCGGCGCCGGCGTGGTCCTGCACACGGGTGACTTCAAGCTGGACCAGCTGCCGCTCGACGGCCGGATCACCGACCTACGGGCGTTCGCCAGGCTCGGTGAGGAGGGGGTCGACCTCTTCATGGTCGACTCGACGAACGCCGAGGTGCCCGGGTTCACGACGTCCGAGCAGGACATCGCGCCGGTGCTGGAGCGGGTCTTCCACGAGAGCAGGCAGCGGATCATCGTCGCCTGCTTCGCCTCCCACGTGCACCGCGTGCAGCAGATCCTCGACGCCGCGGTCGAGCACGACCGCAAGGTCGCCTACGTCGGCCGCTCGATGGTCCGCAACATGGCGATCGCGCGCGACCTCGGCTACCTCCGGGTTCCGCCCGGTGTCCTGGTCGAGGCGAAGGAGCTGGCCGACCTCGCGCCCGAGAAGCAGGTCCTGGTCTCGACCGGCAGCCAGGGCGAGCCGCTGAGCGCCCTGAGCCGGATCGCCCAGCGCAACCACAACTTCGTCCACATCGAGGAGGGCGACACCGTGGTGCTCGCCTCGAGCCTGATCCCCGGCAACGAGAACGCCGTCTACCGGGTGATCAACGGCCTCGCCCGCTGGGGCGCGAACGTCGTCCACAAGGGCAACGCCCTGGTCCACGTCAGCGGTCACGCGAGCGCCGGCGAGCTCCTCTACTGCTACAACATCGTCAAGCCCCGCAACGTGATGCCGGTGCACGGCGAGATCCGTCACCTCCTGGCCAACGGCGCGCTGGCACGTCGGACGGGTGTCCCGGACGAGAACGTCGTGATCGGCGAGGACGGGGTCGTCGTCGACCTGGTCGACGGTCGCGCCACGATCGCGGGCAAGGTCGACTGCGGCTACGTGTTCGTCGACGGCTCGTCCGTCGGTGACATCACCGAGTCGGACCTCAAGGACCGGCGAATCCTCGGCGAAGAGGGCTTCATCTCTGTCATCGTGGTCATCGACTCGGTGACCGGCAAGGTGGCCGGTGGCCCGGAGATCCATGCCCGTGGTTTCGCGGAGGACGACTCGACGTTCGACGCGATCAAGCAGCCGATCATCGACGCCCTCGACCAGGTGGTCGCCGACGGAGTGGACGACGCCTACCAGCTGCAGCAGACGGTGCGGCGGGTGGTGGGCCGGTGGGTCAACCAGACCCACCGTCGACGCCCGATGATCATCCCCGTGGTCATCGAGGCCTGAGGCGCAGTGGCCCAGGAGGACCGATGACACGGTCGTTCGACACGTTCCGAGCGGACGTGGTGCGACGCCTCTACGAGGTGATCAGCCGCGTCAACTCCTCCGCCGACCTCCACGACGTGCTGCAGGAGATCGCGCAGGGCGTCGTCGAGGGCCTGGGGTACGGCGTCGCGGCGATCTCCCGGCTGGAGGGAGACACCCTCGTCATGTCGACCGTCGCCGGCGACACGGTCGACCTCGGCGGCCTGATCGGGCGCCGGACGCCGGCCGAGAACGTGCTCGGTCGCGAGTTCTCGATCGCCGACCACTGGGGCATCCTCCGGTTCGTCCCGCACGACCGGCTCCCGCCGGAGCAGATCGAGAGCCTGTGGGTCCCCGATCTCGAGATCACCGACGACCCGAGTGCGTGGCACCCGCTCGACGCGCTCTACGCCCCGCTCTACTCCTCGACCGGCGAGCTGCTGGGCAACATGGCGGTCGACCTGCCACCCGAGAGCAAGATCCCGAACCAGGAGCAGCGCGAGCTGCTCGAGATGTTCGCCGTCCAGGCCGGCCTGGCGCTGGAGAACGCCCAGCGGCGCGACAGCCTGAGCCGGCAGGTCAAGTTGGGCGAGGCGCTCAAGCACCTGGCGCTCCTGGCCGGTCGGGTCGACCTCCGCAGCGCGCTCGAGGAGGCGGTGGCCTCGCTGTCGGGCGCGCTGTCGGTCGCGCAGGTCACGGTGCGCTGCTTCGCCGACAACGTCGAGGACCACGAGGACTACGCGGTCGGCGCGCCGAACCCGGGCCGTGCCGAGCAGCCGACCGTGGACCAGATCCGGGCCGACCTGGTCCGCCACGCGGTCGCGGGCACCCAGCGCCCGCTCGCGTTCTCGCTCCCCGACGACGACTTCCGCGACCTGGAGTCGGCCCCGGTGCTCCGCGAGCAGGCCGAGCGGTTCGGCTGGAGCCACGGGCTGCTGGCCCCGGTGGGCGTCGACCGCGAGGTGCTGGGCTATCTCGTGCTGCTGCGCGACGAGACCCAGCCGCGATTCGAGCCGGAGGAGGTCGACGCCGTCCACGAGGCGGGGCGCGAGCTCGGCCGGCTGGTGCGCGACGTCCGGCTGCGGCGTACGGAGCGCCGACTGCTCGCCGAGATGCGCGAGCTCGACCGCTACAAGGGTGAGCTGATCGCCACCATCTCCCACGAGCTGAAGACGCCGCTGACCTCGATCATCGGTCACACCGAGCTGCTCGAGGAGGCCGGCGTCCAGCCGACGTCCGTCGGGGCGATCTCGCGCAACGCGGCCCGGCTCGACCGGCTGGTCACCAACCTCCTCAACTACTCTCGGATCCAGGGACGCCGCGAGCTGCAGCGGGTCTCGCTCGACCTCGGCGAGGCCTGCCACGCGTCGCTGGAGATGCTGCGGATCCAGGCGCAGACCGCGGACGTCGAGCTGCATCTCGTCGAACCAGAGGCGCCGGTCCGGGTGCTCGGCGACGCCGACGAGCTGCCGCGCGTGATCGACAACCTCTGCAGCAACGCCGTGAAGTACACCCCGGCCGGTGGCCGGATCGAGGTCTCCGTCGGCGCGGTCGACGGCCGGGGAGAGGTCCGGGTCGCCGACACCGGGCTCGGCATCTCCTCCCAGGACCAGGTGCACCTGTTCTCGGCCTTCCACCGGTCCACGAACCCGCAGGCGCTGACGATCCCCGGCACCGGCCTGGGCCTCGCGATCTCGCGCACCATCGCGGAGCTGCACGGAGGAGACATCACGGTCGAGTCGGAGCTGGGGAGGGGCAGCGTGTTCACGCTGCGGATCCCGATCGCCGGGGATGCCGCGACCGTCCCCTGACGAGCACGAGAAGGCCTGAACAGGTCGGCCATCGGTCGCGAGTGGGTAGCCTGCTGACTGTCGACGGAGGACAGCCAGTGGCGGATCACATGGATGGCCTGACCCAGGCGCGGGAGGCTTACGCGGCTTGCGACTGGGCTGCGGCGGCGACGCGTTTCGGCGCCGTCCCGACCGACCAGCTCGCGGCTGACGACCTCGCCGCCTATGCCGATGCCGTGTGGTGGCTCGGCCGCATGGACGACACCTTGCTGCTCAGCGCCGCAGCGTTCGATGCGTTCCTGGCCGACTCCCGCCCGGTGGAGGCCGCAGGGCTTGCCCTGGTACTGGGCGTCTTCTATCTGGGGCGTGGCGACGAGCCGCAGGGCGTGGGGTGGATCGGCCGCGCCGGACATCTGCTGGAGGGTAAGGATGACTGCCCGGCACACGGGCTGTTGTGGCACCTGACAGGTGTGGAGCCGAGCCTTCAGGCGGGGCAGCTCGTTGCCGCAGCCGAGGCCGCACGCCGCGTGCAGGACCTCGGCCGTCGGCTGGGTCAGCCGGACCTGGTGGCACTGGGTCTCCACGGCGAGGGCCGAGCGCTGATCAGGGCGGGCCACGTGATCGACGGACTGAAGCTGCTCGACGAGGCGATGATCTCGGTCCTGGGCGACGAGTTCGCCCCGTTCGTCTCCGGCACGCTCTACTGCCACACGATCGCGGCCTGCCACGAGGTCGCCGACCTTCGCAGGATGTCCCGGTGGACCGAGCTGGCCGAGCGGTGGTTGGCCGCATTTCCCGCGGCGGTGGCGTTCGGGGGTATCTGCGCCGTCCACCGAGCTCAGCTCCATCTCATCCACGGCCGGTGGGACGACGCCGAGCGCACGGCGCTGCAGGTCGTGCCGGACCTGGATGCCAGCCGGATCGACTACGCCGCGGAGGCCTGGTACGTCGTGGCCGAGGCGCGGCGGTTGCGCGGTGACCCGAGTGCCGCGCGCGCCTACGACGAGGCACACGCGCGCGGGCGCGACCCGCAGCCGGGCCGCGCCCTGCTCCAGCTCCGGGACGGCGACGCAGCGGGAGCCGCGACGTCCCTCCGCACGGCCCTGACAGCCATGGGCGGCGATTCCCTGCGCCGAGCGCCGGTGTGTGCGGCGGCGGTCGAGATCGCGGTCGCCGCGCGACGACCTGCTGACGCGGTGGCCGCAGCCGCCGAGCTCGCGACGACGGCAGCGACCTATTCCACCACCGGGCTGGAAGCGATGGCGGCCGGTGCGCGCGGCGCACTGCTCCTCGCTGAAGGCCACCCTGAGAAGGCCCTTCCAGTGCTGCGCGACGCCTGTCGGCGCTGGCACGAGCTCAGCGCGACCTACGAAGTCGCCGGCACCTGCACCCGGCTGGCCGAGACCTACAGGGCGCTCGGGGACGACGCCTCCGCCGTCGCGGAGGACACTCGGGCCGAGGAGGCGTTCGAGCGGTTGGGTGCTCGTCGACCGGGTTCGCAGCCGCCCGGCGGACTGAGCCGGCGCGAGTCCGAGGTGCTGGCCCGTGTCTCCGAAGGACTGTCCAACCGGGAGATCGGCGAGCAGCTGTTCATCAGCGACCGCACGGTCGGCCGGCACCTGACCAACATCTACAACAAGCTCGGCGTCACCTCACGCACCCAGGCCGCCCGCTACGCCATCGAGCGTGGGATCACACGCACCCGGTGAGTCCGGACGCCACTACGCAGAAGCGCGTAGCCGAGCCGCTCCAGGTCGGCCGCTTCCGCCGATGCCGCACGCCCGGCGCGCTCCTAGCGTTCCTCGGAAGACGCGCCGATCACCGGCGCTGAACCGAATGGGAGCGCCCATCATGAATGAAGAGCGGATTCATCGCGCAGCCTCCGCCGACGGCACCGAGATCGCCGGACGAGTTGTCGGCAACGGACCGGCACTGGTGCTGGTCCACGGGGGGATCGGTCACGGCGATCTCGCCTGGGAGTCGCTGCTGCCACACCTCACCAGCCGATTCACGTGCTACCTCCCGAGCACGCGCGGTCGCGGCATGTCGAGTGACCACCCCGACCACAGCCCGCCGCGCCTGGTCGAGGACGTCACCGCGTTCGTCGACAGCATCGGCGAGCCGGTGCGCCTCATGGGCTGGTCGGGCAGCGGGCCGTGGTGTCTGGGCGCGGCAGCGCAGAGCGCGTGTGTGATCGCCGTCGTGCTCTACGAACCAGTCGTCCCCGGTTCGGGAGCGGCCGACATGCCATGGCTCGGCGCCGCGTTGGAGAAGGTGAGCATGGCAGCTGCCGACGGACGGCTCGTCCACGCGGTGCGCGCCTTCGCCGCCGGGATCTGCACCCCCGGCGAGGTGGAAGCCTTGGAGACGACGACCTTCTTCGACCGCTGGGCGGGCGCCGTCCCGGCTCTGCTGAACGACTTCGGCCAGGACAACGCCTACGAGGGCCCGCGGTCCATCGACCCGGCGGCGCTCGAGCAGGTCAGCGTCCCGGTGCTGATCCTGCGTGGCGAACAGACTCGGCTCACCGCCCTGTGGGGTGAGTCAGCCGACCACATCGTCCGACATGTCCCCGACACGCACGTTCGCGAGCTTTCGGGCGTCGGCCACTTCGCGCCGGTGCTGGCACCCGAGCTCGTCTCGGAAGGGCTGATCGCGTTCCTCGAGTCGGTGCATCAGCCGGCCTGACGATCACGTCGCGGTCATGGTGCCGATTCGCTAGCTCAGCCGGGATCTGCCCGCATCCGCCTCCATGACCAGCCTGCTCGACCGACGAGATCCTTCATGACCGACGCGGGTGAGTTCGCGAACCACGGTCGGCGTGTGATCCCTGTGACTGGTGTGACTCTGGCCTAATCTTCACAACATGGCGACCCGTACGTCTTCCCCGCCGGGGTCGCGGAGCAAGAGCACGTCCTCGTCACGGTCCTCACGGTCCACGCCGAAGAAGAAGAGCTCGAGCTCCCGATCCCGGAGTACCCGGTCCAGCACGAAGCGCCGACCGGCGCCTCGTGCTGTCCGCAGCGGCCGCGGCCCGGTCGCGCGCACGTTCGGCGCGCTCGGACGTGGCGTCGGCGCGACCTGGATGGGAGCGGCCCACGGCGTGGGCGCCGGCGCCCGGCGGATCGGCGGCGCCGCCCGCGACCTCGAGCCCGAGCACCGGCGCGACGGGATCGGCTTGTTCCTCATGGGGGTGGCGGTCGTGGTGGCCGCCGCCGTGTGGTGGCAGCTGCCGGGCGGGGTCATGGACGCCACGCGCACCGTCGCCTCCGGCTCGGTCGGCAAGGTCGGCTGGCTGGTCCCGGTGATGCTGGTGCTGATCGGCTGGCGCAACATGCGCGACCCCGAGCACAACGGCCCGGCGGGCCGGCAGGTGATCGGGTGGGTGGCGCTCGGCTTCGGCCTGCTGGGCATCGTCCACATCGCCAGCGGCAACCCGCAGCCGCAGCTCGGCGACGCCTCCGACCTGCAGTTCGGGGGAGGGGCGATCGGGTTCGTCGTCTCCAGCCTGCTGCTCGACCTGCTGCGCTCGGTGTACGTCGTGGTCCCGGTGCTCGTCCTGCTGGCGGTCTTCGGCGTGCTGGTCATCACTGCCACGCCCGTCTACCAGGTGCCGGCCCGGCTCGGCGCGCTGCGCGACCGGCTGCTCGGCCGGACTCCGGCCGCCGAGGGTGACGAGGGCGACGTGACCCAGCCGATCCGCCGGCGCGGGACCGACGACGTCGACCCCGACATGGGCGACCCTGCGTACGACTCGCCGGTGCTGTCCGAGCGCGAGCTGCGCAAGCGCCGCAAGGCACTCGAGAAGCTCGAGCGCGAGGGCGCGGACGACCAGCCGACCGAGGTCACGCCGGTCGTGGACGAGAAGGTGGACCTCGAGCCGCCGCCGCACACCCCGATCCCGCCGCGCGTCGAGCAGCTCGCCCTCTCGGGCGACATCACCTACACGCTGCCCGACAACGCCGCGCTCAAGCCCGGCTCGCCCCACAAGGCGCGCTCGAAGGCCAGCGACGCGGTCGTCGAGCGGCTGACGCAGGTGCTGGAGGAGTTCGGGATCGACGCCCAGGTCACGGGCTACACCCGTGGCCCGACGGTGACCCGCTACGAAGTCGAGCTCGGCCCCGCCGTGAAGGTCGAGAAGGTCACGGCGCTCTCCAAGAACATCGCGTACGCCGTGGCGTCCGCCGACGTCCGGATCCTCAGCCCGATCCCCGGCAAGTCCGCGATCGGCATCGAGATCCCCAACCTCGACAAGGAGATCGTCTCCCTCGGCGACGTCCTCCGCTCGGGCAACGCCCGGTCCGACCACCACCCGATGGTCGTCGGCCTCGGCAAGGACGTGGAGGGCGGCTTCGTGGTCGCCAACCTCGCGAAGATGCCCCACCTGCTGGTGGCCGGCGCGACCGGGTCGGGCAAGTCGTCGTTCATCAACTCGATGATCACCTCGATCCTGATGCGCTCCACCCCCGACGAGGTCCGGATGATCATGGTCGACCCCAAACGGGTCGAGCTGAACGCCTACGAAGGCATCCCGCACCTGATCACGCCGATCATCACGAACCCGAAGAAGGCCGCCGAGGCGCTGGCCTGGGTCGTGCGCGAGATGGACATGCGCTACGACGACCTGGCCAACTTCGGCTTCCGGCACGTCGACGACTTCAACAAGGCGGTCCGGGCGGGGAAGGTCGTGCTGCCCCCCGGCAGCGAGCGGCAGCTCTCGCCCTACCCCTACCTCTGCGTGATCGTCGACGAGCTCGCCGACCTGATGATGGTGGCACCGCGCGACGTCGAGGACGCCGTCGTCCGGATCACCCAGCTCGCCCGCGCGGCCGGCATCCACCTCGTACTGGCCACCCAGCGCCCGAGCGTCGACGTCGTCACCGGCCTCATCAAGGCCAACGTGCCGTCCCGGCTGGCGTTCGCGACCTCCTCGCTGGCCGACAGCCGCGTGATCCTCGACCAGCCCGGCGCAGAGAAGCTCGTGGGCCAGGGTGACGGACTCTTCCTGCCGATGGGCGCGTCCAAGCCGGTCCGGGTCCAGGGCTCCTGGGTCACCGAGGCCGAGATCCACCAGGTCGTGGCGCACTGCAAGACCCAGCTGCAGCCGACGTACGTCGACGAGGTGACCGCGCCCCAGCAGGCGAAGCGCGACCTCGACGACGACATCGGTGACGACCTCGACCTCGTGGTGCAGGCGATCGAGCTGGTCGTGTCGACCCAGTTCGGCTCCACCTCGATGCTCCAGCGCAAGCTCCGGGTCGGCTTCGCCAAGGCGGGCCGGTTGATGGACATCCTCGAGAGCCGTGGCGTGGTCGGACCCAGTGAAGGGTCCAAGGCCCGTGACGTGCTCGTGAAGCCCGACGAGATCGACGGCGTCATCGCGACCATCCAGGGGGAGTCAGCATGAGTGAGGCACCGGCCTTCGACGACCACGACCCGGCCGACGGGGCACCCGACGCCGACCTGACCGAGGTCACCGCGACCGGCACGGCCCTGATCCTGGCCCCGCAGAGCGTCGTCGTGCGACGCAACGCCGGGCTGGCCGCCGCGATCGGCGGGGTGGCGTCGGCGGTGGCGATCGCCTACCTCGCCCGCGCCGCCCAGTCGGGCGCGGTGCTCGACTGGGTGCTCGCCGGCGTCCTGGGACTGCTCGGCATCGGCTACCTCGCCGCCTTCGTCGACGCCCGCACACCGCTGCTCGTCGCCGACCCGCACGGCGTGCGGATCCGGCTCGGACGCGCCTGGCGCGGTCTCCCCTGGGGCGCGTTGCAGCGGGTCGAGCACACCCCGCGCCGCGGTCTGCTGCGCGACGGGCGGCTGCTGCTGGTGGTGCGCAACCCGGCGCGGCTGATCGAGGAGCTCGACGGGTCGGCGCGCCGGCAGTCGGCCCTCAGCCGCCGGCTGTACGGCGAGCCGTTCGCGCTGCCGCTCGGCCTCACCACCCGCGTGGCGGGGGTGCAGGGCGACCTCACGGCCGCCCTGACGGCGCTGGCCGGCCCGCAGGGGCGGGTCGTCGAGACCACCTCGGAGCCCCGGCCCGGGCGGCTGCGGATCAGCGATCCTCGCCCGGCCCTGGCCCACGCCCTCTACCGCGTCTCAGGACTCTTCCAGCGCACGTCCGACGAGCCCGTCGAGTCGCCGCAGGCGGAGCCGGCCACCGCCCTGCAGGCGAGCGCGACCCCCAGCCCGCTGCGCGAGCCCGCCGCCGCCACCCGGGTCGAGCTCCGGGTCGACCCGGCCGTGCTGGACGACCAGCCCACCGACGAGGCCGACGAGGCCGGCAGCGAGAGTGGGTCCGAGCGCCGCGAGCTGCGCCGTCCCGGCAGCGTCAGCCTGGTCGAGGACACCGTCGTGTGGAGCGAGCGGGTCGCCCCGATCTCGCGGGAGGGCCACGCGGTCGAGCCGCTGCTGATCGACGACTACGCCGCCGAGCCCGCCGAGGACCCGGTCATCGGACCCGAGATCGCCGCGGCGCGGACCCGCCTGGGACTCACCGTGGACCTGCTTGCCGACCGCACCCGGATCCGGCCGCACGTCATCGAGTCGATCGAGGTCGACGACTTCACCCCCTGCGGCGGCGACTTCTACGCCCGCGGCCACCTCCGCACGCTCGCCCGCGTCCTGGGCGTCGACGTGGTGCCGCTGCTCGCGACGTACGACGAGCGCTACGCCGACGCTCCGATCAACCCGCGCCGGGTGTTCGAGGCCGAGCTCGCGACCGGTGCGCACGGCCCGATCCGCGGCACCCGCGGCGGGCTCAACTGGTCCGTGCTGGTCGCCGCCGTGATGGCGCTGGTCCTCGCGTGGTCCGTCGCTCGCCTGGTGATCGACAGCCCGGTCGACCTGCAGGCCACGCCCGTGCTCAACGGGTCGGCGGGTGTCGACAACGGCACCGGGTCGGGCGCGGGCGTCCCGGCCGCACCCGAGGTCCCGGTGGTGCTCACCGCGGCCGGCGGGGGCGCGCAGGTCGTGGTGCGGGACGGCCGCGGCCGGGTCGTCTTCGACGGCGGGATCGCCTTCGGCGACACCCGCACGCTGCAGGTGTCGCCGCCGGTCCGCGTCCAGACCAGCGACGGTTCGCTCACCGCGACGGTCGACGGCGAGGAGCACGGCGCGCTCGGCGCGATCGGGCAGCGAGCACAGGACGTCTTCGTCGACGGCGGGTGACCGACGTCACGGGCCGACGCCGCCGAAGCGGGGGCGGGACGCCCGAGACGGCATACTCGTGCGGAGCATGAGCAGCCCGACGACCGATGCCCCCACCGCCGACCGACCGTTGTCGGTCGCCCTGGTGACCCTCGGCTGCGCTCGCAACGAGGTCGACTCCGAGGAGCTGGCCGGCCGCCTCGCCGCCGACGGATTCCGGCTGGTGGCCGACGCCGAGGACGCCGACACGGTCGTGGTGAACACCTGCGGCTTCGTGGAGGCGGCCAAGAAGGACAGCGTCGACACGCTGCTGCAGGCCGCCGACCTCAAGTCCGAGGGACGCACGCAGGCCGTGGTGGCCGTCGGTTGCCTCGCGGAGCGCTACGGCAAGGACCTCGCCGAGTCGCTGCCCGAGGCCGACGCGGTGCTCGGCTTCGACGACTACCCCGACATCGCCGCCCGGCTCCGGTCGATCGTCGCCGGGGAGGCGCACCACGCACACACACCGCAGGACCGGCGCCGGCTGCTGCCGATCACGCCGGTGGAGCGAGGGGCGTCCGTGGCCGACGTGAGCGTGCCCGGCCTCGGTGGACCCCGCGCCGTGCGCCGGCGGCTCGACGACAGCCCGATGGCGCCGCTCAAGCTGGCCAGCGGGTGCGACCGCCGCTGCTCGTTCTGTGCGATCCCCAGCTTCCGCGGCTCGTTCGTGAGCCGCCGTCCGAGCGACGTGCTCGGCGAGGCGGTGTGGCTCGCCGGCCAGGGCGTGTCGGAGATCTTCCTCGTCAGCGAGAACTCCACCTCCTACGGCAAGGACCTCGGTGACCTCCGGCTGCTCGAGACGCTGCTCCCCGAGCTAGCCGCGGTCGACGGCATCGAGCGGGTGCGGGTGTCCTACCTGCAGCCCGCCGAGACCCGACCCGGGCTCGTCGAGGCCATCGCGAGCACGCCCGGGGTGGCGGCCTACTTCGACCTCTCCTTCCAGCACGCCAGCGCCCGGGTGCTGCGCCGGATGCGCCGGTTCGGCGACCCGGAGTCGTTCCTGGGCCTGCTCCAGCAGGTGCGCGACCTCGCGCCCGACGCCGGCGTCCGTTCCAACGTGATCGTCGGCTTCCCGGGCGAGACCGAGTCCGACCTGCAGACGCTGTGCGACTTCCTGGTCGCCTCCCGGATGGACGTCACCGGGGTCTTCGGGTACTCCGACGAGGACGGCACCGAGGCCGCGACCTACGACGGGAAGCTCGACGACGACGAGATCCGGGCGCGGACCGAGCACGTCACGGGCCTGGTCGAGGAGCTCAACGCGCAGCGGGCCGAGGAGCGGATCGGCGAGACCGTCGAGGTGCTGGTCGAGTCGGTGACCGACGGCGAGGTCGTCGGACGCGCGGCCCACCAGGGTCCCGAGGTCGACGGCTCCACCTACCTGGTCGGGTCGGCAGCGACGGTCGGCGACCTGGTCCGAGCCGAGGTGGTCTCGTCCGAGGGCGTCGACCTGTACGCCGAGGAGGCGTCATGACCGAGGCCGAGGCCCGCGCCAGCAACTTCAACGTCCCGAACGCGCTGACGACGCTGCGGATCCTGATGGTCCCGTTCTTCGGCTGGGCGCTCCTGCAGGACGGCGGTGACTCCATCACCTGGCGGATCGTGGCGTTCCTGATCTTCGCCGCCGCCATGATCACCGACAAGATCGACGGCGACCTCGCCCGCAAGCACAACCTGATCACCAACTTCGGCAAGATCGCCGACCCGATCGCCGACAAGGCCATCACCGGCATGGCGTTCATCGGACTGTCGATCGTGGGCGACATCTGGTGGTGGGTCACGATCGTGGTGCTGCTCCGCGAGTGGAGCGTCACGCTGCTGCGCCTCTCGATCCTCAAGCAGGTCGTGATCGCGGCCTCGTCCAGCGGCAAGCTCAAGACCACGCTCCAGGCGGTCGCCCTCGGCGGCCTGACCCTCCCGTTGCCGCACGGGGACGCCCACGGCGGCGCGTTCGACGTGTTCGGGGTCGTCGGCGAGGTGCTCTTCTACGTCAGCCAGGTCGCCCTCGTGGGCGCGGTGGCGATGACGCTGTGGTCCGGCTACGAGTTCTTCCGCGACGTGTGGCGCCAGCGCGACGCGCTCCGGCCGCACACCGGCAACTGATCACAGTTTCGTCACCGGAACTTCATCAAGTCCTGGTCCGGGCCGGCTGCGGCTGCGGGTTACTGTGTCCGCGGCTCCCCGCTCCACCTCCCTCGTCTCACTCACCGAAGGGCTTGTCCTCACGTGTTCTCGGAAATCTCTCGACGCCGGGGGCTGGTCGCCTCCGCCGCGCTCGGTCTGCTGGCCACCCCGCTCGCCCTCGTCGCCCCCGCGCAGGCCGCGCCGGACGGTTCCGGCCTCGTCATCAGTGAGGTCTACGGCTCCGGCGGCAACGCGGGAGCCAACTACACCCACGACTTCGTGGAGCTCTTCAACCCCACCGACGCCGCGATCAGCGTCGCCGACTGGTCGGTGCAGTACCGGTCCGCGACGGGGACCAGTCCGACCGTGACGCCACTCACCGGCTCGGTCGCCGCTCACAGCCATTACCTCGTGACCATGGGTGCCGGAGCGGCGACGGCGGTGCCGACACCCGACGCCACGGGCTCGGCCACGATGTCCGGTTCCAACGGGGTCGTGCTGCTGGTCCCGAGCACCACACCGATCACCACCCAAGGCGACCTGAAGGACGACCCGACGGTCATCGACACGGTGGGGTACGGCAGCACCCCGACCACGTTCGAGACCGTCAACACCGGAGTCGCGCTCACCGCAACCACGGCGGCCGCGCGAAGCGCCGGAGGCTCCGACACCAACCACAACGCCAACGACTTCGCCGAGGGCCAGCCGGTGCCGGTGGCGTGCGGCGAGGCCTGCGACCCGCCGCCGCCGGACGAGACCGAAGCGACCATCGCCGAGATCCAGGGGACCGAGGGCGCCAGCGAGCTCGCTGGTGACGTCGTCACGACCCGGGGCGTCGTGACGGCGGCGTACCCGACCGGCGACTTCTACGCGTTCGTGATCCAGACCGAGGGCACGGGTGCCGGCGAGGACGCCACCCCCGGCGCCTCGGACGCGCTGTGGGTCTACCAGGCCAGCGGCGGCGTCGACGCCGAGATCGGTCAGCTCGTCGAGGTGACCGGCACGGTGTCCGAGCGCTTCGACCGGACCCAGCTGACCTACGACCCCGACGCCGGGGCGCTCGAGGTGCTCGACGAGCCCTTCGAGCCCGTGACGCCGCTCGCCACCGACTGGTGGCCGACCGCCGCGGAGCGGGAGGCCCACGAGAGCGAGCTGCTCGACGTCTCGGAGGTCGACTTCACCGTCAGCAACAACTACACCACCAACCGGTTCGGGGAGATCGGCCTCGCGACCGGCGACCGCCCGCTCGTGACCCCGACCGAGGTCGCCAACCCGAACCTCGACCAGCCCGGTTACCAGGCGGCCGTCGCGGAGAACTTCGTCCGCGGTGTCGTGCTCGACGACGGCGCCGACTGGGACTACCTCAACGACGAGTTCAGCTGGGACGACGCCGTGCCGTGGATCGACCGCGACACCGCCGCCCGGGTGGGAGCGTCCGCCGAGCTGACCGCGCCGGTCATCCTCGACTACGGGTTCGGCGACTGGCGGTTCCAGCCGACCAGTCAGGTGATCGGCACGCAGCCCGCCCTGGCCACCTTCGGTGACACCCGACCCGAGAACGCCGCGCCGCAGCAGGTGGGCGGCGACGTCACCGTCGCCACGTTCAACGTCCTCAACTACTTCAACACGACCGGGGAGGACTTCGTCGCCGCCGGCGGCAGCTGCACCTACTTCACCGACCGGGAGGGCGAGGAGGTCACGAACGACGAGTGCACGCCGGACGGCCCCCGCGGGGCTGCCGACGACGTGGACCTCGAGCGGCAGCAGACGAAGATCGTGACCGCGCTCAACACCCTCGACGCCTCCGTCGTCGCGCTCGAGGAGATCGAGAACTCCGTGAAGCTCGGCGAGGAGCGCGACGACGCGCTCGCGGCGCTGACCGAGGCGCTCAACGCCGACGCGGGGTCGCAGCGCTGGGCCTACGTGCCGTCCCCGGCACCCGAGGACCTGCCGGCCCTCGAGGACCAGGACGTCATCCGGACGGCGTTCATCTACGACCCGTCGGCCGTCGAGCTGGTCGGTGCCTCGGAGGTGCTCGTGGGCTCACCGGCCTTCGGGAACGCCCGGCAGCCGCTGGCCCAGGCCTTCAAGCCGGTCGGCACCACCGAGCAGGACGCCTTCGCGGTGCTCGTGAACCACTTCAAGTCCAAGGGCTCGGCGTGCTCCGGGGAGCCGAACGGGCCCCAGGGCAACTGCAACGAGAGCCGGATCCGTCAGGCTCGGGCGCTCGACGGCTTCGCCGACGACTTCGCGGCCGAGCGCGGGCTCGAGCAGGTCTTCCTCACCGGTGACTTCAACTCCTACTCGCAAGAAGACCCGATGGTGCTGTTGAAGACCCTGGGGTGGACGAACCTGCCGTCCGACACGCCCGACGAGTGGAGCTACTCGTTCGACGGCATGTCGGGCTCGCTTGACCACGTGCTGGCCAACGACGCGGCCCTCGCCGAGGTCACCGGCGTCGACGTCTGGGAGATCAACGCCAACGAGGCGCTGGCCTTCGAGTACAGCCGCTTCAACTACAACGTGACGCAGTTCTACGAGGCGAACGTGTTCCGCGCGTCCGACCACAACCCCGAGCTCGTCGGGATCGACGTGCGCGACGTGAGCGGCGTGTCACTGGAGCTGTCGCCGACCCAGGTGAAGCGCAAGCGGGGCGTCTCGACGGCGACCGTGACCGTCACCGGGGCCGATGACGAGCCGACCGGCACCGTCCGGTTCCTCGTCGACGGCACGGTCGTCGGCCAGCGGGCGCTGCTGGACGGCACCGCGAGCCTCCGGGTCGGGCCGTTCGAACAGAAGGGCGACTACACCGTCACGGTGGAGTACGTCGGGGACGACGACAACCTGCCGGGCAGTGACTCCGCGACGCTGAGCGTGGGCAGCTGACCTCAGGTCCGGGCCTCGCCCGCGAGGGCCAGAGCGGCCTGGACGAGGGCCAGGTGGCTGAACGCCTGGGGGAAGTTCCCCGCCATCCGTCGGCCGACGACGTCGTACTCCTCCGCGAGGAGTCCGACGTCGTTGGTGAGCCCGACGAGCCGGTCGAAGAGCCGCTCCGCGTCCTCGCGACGGCCGGCGGCGACGTAGGCCGAGACCAGCCAGAACGAGCACGCCACGAACGGGTGCTCGTCGCCACGCAGGCCGTCGACGCCTGACTCCGTGCGGTAGCGCAGGAGAAGCCCGTCGCGCATCAGGTCCTGCTCGATCGCCTCGATGGTCCCCAGCATGCGTGGGTCGTCGCCGTCGACGAACCCGATCAGCGGCAGCACGAGGAGCGAGGCGTCCACCTCGGTCGTGTCGTAGTGCTGCGTGAAGGAGCCGCGGCCCGCGTCGAAGCCCCGCTGCATCACCTCCGCGTGGACCTCGTCACGCAGCTCCCGCCAGCGGTCCACGGGGCCCTCGAGCCCGTGCTTCTCGACAGCGGCGACGGCGCGGTCGAAGGCCGCCCACACCATCGCGCGCGAGTGGGTGAAGAGCTGGACCGGGCCGCGGATCTCCCACAGGCCGTGATCGGGCTCGCGCCAGGTCTCGGCGAGCCGGTCGACCAGCTTGCGCTGGAGGGACCAGGCGTTCGCGTCGCCTGGGACCCCGGCGTCCCGGCTGAGTGCGAGCGCGATCATCACCTCACCGAGGACGTCGGCCTGCCGCTGGCCGACGGCGCCGTTGCCGATCCGGACGGGCCTCGATCCCTCGTAGCCCGGCAGGTGATCGAGCTCGATCTCCGGCAGCCGCCGGGCACCGTCCACGGCGTACATGATCTGCAGGTCCTCGGGGTCGCCGGCCGCGGCGCGCAACAGCCAGGTGCGCCACGCCTCCGCCTCCTCGGTGGCACCCGCGCCGATCAGCGACTCGAGGGTCAGCGCGGCGTCGCGCAGCCAGCAGTAGCGGTAGTCCCAGTTGCGCTCGCCGCCGAAGTCCTCGGGCAGCGAGGTGGTCGGCGCGGCCACGATCCCGCCGGTGCGCTCGTGGGTGAGCAGCCGCAGCGTGAGCAGCGAGCGGGCCACCACGTCGGGGTGCGGAACCACAGAGAGGTCACAGCTCTCGAGCCACTCGCGTTCGGCCTTGATCGTGGCCTTGATGCGCTTGCGCATCCGGTCGCGCCCGGGCGGGGGGTCGGACGACGGGACCCAGGTGGTGGAGAAGGTCAGCGCTTCGCCGGCCGCGACGTCGAACTCGTCGGTGTGCCGGAAGCCGTCGGGACGCGGCAGCCGAGGCCCGCGGAGCACCAGCTGGTCGGGTCCTGCGACGGCGGTGATCACCTCGTCGCGGCCGATCCGGTGCCGGGTGACCCAGGGCCGGACGTGACCGTAGTCGAGCCGCACCACCCAGGAGTGGCGCATCCGTACCGTTCCCTCGACCCCGGTGATCCGGCGGACCACGTCGGCCCGCTCGTCACCCGTCGGCATCACGTCGAGCAGCGTCACCACGCCGTGCTCCGTCGTGAACGTCGTCTCGAGCGAGGTCGAGTCGTCGACGTACCGACGGGTGGAGGTGAAGTCGTCGACCGGGGAGAGCTGCCAGTGGCCGTGGTCCTCGTCGCCGAGCAGGGCGGCGAAGCAGGCGGGGGAGTCGAAGCGGGGGAGGCAGAGCCAGTCGATCGACCCGTTGCGGCCCACGAGTGCCGCGGTGTGCCGGTCCCCGATCAGGGCGTAGTCCTCGATGGGCAGCGCCATGCCGTTCATCATGTCCTACGGTCGGGTGGTGGACGCATCGACCGGCTCAGGACACCGTGCGCGGGCACTGCTGGAGCGGCTGGCCGGTCGCGGGGAGACCCTCGCGACCGCCGAGTCGCTGACCGGCGGTCGGCTGGCGGCAATGGTCACCGCCGTACCCGGCGCCTCGCGGGTCTACCTCGGGGGAGTCGTCGCCTACGCGACGGGTGTGAAGCAGGACCTGCTCGGGGTGCCGTCGGCGCTCGTCGAGCGGCACGGGGTCGTCTCGCCCGAGTGTGCCCGGGCCATGGCGGAGGGAGCCCGGCAGCGGCTCGGCTCGACGTACGCGATCAGCACGACCGGCGTCGCGGGGCCGGACTCGCAGGAAGGACACCCGGTCGGGACCGTCTTCGTCGGGATCGCCGGGCCGGCCGGCATCAGCGCACTCGCCCTCGAGCTGACCGGGGACCGGGCCGCCATCACGGACCGGACGTGTGCGGAAGCACTCGCGGCCTTTACGGACGTCCTCCCGCGGGAAGAACCGGGGCTCCGGTAGCGTTGGGCAAGCACAGCAGGCAGTGGAGGAGGTGACGCCGTGGTGGTGTTCCGACGGTTGCTCGGCGACGTGCTCCGCAACAAGCGGGTGCAGCGTGGCATGACGCTGCGCGAGGTCTCCGCCGAGGCCCGGGTCTCGCTGGGCTACATCTCCGAGATCGAGCGCGGCCAGAAGGAAGCCTCCTCCGAGCTGCTCGCGTCGCTCTGCACGGCGCTCGACGTGCCGTTGTCGGAAGTCCTCCGCGACGTGTCCTCGCTCGTGGCGATCGAGGAGACCCCGCGGCTGTCCGAGGTGCGCTCGGGCCCCGAGGTCGTCGCCTCCGCCGCGTAGCTCAGCCGTCGGCCGGCTGGCAGGTCGGGCACCAGTACGACGGGCGCTCACGGCCGAGTGGGCCGGTGTCCTCGCCACGGATCGGGGTGCGGCACCGCGGGCACGGCAGCCGCTTGCGCCCGTAGACCCACAGCTGCTGGCGCTGGCGGACGCTGGCCGACATGAGGTCGTGGGCCTTGCCGACCAGCGCGGTCAGGTCGGGCACGGCGGCGACGGTCGCCTGCGGGTTGACCCGGACGGCGAAGCACGCCTCGGCCGCCCACATCGTCCCGACGCCCGCGAGGTTGCGCTGGTCGAGCAGCGCGTCGCGGATCGGGGTGTCGGGGTGGCCGGCGAGCCGGCGGGCGGCCTCGGCGGCGTCCCAGTCGGGGCCGAGCACGTCGGGGCCGAGGTGGGCGACCGGGTCCTGCTCGCGCTCGCGGGGCAGCAGCTCGACGACGCCGAGGGAGAACCCGACCGCGCTGCGCTGCGGTGTCGTCAGCACCACGCGCGCCTGGTGTCCCGGACGGCCCCACCGCTGCCCGGGCTCGTAGACCCGCCAGCTGCCCTCCATCTTGAGGTGGGTGTGGAGGGAGTACCGCTCCTCGCCGCGGTCGACCCGGGTGAAGAGGTGCTTGCCGCGGGTGATCGTGCCGACGACGACGCCTTCGGAGAGGTCGGCCGTCGCGTGCTGGGGGACCCGGAAGTCGCTCGCGGTCAGCACCTGGCCGGCGAGCGCCCGGTCGAGCCGCCGCGCCGTCCGGACGACGGCGTCACCCTCAGGCACGAATCCGCAGTCCCTTGGGGGTGGCCACGAAGCCGGCGGCGGCGAGGGCGGCCCGTAGCGGAGTCTCGCCCGACCCGAGCAGCGCCGCGCCGTCGGCCTTCTCGACCGTCAGCCGGCCGAGCTGGCCGCGTCGGACAGCGGTGGCCAGGGCCTCGGCGGCCGGCGTGAGGACGTCGCCGTCGTCGGACCAGGTGAGCAGGGTCTTGCCGCCGCGTTCGACGTAGAGGGTGAGCAGGCCGTCGACCAGCACGACCAGGGCGCCGGCCTTGCGGCCTGGCCGGTGGCCGCCCTCGACGTCGGGCCAGGGGAGGGCCGCGCCGTAGGGGTTGGCGGGGTCGGTCGCGGCGAGCGTGACCGCGGCCGGCTTGTCGGCGCCGCCGTCGGTGAAGGTGCGGAGCCGGTCGACGGAGCCGGCGGTGCCGAACTGGGCGGCTCCCAGGCCGTCGACGAAGTAGCCGCGGCGGCAACGACCGGTCTCCTCGAACGCCGCCAGCACCTTGTAGACGGCCGCGAAGCCCCCCGGGGTGCGCTCGCTCTGGACCGCTCCGCGGGTCACGACGCCGTGCCGGTCGAGGAGCCGCTCGGCGGCCGCGTGGGCGCGCCGGGTCGGGTCGGTGTCGAGCGGGGGCAGCAGCGCCCAGCGACCCGCGGTGTGGGGAGGGCCGCTGCGGAGCACCCGGGGCCCGGGCCGGCGCTGCCGGTGAGCGCCGCGACCGCCGATGAGGGAGCGCAGCGGGGCGAGGGTGTCGTTGCCGATCCGGCCGGCCCAGACGAGGTCCCACAACGCCGAGGAGAGCGGCTCGTCGAGGGGCGACCCCACGGCCTGTCCGAGCTGGCGGAAGAACCACGCGCCGCCCGGCTCGAGGGCGTCGAGGACCGCCTGGTGGAGTTCTCCCCAAGATCCAGGGGAGTGCTCGAAGGGAGCCGGGTCGGGCAGCGTCAGGTGCGCCTGGTCGGCCAGGTGCAGGGAGACCCAGCCGTCCTGGCCGGGCAGCGCGCCGTGGCCGGCCCAGACGACCTCGCCCGAGCTCGTCAGCTCGTCGAGCAGCGCGGGCTCGTAGTCGCGGACCCGGCTCGGCAGGACGAGCGACTCGAGGGCGCTGGCGGGCAGCGGGCAGCCGGCCAGCTGGCCCACGACGGTCAGCACGCCGTCGACACCGCGCGGCCGGCCACCGACGTGCTGCCACGCGGTGAGGAACCGGGCGAGCACCGGCGGCTCGACCGGCTCGATCTCCTGGCGGAGCCGGGCCAGCGAGCGGCGGCGGAGCCGACGGAGCACCTCGGCGTCGCACCACTCGATCCCGGAGCCCGTGGGCCGGAACTCGCCGTCGAGCACCCGTCCCTGGGCGCCCAGCCGCTGCAGGGTCTGCCGCACGACGGCACCGCCGAGCCCGAGCCTGACGGCGACGTCGTCGACCGTGAACGGGCCGTGGGTGCGGGCGAACCGGGCCACCAGGTCGGCGAGCGGGTCGTCGACCGGGTCGGCGAACACCTCGGGGGTGCCGGGGGGCACGGGGACGCCGAGCCCGTCGCGGAGCCGGCCGACGTCCTCGACCACGGCCCACCGCTCGACCCCGGCGACCCGGACCTCGACGACCCGGCGGGCGTCGGTGAGGGCGTCGAGCCAGGAGGTGACGTCGGCGCCGTCGGTGGCGCGGGCGGCGACCTCGTCGGTCGAGAGCGGCCCGAGCAGCCGGATCAGGTCGACCGCGCCCTCGGCGTCGCGCACCCGGCGGTCGGGGGAGAGCCGCTGGAGCTCGGCCTCCACCTCGGCCAGCACGTCGGGGTCGAGCAGCTCGCGGAGCTCGGCGCGGCCGAGCAGCTCGGCGAGCAGGCCCTGGTCGAGGCTGAGCGCGGCCGCCCGGCGCTCCGCCAGCGGGGAGTCGCCCTCGTAGACGAACTGGGCGACGTACCCGAACAGCAGGGTGCGGGCGTACGGCGAGGGCTGGGTGGTGGCGACGTCGACCACCGACACCTCGCGCCGGTCGACCCGTCGCATCAGCGTGACCAGCCCCGGCAGGTCGTAGACGTCCTGGAGGCACTCGCGCACGGCCTCGAGCACGATCGGGAACGAGGGGTAGCGGGAGGCCACCTCGAGCAGCTGGGCCGCGCGCTGCCGCTGCTGCCACAGCGGGCTGCGGCGGCCCGGGTCGCGACGGGGGAGCAGCAGCGCCCGGGCTGCGCACTCGCGGAACCGGCTCGCGAACAGCGCACTGCCACCGACCTCGGTGGTGACGATCTGCTCGATCTCCTCGGGGTCGAACGCCACGATCTCGCCGGTGGGTGGCTCGGCGTCGGTGTCGGGGATCCGCACGACGATGCCGTCGTCGGAGGCGACGGCCTGCCCGTCGATGCCGTGGCGCTCCCGGAGCCGGGCGTTGATCGCCAGCGCCCACGGTGCGTGGACGGGCACGCCGTAGGGCGAGTGGACGACCAGCCGCCAGTCACCGAGCTCGTCGCGGAACCGCTCGACCACCAGCGCCACGTCGCTGGGGACGGTGCGGGTGGCCTCGACCTGCTCGGCGACGTAGGACACGAGGTTGCTCGCGGCGTACTCGTCGAGACCCCGGTCGCGAGCCAGCGCCTCGGCCTTCGCCGTCGACAGCGTGGCGAGCTCGCGGGTGAAGGCGCCGACGGCCTCGCCGAGCTCGGCGGGCCGCCCGAGCACGTCGCCCTTCCAGAACGGCAGCCGGCCCGGGATGCCGGGCGCCGGGGTCACGAGCACCCGGTCGTGGGTGATGTCCTCGATCCGCCAGCTGGTCGCCCCGAGCGCGAAGACGTCACCGACCCGCGACTCGTAGACCATCTCCTCGTCGAGCTCGCCCACGCGGCGGCCGGTGCCCTCACCGACCAGGTAGACGCCGAAGAGGCCGCGGTCGGGGATCGTGCCGCCACTCGTGACGGCCAGCCGCTGCGCGCCGGGCCGACCGCTGACGGTGCCGGTGACGCGGTCCCAGACGATCCTGGGCCGCAGCTCGGCGAACTCGTCGGACGGGTAGCGGCCGGCGAGCAGGTCGAGTGTCGCGTCGTAGGCGCTGCGAGGGAGGTGCGCGAACGGCGCGCTCCGGCGGACCAGTGCGTAGAGCTCGTCGACGTCCCAGGCCTCGAGCGCGGTGGCCGCGACCACCTGCTGGGCGAGGACGTCGAGCGGGTTGGTCGGGATCCGGAGGCTCTCGATCGCGCCCTCCCTCATCCGCTGCACCGCGACCGCGGTCTGGGCCAGGTCGCCGCGGTGCTTCGGGAACAGCACGCCGCGGCTGACCTCACCGACCTGGTGACCCGCGCGCCCGACCCGCTGGAGTGCGCTCGCCACGCTCGGAGGTGACTCGATCTGGACGACCAGGTCGACGGCGCCCATGTCGATGCCGAGCTCGAGGCTGCTGGTCGCGACCACCGCCGGCAGCCGGCCGGCCTTGAGGTCGTCCTCGATCAGGGCCCGCTGCTCCTTGGAGACCGAGCCGTGGTGCGCCTTCGCCAGCACGGTGTCCCGCGCCTGGGAGACGCCGGACTGCGCCATGACCTGGGCCGGCGGGCGGTCGTCGTCGGACCGACCGCTCTCGATCTCGTTGAGGCGTGCGGTGAGCCGCTCGGCGAGCCGTCGGCTGTTGGAGAAGACGATCGTGGACCGGTGCTGGCGGATCAGCTCGGCGACCCGATCCTCGACGTGGGGCCAGATCGACTGGCTGCGGTCGGGGTCGGCACCGGCCTCGTCGTACTCCTCCGGCGCGGTCATGTCCTCGACGGGGACGACGACCTTCAGGTCCCACTGCTTCTCGCTGGGAGGCGCCACGACGTCGACGGCGGTCTGCCCCCCGAGGAAGCGGGCGACCTCCTCGTGTGGCCGCACGGTCGCCGAGAGCCCGATCCGCTGGGCGGGGCGGTCGAGCAGCGCGTCGAGGCGCTCGAGGCTGAGCGCGAGGTGGGCGCCACGCTTGGTGCCGGCGACGGCGTGCACCTCGTCGAGGATGACCGTCTCGACGTGGCGCAGGGACTCGCGGGCCTGGCTGGTCAGCATGAGGAACAGCGACTCGGGTGTCGTGATGAGGATGTCGGGCGGCGACGTCGTCAGCTTGCGCCGGTCGGCCGCGGTCGTGTCACCGCTGCGGACCCCGACCCGGACCTCGGGCAGCGTGCCGCCCAGCCGCTCGGCCGTGTGGCGGATGCCGGCGAGCGGAGCGCGCAGGTTGCGTTCGACGTCGACGGCCAGCGCCTTCAGCGGCGAGATGTAGAGGACCCGGCAGCGCTCCTTGCTCGGCGGGACGTCGCCGGTGAGCAGCCGGTCGAGCGACCACAGGAAGGCGCTGAGGGTCTTGCCCGAACCGGTCGGCGCGACGACCAGGGCGTGCTGACCCTTGCTGATCGACTCCCACGCGCCCTCCTGGGCCGTGGTCGGCCCGGCGAACGCCGCGGCGAACCACGCGCGGGTGGGTTCGCTGAAGCGGTCGAGGGCGGGCACCTCTCAATCCTGCCCGACGGCACCGACAGGCGCCGCCTCGATCCGCACCGACGCAAACCGGTCGCCCCCGGTCGCGGTGTCGGTGACACTGGCGCCGTGCGATTCCCCGACGAGGTTCCGACCCTGACCGACGGCGTGGTGACCCTCCGGGCCCACGTGCCCGCCGACGTGCCCCGCATCGTCGAGCAGTGCGTCGATCCCGAGTCGATCGCGTGGACGACCGTCCCGGCGCCGTACGCCGAGCACGACGCCGTCGAGTGGATCACGACCGTCGTCCCGGCAGGCTGGGCCGACGACACGACGTACGGCTTCGCGATCGAGCACGAGGGCCGGTTCGCGGGGACCGTGGACCTGCGGTTGCGCGGCGGCGGCGAGGCCGAGCTCGGGTTCGGCCTCCACCCCGACGCCCGGGGTCACGGTCTGATGCGCCGTGCGCTCGACCTGGTCCTCGACTGGGGCTTCGCTCGGGGCGTCGCGGTGGTCCAGTGGCGCGCGTTCGTGGGCAACTGGGCGTCCCGCCGGACGGTGTGGTCGCTCGGGTTCGAGTTCGGGGCCACCGTCCCGCGGCTGCTGCCGCAGCGCGGGGAGCGCCGTGACGCGTGGACGGCGTGGCTCGGGGCGGACGACGCCCGGGAGCCGGTCGAGCCGTGGCTGGTGCCGCCGGTCCTGGAGGCCGACGGCGTGCGGTTGCGGCCCTGGTGCGAGGCCGACGGACCGCGGCTCGTCGAGGCCGCGAACGACCCGGTACTGCGCGCCTGGGTTCCCGACACCCCGCTGCCGCGGACGCTCGACGCCGTGCCGGACTACCTGACCCGGGTCCGGCTCGGCGCCGCTACCAACGGGCGCGTGGCCTGCTGCGTGGCCGACGCCGGGACCGACCTGGCGCTCGGCAACGCGGCGCTCTTCGACTTCGAGGGCGAGGCGGACGACCTGACCGCCCAGGTCGGCTACTGGTCGCACCCGGCCGGCCGGGGCCGCGGCGTGATGACGACCGCGCTCCGGCTGATGACTGGCTGGGCGCTGCGCCGGACCGCCGACGGGGGCCTCGGTGCCCGCCGGCTCTACCTCCTCACCTCTGCCCGCAACGCCGGCTCTCGCCGGCTCGCCGAGCGGGTCGGGTTCGAGCACGTCGGCACCGAGCGGGCGTCCGCGCCGCTGGCCGACGGCGGGTACGAGGACAACGCGCTCTACGACCTGCTGCGGGAAGGCTGATCGTCGAGTCCCGCATCGATCGCGTCGAGGTCGCGCACGGCGTACCGGTGGTGCTCCCACTCCTCCTCGAGGATCACGTGCAGGCAGGACCGGGTGGTCTCCTGGTAGTCCGGTGCCCACGGGTTCGGGTGTGGCTCGGCCAGCACGTCCTCGGTGACGGTGGCGAGGAAGTCGCGCACCTGGGCGACCCGGCCGGCCCGCACCTCCAGGACCTCGGCGTACGACGGGGGGTCGGTCACGAAGATCGACAGGTCCAGGCCGTCGTCCTCCGCGCCGGGCCCGGCCTGGCCGACGGGGTGGAACGGCTGGTCGATCCCCAGCACCGCGCGTCCGAGCCAGGCGTCCGTGGCGAGCACCAGGTGCCGCAGCGTCTGGGCGAACGACCACTCGCCGTCCACGGAGACGTCGACCGTGCCGGCGGGCATCGCGGCCGCGCGCTCGAGCGTGGCCGCCCAGGTGCGCTCGAGCGCGGCCCAGGCGACCCGCAGGCCCTCGGGGTCCTCGGCCCGCCGCTCCGACCGGCCCGGGAACCGGCGGTTCAGCTCGGCCTCGACGTACGGGATCACGTCCACGCCGTTGACCCGGAGGAAGCGGGCGTCGGGGAGCCAGGGTGCGTCGATGTCCGCCTCGTCCACGGTGACCTCACGCATCACCGCGCCGGACAGGTCGCTGCTGACGAACCGCGCTCCGCGCAGGTCTGCCTGGACGAACTCCGCCCCCTGCAGGTCGTCGGATCGGGTGAACGTGGCCATGGCGTCTCCTGGTCTCGCTGGCGTGTCACGGTCATCTTGGATCACGTGGCCCCCACCCTCGCGCATGATGGTGCCGTGGGCAGGTGGCGGCTGGTCGGCGGCGACGTCACGATCGTCGACGGGCTGGTGCTGCGGCCCGTCCGACCGTGGACCGGCGCGGTCCACGCGCTGCTGACGCACCTGCGCGAGCAGGGACTCGAGTGCGTCCCCGAGCCGGTCGGCGTCCGCCACGACATCGAGGCGGTGACGTTCATCCCCGGCGACGCCGGCGGCGAGGCGTTCGCGCACCACGTGACCGAGGACGGGCTGCGCTCGGCGGCCCGGTTGCTCCGGAGGGTCCACGACGCCACGGCGGGGTTCGAGCCGCCGCCGGTCGTCGAGTGGGCGCACGCCCCCGTCCCGGGCGCCGCCACCGTCTGTCACGGCGACCCGGCGCCCTGGAACTTCGTGTGGCGCGACGGCGAGGCGGTGGGCCTGATCGACTGGGACCACGCCTCTCCGGCGCCGCCGATGGACGACGTCGCGTACGCCGTCGAGACCTTCGCCCCCTTCCGCCCCGACGACGAGGCGACCGGCGAGCACCGCTTCCCGCACCCGCCCGACCGGGCCGCGCGGGTCCGCGCGTTCGGCGAGGCCTACGGACTCGGCGGCACGGCGGGCATCGTCGACCGCGTCGTCGCCCGCCAGCAGCAGACGGTCGAGCGGGTGCTGTCGCTCGCCGACCGGCAGCTCGACCCCTGGGCCGCCTGGTGCCGCGAGGGCTACCTCGAGCAGCTCCGCGCCCGACCCCGCTGGACGCGCGCCCATCGCCACCTGTTCGAGTGACCGGGGACCAGACCACTCTTTCCTTCGAGGACCGGAAGGGTCTACTTTGGCGGCGGCGCCATCTCGGGCCCACCCCCGGACCCCCACGGCGCCTCCCTGGGAGGGGTCATGCGTCTCAACCGCGTGCAGTCGCGTCATGCTCTCGTCGTCGGTGTCGTCGTCGCCGTCGTTCTCGGAGCGGGGGTGGTTCCCGGTGGTGCTGCCCCGCCCGACGGTCCCGACGACTTCGACGCCACGGCGCTGACGGGCGGCGACCGAGTGGTCGCCGCGAAGTCGCCCTCCGGTGGTCTCGCGCGCACCCCGCGCGGACTGCTGCGCCGCGACGACGACACGCCCGTGAACGTGATGATCAAGCTCGACCACGACTCCGTCGCGAGCTATGCCGGTGGCGTCGAGGGGCTCGCACCCACGAGTCCACTGGTCACGGGGCGCAAGCTGACCGGCAGGTCGGCGCGCCGAGCGCGCGTACGGGAGCTACGTGGCCGACCAGGAGCGCACCGCCCGCGCTGCGCTCCGTGCGGCGGTCCCGGCCATCGAGCTCGGGGAGAGCTTCCGCACGGTGTACGGCGGCATCAGCGCCGTCATCCCGGCCAGTGCTGTCGAGCGCGCTCTGGCGGTCGAGGGCGTGGTGGCGGTCCAGCCCAACCGCCTGCACCAGCTGCTCACCGACTCCAGCCCCGAGTTCGTCAACGCCCCGCCGGTCTACGCCGAGCTCGGCGGCGCGGCCAACGCCGGCAAGGGCGTCATCTACGGCAACCTCGACTCCGGCGTCTGGCCGGAGCACCCGTCCTTGGCCGACACCGGCATCACCGACGCACCACCTCCGACCGAGGACGGGACACCGCGCGAGTGCGACTTCGGTGACAACCCGCTGACGCCGGCCGTGGACGTGTTCGCCTGCCAGAACAAGCTCATCGGCGGCGATCACATGACGCAGGACTACGACGCCTTCGTCGGCGACGACACGTACGCCGGCACCGCCCGCGACTCGGAGGGCCACGGCACCCACACCACGACCACCTCTGCCGGCAACATCGTGACCGACGTCAATGTGCTCGGTGCCGAGCAGGCCCCGGTGCAGGGCCTCGCCCCGGGCGCCTGGGTGATCGAGTACAAGGTCTGCGGACCGCAGGGATGTTACGGCTCCGACTCCACCCGCGCGGTGCAGCGAGCGATCCTCGACGGCGTCGACGTCATCAACTTCTCGATCTCCGGCGGCACCAGCCCGTACACCGACCCGGTCGAGCTCGCGTTCCTCGATGCGTACGCCGCCGGCGTCTTCGTATCGACGTCGGCCGGCAACGACGGGCCGGGCGCGAGCACTGCGAACCACGTCTCGCCCTGGGTCACCTCGGTCGCCGCCTCGACCCAGACCCGCGAGTTCGCGACTGACCTCGAGCTGACTGCCGACAACGGCGACACGTTCTCGGCGACGGGCGCCTCGATCACCCAGGGCATCGACGCGGCGACGCCGGTCGTGATGTCGTCGGCCGCGCCGTACTCCGACCCACTCTGCCTCGAGCCGGCGCCCGCCGGCACCTTCACCGGCATGGTCGTGGCCTGCCAGCGCGGGCAGAACGCTCGCGTGGACAAGGGCTTCAACGTCCTGCAGGGCGGTGCCGCCGGCATGATCCTGTTCAACCCGACCTTGGCGGACATCGAGACCGACAACCACTGGCTGCCGACCGTCCACCTCGCCGACGGCACCGACTTCGTCGAGTTCATGGGCGGGCATGCGGGTGTGACCGCGACCTGGGCGGACGCCGGGCCGCGAGACGGCCAGGGCGACGTGATGGCGGCCTTCTCGTCCCGTGGCCCAGCCGGGCCGGTGATCAAGCCGGACGTGACGGCGCCGGGTGTCCAGATCCTCGCCGGTCACACGCCCACGCCCGCGAGCATCACCAACGGCCCACCGGGCGAGTACTTCCAGGCGATCGCCGGTACCTCGATGTCATCGCCGCACGTCGCCGGCGCCGGCATCCTGCTGAAGGCCGCGCATCCGGCGTGGACTCCGGGGCAGATCAAGTCCGCGCTGATGACGAGCTCGATCACCGACGTCCTCAAGGAGGACCTGGCGACGCCGGCCGACCCGTTCGACATGGGCGCCGGCAGGATCGACGTGGGCGCGTCGTCAGCGGTCCCGCTCACCATGGACGAGACGGCCGAGCGGTTCTTCGCCCTCTCCGGGAGCGCCCGGACGGCGGTGCACCTCAACATCCCGTCGATCAACGCGCCCGTCATGCCCGGCCGCCTGACCACGACCCGCACGGTCACCAACGTCAGCGGCAGCGACCTGAGTGTGATGACGTCCACGGAAGCGCCGCCGGGATCGAGCATCACGATCAGCCCGCGCAACTTCGGGATCGACGCGGGCGCGTCGAGGACGATCACCGTCACGATCACCTCCGACGCACCGATCGACGAGCAGCAGTTCGGCGAGATCAACCTGCGTACCGCCGCCGGGTCGCTGCACCTGCCGGTGGCGTTCGTCCACACCCAGGGCGGCGTCGGCCTTGCCCAGTCCTGCGACCCGTCCGAGATCGCCCGAGGCGAGACGACGGACTGCACGGTGACGGCGACCAACCTGTCGTTCGACGAGCAGATCGTCGACCTGGCCAGCGCGGTGAACAACCGGCTCCAGATCGTCGGCGCCGACGGTGCGACGCTGCTCGACGCGCGGCATGCCGCGGTCGGTGACGTCGTGCTGTCGCCGGCAGAGCTCGGCGTTCCGTCGGTCGACCCCGGGGCCAGCCCCGCGGGCTTCATCCCGCTCCAAGCCTTCGGGATCGACCCGATCGCCGTCGGCGACGAGGAGATCGTCAACTTCACCGCACCGCCGTTCGTGTACGGCGGGCAGACGTACACCGCGTTCGGCGTCGACAGCAACGGCTACACGGTCGTCGGCGAGGCCACCGCGCAGGACAACAACTGCTGCAACCTGCCCTCGCAGGCTGATCCTGCACGTCCGAACAACGTGCTCGCGCCGTTCTGGACCGACCTCGACGGCACCGGCGCCCCCGGGATCCGGGTCGCCACACTCAGCGACGGCGTGAACACCTGGATCGTCGTCGAGCACGAGGTCAACGTCTTCGGCACCACCAGCGTCAGGCACTTCCAGACCTGGATCGGCATCGACGGCGCCGAGGACATCAGCTTCGCCTACGACCCGGTCAACCTGCCGGCCGACCCCAACGGCCAGTCATTCCTGGTGGGTGCGGAGAACGCCAACGGCGAGGGCGACATGGAGGCGGTGCTGCCCACGGAGGACCTCCGCGTG
Source organism: uncultured Actinomycetota bacterium (assembly GCA_963829855.1). GTDB lineage: Bacteria > Actinomycetota > Actinomycetes > Propionibacteriales > Nocardioidaceae > Nocardioides. Next base: position 161,951 of record CAWHKE010000011.1, on the reverse strand, counting down.
ACTTCCAGCGACCCGACGCCGGGTGGCAGCTACTCCTACGACCTGACGCTCCGGGGCAGCCAGACCGGCACCGGAGTCCTCACCACCGAGATGACGGGCGACCTGCTGCCGGGCGTCACGATCGCGAAGACGCCCGTGGAGGTGACCCGCAACTAGTGATCGGCCCGGCGCGCGAGGTCCGCGCGTCGGGCACCGTCCCGGATAACCGGTGGGGCGTGTCGGAGGGCGCGCCTAGGATCGACCCTCGTGAGTGACGCGATGATCTCGGCGGTGGGCCTGCGCAAGTCGTTCGGTGACTTCGAGGCGGTCAAGGGGATCGACGTCCAGGTCAGCAAGGGCGAGGCCTTCGGCTTCCTCGGCCCCAACGGCGCCGGCAAGTCCTCCACCATGCGCATGATCGCGGCGGTCTCGCCGGTCACCGCGGGCGAGCTCCGGATCCTCGGGCTCGACCCCGCCGCCGACGGGCCGACGATCCGCGGCCGGCTCGGCGTCTGCCCGCAGGAGGACACCCTCGACAACGAGCTCAACGTGTTCGACAACCTCTACATCTACGGGCGCTACTTCGGGATCGACAAGGCCACCGTCCGCCAGCGCGCCGAGGAGCTGCTCGACTTCGTCCAGCTCACCGAGAAGCGCACGTCGCGGGTCGAGGACCTCTCGGGCGGCATGAAGCGGCGGCTCACGATCGCCCGCAGCCTCATCAACGACCCCGAGGTGCTGCTCCTCGACGAGCCGACGACCGGCCTCGACCCGCAGGCCCGCCACATCCTCTGGGACCAGCTGTTCCGGCTCAAGCAGGCCGGCGTGACCCTGGTGATCACCACCCACTACATGGACGAGGCCGAGCAGCTGTGTGACCGGCTGGTCGTCATGGACAAGGGGCTGATCGTCGCCGAGGGCAGCCCGCGCGAGCTGATCGACCAGCACTCCACCCGCGAGGTGGCCGAGCTCCGGTTCGGGGTGGGGGAGCACGAGGCGCTCGCCGAGAAGCTGGCCGACCTCGGCAACCGGATCGAGGTGCTGCCCGACCGACTGCTCGTCTACAGCGACGACGGCGAGGAGGTGATCGCCCGGACCCACGAGCGCGGGCTCCAGCCGCTGGCGGTCCTGGTGCGGCGGTCGACCCTCGAGGACGTCTTCCTCCGACTCACCGGCCGGACGCTGGTCGACTGATGTCCACCCTGACCCTGCGCGAGGGCACCGCACGCCAGTACGACTACTGGTGGACGGTCTACAAGCGCACCTGGAGGGCGAGCATCGTCAGCAGCTTCCTGAGCCCGGTCTTCTACGTGCTCGCGATGGGCGTGCTGCTCGGCGGCTTCATCCCGGGCGACCCGAGCCGGCTCGAGGGTGCGACCAGCTACCTCGCGTTCGTCGTGCCCGGCCTGGTGGCGGCCCACGCGATGCAGACGGCGGTGGGGGAGACGACGTACCCCGTCATGGGTGCCATCAAGTGGCACAAGAGCTACTTCGCCCAGCTCGCGACGCCGCTCGACCCCGCCCACCTGGTCGCCGGCCACCTGATGTTCGTGCTGTTCCGGCTGGCCACCACGTGCGCGGTCTTCATGATCGTGCTCGCACCGTTCGGTGTCTTCGAGACCTGGTGGGGCCCGATCCTGGCGTTCGTGTCCCAGGTGCTCGTCGGCATGGTGTTCGCCGCCCTGGTCTTCGGCTGGAGCGCCCGGCTCAAGGACGAGGCCGGCTTCGGAGTGCTGTTCCGGCTCGGCATCTTCCCGCTGTTCCTGTTCTCCGGCGCCTTCTTCCCGGTCGCCAACCTCGGTGAGGCCGGCGCCCTGGTCGCCCGGCTGACCCCGCTGTGGCACGGCGTCAACCTGTCGCGGATGTTCTGCGTCGACGCGGTCGACTGGCCGGTGGCGGCCATCAACGCCGCGGTGCTGGTCGGGCTGCTCGTGATCGGCTGGTTCTGGTCGGTCTCCGGGCTGACGAAGCGGCTGGTGACGTGATGAGCCTCGACCAGGATCGCGCCGTCCGGCCCGCGCCGCTCGGTCCGGTGGGCGCGCTGCGGATGCTGGTGCTGCGCAACTACATCACCTACCGGCACGCGTGGAAGCTCTTCCTCACCGGTTTCCTGGAGCCGGTCTTCTACCTGTTCTCCATCGGCATCGGTGTGGGCAAGCTCGTCGACGGCTTCGAGTTCAACGGCGAGCCGATCTCCTACGCCGCGTTCGTCGCGCCCGGGATGCTCGCCGTCTCGGCGTTCAACGGCGCCCTGATGGACTCCACGTTCAACGTGTTCTTCAAGCTCAAGTACGACAAGCTCTACGACCAGATGCTGGCGACCCCGCTCACCACGGCCGACATCGCACGCGGCGAGATCACGTGGGGTCAGCTGCGCGGCGCGAGCTACTCGGCGGCCTTCCTGCTGGTGATGTGGGCGATGGGGCTGATCCAGTCGTGGTGGGCGCTGCTGGCGCTGCCGGCCGCCTTGCTGATCGGCTTCGCCTTCAGCGCGGTCTGCATGGCGCTGACCACCTGGATGAAGAGCTGGCAGGACTTCGACAAGATCACGCTCGCGCAGCTGCCGATGTTCCTGTTCTCGGCGACGTTCTTCCCGCTGACGGTGTTCCCCGGCTGGCTGCAATGGGTGGTCGAGGCGACGCCGCTCTACCGCGGCGTGGTGCTGTGCCGCGAGCTCACGACCGGCTCGATCACCTGGGCCAGCGGTGTCTCGGTCGTCTATCTCGCGGTGATGAGCCTGATCGGGCTGGCGGTCGTGCGGCGGCGGCTCGACACGCTGCTGCTGACGTAGCCGGTCGCACGGGCGGGTGGACGACGATCCGGGCAGCCCTTCCGCGCGGGCCGTGTGTTCGCCCTACTCGCGGAGCACGTCGCGGGCCAGCTGGCGTGTCCGGGAGACCAGGTCTGCGGTGGGCGGACTACGTGTCTCCAGGTGGTCGAGCAGCGAGCCGATGCGGTGCTGCCAGTCTCCGGCCACGTCGGTGGCGTCCACCAGCCGAAGCGAGCGAAGCATGAGCTCCTCGGCCGTCTCAGGACGGTTCCGAGCCAGCGCTTTCAAGGTGACGATCACGCCCATGCAGGCGCTCTCCTCTGGTGACCACGAGTCCGAGTCCGCTACTCCGAGGTCCCCCAGCCCCGTGGAATGGATCTCCAGGTCCACCCTCCACCACAGCGGCCACCCGTGGAACCGCACAAAGACGAGCAGTGCGTCGGGTCGCACCTCGGGGTCGACCCGCAGCGACTCCACCTGTCCGACCTGCTGCAGGGTCCGGCGCAGTGACCGCAGCTGCGCAGCTGCCTCCCTCGGTGGGACGTTCCACGCGAGGTCGATGTCACTGAAGACGTCCGCTCGTTCCGGTTCCCCCATCGAGCCGATCAACCGGACCTCACCCGCGGGACAGGCCGCGGCCAGGACTTTCACGAGCAGTGCCGCGGCCCTGCTCCGGGACGCAGGCACCGTCGCGGTCACGAGAGGCAACTCTTCCACCATCTCGTCATGGCCGGGATGGCCGGCGATCCGTGCCACCTGCTGACCCCGATCGCCGGCTGTGTCCGGTGGTTGCCACTCTCTGGGGGTCTGACAGCATGTGGCCCATGATCGAGCCCGACACCAAGGACTGGACCTGGGTGCTGGACCGCCCCTGCCCGGAGTGCGGGTTCGACGCACCCGGTCTCGACCGGGACCGGATCCCGCAGGCGATCCGCGACAACGCGACCCTGTGGGACGTCGTGCTCGAGACCGACGACGCCGCGGTGCGGCCCTCCGCCCACCTGTGGTCGCCGCTGGAGTACGCCTGCCACGTCCGCGACGTCGACGAGCTCTTCGCACACCGCCTCGAGCTGATGCTCACCCAGGACGCCCCCGAGTTCGAGAACTGGGACCAGGACGCCACCGCCGCGGCCGCCGACTACGGCAGCCAGCAGCCGGCCGCCGTCGCCTCGGAGGTCACGGCCGCGGCCGAGACCGTCGCCGCCGCCTACGAGCAGGTCACGGGGGACCAGTGGGACCGCACCGGGAGCCGGAGCGACGGAGCGACGTTCACCGTCGACACCCTCGCCCGCTACCACCTGCACGACCTCGTCCACCACGCCCACGACGTCTCCCACATCACGAAGCGGGTCACGGTCGCGTCCTACGAGGCGAGCGCCGAGGCGTACGCCGCCGGCCAGCCGCCGCTGTCCGACGACGTCCGCACTGCGATCGACGCGTTCGTCGGGCTGCTTCCGGCCGGCGCCCGAGTGCTGGAGGTCGGCAGCGGCTCGGGTCGTGACGCGCTGGCGCTGGAGGAGCGTGGCGTCTCGGTGCACCGCACCGACATCACGCCCGCGTTCGTCAAGCTGCTGCGCGCCGCCGGGCACGACGCGGCCGTCGCCGACCCGTTGTCCGACGACCTGACCGACCCCGAGCGGGAGGCGTCGTACGACGGGGTCTGGGCCTCCGCCAGCCTGCTGCACGTGCGCCGCGAGGACCTGCCTCGGGTGCTCGGCAACCTGGCGGGGGTCACCGCCGACGGCGGAGCCCTGCACCTCGCGGTCAAGGAGGGCGACGGCGCGCGCTTCTCCGTGCACGGCAACGTGCCGGGGCCGCGGCACTTCACCTTCTGGCGCGAGCCCGGACTGCGCGCCGTGCTGGCCGACGCCGGCTGGGACGTGCGGACGGTGACGCGCAACGTGGGTCTGCGAGAGGAGACCTGGCTCGACGTGCTCGCCGTGCGGACACCGGGCCCATGAGGCACACCGAGTTCTGGACGAGGCTCGAGGAGGCCCTCGGGCCCGGCTACGCCGGGCCGTGGGCCAAGACCCAGGTGATCGGCACCCTCGGCGGCCGCACCCCCCAGGAGGCGCTCGACGCCGGGGTCCCGCCGAAGGAGGTGTGGCGCGAGGTGTGGCGGGTGCTCGAGCTCCCGCCCTCCCAGCGGTGACCGCCCCGGTCACGACCTACGACGTCCCGGCGATCCACCGGCGGGCGGTCCGGACCCTCGTCGTCGCACAGGCATTGGGCGGCATCGGCATCACGATCGGCGTCGCGACCGCCTCGCTGCTGGCGCGTGACGTGAGCGGATCGGAGAGCCAGGCCGGGCTGGCGCAGACCACCCAGGTCCTCGGCGCCGCAGTCGCGTCCTTCCTGCTGGCCCGCCTGATGTCGCGGCGCGGCCGCCGGGCCGGCCAGGTGACCGGGCTGCTGCTCGGGGCCACCGGTGCCGCCCTGGCGGTCGTGGCCGGGGTGGTCGGGTCGATGGTGCTGCTCCTCGTCGGCACCGCGCTGATGGGCTGCTCCTCCGCCTCCAACCTCGCCGCCCGCTACGCCGCGACGGACCTGGCTCCTGAGCGGAGTCGCGCCCGGTCGCTCTCCTACGTGGTCTGGGCGACGACGGTGGGTGCGGTCGTCGGACCGAACCTGACCGGCTTCTCGAGCGCCGTGTCCCGGTGGCTGGGGATCCCCGAGCTCACCGGGCCGTTCCTGATCGCCGCGGTCGGGATGCTGATCGCGGCCCTGGTCATCGCGGTCTGGCTGCGCCCCGACCCGCTGCTCGTGGCCCGCGAGGTTGCCGGGGTCGAGGACGCCGACCCCGGGGGCACGTCCTGGCGCCGGGCGCGCGCGGCGCTGACGTCGAACCGGCCGCTCCTCGCCGCGGTCGTCGGTCTCGCCAGCGCGCACGCGGTGATGGTCTCGGTGATGATCATGACGCCGCTCCACATGGAGCACGGCGGTGCCGCCCTGTCCGTTATCGGGTTCGTGATCTCCGGCCACGTCATCGGCATGTTCGCGTTCGCGCCCGTCATGGGCTGGCTGGCCGACCGCTGGGGCCGGCCCACGATGCTCTTCCTCGGCGCCGGCCTCCAGCTCGTCTCGCTGCTGCTGGCCGGGGGCTCGCCGGAGGGGTCGTCGTGGCAGATCACGGCCGGGCTCTTCCTGCTCGGGCTGGGCTGGTCGAGCGCCACGGTGGCGGCCTCGGCGTTGATCGCGGACCTCACGCCCCTGGAGGCCCGGACCGACGTGCAGGGCATCGCGGACGCCGCGATGTGGCTGACCGCGGCCGTGGGCGGCGGCCTGTCGGGGTGGATCGTGGCGGGCTGGGGCTACCCGGTCCTGAACGGCTTCGCCGCGGTGCTCGCGGGAGGCGTCGTCATGGCCGCCGTCGTGACCGCCGCCGGCAGACCGACCGTTCGCCCTGACAGGGTGGTCACATGACCCGGGCCGACGTCGCAGTGATCGGGGGGACCGGCTTCTACTCGTTCCTCGACGACGCCGAGGAACACGTGCTCACGACGCCGTACGGCGACCCGTCCGGGCCGGTCTCCGTCGGCACCGTGGCCGGGCGGGCCGTCGCCTTCCTGCCGCGGCACGGCGCGCGCCACGAGCACCCGCCGCACCGGATCAACTATCGCGCCAACGCCTGGGCGTTGCGCTCCCTCGGGGTGCGGCAGGTGCTCGCACCGTGCGCGGTCGGGTCGCTGACGCCCGACCTCGCGCCGGGCGACGTCGTGGTCCCCGACCAGCTCGTCGACCGCACCCTGAGCCGCACCCAGTCGTTCGTCGAGACCGGCGCCTGCCACGTGCCCTTCGCCGACCCCTACTGCGACCGCACCAGCGCCGCGATCGCGTCCGTCGACCCGGGGCTCAGGCGCGGCGGGACGATGGTCGTCGTCGAGGGACCGCGCTTCTCCACCCGGGCCGAGTCGCAGCACTACGCCGCCCAGGGCTGGTCCCTCATCAACATGACCGGCCACCCGGAGGGGGTGCTCGCCCGCGAGATGCGGCAGTGCTACGCCGCCGTCGCGCTCGTGACCGACCTCGACGCCGGGCTGGCGTCGGGCGAGGGCGTCGGGCAGGCAGAGGTCTTCCGCCGGTTCCACGACAACCTCGACCGGCTGCGCGGGCTGCTCGCCGACGCGATCGCCGCTCTCCCCGACCCCGCGGGCTGCTCCTGCTCGACGTGGGCGGACGACGTCGAGCTGACCTACGACGTGCCGTGAGGGTGCTGGTCACCGGCTCGGCCGGGTTCATCGGCTCGGCCGTCACCGACGCGCTCCTGGCGCGCGGCGACGAGCCGGTCCGGGTCGACGTGATGCTCGCGCAGGCCCACGGCTCGGCCGAGCCGCCGCCCGGCACCCACCGGCTCGACGTCCGCGACGTCGCCGCGTGGCGCCACCTGCTCGAGGGCGTCGACGCCGTCTGCCACCAGTCGGCGCTCGTCGGCGCCGGGGTGCGAGTCGCCGACCTCCCCGACTACGCCGCGCACAACGACCTCGCCACGGCGGCGCTCCTCGCGGCCATGCACGCCGCGGGGGTGCACCGGCTCGTCCTCGCCTCGTCGATGGTGGTCTACGGCGAGGGCCGCTACACGTGCCCCGAGCACGGCCTCCGCACGCCGTCGGCGCGCGACCGCGCGCGGCTGGACGCCGGCCAGTTCGACAACCCCTGTGACGAGTGCGGGCGCGACCTGCAGTGGGAGCTCGTCGACGAGACGGCGCCGGTCGACCCCCGGAGCGCGTACGCCGCGAGCAAGACCGCGCAGGAGCACTACGCGGCCGCGTGGGCCCGGCACGCCGGCGGGGGAGTCGTGGCGCTGCGCTACCACAACGTCTACGGACCCGGGATGCCGCGCGACACCCCCTACTCCGGGGTCGCCGCCATGTTCCGGTCGGCGCTCGAGCGGGACGAGCCGCCCCGGGTCTTCGAGGACGGCGGCCAGATGCGCGACTTCGTGCACGTGGAGGACGTCGCCCGCGCCAACCTCGCCGCGCTCGACGCGGTCGGCGACGACGGCCGGTTCGCGGCCTACAACGTCTGCTCCGGCTCACCGGTCTCGATCCGGCAGGTGGCCGACCTGGTGGCCGGCGGCACCGGCTCCGGGCTGGTGCCCGTGGTGACCGGCGACTACCGCCCGGGCGACGTCCGCCACATCGTGGCGTCTCCGGCCCGCGCCGCGCGCGAGCTGGGCTTCCGGGCCGAAGTCCCGCCGGAGACCGGCCTGCGCGCCTTCGCCACCGCGCCACTGCGCGCCTGAGCACTCACCAGCTCGTGTAGAGCAGGTGCTCGAGGAGGAGGGCGCACCCCACCTGCACGCCGAGCGCCGGCCGTCGCCACCGGTCAGGGAGCAGCGCGGTCGAGAGCAGCAGCCACGGGACGAACGGCAGCCAGATCCGCTCCACCTCGGCCCGGCTCATCTGCGACAGCGTGGCCGCGACGACGGAGGCCGCGGCCGCGGTCACGAGCAACGCCACCGGTCGCTCGGCCCGCCCGCGCAGGGCGACCAGCCGGCCGAGACCCGCGCCGAGCACCGGTCCGGCGCACAGCGCGAGCGCGGCCAGGTTCGCCCAGGTCCAGTACGCGCCTGGCCGGGCGGACGCCAGCCCCTGCCAGTAGCGCTCGGTGAGGGCGACGTACCCCTCCCACCAGGCGAAGCCGGCGGCCGCGAAGCCGAGCACCACGACGAGGGCGGCACCCGCGGCGACCGGCAGCGGCCGCCACGACCGCGCGGAGGCCAGCACCGCGAGCGCGAGGAACCCGAGCAGCGGCAGCCCGTACGACAGCATCACGCAGCAGCCGAGGAGCACCCCGGCGAGCAGCGACCAGCCCACCAGCGCCCGCCGAGCCGACGAGGTGGCCGCGACGGCCAGCACCGCCAACCCCCAGGCGGCGACCGCGCCGAACACCGCGTCGGCCGACACGGCCATGAAGAGCGCCGCCGGGCCCGAGCACCAGGAACGGCGCGGCCCGGCGAGCGGCGTCCTCGGCGCCGAGCCGGCGCAGGGTCACGAGCACGCCGGGCGCGGTGGCGGCCGCGACGACGATCACGGCGAGCCCCATCGCGAGATCGCTTCCCAGGCCCACGCGGACGAGGCCGACGAAGAACAGCAACGCGAGCGGCGGATGGGCCGCGACGTGGGTCACGAACGGCTCGGCGTCGTCGCGGTCGATCCGCGGCACCCATCCTCGGAGCAGCTCCGGCGACGTCGTCGACCGCCCGGGCCGTGGCGCCGTAGTCGTAGCCGTGCGCGGTCACGTGGCTGATGCCCGCGAGGCCGTCGGTCGTGGCCAGCGCCACCAGCCACGCCAGCCCGGTGACGTACGACGCCAGCAGCAGCCGACGCCAGCCGAGCCGGTGCGCGAGGTCGACGCCGAACCGCCACCCCAGCAGCGCGACCAGCACCGCCGGGACCGTGCCGGGCCCGATCCCGCGAGGCTGCCAGGTGCCGTGCAGCGGGGGGACCGAGAAGCCGCCCGCGCGAGACGACCGCGCCCGCACCTCCCAGCCCACGACCCCGGGCAGCGCCGCGGCGAGCACCACCAGCAGCACGAGCACGGCCACGCCGGTCCACGCCGCCCGGGAGCCTGGCGCGACCGCTCGGGACATGTCGGCGACTCTAGGGCGGCGCCGTGGGGACCGCCGACGACCGAGCGCCTTTCGTCAGCGGTTCGTAAGGTGCCGAAACCCCTGTCGCGGCAGGTCGAGCACCTAGCGTGAAAGACGTGCCCCCGACCTGCGAGCTGATCCTGCCGTGCCGCGACGAGGCGCCCGCGCTGCTCGACCTGCTGCCCAGGGTCCCGGCCGACATCGCGGTCCTGGTCGTCGACAACGGTTCCACCGATGCCACCGCCGAGGTCGCCGCGGCCCACGGTGCCACGGTCGTCCCGGAGGCCTCGCCCGGCTACGGCGCCGCCGTCCACGCCGGGCTGCTCGCGGCCACCGCCGACCTGGTCGCGGTGATGGACGGGGACGGGTCGTTCGACCCCGAGGACCTCCGACCCCTGCTCCAGTCGGTCGCCTCCGGACGAGCCGACCTCGCCGTCGGCCGGCGCCGGCCGGTGTCCGCCGGGGTGTGGCCGTGGCACGCCCGGCTCGGCAACGCACTGGTGCTGGCCTGGCTGCGCCGCCGGGTCGGGCTCGCCGTCCACGACATCGCCCCCATGCGCGTGGTGCAGCGCGCGGACCTGCTCGCGCTCGACGTGCGCGACCGGAGGTTCGGCTACCCGCTCGAGCTGCTCGTCAAGGCCGCCGACGCGGGCTGGCGGGTCGTGGAGCACGACGTGGCCTACCACCCGCGGGCAGCGGGCACGCGCTCGAAGGTGTCCGGCTCGGTGCGGGGGACCGCTCGCGCCGCGCACGACTTCTGGCGGGTGCTCCCGTGACCACGGTCCGCCTCCTGGTCGTGGCCAAGGCGCCCCACCTCGGCCAGGTCAAGACCCGGCTCGCGGCCGAGGTCGGCCACCGGGTCGCGGCCGAGGTCGCCGCCGCCGCGCTGCTCGACACGCTCGCCGCCTGCCGCGACGCCGGCGGGGTCGAGCAGTGCCACCTGGCGCTCGCCGGTGACCTCGCGGGCGCTGCCCGGGAGCCGGACCTCCGCCACGCGCTCGCGGGGTGGACGGTCCGCCCGCAGCGGGGCACCGGCCTCGCCGCTCGCCTGGCGCACGCCCACCACGACCTCGGCCCGGGTCCGGTCGTCCAGATCGGGATGGACACGCCGCAGGTCGACGGTGCGCTGCTCCGGACCGTCGGTGCCCTCCTCGACGCCCACGAGGCCGTGCTGGGTCCGGCGGTCGACGGCGGCTGGTGGGCGCTCGGGCTCCGCGACCCGGACCGTGCCCGCGCCCTGACCGGCGTCCGGATGTCCCTGCCGACGACCGGACGCGACACCCGGTCCGCCCTGGAGAGGGCCGGACTCACCGTCGCCGAGGCGGTCGCGCTGCGCGACGTCGACACGAGGGCGGATGCCGAGCTGGTGGCCGCCGACGCACCCACGACCGAGTTCGCCCGGGCCTGGCGGCGGGTGCTGGTCCGATGACGGAGGCGACGTTCACGACCGTCTTCGCGAGGGCCCTCCAGGGCCACCCGTGCCAGGTCATCGAGGTCGACGGGTACGACGAGCCGCGGCTGCTTCCCGTCAGCGACTGGGCGCGGGCCGCCGACCGCGCCGACCACCTGCTGCTCGACCGGTGCGTCGGGGCGACCCTCGACATCGGCTGCGGTCCCGGCCGGCTGAGCGAGCGGCTCGCGGAGCTCGGGCACGTGGCGCTCGGGATCGACGTCGTCCCCGAGGCAGTGGCGCAGACCATCGGCCGCGGTGCGACCGCCCTGCGCCGCAACGTCTTCGAGGTGCTGCCGGGGGAGGGCCGCTGGCGGACCGCGCTGCTGGCCGACGGCAACATCGGCATCGGGGGAGACCCGGTGACCCTGCTGCGGCGGGTGCGCGAGCTGCTCGACCCGCGCGGCCGCGTCGTGGTCGAGGTCGCGGCCCCGGGCACCGGCCTGCGCACGACCTGGGCCGTGCTGACCTGCGGCGACGAGCGGAGCCGGCCCTTCCGGTGGTCCGTCGTCGGGCTCGACGCGATGCCCGCGCTCGCGGCGGAGGCGGGGCTGCGGGAGGCGTCGCACCACGGTGCGGGGGGTCGCTGGTGCTCGGTGCTGGAGGAGGAGCGATGAGGGCCGCCGTCAGGCCCAGGCCGCCGGCCCCCGAGGACTTCCCGAGCCGGCTGCGCAGCGCGGCGGTGGCCAGCCGGGTCGGGCTGTGGCTCGGCGTCGCCTTCGGCGTCTGCTTCGTCACCGGGCTGGTCAGCCACTACGCGCAGCTACCCGCCCAGCCGGTGCCCTTCCCGGCGAGCCCGGCGTGGGGCTACCGGCTCACCCAGGGCCTGCACGTGACCAGCGGAGCCGCCGCGGTGCCGCTGCTCCTGGTGAAGCTCTGGACCGTCTACCCGCGGCTGTTCCTGCGGCCGCCGCGCCAGGGACGCGCGCTCCTGGTCGAGGTGGCCGAGCGCGGGTCGATCGGCGTGCTGGTGGCCTCCGCGGTCTTCCTGCTCGCCTCCGGACTGGCCAACATGACGGCGTGGTACCCGTGGGACTTCTCGTTCCGGTCCACCCACTACGCGATCGCCTGGGTGGCGATCGGTGCCCTCGTGCTGCACGTCGCCGTCAAGCTGCCGCGGATCCGCCAGGCGCTCGGCTCGGACGTCGACGACGACCGGCTCGACCGGCCGGCGGCCACCGAGCCCGGCGCACTCAGCCGGCGCGAGCTGCTGCGCACGACCTGGCTCGCGGCCGGGGTGGCCACGCTCGCGACCGCCGGCAACAGCGTCGGGTGGCTGCGCGACGTCTCCGTCCTCGCGGTCCGGTCGTCGGACGGGCCGCAGGGACTGCCCGTCACCAAGTCCGCCACAGCGGCCGGCGTCCTCGAGACGGCCGCCAGTCCGTCGTACCGGCTGTCGGTGGAGCACGCCGGCCGGACCAGCACCTGGTCGCTGGAGGACCTGCAGGCCCTGCCGCAGTCCACCGAGACGCTCCCGATCGCCTGCGTGGAGGGGTGGAGCGAGAACGGCGAGTGGACCGGCGTGCGGCTGCGCACGCTGCTCGACCTGGTGGGTGCGCCCACCGGCGTCGCGGTGGCCTTCGAGTCCCTCCAGGAGTCGGGGCCGTTCCGTACCTCGGTCCTGCCCGCGAGCTTCGCCGACGACGACCGCACCCTCGTCGCACTCCGGCTGAACGGGGAAACGCTCGCGCTGGACCACGGGTACCCGGCGCGCCTGATCGCGCCGAACCGGCCGGGCGTCCGGCAGACCAAGTGGCTCGCCCGGGTGGCCGTCGGATGACCGCCACGCGCTGGTCCCTGGGCCTGGTCGGCGTCGCCGTCGGGCTCTACGGGGCGTGGCTGCTGCTCTCCCGGCAGTCGGGGGACCAGCTCGTGTCCGCGGCGGCGTGGCTCGTGGGGGGAGTGGTGCTCCACGACTTCGTGCTCGCGCCGGTGGTGCTGGTGGTCGTGGCGGTCGCCGGCCGGCTGGCCCCAAAGCCGGTCCGGGCGCCGGCCGCGGTGCTGCTGGTCGTCCTCGGCTCGGTGACCCTCCTGGCAGTGCCGGTGCTGGGAGGCTTCGGTCGGCGGGCCGACAACGCGTCGCTGCTCGACCGCGACTACTGGTCGGGTTGGTTCGTCCTGGCGGGCCTCCTCGTGGTGCTGGTCGCCGTAGGCTCCCTGGTGCAGCGATGGAGGAGGGGCGATGGCGCAGATCCTGGTCGTTGACGACGACCCGACCGTGCGCGAGGTGGTCGTCTCCTACCTCCGGGCCAACCAGCACGACGTGCGGGAGGCGCCCGACGGCGAGACCGCGCTGCGGCTGGCCGACGAGCTCGCCGCCGACCTGGTGGTGCTGGACCTGATGCTGCCCGGGATCGACGGCCTCGAGGTGTGCCGGCGGCTGCGCGACGCCGGACCGGTGCCGATCATCATGCTGACCGCGCTCGGGGCCGAGACCGACCGCGTCGTGGGGCTCGAGCTCGGTGCCGACGACTACGTCACCAAGCCGTTCAGCCCGCGCGAGCTCACGCTCCGGGTCGACTCGGTGCTGCGCCGTACGTCGGGGCCGGCGCCGGCCGTGCCGGACGTGCTGACCGACGGCGACCTCGTGCTCGACTCGGTCCGCCACGAGGTCACGCTGCAGGGCGGCCCGCTGGCGCTCACCGCGCGGGAGTTCGACCTGCTCCGGTTCCTGCTCGCCCACCGGGGCGAGGCGTTCTCGCGGGAGGACCTGCTCCAGGAGGTGTGGGGCTGGTCGTTCGGTGACCACTCGACGGTGACCGTGCACGTGCGCCGGCTGCGGGAGAAGGTCGAGCGCGACCCCACCCGTCCGGTCCGGCTCGTCACCGTCTGGGGGGTCGGCTACCGCTGGGAGGAGGCGTCGTGAGCCGAGACGAGCTGGTGGTCATCGCGGTGGCCGCGGCCAGCGCGATCGCGGTCGGTGTGCTCGGGCTGGGCCTGGCCTGGTTGCTCCGGCGACGTTCGATCCGCTGGCAGCTCTCGCTGGTGGCGATCGTGGCCGCGGTGTCGGTGCTCGTGGGGTTCGTGGCCGCGGCGCGCCTCATGTTCATCTCGGAGCACGACCTGACCGTCGTGATCCTGGTGGCGGTGGTCGCGGGCGTCGTGACGGTCGCGGTCGCGCTCGCCCTGGGCGCGGCTGTCGCGCACTGGTCGGCGGCGCTGCGCGAGGACGCCCGCCGGCTCGCCGTACCCGGATCGTTCGAGTCGCGCGGCCGGGGCCCGGCAGAGTTCCGGGCCCTGTCCGAGGAGCTGGCGCGCACCAGCCACCGGCTGGAGGAGTCGCGGGCCCGCGAGGAGCGCCTGGAGTCCTCGCGGCGCGAGCTGATCTCGTGGGTCTCGCACGACCTGCGGACGCCGCTCGCGGGCCTGCGCGCCATGACCGAGGCGCTCGAGGACGGCATGGCCCCCGACCCGGAGCGCTATCGCAGCCAGATCCGGGTCGAGGTCGACCGGATGGTGCGGATGGTCGACGATCTCTTCGAGCTGTCGCGGATCCACGCCGGCGTGCTCCGGATCGAGCCCGAGACGGTGCTCGTCGGGGATCTCGTCAGCGAGGCGATCGCCGGTGCCGACCCGGTCGCCCGCGCCCGCAGCATCCGGCTCGACGGCTCCGTGGAGGAGGGGATCGCCATCAACGCCGACCCGGCCGGGCTCTCGCGGGTCGTCTCGAACCTGCTCATGAACGCGATCCGGCACACGCCGGCCGACGGGGTCGTCGAGATCCACGGCCGGACGGTGCCGGACTGGGTGGAGCTCAGCGTGACCGACGGGTGCGGCGGCATCGACGCGGCTGACATGGCCCGGGTGTTCGACGTCGCGTGGCAGGGGGAGCGCGCCCGCACCCCGGAGCCGGGCGACGCGGTCGGGCTGGCGCGCGGGGCCGGCCTCGGGCTGGCGATCGTCAAGGGCATCGTCGAGGCGCACCGCGGCGTGATCGGGGTCGAGAACGTCGAGGGCGACGTCGCGGGGGACGCTGAGGGGGACGCTGCTCCGGCGGGCTGCCGGTTCCTGGTACGGCTGCCCGTCACCTGACCGCGACACGCGGATCGGCCTGGCGTGGATCGAACGTCTGTTCGGCTAGGTTTCTGTCCACAGGTACGACGCGGGTCGCCACGTTCCACAGGTGACGGCGTCCTCGACCGAGGATGTCGGTGGGCCGGCCTAGCGTCGCCGACGTACCTGCACCACGACGACGAGGAAGGCTCACACACATGGCCGGTGGAGACCGCGAGAAGGCGCTGGACGTCGCGCTCGCCAACATCGAGAAGCAGTTCGGCAAGGGCTCGGTCATGCGACTGGGCGACGAGACCAGGGCTCCGCTGGAGGTCATCCCCACCGGATCGATCGCCCTCGACGTCGCGCTCGGGCTGGGCGGCCTGCCGCGCGGCCGCGTCGTGGAGATCTACGGGCCGGAGTCCTCCGGCAAGACGACGGTCGCCCTGCACGCGGTGGCCAGCGCGCAGCGAGGCGGCGGCATCGTGGCCTTCATCGACGCCGAGCACGCGCTCGACCCCGACTACGCGAAGGCGTTGGGGGTCGACACCGACGCGCTGCTGGTCAGCCAGCCCGACAGCGGCGAGCAGGCGCTGGAGATCGCCGACATGCTGATCCGCTCCGGCGCGCTGAGCCTGATCGTCATCGACTCGGTCGCCGCCCTGGTGCCGCGCGCGGAGATCGAGGGCGAGATGGGCGACAGCCACGTCGGGCTCCAGGCGCGGCTGATGAGCCAGGCGCTGCGCAAGATGACCGGCGCGCTCAACAACTCCAACACCACCGCCATCTTCATCAACCAGCTGCGCGAGAAGATCGGCGTCATGTTCGGCTCGCCCGAGACGACCACCGGTGGCCGGGCGCTGAAGTTCTACTCCTCGGTGCGGCTCGACGTCCGCCGGATCGAGACCCTCAAGGACGGCACCGACATGGTCGGCAACCGGACCCGGGTCAAGGTCGTGAAGAACAAGGTGGCCCCGCCGTTCAAGCAGGCCGAGTTCGACATCATGTACGGCAAGGGCATCTCCCGCGAGGGCGGCCTGATCGACGTCGGCGTGGAGGCGGGCCTGGTGCGCAAGGCCGGTGCCTGGTTCACCTACGAGGGCGACCAGCTGGGCCAGGGCAAGGAGAACGCGCGCACCTTCCTGCGCGACAACCCCGACCTGGCCAACGAGCTGGAGAAGCGGATCCTCGAGAAGCTCGGGGTCGGCCCGCAGGTCGACACGCCGGCCGACGACCTGTCCGACGAGCCCATCGGGATCAATGACTTCTGACCGCGCAGCCGGTTCGCGGTCGAGCGAGCCGTGGTCCGGCGACGTCCGCCTCGGGGTGGAGGCGTGGGGAGCAGGGTCTCCACCCCCGGAGGACGTCGAGGCGGCCGGTCCCGACGCCGACCCGGAGTCGGTGGCCCGCACGATCCTGCTCGACCAGCTCACCGGCCGGGCCCGCTCGCGCCAGGAGCTGGCCGAGAAGCTGGCCACGCGCCACGTCCCCGACGACGTGGCGAGTCGGCTGCTCGACCGGTTCGAGGAGGTCGGGCTGGTCGACGACGCCGCGTTCGCGCACTCCTGGGTCGAGGGGCGGCACGCCGCCCGGGGCCTCGCGCCCCGGGCGCTCGCCCAGGAGCTGCGCCGCAAGGGGGTCGCCGACGAGGTGGCGGCCGACGCGCTGGCGCAGCTCGGGGCCGACGAGCTCGACGAGACGGCACGTGCCCTGGTCCGCCGCAAGCTGCGCTCGCTGGAGCGGTTCGACGACGCCACGAAGACCCGGCGGCTGGTCGGGATGCTCGCCCGCAAGGGCTACGCCCCCGGCGTCGCGTTCGCGATCGTGCGCCAGGAGCTGGGCGAGGCTGCCGCGGCCGAGGACGGGCCCGGGATCGACCCCTAGCCTGCGCGCGGCCACTAGGGTGCGCTGCATGACGGTTCACCTCACCGTCTCCGACCGCGGTCACGAGTTCAGCGGCGTGGTCCGCACCGGGGAGTCCTGGGCCGCGGCGGCCCGACGCACCTGCGCCAGCCTTCATGCCGACGCCGTGCCGCTGGATCTCTCCGGCGAGGTGAAGCAGTTCCAGATCGACCACGACCGCCGGGTGGCCCTGCGGGCGATGACGCGCGGTGACCTGTCCGACGTCGCCCGGTGGCTGGCGGCCGACCACGTCCGCCGCTGGTTCGGCTCGCAGGGGGAGCCCACCGTCGAGCGCGTGACCGAGCACTACGGGCCCCGGATCGACGGCATGACGCCCACCCGGATGTGGGTGGTCGAGGTGAACGGCCGCTCCGTCGGGTTCTGCCAGGACTACCGGCTGCGCGACCACCCGGACTACACGCCGGTCACGCCCGACCCGGAGGCAGTAGGCGTCGACTACGCGATCGGTGAGCCGCACCTCGTCGGGCGCGGCGTCGGCACCGTGATGCTCTGGACCTGGCTCGCGAGCGCCCGGCGCCGGTACCCCGACGTGGCGACGTACTTCGCGGCCCCCGACCACCGCAACGCGGCGAGCCTGCGGGTGCTGGAGAAGCTCGGGTTCGTGGCGGGCACCTGGTTCGACGAGCCGCAGCCCGACGGCACGGTCGCCACGCTGGTCGGGTGCACGCTCGACGTACGACAGGTCGTGGGCTGACCCGTGCGGCTGACCGTCCTCGGTGGCGACGGCGGGTGGCCACGTCCGGGCGGGGCGTGCAGCGGCTACCTCGTCCAGCACGGCGGCTGCTCGGTGCTGGCCGACCCCGGGCCGGGGACGTTCCCGCGGCTGGTCGAGCAGCTACCGGCCGCCGCCCTCGACGCGGTGCTGGTGACCCACGGGCACCCCGACCACGTCCTCGACCTCAACCCGCTGCTGCGGGCCCGGGCCTTCGTCGAACCGGCCGCGCCGCCGCTCCCGGTGTTCGCGCCGGCGGGCGCGCTGGACGCGGTGCTGCGGCTCGACCGGCCGGGCGTGGTCGACCACGCGGTCGACGTCCGCGACCTGGCCGGTGGCGAGATCGTCGCGATCGGTCCGTTCGAGGTGATGACCGGCGAGCTGCCCCACACCTGGCCGAACCTCGGGCTGCGGATCACGGCCGACGGCGAGACGCTCGTCTACACCGGCGACTGCGGGCCCAGCCCGAGGCTCCGGGAGCTGGCCCGCGACGCCGACGTCCTGCTCGCCGAGGCCAGCCACGTCGACCGGGTTCCCGGAGACATGGCTGGCCTGCTCTCCACCGCCCGGCAGCGCGGCGACGACGCCCGCGAGGCGGGAGCACGGGCGCTGGTGCTGACCCACCTGCTGCCGGGCGAGGACCCGGCCGCCGCGATGGCCAGGGCGGCGGAGCGGTACGACGGGCCGATCGAGGTCGCCCGGCCGGGGCTGGTGATCGAGGTCGGGGGCGACCGTCCGCGATGATGGCTCCATGACGTCGCTGCGACCCCCGCCAGGACCCGTCGACCTGACCTCGATCGAGACCGACGACGCCCCCGGCTTCGCCGGCAAGAAGGCAGAGGGCGAAGCAGCCCTGACAGCGCTCGGTCCCGAGCTGGCCGACCTGCAGGAGCGGCTGTTCGCGAACCGCACGACTGGTGCGAAGAGCCGGGTGCTGCTGGTGCTGCAGGGCATGGACACCTCGGGCAAGGGCGGCGTGCTGCGCCACGCGGTGGGCCTGATCGACCCGCAGGGCGTGCGGATCACGAGCTTCAAGGCGCCGACCGACGAGGAGAAGCAGCACCACTTCCTGTGGCGCATCGAGCGGGCCCTGCCCGCGCCCGGCTACGTCGGGGTCTTCGACCGCTCCCACTACGAGGACGTCCTCATCCACCGGGTCCGCGGCTGGGCGGACGCCGACACGCTCGAGCAGCGGTACGACGAGATCAACGCGTTCGAGGCGGGGCTGGTCGACGACGGCTGCGTGGTCGTCAAGTGCCTGCTGCACATCAGCGCCGAGGAGCAGAAGGTGCGGTTGCAGGAGCGGCTCGACAACCCCGAGAAGCACTGGAAGTACAACCCCGGTGACCTCGACGAGCGGGCGCTGTGGCCGGCGTACCGCGAGGCCTACGAGATCGCGGTCGAGCGCACGAACACCGACGTGGCCCCGTGGCACGTCGTCCCGGCCGACAAGAAGTGGTTCCGCAACCTCGCGATCGCGCAGCTGCTCCTCGACGCGTTGCGCGGCCTCGATCTCCAGTGGCCGGCGGCCGACTTCGACGTGGCGGCCGAGCAGCGACGACTCGCGGAGGAGGGCCCGATCACGTGATCGACACCGTGCGGGTCACGCGCTACGTCACGCCGCTCCGGGAGGGCGGCTCGCTGCCCGGCATCGTCGAGGCCGACGACCTGGGCACCTACGTCTGCAAGTTCCGCGGCGCCGGCCAGGGTGTCCGCGTACTCGCCGCCGAGGTGATCGCCGCCGGCATCGCGGACCTCGTGGGCCTGCGCACGCCCCGGCTCGTGGCGCTCGACCTCGATCCCGAGATCGCGCGCTACGAGGCCGACGAGGAGGTGCAGGACCTGATCACGGCCAGCCCGGGCCTCAACCTCGGGATCGACTTCCTGCCGGGCGCCTTCGGGTACGACGGGACGCTGCCGGCCGGCGACGCCGGAGTCGGCGCCCGGGTGCTGTGGCTCGACGCGTTCCTGGCCAACGTCGACCGGACCTGGCGCAACCCGAACCTCCTGGTGTGGCACGACGAGCTGTGGGCGATCGACCACGGCGCCTCCCTCTACTTCCACCACGCCTGGGCCGGCGGCCTGACCGAGCCCGCGAGCTTCGCCGCACAGGCCTGGGACCCCGCCGGCCACGTGATGCTGCGGTGGGCCGACGGCCTGCCCCAGGTCGACGCCGAGGTGACTCCCCGGCTCGACCGGGAGGCGATGACGGCGGTGGTCGCCGAGGTGCCGGACGGGTGGCTGCCCGCGGTCCCGGGTGGCGACGACCCCGGCCGGCTGCGGGCGGCGTACGTCGACTTCCTGCTCGCCCGGCTCGGGACCCGGCAGTGGCTGCCGGCGGTGGCGGCGGCATGAGCGACACCGCCGGACACCCCTATCAGTACGTCGTGCTGCGCTGCGTGCCACGCGTCGACCGCGAGGAGTTCGTGAACGTCGGCGTGGTGCTCTACGCCGAGGAGTCGCGCTTCCTCGCCGCGGCCTGGCACGTCGACCCGGACCGGCTGCGGGCGCTCGACCCGCGGATCGACCTCGACCAGGTGTGCGAGGCGCTGGCGTTCGTCGACGGTGTCTGCGCCGGTGACGACCGGGCCGGTACGGCAGGACAGCAGCCGCTCGGCACCCGGTTCGGCTTCCTCAAGGCGCCGCGCAGCACCGTGCTGCAGCCAGGTCCGGTCCACGGCGGCCTCACCACCGACGCGGCCCGTCAGCTGGAGCACCTGCTGGAGCGGCTGGTGGGCTAGGTCTGCCTTCCAGGCACAGTGGTCAGACCGGGACGAGCTCGACCGCGCCGACGGCGTACCGCGCGAGCACCGCTCGCGCGAGCTCGGGGTGGGCGCCCAGCGGTTCGGACACGGCCACCGCGCCGGCCTCGATCGCCAGCTCCTTGGCCCGGTCGGGGAGCAGCCCCGGGGCCAGGAACAGCGAGGCGACCGCGATGTGGCGACGTCCCTCGCCGCGGAAGGCCCGCACCGCCTCGCCGGTGGTCGGCGGGGCGGCCGAGGCGAACGCCGCGGTGACGGGCAGCTTGTGGCGCACCCCCCAGAGCCGGGCGAGCCGGGCGACCGCCTGGTTGGCGACCGGGTCGGACGACCCCGCGCCGGCGAGCACGAGCGCGTCGAGCTCGCGGACCCGGGACTCCTTGAGCGCCTCCCGCATCCGGACGTCGAGGATCTCGAGGAACTGCGTCTCGAGCCCCAGGATCGAGGACGCCGTCACCTTCAGGCCGGGGTGACGCTCCGCGGCCTCCTGGACGGCCGCCGGCACGTCCACCCGCGCGTGGAACGCGTGGGTGAGCAGCAGCGGCACGACCACGATCTCCTCGTGGCCCTTGCGCACGAGCCGGTCGACGACCGTGTGGAACGACGGCTTGGACAGGTCGAGGAACGCACGCTCGATCGCGAGGTCGGGGCGGATCGCCTTCACCTCGTCGACGAGCGCGGTGATCGTCGCAGCTGACCGTGGGTCACGGCTTCCGTGAGCCAGGGCCACCAGAGCCGGAGCAGCCATGGTTTCTTCCTTCTCCCTCTCGAGTCCTCAGTGGATCCCGCACTCGGTCTTCGTCGTGCCCGCCCAGCGCCCGCTGCGCGGGTCGTCTCCCGGAGCCACCCTGCGCGTGCAGGGCCAGCAGCCGATCGAGGGGTAGCCGTCGTAGACCAACGGGTTGACGAGGACGTCGTTGTCCGCGATGTACTGCTCCACCTGGTCGTCGCTCCAGCGCGCCAGGGGAGACACCTTCACCTTGCCCTTGCGGGCGTCCCAGCCGATCACGGGTGCGATCACCCGGTTGTGGGTCTCCGCCCGGCGCAGGCCGGTCGCCCAGGCGTCGTACGACGCCAGCGACTCGGACAGCGGCGCGACCTTGCGCAGCGCGCAGCACCGGTCGGGATCGGTCTTGTACAGGTCGGGGCCGTGCTCGGCGTCCTGCTCGGCGACGCTCTGGACCGGCTCGATCGTGATCAGGTTGACGGGCAGCGTCGCCGCCACGGCGTCGCGGGTGCCGATCGTCTCGGCGAAGTGGTAGCCGGTGTCGAGGAACACCACGTCGATCCCGGGCGCGACCTTCGAGGCCAGGTGCGCGAGCACCGCGTCGCCCATGGACGAGGTGATGCAGAACCGTTCGCCGAACGTCGCGACGGCCCACTCGAGGATGTGCTCGGCCGGGGCCAGCTCGAGCTCGGCGCCGGCGTGCGACACCAGCTCGCGCAGCTCCTCGGGGGAGCGGCCGGCGGTGTGGGTGCCGCGGAACTCGCGGGCCTGGCGGGTGGTGGCGGTGGTCATGGGCGCGCACCTCCCGGACGGACCAGGCCGAGCATGCTCAGCTTGAAGGCGCGCAGGCACGACCGGCACTCCCACGCGCCGTGACCGGACCCCTCGGCCGCCTCGTGGGGCCAGAGGTCCTCGTCACCGCAGTAGGGGCAGTGGAAGGGCACCGCGCGCTCGCTCACGACACGGCCTCCAGCGCGCGCTCGCCGCGCAGCAGGTCCTCGTCGGCTCGCTGCACCCAGTCGGCGAACGACTCGCCGTCGGTGCGGCCGGCCAGGTAGGCGGTCACCACCGCGGTGATGTAGTCGTCGAGCCCGGCGCTGGTCACCTTGTGGGCGCGCAGCTTGCGGCCGAAGTTGGCGCCGAGTCCGGTGGCGCCGCCGAGGTGGACCTGGAAGCCCTCCACCTGCTCCCCGCCGGCGTCGAGCACGAGCTGTCCCTTGAGGCCGATGTCGGCGACCTGGGTGCGGGCGCAGGCGTTGGGGCAGCCGTTGACGTTGACCGTGATGGGGGCGTCGAGGTCGGGGAACCGGCGCTCGAGCTCGGCGACCAGGTCACGGGCGCGGTTCTTGGTGTCGACGATCGCCAGCTTGCAGAACTCGATGCCGGTGCAGGCCATCGTGTTGCGGCGCCAGTTCGACGGACGACCGGAGAGCCCGATCTCGTCGAGCCGGTCGAGCAGCGGGTCGACGACGTCGGGGTCGACCCCGATCAGCACGATCTTCTGGTACGGCGTGAGGCGGGCTCCGTCGACGCCGAACTCCTCGAGCACGTCGGCGAGCGCCACCAGGAGGGTGCCGGACACCCGCCCGGCGACCGGCGCGACGCCGACGTACTTGCGGCCGTCGTGCTGGTCGTGCACCCCGATGTGGTCGCGGTGTCCGACCGGGGACGGCGGCGAGTCGCAGCGCAGCAGGGGCCGGCCGAGGTACTCGTTCTCCAGCACCTCGCGGAACTTGTCGACGCCCCAGTCGGCGACCAGGAACTTCAGTCGCGCCCGAGAGCGCAGCCGGCGGTAGCCGTAGTCGCGGAAGATGCCCGCCACGCACTCCCAGATGTCGGGGACCTCGTCGAGCGGGATCCAGACGCCGAGCTTCACGGCCAGCTTCGGGTTGGTCGACAGCCCGCCGCCGACCCAGACGTCGAATCCGGGGCCGAACTCGGGGTGGACGCTGCCGACGAAGGCGATGTCGTTGACCTCGGGCGCCACGTCGTGGCTCGGGTGGCCGGTCAGGGCGGTCTTGAACTTCCGCGGCAGGTTGGAGTACGCCGGGTTGCCCAGCACCCGACGCTTGATCTCGTCGAGGGCGCTGGTGCCGTCGATGATCTCGTCGGCGGCGACACCGGCCACGGGGGACCCCAGGAACGGACGGGGCGAGTCGCCGCAGGCCTCGAGCGTGGTGAGGCCGACCGCGCCGAGCCGCTGCCAGATGGCCGGCACGTCCTCGATCCGGATCCAGTGGAACTGGATGTTCTCCCGGTCGGTCACGTCGGCGGTGTCACGGGCGTACTCCTGCCCGATCGTGCCGAGCGCACGCACGGCGGCGGGGGAGAGCAGCTGCCCGTCGGAGCGGACCCGCATCATGAAGAACTCGGCGTCGAGCTCCTCCTCCTCGAGCATCGCGGTCTTGCCGCCGTCGAAGCCGGGCGCCCGCTGGGTGTAGAGCCCGAGCCAGCGGAAGCGGCCGCGCAGGTCGGCCGGGTCGATGGAGGCGAAGCCCCGCTTGGAGTAGATGTGCTCGATCCGGGCCTGCACGTTGAGGGGGTCGTCGTCCTTCTTGGACTGCTCGTTCTTGTTCAGCGGCTCGGTGTAACCCAGCGCCCACTGGCCCTCCCCGCGCTTCGGGCGCGGGATCTCGGTGCGAGCGGGTGGCTTCGCGGTGTAGCGGAGGTCGGACATGGACGGGTCCTTCGGCTGAGGCGCGCGTCGTCGGGCGCAGAAAGGGGACTGGACGGCGGTGTTCAGCGGGACCAACACATCGAGCTGCGCGTACGCCCGAGGTCCACGTGGCGTCGAACCACGAGGAAGGCGTGTGTCGCAGCGATGTTCATGTCAACAAGTCTCAGGGGATGGACGCCGGGTCCCACAAACCGGAATCTCATGAGGTGAGACATGAGACCAGGATGCGAGACGATCCGACCGGCGTCGCAGCATCGCCGGTGACCTGGATCACGCAGCGAACCGGCGAGGACGACGAGCCGGATGAGCCCTAGGCTGTCCGCCATGACCGACGCCACCATCTCCAGCGCCTACTCCCAGATCCTCGAGGTGATCGGCTCGGTGGAGCCGCGGATCGCCGACGCCACGCGGCAGGAGCTGGCCGACCAGCGGTCCTCCCTCAAGCTGATCGCGAGCGAGAACTACGCGTCGCCGGCGGTGCTCCTCACGATGGGGACCTGGTTCAGCGACAAGTACGCCGAGGGCACGGTCGGGCACCGCTTCTACGCGGGCTGCCAGAACGTCGACACCGTGGAGTCGGTGGCCGCCGAGCACGCCCGGGAGCTGTTCGGCGCGCCGTACGCCTACGTCCAGCCGCACTCGGGCATCGACGCCAACCTGGTCGCCTACTGGTCGATCCTCGCCAACAAGGTCGAGGGCCCCTGGCTGCGGAAGTTCGGCGCGAAGAACGTCAGCGAGCTGACCGAGGAGGACTGGGAGACGCTGCGCGCCGAGTTCGGCCACCAGCGGCTGCTCGGGATGAGCCTCGACGCCGGCGGTCACCTCACGCACGGCTTCCGGCCCAACATCAGCGGCAAGATGTTCCACCAGCAGCAGTACGGCACCGACCCGGAGACCGGCCTGCTCGACTACGACGTCGTCCGCGCGAAGGCCCGCGAGTTCCAGCCGCTCGTGCTGGTCGCCGGCTACTCGGCGTACCCACGACGGATCGACTTCGCGAAGATGCGCGAGATCGCCGACGAGGTGGGCGCGGTGCTGATGGTCGACATGGCGCACTTCGCCGGACTGGTCGCGGGCAAGGTGTTCACCGGCAACGAGGACCCGGTCCCGCACGCGCACATCACCACGACCACGACGCACAAGTCGCTGCGCGGACCGCGCGGGGGCATGGTGCTCGCGCAGGAGGAGTTCGCCGGCGACGTCGACCGCGGCTGCCCGATGGTGCTCGGCGGACCGCTCTCGCACATGATGGCCGCGAAGGCGGTCGCGCTCGCCGAGGCCCGCACCGAGGGTTTCCGGACCTACGCGCAGCAGATCGCCGACAACGCCAAGTCGCTGGCCGACGGCTTCTTGACCCGGGGCGCGAACCTGGTCACCGGCGGCACCGACAACCACCTCGTGCTGCTCGACGTGACGTCGTTCGGCCTCACGGGCCGGCAGGCGGAGTCGGCGCTGCTCGACGCGGGTGTCGTCACCAACCGGAACTCGGTGCCCTCGGACCCGAACGGCGCCTGGTACACCTCCGGTGTCCGGCTCGGCACCCCCGCGCTCACCACCCGGGGCTTCGGTCACGACGAGTTCGACCGCGTGGCCGAGCTGATCGTCGAGGTGCTCGCCAACACCGAGCCCGGCACGACCAAGGCCGGGGGACCGTCGAAGGCGTCCTACGCGCTGGGCGACGGGGTGGCCGACCGGGTCAAGGACGCCTCGGCGGAGCTGCTCGAGCGCCACCCGCTCTACCCCGGGCTCGAGCTCGTCTGATCCACCAGGGAGATTGGTCATCGACCCGGCGCCCCTTCGGGGCGTAGCATCGGACGTGCCTACAGCTGGTCGGGGGGTGGCCGCTGTCCCCGCGCTGCCCCCACTACGACCTCTGAACGGGTAGCACGCTCCCGGGGGCGTCCTCCACGGCCCACGGTGATGAGGACGCACCGGGAGCGTGCGCATGTCCGGGGGTTTCGTGACGGGCCGTGCCGGCCCTCCTCAACCTCCGGGGAGCGGTGTCGCGCGGTCGACGATCGTCCGCAGGTCGCCGCTCGTGAGGGTGCCGTAGGTCCCGTCGTACGACGTGCCGAGGCGTGAGCCGCAGAACGCGTCGGCGACCGCGGGCGGCGCGTGCCGCACGAGCAGCGCCCCCTGGAGGCAGGCGGCCATCCGGCCCGCGAGCCGGCGGGCCGACCCCTCGACGGCGCCCGCGTCGCCGAGCAGCCGCAGCGTGTCCTCGATCGCCCGGTCGAGCCGCTCGTCGCCGCCGCGCGCGCGTCCGACCTCGGTCAGCCAGGCGTCGAGCACCTCGGGCTCGCGGGAGAGCGCCCGCAGCACGTCGAGGGCGTTGACGTTCCCGGAGCCCTCCCACACCGAGTTGAGGGGGGCCTCGCGGTAGAGCAGCGGCAGGCCCGACTCCTCGACGTAGCCGTTGCCGCCCAGGCACTCCAGCGCCTCGGCGACCATGCCGGGCGTGCGCTTGCACACCCAGAACTTCGCCAGCGGCAGCGCGATCCGACGCAGCGCCGCCTCGTGCGGGTCGTCGATCCCGTCGACCGCCGCCGCCAGCCGGATCGCCAGCGCGGTCGCGGCCTCCGCCTCGACCGCGAGGTCGGCCACGACGTTCTGCATCAGCGGCTTGTCGGCCAGCAGCGAGCCGAAGGCGGACCGGTGAGCGACGTGCCACGCGGCCTCGTTGAGGGCCCGCCGCATCAGGGACGCCGAGCCGAGCACGCAGTCGAGCCGGGTCGCGGCGACCATCTCGATGATGGTGCGCACCCCACGGCCCTCGTCGCCGAGCCGGTAGCCGACCGTGCCGGCGAGCTCGAGCTCGCTCGAGGCGTTCGAGCGGTTGCCGAGCTTGTCCTTGAGGCGCACGACGTCGAGCCGGTTGCGGGTGCCGTCCCCCAGCACCCGGGGAACCACGAAGCACGTGACACCGCCGTCGGTCTGCGCCAGGACGAGGAACACGTCGTTCATCGGAGCCGAGGTGAACCACTTGTGGCCGTGGAGCGTGTACTCGCCGTCGGTCGCGGTGGGCACGGCCCGGGTGACGTTGGCGCGGACGTCCGACCCGCCCTGCTTCTCGGTCATCCCCATGCCGGCGAGTGCCCCACGCTTCTCGGCGACCGGCCGCAGTCCGGGGTCGTAGTCGGTGGAGGCGAGCAGCGGCGTCCACTCCTTCGCCAGCGCGTCGTCGGCCCGGAGCGCCGGCACCGCGGCGTACGTCATGGAGACCGGGCAGCCGTGCCCGGGCTCCGTGTGCGACCACGCCATGAAGCCGGCCGCCCGGCGCACGTGCGCGTGGGGCGAGTCCGACTCCCACGGGGCGGCGGCGAGTCCCTGGCCGACCGCCCGCTCGAGCAGCCAGTGCCACGAGGGGTGGAAGGCGACCTCGTCGACCCGGTTCCCGAAGCGGTCGTACGGCGTCAGCCGGGGCGGATGCTGGTTGGCGAGCATCCCGTGCTCGCGGGCCTCCTCCGTGCCGGCCAGCCGACCCAGGCCGACCAGGTCGTCGAGGACGTCGTCGGAGGCGTGCCGGGTGACGGCCTCGACCAGGGCCAGGTCGGTGGTGACGACGTTGTGCCCGACCAGCGGCGGCGGCTGGTTCGTGCTGGCGCGCAGGTCGCCTTCGGGGATCCCGGTCGTCATGTGGATACCGTAGGCGCATGCGGGAGGTCCTGTGGCGGTTGGTCGTCACGACGTTCGGCTCCTGCATGAGATACCGCGTGACGGGGCTGGCGGCGGAGGCGGCGTTCTTCGCGATCCTGTCTGTCCCGCCGCTGGTCTTCGCGATGGCGGGGATGATCGGCTACGTCTCGAGCCAGTTCGCCCCGGCCGACGTCGAGCAGGTGCGGCAGGCCGTCATCGACCTGTCGTCCCGGGTGCTGACCGAGGAAGCCGTCGCCAATGTCATCGAGCCGACCATCGACGACGTGCTCGACTCGCGCCGTTTCGACGTCATCTCCCTGGGCTTCATCCTCTCGCTCTGGGCTGGGTCACGCGCCTTGAACGTGTTCGTCGACACCATCACGATCATGCACGGCCTCGGCGGGCACCGGGGGATCGTCAAGACCCGGGCACTGTCCTTCGTGCTCTACATCCTCGCGATCATCACCGGGGTGCTGACGCTGCCGCTGGTGGTCGCCGGACCGTCGCTCGTGCGGCGGGTCCTGCCCGAGAACGGCGAGTTCCTGGTGCAGTTCTACTGGCCGACCGTGATCGTGCTGTCGGTCTGCTTCCTCGCCACGCTCTACCACGTCTCGGTCCCGGTCCGGACCAACTGGAGCTTCAACCTGCCGGGCGCGACGTTCGCCCTCGTCAGCTGGATCCTGGGGTCGTTCCTGCTGCGCTGGATCCTCACCGAGACGGCCGCCGACTCCAAGTCGATCTACGGCCCGCTCGCCTCGCCGATCGCCGTGCTGCTGTGGCTCTACCTGCTGTCGCTGGCGGTGCTGATCGGGGCCGCGGTGAACGCCGCCTTCGACACGGTGTTCCCGCAGAAGGCGACGACCAGCGCCCGGCTGGAACTCGTGCAACGCCTACGGGAGCGGATGACGCCCGGGACGCGGGAGACCCACTAGATTCAGGCGCGTGCCGGACGACCTGCTGGGCCAGACCACGGGACACACCCGTGGCAAGGTCTCGCTCCCCGAGCGCACGAAGTCACCCTGGTGGGCGCTCGGCCAGCGGCTGCTCGCCGCGATGGGGATCCTCGTCGGCACCGTCCTGCTGGTCTACTTCGACCGCGAGGCCTACGTCGACAACAACGACCTGCCCCTCCGGGGCGTCGACATGGTCGACGCGATCTACTACACGACCGTCACCCTCAGCACGACGGGGTACGGCGACATCGCTCCGGTCGAACCACACGCACGGCTCATCAACGCGTTCATCATCACGCCGGCCCGCATCGCGTTCCTGGTGCTGCTGATCGGTACCACGCTCGAGGTGCTCGCCTCGCAGGGCCGCGACATGATCCGGGTCGCCCGGTGGAGGAAGAACATGGGGAACCACGTCGTCGTCATCGGCTACGGCACGAAGGGCCGCAGCGCCGTCGAGACGCTCATCAACAACGGCCAGGACCGGGAGCAGGTGCTGATCGTCGACACCTCCCAGGTGGCGATCGACGAGGCGAACAACGACGGTCTGGCGGTGGTCGTGGGGGATGCCACGCGGCGCAGCGTGCTGCGGCAGGCCCGGGTGGCGCAGGCCGAGCAGGTCATCATCACCACCGACCGGGACGACTCCAACGTGCTCGCCACCTTGACGGTCCGGCAGCTCAACCCCGACGCCTGGATCGTGTCGGCCGTGCGCGAGCAGGAGAACGCGCCGCTGATGAAGCAGTCCGGCGCCAACTCCGTGATCACCTCCTCCGACGCTGTCGGCCGGCTGCTGGGGCTGTCGTCCCTCTCGCCGACGCTCGGCTCGGTGATGGAGGACCTGCTCACCTACGGCGAAGGGCTCGAGGTGGCCGAGCGCGACCTGCTCGTCTCGGAGGTGGGCCAGCAGCCGCAGTCGCTGCCCGACCAGGTGATCGCCGTGGTCCGCGACGAGAAGGTCTACCGCTACTTCGACCCGGTCGTGACCCAGCTGGCCCGGGGCGACCGGCTGGTCGTCGTCCGGCCGGCCAAGGAGCTGCCCTGGGCGCCGCGACCCGGCACCCACAACGAGGACGTCGCCGGCGACGTGGACTGAGGTCCCCGGCCTGCCTCAGCCCAGGACGCTGCGGGGCGCGTCGTCGGCGATCGGACGCCGCCGCGACCAGGCCGACAGGTCCACCTCCAGACCGGTCCGGGGGAGCGTGAGCCGGACCGGCTCGTGGTCGTGGTCGTGCCCCGACTCCACCGCGTCGATCAACGTCTGCATCAGCAGGCCGACGACGGGCGCGTTCTTGAACTGGTTGCCGCTGGTGCCCATGGCGACGTAGAAGCCGGGACGGTCCGTCGCGTCGTAGACCGGGGACCAGTCGGTCGTCACGTCGTAGACGCCGGCGAGGCCGACCGGCCGGTTCGGCACGGCGAGGTCGGGGAACCGCCGCGCGGCGCGCAGGACCTGGGCCTCGAAGACGGGCGGGGTCGGGCGCGGGTCGGCGTCGTCGGGGTCGTCGAGCCACTCCGGTGGGTCGCACTCCGGCTCCATGCCGCCGACGAGCAGCCGCCCGGGACCGGCCGGCCGCGAGTAGATGCCGAGGTCGGGGTCGGCGACGATGATGCGGGCGGCGTCCGACCCGGCCGGCGCGGCGAGCTCGTGGACCTCCTGGCGCAGCGGCCGCGTGGCGACCGTGAAGTCGGCACCGACCCCTGCCAGCGCGTTGACGCGGCCGGACCAGGGGCCGGCGGCGTTGACGACGACGTCGGCATCGCAGGTGTCGCCGTTGGCGAGGG
Source organism: uncultured Actinomycetota bacterium (assembly GCA_963829855.1). Lineage (GTDB taxonomy): Bacteria > Actinomycetota > Actinomycetes > Propionibacteriales > Nocardioidaceae > Nocardioides. The sequence continues at coordinate 131,998 of CAWHKE010000011.1, read as the reverse complement.
TGATCCGCCAGCGACGGGTGCCGGCCTCCTCGAGGGAGACGACCTCTCGGTGCAGCAGCACCGCGGCCCCCGTCGCCACGGCGGCGACGCCCAGGTTGTGGGCGGCCAGCGCCGGGTCGGCGACGTACCCCGCATCGGGGGTGTACGAACCCGTCAGCGACCCGTGGGCGTCGGCGAAGAACGCGTCGGAGGTCACCGGGGCCGGCGGTCCGTAGGCGCCGGGGTCGAGGTGGGGGAGCCGGGCCGCGATCGTCGCCGCGTCCCACGCCTCCCAGGGCACGCCGACCTCGTCGAAGAGGGCCGTGATCGGGTCCGAGGCTCCGGGGACCCGGTCGAGCACGAGCATGCCGGTGCGCTCGAGCCGGGCGAGCCCGTCGGGGTCCTCGTGCCCGAGGTGGCCGGCCCAGTCGCGCCAGCCGTGGCAGGCCTCCCACGCCAGTGCGACCCCGGCGTACGTCGAGTAGTGGAAGCGCACGATGCCGCTCGACGCGCTCGTGGAGCCGTGCCCCACCCCACCCGACTTGTCGAGCACGACGACGTCCCGCCCGGTCCGCGCCAGCTCGAGGCCGATCGAGGTCCCGAGGACTCCGGCGCCGATCACGACGGCATCGGCCGACCGGTCCACCACGCGTGCCTCCCTCGTACAGGTGGCCCCATCCTGGCACGCGGGGCGGACCGGCTCGGTGTTACTTGGTGACCCTGAACAGTGCCTCGATGGCGGTGCCATCCTCGGCCGTCATGGTCGCGCGGTAGCACCCGACTGCGGCCGGGACCTTCCAGTTCTGGATGAACTGGCCACCTGTGGCGTCGTACCGCAGGCTGGTGCTGCCGCTCGTCAACATCTCGATCTCGTCCGAGGCGGCGGTGTTGTCACACTGCACGCTCCGGTACCCGAACGACTTGATGCTGGCGGTGCTCGTGAGCTCGGTCGGGCCGGCGAAGAGCTCGAACTTCAGCGGGACGGTGCTGCCGCCCTTGACCTTGTTCCAGACGTCGTTCATGTCGACCGGGCTGTAGAAGCCCTTCCCGGTCCAGGCCGCGACCTCGTAGGTCCGGCTGGCAGTCGAGGTGTGACCGGCCTGGTCCGTGACGGTGGCAGTCACGGTGTGGGTGCCGACGCTGGTGCCGTAGCCGCTGACGGTGCAGTCCGCCGCGAGGCCGGAGGTGGCGTCGGACGCGCTGCACGTCGGAGCCGCCGGCACAGTCCCGAAGTAGTGGCTGCTGCCGCCCGCCGGGCCGCCGACCAGGCTCACCGACGGTGCGACCGTGTCGACCTTGATGGTGGCCGACTTCGCGCCCGAGCCGGTCACGTTGCCCGCGACGTCCCGGACCTCCGGGCTCACCAGCGTGAGGCTGCCCTGGACGCCGCCGCTGGAGACCACGCGCGGGTTGTCGCCCACGACGCCCGACGTGCCGTCGGTGATGGCGAAGCTGGCCGTGACATCCGTCGTGTACCACCCGTTGTCGCCCGTCGTGCCGGAGAGGACGGGGTCGCCGACCGACGGTGCGACCCTGTCGATCTTGAACGCCGGGCTCTGCGCCGTACCGGCTGCCGTCTCGTTGCCCGCGCGGTCGGTGAACGCCGGGCTGCCGAGCACGACCGCGCTCCCGTCGCCGGTGCTGGTGGTGGTGCCGCTGGTGGCCTCGACCCCGGAGAAGTCGTCGGACGCCGTGAAGGCCGCGGTCACCGGCGAGACGAACCAGCCGTTCTCACCCTCGGTGCCGGATGCGCTCAGGTACGACACTGTCGGGCCGTTCCCGTCGCGCTTGACGTTGACGGTGACCGACTCCGCGGTGCCGCCGCTGCTGCTCGCCGAGCAGGTGTACGCGGTCTCCAGCTGGTCGGCGGCGATGGTGACGTCGTCACAGCCGTCCGTGACCAGGGTGGACGGCGAGTCGGTCTCCGTGACTGTCCAGTCCAGGACCACGCCGCTCCTGTACCAACCGAGGAGGCCGTCAGGAGTGGCCGGGTCCAGCGTGTAGGTGATGACCGGTGCCGTCCCGTCGATGATCGAGTACGTGGCCGAGACCTCGGTCGTCAGCCCGCCAGCGTCGGTGTAGGAGCAGGTGGCGGTCTGAGAGCCCAGGCCGCCGGCGTCCAGCACGCCGGAGATCGTGGCCGGGAAGGTCGCTGTTGCCGTCCTCGGCGTCGATGACCTGGCAGCCGGCGGCAGGCACGCTGCCTTCGGGGTATGAATCGCCGTGGGCGACACCCGTGACCGATACCTGCGGCGCGGTGTTCGACGGCGCAGCGGGCGCAACGTCCACGTGGAAGGTCGCGGGGCTCAGGTTGAAGCTCCCGGCGGTCGTGTTGGCGGTCTGTGCGAGCGAGACGGTGGTCGAGCCCTCGGCGACGGCCGTGACGATCACGGTCTTGACGTCGCCGCAGGCTCCGAAGGTCAGAGAGCTTGGAGACACCGTGGCTGCAGCCGGGGTTGCTCGAGTTGACCGAGACGGTCGAGGATCCTGCTCCCGGTGAGGTTGCAGCCCTCCTTGCCGTCGCCGTTGGTCGGAGCCACCGAGAACTCCACGGAGTGTGTCGGTCCGCCGACGTTCATCGAGATCGTCTCGGCGGTGGCGGTGACGTCGTTCGAGATGTCGTCGGCGGCTGCGGTGCCGGCGAGGCCGAACGTGGTGGCGACCGCGACGTGCGGCCACGACGGCCGTCCGAGTGCGCGTGACGATGCGGTGCATGAGCAAGTCCCCCAGAGTCATGTGGCCGTGGTCCCCCCGGACCACCTGGTCATTCTGGGTCAGGGTCGGGTGACCGGGAGGAGGGTTCGGGAAACCCGGCGTTCAATCCTCTGAACGCTCGCGCAGCGTCCGGATCGCCTCGTCGCGGTCCTTCACGCGGAGCTTGCGCAGCACCGAGCTGACGTGGACGCGCACCGTCGTCTGCGAGAGGAACAGACGCCGCGCCACCTGGTCGGTCGTGGCCCCGGACGCCAGCAGCTCCATCACTTCCCACTCGCGGGCGGTGAGCTTCACCGCAGCGGGTGAACCGCGGCGGAAGCGAGGACGGCTCGGGGCGCGGAACTCGTCCAGCACCCGGCCCACCAGGCGCGGGTCCATCGCGGCTCGACCGCCGAGCACGTCGCGCAGGGCTTCCCCGAGGTGGGCGGGGTCGGCGTCCTTGAGGAGGTATCCGGACGCGCCGGCACGCAGGGAGTCGAACAGGTCGTCGTCGTCCACCGACTGCGTGAGCATCACGACCCGGGTCTCGGGCAGCGCGTTCACGATCTCGCGAGCGGCCCGGATCCCGCTCCCGGGCATGTGGATGTCGAGCAGCGCCACGTCGGGTCGGTGCTCGACGCAGAGCGCCACGGCCTGGTCAGCGGTCGCGCCCTCACCGCACACGTCGCAGCCGTCGGACTCCAGCGTCTCCCGGACCCGGGCGCGCAGGCGAGTGTGATCGTCCGCGATCACCACGCGGGTCCTCCTCACCACGTCAGCCTCACCATGTCACCGTCACCGTCGTCCCCCGGCCCGCGCTGGACCTGATCGTCAGCTCTCCCGGCAGCCCGGCTGCGCGGTCGCGCATGCTGGTCAGGCCGTACCCCGACGTCCCCGCCTCCGGGTCGAAGCCGGCGCCGTCGTCATGGACAACGAGTCGCCGGCCGTCCTGGTCACGGGTCAGACCGACGATGACGTGCGCGGCTTCTCCGTGACGGACGGCGTTGCCCACCGCCTCGCGGGCGATCCGCACGAGGTCGTGCGCCTGCGCCCGGTCCACCCGGACGGAGACGTCGAGGTCGACGACCACGTTCGCGTCGTACTGCTCCCCGAGCTCGCGCGCGACCCGGTGCAGCTGAAGGCTCAGGGTCTCGTCGTCCCCGCGGTCGAGCTCTTCGACCGCCGCCCGGGCCTCCTCGAGCCCGCGGCGTGCCGACTCCGAGATCCGACGACCCGACTCCTGGTCGGCGAGGCCGCGTGCCTCGGAGCGGATGAAGCCGAGCTCCTGGACGACGCCGTCGTGCAGCTCGCGGGCGAGCCGGCGGCGGTCGGCGACCACCGCCAGCCGCGGCTGCTGCTCCCAGTAGCGGCCTATCTCGCGGGCCGCGCCGACGAGCAGCAGCAGGTAGCAGCCGGTGCGCAGGAAGTCGCCGGTGTAGAGCCAGCCGCTGTAGATCGAGGGGAAGAGCATGTAGTGGACGCGCGAGAAGGCGCCGAGCACGCACGCGGCGCCCAGCCATCGCAACATCTCGTCGTCGGTGCGGCGGGCGTCGACGGTGAAGGTGACCGCGGCGGCCAGGAAGCAGACGCCGCCCACCAGATGGCTCAGGATCAGTGCCGGGTGGCCGGTGATCGTCGGGTTCTCGGCCGAGACCGGCGTGGACGTCAAGGCGATCGGGAGGCCGTGACGCCCCAACCAGATCGTGGCGGCGGCACCGACGACGGCCAGCACCGTGGCGAGCGCCGCCCAGCATGCTGCGCGACGTGTCCAACGGCGGGCGCCGACGGCGGCACCCCCGAGGACGAGCAGAGCGCCGGCCACCCGCATCGACTGTGCGAGCCAGACGCTGACGGTGAACTCCTCCGGCTCCGGGACGAGGGCGCCCGCGAGGTTCGCTGCCGCGAGGAGCAGCAGCCCACCGGCGAGGAGGAGACTGCGAGCGGACCGGTCCCGTCGAAACCTTCCCAGGAGGAGGTAGGCGACGAGCGCGGCCACGCAGCCGTCGATCGTGTCGAGGACCAGGTGCACTGCCGGTTCGTGGACGCCGAACAGGAGCCGCGGCGACGCCATCACGACCGCGGTCGCGTACAGGCACACCACCAGGGCGCCGCCTGGCAGCGCGACGGCGGGCGTCTCCTGGGTCAGGGGCGGCGGGCGGTCCCTGGTCGCCACGGCGTCCACGTCCGCAGGGTAGGTCGGGAACCGGCCCCGTGTTCGGGGATCCGGTGGACCTGTGACCGCGACGGACGAGGCCCCGGACGCGCCACGGCCCCCGCCTGTGGGACGGGGGCCGTGGCACTCACCGGCGATCCCGTTCTCGTCCGGGCGGTCGTCAGAGCGTCCGCTCCAGAGTCGAACGACTTGATGCCGGCGTCGCTCGTGGTCCTGCCCCTCGAGGCTAGGTCGGCAGACCACGCCCTGTTCGTGGAACGCCGATCTCTTTACGATCGCTCGGCTGCCGCCAGGTCGCGCGAGGAGCGGACCGGGAGCCACCGGTCGTGGAGGCTCGTCAGCAGGGCCAGCAGCACGACGAAGAAGATGCTGGCGCTGAGGTTGATGTCGCCGGCTCCGAGGAGCAGCCGGCTCACGAGCACCAGAGCGACGTTGATCCCGAGCCGGGCGGCGAAGACCATCGCCGCAGACTCGATGGTGATCGAACGCCGCGCGGCGGCGAGCGAGATGACGGCGTTGACCACCACGAAGGCCCCGGTGCCGATGGCGACCTCGAGGTGGCTCGCGTCGACCCCGGGGACGGTCTGCGCGAAGACGACGGTCAGGAGGCTGACCAACGCCACCTTCTCGAACGTGGCGTAGGACCAGACCTTGCCGTGCTCGACGTGCCACGCGGTCCGCTCGGCGGCCTCGTCCATCTCCGTCGGGAGCGGGTCGGCCGCGATTCGCGTCGGCCAGTCCGGCGCCGGCGTACGCGGCCGGACGACGAACCACCAGAGGCCCGCGATCACGAGCAGCAGCCCGACGAGCAGCGGGGGAGCCCACGCGTACTCGCCCAGCACGTCGGTCAGGTCCAGCTGGGCGACGTGGATCCAGTACTCCTGCGGCAGCTTCACCACCACCCAGATCAGCGCCGCGACCACCACCCAGCCTGCGAGCAGCAGTCGCAGCGGGTTCCAGCGGGCGCGGATCGCCTCATAGGCGATGAAGTAGTACTCGAACGTGTTGGGGAAGACGAGGAGCAGGGAGCGCATCTGCGCCAGCTCGAACGCCACCACTCCCACGAGGCGGTAGAAGTACAGCGCCCGCCCCACGACGTACGCCGGACCACTGCTCCAGTTGCGCAAGGTGGCGAGGTAGGCGATCGCGAGGTAGTAGACGTCCATCGCCTTGTCGTAGCCCTGGTAGCCCGGAGGGTCGTACCCGAACGACTGGAAGATCGTCTGGTCGACCCCGTCGAGGACCAGGCACGCGAGGATCCCCGGGAGCGGCCACCGCGGGATGGTGAGGGGTAGCAGGAACCGGGCGCCCACGACCGCCACGAACACCACGACCACGGGCTCACTCTGCCGGGTGCCCGACCGGACGACCGGCATGGTCCAGACCAGTGGCTCCGCCGTCGCGGCGGTGAAACCGCGTCATGCCTCGGAAGGCGACCCGTCTCACCGGTGTCGCCTCCGAGCTGAGGGACGACGAAACGGCCCCGACACCAATAGCCGTGGTGTCGGGGCCGTTCGGCGTGAACGGTCACGGATTGGGCCGGTGAACCGTTCGTCGCGACGCCCTGACCGGCAGGTGGGGACGAGGAGACTCGTGGGAAACCCATCGACCAGAGCAGCGCGTGCACCGCAGACGCTAGCAGTGGCCGATCCCCGGTGTCGGCAGAACCAAGCGCTGAGCCCGGAAGGGTGCGGACGGCCTCGAGCAGTCAGGTCGCCCGGTCGCGACCGGAGGACGCCGGCACGAGCAGTACGTCGTCGCACGCGGCGCAGCGCAGGACCAGGTCGACGCCGTCGTCGTCGACGTGGGCCTCGTGGACCTGCCACTCACCGCCACACCCGACGTGGATGTCGGTCACCACGGGGCACCTCGAGACTTCCGACGCGGCACACAGACGTGATTCGCGCGCGGCCGCCGGCGTGGGCTCCGGGGTGAGCGCATGCCTCGATCCTCCCGCGCCGCGAGCCGTTCGCCAAGGGGCCGATCGGCCAATCTTCAACCACGAGGTCCCCCCGCCGTTGTTACCCGATGTTCATCCAGGGCCTCAGCGCTGCGTGCCCACCCGACCTACGGTTGGACCGTGACGAGTGTTCCCTCAGGCGCGGTGGTGATCGTCCACCGCGCTGCCCACCACACGGTGATCGAGGTCGACGGTCACCTCGGCCTCGTCGCCGCCCACGACCTCCGTCGTGCCTACGCCGGCGCCGAGCGCGACGGGGGCAGCGCGATCACCATGGACCTCTCACGGGTGGCGGCCGCAGACCCCGAGGGGATCGCGGCGCTGGACTGGTGCGTGGGGCGGGCCGTCGCCACCGGCACGACGCTGACCTGGTCGACCTGCAGCCGGCCGCTCGCCGCGTCGATCGACGCGGAGGTCCGCGCCGGACGAGCTCGGCGCCAGTCCCTTGCCGCGGTCGGTGCCTGAGCGCCTCTAGGGTGGACCGATGGCAACGGTCAAGGAGTTCCAGGTCACCTTCGACTGCGCGGATCCCGAGCGGGTCGCCCGGTTCTGGTGCGAGGTGCTGGGTTACGTCGTACCCCCGCCGCCCGAAGGGTTCGCGTCGTGGTCCGACTTCGACCGCTCGCTGCCGCCCGAGCAGCAGGGGTCGGCGTTCGCGTGCGTGGATCCCACCGGGGTAGGCCCGCGACTGTTCTTCCAGCGGGTCCCGGAGGGCAAGGTCGCGAAGAACCGGGTGCACCTCGACGTGCGGGTCGGCACCGGGCTCGTCGGTGACGAGCGGCTGGCGACGCTCCAGGCCGAGTGCGAGCGCTTGACCGACCTCGGAGCGGTGCACTTTCAAACCCTGATCGCCGACGGCTTCAACGAGTCGTGCATCGTGATGCAGGACGTCGAGGGCAACGAGTTCTGCCTGGACTGAGGACCGCTCGACCCAGCCGCCCTCAGGCGCCTGGGGGTGCCGCGTCGATCAGCTCCTGCTCGCGCTCGGGTGCGAGCCCCACCCCGTCCTTCGTCGCCGCGTCGGGGTGGTCCTGCGCCCAGGCGAGCGTGTCACGCACGACCTCCTCGAACGGTCGATGGGTGAGACCGGCGGCCTCCGCGCGGGCGGTGCTCATCGCCAGCACGTGCTCCGGAGCCCCCTCCGACCAGAGCGGCAGCTGGGCACCGTCCACGCCCTGCTCGGTGAGGAAGGACCCGTCGACGTGGGCCAGCTCTGTCGGCGCGCCGACCGCCGCGACGGTGTCGGCGAGGAACGCCTCGAAGGTGGTGGTCGGGCGGGCCGCCGTGAAGACGCCGGAGATGCCCTGTTCCACGAGACGGACCGTCCAGGCGCCCAGGTCGCGGGCGTCGATGCACTGCATCGGCGCGTCGGCGGGACCGGGCAGGATCATCCGGCCGCCGCGTGCCGCTCTCAGCACCCACCAGGGGTAGCGGCAGGTCACGTCGCGCGGTCCCACGACGTACGTCGGCCGGATGATCGGTGAGCCCGCTGGCACCCCACCGCTCGCGGGCAACCCGCTCGCACGCCACCTTCAACGGACCGTACGACCCGGCGGTCACCTCGCTCGTGTCGGCCGGCAGCTCAGGGAGCAGGGCAGCGTCCTCGTCGGCGCCTGCGGAGGCCTGGTCGGCGTACACGGAGACGGTCGAGACGAGGACGTGGTGGCCACCGCGGTCGCCGAGGGCGTCGTGGAGCGACTCGACCTGGCCGGGCAGGTAGGCACACACGTCGATGGTCGCGTCCCACCGGCCGTCCGAGAGGAGCGAGAGGTCGCCGTTGCGGTCGGCGAGCAGGTGGGTGGCGCCGGGCAGCTCGTCGGTGGGGGTGCGGTGCAGCAGGGTCACGTCGTGCCCCGCCGCGAGGGCCGCGTCGGCCATCGCGTGGCCGACGAACCGGGTGCCTCCGATGATCAGGATCCTCATCCGGCGAGCGTAGTCACCGGCGTCACGGAGGCGTCCCGCAGTCGTGGCGGTGTGCGGCGCGCCCACCACGGAAATCCGAGCGGCAGGGCGGCTGCGGTGGCAGCATCTTGCGCAGGCGACCGCCCATGCGAGGACGCTCCGCAGCCGACGGCGTTACTGAGGAGGGTGCTGTGAGCGAGGCCGTCGTGACCGAACCCGGGACTGGGCCGGATTGGCGCGAGCTCGTCACGGTCGTGCTGTTGTCGGTGACCGCCGTCCTCACCGCCTGGACCGGGTTCCAGGCGAGCAAGTGGAGTGGGGCGATGTCCATCTCGTTCTCCCAGGCGTCGACCGCCCGGATAGAAGCGGCGCGGCTCGAGGGCGTGGCCAACCGCAAGCAGACCGTCCAGGTGTCGCTGTTCACCCAGTGGCTAGAGGCGTACCAGGCCGACGATGAGCAGCTGACGGACTTCTTGTCCGCACGCTTCCCGGAGCCCCTGGCATCCACGTTTCCGGCCTGGATCGAGACCCAGCCGCTGAAGAACCCGGACGCGCCCGCGACACCGTTCGAGATGCCCGGCTACGACATCCCAGAGCTCGACGCTGCCCGCCAGGCCGACGACCGCGCCGACAACAAGTTCGCCGAAGCACTGCGCAACAACCAACGCGGCGACAACTACACCGTGCTGACCGTCGCGTTCGCGGCCACGCTCTTCTTCGGCGCGGTCTCGGGACGGATGCGGAGCGTCGGTGCCCAGTGGGCGCTCCTGCTGGCGGGTTGTCTCGCCTTCGTCGCCGCAGCCAGCCTTCTGCTCTTCTTCCCCAAGCTCATCTGAACCGCACGCGGGTGCGCCAGGCGTCGCGCGAGGCGTCTGCAGGGGACGGTCGTCGACACCGCATCGGAACCTGGCAGGGGAGATCCGAGCTACGCGAGCCACGGGGAGACTTCTCTCTGGCACCCATCTGAAATAGGCGCCGGCTTCCTGCCGGAAACCGGACCCTGAACTGCGTCAACGCTGGTGGGCGATACTGGGTTTGAACCAGTGACCTCTTCCGTGTCAAGGAAGCGCGCTACCACTGCGCCAATCGCCCGTGCTCTTCAGTTGTGGTGGTGGGGTGGAGGTGGGTACGGGATTTGAACCCGTGTACACGGATTTGCAGTCCGTTGCCTCGCCTCTCGGCCAACCCACCCTGGAGGCACTCCCCAAAAGGAAAGCCTGGGCCAGGAGAGACCTCTCCGAGCGGACGACGAGGCTCGAACTCGCGACCTCAACCTTGGCAAGGTTGCGCTCTACCAACTGAGCTACGTCCGCCTGCTGCCGAGCCGGGCTCGGTGCGCACAGAACAGTAGCCGATGCCCTGATCGCGGCAAAATCGACCTGGAGCGGGCGCGTCGGGCTCCTAGAGTGGCGTCATGAAGGTCTGGGTGAACGGCGAAATCCTCCCTGAGCCGACCGGTCCCGCGGTGGCGGTCAACGACCACGGACTGACCGTCGGGGACGGTGTCTTCGAGGCGATCAAGGTGGTCGACGGGCGGCCGTTCGCCCTGACGCGGCACCTCGACCGGCTGGCCCGGAGCGCCGCCGGGCTGGGGTTGCCGGCGGTCGACGACGCCGCCGTACGACAGGGCGTGGCGGCGGCGCTCGAGGGGCAGTCGCTCCCGCTCGGCCGGATCCGGATCACCTACACGGGCGGCCCCGCACCCCTCGGCTCCGGCCGCGGCGACGCGCCGCCCACGCTCGTGGTGGCCGCGGCCGCGATGAAGCCGTTCCCCGAGACGACCTCGGTCGTCACCGTCCCGTGGCCGCGCAACGAGCGCGGTGCGCTGGCCGGCCTCAAGACCACGTCGTACGCCGAGAACGTGGTCGCGCTCGCCTACGCGGAGGAACGTGGCGGGAGCGAGGCGATCTTCGCCAACCTCGCCGGCGACCTGTGCGAGGGCACGGGATCGAACGTCTTCTACGTGGTGGACGGCGAGCTGCGCACCCCGACGCTCGCGTGCGGGTGCCTCGCGGGCGTCACCCGCGCGCTGCTGCTCGACTGGTTCGGGGGAGTGGAGGTCGACGAGCCGATCGAGGTCGCCGAGCAGGCGGACGAGGTCTTCCTGGTCTCCACGACGCGGGACGTGCAGGGCGTGAGTCGCTGGAACGACCGCGACCTGCCGGCCCCGGGACCGGTGACGAAGGAGGCCGCCGAGGCGTGGCGGCAACGCGAGCCGGAGCTACTGGGCGTCTGAGGTCAGCAGCCGCTCGACCACGCGGTCGAGGTCGAGGTGCTCGCTCTCGGTGCCGACCGGCACCAGGGCGAAGGTGCGCGTCAGGAACCGGTGCAGCTGGTTGGTCCGGATCTCACACACGAGGTCGCCGTCGGGCGAGACCATCGAGAGCACGACGACCGCACGGCCCTCGGTGGTCAGGCTCGGCCACAGGCTGAGGTGGGCACCGCCGACGGGCTCGGTGATGCCCCGCGCGAGGGACGACCGGTCCAGCTCTCGGCGCTCGTCGCTCACCCCGGGCGCCAAGCCGATCGACACGGCGTAGGGGTCGGTCGGGTCGTAGGAGAAGTCGACCTCGACGTCCGCCGGGCGCCCCGGAGCCAGCTGCCGCACCGTGAGCAGCTGGGAGACGACGCCGGGCACCGGCTGGGCACTCATGCCGACGAGACGGGCCCCGCGCGACATCATGACGGGATTCCGGGTGCACTCGGTCCGGACGGGTAGGGTCGAGCCGTGACGGGGGCTGCGAAGCGGGTCGTGCTCGAGAGTCTCGGCTGGCTGCTGCTCGTGCTCGGAGTGGCCGCGGTCTTCCTGCCCGGTCCCGGGCTGCTCGGCATCTTCGCCGGGCTCGCGCTGCTGTCGCAGCAGTACGACTGGGCCGAGCGGCGCGTCGAGCCGGTGAAGGTCCGAGCCCTGGTCGGCGCCGCCGAGAGCGTCGAGACCTGGCCGCGGATCGTGCTCTCGCTCCTCGGCGTCGTCGTCCTGGTCGTGTGCGGAGTGCTCTGGATCCAGAAACCGCCCGCTCCCGGCTGGTGGCCGCTCTCGGAGACCTGGTGGCTTCCCGGTGGCATGTGGACCGGCATCACCCAGATCCTGTCGGCCGCTATCGCCGTCGCCCTGATCGTCTACAGCTACCGCCGGTTCCACAACAAGCCGGAGGCGGTCAAGGACGTCCGCGACGCTCTCGAGGAGAGCAAGAAAGCCTCCTCGTCGGCCGACTGACAGGGGCGCCGGAGTGGCCTCGAGCCGGTTTCACCGACGGCCGGGTCGGCGTGTACAGTCGCTGCGTCCTGGGGCGATTGGCGCAGTGGTAGCGCGCTTCGTTCACACCGAAGAGGTCACTGGTTCGAACCCAGTATCGCCCACCCACCCCGCCCCCTGCCGAGCGGAACGCGCGCTCGGCGGTGACGGTGTCAGCGGCAGCACGTACTGTCCGCACGTAGGGGGACAAAGCAACAGCCCCGTCGACGCTCGAGCAGCGTCGGCGGGGCTCTTGTCTCCCCACCGAGCCGCCGAAACTGGAAGGAACCGCCGCGGGCCGCTCCCCCCGAAGCGGCCTGTGGCGGTTCCTCCTTGGGTCCGGTCTACTCCTCGGCCAACCCCAAGTACAGGTCTGCGCGTGATCGTTACTGCCGCGTGGGTCTACACGCACGATCAGCGGCTACCTTCGACGTGTGCACGCGGGGTGCGGTGGCACATGCAGTCCCCAGCCAGCCGCGCCTGGCGGGCACAAGAACGGCCGGGGCCCACGCCGTGCCGTTCGCAGGCGGCTCTTCACGCTCCTTCGGGTGAGGTGGAGGGCCGCTTGTGCGTGGTGCGATCGGACTGCCCGAGCTGGCAGTGCCGCTTCGTGAGGGGCTCGACTTCGACCGTGTGGGGCGTGGGGTCGTTCACCCACGAGACGAAGACCTGCTTCGCAGACTGCGCTACCGGCAGCAGAACTCGTGCGGGAACGCCCCCGGCGCACCCCCCGCTGCACCGGGGGCGGCCCTTCACCACAGGCTGCAGCCCCTCGGTCGCGCCCCGGCGCCACCTCTCGGGAGGATGACGACGGGGCGCCGGAGACCGTGACGTGCGACTGCCCGAGCTGACAGGCGCTGTACCGCGAGTCCCCTACGGATCACGCTAGGTCGCTGGATCCGTGAGCGCGACATCCGAACGGGTGAATCAGGGCTGCCGGCGTCCCAGGTCGCGCCGCGACGCAGCCCGATGAGTGGGGCGCTTCGGCTGCGGCTCCAGCTTGGCCATGGCGAAGGGGAGGATGAAGACACCGGCAAGGATCAGGGGGATCAGCAACAGGCTCACGAGGACTCCGTACCCAGAGTGGGGCCTGGCACACCCCGGGCGCCCCCGACAGGAGTCCGAGTGGTGGAGCCCACACATGTGGCGTCACGCGACTTGCTCAGGCGTCCTCGCCAGGCTCTCGCCGGGCCACCGAACGCTGGGCTCGCCGCAACGTCGTGATGAGGCTGCCGACGCCGAAGAGGTCCTCACCGGTGCGGAGGCGGGTCGCGCGCACCTCGTCGACGAGTCGGTCCACGCACTCCTCGAGGGCTGCGATCTCCTCGTGCGCGCCGCCGTCGTGGTCCATGGTCCGGAGGACGTCGGCCGTGGCCTGGAGGGCGTGGGCGATCCGGGGGCGCAGCGGTGCGCCCCACGGCACGGACTCGCCCGACCTGGAGGCGGGCACCAGGACGGCCGTGAGGTCCTCCATGAGGAACGGCAGCTGGACCAGGATGATCGCCACCTGGTGCTGCTGGTCGGCCTCGGCACGCCGCTTCCGCGCGCGCCAGTTCCCCCGTCTCGACTCCATGACCCGCAGCACCGTCGCCCGCGCATCGGCACTGACCGACTCGACGAGGGCGGAGCGTTCGCGCCACTCGGAGTCCGACAGGGGCCGTTCGGCGAGCAGCGCCTCCGCCAGCTCGTCGAACTGCCCGGCCAGGATGTCCCGCAGCCGTGACAAGGAGGCGTCGGCGGCGTCCAGGGGCAACGAGGGGAAGACGAGGTTGACGCCCATGCCGATCACCGCACCGAGCGCGGTGAGGCCGCCGAAGGCCGCGACGTACCCCTCGGGGTCTGCAGCCCCCAGGATCAGGACGAAGAGGCCCGCCGACGGAACCCAGCTGCCCATGGCTCCGAGGTAGCGCGAGCTGCCGATGAGGGAACCGATGGCGACCACGGCGGCGATGGTGAAGGCGTTCGGGCCGGCCCACGAGTCGAGGCCGATCGCCACGCCGGCGCCCAGCAGGATGGCCACGACGGTCTGGGCGGCCTCCCGGGCGGAGGCCAGCACCGTCGTCGAGACCGCCACGACGGCTCCCAGGGGAGCGAAGTAGGGGTAGTCGGCCGCCGCCCCGTCGAACGGCTGCACGGCCAGCCAGGCGAGCGCCGCTGCCAGCGCCGCCTTGGCCGCCATGGAGAGCTGACGGTGACGCCGCAGGCTCGCCAGCGTCCTGCGCAGCCGGACCGCCCAGCGCGCGGACTCAGAGGTACGGCGGTCGTCGTCGTCGGCGTTCATCCTCTGGCAGTACACCACCCGGGCTCGGCGCTCGGAACTCCCTGGCGAGCGACCCCCGCGCCGGGTCGGAACACGCAGGCCCGACGCGGGCCGCTTCTTGACCCGAGACCGGGGGTCGCTCTGACGTCCCGGTACCCCGCAGCCCAGAGGGCCTAACCCGCGGTCTCCGGTTCCGGGTCGGAGATGCTCCGGGTCAGCTCCTCGGCGACGTCCCGCAGCTTCACGTTGCGGTGGCTCGACTCCCGCCGGAGGTAGGCGAAGGCGTGGGCCTCGTCGATCCGGAACCGCTCCATGAGGATCCCGGTCGCCTGGCCGATGATCTTCCGCGACTCCATCGCGTCGGTCAGGTTGGTGACCACGGACGCGCCACCGATGGCGACGGCCGCCTGCGCGGCGAAGACCTCGGCCAGCGACTCCGCCTCGTCGTCGAAGACCGGCTCCGCGGTGGCGTACAGGTTCAGGCTCCCCAGCGTGGCGGTCTGGTCGAACTGCAGCCGCGCGGACAGCTGCGCCGCGACGCCGAGCTGCACGGCCTGGGGGACGTACCGGGGCCACCGCTGGTCGTGGGTGAGGTCCGGGACGACGATGGTCAGCGGACCGTGGATGACCTCGACCGCCGGTCCCTGGCCGAGCCGGGCCTGGAGGGCGTCGAGCCGCTCGGCGACCTCGTCGGTCCACGCGCGCCCGGCCACCTCGCCCTTGATGCTGATGAGGAGGGAGGCACGGTCGAAGCCCTTGATCGACTCGAGGGCAGATCCGAGGATCGAGCAGAGGGTCTCGTCGAGCCGCGACGGATCGATGAGGGCGTCCGCGGAGGCGGCGACCGCCTCGGAGAGCTCGTTCAGCGGCATCCGGCCCCGCCTCTCGGTGCGCAGAAGGGAATCCGCGCCCGCTGCTCGACGAAGACAGGGACAGTCTAACCGGTGGGCCCGTGAGCGGATGCTCACGTCTCGGTCGGCGCGCTGGCCACGCCTCCCGGGGAGGAGGATCATCGGAGGCCACGGTCTCGGGAGGGCAGCGCGGGCGAGCAGGGGAGGGACTGTGGTTGTCTTCACAGGCGTCGGCCACGTCTCCATGTCGGTGACGGACCTCGACCGGAGCGAGCGCTTCTACACCGAGGTGTTCGACCTGATCAGGTTGGCCGACTTCGGTGTGGCCCGGGTGCTCCTGCACCGGCAGACCGGCTTCATGTTCGCCGTCGCGTCCCACGAGGCCGCCCGGGGCGGCCCGTTCAGCGAGCTCAACACGGGCCTCGACCACCTCGGCTTCGCCGCCCGCGACCGGGACGAGCTCGTCGAGTGGGAGCAGAAGCTGGCCGCGCTGGGCGTCGCCTACACCCCCATCCGCGACATGGAGTTCGGGTCGCACCTGAACTTCCGCGACCCCGACAACATCGCGCTGGAGATCAGCACCCGGAACGACGTGCTGCAGGGCTGGCTGGTCGAGCTCCGGGAGCGCGAGGTTCCCGACGAGGAGCGCGAGGCGCGGCTCACCGAGTACCTCATGTCGTTGGGTCAGTAGCCCGGCCACCGGGTCGGGGTCGTGGTAGGACGGTCTGGTGGAGTGGATCCTGCTCGTGCTGGCCGCCGGGGGCGGCGGGTCGTACGCCGTGTGGCGGCTCCGGGAGCGTCGTGACGAGCGCCGGGAGCGGGCCGTCGAGCTCGAGGGCGTGCGCCGGCTCGCCGACGAGGACGTCACGATCTTCGGCGAGCAGCTGCAGCGGCTCGGCAACGACCTCGCGGACCGCGAGCTCGACCAGATGACCCGCGACGACTACCAGGCGGCGCTCGACGCCTACGAACGTGCGAAGTGGACCGCACCCCGGCTCGGGTCGATCGAGGAGCTGAGCATGGTGATCGACACGCTCGCCACGGGCCGGTTCTCGCTCGCGTGCGTCCGGGCCCGCGTGGCGGGCACACCGGTCCCCGAGCTGCGCGTGCCGTGCTTCTTCAACCCGCAGCACGGTCCCTCCGTGCGCGAGGTGATGTACACCGTGCCGCGCCGCGGCACCAGGCGACTGCCGGCCTGCACGATGTGCGCGTCCCGGATCCAGCAGCGCGAGAAGCCGGAGATCCGCACGGTCGAGGTGGGTGGCCGGAAGGTGCCCTACTGGGAGGCGGGCAACGCCTACCTGCCCTACAGCCAGGGCTACTTCCCGGCGGAGGGGACCGCCGCCGCGGCGCTCACCTGGGGGTTCGCCGCGACCTACACCGCGCCCGGCCCGGGCGAGGCCGACCACTCCGGGGGTAGCGGCGACTTCGGGGCCGGCTATGGCGGTGACCTGGGCGGAGGAGACGGCGGGGGCGGCGGCGAGTGACGGCCCCGCTGCCGCCGATATCGACGTGATGAGCGACGCACCCGGCCGTTAGGCTCGGCTGGTCCGTCCGCCCCACGAACGAGGAGTCCTCGTGTCCGAGATCAAGATCGTCCGCCTGCACGCCGATGCGCGCGAGGAGCGGACGGTCACGACCGGGACCAAGGCGTGGGAGCTGTACGCCGACGACCAGGACGTGGTCGCGGCGCGGGTCGCGGGCGAGCTGAAGGACCTCGCCTACGTCCTGGAGGACGGCGACCAGGTCGAGGCGGTCGCCATCGACAGCCCCGACGGGCGCGACATCCTGCGGCACTCCACCGCCCATGTGCTGGCCCAAGCGGTGCAGCAGCTGTGGCCCGAGGCCCGGCTGGGCATCGGGCCGCCGGTCGAGAACGGCTTCTACTACGACTTCGACGTGGCGGAGCCGTTCCACCCCGACGACCTCGACAAGCTCGAGACCGCGATGCGCAAGATCATCAAGGAGAACCAGCGCTTCGAACGGCGGGTGACCACCGATGCCGACGCGCTCGACGAGCTCAAGGACGAGCCCTACAAGGTGGAGCTGATCGGGCTCAAGGGCGCCGGGAAGTCCGACGACGCCGCGGAGGGTGCCAGCGTCGAGGTGGGTGGCGGCGAGCTGACCATCTACGACAACGTCCGCCGCAACGGCGACGTCGCCTGGTCCGACCTGTGCCGCGGGCCGCACCTGCCCAGCACCAAGCGGATCCCCGCCTTCAAGCTGATGCGCACCGCGGCGGCGTACTGGCGCGGCGACGAGAAGAACCAGCAGCTGCAGCGGATCTACGGCACCGCGTGGGAGTCGAAGGACGCGCTGGCCGAGCACCTGCACCGGATCGAGGAGGCTGAGAAGCGCGACCACCGCAAGCTCGGCCGCGACCTCGACCTGTTCTCCTTCCCCGACGAGCTGGGCTCCGGCCTCGTGGTGTTCCACCCCAAGGGCGGCGTCATCAAGCGGGTGATGGAGGACTACGTCCGGCAGCGCCACATCGAGGAGGGCTTCCAGTACGTCGGGACCCCGCACATCACCAAGGAGGGGCTGTTCCACACCTCCGGGCACCTGCCGTACTTCGAGGACACCATGTTCCCGCCCATGGAGCTGGAGAACAGCCGGTACTTCCTCAAGGCCATGAACTGCCCGATGCACAACCTGATCTACCGGGCGCGCGGGCGCTCCTACCGCGAGCTGCCGCTGCGGCTGTTCGAGTTCGGCACCGTCTACCGGTTCGAGAAGTCGGGCGTCGTCCACGGCCTCACCCGGGTGCGCGGGCTCACGATGGACGACTCCCACTCCTACTGCATGCCCGAGCAGGCGGCCGGTGAGATCAAGCACCTGCTGGGCTTCCTGCTCGGACTGCTCCAGGACTTCGGGCTCGACGACTTCTACCTCGAGCTGTCCACCCGCGACGAGTCCAAGGACAAGTTCATGGGCTCCGACGAGCAGTGGGAGGCCGCCACCCGCATCCTCGAGGAGGCCGCGAACGAGACGGGTCTCCAGCTCGTGCCCGACCCCGGCGGAGCTGCCTTCTACGGTCCGAAGATCTCCGTGCAGGCACGCGACGCGATCGGCCGGACCTGGCAGATGTCGACCGTGCAGTACGACTTCAACCAGCCCGCCGGGTTCGAGCTGGAGTACCAGGCGGCCGACGGGTCGCGGCAGCGGCCGGTGATGATCCACTCCGCCAAGTTCGGCTCGATCGAGCGGTTCCTGGGGGTGCTCACGGAGCACTACGCCGGCGCGTTCCCGCCGTGGCTGGCCCCGGTGCAGGTGCAGCTGATCCCGATCGCCGAGCGCCATCACGCGTACGTCGCCGAGGTCGCCGACCAGATGCGGGCGCTCGGGCTGCGGGTCGAGATCGACGACTCCGACGACCGGATGCAGAAGAAGATCCGCAACGCCCAGCTCCAGAAGGTCCCCTTCATGGTGATCGCCGGCGACGACGACATGACGGCCCACGCCGTGTCGTTCCGCTACCGCGACGGTCACCAGGAGAACGGGGTCGGGGTGGACGAGGCGATCCAGCGGGTCGTGAACGCGGTGGCCACCCGCGCCCAGGTCTGACCACGGCAGTGCCCGGCATACCTCATGTGGAGGATGCCCAGCCTGCTCCTTCGACCTAGGTTCCCTCCCAGTGGGGCCGAGCCAGGGGGGATGCAGGGGAAGAGAAGAAGGGTGGCGCCGGGAGCCACGCTGGCGGCTGCCGCAGCGGCGACTTTCCTCGTCGCCGCTCCGGCAGCTGCTGGGCGGGCGACAGGGGTCCTCCTACAGTGGCGGCATGGCCGATGATGCCGTGCACCAGCACGGGGTGGGAGATCCCGACCAGCTGGACAGGCTCTGGACCCCGTACCGGATGGCGTACGTCCGCGGGGACGAGCGCCCCAGCGGGACCGGCGCGGAGGAGTGCCCGTTCTGCGAGATCCCGGATCTCACCGACGAGCAGGGCCTCGTCGTCCACCGCGGCGACGCGGCGTACGTCGTGCTCAACCTCTATCCCTACGCGGCCGGCCACCTGATGGTGTGCCCCTACCGCCACATCCCCGACTACACCGACACCACCGACGCCGAGGTGGTCGAGATCGGCGCGCTCACCAAGCAGGCGATGGCCGTGCTGCGCTCGGTGTCGCGCGCCGACGGGTTCAACCTCGGGATGAACCAGGGCCGGGCCGGCGGCGCGGGGATCCGGGCCCACCTGCACCAGCACGTGGTCCCGCGCTGGGTCGGCGACTCCAACTTCATGCCGATCATCGGCCGCACCAAGACCCTGCCGCAGCTGCTCACGGAGACCCGGGAGCTGCTGGCCGACGCCTGGGGCTGACCGACCGACCGGTGTCAGACGCGGGCGTACGGATGCTCGGCGGCGCGGCCCTGGAACGCGAGGATGGCCGGGTTGACGACGTGGCCGTCCCGGATCTCGATCGCGCGGCTGAGCGTCTCGTCCGCGTCCCACGAGGCGGGTCCGCTGAGCACCGGCCGCAGGAACGGGATCAGGGCGAGGCTGTTCTCCCACGTCGCGGAGTCCCAGAGGTACGAGGGGCTGTGGTCCACGCCGTAGTAGTCGACGTCGCCCACCCGGAACATCGGGTCGTCGAACGTGGTCGGCCGCGCCCACTCGAACCCCATGCCCTCGTCGCACGACACGTCGACGATCAGGCTGCGGGGCCGGAACAGCGCGACGTCCTCGGTCGAGAGGTAGGTCAGCGGCGCCGCAGTGTCCTGGAGGGTGCAGTTGACCACGATGTCGTGCTCGGACAGGAACTGCGCCACGGGCACCCGGCCCCGCTCGGTGATCACGTGGCTGAGGTGCGGCTCGTCGGGGTCGTGGTCGAACTGGAGGATCCGGACCGAGTGGATGGGCGAGCCGACGGCGGCGACCCCGCGGGTCGTCAGCACCGTCACGTCGTGGACGCCGTGGGCGTTGAGGGCCGTCACCGCTCCGCGGGCGGTCGCCCCGAAGCCGATGACGACTGCGGTCAGCCGGCGTCCGTAGTCACCGGTGCGGCCCGTGAGCTGCAGTGCTTGCAGCACCGAGCAGTACCCGGCGAGCTCGTTGTTCTTGTGGAAGACGTGGAGCCCGACGTTGCCGTCGCGGGTCCAGTGGTTCATGGCCTCGAACGCGATCAGGGTCAGCCGCCGGTCGATCGCGAGCTGCGTGAGCTCGGGATCCTGGACGCAGTGCGGCCAGCCCCACAGGACGCTGCCCTCGCCCAGCAACCGCAGGTCCGCGTGCTGCGGCTTCGGGAGCACGACCACGTCGGACTGCACGAGGAGCTGCTCACGCGGGGCCACGCCGGCCACGAGGTCGGACAGGGCGCGGTCCGAGACCCCGAAGCGCTCGCCGTACCCCTGCTCGAGCGTGATCCGCGCGCGGAGGTCGGCGTCGAGCCCCGACAGGTGCTCCGGGTGGAGCGGGAGCCGGTACTCGTTCTCCTTGCTGGACGTGCCGACGACCCCGAGGTCGAGCAACGTCACGCCTTGCCGGTGATCTTGGCTGGGTCGGAGCCCTCGCCGGACTTGGCGCGCTTCTCGGCGCGCTTCTCCTTGATGGACTTGCCGGACTTCTTGGTCATCTGCTGCCGTGGCGACTTGTCGCTCATGTGGCTCCCTCATCGGCGGCCTGAGTGGCGCCGTTCAGCCACAGTACTCCCGAGCGCCTACCCCGGCAGGGCAGTGCGACCGCGTTCGAGGAAGGCGAGCACCTCGTCCGGGCCGGCGTCGGGCGCCAGCCTGAGGACGGCGCCGAACGGCGCGTTCCAGAAGTCGTCCTGCTCCGGAGGGGTCCACGGGCCGACGTAGGCATAGGGCTCCGGCTCGAAGCCGTCACCCGGGGACACGCCGTAGTTGACCTCGTCGACGACGATGCCGACGTCGAAGTGCTCGGGCCACAGCACCGGGTCAGAGCCCGGGTCGAACGTCCGCAGCGCCGCGTCCCCTGCGGCGAGGGCCGTGACCAGGCGACCGGCCTGGGCGGGGTCGACCGTCAGCGGCTGGTCGAGGTCACGGTCCGGGCCGTCGGAGTAGACGTCGTCCAGGGGTCGCGGTCGGAGCCCCAGCGCGTCCCCGAGCGCGGCCGGCGTCGACCCGTCGACCCCTACGCGCCGGTCGCCGACGACCAGGTGGTCGATCTCGAGCCGGATCTCCGGGTCCAGCACCGTCGCGAAGCCGCCGTCGACGACGCGCAGCCTGAGGTGGCGGTGCGCGTCGTACTGCGGCCCGGCGAGCAGCAGCTCGGCCACCGCGTGCAAGGAGCCGCGCGTGCGTTCGAAGGTCTGGTCGGTGGTCACGGTGCCTCCTGAAGTCGGGCGCGCCTCACGGGAGTGCACCGGCGGCGGGTAGCCTGCCGCCACCATGATGGACCGGTTCAAAGCCTTCTGGCAGGGCGTCGTCCTCGCGCCGTTCGTGAAGCTCTTCCTGCGGATGGGCATCAGCCCGGACGCGGTGACGCTCGTCGGGACCCTCGGCGTGAGCGCCGCTGCCCTCGTCTTCTTCCCGCAGGGCCTCCTGTGGGAGGGCGTCCTGGTCATCACGGCGTTCGTCTTCAGCGACCTGATCGACGGCCAGATGGCCCGGACGTCGGGCCGGACGTCGCGCTTCGGCGCGTTCTGGGACTCGACCCTCGACCGGATCGGCGACGGCGCGATCTTCGGCGCGCTGGTGCTCTACTTCGCCGGCCCCGGCGACGACTTCCTCTACCTGTGCCTGACGCTCTACTGCCTGGTGATGGGTTCGGTCACGTCGTACGCCCGGGCCCGTGCCGAGTCGCTCGGGATGGACGCCAAGGGTGGCCTCGCCGAACGGGCCGACCGGCTGGTCGCGATCCTCGTCATGACGTTCTTCGGCGACCTGCTCGGGCTCCCGATCCTCTACCAGCTCGCGCTGTGGGTGCTGGCGGCCGCGAGCACGTACACCGTGGCGTTCCGGGTGCTCAAGGTGCGTCGCCAGGCGCTGGCTGCGGACGCGCTCCCCGAGTAGGGCCGGACGCCTGCTCGGTCCTACGATGAGGGCATGACCGACAGCACCGGGCACGACCAGCAGACCGGCACCTCGCGCGTGAAGCGCGGGATGGCCGAGATGCTGAAGGGCGGCGTCATCATGGACGTCGTCACCGCCGAGCAGGCGAAGATCGCCGAGGACGCCGGCGCGGTCGCGGTCATGGCACTGGAGCGGGTGCCGGCCGACATCCGGGCGCAGGGCGGCGTGTCGCGGATGAGCGACCCCGACATGATCGACGGGATCATCGAGGCGGTCTCGATCCCGGTGATGGCCAAGGCGCGGATCGGTCACTTCGCCGAGGCGCAGGTGCTGCAGAGCCTCGGGGTCGACTACATCGACGAGTCCGAGGTGCTGACCCCGGCCGACTACAGCCACCACATCGACAAGTGGCACTTCACCGTGCCCTTCGTGTGCGGTGCGACCAACCTGGGCGAGGCGCTCCGCCGGATCACCGAGGGCGCGGCCATGATCCGCTCCAAGGGCGAGGCCGGCACCGGCGACGTGTCCAACGCCGTCACCCACATGCGCACCATCCGGGGTGAGCTCCGCCGGCTCGGTGGGCTCCCCGAGGACGAGCTGTTCGTCGCGGCCAAGGAGCTGCAGGCGCCGTACGACCTGGTGAAGGAGGTCGCCGAGGCTGGCAAGCTGCCGGTGGTGCTCTTCACCGCGGGCGGCATCGCCACCCCGGCCGACGCGGCGATGATGATGCAGCTGGGCGCCGAGGGCGTCTTCGTGGGCTCGGGCATCTTCAAGTCCGGCAACCCTGCCGAGCGCGCCGAGGCGATCGTCAAGGCGACCACGTTCTTCGACGACCCCGACGTGGTGGCGAAGGTCAGCCGCGGGCTGGGCGAGGCGATGGTCGGGATCAACGTCGAGGAGATCCCGCAGCCGCACCGGCTCGCCGAGCGCGGCTGGTGAGCCCGTCGGGTCACCGACCACGCCTCGTGCGTCCGGCCGGGCTCGACCCGTCGGCCCCCTACGCGTACGCCGCGATCGTGGGCGCGGGCGAGCTGGTCCTGACGGCGGGCGCCTGCCCGCTCGACGAGGCGGGCGTCGTCGTGCACCCCGGCGACCCTGCAGCCCAGGCCCGGCAGGTCATGGCCAACCTGGTCGTGGCTCTGGAGGCGTCGGGCTGCGGTCTCGCCGACGTCGCGAGGACCACCGTCTACGTCGCGACGTCGCGGCGTGAGGACCTCGTGACCGCGTGGGAGGAGGTCCGGGCGGCCTTCGGCGACCACGACCCGCCGAGCACCCTGCTCGGCGTCGCGGTCCTCGGCTATCCGGACCAGCTGGTCGAGGTCGAGGCCGTCGCCACCCGGCCGTCCGACGCGTGATCAGGGGCCGCGCAGCGCGTCGGTGACGACGCGGGCGGCGTCGGCCGTCGTGTACGCCAGGTCCGGACCGTCCGGCAGCAGGCCGAGCCGCACCACCACCGTCCGGGAGCCGGGGTCGACCAGCAGGGTCTGGCCGCCGAGCCCCTGGGCCGAGAACACGTCGTCCGGCGCCCCCGGCGCGAGCTGCCCGGTGCGTGGCGAGACCGGCTGGCCGCCGGAGTCGACGGGGTCGGCCGGTCCGCGGAGGAGACCGGGCCGGTTCAGCCACCAGAGGAAGCCGTACGCCGCGTTGAGCGACGAGCCGGACCGGCCGACCGACGCCTCGACGTACGAGCGCGGCAGGATCCGGCGGCCGTCGACGGCTCCGCCCTCGAGGTAGAGCCGACCGAAGCGGGCCAGGTCGAGGCAGGTCGTCTGCAGGCCGAAGAACACGTTGGTCGACTCACCACTCGAGTCCGACGTCAGGGTCGAGTCGGTCATCCCCAGGGGGCCGAACAGCTGCTCCTCGGCGTACTCCGACGTCGGCATGCCGGTGGCCTCGCTCAGCACCCGGTCGAGCGTCTGGATCGCGGCGTTGTTGTAGGCCCAGGCGGTGCCGGGGTCGAACTGCTGGCGCAGCCCGACGGCGTACGCCGTGCGGTCGTCGGTCCCCACCAGCTGCCGGTAGTCCGAGTCGGTCGACCAGAACCGGCCGCTGGTGTTGGTCAGCAGCTGCCGGACGGTCACCGTCCGCGAGGGGGTGTCGCGCCACGCGGGGATCCAGCGGGCGGCCCGGTCGTCGAGGGTCAGGAGCCCGTCGCGCACCGCGATCCCGACCAGCGCCGACGCCACCGACTTGGTGACCGAGAAGACCTCGCGCGGGTCGTCGGCGTCCGTGCCCCGCCAGCTCCAGTCGGCCACGAGCCGGCCGTCCCGGACGACGGCGAAGCACGTCGAGGACTCCCGACGCGCTTCCCTCGCGAGGGTGGTGAGGCGCTGCGGGTCGAACCCGGCCGCGGCCGGGGTCGTCCGGGGCCACGGTGCGGACCCGGCCCCCGTCGAGGAACCCGACGCGCTCGGCTCCGGCTCGTCGGGACCGGGACCGGACGCGCCCGCCGAGCAGGCGGTGGCGAACGCGACCAGGGCCAGCAGCCCGCCGAGGGCCCCGCGCCGCCACTTCCTCCGGTCCGGTCTCACAAGATCGAGGATAGGTCTCTAGGATCGGACGCCGTGACGGTGACCGTGGGAGTGTTCGCGCTCCAGGGCGACGTCCGTGAGCACCTGCAGGTGCTGGACGGGCTGGGTGTCCGCGCGCTCGGCGTACGGCGCCCGGCCGAGCTCGACCGGTGCGACGCCCTGGTGCTGCCGGGCGGCGAGTCGACCACGATGGCCAAGCTGGCACGCACCTTCGACCTGTTCGAGCCGATCCGCAAGCGGCTCGCGGACGGGATGCCGACGCTCGGCACCTGCGCCGGAATGATCCTGCTCGCCGACCGGATCGTCGACGGCACCGCCGGGCAGGAGACGTTCGGCGGGCTCGACGTGACGGTCCGGCGCAACGCCTTCGGTCGGCAGGTGGACTCGTTCGAGGGCGACATCGAGCTCACCGGGCTCGCCGACCCGATGCACGCGGTCTTCATCCGTGCCCCGTGGGTCGAGAGCGCGGGACCCCGCGTCGAGGTGCTCTCCCGCGTGGCCGACGGTGCGGCCGCCGGTAGGATCGTCGCGGTCCGGCAGGGCCATCTGCTCGCCACGTCGTTCCACCCGGAGGTCAACCGCGACCCGCGGGTGCACGGCCTGCTGCTGGACCTGATCGGTACCTGATCCCAGACCTGTAGACGAGGAAGTGCATGTCCGGCCACTCCAAATGGGCGACCACCAAGCACAAGAAGGCAGTCGTCGACGCCAAGCGCGGCAAGATGTTCGCCAAGCTCATCAAGAACATCGAGGTCGCGGCCCGGATGGGCGGCGGAGACCCGGCCGGCAACCCCACCCTCTACGACGCCATCCAGAAGGCCAAGAAGTCGTCGGTCCCCAACGACAACATCGACCGGGCGGTCAAGCGCGGCTCGGGCGCGGAGACCGGCGGCGCCGACTACCAGACGATCATGTACGAGGGGTACGGCCCGGCCGGCGTGGCCATGCTCATCGAGTGCCTCACCGACAACCGGAACCGGGCCGCGATGGAGGTCCGCACGGCCATGACCCGCAACGGCGGTTCGCTCGCCGACCCCGGCTCGGTCTCGTTCCTGTTCAACCGCAAGGGCGTCGTGCTGGTCCCCACCGACCAGGACGGCCGGACGGTCTCCGAGGACGACGTGCTCGAGGCCGCGCTCGACGCGGGGGCCGAGGAGGTCAACGACCTGGGGGAGTCGTTCGAGGTGATCTCGGAGGCCGGCGACCTGGTCGGCGTCCGCACCGCGCTGCAGGCCGCGGGTGTCGACTACGACTCCGCGGAGGCGCAGTTCGTCCCCGACATGCAGGTCGAGCTCGACAAGGACGCCGCCGCGAAGGTGTTCCGCCTGATCGACGTCCTCGAGGACCTCGACGACGTGCAGAACATCTTCGCCAACTTCGACGTCTCCGACGACGTCCTGGCCGAGCTCGACGCCTGACCCGAGCTCGGCGTGTGCCTGAGACCACTCCCTGGAGTGGTCTCAGGCACACGAGCCGGGTGGGTCAGCGGCGGTAGACGACCACCACGGAGGGTCGGGGGAAGCCCTCACGGTGCGGCCAGTCGCTGGACTGGTTCTCGAACGTCGCGCCGGCGGTCTCGCCGGGGTGCTGCGGTGCGATGAAGACCGACTGCTGGTCGTCGGTGATGAACGGGCCGCAGGCCTCGGCGCCGAACGGCACGGTGAGGAACTGCTGGACCTTGCCCCGCTCGCGGCCGGACGTCGGCACCCGGAACAACCCGTCGTTGGAGCCCAGCGCGTTGCCGTCGGTGGAGATCCAGAGGTTGCCGGCGGCGTCGAAGGCGACGTTGTCGGGGCAGCTGATCGGGCTCACCTGGTCGGCCGGGAAGCCGGCGAAGTAGGTCTCGGGTGCCGCGGGATCGCCGCACACCAGCATCAGCGACCAGGTGAAGTCCCGGCTGGTGTGGTCGTCGTTCCCGGGCGTCATCTCGATCACGTACCCGTTGCGGTTCCCGCCCTGGGTCACCAGCGGCGCGCCGAGCGCCGGGCGGGTCTGGGAGGAGAAGAGCGGGTTCGCCTCGTCCGTCTGCTCCTCGGTGGCGCGGTTCGCGTTGTTGGTGAGGGCGCAGTAGACGCGGCCGTTGACCGGGTTCACCTCGATGTCCTCCGGACGGTCCATCCGGGTCGGGCTCACCGTGTCGGCCGCCAGTCGGGTGTTCAGCAGCACCTCGGCCACCGACATGCCCTCGACGTACGACTCCGTGTCACTGGTCAACCGGACCCAGACGCCGGAGCCGTCGTAGCGCTCGTCCTCGTCTCCGTCACCGGTGAACCGGGCGACGTACAACGTGCCGGCCAGGAGCAGGCGCAGGTTGTGGCGCCGGGCCCGGCGGGTGCCGGAGTCGTCGAAGGTGCCCGCGCTGACGAACCGGTAGACGTAGTCGAACCGCTCGTCGTCCCCCATGTAGACGACGACCTTGCCGTTGTCGGCGACGGTGCAGTTGGCGCCCTCGTGCTTCATGCGGCCGAGCATCGTGTGCTTGCGGGGCGTCGAGGTCGGGTCGTACGGGTCGAGCTCGACGATCCAGCCGTGCCGGAACGGCTCGTGCGGCTCCGCCGTGAGGTCGAACCGCGGGTCGACCTCGTTCCAGCCGCGGCCGCTGCCGCTGATGCCGTAGCGGTCGTACGACGCCGCGAGCTCGGGGTCGAGGGCCGCGGGTGCGGGCCGGTTGTCGAAGTAGCCGTTGAAGTTCTCCTCGCCGGACAGCACCGTGCCCCAGGGCGTGAGCCCGCCGGCGCAGTTGTTGAGCGTGCCCTTCACGGCCCGCCCGGTGTCGTCGGCGCTCGTCCGCAGCAGCGGGTGACCCGCGGCCGGGCCGACGAGCCGGAAGTCGGAGCCCACGTGGAGCCGCCGGTTCAGGGTGGTCCGGCGCGGCGAGATCCGCTCCCACGACCCCGACCTGGCGCCGCGGCGGATCTCCACGACCGACATGCCGTGGGAGGCCATCGCGATCTGCTTGACGGTCGCGGGGTCGTAGGCCCCGGTCGGGAACATCAGCTGCTCGTCCGTGTACTCGTGGTTGGTCACGAGCAGCCCGCCCCGGGCCCGAGTGGGGTGCGGCAGCACGCCGACGTAGTCGTTGTTGTAGCCGAACTGCTGGGCGGCCGCCTCGGGGGTCTGGTGGTCGACGTCGAACGCCGGAGAGCCCTTCACGACCCGGTCGCCCCAGCTGATCAGGACGTCGGCGCGGAAGCCGCTCGGCACCGTGACCCGGTCGTCGTTGTTCGGGGGGACCGGCGTGAACTGCCAGGTGCCGGCGCTCCGGCCGGCGACGGCCGCCGCCGCGAGCGGGCATCCCCGTGGCCAGGCCGGTGACCGTCAGCGCGCCGGCTCCCGCTCCCAGCTTCAGGACCGAGCGACGGGCGAGCGCCCGCTCCGCCACCTCCCCGAACGTCGGGTGGTCGGTCTGGTTCGGGATCGGCTGGTCGCAGGCGTTGCCGCAGCGGTACTGGCAGGTCAGGTGGCTGCGGGAGCCGTGCCGGGTGGTGAGCAGCGGGAGCAGTCGGCGTGACGGGGCGATGGTCATGGATCCTCCGGTTCGTGGGTCGACAGATGCACTGTCGCCACGGCGGGGGAGCAGGCGGTGGCCCTGAGGTGAACCGCACGCGAATCGTCAGCGGCGCACGCTTGACCTCACGTGCGGTGGAGGTGCCACCCTGGCCGCGTGACGACGACGACCGGGTTCGCCCTCGACGCCTACCTCGCCCGCGTCGGGCACGACGCCGAGGAGCCGTCCGTCGACGCGCTGGCCCGGCTCCAGGCGGCCCACGTGCGCACCCACCCGTTCGACAACATCGACGTGCTGCTCGAGCAGCATCCAGGGGTCACGGTCGAGGCGGTGACCCGGAAGTTCGTGGGACGCGGGCGGGGCGGGTACTGCTTCGAGCACGCGACCCTGTTCCACGCGGCCGTCGTCGCGCTCGGGTACGACGCCACGCTGCGGCTCGCCCGCGTGGGCGACCCGCAGGCAGCGCCGCGCACGCACCTCGGGGTGGTCGTCACCCTCGACGGGGTCCGCTGGCTGGCCGACCCCGGGATCGGCGTACCGCCGCTGGGGCCGATCCCGCTCGAGGACGGAGCCCGGCTCGACGGCGGGATCTGGCCCCACGAGGTCCGGCGCGTGGCGGAGGGGCCGTCGGGTCCGGGCTGGCAGCTGTGGCGCGAGCGGTCAGCCGGCTGGGAGCTGATGCACACGACCGACGAGCTGCCCGTGCGGCCGGTCGACGTCGCGATGGGCCACCACTTCACGAGCACCCACCCGACGTCCCACTTCCGGAGCACGTTCATGCTCGCGCGGCACGACGTGGCCGACGACGGCACGCCGACCCAGACGACGGTGACCCTCGACGGCGTCACCGAGCGACGGGCCGGAGCACCCAGCAGCCAGCGACCGCTGGACCCGGCGGAGCTGCCCGACCTGGTGAGCAGGCTCGGGGCTCACCTCACCGACGACGAGACCGTCCGTCTCGTCGGGAGGGTGGGGCAGCTGCTGGCCGCGCGCTGACCCGACCCCTGCGTGTCGTGCCGCGATCGGCCCGGCCCGGCGACTAGCGTGAGCACACGAACACACGTTCGGACGACCGACCGGCAGGAGGACAGCGTGCGCGTGCTCGGCATCGACCCGGGGCTGACCCGGTGCGGCCTCGGCGTGGTCGAGGGTGAGGTGGGCCGCCCGCTGCGGCTGGTCGACGTCAACGTCGTGCGCACGTCCGCCGACCTGCCGATCGCGCAGCGGCTCGTCACGATCGAGCGGGGCATCGACGCGTGGCTCGACGAGTACGCGCCGGAGGCGGTCGCCGTCGAGCGGGTCTTCGCGCGGTCCGACTCCAGCACCATCATGGGCACGGCGCAGGCGAGCGGGATCGCGCTGGTCACGGCCGCCCGGCGGGGGCTGCCGGTGGCGACGTACACCCCCAGCGAGGTGAAGGCCGCCGTCTCGGGCAGCGGTCGGGCGAACAAGGCCCAGGTCGGGGCGATGGTCACCCGGATCCTGCGGCTCGACGCGCCGCCGAAGCCCGCGGACGCGGCCGACGCACTGGCGCTGGCCATCACCCACGTCTGGCGCGGCAGCGCGCAGGCGCGGATCGACGCGGCCGTCGCGGCCGCCGGGCGACTGACCACAGGAGGTGCGGGATGATCGCGTTCGTGCGCGGCCAGGTGGCCGCGGTCGGGCTGACGTCGGCGGTGGTCGAGGTCGGAGGAGTCGGGTTCGAGGTGCTCTGCACGCCGAACACGTTGGCGACGTTGCGCCCCGGCCAGCCCGCGACCCTGCCGACGAGCATGGTGGTCCGCGAGGACTCCCTCACCCTGTTCGGCTTCCTCGACGAGGACGAACGCAGCACGTTCGAGCTCGTGCAGACCGCGTCCGGCGTCGGACCCAAGCTGGCGCAGGCGATCCTCGCCGTTCTTGGGCCGGAGGACCTGCGGCTCGCGATCACGAGCGAGGACGTCAAGACCCTGACCCGGGTGCCCGGCATCGGTCAGAAGGGCGCTCAACGCATCATCCTCGAGCTGAAGGACCGGATCGGCGCGCCCACCGGCGGCCACGCCGGTACGCCGCCGGCGGCCGCTGCTCCCGACTGGCGCGGCCAGGTCCAGCAGGGCCTCGTCGGGCTGGGCTGGTCGACCAAGGAGGCCGACAAGGCGGTTGCTGCCGTGGCCGACGAGGCCGGCGACGCCCCCGACGTGGGGGCGCTGCTGCGCTCCGCACTGCGGATGCTGAGCAGGGCGTGAGCCGGCGATGACCGATCCCGACCTCGGGCTCCCCGACCTGACCGCGGCCGAGGAGGCCCACCTGCTCTCGCTGACCACCGCCGAGGCGGAGGGCGACGAGCGGGCCGTCGAGGCGGCGCTGCGGCCCAAGACCCTCGACGAGGTGATCGGGCAGGTGCGGGTCCGCGCCCAGCTGGGGCTGGTGCTCGAGGCCGCCCGGCAGCGCGACCGGGCGCCCGACCACGTGCTGCTGTCGGGTCCCCCCGGACTCGGGAAGACCACCCTCGCGATGATCATCGCTGCCGAGATGACGACGCCGCTGCGGCTGACCAGCGGCCCGGCGATCACCCATGCGGGCGACCTGGCCGCGATCCTGTCGGGGATGAACGACGGCGACGTCCTGTTCGTCGACGAGATCCACCGGATGGCCCGCCCCGCCGAGGAGATGCTCTACCTCGCCATGGAGGACTTCCGGGTCGATGTCGTCATCGGCAAGGGTCCGGGCGCCACCGCGATCCCGCTGGAGATCCCGCCGTTCACGCTGGTCGGGGCCACGACCCGCACCGGGCTGCTGCCCGGGCCGTTGCGCGACCGGTTCGGGTTCACCGGCCACCTCGAGTTCTACGAGCCCGAGGAGCTCGAGCGGATCGTGCGCCGCTCGGCCGGGCTGCTCGGCGTCGAGCTCACCGACGCCGGGGCGGCGGAGATCGCCTCGCGCTCGCGCGGCACGCCCCGGATCGCCAACCGGCTGCTGCGCCGGGTCCGCGACTACGCCCAGGTCCGGGCCGACGGGATCGTCGACCTCGACGTCGCCCAGCGGGCTCTGGAGCTCTACGAGGTCGACGAGTCCGGGCTCGACCGGCTCGACCGAGCGGTGCTCGACGCCCTCTGCACCAAGTTCGGGGGCGGACCGGTGGGCGTCTCGACGCTGGCGGTCGCCGTGGGCGAGGAGCGCGAGACGGTGGAGGAGGTCGCCGAGCCGTTCTTGGTCCGCAGCGGCCTGCTCGCACGGACGCCGCGCGGCCGGGTGGCCACGCCGGCCGCCTGGGCGCACCTCGGGCTGGCCGCCCCACCGCCGACGGATCCGGTGCTGTTCGAGGACTGACGCCGGTCGCGCCAGCGCGGTCGTTACACTTCTCCGTTGGTCGGCCACCCGCGTGGCCGCGACCCACACCCGCCATCGAGAGGTCTCACCGTGCAGGAGCTCGCCTCCCTGTTGCCCATCGTCGGAATCGCCCTGCTGTTCTGGCTGCTGATCATCCGCCCGCAGTCGAAGCGGGCGCGTGCCGTGCGCGAGATGCAGTCGCAGCTCGAGGTGGGAAGCGACGTCATGCTGACCGCCGGCGTTTTCGGCACGATCGAGCACATCGCCGACGACCACCTGCGGCTGCGGATCGCCGACGGCGTCACTGTCAAGGTCGCCAAGGCTGCGGTCGCGAACGTCGTCAACCCCGTCACACACACCGACACGACGGAGCCCGAGCCGCCCGCGGGGGCCTGACGTGGATCCCCTGGACGCCGCGCGTGAGGCGTTGAGTCGGCTCGTCGTCGACGTACCCGACTTCCCGGAGCCGGGGGTCGTGTTCAAGGACATCAGCCCGCTGCTGGCCGACCACGACGGGTTCGCCACGGTCATCGCGGCGCTGGCCCTCGCGGGCCGCGACGACGCCGGCGCGGTGGTCGTCGACAAGGTCGTCGGGATGGAGGCGCGCGGGTTCATCCTGGCGGCGCCGGTGGCGCTTTCGCTCGGGTGCGGGTTCGTCCCGGTGCGCAAGGCGGGGAAGCTGCCGGGCGAGACCTACGCCGTCTCCTACGCCCTCGAGTACGGCGAGGCGACCCTCGAGCTGCAGCAGAGCGCGATCGAGCCGGGCGAGCGGGTGCTGCTGGTCGACGACGTCCTGGCCACCGGCGGCACCGTGGCCGCGACCGTCCGGCTGATCGAGCAGTGCGGCGGCGTACCGCACGCGTTCGCGGGGCTCCTGGAGCTCGGCTTCCTCGATCCGCGACAGAACACCGGGGACCTCCCGGTCGTCAGCGTCCTCACCCTCTGAGCCTCCGCCCCCGCCCGTAGACTGGGCCTATGGCAGACGAGCAGACGGAGATCGCCCCGGAGGCGGCCCCGGAGTCAGCTCCGTCTGCGCGAGGGATGCGGGCCCGGCTGGCCCGGATGGGCACCCGCAGCCAGCCCGGCAACCCGGTGCTGGAGCCGCTCTTCCGCGCGGTGCGGAACAACCACCCCAAGGCCGACCTGGCCCTGCTCGAGCGGGCCTACATCACGGCCGAGAAGATGCACGGCACCCAGATGCGCAAGAGCGGTGACCCCTACATCACCCACCCGCTCGCCGTGACCACGATCCTCGCCGACATGGGCATGACCGAGCCGACCCTGGTCGCGGCACTGCTCCACGACACGGTCGAGGACACGCCGTACACGCTGGACGAGCTGCGGCTCGACTTCGGTGACGAGGTCGCCCGGCTCGTCGACGGCGTCACCAAGCTCGACAAGGTCAAGTACGGCGAGACGGCGCAGGCCGAGACCATCCGCAAGATGATCGTCGCGATGTCGCGCGACATCCGGGTGCTGGTCATCAAGCTCGCCGACCGGCTCCACAACGTCCGCACCCTGCGCTACGTCAAGCGCGAGGCCCAGGAACGCACGGCCCGCGAGACGCTGGACATCTACGCGCCACTCGCGCACCGGCTCGGCATGAACACCATCAAGTGGGAGCTCGAGGACCTCGCGTTCGCGACCCTGCACCCCAAGATCTACGACGAGATCGTGCGGCTGGTCGCCGAGCGGGCGCCGTCGCGGGGGCACTTCCTCGGGCAGGTGATCGCCCAGGTCGAGAAGGACCTCAAGGAGGCCAAGATCACCGCGAAGGTGACCGGGCGGCCGAAGCACTACTACTCGATCTACCAGAAGATGATCGTCGGCGGCCGCGAGTTCTCCGACATCTACGACCTCGTCGGCGTGCGGATCCTGGTCGAGTCCGACCGTGACTGCTACTCCGCGCTGGGCATCCTGCACTCGCGCTGGAACCCCGTGCTCGGGCGCTTCAAGGACTTCGTGGCCATGCCGAAGTTCAACATGTACCAGTCCCTCCACACGACCGTGATCGGCCCGCAGGGCAAGGCCGTCGAGCTGCAGATCCGCACCTTCGCGATGCACCGTCGCGCGGAGTACGGCGTGGCGGCGCACTGGAAGTACAAGGAGGACGGCCGCAACGGGGTCGACACCGACAAGCAGGGCGACGTCGACGACATGACGTGGATGCGCCAGCTGCTCGACTGGCAGAGCGACGTCGAGGACCCGGGCGAGTTCCTCGAGGCGCTGCGGTTCGAGATCAACCGGGCCGAGGTCTACGTCTTCACGCCGCGCGGCGACGTCGTGGCGCTCCCGACCGGTGCCACCCCCGTCGACTTCGCGTACGCCGTGCACACCGAGGTGGGCCACCGCACGATCGGCGCTCGGGTGAACGGCCGGCTGGTGCCGCTGGAGTCCACGCTGGAGAACAGCGACGTCGTCGAGATCTTCACCTCGAAGTCGCCGAACGCCGCGCCGTCGCGCGACTGGCTGGGCTTCGTGAAGTCGCCGCGCGCCCGCAACAAGATCCGCCAGTGGTTCACGAAGGAGCGACGCGAGGAGGCGATCGAGGACGGCAAGGAGCAGATCGCCAAGCTGATGCGCAAGGAGGGGTTCCCGCTGCAGCGGCTGCTCTCCCACGAGACGCTGACGCTGGTGGCGGTCCACTTCAAGCTGGCCGACGTCTCGGCGCTGTACGCCGCCGTCGGCGAGGGGAACCTCAGCGCCCAGGCCGTCGTCCGCCGGGTGATCGACCTCCACGGCGGCAACGAGGGGGCGGTCGAGGACCTCTCCGAGGCCGTCACGATCACCGGCCGGGGTCGGTCGCGAGCGCCGTCCGGCGGCGACACCGGCGTGATCGTCAAGGGCGTGCCCGACGTGTGGGTCAAGCTGGCGAAGTGCTGCACGCCGGTCCCGCCCGACGACATCCTCGGGTTCGTGACCAAGGGCGGCGGGGTGTCGGTGCACCGCAAGGACTGCACGAACGCCGGCAGCCTGATGGGCCAGCCCGAGCGGCTGCAGGAGGTCGAGTGGGCTCCCACCGGCCAGTCGATGTTCCTCGTCAACATCCAGGTCGAGGCGCTCGACCGGGCCCGGCTGCTGTCCGACATCACGATGGCGCTCTCCGACGCCCACGTGAACATCCTCAGCGCGAACCTGTCCACCACGCGCGACCGGGTCGCCAAGAGCCGGTTCACGTTCGAGATGGCGGAGTCGAAGCACCTCGACAACGTGCTGCGCGCCGTCCGGTCGGTGCCCGGGGTCTTCGACGCCTACCGCGTCACCCACTGACGCTCCGCCGAGTCGTGCCTCATTCCGGGCGAGTCGTGGCAAATGGCAGAACCAGACACACTCGGCATAGACACGACTCGGCCCGAATAAGGCACGACTCGGGCCGAATAGGGCACGACTCGGGTGTCAGGCGTCAGCGGTAGTCGGCGGAGACCTGCTTGGCCATGTCGAGGAACGACCGGCGGGAGGCGAGGTTCTCCTCGAGCTCCTTGACCTTGCGCTCGTCGCCCTTCGCCCGCGCGGCGTCGAGGTCGGCCTGGATGTCGGCGATCGCCGACTCGAGCTTGGAGACCATGTCGTCGGCCCGAGCGGACTTCTCGGGGTCGGTACGGCGCCACTGGTCGTCCTCGACGCCGCGGATCGCCTCCTCGACCTTGCGGAGGCGGCCCTCGAGCTCCTTGATCCGGTCGCGGGGGACCTTGCCGGCGGCCTCCCACTTCTCGGCGATGTCGCGGATCGCGCGCTTGGCCGCGTCGAGGTCCTTCACCGGGACCAGGGCCTCGGCCTCGACGAGCAGGGCCTCCTTGACCACGGCGTTGGCGGCGAACTCCTGGTCCTGCTCGGCCTGCGCGGCGTCGCGGGCGCCGAAGAACGTGTCCTGGGCGGCCCGGAACCGCTGCCACAGCTGCTCGTCGACGTCGCGCGGCGCCGGCCCGGCGGCCTTCCAGTCGCGCATCAGGTCGCGGTAGGCGCCGGAGGTGGGTCCCCAGTCCTTCGACCCGGCGAGCGCCTCGGCCTCCCTGACCAGCTTCTCCTTCACGACCCGAGCGCCCTCGCGCTTCTCCTGCTGCTCCGAGAAGTGCACCTTGCGGCGCCGCGTGTAGGTGGTCCGGGCGGACGAGAACCTCCGCCAGAGCGCGTCGTCGGAGGCCTTGTCGATCCGGGGGAGGGCCTTCCACTGGTCCAGCAGGTCGCGCAGCCGGTTGGCACCACCGCGCCAGTCGTTGCTCTCCGCCAGCTTCTCCGCCTCGGCGACGATCGCCTCCTTGGCGGTCTTCGACTCCGCGGCCTTCGCGGCCCGCTCCTCCTTGCGCGCCTTGCGCTGGGTGGCGAGCACGGGGGAGAGGGCGTCGAGCCGGCCGGCCAGCGACGCGAGGTCGCCCACGGCGTTCGCCTCGACGACCTGGCCGCGGACGGCCTTGATGGCCTCGGCGGCCTCGTCCGGCGACAGGACCGCGGCGTTCACGCGCTGCTCCAGCAGCTGGACCTCGAGCGCCAGCGCGTCGTACCGCTTGGTGAAGAAGGCGAGCGCGTCCTCCGGGGAGCCCTCGGGGTACTGCCCGACGGAGCGTTCCCCGTCGGAAGTCCTGACGAAGACGGTGCCGTCCTCGGCGACCCGACCCCACTGGTGGCTCGTCACGTGCTCGTCCTCTTCGTCGTCCGTCTCGTTCGCGCCCTTCCAGACGCGAGCCCCCATGCTAGTCATCGCGCGGACGCCGATGCGCCCGGGCGTCCGCCCGCTCGATAGTGTGCGGGGGTGTTCATCGCCGGATTCCCCGCAGGTCCGTGGGGCACCAACTGCTACGTCGCCGCCACCGGTCCCGGCACCGAGTGCGTCGTCATCGACCCCGGCAAGGACGCCGCGGACGGCGTGGCCTCGGTGGTGCGCGAGCACCGGCTGAAGCCGGTCGCCGTGATCGCCACGCACGGGCACCTCGACCACATCTGGTGCGTCACGCCGGTCGCCGGAGCGTACGACGCCACCGCCTGGATCCACTCGCGCGACCGGCACCTGCTGACCGACCCGCTGGCCGGCATGAGCGGCGAGACCCGAGCGATGCTGCCCCAGCTGCTGGGGGGCCGGGAGCACCAGTGGCTCGAGCCGGACGACGTACGGGTGCTCGACGACGCGACCGACCTCGAGCTCGCCGGCCTGACGTTCACCGTCGACCACACGCCGGGCCACACCGAGGGCTCGGTCACCTTCCGGGCGCCGTACGACGCCGATGTGTCCGAGGTGCTGTTCTCGGGCGACCTGCTCTTCGCCGGCTCGATCGGCCGCACCGACCTCCCGGGCGGCGACCACCCGACGATGCTGCGGAGCCTGCGCGACAAGGTCCTCCCGCTGGCGGACGACGTCGTGGTCCTGCCCGGGCACGGCGAGCAGACCTCGATCGGCCGCGAGCGCGCCTCGAACCCGTTCCTGCTCGAGCTGCAGACCGACGGCGACGCCGCCCAGGTCACGCGGGGGCTCTGACCGATGCCCAAGCCGACCCCGCTCAGCGGGTTCCCCGAGCTGCTGCCCGCGCAGCGGGTGGTCGAGCAGCAGGTCCTCGACACGCTGCGCCGCACCTTCGAGCTGCACGGCTTCGCCAACATCGAGACCCGGGTCGTGGAGCCCCTCGACCGGCTCTCCAAGGGTGGCGAGATCGACAAGGAGATCTACGTCCTCCAGCGGCTGCAGTCCGAGCGGCACGGCGGCGGTACGGACCCCTCCGAGGCCGCCCTCGGCATGCACTTCGACCTGACCGTGCCCTTCGCGCGCTACGTCCTGGAGCACGCCGGCCACCTGCAGTTCCCCTTCCGCCGCTACCAGATCCAGCCCGCGTGGCGGGGAGAGCGACCGCAGGAGGGCCGCTACCGGCAGTTCACGCAGGCGGACGTCGACATCGTCGGGCAGGGCGAGCTCGCCTTCCACCACGACGTCGAGGTGATGCGCGTGATGGTGGAGGCGCTGGGCGCGCTCCCGATCCCTCCGGTGTCGTTCCAGTTCAACAACCGCAAGCTGATCCAGGGCTTCTACCGGGGCCTGGGCATCGACGACGTCACCGGGGCGATCCGGGTGATCGACAAGCTCGACAAGCTGCCGGCCGAGGAGGTCGCGCGCCAGCTGGTCGAGAGCGTGGGTACGACGCCCGAGCAGGCCGACCGCTGCCTGGAGCTGGCGACGATCCGGGAGCCCGACGTCTCCTTCGTCGACCGGGTCCGTGCGCTCGGCGTCACCGACGAGCTGCTGGAGACCGGGCTGTCCGAGCTCGCGGCGGTGGTCGAGGGCTGCGCCGGCGCGACCTCCGACCGGGTCGCCGTCGAGGCGAACCTCCGGATCGCCCGCGGCCTCGACTACTACACGGGCACCGTCGTCGAGATCTACATGGCCGGCTACGAGCGACTGAAGTCCGTCGGTGGCGGTGGCCGGTACGACGCGCTGGCCGACGACGGCCGCACGACGTACCCCGGTGTGGGGGTGTCGTTCGGCGTCTCGCGCACGCTGGTGCCGCTGCTCGCCGACGGCGTGCTCGACGGCAGCCGGTCGGTCCCCAGCGCGGTGCTGGTCGCCGTCAACGACGAGGAGTCGCGCCCCGAGAGCGCGGCGGTCGCCGCCCGGTTGCGGGCGCGCGGCATCCCGTGCGAGGTGGCGCCCGACCCGCAGAAGTTCGGCAAGCAGATCCGGTTTGCGGAACGGCGCGGCATCCCGTACGTCTGGTTCGTCCCTGGTCCCGAGAGCGAGGACGGGCACCAGGTGAAGGACATCCGCAGCGGCGACCAGGTCGCCGCCGATCCCGACGCCTGGACCCCGCCCGACGCCGACCTCCGTCCCACCGTCGTCATCAAGGAGCAACCGCAGTGATCCGCACCCACGACGCCGGCACCCTGAGTGCCGCGAACGTCGGAGAGACCGTCACCCTGGCCGGCTGGGTGGCCAGTCGGCGTGACCACGGCGGGGTGACCTTCATCGACCTGCGCGAGGCGAGCGGCGTCGTGCAGGTGGTCATCCGCGAGGACGACGTCGCGCACCGCCTGCGCAACGAGTACTGCCTCAAGGTGGTCGGCGACGTGGCCGCTCGCGAGGCGAAGAACGTCAACCCGAACCTGCCCACGGGCGAGGTCGAGGTCGTCGCCGCGACCGTCGAGGTGCTCAGCGCCGCGGCGCCGCTGCCGTTCCCGATCGACGAACACGTCGAGGTGGGCGAGGAGGCCCGCCTCAAGCACCGCTACCTCGACCTGCGCCGGCCCGGCCCGGCCGCCGCGCTCCGGCTGCGCAGCAAGGTCAGCCAGGCCGCGCGCGGCGTCCTCGACGCCCACGACTTCGTGGAGGTCGAGACGCCGACCCTGACCCGCTCGACGCCGGAGGGCGCACGCGACTTCCTGGTGCCGGCGCGGCTGCAGCCCGGCAGCTGGTACGCGCTGCCGCAGAGCCCGCAGCTCTTCAAGCAGCTGCTGATGGTCGCCGGGATGGAGCGCTACTACCAGATCGCGCGCTGCTACCGCGACGAGGACTTCCGCGCCGACCGCCAGCCCGAGTTCACCCAGCTCGACGTCGAGATGAGCTTCGTCGACCAGGACGACGTGCTGGCGCTGTCCGAG
Source organism: uncultured Actinomycetota bacterium (assembly GCA_963829855.1). Lineage (GTDB taxonomy): Bacteria > Actinomycetota > Actinomycetes > Propionibacteriales > Nocardioidaceae > Nocardioides. The sequence continues at coordinate 93,049 of CAWHKE010000011.1, read as the reverse complement.
GAGATCCTGGTGGCGCTGTGGCGGCTCGTCGGTCACGAGGTCAGCACGCCGATCCCGCGGCTCACCTACGCCGACGCGATGGCGCGCTACGGCACCGACAAGCCCGACCTGCGGATGGGTCTGGAGCTGGTCGACTGCACCGCGTACTTCGCCGACACCCCGTTCCGGGTGTTCCAGGCGCCGTACGTCGGCGCGGTGGTCATGCCCGGCGGCGCCTCGCAGCCGCGCAAGCAGCTCGACGCGTGGCAGGAGTGGGCCAAGCAGCGCGGTGCCCGCGGCCTCGCCTACGTGCTCGTCCAGGAGGACGGCGAGCTCGGCGGACCGGTCGCCAAGAACCTCTCGGAGGAGGAGCGGGCCGGACTCGCCGCCCACGTCGGCGCCCAGCCGGGTGACTGCGTGTTCTTCGGCGCGGGTGCCGTGAAGTCGAGCCGGGCGCTGCTCGGCGCCGCGCGGCTCGAGATCGGTCGTCGCGGCGGGCTGATCGACGAGTCGGCCTGGAGCTTCGTGTGGGTGGTCGACGCCCCGCTGTTCGAGCCTGCCGACGAGGCCACCGCGGCCGGCGACGTCGCGGTCGGCAGCGGCGCCTGGACCGCGGTGCACCACGCGTTCACCTCGCCGCAGGACGCCGACTCGTTCGACAGCGACCCCGGCAACGCACTGGCGTGGGCCTACGACATCGTCTGCAACGGCAACGAGATCGGTGGTGGCTCGATCCGTATCCACCGCGAGGACGTCCAGAAGCGGGTCTTCGCGGTCATGGGCCTCGACGAGGCGGAGGCGCAGGAGAAGTTCGGGTTCCTGCTCGACGCCTTCAAGTACGGCGCCCCGCCGCACGGTGGCATCGCGTTCGGCTGGGACCGGATCGCGGCGTTGCTGGCCGGCACCGACTCGATCCGTGAGGTCATCGCGTTCCCGAAGTCCGGTGGCGGCTTCGACCCGCTCACGGCCGCGCCGGCGCCGATCAGCCCCGAGCAGCGCAAGGAGGCGGGAGTGGACGCCAAGCCTGCGCCTGCACCGGCCCGGTCGGAGTCAGCGGAGCCGGCGGCCGAGTGACCGACGACGCCGGGCTGTTCGACGTCCCGGGTGGGGCCGCGCCCGCGCCCGGGTCCGGGTCGCTCGGGGTCAACACGCACGCGTCCGCGCCGCTGCCGGTGCGGATGCGGCCGCGGACCCTCGACGAGCTCGTCGGCCAGGCGCAGCTGCGCGCCCCGGGTTCGCCGCTGCGGCAGCTGATCGAGGGCGACCAGGCGACGTCCCTGCTGCTCTGGGGCCCGCCCGGCACGGGCAAGACCACGATCGCGGCGATCGTCAGTCAGCAGACCGACCGCCGGTTCGTCGAGGTCTCGGCCGTCTCGGCCGGGGTCAAGGAGGTGCGGGCGGCGATCGACGGCGCCCGGGCCGAGCTGTCCCGCGGGGGCCGGGAGACCGTGCTGTTCGTCGACGAGGTGCACCGCTTCAACAAGGCGCAGCAGGACGCGCTGCTGCCGGGCGTGGAGAACCGGTGGGTGACCCTGGTGGGCGCCACGACCGAGAACCCGTTCTTCAGTGTCATCTCACCGCTGCTGTCCCGCAGCCTGCTGCTCCGGCTGCAGCCGCTGACCGACGACGACGTCCGCGACGTCATGGAGCGCGCGCTCGGCGACGAGCGCGGCCTCGGCGGTGCGTACGAGCTCGACGAGGACGCCCGCGAGCACCTGGTGCGGCTGGCCGGCGGCGACGCCCGCCGCTCGCTGACCTACCTCGAGGCCGCCGCGCGAGCCGCGACCGCCCGCGACTCGGCCACCATCGACCTCGAGTCGGCCGAGGCCGCGGTCGACCAGGCAGCGGTCCGCTACGACCGGCAGGGCGACCAGCACTACGACGTGATCAGCGCCTTCATCAAGTCGATCCGCGGCTCGGACGCGGACGCGGCGCTCCACTACCTCGCGCGGATGGTCGAGGCGGGCGAGGACCCGCGCTTCATCGCTCGGCGGCTGGTCATCCTCGCGAGCGAGGACATCGGCCTGGCCGACCCGACCGCGCTCACGACGGCGGTCGCGGCGGCGCAGGCGGTGCAGCTGATCGGGATGCCCGAGGCCCGGCTCAACCTGGCCCAGGCCACGATCGCGCTCGCGGTCGCCCCCAAGTCCAACGCGGTCATCGTCGGCATCGACGCCGCCCTCGCGGACGTCCGCGACGGCAAGATCGGCCAGGTCCCGCCGCACCTGCGCGACGCCCACTACGGCGGCGCCGGCGACCTCGGGCACGGCCGGGGCTACGTCTACAGCCACGACGCGCCGTACGGCGTCGCGGAGCAGCAGTACGCCCCCGACGTCGTCTCCGACGCCGCGTACTACCGGCCGACCAGCCTGGGTGCCGAGGCCGCGATCGCCGAGCGGTGGGCGAAGATCCGGAAGATCATCCGCGGGGAGTGACGCGGCTGGCCGACCACGCGACCGTGTGGGTTCCGGGTCACCAGGTGACCCGGAACCCACACGGTCGACGCGCTGCCGTCAGTCGACGACCCGGATCGTCCGCGTGACCCGTTCTCGGTTGAAGTAGATCCGGAACGACACCCGCTCGGTTCCCTCGCGGAGTGAGTCCACCCGGATCGGCAGGGTCACCTCACCCGTGCGCTGGCCGGGGCGCAACCGGTCGGACAGGTAGAGGCCGGCCTGGTGGAGCGGGTCGCCCGGCTTCTCCGAGTCGAGGTGGTGGCGGTCGAGCCACGCCGAGGGGAGGTCTCCGACCTTGAGCCTTCGCCCGGGGCCGATGCCCCGGACGGCGTGGACGCTCACGTAGGAGGCGTAGCCGGTGTCCGCGGTGAGCGAGACCTTGATCCGGATCGTGGCGCCCTCGCTGACCCGCTTGGGCGTCCGGATCCGGAGCTCCGGGGCCGGGTCGTCGTCGAGCAGCGTCACCCGGCCGTCGTACTTGTCGGTCATCGCGCCCGAGACGGCGAAGGCGTAGAAACCCGTGCCACGGCGGGGGTAGTCGTCGACCTTGTTGCCGGTCCACTCGTAGCGGAGGTAGCCCTCCGTCTGGCCGGGAGCGAGGTCGACCCGGACCCGGCTGCGCGAACGCCGCGAGGCCTCCTCGATGACGCCCACCGTCAGCTGCGCCGGTCGCGTGACCTCGCCGCTGATCGTGAACGGCACCCGGGCCACCGACGTGCCCGGGCCGTCGCCCTCGACGACCGTGAGCGCGCCCATGCTCACGAGCGGCAGCCGCTCGTCGGGGACCGGCGCGAGCGATGCGGGTGCGGCGGCGACGTCGAGGATCCAGAGCCGGCCGTCCGCGCTGTCACCGATCACGTCGAGCCGCGTCACCCGGGAGGCGTCGATGCCGGCGGCGGTGGCCGGGTCCGCGATCACGGACTGCGCCCACCGCTTCCCGACCCGTCGGTCCACCGGCAGCGCCCGCAGGATGCCGTCGCCCTCCGGGGTGACCACCGCGGAGTCGCCGTTGGTGTCGGTCAGCCGCAACCGGATCCGCGCGTCGCCGAGCGTGGGATCCACGATCGTGCGCAGCTCGAGCCGGCCGCCCGACAGGTCGAGCGGGTCGTCGAAGACCAGCCCGCCGGTCTGCCCGGCCTCCGACCACGTCAGCTCCAGCTCCCGCCGCGGTGGTGCGAACTCGCTGGAGTCGTACCAGTGCGGCGCCTGCCCCCACAGGTCGAACTCCCGCCCGCAGGCACCGATCGAGCCGGCCTGGAGGACGCCCTGGCAGAACGCCGTGTCCGCACCCGACGGCAGTGACAGGCCGGTGTCGACCGCGGGCCGGCGCAGCTCGCGGCCGCCACCGATCGCGTGCGACCGGACGTCGGCGGCGCCGATCGAGGGCGGGTGGACGACCGAGCCGTCGAAGAGCGGCAGGAACTCCTGGGCGTCGGCCGCGAACAGCTGGACCGCGCCCGCGACGTACGCGACGCCGACCTGGCGCTGCTCGCCGGCACTCAGCCGGGTGGGTGAGCTCGAGCCGCAGACCCCGCGCCGGCCGTACCAGTCGTCCCACGAGGGGGCCTGGGCGATGCCGGGCGTCCACTCGGTGTTGAAGAAGTTGTGGTTGGCGCCCAGGACCATGACCGAGCTCTTGAGCGACGTGTCGTTCGCGGCGAGGTCGCGCGCGCTGTCGGTGAACCGCTGGCCCTGGAGGTCCGAGACGTCGCCGTCGCAGTAGGGGAGGACCGTCACGGTCGGCACGTACGGCGCGGTCTGGGTCCCGAAGTCGGTCGGGGCGAGCAGCACCTGGCCGACGACACGGTACGGCGCGTCGAGCGGGATCTGGATCGAGGCGCGGTTGACGCCCTCGCCACCGCGGCTGTGACCGACCAGCACCACGCGGGACAGGTCGACGTCGTGGTCGACCGCGAGCTCGTCCGTCCAGTGGTCGAGGTGCTCCTGGACGATCTGCGCCCGGGCGTCGGCGCCGCCGTCGGAGAGCCGGTAGTCCTGGGCGTTGATGCCGTTGACCCGGATCGACACCGTGGCGTATCCCTGCGAGGCCAGCACCCGCTGGATGTAGTCGTAGCCGAGGTGGCTCGGGATCTCCTCGAACGGCTCCCGGCACGGCCACCTCCAACCGCCGGAGTCTTCATCGGTCGGGTTGTAGCAGTAGGAGTGCCGACCGTGGAGGAACACCACGAGCGGTCGGGGCTCGGTGACCGCGGCCGGGTCCGCCTCGACCACGTGGCCGACCATCTCGATCGGCTTCGGCATCCCGGGCAGCTTGACCGACGTGAGCTCGTAGTCGCTGGTGACGACGTCGTACTCGCCGGGCTCGGCCGGGTCGTCGGCGAGCTGGGGGCTGCGTCGTGGTGTGGTCGGAGGAGCCGTCCCACCGGTCTCGTCGAGGCCGGCGTGGTCGAGCCGGTCGCCCGAGAGCAGGACGTCGAGGTCCGCCGGGTCGGGGCGCTCGTCGGCCGCGGACGGTGGTGACCACGGTCCGGCCGTCGGCCCGCAGCAGCGGGACGCCGATCGGCACCCCGTCCAGCACGATCGTGGCCCGGTCGGAGGTGACCGGCAGCCGCTGGGGCGAGCGCCACGTGACCTGGTAGGTGCCCGCCCCGGTGCGCAGGACCTGCCAGGTGCCGGTCGCCGACGTCGCCGACGTCGCCGCCCGCGCCCTCGGGTCCGGCCGGTGCGGGGCCGGCGGCCGAGCCGCTCGGCACCACGGCCAGGCTCAGGGAGCCGACCAGGGCTGCGACGAGCAGCGCGTGGAACCGGCCGCGTGCGAGGCGAGAGTGCATGACGGATCTCCTTGAGAAGTCGACTCACCTTCATGGACGCGGCAGCGACCGACTTGGTTGCCCCCGTGGCCGCATTCGCTCACGCCCCCGGTGGGAGGTCAAGCGATCCGACCGCCCGCTAGGGTCGGACACCATGATCTGGGAGTGGCTCGCGCTGGCCGGACTGGCGCTGGTGGCGCTGGTCCTGCTGGGGGCGCTGCTCTCCCTGCGGCGCCGGACGTCGCGGGAGGCGGCCGCGTCCCACGCCGAGGTCGCCGAGCTGCGACACCGGCTCGACGAGCTGGAACGGGGGGCCGCCGCCCGTCCGGCCCCTCGTGCTCCGGTCCGCGAGGAGCGGGAGTACACGATCACCGGCCTGGCGGCGTCGCCCGAGCCCGAGCCCGCGCCTGCGCCGCCGGCCCGGCTCGAGCGCGCGGTCTTCGCCGACCAGCTGCTGCGCGAGAGCGTGATCCGGATCGGCTCGCTCTCCCACGGCGTCCGGCGGGCGCTGTCCGCCGAGTCGCGCAACCGGATCCGGTTCGAGATGCGGCGCGAGGTCAAGCGGGCCCGCAAGCAGCGGCGGGTCGAGCAGCGGGAGGCCTACCGCGAGTGGCAGGCCCGGCAGCGGGAGACGGCATGAGCCGCGGGCTCTGGTTCGTGGCCGGGGCCGGCGCCGGGATCTACGCGATGGTCCGGGGGCGCCGCGCTGCCGAGGCGGTGACCGCCGAGGGTCTGCACGACCGGATGGAGGCGTTGTTCCTCGGCGCCCGGCTGTTCCGCGACGAGGTCGCCCAGGGGACCGCCGCCCGGGAAACCCAGTTGCGGGAACGGTTCGGCGTCCTGCCCCATGAGAGACCCAGCACCCCCGAGCTGGAGCACCCCGTCGAGAGCAGAGGACACCAGTGATGGACACCGCGGAGATCCGCCGCCGGTTCGTGAGCCACTTCGAGCGCGCCGGGCACACGGCCGTGCCCTCGGCGTCGCTCCTGCTCGACGACCCCAACCTGCTGTTCGTCAACGCGGGGATGGTGCCGTTCAAGCCGTACTTCCTGGGCCAGGAGACGCCGCCGTACGACCGCGCCGTCAGCGTCCAGAAGTGCGTCCGCACCCCGGACATCGAGGACGTCGGCAAGACCACCCGCCACAGCACGTTCTTCGAGATGTGCGGCAACTTCTCCTTCGGCGACTACTTCAAGGAAGGCGCCATCGAGCTCGGCTGGGACCTCGTCACCAGGTCGACCGCCGACGGCGGCTTCGGGTTCCCCGAGGACCGGCTGTGGCCGACCGTCTACGACGACGACGCCGAGGCGGTCGAGCTCTGGCGCAAGGTCACCGGGCTGCCCGACGACCGGATCGTCCGGCTGGGCAAGAAGGAGAACTACTGGTCCATGGGCGTCCCCGGGCCCGGTGGCCCGTGCTCGGAGATCCTGATCGACCGCGGCCCGGAGTACGGCGCCGACGGCGACTTCTCCGCCGAGGACCGCTACTTGGAGTTCTGGAACCTGGTGTTCATGCAGGACGAGCTCTCCGCGGTGCGGTCCAAGGAGGACTTCGACATCGCCGGCTCGCTGCCGAAGAAGAACATCGACACCGGCATGGGTCTCGAGCGCGTCGCCTTCCTGCTCCAGGGCGTGCAGAACATCTACGAGATCGACGTCCTCTTCCCCGTGATCGAGCGGGCGCAGGAGCTCACCGGCCGCCGGTACGGCGCCGACCACGCCGACGACGTCCGGTTCCGGGTCGTCGCCGACCACGTCCGGTCGTCGATGATGCTCATCAGCGACGGGGTCACGCCCGGCAACGAGTCCCGCGGCTACGTGCTGCGCCGGCTGCTGCGACGCGCGGTCCGCTCGATGCGGCTGCTCGGCTACGAGGACCGCTCGCTGCCGGAGCTGATGCCGATCAGCCGCGACAAGATGGGAGAGACCTACTCCGAGCTCCTCCGCGACTGGGAGCGGATCTCCACCGTCGCCTACGGCGAGGAGGACGCCTTCCGACAGACCCTGCGCGCCGGCACCGCGATCTTCGACCTGGCCACGACCGAGGTGAAGCAGTCCGGTGGGGGTCAGCTCTCCGGTGACAAGGCGTTCGCGCTGCACGACACCTACGGCTTCCCGATCGACCTCACGCTCGAGATGGCGTCCGAGCAGGGGCTGAGCGTCGACGAGGACGGATTCCGCCGCCTCATGACCGAGCAGCGCGAGCGGGCCAAGGCCGACGCCCGCGCCAAGAAGGGCCAGCACCGCGACGCCTCGGCCTACCGCGCGGTCGCGGACTCCCTCGGCCGCCCGGTCGAGTTCACCGGCTACTCCGAGGTGGTCACCGAGGCCTCGGTCCGCGGCATCGTCACGCCGGCCGGCGCGGTCGAGTCTGCGCGCGCGGGCGACGACATCGAGCTGGTCCTCGACCGCACCCCGTTCTACGCCGAGGGTGGTGGCCAGCTCGCGGACTCCGGCGTCATCGAGCTCGCCAACGGCGCCCGGATCGAGGTCCGTGACGTCCAGTCGCCGATCACCGGGCTGGTCGTCCACCAGGCCACGGTGCTCGAGGGAGAGGTCACCCTCGGGACGACCGGGCAGGCGCTGGTCGACATCGAGCGGCGCCGTTCCATCTCGCGCTCGCACACCGCCACCCACATGGTGCACAAGGCGTTCCGCGAGGCGCTCGGTGACACCGCCACCCAGGCGGGCTCGGAGAACAGCCCTGGCCGGTTCCGCTTCGACTTCTCCGCGACCGGCTCGGTTCCCGCCTCGGTGATGACCGATGTCGAGGCCCGGGTCAACGACCTGGTGCTCGCCGACCTGGCCGTGCACGCCGAGCTCATGACCCAGGAGGAGGCGGTGAAGTCCGGCGCGATGGCCCTCTTCGGGGAGAAGTACGGCGACGAGGTCCGAGTCATCTCCGTGGGCGACTGGGCGCGCGAGCTGTGCGGCGGCACCCACGCCGGGCGGTCGGGCCAGCTGGGCGTCATCAAGCTGCTCGGCGAGTCCTCCATCGGCTCGGGGGTTCGCCGGGTCGAGGCGCTGGTCGGGGGCGACGCCTACCGGTTCCTGGCGCGTGAGCACGTGCTCGTCGCTCAGCTCTCCGAGACGCTGAAGGTCAAGCCCGAGCAGCTGCCCGAGCGGGTCCACGACATCGTCGAGAAGCTCCGCGCGGCCGAGAAGGAGATCGAGCAGGTCCGGCTCCGGCAGCTGCTCGACGCCGGCGGCAGCCTCGCCGACCGCGCCCAGCAGGTCGGACCGGTCAAGGTCGTCGCCCACCGCGCCGCCGGTGTGGGAGGCGGCGACGTCCGCCAGCTGGCGCTCGACGTCCGCGGCCGGCTTCCTGTCGGGGAGCCCGGTGTGGTGGTCGTGATCGGTGACGCTGACGGCAAGGTCGCGGTCGTCGCGGCGGTCAACGACGCCGCCCGCGACCGCGGCCTCAGCGCGAACGCGCTGGTCGGGGCCGTCGGGCCGCTCGTCGGCGGTCGCGGTGGCGGCAAGGACGACGTGGCGCAGGGCGGCGGCAGCGACACCTCGCGGATCGACGAGGCGCTCGCGCTGGTCGTGTCCGAGGTCGGCCGCGTGGCCGGCCACTGAGCGCCGGACACGTGATGCGCCACGGCGTACGCCTCGGGCTCGACCCGGGAGACGCCCGGATCGGGGTCGCGCGCAGCGACCCGTCCGGCTTCCTGGCGACCCCCGTGGAGACCGTGCGGCGGGGCAAGGGCGACCTCGCCCGCATCGCGCGACTGGTCTCCGAGGAGGAGGCCGTCGAGGTGGTCGTCGGCCTCCCGCGTTCCCTCTCCGGCAACGAGGGGCCGGCGGCGGTGAAGACCCGCGCGTTCGCCGAGCGGCTCGCCACCCGCGTGGCACCCGTCCCCGTGCGACTCGTCGACGAGCGTCTCACCACGGTTTCGGCGGAGGCTATGCTGCGCGACCGGGGGAAGAAGGGCCAGCAGCGGAGGGCCGTCGTCGACATGGCCGCCGCGGTGATGATCCTGCAGCACGCACTGGACACCGAACGTTCCACGGGATCGCCGGCCGGCGAACTCGTTGAAGGAGACGGATGAGCGACGAGCAGTCCCCGGTAGACGAGTTGGCCCCCGAGGGCGGTCGCCGGCGCAAGCAGCGCAGCCGCGTGCCCGGCTGCCTCGCGGTGCTGGTGGCCCTGGCTCTCGTGGTCGGTGGGTTCTACTTCGCCGTGACCAAGGGCGTCGAGCTGGTCCGCGACCAGTTCGCCGACCCGGCCGACTACCCCGGACCGGGCAAGGGCCGGGTCACGTTCCAGGTGGAGTCGGGCGACAGCGTCGCGGAGATGGGTCGCGGCCTGAAGGACGCCGGCGTGGTCGCCTCGGTGCAGGCGTTCCTGAACGCCGCGGCCGCTGAGCCCGGTGCGTCCGCGATCCAGGTGGGCTTCTACCAGTTCAAGAAGGAGATGGCCGCCGCCGACGCCGTCGACATCCTGCTCGACCCGGCCAACATCCTGAAGGACACGATCACGATCCCCGAGGGGCTGCGCGTGGTCGACATCGTCGAGCTCCTGGCGAAGAACACCGACTTCAGCAAGCAGCAGTTCCAGACCGTGCTCGATAGCCCCGACAAGCTGGGCCTGCCCGACTACGCCGAGGGCAACGCCGAGGGCTACCTGTTCCCCTCGACCTACGACTTCGGGCCCGACGCCACGCCCGCGTCGATGTTGGCGGCGATGGTCGACCGCTGGGAGCAGGCGGCCTCGGAGGCGAACCTCGAGGAGGCCGCCGCCGAGCTCGGTTACACGCCCCACGAGCTGATGACCGTGGCGAGCCTGGTCGAGGCCGAGGCGAGCCGGCAGGAGGACCGCGGCAAGGTCGCGCGCGTGATCTACAACCGGATCGAGAATCCCGGCACCGCCGGCACCGTCGGGCTGCTCCAGATCGACGCCACGATCAACTATGCGCTCGGGCGGGACCTCGGCTTCGCGATCTCGCCGGAGGACCGGGCGTTCGAGTCGCCGTACAACACCTACGTGGCCGAGGGACTGCCACCGGGCCCGATCGAGGCCCCCGGCGACGCGGCGATCGCGGCGGCGGCGAACCCGACCGAGGGTGACTGGTACTACTACGTCACCGTCGACCTGCGCACCGGCGAGACCAAGTTCGCGGAGACCTACGACGAGTTCCTCACCTACGACAACGAGTTCGAGACGTACTGCGAGACCTCGGACGCCTGCTGAGCCTGCGATGCACTGTGCCGTTCTGGGTGACCCGATCGCCCACTCACTGTCGCCGGTCCTGCACCGTGCCGGGTACGCCGCCACGGGCCTCGACTGGACCTACGACGCGCACCAGGTGGCGTCCGGCGGCCTGGCGGCGTTCGTGAGCGGGCTCGACGGCGAGTGGCGCGGCCTGTCGGTGACCGCCCCGCTGAAGCGGGAGGCGCTGCAGCACGCGGTCACGGTCTCCGACCGGGCGGCGCTCGCAGGTGTCGCGAACACGCTCGTGCGGGGTCGGGCCGGCTGGGCGGCCGACAACACCGACGTGCCGGGCGCGGTCGCGGCGCTGCGGGAGCGGATGCCCGACCCGCCGGTCGTGGCGACGATCCTCGGTGGCGGAGCGACCGCGGCCTCCACCGCGCTGGCGCTGTGCGACCTCGGGGCCGGGTCGCTGACGCTGCTGGTGCGCTCGCCCGCCCGGGCGGCGGAGACCTTGGCCGCGATCGACCGCCACGCGGCACGGCCCGCGGTGCGGGTCGGCTCGCTGGCCTCCGAGCCGGTCGTGGGCGACGTCGTGGTCTCCACGGTCCCGGCCTCGGCGCAGACCCCCGACCTGGTGGCGCGCTGCGCCGACGTGCCGGTCGTCTTCGACGTCCTGTACGACCCCTGGCCGACCCCCTTGGCCGAGTCCGCGGCCGACCGGGTGCTGGTCGGCGGGCTCGACCTCCTCGTGCACCAGGCCGCGCTGCAGTTCCAGGCGTTCACCGGCCTGCCCGCACCGCTCGACGCCATGCGCGCGGCCGGTGCCCGGGCGCTGGCGGAGCGGTCGTGACCCCGGCCCTGGTCGCCGGCTGCGCCGTCGCCGCCGGACTCGCGGGACTGCTGGTGCCGTGGCTGGTGCGGCGGCTGCCGGAGCCGGAGCAGGACGAGTCCGTCGAGGGCGAGGCGGCCAAGCCGCTGTACGTCGACCTCGCCGGCCGGCCCGGGCTGGCGTGGAGGTCGGGCGTCGCGTCCGCGGGGGCCGCGGCCGTGGTGGCCGCCTCGGTCGGCGACGACTGGTGGCTCGTGGTGCTGGTCCCGCTGGTGCCCGTCTGCGTCGCGCTGGCCTTCATCGACTGGCACACCCGGCTGCTGCCCGCGGTGGTCGTGCTGCCCGCCACGGCGTACGCCGTGCTGGCGGGCCTGGCCGGATGGCCGGTGACCGGCGATCCGGCCGACCTGGTCCGGGCAGCGCTCGGGCTGCTGATCGCCCGGTCGGTGTACTGGCTGCTGTGGTTCCTGCACTCCGCGGGGATGGGCTTCGGCGACGTGCGGCTCGCGGCGCTGCTCGGCTTCGCCCTCGGTCACGTCGGCTGGCCCGAGTTCGGGGTCGGGATGTACGCGGGGTTCCTCGTCTTCGGCGTGCCGGGGCTGCTGCTGGCTGTCGTCAAGTGGGACCGGTCGCTGCTCAAGACGGCGTTCCCGTTCGGGCCGTTCATGATCGCGGGCGCCCTGCTGGGACTCGTGGTCGGACCCGTGGTGACCGACTATCTCGTCGGCGGCTGACCGGCGTCGTCGTGCTGCGGTGGTCTGAAAGACTGGACCCATGCTGCGCTGGCTGACCGCGGGTGAGTCCCACGGCCCTTCCCTGGTCGCGATCCTCGAGGGGCTGCCGTCGCACGTCGCGGTGACGTCCGCCGACGTGGTCGACGCGCTGGCGCGGCGCCGGCTGGGCTACGGGCGGGGAGCCCGCATGAAGTTCGAGCAGGACGAGGTGACCCTGGTCGGGGGCGTGCGCCACGGACTCACGCAGGGCGGCCCGGTCGCCATCCAGATCGGCAACACCGAGTGGCCGAAGTGGGAGAAGGTCATGTCGGCCGATCCCGTCGACCCGGTCGAGCTGGAGGCGCTGGCACGCAACGCCGCCCTCACGCGGCCGCGGCCCGGCCACGCCGACCTGGTCGGCATGCAGAAGCACGGGTTCGACGAGGCGCGACCGATCCTGGAGCGGGCGTCGGCACGCGAGACGGCCGCCCGGGTGGCGCTCGGCCGCGTCGCCAGCAACTTCCTCGAGCAGGCCGTGGGGGCCCGGATCGTCTCCCACGTCGTCGAGCTCGGCGGCGTGCGGGCTCCGGCCGGCTCGGTCCCGGGGCCCGACGACGTCGCCCGGCTCGACGACGACGCGGTCCGCTGCCTCGACCCGGAGGCCGGCACCGCGATGGTCGCCCGGATCGACCAGGCCCACGCCGACGGCGACACGCTCGGCGGCGTCGTGGAGGTCGTCGTGCACGGACTGCCGCCCGGGCTCGGGTCGCACGTCCACTGGGACCGCCGGCTCGACTCGCGGCTCGCCGGCGCCCTCATGGGCATCCAGGCGATCAAGGGCGTCGAGGTCGGCGACGGGTTCGCGCTCGCCGCCACGCCCGGCTCCGAGGCGCACGACGAGATCGTCGCGACCGACGACGGCCTGCGACGTACGTCCGGCCGGTCCGGCGGCACCGAGGGTGGCATGACCACGGGGGAGGTGCTGCGGGTGCGGGCCGCGATGAAGCCGATCGCCACCGTGCCGCGGGCGCTGCGGACCGTCGACGTCGCCACCGGCGAGGCGACCACCGCCCACCACCAGCGCTCGGACGTGTGCGCCGTCCCCGCTGCGGGGATCGTCGCCGAGGCGATGGTCGCGCTCGTGCTCGCCGACGCGGTGCTGGAGAAGTTCGGCGGTGACTCGGTCGCCGAGACCCGCCGCAACGCCGAGAGCTACCTCGACACGCTGAGGTTCAGGTGACGGGTCCTCGCGTCGTGCTCGTCGGACCGATGGGCGCGGGCAAGACGACGGTCGCCGGGCTGCTCGGCGAGGCGTGGTCGCTGCCGGTCCGTGACACCGACGCCGACATCGAGGCGGCCGAGGGGCGCACGATCTCCGACATCTTCGTCGACGACGGCGAGCAGGCCTTCCGCGCTCTCGAGGCGGCGGCGGTGGCGGAGGCGCTCGCCGCCCACGAGGGCGTGCTGGCCCTGGGTGGCGGCGCGGTCCTCGACCCGGCGACCCGCGACCTGCTGGCGGGTCGGCCGGTGGTCTTCCTGCGCGTGGGCCTCGCCGACGCTGTGAAGCGGGTCGGTCTGGGCGTCGGCCGGCCGCTGCTGCTCGGCAACGTGCGGGCGCGGATCAAGGCGTTGCTCGACGAGCGCACGCCGATCTACGAGTCCGTGGCCAGCCTGGTCGTCGACACCGACGACCGCACCCCCGAGGAGGTCGCCGCCGAGATCCGCGCCGCCTTCCAGGAGGTGGGCTGAGTGTCGGCCACCGTGCTGCCGGTGACCGGGGGGTCGCCGTACGACGTGGTCGTCGGCCGCGACCTGCTGGGGCGGCTGCCGGGCATCCTCGGCGACGACGTTCGCCAGGTGGCACTGCTCCACTCAGGCGCGCAGCCCGAGCTGGCGCAGCCGGCGCTCGACGCCCTCGTCGGCAGCTACGACGTGCTCGCCCTCGGGCTGCCGGACGGCGAGGACGCCAAGACCGCCGCGGTCGCCGCGGACTGCTGGGACGCCCTGGGCGAGCGGGGGTTCACGCGCTCGGACGCGGTCGTGTCCCTGGGCGGGGGAGCGGTGACCGACCTGGCGGGGTTCGTGGCCGCGACCTGGCTGCGTGGGGTCCGGGTCGTGCACGTGCCGACCACCCTGCTGGGCATGGTCGACGCCGCCGTCGGTGGCAAGACCGGCATCAACACCGCCGCCGGCAAGAACCTGGTCGGCTCCTTCCACGAGCCCGCCGGCGTGCTGTGCGACCTGGCGACCCTCGACAGCCTGCCGCGGGCCGACTTCGTGGCCGGGCTCGGGGAGGTCGTCAAGTGCGGTTTCATCGCCGACCCCCAGATCCTGGAGCTCGTCGAGCAGACGGACCCGGGCGAGCTCACGGCGTCCTCGCCCGTCGTGCGCGAGCTGGTCGAGCGAGCCATCCGGGTGAAGATCGACGTCGTCGTCGCCGACCTCCGTGAGACCGGCGGCCGTGACGGACACCCCGGCCGGGAGGTCCTCAACTACGGGCACACCCTGGCCCACGCGATCGAGCGAGCCGAGGGCTACCGGATGCGGCACGGCGACGCGGTCGCGATCGGCTGCGTGTACGCCGCGGAGCTGGCCGGCCGGGCGGGGCTGCTCGACGCCGACACGGTGGCGCGGCACCACGCGGCGTTCGCCCGGGTCGGGCTGCCGACGACGTACGAGGGAGCGTCCTTCGACGACCTCCACACCGCGATGGCCGTCGACAAGAAGGCGCGCGGCTCGCAGCTGCGGTTCATCGCGCTGCGAGCAGTCGGCGAGCCGGTCGTGCTCGACCGGACCGGACGAGGCCGACCTGCGAGCGGCGTACGACGTGATCAGGGGAGGCGCCCGATGAAGGTGCTCGTGCTCAACGGACCCAACCTCGGCCGGCTCGGCCGCCGCCAGCCGGAGATCTACGGGGCGACCACCCACGCCGAGCTGGCCGAGCTGTGCTCGGGGTGGGGCGACGAGCTCGGGCTCGCCGTCGAGACCCGGCAGACCAACCACGAGGGCGAGCTGCTCGACTGGCTGAACCAGGCCGCCGACGACCGCACCCCGGTCGTCCTCAACGCCGGCGCGTGGACCCACTACTCGCTGGCCCTCTTCGACGCCTGCGCCCAGCTCGAGGCGCCGCTCGTCGAGGTGCACATCTCCGACCCGAAGCAGCGCCCCGAGGAGTTCCGCCACCACTCCGTCGTCGAGCCGCACGCCGTCGCCACGATCGCCGGTCAGGGGATCGACGGCTACCGGCAGGCCCTGGAGCGGCTCGCGACGGGACCCTGACGGCACGGGCTCCGGCCGGCCACGCAGGTCCCCACCTTTGGGAACCGACGGGCGGAGGGACGCGTCCGACCCCCATGAACTCCACGGTGACGGTGAGCGTCAAGGGACTGCTGCTGACGGGACTGGTGCTGCTGGCGCTCGTCACGTCCTACCTGCTCGGCGGGGCTGGTGGCCCGAGCGCGGCGGAGGCCCAGACCCAGGACCCGGCCGCGAGCGCCGACCGTGAGGCTCGGCCGGGCACGGTGCGGATGGTGGGCTCGGGCGAGGTCACGGTGGTGCCCGACCAGCTCACGTTCGCGCTGTCGGTGACCGACAAGCAGGCCGACCTCGACCAGGCCCTCGCCGCCTCCAGCGCCACGATGGACCGGGTCCTCACGGCGCTGCGCCGGCACGGCGTCCGGACCGCGGACGTGCAGACGACCGGACTGCAGATGTACCCCGAGTACGACTACCCGACGTACGGACCGCCGGTCCTCACGGGGTACCGCGTCACGCAGAAGGCGCGGGTCACCGTGCGCGACCTCGCCCAAGGTGGGCGGGCCGTGACCACCGCGATCGAGACCGGCGGCAACGGCGTCCGCGCCTCCGACCTCCGGCTCTCCGTCGGCGACCCGGCCGCGGCCCTGGACCGGGCGCGCGACGCCGCGGTGCAGGACGCCAGCGCCCGCGCCGAGCGGTACGCCGCCGCCACCGGCCAGGCGCTGGGCGACGTGCTGAGCCTGCGGGAGCTGACCGGCGACCGACCCTCGCAGCGGCGCGACTGGGGGTACGCCCTTCAGCGCACCGCCGTGGACGAGCTGGCCGACCTGCCGATCAGGGCCGGCAAGGAGGACCTGGTGATCAAGGTCGAGATCGTGTGGGCGTTCGCCGGGTCTGCCGAATAGGAGTCTCCACGGCGCCGCCGATATCCTCGCGCGCATGGCGACCACGAACGACCTGAAGAACGGCATGGTGCTCAACCTCGACGGCCAGCTCTGGCAGGTCATGTGGTTCCAGCACCACAAGCCCGGCAAGGGTGGCGCCGTGGTGCGGACCAAGCTCCGGGCGATCGAGTCGGGCAAGACGGTCGACAAGACCTTCAACGCCGACGTCAAGGTCGAGGTCGCAGTAGTCGACAAGCGGACCATGCAGTACCTCTACAACGACGGCACGTCGTACGTCTTCATGGACACCGGGACCTACGACCAGCTCGAGATCGACCCCGCGACCGTGGGCGACGCGAAGAACTTCCTGCTGGAGCAGCAGGAGGCGATCGTGGCCACGAACGAGGGGCGCGTCCTCTACCTCGAGATGCCGGCGTCCGTCGAGCTCGAGATCACCTACACCGAGCCCGGCGTCGTCGGCGACAGCGCCACCGGCCGCACCAAGCCGGCCACGCTCGAGACCGGGCACGAGATCCAGGTCCCGCTCTTCATCAACCAGGGCGAGCGGGTCAAGGTCGACACCCGCGACTCGTCGTACCTCGGCCGCGTGAAGGGCTGACGACCACACGTGCCGGCCAGGACCAAGGCCCGCAAGCGGGCGCTCGACATCCTCTTCGCCTCCGAGCTGCGCGGCGAGGACGCCGTCGAGGCCCTCGACCGCGCCGTGGCGGACGGCGAGGGCCCGACCAACGACTACACCTCCTTCCTCGTGCGCGGTGTCGGCGAGCACCGGGTCCGGATCGACGAGCTCCTCGCGACGTACTCGCAGGGCTGGTCGCTGGTCCGGATGCCGGCCGTCGACCGCAACGTGCTCCGGATCGGCGCGTTCGAGCTGTTGTACGTCGAGGACGTGCCCGACCCGGTCGCGGTCTCCGAGGCGATGGGGCTCGTGCGGGAGCTCTCCACCGACGAGTCGCCCCAGTTCGTCAACGGCGTGCTCGGCGCGCTCCAGCGCGACAAGTCCAGCCTGACCGGGTGAGCCGCGGGGTCGGGGCAGGCCCCTACGGTGGTCCCCATGGGAGAGATCAGCCAGGCCGCTGACAAGGCCGAAGACAGTGACGTCCTCGACATCGCCGTACGAGCGGGGCTCGTCGCCTACGGCGTCGTCCACCTGCTGATCGCCTGGCTCGGGATCCAGATCGCCTTCGGCGAGAGCGGCAAGAACGCGTCGAGCTCGGGGGCCATGCAGACCCTGGTCGCGCCAGCCGCTCGGCGAGGTGCTGGTCTGGGCGGTCGCCATCGGCCTCGTGATGCTGGTGATCTGGCGGCTGCTCGAGGCCTGGCAGGCCTACCGCTCGGAGGACGGCAAGGAGCAGTGGCTCAAGCCGGCTCGGGAAGGTCCTCAAGGCCGTGATCTACGGCTCCATCGCGCTCTCGGCGTTCCAGGTGGCCACGAGCAGTGGTGGTGGCGGGAGCAGCACCGACGGCTACACCGCGCAGCTGATGCAGATGACCGCCGGTCCGTTCCTGGTCGGCGCGGTCGGCGTCGCGGTGATCGGCTACGCCTGCTACCTCGTCCACCGGGGCTGGACCGAGAAGTTCCTCGAGGACCTCGACGGGGGCCACGGTCCGGAGGCGGGCAAGGCGTACAAATGGATCGGCAAGGTCGGGTACCTCGCGAAGGGTGCCGCGATCGCGGTGATCGGCGGACTCTTCGTGTGGGCGGCGTTCACCCACGACCCGAAGAAGTCCGGCGGGCTCGACCAGGCGCTCCAGGAGGTGCGCGACCAGCCGTTCGGTCAGGTGCTGCTGATCGCGATCTCGCTCGGCATCGCCTGCTACGGGCTGTTCGCGTTCGCCCGCGCCCGGCACCTCTCCCGCTGAGCCCGGCTCAGGCGAGCTCGGCGACCGCGGCGACCGCCGCGTCGACCTCCTCGGGCGAGGTGACGATGCTGGGGCCGAGCCGGAGGTAGGACTGCCGGTACGGCGTCGCGCTCGACACGATCCCGCGCTCACGCAGCTCCATCACGGCGTTCGCGGGCGGCATCCCGCGGACGTCGACGCAGACGATCCCGGCGGACAGGTCCGGGTCGGCCGGCGTCACGACCGTGATGCCGTCGACCTCGGCTCAGCCCCTGCTTGAGCGCCGTCGCCTGCTCGGTGGTCCGGGCCGCGACGCGGTCGCGGCCGATCCGCTCGTGGAACGCGAACGCCTCGGCCAGAGCCCAGCGGTGCTCGAAGTCGTGGTAGCCGCCGGGGGAGAGGCGGGCACCGCCGACCGGTCCGGAGAACGTCGGGATCAGCTCGGTCAGCGGACTCCAGTCGCGGCCCCACACGATGCCCGTGCCGCGCGGCCCGAAGAGCCACTTGTGGGTACCGGTCGCCAGGAAGTCACAGCCGAGCGCGGGCAGGTCGGCGTCGACCGCCCCGAAGCCGTGGACGCCGTCGACGCAGAGCAGGATCCGGTCCGCCTCGTCCCGGCCTCGGTTGAGGTCGGCGATCGCGGCGCCGTACTCGGCAAGCGGCAGCCGGACGCCGGTGCTCGAGTGCACCCACGTCACGCCGACCACCCGGGTGCGCGGACCGATCGCGTCGAGCAGCCGCGAGGTCAGCTGGTCGACGCTCGCGGCGGCGGGGTCGTCGTACAGGGTGACCGAGCGGACCCGTGCCCCGGTGCGCAGGGACACCAGCCGCAGCGCCTCCTCGGTCGAGAAGAAGTCGTGGGTCGTCGTCAGGATCTCGTCGCCGGGCCGCAGGTCGAGCCCGCCGTACATGACGGCCACGCCCATGGTGGTGCTGTCGGTGAGCGCGATCTCGGACGCCCGGCCCCCGACGTAGGCGGCGGCGGCGCGGCGGACGGCCTCCTCCAGCAGGTACCCGTCGTGCAGCGCGGTGTCCGTGTCGAGCTCGAGGCGGCCGCGGTGGTGGGCGATCGCGGCGGAGACCTGGGCTGTGTGAGGAGACAGCACGAACGCGGCGAACTGGGCCAGGTCGGGCGAGAGCGGGAACTGGGCGCGCACCGAGGCCCAGTCGGCCGGGTCGAAGTCGGGCACCGTGAAGTCGTCGGGACCCGGGAGTCCCGATGCCGTCGCCGAGCCCGTCGTGGACGCTGACGAATCGGTCGTGGTGCCGTCCGTCGGCGACGGTGAGCCGGAGGCAGCCGGGTCGCGGTCGGCGGAGCAGCCGGCCAGCAGGCCGGCCCCGCCCGCCAGGCCGGCTCCGAGGAGGCTTCGTCGGTTCGGTGAGATCACCGGCCCATGGTGTCCCGCCGGCGCATCGGCCGCCAGGAAACGCTTGACCTGCCTGACAGGGTGACGGCATGGCGACCTACGACGCGGACGTGGTGGTGCTCGGCCTGGGCCCGGGTGGCGAGTACGCCGCCCAGAAGCTCGCGGAGGCGGGGCTCGACGTGGTGGGGGTGGAGCGCGACCTGGTCGGCGGTGAGTGCCCCTTCTACGGGTGTGTGCCGTCGAAGATGATGATCCGCGCGGCGAACGCGCTGGCCGAGGCGAGGCGGGTGCCGTTGCTCGCGGGTGAGGCGGACGTCCGGCCCGACTGGGGAATGGTCGCCGCCCGGATCGACCAGCAGGCCACCAACCACTGGCAGGACGACTCGCACGTGGAGCGGCTCGAGAAGGCCGGCGTCAGGATCGTGCGGGGCGAGGGCCGGGTCGACGGCCCGGGCCGGGTCCGGGTCGGGGAGGACGCCTACGTCGGCGCCCGTGGGGTGGTCCTCAACGTCGGCACGTCGCCGGCGCGGCTGCCGATCGACGGGCTCGACGCCACGCCGTACTGGACGAACCGGGAGGTCGTGAAGGTGGCGGACCTCCCCGCGTCGCTGCTCGTGGTCGGCGGGGGCGCGATCGGCTGCGAGCTCGCGCAGGCCTTCGCCCGCTTCGGGACCGCGGTGACAGTGCTGGAGGTCGCCGACCGGATCCTGACCCCGGAGGAGCCGGAGACCAGTGAGCTCCTGACCCGGCTCTTCCGGGACGAGGGCATCCGGGTGGAGACCGGCCTCACCATCGAGCGCGTCGACCACGGAGCGGACGGCTACCGGGTCACGACCGACCGCGGCGAGCTGCGGGCCGACCAGCTCCTGGTGGCAGCCGGCCGCTCGGTGAACCTCACCGGGATCGGTCTCGAGACCGTCGGTCTCGACCCGGAGGCGAAGACCGTCGCCACCGACGAGCGGCTGCGCGCGGGCGAGCGGTTGTGGGCCGTCGGGGACACCACCGGGCACGGCGCGTACACCCACGTGTCGATGTACCAGGGTGCGATCGCGGCGCGCGACATCCTCGGTCAGGAAGGGCCCACCGCCGACTACCGCGCCGTCAGCCGGGTGACGTTCACCGACCCGGAGGTCGGCGCCGTCGGGATGACGGAGGCCGAGGCGCGCGCCGCCGGGCTCGACGTGCGGGTCGGCCATGCCGACCTCGCGGCGTCCAGCCGTGGCTGGATCCACGATGCCGGGAACGCAGGGCTGCTGAAGCTCGTGGCGGACGGCGATCGCGGCGTGCTGGTCGGCGCGACGTCGGCCGGACCCAACGGCGGCGAGGTGCTCGGGCTGCTGGCGCTGGCGGTCCATGCCGAGGTCCCGCTGGAGCGGATCGCGTCCATGCACTTCGCCTACCCGACGTTCCACCGGGCGGTCGACGTGGCCGTCTCGGCCCTGCTCTGAGCGGAAACCGCGGCTCAGCGGGTTTGGGGGCGCGCCCGGCCGGTCAGACTCACCGGAGAGCCCGATCGGTAGTCTGCTGAGCAGTGACCGTGCCCCCGGACACCCCCTTGGAGGCCCACATGTCCGACCAGCCTCGAGAAGACCACCCTCGTCCCGAGGGCACCCGCGACGAGCCGCGCGGCCGTACCGCCGCCCCGCCGGACCCCCGAGGCTGGCAGGGACTCGACGCCGATCCGGCCCCCGCGCCCCTCGGTGACCCGCTGACCGGCCCGATGCCGCCGGAGTTCGGCGGGGCCACACCGACGCCCACGCCGACGTCGCGGCCGGCCCCCACGCCGCCACCCGCGGAGGCTCCCGCGACGCCGTTGCCCGTGCGCACGCCCACCGCACCGCCGGCCGGTCCGCCGCCCGGCTGGGTGCCGCCCAGCAACCTGCCGGCCGCGCCGCCCCGTCCCGCGGCACCGCTGCCCAGCCCGCCCCAGGCGCAGACCCAAGCCGGCCCGCCGGCCCCCGAGGGGGAGGCGACGGTCCAGCGGTTCATGTCCGCCACCGACTTCCTCGACCGGCGCTCCGACCAGGTCGACCTCGGACCGGCCACCTGGGGCTGGCGCGGCAAGGTCCGGCGCTGGAGCGGCGGCACCATCACGCCCAAGATGGGCTCGGCCGAGGTTCGCTACGAGCACGACCGCCGCGCCATCCAGCGCGACTTCGAGGGCCCCCGCACGATCGCCTTCCTCAACCCGAAGGGCGGTGCCGCCAAGACGACCGGCGTGCTCGCCGCGGGCTACACCTTCGGCACCGTCCGTGGCGGCGGGGTGGTCGCGTGGGACAACAACGAGACCCGCGGCACCCTCGGGATCCGCGGCCACCGCAGCACGCACCGCAACACCACGCGTGAGCTGCTCGAGGACCTCGAGCGGTTCAACGACGTCTACCAGGCGCGGATCGGCGACCTCGGCGCGTTCGTCCGCTCCCAGGGCGACGCCCACTTCGACATCCTCGCCTCCGACGAGCGGCCGCACGTGACGGGGATGATCCGCGCGCAGGACTTCACGGCCGTCCACCAGCTGCTGGAGCGCTTCTACCGGCTGATCCTGGTCGACACCGGCAACAACCTGCGCGCCGAGAACTGGCTGGCCGCGGCCGAGGCCGCGGACCTCCTGGTCGTGACCTCGACCATCCGGGAGGACACCGGCTACTCCGGGCTCTGGATGCTCGACGCGCTGCAGGACGCCGGCTACCAGGACCTCAAGCACAAGACCATCACCGTGCTGTCCGACCCCTCGATGCACGTCGACGAGCAGCTCGCCCACGACCTCGTCCAGGTCTACGAGCAGCGGACCAAGGCGGTCTTCCGGGTGCCCTACGACCCGGTGCTGGTGTCCGGGTCGGTCGTGCCCTACGCGCAGCTCAGCGACGAGACGCGGATGGCCTGGCTCCAGGCCTGCGCCGGCATGGCCGTCCTGCTCTGACGGGGTGTGCCCCTGTGATCCCGTGGGGCCCTCTCATGGCGAGATGCGGGCGGGCCTGATCGGCGGGACGTCATACGTTCCGTTCGTCATGGCGCTCGTCTCGCATGACGTTGCGCTGACCGAACATGCCGCGGCGCGCGACCCGGCACGGAGGTCGACGCGGCCGACGTCGGATACAGTGACGCCCGATCGACATCCTTTAACGAGCCGTCCCGTGAGGCGGAGAAGGAGGTCAGCGGCGCCCATGCCTGCCCCTCAGCCCGAGGCCGTCCCCGAGCCGGGACGCGTCGTCCTCGATGCCCGTGACGTCGCCCGGGCCCTCACCCGCATCTCGCACGAGATCCTGGAGCGCAACAAGGGCGCCCGCGACCTCGTGCTGCTCGGCATCCCGAGCCGCGGTGTCCCGCTCGCCGAGCGGATCGGCGCCAAGATCGCCGCCGTCGAGGGGATCGACGTGCCCGTGGGGTCCCTCGACGTCACGATGTACCGCGACGACCTGCGGCTCAAGCCGGCCCGCACCCTGCTCCACACCGAGATCCCGGCCGACCTCGACGGGCGGACCGTGGTGCTCGTCGACGACGTGCTGTTCTCCGGCCGGACGATCCGCGCCGCGCTCGACGCCCTCACCGAGATCGGCCGGCCGGCCGCCGTCCGGCTCGCCGTGCTGGTCGACCGCGGCCACCGGGAGCTGCCGATCCGGGCCGACTTCGTGGGCAAGAACCTGCCGACCTCGCTCGTCGAGCGAGTCCGGGTGACGGTCGCCGAGATCGACGGCGAGGACGCCGTCACGATCCAGGAGAGGAGCGGCTCGTGAAGCGACACCTGCTGTCGGCGGCCGACCTGAGCCGTGACGACGCCGAGCTGGTGCTGACCACCGCCGCCGAGATGCGCGCGCTGGCCGACCGGCCGATCAAGAAGCTGCCCGCGCTGCGGGGCCGGACCGTGGTCAACCTGTTCTTCGAGGACTCCACCCGCACCCGGATCTCGTTCGAGGCGGCCGCCAAGCGGCTCTCCGCCGACGTCATCAACTTCTCCGCCAAGGGGTCGTCGCTGTCGAAGGGCGAGTCGCTCAAGGACACCGCCCTGACCCTGGAGGCGATGGGTGCCGACGCAGTCGTGGTGCGGCACGGCGCCTCGGGAGCACCGCACCGGCTGGCGCACTCCGGCTGGGTGCACTCCAGCGTCGTGAACGCCGGGGACGGCACGCACGAGCACCCGACCCAGGCGCTGCTCGACGCGTTCACGATGTGGCGCCACCTGGGGGCCCTGGACGGCCGCCGGGTCGCGGTGGTCGGTGACGTGCTGCACTCACGCGTCGCGCGCTCCAACGCGCTGCTGCTCCACACGCTCGGCGCGGAGGTCACCCTGGTCGCGCCGCCGACGCTGCTGCCGGTGGGCGTGGACACGTGGGGCGTCGAGACGTCGTACGACCTCGACGCGGTGCTGCCCAAGGCGGACGTCGTGATGATGCTCCGGGTGCAGCGGGAGCGGATGAACGGCGGGTTCTTCCCGACGCCGCGGGAGTACTCCCGCCGCTACGGGCTCGACGGCCGGCGGATGGCGACGCTCCAGGACCACACGATCGTGATGCACCCCGGGCCGATGGTCCGCGGCATGGAGATCACCGCCGACGTGGCCGACTCCGACCGCTCGGTCATCGTCGAGCAGGTCACGAACGGCGTGGCGGTCCGGATGGCCGTGCTCTACCTGCTGCTCAGCGGCTCCGACGACAACCCCGCTCCGGAAGGCGACGACGCGTGACCTCGTACCTCATCACGGGAGCCTCGATCCTCGACGGCGACCCGACCGACCTGCTGCTGCGCGACGGCGTGGTCGCCGCGGTCGGCGACGGCCTGGACGCGGACGGCGCCGAGCTCGTGGACGCCAACGGCCTGGTGGCGTTGCCCGGCCTCGTCGACCTCCACACCCACCTGCGCGAGCCCGGCCGCGAGGACGCCGAGACCGTGCTCACCGGCACCCAGGCGGCCGCCATGGGCGGCTACACGGCGGTGCACGCCATGGCCAACACCGACCCGGTGGCCGACACCGCCGGCGTGGTGGAGCAGGTGTGGCGGCTCGGTCGCGAGGCGGGCTACTGCGACGTCTACCCGGTGGGCGCGGTGACCGTCGGGCTGGGCGGGGAGCGGCTCGCCGAGCTCGGCGCGATGGCCGACTCGGCCGCTCGGGTGCGCGTGTTCTCCGACGACGGTCACTGCGTCGACGACGCGGTGCTGATGCGACGGGCGCTGGAGTACGTCAAGGCGTTCGACGGCGTGGTCGCCCAGCACGCCCAGGAGCCGCGGCTGACCGAGGACGCTCAGATGAACGAGGGCGAGCTGTCCGGGCGGCTGGGCCTCGCCGGGTGGCCGGCCGTGGCCGAGGAGGCGATCATCGCCCGCGACTGCCTCCTCGCCGCGCACGTGGGCTCGCGGCTCCACGTGTGCCACGTGTCGACGGCCGGGTCGGTCGAGATCGTGAGGCAGGCGAAGGAGAAGGGGTGGAACGTCACCGCCGAGGCCTGCCCGCACCACCTGCTGCTGACCGACGAGCTCGCGGCGACGTACAACCCGATCTACAAGGTCAACCCGCCGCTGCGCAGGGCAGCCGACGTCGACGCGCTGCGGGGCGGGCTGGCCGACGGCACGATCGACGTCGTCGCCACCGACCACGCCCCGCACCCCCACGAGGACAAGGACTGCGAGTGGGCGGCCGCGGCGTTCGGGATGATCGGCCTCGAGACCGCGCTCTCGATCGTGCAGCAGACGATGGTCGACCCCGGGCTGCTGACGTGGGAGGACGTCGCCGAGCGGATGTCCTACGCACCGGCCCGGATCGGCCGGGTGTCCGAGCACGGCCGGCCGATCGCCGAGGGCGCACCGGCCAACGTCGTGCTCTACGACCCGAGCGCGCGCCGGGTGATCGAGCCGGGGGAGTCGGCCTCGCTCTCACGCAACACGCCGTACGCCGGGATGGAGCTGCCGGGCCGGGTCGTGGCGACGTTCCTGCGCGGCCGCCCGACCGTGCTCGACGGCAAGCTCGCCTGAGCTCCCACCGCCTCGTGTGCCTGAGAGTGCGCTGGAGCGCACTCTCAGGCACACGCCGCGTGTCCCCCCGTCAGAGGCGAGCCTCGTAGACCAGGTTGAACGGGGTCTCCGCGATCCGGCGGAACCGGGTGAAGCCCGCGTCCGTGCAGACCTGGTGGATCGCCCGCTCGCCGGCCTGCGCCCCGAGTGCGTACCCGCCCGGCTGTGACATCGCGTTGGGCACGCACAGCAGCGTCGAGAAGTTGTAGTAGACGCGGCCGACCGGGTTGAGGTTGTCGGCGACGCTGTCGCCGGCGGCCGGCTCGACGATCAGCCAGCTGCCGTCGGGGGCGAGCGAGTCGCGCACGTGCTTGGCCGCACCGAGCGGGTCGCCCATGTCGTGCAGGCAGTCGAAGCTCGCGACCAGCGCGTAGCCGCTCCCGGAGAAGGACTGCGCCCCCGCGACCTCGAACGAGGCGCGATCGGTCACGCCGGCCTCGGCCGCGTGCGCTCTCGCTTCCTCGATCGACCCCGCGTGGTAGTCGGAGCCCACGATCGCGGACTTCGGGAACGCCTCGGCGAGCAGGATGGTGCTGGCGCCGTGCCCGCAGCCGATGTCGGCGACCCGGGCGCCCGCCTCGAGCTGCTGCTGGATGCCGTCGAGCGCCGGGATCCACTCCGGCACGAGGTGCGCGAGGTAGCCCGGCCGGAAGAACTTCTCGCAGCCGGAGAACACCTGCGGGTCGTGCTCGTGCCAGCCGAGCCCGGCGCCGGTGCGGAACGCCTCCTCCATCCGCGGCACCGCCGCGATCGCGCCGAGGGCGAGCTCGAAGGCGCCGGGCAGGTACAGCACGCCGTGCGGGTCGGTGAGGGCGAACGCCTGCTCGGGGCTCAGGGAGTAGGAGTCGCTGCCGGCGTCGTACCGGACGTAGCCGCCGGCCGCCTGGCCGCGCAGCCACTCCGAGACGTAGCGGGCGTTGGTGTCCGTCCGGGCCGCGAGCTCGGCGGCGGTCGCCGGGCCGGCGGCCAGGCCGCGGTAGAGGCCGAGCCGGTCGCCGAGGACGACGTTGCCGGCGGCGACGGTCGCCCCGAGGTCTCCGGCGAACTGGCCGACGAACTCCATGAGCTTGTCCATGTCGACCGCGGGACCCTCGGCTGCGGTGGTGTCGGGTGCGTCAGTGGTGGTGGTCATTGTCGTGACCTTCCGTGAGGTGGATGCTGTGGACAGAGCGTCGAGGGCGCCGGTTGCAGCCCGATTGCAAGCAGGCTGCAACCGGCGCGGGCCACGGTCGGAGCACGTCGACCGAGGGAGAGGACATGCGAGCGCGGGAGCCTGACCGGGCGGGGTACGTCGAGCGGGACGGCGTGCGCGTCCACTACGAGACCTTCGGGACCGAGGGCGACGCGATCGTCTTCGCGCCGGTCGACGTCCTCGTCAACGCGCGGATGTGGAAGGCGCAGGTGCCCTACCTCGCCCGACGCCACCGGGTCGTCGTCATCGACCCGCGCGGCAACGGCCGGTCGGACCGGCCGACCGACCCGGCGGCGTACGCCGACGTCGAGCAGGTCGCCGACGTGATCGCCGTGATGGACGAGCTCGGCCTCGACCGGGCGGTGCTGGTCGGCCTGTGCATGAGCGCCTTCTACTCGCTGGAGGCGGCCGCGTGGCACCCGGACCGGATCGCCGGCGTCGTGGCGGTCGCGACCTGGGCGATGGAGGGCACACCGCGACCGGACCGTGGCGGGAACTACCTCCAGGCGATCGACCACTGGGACGCGCCGTACACCGGAGGTCCCGACTGGCTGGTCTACAACCGCGAGCTGTGGCTCCAGGACTGGCCCCGGTGGCCGCGGTTCTTCTTCTCCGAGATCGTCAACGACCCGCACAGCAGCAAGCTCTACGAGGACCTGGTCGACTGGGCGTGCGAGTCCTCGGGCCCGGTCCAGGTGGCGGCCCACGACACGACCTGCGTCGCGGAGACGCCGGAGACGGTGGCGGCCCTCCTCGCGGACGTGCGCTGCCCGGTGCTGTCGATCCACGGCACCCACGACTTCTGCCAGACCTTCGCCCGCGGCGCCCACGTGGCGCGGCTGACCGGGGGCGAGCTGCTGGCCATGGGCGGCGCCGGCCACCTCCCCCCGGGCCGCGACCCGGTCGCCGTCAACCACGCGATCGCCGACTTCGTGGCGCGCGTCGGAGCCGGGACGGTGCACCGGCGGGCCGCGTCGCCGGCCATGGTCCGCGCCCGTCTGAGCAGCCGCCGCGACCCGGCCACCGGTACGGGGGACGGTCCCCAGCGCGCTGGCCCGCCGTCGGTCGTGGTGCTCCCGGCCGTCGGCGCGGACGCGCCTGCCTGGGAACGACAGCTGCCGGCCCTGGGCCGTCACGTCTCGTACGTCGTGAGCGACGACCCGGTGGCCGCGATGTCTGCTGCCGGTGAGCCGGTGGTGGTCGTGGTGCCGCCCGGCGCCGCCGCCGAGGTGGTGCCGCTGCTGGGTGACGCCGACCGGGTCGCCGCCGTGCTGCTGGTGGAGGCACCGGCCGCGCTCGCCGAGCAGCCGGGGCTGCTGGAGTTCTTCTTCGACCGGCTGCCGCAGGTCATGACGCCGGCCGCCGTCGTGCGCGGCCTCGTGGACGTGGAACCGGGCCGGGTGCCCGTGGTCGCGGTGGTGGACGACCGCACCCAGCACCTGTCCGTGCCGGTCGACGCGGTGGTCACCGTCGAGGGCGGTGTCGCACCTCCGCCTCCGCCGCGGCCGGCCCGGCGCCGCCGCGACCGCCGGGTGCTGTTCCTGTCGTCCCCGATCGGGCTCGGTCACGTCCGGCGCGACCTCGCGATCGCGGACGCGCTGCGGGCGCAGCAGCCCGACGTCCAGGTCGACTGGCTCTCCCAGTCGCCGGTCACGGAGTTCCTGGCGCAGCGCGGCGAGCAGGTGCACCCCGCCTCGGCGTCGCTGGCCGGCGAGTCCGAGCACATCGAGTCCGAGGCGGGCGAGCACGACCTGCACGCCTTCCAGGCCATCCGGCGGATGGACGAGATCCTCGTCAACAACTTCCACGTGTTCGACGACCTGGTGGCCGAGCGGGAGTACGACGCCTGGATCGGCGACGAGGCCTGGGACGTCGACCACTTCCTGCACGAGAACCCGCGGCTCAAGCGGGCGCCGTTCGTGTGGCTCACCGACTTCGTGGGCTGGCTGCCGATGCCGGACGGTGGCGAGCACGAGGCGGCGCTGGCCGCTGACTACAACGCGGAGATGGTGGAGCACGTGGCCCGCTTCCCGGGCCTTCGTGACCGCTCGGTCTTCGTCGGTGACCCGGAGGACGTCGTGAAGGAGTCGCTCGGACCCGGGCTGCCGGGGGTCCGGGAGTGGACCGAGGAGCACTTCGCGTTCAGCGGGTACGTCATGGGCGAGCGGCCCGCCCCGGCCGAGCGGGAGCGGCTGCGGGCGAGGCTGGGCTACCGCCCGGACGAGACGGTCTGCGTCGTGTCGGTCGGCGGGTCCGGGGTCGGTGGCGCGCTCCTGCGGCGGGTCGTCGAGGCCTACGAGGCGTCTCGAGCGAGGGTGCCGTCGCTCCGGATGCTGGTCGTCACGGGGCCGCGGCTCGACCCCTCGGCGATCAGGGCGGGGGACGGCATCGAGGTCCACGGCTTCGTGCCCGACCTCGACCTCCACCACGCGGCCTGCGACGTCGCCGTGGTCCAGGGTGGGCTGAGCACGACGATGGAGCTCACGGCCGCCGGCCGGCCGTTCCTGTACTTCCCGCTGCGGCACCACTTCGAGCAGCAGCTCCACGTCCGCCACCGGCTGGACCGCCACGGCGCCGGGCGCGCGATGGACTACGCGACCGCCGACCCGGACGCCATCGCGGAGGCGCTCGTGGAGGAGCTGGCGCACCCCCGGTCCTACGCCGAGGTGCCCTCCGACGGCGCGGAGCGAGCAGCGTCGCTGGTGGCCGAGGTCCTCTGAGCGAGCCGGTCGTGGACCGAGCGCCACGAGTCGCGGGTGGCCGCGAGCAGCGGTCCGGCGGTCCTGGCTGCCCGCTCCGGCTCGCCCACGGAGAGCCAGGCGACGGCGAGGGCGTCGTACACGTCGCACCCGCCGATCCACGCCCGGCCCGGGGGCGCCTCGATCGACGCGTGCAGCCGGTCAGCCTCCTCGAGCCCCTCGCCGGTAGCGGCGACGAGCGGCGCCAGGCACCGGAGCCGGTACGCCGAGCCCGCCTCGGGTCCGAGGGCCCGGAGGCCGTCGGCGCACAACGCCCCGACCTCGTCGGTCCGCCCGAGCTCCAGCAGCGTCGTCGCGAGGGTTCCGACGGCCGTCGCGTACCACCACGGGTGCGCGTCGGGCGACGTCTCGCCCATGGCGCGGCGGCCGTCGTCGAGGGCGCTCTCGAGGTCACCGGCCAGCCGGGCCAGCCAGCCGCGGTGAGCGAGGAAGTAGCCGGTGTAGGCGCCGTAGCCCGTCTCGCGGTTGACCGCCAGGGCCTCGTCGACCTGCCGCCGCGCGGACGCCCAGTCGCCGGCAGCCGCGGGCACGAGCGACGACTCCAGCAGCGCCCACTGGCGCAGCCACGGGAGCCGCAGCTCCTCGAGCAGCGGGAACAGCTCGTCGAGCGCGACCGCGAGGCGGGGTGCGTCCCCGCAGTAGGCGTGCACGGCCTTGAGACCGTCGAGCGAGCGAGCGAGCGCCTCCGGGCGACTGGCGGCCCGCGACTGCTCGACCCCGCGCGCGGCGGTCTCGAGGCCGCGGTCGAGCCGGAGCCGACTGCACTCGAGCACCGCGATCCGAGTGCGGAACATCGCTGCCGACACGGCATCGCCCAGCTCGGTGGCGCGGGAGAGGCCGGTCCGGTTGTGCTCGATGACCTCGTCCAGGGGTGTCTTGCGGCCGACGGAGAGGTCGCCGCCCAGCAGCCGGAGCCGCCGCATGTCCAGCCGGGCGTCCCGCGCGGCCGCCACGTGCACGCCGGCGTCCCGAGCGTCCCGGTCGGCCGCCTCGAAGTCTGCCCGCGCCTCGTGCACCCGGGCCCGCTCGAGCAGCACCGTGGCGCTCAGGCCCGGGTCGTCCGCTGCCGTCGCGTCGGCCTCCGCCAGGCGCAGCAGCGCCAAGGCGTCGTCGAGGGCGGCCGTACGGCGCGCCGTGCGTCCGGCCACCAGGTAGCCCTGCGCCGCCCGCCCGACGTCGCCCGCCTCGTGCGCGTGGCCCGCCATCGCCTCGGGTCGCCCGGCCAGGAGGTCGGCCGCCCGGCGGTGGTAGGCCACGGCCAACGGTCGCGGCACGGACTCGAGCACCGCGTCGCGCACCAGGTCGTTGACGAAGTCGTACTGCTCGCCGGCGCGGGCGAGGAGACCCATCCCGACGGCGTGCTCGCACGCGAGCACCACGTCGATCTCCGGGCGTGCCGGTCAACCCGGCGACGAGGAGCGGGTCGACCCGGGTGCCGAGCACGGCGGCCGCGGTGGTGGCGCCCGCCGCGTCCGGGTCGAGCCGGTCGAGCTGGCCGGCGACCGCGGTGGCCACGCTGTGCGGCACCCCGGCGGTCCCGGCCGCGAGCGCGTGCAGGCTGGCGACGACGCTGAGCGGGTGGCCCTGGCTGCGTGCGAGCACCTCCGCGCCGCGCCCGGCGAAGCCGGCGGCGGTCGCCAGGGCGCTGACCGCGGACGGGGGGAGGGGACCCAGCACGACCGGTGCGCTCCGCTGCGTGAGGGTGGACAGCGCCGGGAGGCCCTCGGTCCGGGTCGCGCCCACGAGCAGCACCGGCGCCGGCCCGAGCTGGGAGGCGAGGTGGGCGAGCACCTCGGCCGTGACGTCGGCGCCGTACTGCAGGTCGTCGACCGTGAGCAGCACCGGCTGCCGGGTCGCCAGGCCCGCGACCGCGGCGACGACGGCGTCGAACGCCCGGCGCCGCGCCAGGTCGCCGGACACGCCCCGGTCCGGCGCCACGCCGAGCGCCTCGCCGAGGTCGGGCAGGAGTCCCGCCCAGGTGCGCAGGTGACCGCCCAGCAGGCTTCGGAGCGCGCTGTCGGGCAGCGAGAGCAGGCGCGGCCGCAGCACCTCGAGGTACGGCTGGAGGAACAGCGACCGCTCGCCGGGCCGGCAGCGCGAGGCGAGCACGAGGCCGCCGGTGCGTCCGGCGAGGTCGGCGGCGGCCTGGAGCAGCCGGGTCTTGCCGATGCCGGGCACCCCCGCGACGACGACCAGCCCGGCGTCCCCGGCCGACGCCGCGGCCCAGGCCAGGTCCAGGACCGCCAGCTCCTCGTCGCGGCCGACCAGCAGCGACCGGCGCTCCGGTGGTGCGCTCGCGACGGCGCCCGGCGGTCGGTCGCCACGCAGCACCTGCAGGTGCAGCGCCTGGCTCTCCGGGTCCGGATCGGTGCCCAGCTCCTCGGCGAGCCGGCCGGCCAGGCCGGCGTACACCTCGAGGGCGGCGGTGGCCCGGCCGGCCACGGTGAGGGCGGTCATGAGGTCGCGGTGGGCGCGTTCGTCGTAGGGGTCGGAGCGCACCGCCTCCCGGGCGGCCTGCTCGGCGACGTCGGCCTGGCCGGTGGCGGTCGCCGCGGCCGCCAGCAGGTGGCGGGCCTCGCGGCACAGCGTCGTCGCCTCGCTCCGGAGCGGGTCCGCCCACTCGCCGTCGAACTCGGTCGCCAGCGCACCGTCGCCACCCAGGAGCCCGAGCGCCCGCTGCGTCGCTGCGACCGCGAGGGTCGGCTCGCCCCGGCCCAGCCGCGCGGTGGCCGCGTCCAGCAGCGCGCCGGTCGCGTCGAGGTCGAGGTCGACCTCCCGTGTCAGGGCGTACGTCGCGCCGGACTGGGTGACGAAGCCCTCGCCCACCACGCGGCGCAGCCGGCTCGCGAGCGTCGCGAGGTTGCCCTGCGGGTCTCGCGGCGGGTCGTGCGCCCAGACCGCCTCGACGAGCCGGTCGATCCCGACCGGCGACCCTCGCCCGGACGCCAGCGCCGCGGTCAGGATCCGGGCCTTGCGGGATCCCAGCCGCGGGCCGGTGAGCTGTTCCCCGTCGCGGACCACCGTCAGCGTCCCGCACACGGTCACCCGGACCGTCACGACGCCGAGTATGGCGGCGGCCGGCCGGTCGTGCCTATCGTCGGCCCCCGCAGCACCCGAGTTATGGTGCTGGCCGCACGTCCAGTCGAGCAGCTGCTGTCTCTGAGGGGGGACCACCGATGCGCACCTTCGTGAACCCGATCGCGTCCAGGACGAGCACCAGGGCGGTCGCCGCCCTCGGCGCCGGAGCCCTGGCGGTGACCCTGCTCGCGACCAGCGGCGGCACCGCGGTGGCCAAGCCCGGCGGACCGAGGACCGGCGTCGGCGCCGTGTTCATGGTCAACCCGGTGCAGTCCTCCGGTGACCAGACGCTGACCGACCAGAAGGACGCGGCCAGCGCGGTGCCGGCCTCGGCGTACGCCCAGGTCCCGCTGCGCAACCTCGACGGCTCCGGCTACCTGCGCGGGAAGTGGGTGGTCGTGAAGTCGTCGACCGGCGCACCGGCGTACTCCGCCCAGGGCCGCTACTTCTACGACCGCCACCAGGACCAGTTCGAGCAGGTGATGGGCTACTTCTGGGTCAACCAGACCCAGGAGTACCTCCAGTCGCTCGGCTTCGGCGCCCCCGGCTCCGACCTGCCCGGCATCGTCAAGCAGCCGTTCACCGTCAAGATCAACCAGTACGGCGGCGACAACAGCTACCAGACCGACAAGCCGTTCCGGATCCGGCTCGGCAAGGGCGGCGTCGACGACGCCGAGGACGCCGAGGTGATCGTCCACGAGTACGGCCACGCCGTGCACCAGTCGCAGGTGCCCGGCTACGGCCAGAGCATCGACGCCGGCGCGATCGGCGAGTCGTTCGGCGACTACCTCGCGGTGACCGTCGGCCTGGCCGCGGCCGACCAGTACGGCTGGCCGACCGGCGCGGAGGAGGCGTGCCCGATGGACTGGGACGCCACGTCCTACTCCGACGCGCCCCACTGCATCCGCCGCTTCGACCGCGACCTGACCCTCGACGAGCGCCGCAACCAGGTGCACTTCGACGGCCAGATCTGGAGCCAGGCCCTCTGGGAGATCCGGCTCGGCTACGAGGACCTCGGTATGACCACCGGCGACTGGGACACCACCTACATCGCCTCGCAGTTCGACTACGAGCCCGACACGTCCTTCCAGGACGCCGCTCGGACGACGTACCAGTACGCCCTCGACCGCGACGGCGCGGCCGCCGCTGCTCTCGTCATGGAGAAGTTCGAGGACCGCGGTATCGAGCTGCTGAGGCTGCGTGTGCCTGAGACCGTCTCCGGACGAGTCTCAGGCACACGAGGCTCGGTCACGCCGCGGCACGGGTGGCGATCGACGTGCCGCACCGCGGGCAGTGGTGTCCGGTGCAGGAGTCCAGCTCCTGACCGCACGCGCACGTGTCGCAACGGGCCGGGCGGGCGGTCTCCAGCGGGTGGAGACTGGCCCAGGCGTGGCGTTCGGTGGTCATCGTCGTCACCTCCCCTCGGTGGTGTGTTGCTAGAAGGAGTAGACCCGGGGCCTGCGTGATACTCATCGCATGATCCGCGCAGACCTGCTCCTCGTCATCGACGTCCAACGGGCCCTGGTGACCGGTGACCACGCCGTGCCCGGTGCGGCCGCTCTCCTCGACCGGATCGGCTCGGCGCTCGACGCCGCCAGGGCGGCCGGCGCCCCCGTGGTCCACCTCCAGGACGACGGGGGCCACCTGATCACGAAGGGCACCGACGGCTGGCGGCTCGCGTTGCCGGCCGAGGAGGGTGAACCGGTGCTGGGCAAGGCCCACGACGACGGCTTCGCAGGGACCGACCTCGACGCGGTGCTGCGGGCCTCACGTGCCCGCCGCTTGTGCCTGGTGGGCATCCAGTCCGAGATGTGCGTCGCGGCCACGGCGCGCGGGGCGATCGCCCGCGGCTACACCGTGGTGCTGCCGCGCGACGCGCACGCGACGTACGACGTGCCCGCGGACGGGTCGGCGCCGGCGGTGCCCGCCACCCATGTCTCGCGGGTGGCGGAGTGGTCCCTCGGCGACGACCTCGTCGCGCCGGACCGGGCGGCCGACATCGTCTTCGGCCCGCCCGAAGCCTGACCGGTCCTGCTCAGGCGCGGCGCCGCACCCGCACCGGTGGGTCAGGCCTGCGTCGCCTCCTGCAACGGCGCGGCGTCCTCGCCGCCGAGCAGCACGACGTAGGTGGCACCGGCGATCAGGGCACCCACGATGGGGGCGAGCCAGAACGCCCACAGCTGCATCATCGGGTCGCTCCCGGCGAACAGGGCCGGTCCGGTCGAGCGGGCCGGGTTCACCGACGTGTTGCTGACCGGGATGCTGATCAGGTGGATCAGGGTCAGCGAGAGGCCGATCGCGATCGGGGCGAAGCCCTTGGGCGCCCGGGTGTCGGTGGCGCCCAGGATGATGTAGAGGAACATGGCCGTCAGCACCACCTCGGCCACGAGCACGGCCACCAGTGAGTAGCCGCCCGGCGAGTGCTCGGCGTAGCCGTTCGTGGCGAAGCCCGACTCGGACGCGCTGAAGCCGTCGACACCGCTTGCGACCACCCACAGCACCGCGGCGGCGACGACCGCCGCGACCACCTGCGTGACGACGTACGACGGGACGTCCTTCCAGGCGAACCGCTTGGCCGTGGCCAGGCCGATCGTGATGGCCGGGTTGAAGTGACCGCCGCTGATGTGACCGACGGCGTAGGCCATGGTGAGGACGGTGAGGCCGAAGGCGATGGCGACGCCGAGGTACCCGATCCCGACGTCCGGGACGCCCGATGCCAGCACCGCGCTGCCACAGCCGCCGAACACCAACCAGAACGTGCCCAGGAACTCCGCGCCCAGGCGTTGTGCCACCGTGTGCTCGCCCATCTCCGGCTCCCTTCCGTGAGGAGATCGTGCTTCATGGTGGCGCACGCGGACAGAGCGCGGCGGGAGGCGCGCACGCTGCTAGGGTCGGGGTCGTTCGAACATCCTTTAACGATCCGTCCCGTGAGGCGGAGAAGGAGGTACGACGCAGGTGGTTCCTGCCCCCGCGATCAAGGCCGCTCCCCAGCCCGCGATGCTTGTCCTCGAGGACGGCCGCACCTTCCACGGCGACTCCTACGGAGCTCCCGGCGAGACCTTCGGCGAGGCGGTCTTCTCCACCGGCATGACCGGCTACCAGGAGACGCTGACCGACCCCAGCTACCACCGGCAGGTGGTGGTGATGACCGCGCCGCACGTCGGCAACACCGGCATGAACGACGAGGACCCCGAGTCCAGTCGGATCTGGGTGAGCGGGTACGTCGTCCGTGACCCCGCCCGGATCCCGTCGAGCTGGCGCTCCCGCCGGACCCTCGACGACGCGCTGCGGGAGCAGGGCGTCGTCGGCATCTCCGGGATCGACACCCGCGCGCTCACCCGCCACCTGCGCGAGCGCGGCGCGATGCGGGTCGGCATCTCCACCAGCGAGACCGACGCCGAGGCGCTGCTCGCGCGGGTGCTCGAGCAGCCCGCCATGTCCGGAGCGGACCTGGCCGGCGAGGTCTCCACCCCCGAGGCGTACGTCGTGCCGGCGGTGGGCGAGCGCCGGTTCACGGTCGCCGCGGTCGACCTCGGCATCAAGGGCATGACCCCCGCCCTGCTGGCCCGGCGCGGGGTCGAGGTGCACGTGCTGCCCTCCACCGCCTCGGTCGAGGACGTGCTGGCCACCGAGCCCGACGGGGTCTTCTTCTCCAACGGTCCCGGCGACCCCGCCACGGCCGACCTGACCGCCCTCACCGGGGTGCTCGACCGCGGCATCCCGTACTTCGGCATCTGCTTCGGCAACCAGCTGTTCGGCCGCGCGCTCGGGTTCGGCACCTACAAGCTCGGCTACGGCCACCGCGGCATCAACCAGCCGGTGATGGACCGCACGACCGGGAAGGTCGAGGTGACCGCCCACAACCACGGGTTCGCGGTCGACGCGCCCTTGGACCGGCCCACCAGCACGCCGTACGGCGTGGCGACGGTGAGCCACGTCTGCCTCAACGACGACGTGGTGGAGGGCCTCGAGCTGCGCGACGACGCGGGCGCGCTGCGGGCGTTCAGCGTCCAGTACCACCCCGAGGCCGCGGCCGGCCCCCACGACGCGGAGTACCTCTTCGACCGGTTCACCGACCTGATGGGGGATCACCGATGAGCGTGAGGGTCGAGTCGTGCCTCATTCCGGCCGATTCGTGTCAGATTCCCGGATCGGGCGCGAATTTCGCACGACTCGACGCGAATCAGGCACGACTCGACGTGTCTCGGCACCGTGGGGAGGTGGGCTGATGCCTCGGCGGACTGACATCCAGAGCGTGATGGTGATCGGGTCCGGCCCGATCGTGATCGGGCAGGCCTGCGAGTTCGACTACTCCGGCACCCAGGCGTGCCGGGTGCTCAAGGACGAAGGACTGCGAGTCATCCTCGTCAACTCCAACCCGGCGACGATCATGACGGACCCCGAGTTCGCCGACGCGACGTACGTCGAGCCGATCACCCCGGAGTTCGTCGAGAAGGTGATCGAGAAGGAGCGCCCCGACGCGCTGCTCGCGACCCTCGGCGGCCAGACCGCGCTCAACACCGCGATGGCGCTCGACGAGCGGGGCGTGCTGGAGAAGTACGACGTCGAGCTGATCGGCGCCAGCATCGAGGCGATCAACCGCGGCGAGAACCGCGAGTCGTTCAAACGGATCGTCGAGGAGCTCGGCGGCGAGGTCGCCCGCTCGGTCATCTGCCACACCGTCGACGATCTCCTGGCCGGCGCCGACGAGCTCGGCTACCCGCTGGTGGTGCGGCCGTCCTTCACGATGGGCGGCTCCGGGTCCGGCATGGCGTACGACGAGGCCGACCTCCGGCGGATCGGGGGCGGCGGCCTGTCGGCGTCGCCCACCAGCGAGGTGCTCCTCGAGGAGTCGATCCTCGGCTGGAAGGAGTACGAGCTCGAGGTGATGCGCGACCGCGTCGACAACGTCGTGATCGTCTGCAGCATCGAGAACCTCGACCCGATGGGTGTCCACACCGGCGACTCCATCACGGTGGCGCCGGCGATGACGCTCACCGACCGCGAGTACCAGGCGCTGCGCGACCTCTCGATCGGGATCATCCGCTCGGTCGGCGTCGACACCGGGGGCTGCAACATCCAGTTCGCGGTCGACCCCGCCGACGGCCGGATCGTCGTGATCGAGATGAACCCGCGGGTGTCGCGTTCGAGCGCGCTGGCCTCGAAGGCGACCGGGTTCCCGATCGCCAAGATCGCGGCCAAGGTCGCCATCGGCTACACGCTCGACGAGATCCCCAACGACATCACGCGGGAGACGCCGGCCAGCTTCGAGCCGTCCCTCGACTACGTCGTGGTGAAGGTGCCCAGGTTCGCGTTCGAGAAGTTCCCCGAAGCCGACCCGGTGCTCACGACCCACATGAAGTCCGTGGGCGAGGCGATGGCGATCGGCCGCAACTTCACCGAGGCGCTCCAGAAGGCGCTGCGCTCGCTCGAGAGCCCGGACGCACCGTTCGACTGGAGCCACCGGCACGTCGACCTCGACGTCGACCACCTCCTGACCGAGGCCGCGACGCCGCACGACGGCCGGCTCCGGGTGGTGATGGACGCGATCCGCGCCGGGGCGACCCCCGACCAGGTGCACGAGGCGACCGGCATCGACCCGTGGTTCGTCGACCAGCTGTGCCTGATCAACGAGATCGCCCAGGAGGTCATCGGGGCGCCCGAGCTGACCCCGGCGTTGTTGCGCCGCGCGAAGCGGCACGGCTTCTCCGACTTCCAGCTCGGCCGGATGCGCAACCTCAGCGAGCCGGTCGTGCGCGGGGTGCGCCACGCCCTCGGGATCCGGCCCGTCTTCAAGACCGTCGACACCTGCGCGGCGGAGTTCGCCGCGACGACGCCGTACCACTACTCGGCCTACGACGAGGAGACCGAGGTGCAGCCGCGGCCGGAGGGTCGGGCGGCCGTGATCATCCTCGGATCCGGCCCCAACCGGATCGGGCAGGGCATCGAGTTCGACTACTCGTGCGTCCACGCCTCGCTCGCCCTGAACGACGCCGGCTACGAGTCGATCATGGTCAACTGCAACCCCGAGACCGTCTCCACCGACTACGACACGTCCGACCGGCTCTACTTCGAGCCGCTCACGCTCGAGGACGTGCTGGAGGTCGTGCACGCCGAGCAGCAGGCCGGACCGGTCGCCGGCGTCATCTGCCAGCTGGGAGGCCAGACGCCGCTCGGGCTGGCGCAGGGGCTCGCCGACGCCGGCGTCCCGATCGTCGGCACCACGCCCGAGGCGATCCATCTCGCCGAGGAGCGCGGCGCGTTCGGCCGGGTGCTGGCCGAGGCCGGGCTGCCGGCGCCGAAGCACGGGATGGCGTCGTCGTTCGACGAGGCGCAGGCGATCGCGAAGGAGATCGGCTACCCGGTGCTGGTCCGGCCGTCGTACGTGCTGGGCGGCCGCGGCATGGAGATCGTCTACGACGACGGCGCGCTCGAGGGGTACATCGCCCGGGCGACCGCGATCAGCCCCGAGCACCCGGTGCTGGTCGACCGGTTCATCGACGACGCCGTCGAGATCGACGTCGACGCGCTGTACGACGGCGAGCAGCTCTACCTCGGCGGTGTGATGGAGCACATCGAGGAGGCCGGCATCCACTCCGGCGACTCGTCGTGCGCGCTGCCGCCGATCACCCTCGGCGACAGCGAGATCCGCCGGATCCGTGAGGCGACCGAGGCGATCGCGCGCGGCGTCGGTGTCCGCGGCCTGATCAACATCCAGTTCGCGCTCGGGTCCGACGTGCTCTACGTGCTGGAGGCCAACCCGCGGGCGTCGCGCACCGTGCCGTTCGTGTCCAAGGCCACCGCGGTCCCGCTGGCGAAGGCCGCGGCCCGGGTGATGCTCGGCGAGTCGATCGCGTCGTTGCGGGCGTCGGGGATGCTGGCCGCCGTGGGCGACGGGGGAGACCTGCCGCCCGACGCGCCGATCGCGGTCAAGGAGGCCGTGATGCCGTTCAACCGCTTCAAGACGCCCGACGGCCAGACCGTCGACACCGTGCTCGGGCCCGAGATGCGCTCGACCGGCGAGGTGATGGGCTTCGACGCCGTGTTCGGCCGTGCGTTCGCGAAGTCGCAGGCGGCGGCGTACGGCCCGCTCCCGACCTCGGGTGCGGTGTTCGCGAGCATGGCCAACCGCGACAAGCGGACCATGATCTTCCCGATCAAGCGGCTGGCCG
Source organism: uncultured Actinomycetota bacterium (assembly GCA_963829855.1). GTDB lineage: Bacteria > Actinomycetota > Actinomycetes > Propionibacteriales > Nocardioidaceae > Nocardioides. Next base: position 53,571 of record CAWHKE010000011.1, on the reverse strand, counting down.
ACCTCGGCTTCGAGATCCTCGCGACCCAGGGCACCGCGGAGGTGCTGCGGCGCAACGGGATCGACGCCCGGGTGGTGCGCAAGCACTACGAGGGCACCGGGCCGGACGGCGAGCCGACCACCGTGCAGCTGATCGCCGACGGCGAGATCGACCTGATCGTCAACACACCGCACGGATCGACGACGACCGGCGGCTCGATCCGCACCGACGGCTACGAGATCCGGACCGCGGCCGTGCTCGCCAACGTCCCGTGCATCACGACGGTCCAGGGCCTCGGCGCGGCAGTGCAGGGGATCGAGGCGATGCGCGCCGGGGAGATCACGGTCCGGTCGCTGCAGGACTGGGCCCTTCGAGACGCTCGCTCCTCAGGAACCACCTCTCGTCCCTCAGAGACGGTTGCTGCGCAACCTCCTCAGGAACCATGACGGCGTACGACGCCCTCTTCCGCCTCGGGTTCGCCCACGTCGACCCGGAGCTGGCCCACCACCTCGGGTTCCGTGCGGTCCGGGCCGCCGGGCCGGTGCTGGGGCGGCTGCCGCGGCCCGGTCGGCCGGTCGAGGCGCTCGGCCTCACGTTCCCGAACGCGCTGGGGCTGGCCGCGGGTTTCGACAAGAACGCCGTCGGTATCGACGGCCTGGCGGCGCTCGGCTTCGGCCACGTCGAGGTCGGCACGGTGACCGGGGAGCCGCAGCCCGGCAACGACCGGCCTCGCCTCTTCCGGCTGACCGAGGACCGGGCGGTCGTGAACCGGATGGGCTTCAACAACGATGGGGCCGAGACTGTCGCGCGCCGGCTGGCGGCCTGGCGGTCCCGCCCGCGGGGGCCGGGGACGCCCGTGCTCGGCGTCAACATCGGCAAGACCAAGCTGGTGCCGGACGAGGACCAGGCGGCCGTCGAGACCGACTACCGCAAGAGCGCCGGCCTGCTGGCGCCGTACGCCGACTACCTGGTCGTCAACGTCTCCTCGCCCAACACGCCCGGCCTGCGCGACCTCCAGTCGGTCGACAGGCTTGCTCCGCTGCTCGACGCGGTGCGAGCGGCCGCCGACGACGCCAGCGCCGGGCGGCGGGTGCCGCTGCTCGTGAAGATCGCTCCCGACCTGGCCGACGACGACGTGCGTGACGTGGCCGACCTGGCACTCGACCGCGGTCTCGACGGGATCATCGCCACCAACACCACGATCTCCCGCCACGGGCTCGCGACCGATCCCGCCCGGGTCGAGGAGATCGGCGCCGGCGGGCTGTCGGGAGCGCCGCTGCGCGACCGGGCCACCGCGGTGCTGCGACTGCTGCGCGACCGGGTCGGTCCCGACCTCACGTTGATCGGCGTCGGCGGCCTCTCCACCCCGGACGACGCTCGCGACCGGCTGGCGGCCGGCGCCACCCTGCTGCAGGGCTACACGGCGTTCGTCTACCAAGGACCCGGCTGGCCGCGCCGGATCCTCCGCGGGCTCCCATGAGCACCCCCGCCGAGACCGGCCCGCTCCACGTCACCGGCGAGCTGCTCGCCACCCGCCGCATCGGGGGCTACCACCACCTGACCGTCGTGGCGCCCGGCATCCCGGAGCGGTTCCGGCCGGGCACCTTCGTGGCGCTGTCGACCGGCCCGGTGCGGCTGGCGCGTCGGGCCTTCTGGATCCACCGGGTGCGCCCCATGAGCGGCTACGGCGCCACCCTCGAGCTGGTCGTCGAGGCGCGCGGCCCCGGCACCGAGTGGCTGGTGGCCCAGCCGGCGCGCACCCGGCTGGAGGTGACGGGGCCGCTGGGTCGGCCCTTCTCGCTGCCGAAGGAGCCGGTCAGCTGCGTGCTCGTCGGTGACGGGTACGCCGCAGCAGCGCTCTTCCCGTTGGCCGAACGGCTCCGCGAGCGCGAGTGCGGGGTGACGTTGCTGGTCGCCGCCCGCGACGAGGCCCACGTGCTGTCCGCCCTCGAGGCTCGGCGGACGGCTCGCGCGCTGACGGTGGTGACCGGCGACGGCTCGGTCGGCCGGCGCGGCAGCGTGGCCGACGTCGTCGGCGAGGTCCTGGAGCGGGCGGCGGCCGACGTGGTGTACGGCGCCGGGCCGGTCGCGACGCTGCGGTCCGTGGCCGAGGCGGCCGAGGCGGCCGGGGCGTGGAGCCAGGTCGCGGTGGAGCAGCCGCTGACGTGCGCGACCGGCCTGTGCCAGGGCTGCGTCCTCCCGGTGACGGGGGAGGGCGGCCACGCCCGGCTCGTGCGGGCCTGCGCCGACGGGCCGGTGTTCCGCGGCGACCGGGTCGTCTGGGGCGAGCTGGTGGGCCGGCCGTGAGCCTCGACCTCCCCAACCCGGTGCTGGTGGCCGCGGGCTGCGGCGGGACCGGCCGCGACCTCGCGGCGTACTCCGACCTGGCCGCGCTCGGCGGCTTCGTCACCCGGTCGATCACCCTCGCGCCGCGGCCGGGGGGCGCCGCGCCCCGGATCGTCGAGACCCCGTCCGGTCTCGCCCACGCCGTCGACCTCCAGAATCCTGGCATCGACCAGTTCCTCGCGCTCGAGCTGCCGTGGCTGGTGCAGCAGGGCGCCCGGGTCTTCGTGTCCGTGGTGGGCCGCTCCCTCGGGGAGTACGCCGAGCTGGCGCGGCGGCTCGGACGCGCCCCCGGACTCGCCGGGATCGAGGTCAACCTGTCGCCGCCCGACGCGGACGCGAGCGGGGTCTTCGACGTCCGCGAGCCGTTCCACGCCGCCTCGGTGGTCGCCGCCGTGCACCGTGACGTCCCCCGCGGCCTCCCCGTCCTCGCCAAGCTCCGCTGCGACGTGCTCCGCGTGGCCGAGACCGCCCACCTCGTGACGGAGGCGGGCGCCGACGCGGTCGTCGTCGGCAACGCGCTGCCCGCGGCCATGCCGGACGGTCGCCCGGCCGGGCTGAGCGGGCCCGCGATCCGGCCGATCGCCCTGCGGTGCCTGACCGAGGTGCTGACGACGAATCCCGCGGCCGCGGTGATCGCGTGCGGCGGCATCGCCACCGCCGCCGACGCACGGGCCGCCCTCGACCTCGGCGCGACGGCGGTCCAGGTCGGGACCGCGCTGCTCCACGACCCGACGACAGCCGGCCGGCTCGCGCGCGAGCTGGCAGCCCACCGGAGAGGATGAGGCATGACCACCCCAGTCCGTGAAGGCACCCCGGCGCCGTTCGGCGCCCGCGTCCACGCGGCGATCGCCGAGCGCGGGCAGTTCTGCGTCGGCATCGACCCGCACGCCGGACTGCTCGCCGACTGGGGCCTGGCCGACGACCCGGCCGGGCTCGAGTCCTTCGCGCTCGCCGTCGTCGAGGCGGTCGCGCCGCACGTGTCCGTCGTGAAGCCGCAGTCGGCGTTCTACGAGCGACACGGCAGCCGCGGCGTGGCCGTGCTGGAGCGGGTGATCGCGGAGTCGCGCGCCGCGGGTGCGCTGGTCCTGCTCGACGTGAAGCGTGGCGACATCGGGTCCACCTCGCAGGCCTACGCCGACGCCTACCTCGACCCTGCCTCGCCGGTGGCGGCCGACGCCGTCACGGCAAGCCCGTTCCTCGGCTTCGGCTCGCTGGACCCGATGATCGAGACCGCCCGGCGCCACGGCGCCGGGGTGTTCGTGCTGGCGCTGACGTCCAACAAGGAGGGACCGGAGGTGCAGCACGCGACCACTTCCGACGGTGGCACCGTCGCCGGCGGCGTGCTCGCCAGGCTGGCGCGGCTCAATGCCGGCGTCGAGCCGCTGGGGTCCTTCGGGGCCGTCGTCGGTGCGACCATCGGCGACACCCACGAGCAGCTCGCCGTGAACGGACCGATCCTCGCCCCCGGGTACGGCGAGCAGGGCGGCGGCCCCGCCGACATCGCCCGGATCTTCGGGTCGGCCGCGCCGCACGTCCTGGCCAGCTCGTCGCGCGGGGTGCTGCGGCTGGGGCCGGACCGCTCCGCGATGGTCGACGCCGTCCGCCGCGCCAACGACGAGCTGGCGGCGGCGGTCGGATGAGGCTCGTCCCGGCCGTCGCGCTCGCCGGACTGCTGCTCTCGGCGTCCGCCTGCAGCGACAGCCCCGAGGACGTCCGGGCCGACTACTGCGAGGAGGTGGCCGACCGGCAGGTCGAGCTGACCGAGGTGATGGCACAGGAGGGTCCCGACACCCTGCTGCGTGCCGTCCCCGTCCTGCGCGCCCTCGCCGAGGAGGCGCCGCGCGACCTCGAGGACGAGTGGGACCGGCTGCTCGACGCGCTCGACGGCCTCGACGAGGCGCTGGACACGGCCGGGGTCGACGCCACGACGTACGACGCCGAGCGCCCGCCGGCCGGGGTCACTGCCGGAGCAGCAGCGGGCGATCGCGCGGGCCGCCGACGAGCTCGCCACGCAGGAGACGGTCGCCGCGTGGGAGGGCGTCAAGCAGCACGCCAAGGACGTGTGCAAGACGCCGCTGTACCAGTGAGCGTCCCGGGCCGGGGCACCCCGCGCGTTGCCGCCCTCGAGAGGTTCTGACTAGATTGACCCGACACCACCTCCGACCACCTGCCGAAGGAATCCGCGACCCGTGGCCCTGCCTCCTCTGACTCCCGAACAGCGAGCCGCGGCGCTCGAGAAGGCCGCCGCGTCGCGGCGGGAGCGGGCCGAGGTCAAGAACCGGCTCAAGCACGCCGGCGCCTCGATCAACGAGGTGCTGCGCGAGGGCGAGACGAACGAGGTCATCGGCAAGATGCGGGTCGTCGACCTGCTGCAGGCGATGCCCGGGCTCGGCAAGGTGCGGGCCCGGCAGCTCATGGAGCGGCTCGGGATCGCCGAGAGCCGCCGGGTGCGCGGCCTGGGCGCGAAGCAGGTGGCGGCCCTCCAGCGCGAGTTCGGAGCGCGAGGCACGGACGCGTGACGGTTCCCGCCTCCGGCCACGCCCTCCGAGACCGTGGCTGACGCCGGCGTACGCCGGACCCGGCTGGTCGTGCTCGCCGGTCCCACCGCGGTGGGCAAGGGCACGGTCGCGGCCGTGATCCGCGACGATCACCCCGAGGTCTGGATCTCGGTGTCCGCCACGACCCGCCCCCCGCGCCCCGGCGAGGTCCATGGTGTGCACTACTGGTTCGTCTCGGACGACGAGTTCGACCGGATGATCGCCGCCGGCGAGCTGCTGGAGTGGGCGGTCGTCCATCAGTCGGCGCGGTACGGCACGCCGCGCACACCGGTCGAGGAGCGACTCGCCGCCGGCACCCCGGCGCTGCTCGAGATCGACCTGCAGGGCGCCCGGCAGGTGCGGGCCACCATGCCCGAGGCGCTCTTCGTCTTCCTCAAGCCACCGTCGTGGGAGGAGCTGGAGCGTCGGCTCACCGGACGTGGCACCGAGTCGGCCGAGGAGCAGGCTCGCCGGCTGGAGACGGCGCGGGCCGAGCTGGCGGCCGAGCCGGAGTTCGACGCGACCATCGTCAACCACGAAGTTCACGATGCCGCCGAGGAGTTGGTAACCTTGATGGTGCAGGGGTCCACCGACCCCTGAACCCCACATCTACTGCGAGGCTCACGCGTGTCTGGACCCAACATCACCGCCGAGGGCGTCACCAACCCCCCGATCGACGAGCTCCTCACCAAGACCGACAGCAAGTACCAGCTGGTGCTCTACAGCGCCAAGCGCGCCCGCCAGATCAACGCCTACTACTCCCAGCTCGGGGAGGGCCTGCTCGAGTACGTCGGCCCGCTCGTGGACACCCACGTCCAGGAGAAGCCGCTGTCGATCGCGCTGCGCGAGATCAACGCCGACCTGTTCACCTGCGAAGACGTCGACCCGGCCGAGCTGGCCGCGGAGGAGGAGGCGCGCAAGCAGGCGTCCCTCGAGGCGAACTTCAACGCGGGCGAGTGACCTGGCCACTGCGCCGTGTCCCACCGCTTGCTTGACGTCGAGGCCGTTCCCCCGTCCGGGGAGCGGCCTCACGTCGTTCTCGGGGTGTCCGGAGGCATCGCGGCGTACAAGGCGTGCGAGCTGCTGCGGCTCTTCACGGAGTCCGGCCACGACGTGACCGTCGTGCCGACCGAGGCGGCGCTGCGGTTCGTCGGCGCGCCCACCTGGGCCGCACTCTCCGGCAAGCCGGTCCACACCGGCGTGTGGGACGACGTCCACCAGGTGCCGCACGTGCGGATCGGACAGTCGGCCGACCTCGTCGTGGTCGCGCCGGCCACGGCCGACCTGCTCGCCCGGGCGACGCACGGGCTGGCCGACGACCTGCTCACCGCCACGCTGCTGACGGCCCGCTGCCCGGTGGTCCTCGCCCCGGCGATGCACACCGAGATGTGGGAGCACCCGGCGACGACCGCCAACGTCGCGACGCTCCGCGAGCGCGGTGTCGTCGTCATCGAACCCGCTGACGGCCGCCTCACCGGCGCCGACACCGGGCGTGGCCGGCTGCCCGACCCGGAGGAGATCTTCGAGGTCTGCCTCGACCTGCTCGGCCGCGGTTCCGCCGAGCCCGACCTGGTGGGTCGCCACGTCGTCGTGTCCGCCGGCGGCACCCGGGAGCCGCTCGACCCGGTGCGCTACCTCGGCAACCGCTCGTCGGGCCGGCAGGGCTACGCGCTGGCGCGGACGGCGGCCGCCCGCGGCGCTGAGGTGACCCTGGTCAGCGCGAACGTGTCGTTGCCCGACCCCGCCGGCGTCAAGGTGGTCCGGGTCGAGACCACCGACCAGCTGCGTGACGCGGTGGTGATGGCCGCCGCCACGGCCGACGCCGTGGTGATGGCCGCCGCCCCGGCCGACTTCCGGCCGGTGAGCGTGAGCGGCGACAAGATCAAGAAGGCCCCCGACGGCTCCGCCCCGAGCATCGAGCTCGTCCAGAACCCCGACGTCCTCGCGCAGATCTCCCACGACCGCGCGCAGCCCGGGTCGGTGGTCGTCGGGTTCGCAGCCGAGACCGGCGACGACACCGGGTCGGTGCTCGACCTCGCCCGCACCAAGCTGGCTCGCAAGGGGTGCGACCTGCTGGTCGTCAACGACGTCAGCGGGGGAGCGGTCTTCGGCAGCACGGACAACCAGGCGGTGATCCTCGCGGCCGACGGCGTCGACGTCGACGTACCCCTCGGCTCGAAGACCGCGCTCGCCCACGTGATCTGGGACCAGGTCGCCCGGCGATTCGGCGCGTGAGACGCGGGTCTTGCATGCTGGGCCACGGACCGGCCGTGGATAGGCTGGTACGTGACCTGCTTGGGAGCCCTGCCTCCCAGGCCCGGACCAGAGAGTGAGCGCGAGCGTGGACGGACGTCTCTTCACGTCGGAGTCGGTGACCGAGGGTCACCCCGACAAGATCGCCGACCGGATCAGCGACACCGTGCTCGACTACCTGATGGAGCACGACACCGACCGTGAGAACCTGCGGACCGCGGTCGAGACGCTGCTGACGACCGGGCTGGTGGTGGTGGCCGGCGAGGTGCGGACCAACGCCTACGCCCCGGTCGCCGAGCTGGTGCGCGCGGCGATCCTCGACATCGGCTACGACTCCTCCGTCAAGGGCTTCGACGGCACCACGTGCGGCGTCCAGGTCGCGATCGGCGGCCAGTCGGTCGACATCGCCCAGGGCGTCGACGACGGCCACGAGTCGCGGGTGGGGTCGTCCGACGACGACCTCGACAAGCGGGGCGCCGGCGACCAGGGGCTGATGTTCGGTTACGCGAACGACGACACGCCTGAGCTGATGCCGCTGCCCATCATGATCGCCCAGCGGCTCGCGCAGCGGCTGACCGAGGTCCGCAAGGACGGGACGCTGGCCTACCTCCGCCCGGACGGCAAGACCCAGGTCACCATCGAGTACGACCCCGAGGACCGGCCGGTCCGGATCGACACCGTGGTGCTCTCCACCCAGCACTCCGACGAGGTCGACCACGCGACCCTCGAGAGCGACGTCAAGAAGCACGTGATCGACACCGTGCTCGACACCTTCGACATCCCGTCCGATGGCTACCGGCTGCTGGTGAACCCGACCGGCAAGTTCGTGGTCGGCGGCCCGATGGGAGACGCCGGGGTCACCGGCCGCAAGATCATCGTCGACACCTACGGCGGCATGGCCCGTCACGGCGGCGGCGCCTTCTCCGGCAAGGACCCGTCCAAGGTCGACCGCTCCGCGGCGTACGCCATGCGCTGGGTCGCGAAGAACGTGGTCGCGGCCGGCCTGGCGCGTCGTTGCGAGGTGCAGGTGGCCTACGCGATCGGCAAGGCCGCCCCGGTCGGCGTCTTCGTGCAGACCTTCGGGACCGGCGTGATCCCCGACTCCGACATCCAGCAGGCCGTGCTCAAGTGCTTCGACCTGCGGCCGGCCGCGATCATCCGCGACCTCGACCTGCTGCGTCCGATCTACGCACTGACCTCGGCGTACGGCCACTTCGGTCGCGAGCTGCCCGAGTTCACCTGGGAGCGCACCGACCGCGCCGTCGACCTGCAGCGCGCGGCCGGCCTCTAGGCCCTCCCGACGTCGGCCGGCCGGAGGGTCGGCGGTCGCTGGTAGAAACGCCAGCATGAGCGACCAGTCCGACATGCTGCCCGGCCTGCGGGCGGCGGTCGCGGACTCCCGGGCGAAGGCGGCCGCGACCCGTGCCCGCAAGGCCGCCGCGGTCGAGCCTGCGGAGGTCGACCCGGTCGCACAGGTGCTCGTCGACCTGCCGCTGGCCCACCTCGACCGGCCGTTCGACTACCTCGTCCCGGCGCAGCACGCCGACCAGGCCGTGCCGGGCGCCCGCGTGAAGGTGCGGTTCGCGGGCCAGGACGTGGACGGCTTCCTGCTCGCCCGCACCGCCGAGTCCGACCACCCCGGCCGGCTGGCGCCGCTGCGACGCGTCGTCAGTGCGGAGCCCGTGCTCGCGCCCGAGATCGCCGCGTTGGCCGGCGCGGTCGCGGGACGGTACGCCGGCAGCCGGGCCGACGTGCTGCGGCTGGCGGTCCCGCCCCGGCACGCGACGACCGAGCAGCAGCCGTCCGTGCCACGCGACGAGCCGGTCCCGGCCGACCCGGAGGCGGCGGCGGTCGCCTGGGCCGGGCACGACCCGGCGGCGGCGTACCTGTCGCACCTGGCGGACGGGGGGTCGCCCCGCGCCGTCTGGGGAGCGGCGCCCGGCACCGACTGGCCGGCCGCGCTCGCCCAGGCGGCCGCCCACACGCTCGCCTCCGGGCGCGGCGCGCTGCTCGTGGTGCCCGACCACCGTGACGTCGCCCGCGTCGACACCGCCCTGACCGAGGCGCTGGGGGAGGGCCACCACGTGACGCTGACGGCCGAGCCCGGCCCGGCGGCTCGCTACCGCGACTTCCTGGCCGTCTCGCGCGGCCACCGTCGGGTCGTGCTCGGCACCCGCGCGGCGGCGTTCGCGCCGGTCCACGACCTCGGCCTGGTCGCGATCTGGGACGACGGCGACGACCTCCACGCCGAGCCGCGTGCCCCGTACCCCCACGCCCGCGAGGTGCTGCTGCTCCGCGCCGAGCAGCAGGCGACCGCCGTCCTGGTGGGTGGGTTCGCCCGCACCGTCGAGGCCCAGCAGCTGCTCCGCACCGGCTGGGCCCACGAGATCGCCGCCCCGCGGGCGGTGCTGCGCGACCGGCTCACCGTCACGATCGCCGAGTCGGGGGAGCGCGAGCGCGGCGCCCGGCTGCCGGGCCCGGCGTACGACGTGCTGCGCACCGTGCTGCCGAGCGACCCCGTCCTGGTGCAGACCCCGCGGTCCGGTTACGCGCCGAGCCTCGCGTGCGAGCGTTGCCGCACTCCCGCCCGCTGCGCCCACTGCTCCGGCCCCCTGGAGCTCGCCGGGCCGGCCGACCCGCCTCGCTGCCGCTGGTGCGGCGAGCCCGCCGCAGGTTGGGCCTGCCCCGAGTGCGGTCACCGCGGCCTCCGCGCACCGGTCGTCGGCGAGAGTCGCACCGCCGAGGAGCTCGGTCGCTCGTTCCCCGGCGTCCCGGTCCTGACCTCGGGCGGCGACCAGGTCCGATCGACCGTCCCCGGCGGTCCGGGGCTGGTCGTCGCCACGCCCGGGGCCGAGCCCGTGGCCGACGGCGGCTACGGCGCCGTGGTGCTCCTCGACACCTGGCTGCCGCTGGGGCGCGCCGACCTGCGCGCCGAGGAGGAGACGCTGCGCCGCTGGCTCAACGCGGCGGCCCTCGCCCGGCCGGGCGGACGGGTGGTCGCTGTGGGTCAGCCCGACCATCCCGCGCTCCAGGCGCTGGTGCGCTGGGACCCGGCCGGCTTCGCCGAACGTGAAGCGGCGCTGCGGGCCGAGGCGCAGCTCCCGCCCGCCTACCGGCTCGCGACCATCACCGGCGAGCCTGGCGCCCTCGACGACGCACTCACCCTGCTCGGCGTCCCCGAGGGGGTGGAGGTGCTGGGGCCGGTGCCGGTCGGAGACGAGGCCCGGGCGGTCCTCCGCACGCCACGCGCCCGGGGCGCCGACCTCTCGGCCGCTCTGGGGGAGCTGCAGCGGGTCCGCTCGGCGCGCAAGCTCGACGCCGTCCGGGTGCAGGTCGACCCGCCGACGCTCTGAGCGCCGTCAGCGGGACAGTCGCTGGTACTTACGCACGGCCAGCGGCAGGAAGATCGCGGTGATCAGGATCGGCCACACGACCGCCATCAGCATCGCGTTCTGCTCGATCCAGCTGTCGCCGAGCGGTACGGGGTTGCCGAACAGGTCGCGGGTGGCGTTGGCGGTCGAGGAGACCGGGTTCCACATCGCGATGAACCCGAGCCAGTCCGGCATCAACGAGGGCGGCGTGAAGACGCTCGACAGCATGCCGAACGGGAAGGCGACGGCGAACAGGTTCCCGGCCTGCTCCTGGGTGGGCACCATCAACCCGAGGTAGACCCCGATCCAGATCAGGGCGAACCGCAGCCACAGCAGCAGGACGAACGCGAACAACGTCGCGGCGACCCCGCCGTCCGAGCGCCACCCCACGACCACGGCGATCACGGCCAGCACGGCGAGGTCGATGGCGGCCCCCAGGACGTCGCCGACGCCGCGTCCGGTCACGACGGCCGAGCGCGCGATCGGCATCGAGCGGAACCGGTCGGTGACGCCCTTCTCCTTGTCGATCACCATCGCGTACGCCGTGTTCATGAACCCGAAGGCCATGGTCATCGCGAACATGCCGGGCATCGCGAAGTCGGTGTAGTCGGCGCCGCCACCGATCTCCATCGCGGAGCCGAACACGTAGACGAACAGGAGCACCGACACGATCGGGAAGCCGAGCTGCCAGAGGATGATGGTCGGCTGCTGCCGGTAGTAGAGGAGCTGTCGCCAGACCATGCTCCAGCAGTCGGTGACCGCCCATCGCAACGCGGATCCGCGAGGCGGCGTGAGCTCGTCGGGGTGGATGACGCTCATGTGGTCGCCTCCTGCCGGGGGTCGGCGGTGGTGGAGTCGGGCTCCGCAGCCCGGTGCCCGGTGAGCTGGAGGAACACGTCGTCGAGCGTGGGGCGGCGCAGGCTGATGTCCTCCACGACGACGCCGTCGGCGTGCAGGCGTCCGGCGAGCGTCGTGAGAGCGGCCACCCGGTCGCCGACCGGCGCCACGACCCGCATCAGCTCCTGCGAGATCTCGGGCGGCGAGGTCGCGACGTCGTCGAACGCGGCCGCGACCCGGGCCAGGTCGGTCGAGGGCGCGGCCTGGACCTCGATCTGGTCGGCGCCGACCGTGTTCTTGAGGTCCGACGGGGTGCCGGTCACGATCGTGCGGCCGCGGTCGATCACGGAGATCCGGTCGGCCAGCTGGTCGGCCTCGTCGAGGTACTGGGTGGTCAGGAGCACCGTCGTGCCGCCGCGGACGAGGTCGCGGATCGCCTCCCACACCTCGTTGCGTCCGCGCGGGTCGAGGCCGGTGGTCGGTTCGTCGAGGAACAGGATGTGCGGTGCCAAGATCATGCTCGCGGCCAGGTCGAGCCGGCGCCGCATGCCACCGCTGTAGGCCTTGGCCGCCTTGTCGGCCGCGTCGGCGAGCTGGAACTGCTCGAGCAGCTCGTCGGCCCGTCGTCCCGCACCCCGGGCGCCGAGGTGGAACAGCCGGCCGAAGAGCACCAGGTTCTGCCGCCCGGTCAGGACCTCGTCGACGGCGGCGTACTGGCCCGCCAGCCCGATCCGGCGCCGGACCGCCTGCGGGTCGGCCGCCACGTCGTGGCCCGCCACGCGGGCGGTGCCGCCGTCGGGTCGGACCAGGGTCGTGAGGACCCGGACGGCGGTGGTCTTGCCCGCGCCGTTCGGGCCGAGCAGCCCGTGCACGCTGCCGGAGCCGACCTCGAGGTCGAAGCCGTCGAGCGCCACGACCTCCTGGTAGCGCTTGACCAGTCCCGCCGCCTCGATCGCGTGTCCCGCCGTGCTCACGGCACCCTCCCCGCTAAACTGCGTACATCGTACGGGCGAACAGCGTACACTCTACGCAGAAAGTCCGCCAGGGATGTTTCGGAGGCACTGATGAGCGATCCCCAGTACAGCGGCGCGGGCGACGTCCACCGCAGCCTCGCGATCATGTGGGAGTACGACGACACCGCCGGGACCCGAGGTCCCAAGCCACAGCTGAGTGTCGCGCGGATCGTCGAGGAGGCGATCCGGATCGCCGATGCCGAGGGGCTCGAGGCGCTCTCGATGCGGCGGGTCGCCTCCGAGCTCGGCGTCGGGACCATGTCGCTGTACCGGTACGTCCCCGGCAAGGCGGAGCTGCTGGACCTGATGCTCGAGCGTGTCAACGGGGTCCCGGAGGGTGCGACCCTCGGCGGCGACTGGCGCACGGCGATGGAGACGATGGCGCGCGGTCTGTGGACGCTCTACACCGAGCACATGTGGCTGCCCTGGGTCGACCAGTCACGCCCGGTGCTCGGCCCCAACTCGATGGCGTCGTTCGAGCTCGCGCTGGCCGCGCTCGACGACGCCGGGCTGACGGACCAGGAGCGGGTCGCGGTCATCAGCATGATCGACTCCTTCGTCCAGGGGCTCGCCCGGATGGTCAACGCGTCGGTGCTGGCCGAGCGACGGACGGGCGTCACCGACCAGGAGTTCTGGCAGGCCCAGGCGCCGGTGATGGAGGCCGCCATGAAGACCGGCGCCTACCCGCACATGCTGGCGATGACCGAGGACGCGTTCGCGCAGCCGGCCGACGAGTTCTTCGAGTTCGGGTTGACCTGGCTGCTCGGCGGCCTGGAGGTCCTGGTCCGCCACCGCACCTGAGTCGCCTACCCTGGGCGCGTGTTCGGGATCGGGTACGTGGAGGTTCTCGTCGCCGGCGTCCTGGTGGCGGCGGTGCTGGTCGGCCTGCGGTGGGGCACGCGCAGTCAGTGGGTCGACGTCGACGAGCAGTGGCCGCTCGCCGTCGGCCAGGCCCAGATCGAGCCGCCCCTCGTGAAGCTCCTCGGCAACCTCCCGGCGGCGCGGCTGCGCGCCGGGTCGCCCGGCACCTGGACCGTGACGGTCAGCCGCTCGCCCTGGTGGACGCTCTTCCCGGTGGTCCTGCTCTTCCCGCTCGGGCTGCTCTTCCTGCTGTTCCAGGAGCAGGCCGACACCCAGGTGATGTTGCGGCCCTTCCGGGGCGGCACCGAGGTGAGGATGATCGGCCGGACCCGGGCGTCGGTGCGCGACGCCGTCGGCAAGGCGCTGCTCGACGTGCCCTCGCGGGCCGACGCCTGACCCCCTCCTAGACTCGTCCGCGTGTCCATCCAACCGATCCGGCTCTTCGGCGACCCGGTGCTGCGGCAGCGCGCCGTCGAGGTCGTCGACTTCGACGTCGAGCTCCGCACCCTGGTCTCCGACCTCACCGACACCATGCTGGCGGCGCCCGGGGCCGGGTTGGCGGCACCGCAGATCGGGGTCGGGCTCCGGGTGTTCACCTGGTTCGTCGACGGCCAGGTCGGACACCTGGTCAACCCGGTCCTCGACCTGTCGGAGGAGGAGCAGCACGGCGACGAGGGCTGCCTGTCGATCCCCGAGCTGACCTTCGACTGCACCCGCGCGCTCTCGGTCGTCGCCCGCGGCTTCGACATGTACGGCGAGCCGCGGACGATCGAGGGCAGCGAGCTGCTCGCGCGCGCCATCCAGCACGAGACCGACCACCTCGACGGGGTGCTGTTCATCGACCGGCTCGACGGCGACACCCGCAAGGCGGCGATGAAGGCGATCCGCGAGTCGGACTGGTTCGGGCTCGAGAAGCCGACGGTGAAGGTCAGCCCGCACTCGACCCACGGGCTCGGCCTGTGAACCGCTGATGCGCGTCGTCTTCGCCGGAACGCCGGAGGCCGCACTGCCCTCGCTGGACGCGATCGCCGACAGCGCCCACGAGCTCGTGGGGGTCGTGACCCGGCCCGACGCACCGGCCGGCCGGGGCCGCACCCTCGCCGCCAGCCCCGTCGCCCAGCGGGCCGAGGAGCTCGGGGTCCCCGTCCTCAAGCCCGACCACCCGCGCGACCCCGACTTCCAGGACGCCTTGCGCGGCCTCGCACCCGACTGCTGCCCGGTCGTCGCCTACGGTGCGCTGCTGCCCCGGAGCGCGCTCGAGATCCCGGTCCACGGGTGGGTCAACCTGCACTTCTCGGTGCTGCCCGCCTGGCGCGGTGCGGCGCCCGTCCAGCACGCGATCTGGGCGGGCGAGGAGGTCACCGGCGCGACGACGTTCCGGATCGTGCCCGCACTGGACGCCGGGCCGGTCTACGGAGTCATGACCGAGACGATCCGGCCCCGAGACACCGCCGGCGAGCTGCTGGGCCGGCTCGCGGAGGGTGGGGCCGGGCTCCTGGTAGCCACCCTCGACGGCCTCGCCGAGGGCGCGCTGGAGGCGCGCGACCAGCAGGCCGAGGGCGTCACGCTCGCCCCCAAGATCACCGTCGCGGACGCCCAGGTGGAGTGGTCGGAGACCGCCGCCGCCGTCGACCGTCGGGTCAGGGCGTGTACCCCCGGGCCGGGCGGCTGGTCGACGTACGACGGCGAGCGGATCAAGCTCGGCCCGGTCACCATCGACGCCGACCACGAGCCGCTGCCGCCGGGCCGGCTGGCCGTCAGCAAGAACGCCGTCCACGTCGGCACCGCCACCCGGGCCGTGCGGCTGG
Source organism: uncultured Actinomycetota bacterium (assembly GCA_963829855.1). GTDB lineage: Bacteria > Actinomycetota > Actinomycetes > Propionibacteriales > Nocardioidaceae > Nocardioides. The sequence continues at coordinate 38,566 of CAWHKE010000011.1, read as the reverse complement.
GCGAGGTGAAGGCGTTCGGCAAGCGACAGATGCCTGCGGCCGACTGGGCGCGCGGGGTGCGGATCGCGCCCGACGCACGCCTGGGGTGAACGCCGCCGTCGCCTACGCTGGCCGGGTGGCCCGGCCAGCGACCCCCGACGACATCGACGCGATCTGCGGTTCGTTGCCCGAGACGGAGCTGGGGATCTCGTGGGGTGACCGACCCACGTGGAAGGTGCCGCGTGGCGACAAGGGCCGGGGCTTCGTGCTCTACCGGATGCCGCACCACACGGCCGTCGACCCGGAGACGGGGGAGATGTACGACGACGTGGTCGTGATCCTCACGCCCACCGCGGCCGAGAAGCAGGCACTCGTCGACGACCCCGGCACCCCGTTCTTCACGATCGACCACTTCCGCGGCACCGACGCGGTGCTCGTCCGGCAGTCGCGGCTCGGCGAGCTCGACATCGACGAGCTGCGCGAGGTCATCACCGACGCCTGGGCCAAGCGGGCACCGAAGCGGGTCGCGAAGGAGTACTTCGGGGCGGTTCCTGAGGAGGGCGGGCACCGCCCTCTCGAAGGGATGCCTGACGCCGCCCGGCTGGCGGCCTACGACGTGCTGCGCGCCGTCCGGACCGAGGACGCCTACGCCAACCTCGCGCTCGCACAGGTGCTCCGCGACCGGCGGCTCAGCGGCCGCGACGCGGCGTTCGCCACCGAGCTGGCCGCCGGGACGCTGCGCGGGCTCGGCACCTACGACCCGGTCATCGACGCCTGCCTCGACCGGGGCCGCGTCAAGCCGCGGCTGCGCGACGTGCTCCGGCTGGGCGCCCACCAGCTGCTCGCGATGCGGGTCCCGCCGCACGCCGCGGTCAGCGCCACGGTCGACCTCGCCCGGAGTCGCACCGGCCCCGCGTCGGCGGGCCTGGTGAACGCCGTGCTGCGTCGGGTCGGCGAGCACGACCTGGCCGGCTGGATCGACCGGGTCGCCCCCGACCGGACGCTCGACCGCACCGGTCACCTGGCGGTGGCCCACAGCCACCCGCCCTGGGTCGTCGCCGGGCTCGAGGCCGCGCTGGGAGACCGGGCGGACGAGCTCGAGGCCCTGCTGGCGGCGGACAACACCGCGCCGGAGGTGGTGCTCGTGGCGCGGCCCGGCCGGTCCGAGCGCCACGAGCTGCCCGGCGACCCGACCGCGCTGTCGCCGTACGGGGTGCGGCTGGAAGACGGCGACCCCGGCGCCGTGCCGGCGGTCGCCGAGGGGCGCGCCGGCGTCCAGGACGAGGGCTCGCAGCTGGTCGCGCTGGCCGTCGCCGCACCACCGGTGGAGGGTCGCGACGATCGCTGGCTCGACCTGTGCGCGGGCCCGGGCGGCAAGGCGGCGCTGCTCGCGGCGCTGGCGGCGGAGCGTGGCGCCCGGCTGGTCGCCAACGAACCGCAGCCGCACCGCGCCGAGCTCGTGCGGAGCGCCCTGGACGGAGCCGGCGGGGTCGACGAGGTGACGACGTACGACGGCCGGCGTCCGCCCTGGGAGCCGGGCTCCTTCGACCGGGTGCTGGTCGACGCACCGTGCTCGGGTCTCGGCGCGCTCCGGCGCCGGCCGGAGGCCCGCTGGCGCAAGCAGCCGGGTGACCTCGACGAGCTCGTCCCGCTCCAGCGGGCGCTGCTGACGTCCGCGCTCGACCTCGTCCGGCCCGGCGGGATCGTGGTCTACGCGACCTGCTCCCCGCTGCTCGCCGAGACCGCGGAGGTGCTCGACGCGGTGCTCGCCGCACGCCAGGACGCCGTCCTGGAGCCTGCTTCGCTCCTGGTGCCCGATGCCGACGGCCCTCGCCCGGGCACCCTCCAGCTCTGGCCGCACCGCCACCGGACCGATGCGATGTTCCTCGCCCAGCTCCGTCGCTCGACCACGTGACGAGCCGCTGAATCGTTGCCTAATTCGTTACCTAGATCGGCGGCCCGGCATGGACGGGTGCCACCCCGTGACGTTCAATGGGGGGGAGCAGTCCTCGGTGGGCTGCGAGGGGGAGGAAGAACGATGCGACGCTGGGCCGCGACCGCGGTGCTGGCCCTCGGCATGGGCCTGGGAGCCGCTCCTGCGCACGCGGACGACAGCGTCGTCGTGCCGGGGACTCGCTTCCCGGCTACCGGCACCTACCTGACCTACTTCGGGTGCGTCGACCTGTTCCACGTCGACCAGCGCGGACCGGAGGCCCTGCTCCGGCGCGACCCTGCCGCACCGCTGGGACGCCGCGCGGTCGACCTGACCCTGCCCGGCACGGGCACCGCCGCCGGCTCGGTCAGCATGTTCGCCTCGATCGCGTCCGCGGTCTCGACGCTCTCGGTGCGGGCCGCGGCCGGCACGGGTGGCGTCGCCTACACCTGGTACCTCGCGCCGGACATGGCTCCCGGCGAGGTGTGGTCCGGTCGGGCGGACCTGACGGCCGGCGAGGGGTGGCAGCAGGTGGACGCCACCGGGGCGACCTACACCTGGACCCGGTACGACGCCGCCACCGGCGCGGTGCTGGGGGACGGCGGGTCGGCCACCATCGACGCGTTCACCGCCGAGCACGGCGACGGCCCGGGCTACGTCCTCACCGGCTTCGGGTGCGACGGGCGGACGTTCGGCGTCGACGCGATCCGCACCGGCCTGCCCGGCTCCGTCACGACGTACGACCTCGAGGGCTGGACCGTCGGCACCTCGATCGCCGCCGACCACCGGACGGTCACCACGGGGCAGTCGGTCACGCTGACGGGCCGGTCGGTCGACGGCGCCGGCCGGTCGATGGGCGCGGTGCTCGAGCTCCAGGCCCGCCCGAAGGGCGCGAGCGGCTTCACGACCGTCGCCGAGACCGTCGTGGCCGCAGCCGACGGCACCGTGACCGCGACGGTCACGCCCGAGGTGACGACCGAGTACCGGTGGTTCTTCGCCGAGCGCGGCTACGCCGACGAGCACGTGTCGCCGGTGACGCGTGTCGTGGTGACGCCGGCCGCCCGCTGACCCGCTAGCGTCCGGGCATGGCGTCGCCGTTCACGGAGATCGACGTGGACGACCGCGTCGTCAAGGTGACCAACCCCGACCGCGTCTACTTCCCGGAGTCGGGTGCGACCAAGCTCGACCTCGTCGAGTACTACCTGTCCGTCGGCGACGGGATCGTCAACGCGCTCTTCGAGCGCCCGTGCATGCTCCACCGGTTCCCCAAGGGACTCGCCGGCGAGAAGGTGCACCAGAAGCGGCTGCCGGCCGGTGCCCCGCCGTGGGTCGAGACGGTCCGGCTGCACTTCCCGCGCTGGAACCGCACCGCCGACGAGCTGTGCGTCACCGAGCTCGCATCGGTCATCTGGGCGGTGCAGATGTCCACGGTCGAGTTCCACCCGTGGAACAGCCGCCGCGCCGACACCGAGAAGCCGGACGAGTGGCGGATCGACCTCGATCCCGGCCCGCTGTCGGACTTCGCCCAGGTGCAGCGCGTGGCGGGCGTCGTGCACGAGGTGCTCGACGAGCTGGGCGCCGTCGGCTACCCCAAGACCAGCGGCAGCAAGGGTCTGCACGTCTACGTCCGGGTCGCGCCCGACCACGGCTTCCCCGACGTACGCCGGGCGGCGCACGCGTTCGCGCGCGAGATCGAGCGGCGGGCCCCCGACGACGTCACGACCGAGTGGTGGAAGAAGAACCGCGACCCCCACCACCTGTTCGTCGACTACAACCAGAACACCCGCGACCACACCATCGCGGCGGCGTACTCCGTGCGCGGACTGCCCGACGCCCGGGTGTCGGCGCCGGTGCGGTGGGACGAGGTGCCCGACTGCGACCCGCACGACTTCACGATCTTCACGATGCCCGCGCGGTACGCCGAGCTGGGCGACCTGCACCACGACATCGACGGTCACGTGTTCGACCTCGCGCCGCTCCTGGAGTGGGCGGAGCGCGACGAGGCCGCCGGGGCGCAGACGCCCGCCGTCCCCGAGGAGGAGACCTGACCCCACCTGACCCGCCGGTGGACGAGCCCTAGGATCGGTCCGTGGGCATCCAGATCACGCCGAGCATCCTCAACGCCGACTTCGCGGCCCTCGGTGCCGAGGTGGCGCGGATCCCCGGTGCCGACTGGGTCCACGTGGACGTGATGGACAACCACTTCGTCCCGAACCTCACGTTCGGTCCCACGATGCTGGAGGCGCTGTCGAAGGCGACCGACGCCCCGCTCGACGCGCACCTCATGATCGAGGACCCCGACCGGGAGGCGCTTTCCTACGTCGAGGCCGGCGCCGGCTCGGTCACGTTCCACGTCGAGGCGGCCGCCGCGCCCGTGCGTCTCGCGCGCGAGCTGCGCGCCCACGGCGCCCGGGCCGGCATGGGCCTGAAGCCGGCCACCCCGATCGACCCGTACGAGGACCTGCTCCCCGAGCTCGACATGGTGCTCCTGATGACGGTCGAACCCGGGTTCGGCGGCCAGTCGTTCCTCGACCTGGTGCTCCCGAAGATCCGGCGGGCCCGCGAGCTGATGGACAAGCACGGGGTCGAGACGTGGCTGCAGGTCGACGGCGGCATCTCCCTCGACACGATCGAGCGGTGCGCCGAGGCCGGGGCCGACGTCTTCGTCGCGGGCTCCGCGGTCTACGGCGCCGACGACCCCGACGCGATGGTCAGCGCCCTCCGCGAGGCAGCCGCCCGCCCCTGACCGCGAGTCGTGCCAAATGCGGCGCGAGTCGCGGGAAATGCGGCGCGAGTCGTGACGAAATCGCGAACGAGCCACGACTCGATCGGAATCAGCCACGACTCGGGCGGATTGAGGCACGACTCGCGCTCGGGGGTCTGTGGGGTACCTCACGCAGCCGGAGGAGCGCGGCGGGAGTAGGCTCGCTCCCGCAAGAGCAACTGTCACCAGCAGCTGCTCGCGTGCTCTGGGGGCGGTGGAACTCCGCACCGGCGGTGAAAGTCCGCGACCCGGTCACGAGCCTGACGGCCACGGACCGGTTGACCAGGTGGAACTCCTGGACCGACGGTCAAAGTCCGGATGAGAAGCAGCACGCAGGCGACGTACGCCGGGAAGTTCTTCCGGCGGCGGCGCTGACCTGCCCCCGGGCCGCGTGAGCCGGACCGAGAGAGGCAGCGATGTCGTTCACCGACCGGGAACGGGCGGCGATGCGCCGCGCCCTCGCGCTCGCCGCGGCACCGGGTGTCCCGCTCGGCCCCAACCCCAGGGTCGGCTGCGTCCTGCTCGCCCCCGACGGGACGGAGCTCGCCGAGGGCTTCCACCGGGGGAGCGGTACGCCGCACGCGGAGGCGGCCGCCCTGGCCGTCGCCGGCGAGGACGCCCGGGGTGCGACCGCCGTCGTGTCGCTCGAGCCCTGCCACCACACCGGTCGCACCGGGCCCTGCTCGCAGGCGCTGGTCGACGCCGGCGTCCGCCGCGTGGTCTACGCGCAGCCCGACACCAACCCGGTCGCCAGCGGGGGTGCCGAGGCGCTCCGGGCGGCGGGCGTCGACGTCGAGGGCGGGCTGCTCGTCGACGAGGCGCGCGCGCTGAACCGGGCGTGGACGTTCGCGGTCGAGCACGGCCGCCCCTTCGTCACGTGGAAGTTCGCCACCACGCTCGACGGCCGCAGCGCGGCCGCCGACGGCACGAGCCGCTGGGTCTCCAGCCGGGCCGCCCGCCTCGACACCCACCGGCTTCGCGCCGAGTGCGACGTGGTGCTGGTCGGCAGCAACACGGTGGAGGTCGACGACCCCGAGCTCACGGTGCGCGACGAGGTGGACGCTCCCGTCGCCCGGCAGCCGCTGCGCATGGTGATGGGGGAGCGCGACCTCGACCCCGGCCGCCGGGTGTTCAACGACCGCGCCGAGACCCTCCACCTGCGCACCCGCGACCCCCACGAGGCGCTCGCCGCGCTCTTCGAGCGCGACCGGCGACACGTCTTCCTCGAGGGTGGCCCCACGCTCGCGGCCGCGTTCCTCGCGGCCGGACTGGTCGACGAGGTCGTCGCGTACGTCGCGCCGGTACTGCTCGGAGCGGGCCGCAGCGCGGTCGCCGACCTCGGGATCGCCACCATGGCCGACGCCCGGCACCTGGCCGTCACCGACGTCACCGTGCTGCAGGGTCACGACGGCGAGGACACCAACGTCCGGCTCACGCTCGCGCCGGGAGGGGACCGCTGATGTTCACGGGCATCGTCGAGGAGCTCGGCACGGTCGCGGCGGTCGAGGACCAGGGCGACGCGATCCGTCTCACCGTCCGCGCCGACCTGGTGCTCGAGGACGCGCGTCACGGCGACTCGATCTCCGTCAACGGCTGCTGCCTCACCGTCAGTGCGCTCGACACGGGGGCGTGGACCGCCGACGTGATGCAGGAGACTCTCGACAAGACGTCGCTCGGCGGGCTCGCCGTCGGCGACCGGGTGAACCTCGAGCGGGCGGCCACGCTGGCCACGCGTCTGGGCGGACACCTCGTGCAGGGCCACGTCGACGCCGTCGGAACGATCCTCGAGCGACGTCCCAGCGACCACTGGGACGTCGTGACGGTCGGCATCCCCGGCCACCTGGCCGAGCTGCTCGTCGACAAGGGCTCGGTCGCGGTCGACGGCGTGAGCCTCACCGTCGTCGAGGCCCACCCGGACCGGTTCACCGTCAGCCTGATCCCCGAGACCCTCGCCCGCACCACCCTCGGGACCCGCGCGCCCGGCGACGTCGTCAACCTCGAGATGGACGTCATCGCCAAGCACGTGGCCACCCTGGTCCGTGCCTACACAGCCCAGCCCCCAGGAGGACCCCGATGATCGACTGGCTGCTGCACGGCACCATCCCCGTGGCCGGGGGCGAGCTGCTCGCGCGCGAGGTCGTCGGCAACCTGTTCGGCCTCGCGAGCGCGATCCTCGGCATGAAGCGTCTGGTCTGGGCCTGGCCCGTGGGCATGGTCGGCAACGTGCTGCTGTTCACGGTCTTCGTCACCGGCGAGCTCAGCGGCGCCTCGGCCGACCCGCTCTGGGGCCAGGCGGGCCGCCAGTTGTTCTTCATCGCGGTCTCGCTCTACGGCTGGTGGCGGTGGAGCCGCGCCCGGGCCGAGGGCGGTGCGGCCGACGGCGGCGCCATCACGCCGCGCTGGGCTACCGGGCGCGAGCGGCTGCTGCTCGTCGGGCTCGCCGCGGGCGGGTACGTCGCGGCGTACCTCCTCCTGCAGCAGATCGGCTCGTGGGGTCCGGAGACCGAGGCCTGGATCCTCGCCGGGTCGATGCTGGCGACCTACGGCATGGCCCGCGGCTGGGTGGAGTTCTGGCTGGTCTGGATCCTCGTCGACATCGTGGGCGTCACCACCCTGATCCGGGCGGGGTTCTACCCGACCGCCGCGATGTACGTCTTCTACGGCGGCTTCTGCGTGGTCGGCTTCGTCACCTGGTGGCGGGTCCAGCGCGACGCCGGGCGCGCGGCGTCCAGCTCGCACACCGAGAAGGTGTCCGCATGACAGCGCCGGTCCGGCTGGACACCGTCGAGCGCGCGATCGCCGACGTGGCCGCCGGCCGCGCCGTCGTGGTGGTCGACGACGAGGACCGCGAGAACGAGGGCGACCTGATCTTCGCGGCGTCCAAGGCCACGCCGGAGCTGATGGGCTTCACGATCCGTCACTCCAGCGGCGTCATCTGCGTGCCGATGCCCGCCGACATGCTCGACCGGCTCGAGATCCCGCTGATGTCCCCCCACAACGAGGACCGGCTCCGGACCGCCTACACGGTCTCGGTCGACGCCCGTGACGGCGTCACGACCGGGATCTCGGCGGCCGACCGGGCCCACACGGCGCGGGTGCTCGCCGACTCGGCCACCGAACCCTGGGAGATCACCCGGCCCGGCCACGTGTTCCCGTTGCGCTACCGGCGGGGCGGTGTGCTCGTCCGCCGCGGGCACACCGAGGCCGCCGTCGACCTCGCACGGCTGGCGGGGCTGACCCCGGCCGGGGTGCTGGTCGAGATCGTCAACGACGACGGCACCATGAAGCGGGGCCAGCAGCTGCGCGACTTCGCCGACGAGCACGGGCTGGCGATGATCTCGATCGAGGACCTGGTCAGCTTCCGGCGCCGCACGGAGGTGCTGGTCGAGCGGGTCGCCGAGACCCGGCTGCCGACGAAGCACGGTGACTTCACGGCGTACGGCTACCGGATCGCGGTGGACGACGGCGAGCACCTCGCGCTCGTCCACGGCGACGTGAGCGGCGACGAGCCCGTGCTCACCCGGGTCCACTCCGAGTGCCTGACGGGCGACGTGTTCGGCAGCGACCGGTGCGACTGCGGGCCGCAGCTCGACGAGGCGCTGCAGCGGGTCGTGGAGGCCGGCCGCGGCATCGTGATCTACCTCCGGGGCCACGAGGGCCGGGGGATCGGGCTGCTCGCCAAGCTGCAGGCCTACTCCCTCCAGGACGGCGGGTCCGACACCGTCGACGCCAACCTCGAGCTCGGCCTGCCGGCCGACGCCCGCCACTACGGCGCGGCGACCCAGATCCTGCGCGACCTGGGCGTCGGCAGCGTCCGGCTGCTCACCAACAACCCCGACAAGTCCACCAGCCTGGAGGGCTACGGTGTGCCGGTGGCCGAGCGGGTGCCGCTCACCCCGCACCCGAACGACCACAACCTGGCCTACCTGCAGACCAAGCGGGACCGGATGGGGCACCTCCTGCCGGACCTGGACACCAAGGGAGGGACGTCGTGAGCGGAGCCGGAGCACCCGACCAGCGGCCGGTCGACTGCCACGACCTGCGGGTCGCGATCGTCGCCGCGAGCTGGCACGAGACGGTGATGGACGGACTGGTCGAGGGGGCGCAGCGGGCGTGCCGCGACTACCAGGTCGAGGCGCCGCAGCTGGTCCGGGTCCCTGGGACGTTCGAGCTGCCGGTGGTCGCCGACGCGCTGGCCGCCCAGGGGTACGACGCGGTCGTCGCGCTCGGCGTCGTGATCCGCGGTGGCACGCCCCACTTCGAGTACGTCTGCTCCGCCGCCACCGACGGCCTGAACCGGGTCGCCCTCGACCGGCAGACCGCGGTCGGCTTCGGCGTCCTCACCTGCGAGACCGAGGATCAGGCCCTCGACCGGGCCGGCCTGACGCAGTCGCGGGAGGACAAGGGCTACGAGACCGCGGCGGCCGCGCTGACCACCGCTCAGACCCTGCGGTCGGTCCGACGCGGCTACGTCTAGGATTTCGCCACGTGAAGACGTTCGAGGACCTGTGGGCCGAGCTGAGCGACAAGGCCGCAGCGCGGCCCGACGGCTCCCGCACGGTGCAGCAGCTCGACGCCGGGGTCCATGCGATCGGCAAGAAGCTGGTCGAGGAGGCCGCGGAGTCCTGGATGGCTGCCGAGCACGAGTCCAAGGAGCGGGCGGCCGAGGAGATCAGCCAGCTGCTCTACCACGCGCAGGTACTGATGCTCGCCTGCGACCTGACCCTCGACGACGTCTACACCCACCTCTGAGGCCCTCATGACCACCTCGACCACCGACCGGCCGACCGGTCTCCTCCGGGTCGCCGTCCCCAACAAGGGCGCGCTCTCCCAGTCGGCTCAGGAGATCCTGCGCGAGTCCGGCTACCGCCAGCGCCACGACGCGAAGGAGCTGCGCCTGATCGACGCCGAGAACGGCGTCGAGTTCTTCTACCTGCGGCCGCGCGACATCGCGCTGTACGTCGGCGAGGGCACCCTCGACGTCGGCATCACCGGTCGCGACCTGCTGCTCGACTCCGGCGCGAAGGCCGAGGAGGTGATGGGCCTCGGGTTCGGCGGCAGCCGGTTCCGGTTCGCCGGGCCGGTCGGCCGCTACACCGAGGTCTCCGACCTGGCGGGGCTGCGGATCGCCACGTCGTACGCCGGGATCGTCACCGCGTTCCTCGAGCGGCAGGGGATCGACGCCACCGTCACCCGCCTCGACGGCGCGGTGGAGACCAGCATCCAGCTCGGGGTGGCCGACGTGATCGCCGACGTGGTCGAGACGGGCAGCACGCTCACCGCCGCGGGGCTGGAGACGTTCGGCGAGGTCGTGCTCGACTCGGAGGCGGTGCTGGTCACGCGGGGCCACGAGACGCCGGCCGGGTTCGAGGTCTTCCGGCGCCGGCTCGACGGCGTGCTGGTGGCCCGCACCTACGTGATGATGGACTACGACATCCCGGCGTCCGGTGTCACCGACGCCGTCGCGCTCACCCCCGGCATCGAGAGCCCCACCGTCTCCCCGTTGCATCGCGAGGGCTGGGTCGCGGTGCGGGCGATGGTGCCCCGATCCGGCGCGCAGCGGTTGATGGACGAGCTCTACGACCTGGGAGCGCGTGGCATCCTCCTGACCGACATCCATGCCTGCCGTCTCTGAGCCGGTGCTCCCGCACACCTGGCGCCCGCTGGGCGTCCGGCTGGCCGGGGCGATCTTCGGCGGGGCGCTCCTGGTGGTGACCGGCTTCGCGTGGTTCGCGTTCGACGACCAGACGCGGGAGGCGTTCAGCACCTTCCAGCGCTCCACCGTCGTCGTCCTCGGTTGCCTCTTCTACGCCGCCGGGTTCGCCCTCGCGCGCAGCCGGGTGGTCGCGGAGTCGACCCGCCTCGTCGTCGTCAACGGCTACCGGCGGCACGTCTACGAGTGGGCCGAGGTGCTGGCGGTGCACCTCGCCCCGGGCGCGCCGTGGGCGGTGCTCGACCTGGCCGACGGGACCAGCCAGCCGGCGATGGGGATCCAGGGCTCCGACGGAGCACGGGCGCAGCGAGCGGTCGCCGAGCTGCGCCTGCTGGTCGACCAGAGCGCCGGACGCTAGCGGGTCCCGTCGACGAGCAGGTCGGCCCGGGCCTGGGTCCGGTGCCGCGCGAAGTGCTCCGCCTCGGCGCGTGCCCACGCCTCCCAGTGGGGCGCGAAGGCGTCGCCGTCCCGCTCGAGGCCCCGCCGCATCCGGACGTCGTACGGCGCCTCGACCCACACCAGCACCGTGGTGACCTCGGCCGCTCGCAGCGACCCGGAGCCGACTCCCTCCACGACCAGCAGGTCGGTGGGATCGACCGTCACGAGCTCGGCCCAGTCGTCGGCGTGCCAGTCCCAGCGTCGGTAGGAGCCCGCGCGACCGGTCGCGAGCGGACCCAGCAGGGAGCCGAGCTGGGCGTCGACGGTCGGCAGCCCGCGCCACCCCTCGAACAGATCGTCCATGTGGACCACGCGGGACCCCGGCACGGTGTCGGCGACCCGAGCGGCGAGCGTGGTCTTCCCCGACCCGGCAGGCCCGTCGACACACACGAGTCGGCCGCCGCCGAGCGTGGCCGGCCGGGCCGTCAGCAGGTCCACCACCCGTCGCACGGCGGTCTCCTGATCGGGCTGCTCCGGCACCCGGCCAGGATAGGGAGCGCCCCGCCGACGAGAACTTTCCGCGTTCCCGTTTGCGCGACGGGTCCCTGGGCAGGGTGCCCACCAAAGTTGGGTAAAGTCACCAGTACCCGAAGGGGGAGCACCACATGTTCGCCAATCGACTGCGTCTCGTCGCCGCCGGCGCCGCGCTGGTCATGTCCGCATCACTGACCGTCGCCTCGTCGGCCACCGCCGAGCCAGCCGCTCCGCAGGCCAAGGAAGAGCGCACGATCAACATCAAGGGCGTCGAGCCACGCCCGAACGTGTTCATCGCGAAGGGCCGGGTGTTCCCGGCGTACGAGAACAAGCCGGCGATCATGCAGCGCAAGCTGAAGAGCGCGAAGCGCTGGACCACGTGGAAGAAGTTCGAGACCAACGGATCCAGCCGCTACCGGCAGCGGATCGCGGCCCTCCAGCGGGTCGGTGTCGTCTGCTACCGCGTGAAGGTCCAGGGCAACGCCGAGTTCAAGAACTCGTTCTCCCGCAAGGTGTGCATCCGCACCTTCCGGTAACGGCCCCGCGCGTCCAGCTGTTCAGAACGCGAGCCCGTGGCCGCGGTAGGTCTCGACCCGGTCGACGAACGCGTCTCCGGCCAGCAGGTGGACGTCGTTGGTGTGCTCGAAGACCTCGCCGGCCTTCGCGTGCCGGAACCACACCAGGTCGCCGATGGCCAGCCGGGCCGCGCCCGGGCCGGTCAGCGGGGTCTGGACCTCGCCGGCACCCTCCAGCGCTGTCAGGTGCAGTCCCTCGGGCAGCCAGGGTGAGGGCAACCGGTCCCGGCCGGCCGGCCCGGACGCCACGAGGCCGCCGCCGTGCACGGTCGCGATCCCGGCCGAGGGTCGGCGCACGACCGGCAGCGCGAAGAACGCGGCCGGTCGAGGGTCGAAGGAGCGGTAGTGGTCGAAGAGCGTGGGCACCAGCAGCCCCGACCCTGCGGCCACCTCCGTGACGACCGGGTCGGCGGCGGTGGTCTCGACAGAGCCGGAGCCTCCGGCGTTCCAGAACTCCAGCTCCACCACGCTCGCGAGCGCCTGGGCCACCTGCTGCCGCCGTTCCTCGATCTGCGACTGCGACGCCTGCTTGAGGCCGCGCACGACCAGTGACTTGGCGCGCTGCGTGGGCACCATGTCCGGCAGCCCGGCCACCTGGCCCTCGTAGGTCATCGCGCCGACCAGCCGGAAGCCGCGCCGGTCCAGGATCCGCCGCGCGAGCGCGGTCACGGACGCCGGGTCGTACAAGGGACTGCGCTTCGGACCGACGTGCTGGCCGCCGATCCGGAGCCCGGCGTCCACGTCGATCGCGACCCGGACCGGCACCGCGAGGGACCGACGCACCGAGTCGACCACGTCGAGCTGGCCCAGGTCGTCGACCATCAGCGTGATCGCGGCCGCGGCCGCGGGCGACTCGACCAGCCGGGTCAGCGCCTCGCGATCGACGGTCGGGTAGGCGACGACGAGGTCGTCGCAGATGCCACGCTCGTGCAGCCACAGCGCCTCGCGCAACGTGAACGCGAGCACGCCGTGGAACGCCGGGTGGCGCAGCGCCCGCGCGATCAGCTCCGGGACCCGCACCGACTTGGACGCCACCCGGATCGGGGTCCCGGCCGCCCGCCGCGCCAGGTCGTCGGCATTGGCGTCGAACGCGTCGAGGTCGACGACCATGGCCGGGGTCGGTAGGGGGTCGGACGCCGCGACGGCAGCCCCGAGCCGTCGGGCGAGCGCCTGCCGCCCGCTGGACGCCGGTGCCATCAGGTGATCCCACGCCGCTTCAAGATGGCCTCGATGTCGGCGAGGTCGTCGTCCACGACCGGCTCGCTGCGGGGTGCGGGGCCGGCGCCCAGCGCCTTCTCACCCGACGCGTCGCCGCCGCTCCGACCGCGCTTGCGGAGCATGGCGGACGAGCCGAGCAGCACGACGGAGAGGCCGGTCAGCACGATGCCGGCCCACACGGTCGGGCTGAGGACGAGGTGGGTGGCCCAGTCGGCCACCGAGCCGCCGATCTCGGTGAACATCTCCAGCGTCCCGGTCAGCCACGCCGCGGGTGGGAGGAGGGTGAGTCCGGCCCCGCGCAGCCCGGAGGCGGTGCCCCGGTTCCGGAACGCGTACCAGGTCCAGGCCGCTCCGAGCGCGGTGAGCACCGCGGTGAGGGCTGCCCACGTCACGTCGTCCACGCGGTCAAGCCTGTCACATGGTGGGGGCTGCTCCGGTGGATGCGAGGATCGCGTCGTGGGTGGAGGTCCCGGGAGGTTCGACGGCAGCCGCATCCCCGACCCCGGGTTCGCGGGGGACGACGGTGCGGCCGACGCAGCGCTGGCGGCCGCCCTCACGGCGTACGCCGCGGGCACGGGTGACCGGGCCGGCGTGCTCGGGGCCCTCGGGTCCGCCCGGCTGCTCGTGCCCGTGGTCGCGGTTCTGGGCGAGGTGGAGCGCGACGAGCAGGGGCTCACCCACGACAAGAGCAGCGACATGGCCACCGTCCTGATGACGCGACCCGACGGTCGCCGGGGGCTGCTCGCGTTCACGAGCACCGCGAGCCTGGCGGGCTGGGACGCCGAGGCCCGGCCGGTGCCGGCGGCGGCGTCGACGGCCGCGCAGGCGGCTCTCCAGGAGGGCGCCGACGCGCTGGTCGTCGACGTCGCGGGCCCGGTCAGGTTCGCGCTCGAGGGCGAGGACCTGCGCGCGGTGGCCGCCGGGTGGCGCCTGACCCGCGTGGGGGACCAGGCGGCTTGGATTCGACCCGCCTCGGAATGAACCGGTACAGTGCGTCGTTGACCGATCAGTCCCTGACGGGACCGATCTGACAAGCGGAGACCAGCAGCGTCACGTCTCCCACCCGCATCGACCGCACCAGGTCGTCGGGTACCGGTCCCAGGGCGATCCGTCGTCCTGGAAAAGTGGCACTCGCCGTGGAGGCGACGTGTCGCGACTGGCTTCCGCTTGAGACCAGCGGAAGCCTTCTTCGATTTCCGGGCCGGTACGAGCCGGGAACCCGAGCAGTCTTCCGGACGCGAGACCACTGGAGGACACATCAGCACCGAGCTGCGTATCAACGACCGGATCCGGGTACCCGAGGTCCGGCTCGTGGGACCCAACGGCGAGACCGTGGGCATCGTCCCGACCGACCAGGCCCTCAAGCTGGCCCAGGAGGCCGACCTCGACCTCGTCGAGGTGGCGCCGATGGCCCGCCCGCCGGTCTGCAAGCTCATGGACTACGGGAAGTTCAAGTACGAGAACGCCCAGAAGGCCCGTGAGGCCCGTCGGAACCAGACCAACGTCGTCATCAAGGAGATGAAGCTCCGCCCGAAGATCGACGCGCACGACTACGAGACCAAGAAGGGTCACGTCGTGCGGTTCCTGAAGGCAGGCGACAAGGTCAAGATCACCATCATGTTCCGCGGCCGCGAGCAGCACCGCCCCGAGCTGGGCTTCCGACTGCTGCAGCGCCTGGCGGAGGACGTCGACGAGCTGGGCTTCGTGGAGTCCTCGCCCAAGCAGGACGGCCGCAACATGATCATGGTGCTCGGGCCGCACCGCAAGAAGGCCGACGCGAAGGCGGAGGCCCGTGCCGAGAAGGAGACCCGGGCCGCCGCCCGCGCCGTCGAGGAGGCCGAGGAGGCCGAGTTCCGCGCCGCGCACCGCCCCGGGGGCAAGAAGGAGCGGGGCCGCTCCGAGAACCTCGACCCCGAGATCGAGGCCTGAGGGCCCAGGTCCCCGGACCACACAGACGTAGAAGCAGACAGAAAGCGAAGGCAATGCCGAAGAACAAGACGCACTCCGGTGCCAGCAAGCGGTTCCGCGTGACCGGGTCGGGCAAGATCCGCCGCCAGAAGACCGGCCTGCGCCACAACCTGGAGAGCAAGCCCTCCAAGGTGACGCGACGGATGTCCGGCACCACCGAGGTCGCCAAGGCCGACGTCAAGCGCGCGAAGAAGCTGCTGGGTCGCTGACCCCTCGCACCCCACGATTTCGAGCAAGGAGAACACGACATGGCACGCGTGAAGCGCGCAGTGAACGCCCACAAGAAGCGTCGGACCACCCTGGACCGCGCGGCCGGCTACCGCGGTCAGCGGTCCCGGCTCTACCGGAAGGCCAAGGAGCAGGTCACCCACTCGCTGGTCTACTCCTACAACGACCGGCGCAAGAACAAGGGCAACTTCCGTCGCCTCTGGATCCAGCGGATCAACGCCGCTGCCCGCGCCGAGGGCCTGACCTACAACCGCTTCATCCAGGGCCTGAACCTGGCGGGCGTCGAGGTCGACCGCAAGATCCTCGCCGACCTGGCCGTCAACGACGCCGCGACGTTCTCGGCCCTGGTCGAGACCGCCAAGGCAGCGCTCCCCGAGGACGTCAACGCCCCCAAGGCATCCTGACCGCGCGTCAGGGTCTGAAAGCCGGTGGTTGAGGAAGGCGCGCAGCGCCTGTCTCGAAACCAGCCCCTGACCGTGGGCAACTCCCGGGTCAAGGAGGCTCGCAAGCTCAGCCGCCGTTCGGTACGCACCGAGCGGCGGCTGTTCCTTGCCGACGGACCCAAGGCGGTGCAGGGAGCGCTCACGGTGCCGGCGGACGGCGGGACCTGCGCCGTCGAGGTGTTCGCCACCGAAGCCGGCCACCGAGCAGTACGCCGGGCTGCGGGCCGCGGCCGAGGAACGGGCGGTTCCCTGGACGACGGTCGAGGACCGCGCGCTCGCCTCCCTGAGCGACAGCGTGAGCCCGGCCGGCCTGGTGGCGGTGTGCCGGTTCCTCGACGAGCCGACCGCCGAGCTGTGGACCGACGTCGACCTGGTGGCGATCTGCGCCGACGTCCGTGACCCCGGCAACGCCGGCACCGTGATCCGGACCGCCGACGCCGTGGGCGCCGGAGCGGTCGTGCTCGCGGGCCACTCCGTCGACCCCTACAACCCCAAGACGGTGCGGGCGAGCGTCGGCAGCCTCTTCCACCTCCCGCTGTCGGTCGTCCCCGACCCGGTCGAGGCGGTGCGGCGCGCCCGGTCGGCCGGGTTGACGGTGCTCGCCGCCGACGGCGCCGGCGAGGTCGACCTGTTCGACGCCGACGACGTGCTGCGCGGCCGGGTCGCCTGGCTCCTCGGCAACGAGGCCTGGGGGCTGCCGCCCGCGCTCGCCGCGGCCGCTGACCACCGGGTCCGGATCCCGATCGCCGGCCATGCCGAGAGCCTCAACCTCGCGACCGCCGCCGCGGTCTGCCTGTACGCCACCGCCCGCGCCCGCCGCTAGGTTTGGGGCTGTGGACCCGGACACGCCGCAGTCGCTCGTCGACGCGCTGCCCGACGGCGTGGTCGTCGCGGATGCCGACGGACGGGTCGTGCTGGTATCGGCCCTCGCCGCACGGATGCTCGGCGCGGACGCGGTGGAGTCCGTCGGCTCGCCGCTGACCGAGGTGCTGGCGTTGCAGGACACCGAGGGCCGCGACTGGTGCGCGGCCAACACCCCGTACGCCGGGCTGACGACCCGGACCGGGATCCCGGAGCAGTCGTGGCTGCTGCCCAACGGGACCGAGGTGCTCACGGCCGCCCGGATCCTGCGGGCGGGTCGCGGCGGCCCGGTCACGCAGGTGTCGGTCGTGCTGCGCAGCGGTCGGGGCCGGGCCCGGCTCGACCGCGAGCGCTCCGACCTGGTGGCGACGGTCGCGCACGAGCTGCGGTCGCCGCTGACCGGCGTCAAGGGCTTCGTGCAGGCGATGCTGAACCGGTGGGACAAGCTCTCCGACGAGCAGAAGAAGCTCATGCTGACGACGGTCCACGCCGACTCCGACCGGCTCAGCCGGCTGATCGCGGAGCTGCTCGACGTCGCGCGGATCGACACCGGCCGGCTGTCCCTGCACTCCCGGCCCTGCGACGCCGACCAGCTCGTCGGGCGGGTGGTGGCGTCGGTCCAGGCCGGCACCGCCCGGCCGATCTCCTACGACGCGCAGGAGGGGCTGCCGCCGATCGGCGCCGACCCCGACAAGTTCACGCAGGTCGTCACGAACCTGGTCGAGAACGCCGTCCGGCACGGCGCGGGCGCGGTCACGGTCACCCTGTCCGCGCTCACCGATCACCCGGACCACCGCGGGATCCGGCTGGTCGTCGAGGACGAGGGCGACGGCATCCCCGAGGAGCTGCGTCGGCGGGTGTTCACCAAGTTCTGGACCAGCGGCGTGCGGGGCGGGTCCGGGCTCGGGATGTACCTCGTCAACGGCCTCACCCGCGCACACGGTGGCAGCATCGTCCTCGGTGACGCCGAGTCCGGGGGAGCGCGGGTCGTCGTCGAGTGGCCCGCCGCCGAGATCGGCTGATCTCCACACAACCTGCACGAGTCGTCCGCGCCATCCGGCGACCTGCACTCCTACTGTCGTCCCATGCCGCAACGAACCGTGCTCGTGGTCGAGGACGACCGCGTCATCAACGATGCGGTCTCGGACCGGCTCCGCGGTGAGGGGTACGCCGTGGTCCAGGCGTTCGACGGGCCGTCGGCGGTCGACGCGTGCGCCACGGCCGACCCGGACGCGGTCGTGCTCGACGTGATGCTGCCCGGTTTCGACGGTCACGAGGTGTGCCGCCGGATCCAGGCGAGAAGTCCGGTCCCGGTGCTGATGCTGACCGCGCGGGACGACGAGGCCGACGTCCTCGTGGGCCTCGCCGTCGGCGCCGACGACTACCTCACCAAGCCGTTCCGGATGCGGGAGGTTGTCGCCCGGGTGGCGGCGCTCCTGCGCCGGGTGGAGCGGGCCGCGGAGCTCGCGGCGACGCCGGACCGGGCACCGGTGACCTGTGGCGACCTCACCGTGGACCCGGGCCGGCGCCGGACCACGGTCGCCGGGCAGGACGTGCACCTGACGCCGACGGAGTTCGACCTGCTGGTCTGCCTCGCCCGGGACGCCGGACAGGTGCTCACGCGCGAGCGGCTGCTG
Organism: uncultured Actinomycetota bacterium; assembly: GCA_963829855.1. GTDB lineage: Bacteria > Actinomycetota > Actinomycetes > Propionibacteriales > Nocardioidaceae > Nocardioides. Next base: position 20,335 of record CAWHKE010000011.1, on the reverse strand, counting down.
GCCGAGGTCTGGGACTGGGCCGATGCGTCGGGCACCCGCACCGTCGACAGCCACGTCAAGGCACTGCGGGCCAAGATCGGCGCCGACCGGCTACGCACGGTCCACGGGGTGGGCTACGCGCTGGAGCCCGGACCATGACGACGGAGCCCCGCCCGGTCTCCGGACCGGACGCTGCCCGGCCGCTCGACGCGATCGGCTCGATCAAGGTCAAGCTCGGCCTCCTGGTCGTCGCGTCGGTCGTCGCCGCGGCGCTGATCGGGGCCGCCGGTGCCGGCTCCGGGGTGCCGCTGCTGCTGGCCCTCCCGGTGGCGATCGCGCTGGCGCTCGGTGTCACTCAGCTGCTAGCCGCCGGGATGGTCGCGCCGCTGCGCGAGATGACGACCGTCGCCCAGGCGATGGCCCGGGGTGACTACTCGGGCCGGATCGACACCCAGGCCTCCGACGAGGTGGGCCGGCTGGCGAAGGCGTTCAACTCGATGGCCGACGACCTCGCCACGGTCGACCGTGAGCGCCGCGAGCTCGTCGCGACCGTGTCCCACGAGATCCGCACCCCGCTCGCCGGGCTCACCGCGCTGCTCGAGAACCTCGCCGACGGCGTCGTCCCCACGGACGGCCCACACCTCGCGGACGCGCTGGAGCAGGCTGAGCGGCTGGGTGCGCTCGTCTCCGACCTGCTGGAGCTGTCCCGCCTCGACGCCGGGACGGCCCGCCTCGACGTCCAGCCGATCGTGCTGCGCGACCTGGTCACCGCCACCGCGCGCGCGATCGCGGCGGGTGGCCGGGACGTGCGGGTCGACGTCCAGGTACCGGAGCAGCTGAGCCTCGCCGGGGACCCGATGCGGCTGCGACAGCTGGTGTCGAACCTGCTCGACAACGCGGCGCGCCACGGCCCGTCCGGGGGGACCGTGCTCGTCACCGGTGGCGCTGTGGACGGCGAGGTCTGGCTCGAGGTGGCGGACTCGGGCCCCGGTGTCGCGCCGGCCGACCGCGAACGGGCCTTCGAGCGGTTCGGCACCCTCGCCGACAGCCAGGTCGGCGGGGGCACCGGCCTCGGGCTCGCGATCGCCCGCTGGGTGGCCACGCTCCACGGCGGCAGCCTCCGCTTCGTCGACCCGACCCCTGGTCACGCGGGCGCCCGACTGCGCCTCGAGCTCCCCGCCACCGCGTCCGACCCACCGCTCACCGAGGAGATCGCGATGGCCACCGCCACGCCCGCCACCCCCGCGCCGTCCGGCCAGTCAGCCCCCGCCGCGTCAGCACCCGGCGACGGGTCGCCGCCGGTGACCGACGCCCTCTTCAACCGCTTCTGGCCCGAGCCCGAGCCTCTCGCGGGCCTGCGGGTCGTGCTCCTCGCGGCCGGTGTCGGGGTGCTGGCCGGCGCGCTGATGGCGTTCGCCCTGCATGGCCTCTCGTGGACGGTGGTCCTGCTCGCCGCCGGGGCCACGGCGTTCGCCACCGCCCGCCGTCGGCGGGAGCCGTTCGCGCTCGCCTGCGCCGGCCTGAGCCTGCTGCTGTTGCTGCCGATGATGCTCCTCGACAACGACGCGGTCGTGGCGCTGTGCGCGGTCGCGTCGGGGGCGGTGTTCCTGATCGGGGTCACGGGCGCCTGGACGCTGCCGGGCTTCCTGGTGACCGGGCTGGCCTGGCCGCTGTCCGCCCTGCGCGGGCTGCCGTGGCTCGGGCGCAGTCTCCGCGTGGTCGGTGGCACCGGTCGCTCCTCGGCCGTCGCCCGGACCGTGGCCTGGTCCGCCGTCGGACTGGTGGTGTTCGGGGCGCTGTTCGCCTCGGCCGATGCCCTGTTCGCCGAATGGGTCGACGTGCTCGTGCCAAACCTCAGCCTCGGTGCCCTGGTGCTCCGAGGCTTCGTCGCGGCGGTCGTGTTCGGGCTGACCCTGACCGCGGCGTACCTCGCCCTCAACCCTCCGAACGTCGAGCCGGCGGCGTCGGACCCGCCCCCGCTGCGCAACCGCTTCGAGTGGCTGGTGCCGGTGCTCCTCGTGGACGCCGTGTTCGTCGTGTTCCTCGCGGCCCAGGCCGCGGTCGTCTTCGGCGGGCACGACTACCTCGAGCGGACTACCGGGATCACCTACGCCGACTACGTGCACGAGGGCTTCGGACAGCTCACCGTGGCCACCGCCCTGACGCTGCTCGTTGCGTGGGCGGCGTCCCGCCGCGCGGGCCGATCGCGCGTGGACCAGCTCTGGCTGCGCGGCGCGCTCGGAGCGCTGTGCCTGCTCACGCTCGTCGTGGTGGCCTCGGCGCTGTACCGGATGCACGTCTACCAGGAGGCCTACGGCTACACGACACTGCGGCTCATCGTCGACGTATTCGAGGGCTGGCTCGGTCTGGTGGTGCTCGCGGTCATGGTCGCGGGCGTGCTGGGCAGACGGCGGTGGCTGCCGCGGATCGCGTTGGTCACCGGTGCCGTGGCGCTGCTCGGGCTGGCGGCGGTCAACCCGGACGCGTGGGTGGCCGATCGCAACATCGACCGGTGGGAGGCGAAAGGCACGCTCGACCTCCCGTACCTCGCCTCGCTCTCCGCGGACGCGGCGCCAGTCATCGCCGACCGGCTGCCAGCGGAGATCGCGGCCTGCGCGTTGCAGCGCCTGCCCCTCCACCAGCTCAGCGAGGCCCACCGCGACGACTGGCTGGAGTGGAACCTCGGCCGCCAGCGGGCCGAGGAGCCGCTCGACGAGCTCCACCGCCAGGGGGCGCTCCCCGTCCCGATCGACTCCGCGAGCTGCGAGACCCTGACACCGCCTGACTGAGGTACCCGCGCCGAGGGCTCGAGCCGCGGGACGTCCGCCGTGGTGAACCGGTTCGTCGTGGCGGGAGGTCTCTTCCTAGACTGCCCCCCATGTCCGGACCCAACACCGACTACGACCCCGTCCAGGTGACGCCCCTGACGGAGGAGCACGTGGTCGCCATGCGCGACGCCGCGCTCGCGGCGATCGCGGGGGCCGGGGACCTCGCCGCGCTGAAGCAGGCGCGGCTGGACCACGCCGGGGACCGCTCGCCCCTGGCGCTCGCCAACCGCGAGATCGGGGCACTGCCCCCGCAGGCGCGCAAGGAGGCCGGGCAGCGGGTCGGCCAGGCGCGCGGCGCGGTGACCCAGGCGCTCGCTTCGCGCACCACCGTGCTCGAAGCCGAGCACGAGGAGCGGATGCTCGTCGAGGAGACGGTCGACGTCACGGTGCCGACCCAGCGCGCGCCCCGCGGGTCGCGGCACCCGATCACGCTGATGCACGAGCTGATCGCCGACATCTTCGTCGCGATGGGCTGGGAGGTGGCCGAGGGGCCCCTGGTCGAGGCCGAGTGGCTCAACTTCGACGCTCTCAACCTCGGGCCCGACCACCCCGCGCGCACCCTCCAGGACACGTTCTGGACCGAGCCGGCCGACCACCACGTCGTGCTGCGCACCCAGACCTCGCCCGTCCAGGTCCGGACCATGCTCACCCGGACCCCGCCGATCTACGTCATCTCGCCCGGCCGGGTCTTCCGCACCGACGAGTACGACGCGACGCACAGCCCGATGTTCCACCAGGTGGAGGGGCTCGTCGTCGACGAGGGCATCACCCTGGCCCACCTCAAGGGCACGCTCGACCACTTCGCCACGCAGCTCTTCGGCGAGGGGGTCACGACCCGCTTCCGCCCGTCGTACTTCCCGTTCACCGAGCCGTCGGCGGAGTTCGACTTCCTGTGCTTCGTGTGCCGCGACATCGACGGGGTCCGCGAGGACTGTCGCACCTGTCGCGGGGAGGGCTGGATCGAGTGGGGCGGCTGCGGCGTCGTCAACCCACGGGTTCTCACCTCCTGCGGGATCGACACCGACCGGTTCACCGGGTTCGCGTTCGGCATGGGCATCGACCGGTCGCTGATGCTGCGGACCGGCGCCTCCGACCTGCGCGCGTTCTTCGAGGGCGACGTGCGGTTCTCCTCGGCCTTCGGAACGGAGCTGTGACCCCGTGAAGGCACCCGTCTCCTGGATCCGCGAGTACGTCGCGCTGCCGGCCGACCTGGACACCTCGACCCTCACGGCCAAGCTCACGCTGCTCGGCCTGAAGCTCGAGGCGCTCCACCGCGCCGGCGACCAGATCTCCGGTCCGCTCGTCGTCGGCCGGGTGCTGACGATGGAGCCCGAGCCGCAGAAGAACGGCAAGACCATCAACTGGTGCACGGTCGACGTCGGCGACGCCAACGGCACCGGGGAGCCGCAGGGGATCGTCTGCGGCGCCCACAACTTCGCGCCCGGCGACCTGGTCGTCGTCGTGCTGCCCGGGGGCGTGCTGCCCGGTGGGTTCGAGATCAGCGCCCGCAAGACCTACGGCCACGTCTCGGCCGGCATGATCTGCTCGTCACGCGAGCTCGGCACCGGCGACGATCACGACGGGATCATCGTGCTGCCGGCCGACGCCGGACAGCCGGGGGACGACGCGTTCCCCGTGCTCGGCCTCGACGAGGAGGTCATCGAGTTCGAGATCAACCCCGACCGCGCCTACGCGCTCTCGCTGCGGGGCCTGGCCCGCGAGGCCGCGCTCGGGTTCGACGTACCGTTCACGGACCCGGCCGACCGGCCAGAGCCGGTCTCCGACGAGCCCGCCCACCCCGTGGAGGTCGCCGCCGACACCCGGTGCGACGTCTTCTCGGGCCGCAGCGTCAGCGGCTTCGACCCGAGCGCGCCGACGCCGGCGTGGATGGCCCGGCGGATCCAGCAGTGCGGCATGCGGCCGATCTCGCTGGCGGTGGACGTCACCAACTACGTGATGCTCGAGCTCGGCCAGCCGATCCACGGCTTCGACCGCGACAAGCTCGCCGGTCCGATCCGGGTGCGGCTGGCGCAGGAGGGGGAGCGGCTGCGCACCCTCGACGGTGTCGACCGGACGCTGAGCGCCGAGGACGTCCTCATCACCGACGACTCGGGGCCGATCGGGCTCGCGGGCGTCATGGGCGGGGAGACGACCGAGCTGTCGGAGACGACCACCAACATCTTCATCGAGGCCGCCCACTGGGACCCGGTCCGGATCTTCCGCACCGCCAAGCGGCACAAGCTGCCGTCCGAGGCCGCCAAGCGGTTCGAGCGTGGCACCGACCCGACGGTGACGCTACGGGCGGCCGACCGCGTGGCCGAGCTGCTCGTGCGGCACGGTGGCGGCACTGTCGAGCCGGGCGTGACCCACGTCGGCGAGGCGGCACCCCAGCCCACGATCGAGATCGACGACGACCTGCCCGCGCGGGTCACCGGCGTCGAGATCGCTCCCGAGACGGTCGAGTCGACCCTGGTCGCGATCGGCTGCGACGTCGTGCGCGACGGCCGCCGGCTCACCGCGACCCGACCGCCCTGGCGCCCCGACCTCACCGACCCCTTCGACCTCGTCGAGGAGGTCGCCCGGGTCGTCGGCTACGACCGGGTCCCGTCCGTGCTGCCCACCGCGCCCGCCGGGCGGGGCCTCACCCGTGCGCAACGGCTGCGGCGTCGGGTCGGCCGGGCCCTGGCCGGAGCCGGGTACGTCGAGGTGATCGACTTCCCGTTCGTCGGCGAGGCCGACTTCGACCGGCTCGGACTGGCTGAGGACGACGAGCGGCGCCGCGCGCTGCGCCTCGCCAACCCGCTCTCGGCGGAGGAGCCGGCGATGACGACCACGCTGCTGCCCGGCATCCTCAAGGCGGTCGCGCGCAACGCGGGGCAGGGCACCACGAGCGCGGCGCTGTTCGAGGTGGCCAGCGTGACCATCCCGCGGGCGAGCGGGCCCGCCCCGATCTACGGCGTCGACCGCCGACCCACCGAGGGCGAGTACGACGACCTGCTCAAGGCGCTCCCCGACCAGCCGCTGCACCTCGCGGTGACGCTGAGCGGCGATCGCGAGGCCGCCGGTTGGTGGGGGGCGGGGCGCGCCGCGACCTGGGCCGACGCCATCGACGCGGTGCGGGTCGTCGCCGAGGCGCTCGACGTCGAGCTGACGGTGCGGTCGGCCGCCCGTCAGCCGTGGCACCCCGGTCGTTGTGCCGAGCTGTCCGTCGACGGCCACGTGCTCGGGTACGCCGGTGAGCTGCACCCCAGGGTCTGCGACTCGTTCGGGGTCCCGGCCCGGACCTCGGCGGCCGAGATCGACCTCGACGCGCTGCTCGAGCGGGCGCCGGACACGGTCACCGCTCCGACGTACTCCTCGTTCCCGGTGGCCAAGGAGGACGTCGCCCTGGTCGTGGACGCCGACGTGGCGGCCGTGGACGTCGAGGCGGCGCTGCGCGAGGGCGCTGGCGAGCTGCTCGAGTCGGTGCGGCTCTTCGACGTCTACACGGGGCCCCAGGTGGGGGAGGGGAAGAAGTCGCTCGCCTTCGCGCTGCGCTTCCGCGCCCCCGACCGCACCCTCACCGAGCCGGAGGCCGGCGCCGCCCGCGACGCCGCGGTCGCCCTCGCCGCCGAACGCTGCGGCGCCGTCCAGCGCTGACCGGTCACAAAGTGCGCGGCGCCAGCAGCTGAGTGGTCAGAAGGTGCTCCCTCAGCCGGGCTGAGCCGTCACGAATGCTCAATTGATGGGCTGGTGGATGACCTGTCGGAAGTGGTCGACGATCTTGAGGTCGCCGGCCAGGTGGACGTCGGCGCCGTCGCCGCGCCGCCAGAGCCGCTTGAGCAGCTGCTCGCTGGAGCCGCTGATGACCGCGTCGGGCTCGGCATCGGGTGCGGCGACGACGTGGATGTCGTCCTCGTCGTGGTGCATGCCCTCGGGATCTGTGCCGGAGAACCGGCCGAGCTGCACCCACACCGACGCATCGGTGTCGGTCACGTCGAGCCGGAGGTAGTGGGGGAGCGGGCTGAAGCTGCCCCAGTCGGGACAACCGCCGTACATCACGTCGAGCACCTCGTCGACGCCGTCCGTCGCGAGGGCCGGGTCGAGCGCGCTGTCGGTCCCGGCGGTCTGCTCCGCGTCGATCCGGTGCACCAGCGCCTCCAGCGCCTGCCGCCGCAGCACGAACCCGACGGTCTGCTCGGCCGACCAGGTCCACGCCTCGTCCGACGGGTCGGCCTCGGCCAGGGCGGCGGTCAACGCGGTCGAGCGCTCGTCGTGCAGCGCGAGCAGGTCGGCGTACGCCGTGGGCCGCTTGGGATCCGGGTAGTCGTCAGGTGCCTCGGGTCGGTGCTCGACGACCCACGTCCAGAAGTCCTGCACCTCGGTGAGGTGCCACAGCAGGTCCGCGGCGTCCCAGTCCGGGCAACCCGGGACGCGGGCACGGGGGTCGCAGTCGGTGAGCACGTCGCGGAAGCGGCGGGACTCCGACTCGATGAAGGCGCGGTACTCCGAGGGCGACAGGCGGCTCATGCCAGGCAACCTAGTGAGCCGACCGCGATCCGACCAGAGTCCGAACCCGGAGTGCGATGAACATACGGAAGCGTGTATGTTCATGCAGATGACGTTCAGGGTCGCCGTTGCCGGAGCGAGCGGGTACGCCGGTGGGGAGGTGCTGCGCCTCCTGCTGGGCCATCCCCAGGTGGAGATCGGCGCCCTCACCGCCGGCAGCAACGCGGGTGAGCAGCTCGGCGCGCTGCAGCCGCACCTGCTCCCGCTCGCCGAGCGGGTGCTCGAGCCGACCACTCCGGAGACCCTCGCCGGCCACGACGCGGTCGTCCTCGGCCTCCCGCACGGACAGTCCGGGCCGCTCGCGGCTGCGCTCGGCGACGACACCGTCGTGATCGACTGCGGCGCCGACTACCGGCTGCGCGACCCGGGCGCCTGGGGCCGGTTCTACGGCGGTGCCCACGCCGGCTCGTGGCCCTACGGGCTGCCCGAGCTCCCCGGACAGCGCGCCGTCCTGGCGGGGGCCACCCGGATCGCGGTCCCCGGCTGCTACCCGACCGTGACCACGCTGACGCTCGCGCCGGCGCTGGCCGCGGGCCTCGTCGAGCCCGACCTGGTCGTGGTCGCCGCGTCCGGCACGAGCGGGGCGGGCAAGGCACCCAAGCCGCACCTGCTGGGCAGCGAGGTGATGGGGAGCGCGAGCGCGTACGGCGTCGGCGGCATCCACCGCCACACCCCCGAGATCGTCCAGAACCTGTCGCCGCTCGCCGACGGGGACCTCCGCGTCAGCTTCACCCCGACCCTGGTCCCGATGGCGCGCGGCATCCTCGCCACCTGTTCGGCACCCCTACGTGGTGACGTGACCGCCGACGACGCGCACGCGGCGTACGTGAAGGCGTACGCCGACGAGCCGTTCGTCCACGTCCTGCCGCCCGGTCGCTGGCCGCAGACCCAGTCGGTGCTGGGGTCGAACGCGGTGCAGCTCCAGGTGACGGTCGACGAGGCGGCCCGCCGGCTGGTCGCGGTGGGCGTGGTCGACAACCTCGCGAAGGGCACGGGGGGCGCTGCCGTCCAGTGCCTCAACCTCGCGCTCGGGATCGAGGAGACGACGGGTCTGACCGCGGTGGGGATCGCGCCGTGAGCGTGACCGCACCCCAGGGCTTCCGCGCGGCGGGGGTCGCCGCCGGGCTCAAGTCCACCGGGGCCAAGGACGTCGCCCTGGTCGTCAACGACGGACCGCGCCACGACTCCGCCAGCGTCTTCACGGCCAACCGGTGCAAGGCCAACCCGGTGCTGTGGAGCGAGCAGGTGGTGCGCGACGGCACCGTCCGCGCGGTCGTCCTCAACTCCGGCGGCGCCAACTGCTACACCGGCCCCGACGGGTTCCAGACCACCCACGCGGTCGCCGAGCAGGTCGCCGGCCACCTCGGCATCGGCGCGCTCGACGTCGTGGTCTGCTCGACCGGCCTGATCGGGCTCGCGAACGACCGGACGGCGCTGCTGGCCGGCGTCGACGCGGCGTACGCCGGCCTCGACCCCGACGGCGGAGGCGCCGCCGCCGCGGCGATCATGACCACCGACTCGGTCTCCAAGCAGGTCGTGGTCGAGGGCGCCGGTTGGCGGGTCGGCGGCATGGCGAAGGGCGCCGGCATGCTGGCCCCCCAGCTCGCGACGATGCTGGTCGTGCTCACCACCGACGCCGCCGCGAGCGCCGCGGACCTCGACACCGCGCTGCGGGCCGCCACCCGGGTGTCGTTCGACCGGCTCGACTCCGACGGCTGCATGTCGACCAACGACACCGTGACGGTGCTCGCCAGTGGCGCCAGCGGCATCGCTCCCTCGCTGGACGACCTGACCGAGGCGCTCACCCGTGCCTGCACCGACCTCGCGATGCAGCTGCTCGCCGATGCCGAGGGTGCCGACCACGAGATCGCGATCACGGTCCGCGGAGCCGCCAGCGAGGACGACGCCGTCACGGTCGGCCGCAGCGTCGCGCGCAGCGCACTCTTCAAGGCCGCGGTGTTCGGCAACGACCCCAACTGGGGCCGGGTGCTGGCCTCGATCGGCACCACGGACGCGGTGTTCGACCCCGCCGACCTCGACGTCGCCATGAACGGCGTCTGGGTCTGCCGGCAGTCGACGCCCGCGGCAGATCCGGCGAGCGTCGACCTCACCGGTCGCGAGGTCACCGTCACGATCGACCTCAAGTCAGGGTCCGACCGCGCCACGATCTGGACCAACGACCTCACCCACGCCTACGTCCACGAGAACAGCGCCTACAGCTCATGAACGAGATCACCGACCTGACCAGCCACCACGAGAAGGCCTCGGCCAAGGCCCGCGTGCTCGCCGGCGCCCTGCCGTGGCTGAAGCGCTACCACGGCAAGACGATCGTGGTGAAGTACGGCGGCAACGCCATGACCGACGACGTCCTCAAGCGGGCGTTCGCCGAGGACATCGCGTTCCTGCGGTTCGCGGGCTTCCGGCCGGTCGTGGTCCACGGCGGCGGGCCCCAGATCTCGTCGATGCTCGACCGGCTCGGTATCGAGTCGCAGTTCCGCGGCGGTCTGCGCGTCACCACCCCGGAGGCCATGGACGTCGTGCGGATGGTGCTCGTCGGCCAGGTGCAGCGCGAGCTGGTGGGCCTCATCAACGACCACGGTCCGCTCGCGGTCGGGCTCTCCGGCGAGGACGCGGGCCTGTTCACGGCCAAGCCGACCAACACCATCGTCGACGGCGAGGAGGTCGACCTCGGGCTGGTCGGCGAGGTGGCCTCGGTGCGTCCGGAGGCGGTCAACGACCTGGTCGCCGCGGGCCGGATCCCGGTGATCTCCAGCGTCGCCCCCGACGCCGCCGGCCAGGTCCACAACGTCAACGCCGACACGGCCGCCGCCGCGCTGGCGATCGCGCTCGGTGCCGAGAAGCTGCTGGTGCTCACCGACGTCGAGGGGCTCTACCGCGACTGGCCCGACAGCGACGACGTCATCCAGGAGATCAGCCCGGAGTCGCTCGCCGAGCTGATGCCCACCCTCGCCAGCGGGATGGTGCCGAAGATGGAGGCCTGTCTCCAGGCGGTCACCGGCGGCGTCGCGAAGGCCACGGTCGTCGACGGCCGCGAGCCCCACGCCGTCCTGCTCGAGCTGTTCACCGACGAGGGCATCGGCACCCAGGTGCTGCCCGGCGTCGCCACCAAGATCCGGAAGGCACTGGCATGACGGTCCAGGAGCGGTACGCCGACGCCCTCATGAACACGTTCGGCCCACCCCGTCTCACGCTGGTGAGGGGCGAGGGCGCGCGCGTCTGGGACGACGCCGGCCGCGAGTACCTCGACCTCTTCGGCGGGATCGCCGTCAACGCGCTCGGCCACGGGCACCCCGCGCTGGTCGACGCCGTCACCACCCAGCTCCGCACCCTCGGCCACGTCTCCAACTTCTTCGCGACCGAGCCCCAGGTCGCCCTGGCGGAGCGCCTCCTCGGCCTGCTCGGCACCGGTCCCGAGCGAGCCGGCCGGGTCTTCTTCGCCAACTCCGGCGCCGAAGCCAACGAGGCCGCCCTCAAGCTGACCCGACGCACCGGCCGCACCCACCTGGTCGCCGCCGAGGGCTGCTTCCACGGCCGCACCATGGGGTCGCTCGCGCTCACCCACAAGCCCGCCTTCCGCGAGCCGTTCGAGCCGCTGCCGGGCCACGTGACCTGGGTCCCGTACGGCGACGAGGCCGCGCTGGCCGCCGCGGTGACCGACGAGACCGCCGCCGTCGTGCTCGAGCCGATCCAGGGCGAGGCCGGCGTCGTCGTACCGCCCGACGGCTACCTGGCCGCCGCCCGCCGGATCGCCACCGAGCACGGCGCGTTGCTGTGGCTCGACGAGGTGCAGACCGGCATCGGTCGCACGGGGGAGTGGTTCGGCCACGACGCGACCGTCCACCCCGACGTCGTCACCCTCGCCAAGGGGCTCGGCGGCGGCATCCCGATCGGCGCCTGCATCGGGCTCGGCGACGCCGGCGCGCTGCTCGGACCCGGCCACCACGGCAGCACGTTCGGCGGCAACCCGGTGGCCAGCGCGGCCGCCCTCGCCGTCCTCGACACGATCGAGAAGGAAGGGCTGCGCGACGCCGCCCGGGAGCGTGGCGCCCAGCTGGCGCACGCCCTCGACGCGGCACCGCAGGTCACGGCGGTCACGGGCCGCGGGCTGCTGCTGGCCGCGCACCTCGCGGGCGAGACCGCACCCCAGGTCGTGAACCGCGGTCAGCAGCGCGGCTTCCTGCTCAACAACACCGGTCCCGACCGGCTACGGTTCGCGCCACCGTTGACCGTCACCGAGCGCGACCTCGCGCGGTTCGCCGATGCGTGGTGCGACCTCGTCACCCCCGAGGAGCAGCCATGACCCGCCACTTCCTGGCCGACGACGACCTGACGCCGGCCGAGCAGGCCGAGGTCCTGGCCCTGGCGGCCCGGCTCAAGAAGGCGCCGTACGACGCGACGCCGCTCGCCGGCCCGCGCACGGTGGCGATGATCTTCGACAAGCCGACCCTGCGCACCCAGGCCAGCTTCTCCTCGGGGATCGCCGAGCTGGGTGGCAACCCGATGCTCGTCGACGGCGCCCTGGCCGGGATCGGCGTCCGCGAGTCGATCGCCGACGTCGCCCGGGTCCTCGGCCGGCAGGCCGCCGCGATCGTGTGGCGCACCTACGGCCAGGACCGGATCGAGGAGATGGCGGCGTACGCCGGGGTGCCGGTCGTCAACGCCCTCACCGACGAGTACCACCCGTGCCAGCTGCTGGCCGACCTGCTCACCGTCCAGGAGCACCGCGGCAGCCTCGCTGGGCAGACCGTCGCGTTCGTCGGCGACGGCGCGTGCAACATGGGCAACTCGTGGCTGCTCGCCGGCGCGACCGCCGGCCTCCACCTGCGCATCGGTGGGCCCGCGGGATACCTGCCCGCGCAGCCGATGGTCGACCGGGCCGCCGCGATCGCCGAGACCACGGGTGGCTCGGTGGCGGTCGACCACGACCCCGCGCGGGTCGTCGCGGGCGCCGACGTGGTCGTCACCGACACCTGGGTCTCGATGGGCAAGGAGGACGAGGTCGACAGCCGGCTCGCGGTCCTCGGGCCGTACTCCGTGACCACCGAGCTGTTCTCGTTGGCGAAGGACGACGCGATCCTGCTCCACTGCCTTCCGGCCTACCGGGGCAAGGAGGTCGACGCCGAGGTGCTCGACGGGCCCCGCAGCGTGATCTGGGACGAGGCCGAGAACCGTCGGCACGCCCAGAAGGCGATCCTGACCTGGCTGCTCGACGCGGGGGGCGGGCATGACTGACGCCGCCCTGCGCCCGAGCACCAAGAACGCCCGCCACCGGCGGATCGTCGAGCTCGTGACCCACCAGGAGGTGCGCTCGCAGAGCGAGCTTGCCGACCTGCTCGGCGCCAGCGGGCTGCACGTCACCCAGGCGACGCTGAGCCGCGACCTGGTGGAGCTCGACGCCGTCAAGGTCCGCGGCCAGTCCGGGGCGCTCGTGTACGCCGTCCCCGGGGAGGGCGGCGACCGTCGTCCGACAGCACCGGGGGAGAGCGCGGCCTCGACCCAGCGGCTGTCCCGGCTCTGCAACGAGCTGCTCGTCAGCGCCGAGGCCAGCGACAACCTGGTCGTGCTGCGCACGCCCCCGGGTGCGGCCCAGTTCCTCGCGAGCGCGTTCGACAAGGCCGAGCTGCCCGACGTGCTCGGCACCATCGCCGGCGACGACACGGTGCTCGTCATCGGCCGGGTGCCCCATGGGGGCGACGCACTCGCCCGGCACTTCCTGCGGCTCGCCGACTCCCACGGCACCGTCACCCTCGTCACCCACGACCCCGAAGGAACCAGCACGTGAGCAAGGTCCTCGTCTCCCTTCCCGTCGGCGAACGGGTCGGCATCGCCTTCTCCGGCGGCCTCGACACCTCGGTGGCGGTCGCGTGGATGCGCGAGAAGGGTGCCGTCCCGTGCACCTACACCGCCGACATCGGCCAGTACGACGAGCCCGAGATCGAGAGCGTGCCCGACCGGGCCTTCGAGTACGGCGCCGAGCTGGCCCGGTCCGTCGACTGCAAGCCGCAGCTGGTGGCCGAGGGGCTCGCCGCCCTGGTCTGCGGCGCGTTCCACATCCGCTCCGGCGGCCGCGCGTACTTCAACACCACGCCGCTCGGCCGCGCGGTGACCGGCACCATGCTGGTCCGCGCGATGCACGAGGACGGCGTCGACATCTGGGGTGACGGCTCGACGTTCAAGGGCAACGACATCGAGCGCTTCTACCGCTACGGGCTGCTCGCCAACCCCGACCTGCGGATCTACAAGCCGTGGCTCGACGCCGACTTCGTGGCCGAGCTCGGCGGGCGCACCGAGATGAGCCAGTGGCTCACCGAGCGCGACCTGCCCTACCGCGCCAGCGAGGAGAAGGCCTACTCCACCGACGCCAACATCTGGGGCGCCACCCACGAGGCGAAGACCCTCGAGCACCTCGACGTCTCCCTCGAGACGGTCGAGCCGATCATGGGCGTGCGGTTCTGGGACCCGCTCGTGGAGATCGCGCCCGAGGACGTCACCGTCCGGTTCGAGGGCGGTCGACCGGTCTCGATCAACGGCACGCGCTTCGACGACCAGGTCGCCCTCGTCCACGAGGCCAACACGATCGGCGGCCGTCACGGCCTCGGCATGTCCGACCAGATCGAGAACCGGATCATCGAGGCCAAGTCGCGCGGCATCTACGAGGCGCCCGGCATGGCGCTGCTGTGGATCGCCTACGAGCGGCTCCTCAACGCGATCCACAACGAGGACACGATCGCGATCTACCACTCGGAGGGACGCCGGCTCGGCCGGCTGCTCTACGAGGGCCGGTGGCTCGACCCGCAGGCGCTGATGCTCCGGGAGTCGATCCAGCGGTGGATCGCCTCGCTGGTGACCGGCGAGGTGACCGTCCGGCTGCGGCGCGGCGAGGACTACACGGTGCTGCACACCGATGGTCCCGCGTTCTCGTACCACCCCGACAAGCTGTCGATGGAGCGCACCGACAACGCCGCGTTCGGCCCCACGGACCGGATCGGCCAGCTCACGCTGCGCAACCTCGACATCGCCGACTCCCGCTCCAAGCTCGAGCTCTACGCCCAGCAGCCGCTCGACGAGGGCCAGGTCCTGGTCGAGCACGGCACGTTGTACGGCGAGCTCGAGCCCGGCGGCTTCAACCGGATCACCGACAACCCCGGAGGTCGTGACCCCGCCGACGAGGCGCTCGACCACGCGGCGATGGAGTTCGGGACCGACTGATGGCCGACCACCACGGGACCAACGAGGGCAAGCTCTGGGGCGGGCGGTTCGCGGGCGGGCCCTCGCCGGAGCTCGAGGCGCTGTCGCGCTCGACCCACTTCGACTGGCGGCTCGCGCTGTACGACATCGCAGGCTCGCACGCCCACGCCAAGGCCCTCGCGGCAGCCGGGCTGCTGACCGCGGACGACGAGGCCGAGCTCCACCGCGGCCTCGACGTGCTCGCCGAGCGCTACCTCGCCGGCGAGCTGCACCCGGACGCCTCGGACGAGGACGTGCACGGGGCTCTGGAGCGGTTGCTCCTGGCGGAGGTCGGCCCGGACGTCGGCGGCCGGCTCCGGGCGGGTCGCTCGCGCAACGACCAGATCGCCACGCTGTTCCGGTCGTTCCTGCTCGACCACGGCACGTCGGTGGCCGAGCTCGTGCTCGACCTCGTCGAGGCGCTCGCCGCGCAGGCCCGCGGTCACCTCGACGTGATCATGCCGGGCCGCACCCACCTCCAGCACGCGCAGCCGGTGCTCCTGTCCCACCACCTGCTGGCCCTCGCGTGGCCGCTGCTGCGCGACGTCGACCGGCTGGCCGACTGGCGTCGGCGGACGGCCGCCGAGTCGCCGTACGGCTCCGGGGCGCTGGCCGGTTCGAGCCTGGGGCTCGACCCGCTGCTCGTGGCCGCGGAGCTCGGCTTCGAGGGCTCGTCGGCCAACTCGCTCGACGGGACGGCGAGCCGCGACTTCGTCGCCGAGCTCGCCTACGTCACGGCGCAGATCGGGGTCGACGTGAGCCGGTTGGCGGAGGACGTCATCCTGTGGTCGACCCGCGAGTTCGACTTCGTGGTCCTCCACGACTCCTGGTCGACGGGGTCGAGCATCATGCCGCAGAAGAAGAACCCCGACATCGCCGAGCTGGCACGCGGCAAGGCGGGCCGGCTCGTGGGCAACCTGGCCGGCCTGCTCGCCACCCTCAAGGCGCTCCCGCTGGCCTACAACCGCGACCTCCAGGAGGACAAGGAGCCCGTCTTCGACTCGATCGACACCCTCGAGGTGCTGCTGCCGGCCGTGACCGGGATGGTCGCCACGCTCAGGTTCAACACCGAGCGGATGCACGAGCTGGCGCCCCAGGGCTTCTCGCTCGCCACGGACGTCGCGGAGTGGCTGGTCCGCGAGGGCGTGCCGTTCCGGGTCGCCCATGAGGTCGCGGGCGCGTGCGTCAGAGCCTGCGAGGAGCGGGGCATCGAGCTGCACGAGCTCACCGACGACGACCTGGCCGCGATCTCGCCGCACCTGGCACCGGCCGTCCGTGACGTGCTGACCGTCGAGGGCTCGGTGGCCTCGCGGCGCGGTCGCGGTGGCACGGCGCCCGAACGGGTCCGCGAGCAGCTGACCGAGCTGAGCGCGGTCGTCGACGGCCACCGGGCCGCCCTTGCCTGAGCTGCGGGAAGTCCTCGCGGGTCCGGTGCTGGAGATCGCGCCGCGGCTGCTCGGGGCCACGCTCCGCCACGGGGACGTCGCGGTCCGGCTGACCGAGGTCGAGGCCTACGACGGCCCGAACGACCCCGGCTCGCACGCCTACCGCGGCCGAACGGCCCGCAACGCCGTGATGTTCGGGCCGCCGGCCCGCCTGTACGTGTACTTCACCTACGGCATGCACCACTGCTGCAACGTGGTCGTCGGACCCGAGGGAACGCCCAGTGCGGTGCTCCTCCGGGCAGGTGAGGTCGTCGACGGCCGTGAGGTCGTCCGCGCCCGCCGTCCTCGCTCACGCGAACGCGACCTTGCACGCGGCCCGGCCAGGCTCTGCCAGGCCCTCGGCATCACCCTCGCCCAGGACGGCGTCGACCTCGCGTTGGGACCGCTCACCCTCGAGCTGGGCGCACCCGTCGACCGGGTCGAGACCGGTCCCCGGGTGGGCCTGCGCGGTGCTCCCGACCGGCCCTGGCGGTACTGGATCCCGGGGGAGCCGAGCGTCTCTCCGTACCGGCCGGCAGCACCCGCCGCGACCTCGTGCCGGACCCGATTTGGGAGGCTCCGGAACCCGCTGCTAGCGTTGCCCTCGCACGACGGCCCGCGAGGCTGGTTCCCGGCTTGATACCAAGTTGACGGAGCCCAGCCCGCCCGGTAAGTTTGTGCAGGTTGCCCCCACACCGGTCCGCGAGGGCCTGTGTCGGTGTGCGTGTGATGTTTGAGAACTCAACAGTGTGTTTATGTCGATGGAATTAGTTTGTGTGCCTTGTCAGTGGCGCTAGCTCGGCTTTTGGGTTGGGTTGGTGTTGTTGGTTGGGTTGTTTTTGATGATTGATTCTGGACTGATCCTTTTTTGGATCGTGTCAGGGTTTGTTGTCAGGTTTTTGTTTTTCATAGGTTTTTCTATGGAGAGTTTGATCCTGGCTCAGGACGAACGCTGGCGGCGTGCTTAACACATGCAAGTCGAGCGGAAAGGCTCCTTCGGGGGTACTCGAGCGGCGAACGGGTGAGTAACACGTGAGTAATCTGCCCTTCACTTTGGGATAGCTCCCGGAAACGGGGATTAATACCGGATACGACCACGGGCCGCATGGTCTTGTGGTGGAAAGTTTTTTCGGTGGGGGATGTGCTCGCGGCCTATCAGCTTGTTGGTGGGGTAATGGCCTACCAAGGCTTCGACGGGTAGCCGGCCTGAGAGGGTGACCGGCCACACTGGGACTGAGACACGGCCCAGACTCCTACGGGAGGCAGCAGTGGGGAATATTGGACAATGGGCGGAAGCCTGATCCAGCAACGCCGCGTGAGGGATGACGGCCTTCGGGTTGTAAACCTCTTTCAGCACCGACGAAGCGCCCGATGGGTGGTGACGGTAGGTGCAGAAGAAGGACCGGCCAACTACGTGCCAGCAGCCGCGGTAATACGTAGGGTCCGAGCGTTGTCCGGAATTATTGGGCGTAAAGGGCTCGTAGGCGGTTTGTCGCGTCGGGAGTGAAAACACCGGGCTTAACTCGGTGCTTGCTTTCGATACGGGCAGACTAGAGGTATGCAGGGGAGAACGGAATTCCTGGTGTAGCGGTGAAATGCGCAGATATCAGGAGGAACACCGGTGGCGAAGGCGGTTCTCTGGGCATTACCTGACGCTGAGGAGCGAAAGTGTGGGGAGCGAACAGGATTAGATACCCTGGTAGTCCACACCGTAAACGTTGGGCGCTAGGTGTGGGATCCATTCCACGGGTTCCGTGCCGCAGCTAACGCATTAAGCGCCCCGCCTGGGGAGTACGGCCGCAAGGCTAAAACTCAAAGGAATTGACGGGGGCCCGCACAAGCGGCGGAGCATGCGGATTAATTCGATGCAACGCGAAGAACCTTACCTGGGTTTGACATACACCGGAAACATCCAGAGATGGGTGCCCTTTTGTCGGTGTACAGGTGGTGCATGGCTGTCGTCAGCTCGTGTCGTGAGATGTTGGGTTAAGTCCCGCAACGAGCGCAACCCTCGTCCTATGTTGCCAGCACGCCCTTCGGGGTGGTGGGGACTCATGGGAGACTGCCGGGGTCAACTCGGAGGAAGGTGGGGATGACGTCAAGTCATCATGCCCCTTATGTCCAGGGCTTCACGCATGCTACAATGGCCGGTACAGAGGGCTGCGATCCCGTGAGGGGGAGCGAATCCCTAAAAGCCGGTCTCAGTTCGGATTGGGGTCTGCAACTCGACCCCATGAAGTCGGAGTCGCTAGTAATCGCAGATCAGCAACGCTGCGGTGAATACGTTCCCGGGCCTTGTACACACCGCCCGTCACGTCACGAAAGTCGGCAACACCCGAAGCCCATGGCCCAACCAGCTTGCTGGAGGGAGTGGTCGAAGGTGGGGCTGGCGATTGGGACGAAGTCGTAACAAGGTAGCCGTACCGGAAGGTGCGGCTGGATCACCTCCTTTCTAAGGAGCACACACCCCGTGTCTTGGGTGGGTACGGCCGGCGTCTTGCTGGTCGGTCCGCGCCGAGACGTTCCTGGTGGTGTTCATTAGTGGAAGTTCCGTCGACGCCCACCTCCTGCTGCACTTCGGTGTGCCGGGTCTGATTCGTCAGGCTTGGTGGGGGTGGGGACACACTGTTGGGGTTCTGAAACCTCAGCCCGGCCTCCGCTCGGGGGGGGGGTGTGTGGGGGTGGTTTCGTCCTGGCCATACCGCTGTCGGCTGCGTGCTGGTGGTGGGTGGTGTGGGGTTGTTGTTTGAGATGTGGATAGTGGACGCGAGCATCATCCGCCGTACCAGGTTTCTGGTTGGTGGATTTTGTATCTGCGCATGACGACCGGACGCCGGTCCTGTTCCTGACGCTAGTCATAGGTTGGGGTGGGGTGGTGGTGGTTGTTGTGTGAGTTTCTTTTGTGGCGTGTCGTCGCCGGTGCTGTGTCGTGCCCTGTGGGTCTGGTCCCTGTGTGGTGGGGTTGGGTTGGGTGTGGTGTGGTGTTGGTGGTGGCAAGCTGTGAAGGGCACATGGTGGATGCCTTGGCATCGAGAGCCGATGAAGGACGTTGGAGCCTGCGATAAGCCCTGGGGAGTTGGCAACCGAGCTGTGATCCGGGGATGTCCGAATGGGGAAACCCAGCTGGAGTCATGTCCAGTTACCTGCGCCTGAATGTATAGGGCGTGTGGAGGGAACGTGGGGAAGTGAAACATCTCAGTACCCATAGGAAGAGAAAACAATTGTGATTCCGAGAGTAGTGGCGAGCGAAATCGGATGAGGCTAAACCTCAGGTGTGTGATACCCGGCAGGGGTTGCATCTGGGGGGTCGTGGGAGCGGCTGTGTTGGGTCTGCCGGCCTGGCGCGCAGTGAGAAAGTGTGTGTGAAGGTGAAGTCCCTTGGAAGGGGGCGCCGGAGAGGGTGAGAGTCCCGTAACTGTAAGCACATGCCTGTGTATGTCGTTTCCCAAGTAACACGGAACCCCTGAAATTCCGTGTGAATCTGGCGGGACCACCCGTTAAGCCTAAATACTCCTCGATGACCGATAGCGGACCAGTACCGTGAGGGAAAGGTGAAAAGTACCCCTGGCGGGGAGTGAAATAGTACCTGAAACCGTGTGCCTACAATCCGTCAGAGCCTGGCGCCTCCTTTGGGGGTGGGTGGGTGATGGCGTGCCTTTTGAAGAATGAGCCTGCGAGTTTGCGGTGTGTTGCGAGGTTAACCCGTGTGGGGTAGCCGTAGCGAAAGCGAGTCCTAATAGGGCTCTTGAGTAGCACGCTCAAGACCCGAAGCGAAGTGATCTATCCATGGGCAGGTTGAAGCGTCGGTAAGACGACGTGGAGGACCGAACCCACTTAGGTTGAAAACTGAGGGGATGACCTGTGGATAGGGGTGAAAGGCCAATCAAACTTCGTGATAGCTGGTTCTCCCCGAAATGCATTTAGGTGCAGCGTTGTGTGTTTCTTGCCGGAGGTAGAGCACTGGATAGCCGATGGGCCCGACCAGGTTACTGACGTTAGCCAAACTCCGAATGCCGGTAAGTGAGAGCGCAGCAGTGAGACGGCGGGGGATAAGCTCCGTCGTCGAGAGGGAAACAGCCCAGACCATCAGCTAAGGCCCCTAAGCGGTGACTAAGTGGAAAAGGATGTGGAGTCGCAGTGACAACCAGGAGGTTGGCTTGGAAGCAGCCACCCTTGAAAGAGTGCGTAATAGCTCACTGGTCAAGTGATTCCGCGCCGACAATGTAGCGGGGCTCAAGTCATCCGCCGAAGCTATGGCATTCACGCGTTACCCCAGTCGGGTCGGTTCGCCGGTCTGGTTCAGGGGTG
>CAWHKE010000010.1:0-430917 GCA_963829855.1 uncultured Actinomycetota bacterium | reverse complement strand
CAAGATCACAGCGACCGTTGTCGCACAGAACGACCGCACCTGGTGCTCGGCGAAGGCGGACCCGGGCCAAACCCCCGGTGGTCCGCCCACGGAGGACGGCCTCCGATCAGTGCCACGGTCAGAGCGAGCACTGGGGAAGCGCCCACCGGTTGGCGGTGAACCGTCGGATCCGCCCCAAAGAGACCAGCCGGACCGCTCACCCTCGACGAAGTGCGACACCAAGGCACCCCCAGCGAAGCAGAAGGAAGCTGGGAGCCAGAAGGAGTACGTGAAATACTGGACCTCTGTCCTCGCGCGTGCACCCACCAGCGCCACGCGGCGGAAATGGGCAGCGAGAGGCAGAGCATCGTGGTTGTGAGGCCGAAGCCACGTCGGGGTGACACCCGGTGTGCGAGTAACGCGGTCACCCCACCCATCAACGGCAGCGCGACGTACCAGGAAGGCTCCGTGCCTAGGCTCCAAGTCTGGAATAGCGACAACCGCAGATCGTCTGGCAGTAGATCCACGTCAGGTGGCGGCACGGAGCCACTCCCGAGGCCGTCGGTGGTCGGTTGGGTAGATCAGCGCGATCGCCACCAGCACCACGAGGTAGGCCGGGAAGATGCGTGCGACCCGGCGCCGAGCGAAGTGGCCACCGCGGGCCGCGCGCCCACCCCAGCCCCCAACGCGCCCACGGCCGGTAGAGCAGGAAGCCCGAGAGCACGAAGAGGCTGACTGGTCCGTACTCCGGGATCCCGAGCCAGTTGGTATTCGGTGAGCACCGACGGTGGATCAGAACGACCATCAGGGCCGAAAGCCGCGCAGGCCGGTGAGTCGCGGCGATCTCGGCCGCACGACGCGCGAGCCGACTCGTCACGGGGGCGTCCTCCCACGTCACGGCGGTGCTCGCTGCCACGCGGAGATTAAATCACGCAGCCCACCGGGTGCTGATGTCTGATCGGCTATCGTCGCCGCGTGCCGCCGCCCCCGTCCTCCTCGACGACGTGGGCGCCGACCCTCGCCGGTCGGTGCGGCTGTTCCGGGCCTTCCGGCTCGAGCAGACACGACCCGATGTCTTCTACGGCGCGCTCGCCGAGGACGCGGTCGGCCACGTGTCGGAGCACGAAGTCGCTCCATGGGCAAGACGCTGCTTGACGTGGGCGGGGGGCCGGGCTATTTCCGGTCGGCGTTCGAGCGGCCAGGGGCCGACTACTACGCGCTCGACGCGGACGTCGGGACTCGCCGGCCTCGGCGAGATCGCGCCGCGCACGGTGATCGGCAGCGGGATCCACCTGCCCGTTCGCGGACGGGCACTTCGACGTCTGCTACTCGTCCAACGTCCTCGAGCACGTGGTCGGAGCCGTGGCGGATGGCCGATGAGATGGTCGGGTGACGCGCCCCGGCGGCCTGGTCTTCTGCTCCTACACGGTGTGGTTCGGACCGTGGGGCGGCCACGAGACGGCACCCTGGCACTACCTCGGGGGGGCACGGGCGAGACAGCGATACCGCCGCCGACATGGGCGGGAGCCGAAGAACCGGTTCGGTGAATCGCTGTTCCCGGTCACCGTACGGTCCGGATCTCAGACTGGGCGGCGAGGCCAGCCGGCGCAGAGGTGCTCGACCGTGATCCCGCGTTACACACCCGCGCTTCGCCAGGCTGGCTCGCCCGGGTGCCGGTGTTGCGGGAGGTCGTGACGTGGACCTGGCCGTGGTGCTCCGCAGGCGATGAGCTCTCCGATTCCGCGAGTCACAGGCTTCGCCGGTCACCTACCGGTTCCGGCTCGTGGTCTGCTGCCTGGTGCTGATCGCGCTGGCCTTCGCGCAACGGCCCGGTCGGCTGGTGAGCGACACCAAGCTCGACCTCGTGATCGATCCCGGGGCGCTGCTGGGTCGGGCGCTCCACCTCTGGGACCCGAGGAGGCTTTGGGCAGGTGCAGAACCAGGCCTACGGCTACCTGTTCCCGATGGGCCCGTTCTTCTGGCTGGGCGACCTGCTCGCCTTGCCGGCTGGGTGGTACAGCGGCTCTGGTGGTCGGTGCTGCTCCTCGCGGCGTTCCTCGGGCTGGTGCGGCTGCGGGCGCTCGGGCTCGGCTCGCCCAGGGCGCGCGTCGTCGGCGGGGTTCGCCTACGCCCTGTCACCCCGCATCCTCACCGACGCTCGGCCCGATCTCCGTCGAGGCGTGGCCCAGCGCGCTCGCGCCGTGGGTGCTCGTGCCCCTCGTCGCGGGCCGAGTCGCGGCTCGCCCCGGCGGCGGCGCCGCCGCTCTCCGCGCTCGCGGTAGCGGCCGGTGGGCGGCGTCAACGCCGCGGCCACCTTCGCCGTCCTGCCGCTCGGCGGCGCTGTGGATGCTCACCCGGGAGCCGGGCCGCGCGACGGCGCGCTGCTGCCGTGGTGGCCGACGCTGGTCGCTGCTGGCGCTCCGCGTGGTGGATGGTGCCGCTGGTGCTGCTCGGGCGGCTACAGCCCGCCGTTCCTCGACTACATCGAGACCGCCGGCGTCACGACGTTCCCGACGACGCTGTTCGACATCGCTGCGCGGAACGTCGCACTGGGTGCCGTACGTCGACCGCCGTGGCAGGCCGGCAACGACCTGATCTCCACCGGCTCGGCGCCCTCAACAGCGGCGTGCTGCTCGCCCCTCGGGCGTCGTCGGCCTCATGCCGCGCCGGCATCCCGCACCGGACCTTCCTGGTGCTCGGCGGCTGCGTCGGCCTGGCGTGGTGTCGGTCGGGCATGGCGGCGCCCTCGCGGGCTGCTTCGCGGGGCCGAGCGCGAGCGCTCTCGACGGCGCGCTGGCCCCGTTCCGCAACGTCCACAAGTTCGACCCGCTGCTGCGGCTGCCCCTGGCCCTGGGCCTGGCCCACGCCCTGGCCGTCGCCGACGCCCGGCCGAGAGAGACGATGCCAGCCGGTGGACCCCGGCGCGAGCGCCCCAGCGTCGGCCACCGGGTCGCCCTCTCGGCGTGACTGTGCTCGCGGTGTCGCGGTCGCCGGCGTAGCCACCCGGCACTCGCCGGCCGGCTGGCGCCGACCGACGACCTCGCATCGATCCCGCCGTACTGGCATCGGACCTGGACTGGCTGAGCCACAACTCCGGTGCGCGACGGGACGACCGCCCTGCTGGTTCCGGGCTCGAGCTCGCGACGTACCGTGGGGCGCCCCGGAGGACGAGCCGTCCAGGCATTGGCCGGGCCGAGCTGGCGGTACGCAACGCGGTGCCCCTGGCGCCGGCCGGCAACATCCGGCTGCTCGCCGCGATCGAGGACCGGCTCGCCCCGAGCCCCGTCCGCCGGGCTCGGCCCCGTTCCTTCCCGGGCAGGGGTCGAGCCACCTCGTGGTCCGCAACGACCTACGCGGCTCCGCGGAGGGGCCGCCGCCGGTCCTGGTGCACCAGGCCATCGAGGGTCGCCGGGCCTCACCCGGGTGCGGGGTTCGGACCCGGGTCGGCTGGCCGGTCCGGCTCGGGGACGACGGGGACGCGGGGCGCGAGGGCCCGCCGCCGCGTGGTGGCCGAGGGAGGGCTTCACCCCGAGTACCCGGCCGTGGAGGTGTACGCGGTGGAAGCGCCGAGGGTGCGGCCGCCACTGTCGAGCCGCCGCTGGTCGTCGGCGGGCCGGAGGCCCTGCTCGACCTGCTGGACGCCGGGGTGATGGGGGGCCGAGCCGGCGGGCTCGCAGTGGACCACGATGAGGCCCGGTACCGGCACGGGCAATGGTGCTCACCGACGGGCTCCGCCGGCGTGAGACTTCGCCCGCCTCGACGGCACGACCGTATCAGCCACCCTCCCGCCGACGACCCAGGACGCCGGGGGACACCCGCCCGCGACTACCCACTGGAGCCGTCGGCCGATGGGAGACCCCGCACAGCTCCTGGTGCGCGCGACTCGTCGCGTCCTCCTCGCGTGCCTTTGCCGACACGACGGGCCGCGCGCCCCGGGACCACTCCCGTTCGCTGCGTTCGACGGCGACTGAGCACCGCCTGGGAGTCGGGCAACCCGCGCCGGGGGAGCCGGCCCGGATCGAGGTGCGGCCCGGCGACCCACGCTGCGGCCACCCGGTCACGGTCGTCGCAGGGCTGACCCGGGGGGACGCGACCAGCGTTGCGCGTGGTGACCGGTGCCGGAGTCCGCAGTCCACGCCTGCGTCCGAGCGAGGCGGTGGCCGTCGCCGGCCGACCCGCGAGACGGCGGCTGCAGGTCCGGCACCGAGCCCCGGCGAGCGACCAGACCCGGCGAGCTCGGCTCTGGCCGAGGTGCAGGTGCCCGGTCCTGGACGTCGACCGCACCTTGGTGCTGCCCGAGGTGCCCGCCGCCTGGGGGGCCCCCGACGAGGTGGTGCTGCGGCGGACCGACCCGCGACGCGTGTGTCGACGGTGGAGGACGACGTGCGCTGCGCGACCGGCCGCGCGACCGGCGGACGAGGAGGGCGGCGTCTCGACCGGACGCTGCGGCTCGGTACCGTGCGTCGTACGCCGCGTCGGTCATGGTCCGCCCGATCAGGGGACGCGCTCCTCGGGCCTGCTCCAGCAGGACCAGCTCCTCACCGCGCGCGCCTCGTCGACCGCGGTCGACGACGCCCGGGCGTCTGCTGTGGCCGCGGTCGACGGCGACCCCGGGACCACCTGGCTGGCCGACCGGACGATCCTGACCCCGACGCTCTCGCTGGCCTGGATGGGGAGGCGCCGGGTCAACGGGGTGCGGCTGCAGCTCGACCGGCCGACCGCCGCCGCGCCGGCGACCCGGGTGCGAGGTGCAGCCACCCGGGCGGTCGGCAGACTCGTCGACGCTCGACGCCCCGGGCGCGGCGCGCCTCGACCCGGTGCGGACGACCGCAGCTGCAGATCAAGGTCCTGGACAGCGGCCGCGCGGTCAGCAGGCTCGGCGACGGCAGCGCCGAACGGCTCGGCGTGGGGGTCAGCGAGGTGCCGGTCGACGGCCTGCGGCTGCTGCCCGTCCGGCTGTCCGCGGTGCCGGTCGACGTCGGCTGCGGCTTCGGGCCACCGCTGCGGATCGGGACCAGCTCTACGCCACCACGGTCACCGCTTCCCCCCGGCAGCTCTTCGACGGCGACCGCGGTCGAGGCCCGCTCTGCGGTCCGGCGACCGGCTCGACGTGCCCTCCGGCGGACACGCGCGTGGTGATCACTTCCGCGCCCGCCTTCAGGCCAGTCCGGGTCGTGCATGACCCCACCCCGGGGAGCGCGGCCGCGAGCCGCGGCCGGGACTCGCGCGGCGACGAGCTCAGCGACGTCTCGCCGGTGGACCGAGGGCTCGACCTCGAGCCCGCCGATGGCCGGGAGCTGGTCGCGGTCCGAGAGAACCAGAACCCCGGTGGGAGGCCCGGCTCGCAGATGGCGACGACCGCCCCCGCGGCCGTCGCGGACGGGTGGCAACAGGCCTGGTGGGTCCCCGCCGGCGCCGACGCCCTGCGCCGAGTTTGCGCCGGACCTTCCGTACCGCGTGGCACTGCGAGCGGGGCCCTGCTGCTCGGCGCTGCTGGCCGCGACCACCCTGCGTCGGCCTGCGTCGCCGCCGACTCACGAGCCCCGGTGCGGGCCGCGCGCGATCGCCCCGGGCTCGGTGACCGTCGTCGGGTTGGTGGTGCTCGGTCTGGCCGCCGGCTGGTGGGGGGTCGCCGGCGGCGCCGTCGGTGCCGGAGCTCGCCTCCTGGCGCGTCGTCGCGTCTCGCCGGCCGCGGCAGCCCTTGTCGGCAGCCTTCCGCTGGTCGCTGGCAGCGGCTTCTACTGGGTGCGTCCGCTGGGGTCAGCCGACGGCTGGGCGGGGCGCTCGTGGCTCCTCAGGTGCTGGTGGCGCTGGCGGTGGGCGCGCTCGGCCGGCGGCCGACGTCGACCGGCCGAGGTTTCGGAGCCGCTGGCTCGGCCGCTCCACGGCTCGGTAGAGAAGCTCGGCGACCAGCAGGCTCGCCAGGGTGAGCCCGAACAGCTCCAAGGTCCGCGCCTCCGAACAGGGAACGTCCGCCAGTCGGCGACCAGCTCGAGCAGGACCAGGTGGACGCAGAACACGCCGTACGACAGGTGCCCGACGTGGCGCGGGATCGGGTGCGACAGGGCGCGCGCGAAACGGCCGTCCGCGGGCGCGAACACCCCCGGCAGCACGACGAAGCCGGCGACCGCCGCGTACAGCAGGTTCTTGGTCATCGCCGCGCCGAGGGTCGGGGGCGTCAGGTCGGCGGGGCCCGCGACGGGGGTCGAGGCGACGACGAACAGGGCGGCGGCCGCCGTCCAGCACAGGCCGGGGAGCAGCCGAGCTCCCGGACGACCACGGCGAGCCGGTCCGGCACCGCGTGGTGGATCGCGGCACCTCGCAGGCGGCCAGCACCAGGCCGACGCAGAACCAGGTGAGGTACGACGGCAACCACAGCCGCGGCATGCCGCATCGCTGTCGAACCGCCCGGCGAGGTCCATGATCCACGCCACGTTCAGGGCAGCGAGACCGAGCACGAGCATCCCGAGTCGAGTCCAGGACGGCGGGCCGCCGCGGCGCCGGGACAACGCGCAGCCACATCACCCCGGGGAGCACAGGTAGAACGCCACCTCCGTCGACAGGCTCCACATCTGCGTGAGGCCGTCGGGCAACCGGTCCGAGACGTAGGTGTTCCCCATCAGCAGGGTCGTGAGCCACTCGCCGACACTCGCGTTGCGGTTGCCCGGCAGCAGCGTCAGGGCCGCCACGACCGTCAGCACGTAGACGGGCACCAACCGGAGGGCGCGCTTCCACAGATACCGGCCGGTCGAAAGGGCTCCGCCCCCCCGGACGTGCCGGTCGAACCACGGGCGCGAGAGCAAGAAGCCGGACAGCACGAAGAACACCGCGACGCCGACGTCGAGCCGGGCGAGCGCGGTGCCCCAGATCGGGTCGGTGTAGCTACCGCCCCAGAACGCGCGTGCGTTCCGACACGGCCAGGGCAGCCACGGCGCGCATCGAGTCGAGCGCCGGGAACACCTTCGCGCCGGCGCCCGTGGACATGGCCGGACTATCCCACGGCGTCTCGGCCGCTCAGTACTGTGCACGCCATGTCGGAACGTGGGTCGCGCGCGCGCAGGGTGCTCGGGCGTCTCGGTGGGCACGCCGAGAGCGGGGGCTGGTCGGCTCCGTGCGAGCCTGCTTCGCCTGGGTGTGGCAGTGGTGGCGCGGGCGACCACGCCCGGGCCGGGACCCCGGGTCCTTCGAGTGGCGGGGCCGACCGCTGCCCTACTTCAGGCACCGGTACCACTACACTGGCTCAACGAGCGGGCTGTCGAGATCGCTCTCGCGCAGCGGGTCCTGGCGGACCATCCCGGGCTCGCGTGCTCGAGATCGGCAACGTCCTGGGGCACTACCAGCAGATCTCGCACACGGTCGTCGACAAGTACGAGCAGGCGCCGGGCGTCCACAACGTCGACGTCGCCGATCTGGATCTTGGTACGGAGTTCGACCTGGTGATCGCGATCTCGACGCTCGAGCATGTCGGACTCGACGAGGACGTCCAACCCGATAAGCCCGCCCGTGCCGTGGCCCGGCTGCGCGAGCACCTCGCCCCCGGGGGCCTGCTGTGGGTCACTCATCCGGTCGGCTACAACCCCGCTCTCGACGAGCCAGATCCGCACCGGGGCCATCGGCTTCACCGACTTCGCGCGCTACGACGTGACGGCAGGCGGAACCGCTGGTCGGAGGTCCCCGTCGACCAGGTCTGGTCGGCGGCGTACGACCGTCTCCTCTACACGGCGCACGGGATCGTGGTGGCCGAGCTGAGGACCGGGGAGACACCCGTCGACGTGCAGGTGCCGCGCACGTGACCGGCTGGTAACCTTCGCGCGGAGTTCGGCATCGGGAGAGGGAGCCCAGGGTGAAGAGCAAGCTCGGCATGGTGGTGGCTGGATTCGGGGCATTCGTGCTCGGCGTCGCGCTGCTGTCCCGGTTCTACGCCTACGACCAGCTCGCCGTGGTTCCGCTCGACCAGGACACGGTGTCGGTCTCAGAGGGACCCGATGCCACGATCTTCGACATCGCTTCCCAGAGCGAGATCACCGTCGACCTGGTGTCGACGCGCAACGTGCTCGGCGACGTCGAGGCCTCCAGGTGGCCAGCGAGCAGTTCGGACCGCGACATCGCTGTGTGGGAGACGCTCGTCTACACCGACGAGCCCGGCGCCGACTATCGACGACGAGAACCCGCCTCGCTCAGGCACGCACGACCGGGTGGCCTTCGACCGGCACACCGGTGAGGCGGTCGACTGCTGCGACACCTTTACCAGCTCCACGGCAGACATCGATCCGGGGTCGAGGAGCGCGAGCCGACCACGTTCGAGGGGCTGTACTTCAAGTTCCCGTTCCAGGCCCAGAAGACGACCTATCCGTTCTGGGATGGCTCGGTCGGCGAGGCCGTCGACATCGAGTTCCAAGGCACCGAGGAGATCGAGGGCGTCGAGGTCTACCGCTACCAGCACGTCATCGAGCCGACCGATGTCGGCGACATCGACGCACCGGCGTCGATCTTCGGCATCGACGAGGAGGGCGACGTGACCCTCGACCGCGTCTACTCCAACACCCGGACGCTGTGGATCGAGCCCGAGACCGGAGTCATCATCCGTGGACAGGAGGACCAGCTCGTGGTCGCAGAGTACGAGGGCGAGGAAGTCGCCACCCTCACGGACGTGGTGATCGGGTACAACCCCGCCACCATCGCCGACAACGCCGACACCTATGGCTGCGCTCGCGACACAGCTGAAGGCGGTGCGGCTCTGGGTCGCCCATCGGCGCGCGGCATCCTTGGCCTGCTGCTGATCCTGCTCGGCGTGTGTGATGACGCGTCCGCTCCCGTCGCGCGGAGCCGCGAACACGCGAAGGCCTGACCTGTGCACGGTCGCTCACCCGAGCCGGCTCAGACCAGGTCGGCGGCGAAGATCGCCGTGCCAGGGGTGTGACGGCCGCGGACCGCGGACCAGCCGCCCCACACCCGGTCGTGGCCCTCGGGCCACTCCGGCTCGAGCAGTCTCCGCAGCCGGAAGCCGTGGGCGTCGAGGACCTCCACCCAGTCGCCCAGCGTGCGGTGGTGCTCGACGTAGGCGACCTCGCCGGAGGCGTCGTCGATCTCGACGTACGGCGTGCGGTCCCAGTACGACTGGCTGGCGGTGAGGCCCGGTTCGCCGGGGTCGTCGGGGAACATCCACCGGGTCGGGTGGGTGATCGAGAAGGCGTAGCGGCCACCGGGCCGCAGCACCCGGGCGGTCTCGGCCACCGCCCGGTCGAGGTCGCTGACGAACTGGAGCGCCCCGAACGAGCAGAAGACGACGTCGAAGCTGCCGTCGGCGAAGGGGAGGTGGGTCGCCGTGCCCAGGACGGCGGGGACCCGGATGCCGGTGTCGTCGTCGATCCGCCGTGAGTGCTGGAGCTGGCGGTGCGAGAGGTCGAGGCCGACGGCCCGGCCGCCCTGCGAGATCACCCAGCGGGAGCACTGACCGGCACCGGAGCCGACTTCCAGCACGTCGCGAGCGCGGACGTCGCCGAGCACCCCGGCATCCGCCTCGGTCAGGCCCTCCGGCCCCCAGACGAACCCGACGTCGCCGAGGAAGGTGCCGTGGGTCGCCTGGTACTCGTCGGCGTAACGGTCCCAGTCGGGTCCGTTGGCGCGCCGCGACTCCGCCTCGTCGACCGCCCGCCGTTCCACTCGCACCGCCGGGTGCGGCCACGCCTGCTCCACAGGAGGAGCCTACGTCGCGCCGGCCGGCAGCGCGGGATCAGCCGACCCCACAGGCCCGGGCCGCGTCCTGGACCACCGCCTGGAACTCCGGCCCCGGCGGTTCGCCGCTCATGCCGATCTGGGTGATCTCGGCCAGGCTCAGCTCGTCGACGAGGAACTCGGCGACGCAGCGCGCCTCCTCAGGGGAGGCGCCGTCCTCCTCGAACGTCGACGCGAACTCGTCGATGAGGATCTCGTCGGGGACGCAGGCCTGGTAGGCGTCCACCAGGCCTGCCGGCACCTGGCCCTGCTCCATCGCCTGGAGGCCGGCGAGCAGGAGGTCCCCGGCCTGACCGTCCAGCTCGCCGGCAAGGCAGCGGGTGACGGCCTTCGTCGGGCGGGCCTCCGTCCCCAGGCCCTGGTAGAACTGCGTGGCCAACGTGGGCGCCAGCGCCGCGCCCGACATGCAGTCGTTGAGCGCCGTCCGCGCCGACTGCCGCTGCTCGGCGTCCAAGGACGAGAGGTCGTCGGCGTCGGCGACGGACTGCGCTCGGTCGGCGCCCAGCGCGTCGACCAGGCTCTCGGCGAGGCACGTCGCCTCGTCCTCGCTCAGCACGTCGATCGAGCTGCGGAACGAGGACGCGATGTCCTCGACGGTGCTGGCGTCCGCCTCATCCTCGGGTGACGAGGTGGCCGTGTCCTGCCCGGTCGGCTCCGGTGGCGGTTCCTCCTCGCCGCAGCCCGCGAGACCGGCAGCCAGGGCCACGAGCAGGGCGAAGAGCACGACAGAGGGGCGCAGGCGACGTCCGAGTCCGGTCACCGGGCGAGCGTACGGCCGGCGCGCTCGGGCGGGCCTCACCCGCGTGGGTTGGACTCGCAGAGCCGCGGCGGCGTAATCTTGCACACTGCGCCATCAGGTCTGCCTGTCCCACAGGAGCGGACCGGGCTCGCTATCCATCATCACCGGTAGTGAAACCGACCTGTCGTGCGTGCCCGACGACTTCTGACCACCGAGGAATTCTTTCCCTTATGACGAGCAGCACCTTCACTCTTCCGACAGTGCCCGATCAGGGCGACGCGCCCCAGGTGGCCGTCAACGACATCGGCTCGGCGGAGGACTTCCTCGCCGCGATCGACGCGACCATCAAGTACTTCAACGACGGTGACATCGTGGATGGCACCATCGTCAAGGTCGACCGGGACGAGGTCCTGCTCGACATCGGTTACAAGACCGAGGGCGTGATCCCGAGCCGCGAGCTGTCGATCAAGCACGACGTCGACCCCAGCGAGGTCGTCGCCGTCGGCGACAAGGTCGAGGCCCTGGTCCTCCAGAAGGAGGACAAGGAAGGCCGCCTGATCCTCTCCAAGAAGCGCGCCCAGTACGAGCGCGCCTGGGGCACGATCGAGCAGGTCAAGGAGGAGGACGGCGTCGTCGAGGGCACCGTCATCGAGGTCGTCAAGGGCGGCCTGATCCTCGACATCGGACTGCGTGGCTTCCTGCCGGCGTCCCTGGTCGAGATGCGTCGCGTGCGCGACCTCCAGCCGTACGTCGGTCAGACGCTCGAGGCGAAGATCATCGAGCTCGACAAGAACCGCAACAACGTCGTGCTGTCGCGCCGTGCCTGGCTGGAGCAGACCCAGTCCGAGGTCCGCCACGGCTTCCTGACCCAGCTCCAGAAGGGTCAGATCCGCAAGGGTGTCGTCTCCTCGATCGTCAACTTCGGCGCGTTCGTCGACCTCGGTGGCGTCGACGGACTGGTGCACGTCTCCGAGCTGTCGTGGAAGCACATCGACCACCCGTCCGAGGTGGTCACCGTCGGTGACGAGGTCACCGTCGAGGTGCTCGACGTCGACATGGACCGCGAGCGGGTCTCGCTGTCGCTCAAGGCGACGCAGGAGGACCCCTGGCAGCACTTCGCCCGCACCCACCAGATCGGTCAGATCGTCCCGGGCAAGGTCACCAAGCTGGTGCCGTTCGGCTCGTTCGTCCGGGTCGAGGAGGGCATCGAGGGCCTGGTCCACATCTCGGAGCTGGCCGAGCGCCACGTGGAGATCCCGGAGCAGGTCGTCCAGGTCAACGACGACGTCATGGTCAAGATCATCGACATCGACCTCGAGCGTCGCCGGATCTCGCTGTCCCTCAAGCAGGCCAACGAGACCGCGACCGCCGCCGACGTCGAGGAGTTCGACCCGACGCTGTACGGCATGACCGCGTCGTACGACGAGCAGGGCAACTACATCTACCCCGAGGGCTTCGACCCGGAGACCGGTGAGTGGCTCGAGGGCTTCGACGATCAGCGCGCCGTCTGGGAGGAGCAGTACGCCAAGGCGCACGCTCGCTGGGAGGCGCACGTCAAGCAGCAGGCCGAGGCCGCGCAGGCCGAGGTCGAGGCCGGCGAGGCCACGTCGTACTCCTCCGGGAGCACCGAGGAGGTCGTGGCCGAGAGCGGCGACACCGGCGGCTCGCTGGCGAGCGACGAGGCGCTGCAGGCGCTCCGCGAGAAGCTCACCGGCGGCAACTGAGCTCCGCACGCACACGAAGAACGGCCCGCCCGGGATCTCCTGGGCGGGCCGTCTCGCGTACGGACGGGTCAGGCGAAGCGACTGACGAGCTCCACTCGTCCGGCGGGCACCGCGTCTCCGTCGAAGGCCCGGGCTGCCGCCAGCCGGTTGGTCACCCCCAGCTTGGGGAAGGCGTGCTCGAGGTGCTTGCGCACCGTGCAGGGGGCGACGCCGATCCGGCCCGCGATCTCGGCGTTCGAGTGGCCGGCCGCGACGAGCCGGAGGACACGGCGCTCCTGAACCGTCAGCTCCGGGGGCAGGTGCGGCGCGGGAGGCTCGCGGAACAGGCGGGCGAGGACCGGCTCGACCAGCCGCAGCACGGCGACGTCCCGTTTGGTGAACGTCCCGTGGCGACGGTCGAGCGCCACCTGGACGACGTGGTCCGCGCCGTTGCGGTACCCCAGGAGCAGCACGTCGGTTGCACCCTGACGGAGGAACCGCTGTCATCCGCTCCGGCTCGCGCGACGCCCACTGCAGCCCGAGCGAGGGCGGCCCGGTGCGCGCTGGCGGCTCGCCGCTGCCGCGGAGCTCCACGTAGTCGATCGGGTACCCGCCCGCGTCCGCGAGCGTCACGCTGAGGCCGTCGCACGGGATGAGCTCGGCCAGGTGCTCGAGCTCGCGCCGGTCGGGGAGCGGGGTGCCCGGGACGGCCTCGGCCGTGAGGAGTGAGCGCAGCGCACGCTGCTGGACGTCGCTCAGGGCGATGTCGGTCATCCGCGGCTCCCTCCCCTCGCCATGATCCGTCGTCTACTCGACCCCCGACAGCCACGCTTGGTTCCACCTGGTGGCCGCTCTGTTGGATAGGACGACGGGCCGGCCGGTTGGTTGACACGTCCCGGCCGGCTTCCGCCGGGTTCCTAGCTCGCCTGAGCCGGCTCGAAGTGGATCGACTCGGCGATGGCGAGCTGCTCCTGGTGCAGGGCTCGCTCCTGGTCGGGGTAGAGGGCTGGCGACCGACGACGAGGCGGTTGCCGTCGACGTCGAGGATCCAGACGTGGTGGACCACGCCGGGGTCGGAGTGGGCGTGGGCATCGCCGCGGGCCTCGGTGCGGAAGAGGCTGTACTCCCCGAACGGTGCACGCGGCGAGGTCGGTCTTCCGGCGGGACGGTGACCTCCATCGCAGTCCGCGTCGCGGCCGTCGAGGACGGCCGGACGGGGCCGGGTGCTGGGGCCGGCTTGCGGCCAGTGCTCGGGCGAGGTCCTCGGTGGTCGCTCCGACGTCGGTGGCGCTGCGGCGGCTGCAGGGGTCGGCGAGGACCTGTCGACCGCGTCCAGACCTGGACCCGCCGCGCTGGTCGTCGGTCGAAGCCGTCCAGGCCGGCGTCGATGACGTAGCCGCCGTTGCTCAAGAACCCCTCGGGTACTTCGACGACCGCCCGCGGCAGGAGCTCGCCGGCCTGCTCGGTCTCGCCCCACGCCGCGATCGAGTAGGCCCGGGCTCGAGCGGCCCTGCAGCCGCCAGGTCGGTCGGTTCGTCGTCCGGCGGGCTCTCCGCGGTGGCGTCGTCTGTGCGTCGTCGGACGACGGGAGTGGGATCCGCCGATGCGTCGGGAGTCAGCGCCGCTGCAGCCTGTCAGGGCGAGCAGCAGTGCGATCGTGCTGATCGTGGCCGGTTTCGGGCAGGGTGCATCGCAGTTTCTCCTTGCGAGGTGGATGGGTGTGGTGGTGGCGGCTCAGGAGCCGGTGTCGCACGAAGTGGATCGACTCGGCCATGGCGAGCTGCTCCTGGTGCTGGGCGGGGTCCTCGTCGGGGTAGAGGCTGGCGACCACGACGAGGCGGGTGCCGTCGACGTCGAGGATCCAGAGGTGGTTGACCACGTCCCGGTGGTCGGGAGTAGGCGCTGTGCCGCGGGCCTTGGTGCAGCAGAGGCTGTACTCCCCGAACGGGCACCGCGGCGAGGTCGGTCGTCCGGCGGGACGGTGATCTCCATCGCGACGTCCGCGCTGGCCGTCGAGGACGACCGGGCGGGGCCGGGTGCTCGGGCCGGCCTGGCGGACCAGGGCTCGGGCGAGGTCCTCGACGGTCGGGCCGACGTCGGCGGCCGAGCGGCGGCTCGCAGGGGTCGGCGAGGACCTGCACCGCGTGCCGTAGACCGAGAGGTCCCCGCGCTGGTCGTCGGTGACGCCGTCGAGGCCGGCGTCGACGACGTAGCCGCCGTTGCTGAAGTACCCCTCGGGTACGTCCAGGACCGCCCGCGGCAGGGGCCCGCCGGCCTGCTCGGTCTGGCCCCAGGCCGCCATCGAGTAGCGCCCGGGCTCCAGCGGACCCTGCACGCCGACCAGGTCGGTCGGCGTCGGGTCCGGGGTCACGGGCGGTACGGCATCGCCGTCGAGACCGGGCAGGTCCACGACCCAGGCCGTCACGGCGATCGCAGCGGCAGTGGCCAGGACGAACGCCCCCCGGCGGACCCGCTGCCGACCGCGGGCGCGGTCGTACGTCGCGGACAGCTCGTGGTCGAGGTCCGACAGGAGATGGTCGGTGTTGGCGACCAGCCCGGCGCGGAGCCGCTCGTCAATCGGCGTCATGGGAGACCTCCACGGACTCGGAGAGCAGGGAGGCGAGCCGTGACCGCGCCCTGAAGAGATGCTGCTTGACCGTCGAGGTCGAGACCCCGAGGTGGCGGGCGACGTCCTCGACCGGCAGGTCGTCGAGGTAGAAGAGGGCGACGGCGGCGCGCTGCTGGGGGGCGAGGGCCGCGACGGCCCGGGCGAGATCGACATCGGGGACGTCGTCCCACGTCGGCCGCTCGTCGTCGGGCAGCGGCGCGGTGCGGAGGCGGGCCTGCTGGGCGGCGCGCACCGCGGCGCGGACCGCGACCCGCCGTACCCATGCCTGCGGGTGCTCGATCGCCGACACGCCACGCCACCGCTCGTAGAGCCGCAGGAACGCGTCCTGGGTCACGTCCTCGGCGCGGCCGCGGTCGTGGAGGACCAGGAAGGTCGTCCGGAGCACCGAGGGGTACGTCGCGCGGAAGAT
Source organism: uncultured Actinomycetota bacterium (assembly GCA_963829855.1). Taxonomy (GTDB): domain Bacteria; phylum Actinomycetota; class Actinomycetes; order Propionibacteriales; family Nocardioidaceae; genus Nocardioides. The sequence goes on along the minus strand of CAWHKE010000010.1, from coordinate 415,723 downwards.
CCGCTCGAACTCCACCCGCTCCGACGTGCGCACCGCGCCTCCCTGATCCCATTGAACCGGGTCCGGTCGACCCCGCTCACCTGTCTAGGGGCGTGAGAGCCTCGATCGGTTGACCCACTGGTCCGGATTTCTCGCACGACGTCGGGCGGCAGCCGTGGACTACGGTGGCCGGCATGCATCGAGGGCTGAGCGACGAGGACCGTGCCTTCGCCCAGGAGATGCGGGAGATCTTCACCACCAAGGTCCCGGCCGAGATCCGCGACAGGGTGCGCAGCGGGCGCCACGCGTCCCGCGACGACATCGTCGCGGCGCAGCGGGCGCTGAACGCCGCCGGTATCGCCGTGCCGGCGTGGCCCGTGGAGCACGGCGGCCGCGACTGGACCGAGGTGCAGCGCCACATCTGGGCCACCGAGATGCAGGCCGCGTGCGTCCCGCCGCCCCTGAGCTTCAACACCGCCATGGTCGGCCCGGTGATCGCGGCGTTCGGCAACGAGGAGCAGCAGCGCCGGTTCCTCCCACCCACCGCCAACCTCGACATCTGGTGGGCGCAGGGGTTCTCCGAGCCCGACGCCGGCTCCGACCTCGCCTCGCTGCGCACCGCCGCGGTGCGCGACGGTGACGACTGGGTCGTCAACGGCCAGAAGACCTGGACGACGCTCGGTCAGTACGGCGACTGGATCTTCTGCCTCGTCCGCACGAACCCGGAGGCGAGCAAGCAGACCGGCATCTCGTTCCTGCTGATCGACCTGGACGACCCCGGAGTCACCGTGCGGCCGATCCGGTTGATCGACGGTGGTCACGAGGTCAACGAGGTCTTCTTCGACGACGTGCGGGTGCCGGGGGAGAACCTCGTGGGCGAGGTCGACCGGGGCTGGGACATCGCGAAGTTCCTGCTCGGCAACGAGCGGGTGACCGTGGCGCCCGTCGGCACCATCAAGCGCTGGCTCGCCGCCGCGAAGCAGCACGCGCGCGAGGTCGTCGACGGCGACGGGACGCTGCTCGACGACCCGGTGCTCGCCGGCCGGGTCGCAGCACTGGAGAGCGAGACCATGGCACTGGAGCTGACCGTGCTCCGCGTGGCCGGCAACAGCACCGAGGGCCGGCCCGACCCGGCGTCCTCGATCCTCAAGCTGCGCGGCAGCGAGCTCCAGCAGGACGTCCTCGAGCTCGCGCTCGACGTCGCAGGGCCGATGGGGCTGTCGTGGACGCTCGACGGGCCGTTGCCCGACTGGAGCGCGCTCGCGGCGCCGACCTACCTCAACTACCGCAAGGCGTCGATCTACGGCGGCTCCAACGAGATCCAGCGGCAGATCATCGCGGGTCGGATCCTCGGGCTGAAGGGCTGACCGGTGGACTTCTCCCTCGACCCCGAGCAGCAGGCGCTGCGCGACGCCGTCCGCGAGATGGCCGGCCGGTGGGACCCGTCCGACGAGCCCGGTCCGCCCGTGCACGACCCCGGGCGCTGGCAGCAGCTGGCGGAGATGGGCGTGCTGCTCGACGAGGGCATCGGACCGGTCGAGGCGATGGTGGTCGCCGAGGAGCTGGGTCGCGCACGGGCCCGCACGCCGTACGCCGACACGGTGCTCACCGGCAGCGTGCTGGCAGCACTCGACCACGACCTGGTGGCCGCGGTGCGCGACGGGTCGGCGGTGGTGCTGCCGGCGATGGCGGAGCCCGGACGCTCGTGGCGATCGGCGTCCACCGTCTCCGCCCACGGTGGCACCCTCTCCGGCCGCAAGGGGCCGGTGCCCTTCGGTGCGGCGGCGACCCACCTCGTCGTGCGGACGACCGACGGCCTGCGTCTGGTCGAGGCGCCGAGGATCGCGGACGGCGTCGCCGACCTCGACGGCGTCGCGGGCGAGCTGCTGACCGGCGACGACGACGTCCTGACGGCGGCGCTCAATGTCGCCACCACCACCCTGCTGGCCGAGGCCTTCGGCGCGATGGAGGCCGCCGTCGCGCTGACCGTCGACTACCTGAAGACCCGTCGGCAGTTCGGCGTCCCGCTGGCGTCCTTCCAGGCCCTGACCCACCGCGCGGCCGACCTCTACGTCGCCCAGGAGCTCGCGCGCAGCGTGGTCAGGTTCGCCGCGATGGCCGTGGCCGACGACCCGTCCGACTCCGCGACGGTGTCGCGCGCCCGGGTCGTGGTGGGGCGCACCGCCCGGCTTGTCGCGCAGGAGTCGATCCAGCTCCACGGCGGGATCGGGATGACCGCGGAGTACGCCGTGGGCCACTACGCCGCGCGGCTTTCGGACCTCGAGCACACCTGGGGCGACACCCGGCAGCACCTGGCCGCGCTGACCCACGACCTCGCGGCGTACGGCACCGTCGACGTCCTCTGACGCAGGCGGGCGTGAGGGAGGCTCGGGCAGGCCGAGGGCCCGGCCCCACCGTGGTGGGGAGCCGGGCCCTGTGGCGTCTCGGGCGCTGCAGGTCAGCGGTAGGCGGGGCCGACGAACTGAGGGTCGACGGCGTGGGAGGCAGGCGGGGGCGTGGCGCCCCGGTCGTTTCGGGTCACGAGGAGGGTCTCGACGGCCACCGCAGCGACCGCGACCACCAGCAGGATGAGGAGTACGGTGTTCATGGCAGTAATCATGCGCCCATTGCATTACTGCCAACAGTGGCAGCAATGACACTGTGCATTGATTTTCTGCCAGATGTGAGGGAGAGTGGCCCGCGTGAAGAAGGTCGCGGTCGTGGTGCAAGACGGTGCCGAGCCGTTCGGGCTCGGGGCGATGTGCGAGGTCTGGGCCGAGCCCTACCACGTGGAGGACGACAACCCGGTCTTCGACTTCGTGGTGGCCACGCCCCGGCCGGGTCGGGTGCGGGGTGCCTCGGGCTACGACCTCCACGTCGAGCACGGCCTCGACGCCGCCGCGGACGCCGACCTCGTGTGCGTGACGCCCAAGCGCGCGTTCCGCGAACCCTCACCCGAGGTGGTGGAGCTGATCCGTGACGCCCACGACCGTGGGGCGCACGTCTTCGCCCACTGCACGGCCGCCTTCGTGCTCGGTGAGGCCGGCCTCCTCGACGGCCGTCGCGCCACGACCCACTGGCGCCACGTCGACGAGCTGCGCGACGCCTACCCGGAGGCGCTGGTCGACGGCAACGTGCTGTACGTCCAGGACGGGACCATCGTCACCGGTGCCGGGTCGGCGGCGGGCCTCGACGCGGCGCTGCACCTGATGCGGCAGCAGTTCGGCGCCAAGACCGCGGCCGACGCCGCCCGCCGGATGGTCGTGCCGCCCCACCGCGACGGAGGGCAGGCCCAGTACATCGCGCGCGCCGTGCCCGACTGCGACGCCGAGACCCTCGGCCCGCTTCTCACCTGGATCATCGAGAACCTCTCCGACGACCTCGGCGTCGATGCGCTCGCCCGCCGCAACCACATGTCGCCCCGCACGTTCGCCCGGCGGTTCCGCGACGAGACCGGCACCACGCCCCATGCCTGGGTGACCCGGCAGCGGCTGCAGGCGGCCGAGGAGCTGCTCGAGCGCACCGACCACTCCGTCGACTGGATCGCCACCGAGGTCGGCTTCGGCAACGGCGCCGCCCTGCGCCACCACTTCAGCCGCGCCCGGGGCGTCTCGCCGCAGCAGTACCGCCGGACGTTCTCCGGCATGCAGAGCGCCTGACGCGTGACGGGCTGGAGCCTCCTGCTGGCGTGCTCCGGCTGGCCCGGATCCGGGACTAGGACTCGCCGGCCAGCTCGAGCCGGCGTAGCTTCCCGGTGGCGGTCCGAGGCAGGTCGTCGACGAACCGCCACTGCTTGGGTCGCTTGGCGGGCGACAACCGCTCCCGGGCGTACGCCGTGAGCTCCTCCTCGGTCGCCGAGCCGACGACGGCCGCGCAGACCCTGTGGCCCCACTGCTCGTCGGGGACCCCGAAGACGGCGACGTCCTCGACGGCGGGGTGCTCGCGCAGCGCGTTCTCGACCTCGACGGGGTAGACGTTGACGCCACCGCTGATCACGAGGTCCTCGCGCCGGCCGTCGAGGAAGAGGTAGCCGTCGTCATCGAGGCGGCCGAGGTCGCCGACCGTGAACAGGTCGCCCCGCCAGGCGGCCGCCGTCTTCTCGGGCGCCCCGAAGTAGGTGAACCGTGCGTGCTCGGGCACCCGGCACCAGATGGTGCCGTCGGCGTCGACGTGGAGGGAGCGCCCGGGGCGGGCCCGGCCGACGGTGCCGGGCCGGTCCAGCCACTCCTCGGAGCGGCAGGCCGTGAACTGTCCCTCGGTCGAGCCGTAGAACTCCCAGGTGGAGCCGGGCGGGAACGCCGCGAGCACGCGGCGCTTCAGGTCGGGCGGGCAGGCGGCTCCCGCGTGGGCGAGCAGCCGGAAGCACGACAGGTCGGGCGCGCCCACGACGTCCCAGTGCGCGAAGAGCCGCTGCAGGTGGGTCGGGACGGAGAAGGCACTCGTCGGCCGCTCGTCGGTGATCGTGCGCGTGACGGTCTCCGGGTCCGCGCCGGCGAACACCGACCTCCCGCCAGCGAGGAGCGTGCCCATCGCGAACCGCAGCGGGGCCGAGTGGTGGATCGGGCTGAGCACCAGGTTCACGTCGTCCGGTCGGAAGCCCCACAGGTCTCGCTCCTCCGCGACCAGCGCCGCGGCCGCCGCGGCGTCGAGCAGGCCGGAGCACACCGCCTTCGGGCGTCCGGTGGTCCCGCTGGTGACGTGCATCGGCCGCCCGAGCGGCAGCCCGACCGGGTACGCCGCCCGCAGCCGCTCCAGGGTGACCGGGTCGTCGACCACCAGCCGCGGTGACAGGTCGGCCAGGACCGGCCCGAGCTCGGCGGCCGTGAGCCCCGGGTCCAGCGGCACCGGGAACACGCCGGCGGCCAGCAGCCCGGTGACCACCTCGACGTACGCCGGGGAGCCGGGCAGCCTCAGGACCACCCGGTCACCGGGCGCGAGATCGGCGTGCTCGGACATGACGCTGACGCTACTGTCCCTCGCATGCGCGTCGGACTCACCGGAGGGGTCGGCTCCGGGAAGAGCACCGTGTCCGCGATGTTCGCCGAGCTGGGAGCGGTCGTCGTCGACGCCGACCTGCTGGCCCGCGAGGTGGTGGCGCCCGGCACGGAGGGGCTGGCCGCCGTCGTCGCCGCCTTCGGCGACGAGGTGCTCACTGCCGACGGCGAGCTCGACCGGCCCGCGATGGGAGCCCTCGTGTTCGCGGACGCCGAGCGGCGCCGGACGCTGGAGGGGATCATCCACCCCCGGGTGCGTGCCCGCGCGACCGAGATCGAGGCGGCGGCGCCGCCTGGCGTCGTCGTGGTCCACGACATCCCGCTGCTGACCGAGACCGGCCAGGCGGCCGCGTTCGACGCGGTCGTGGTGGTCGACGTGCCGGTCGCGACCCAGGTCGAGCGGATGGTCCGGCTGCGGTCGATGACTCGGGAGGAGGCCGAGGCCCGGATCGCCGCGCAGGCCACGCGGGAGGAGCGCCTGGCCGTCGCGACGTACGTCATCGACAACAGCGGCTCGCTGGAGGAGCTGCGCACCCGGGTCAGTGAGGTGTACGCGGAGCTCGCGGGCTAACGTGCCCGCGTGCGTCCGACCCGAGCCCTCGCCGCCCTGCTCTGCGCCGGGCTGCTGACGGCGTGCAGCGGCGGGGAGCCACCGCCCGACCGCAACTCCGCTCCGCGTCCCGAGCCGGGTGCCCCGACCTCGTCGGCCCCGACCTCGTCAGGCCCGACCTCGTGGGGCCCGACCCGCGGCGAGGTGGCGCGCGCGGCGGAGGTGGTCTCGGGCTGGCGCGCCGAGCGGCTGGCCGGCCAGGTGATCGTGGGGCGCTACCACGGGACCGACCCGGAGGTGCCGGCGGCGCTGGTCCGCGACCTGCACCTCGCAGGCATGAGCGTGACCGCCGAGAACGCCGTGGACGCCGAGCAGGTCCGCGCCACGACGTCCGCCATCGCCGAGGCCCACGCGGCCGACGGCCGTGGGTGGCCGGCTGTCATCGGCGTCGACCAGGAAGGCGGCGTCGTGGCGCACCTGCGCGGCATCGCGACGGACTTCCCGTCGTTCGCGACCGCTGGCGCGGCCGTCGCGTCGCAGGGGAAGGCGGGGGAGCGGGCGGTCACGACGGCGGCGCGGGCCACCGCCCTGGAGCTGCGTGGCCTGGGGTTCACGTGGGTGTTCGCCCCCGTGGCGGACGTGACGATCGGCGCCGCCGACCCGACCATCGGCACCCGCTCGCCGTCCACCGAGCCGAGCGTGGCGGCGCGCACGGTGGCCGCCGCCGTGCGGGGGTACGACGGCGCGGGGCTGGTCTCGACCACCAAGCACTTTCCCGGCCACGGCGGCGTGACCGCCGACAGCCACGAGACGCTGCCCGTGCTGGGCAGCTCGCTGCGCGAGCTCCGTGACCGCGACCTGCCGCCGTTCGCCGCGGCGATCGCCGCCCGGGCGCCGGCCGTGATGATGGGGCACCTCGACGTCGCCGCGCTCGCGCCCGGCGTGCCGTCGAGCCAGGCGGCTCCGGTCTACGACTTCCTGCGCGAGGACCTCGGCTTCGAGGGAGTCGCCGTCACCGACTCGCTCGGCATGGGGGCGGCACTGACGCAGGACTACCCCGCCGTACGCGCGCTGCGCGCCGGCGCCGACCTGCTGCTGATGCCGGTCGACCCCAGCACGACGCACCAGCTCGTCGCGGACGCGATCCGCTCGGGCGAGGTGCCCCGCGCCCGGGCGGAGGAGGCCGCGGCCAGGGTCGTCGCGCTCCAGCTCTGGCAGCAGCGGGTCGCCGCCGACGTCCCCGTGCCGCAGGAGGTCGTCTCGCTCGCCCAACAGGCGGCGGCCGCGCTGACGGCGGCCGGGAGCTAGCCGGGGCGACGTCCGCACGAACGGGCGATGAATTCCGGGAGGTTCCCCGGTCTGATCAGGGGAAACCCTGATGCCGCCTGTCCCCGCCCTGTGATGGAGTTCGCCCATGCATCGTCAGATCGCCGGTCGGCTGACCGGCCCCGTCACCAAATGGATCGTCTTCGCCGCCGTCCTCGTCATCACGGTCCTCATGGCCGGCCTCAACTCCAAGCTGATCGACGTCCAGAACAACGAGGCCTCGTCCTGGCTGCCCGGGTCCGCCGAGTCCACGAAGGTCGTGGAGGAGCTCACCGGGACGATCGACCCCAACGACATCCCGACCCTGATCGTCTACCACCGCAGCTCGGGGCTGACCGATGACGACCTGGCGGCGATGGACGAGCAGGCGCAGGAGATCGCGCAGATCGACGGCGTCACCGACCAGGGCGTCCTGTCGCCGAACGCCGCGGCCGAGCTGGAGGCCCAGGGGCAGCCGGTGCCGCCCCTGGTCTCCGAGGACGGCGAGGTCGCCTACCTGGCGCTGACCTTCAACTTCGGGGAGAACGGGTGGAACGACATCCCGGCTGCCGCCGACGAGATCCGCGACATCGCGCAGGTCGACGGCGTCACGGTGCACCTGGCCGGCTTCGGCGGGCAGGCGGCCGACGCGGCCGAGGCGTTCGAGGGGATCGACACCAACCTGATCATGATCACCCTGCTCGTGGTGATCGTGATCCTCCTGCTCACCTACCGCAGCCCGATCCTGTGGCTGCTGCCGATCATCTCCGCCGTCGTGGCCTACACGATCTCGGGCGGCGTGGTCTACCTGCTGGCGAGGTACGCCGACCTGACCGTCAACGGCCAGAGCCAGGCGATCCTCGGCATCCTGGTGATCGGTGCGGGCACCGACTACGCCCTCCTCCTGGTCGCCCGCTATCGCGAGGAGCTGCGCCGTCACGAGGACCGCCACGAGGCCATGGCCTTCGCGCTCCACCGGGCCGCCCCCGCGATCCTGGCCAGCGCGGCGACGGTCGTCGTCGGCATGCTGTGCCTGAGCTTCGCGGAGCTCAACTCCACCGCCGGGCTCGGACCGGTGCTGGCGGTCGGCGTCGGGGTCACGTTCCTGGTGATGGTGACCCTGCTCCCGGCCATGCTGGTGATCTGCGGCCGCTGGATCTTCTGGCCGAAGCGCCCGACGTTCGGTTCGCCCGAGCCCACCAGCTCGGGCTTCTGGGCCAGGGTCGGGAGCCGGATCGCGCCGCGTCCCCGGATGGTCTGGTCGGTCACGGCCGCGTTGCTGCTCGTGGCCTGCCTCGGCCTGGTCAAGCTCGACCCGTCGGGGCTCTCGACGGAGGAGTCCTACACGAAGGAGTTCGACTCGATCCAGGGTCAGTCCCTCCTGGTCGACCACGGGCTCGACGACACCTCCAACACCGTCCAGGTGGTGGCCAACACCGATCAGGTCCCGGCGGTGCAGGAGTCGATGGCCGGTCTCGAGGGCCTGGGCGAGCCCACGCCGGCGCAGGAGATCGGCGACGGTCGCTCCTACTTCGAGGCCACCGTCCAGGCCGACATCTCCTCGACGACCGCCTTCGGCATCGTCGAGTCGACCCGTGACGCCGTCCATGGCGTCGACGGTGCCGAGGCGCTGGTCGGAGGGGGATCGGCCTTCTACCTCGACACGAAGATCGCCTCGGAGCGTGACAACCGGGTCATCATCCCGATCGTGCTGGTCGTGGTGTTCCTGATCCTGATCCTCCTGCTCCGGTCGTTGGCCGCGCCGATGATCCTGATGGGGACCGTGGTGCTGTCGTTCGGGGCGGCGCTCGGCATCTCGACGCTGCTGTTCACCGAGGTGTTCACGCGGGCCCCGATCTTCGAGGTCAACGACGGGTTCGCGCACGCCGACCCAGGATTCCCGCTCTTCACGTTCGTGTTCCTCGTGGCCCTGGGCATCGACTACAACATCTTCCTGATGACGCGCGTGCGTGAGGAGACGGCGACCCGCGGCACCCGGGAGGGCTCGTTGGTGGCGCTCTCGTCCACCGGCGGCGTCATCACCTCCGCGGGGCTGGTCCTGGCGGCGACGTTCCTCGTCCTGGGCTCGCTGCCCCTGGTGTTCCTCGCCCAGCTCGGGGTGGCGGTCGCCCTGGGTGTCCTCCTCGACACGATGATCGTCCGGTCGGTGCTGGTCACCGCGATCAACCTCGACCTGGGCGGGAAGATCTGGTGGCCGAGCAAGCTCGACCGAGGCGCTCCTCAGCAGGAGCTGCCCGCTCCCGAGGAGGAGTGGGCTCCGGCCTGACGAGCAGGTCCTCGTGCTCCACGGTGACGGCCAGCGAGCCGTCGGCGGCCTGAGCCAGCCGCTCCCGTGCGTAGCGGCTGGCGACGTCCCGCAGGTCGGGCCGCTGCTCGACGGCCGCCGCCACCCAGCCGGTGAACCACTCGGCGACGAGCGCGCGGTCCTCGGCGCCGAGCCGCCACGGACTGTGCTGGACCGTCACGTCGCGGCCGAGCCGCCGCCAGTGCTCGACGGCGGCGGCGGAGGCGTCCGGCCCGAGCAGCGTGCCCGAGCCGGTCGTCCGTCGCTGGTGAGCGTTGAACGCGTCCCGGACCACCAGGTCGAGGGGATGGCTGGGCACCAGCTCGACCCGACCCACGACGGACAGCGTGACCAGCACCGGGCAGTCGGCGGCGACGCAACCTCGGACGAACCGGTCCAGCTCCGCGGCGTCCATCATGTCGAGCAGCGCCGAGGCCGTGACCAGGTCGGCGTCCCGCAGCACGGCAGGGTCGAGCCGGGTGATGTCGCCGCGCCGCGTCTCGAGGTGCACGGGGTCGCCGTCCCGGTCCGTCGGCCGCGGGTACGTCGCGGCACGGCGGAGCAGCTCGGCGTCCCGGTCGTGCAGCACCCAGCGCTGCGGACCCGGGAGCAGGGGGGCGAGCCACCGCGCCATCGAGCCGGTGCCACTGCCGAGGTCGTGGATCGCCAGCGGCCCCTCGGTGGGCAGCTGCCGCCGCAGCGCCTCGACGAGGACGGTTGACCGGGCCGCCGCGTCGGCCGCCTCGCGCAGCTCGAGCCAGTCGGCCGCGGCCCGGACGGGTTCGGACGCCATCCCACCTCCGTCGCGTGTGAACCGAACGCTAGCGGCGCCCGTTGCCACCCACAACGGACCGGTCGGCCAGACCCGACCCGGAAAGGACGGTGCCGTGGACGGCGTACGCAGCGCGGTCGGCGTGAGCCTCGCACTGCTCGTCGTCCTGCTAGCGCTGCTGTGGGCCGCGGTCGGGCTCACGCCCGTCGCGTGGTGCCTCGGGCTGGGGGGCGGGCTCCTCGTCAACGTCGCCGTGAGCCGAGGGGTGCGGCGAGCCGGGGGCGACCGCCTCGGGCCGGCGGACCACGTCACGCTCGCCCGCGCCACCCTGGCCTGCGCCGTGGCCGCCCTGGCGACCGGGTCGTCGCCGTCCCACACCGCGCTCCTGGTGTTGCTGGCGACGATCGCGCTCGTGCTCGACGCCGTCGACGGCCGGGTGGCGCGGGCGACGCGTACCGAGTCGGGCTTCGGCGCCCGGTTCGACGGCGAGGCCGACGCGTTCTTGATCCTGGTGCTCAGCGTCCACGTCGCGACGTCGTACGGCGGCTGGGTCCTGGTGATCGGGGCGGCCCGGTACGCGTTCTGGGTGGCGGGGCTGGCCTACCCGTGGCTGCGCGACCCGCTCCCCCCGCGCGCGTGGCGCAAGGTCGTGGCCGCCGTCCAGGGGATCGTGCTCGTGGTCGCCGCTGCGGGCGTGCTACCGGGGTGGGTGGTGGTGGCGGCGCTGCTCGCCGCCCTCGCCCTGCTGGCGGAGTCGTTCGGACGTGACGTGCTGTGGCTCGTGCGGCACCGGCCGCGGGTGGCCGCCGCTGCGAAGCACCACCGCCAGCCGACGACGTGAGCCCGACCGACCGCGCCACGGTCCGGGCCGCCTTCGAGGCGGCCCGACGATCGGCGTACCCACCGGGGGAGTACGTCGGCCAGGAGGGCTTCATGACGGCCGGCGAGATCCGCCGTCTCACCGGGCGGGCCCGGATCGGGCCCGGCGACTCCGTGCTCGACCTCTGCTGCGGCGTCGCGGGCCCCGGCCGGCTCGTCGTGGCGGAGACCGGTTGCCGCTACCTGGGCCTCGACCGGGACCCGGCCGCCGTCGCCCTCGCCGGTGCCGCTGCCGGTGACCTCGAGTGCCGGTTCGAGGTCGGCACGGTGCCACCGGTGCCCGCGGGACCGTTCGACGTGGTGCTGCTCCTCGAGACGCTGCTCGCCTTCCGCGACAAGGGCCCGCTGCTCACGGGCGTCGCCGCGGCGTTGCGGCCGGGTGGCCGGTTCGTCCTCACGGTGGAGGAGGGGCGTCCGTTGACGCCGGCGGAGCGGGCGGCGATGCCGGCGTCCGACACCGTGTGGCCGGTGCTGCTGCCCTCGCTGCTCACGCTGCTGGAGGACCGGGGCTTCGACGTCGCGTCGGTGGCCGACGTCACCGTCGCCCACCGCGAGGTCGCAGAGGCGCTCGTCGATGCGTTCCTGGCCCACCGGCGCGCGATCGCGGCCGCGGTCGGGACGGCCGTCGTCGACGACCTGGTCAGGTCGCACCGGCTCTGGGCAGCGTGGCTGCGTCGCGGCAGGATCCGGAAGCTGGGGGTCGTCGCCGTCCGGTGAACCGCGGGGTGAACCACCCAGGGCCGCCACCCGTTCTCCCGGGTGACATCGCCCCGCGACCGTCGTGGGAGCGATCCCGACGAAGGGAGTGGCCATGGGCACGCGCGTGCTGGCGGCGGTGGCGGTGCTGGTCTCGGCCGGGGTGCACCTGTACCTGTGGGACGACGGCTACCGGGACGTCGACACCATCGGACCTGCCTTCCTGCTCAACGCGGCTGCCGGGGTGGTGATCGCGGTGCTCCTGCTCGCCTGGTCCCACTGGCTCCCGGCGCTCCTGACCGTCGGGTTCGGGGTGTCGACCCTGGGTGCGTTCATCGTCTCGACGACGGTCGGGCTGTTCGGCCTGCAGGAGTCCTGGGAGGGCTGGTACGTGTGGGCGGCGGCCGGGTCGGAGGTGGCAGCGATCCTGCTCGGCGGGCTGCTCCTGGCGCGCGACAACCCCGTGCGATCAGGTCGCCAGTCGTAGCACCACGCGACCGTCGACGGTCCGGACCTCGACCGACGCGAGCTCCTCCGGAGTCAGGGCGGTGGCGGCCATGATCTCCATCTCGCGACCGCTCACCGACCGCCAGCTGCCGACCTGCTCCACCCGCCCGGAGCGGGTCGTGACGAAGAGCTCGTAGTCGGCCTCCGGGGGCAGGTCGTACGCCACCGACGTGGGGTCGTAGGTGCAGGTCAGGCCGAGCCGGGTGCCCCACGTGACCTCCTCCAGACTGACCGTGGCGTGGACCGGGACGTCGCCGACCGTGTCCATCGGCAGCGATCGAGCCGGCTCGTCGCCGAGCTGCCCGAGACCGATCGGGACGGCGGCGGCGACCACCGCCGCCGCTGCGGCGAGGCCGAGCGTGGTGAGCGTGCGGCGGCGTCGGCCGCGACGCACCTCCCGGAGCAGGGCAGGAAGCAGCGACGGTGGCAGCTCCTCCGCCGGCTCCTCGAGCACCGCGGCGTCGACCCGGCCGAGCAGTCCGGGGAGCCCGGCCAACGCCGCCACCGACCGGGTGCACTCCTCGCACCCCGCCAGGTGCTGCTTGAACGCCATCCGCTCCGCGGGGGAGAGCGCCCCCAGCACGTAGGCGCCGTCGTCGTGGGCGAACCCGCAGCTCATGCCTCCACCCCCAGCTCCTCCAGCGCCAGGCGCAGTGCGCGGAGCGCGTAGTGCGTCCGCGACTTCACGGTTCCCTCGGGCACGCCCAGCCGCCGGGCCGCCTCCGCGACCGGACGGCCGCGGTAGTAGCACTCGAGCAGCACGTCGCGGTGCTCGCGGGTCAGCCGGGTCAGCGCCTCGGCCACCACCCACGACAGGAGCAGCTGGTCGCTCTCGTCGGCCACGCCGTCGTCGGGCAGCTCGGCGAGCGGGGTCTCCGGGTGCGCGCGGGCGCTCCGCCACTGGTCGATCACGATGTTGCGGGCGACGGTGAACAGCCAGGCGCGCAGCGCGGGCGGCGGGCTGTCGAGGATCGTGCGGTGCCGCCACGCGCGCAGCAACGTCTCCTGCACGACGTCCTCCGCCCGACCCTGGTCCGCGGGCACCAGCCGTCGGCAGTAGCGCCACAGGGCGACCGCGTGGTCGTCGTGGAGCTGCTGCATGAGCATGACGTCGGGGTCGGGCACGCTGCCTCCTCACCCCCTCAGACGTGGCCGGATCCGTCGGGGTTCACCGGCCTCAGTCTGGCGCCTGCCGGGAGTAGGTGGTGACGAACCGGTCCCGGAAGGCGTCCATCCGCCACACCGGTGCGTCCGGGCCCGGTCGCAGGCCGGCACCCCAGCCCCACCCGGAGGCGCGGGCGAGCACGGCGGGGTCCCGGGCGATCAGCGCGACCGGCACGTCGTGCCCGGCGTCGGAGCCCGACACGATGGTGGCGGGCTGGTGGTCGCCGAGCATGACCACCACGAGGTCGTCGTCGGCGTACGTCGTCAGGAACCGGACCAGTGCGCGTAGCGAGTAGGTCACCGCGTGGAAGTACGCCCGGCGTACCCGGTCGCGGTCGGGCCAGATGTCCGCCTCGGAGGCGAGCGTCTGCGGCATGCCGGCGAAGACCGAGCCGTCGCCGACGTCGGCCTGGCGGACCAGCCGGGGCACCCGGGACCAGGGAGCGTGACTGGTGATCAGGTCGACCTCCGCCATCACCGGCTCTCGCGCCCGGGGCGCCAGCTCGAGCCGGTGCACGGCGTCGAGGGTGTACTGGTCGGGCATCGTGGGGTAGCCGAAGCGCGGCCCCTCGTAGCCGAGGTTGCGCGAGTCGTAGACGTGGTCGAAGTCGTAGAACTCGCCCTGCGGCCAGTCCCGGTTGTTGGCGGGCACGGTGGCCACCGTGCGCCACCCGGCCTCGCCGAACAGCCGCGTGAGCGTCAGTCGCGGACTCGTCACCAGCACGTCGTACCGCGGCTGGCTGTCGACCCACAGGCCCGACTGGAGCGTCGCGTGGGCGAGCCAGCTGAGGGCCCCGAACGTCGGCGACGTCAGGTACGCGCTGCGACTTCCGAACCCGGCCGCCTCGAGCCGCCGGGTGCCGGCGTCCAGCGTCGTCCGGACGCCGGGGGAGTGCTCCGGGTCCTCCAGCGCCACCCGGCCGAAGCTCTCGACGAAGACGATCAGCACGTCCTTGCCGCGCAGCCCTTCGAGCAGTCCTGCGTCCGGCACCTCGCGCAGGGGATCGGCATGCGAGGCCTCGAGGAACTCCTGGCGGTCGCGCAGCTGCCCCGGGACCCGTGTGACGTGGCCCTGGACGTACGTCGCGGTGTCGTGCGCCGCGATCGGCCCCGCCGGGCCCCGGACGTCGAGGAGCCCGAGCACCAGCCACGCCACGGTGAGCGCGGCGACCGTGGGCACCGCGCGGGTGCGGTGGCGTGCGGCGAGCCGGGTCAGCCGCAGCAGTGCGAGCGGGAGCCCGACGAGCAGTGCGACGACCGCGGCACCGGCTCCGGCGACGAGGACGGTGCCCAGCCGCGGACCGAACGAGCCCCGGACGGTCTCGACCAGGTCGGCGGCGTACCGCCAGTCGATGAGCGGGTCGAAGGGCCGGTTCAGGGCCTCGACGAAGCCGACGTCGAGCAGCTTGAACGCGGCCGCGACGCCCAGCACCAGGCCGCCGGTGAGCGCCAGCGCGGTGCGGGCGCGCCCCCGGCGGTCGGGCAGCACGAGCGCGACCCCGAGGAGCACCAGTGCCTCCACGGGCAGGCGCAGGAACTCCGAGATCCGCAGCTCCTCGAGGCTGGTCGGCGCGGTCAGCGCGGCCACCACGAGCGCGGCCGACAGCAGGGTCAGCAGGAACGAGCCGGTGGTCCGGGCCCCGGCCAGCCACCACCGACCGGACCTGGGTTGAACCGAGCGCACGACCACACCGTTCAGACGGGCAACGAGGGAACACACGTACCAACGAGCAGGACGCGGCTCCGGTTCAGCCGGGGCACGGTGAGGGGTCCGATGCGGCGGGAGGCACAGGCGTTCTGGTTGCGGGAGCCCGGCGCGGGTGAGATCAGGCCCGCCCCGCTCCCGCGACCCGGACCGGCCGACGTGCTCGTCCGCACGGTCCGTTCCGCCGTGAGCCGGGGGACCGAGTCGCTGGTCTTCACCGGGCGGGTGCCGGCCAGCCAGCGGACGACGATGCGGGCGCCGTTCCAGGAGGGGGACTTCCCGGCTCCGGTGAAGTACGGCTACCTCAACGTCGGCGTCGTCGAGCACGGCCCGCCCGCGCTCCTGGGGCGCACCGTCTTCTGCCTGCACCCCCACCAGACGGCCTACGTCGTCCCGGCCTCGGCGGTCGTGGTCGTGCCCCCGGGGGTGCCCGCGTCCCGCGCCGTCCTCGGCGGGCTGGTGGAGACCGCGGTCAACGCGCTCTGGGACGCACCGCCGCTCGTCGGCGACCGGGTCGCGGTCGTGGGTGCCGGAGCGTTGGGGTGCTGCGTGGCGCGGCTGCTGGTCCGGGTCCCCGGAGTCTCGGTCACGCTGGTCGACGTCGACCCGGCCCGGGCCGCCGTCGCCGCCGCCCTCGGCGTCGACTTCTCGCTACCGGCGGACGCACCCGCCGGCCGTGACCTCGTGGTGCACACCAGCGCCACGTCGCAGGGCCTGCAACGCTCGCTCGACCTGGTGGCGCCGGAGGGGACCGTCGTGGAGCTGAGCTGGTACGGCGACGCCGAGACGACCGTGTCGCTCGGCGGCAGCTTCCACTCCGGCCGGCTCACGCTCCGCGGCAGCCAGGTCGGCACCCTGTCGCCCGCCCGGCGCGATCGGCGGACCACCGTCGACCGGCTCCGGCTGGCGCTCGAGCTCCTCCGCGACCCGGCCTTCGACGTCCTCCTCACCGGCGAGTCACCGTTCAGCGAGCTGCCGAAGGTGCTGCCGCGGCTGGTGAGCGGCGACCTGCCGGCGTTGTGCCACTCGATGACCTACGACGACGGGGAGGCACCGTGTTCGGCGTGACGGTCCGCGACCACATGATGGTCGCCCACAGCTTCCGCGGCGACGGGTTCGGGCCTGCCCAGGCGCTGCACGGTGCGACGTACGTCGTGGACGCGACGTTCCGGGGCGAGGCGCTGGACGATGACGGGATCCTGGTCGACATCGGCCGGGCGGCCGAGGCGCTCCGATCGGTGGTCGCCGACCTCGGCTACCGCAACCTCGACGAGGACGAGAGGTTCGCGGGGCGCAACACCACGACCGAGGTGCTGGCCGAGCACGTCGCCGACCGGCTGGCGGAGCGGGTCGGGTCCGGGGCCCTCGGAGGCGCCCGCGTGACCGGCATCGGGGTCACGCTGCACGAGTCACATGTCGCGTGGGCGACGTTCGAGCGGAGCGTGTGACCGGATGCGCGCCGTGCACGTGGTGACGCCGGGGTGGATCGACGACCCGCGGCGTCCCAGCGGCGGCAACACCTACGACCGCCGGTTGTGCCAGGAGCTGGCGGCCGCCGGGTGGGCGATCGACCTCCAGCCGGTCCCGGGTGACTGGCCGCGGGCCGACGCAGCGTCACGCCGCCAGCTGGCGGCCGTCCTGGCCCTGGCGCCGGACGGGGCGACCGTGCTGCTCGACGGCCTGGTGGCGCTGGCGACGCCCGAGGTGGTCGTCCCCGCCGGACGACGGCTTCGGACGGTGGTGATCGTGCACCAGCCGCTCGACACCGAGGCCGAGGGCGCGGTGCTGCGGTCGGCCACCAGCCTCGTCTGCACCAGCGACTGGACCCGCCGCAGGCTGCTGTCCCGACACCGGCTCGACCCGGACCGCGTGCGCGTCGCGCCGCCCGGGGTCGACCCGGCGCCACCGGCGCTCGGGAGCGCCGGCGGCGGCTCCCTGCTGTGCGTCGGAGCGGTCGTACCGGCCAAGGGTCAGGACCTGCTCGTCACCGCCCTCGCGGAGCTCTCAGGGCTCGCGTGGCGGTGCGTGTGCGTCGGGTCGCTCGACCGGGATCCCGGACTTCGTCGGCGGTCTCCGCGCCGCCATCCGGGCCGCCGGGCTCGACGACCGGTTCGACCTCACCGGCCCGCTGACGGGAGAACGGCTCGCTGCGGCGTACGCCGCCGCCGACGTGCTCGTCCACGCCAGCCGCGCCGAGACCTACGGCATGGTCGTGACCGAGGCGCTGGCGCGGGGGCTGCCGGTGCTCGCGTGCGAGGTGGGCGGGGTGCCGGAGGCGCTCTCGGCCGGTTCCGACGGGGAACGGCCCGGCCTGCTCACCCGCGCCGGGGACGCCCCCGCCCTGGCCGGCTCCCTGCGGAGCTGGCTCACCGAGGACGGTCTCCGGACACGGCTCCGGGCGGCGGCCGGACACCGGCGACCGGGCCTCGCCGGCTGGGACGACACGGGCCGCCGGGTGGCCCACGTGCTCGAGGGGGCGGCGACGTGAGGCGGCACGGGCGCTGGCTCCTGGGCCTCGCGGTGCTGGCCGCGGTCGGGTGGTCGGTCGGCGTCGACCCCTTCGTCGCCGGGGTCAGGTCGCTCGACGCGCCCACGCTGGGGCTCGGGCTGCTGCTCGGCGTTCCGGTGACGGTCGCCGGCGCCTGGCGGTGGCGGCTGGTCTCGCGCGGGCTCGGGGTCGACCTGCCCCTGGGTCGCGCGACGGCGGCCTGCTACCGGTCGCAGCTGCTCAACTGCGTGCTCCCGGGCGGCGTCCTCGGCGATGTGGCCCGTGGCGCCGAGCACGGTCGGGCCACGGGCCACGTGGCGCGCGGCCTGCGGTCGGTCGCGTGGGAACGGACCGTGGGGCAGGCCGTCTCTGCGGTGGTGGCCGTCCTCGTGCTCCTGGCACTGCCGTCCCCCGTCCGCTCCTCCCTGCCCGTGGTGCTCGCCGCCATCGTGGTCGGACTCGTGCTCCTCGTGGGCCTGGCGCGGGCGTGGCCGACGCTGCGAGCCGACCTTTCGGGCCTCGTGGAGCAGCGGGTCTGGCCCGGCGTCGTGGCGGCCTCGGTGGTGGCCCTGACCGGTCTCGTCGCGACGTACGCCGTCGCCGCCCGGGCGGTGGGCGTCACGGCGCCGGTGTCGACGCTGCTGCCGCTGGCGCTGCTGGTGCTGCTCGGCGCCGCCCTCCCGGCCAACCTCGCCGGCTGGGGCCCGCGCGAGGGGATGGCGGCCTGGGCCTTCGGTGCTGCGGGCCTGGGGGCCGCGCAGGGGGTGGCGGCGGCCGTCGCCTTCGGCGTGATGGTGCTGGTGGCGGCGCTACCGGGGCTGATGGTGCTGCTCGTCGACGTGGTGGCGCGCGCGTCCACACAGCAGGCCGGCCTGCTGGAGGGGAGGTCGTCCGGTGGCTGAACGGCCCTACACGATCCTCAGCTGCGGGGTCTCCCTCGACGGCTACCTCGACGCGGCGTCGCCCGAGCGGCTCGTGCTGTCGAACGAGGCCGACCTGCAGCGGGTGGACGAGGTGCGCGCGGACGTCGACGCGATCCTGGTCGGCGCCGCGACCGTCCGCCACGACAACCCACGGCTCCTGGTCCGCGACGCCGACCTGCGTGACCGCCGTCGGCGCCGGGGGCAGGTGGACTCTCCCACCAAGGTGACGGTCACGCGCAGCGCGCGCCTCGACCCGCGCGGCAACTTCTTCACGACCGGCGACAGCGAGAAGCTCGTCTACTGCGCCACGGCGTCGGTCACCAGGGCCCGAGCCGGGCTGGGGGGTGTCGCCACCGTGGTCGACGGCGGCGACCCGGTCGACCTGGGCGACGTCGTCGAGGACCTCGGGCAGCGCGGCGTGCGGCGGCTGATGGTCGAGGGTGGCGGCCGGATCCACACCCAGTTCCTCACCGCAGACCTGGCCGACGAGCTGCACCTCGTCGTGGCGCCGTTCTTCGTGGGCGACCCGCGAGCGCCGCGGTTCGTCGGGGCGGGTTCCTTCCCGTGGCACCCCGGCAACCGGGCGCACCTGGCCGAGACCCGACAGATGGGGGACGTCGTGCTGCTCCGCTACGTGCTCGCCCGACGTCCCGCCCCGGTGTCGTGACGACCGCCCGGGTCCGCCGCGCCGCGCCGCTCCCGCTCCGCCTGGGCTCGGGGGAGGCGATCGACGCGCAGGTCTACACGTTCGACGGCCTCGACGACGGCCTGGAGCACCTCGTGGTCGCCCTGGGCGTGCAGGTGCTCGACCGCCGACCCGGCCCGTGGTCGACCCCGCTCGTCCGACTCCACAGCGAGTGCCTCACCGGCGACGTGCTCGGCAGCCTGCGCTGCGACTGCGGGCCACAGCTGACCGAGTCGATCGCGCGCATCCACGAGGTGGGTGGCTACCTGGTGTACCTGCGGCAGGAGGGACGGGGGATCGGGCTCTACAACAAGATCGACGCCTACGCCCTCCAGGACGACGGGCTGGACACGTTCGAGGCCAACGAGGCGCTCGGGTTCGGCGTCGACGAGCGCACGTACGGAGTGGCCGCCCAGATGCTGCTCGCCCTCGGGGTCGACCGGGTCGAGCTGCTCACCAACAACCCCGAGAAGGCCGACCAGCTCTCGATCGCCGGCGTCCACGTCGAGCGCTGCCTGCCCACGGCGCTGCACCTCACCCCGGCGAACGGGCGCTACCTGGCCGCCAAGGCGTGCCGGGGGCACCTGTTGCCGGGGCTGAGCGCGGGCTGAGGCGCGACCGGTGCCTACGCCGCCAGGTCCGGGTCGCCGAGCCGGCGGAGCCGGTTGAGGGCCTCCCGCTCGAGCTGCCGGACCCGCTCCGCGGAGATGCCGTGCTTGAGGCCGATGTCGGCCAGCTTGTGCTGGCGTCCGTCGACCAGGCCGTAGCGCGACCGGATGATGTCGGCCGAGCGCTCGTCGAGCTGCCCGACGAGCGTGTTGAGCCGCTCGCGCGACTCGTGGTCGAGCACGTCGAGGTCGGGGCCGGGCGTGCTCTCCTTCGCGATCAGGTCGCCGAGGGAGGTGTCGCCGTCCTCGTCCACCGGGGTGTCGAGGCTGACGTGCTCACGTCCCCAGGACAGCAGGTCGAAGACGCGGTCGACGTCCATCCCGAGCTCGGCGGCGATCTCCTCCGGCTCCGGGTCGCGGCCGAGCTGCCGCTCCAGGGTGCGGCGGGCGCCGCCCACCTGGTTGAGCTCCTCGACCACGTGGACCGGGAGCCGCACGACGCGCGCCTGCTGCGCGATGCCGCGGGTGATGGCCTGCCGGACCCACCAGGTCGCGTAGGTCGAGAACTTGTAGCCCTTCGCGTAGTCGAACTTCTCGACCGCGCGGATCAGGCCGGTGTTGCCCTCCTGGATCAGGTCGAGCATCGGCATCTGGGCGCGGCCGTACTTGCGAGCGATCGAGACGACCAGCCGCAGGTTGGCCGTGATGAACGTGTCGATGGCCTTCTGGCCCTCCTCGGCCAGCCACTCGAGCTCCTCGCGACTGGCGCGCATCGGGGCGCCGCCCTTGGCGCGGGCGATCCGGCCGGTGTCGAGGCAGTGCTGGGCCATCAGGCCCGCCTCGATCGTCTTGGCCAGCTCCACCTCGGTGGCGGCGTCGAGCAGCGGGTTGCGCGCGATCTCGTCGAGGTACAGCCCGACGCTGTCCCTGCCCTCGATCTCGCGGGCCCCGGCGGTGCTGGTGCGTGTCGCCATGGTGCAGCCCCCTTCCTTACGTCTTCTCCAACGCTCCGGACGTCCGTTGGATTCCCAGATCGGATTCGGAGCTCTTGCTGGGAACGACGGGTGAGCAACCCGAGAAGTTGCCTTTCCGGCGAACTCTCAGGGAGTTCTCAGGGGTCCACGTACCCACCGGGTCGGTGAGCCATGTGGACTCAGGCCAGCCCCATCCGGTCGAGCACCCAGGCGAGGGTGAAGGCGCGGTCGTGCCAGGACTTGTAGCGCCCCGACACGCCGCCGTGCCCGGCCGCCATCTCGGTCCTCAGCAGCACGTGCCCACCGCCGGTCGCCGTGGCCCGGAGCCGGGCGACCCACTTGGCCGCCTCGACGTACAGCACCCGGGTGTCGTGGAGCGAGCACTCGGCCAGGATCGGCGGGTAGTCGACGGCCGCGACGTTGTCGTAGGGCGCGTACGAGGCGATGTAGTCGTAGGTCTCGGCGTCGGACCCGGGGTCGCCCCACTCGTCGTACTCGATGACGGTCAGCGGCAGCGTGGGGTCGAGCATCGTCGTCAGGTTGTCCACGAACGGCACGCCCGCGACGACCCCGCCGAACGCCTCGGGCGCCAGGTTGGCCACCGCGCCCGCGAGCAGGCCTCCGGCGCTCGCGCCCTCGGCCACGAGCACGTCGGGCCGGGTGATGCCCTCGGCGACGAGGTGGCGCGCACACGCGACGAAGTCGGTGAACGTGGTGCGCTTGTGCAACAGCTTGCCGCCGTCGTACCAGCGCCGGCCCATCTCCCCGCCGCCGCGCACGTGGGCGATCGCGAAGCCGGCGCCACGGTCGAGCACCGACAGCCGCGCGATCGCGAAGTAGGGGTCCATCGAGGTCTCGTAGGCGCCGTACCCGTAGAGCAGCACCGGGATCGGCCCCCCGGCAGTGGCGCCGCGCCGGCACACGAACGAGAGGGGGACCTGCTCGCCGTCGTCGGCGGTGGCCCACAGCCGGTGCTCCTCGTAGTCGGCCGGGTCGTACCCGCCGAGCACGGGGGTACGGCGCAGCAGGGTGAGCTCGCGCGCCGCGACGTCGTAGTCGTAGATGGACGCCGGCACCGTCATCGACGTGTAGCCGAGCCGGACCACCGGCGCGTCGAAGTCGGGGTTGCCGGAGGAGCCGACGGTGTAGATCTCCTGGTCGAACTCGACGAGGTAGTCGTCGGCGACGCCGTGCTCGTCGAGCGTCAGCAGCCGCAGCTGGGTGAGGCCCTCGCTGCGCTGGTGGACCACCAGGTGGCCGGCGAACGCGTCGACGTCCTCGAGCCGGACCGCGGGGTCGTGCGCGACCAGGGGGTGCCAGCGCTCGGCCGGCGTGGGCGCGACCGGCGCCACGCCGATCTCGAAGTCGGGCCCGGTGCGGTTGTGGAGCACGAGGAGGACGTCCTCGCCTCCGAGCACGGCGTGCTCCACCCCGTACTCGACCCCGCCCTGCCGCTCGGCGAACACCCAGAAGGTGCCGTCGTCGCCCTCGGTGTCGAGCAGCCGCACCTCGGAGGTGGTCTTCGACGACGACACGACCTGGACGAACCGGTCGCTGCGGGTGCGGCCGACGCCCGTCCAGAACCCGGGATCGGTCTCGTGGTGGACCAGCTCGTCGTCGGCCTGGTCGGCGCCGAGCCGGTGCCGCCACACCTTGTCGGGCCGCCAGGTGTCGTCGACGGTGGCGTAGAAGAACGAACCGCTGTCGGGGTGCCACGTGGCGCCACCGAGCACACCGGTGATCGTGTCCGGCAGCAGCTCGCCGGAGTCGAGGTCCTTGACGCGCACCGTGTAGCGCTCGTCCCCGGTGGTGTCGGTGGCGAAGGCGAGCAGTCGGGTGCTCGGACTGACCGACGAGCCGCCGAGCGAGAAGAAGTCGTGCCCCTCCGCGAGCTGGTCGAGGTCGAGCAGCACCTCCTCGCCCGGCAGCGCCGGCTGGTCGGGGGCGCAGTCCTCGGCGGGGCGCGGGGGAGTCCAGTCGGCGGGGTCGGCGACCGGGACCCGGCAGCTGGCGCCGTACTCGCGACCCTCGAAGGAGCGGCCGTAGTACCAGTGGCCACGGCTGCGCACCGGCACCGAGAGATCGGTCTCGCGGGTCCGGGCCCTGATCTCGTCGAAGATCGTCTGCCGGAGGTCGGCGAGGTGGGCGGTGACCGCCCGGGTGTGCTCGTTCTCGGCCTCGAGGTGGGCGAGCACCTCCGGGTCGTCCTTGTCGCGCAACCACTCGTACTCGTCGACGCGGGTCCGGCCGTGGTGGGTGGTGGTGACCGGCCGGCGCGCGGCGAGCGGTGGTGCGGGGAGCGGCTGCAGCATGTCCGCCAATCTAGAGTGCGGGTCGTGAGCGACCTCGACCCGGAGCCGGTCACCGACCCCGACGACCCGCTGGTCGCCGAGCTGGCGGAGCGGCAGTACGCGTGGCGGTTGCGGCACCGGTACTTCGACACCCGCTCCGCACGTGAGGCCGCCCGCGACCTCGTGCTCGAGCTGTTGCCGGGCTCGCGGCTGCTCCGCACCCGGGTCGGCTTCGTCTGGCTGGGGCCGGACGGTGAGCTCACCCCCGTCTACGACGTCCGCGCCGACGATCCGGAGGACCCCGCCGCGGTCGCGGGCCTGCGGGACCTGGCCACCCGCCTGGCGGGCTCGCGGCTGGGGACGAGCGTGCTGCCCGGCGAGCCGAGCCGGGAGGCGTTCGTCGCCGACGGCACGTTCCGGGTCACGGCGGCCACGATGCGGCTCGACGTGACCGGACCGGTGCCCGGGGAGGACCTGGCCGACCGTGCCGAGCTGGCGCCGATGACCGAGGCCGAGGTGGCGGCCTACGCCGAAGGAGCCGTGGCGTCGTACGCGGCGTCGCGCATGGAGGCGGGGGAGTCGCCCGAGCTGGCCATGAAGACGTCGGTCGCGTCCTTCGGCGAGATGCTGCCCGGCGGCCGCCCCGGCCCCGGCCACCACCTGTTCCACCTGCGCGCCGACGGAGACGTCGTGGGGGTGCTGTGGCTGTGCCTGCGGTGGCCCGCGCAGGCGTGGGTGTACGACGTCGAGGTCGACCCGCAGCACCGGGGGCGCGGCCTCGGTGCGGCGGCGATGGCGCACGCGGCCCGGTGGACCCGGTCGCGCGGCGTCCCCTGGGTGGGCCTCAACGTGTTCGGGCCGAACGCCCGGGCGCGGTCGCTGTACGAGCGGCTCGGGTACGTCCTCGAGGAGGAGCACCTGGACCGGCCGCCGTCCACAGGACCTCCCTGAGATCTGTGGAGGAACCGGCCGTTCCTGTGCACTCGCGGCCCTCCGCTGTGGACATCGCTGTGGGTTGTGAGAAATCTCGGAAATAGTGCTCCTCGCCCCTTGCGCGGCAGGTGCGCGGCCCCGTAGAACTCTCCCTACCAACCCGCCGCTTGCGGAGGGTTGGGGATCGAATCGGAGAGAAGATCCAGACGGCGAGCTTGCTCGCCGCGTCGGCCCGGTGACGGGGGCGGCGGGGTCGGACGGCCGGCTCGATCGATCGGGCGTCACATACCGGTCAAAGCCGAGGGGCCCCTGATGCTCATACCATCAAGGGCCCCTCACCCTTTTCCGAGCCTAGTGTGCCCTGAGCGGAGCGCAGGGCGCACCTGAGACGTCCGGTCAGGCGGGCGGATCGGCCGGCTCGTCCACCGGCACCGGCAGCCACGGGTGCAGCGCAGGGTCGTCCACCGCGAACGACCGCACCGGCCCCGGCGTCGTCTCGGCGGTCTCGAACCGCACCGTCACCACGCCCCGGCCCGACCCCCACACCCACCCGCGGCCCAGCTCGTCGTGCTCGACGTCCATCCCGGGAGCCCAGCTCGACCGGCGCAGGCTGGGCGCCTCGACCACCGGCGGCGGCTCCTCGTCGTCGGCCTCGTCGCCGAAGAGGTCCTCCTGGATCCAGTCGGCGAGCCCGGAGACGCCCACCCCGAGCAGCCGGACGCCCCCCGACGTGTCGAGCTCGGCGAGCAGCGCGCGCGCCAGCCGGCCGATCACGGCGGCCCGGTCGGTGGGGGAGGGCAGCGTCGTGGAGCGGTTGAGGGTGGTGAAGTCGTGGAGCCGCACCTTGATGGTCACGGTCCGGCCCGACAGGCCGTGCTTGACCAGTCGCTCGGCCACCTGGCCCGCCTGCCGCGTGAGCAGCCCCGCCATGAGTGGCCGGTCGGTGAGGTCGACGTCGTAGGTGCCCTCGACCGAGACCGACTTGGTCTCGCGCTCGGGCTCGACGGGGCGGTCGTCCTCGGCACGGGCGAGGGCGTGCAGGCCGGTCCCGTGGGAGCGCCCGAGGAGCCGCACGAGCTCGTCGAGGCTGACCGTCTCGAGCTCGGCCACGGTGTGGATGCCCGCCCGGCGGAGCCGCTCGACGGTGGCGGGGCCGACGCCGGGGATCACGCTGACGTGCATCGGCCGGAGCAGGTCACGCTCGCCGCCGGGCGGCACCAGGACGAGGCCGTCGGGCTTGTCGAGGTCGCTGGCGACCTTGGCGATGAACTTCGACGACCCGAGCCCGACCGACGCGGTCAGGCCGCCGGTGACCTCGTGCACGCGGGTCCGGAGGTCCTCGGCGAACGTCCGGACGGTGTCGACCTCCAGGTCGGGGAGGCCGGCCTCGGCGAGGTCCACGAACGCCTCGTCGAGCGAGAGCGGCTCCACGAGGGGGGAGGTGGCGCGCAGCAGGTCCATCACCGCGCGGCTGGTGTCGCGGTAGGCGTGGAAGCGGCCGGTGAGGAACGCCGCGTGGGGGCAGCGCGACCGGGCCTCGCGGGTGGACATGGCCGACCGCACGCCGTACCTGCGTGCCTCGTAGGACGCCGTGGCGACCACCCCGCGTCCGCCGACGCCGCCGACCACGACCGGCTTGCCGCGGAGCGAGGGCTTGTCGCGCTGCTCGACGGCCGCGAAGAACGCGTCCAGGTCGAGGTGGAGCACCGAGGCATCCGCGCGCATGCCCTGCAACGTACTGGCCCGCGCCGACGTGGCCGCGCGCACGCGGCCACGCGAGCCGCGCACCGTCCACAGGAGGTGCCCGGGACGGGTTCTCCACAGGTCGCACCGGACCGGCGGGTCGTGGTCGTCGACCCCGGGCACCGTCCTCACCATGACCCGTCCCACGATGACGCTCCGCTCCGCCGAGGACGTGCTGGCCGCCGTCCGGGTGGTGCTGGGGTTCGAGCCCCACGACTCGCTGGTGATGATCACGCTCGGCGGCCGACATCCGCTGCAGGCGCGGGTCGACCTGCCCGAGAGCGCCCGGGCGCTCGACGGCGCGCTCGACGGGCTCGCCGGCCAGCTGCTCGAGCCGGTCCACCGCTTCCGCGCCGGCGGCGTGTTGCTCGTGGCCTACACCGGGGACGACCGGCTCGGCCGCCGGGCACTGCGCGGGCTGGTGCGGCGGTTCACGCGCTCCGGGGTCGACGTCGCCGACGCGCTGCGCTCCGACGGGTCCCGGTGGTACCCCCTCGACCACGACCGGCCCGGCCTCACGACGGCCGGGGTCCCCTACGACGTCGGCGCGCACCCGTTCGTGGTCGCCGCCGTCGTCGAGGGGCGGGTGGTGCACGGGAGCCGCGGCGACCTGGTGGAGTCGCTGCGCCCCGACCCGACGGCGGTGGCCGAGGTCGAGGCGGTCCGGTCCTGGCAGCCGGCCCCGGCCTCGTGGGTGCTGGCCCGCGCCGAGCGCTTCGCCGCCGACGGCGTCGTCCCGACGTCGTCCGAGGCGGCGCGGCTGCTGCAGAGCATCGCGGTGACCGAGGTCAGGGAGGCGGTGTGGACGTCGGCCGTGCGGGACACCGCGCCGGTCGCCGTCCGGTTCTGGACGGACCTCGTCCGGCGCGCACCCGAGGCACTGGTCGGGCACGCCGGCGCGGTGCTGGCGTTCCACTGCTGGCTCAGCGGCGACGGTGCGCTCGCCTGGTGCGCGGTCGACCGGGCACGCGCCGCCGACCCCGACCACCCGCTCGCCGGCCTCGTGTCCGACCTGCTGTCGGCGGCGTTTCCCCCGCACGAGTGGGAGGCGACCCGTGACGCGCTGGGCCTCGTGTCCTGAGCGAGGGGTCGCCGAGGGGGCCAAACCTCCCTAGTGTCGGCGCATGGGCGAAGAAGTGGCTGCACAGGAGTTCTCCCGCGCCGACCGCACCCGGCACCGGGAGAAGGTGCGCCGCTGCCTCGACGTCTTCGCCAGGATGCTGCGCGACTCGCGGTTCGACACCGACGATCCCATGACCGGGCTCGAGGTCGAGCTGAACCTGGTCGACGACGTCGGTGACCCGGCCCTGAAGAACACCGAGGCGCTGTCGGCCATCGCTGACCCGGGGTTCGTGACCGAGCTCGGGCAGTTCAACATCGAGATCAACGTGCCACCGGTACGGCTGCGGGAGGGCGGGCTCTCCACGTTCGAGGACACCCTGCGCGACAGTCTCAACAACGCCGAGCAGAAGTCGTCCGAGGTCGGCGCCCACATGGTGATGATCGGCATCCTGCCGACGCTCGCCGAGGGGCACCTGGCCCTCGACAGCATCACGCCCAACCCGCGCTACCGGCTGCTCAGCGAGCAGATCATGTCCGCCCGCGGCGAGGACATCGCGATCTCGATCGCCGGGCCGGAGCGGCTCGTCACGACAGCCGACTCGATCGTCCCCGAGGCCGCCTGCACCAGCACCCAGTTCCACGTGCAGACCTCGCCCGACCAGTTCGCCGAGTACTGGAACGCCTCGCAGGCGATCGCCGCGATCCAGGTCGCGGTCGGCGCGAACTCGCCGTACCTGCTCGGCCGCCAGCTGTGGCGCGAGACCCGGATCCCGCTGTTCGAGCAGGCGACCGACACCCGCAGCGAGGAGCTGAAGGCGCAGGGCGTGCGGCCGCGGGTCTGGTTCGGGGAGCGCTGGATCACGTCGGTCTTCGACCTGTTCGAGGAGAACGTGCGCTTCTTCCCCGCCCTGCTCCCCGTCATGGAGGACGAGGATCCCCTCGAGGTCCTCGAGACCGGCGGCACTCCCCAGCTGCACGAGCTGCGGCTGCACAACGGCACGATCTACCGCTGGAACCGGCCGGTCTACGACGTGGTCGACGGGGTGCCGCACCTGCGGGTCGAGAACCGGTGCCTGGGCGCCGGCCCCACCGTGGCCGACCTGGTCGCGAACGCCGCGTTCTACTTCGGGCTCGTGCGCGCCCTGGCCGGGAGCGAGCGGCCGCTGTGGTCCCAGATGTCCTTCTCGGCGGCCGAGGAGAACTTCCACGCCGCTGCCGAGCACGGCATCGACACCCAGGTCTACTGGCCGGGGGTCGGGCAGGTCCGCGCGACGGAGCTCGTGCTGCGACGGCTGCTGCCGCTGGCCCACGAGGGGCTGGCGCAGTGGGGAGTGCCGGCCGAGGAGTCCGACCGGTTGCTCGGGATCATCGAGCAGCGGTGCCTGCTGGGCACCAACGGCGCGGAGTGGTTCGTGGCCCGGATGCGCGACCGATCCGATCTCGACCGGTACGACGCGCTGCGGGCGACGCTGGAGGAGTACCGGACCAACATGCACACGAACGAGCCGGTGCACACCTGGGAGTGACCTCAGGCGCGGATCCGTTTCCACCGTCGACGCAGCCCACTGCGCGGGTCCCACCAGCCGTGCCGGGTGACGACGACCCAGGCGAGGTCGCGGCCGGCCTCGGCGTACGCGCTGCGGGCCGCGGCGAGCCACGCGAGGTCGACGTCCTGCGGGTCGAGCTCGCCGGCGCGCGTGAGCCAGACGAGGTGGGAGCCCTCGCCGGCCCGGCCCAGCAGTGCTGCGCTGACGTCGGTCCGCAGCGCGTGGTCGGTGCCGGTCAGGGCGGCCCCGGTGCAGAGCTCTCGGACGCCTGGGAGGCCGACGTGGAGCACCGGGGCGAACCGCCGTCGGTGCTCCGCGACGGCGTGCCGGCGCACGGCCTCGCGCAGCAACAGGGCTGCCGGGCGGGTCAGCGGATCCTCGAACAGCGGCACGCCCGTCAGCCTGCCCGAATCCGCGGCCCGGGTGACCGGGTCCTCCACAGGCTGCCGGAGACGCCCCCTATTCGGTACCGTGCCCTGGACGGGTCTGTGACAGGCCGACGCCGAGCTGAGGAGAGTCAATGGGGACCGTGGTCGTGGGATTCGTGCCGAAGCCGGAAGGTGAGGCCGCCCTGAGCAGCGGGATCGCCGAGGCGAAGCTGCGCGGCGCCAAGATCGTGGTGGTCAACTCCCACCGCGGTGGGAGCGAGTTCGACGGGGATGCCTCGACCAAGGCCGAGAAGGAGATGGAGCGGATCGGGAAGGTGCTCGACGACTCCGGTGTCGAGCACGAGCTGCGGCAGCTGGTGCGCGGCTTCGAGCCTGCCGAGGACCTCATCAGCATCGCCGAGTCCGTCGACGCCGAGCTGATCGTGATCGGTCTGCGCCGCCGCTCGCCGGTCGGCAAGCTCATCCTGGGCAGCAACGCGCAGCGGATCCTGCTCGACGCCAAGTGCCCGGTGCTGGCGGTCAAGGCCGACTGATCGGCCTCAGATCTCCTCCGGGACCATCTGGATGGCGCCCGACGGGCACTCAGCCACGCACAGCCCGCAGCCCTTGCAGTAGTCGAGGTCGATGAGGTACTCCTCGCCCGGTCGACCGAGCTTGATCACCGCGTTGTCGGGACAGACGCCGTAGCAGTTGTCGCAGCTGAAGCAGTTGCCGCAGGACAGGCAGCGCCGAGCCTCGAGAAGGGCAGTGCCCTCGTCGTGGCCGAGGACGACCTCGTCGAAGGTGGACTCGCGCCGCGCTCGCTCCAGCACCGGTCGGTGGGCGCGCGGCGCCTCGGAGTAGTACCACGTGTTCAGGGTGTCGAAGGTCGCCAGGGCAGGACGGGCAACGGGCTCCGGGGCACTGCCCGACAGCCACGCGTCGATCTGGCGGGCCGCCCGCCGGCCGTGTCCCACGGCCACCGTGACCGAGCGGGTGTCCGGCACCATGTCGCCGCCGGCGAACACTCCCGGGCAGCCGGTCATCAGGTCGGGCCCCACCGTCACGACGCCGTCCTCGATCACCAAGCCGGGGACCCGCTCGAGCAGCGACAGGTCCGTCTCCTGGCCCAGCGCGAGGACGAGCGAGTCCGCCTCGAGCTCGTCCAGCACCCCGGTCGGCTGCGGGAAACCGGTCTCGTCGAGCTCCATCCGCTCCACCACCAGCTTGCCGGCCTCTACCTGCTTGATGGTGGTGAGCCACTTGATGAGCACGCCTTCGTCCTCGGCCTCGGTGAGCTCGGACTCATGGGCGGGCATCCGGTCCCGCGTGCGGCGGTAGACCACGAGCGCCTCGTCGGCCCCGAGTCGCCGGGCGGTCCGCGCGGCGTCGACCGCGGTGTTGCCCCCGCCGTAGACCGCGACCTTGCGGCCGAGCAGCGGCAGCTCCCCGGACTCGACGTCGCGCAGCATGGTGACGGCGTCCAGGACGTGAGCGGCGGACCCGGCGGGGATGTAGGCCCGCTTGCCGATCTGGGCGCCGACGGCGAGGAAGACCGCGTCGTACTCGTCCCTGACCGCCATCACGTCGGTGACCTCCGTGCCGGTCTCGAGGGTGATCCCGAGACCGAGGACGCGCTGGATCTCTGCGTCGAGGACGTCGCGGGGAAGGCGGTACTTCGGGATGCCGAAGCGCATCATGCCTCCGGCGGCGCGAGCCGCCTCCTTCACGGTGACCGCGTGACCGCGCCGAGCGAGGTGGTACGCCGCCGACAGGCCCGACGGCCCGGCACCCACGACGAGCACCCGCTTCCCACTGGTGGGCACGTCGACGGACACGGTCCAGCCCATGCCGGATCGCCTCGTCGCCGAGGAACCGCTCGACCGAGTTGATGCCGACGGCCTCGTCGAGCTGGCCGCGGTTGCAGGCGGTCTCGCACGGGTGGTAGCAGACCCGGCCCATGATCGCGGGGAACGGGTTGTCGACCATGATCTTCCGCCACGCGCGTTCGTAGCCCTCGGCGCCCTCCTCGGCCTCGTAGAGCCAGGCCTGGATGTTCTCCCCGGCCGGGCACGCGTCGTTGCACGGCGGCATCCGGTTCGTGTAGACAGCCCGCTCCGTACGCCAGGAGCCGGTCTTGTTCGCGCGGCTGGAACCGATGTCCAGGGTGATCGCGAAGGGTTTGTCCATCATTCGTCCCCTTCCGGGAGCAGTCCGAACCGGGCGAGGTTGCGGTCGGCGCGCGACTGGAGCCGCGCCACGAGGTCGGGTCGGCCCGGGTCGCCGAAGAGGTGGGCGTAGCGCCGCTGGGGGCGGAGGTACTCCTCGACCGGCACCTGGCGTCGGATCGTCGACACCGCGGTGACCTCGCCGCGCTCGGCCTCGAAGACCGGGAACAGCCCACTCTCCTTGGCCAGCCGCGCCAGCTTGATCGTGTCCTCGGAGGCGGCACCCCAGCCGAGGGGACAGGGAACGAACACGTGCAGGTAGCGGGCACCGCGGAAGCTCATGGCCTTCTCGACCTTGTACTCCAGGTCGCGGAGCTCCGCGACCGTGGCGGTCGCGACGTACGGGATCTCGTGTGCCATCGCGATCAGCGGCACGAACTTGCCCTGGCCGAAGGCGTTGCCCGGCTCCGGTCCCAGCGCCTTGGTGTTGGACGTGCGGGCCGCGGGCGGCGTCGCGCCGGAACGCTGGACGCCGGTGTTCATGTAGCCCTCGTTGTCGTAGCACACGAACAGCACGTCGTCGTTGCGGTCGAACATGCCGGAGAGGGTCCCGAAACCGATGTCCACGGTGCCCCCGTCGCCCGCCTGGCCGATGACCCGGATGTGGTCGCGTCCCTGAGCCCGCAGTGCCGCCGCCACTCCCGAGGCGACCGCGGGGCCGTTGCCGAACAGTGAGTGCAGCCAGGGCAGCTGCCAGGACGACTCGGGGTACGGCGTCGAGAACACCTCCAGGCAGCCGGTCGAGTTCACGGCCACCAGGTTGCCGTCGGTGGCGCGCATGGCGGCGTCGAGCACGTAGCGCGCTCCCAGCGCCTCGCCGCACCCGCGACACGCCCGATGGCCGGAGGTCAGCGAGTTGGAGCGGCCCATCCGCGCCTGGACCGACCGCTGCTCGGGGTCGAGCAGCCGGTTGCCGGCGACGAAGGTGCCGGTCTGGTAGAGCTTGATCTGTTGGTAGGCCACGGTCGGCTCCTAGCCGTCTGTCCTGCCGCGGGCACCGGACGCGACGGTGCCGACGTCCCGCAGCATGTGCTCGGCGTGCGGACCGGGTCGTTCGCCGCGACGGGACCGCTCGAGCTCGCGCTGCACGAGGGCGTGGTCGAGGTCGAGGAAGTGCAGGCGGGCGGGGTCGACGCGATCGCCGAGGACGTCGTCCAGCAGGCGTCGTACGCCCGCCCGGGTGATGGGGCGGCCGCCCAGACCGGCCACCACGTCGTACACCGTCACCGGGAGGCCGCGGGTCGCGTCTCGTGTGTTCTGCCCGACGATGCCGCCGGCACCGATCGCGAACGCCCGTTCCAGCACCACCACCCGTCCGGCCCGGCTCAGCGCGTCGCGCACCTCGTCCACCGGCCAGGGTCGGAAGCAGGTGATGCCGAGCGCGCCGACCGAAAGCCCCTCGTCACGCAGTCCGTCGACCACCTCCTCGACGGTGCCGAGGGTCGAGCCGAGCGTCACGACGACGGTGTCGGCGTCGGCGATCCGGTAGGGCTTGAGCAGCCCGCCGGAGTCGCGGCCGAAGGTCTCACGGAAGGCGTCCGCGATCGCGGGGATCTCGTCGAGCGCCGCCATCTGCTTGGCGTGCATCAGGTACTTGACCTCCGCGAACGCCTCGGGCCCGACCATGGCGCCGATGGACACCGGGTCATCAGGGTCCAACGCCTGCTGCGGGGCGAACGGTGCCAGGAACTCGTCCGCCTGCTGTTGGGTGGGCAGCTCCACCTGCTCGAAGGCGTGCGTCAGGACGAACCCGTCCATGCACACCATCACGGGTACCGAGAGTGTCTCCGCCAGACGGAAGGCCTGGAGATGAAGGTCGACCGCCTCCTGGTTGGAGTCGGCGTAGAGCTGCACCCATCCCGAGTCGCGCATCGCCATGGTGTCGGAGTGGTCGTTCCAGATGTTGATCGGGGCACCGATGGCGCGGTTGGCCACGGTCATCACGATCGGAAGCCCGAGGCCCGAGGCGTTGAACAGCGCCTCGGCCATGAACAACAGCCCCTGGCTCGAGGTTGCCGTGTAGCTACGTGCGCCCGCGGCGGAGGCGCCGATACAGGCCGACATGGCGCCGAACTCGGATTCCACCATCAGGTATTCGCAGCCCGTGAGCTCGCCGGTGCGGACCCGGTCGGACAGCGACTCGACGATGTGCGTCTGGGGCGAGATGGGGTAGGCGGCGATCACCTGTGGCCGGCAGAGGGTGACCGAGCGGGCCACCGCCTGCGAACCCTCGATCTGGCTAGGCACCGGCCGGCCTCCTCGTCGTCGATCGGACGTGGTCATGGGCGGCGGCGGCGGCCCGGGCGTTCCCGTCGCCCACGTCGCCGGGGAACCGCTCCTGGATGGCCGCGCAGACCGCGTCCAAGGAGACCTCGCCGGTGAGCGCGGCGAAGGCGCCCAGGAGGGCGGCATTGGGGAGGGGTCGCCCCAGGTGCTCCCGGGCGATGCTCGGTCGCGGGCACGGTGACCATGCGCTCCGCCCCCAGCAGCCCAGCCAGCTCGTCCAGGCCCAGTGACGAGACGGTCCGCGACGTGTTGAGCAGGAGGAAGCCCCCGGGCTCGAGTCCTGCGAACAGGTCGACCTGGTGCAGCAGCGTCGGGTCCTGCACCACCACCGCGTCGGGGTCGGTGATCGGCTCTCGCAGCCGGATCGGACGGTCGTCGATGCGGCAGAACGCAACGACCGGCGCGCCCGTGCGCTCGGATCCGAACGTCGGGAACGCCTGCGAGTAGCGGCCCTCGTCGAACGCCGCGACCGACAGCAGCTCCGCCGCGGTGACGGCACCCTGGCCACCCCGGCCGTGGATTCGAACGGCGAACACCGCGTCTCCTCTCCCATGACTGGTCGTCCTGCCAGCCTCGTCCGAGGAGGGGCCACGGCCCAGTGACCACGGTCGGGCTCGGGAAGGACGAAGGTCCCGATAGCGGCTCCGCCCGGGTCGTCGCAGCCAGGGTGGTGGCACGGCGCGCCAGGACAAGGAACTATCAGGGTCATGGAAGAGGTCAGCGTCCGGCCCATCGACCTCGAGCGGCTCGCCGCGATCCTTCCCGCCGATCGGGCGCAGCGGCTCGCCGCCACGGCCGACCGCGCACGGTCGGCGTTCGGCGACCGAGTGGTGTGGCACGTGAACGCCACCGCTCATGGAGGTGGGGTCGCCGAGATGCTGCAGACCCTGCTCGCCTACGCGAAGGGGGCCGGGATCGAGAACCGGTGGCTGGTGCTGGACGGCGACCCGGAGTTCTTCGCCATCACCAAGCGCCTGCACAACGTGCTTCACGGGGTTCCGGGGGACGGCGGACCCCTCGGTCCCGCCGAGCGCGCGCAGTACGAGGACGTGCTGCGCGCCAACCTCGCGGACCTGACCCGTCACGTCTCGCCACGGGACATCGTCCTCCTGCACGACCCCCAGACCGCGGGGTTGGCCGAGGGCATGCGCGCGGTGGGGGCGCGCGTGGTGTGGCGGTGCCACGTGGGACGTGACCGGCCCAACGACATCACCCGTGCGGGCTGGGAGTTCCTGCGCACCTACGTCGAGAGCGCTCACGCCCTGGTGTTCTCCCGGCGGGAGTACGCACCGGAGTGGGTCGACCCGGCCCGGTTGGTCGTCGTCCCACCCTCCATCGACCCCGTGGCACTCAAGAACATGGCGATGGCGCCCCGGATCGTGACCGCGGTCCTGGCGCAGGTCGGGCTGGTCGAGAACAGCCACCGGGCGGGCCGGCTCGACTTCGTGGGCCGTGACGGTTCACCGGGCGCGGTGCGGTCCCACCGAGACTCGGGCGGGCTCCTCCTGGGAGGCGACCCGCCTCCGCTCGGCGCGCCGCTCGTGGTGCAGGTGAGCAGGTGGGACCGACTCAAGGACATGGCGGGCGTCATGGAGGGCTTCGCCCGTGCGGCCGGGCGCGACGACCTGGGTGGCGCGCACCTGATGCTCGCCGGGCCGGACGTGGCCGGGGTGACCGACGACCCCGAGGGTGCCGAGGTGCTCGGCGTGTGCCGGGAGGAGTGGGAGCGCCTCCCGACGACGATCCGCAACCGGGTGCACCTGGCCACCATCCCCATGGACGACGTCGACGAGAACGCGGTGATCGTGAACGCGCTGCAACGGCACGCGGCGGTCGTGGTGCAGAAGAGCCTCGTGGAGGGGTTCGGACTGACGGTGACCGAAGCGATGTGGAAGGCGCGGCCGGTCGTGGCCAGCAAGCTGGGCGGGATCCAGGACCAGATCGTCCACGAGCGTGACGGGCTCCTGGTCGAGGATCCCTCCGACCTCGACGAGTTCGCCGAGGTGCTGCGCCGCCCCCTCTCGGATGCCGCACTGGCAGGTCGGCTCGGGGCCGCCGCTCACGCTCGGGTGCTGGAGGAGTACGTCGGCGACCGTCACCTCG
The DNA here is from genome assembly GCA_963829855.1 of uncultured Actinomycetota bacterium. Lineage (GTDB taxonomy): Bacteria > Actinomycetota > Actinomycetes > Propionibacteriales > Nocardioidaceae > Nocardioides. The sequence goes on along the minus strand of CAWHKE010000010.1, from coordinate 380,628 downwards.
AGCAGTACGTCGACCTCTTCTCGGCCCTGGTGCGCGACTCCGATCGCGGCTAGCGAAGGGGGACCCATGAGGGCGTGGCTCACCGACGGGGACGGTCACCAGGCGCTGCGACTGGCCGACCTGCCGAGGCCGGAGCCAGGACCGGGCGAGCTGTTGCTCCAGGTCAGCGCGTGCGGCGTGTGCCGGACCGACCTCCACGTCTCGGACGGAGACCTCAGCGGCCATCGCACGCCGGTCGTGCCCGGGCATGAAGTGGTCGGGAACGTCGCCGCCGTGGGTGCGGACGTGCGGGACGTGGACATCGGCCAGCGGTTCGGGGTCGCCTGGTTGCGCATGACGTGCGGCGTCTGCACGTGGTGCCGCCGGGGCGCGGAGAATCTGTGTCGCAGGTCCCGGTACACGGGCTGGGACGAGCACGGCGGATTCGCCGAGTACGTCACCGTGCCGCGGGGCTACGCGTACGCACTGCCCGCGACGCTCGGCGACGTGCAGGCGGCGCCCCTGCTCTGTGCGGGGATCATCGGTTACCGCAGCCTGCTCCGCGCCGACGTACCACCGGCGGGCCGCCTGGGCATCTACGGCTTCGGCGCCAGTGCCCATCTGACAGCCCAGGTCGCCCTGGCGCAGGGGCTCGAGGTGCACGTGCTGACCCGGGACGCGCACGCTCGGCAGCTCGCGCTCGACCTGGGGGCCTCGTCGGCCGGGCCGGCAGTCGGTCCTCCTCCCGTACCGCTCGACTCGGCGATCGTCTTCGCCCCCGCCGGCGAGCTGGTGCCACACGCGCTGGCCGCGCTGGACCAGGGCGGCACCGTCGCCCTGGCCGGCATCCACATGAGCGACATCCCGCCGATGGACTACGGACGGCACCTGTTCCGGGAGAAGACGCTCACCAGCGTCACCTCCAACACGCGTGCGAACGGCGAGGACTTCCTGCGCCTGGCCGCGCGGCTGCGGGTGAGTGCGACCGTCACGACGTATCCCTTCGATCGCGCGCGGGACGCCCTGGTCGACCTCGCGAACGACGCCGTCCACGGAGCCGCCGTCCTCCAGCTGTGACCGGCGGCGAGCTCAGGTGGTCACAGCCCCGAGCACCAGGATCACCGGCACCGCCGCGAGGACGACAGCGAGGGCCGCCAGCACCGCCACCCTCCGGTCCAGGACCGCCCGCGTGGCAGCGCCGCGTGAGGGCTGGCGGCGGACGACGAGGACGGCGAGCGCCACCAGACCGAGGCCGAGCGCCACCAGCACCAGCGGAGCGACCACACTGTCGGGGAACCACCGCGACACGGCCACCGGCAGCACCTGGAACGCGCCGAGCGCACCGACGGCCAGGACGAGCGGGTCGCGCGTCACGAGCGACACGACGACGAGGACGCCGGCCGTCAACAGCGTGGCCACCACCCCGGCGTCGTGCTGGATCGTGAACATGGCACCGATGACCATCGCGAGTCCGCCGACGGCCATCACCGCCCGGCGCGGCCGGAGCACCTCACCCCAGCCGAGGAGCGCCCACGCGGCGCCCACGGCCCAGATCGCCACCCCGGGGGTGGTCTCGGGCTCGACGACGACGGCCGTAGCGCTGCCTGCGGCGGCAAGGACGGCGACTCCGGTGGCGACCTGGAGCAGGAACGAGCTGTCTCGGCGATGGAGCAGCAGTCCGATCGCGGCAGTTCCGGCCGACGCGAGGAGTGCGACGCCCTGACTGGTCAGGTCGATCACGTCGACGGCGAGCACGACCAGCGTGGCCGCGGACGCCGCGAGCGAGGCCGTCCAGAGGACGGCGCGCAGCCGGTGGGCGGCCGCCCCCAGCCGAGCCGGGACAGCAGCGCCGGCAAGCACGAGCCCCAGCGCGACCATCCCGAGCACGACCAGTCGGGCCGTCACCCCGATCTCGGCCCAGTAGCGAGCGCCGACGAGCAGGCCGCCGACCACGACCACCACGCCGCCGAGGTAGCCGAGGGCCTCGGCGACGAGCGGCGAACCGCTGGCGGGATGTGCTGCGGCAACCGAGGGGCGGGCCAGGATCCGTCGACCCTGCTCCTCGCTGATGATTCCCTCGCTCACCCAGGTCGCCACTGCTGTGGCCAGGCTCTGGGCGGGCTCGGGCTCGGGAGAGGGCGAACGGCGGGCAGACGTGAGTGCCATGGTGTCCTCCTTCCCTGCTTCCCATTTCACGCTGAAACGGCCCGCGCCGGACAGGGGCGAACGTCGGTGATGGGGAGTCGAAGTTCCTGCTGGCGGTCCAGGGCGTTTCGTCACGTCGAGCCACCGGGGCGGCCCCGGGACGGACGGCCCTCATCCGCGAGGCCAATGACCCTGTCGACGTCATCGGGAGCCCACCACGATGGGGCATGGCGACGGCACCCACAGATCTCGGGCACCTGGACCGCGACCGGGATGCCACGCTGATCCGTCAACCTGTCGAAGCAGACGAGGAGAATGACCATGGCCGACACTCACGCCGGCGCGGCCGCGGGCGGCGGCGCCATCTACGGGCTCGGTATCTTCGGGGCCTGGGTGTTCTTCTGGCAGCAGGCCACCGGATTCTGGGAGCACGCGTACGCCGTGTTCCAGGGCCTGTTCTGGCCCGCCTACATGGTCTTCGAGGCCTTCACGGCCCTGGCCGGTTGAGGGCCGCACCGTCGTGCAGGTGGTCGTGGCGCTGGGGAGCGGGCTGGTCCGCCCGTGACGCCGCGATCGTCGCCACGCTGTTCCTGTCCGCCTGCGCCCAGGACACCTCGCCCCCCGCGACGCCCGTGCCACCGCCGGCAAGCACCGCCCCGGGTGCCGGCCCGTCGCCGTCCGAGCCGTCGAGCACCGCGCCCTCCTCCACGAGCTCGCCGACAACGGATCCCACGGCCTCCGCCACGACGACACCCGCCGTGCCGACACCGTCGCCGTGCGCCGTCCCGCCTGAGCTCGCCGGCCTCGACCTCGAACGGCTGCCCCTGCCCGGCAAGCAGATCGCACTGACCTTCGACGGCGGGTCGAACGCTGCCGGCCTCGACTCGATCGTGGCCACACTGACCGCCCGCCACGTCCCCGCGACGTTCTTCCTCACGGGCGACTTCGCCCGCACCTTTCCCGTACGGGCAGCCACGATCGGGCGCTCGTTCCTGGTGGGCAACCACACCGACACGCACCCCGACCTCACGCAGCTGTCCGCCCAGCAGGTCCGCGCCGAGCTGCGGGAGGCTCACGACGAGATCGTGGCGGCCACCGGACAGGACCCGCGGCGATTCTTCCGGTTCCCCTTCGGTGCGCGCGACGCGCGGACGATCGCCCTGGTGAACCGCCGCTGCTACGTCGCCTTCCGCTGGACGGTGGACACCCTGGGGTGGCAGGGGACCGCGGGCGGCGGCTCGGTGGCACGGGTGGTGCGGCGGGTGCTCGATGCCGCGACGCCCGGCGCCATCGTCCTGATGCACGTGGGGGCGCACCCCGAGGACGGCAGCACGCTGGACGCCGACGCCCTGCCCATCGTGATCCGGAGGCTGCGAGCACGGGGCTACTCCTTCGTGACGCTGTCAGCCGTCATGTCCGAGGCGCCGTGACGCGCAGGGCCTTCCCCCGCACTCCGGGCTGCCCTCGCTCCGCCCTCCCCGGACACGAGATACTCGGTCCATGGGTTTCAACATCACCGGCGACGCGCACGCCGACCAGGTCCTGACCGACTCACCGTTCGCGCTGCTGGTCGGCATGATGCTCGACCAGCAGTACCCGATGGAGCACGCGTTCCGCGGCCCGGCCAAGGTGCTCGACCGGTTCGGGTCGATCGATCCGGCCGAGATCGCGGCGGCCGACCCCGCGCGGTTCGCCGAGCTCAGCTCGACGCCGCCGGCGATCCACCGGTTCCCGGGGTCGATGGCGGCCCGGCTCCAGGAGCTGGCTCGGATCGTGGTCGACCAGTACGACGGCGACGCCTCCCGGATCTGGTCAGAGGCGACCGACGGGAAGGACCTGCTGCGGCGCGTGCAGGCCCTGCCGGGGTTCGGCAAGCAGAAGTCGCAGATCTTCGTGGCGCTGCTGGCCAAGCAGCTCGGCATCCGGCCCGACGGCTGGGAGCAGGTGGTGGGCGCGTACGCCGAGGACGGCTACCGCTCCGTCGCCGACGTGGTCGACCCCACCTCGCTGCAGAAGGTGCGCGACCACAAGAAGGAGATGAAGGCCGCGGCCCGCGCGTCGCAGTGACGACGTGGCACCCGGAGGGCCGGTCGGTTCGAATCCGGCTTCGACCGCGTGGCAGAATGGGCGACGCGGCTCTTGACGACACCGGGCCTTGCCGCGCCCTTTGCCCCTGACGAGAGGTGTTCGTGTCTTCGAACGCGCGCAAGCAGCTCCCCGCTGAGGTGCTGGCACACCCCGCCGTGCTGGCCCTGATCGAGCGAGGTCGACCGACCGGCAGCATCACCCCCGACGAGGTCAGGCAAGCGAGTGAGGACGCCGCCGTCGAGCCGCGCCACCTCAAGGCGCTGCTGGCGCACCTGAGCGGCCTCGGCATCTCGGTGAGCATGCCGGTCGCGGCCCACGCCGTCCCGGCCACCAGCACCCGCGCCACCGCGTCTGCCGCCGCGAAGAAGGCGCCGGCCAAGAAGGCGGCCTCCAAGAACGCCACGAAGGCCGCCGACAAGCCCACGGCCAAGAAGGCCGCGGAGAAGCCGGCTGCGAAGAAGGTGGCCGAGAAGGCGCCGGCCAAGAAGGCGGCGACCAAGACCGCCGAGAAGAAGGCCGCGGCCACCAGGACGACCACGAAGGCGGCCGCGAAGAAGACCTCCGCGAAGGCGGCCCCGGCCGCGGACGCCGAGACGGTCGCGGTGGGCCCGGACGGCAAGAAGATCCTGCCCGACCTGCCCGACGAGCAGTTCGAGAAGGACGTCGTGGCCGACCCGACCATCAAGGAGGACGAGAAGGAGGCGTCGTTCGTCGTCTCCGACGCCGACGAGTCCGGAGAGCCCGAGCAGCAGGTCACCGTCGCCGGCGCGACCGCCGACCCCGTCAAGGACTACCTCAAGCAGATCGGCAAGGTGCCGCTCCTGAACGCCGAGATGGAGGTCGAGCTCGCCAAGCGGATCGAGGCCGGCCTCTTCTCCGAGGAGAAGCTCGGCAAGGGCGGCAAGGTCAGCGCGAAGCTCCTCGAGGAGCTCGAGTGGATCGCCGAGGACGGCCGCCGCGCCAAGAACCACCTGCTCGAGGCCAACCTGCGCCTCGTGGTGTCGCTGGCCAAGCGCTACACCGGCCGCGGCATGCTCTTCCTCGACCTGATCCAGGAGGGCAACCTCGGTCTGATCCGTGCGGTCGAGAAGTTCGACTACACCAAGGGCTACAAGTTCTCGACGTACGCCACCTGGTGGATCCGGCAGGCGATCACCCGGGCGATGGCCGACCAGGCCCGCACCATCCGGATCCCGGTGCACATGGTCGAGGTCATCAACAAGCTCGCCCGCGTCCAGCGGCAGATGCTGCAGGACCTCGGCCGCGAGCCCACGCCCGAGGAGCTCGCCCACGAGCTCGACATGACGCCCGAGAAGGTCATCGAGGTCCAGAAGTACGGCCGCGAGCCGATCTCGCTGCACACGCCGCTGGGCGAGGACGGCGACTCGGAGTTCGGCGACCTGATCGAGGACTCCGAGGCCATCGTGCCGGCCGACGCCGTCTCGTTCACCCTGCTCCAGGAGCAGCTGCACGCCGTCCTCGACACGCTCTCCGAGCGCGAGGCCGGCGTCGTCTCCATGCGGTTCGGCCTCACCGACGGTCAGCCCAAGACGCTCGACGAGATCGGCAAGGTCTACGGCGTGACCCGCGAGCGGATCCGGCAGATCGAGTCGAAGACGATGTCGAAGCTGCGGCACCCGAGCCGTTCCCAGGTGCTGCGCGACTACCTCGACTGAGGTGTCAGTGTCGCGCGACCAATCACCTCGATCGAGCCGCCTCGCAGCGCTGCAGTGGACAGCTGTCGGACTACTCGCCGCGAGCTTCGTCGTCTCGTTCCTCAGTGACAGCCCTGCCACGGTCGTCCTCAACTACGTGTTCCTGGCCCTGGCCGGCGGAGTCCTCGTCTGGGCGATCATGGTGCAGTGGCGCACTGCTCGCCGGCGGCGGTGATGACGACGGTCCAGGGGTGGACAGGGCCGACAGCCCACCTGGGCGGCCCCGGCGCGACCCCCGGGTCTGCCAGGGCCGCCAGCAGGCGATGGCCGCGCACGCCAGGGGTCGCAGCGCGGGCCAAAGCAGAGGTCAACTCACTAAAGTAAAGACATCGGCTGGACTAGACAACCACGGGCGGGTAACGGCTCGCCGATCGCGGCGGGTTGACGCCCACCTGCAAAGCCCCGCCCTCGGCAACCCCTGGCTGCCGAGGACGGGACCCGTACCAAGTGAAACGAGGCCGGACCCGGAACGTGATGCCACCAGAGGGCTTCGCCTGCGGGCGGCAGGACGAGCCGGTGGCGCTAGGCAGGCCGGACCCGGTCGGACGTGACCCGTTCGACGTAGGTCGTCTCGAGACCGACGCGGTACTGGACCTCGGCGACCCAGCCGGTGTCGCGCTGGTGCCAGCTGCGGAGCTCGCCGCCGTGCCAGTCGCCCTCGCGCAGTACCTGGATGCCTGGTCGGTTGTCGCCCTGGAACACGACGACGCGCTTGTCGAGCATGGATCCCCCCGGATTCCCCCCGCGCCGAACGGCGCGGATGCCGCGATGGTACGGCGCCCGGCGCCGTGGGGGAACCAGAGCCCCGGGTTCCCCGCCGACGGAGTCCCCTCTGCGCCGACGGGGAACCGTAGTCCGGGGGTACCCGCCCTACCGTAGCCAGGTCGGCGGTCGAGCGCACCCGAGGCCCTTCCAGGGCGTGTGGGGCGCGTGTGGGACCACGGTGGCCGGCCCGTGGAGAGATCCCCGGGAGGACACCACCTGTTCGGACTAGTGCGGGTAGTCGTTCCGGACGGGAGGGCCAGACCACCCGACCGTTTCGCAGACGCACCACCGGGTGGCGGTCCTAGGCTTCGGACTGCACGACAGCACGGGGGGTGTTGTCGTTCGGGGGGAGGGGCCATGCTGCCCATTGCTGTGTTCTCAGGCCTGTTGGCCGTCATGCTGGTCGTGATCGTGGTGCACCAGTACCGCGACGCGCGACCGCGATCGCAGGGGCGGCACGTCGCCGTCCCGCCGATGAGCCAGGAACGGGCGCGGCGGATGCCGAAGCACGCGGCCTGACCCGTCGGGCGCCGACGCGGCCGTACCCTGGGCCGGTGCCCAGGTACGCCGCGTCGGCCGCCCTCGTGGTCGCGGCGCTGCTGACCGGGTGCACCGGGCCGGCGTCGCCCGGTGTCGAGCCCACCACCTCGCGGTCGGTGAGTCCGAGCACACCGGACCCGAACACGTCGGACCCGAGCCCAGGCCCGACGTCGTCGAGCACCACGCCCGACCCCAGCCCGCGCGGGGTCCGTCCGGTCGACTTCGACGTCCGTCGTGCCGCCTCGGTGGTCCGCCACCTGGCCGGCCGCATCGGACCGCGTCACGGCACCAGCCCGGCGTTCGCCCGAGCCACCGACTGGGTCGCGGGCGAGCTGAGCGACCTCGGGTACCGCGTTCGCCGACAGGCCTTCGACGTTCCTGCGGGGATCTCCTGGGGGGTGCCCGTGCCGGCGGGCCGGTCGGTGAACGTCATCGCCACGCCGCAGGGGTTCGACCCCAGGCGCCCGCACGTCGTCGTCGGCGCCCACCTCGACACCGTCCCGCAGGCGCCGGGTGCCGAGGACAACGCGTCGGGAGTGGGCGTGGTCCTCGCCGCCGCGGCAGCGGTCGCCGAGCACCAGACACGGCTCCCCGTCGTGTGGGTCGCGTTCGGCGCCGAGGAACCCCGCGGTCCGTCCGACGAGGACCACCACTACGGCTCCCGTGCCTACGTCGCCGCCCTCGGCCCGGCCGAGCGCGCGGCGGTGCGGGCGGTGGTGTCGCTCGACCGCGTCGGGGTGGGGGAGCGGGTGCCCGTGGGGTCGGCCCAGCAGTCCGACCCCGTCCAGCGGGCGCTGCTCGCGGCGGCCGAGCGGGCCGGCGTCCCGACCACGCCCGACCCCTTCCAACGCAGCAGCGACCACTGGTCGTTCGTCCGGGACGGACTGCCAGGAGCCCGGCTCGGCAGCACGCCGTACGCCGGCTACCACTCGGCCGCCGACGTCCCGTCGGTCGTGGCCGACGCCCAGCTCGCGCGGGTGGGTCGGCTGCTGCTGGCGTGGCTGGCCCCGCTCGAGTGAAGCGCCCTCCTCAGGTGCCGAACCGACCGAAGCTCGCCGAGCGCACGTCGGCCAGGATCCCGGCGGCGACCTCGCCCCGGACCGGGCGCGGCGCGAAGTCCGGCCCCATCCGGTAGGGCTGGAGCGCCACGTCGACGAGCCGGTCCCCCCGGAACGTCGCGACCAGGCTGACCCCTTCCATGGTCTGCTCCATGAAGTCCATGTCGAACACCAGGTTGCCCAGCGAGTGAGCGATCACCGCGCGGCCGACCGGCTCGAGTCCCTGCACCCAGTGGGGGTGCCCGCCCACCACCAGGTCGGCGCCGGCCCGCACCAGGGCCCGCCCGACCTCCGACTGGACCGGCTCGGCCGAGTGCGTGTACTGGTCGCCCCAGTGGGGGAGCACCACCACGACGTCGACCCGCTCGGCGAGCCGTCCGACGACCCCGGTCACGTGGTCGAGGTCGGCGCGGTTGAGGGGTCCGGTGCGCGGTGGCATCCGGACCGAGAGGGCTCCGGCCGAGCGGCGGGTCGCCCGCGGGGTCTCGCCGATCGCGTTGAAGCCGACGAACCCGAAGCTGACGCCGTGGCGTCGGACCACCGCGGCCCGGCTGGCCCGCGCGAGGTCGCGCCCGGCGCCGAAGGCCTGCACCCGCCGCCCGCGGAACGCCCGGAGCGTGTCGTCGAACGCCACCGGCCCGAAGTCCCCGGTGTGGTTGTTGGCGAGCGACAGCGCGTCGAAGCCGAGCCGCTCGAGCCCCGCCAGGGTGCCGGGCGGAGCCGCGAACGAGTCACCGACGGGGTCCTGCTGCGGCTCACCGTCGTCGGAGAGCGTGCTCTCGAGGTTGCCGACCGCGATGTCGGCGCGGCCGATCCGGCCGGCCAGGAAGCGCAGCGGCTGCACCGGCGCCTCGGGGACGGCCACGCCGCGCCCGAGCATGATGTCGCCGACGACCAGCAGCCGCGTCACCGGCGGAGGGGTGGGTGGCTCGACGTCCTCCGGCGGCGTGGTCGTCGGCTCGGCCGTGGAGGTGGAGGTGGGTGGAGGTGGGCGACGATGTCGGTGCCGACCCGGGCGGTGGGTCGTCCGCGCTGCACGCCGGCGCTCCCGCCACCACCGTCACGAGCACCACGCCCGCGACCCACCGTCGTCTCGCCATGGCCACACGGTACGTAGTGAAAGCGGCGCGGCCCCGTTAACGTCTGTCTGACGAGGATCACCGATGCTCGGAGGGAGCACGATCATGAGGAACTTCGCACGCACAGGGCTCGTCGCCGCGGCCGCCGCCGCGCTCGCCACCACGCTCGTCGCGGCCCCGGCCCAGGCCGAGCTCACCCGGCTCGATGACGGTGCCGACGCGAGCGCCTCGCTCACCGACATCCGGGTCGTCCGGGTCCAGCACACCGAGGAGCGCGTGATCGTCAAGGTCAACTTCCCCGACCTTCGCAAGCAGGCCAACGCCGGCCTGAACGTGTTCATCGACAAGAACGCCGCGAAGGAGGGCCCTGAGTTCGTGCTCAGCGCGCCGCTGTTCGGCGGCAGCGACTACGCCCTGTTCCGGATGACGGACTGGCAGCTGGTCGGCGAGCCGGTCGCGTGCAGCTACGACATGACCTACCGCTGGCGACGTGACTTCGTCGTGTTCGACGCCGGTCGCGGCTGCTTCAACCAGCCCGCGCAGGTGCGGATCGGGCTCCGGATGCGCGACCTCGCCGACGGCTCGCACCCGATCACCGACTGGCTGAAGGGCCGGCGCGAGTTCACGCGGTGGCTGAGCTCGGGCGCTCCGGTCTGACGCGGGTCACGCCCGATCGCGGCGGACCCGCCGGCGCAGCTGCCAGATGCGTAGCGTGCCGGCGATCGCCGCGAGGAGCAGGCCCGCGACGCTGGCGATCAGCAGCGCCACGGCGAGCGGGGTCTGCCCCTCCCACCCGAGGAACCGCACGCCGACCCGCTCGGTGTTCTGCGCGATGAAGACGATCAGCAGGATCAGCACCAGGGCGCTCGCCACGACGGCCGCCCAGAGGCCGCTCGTGCGCGAGCCGCGCAGCGGGTTCTTCGGCTCCGGCCGGACCTCGGGCTCGGGCCGCGTGTCACTCTCGCTGTCGCTCATGGGACGACCCTAACCGGCGGCGACGAGGGCGACGGCGGCCCCGCAGAGCACCAGTCCCACGGCCTGCCAGCGGTGGACGTGCTCGCGCAGCACGGTGGCGGCGAGCAGCACCGTGAACGCGGGGTAGAGCGACGCGAGCACGGCGGTCACGGTCAGGAGGCCCTGCTGGGTGGCCAGCAGGAACGCCCCCGTCGCCAGCGCGCCCAGGACCCCGGTCACGACGCCGCCGTACGCCGCCCGCGACCGGGGGACCCACGCGGCTCGGGCGGCGGTCGCCGCCAGCACGACGACCGTCGCGCCGACGACCTGGTTCAGGGCGAGCGGGGTGACCCCGGCCGACTCGGGGATCTGGGAGAGGGCCGCGAAGAGCGTGCCGAACCCCAGACCTGCCAGCACGCCGTCGAGGACGCCGGAGCCGGACGGCGCGGCGCCGGTGACGTCCTCGCCGGCGGGCTCCCGGGCGACCAGCCAGATCCCCGGCACGGCGGCCCCGATGCCCAGCCACACGAGCACGGCCGGCCGCTCTCCCGCGAGGAGGCCGATCGCGACGGGCAGCAGGGCCGCGCCGACGCCGGACACCGGGGCCACGACGCCCATCCGCCCGGAGGAGAGCCCGCGGTAGAGGAAGGCGGTGCCGAGGCCGTTGCCGACTCCCGCGAGCACCGCCCAGCCGAAGTCCGCGCCCGTGGCGTCACCGGCCACGAACGCCGACAGCCCGAGCATGAACGCAGCGCCGGCCACCTGGCCGACGAAGGCGACCGCCCAGGGGCTGGCCCGCTTGGAGAAGACCCCACCCACGAAGTCGGACAGGCCGTACGCCACCGCGGCGCCGAGTGCCAGCAGGATCGCGATCACGTCAGCACCACGCCGACGGCCCAGCAGCCCGCGGCCAGCACCCCCGCCGCGAGCTCGATCAGGATGCTGAGCCCGACGGCTCGCAGCGCCGCCGTCGTGCTCGGCCAGGCAGGTTCCGCGCCGAGCCGGCGCCGCTCGGCGACGTACACGCCCAGCACGAAGCCGAGGAACAGCCCGATCACGGGGACGACGAAGAAGCCGACCAGGCCGAACGCGACGCCGGTCCACTGCGTGCTCGACGGGATCCCGGTCTCCTTGAGCCTCCGGCCCGGGATGGCGTACTTGGCGATCGCGCCGAGCACGGTGAACGCCGCGGCCACGCCGAAGACGACCCACGCCGTGCGCTCACCCAGCTCGCTCGCCCAGACGAGGATCGCGCCCAGGATCAGCAGCCCGCCCGGCAGGACGGGCACGACGATGCCGAGCAGCCCGATCGCGATGGCGACCGCCACCGCGACCTCCAGCCAGCTCACGGCGTCACCTTCCCACAGCGCCACGGCGCGATCGCGCCCTGGGACGACGAAGGCCCCGGACCAGTGGTCCGGGGCCTGCAGTCGTCGGTGGTCGGTCGGTGGTCAGTGCTCCGGGTCGGGAGCGACGCGCGGCGCGTCGCTGAGCTTGCCGGTCTCGTCCTGGAACGACACCGCGACGTCGCGGAGGGCGTCGCCGTGCTCGCGGGCGTGGTGGGCGCAGAAGTGCAGCTCACCGCCCGACTGCAGCTCGACACGGAGATAGGCCTGCGCCCCGCAGCGGTCACAGCGGTCTGCTGCGCTCAGCGCGGATGCACCAGGGGCTACGGCAGTAGTCACATCGGCCTCATTTCTGCTTTCTCGGGTGTCTGGTGAACGTAGTGGCGGTGTCCAAAGATTCCCGCCGGGACGTGTCGCCCGACACCTCAATCCAACCACGGCCCCGAAATCGGGTGGCGAGAGATCCCATGAGCTGACCCTCCCTACGACTCCGGTGCCCTGATGTTGAGTGTGACGCGATCGTGGGCCCTCCGGTTGCCAAACGCGAAACCTCGGCAAGGATTCTTGTCCGCATCGTGATCTGACCCACGAGGTGCTGCTGTGGACCCACGGTAGTCCGGGCTCCGGTGATCCACCGGCAGGCGTGCCTCCGTGGGCGTACGGCGTGTCGTAGGTAGATTCGGAACCGACACCCGACCGGTTTGCCGGGAAACCACTCACGGACACGACACGGAGCAGCACCATCGCCGACCACACCTACAACGCCGCGCACCTCCTGGTCCTGGAGGGGCTCGAGGCGGTGCGCAAGCGCCCCGGGATGTACATCGGGTCGACCGACACCCGCGGGCTCATGCACTGTCTGTGGGAGATCATCGACAACGGGGTCGACGAGGCGCTCGCGGGGTCCGCGCACCGGGTGGAGGTGACGCTCCATCCCGACGACTCGGTCGAGGTGCACGACGACGGGCGCGGCATCCCGACCGACAAGGAGCCCAAGACCGGCCTTCCGGGCGTCGAGGTCGTGGCCACCAAGCTGCACGCGGGCGGCAAGTTCGGCGGTGGCTCGTACGTCGCGACGGGTGGCCTGCACGGCGTCGGGCTCTCGGTCGTCAACGCGCTGTCGTCCCGGATGGACATCGACGTCGACCGGTCGCCGTCCCAGCAGGGGATCAGCTTCCAGCGCGGTGTCCCCGGCGTGTTCGACGCCGACGGGCCCGGTGGGGCGTTCACCCCGAAGTCCGGCCTGACGCGCAAGGGCAAGCGGGTGGCCAAGACGAGCTCCGGCACCCGGATCCGGTTCTGGCCCGACCGACAGATCTTCACCAAGGACGCCCACGTCGAGTTCGAGGCGCTGCTCGGCCGGGCCCGGCAGACGTCGTTCATCGTCCCCGGTCTCGAGCTGGTGATCCGCGACCTGCGCGGCGACACCCCCGTGGAGGAGAAGTTCCGCCACGACGGCGGCATCGCCGAGTTCGTCGAGTTCCTGTCGCACGACGAGCCGGTCACCGAGGTGCTGCGGCTGCAGGGCTCCGACAACTTCACCGAGACCGTGCCGATGCTCGACGACCAGGGTCACATGACCCCGCAGGAGGTCGAGCGCGAGCTGACGGTCGACGTCGCCGTCCGCTGGGGGATGGGCTACGACACCGAGGTCCGCTCGTTCGTCAACGTGATCGCCACGCCGAAGGGCGGCACCCACGTGGCCGGCTACGAGGCGGCGCTCACCAAGACGTTCAACGACGCGATGCGCGCCTCCAAGGCGCTCAAGGTCAACGACGACGACGTGATCAAGGACGACGTCCTCGAGGGCATGACCGCGGTCGTCACCGTGCGGCTCGCCGAGCCGCAGTTCGAGGGCCAGACGAAGGAGATCCTGGGCACGCCGGCGGTGCGGACCGTCGTCCGGAAGATCGTCAGCGCCGAGCTGAAGAAGTTCCTCACCTCCACCAAGCGGGCCGACAAGGCGACGGCCAAGCGGCTCATGGAGAAGGTCGTCTCCGCCTCCCGGACCCGGATCGCCGCGCGCCAGCACAAGGAGACCCAGCGACGGAAGAACGCCCTGGAGTCGTCGGCGCTGCCCTCGAAGCTGGCCGACTGCCGGGCCACCGACAACGAGCGCACCGAGCTCTTCATCGTCGAGGGTGACTCCGCGCTCGGCACCGCCAAGCTCGCGCGCAACTCGGAGTTCCAGGCGCTGCTGCCGATCCGCGGCAAGATCCTCAACGTGCAGAAGGCGTCGGTCGGCGACATGCTCAAGAACGCCGAGTGCGCCTCCATCCTGCAGGTGGTCGGGGCGGGCTCCGGGCGTGACTTCGACGTGGAGGCCCGCCGCTACGGCCGGATCATCTTCATGGCCGACGCCGACTCCGACGGCGCCCACATCCGGACGCTGCTCACGACGCTGTTCTTCAAGTACATGCGGGCCCTCGTCGAGGACGGCCGGGTCTACTCCGCCGTACCCCCGCTGCACCGGATCGAGCTGTCCAACCCCAAGAAGGGGATGGACAAGTACGTCTACACCTACTCCGACACCGAGCTGCAACGCACGCTGGCCGAGCTGACGAAGAAGGGCGTGCGCTGGAAGGACCCGGTCCAGCGCTACAAGGGGCTCGGCGAGATGGACGCCGACCAGCTGGCCGAGACGACGATGGATCCCCGCCACCGCACCCTGCGCCGGCTCACGCTCGACGACGCCGACGAGGCGGCGCGGGTGTTCGACCTGCTGATGGGGTCCGACGTGGCGCCACGCAAGGAGTTCATCGTGCAGGGTGCCTACGAGGTCGACCTGGAGGCGCTGGATGCGTGAGGCACGGCGGCCCGACCACCTCGCCAGCGGGCGGAACCGCTGAGTCTTCCTTGTGGAGAACCCCGGTTTCGGCCGCGGGGGTGTCAGTGCCTCCTGCTTGGCTGGGTGTCATGACCACCACTGCACCCGCACTCGATCCGGCGGCCGTGCCGGACGATGCTGCGGGGGTGTTGGGGTTCGCTCGTGAGCAGCGGGCGGCAGCCGACGTGGCCGAGCGGCGGCTGCTGGAGGCGGCGGTGGCAGTGGGCGGTGATCCATCCGGCCGAGACCCTCGACGACGCAGAGGGATACGCGTCCCGGGTGCACCTGGCCGGCGTGGACGAGCAGCCGCTCACTCTGGCCGGACCCGGGGCGCCGCTGGTCCGTGAGTTCGCCGTGGCGGAGTTCGCGGCCGCGATCGGGGTGTCCACCGAGGCGGGCAAGCGGTACGTCGGCCATGCCCTCGAGCTCCGGTACCGGCTGCCCAGGCTGTGGGCAGCGGTCATCTGCGGGGAGCTGGCGGCGTGGAAGGGGCGGCGGGTCGCCCACGAGACGATCGGGCACTCCCTGAGTGCGCAGGCTGCCGCGTTCGTCGACGCGCACGTGGCACCGGTGGCCCACAAGATCCGCCCCGCTCAGCTGGACCGGCTGGTCGAGGAGGCGGTGGGCCGGTTCATGCCCGAGGCGGCCGAGCGGCGGCGTCGCGAGGCCGCCGACGGCCGGTTCTTCCGGGTCGACCACGACCAGGTCTCCTTCGCCGGCACCTCCCTGGTCACCGGCGAGCTCGACCTCGCCGACGCGCTCGACCTCGACGATGCGATCCGCGGGATCGCCGCCCAGCTGGGCGACCTCGGCTCCACCGAGCCGCTGGACGTGCGGCGTTCGGTCGCGGCCGGTGAGCTCGCCCGCCGCCAGCTGGCCCTCGACCTCACCACCGAGGACACCGGCGAGAACACCGGCGGGGACCGGCCGCGCCGGCACCGCACGACCTCCCGGACCGTGCTCCACCTCCACCTCTCCCACGCCGCGCTGACGGGTGCAGACCCGGTGGGGCGGGTGGAGAACACCCGCACCCCGGTCACCGCCGAGCAGATCCGTGCCTGGTGCGGCCGCCCCGAGACCGCGCTGGTGGTCAAGCCGGTGATCGACCTGGCCGACCACGTCCACGTCGAGGCCTACGAGGTCCCCGACCGGATCGCCGAACGGGTCGCGCTGCGCGACCACACCTGTGCCTTCCCCTGGTGCACCCGCCCCGCCCGCAGCCCTGGCCCCGGACGCGCACGCCGTGCGACTGCGACCACGTCGATCCCCTACCGCGACGACGACACCGACGGCCGCGGCACCCACAGACGTGCACCTGCCGGCTCGCACCCCTGTGCCGGCGACATCACCGCCTCAAGACCCACTCGGCCTGGACCTACACGATCCTCGAACCCGGCTCCTACCTGTGGTCCAGCCCCCACGGCTACCACTACCTCCGCGACCACCACGGCACCCTCGACGTCTCCACCGACCGACACCCCACCCGCAGTCCCCGGCGGCCACCACACCCCCGAGATTGACCCCGCCCCACACCCCGCCCACCGGCGGGGCCATCGGCACGCGTGCACCGGCCAGCCGGCTGCCATCCTGGAGGCATGGGCGGAGGTGAGGATGGAGACTGGGCGGCGGCCCCGGGCCTGAGCCCGTCAAGTGCCGCCGCGGGAGAGCCAGCATCCACTCTCGACGTGGACGGAGAGGTGTTCGAGCTGCGACCCGACGGTCTGGGCGGGACGCACTACGCGTGGACCAGTGGACCCAACCCGGGCTACGGCTTCACCATGAGCCCGACGGCCGAGTCAGGAGAGGAGCACCGCGACAACATCCGCGGGTTCCTCTCGATGATCGACCCGGCTACGGGCTACATCGGCGACGACTGACCGCGCCGGCGTGGACCACGTGGGCGACGCGGGCCGGGGTCACCTGATGCTGCCGCCGCCGCGGGTCACCGTCCCGGCGTCGCGCCGCTCACCGGACCGGCCGTGCCCCCAGCACGCCGATCGCCCGAGCGGCAGCGGCCGCACCGGCCGCCAGCGCGTCCGCCGGGTCGCGGCCGCTCGTCCAGACGCTGAGGAAGCCGGCGCAGAACGCGTCGCCGGCGCCGGTCGTGTCGACGACCTCGGCCGGAGCGGCGGCCACCTGCGAGGTGGCGCCGCCGGCGGAGAGCACTGCCCCCTCGGCGCCCAGCGTGAGCACGACGGCAGGCGAACGGTCGGCGAGGGCCGCCACGATCGCGTCCGGGTCCTCGAGGCCGGTGAGGAAGCGGCCCTCCAGCAGGTTCGGGAGCAGCAGGTCGGCGCCGAAGACCCAGCCGAGGAACGCGTCCGCGCCGCACTGCTCGAGGAACCCGGCGGAGCTGGGGTCGACCGAGACTCCGCAGCCGGCCGCGCGGGCGCGCGCCAGCAGGTCGAGCACGACCGGCCGGACGGCCTGGTCGAAGAACGAGTAGCCGGTCAGGTGCAGCCAGCCGACGCCGTCGAGCACCTCGGGCGGCAGGTCGTCGGGGGAGAGGCGGGCGTTGGCGGCCCGGTCGACGAACATCGTGCGTTCCCCGGCGGGATCGAGGTTCAGGACGATCGTCGCGGTCTCGGCGTCCGGGTCGGCGGTCACCCGCGCGTCCACGCCGTACGCCGTGAGGGCGGCCCGGTGCCGAGCCGCGCCCTCGACGCCCGCGCGGCCGACGAACCGGACGTCGGCGCCGAGGTGGCCGAGCCAGGCGGCGACGTTCGCGGCGGAACCGCCGGCGGTACGCCGGATCTCGGCGTCGGTGTCGCTGGCGGTGTTCACCGAGCCGAGCGGCCGGACCACGATGTCGTCGACGACGTCGCCGACCACCAGGATCCGCGTCATCCGCGGGCGACCCAGGCGAGCGCGATGTCGGCGGCCACCCGGATGTTGTTGGCGGCGATCTCGAGGTTCACCTCGAGGCTGGTGCCGGCCGTGATCTCGACGATCCGCTGCAGCAGGAACGGCGTCACGTCCTTGCCGCTGAGCCCGGCCGCCTCCGCCAGTGCCTGCTCGAGCGCGGCGTCGTGCACCGCCGGGTCGAGCTGGCGCTCCGGTGGCAGCGGGTTCGCGACCAGGATCGCGGAGCGCCGGCCGAGCGCGTCGTTCGCGGCCATCACCTCGGCCACAGCGACGCCGTCGGAGACCGACCAGTCGAGCCGCTCACCGGACGTGGTCAACCAGAAGCTCGGGAACTCGTCGGTCCCGTAGCCGACCACCGTGACGCTGAGGGTCTCGAGCCGCTCGAGCGTGGCCGGGATGTCGAGGATCGACTTCACGCCGGCGGAGACGACCGTGATCGGGACCTGCGCCAGCACACCCAGATCAGCCGACTCGTCGAAGGTCGCCGACGCCCCCCGGTGCACGCCACCCAGCCCGCCGGTCGCGAACACCCGGACCCCGGCCAGCGAGGCGACGAACGCGGTCCCGGCCACGGTGGTCGCGCCGCTCCCGCCGCGGGCGACGACCACCGGCAGGTCGCGCACCGACACCTTGACGATGTCCTCCTCCGCCACCCGCCGCAGCTCGCCGTCGGTGAGCCCGACCTTGAGCACTCCGTCGAGGACCGCCACGGTGGCGGGCGTGACCCCGCGCCCCCGGAGGATCTCCTCGAAGTCCCGGGCCGCCTCGAGGTTGCGCGGCCGAGGCAGGCCGTGGCTGATGATGGTCGACTCCAGGGCCACGACCGGCTCGCCGGCCTCCAGGGCCCTGGCGACGTCGGGAGACACGCTCAGCGGCAACGACATGCGCACACCGTAGTCAGGTCAGCAGGACCCTTCGCGGTTCGACGGGTGGTGCGGACCAGTCAGGTGCGGCGGTCGAGCAGGCCGGTGTCGACGTCGTAGAGGAAGCCCCCGACCAGCACGTCGTCGGGGATCAGTGGGTGCGAGCGGACTTTCGCGACGTCCTCGTCGAGGGCCGCGAGCTGGTCGGTGACCACGCCGAAGTGCTGCCACGACGCGTCGGTGCCGGCCGACTCGCCGACCCGCCGGCGCAGCTCCGCCTCGGTGGCCGACGCCATGGCGCAGCGGGTGTGCGGCACCACGAGCACCCGGCGTACGCCGAGGAGGTGGACCCCGAGCACCAGCGCCTCGAGCGCCTGCTGGGTGACCCGGCCTCCCGGGTTGCGGAAGATCTTCGCGTCGCCGGCCGCGAGGCCGAGCATCCGGAGCGGGTCGATGCGGGAGTCCATGCAGGTCACGATCGCGACGCCGGCCCGGGCGACGCCGTCGAAGCCGCCGAGGTCGAAGGAGTCGGCGAAGGCGCGGTTGGCGGCGATCAGGTCGTCGAAGTCGGCCACGGGGTGACGGTAGCGGAGCGGGTCGGCGCCCCGCGGAAGAGGACGAGGGCCAAGATCCCGGCGGCTACCGCGCACCAGGCGGCGCCGAGGAAGACGACGTGCTCCTGGGCGATCCCCGCCTCCTTGAGCAGGAGGGTGAACTCCGTGCAGCGGCTGGCGCCGTCGCACACCTCGCGGGCGGTGGGGAGGTCGGCCTGCTCGGCGTAGTAGCTGCGGAGCCCGATCGTGGTGAGCGCCGAGATCCCGACCAGCATCCCCACCATCCGCGCGACCACGACGAAGGCCGACGCCAGGCCGTGCACGTCGTCGTCGGTCGTGGCCAGCACCGCGGCGTTGACCGGCGCCAGGGCGAGCCCGAAGCCGAACCCGCCGAGCACCAGGGGCACGGTCGCGGTCCAGCTCTCGAGGGAGGTGATGTCCCAGCGGCTCATCCCGACGAACCCGGCGGCCGCGCAGGCCATGCCGATCGCCGTCACCACGCCCGCGGGGAGGCTGCGCGTGAGGTAGCCCCCGACGACCGCGCCGACCGGCAGCGCCACGAGGAACCGCACCAGGACCAGCGCCGCCATCAACTGGCTGTCGCCGTAGATGGTGGTGCGCGCGAAGATCGGGATGTCGATCAGGGCAGCGATCAGCGCCGCTCCGACGAAGAAGCTCACGAGCATCGACCCCCACGCCGGCGTACGTCGCAGCGCGCCGCGGGGCACGAGGGGCGCGTCGGCCCGCGCGAGGTGGACGGCGAAACCGACGGCCGCGACCGCGGCCCCGACGAGGTACCAGATCCCCTGGTCGGAGAAGACCTGGATCCGCGGGTCGGCCGTGGCGAACGCCAGGATCACCCCGGCCAGCGCGACGGCGAGGAGCAGCGCCCCGGCGAGGTCGGCCTCCCGCATCGAGGCCCACCACCCGCGGAGGTCGACCAGCGGCCGCCGGGCCAGGACGCAGCGCGCCAGGAACAGGGCCAGCGCGGCCACGGCGACCAGCCCGACCGGGGTCAGCCAGCGGCCCTCGCCGGTGACCGGGATGAAGAGCTGACCCCACGTGAGATCGCGGAGCAGCTGGGCGGGCTGGAGGAACACGAGCGCGCCCGCCGCCAGGGTGACCAGCAGCAGCAGGAGGCCGGGCCAGTCGGGTCCCGACCGAGGCGACGCCGGGGCCCGGTCCGTGCCCGCGGCGACGGTGCGGATCGCGGCTGCCAGCACCAGCCCTACGGCAAGGTTGATCGCGAAGATCGCCCGCCAGTCGGCCACCGCCAGGACGAGCGCGCCGAACAGCGGACCGATCACGCTGCCGAGCTCCTGGACGGCCGACACGACCCCGAGGGGGACGCCGCGCCGCTCGACCGGGTAGAGGTCGGCGACCAGCGCCAACGTGGCGGGGACCAGCCCGCCGCCGCCGACGCCCTGGAGGAACCGCCCACCGACCAGCGAGGGCATGTCGTAGGCGAGCGTGGTCACGAGCGACCCGAGCGCGAACAGCACGAGGGCCGCCACGAGCACGGGCACCCGGCCCCGCAGGTCGGCGATCCGCCCGATCAGGGGCAGCATCGCGACGTACCCGAGCAGGAAGCCGGAGACGATCGGGGCGGCCCGCTGCAGCTGGTCGATCGGCACCCCGACCGACGCCATCATGTCGGGCAGCGCGAGCACCACGACGTAGGTGTCGGCCGCGGCGAACGCGACCGCGATCGACGAGAGGACCAGCAGCAGCCGGGCGCGGCCGTCGACGCCGCCGGCCGCCGGCTCGCTCATGGGGCCGTGATGTCCGGCTCGATGCCGTAGTCGTCGAACCCGATCGTGTAGGTGATCGGGTCGGTGTCGGGGTAGAAGACGCCGGTGAGGGAGACCGTGCGGAGCTCGCCGCCGTCGCTGATCGTGTACGTCGCGTCGAAGTCGCCCGAGGCACTGGGGATCACGTTCGTCACGACCGTGCCGGGGAGCGTGCCGGTGTACTCGGTGAGCACCTCGTCGTTGTTCTCGCCGCCGCGGACGCTCTCGCCCTCCTCGAGCCCGGCGGTCTGCGTGAGCAGCGAGGAGAACCCGGCGTCGGTCGACATCAGCTGCAACGGGTCGGGGGCGGCGTAGTCGGCCGGGTCGACGTCCTGCCAGCCCGGCGTCAGCGGGACCTGGGCCCACACCGTGCCGTCGACCGCGATCACCGGGACGTCGAACGCCTGCCCGGCGAGCACCACGGTCAGCGTGCCGTCGAAGGCCGGGGCGTGGGTGCCGACCCCGGTCGCGGCGGAGACCCCGGACACGCCCGCGGGGACCTCGTCGGTGCGCAGGTCGAGCCGGACCCCGCTCGTCTCGTCGAGCGTCTGCTTCGCGAGGGCCATGACCTCCTCGGGCGTGGCCCCCTCGCTCACCGGTGGCTCGTCGCCGCTGCACGCGACGAGAGCGAGCAACGGCAGGGTCACCAAGGCCAGGGCTGCTCGACGCGTGCGCACGGCGTCAGCCTTCCACACCGGCGGCTCCCCACCGGGCGGCGACGGGGCCGGCGCAGGCCGCGATCGGCTGGCTCCCCGGGACGCCGGAGCCGTCCCGTCTCCCGGTGGGCTCCGGCAGCTCGATCGGGGCCCCGCTCGCCGCCGCGGCCCGCGCCGGTGCGGCACCGACCCACGCGAACACCAGCGCGTCCTCGCCCTTGAGGAACCGGTGGCACCGGACCCCGCCGGTGGCGCGGCCCTTGGCGGGGTACTCCGAGAACGGGGTGACCTTGACCGAGCCCGGCTCGGTGCCGGGCAGGGCGGTGGACGAGCCGCTCGCAGTGACCACCACGGCGTCGCCGGGGTCGATCGCCCCGAACCAGGTGACCCGGTCGTCGGGGCCGAGCTTCACCCCGGCCATACCGCCGCCGCCGCGCCCCTGCGGCCGCACCACGGAGGCGGGGAAGTGGAGCAGCTGGGCGTCGGACGTCACGAAGCACAGCGTCTCGTCGCCGGTCGTGAGCTCGACGGCACCGACCACCTCGTCGCCGTCCTTGAGCCCGATGAACTCCCACTCGTCGCGCGCGAGCACCTCGGGGTTGACGCGCTTGACCACGCCCTGCCGCGTCCCGAGGGCCAGACCCGGCCCGTCCGTGGGCAGAGACGTCAGCGCCAGCACCCGCTCACCGGGCTCGAGCGAGACGAACTCGCTGACCGGGTTGGACCCCGACAGGTGGGGGTCGTTGGCCGAGCCGGGCAGCGTGGGCAGCTCGAGCGCCCCCAGCTTGACGACCCGGCCGCGGTTGGTGAGCAGTCCGATGGTCCCGCGGGCGGTGGTGCGCACCGCCGACACGACGACGTCGTGCTTGGACCGGGCGCCGCCCGCGCCGGGAGGGTCGTCGGAGGTGGTCCGGGCCAGCAGGCCGCTGGAGGACAGGTAGGCGAAGCAGGGGTCGTCGGCGACCTCCAGCGGCGCGGCCGCCGCCGTGATCGCCGCGCTGCCGGCCGACTCCAGGAGCACGGTCCGCCGCGGCGTACCGAACGTGGCGGCGACGTCCGCCAGCTCCTGGGAGACGACGGTGCGCAGCAGCTCGCGGTCGGCCAGGATCGCGTCGAGCTCCTCGATCTCGCGGCGCAGCGCCTCCTGCTCCTTCTCGAGCTCGATCCGGCTGAACCGGGTCAACCGCCGCAGCTGCATCTCCAGGATGTAGTCGGCCTGCGCCTGCGACAGGTCGAACACCGACATCAGGCGCTCCCGGGCGGTCGCGGTGTCGTCGGAGGTGCGGATCACCTGGATCACCTCGTCGATGTCGAGCAGCGCGATCAGCAGCCCGTCGACGAGGTGCAGCCGCTCGGCCTTCTTGTCACGCCGGAACTGCGACCGACGCCGGACGACGTCGTAGCGGTGACCGAGGAACACCTCGAGCAGCTGCTTGAGGCCGAGGGTCCGGGGCTGGCCGTCGACGAGGGCGACGGTGTTGATGCCGAAGCTGTCCTCCATCGGGGTCTGGCGGAAGAGCTGCTCGAGCAGCGTCTCGGGGACGAAGCCGTTCTTGACCTCGATCACGAGCCGCAGCCCCTTCTCGCGGTCGGTGAGGTCCTTGATGTCGGCGATCCCCTGGACCTTCTTGCCCTGCACCAGGGCCTTGATCCGCTCGACGACCTTCTCCGTGCCGACGCCGTACGGCAGCTCGGTGACGACGATGCCCTTGCGGCGGCCGACCGTCTCGACGCGCGCGCTGGCGCGCATCTTGAAGCTGCCGCGCCCGGACTCGTAGGCGTCGCGGATCCCGTCGAGGCCGACGATCTTGCCGCCGGTGGGCAGGTCGGGGCCTGGGATGAAGCGCATCAGGTCGTCGAGCGAGGCGTCGGGATGGATGATCAGGTGGCGCAGCGCCTGCACGACCTCGACGAGGTTGTGGGGCGGGATGTTGGTCGCCATCCCGACCGCGATGCCGGTGGTGCCGTTGACGACGAGGTGGGGGATCGCCGACGGGAGCACCACCGGCTCGCTCTCGCGGCTGTCGTAGTTGGGCTTGAAGTCGACCGTGTCCTCGTCGATCGAGTCGGTCATCGCCACCGCGGGCGGTGCCATCCGGCACTCGGTGTAGCGCATCGCGGCCGGGGAGTCGTCGGGTGACCCGAAGTTGCCGTGACCGTCGATCATCGGCAGCCGCAGTGACCAGGGCTGCGCCTGCCGCACCAGGGCGTCGTAGATCGCGCCGTCGCCGTGCGGGTGCAGCCGGCCCATGACCTCGCCGACCACGCGGGCCGACTTCACGTGCCCGCGGTCGGGCCGCAGGCCCATGTCGTTCATCGTGTAGAGGATCCGGCGCTGGACCGGCTTGAGCCCGTCGCGGGCGTCCGGCAGCGCGCGGGAGTAGATGACGGAGTACGCGTACTCCAGGAACGAGGTCTGCATCTCGTCGCGGATGTCGGTGTCGAGGATGTGCTCCTCGAAGTCGTCCGGGGGCGGGGTCTTCGTGGTACGCCGTGCCATGTCGGCCATTGTGTCCCGTCACCCCCACCAGGCCGTGACGCCACCCCGGCCGGTCCACCGACCGGGCGGTCACGACCCGGGCCGGATAGATTTCGGACATGCCCGACGTCGAGCAGCAGGCGCCGCAGCCCCCCAGGCACTGGGAGGCCGACGTGCTGCTCCGTGACGGGCGCACCGCCCACCTCCGGCCGATCCGGCCCGACGACGCCGAGCTGATGGTCGACTTCTACAGCCGGGTGTCCGAGGAGTCGAAGTACTTCCGGTTCTTCACACCGATGCCGACGCTGTCCGAGAAGGACGTCCGGCGCTTCACGAACGTCGACCACCACGACCGGGTCGCCTTCGTCATGGAGCTCGGCGGGCAGATGATCGCGGTGGGCCGCTACGACGTGGTGGAGGACGGCGAGGCCGAGGTCGCGTTCCTCGTGGAGGACCGGCACCAGGGTCGCGGCATCGCGCAGCTGCTGCTCGAGCACCTCGCCCAGGCCGGCCGCGAGCGCGGCGTCCGCAGGTTCGTCGCCGAGGTGCTCCCCGACAACCAGAAGATGATCTCGACGTTCCGCGACGCCGGCTACAAGGTGCGCAGCGGGTACGCCGACGGCGTGCTGGCCCTGGAGTTCCCGATCGACCCGACCGACACCTCGGTCGGGGTGATGGTCTCGCGCGAGCACCGGGCCGAGGCGGCGTCCATCGAACGCTTCCTGCACCCGCGCTCGGTGGCCGTGGTCGGTGCCAGCCGCCGGCAGGACACGATCGGCCAGGCGCTGGTCCGCAACCTCGTCACGGGCAACTTCACCGGCCGCGTCTACGCCGTGAACCCGTCCTCCGACGCGGTGTCCGGCATGCCGGCGTACGCGTCGGTCAACGACATCCCGGGCGACGTCGACGTGGCGATCGTCGCGGTGCCCGCCGAGGCGGTGCAGGACGTCGTGCTCGACTGCGCCGCGAAAGGCGTCCACGGCCTGCTGGTGATCTCGTCGGGCTTCGCGGAGACCGGCGAGGAGGGCCGGCAGCGACAGCGACGCCTGGTCGGGCTGGCCCGGTCCTACGGGCTGCGGCTGATCGGGCCCAATGCCCTCGGAGTCATCAACACCGACAAGGCGACGTCGCTCAACGCCTCACTGTCGTCCCTGATGCCGCCGGGCGGCCGGGCGGGCTTCTTCTGTCAGTCCGGGGCGCTCGGCTCGGCGATCCTCGAGAAGGTCAACAACCGGGGCCTCGGGCTCTCCACGTTCGTCAGCGCCGGCAACCGGGCCGATGTGTCCGGCAACGACCTCCTCCAGTACTGGGAGGAGGACGAGGCCACCGAGGTCGTCCTGCTCTACCTGGAGTCGATCGGAAACCCGCGGAAGTTCTCGCGGATCGCGCGGCGGGTGTCGCTGCGCAAGCCGATCATCGCGGTCCGGTCCGGTCGAACGACGCAAGGCGTCCCGATGGGGCACGCGGTGCGCAAGATCGTGGCACCGCAGCAGGCCGTCGACGCGATGTTCCGGCAGGCGGGCGTGATCCAGGTCGACACCCTCGACGAGATGTTCGACGTCGCCCAGCTGCTCGCCCACCAGCCGCTGCCGCGCGGCCGCCGGGTGGCCGTGGTCGGCAACTCCGACGCGCTCGGGCTGCTGGCCGCCGACGCGGCGGCCGCGGTGGGCCTCGTCGTCAACAAGTCGGTGGCCCTCGGGGCGGACGCGGCGGCCGACGACTTCGAGGACGCGCTCGACCGCGCGATCGACGACCCCGACGTCGACGCGGTCGTGGCGGTCTACATCCCGCCGCTCAACGTCTCCGGCGAGGACGTCGCCAACGTGCTGGCCGCCGTGGGGGAGCAGTCCGACAAGCCGCTGGTCTCGACGTTCCTCGGCGCCGAGGGCGTGCCCGAGCTGCTCCGGGTCCCCGACGTCGCGGGACGCTCGGCCGGCCGCGGCTCCGTGCCGTCGTACCCCGCCGTCGAGGCGGCCGTCCGCGCGCTCGCCCGGGTCGTGGGGTACGCCGTGTGGCTGCGCACCCCCGACGGTGCCGCCCTCGATCCGTCGGACCTCGACGTGGCCGGGGCCCGCGCGCTCGTCAACGAGGCCCTCCACACCCACCCGGACGGCGTCGACCTCGACCCGGAGCAGACCACCCGGCTGCTCGCGGCGTACGGCATCGACAACTGGTCCGAGCGGCCGGTCGCGGACCTCCGGGCGGCCCAGAAGGCCGGCCGCGAGCTCGGCTGGGACGTCGTCCTCAAGGCGACCGCCCGCCACCTGCGCGAACGGCCCGACCTCGCCCACGTGTGGCGCAACATCGACTCGGCGGCCGAGATGCGCCACGCCTGGGAGTCGCTGCACGCCCTGATCACCAGCACCGACGACGCGGGGTTCGTGGTCCAGAAGACGGCGCCGCCCGGGGTCCCGGTCGCGCTCAGCAGCCTGGAGGACCCGCTGTTCGGGCCGGTGGTGTCGTTCGGCATCGCCGGACCGGCGATCGAGCTGCTCCAGGACCGCTCCTACCGGATCCCGCCGATCGGCGAGCACGACGCCGCGGCGATGGTCCGGGAGATCAAGTCGTCGCCGATGCTCTTCGGCTACCGCGGCTCCGAGGTCGTCGACGTCGTGCAGGTCGAGCAACTGATCCTCCGGGTCGCTCAGCTGCAGCACGACCTGCCCCAGGTGAGCACGCTCGAGCTGCCGCTGGTGCTCGCCGGTCCTGAGCGTTCCTCGGTGCTGCGGGCCACGGTGCGGCTGGACCCGGTGGCGCGCGGGCGGTCCGACTGGTTCGCGCGCCGACTGCCCAGCCAGGCTGGGGACACCAACCCCGGTTGAGGCTCGCTTCTCTGACAGACTGCCGCTCATGCGCACCCGCAGCCATGACCGCGACCCCGCGGCCGACCTCGAGCGGGCCATCGAGCGGACCGGCTACTACCCCGAGGTGGTCGCCGACGGCGTCGCGTCGGCCGTCTCCGGGGAGGACGTGGTCTCGTTCTACGTCCACCACGAGCCGACGTTCGACCGTGACGAGGTGCGCCGGCACCTGACCGTCGTGGTTCTGACGCCGAGCCGCCTGATCCTGGCCCACACCGACGAGCACGCCGGCGACGACCTGCTGCCCGAGCCCTACACGTCCACCTCCACCGAGGCGATCGCTCTCACCGCCGTGAAGTCGGTGGTCGTCACCCGGATGATCACCAACCCGGCAGCCGGCCCCGGCCAGGCGGCCGAGGCGGTGCTCACGCTGGGATGGGGTGGCGCCGGCCGGCTCGACCTCGAGCCCGCGGGCTGCCAGGACCCGCAGTGCGACGCCGACCACGGCTACACCGGCGGCTTCTCCTCCGACGACTTCTCGCTCCGCGTCTCCGCGGCCGCCGAGGGGGCCGCCGCGGTCAGCAGCCTCCTGGCGTTCGCCGAGTCGCTGTCGGCCCTCACCCGGCCGGCCTGATCGCGTGACGCCGGCCGGCTTCGTCGAACCTGCCTACCGGACACGGTCGCTGGCCGACGTCGTCCCGGCCGTGGCGGTCGCGCTCGGCCGGCCGCTCGAGGAGCGGCCCAGCGACCTGCTGCTCCCGCCCGCCCCGTCGTACGTCGTGTTCCTGGTCGACGGGCTCGGGTCGGAGCTGCTGCAGCGCTACGCCCACGCCGCCCCCTTCCTCGCCGGGCTGATGACCGACGAGCCGGCCACGGCCGGGGTGCCGTCGACGACCGCCACCAGCCTCACCTCGCTCGGCACCGGGCTGCCGCCGGGCACGCACGGTCTGGTGGGCTTCACGTCGCGGGTGCCGGGCACCGACACGCTGCTCAACGCGCTCCAGTGGGACGCGGCCGTCGATCCGCTGGAGTGGCAGCCGCACCCGACTGCCTTCGGGCGGCTCGCGGCCCGCGGGGTCGCCGTGACGTCGGTCAACAAGCGTGAGTTCCGCAGCAGCGGGCTGACCGTCGCGTCGCAGCGTGGGGCCGACTACGTGGGAGCCGACCGGGTCGGCGAGCGGATCGCGGCGGTGCTGGCCGCCTCCGCGCCGGAGCCGTCGCTCACCTACGTCTACGACGGCGACCTCGACTGGACGGGGCACCGGTTCGGGGTCTCGTCGAGCCAGTGGCTCCAGCAGCTCGCCATGGTCGACGCCGAGGCCGAACAGCTCCGGGAGGCGCTGCCTCGCCACACCCGGTTGCTGGTCGTGGCCGACCACGGCATGGTCGACTCACCCCCCGAGAGCAGGGTCGACGTCGACGAGCACGCCGACCTGCGCGACGGCGTGGTGCTGCTCGGCGGTGAGGCGCGGTTCCGCCACGTGTACGTGTCGCGAGGCGCGGCGGACGACGTCGCGGCCGCCTGGCGCCAGAGTCTGGGGGACCAGGCCGTGGTGCTGCTGCGCGACGAGGCGATCGAGCATGGCTGGTTCGGCGCGGTCGACCCCGGCGTACGGCCCCGGCTCGGCGACGTCGTGGTCGCCTGCACCGGCGACGCCGCCGTGCTGTCCACGGCGGACTTCCCGTACGAGGCCACGCTGGTCGGCCTCCACGGCTCGCTCACCTCGGCCGAGATGCTGATCCCGGTCGTCGTCGCCTGACCGCGAGTCGTGCCCAAATCCGGTCGAGTCGTGCCTGATTCGGACCGAGTCGTGAGTAATTCCGACATGAGGCTCGAATCGACGGACTGAGGCACGTATCGAGCGGAATGAGGCACGAATCGGCAGGGAGGGCTATTCGGGCCGGTTGCCGTGGTCGCCACCCACCAGGTAGGACGACGAGACGCCGTCGTACATCAGGTGCGCAACCAGTCCCTCCGCGGGCGTGCGGGAGGTTGTGGCAGTGGTCCATCCAGATGCCGGGGTTGTCCGCGAGCACCGCGATCTCGTAGGTCTCGCCCGACGCCGACCTCGAGCGAGTCGTCCACCACGGGCTGCCGGTCGCGGGATGCCGTCGCGGCTCAGGACCAGCCCGTGGTGGCCGTGGAGGTGCATCGGGTGGGCGTCGCCGCTGTTGTTCGTGATCTCGAAGACGACGACGTCGCCCTCGGTGACGAGGTACATCGGGACGTCCGGGAAGATCCCGCCGTTGACGGTCCACCAGATGTCCGGGTCGGCCGTCGAGGAAGCCCGGCTTGCGGTCGATGTCGTACTCGAACACGCCGGTCCGGGGCCGTCACGTCGAACGGCGGGTCCGCCGGCTCGCCGTACGTGAGGAGGTCGAGGGTCTCGGAGGGCGCCCGGCTCCGGCGGTCGGCGTCGGGTCCTCCGACGCCGAGCGACGGCCCGCCGGAGAACGTCCACCTGCACCCCGCTCTCGGGGACGGTGAGCCCGACGTCGACCCGGCCGCCAGCGGGCAGCGGGATGGTCACGTCGGTGAGGTCGCCGGGCTGGTGGACGTCGGTCCCGTCCACCGCCAGCACCCGGTACGTCGTGCCGGGCAGCCAGACCGTGGCGAGACCGTTGTCGGTGTTGACGAGCCGCAGCCGCACCTCGTCACCGGGCGCGGCGTCGAGCGACGTGAAGCCCGCCGACGCCGTTGAGGGTGCCGCAGTCGCCGTACCGGTGATCACGGCGATCGCTCGTCGACGTCGGCGGGCTCGCCGCCGGCCGGCTCGATAACGAGCGCGCCGAGGAGGCCGCGGCTGCACCTGCTCGTGCGACACCTGGTGCGAGTGGTACCAGTACTGCCGGCGTCCTCGGCGACGAACCGGTAGACGTGCTCGCTCGCCCGGCATCACGGCGTCCTGGGTCACCCCGGCGACCCCGTCGACGGCGTTCGGCACGTCGACGCCGTGCCAGTGCAGCGTCGACCCTCGGCGACGTTGTCGTTGACGAGGGTCACCTCGACCAGGTCACCGACTGCTGGCGCGCGGATCTCGGGCCGGGCGTGCTGCCGTTGACCGTGTATCCGCCGACCTCCTCGTGCACCGTCAGCGTCTCGCGTACATCGGCCGGGCGGTCCGGATCGGCCGTCAGCTCGGCGACCGGGGTGCCGTGGTGGCCGGCCGCCCCGGCGTGCTCGCCGACCGGCCCGCCACCCCAGTCGGCGTACCCCATCTCGGCCATGTCGTACTCTCCGGCAGGAGGCTGGCCCTGCAAGCCAGGCCAGCGGCAGCACGAGGGCGGCTGTGGCGGCGACGCCAGCCCCGGCCGCCACTCGCCCCGGGTACCGCCACCGGCTCAGGCAGGCGACGGTCTCGTGACGTGGGTCGTCGTCCGTCGGCAGACGCCCGCTGCCCGGCCATTAAGACGAGTCCCAGCATAACAGGGCGTTGACGCCGTGCAGCGCGCCGAAGCCCGAGCCACCTCGCGCGAGAGCATCGGGCAGCACGACACCTGGAGCATGACCAGCCCCAAGACGCCGGCGGCCATGCCCACTCCTCCCGGCACCTTGGCGAAGAACGACGTGATCAGCATGAGCAGCGACAACAGCGGGATCAGCAGCGAATCCGACGAAGAACATGTGGATGGCGAAGCCCCACTCGGCGGTGAACGCCATGTCCGCACCCGTCCT
The DNA here is from genome assembly GCA_963829855.1 of uncultured Actinomycetota bacterium. Taxonomy (GTDB): domain Bacteria; phylum Actinomycetota; class Actinomycetes; order Propionibacteriales; family Nocardioidaceae; genus Nocardioides. The sequence goes on along the minus strand of CAWHKE010000010.1, from coordinate 350,448 downwards.
CGCTTCGAGGCAGGCCTTGTCGATCGACCCGCCGTCGTTCTGCGATCCACGTTGCTCAGGCCGAAGAACGCCCACGCGATGGCGCCCGCCTGGACGACGACAAGCACCGCGATGGCGTAGGCCAGGAACTTGTATGTGCTTCTCATGGTGATCCCCCCTTGCGAGCGCGTGACCTGGTGGCGCACCCGAGCAGGACAGAATCCAACAGTTGACGCGCGGCGGTGCCAAGCGACATTCCGACCTGGTCTGGACCGGTCGTCAGCCGAACGGGAGCGGCTCGGGTGCCAGCGAGACGGCCTTGGCGCGGGCGGCGGTGAGCCGGCGTCGGTGGTGCTGGCGGCAGAGCACCTCGTAGGCGACCTCCGCGGGAGGCTGATCGGCGTCCTCGACGTCCCCGACGACGATCACCTCGCCCTCGGTGACCATCACGCCGTTCTCGGTGCGGGCGTTGTGGGTGGCGCGCTTGCCGCACCAGCACAGGGCCTCGACCTGCAGGGCGTGGACCCGGTCGGCGACCTCGACGAGCCGGCCGCTGCCCTCGAAGAGCCGGCTGCGGAAGTCGGTGAGGATGCCGAACGCGAACACGTCGAGCTGGAGCTCGTCGACGACCTTGGCCAGCTGGTCGATCTGGGAGCGCGAGTAGAACTGGGCCTCGTCGCAGATCAGGTAGTCGATCCGCCCGCCCTGGGTCAGGGTGTCGACGACGTAGCGCCAGAAGTCGAAGCCGGGCTCGACCTCGATCGCGTCGTGCTGGAGTCCCAGCCGGCTCGACAGCGTGGCCTCGCCCGCGCGGTCGTGGGTGGTGAAGATCCGGCCGACCCGGCCGCGGGCCGCGTGGTTGTGGTTGGTCTGCAGGGCGAGCGTGCTCTTGCCCGAGTCCATGGTTCCGGTGAAGAAGTGCAGTTCCGCCACGGAGCGCGATCCTGTCACACCACCGGCGCTGCGGCAGGATGGCACCATGGGCTCACCGCTGATCTCGGTCGACGAGCTGCGCGAGCGGCTCGACGACGTGACCCTCCTCGACGTGCGCTGGCGGCTCGGAGGTCCGCCGGGGCGCGACGAGTACGACGCTGGACACCTGCCAGGGGCGGTGTTCGTCGACCTGGAGGCCGACCTGGCCGATCCACCCGGCGCCGGCGGGCGGCACCCGCTCCCGAGCCCCGGGCGGTTCGAGGACGCGATGGCGCGCGCAGGCGTGTCAGCGTCGAAGCCGGTGGTCGTGTACGACGACGCGTCCGGTCAGGCGGCGGCCCGGTGCTGGTGGCTGCTACGCCACCACGGGCACCCGGACGTCCGGCTGCTCGACGGCGGCCTCGCCGCCTGGCGCGCCGCCGGCGGTCCGGTCACGGCCGAGGCTGTGCGACCCGCCCTCGGCGACTTCGCCGGAGGACCCGGTGTGATGCCGGTCGTGTCAGCCGCCGACGTCCCGCACGTGGACGTGCTGGTGGACGTCCGGGTCGCCGAGCGCTACCGCGGTGAGGCCGAGCCGATCGACCCGGTCGCCGGCCGGATCCCCGGCGCCGTCAACGTCCCGGTGGCGCGCACCCTGGACAACCACGGTCACTACCGCGACGTCCACGAGCTGCGCGAGGTCTTCTCCGGCGCGGGTGTCTCGGCCGACCAGTCCGTCGCGGCGTACTGCGGCAGCGGTGTCAACGCCTGCCACACCGTGCTCGCCCTCGAGCTGGTCGGGATCGAGGCGGCCCTCTACCCCGGCAGCTTCAGCGGCTGGATCACCGATCCCGATCGGCCCGTCGAGACCGGCTGAGCGGCGGATGACTGGACGCTAGATCGGATCCCGGTCGGTCCTCGGGAAGATGCGCGCCAGCAGCGTCACGAGCTCGGGAACGGCGTCCGCAGCAGGACGTCCGAGCAACGCGGCGGCCGCCCTCGCGTCGTCGACGCGCCCCAAGGACAGGAATGCCGTGGGCAGTGGCTCGAACTCCAGCGATACGTCGGAGAGCCGCCCCGCGCCGTCGATCTCGACCGTGAGGTCGTAGCACCAGATGGGCTCGGGCTCGACGTCCGGCCGGTCCAGGTGCGGGAAGGTGGCGACGACCTCGTCGTACGGGCCGCACCAGATCACCGAGGCCCCGGGCCGTGGCGTCCAGCCGGGCTCCTCGTCGGTGGCCGGCTCGCCCGTCTGGCCCGGCTGGAAGGGGCTGCCCACCAGGACCGGGTCGATGGCGTCCACCAGGAGCCGTGACCACCGCCGTGCCATCAGATGTGCACCCCGACGGCGGTCATCTGCTCAGCCTGCCACCTCGGACCTCCGTCGCTGACAGCATGGGGCCTATGAGCACCCCATCACCGGAGGAGATCAAGGCGGGCGTGGCCGGGGTCTTCGACCGCGCGGCCGCCACCTACGACCGGGTCGGCGTGGACTTCTTCCAGCCGGTCGGCCGGTTCCTCGTCAGCAGGACCGATCCACGACCGGGTGAGCGGGTGCTGGACGTCGGCTGCGGCAACGGCGCCAGCGCGATCCCGGCTGCCGAGGCGGTCGGACCGACGGGCAGCGTGCTGGCGACCGACCTGGCTCCCGCCATGGTCGAGGGGCTCCGGCGGGCCGTCGGCGCTCTGCCCTGGCTCCGGGTCGAGGTGGGGGACGCCGAGCAGCCCGATGACGGCACCTTCGACGTCGTCCAGGCCAGCCTGGTGCTGTTCTTCCTGCCGTCGCTGGACAGCGCCCTCGCTCGCTATCAGACCCTGCTCGCCGGCGGTGGACGGCTCGGCTTCACGTGGTTCGGCGAGCCGGACGCTCGCTGGGACCCGGTGTTCGGTGCCCTCGTGGCCGACCTGCCGGAGGATGAGCGGCCGCCCAGCCGGGCTCCGGGGGAGGGTCCGTTCGTCTCCGTGGCGAGCATGCACGACCACCTGTCCGCGCAGGGCTGGACGGACGTGACCACCGAGACCCTGGTGCACGAGGTGCGGGTGCGCGACGCCGACCACTGGTTCGAGTGGACCTGGTCCCAGGGCTTCCGGTTCGTCCTCGAGAAGCTGGAGGCACGCGACCTCCTGCCTGCCGCCCGCGACCGGGTCGGTCGGCTGCTCGAGGAGATGGCGGCCCGCGACGGCGGGCTGGCCTGGCGGGCCGAGGTGCACGCCACCGTGGCCCGCACCTGAGCGACGGGGGTCCGCTACCAGTGCACGCCCTTGAAGACCTTCGCCAGCATGATCTGCTCCGACTCCCGGGTGCCCTGGGAGGACTCCTGGCCCTTCGCCGCGGCGGAGTCGGGGAACACGTGATAGGCCATGTTGAGGATCCGGAAGGCGAGCTTCGGGGCGACCGTGTGCAGCACCGCGCCGGCGTTGCCGAGCAGCGTGTTGATCTCGTGCGGGCGCTCGACCATCGCCTTGACGACCAGGTCGGCCGCCTGCGCCGGTGAGATGGTCGGGAACTTGTCGTAGAGCTTGGTCGGGGCGATCATCGGCGTCCGCACCAGCGGCATGTGGATGCCGGTGAACGTGATGCCGTCGCCGACCAGCTCCGAGGCGACCACGTTGCTCCAGGCGTCGAGCGCGGCCTTGGAGGCGACGTACGCCGAGAAGCGGGGCGGGTTCGTCTGGACGCCGATCGAGGAGATGTTGACGATGTGCCCGCGGCGCTGCTCCCGCATCGCCGGCACGAGCCCCATCACGAGCCGGATCGCCCCGAAGTAGTTGAGCTGCATGGTGCGCTCGAAGTCGTGGAAGCGGTCGTGCGACAGCTTGAGCGACCGCCGGATCGAGCGGCCGGCGTTGTTGACGACGAAGTCGACCGACGGCAGCTCGCTGGTGATCTCCTTGCAGAGCGCGTCGATCGCGTCGAGGTCGGAGAGGTCGCAGGGGTAGACGTACGCCGTGCCGCCGCGCGCCTCGATCTGGGCCTTGGTGTCCTCGAGCTTCTCGCGGCCGCGTGCCACCAGGACCGGGACGCCACCCGCCTGGGCCACCTTCAGCGCGGTCACCTGGCCGATCCCCGAGGAGGCGCCGGTGATCACGACGTACTTGCCTTGGAGCGCGGCCCGGTTGGCCGGGTCGCGACCGGTCGAGGTGTCGAGGTGGTCCTCCCAGTAGCCCCACAACGTGCGGGCGTAGGACTCGAGGTCGGGCACCCCGATGCCAGAGCCGGCCAGCGCCTGCTCGGTACGGCGGGAGTCGAACGTCGCCGTGAAGCTGGTGTGGGCGAGCACCTCGGCCGGGATGCCGAGCCGGCCGATCGACTGGTCGAGCAGCAGCTGGGCCGGAGCCGACCTCGCCACGGAGGTCAGCAGCGACGACGGACGCAACGCGCGGGGGATCAGGCCCAGCGGGCCCGCGGTGGTGACGCCCCGGTCGATCGGGGTCGCGAACGTCGGCGCCCCGGCCGCCGCGCAGAACAGGTTGATCACGTCGACGACCGGCTGCGGCTCGGGGTTGACGAGGTGGAAGGCCTCGCGGTCGCGGCCGGGCAGGTGCGCGAGGTGGTCCATCGCCTTGGCGACGTAGTCGACCGGGACGGTGTTGGTGTCGCCCAGGTCGATCCCGACGAGCGGCAGCCAGCCCGGCAGGGTGTCGCGGAGCAGCTTCATCAGCGGGAAGAAGTAGTAGGGGCCGTCGACCTTGTCCATCGCGCCGGTCTGGCTGTCGCCGACCACGATGGCCGGCCGGTAGATCCGCCACGGCACCGCCGATGCCTCGCGGACGAGCTTCTCCGACTCGAACTTCGTCCGGTGGTACGGCGAGGGCAGGTGCTGTCCCTCGTCGAACATCGCCTCGTCGAAGTGACCGCGGTAGTCGCCGGCGGCCGCCACCGACGACACCTGGTGGAAGCAGCCCGCCCGGACCGCCGCTGCGAGCTGCAGCGCGTTCCTCGTGCCGCCGACGTTCATCGCCTCGTTCGTCGCGTCGTCGGCCGTCATGTCGTAGATCGCCGCGAGGTGGAAGACGTGCTCGATGCCGCCGCGGTGCTCGTCGAGCCAGGCCGGGTCGACCCCGAGCCGGTCGGCGCCGAGGTCGCCGACCACCGGGATCACCCGCGTGGTGTCCCACTGCTCGATCAGTCGTTGCAGCCGGGGGAGCGACGACTCCCGCACGAGTGCGTGGACGTCGCCTTCGCGGTGGTCGAGCAGCTCTGCGACGAGGAAGCGGCCGATGAAACCGGTGGCGCCGGTGACGAAGTACGACATGGCCGGAGACTACCGCTGGGTAACCGTCGCTCCCAGTCCCGTGCGCCGGCCGGTTCAGGCGTTGTCGGTGCCGCTCGGGCCGCCGAACATGATCTCGTCCCAGCTCGGGACCGAGGCCCGGCCGCGCTTCTTGGCGGGCTTGCGGCGGGGCGGCTCGGCGGTCTCGTCGCCGGAGGGGTCCTCGGTGGAGTCGGTCTCGCTCTGCTCGGCGCTGTCGAGCTCGGCCACGACGTCGCCGTCGGGCTCGGGCTCGTCGACCGCGGCGGGCGGTACGTCGTCGAGGAACGCCTCCACGCCCTGCTCGGTGCCGATCGACTCCTCGCCACGGACCAGCGAGATCGCGTCGTCGCCCAGAGGCAGCTCGGGCTCGCCGACGCCGGTCGCCTGGCGGCGGGCGCGGGCGCGCTCGAGGTCGTTGGACGGTGCGGGTGGGGCCGTGGCGGCGACGGCGGCCGCGCCGTCACCGAGCAGCCAGGTGGCGTCCTCGTTGTCGGCCACGACGTAGTTGCCGGGTCCGTCGAACGTGAACCGGGCGATCCCCGCCTGGTCGGCCGCGGAGTACTCGCCGGTGAGGCTCCACCTGCCGTCCTCGCGCCGGGCGGCGTCCCAGGAGACGGTCTCGGGGTCGACGTTGAGGGCACGCAGGTGGGCGCCGACGGCATCGCCCAGGGTGCGGGCTCCGCCCGCCTGGCCGGTACGCCGCACGGAGGACCGCTGCGCGCGCTCGGCGACGTGCTGCCGCTCGGCGAGCACCGGCGCGGCGTACGGCATGATCGCGTCCACGGACGTCTGGGCCGCCTGGGCCACCGACTCGGGCGACTCGCCCGCCCGGATCCGGGCCTGGATGTCGCGGGGGCGAAGAGCACTGTCCATCTTGATCTCCAACTGGCCGAGGCGTGCGTGGTCGCCGCGGAGCGCGGCCCGGAGGCGTTCGTCGACGTCGACGGTGAACTCGACACCCTTGTCGCTGACCAGGAGCAGGCGCTTCCCGTCACCACTCAGTCCGGCGAGCGTGAGGTGGGCCATCGCGGGTGTCGTTCTCCTGGTCGAGTGTGCGTTCCGGGCACTGCTCCGGATGCGTCTGAGCCTACGCCAGCGGAGCCTGGCCGGGAGCGATCGTGACCCGGCGCGCCCCGGTAACCTCCGGGCGTGAACTCGGCTGCGCTGGTGACCCTGGACCTGGTGGGAATCTTCGTGTTCGCCATCTCCGGCGGGCTGGCCGCGGTCCGCAAGGACTACGACCTGTTCGGGGTGCTGGTGCTTGCCGGTACGACCGGGCTCGGCGGCGGTTTCCTGCGCGACCTCCTGATCGGGGCCACTCCGCCCGCGGCGCTCTCCGACTGGCGCTACCTGCTGGTCCCGACCGCGGCCGGGCTCATCACGTTCCGGTTCCACCGGTTCGTCGGGCGCCTCGAGCGCGCCGTCAACCTCTTCGACGCCTTCGGCCTGGCGCTGTTCTGCGTCACCGGGGCGCTCAAGGCGGCGGAGTACGGGCTGGGCCCCGTCCCGGCGGCGCTGATGGGCATGGTGACCGCCATCGGCGGCGGGATCGCGCGCGACCTGCTCACCGGCCGGGTACCGCTCGTCTTCCGCGGCGAGCTCTACGCCACGCCGGCCCTGACGGGCGCGGCGATCGCCGTGGTCGGCGACCAGCTGGGCATGCCGGTCCTGCTCAGCGCGCTGCTCGGAGCCACCGTGTGCCTGGGCTGGCGGCTGCTCGCCATCCGCCGCGACTGGCAGGCGCCACGGCCGCGGGGCTCGGCCAGCGTCTAGCCTGGTCCGGCCGCTACTCGCCGAGGACCCGCCGCAGGTAGGCGTTGGCGAAGACCCGCTCGGGGTCGATCCGGTCGCGCATCGCCAGGAACTCGCCGAAGCGGGGGTACGCCGGCGCGAGCTCGGCCGCCGTGAGGGTGTGCACCTTGCCCCAGTGGGGGCGGCCGTCGTGGGCACGCATGATCCGCTCGACCTCGCGGAAGTACGGCCCGTGCTCGACGCCGACGTAGGTGTGGAACGCGAGGTAGACGCTGTCGCGACCGGAGCCGGTCGAGAGCGGGATGTCGTCGGCGGGCACGAGCCGGATCTCGACCGGGAAGCTGATCCGCCAGTCCGACGCCTCGATCGCGCGCCGTGCCTCGCGCAGCGCCTCGAGCCCGGCCGCCCGTGGCACGGCGTACTCCGTCTCCTTGAAGACGACCCGGCGGGGAGTGGTGAGGACCCGGTGCGCCACGTCGGCGTAGCTGCGTTCGGCCAGCGCCCGGGCTGAGACCTGGTTGATGGCCGGGACGCTGCGGGGCACCGCCCGGCCCACCCGGTTGAGCAGGTCGAACGTCCGGTTGGCCAGCAGGTCGTCGTCGACGAAGCGACGCCAGCGGGGGAGTGGCTCGGCCACCTCGACCCGGTCGTTGGTCTTGACCTGCATCCGGTCGGTGTGGGGGAACCAGTAGGCGTCGACGTGGTCGTGCTCCTCGGCGAGGTCGAGCAACGACCCGATGCCCTCGTCCCACGTGACCGGCCGCTCGTGCGCCCGCAGCACGAACTGGGGCTCGACGTGGAAGGTCACGCTCGTCAGGACGCCGAGCGCGCCGAGGCCCACCCGGCCGACGTCGAAGAGGTCGGCGTTCTCGGTCGCGGACGCGCGCAGCACCTCGCCGGTGCCGGTGACCACCTCGAACCCGGCGAGCTGCGCCGCCAGCGACGCGACCCGGCCGCCCGAGCCGTGGGTGCCCGTGGACACCGCGCCCGCGACCGTCTGCTCGGCGATGTCGCCCAGGTTGTGCATCGACAGCCCGAGCCGGTCGAGCTCGTCGTTGAGCACGTGCAGCGGGGTGCCGGCGCGGGCGGTGACCGTCATCGCCTCGCGGTCGACCTGCACAATCCCGGTCAGCTCGCCGGGGAGCAGCAGCGTGTGCTCGGGGGCTGCGATGCCGGTGAAGCTGTGACCGGTGCCGGCCATCTTCACCGTCGTGCCCCGCTCGCGGGCCGCCCGGACCGCGGTCACGACGTCCTCGACGTCGCGCGGGGCGTAGACCTCCTCGGGCCGGGCCGACTCGAGGCCGGACCAGTTGCGCCACTCCATGGCGCGAATCTACTGAGCCGGCTCGGTGGCCCGGGTGGTGGTCCGCGGCAGGGTCAGCGCGGTGACCGCGGCCAGCAGCCCGGCACCGATCGACACGACGTACGCCGCGGACGGGCCGGACCGGTCGACGATCACGCCCGCGAGGGCGGCGCCGGGCGCCACCCCGGCCACGATCCCGGTGTGGATGAACGACATGCCCTCGGTCAGCCGCGACGGCGGCACGACCAGCTCGACCAGCGAGGTGCTCGCGATCAGGCTCGGGGCGATCGCGAAGCCGCCGATCAGCAGCGCGAGCCCCATCAGCGGGACCGAGTCGACGAAGGGCAGGGGAAGCATCGCGACGAACATGCCGAGGGCGCCGAGCTTGAGTCGGCCGGCCGGTCCGGTGCGCCACTGGATCGCGCCGGTGACGAGGCCCGCGAGCAGGCTGCCGAGCGCCCACACGGCCAGCAGCGGCCCGGCGTACGCCTGGTTGCCCTGCTCCTCGGCGAACGCGACGGTCACCACCTCGGCGGCACCGAACAGCGACCCGAGAGCGAGGGTGACCACGCTGAGGGGACCGAGCGTGCGCCAGGGGAGCCGGCCGCGGGTGACGGCCCGGTCCCGCGGGTGCGCGGGCGGCTCCGTGCGCCGTTGCGCCGCCAGGAACGTCGTGCCCGCGAGCCCGGCGGCAACCGCGGTGCCGAGCCCGACCACCGGGTGGATGGCCGTCGCGAGCACGGTGGCCAGGATCGGGCCGGCGATGAAGACGCTCTCGTCGACCACGGCCTCGAACGCGAAGGCGGTCTGCAGGTCGGCCGGTCGGCCCGTGAGCGCGTGCGACCAGCGGGCCCGGACGCAGGAGCCGGCGGCGGGCAGCGACGCGCCGCCGACGGCCGCCAGGAGGTACGTCGTGGCGGCCGGCCAGTCCGCCTGCACCGACATCATCAGCAGCACGACCGCGGTGCTGAAGACCAGCACCACCGGGACCAGCACCCGGGCCTGGCCGAGCCGGTCGAGCAGTCGGCCCTGCAGGATCGCGAAGCCGGCCTCGGCCGCGACGTAGGTGGCGGACACGGCTCCGGCGAGCCCGTAGGACCCGGTGGCGGCCTCGACGAGCAGCACGATGCCGAGCCCGACCATCGACATCGGCAGCCGCGCGACCAGCCCGGCGCCGGAGAAGAGCAGGGCCCCTGGGACGACCAGGATCCTGCGGTAGGTGTCGAGCATGGTCAGGAGAGACTAGGGCCAGCGGGGGGCCCCGGCCCACCGCAAATACGATGGGGTCATGACCGTCGACGTTCGTCCCTACGACGCCCTGCTGCTCGTGTCCTTCGGCGGCCCTGAAAAGCCCGACGACGTGCTGCCGTTCCTCGAGAACGTGACGCGTGGCAAGAACATCCCGCGCGAACGGCTCGCCGAGGTCGGCGAGCACTACTACGGGTTCGGTGGTCGGTCCCCGATCAACGACCTGAACCGTGAGTTCCTCGCGGCGCTGGAGGAGGACCTGGCCGGCGCCGGCATCGACGTGCCGGTCTACTGGGGCAACCGGAACTGGGACCCGTACCTCACCGACGCGCTGCGGCAGATGGCTGCCGACGGCATCACCCGGGCGGCCTGCTTCGTCACGAGCGCCTACTCGTCGTACTCCGGCTGCCGGCAGTACCGCGAGGATCTCGCGGAGGCCGCGTCCGAGGTCCCCGGGGCGCCGGCGCTCGACCGGCTTCGCCACTACTTCAACCACCCGGGCTTCGTGGAGCCCGTCGTGGACGCCACGCTCTCCGCGCTCGCTCAGCTCGCCGACACCGCGCGCGAGGAGGCCCACCTGGTCTTCGTCACGCACTCGATCCCGGAGTCCATGAACGACGGCAGCGGGCCCGACGGCGGCTGGTACGTCCGGCAGCACGCGAGCGCCGCGACCGAGGTGGTCGAGCGGGTCCGGCAGGAGACCGGGCACCGGTTCCCCCACGAGCTCGCCTTCTGCTCACGGTCCGGGCCGCCGTCGGTGCCGTGGCTCGAACCGGACGTCAACGACCATCTCGAGGTGCTCGCGAAGCGGCACGCCAGTGGCGCCGTGATCGTGCCGATCGGCTTCGTCTCCGACCACATGGAGGTCGTCTACGACCTCGACACGGAGGCGCTGGCCACCGCGGGCGACCTCGGGCTACCGGCGGTCCGGGCGGCGACGCCCGGCGTCGACCCCCGGTTCGTCGCGCTGGTGCGTGACCTTCTCGTGGAGCGGGCCGCGGCCGAGCGCGGGGAGGAACCGGATCGGCGACACGTCGGCGTGCTGCCGGCGTCCTGGGACCGGTGCGCGGCCGGCTGCTGCCCCAACCCGCGCGGCGAGCGGGCCGTGGTCGGCGGTGAGCCCGCATGACCCACCCGCCCGCCGACGCGACCGAGCTGCGTGACCTCGCGCTGACCGTCGCCCGCGCCGCCGCGGCGCTCGTCCGTGACCAGCGAGCGGCCGGGGTCTCGGTCGCCGACACGAAGACGAGCGCCACCGACGTGGTGACCGAGGTGGACCGGGCCAGCGAGGAGCTGATCCGCGGCCTGCTGCTCGAGGCGCGCCCGGACGACTCGATCCTGGGCGAGGAGGGCGACGACCACCGTGGCAGCAGCGACGTGCTGTGGATCGTCGACCCGATCGACGGCACCGTCAACTTCCTCTACGGACTGCCGCAGTACGCCGTGTCCATCGCGGCCGAGGTGGGCGGCCAGGTCGTCGCCGGGGTCGTCCTCAACGTGGTGACCGGCGTGGAGTTCACGGCGGTGCGCGGGAAGGGGGCGACCAAGGACGGCGTCCCGATCGCGGTCGGCGGCACGCCGTCGCTGGAGCACCGGCTGGTGCTCACGGGCTTCAGCTACCGCCCCGGGCTGCGGGCCGCCCAGGCCGAGCAGGTCGCGCGGCTGCTCCCGCGCGTCCGCGACATCCGGCGGATCGGCTCGAGCGCGCTCGACATCTGCCATGTCGCCGAGGGTGCGGGCGACGCCTACGTCGAGGAGGGCTCGCAGCGGTGGGACTGGAGCGCTGCTGCCCTCGTGGCCGAGGAGGCCGGCGCCCGGTTCGGCCTGCTGCGCAGCAGCGTCGCGGCCGAGCTCGGTGGGCCCGGAGCCGACGGCACCCCGACGGTCGTGGTGTGCGCGCCGGAGGAGGGGTGGGACTCCTTCGTGGGCCTGCTGGTGGAGTGCGGATTCGTCGCGGCAGATCCACCCCTTCGGGCGGAATAGCAGCCCGCTCGGCGACGTTCACGCGTCACGTCGTGGAACCGGTGTGCACCCGGGGCTCCGGATGGTGCACACTTTGGCGCCGACGACGTGAAATCACGACGAGCGAGCAACTGGTGAGGCTGCCGAGGGCCGGGCAGCAGATCGGGGAGTGGGAGACACGATGGCGACCGACTACGACGCACCTCGGAAGAACGAGGAAGACCAGTCCGAGGAGAGCATCGAGGAGCTCAAGGCGCGTCGCCACGACAAGAACTCCGGCAAGGTCGACGAGGACGAGGCCGAGGCCGCCGAGTCGTTCGAGCTCCCTGGCGCCGACCTCTCCCACGAGGAGCTGGCCGTCGAGGTGAAGCCCAAGCAGGAGGACGAGTTCACCTGCATGAGCTGCTTCCTGGTCCACCACCGCAGCCAGCTCGCGGACGAGAAGAAGATGATCTGCAAGGACTGCGCCTGAGTCACGACCCCCGGTCCACGGGTGCCTGTCAGGGCTGGATGCCCGCCGGCTCCTGGTCGTCGCCCTTGCCGAGACCCGGCGGCAGGTGTCCGGTCGACTTGGCGTAGTAGCCCGCCGCGCGGCGGGCGGCCGCCATCCGGGCGAGCCCGATCAGGGCCCCGCTGACGACAGCCCACGCGACCGCCTCCTTGACCTCCACGTCGGGGTCGGCGGGGTTGGCGGGTGGCGTCTTGCCGGTCGCGGCCTTCCAGCCCGTGTTGAGGGCCTTCTTCGCGACGGCAGCGGCGCCGAGCACCGCGACCAGCGAGAGCGCGGACCAGACCTTTGAGGAGGAATCTCCGGATGCCATGCCCTCGACCCTAACCGGCGCTCACGGCGTCCGCTTCCCCCGCAGGGTGTTGATCGCCGTGGCCAGCTCGTCCGGGCGCCGCGAGCTCAGCAGCCAGTACGGCGCCGGGTCGGCCGGGTCGGCGATGTCGACGCGCACGGCGCGCTTGAGGTAGGGCCGCAGCAGCAGGTAGGCCCGGGCGTCGGCCTCCGGCCCGGCGAGCCGCCGGGTGGCGTCGGCGTCGAGGGCGACCGCCGGCCCGAGGTGCTCCGCCGCGATCTGCGCACGGCCCGCGTGGAGCCGACCCTCGGCGACCGAGGTCCGGGCCCCGCCGTAGCCGAGCAGCAGGGCCGCCAGCAGCGCCAGCGCGAGACCGGCCACGACCCACGCGGCGGCCGGCGGGAGCGCGACGATCGTCGCCAGCCACAGGCTCGCCACGAGCATCGTCCCCTGGACCCACCACCGCAGCGGCACGGCGAGGCGCTCGGCGTACTCCACGGGCGGCTGGTCCACGGGCTGCATCGTAGGAGGGCCGCGCGCGGGTAGTGTCACCGCCCGTGCCCGATGAAGCCGACCTCGACATCCAGATCGTCCGGCTGGATCCGGACGTGCCGGTCCCCGGCTACGCCCATCCGGGAGATGCGGGCGCGGACCTGACCACCACGGTCGACGTCACCCTCGCTCCCGGCGAGCGCGCCCTGGTGCCGACCGGGATCGCGCTCGCGCTCCCGGACGGGTACGTCGCCCTGGTGCACCCGCGCTCCGGGCTGGCGGCCCGGCACGGGCTCTCCATCGTCAACACCCCCGGCACGATCGACGCCGGCTATCGCGGCGAGATCAAGGTGATGCTGATCAACCACGACCCGGCGGCGCCGGTCGAGCTCGCGCGCGGCGACCGGATCGCGCAGCTGGTCATCCAGCGCTACGAGCGGGCGCGGTTCCGGGAGGTGTCCGAACTCCCCGCCTCGGTGCGAGGGGAGGGGGGCTACGGTTCTACCGGAGGATTCGGTCGCCCCTGACCGGTCCGGAGGAGAGGTACGTGAAGTTCGGTCGCAAGTCCACCCCGGCACCCGAGGAGGCGGTCACCCCCGCCGAGCCGGAGGTCGACGCGGAGCCGGTCACCGGCCCGTTCGACGCCGAGGACGTCCCCGACGACGGGGTGTCGCGGGTCGACCTCGGCTCGATGCTGGTGGCGCCGGTGCCCGGCAGCGAGCTGCGGCTCCAGGTCGACGAGCGGACCCAGCAGGTCCAGTCGGTGCTGCTCGCGGCGACCGAGGGTGCGCTGGAGCTGCGGGCGTTCGCGGCCCCGCGCAACGGCGACCTGTGGAGCGAGATCCGGCCGCAGCTGGCGGCCGACATGGCCCGCCGCGGCGGGACCGCCACCGAGCGCGAGGGCCGGTTCGGCCCCGAGCTCGTCTGCCAGCTGACGGTGCAGACCCCAGACGGGCGCACCGGCCAGCAGTCCTCCCGGATCGTCGGCATCAACGGCTCGCGGTGGCTGCTGCGTGCAACGTTCCTGGGCAAGCCCGCCGTCGACGACGAGACCGCCGCGTCCTGGGAGGACGCCCTCACCCAGGTCGCCGTACGCCGCGGCGACCACGCCATGCCCGTCGGCGACCCGCTCCCGGTGACGCTGCCCGAGGAGGCGCGTCGGATCAGCGGCCCCGCCGACCCCGCGGCCGACGCCGGGCAGGGATCGTGACGTGGCCGAGAAGAGCCGGCTGCGGCGCAGCCTGAGCCGCTGGGCCAGCAACAGCAGCGACCTGCACGCCCAGCAGCTGCGGCACGACATGGGGGAGACGGCGGAGCACACGATCGCCGAGGCCCCCGACCGCGAGCGGGTCACGCTCCAGGGCCAGCTGCGCACCGTCACGCTCCGTCCGCGAGGCGGGGTCCCGGCGCTCGAGGCGGAGCTGTTCGACGGCTCGGCCGTGCTGGTCGTCGTGTGGCTGGGCCGGCGCCAGATCACCGGCATCGGTCCTGGTCGCAACCTGCGGGTCACCGGCCGGATCGGGATCCTCGACGGCACCCGGGTGATGTACAACCCCCGCTACGAGCTGCTGCCGTGACCGAGCACCCCTCGGCAGCGCCGACGAACGCCGAGACCGTCGAGGAGGTCGTCCGGGCCCAGCTCGCCAAGGCGCTGGGCGGCCGGCGCGGCATGGTCGAGGCGGCGGTCCCCACCATCCTCTTCACGGTCACCTACCTGACGTCCGACGACTTGCGGACGGCCCTGGTGGTGAGCCTCGCGGCGGCGGTGCTGCTGCTCGTCGTGCGGCTGGTGCAGCGCTCGACCGTGCAGTTCGTCGTCAACGCCCTCTTCGGGATCGGGATCGGCTGGCTCTTCGTGTCGCTCTCGGCCCGGGGCGGGGCGACCCAGGACGAGCAGGCGCTGGCGTACTTCCTGCCGGGCATCCTCTACAACAGCGGGTACGCCGTGCTGATGGCGACGACCTGCCTGATCGGGTGGCCGCTCGTCGGGTTCATGGTGGGCAGCGTCACCGGCGATCCGACGGCGTGGCACGACGACAAGCAGATCGTCCGGCTGTGCAGCCGTCTGACCTGGCTGCTCGTGCTGCCGTGCGTGCTGCGCGCCGGCGTGCAGGCGCCGATCTGGATCGCCGGCAACCAGGGAGCGATCGACCCGCAGACGGCGGTGGCCCTCCTCGGCGTGCTCAAGATCGCGCTCGGCTGGCCGTTGCAGGTCGCGTCGTTCGCGGCGATGGCGTGGCTGCTCGGCCGCAACCACACGCCGGTCCGCTCAGCCGCCGTGGAGTGACGGGGCGAGCAACCGCTCCAGCTCGTTCTCGACGTCCGCGCTGACCACGAACAGCAGCTCGTCGTGGGCCTCGACCGGCTGCTCGTTGTCGGGCGTGTAGACCTGCCCGTCGCGCAGGATCGTCACGAGGGCGCAGTTCTCCGGGAAGGGGATCAGGCCGGCGGGCTTCCCGACGAACGGCGAGTCCTCCGGCAGCGTCAGCTCGACCAGGTTGGCGTTGCCCTGCCGGAACGTGAACAGCCGCACCAGGTCGCCGATGGTCACGGCCTCCTCGACCAGGGCGGACATGATCCGGGGCGTGGACACGTTGACGTCGACCCCCCACGCCTCGGTGAAGAGCCACTCGTTGTTCGGGTGGTTGACGCGGCCCACGGTGCGGGGCACCCCGAACTCGGTCTTGGCCAGCAGCGAGGTCACGAGGTTGGCCTTGTCGTCCCCGGTCGCCGCGATCACCACGTCGCACTGGTCGAGCCGCGCCTCCTCCAGCGACGACAGCTCGCAGGAGTCGGCGAGCAACCACTCGGCGTCCGGCACCCGCTCGGGCTTGATCGACGCGGCGTTCTTGTCGATGAGCAGCACCTGGTGGCCGTTGCCGATCAGCTCCCGTGCGATCGAACGGCCCACGGCGCCGGCTCCGGCGATGGCGACCTTCATGCCTGACCTCCCATCAGTGGTCCTCCGGACCCTTCTCGAGGACGGCGTAGGCATGCCCGGCGTTCTCCTCGCGGATCACCAGGTGGAGCAGGTCGCCCTCCTGGATCACGGTCTCGTTGGTGGGCAGCATGCCTTCGCCGAGCCGGTCGATCCAGGCGATCCGGGCCTGCGTCTGCTCCTGGAGGCGGACCGTCCGCTGGCCGATCCACGACGTGGGGACCGGCAGCTGGTCGACCCGGATGGTGCCGGACGGGTCGCGGAAGTCGGGCTCCGCACCGGCGGGCAGCAGCCGGCGCAGGACCTGGTCGGCCGTCCACTTGACCGTAGCCACGGTCGTGATCCCGAGCCGCTGGTAGACCTCGGCTCGCCCGGGGTCGTAGATCCGCGCGACGACCTGCTCGATGCCGAACGTCTCGCGCGCGACCCGCGCGGCGATGATGTTGGAGTTGTCACCGCTCGAGACGGCGGCGAACGCGTCGGCGCGTCGGATGCCCGCCTTCTCCAGGACCTCCTGGTCGAAGCCGAAGCCGGTGACCTTGTCGCCGTTGAAGGACGGACCGAGCCGCCGGAAGGCGTCGGGCTCGCTGTCGATCACCGACACCGTGTGGTTGCGGTCCTCGAGACTGCGGGCGAGCGTCGAGCCGACGCGGCCGCAGCCCATGATCACGACGTGCACGACACGAACGGTATCCCAGTCGATACCGCCGGAACCGGCCACAGGGTCTAGCCTTTGCCGTCGTGGGTGTCGGCGACGTCTCGAAGCGGATCCTGCTGGGCCGCAAGCTCCGGAGCTCGCAGCTCGGCGAGACGTTGCTTCCCAAGAAGATCGCGCTCCCCGTGTTCGCCAGCGACGCGCTCTCGTCGGTCGCCTACGCACCGGACGAGATCTTCATCATGCTGTCCGCGGCGGGCGTGTCGGCCTACACCTGGTCGTGGAAGGTCGGCATCGCGGTCGCCCTGGTCATGACCGCGGTGATCGCGTCCTACCGCCAGACCGTGCACGCCTACCCCAGCGGGGGCGGCGACTACGAGGTCGCGACCGTCAACCTCGGGAAGACCGCCGGCATCACGGTGGCCAGCGCGCTGCTCGTCGACTACGTCCTCACGGTCGCGGTGTCGATCTCGTCGGCGGCGCAGTACGCCGCGGCGGCGATCCCCTTCCTGCAGCAGCACGAGGCGACGTTCGCCGCGGGGCTCGTGGTCGCGCTGACCGCGATGAACCTGCGCGGCATCCGCGAGTCCGGGACGTTCTTCGCCGTCCCCACGTATCTCTTCATCGTCGGCATGGCCGCGATGTGCGGCACCGGCTTCTACCTGATGATCGTCGGGCGGCTGCCCGAGGTGGAGAGCGCATCCCTGCAGATCGAGGCCTCGCCCGGCTACGAGGGCGAGCTGACGACGCTCGGGCTGATGATCCTGCTGGCCCGTGCGTTCTCCTCGGGGTGCGCGGCCCTCACGGGCGTCGAGGCGATCTCGAACGGGGTGCCCGCGTTCCGCCGACCGAAGAGCCGCAACGCCGCCACGACACTGCTGCTGCTCGCCCTGATCGCGATCTCGATGATGCTCAGTGTCATCACGCTGGCCCGCCAGATGGGGTTGCGGATGGTCGACCCCCACGAGCTCGAACGGCTCACCCAGGCGGACGGCAGCCCGGTGCCGGCGGGCTACGACCAGAACACCTTGATCGCGCAGATCGCGGACGCCGTGTTCGAGGGTTTCCCGCCCGGCTTCTACTTCGTGGTCATCGTCACCGGCGTGATCCTGGTGCTGGCCGCCAACACCGCCTTCAACGGGTTCCCGGTGCTGGGCTCGATCCTCGCTGAGGACGGCCTGCTGCCCCGGGCGCTCGGCTCGCGGGGTGACCGGCTCGCCTACAGCAACGGCATCGTGTTCCTGGCTGCCATGGCGATCATCCTGATCCTGGCGTTCGACGCGCAGGTGACGCGGCTGATCCAGCTCTACATCGTCGGCGTCTTCGTCTCGTTCAACCTGAGCCAGCTCGGCATGATCCGGCACTGGACCCGGCACCTGAAGACCGAGAAGGACCCGGCGGAGCGACTGCGGATGCAGCGCTCGCGGCTCATCAACGCGGTCGGTCTCACGTTCACGGCCGCGGTGCTGGTCGTCGTGCTCGTCACCAAGTTCCTGGCCGGAGCGTGGATCGCGATCCTGGCGATGGCGTCGTTCTTCCTGGTGATGAAGGGCATCCACCGGCACTACAGCAACGTGGCGCTCGAGCTCGCGGCCGACGAGGAGGACAAGGTGCTCCCGACCCGGGTGCACGCGATCGTGCTGGTGTCGAAGCTGCACAAGCCGACGCTGCGCGCGCTGGCGTTCGCCAAGGCATCCCGGCCCAACGTGCTCGAGGGCGTCTACGTCGGCACCGACACCGGCGCCACGAACCAGCTGCTCGCCGAGTGGGACGAGCGGAACCTCGGCGTTCCGCTCAAGGTGCTGTACTCGCCCTACCGCGAGATCGTCCGGCCGATCTCCGACTACGCCCAGGAGATCCGCCAGGCCAACCCGCGCGGGGTGGTGGCCGTCTACATCCCGGAGTACGTCGTGGGTCGCTGGTGGGAGCAGCTGCTCCACAACCAGACGGCGCTGCGGCTCAAGGGGCGGCTGCTGTTCAGCCCGGGCGTGATGGTGATCTCGGTCCCGTTCCAGCTCAGGTCCTCCCAGATCGCCGCCGAGCGGGAGCTGCAGAACGACACCAGGGTCCGGTCGGGAGACCTGCGGCGGGGCAACGTCCGCAACGGCGGTTCCGGCGGGCAAGTGTCGCGGTGACCCCGCAGCGACGCCGGCACCACGCGGCCCGTACCCGCACCGCCCGGGGCGCCTCGCGCGTCGGCGAGCGGTTCACCGTGGAGGTCGGCCCGGTGGCGCACGGAGGCCACTGCGTCGCCCGTGCCGAGGGCCGCGTGGTGTTCGTGCGGCACGCGCTCCCGGGGGAGACCGTGGAGGTCGTGGTCACCGAGGGTGGCGACGACGACCGCTTCTGGCGGGCGGACGCCGTCACCGTGCTCGACGCCTCGGCCGACCGGGTGCCGGCGCCGTGCCCCTACGCCGGCCCGGACGCCTGCGGCGGCTGCGACTTCCAGCACGTCGCGCTCCCGGCGCAGCGGGAGCTCAAGGCCTCGGTCGTGCGCGAGCAGCTCTCCCGGCTCGCGGGGCTCGACGTGGGCGTGACCGTCGAGGCGGTGCCCGGTGACGACGACGGACTCCGCTGGCGCACGCGCCAGCGCTACGTCGCGCTGGCGGACGGCGGGCTCGGCATGCGCAAGCACCGGTCACACGACGTCGTGCCGGTCGAGGAGTGCCTGCTCGAGGCCCCGGAGCGGCCCGACCACCGGGTGCACGACCGCGCGTTCTCCGTCCCCGCGGGTGGCTTCTGGCAGGTCCACCCGGGTGCTCCCACCGTGCTCGTCGACACGGTGCTGGCGTTCCTCGATCCGGCGGCGGGGGAGTCGGTCCTCGACCTGTACGCCGGGGTGGGGCTGTTCGCGGCGTTCCTGGCCGACGCGGTCGGCGAGGGCGCGCGCGTGGTGGCGGTCGAGGGCGACCGCGAGGCGTGCCGTCACGCGCAGCGCAACCTCGGCCGGGGCGTCGAGGTCGCGACCGGTGCGGTCGACCGGGTGCTCGCGTCGGCCTACGACGAGCCGTTCGACCTGGTCGTCCTCGACCCACCGCGCGAGGGGGCCAAGCGGGCGGTCGTGGAGCAGGTCGTCGACCGGGCACCCCGGGCGGTCGCCTACGTCGCGTGTGACCCGGCCGCGCTCGCGCGTGACGTCGCCATCTTCGCCGAGCACGGGTACGCCCTGCGCGAGCTGCGGGCGTTCGACCTCTTCCCGATGACGCATCACGTCGAGTGCGTCGCGCTGCTCGAGAAAACCGGCTCTGACCTGCGGTGACGCGATGCGCCATAGCGCGGTTGGCTCCGCCAATCCGACTGGCGGCATCCTAGGGCTCGCGAATCGCCCGTAGGCCGGCGCGGAGCGCGCCGGTGGGCTTCCGGGGGCCAGTCGTGATCCCGGTGGACGCTCGGCGCGGCTTCCCTCACAGGCAGCGGGGATGGTCCCGGCGTACGCTCACCGGCAGGTGTTCCTCATGCTTTCCCGATCCCGAACCGACCAAGCCCGACGACGCAGGCTAGACCGTCGCTCGGGATACGGATCCGGGTACGGCATCGAGTGGTTGACGATCCGGGACAGCCGGGACTGGGTATGTCGCCAGGCGAGAGGGCGAACACTGGAGCTGGGCGCCGGCACGGGCCTCAACTTCCGCTGGTACCCGGGCAAGGTTGACCTGGTCGCGGTGGACCTCGACCGCGAATGCGTCGAGGTCTCCTCGGGCCGTGCTCACGAGCTGGACCGGACCGTTCGCCTGGCCGTCGCCGACGGTCAGCGGCTCCCGTTCGGCAACGACACGTTCGACACCTTGGTCTGCACCCTGGCTATCTGCGACGTGGACGACCGCGCCACCACCCTGGCTGAGGCCTACCGCGTGGTCCGGCCCGGCGGGTTGCTGCTCCTGCTCGACCACCTTGAACGGCGCTGGCGACGAGGACGACCGGCGACACTCGGCGAACGAGTCGGTTTCAACGTCGTGGAGCGTCAGCGCCTGTGGGCTGGGTACTTCGAACGCGTCCGGCTACAGAAGCCCTGACGAAGTCGGCCGGTGAACCAGTCGCGAGGACGTTAGTGTCTCCCGACGACGGCCTGGGTTTACTCATGATGTACATGTCCGCAGAAACATCTAGTGTCTACTTGGGGGCGAAGTGTCCGAGCCGAAGACCCCCCGCCTATCGCGCGTTGAGCGCCCGAACAGATCCTCGCCGCCGCCACCGAGGCCTTCGCCGCATCAGGCTTCGCGTCCACGAGCCTGGACGAGGTGGCGGCCGCAACCGGCGTGACGCGGGTCATCCTCTATCGGCACTTCGACTCTAGGCCGACCTCTACCAGGCAGTGCTCGACCGGATGTGCGCCCGCCTCGAGGCTCACGTCGATGAGCCGGTCGGCGGTTTCACCGACGACAGCATCGACGGACTGCTCGCGGCCGCCACTGAGTCGCCTTCCGGATTCCGGCTGCTGTTCCAGCACGCCCTGCGCGAGGCGGACTTCAAGGAGCCGATCGAGAAGTTCCGTGCCGACATCGCCGAGGCCGCGCACCTGCAGATCCGTCAGGTCGTGCCGGACCGCACCATGGCGCGCTGGGCCGCACAGCTGGCGCCCGCCGTCGCGATCGAGGCGACCATCGCCTGGCTGGACGCTGGGCAGCCCGATCCCGAGCATGCCGCGGCCCGGATCCGCAGGGTCGTCATGGGCGTCGTCGAGGCAGCTGTCGCGACCGACCCCACCGCATCACTACCCGCCACGAGGGAAGGACAAGGCAATGAGTGGAACGGCTGCCAAGGCGTGTGAGACGCCGACGGCGAGGCAACGGCGCGTGTGGGACAAGGCTGCGCCCGGCTACAACAAGCAGATCGCCTTCTTCGGAGGATCTGGTTCGGCGGCGGCCGCGAGTGGATCGGGGCCAGGCGCACGGCCGAGTCCTGAGATCGCTGTCGGCACCGGTCGGAACCTCGAGCACTACAACGACCAGGTGACCGTCACCGGCGTCGACCTGAGCCCCGAATGCTCGCCCTGGCCAGGAGTACGCCGCCGAACTCGGCCGTGAGGCCGACCTGCGCGAAGGCGACGCCGCGCACCTTCCCTTCCCCGACGCGTCGTTCGACACCGCCGTCTGCGCGCTGTCGCTGGCAGCATCCCCGACCCCGAGCGAGCGATCGCGGAGATGCATCGGGTGCTGGTGCCCGGCGGCAACTGCTCCTGCTCGACCACATCGGCAGCACTGGCCGCCGCTGTACGGCGCGCAGTGGCTGGTCGAGCAGTTCACGAGCCGGCTCGCCGGCGAGTACCAGACGCGACGGCAGCTGCCTCTCGTCCGGGCAGCCGGGTTCGTCGTGAGGAGTCGGAACGGCTCAAAGCCGGCACGATCGAGCGCATCCGGGCCAGCAAGCCGGCGGGGGAGTAGCGACCAGTCAACTCGTCATTCCAATAATCAATGGAATGACGTAAAGTGGCTGTTCATGAGCATCTCCGTCATCCCGGTCGTCGATGAGGGTCTGGGCAACTCTGCATACCTGGTGGACCTGGCCGACGGTCGCGCCCTCGCGGTCGACGCGAGCCGAGACCTGCGAGCCCTGCGGGCCGCCGCGGATCGCCGAGGCCTGCCGGATCGCCTACGCGGCCGATACTCACCTGCACGCCGACTTCCTCAGCGGCGCGGTCCAGCTGGCCGCCGACGACGGCGCCACAGTGCTCGCATCCGCGGCCGGCGACCGCGAGTTCCCGCACCGCGGACTGTCGGACGGGACGAGGTCGACCTCGGCGATCTGACGATTGCGGACGCTGGCAACGCCTGGCCACACCCATGAGCACATCGCGTTCGAGCTTACTCGTCGGCTCGACCGCGCGTGGCCGTGTTCACCGGCGGCTCGCTGATCGTCGGCACTGCCGCCAGACCGACCTCGTGTCGCCGGAGCGGACCGAGGAGCTCGCCCGTGCCCAGTACCGCTCGCTCCGCCGGCTGGCCGAGCTCGACGACGACGTCGCGGTGTGGCCGACCCACGGCGCCGGCTCGTTCTGCTCGGCTCCACCCGGCTCGCGAACGGACCTCCACCATCGGCACGCGAGCGGGCCACCAACACCTCTGCTCCGCGCCGAGGACGAGGACGCGCTTCGTCCAGCAGCTGCTCGACTCCCTCGGCAGCTTCCCGCCGTACTTCCTCACGCCTCGGCGAGATCAACCGACGCGGTCCGGCACTCGTCGAGGGCGACTGCCCTGCCGGGCCTTGTCGCCCCGCGAGGTGGCCCGGCTCCGGCAGGCCGGCGTGCGAGGTCGTCGACGTACGCCCGGTCGCTGACTTCGCCGCCGCGCCACATGCCCGGCTCGCGTGTCGATTCCGCTGCGGCCGGTGTTCGCGACCTGGCTGGGCTGGCTCCTCGCCGACGGCCAAGCCGCTGATCGTTGTCCGCAACACCGACCAGGACCCGGCCGAGATCCTCTGGCAGGCCCGCAAGATCGGCTACGACCAGCTGATCGGCGAGCTCGACGGCGGGATCGGCGCGTGGGCCGCACGCCGGTCACGCCGACCGCGTTCCATCCGCGCTGGTCGACCGCGCGAAGACCTCGGAGACGCCAGCGTGCTCGACATCCGGCAGACCACCGAGTTCATGGCAGGGCACATCCCCGGTGCCGCCCATGTCGAGCTCGGTGACCTGGCCGACGGCCCGGCGACCGATGACCGGCACGGCCCGACCGTGGTGATGTGCGGCCACGGCGAACGCGCCATGGGTGCCGCCAGCCTCCTCGCCCGCGCCGGCCAGCACGATCTCGTCGGTGCTCGCCGGTGGACCCGACGACTGGGCCGCCGCCACCGGTCGCGGTCTCGAGGCGGGCTCATGAATCGCGGTCGAAGCTCCACGGACGCACGCCGCACGGCCTCGCGCTCGGACTGCGAGCCAACGCTCGCCCAGTTCACGCTGCTCGTCGCGATCAACGCGCTGGTCGGCGGCATGGTCGGGCAGCAGCAGACCGTGCTGCCCCTGCTCGCCGAGCGCGAGTTCGGGCTGACCGGCTACACCTTCATGCTTCACCTACGTCATCGCCTTCGGCGTCGACCAAGGCGACCGCCAACTACTTCGCCGGCACGTGGTCGGACCGCTACGGCCGCAAGCCCGTGCTGATCGCCGGATGGCTGGTCGCCATCCCCGTCCCGCTGATGCTGATCTGGGCGCCCAACTGGGGCTGGGTCGTGGCCGCCAACGTGCTGCTCGGCATCAACCAGGGCCTGACCTGGTCCACGACCGTGATCATGAAGATCGACCTCGTCGGCCCCGCGCAACGAGGCCTCGCGATGGGGCTCAACGAGGCCGCCGGCTACGGAGCGTCGCCCTCACCTCCCTGGCCAGCCGGCTACCTGGCCGCCGCACTACGGTCTGCGCCCGGCGCCGTTCCTGCTCGGCCTCGTCCTACGCCGCGCTCGGCGCTCGGGCTCGTCCGACCCTGGCCGTCAAGGAGACCCGCGACCACGCCCGGCTCGAAGCCGCCGGACATGTCGCCGCGAGCCGACGGCCTCCACGACCACCTCCACGGCGAGCTCAGCAACCGCCAGGTCTTCGTGCCAGACCAGCTTCCGCGAGCCGGCGCTGTCCTCGGCCAGCCAGGCCGGCCTGGTCAACAACCTCAACGACGGCCTCGCCTGGGGCCTCTTCCCGCTCCTCTTCGCCACGCGCCGGACTGTCCGTCGGCGCAGATCGGGCTGCTCGCTCGCGCTCTACCCCGCCGTGTGGGGCGTCGGCCAACTGGTCACCGGCGCCCTCTCGGACCGGTGGGGCCGCAAATGCCTCATCGCCATCGGCATGTTCGTCCAGGCGATCGCCCTCGCCGTGATCGCCGCCGCGACACGCTTCGCCCCCTGGGCGGTCGCGGCGCGTGCTCCTCGGCGCCGGCACCGCGATGGTCTACCCGACGCTGCTCGCCGCCATCGGCGACGTCGCCCACCCGACCTGGCGCGGCCGCGCCGTCGGCATCTACCGGCTCTGGCGCGACGGCGGCTACGCCGTCGGCGCACTCCTGGGCGGCGTCGTCGCCGACCTGTGGAGCCTGCGCGCCGCCGTCTGGGCCGCCGCCGCCCTCACCGCCGCCTCCGCGCTCGTCGTCGCCGTCCGCATGTACGAGACCCACCACCGCCAAGCCCGAACCTGCCGTCTCGAGTGACGCCGACCGCAGGAGCGCCCCATGGGTGACCGCGCCGCCAAGAGCGCCCTGTTCGCCGAGTTCGCCGCCGTCGGCAAGGCGCTGCCAACCCCGGCCGCCTCGAACTCCTCGACCTGCTCGCCCAGGGTCCGCGCGGCGTCGACGAGCTCGCCGACGCCGCCGACATGGGCATCTCGACCTGCTCGGCCCACCTGCAGTCGCTGCGCGAAGCCGGCTTGGTCGGCTCCGTACGCGACGGCAAGCGCGTCATCAACTTCCTCGCCGATGACGACGTCGCCCAGCTCCTGGTCAACCTCCGTTCGGTGGCGCTGCAACACCGACCTGGAACCGACCGCGCCCGCCGCGCGTACCTCGGCCCAGAGGACACCGAAGCCATCACTCGCACTGAGCTCCTCAACCGGCCCAGACCGGCGACCTGTCATCCTCGACGTACGACCCGACACCGAGTACGCCGCCGTCACCTCCCAGGTGCCCTCAACATTCCCATCGACACTCGCCGACCGGCTCGACGAGCTCCCCATCGCACCGAGATCGTCGCCTACTGCCGCGGCGCCTACTGCGTCATGGCCCACGACGCCGTCCGCATCCTCAACGCCCGCGGTTACCGCGCCCGCCGCGCCGAAGACGGCGCCCTCGAATGGCGCACCGACGGCCTCCTCCGACCGCACAACGCCGCCTGACTACAGTCAGCTCCCGCATCGACACGACCTAGAACGTTGGTCAGGCAACCCTCACGCGCCGCGACGACGCCCAGCTGACGCTGTTCCTCAGGGCGACGGTGTCACCTGCGCCGTCGCCGGCCAGCAGACCCCTGACGGCTACTACACCCTCGATCGCATGCTGAAGTCCTTCTCCCGCACCCACATCGCCTGCTGCACATGCCTCACACGCCCTCCAGAACACCTCATCCGAACCAACCCATCCACATGACGACCGCCGCCTCGTACCGAGATCCTCACCTTCTGAGGCAGCTGGCGGCGAATCACAGCAGACCTCGCAGGCCTGCAGCGTGTGCCGGTCGCGACGACCACGCTCCTCACGCGCAGATCAAGCAGTCGGCGTTGCGTCTCCAGTTCGGCGGAGTCGGATCAGTCGGTAGCCGATGCCGGCGGCGAACACTCCGGCACCGGTCGCCACGGAGGTCAGGGGGAGGGTGGCGACGAGGATGGCGCAGCCTGCGGCGCCGAGCACTTGAAGGGCTCGCGGGAACCTGCGGTGGTCCGGGTCTTGGGTGTAGGCGGACAGGTTGGCGATGAGGTAGTAGAGAAGGACCCCGAAGGAGGAGAAGCCGATGGCTCCGCGCAGGTCGACCGTGAGCACCAGGGCGCACACGGCCACCGCGAGGGCCAGCTCGGCGTGGTGGGGGACCCGGTAGCGAGGGTGGACAGCTGCGAGCCAGCCTGGCAGGTCCTGCTCGCGGGCCATGGCGAGGCTCGTGCGTCCGATCCCGGCGATCAGCGCGAGGAGCGCGCCCAGGGCGGCGGCGGCTCCGCCGAGGCGAGACCGGCGCGCACCAGAGGTGGGCAGCGGGAACACGATCGCTGGGAGCAGGTAGACATACGGGCCAGGCAGAAGACCGCCGTGGTCGCGCCGCTCCCAAGAGCTGGACGTCATCCTCGTACTCGGTATCATCGGGCTGCTCCGCGACCGCGTCGCGGGCACTCGACGCGGGTCGGTGCTGCCACGGTGCTCGGCGCTCGATACCAGGGGGAAGACCATGAACAGCTCGGCTGACCCTGGCGATGCCGCCGTCCCGGATGCCCCCGCTCGGACCATGTCGGTCCGGGGAGCCGCATTCCTGGGGATCGGCTCGATGGTCGGCGCCGGCATCTTCGCCCTGCTCGGAGAAGCCGGAGCGGTGGCCGGGTCGGCGGTCTGGATCTCGTTCCTCATCGCCGGTGCCGTGGCGTCCCTGCAGGGGTACGCCGTGGCGAAGCTCGGGGCGACCTACCCGTCCTCGGGCGGCATCATCACGTTCCTGCTCAAGGGATTCGGCCCTGGACACCTCACGGCAGTGACCTCTTGGCTGCTCTACTTCGCCTCGATCATCGTCACCGCGATGGTCTCGGTCTCGTTCGGCAGCTACACGGCCTCCCTGGTCATCGGCGAGGACGCGGACCCGATCTGGGCGCGCATCTTCACCACCGCGGTGATCCTGCTCGTCGCCGCCATCAACATTGCGGGCGCCACCTCCATCGACCGGATCCAGACCGTGATCGTGGTCATCCTGCTGGCCGTGTTCGCCGTCTTCATCGTGGTCACCCTCAAGGAGATTGACCCCTCGATGCTGGCGCGATCGACGTACCCGGCGACGGTGGACATCATCTCCAGTGTCGCCTTGACCTTCTTCGCCTTTCTCGGCTTCGCAGTGATCAGCTTCACCGGAGGCGACCTGCCCAACCCCAAGAAGAACCTTCCCCGGGCGACCTACCTCGCGCTGGCCGTGACCACCGCCCTCTACGTCCTCGTCGCGATCGGGGTGTTCGGCACCCTGAGCGTGCAGGAGGTGATCGCCAACGGCGACACCGCCCTGGCCGTCGCCGCCAAGCCCTCGCTCGGCCAGGCCGGCTTCGCGATGATGGCCGTCGCAGCCATGCTCGCGACGTCCTCGTCGGTCAACGCCAACATCTACGCCGCTGTCGGATCCACCCAGAAGCTGGCGGAGACCGGGCAGTTCCCACCGGTCTTCGGCGCCAAGGCTCGCGTGGGCGGAACCCGTGGACTGGTCATCTCGTGCGTCCTCGTGCTGGTCCTGGCCATCTTCGTCGACCTCACCGCCATCGCCTCCCTGGGCAGCGTCGTCGCCCTCGCCATCTTCCTGGTGGTGTCCGTGGCGGCGCTGCGGCTCCGTGCCGAGACCGAATCGAACGCGGTGATGATCGTCGCCGCCATCGCAGCAACGGCGTTCATCCTGGTCGTGTTCAGCATTCAGACCCTTCGGGACGCACCGCAGACCTTCGTCGGGATGGTCGCTGTCCTGGCCCTCGCGGTCGGGCTTGACCTCGTGTGGACCAGGATGCGCAAGAGCCGACTGAACGCCGGGCGATCCCCTCACGACAGTTGACGTCCGGACCCAACCCGTTTCTGACTCCCGATCCCAGTGGCTGTGATGGATCGATACTTCGACGCCAGTGCCCGGGGCGAGACCTGAGACTGCGGTCGATGGTGGCTGTCGGCAAACGATCGCGCTCACGCTCAGGACCATCGGCGTCTTCCCGATGACCCATCACGTGGAGTGCCTAGCGCTGCTGGCGCGGTGAGTCCTACGGTCGTGGCCATGGAGCTGGTCGACCTCTCGCACGTCATCGAGCACGGCATGACGACGTACCCGGGGCTCCCGGGTCCGGACGTGGGGGTGCACCTCGCGTTCGACGACTCGCACGCGACGTACGCCGAGGGCACCGAGTTCACGATCGGCCGGATCACGATGGTGACCAACACCGGCACCTACCTCGACACGCCCGCCCACCGGCACCGCGGGGGCTGGGACACCAGCGGGCTGCGGCTCGACCAGTGCGTGGACCTGCCCGCGGTCGTGGTCGACGGCGACGGTGCGATCGGCCCGCCGGCGTTCGACGGGCTGGCGCTCGCCGGCGCGGCGGTGCTGCTCCGCACCGGCTGGGACCGCCACTGGCGCACCGAGGAGTACGGCGACCCGGCCCACCCGTACCTCGACGAGGCCGGAGCCGCCCACCTGGTCGACGCCGGTGCGGCCCTGGTCGGCATCGACAGCGTCAACATCGACGACACCCGCGGCGGCACCCGGCCGGCACACACCCGGCTGCTGGCCGCCGGGATCCCGATCGTCGAGCACCTCACCGGCCTCGAGCGGCTGCCGGCGAGCGGTGCCACGTTCACCGCCGTGCCCGTCAAGGTGGCGGGGCTCGGGACCCTGCCCGTGCGCGCGTTCGCCCGGGTGCCCGTGTGAGCGGCGTGCCACGATGACGGCATGGCCAGCTACGACGTCAACCCCGCGGCCGTCGCCCATGCCACGCGCCTGATCGACTCCCGGCAGTACGTCCTCGACAGTGACTGGGGCGAGGTGCAGCCCGACGCCGACGCCCAGAACGCCTTCCTCGAGCGGCACTCCTGGGAGGAGTACGCCGCCTGGCACCTCGGTCTCACCGAGGGCGCGAACGACGAGACCAAGGCGCGGCACGCGTTCGTCGTCGGCGACTTCCGCCGGGTGCACCGGACCGCGCTGATCGCCTGCGTCTACCGCGCCTCGGAGTGGCGCCACAAGCAGGTCGAGCTGGCTGCGCACGACCTCCTGCAGCACCTCGACGCGGTGAGCGGGTAGCGCAGTGCGGTTGGGCGCGCTCGTCCTCCAGACCCGCCCATGGGATGTGCTGGTCGACGACTTCCGACGGGCCGAGCAGCTCGGCTACGACATCGCGTACGTCGCCGACCATCTGACTCACACCGCGATGTCCGGGGAGTGGCTCGGCGATGCGTGGACGACCTTGGCGGCGGCGGCCGTCGCGACGTCGAAGATCGAGCTGGGGACCCTGGTCGCATCAGCGGCATTCCGCTCCCCGGTCACGCTCGCCCGGTCAGCAGCGACCGTCAACGACGTGGCGGGGGGCCGGCTGGTGCTCGGACTCGGCGCCGGCAGCCCGGCTTGTGCGGCGGCCGATCGCGGGATCGAGCCGTCGCAGGCCGCGATGAGCAGCCGATACGCGGACATGGTCACGGGGCTGGCGGCTGTCTGGGCGGGGGAGTCGGAGTGGCGCGGCGACGGTCACGCCTTCGCCGGAGTGCACACCCTGTCGCGGCCGTCGGGACAGGCGCCGCCCTTCCTGCTGCTGGCGGCACACGGACCACGCGGGTTCGCACTGGTGGCACGCCACGCCGACGGCTGGAGCACCTACGGCGGCCACGGAGCCGTGGGGATCGAGCCCGAGGCCTTCTGGGACGTGCTCGCCGCACAGTCGGCTGCTGTCGATGCGGCCTGCCGGGAGCAGGATCGCGACCCCGCCGGGGTGCGCCGCTCGCTGCTGCTGGGGTACGGCACGGTGCGACCGACGGAGTCGCCGACGGCGTACCGCGCCGCTGTCGAGCGGGCCGAGGAGCTCGGCTTCGACGAGATCGTCGTCTACTGGCCGGAGGGCGAGCCCGGCGGACGCTTCTGGTCGGACATGCACGTCCACGAGGCGGCGGTCGCGGCGTTGCGCCGATGAGTCGCGGAGTCGGAGTATGGCGTCACGTGGTCGCGCGCGGCACCGAGCGGACGGCCTCGGCCGGCGTCCCGCCCCAGAGCTCCTCGCGCCGGCGGCGGTAAGGGCCGCCGAGGAACCGCAGCATGAGGAAGCGCGGCACCGCCGGGACCAGGCCGGTCACCACGGCGACGCTGGCCTCGTCGAGGTTGTCGATCATCCAGTGCCCCTGGAACGCGAGCTCGGGCGGTTTGCGGCCCGCGGTGTTGCTGCGCTCGAAGTCCGCCCACTCGGCCTCGCTCACGCTCTGGGGGACGAGCGGGACGAGATCGCGCTCCTCGTGCTCGAGGTGCGGGTCGAGGACGGTGCGCAGCCCGGCCACCGCGTCGCGCAGCTCCCCAGCGGCGTCGGGCACCCCGGCCTCCGCCTTGATCCCCGCCTGCTCGAGCACGCGCACGGCCTCGGCGATCGCCTCGTGCTCGGACGCCATCGCGTCGAGCAGCTCCGCCGTGCCCGGGTTGTTGCGCCGGATGACCGGGAAGAGCCGGTCGTCCTCGCCGGTGTGGTGCTCGTGGAGCACGGCCATCAGCCAGCGGGCGTGACCCCCGAGCGCGCGCAACCGCGTCTCGGAGAGGTCGTCGGGCCGCCCGAGCAGCAGCGCCAGCCGGTCGAGGTCACGTCGCAATGCCGCGTGGATGATGCCGTTCATCCTGGTCTCGATCGCCATGGCCAGTCACCCTCCACCTCGGCGGCCAGGTGCGCAAGCAGTGCGGGGTCAGCCCTGCTCCGACCCACGCGAGATCCCGAGCGTGGCCAGCAGGTCCTCGTGCAGCTGGAACCACACCGTGTGGCACGAGTCCACCTCGAGGGCGTCGACCCACCGCCGGTCGCCGTGCTCGACCTGGGCCAGGGCGTGCGCGTACCGCTCGTCGTACCCGCCGAGCCGGTCGAGCACGTCGGCCAGCACCGTCGCGAGCGGCCGCAGCCGTGCGCCGACCTCGTCGAGCGTGGCCAGCGCGCGTCGGTCCCACCGCAGGTCCTGGTGGTCGTTGGCCGCGAGCGGGTCGCCCGCCACCGGCCGGGTCTGCCAGTCGGTCACCGCGCGCAGCACGCGGGCGTTCAGGTCGAGGAAGTCCAGGTAGGTCCGGTGCACCTGGTCACGCCGGGCCGTCGCGTCGAGCTCGGCCGCGAGCCGGGCCTCGCCCTCGAGCCTCCCGCGCCCCGTCAGCGACCAGCCCGCGCTCTCCGCGAACTCGGAGTGCTCGACCAGGCCGAGTGCCCGGTGGTCCTCGAGGAGCTCCCCGACCTCGTCGGCGGGGAGTCCGTAGCGGGCGGCCACCCGGTCGACCGGAGCGAAGCCGAGGAGGCGGACCGCGTGGAGGACCAGCAGGTCCCGGGGAGTGGTCACGGCGCCGACCACTCCTCGGCCAGGATCGCGTAGGTGTAGCCGTCGACCCAGCCGAGCTCGGCGTGGAACGAGTCCTTCACCCCGTGCTGCTCGCGGCGCATCCCGAGCTTCTCCATCACCCGCCACGAGGCGGTGTTGTCGGCGAAACAGCCGGCCTGCACCCTCCGCAGCCCGAGCCGGCCGAAGGCGTTCGCCAGGGAGTCGCGCGCCAGCACGGTGGCCAGCCCCCGGCCCGCGTGGTCGGGGTGGACGAAGTAGGCGAGCCGTCCCTCCCGGCCGGCGAACTCGACCTCGTGGCCGGACTGCCCCATCCCGTCGACCGCCCACACGCTGGCCTGGCCCACGACGACGCCGTCGAGGACGGCCACGACGCGGTGCTGGTCGCTGCCGTCGTACGACGCCCAGTCGGCCACCAGCTCTTCGGGGTCCGCGCGCTGCTGGAGGAACCAGTGGGTCACCTCGGGCAGGTGGCGCCAGGTGAGGAACTGCTCGGCCAGCGCGGCGGTGGGTGAGGTCAGCTCGAGGCCAGGTGTCGACACGGTGGAGACGCTAGCGGCCTCGTGATATCTTGACGTCAAGAGACTTCGACCGCCAGGTAAGGCAGCCCTCACTTCCACCGTGACGGCGGACGGCGGCAAGATGGACGACGACCCGGCACGACCCAGAGCCGACCGAGGAGACGCAATGGCCAGCCAGGACAGCTTCGGCGCCAAGAGCACGCTCAGCGTGGGGGAGCGCGACTACGAGATCTTCCGCCTCGACGCGGTGACCGGTGAGGGCCTCGACGTCGCGTCGCTGCCGTTCTCGCTCAAGGTGCTGCTGGAGAACCTGCTGCGCACCGAGGACGGGGCCGACATCACGGCCGACGACATCAAGGCGCTGGCCGGCTGGGACGCCGACGCGGACCCCGACAAGGAGATCCAGTTCACGCCCGCCCGCGTGATCATGCAGGACTTCACGGGCGTCCCGTGCGTGGTCGACCTCGCCACGATGCGCGAGGCGATGGCCGACCTCGGTGGCGACCCGACCAAGATCAATCCCCTCGCCCCGGCCGAGATGGTGATCGACCACTCCGTCATCGCCGACGTCTTCGGCACCCCGGGCGCCTTCGAGCGCAACGTGGAGATCGAGTACGAGCGCAACCGCGAGCGCTACCAGTTCCTGCGCTGGGGTCAAGGTGCCTTCGACGACTTCAAGGTGGTCCCGCCCGGCACGGGCATCGTCCACCAGGTCAACATCGAGCACCTCGCCCGCGTGGTGATGGTGCGAGATGGAGCGGCATATCCCGACACCTGTGTCGGCACCGACTCCCACACCACCATGGTCAACGGCATCGGCGTCGTGGGCTGGGGCGTCGGCGGCATCGAGGCCGAGGCCGCCATGCTCGGCCAGCCGGTGAGCATGCTGATCCCGCGCGTCGTCGGCTTCAAGCTCAACGGCGACCTGCCCGAGGGCTCGACCGCCACCGACCTGGTGCTCACGATCACCGAGATGCTGCGCAAGCACGGCGTCGTCGGGAAGTTCGTCGAGTTCTACGGGCCCGGCGTCTCGGCACTGCCGCTGGCCAACCGGGCCACGATCGGCAACATGAGCCCCGAGTTCGGCTCGACGATCGCGGTGTTCCCGATCGACGAGCAGACGATCGAGTACCTCCGGCTCACCGGCCGCCCGGACGAGCAGCTCGACCTGGTCGAGGCCTACGCCAAGGAGCAGGGCCTCTGGCACGACCCGGACGCCGAGCCGCGCTACTCCGAGAAGCTCGAGCTCGACCTCGGGACCGTCGTGCCGAGCCTGGCCGGCCCGAAGCGCCCCCAGGACCGGGTCTCGGTCAGCGAGTCGGGACCGAAGTTCCGCGAGGCGCTCGGCGACTACACCGACGACCCCGATCGCACGGTCGACCTCGAGATCGACGGACAGGCCGTCAGCATCGGCCACGGGGCCGTCACGATCGCGGCGATCACGTCGTGCACCAACACGTCCAACCCGTCGGTGATGATCGCGGCGGCGCTGCTCGCCAAGAACGCGGTCGACAAGGGTCTGGCCCGCAAGCCCTGGGTCAAGACGACCCTGGCGCCCGGCTCGAAGGTGGTCTCCGACTACTACGAGAAGGCGGGCCTCACGCCGTACCTCGACAAGCTCGGGTTCAACCTCGTCGGCTACGGCTGCACGACGTGCATCGGCAACTCCGGGCCGCTCATCCCCGAGGTCAGCGCGGCCGTCAACGAGGCCGACCTCGCCGTGACGTCCGTGCTGTCCGGCAACCGCAACTTCGAGGGCCGGATCAACCCCGACGTCAAGATGAACTACCTCGCGTCGCCGCCGCTCGTGGTGGCCTACGCGCTGGCCGGGTCGATGGACGTCGATCTCTTCGGCGACCCGCTCGGCCAGGACACCGACGGCAACGACGTCTTCCTCAAGGACATCTGGCCCTCGCCGACCGAGGTCGAGCGCGTCATCGGCGAGGCGATCAGCTCCGAGATGTTCGGCGACTCCTACGAGGACGTCTTCGCGGGCGACGAGACCTGGCGCTCGCTGCCGACGCCCGAGGGCAAGACCTTCGCCTGGGACGAGGACTCGACGTACGTGCGGAAGCCCCCCTACTTCGACGGCATGCCCCACGAGCCGGAGCCGGTCACCGACATCGAGGGCGCCCGGGTGCTGCTCAAGCTCGGCGACTCGGTCACCACCGACCACATCAGCCCGGCCGGTGCCATCAAGAAGGACAGCCCGGCCGGCGCCTACCTCGCGGAGCACGGGGTCGACCAGCGCGACTTCAACTCCTACGGCTCGCGCCGCGGCAACCACGAGGTCATGATCCGCGGCACGTTCGCCAACATCCGCCTGCGCAACCAGCTGGCCCCGGGCACCGAGGGCGGCTTCACGCGCGACTTCACCGCTGGTGAGGGCGACGACGCTCCCGTCACGACGATCTACGAGGCCGCCGAGGCGTACGCCGCGGCCGGCACGCCGCTCGTCGTCCTGTGCGGCAAGGAGTACGGCTCCGGGTCGTCGCGCGACTGGGCGGCCAAGGGCACGTCGCTGCTCGGGGTCAAGGCGGTCATCGCCGAGTCCTACGAGCGGATCCACCGGTCGAACCTGATCGGCATGGGCGTGATCCCGCTGCAGTTCCCGGACGGCGAGAGCGCCGACTCGCTCGGGCTGACGGGCGAGGAGACGTTCGCGATCAGCGGGATCACCGCGCTCAACGACGGCACCACCCCCAAGACCGTGAAGGTCACGGCGGGCGAGGTGACGTTCGACGCGGTCGTGCGGATCGACACCCCGGGCGAGGCGAACTACTTCCGCAACGGCGGGATCATGCAGTACGTGCTGCGCAGCCTGCTTGCGTGATCCTGGGGATCGAGGTCTGGATCGTCGCGATCCTGGCCGTCGCGGTGCTCGTGGGCTCCGTGGTCCAGGGCACGGTCGGTCTCGGGCTGGGCCTCGTCGCCGCACCCGTCGCCGCGCTGGTCGCGCCTGACCTCGTGCCCGAGCTGCTGCTGTGGCTGGCCTTCGCCATGGCCGCGCAGACCCTGGCCACCGAGCACCACGGCACCGACTGGCGCGGACTCTCGTGGGCGATCCCGCCCCGGGTGGTCGGCACGGTGGTCGGCGTCTGGGTCGTCGCCCTTGCGTCCGACCGGCTGATCGGGCTGGCGGTCGGGGGCATGGTGCTGCTCAGCGTGCTGCTGACGGTCCGCACCGTGCGCTTGCCGGTGAACCGCGGCACGCTCCCGGTCGCCGGCTTCGTGTCCGGCATCACCGGCACCGCGACCTCGATCGGCGGCCCGCCGCTGGCGATCCTCTACCAGCACCACCCACCATCGGTGC
Organism: uncultured Actinomycetota bacterium; assembly: GCA_963829855.1. Taxonomy (GTDB): domain Bacteria; phylum Actinomycetota; class Actinomycetes; order Propionibacteriales; family Nocardioidaceae; genus Nocardioides. Next base: position 315,627 of record CAWHKE010000010.1, on the reverse strand, counting down.
TCCGACCGACGCTGGCCGCCTACTTCATGATCGGCGCCGCGCTCAGCCTGGTCGGGCTGGGCTTCGCGGGGCAGCTGCGGCTGGACGTGCTGCTGCTGGCGCTGCTCCTGAGCCCGCTGCTGCTCGTGGGGGTCCTGCTCTCGGTCTCGGTACGGCGGCGGCTGCCTCGCAAGCAGGTCCGCACGGCGGTCCTCGTCGTGTGCGCCGCTTCGGCGCTGGCCCTGCTGGTTCGCTCGCTGTTCGGCTAACCCGTCAGGTTCTGCAGCCGTACCTGGCCGCGCGCCACCAGCCGGCCCTCGGCGTCCGTGGTCTCGACCGACCAGACCTGCTGCGAGCGGCCGCGGTGGACCGGCCGGGCCGCCGACGTCAGCCGGCCCTCGGTGACGCCCCGGTAGAAGTCGGTGTTGTTGTTGACGCCGACCACCCGGCCGCGATCGGCCAGCCAGAGCGCCGCGGCCAGGCTGCACAAACCTTCGTTGACCAGCGAGTGGACGCCACCGTGCAGGAGACCGTAGGGCTGGTGAGTCTCCGGCGTCACCGACCAGGTGGCGTCGACACCGTCGGCATCCAGCCTCGTGAACTCCATCGCCATCGCCTCGCGCAGCGGCGGGACGACGACGAACGACGGATCGAGCGGGGGGAGGTCAGCGGCGTCGGTCACCCGCCCGAACCTACCCGAGCAGCCGCAGCGCCAGCGCCCGGTGGAAGCGGGCCGAGAGCCCCACGTCGTCGACGTGCACGCGCTCGTCGGCGTTGTGGTAACCCGCGGCGAGCACCTCGGCCGGAGTCGCCCGGAACGGGCTGAAGCCGTACGCCGCGGTGCCGCCCGCCGCGCGCAGGAAGGATGAGTCGGTGTAGCCCGGGCAGAGCACCGGCAGCACGAACGCCTCGTCGCCGGCCTCGGCCAGCACGGCCGCGACGGCCGCGGGCAGCGGGCCGGTCGCGGGCGAGCTGCTGCCCGGGACCAGGTCGTCGGCGTACTCCAGCTCGTACCGGAGGTCGTCGCCCAGCCTCGAGCGGACCGACGCGAGCACGTCGTCGCCGGTCGTGCCGGGGAGGATCCGGCAGTCGAGCTCCACGGACGCCCGCTCGGGCATCACGTTGCGGGCGAGCGACGCCGCGAGCATCGTCGGGGCCATCGTCGTGCCGGGCGTCGCCGGCAGCGACATCGCGATCGCCGGGTGCAGCGCGGCCGCCTCGGCCAGGTCGGCCGCCAAGTCGCCGACCGGGCGGCCGAGCAGCACCTCGAGCGTGGCGTCGACCTCGGGTGACCGGACCACGTCGGGCATCCCGCTGCCGACGCGACGGATCAGCTCGGCCAGCCGCGGCACGGCGTTGTCGCCGAGCTCGGGCATCGAGGCGTGGCCGGCCTCGCCGACCGCGACCACCCGGACCGGGCAGGTGCCCTTCTCGCCGATCGACAACGTCAGCGCGACCCGGCCGTCGGCGAGCGGCAGTCGCTCGCCCGCGCCCTCGTTGATCGCCATCGTCGGCCGGATGTCGGGTCGCTGCTCGAGCAGCCAGCGCATCCCGACGTCCGCGACCCCGTTCTCCTCGTCGGCGACGGCCACGAACCACAGGTCGCCGCGGGGGCGGAAGCCCTCGCGCGCGAGGTGGGCCATCGCGACCGCCCGGGCCGCGACCTCGTTCTTCATGTCGATCGCGCCGCGGCCGTAGAGGTAGCCGTCGTCGTCGACCACCGCCTCGAAGGGCGGGTGGGACCACTGCTGGCCCTCGACCGGCACCACGTCGGTGTGGCCGACGAACGCCAGTGAGGGAGCTCCGGGATCGGTGCCCGGGATCCGCGCGACGATGTTGGCCCGGTCGGGCTCGCGGGCGACCAGCTCGGCCTCGACCCCGGCGTCCGACAGGTAGTCGTGCAGGTGGGCCGCGGCCAGCGTCTCGGACCCGCGGTGGCCGTAGTTGGTGGTGTCGAACCGGATCAGCGCCCGCGTGAGCTCGACCGCCTCGTCCTCGATCCCCGTCGTCATGCGTCCTCCGTCATCAGGTCCGTGGTCCCGAGCCGGTCGAGCAGCCAGGCGTACACCTCGGCCTCGTAGGCGAGGTGGCCGAACCGGCCGGACGGACCGACGTGGGCGCCGGCCCCCACCTCGACCCGGAACAGGCAGCGCGGCGACCACTCCGGGTCGGAGTCCCGCAGCGCGGCCACCCACTTCGCGGGCTCGCGCACCATCACGCGCGGGTCGTGCACGGCCCCGGTGACCAGGAGGTCGGGCCGCCCGCCGGGCGGAGGCAGGTTGTCGTACGGCGAGTAGGCGAGCATCCAGTCGAACTGCTCGCGGACCTTCGGGTCGCCCCATTCCTCCCACTCGATGATCGTGAGCGGAGTCAGGTCGTCGAACATCGTGGTGATGACGTCGACGAACGGCACCTCCGCCACGACCGCGCGCCACCGGTCCGGGCGCTGGCTGAACACCACGCCCTGGACGAGCCCGCCCGCGCTGAGGCCGCGGCTGCCGATCCGGTCGGGGTCCACGAGCCCCGCCGCGGCGAGTCCGTCGGCGACCGCGACGTGGTCGTCGAACGTGTGCTGCTTGGCGGCCAGCTTGCCGTCGAGGTACCAGGCGCGGCCGCGTTCGCTGCCACCGCGGACATGGGCGTGCACGTAGACGACGCCCCGGTCGAGCAGCGACGGCAGGGCCGGGTCCCATTCAGGCTCGAACGTGTAGCCGTAAGCGCCGTAGGAGTAGACGACGGCCGGAGCCGTGCCGTCGAGCGGGGTGTCGCGGTGGCGCATCACGGTGGCGGGCACGAGGGTGCCGCCCACCGACGGGAGCTCGTGCCGCTCCACGACGTACCTCTCGGGATCGTGGCCGGGCGCCTCGCGGCGCAGCACCTCGGTGCGCTCGCCGGTGCGGAGGTCGACCTCGCTCCAGACCGGGGGCGAGAGCCACGACTCGTCCTCGACCAGGATCGCCGCGGTGTCGTAGTCGGTGGTGCGCGCGAGGTGGAGCCCGCCGCCCGGCGAGACCGCCGTGAGGTCGCGCCCGGGGCCGGCGAGGTCGTCGTGGTCGAGCACGCGAAGCAGGTGGCCGCCCCCGGCGCGCAGTGCTAGGACGACGCCACCGGCGAACGCGTCGGCCCGGCGCAGCTGCTCCGCGGGGTTCTCCGGCCGGGCCTCCTGCCACGCCGTGTGGTCCTGGCCCCCGGCCCCCGGGACCGGGGCCAGCATCAGCCGGCACTCGACCCGGTCGTCGACGACGACCAGCACGTCATGGCCCGCATCCGTACGCCGGGGGTCGACCCGGTACCGCACGCCCTCCCGGCGACCGCCGACCGACCGCGGTGCCGACTCCGGGTCGCGGGCGTCGAGGAGCCAGACCTCACTGGTCACGAGGCTCTCGGACGTCAGGACCACCCAGTCGCCAGAACGGCTCGCTCGCGGCAGCACGTCGAACCGCTGGTCCGGCTCCTCGAGCACCAGCACGTCGTCGGCGACCGGCGTGCCGAGCCGGTGACGCCAGATCTGGAACGCCCGGTAGGCCGCGTCGTGCACCGAGTAGAAGAACCACTGGGAGTCGGCGCTCCAGGCGCCGCCGTAGTAGCTGCGCTCGACGACCTCGGCGAGGTCGTCACCGGTCGCGAGGTCGCGGAAGCGCAGCGCGTACACCTCGTCGCCGTCGTGGTCGACGGAGTAGGCGAGCACCGTCTCGTCGGGGCTGACGAGGGTGACCCCGAGCTCGCAGTAGTCGTGGCCCTCGGCGAGCTCCGCGACGTCCAGCAGGGTCTCGCTCACGGACCCCGGAGGGCTGCGGAAATCGTTGTCCGTACCACCCTCGTGTGTAGAAATCGTTGCCGCTGACACCGAATCGTGACGATTCGTTCGCCGAATCCGTGGGTACTCTCTTCCCGTCGGAGTCTCGGTGTAGTAGGAAAAACGCCGACGGTTCCACACGGGCGACCGCTCGGTGGCGGGTAGACGACGGACCATCTCGGTCCGGAGGTCGGCAGTCAGGGGATCCAGATGAGCAACCGCAGCGTCGTACCAGGCCCGCTCGGACGCCAGGTGCGCCAGCACCTCCGGCGACTCGGCGTCCGCCAGCCACGCGAACGGGTCGACGCGCTCGACCCCGTGCTCGCGGTGGACCACGGGGTGGCGGCGGGCGGTGGGCGGCTGCTGGGTCGTCACGGCCGCCAACGTAGCGGTGCCCGGCTGCTCGCGCTCGCCGGTTTCCTGCTGGCGTCGCTCGCACCGGGGCTGGCACTCTCGCCGGTCCAGGCCCAGGAGGACGAGCCGGTGACGTTCACCGTCGCGTACCTCAACGAGGTCGACTCCTTCAACCCGTTCCTCGGCATCGAGGCCTCGTCGTTCGAGATGTGGGGCCTCATGTACGACTCGCTCACCGGTTACGCCATGGAGGACATGCAACCCACCCCGGCGCTCGCGAGCGAGTGGGAGCCGTCCGAGGACGGCCTGACGTGGACGTTCACGATCCGCGACGACGCCACGTGGTCCGACGGCGAGCCGCTGACGGCCCAGGACGTCCTCTACACCTTCGAGCGGATCCGCGACGGCGGCCCGGAGCGCGCGACCTGGGGCGTCTACCTGAAGGGGGTCGAGTCGGTGACCGCGCCCGACGACACGACCGTCGTCCTGGAGCTCGAGCAGCCGAGCGCGCTGCTGCCCCTGCTCCCCATCCCGATCGTGCCCGAGCACGTGTGGACCGACGTCTCCGACGACGAGATGCGCAGCTACGGCAACGAGCCCTCCGGCGGTGAGCCGGTCGTCGGCTCCGGTCCCTTCCGGCTGGTCGAGGGTACGGCGGGCGGCTCGACGTACCGCTTCGAGGTCAACCCCGACTACTGGGGCGGCACCCCGCACCTCGACGAGGTGATCTTCCGCGTCTTCAAGTCCGAGGACCCCGCGATCCAGGCGCTCATCACCGGTGAGGTCGACTTCGTCGAGGGCATCAACGCGCTCCAGGTCGAGTCGCTCCAGGGCCAGGACGGCATCAGCGCCCAGATGGGCGACTCGCCCGGCTTCGACGAGATCGCCTTCAACACCGGGTCGATCGACGTCAAGACGGGTGAGCCACTCGGCGACCCCAACCCGGCGGTGCTCGACGAGGCGTTCCGCTGGGCGCTGAACTTCGCGATCGACCGCGAGCAGATCATCGAGACGGCCTACCAGGGCGCCGGCATCCCGGGCGACACGATCATCCCGCCCGCCTACTCCGGCTACCGCTGGGAGCCGCCGGCCGAGGACGCGATCAGCTTCGACCCGGAGCGCGCCGCGCAGCTGCTCGACGAGGCCGGCTACACCGTCGGCGACGACGGCTTCCGCACGCTGCCGAACGGCGACCCGATCGGCAAGCTGCGGCTCTACGCGCGCAGCGACTCGCAGACCTCGGTGGACGTCATGGAGCTCTTCTCCGAGTGGCTCGCCGGCGTCGACATCGACTCCGAGGTGCGCTCCTTCGAGAGCAGCAAGCTGACCGACATCATCTACGAGGGCACCTTCGACGCCTTCGAGTGGGGCTGGTACGTCGAGCCCGACCCCTCCTCGATGCTGTCGTACATGACGTGCGGCGAGCGCGGCAACTGGTCGGACTCCTGGTACTGCAACGAGGAGTACGACACGCTCTTCGAGCAGCAGCGCGTCGAGCAGGACAAGGCGGTGCGCGAGGAGCAGGTCCAGCGGATGCAGGAGATCCTCTACTACGACGCTCCGTACCTCGTGACCGCCTACAGCACGGTCGGCGAGGCCTGGCGCAGTGACCGGTTCGCCTGCCTCCGTCAGCAGCCCGACCCGGGCGGGGTCTACCTGATCCAGTACGGCGTCTACAACTACATCAACATGCGGCCGGCGGCCGAGGCCGACGAGTGTGCGGGCGAGGAGGGCTCGACCCAGCTCAGCGACGAGCAGGGGAGTGACGGCGGCGTGAGCACCGCCGTCCTCGTCGGAGGCGGCGCGGTCCTGGTGGCGCTGCTGGTCGCTGGTGGCGTCGTCGCCGCCCGCCGACGCGGGACGGTGGGAGAGCGGGAGTGACGATCGGGGCGGTGACGGAGGCGCCCGCGCCGCCCCGGGTCAGACGCCGGTCCTACGGCCGGTACGCCGGCGGCAAGGTGCTCGGCTCGCTCGGGAGTCTCGGCTTCATGCTGGTCGTGAGCTTCTTCCTGTTCCGCGTGCTGCCGGGCGATCCGGCGCGCACCCTGGGGCGGGGGCGGTTCACGTCTCCGGAGCAGCTCGAGGACTTCAACCGCACCTACGGGCTCGACCAGCCGCTGCCGCAGCAGTTCCTCACCTTCGTCCAGAACACGCTGAGCGGGGACCTCGGGATCTCGCTGCGCTACCGGGTCCCGGTCGCCGACCTGATCGTCGACCGGATGTGGCCGACCCTGCTGCTGGTCGGCACGTCGACGATCCTGGCCGCCGTGATCGGGATCTGGATGGGCGTCAACAGCGGTTGGCGGCGCGGCAGCCGCTTCGACCGGACCGCGACCGGCTCCTCGCTGACGCTCTACTCGATGCCCGAGTGGTGGCTCGGACTGCTGCTCATCTACCTGTTCGCCGTCGGCCCCGGTCCGCTGCCAGGCCTGTTCCCGACCGGCGGGCTCTACTCGCCGGACGTCGACCCCAGCTCGCTGGCCGGGATCCTCGACGTGGCCTGGCACCTGACGCTCCCGGTCATCACGCTCACCCTCGCCTACCTCGCCGACTACACGCTCATCATGCGCAGCTCGCTGCTCGACGAGATCGGGGAGGACTACGTGACGACGGCGCGGGCGAAGGGGCTGCGGGACGTGCAGGTGCGCAACCGCCACGCGGTCCGCAACGCGCTGCTGCCCACGACCACGGTGACCGCGCTGAGCTTCGGCTTCGTCGTCACCGGCGCGATCACGGTCGAGACCGTGTTCTCCATCCCTGGCCTCGGCCTGCTGGCCACCGAGGCGCTGACGGTGCCCGACTACTGGGTGCTCCAGGGGACCTTCCTCGTCTCGACCGCCGCCGTGATCCTCGCCAACCTCGGCGCGAACCTCTTCTACGGCGTGCTCGACCCGCGGGTGCGCACGTGAGCGCGGCGAGCGGGCAGGTCCCGGCGCGGCTGACGGCGAAGCAGGTCAGCCGGCAGCGCCGGCGCCTGTCGCTGCGGCGCAACTGGGCGGAGTTCCGCGCGCACCGGTCGGGGATGGCCGGGCTTGCCATTCTCGTCGGGTTCATAGTCGTGGCGCTGGCGGCGCCACTCATCGCGCCCGCGGAGGGCCTGACGCTCAGCGGAGCGACGGGCGGCGTGCTCGAGCCGCCGTCCAGGGAGTTCTGGCTGGGCACGGACGACAAGGGCCGCTCGGTCCTGACGCTCCTGATCTGGGGCACCCGGGTGTCGCTGACGGTCGGCCTGCTCGCCACCGTGATCTCGATGACGATCGGCACCCTGGTCGGGCTGCTGTCCGGCTACTTCGGGGGCCGCGCCGGAGCCGCGCTGTTCCGGTTGACCGAGTGGTTCCTCGTGATCCCCTTCCTGCCGCTCGCCATCGTGCTGGCAACCGTGCTCGGCCCGTCCCTCCTGACGATCGCACTCGTCATCGGCGTGGCGTCGTGGCCCGGGACGGCGCTGCTCATCCGGAGCCAGACGCTGTCCATCAAGGAGCGCGCCTACCTCGAGCGGGCCCAGGTGCTCGGCGCCGGACGATGGCACCAGATCAGCCGGCACATCCTGCCCAACGTGATGCCGATGGTCTTCGCCAACACCACCCTGACCGTCTCGATCGCGATCCTGTCGGAGACGACCCTGAGCTTCCTCGGCCTCAGCGACCCGACCCGGATCTCCTGGGGGTCCATGCTCGACGACGCCTACGCCGTCGGAGCGATCACGACGGGGTCGTGGTGGTACATCGTGCCACCGGGCGTGTGTGTCGTGCTGGTGGTGCTGAGCTTCACGCTGGTGGGCCAGGCCCTCGAGGACGTCCTCGACCCGCGCCTGAAGGACCGCTGATGACGACGTCGTCGGAGCCGCTGCTGCGGATCGAGGGTCTCTCGGTCACCTACCGGACCAGCGAGGGCGATGTCCCGGCCGTGCGTGACGTCGACCTCGCCGTCGACCGGGGCGAGATCGTCGGGGTGGCGGGGGAGTCGGGGTGCGGGAAGTCGACCCTGGCCTCGACCGTGCTGCGGCTGCAGCCGCCGAGCGCGAAGGTCGAGGGCCGGGTGCTGGTGCACGGCGAGGACGCGCTCACGATGCGGTGGGGCGACCTCCGGGCCCTCCGGTGGGCCGGCGCCTCGATCGTCTTCCAAGGGGCCCTCCACTCGATGAACCCGGTCCAGCGGGTCGGGGCGCAGATCGCGGAGCCGATCCACCTGCACGAGCCGGACCTCTCCGACGCCGACGCCGACCGCCGGATCGGGGGCCTGCTCGAGCAGGTCGGCCTGCCGGCCGAGCGGGCGACGTCGTACCCCCACCAGCTCAGCGGTGGCCAGCGCCAGCGCGTGATGATCGCGATGGCGCTCGCGTGCAAGCCCGACCTGGTGATCGCGGACGAGCCGACCACCGCGCTCGACGTGATGGTGCAGAGCCAGGTGCTCGACTTGCTGTCGGGACTGGTCAACGACCTCGGCGTCGGGATGATGATCATCAGCCACGACCTGTCGGTGCTGGCTGACCTGTGCGACAGGATCGCGGTCATGTACGCCGGGCGGGTGGTCGAGGTCGGCAGCGCCGACGACGTCTTCAGCGGGCCGTTGCACCCCTACGCCGGTGCGCTGTCGGCGGCGTTCCCGCGGATCGGCGACCCCGCCGCCCGCTACGCGCCCGCGGGCCTGGGCGGCGACCCGCCCGACCTGCGGCTGCTGCCGCCGGGTTGCTCCTTCGAGCCGCGGTGTCCGCGTGCGGTGGCCGCCTGCCGCGAGACCGACCCGCGACTGGAGCCGCACGGCGCCGGCCGGGCCGCCGCCTGCATCCGAGTGGGGGAGTCATGAGGGACGCGCTGCTCACCGGCCACGGGCTGGCGGTGAGCTTCACCGGCCGCGGTGGCGGGGTCGCCCGCGCCCTCGACGGCGCCGACGTGGAGCTCGCACCCGGCGAGGTGGTGGCGCTGGTGGGTGAGTCGGGCTCCGGCAAGACGACCCTCGCGCGCACCCTGCTCGGGCTGGAGCGGCCGGCCACCGGGGAGGTCCGGTTCGACGGCAAGCCGCTCGACTACTCCGTCCGCGGGCTGCGCGCCGTACGCCGGCGGGTGCAGCTGGTGCTGCAGGACCCCGCCGGTGCCCTCAACCCGCGGCACACCGTCTACGAGTCGGTGGCCGAGGGGTTGCGGATCCACCGGCTGGTGGACGCCGATCCGCAGGGTCGGACCGAGGCCGAGCTCGTCGCGGCCGCCCTGGCGTCTGCCGGGCTGCGGCCACCCGAGACGCTCTTCCTGCGCTACCCCCACGAGCTCTCCGGCGGACAGCGGCAGCGGGTGCTGATCGCCGGCGCGCTGGCGATGGGGCCAGAGCTGCTGATCGCCGACGAACCGGTGTCGTCCCTCGACGCCTCGATCCGCGGCGAGGTGCTGGCGCTGCTGCTCAAGCTGCGCGAGGAGCTCGGGCTCGGCGTGCTGGTGGTCACCCACGACCTCGGGCTGGCCTGGAACATCGCCGACCGGATCGCCGTGATGTACCTCGGCCGGGTCGTGGAGTCGGGGCCCACGGAGGAGGTCCTCGCCCGGCCCCGTCACCCCTACACCCGGGCCCTGCTGTCGGTCGTCCCCGAGATCGACCAGATGGAGCCGATCGTGCTGCGGGGCGAGATCCCCGACCCGACCAAGGTGCCCGGCGGTTGCCGCTTCCACCCACGCTGCCCGGCGCTCGCCGACGGCTCCGCTGCCGCTGCCGGTGTGGACGACGACTGCCGGGGTGTGACGCTGCCGGTGCTGCCCGGAGAGGCAGCCGGGCACCACGTGGCCTGCCACCTGGCGGCCGCCGAGCAGGCACTGCGAGGGGTGGAGCCGTGAGCCTGCAGGCGGCACTGCCCCGGGCCTGGTACGTCGACCCCGCGGCCCACGACACCGAGCGCGAGCGGGTGCTGCTGCGCGAGTGGACGTGCGTCGGCCGCCGCGTGGACCTCGGGCTCGGTGAGCCCAAGCGGCTGGTCGTCGTGGACGTGCTGGGGGAGTCGGTGCTGCTGACCTCCGACGACGAGCGGACCCTGCATGCGGCGTACAACGTGTGCCGCCACCGCGGCTCGCAGATCGTGCCGACACTGCCCGGCTCCCCGCCGGCGTGCTCCGAGGTCGGGGCGCTGCGCTGCCCCTACCACTCCTGGACCTACGCGCTCGACGGCCGCCTGCTGCGGGCCCCGCACACCGAGGACGGCGACGTCGAGCTCTCGGACTTCGCGCTCCATCCGGTCGGCGTCGAGGAGTGGGGCGGCTTCGTGTTCGTGCACCTGACGCCCGGTGCGGCCGCGCCGCTCGCGGAGTCGGTAGCCCGCCCGACCGAGACGCTCGCCCGCTACGGACTGGGCGATCTCGTCACCGGGCTGCGGTTCGAGTACGACGTGGCGGCGAACTGGAAGGTCGTGGCCGAGAACTACAACGAGTGCTACCACTGCGGGCCGGTCCACCCGGAGCTGTCGCGCCTCGTGCCGGCGTTCGGCGCCGGTGGCGGCGGGATCGACTGGGAGCACGGCGTCCCGCACCGCGAGGGCGCGTGGACGTTCACGACGACCGGCACCACCGACCGGGCGCCCTTGCCCGCCCTCGACGAGACCGAGCGCACCCACCACAAGGGCGAGCTCGTCTACCCGAACCTGATGCTGTCGTGCTCGGCCGACCACGTCGCGGCGTTCGTGCTCCGGCCGCAGGCGGTCGACCGCACCACGATCGAGTGCCTGCTGCTCTTCGCCGCCGACGCGGTCGCCGATCCCGGGTTCGACCCGAGCGACGCCGGTGACCTCTGGGACCTCGTCAACCGGCAGGACTGGGCGATCTGCGAGTCGGTGCAGCGCGGCATGTCGTCGCGGGCCTACACGCACGGCTGGTTCGCGCCGATGGAGGACGACAGCGCCGACATCCGCCGCTGGCTGGTGCCGCGGCTGGAGGGCAGCACGTGACCACCGAGCGCGTCGGCTACGTCGTGGTGGGGCTGGGTGCGCTGGGGAGCGCGACCGCCTGGCACTTGGCCGAGGCCGGGCACGACGTGGTGGGACTCGAGCAGTTCCCGCTCGGGCACGACCGGGGTGCGTCCCACGACACCTCCAGGATCCTGCGGCACAGCTATCACACGCCCGCCTACGTCGAGCTGACCAAGCAGGCCTACGACGACTGGGCGCGGCTCGAGTCGGCGTCGGGGGAGTCGCTCGTGACCGTCGTCGGCGGCCTCGACCTGTTCCCGGCCGGTGGCGCGATCCCGATCGACGACTACGTCGACTCGCTCACCGCGTGCGGGATCGAGTTCGACCTGCTCGACGCCGCCACGATCGCCGAGCGGTGGCCGCAGCTCGCCGTGCCCGCCGGCACGGTCGGGCTGTTCCAGGAGCGTGGGGCGATCGTGCCGGCGGGCTACGGCACGTCGGTCATGCAGCGGCAGGCGGTCGCCGCGGGGGCGAGGCTGGTCGAGGCGACCCCGGTGCTCGGCATCACCGACACGGACGACGGGGTGCGCGTCGAGACCGCCGGCTCGACGTACCTCGCCGACCGGGTGGTGGTCTGCGCCGACGCCTGGACCAACGACGTGCTGGCCGGGCTCGACGTCTCGATCCCGCTCACCACCACGCTGGAGCAGGTCACCTACTTCTCGCCCGCATCGCCCGACCCGTTCCGGCCGGGGGCGCTGCCCCTGTGGATCTGGATGGACGACCCGTCCTACTACGGCTTCCCCTGCTACGGCGAGGACACCATCAAGGCCGCCGAGGACTGCGGCGGACCGGTCGTGACCCCGCACTCGCGGACCAGCGACCCCGACCCGGGGATGCGGTCGCGGCTGGCCGACTTCGTCGGCTCGCTGCTGCCCGGCTCCGGCCAGCCCGTGCGCTCACTGCGGTGCCAGTACACGCTGACGCCCGACCGGGACTTCGTGATCGCGCCGGTGCCCGGCCACCCGCGGGTCGTCGTGGGGCTCGGTGCCGCGCACGGGTTCAAGTTCGCGCCGACGTTCGGGAAGCTGCTGGCGGAGCTGGCGGTCACCGGCACGTCGACGACCGACCTCACGCCGTTCCGGTTCGACCGGCCGGCGCTCACGGACCCGGGGTACGTCGCGAACTGGATGGTCTGACGAACAGTCACCCATCCAGCCGCCGGACCCCGGGGCGTTCGTCCCTGCGGTGCTCGTCCTCAGTCTTGCGGGAGAGGCAGCCGCAGGATGATCTCGCCCTGCGGGTCGAGATCGCCTCTCGCGACGAAGCCGAGCTTGGCGTAGAAGCCTGCCGGGCCGCCCTCGCCCGGCACATGGCTGGTGAGCAGTTCCGAGCCGCCCTCACGGCGGACGATCGTCGCGACCTGGCGGACGACCTCCTCGCCGTAGCCCTGCCGTTGGTGCCGGTGGTCGATGATCAGCTTCCAGAGGAACCACGGCCCGTTGATGTCCGGCGGCTGCGGCTCGACGTCCCAGCTCAGCATCACGAACCCGACCGGTTCGTCGTCGGCGTAGACCGCCCGGTACCACGGGTTGCCCTGGGGGTACTCGACCGCTTCCTCGAGCGAGTCGGCCACCGTGCTGACGAACTGCTCCTGCGCGGGCGTGGTGCGCAGCGCGAGGACCGCCTCGGCGTTGTGCTCGTCGATCTCGCGCAGAGCAACCCTCATGGTGGTCACGCTAACAAGGTGTCACGTCGTCGTTGCTGACTGCTCCTCGCCCGACTGCTGCTGGCGCAGCCGCCCCAGCGCGTCGCGGGCATACGACTTGACGCTTCCCACCGAGATGCCGAGAGCAGCAGCCGTGTCGGCCTCGGTCAGGTCGTCGTAGTAACGCAGCACGAGAACGGCGCGCTGCCGTGGCGACAGGCTGCGCAGGTCCTCGAGCAGCGAGATGTGATCGGTGCTGTCGCGATGCGTCGTCTCCGGGACCACGTCGGTGGTCACCTCGCGCCAACGACGACCGCGCCATCGGCTCACCGACTCACGCGCGAGCACCTTCCGGACGTACGGCTCTGGGTGGTCCTGGATCCGCCCCCACTTGGGCACCACCTTGACCAGCGCCGACTGAACGAGATCCTCGGCGTCGTGAGGGTTGCCGGTGAGCAGGTAGGCCGTCCGCAGCAGCGCGTCCCTCCGAGCGACGACGAACTCCTCAAAGGAGGGATACGTGGTCATGACCCGCCACCGGCGGACTCGAGCGCTGCCCCGATCAGATCGGTGGCGAACGCGACCCGGTACGGCGCTCCTGCGGTCACGACCACATGGCGCCTGGCCGGGTCCTCGAACGCCTGGCCCGCGTCGGGACCACGCGGCACTGCCGGATTCAAGTACGGACGGTCGGCGCCGCGGATGTCCAGCGCGACCACCGTCCCCTCGGCGTACCCCGGGTCGCTCGACTCACCAGCAAGGTGCTCGGAGTTCCAATGACCAAGCAGAGTCCCGGTACCGACGACGCCCACGACGTCGCACAACACGGCCACTTCGAAGTTCAATTGCTGGGGGTCTTCGATCGTCGTCGCATCCATGACCCGCGCCGGCTCCGCACACAACCGTGGACCTTGCCAACCGACCATCAGGTCGGTTCCTCCGTAGGGCCAGCCGTACCCAAGGTATGGCTGACCTGGGTACGTCCACGAGATTGACCAGCTTCGCCGCCGTCCCCGGCTCCCATGCCCAGCCGTCTGCGTCGGTTGTTCCGTCTGGCCCCGAGGCGCTGCCGTAGAGGTGGGTGGCATCGATCCAGTCGTACACCCAGAGGCCGTGGTCCTTGATCGCGAGGATTTCTTCCTCGCCGCTCACCAGGTCCTGGACGACCGCCGCCCGCGGCTCGCCCTTCCGCGGGTTATAGGCGATCCTGCGGCCATCCGGCGACAGGGCGATCCCCGGCTCAGATGCCTTGTACTCGACCTCGACCTGCACGTCGACCGGGAGCGTCCCGAAAACTCCGGTTTCGGCGACGAGCCCGACGACCTCCGGCGCGCCACCGCCCTCGCGAGGAGTCACCCAGATCGCGGCTAACGGGCCGGGGGCGTCCCCCAGATCAGGCAGCTCACGTGTGGCCGGGTATTCGATCGGCAGCGAGACCTCGACGGTCCCCGCCGGGGCAGGGTCAGAGCCCTCGCGACCACCGTCGGCTAGCCCTACGCCTACGCCTGTGCCGACCGCGCCCACCACCAACACGGTCGCCGCGACCGCCGCGACCCGCAGACGTTGGGCACGCTTCCCGCGCGCCCAGAGCTCGGCTGGCGGCGCACCTCCCGTCGGTGCCTGGTCCGCAAGTTCCGCGAACCGCTCATGCAGGGTGTCCATAGGTGCTCCCATCGAAAGCCTCACCCATCAACACGCGATGAGCGAGGCCTTTCGAGGGGTCCGACCTGGAACCGGTCTAGACGGGGTCACTTCGCGACGTTCGCTCCGGGGCTGGGGCCATGCATCACCAGGATGAGCGAGCCCTGATCTCGGCTCCGGGCCGTGCATCTTCTGCGTAGACGAACTGGCACAACAGGCCCGGAAGCCGCGCGCCAGGCGGGGACCGACCGATGTGGACTTGTTGTGCCAGCCGGTCTACGAGCGGTGCACTGACCGCGGCTGGCGCGTGCGTCGACCGACCGCAACCAGGCTGGGAGACCTGCTGGACGGCTCGGCCTCCTCGCCGGGAAGCACGTCGCCGGCTTCGATCTCGTCGGCGTGCCCCTAGCCCTTGCCGAGCGCGTCGAGGGCGGCCATGTCGTCGGCGCCGAGCCTGAAGCCGGCGACCTGCGCGTTGGAGCGGATCCGCTCCGGGTTCACGGACTTGGGGATGACCACGAAGCCGTGCTGGAGGTGCCAACGGATGATCACCTGGGCGGCCGTGCGGCCCTCGCGTTCGGCGATCTCCAGAATCGTCGGGTGCTCGAGCGTGCCGCCGCGCAGGGCGCTGTAGCCCTCGAGCACGATGCCGCGCTCGCGGTGGTCGGCCACGGTCGCGGCGTCGTACAGCAGGGGGCTCCACTCGATCTGGTTGACGGCCGGGGTGAGCCCGGTGGCCTCGGTGACCTCGTCGCAGGAGGGCGGCGTCGAAGTTGCTGACCCCGATCTCGCGGGCGAGCCCCGACTCGCGGGCCTCGCCGAAAGCCCGCCAGATGTCGGTGTTGGAGGACCCGTCGCCCGGCCAGTGGATCAGCCACAGATCGACGTGGTCGGTCTGCAGCAGGTCGAGGCTCTCCTTGAGCGTGTCGAGCTCGTGCCCGGCCTTGCTGGGCGGGCACTTGGTGGTCACGAAGACCTCCTCGCGCGGCACCCCGCTCTCGGCCAGCGCGCGTCCGACCTCGCCCTCGTTGCCGTAGACCGTCGCGGTGTCGAGGTGGCGGTAGCCGGCTTCGAGAGCCGCCGAGGTGGCACGGACGGCGTCGTCTCCCTTGATCTGCCAGGTCCCGAAGCCCAGCAGCGGCATAGCCGAGCCGGCGGTCAGGGTCACGGTGTCGTCGGGAAGGTTGGTCGAGTCCGTCATCTCTCCACCCTAGGCAGGCAGCATCAACCGGCCACGTCGGAGCCGCTCCTCGACTGACGACTCACTCGTTGATGGCGTCGATGCCCTGCCGCTTCAGCTCCGCGAGGTGGTCGCGCATCGCCTGGAGCTGCTCGGGCGGGTGGCCCTCCCACTCGTCGACCCTGCCGAGGACCCGCAGCGGCTCCCTGGTGCGGTACGACCTCGTCGGGTTGCCCGGGAAGCGCTGGTCGGTCAGGTTCGGGTCGTTCTCGAACGGTCCCGTCGGCTCCACGCGGAAGATATGCCCGCGACCCTCGCCCACGGCCAGCTCGGCGCCCCAGACCGCGGCGTCCATGGTCGCGGTGAAGTAGACGAAGTTCGCCGTGAGGCGGCCGCCGTAGTTGGAGCTGTAGCCGGGAGCCAGGAGGTCGCCCACGTGCAGGTCGGCCTTGGTGCCGTGGAAGAACGGCCCCTCGTCGTCCGGTCCGTACGGCGGCAGATCGTCGTCCATGCCTGCATCATCGCCCGTTGCCAGGGCCGGGCTCAGCCCGCGCTCCGGGTCGGGCTCCGGCAGGGTCACGACGACGTTGCCGACCTTGCGGCCGGTGTCGACGTAGGCGTATGCCTCGCGCAGCTCGTCGAAGGGGTAGGTCCGGTCGACCACCGGACGGTAGTCGCCGGCGGCCATGAGCTGACTCAGGTGGGCGGCGAGCTCGGCGTCCTCGTGAGGCAGGGGGAAACGCACGTGGCGACGGCCCAGCACCCGGGCCAGCGGCCCGGCCGCGGCCAGCAGGACGTTCTGACCGCCACGTCCCAGCTCCGACGAGACGTAGCTGCCGCCGGGCCGGAGCAGCCGGCGGGCGGCGCCGAAGGACGTGTGGCCTGTGGCATCGAGGACGGCGTCGAACCCGCTTCCGACGAGGTCCACCCAACCGTCCCCGTCGTGGTGGACGACGTGCGCCGCCCCCAGCTCGGTCAGGAGGTCCGGACGGGCGGGTGGCAGCTGGTCGCACACCGCCGTCACCGCAACGTCGCGGGCCCTCAAGAGCTGCACGGCCGCCGTGCCGATCCCGCCGGTCGCCCCGTGGACGAGCGCGCGGTCACCAGGACCCACTCCCGTCACGCGGAGGAAGGCATGGGCGTAGTGCGCCCCCTCCATGCCTGGTGCGGCATCGACCAGGTCCCATCCTGTGGGCACCCGGGCGACCAGCCCGTCCGCGGCGACGGCCACCAGCTCGGCATGGGCACCCGGGTGGCCGTCGACGAACCCGAACACCCGGTCGCCGACGGCGTACGACGTGACGTCGCCGCCCAGGCCGACCACGACCCCCGCGTACTCGGACCCCAGCACGTGGATCCGCGGCCGGGGCCAGCCGCAGAAGGCGCGGTTGATCCACGGCTTCCCGGAACGGTACGCAGCGTCGGTGCGGTTGACGGTGGTCGCGTGCACCCGCACCAGGAGCTCGCCCTTCCCCGGGACCGGCTCGGGCACGTCGGCGAAGCGAACGACCGCAGGGCCGCCGTACCGGGTCCGGACCGCTGCACGCACCGGCTCAGTATGGGCCAGGAGCTGGGCCGGATCGTCGTCCACAGGTCGCGGACAGATCTTCCGGGGTGTCGGTGGTTCTCGGTATGATCGAACACATGTTCGAGACGGTGCTGGAGGCGGACACCCTGGCCGGGTGGCAGCGGTCGCTGGCGTCCGCCCTCGACACCGACACCGCGGTGGAGACAGTGGGCTCGGTGATGCGGGTCGGGTCGAGGCGATCCGGGCGTTGGAGGAGCTGGTCTGCACCGCCACCGCCGCGCAGGCGTTGCTGGCGGCCGAGCTCGACACCTCGCAACGGGCGGTGCAGGCCGCGGCCGGGGTGCCGGCCGCCCGGCAGGGACGCGGGGTGGCCGCCCAGGTGGGGTTGGCGCGGCGGGAGTCCCACCACCGCGGCCAACGCCACCTCGCCCTCGCCAAGGTGGTCACCCGGGAGCTGCCCCACACCTGGGCCGCGTGGCGGACGGGACGGATCACGGAGTGGACCGCGACCCTGATCGCCCGGGAGACCGCCTGCCTGACCCGCCACGACCGCGCCGTCGTCGACGAGCTGGTGGCCGGTGACCCTGCCCGGGTCGAGCAGCTGGGGATCCGGCAGGTGGTCGCGAGGTGTCAGGCCGAGGCCGCCCGGCTCGACGTCGAGTCCGTGGTCACCCGCCGCCGACGCGCGGAGGCCGACCGGCACGTGTCCCTGCGCCCGGCACCGGACACCATGACCTGGCTGACCGCCCTGTTGCCGGTCAAGGACGGCGTCGCCGTGCTGGCCGCCCTCACCCAGGCCGCCGACACTCACCGCGCCGCGGTGACCCGCGGGGCAAGGGCCAGGTCATGGCCGACACCCTCGTCGCCTCGGTCGTATCCTCGGTCACCGGCGGTTCGCAGAACACCAGGTGGGTCCGGGATCTCGCTGGACCTGGTGATGAGCGACCAGACCGTGAGAAGGGCGCCGAGGAGGCGTCTGCGTTCGCCAACTCGCGCAACGGCTCGACCGCGAAGACGGTCGCGACCAGCGTCGGAGACATCGAGCTCAACACTCCGCGTGATCGCGAGGGCAGCTTCACCCCGCGGCTGGTCCCCAAGGGATCACGGCGCCTGGGCGGGCTCGACGACATGATCATCAGCCTCTACGCCGGCGGAATGACGATCCGCGACATCGAGCACCACCTTCGCTCCACGCTGGGCACCGAGCTGTCCCACGAGACGATCAGCAAGATCACCGGCGAGGTCCTCGAGGAGGTGCTGGCCTGGCAGCGCCGCCCGCTCGAGGCGCTCTACCCGGTGATCTATCTCGACGCGCTGGTGGTGAAGGTCCGCGACGGCGGGCACGTGCGGAACAAGGCCGCGCACATCGCAGTCGGCGTCGACATCGACGGCATCAAGCACGTCCTCGGCATCTGGGTCCAAGCCAGCGAAGGAGCCAAGTTCTGGGCCAGCGTGTGCGCAGAGCTCGCCAACCGCGGCGTCCGGGACGTGCTCATCGTGTGCTGCGACGGCCTGACCGGCTTCCCCGAAGCGATCGAAGCGACCTGGCAGCAGGCCACCGTGCAGACCTGCGTGGTCCACCTGATCCGGGCCGCGACCCGGTTCGTTTCCTACCAGCACCGCAAGTCGGTCGCAGCGGCCCTGAAACCGATCTACCAGGCCGCCGACGCCGACGCCGCGCGCGTGGAGCTGGAGGCGTTCAAGGTCAGCGACCTGGGTCAGCGCTACCCCAACACGGTCGCGACGTTCGAGAACGCCTGGGAACGGTTCACCCCGTTCCTGGCCTTCCCACCCGAGCTGCGCCGCGTCATCTACACCACCAACAGCATCGAGTCGCTGAACTTCCAGCTGCGCAAGATCATCAAGAACCGCGGCCACTTCCCCAACGACGACGCCGTCGTGAAGCTGCTGTGGCTGGCGATCTGCAACATCGAGGACCCCTGTTCGGCGACAGTGACGACCCGGCCCACCTCGACGGGTACGGACCCGTCCCGGCCGAGCTCGCCCGCGAACTGATCACCGACGCCTGCACCCGGCAGGAGAAGATCTGGCTGCGTCGGCTCTACACCAGCCCCGGCACCGGGGAGCTGGTCGCGATGGACGCCCGGACCCGATGCTTCCCGACCGGCCTGGCCCGGTTCATCCGACTCCGCGACCAGGTCTGCCGCACCCCGTGGTGCGACGCCCCGATCCGCCACATCGACCACGCCCACGACCACCACCACGGCGGGCCCACCACCGCCGTCAACGGCCAGGGCCTGTGCCAGGCCTGCAACCACGCCACCCAAGCACCCGCCTGGCACGCCAGACCCAGCCCCAGCCCCAGCCCCAGGGCAGGCCCTGGACACCAGATCGAGACCACCACCCCCACCCGCCACACCTACCGCACCCGACCACCCGCCATCGCCACCATCCGAGTCGTCCCGATCCGGATCGACTACGTACTGACCTGCTGATGCGTCCGCTCGCTCACGACCTCGCCGTTCTCGGTCGCGACGGTGTGCGAGGTCGCGTGCACCTCGCCGTCGGTGACCCGGAGGGTCAGGGTCGACACCACCTCGATCTCGATTCCCGGCCACGACAGCTCGAACCGCGTGGTCGCGTCCGCACCCTGCGCGAACGAACCGCGGTCCACCCACACCTCGCCCCGGTAGTCCTCGGTCGCGCTGCCGTCGTGCGGGATGTCGTACGTCGACTCCGACCCGGTCCGCGCCCGCGTGATCCCGGCGAGCACGTCCTCGGTGACGGTCCAGGTGACGCCCTCCGCCGACTCCGACGAGTGGTCCGCGCCTCGGCCGAACGAGGGGGCCTCGTGCGACCCCGTCAGGACCGGCAGCTCGAGCGACCCCTCGTGGACCGTCAGGGTCACGGGGGCGGGCGGCGAGACCGTGTTGGGCCAGTCCGCCCCAGAGATGCTGACGCGGAGCCGCTGGCCGGGTGCCCACTCGTAGGCGCACGCGTCCAGGACGACCTCGACGTCGTACGAGGCGCCCGGCTCCAGGCCCGACGGTGGTCCGTGCACGCCGTCGCGGAACGCCAGGTCGATCGTGCCGCGGCTGACCAGGGCGGACGTGCCGTCGGGGAAGACGTCGCACAGCTTGACCGACAACGATGCGGCTGGCGCCGAGGCCGACACCCGCAGCCGGGCGACCGGGTAGCCCACGACCGGCCCGGCCGGGGGAGCGGAGTCCCAGGTCAGCGACCGCGCGTCGTCGGTGCGCTGGTCAAGTGACAGCCCCCAGGGCAGGTGGCCGGCGCAGTCGATCCAGGCGGTGGTGCCGACGGCCGGGTCCACGGCGAGCGACCGCGGCCCCGGGAGCGCGACGGCGGTGGCCTCGACCGGTGGCACGCTCGGCAACGACAGCCAGTAGCCCGCGTGGAGGTCGAGCGCCGGCGCGGGCCGGGTGCTGCCCCGCACGAAGACGTCACACCGGTCGGTGTGCGTTCCCTGCCCTCGCAGGTGGACGTCGAACCACCCGGCGAGCTCGGCGTCGAAGTCGATCCGCGGGCCTGGCATCGCCGTCGTCGGGTCGGCGTGCGCCCACGGCCCGGCCAGCAGCCGGTGCGGCACGCCGTGCGCGCTGAGCTGCGCGATCGTCCGGAACGAGTTGTTGCGGTAGCCGTCCGCCCAGCCCGCCACGATCAGCGTCGGGATCTCGATCCGGGAGTAGCCCGCCGTCGTCCCTCCGAGCCGCACCGATCCGTGGTCCCAGTAGTCGCCGTGCCGGCTCTCACGCAGCCAGATGTGCAACCACGGCTCGTTCGTCGCCAGCCGGCGCAGCCACTCCTCGCGCCACCCCTCGCCCCACACCGCCGGCACGGGCGGCAGCACGCACATCGGCGTCATGTAGTGGCAGTAGTCGACGAGGTCGACCAGGCGCAGCGCCCCGCCGCGCCAGTGGACGTCGTCGGTCCACCGGTCGTCGGTGGCGTAGATGGCGCAGATGGCCCGGAGCGCCGGCGGCTGCTCGCACGCCATCTGCAGCGAGTTGAAGCCGGAGTACGACGTGCCGAACATCCCGACCTGCCCGTCGCACCACTCCTGACCGGCCAACCACGCGATCGCGTCGGCCAGGTCGCGCTGCTCGGCCTCCGGGTACTCGTCGGTGGCGTCGCCGGGAGACGACCCGGTGCCGCGGAGGTCGATCCGGCACACGGCGTACCCGTACCGGTCACGGAGGCCGAGGTAGCTCTCGGCGTAGGAGGAGGTGAGGTCGTCCTTGCGGTAGGGCAGCGCCTCGACCAGGCACGGCTGAGGTCCGCCGGCCGGGTCGGGCAGGTAGAGCGTCGCCGCCAGCCAGGACCCGTCGGAGACCGGGATCCGGACCTCCTCCGTCGTCGCCGTCATCGAACACCCCCCAGCAGCGCGAGCACCCGCTCGTCGTGCAGCGACTCGCTGGTGTTGCCGTCGCGG
This sequence comes from uncultured Actinomycetota bacterium, assembly GCA_963829855.1. Lineage (GTDB taxonomy): Bacteria > Actinomycetota > Actinomycetes > Propionibacteriales > Nocardioidaceae > Nocardioides. The sequence goes on along the minus strand of CAWHKE010000010.1, from coordinate 294,144 downwards.
CCGACCGTCGTCGGAGCCCCGAACATCGAGTTGAGGACGGCCTCCTCGGCCGCCTCGACGACCGCCCCGAACAACGGGTCCAGGGCACGCCCGGTGGTCAGGTCGGTCCGGTCGGGGGTGCCGTCGCGGTCGAGCCGCATCCCGGTGCCGAGGCCGAGGAAGATCTCGCCGCTGCCGTGGTGCGCCACCGAGCCGGCGCGGGCGAGGCCGAGCCCGATCCGACGCGCGAGCCGGGCGCAGCCCGCCCCGTCGACCGGGGCGTCGGTGACCACCACGCCGAGGCAGGACCCGGCGGGAGCGTGCGGTCCGGACGGCGCCGGCCCGAGCAGCCGGCCGACCGGGACGCCGCCGACGACGCACTCCTCGCGGGCGCCGAAGTTCGTGAGCAACAGCACCGCGACGGTGTGGCCGCCGACGACCCGCGACGCGGTGCCGATCCCGCCCTTGAAGTCGAAGCACGACATGCCGGTCCCGGCCCCGACGGCCCCCTCGTCCGGCGGCGTCGCCGCACCACGGGAGTCCAGGGCCGCCCGCCAGGAGGCGCGGACGTCGTCGGGGGTGACCTGCATCCGTCGGCAGTCGTTGAGGAACGAGTCGTCGCACTCCCCGACCACCGGGATGACCACGTCGTCGGCGACGACCGGGTGCTGCTCGAGGGCGATCTCGCACGCCGCGTCGTACACCCGCCCGAGCTGCATGGTGGACGTCAGGTAGACCGGTGTCTCCGCCGCCCCCCACTCGGCCGCGGTCAGGAAGACCCGTGCACTCGCCGGCTCCGTTGAGCACGGCGCCCCCGGCTGCGACTGGGCGCAGGTAGGCGTCCTCGGCGACCAGCAGGGTCGTGACGCCGGTGCGGGCGGTCCCTCGTCCGTCCGGCGGAGCCGGCTCGTCGCGGTGGACGGTGGCGTGCCCGAGGCCGACCCCCGTCACGTCGAGCACGGAGTTCGTCGGTCCGGGTGGCAGGGCGCCGATGACCACCCCCAGGTCGCGCGCACGTGGCATGAGCGCATCCTGCCGGAATCGGGGGGCCCGTGGGTGGCCACACGGTGGGATGCTGAGCGGCGTGAGCGCCGGACCGATCCACCGCATCCCCGTCGTCTGGTCGTCCGAGACCCGCCGGCACGACCCCAAGCACGAGATCTGGGTCGGCGTCCCCACTCCCGGGACGGAGGTGTCGGCCCGGGTCGACGTCATCCTCGACGCCCTCGCCGGGCGACCACGGGTCGAGGCAACCCCCCACCCCGCCACGGTGCTGCACTCGGTCCACGACCCCGCCCTGGTCGACTTCCTCAGCTCGGTCCACGACCGCTGGCTGGCGGGGGACTACGTCGAGCAGGTCGGCCAGGACCGGGTGGTGCCGTACTTCTTCCCGACGCCCGCGATGACCTCCGGCATGCCGATCCGCGATGCTCCGGCGGTGCACGCGCTGGCCGGCCGGTTCGCCTACGACACGATGACCACCGTCGGCCCCGGCACCTGGCCCGCCGTCGCCGCAGCCGCCGACTGCGCCCTCACCGCCGCCGCGCTGGTGGCCGACGGCGCTCCGGCGGCGTACGCGCTGGCGCGGCCTCCCGGCCACCACGCCACCCCGGCCGGCTACGGCGGCTCCTGCTACCTCAACAACGCCGCGCTGGCCGCCCAGGCGCTGCGGGACGCCGGCCACGAGCGGGTCGCGGTGATCGACGTCGACGCCCACCACGGCAACGGCACGCAGGCGATCTTCTGGGAGCGTCCTGACGTGCTGTACGGCTCGCTGCACGTCGACCCGGGAGCCGGCTGGTTCCCCCACGTGCTGGGGTACGCCGACGAGACCGGGACGGGCGCCGGCAGCGGCGCGACCCGCAACCACCCGCTCGCGCCCGGCACCGGCGATCCCGGCTGGCTCGACGCGCTGTCAGGGCTGGGCGGCTGGGTCGCCGACGCCGGCTGTGACGCGCTGGTGGTCTCGCTGGGCGTCGACGCGGCCGCCGACGACCCCGAGAGCCCGTTGGAGGTCACGGCCGAGGGCTACCGCGGCGCGGGTGCGCTGCTGGGCGGGCTCGGGCTGCCGTCGGTGCTCGTGCAGGAGGGTGGTTACCACCTGCCGAGCCTCGGCGGTCTGGTCGCGGCCTATCTCGACGGCCACGAGGCAGGCTGCCGTCAGCGACACCACTTCGCGCACGGTCCGGCGGGAGCGGTCGGTCTGCACCAGCTTGATGCCGACGTTGTTGGCCCGGCGGACGGCGCGCTTGCGCTCCAGCTGCGTGGTCGCGACCCGGATGCCTTCGGCGCGGAGGTCCTTCACCAGCTGCCGGCCGAACTGCTTCGGCGGGATGCCGACCAGGTCGACCTCGTTGTAGGTCGCGTGGTCGAAGATCGCGTCGCCGGCGCCGTAGCGGTGGAAGATGCTCGCCTCCGGGAACGCCTCGCGCATCGCCTTCTCGGCGCCGTAGCCACCGAAGTAGACCTTCGACGGGTCGGGGTGCACCTGTGCCGCGGCCCAGAGCGCGGCCAGGCCGCCGTTGTCCCACTGGTCCTTGTAACGGGTGTAGGAGTTGATCGTCACCATGACGGGACTCCACGGTTGGCCGAGACCTGGATCAGCGTGCGCGTCTTCTCCACCCGGCGCCCGAGCACGAACTTCATGTTCCGGATCTGGCTGCAGCGTGAGCGACCCGACGGCCTTCTTCACCTTGCCGCCCGTCGGCCGCTCCATCGTGAAGTCGTGGAGCGCGACGATCTTGTTGTCGGCCGTGACCCGCGCGTCGATCTCGCTGAAGCCCCAAGTTGGAGTTCCGCTTGATCCCGCGGACCTGCTCCTCGGTGTGCTTCCACATCGCCCGGTGGGTGATGTTCTTGCACGGCTTCGCCCCGCGCAGACTCAGTCCGCCGTCGCTCCGGTCGGCCCGGAGAGCACGGCCACGATGGACACGTGCCAGCAGGAGCGCGACCAGCGCGCTCGACGTCTTCTTGACCCACATAAGTTCCAGTCCCCCACAGATAAGAGCTGATCGGCCCGGCGATCCCACATCGCTGGGTGCACGTTAGGTCGAGAGTCCCAGGCTTGTCGAAGTGAGGAGGCCGGTGTTGGACGTTTGAAGCGATCTCGTTCCCGGCCTGTGGCGAAAGTTCACCCCGACGGATGGGCGCGGCGAGGTCAGGACGGCTCCGAGAGGTCGGGCAGCAGCGTCGCCTCCGCATGCGGTGCGCCGTCGGTGAAGCCGAGGGACCGGTAGATCCGGATCGCGTCGTAGTGGGGGTCGGCCACCATCACGAGGCGGCGAGCGCCCACCCGGATGAACGGGTCGGTCGCGGCCGCGTGCACCAGGGAGGCGGCCATCCCCCGACGACGGTGGTCGGGGTGGGTCTTGACGTGCTGGAAGCGCGCGAGCCCCTCCCCGGTCCGGATGATCCCCAGCGACGCGGCGAGCGTTCCGTCGACGAACGCTCCCCACCAGTGGCCGTGGCCGCTGTCGACCAGCCGGCGGTACGACGCGTCCTTGCGGGCGGAGAACTCCCGCGTGATGTGCGGGTCCGACTCGCCGGCGAGCGAGAGCTCGACCTGCTGCTCCCAGTCGTCGTCACCGTCGAGCGTGCGGATCTCAGCACTGGTCGGATGCTGGGGCGGGCGGACCGCGGTCGCGGTCATCACCACCACCCGGTCCACGCGCCACCCGGCTTTGCGCAGGGGCGCCATCGGTCCCCGGCTGGGGCGGTCGATGCCGATCGCCGCGTGTGCGGCGTCCGGGAACTCCCGCCGGAAGACCTCGAGCCACGAGTCCACCGCGTCGGCGCGCGGCGGCGTGGACACCAGGATGAAGTTCCCCCAGTAGTACGACGGGTTGTCGGGGGTCCGCACCGTGATGTAGTCGCCTCGGTCCTCCACCTCGCTTCCGTCGAGGCGGAGCAGCGCCAGGTCGGTCCGGAACCCGAGCGAGTGAACCTCCACCCGCACACTGAACCAGCAATGGCACGATCGAGGGATGGAATCCCTGACGCGGAGCTACCGGACCGGCGGCACCGAGCGGGTGCTCGATCTCACCCAGGACTGCGCCGACTACGTCCGCGACCGGGACGACGGACTGCTCCACGTCTTCGTCCCTCACGCGACCGCCGGCATCGCGATCATCGAGACCGGAGCCGGGAGCGACGAGGACCTGCTGGCCGCGCTGGGCGAGCTGCTCCCGGCCGACGATCGCTGGCGGCACCGACACGGCAGCCCGGGGCACGGCCGCAGCCACGTGATGCCGGCACTCGTCCCGCCGTACGCCTCGGTGCCGGTGCTCCACGGCCGGCTCGCCCTCGGCACCTGGCAGAGCATCTGCCTGGTGGACCTGAACGTCGACAACGCCGAGCGCGAGGTCCGGCTCTCGTTCCTGGCCGGCTGACATGGGGGTCAGGGAGGCAGGGGCGGGTGACCACGCCGCGATCGACGCCGTGGTGCGCGATGCCTTCGGTGACCACGAGTCCGTGGCCGACCTCGTCAGGGAGCTGCGCCGGTGCGGCAGCGTCGAGGTCGAGCTCGTCGCGGTCGACGGCCCCGACGTGGTCGGCCACGTCGCCCTCGAACGTGGCTGGGTCGATGCCGAGGAGGCACTCGCCGACGTCCTGGTGCTCAGCCCACTCAGCGTCGTGCGCTCCCGCCAGGGTGGCGGGCTGGGCACCCGGCTGGTCGACTCCGCACTCGCGGTGGCCCGCGACCGCGGCGAGGCGTACGTGTTCTTGGAGGGCTCCCCGGACTACTACGCCGCGCGGGGCTTCGAGCCGGCCTCGTCGCACGGCTTCCTCCGGCCGTCGGAGCGGATCCCTGGCCCGGCGTTCCAGGTCGCCGTCCTCACCGACCGGGGTCTGCGGGGGCGGCTGGTCTACCCCGACGCCTTCTGGCGCCACGACGCGGTCGGGCTCCGCGGCGAGGTCCTGGCTCAGGTGCGGGCCAGGTTCGGCGAGTGAGGCCGCGAGTCGGGATCAGGCGAAGAAGCGGGCGGTGAACAGGGTGCGACCCTCCGGCAGCAGCTCGGAGTCGATCTGCAGCCCGACCTCCACCTCGGTCCCGTCCCGGCGCAGTGCGGGCACGGTCACCCGGCGACCGACCAGCGGGCTCCGGCCGTTGACCAGGTGCAGCGTGAAGCCGGCGATGTGGGCCTGGTGGAAGCGTTCCGGGATGACGGTGACCAGCCGGCGGCCCACCAGCTCCGCCGCGTCGTCGTAGCCCAGCAGGTCGAGGGTGGGGCGGCTGACCGCCAGGATCCGGTTGGCGTCGTCGGCGGCCAGCAGCGCCAGCGGTGATGCGCGCACCGCCGCGTCGTCCCAGTCGAGGTCCGGCGAGCCGTGCTCCGGCGGGGGAGCGGTGGACAGCGACGACCAGGCCGTGGCCGGGCCGCCGACCGCCTGCGACTGCACCTGCTCGCAGATCCACGACCGCATCGCCTGGATCTCGGGCTGGGTCGGTGGCCACAGCAGCTCGCCGTGCTCGGCGAGCCGCATCGCCTCGTCGAGCATCACGTCGAGCGCAGCGAAGCTGGGTACCGACGTCCGCGGCACCAGCAGTCGAAGGTCGGGGTCGGAGACGGCGGGCTCGGTCGCCAGGGACATCACGGCGTCGGCGTCGACCCCGACCTCGGGCGTGGGCACCTGCTCGGCGAGCAGGGCCAGCGCGTCGCTCGCGCTCGCGTGCTCCTCCAGGGCGCTCAGCTCCGCGTCGAGCCGGACGAGCAGCAGCTCGCGCAGCAGACTGGTCGCGTGCTCCTGCCAGGCGTGGTGCATCAGCAGCGGCATGTGGGGCAGCTCGACGACCACCACGCTCGGATCGTCATCCGGCCTCCCAGAGAGCTGCAGTCGGTCCCAGAGGAGCTCGTCGTCGCTGATCTCGAACCACACGATCTTGCCCTCGTCGAGCGGATAGGCGCCCCACCGCGTGGCGAGCTCCTCGACGAGCAGCAGTCCGCGGCCGGTACCGGCCGCCGGTCCGTAGTCACGCCGGGTCGGCATCCGGTGGCTGCCGTCCGCGAGCTCCACCCGCAGGCCCTGTGGCGCCAGCAGGATCCGCAACCGCATCGACGTACCGGCATGGACGAGCGCGTTGGTGACGATCTCGCTGACGGCGAGCTGGGCCGGGTCGAGTGCGTCCTCGCGCTCGTGACCGGTCAGGGCCCGGCGCAAGAGGGCGCGAGCGCGACCGGCGCTGGTGGCCTCCGGAGGCAGCTCCTCTTCCGCTGCTACCTGGGGCGTCACCCCCACATGGTCCCTCCGGATCGGGCTGCTCGCCATGTGCGACACCCCCTCGCTTCCGACACAGACCAGACGGGCCAACCGAGGGACCATGACGCCGGTTCCACATCGAACACCTGTTCGACTACAGTGGGTCCGATGGCCCCGTTGCCCGCGCCCCCCGGTTGGCCCGTCCAGGTCCGCCCGCCCGACGCGCCCGACTGGGAGCGGTCGGCCGCTGCCTGGCTGCTCGACCTGTGCCCGCCCGACTACCGGCGCTACGCCGGCCTGCGGCGCCACGTGGTGGTGCTGGCGCGGTTCGCGGTGCTGCACGTCGAGGCCAACCAGGCAGCCTGCCGCCGGGGGCTGAGCGAGGCGCGCGCCGACCTCGGCCAGGTCGCCTCGCTGGACGTCGTCGACGCGGCCCTGCAGACGTTCCAGCTCGAGGAGGCCCGGCTGCTCGCCGTGCGCCGGGCCGCCGGGCTGGTCGAGGAGGCGCTGCGCGGTCGGCGCTACGTCGCCCGCCTCTGACCGTCGCGGGTAACGTCGCGGCATGAGCAGACCCGTCATCGTGATCATCGGCGCCGGACCAGGGGTGAGCGGGTCGCTGGCTCGTCGGTACGCCGACGACGGCCACGACCTCGGCCTCGTCGGGATCGACGAGGAACAGCTGGCGGAGCTCGCCGCCGACCTCGAGTCGCGCGGCGCCGCGGTCGCCCACGCGGTCACCGACATCACCGACGACCCGGCCTCCACCGCAGCGGTCACCGGGCTCGGTGAGCGGTTCGGCCGGATCGACGTGCTCCACTTCAACCCGAGCGCGTTCCGCGAGGAGGACCCGCTCACGCTGACCGCCGACCACCTGCTGGCCGACGTCCGGCTGGGGGTGGCGGCGTTCTTGACGGCACTCCAGGCCGCGCGACCCTTCATGTCCGAGGGGGGCCGGGTGACGGCGACCGGCAGCATGGCCGCCGACAAGCCGTGGCACCGGGCCGCCTCCCTCGGTGTCCAGAAGGCCGGGCTGCGCAACCTCGTGCACAGCATCGACGCCACGCTGGAGCCCGACGGCATCCGAGCGGTGTCGGTCACGGTTCGCGGCACGCTGGCGCGCGAGGGCGCCTTCACCCCCGACCGGGTCGCCGAGGCGCTCCACGCCGCGGCCCGGCAGGACCCCGCCGACTGGCGCACCGAGATCCCCTACACGGGCGGGGAGCGCCAGGATCCCTCTGTAGGCTGATCCGTCATGGGCCTGCTCGACTCGATCACGACGCCGCGCGACCTGCGCGACCTGTCGCCGGCCGACCTCGACGCCCTCGCCACCGAGATCCGCGACTTCCTGGTGCAGACCTGCTCGCGCACCGGCGGCCACCTCGGCCCCAACCTCGGCGTCGTGGAGCTGACGATGGCGATCCACCGCGTGTTCGAGAGCCCGCGCGACCGGATCGTCTTCGACACCGGGCACCAGGCCTACGTCCACAAGCTGCTGACCGGACGGATGGCCGGCTTCGAGAAGCTGCGCCAGGAGGGCGGCCTCAGCGGCTACCCGAGCCGGGCCGAGTCCGAGCACGACATCGTCGAGAACTCCCACGCCTCCACTGCCCTCTCCTACGCCGACGGTCTGGCCAAGGCGTACGCCGTGCGTCGGGAGGACCGGCACGTCGTGGCGGTCATCGGCGACGGCGCGCTGACCGGAGGCATGGCCTGGGAGGCCCTCAACAACATCGCCATCGCCAAGCGGAGCCGACTCGTGATCGTCGTGAACGACAACGAGCGCTCCTACACGCCGACCGTCGGCGGGCTCGCCACCGCGCTGGCCACGCTGCGCACGAACCCGCGCTACGAGCAGGTCCTCGACCAGGTCAAGCGGCGGCTGAACGCCGTGCGGGGCGTCGGCCCCGCGGCGTACGACGTGCTGCACGCGATGAAGAAGGGGATGAAGGACGCGCTGGCGCCCCAGGGACTCTTCGAGGACCTCGGGCTGAAGTACGTCGGGCCGGTCGACGGCCACGACCTCGGTGCCGTCGAGAAGGCGCTCGCCCAGGCCAAGCGGTTCAACGGCCCGGTGATCGTGCACACCCTCACCCGCAAGGGCTTCGGGTACGACGCCGCCGAGCGCCACGAGGCCGACCAGTTCCACTCACCGCGACCGTTCGACGTCGAGACCGGCGAGGAGCACCCCACGGGCGGCATCTGGACCGACGTGTTCGGCGACGAGATGGTCCGGATCGGCGAGCGGCGACCCGACGTCGTCGCGATCACGGCCGCGATGATGCACCCGGTCGGCCTCCACCACTTCCAGGCCCGGTTCCCGGAGCGGACGTTCGACGTCGGCATCGCCGAGCAGCACGCGGCGACCAGCGCGGCCGGGCTCGCGATGGGCGGGCTGCACCCGGTGGTCGCCGTCTACGCGACGTTCCTCAACCGCGCCTTCGACCAGGTGCTCATGGACTGTGCGCTGCACCGGTGCGGGGTCACGTTCGTGCTCGACCGGGCGGGCGTCACCGGCGACGACGGCGCCAGCCACAACGGCATGTGGGACATGTCGGTGCTGCAGGTCGTCCCCGGCCTGCGGCTCGCGGCACCCCGCGACGCCACCCGGCTGCGCGAGCTGCTCGGCGAGGCGATCGAGGTCGCCGACGCCCCGACGGTCGTCCGGTTCCCCAAGGGCCCGCCGCCGGAGGACGTCGGTGCGGTCGACCGGACCGGCGGCGTCGACGTGCTGCTGCGCGACGGCACCCGCGACGTGCTCATCGTCGGGGTCGGGGCGATGGCCACCACGGCGGTCGAGGTCGGCGAGCGGCTCGTCGCGCAGGGGATCGGCGTCACCGTCGTCGACCCGCGCTGGGTCATGCCGGTCGACGCGGCGCTGGTCGATCTCGCCCGCGACCACGCGCTGGTCGTCCATCTCGAGGACAACGGCGTGGTCGGTGGCTGCGGCTCGCGACTGCTCCAGACCCTCAACGACGCGGAGGTCACGACGCCGGTGCGGCTCCACGGCATCCCGCAGGAGTTCCTGGGCCACGCGAAGCGGGCGGTGATCCTCGAGCGGATCGGCCTCGACGCCCAGTCGCTGGCCCGCGGCATCGTGGAGGAGGTCTCGACCGACGCGCCCGACGTGACGGCACGGTCCGCGACTCGTCCTCCGGTCGATGCCGAGACGCCCTGACCCGGCCCGCCCCGTAGGATCGACCGTGTGGTGAGGGAACCCCTGGTGCACATCGTCGACGAGGTGCCGGAGCTCTCAGGGGCAGACCGGTTGCCGCTGGTCGTGGCCCTCGACGGGTTCCTCGACGCGGGCAGCGCCGCAGCCCGGGCAGCGCAGCACCTCGTGGACCTCACCGAGGCACGGGTGGTCGCGACGTTCGACGTCGACCAGTTCCACGACTACCGCGCCCGCCGGCCCCCGATGTCGTTCGTCCGCGACCACTACGAGGCCTACGACGCGCCCCGGCTGGTCGTCCGGCTGCTGCACGATACCGGCGGCACGCCGTACCTGCTGCTCCACGGGCCGGAGCCCGACAACCGCTGGGAGGCGTTCACGGGCGCGGTGCGCTCGGTGGTGGAGCGGTTCGGCGTGACCAGGGTCGTCTCGATGGGGTCGGTGCCGATGGCGGTGCCGCACACCCGGCCGATCGCGATCACCCACCACGCCAACAACCCCGAGCTGCTGACCGGGGAGAGCCCGTGGCGGGGCGAGCTCCGGATCCCGTCGTCGGCACAGGCGCTGCTGGAGCTGCGGATGGGGGAGTGGGGGCACGACGCGATGGGCTTCGTCGCCCACATCCCCCACTACCTGGCACAGCTCGAGTACCCCGCCGCGTCGATCGCGCTCCTCGAGCACGTCGAGCGCGCGGCCTGGCTGACCGTCGACCTGTCCGGTCTCAAGGCCGAGGCCGAGGACCGCGAGGCCGAGGTGGCGCGCTACCTCGCGTCCAACGAGGAGGTCGGTGACGTCGTCACCGCTCTGGAGCAGCAGTACGACGCGTTCGAGCGGGCCGAGAACGCCGGCTCCAGCCTGCTGGCGGCCGACCAGCCGCTGCCGACGGGCGAGGAGATCGGCCAGCAGTTCGAGCAGTTCCTGGCGGGCCTCGACGGCCCCGACGCCGACGACTCGGGGGAGCCGCGGTGACCGTCTCGGCCGCCGCCCTGGTCGACCTGCTCGACCTGGAGCGGATCGACACCACCCTGTTCCGGGGACGCCAGCCCGACACCGACCGGCAGCGGGTCTTCGGCGGGCAGGTCGCCGCCCAGGCCCTGGTCGCGGGCACGCGGACCGTCGACCCCGAGTTCGGGGTGCACTCGCTGCACTCCTACTTCCTGCTCCCCGGCGACACCGCGGTACCGATCGTCTACGACGTGGAGCGGCTGCGCGACGGCCGCTCGTTCGCGACCCGCCGGGTCGTGGCCCGCCAGCACGGCCGCGCCATCTACTTCCAGACCGCGAGCTTCCACCGGTCCGAGGAGGGCTACGAGCACCAGGACGTGATGCCCGAGGTGCCGGAGCCGGCGTCCGGCCTCGACATGGCGGACCTGATGCGCCGCAGCGGCAACCAGGAGTCCGACGCGCTCGCCAAGGAGTGGGCCGCGCTGGAGGCACGCTACGTGGGTCACTCGCGCTTCAACCTGCCCGACGACGGCGAGCACCCCGCCCGGGTCCGGATGTGGATCCGGGTCGGCGACGGGCTCGGCGACGACCCGCAGATCCACCTCGCGGCGTTCACGTACGCCAGTGACATCGGACTGCTCGGCGCCAGCCTCGCCGCGCACGACGTGACCCCGGTGGAGGTGCAGATGGCCTCGCTCGACCACGCGATCTGGTTCCACCGGCCGTTCCGCGCCGACGACTGGTGGCTCTACGACATGCAGTCACCGTCGGCCCAGGGTGCCCGTGGCCTGGCGCTCGCGAAGGTCTTCACGCCCGACGGGCGGCTGGTCGCGACCGCGGCCCAGGAGGGCCTGATCCGGCCCCTCCGCGACCGCTGACCGCACCCTTCACCGCCGATTTGTCAATCACATCGATGTAGTTTCCGGACAGCCCGCGTGGGCGTCGTTACGGTGGTCAAGTCCTGTGGCGCCTGAGCCCCCGTGAGGTTGCTGTGACTGTCGTGACTCGCCTGATCCTGCCGTCCCTGGCGGCCGGAGCGGTGCTGCTGGCCACCCTCGGGACGGGTACCGCCGCGACCCCGGACGACGGCTATCCCGACCTGCCGTCGGCGCGCGCCACGGCCGCGCCGGAGACGCCCTTCGAGATGCCGTTCCCGTGCGGCCAGGCGTGGACCGGGTCCACCCGCGACAGCCACAGCCCGAGCCGGTGGGCGATCGACTGGAACCGCACCGACGATGCCGGCGACCCGGTCGTCGCCGCCGCTCCCGGCGAGGTCCTCCGCGCCGAGCCGAGGGGCACCAGTGGCTACGGGCACTACGTGATGCTCGAGCACGCGAACGGCGAGCGGACGGTCTACGCCCACCTCGACCAGGTCACGGTCGCGCTCGGCCAGACCGTCGACCAGGCCGCGCAGCTGGGCACGGTCGGCGACACGGGCAACTCCTTCGGTAGCCACCTGCACTTCGAGGAGCGCACGGCCACCGCCGTGCTGCCGCCCTACTTCCACGGCACGGCCTTCGTGTTCGGCAGCACCCAGACGTCCCAGAACTGCGTGGACGTGCCGCTCGCGGGCAACTTCGCCGACGGCCCGGAGGCCGAGCTCGTCGTGTTCCGGCGCCTCGAGCGCGGCCGGTTCGTCGTGCAGCGTCCGGGTCTCGCGCCGACCGAGATCCCGTTCGGCAACGCCACCGACCAGCCGTTCCTCGGCGACTGGGACGGCAACGGCCGGGTCAACGTGGGCGTCCGGGTGCCGGAGTCGTCCTCCTTCCGTCTGAAGACCCCGGCCGGGGTCACCCGCGTGACGCTCGGGGCGCCCCGGGACCTCCCGGTCGCGGGCGACTGGGACGGCGACGGTCGCTGGGAGGTCGGCGTCCGGCGCGCCACCGACGGCCGCTTCGTGCTCCGCGCGGCCGACGACACCCGGGCGAAGGTCGTGCTCGGCGACCGCGACGACCTGCCGGTCACGGGCGACTGGGACGGCGACGGCCGGACCGACCTCGGGGTCTACGACCAGGGGACGGCGACATTCACCCTCCGGGTCGTCGACCAGGACGGGCTGGTGTGGACGGCGCTCGTGCCCTTCGGTGCGAGTGGCGACCTGCCGGTCACCGGCGACTGGGACGGCAACGGCCGCACCGACCTCGGCGTCTGGAAGCCGGCGACGGCGACCTTCGCGCAGCGCCGGGCGACGTCGCCGACCGCGAGCCGGGCCACCGTCACGCGGTCGGTGTTCGGCACGCCCCGCTGACGGTCCCGAGGGTCTGGCCCGGTTCTGCCGCTGGCGAACGCGCTTCCCTGCGCGGCCGCCGCCCGCGAGCATGGCGGCCATGAGGCTGCTGGTGCTCGGGGGGACCCATCACGTCGGCCGGGCCGTGGTCGAGGCGGGCCTCGACCGGGGGTACGACGTGGTGACGCTCAACCGCGGCGTGAGCGGGGTGTCGCACCCCGCCGTCGACGCCCGTCACGCGGACCGGCTCGACCCGGACGCGGTGGCGGCCGCCCTGGGCGACGACACCTTCGACCTGGTGGCCGACACCTGGTCGCACGCGCCGGTCGCCGTCCGCGACAGCGCGCGGCTGCTGTCCGGCCGGGCCGGCTACTACGGCTACGTCTCGTCGCGATCGGTCTACCTCTGGCCGCCGCCGCTGGGGCTCGACGAGTCGGCCACGGTCGTGGACGCCGATCCTGCGTCCACCGACGCCGTCGACTACGCCTCGGCCAAGCGCGGCGGCGAGCTCGCGGTGGAGCAGGAGTTCGACGGACCTTCGGGCCTGCTCCGCGCCGGCTTGATCCTCGGGCCCTACGAGAACGTCGGCCGGTTGCCGTTCTGGCTGAACCGGATCGCCCGCGGCGGCCGGGTGCCCGTGCCCGGGCCGCCGGACCGCCCGCTCCAGCTGATCGACGGCCGCGACCTCGGCGCGTGGCTGCTCGACCACCGGCCCACCGGCGCCCTCAATGCCGTGAGCGTGGCCGGCCACACGACCATCGGCGAGGTGCTGGAGGAGTGCGTGCGGGTGACCGGCTCGGACGCAGAGCTCGTGTGGCTCACGCCGGAGCAGGTGGCGGAGTCGGGGGTCGCGCCGTGGACCGAGCTACCGATCTGGACCCCGCCCACGGGCGAGCTCGCGGCCCTCCACGACTGCGACGTCTCCGCGGCGTACGCCGCCGGGTTGACGTGCAGGCCGGCGACCGAGACCGTCGCCGACACCTGGTCCTGGCTGGAGCGCGAGGGGGCGCCCGACCCCGCGACCCAGCGGGCCGGCACCGGGATGGACGCCGCGGCCGAGCAGCGTCTCTGGGACGCCCTGGCGGGCTAGCCCCCGATGGCCCGCCCGAGCAGGTGCGGTGCCCCGTCCTTCGGGCTCGTCAGCGCGAACGCCTGCCCGCCCGGGGTGGGCTCGTGGCCGAACCCGACGGTCCCGGGCAGCAGGATCGGTTTCTTGAACGCGGCCTCGACGGTGACCGCGTCCGGCAGCCGGTTCTCGAGCGCCGCGACACAGCGCGCGAGGCTCCACATGCCGTGCGCGATCTGCCGCGGAAAGCCCAGCGCCTTCGCCGTCAGTGGGTAGAGGTGGATCGGGTTGCGGTCACCCGAGACCGCGCCGTACCGCCGGCCCAGGTCTCCCGGGAGTCGCCATTGCGTCGTGGCGGGCGGCGTGCGGTCGAACGACAGCCCGCCGGTGGCGGCCTCGTCGCCCCGCCCGCGGCGGAGGTAGGTCGAGGTCGACTCCCACACCAGCTCGTCACCCACCCGGACGTCGGCCAGGAAGTCGACGACCGTGCCCTTCGGGTGCGGCCGGGGAGCGGACACCTGGACTGCGACGTCGACCGTCTCGCCTGGCCGCAGCGGCTCGGTGGCTGGTGATCACGTTCTCGAGGTGGAGGGTGCCGATCGCGGGGAACGGGAAGTGCCGGCTCGTCAGGGCCTCCAGGTGGAGCGGGAACGCCAGCAGGTGCGGGTAGGGGAGCGGCACCGCATCGCGCTGCTCGAAGCCGCACACCTCCGCGTACGCCGCCGCGTGGCTCCGATCGATCGTCAGCCCCGTCCGCCTGAGGGACAGGGTGGTGGGGTCGGCGCCGGGGTCCTTGCGGATCCCGGGCAGCTGGTTGACACCCGGGATCGAGGGCAACGCGGCCCGGAGGATCGTCGGGACCGGCATCAGGCCCCCAACATCATCTGGCCGCAGACCCGGACCACGTTGCCGTTGACGGCCGTGGACCGCGGGTCGGCGTACCAGGCGATCGTCTCGGCGACGTCGACCGGCAGCCCGCCCTGGGCCATCGCGTTGAGACGCTGCCCGACCTCGCGGGTCGCGAACGGCACGGCGGCCGTCATCTGCGTGACGATGAAGCCGGGCGCGACCGCGTTGACCGTGATCCCGTCCTTCAGCTCGTCGGCCAGCGAGTCGACCAGCCCGATCACGCCGGCCTTCGAGGTGGCGTAGTTGGTCTGACCGACGTTGCCGGCGATGCCCGCGATCGACGCGACGCCGATGATCCGGCCGTTCTCGCGGATCACGCCCTGGTCGAGCAGCTCGCGGCTGATCCGCTCCGGAGCGACCAGGTTCACGTTGATCACCGCGCCCCAGCGGTCGGCCTGCATGTTGGCCAGCTTCTTGTCCTTGGTGATACCGGCGTTGTGCACGACGACGTCGACCCCGCCGTGCTTCTCCCTCAGGTGCCGGGCGATCCGCTGCGGGGCGTCCTTGGCGGTGATGTCGAGGGTGAGGTGGTCGCCGTCGAGCTCTCGCATCAGGGCCTGGAGCTCGCTCGCGGCCTGCGGTACGTCGAGCCCGACGACGGTCGCGCCGTCGCGGTGCAGCACGCGGGCGATCTGCTCGCCGATCCCACGGCTGGCGCCCGTGACCAGCGCGACCCGACCGGCCAGCGGCTGCTCCGGGTCGGCGACGTCCTCGGCCGCGCTCGCGTGGGTGCCGACCCGCACCACCTGGCCGGAGACGTAGGCCGACTTCGGCGAGAGCAGGAAGCCGAGGGTCGACGACACCGCGTCCTCGGCGCCCTCGGCGACGTAGACGAGCTGCACGGTGCCGCCGCGGCCGAGCTCCTTCCCGAGGGAGCGCGTGAAGCCCTCGAGGGCACGCTGGGCCACGCGTTCGCTGCCGGCGGCGAGCTCGGGCGGGGTGCCGAGCACGACCACCCGCGGGCAGGTCCTCAGGCTGCGCAGCAGCGGGGTGAAGAAGTCGCGCAGCGCCCCGAGCTGCCCGGCGTCGGTCAGGCCGGTGGCGTCGAACACCAGCCCGGCGTACTTCTGGGCGGCGTCGCCCACGGTCGTGCTGGCGATACCGAGGTGGTCGAGCAGCCCGGGCAGCGATTCGCGCCAACCGGCCGGTGCCGCCGACGACGACGGTCCCGTCGACGAGCGGGGCTCCGGGCTCGTAGCGCTTCAGCGGCGTGGGGTTCGGCAGGCCCAGGTTCTTGACGAGGAGCTGGCCGACGGGCGTGCCCGTGAAGCCGAGGTAGCGATCACTCATGACGAAGATGTAACTCCCTGTGTCACGCGACGTCCACATTTCGTGACGTGCAACTCAGTCCGTTTCGCCTGAGGCTACTCGCGAGTCACAATGGGGACCATGCAGACCAAGACTCGACGCGTTGCCGTCGTCGGTGGCAACCGGATCCCGTTCGCCCGCTCCAACACCGCGTACGCCGACGCCTCCAACCAGGAGATGCTCACCGCCGCGATCGACGGCCTGGTCGCCCGCTTCGGGCTCGAGGGCGAGCGGCTCGGCGAGGTGGTCGCCGGCGCCGTGCTCAAGCACGCCCGCGACTTCAACCTCACCCGGGAGGCGGTGCTGGGCTCGAAGCTGTCGGCCGAGACGCCGGCCACCGACCTCCAGCAGGCCTGCGGCACCGGCCTCCAGGCCGCGATCCAGGTCGCCAACAAGATCGCGCTCGGCCAGATCGACGTCGGCATCGCCGGCGGGACCGACACCACGTCCGACGCCCCGGTCGCGATCAGCGACAAGCTGCGCAAGAAGCTGATGAAGGTCAATGCCGCGCGAGACACCGCGAGCCGGCTCAAGGCGCTCGGCGCGATCCGCCCCGGCGACATCGGGCTGGAGATCCCCCAGAACGGCGAGCCCCGCACCCGGCTCTCGATGGGCGAGCACGCCGCGCTGACGGCTCTGGAGTGGCAGGTCGGCCGCGAGGAGCAGGACGAGCTCGCCGCGACCTCGCACCAGCGGCTCGCGGCGGCGTACGACGCCGGCTTCCTCGACGACCAGGTCACGCCGTTCCGCGGCCTGGAGCGAGACAACAACCTGCGCCCGGACTCCTCGGTCGAGAAGCTCGCGAAGCTCAAGCCCGTCTTCGGCCGGGGGGAGGCCGCGACCATGACCGCCGGCAACTCCACGCCGCTGACCGACGGCGCCTCCGTGGTGCTGCTCGCGTCGGAGGAGTGGGCGGCCGAGCGCGGCCTGCCGGTGCTGGCGTACTTCACGGCCTACGAGACGGCGGCCGTCGACTACGTGCACGGCGCCGAGGGGCTGCTGATGGCGCCGGCGTACGCCGTGGCCCGGATGCTCCAGCGCGAGGGGCTGTCGCTGCAGGACTTCGACTACTACGAGATCCACGAGGCGTTCGCCTCCCAGGTGCTCTCGACCCTCACCGCGTGGGAGGACCCGATCTTCTGCAAGGAGCGGCTCGGCCTCGATGCCCCACTGGGCTCGATCGACCGCTCCCGCCTCAACGTCAACGGCTCCTCGCTGGCGGCCGGCCACCCGTTCGCCGCGACCGGCGGCCGGATCGTGGCCACGCTCGCGAAGCTGCTCGACCAGGCAGCCAGTACCAACGGGCAGGGCGGCCGCGGCCTGATCTCGATCTGCGCCGCCGGCGGCCAGGGCGTCGTCGCGATCCTGGAGAAGTAGCTAGCGGGTGGCGAGGGCCAAGGCGCTCGTCACGAGGTGACGGCGTACCTGCTCGTGCGAGATCTCGCCGACCGCGGGTACGCCGGGGGAGGACTCCTTGACCAGGATCCCGACCCGGGCGAGCTGGAGCGCGCCGAGCCCGCTCGCGTAGAGAAGGTTGGCGAGCAGGGTGGGGTCCTTCACGGTGAACTCGCCGCTCTCGACGCCGGTCTGCAGCGTCCCCTCGAGCACCGCGAGGCAGTTCGAGATCGCGCGCCCGAGCCGGAACACGGCCGACTCCGACATCTCCTCGAGCAGCTCGGGGCCGGTGCGGCGCATCAGGGTCTGCGCGACGTCGACGAACGCCGGATGCGCCAACCCGTAGTCGACGAACGCCTCGGTGATCCGGGCGAGCCGGTCGGCGGGCGAGCCGCCGGCCGCGTCGGCCTCGGACAGCGAGACCCGGAGCTCGTCGAGGTACTCCACCAGCGTGAGCGCGAACAGCTCCTCCTTGCCGGTGAAGTGCCGGTAGACGATCGCCCGGTTGATGCCGACCGCCTGCGCGACCTGGTCGACCTGCGCGTCGCGCACGCCGCTCCGGTCGAACAGCCGGCGGGTGGCGCTGATGATCTCCGCCTCGCGCCGACGCCGCCGCGCCGCCGCCGCGGTACGCCGGCCGTCGGTCTCGGGCACCGCGTTCATGCCGCCAGACTATTGCAACGCGGCGTTGCACGCGTGTGACAAGTTCGTCAGCGCGCGATCCTCTGGCGCAGCGGTCCCCTCTGCTGCCGCCGCCGCCGGCGAGGTGTGGCTCCGTCGGCTGAGTCATACCTACCAGGGATATGCCGCACATCCACGCCGGACAGGATGGGAACGCGGCTGGGAGGCCGGCCGCCACGAGCTGATCTACGCGATCTGGGCGACCCTGATCAAGGGCGTGTTCCGGGCCACCGGACCACCCCGTCGCCTGGTACGGGTACAAGACGCCCCACCACGAGCGGTTCTGGCCCCTGTGGCGAGATCTCTTTCCAGCGGACCGACAGCCTCGCTACGTGTTCTGCACTCGCAACTTTCTGGATCACAGCCGCTCCCAGCAGGCCAAGACCCCCGCCGTGACGATCGACAAGATCGCGGCGGAGTACCGCCAGTCCGTCAACACCTACGCCGAGATGAAGGCAGCCCTCGGTGACAACGTGTCGCTGTTCGTGCTGGACGATCTCGCGAGCGGCGGCTCGGACTACGTGCGCGAGGTGCTGTTCGACCGGCTCGGCATCCCAGTGGACCCAGACACGCTGTCCAAGATCGATCCGGGTCGACCCGTCAACGACGGTGCCAGCATGGGCCAATCGAAGCGACCGTTCACCGACGAAGAGCGGTCGTTCCTCGAACGCAACCAGGACCTGCTCACCGCACTGGACGCCGTGCGCCGGGCCACGCCGATCACCGCGGAGAACTACTGACCGCACGTGGTCCAGGGAGCCTGGACGGTGAGGGGGCAAGGGCCGTCAGGTGGTCCGCTCGGACTTCCGCGCGCGGCGCTTCAGGTGAGTCCTCTCGGCCCTCAGGACGCGCTTGGCACCTGCCCGGTAGTCGCGGCGGGCGTCCTCGCTCATGCTCTTCCAGCCCTCGCGATCCACGTCGGCCAGCTTGCGTGCCGCGAACAGCACGACGTCCTGGCTGATCTCTGGGAGTTCGTCTGCCATGTCACTGACCCCTGCTCCGGGACGGCGAAGACGCCCCGGCACCTCGGTTCACGCCTGTCCGCCGGTCCTGCCCGCCTCCACGCGCCCCATCGACCGGACCGTCTCGATCGTGTCGGCCTCGTCGGCGGTCTTGTCGTCGCGGTAGCGGACGACCCGGGCGAACCGGAGCGCGAGGCCGCCGGGGTAGCGGGTCGAGCGCTGGAGTCCGTCGAAGGCGATCTCGACGACCTGCTCGGGCCGGACCTCCACGACGTAGGCGGAGCCGTCGGCCGGGCTGGTGGCGAGCTCGGTGAACCGCTGGGTCTGCCAGGCGAGCATCTCGTCGGTCATGCCCTTGAACGTCTTGCCGAGCATGACCCAGCCTCCGCTGTCGGGGTCGCGGGCGCCGAGGTGGATGTTGGAGAGCCGGCCCTGGCGGCGGCCCGAGCCCCACTCGACGGCGAGCACCACGAGGTCGAGGGTGTGGACCGGCTTCACCTTGACCCAGGCGGCACCGCGGCGGCCGGCGGCGTACGCCGCTGAGAGGCCCTTGACGACGACGCCCTCGTGTCCGGCGGCGAGGGCGGCCTCGGTGAACCGCTGCGCCTCGTCGAGGTCGGCGGTCACGACGCGTGGCACCAGCGTCTCCGGCGGCACCAGCGCGGCGAGCGCGGCGTGCCGCTCGGCGCCGGGGGCGTCGAGCAGGTCGCGGCCGTCGAGGTGCAGCAGGTCGAAGAAGTAGGCCGTGACGGCCACCCCTCCCCCTGAATCAGGCAGAGTCATGGCGGTGCGCGACGCGGTCTCCTGGAACGGCCGCGGCCGGCCGTCGTCGTCGAGGGCGAGCGCCTCGCCGTCGAGCACGAGGTCGGTGGCAGGCAGCGACCGGGCGAGCCCGACCACCTCGGGCAGCCGGTGCGTGATGTCGTCGAGGCTGCGGGTGGCGATGAGGACGTCGTCACCGGAGCGGTGGACCTGGATCCGGATCCCGTCGAGCTTGGTGTCGACGGCGACCGGGGCGCCGTCGGGCCCGGCCTTGGCCAGCGCCGCCTCGAGGTCGGGTGCGCTCGAGGCGAGCATCGGCGACACCGGCCGGCCGACCTTCAGCCCGATCGCCGCCAGCGCCGCCTCGCCCTCGAACGCCGCCGACGCGATCGCCACGGTCGACCCCGACAGCATCGCGGCCCGGCGGACGGCGGGCAGCGGCACCTCGGCGGCGGCCGCCAGCGCCTCCTGCACCAGCGCGTCGAGCGCGCCCTGGCGGACCTCGCCGGTGACCAGGCCGCGCAGCCAGCGCTGCTCGTCGCCGGTGGCGCGGCCGAAGAGCTCGGCGACCGCGGTCGACCGGGTCTGCTGCGAGCCCGATCCGGACAGCGAGGCGAGGTGGTCGAACGCCTCGTGCACCTCGCGGACCGTCAGCGACGGCTCGGGTGCGGCGTCGGGCATCGTCTGGAGCCCCCGCCACCCGAGCCCGGTACGCCGCTGGAGCAGCGAGCCCGCGAGGTAGGACGTGACCACGGGCAGCTCGTCGGCGTCCGCCCGCGCGAGGGTCGCCGCCAACGCGGCGGTCTTGGCCTTGCGCGACCGGGTCGCGGCGACCGCCGTCGACGTCTCCACCAGCTCCGCGATCAGCACGGCGCCAGGCTAGCCGCGCGATCCGACAGGCTCAGCCGCCGATCCGCGTGCGCACCTCGTAGAGCTCGGGGAAGAACGTCAGGTCCAGCGCCCGACGGAGGAAGTCGACCCCGGAGGAGCCGCCGGTGCCGGTCTTGTGGCCGATCGTGCGTTGCACCACCTGCAGGTGCCGGAACCGCCACTCCTGGAAGCTGTCCTCGATGTCGACGAGCTCCTCGCAGGTCTCGTAGACCCCCCAGTGCTCGTGGGGCGTGGCGTAGACGGTGGCGAACACGTCGACCAGGGCCGGGTGGGACGTGTGGCGGAGGGACCAGTCGCGGTCGAGCAGGCCCGCCGGCACGGCGTACCCCTGGCGCGCGAGGTAGCGCAGGAACTCGTCGTACAGCGAGGGCTCCTCCAGCAGCCGGGCGAGCTCGGCCTGCGCGGCGGGGTCGTGGGCGTGCACGCGCACCATCTCGGCGTCCTTGTTGCCGAGCAGGAACTCCACCTCGCGGTACTGCGCCGACTGGAAGCCGGATGAGGTGGCCAGGAAGGGCCGGATCTCGGCGTACTCGCTCGGGGTGAGGGTGGCGAGCACGGACCACTGGTCGGTGAGCACCCGCTGCACGTGCTTGACCCGGGCCAGCCGCTTGAGCGCGGGCGCCAGGTCGTCGGCGGCGAGCAGCGAGCGGGCCGACCGCAGCTCGTGGACGAGCAGCTTCAGCCAGAGCTCGGAGGTCTGGTGCTGGATGATGAAGAGCAGCTCGTCGTGCTGCGGCGGGTCGCTCTGCGGCCGCTGCGCGGAGAGCAGCCGGTCGAGGCACAGGTAGTCGCCGTAGGACATCTGCCGTCGGAAGTCGGTCTCGATCCCGGGCTCGAGATCGCGCGAGGAGTCGGACACGCGCTCAACCTAGCCCCGGGGGCGGCGGGATGAGTATCCGCCGTCACGGAGGGTGGCTTACGCTCGGGCCCGTGACGAACCCGCCCGATCCGACCACCAGCCGCAACAAGCAGCGGCTCTGGGTGCCGGACTGGCCGGTCCCGGTCAACGAGATCATGAGCCAGCAGCGGCGCGGCGGCTCCGACCCGACGTACAAGATCGACTTCCAGGGCCGTCATTGGCGCGGTATCCGGACGCCGGTCGGGGTGGCCACGTTGATGGTCGAGACCCGGCCGCGCGAGGGCCGCGTGTACGCCGCGGCGTGGGGCGAGGGTGCCGACTGGGTGCTCGAGGCGGTGCCGACGCTGCTCGGCGCCGACGACGACCCGAGCGGCTTCGAGCCCACCCACCAGATCCTCAAGGACGTCTGGCGTCACCACCGCCACTGGCGGATCGGCCGCTCCGGGCTCGTGCTCGAGGCGCTGGTGCCCTCGATCATCGAGCAGAAGGTCACCGGCCAGGAGGCGTTCGCCGGCTTCCGGAACCTGGTGCACCGGTGGGGCACCCGGGCGCCCGGGCCGGGACACGACCTGGGCGTCTGGGTGCAGCCCGACGCGGAGACGCTGCGGACCATCCCGTCGTGGGAGTGGCTCAAGCTCCACATCGACCCGGCGCGCTCCAAGACGGTCGTGACGTGTGCCCGGGTGGCGCACGCCGTCGAGCGCACCGCGACGCTCTCGCCCTCCGACGCCGGCCGCGCCCTGCGGTCGCTGCCGGGGATCGGCGTGTGGACCAGCGCCGAGGTGCAGCAGCGGGCGTTCGGCGACCCGGACGCGGTCTCCTTCGGCGACTACCACGTGGCGAAGGACATCGGCTGGGCGCTGACCGGGACCGCCTTCGACGACGACGAGCTCGCCGACTTCCTCGAGCAGTACCGGCCGCACCGCTACCGGGTGCAGGCGCTCGTGGGCCTGGCCGGGCTGCACCGGCCGCGGCTCGGCCCGCGGATGGCGCCGCGCACCCACCTCCCGAGCTGACCCGCGCCGTCCGCGGTGGCGGATAACCCCTCGCCGGGCCGGGCCGGCGCCGGTAGCGTGATCGCCGTCGATCAGCGATCCGCCAGGGGAGGGGGCGGCCGTGGACGAGACGTCTCCGGTGATGCTGCTCGCCACCACCGACCCGACCTCGCGCGAGGTCCTGGAGTCGGAGCTGCGGCGGCGGTACGGCGCCGACTACGAGGTCGTGGTCTGCGCCGACTACGCGCACGCCCGGGCGGTGCTCGAGGGGCTCCGCCGGTGGGCTCGCCCGGTCGCGCTGGTCGTCGGGTACTACGGACCGGAGGACCGCGAGGGCCTGGACTTCCTCCGCCGCGCCTACGCCCTCCAGCCGGCGGCCAAGCGGGCGGTCGCGGTCACCTGGGGCGACTTCGCCAGCGCGCCCACGGTCTTCGGCGCGATCGCCCAGGGGCATGCCGACCTGTTGCTGCTGCGCCCGGAGCGGCCCCGCGACGAGGAGTTCCACGGCGCAATCACCGACACGCTCGACGACTGGCACCTGGCGCAGGGCGCCGGGTTCGCGGCGGTCCGCCTGATCGGCGAGCAGCGTGACGAGCGCACTCACGCGCTGCGCGACACGTTCGGTCGCAACCACATCCCGCTGTCGTTCCACCAGGTCGGCACGGACGCCACCGACCGGATGATCGCCGGCCTCGGGCTGGAGGATCCGGAGCTGCCCGTCGTGGTGCTGCCGTTCACCTCGCCGCCGACGACCCTCGTCAACCCCACGGACCTCGAGATCGCCGACGCGTTCGGGCTGATGGCGCCGCTGCCGGCCGACCGGGTGTACGACGTCGTGGTGGTCGGCGCGGGGCCGTCCGGTCTCGCCGCGGCCGTCTACGCGTCGTCGGAGGGCCTCTCGACGCTGGTCGTGGAGCAGCAGGCCGTCGGTGGTCAGGCCGGCACCAGCTCGCTGATCCGCAACTACCCCGGGTTCTCCCGCGGCGTGAGCGGCGCCCACCTGGCCTACCGCTCGTTCCAGCAGGCCTGGAGCTTCGGCACGGAGTACTCGTTCATGCGGGTCGTCGAAGGGCTCGGCGTCGAGGGCGACCTGCGCACCGTGTCGATGTCCGACGGCAGCGTGGCCCGCGGCCGCAGCGTGGTGGTCGCCACCGGCGTGGACTACCGGCGGCTCGACGTGCCGGAGCTCGAGGCGCTGATCGGCCGCGGCGTCTTCTACGGGGCGGCGGTCTCGGAGGCGCCGTCCATGACCGGGCAGGAGGTGGCCGTGATCGGCGGCGGCAACTCCGCCGGCCAGGCGGCGCTGCACCTCGCGCGGTACGCCAAGCACGTCACGCTGCTGGTGCGCGGGCCCTCGCTCGCCGCCAGCATGTCCGAGTACCTCATCGCCCAGCTCGGGGCCACCCGCAACGTCACCATCCGCTACCGGACCGCCGTCCACGGGGGCCGCGAGGTCGACGGCTGCCTCGCCGCGATCACGGTGGGTGACCCCGACGGCCGGGCCACCGAGGAGCTGGAGGCGACCGGCCTGTTCGTCCTCATCGGGTCCGTGCCACGGACGTCGTGGCTGCCCGACGAGGTGCGGCGCGACCGGGCCGGCTTCGTGCGGACCGGGCCCGACCCCGACGACCCCGACGGGGCGATGCGGCCGATGCTGGAGACCACGCTGCCCGGGGTGTTCGCGATCGGCGACGTCCGCGCCGGGTCCGTCAAGCGGGTGGCGACGGCGGTCGGTGACGGCGCCACCGTGATCTCCCTGATCCACGGCTACCT
Source organism: uncultured Actinomycetota bacterium (assembly GCA_963829855.1). Lineage (GTDB taxonomy): Bacteria > Actinomycetota > Actinomycetes > Propionibacteriales > Nocardioidaceae > Nocardioides. The sequence continues at coordinate 270,025 of CAWHKE010000010.1, read as the reverse complement.
CGCCGAGCACCCCGGATGAGCGGGGCAGATCTCGAGGCGCCGTTGGCACCTGGCATGCGCCGCCTGCTCCTCGTCGCCGCCGCCCTGGTGTTCCTGGCCGGGCTGCAGCTCTACGTGTTCCCGCTGCGGACCGCCGACTGGTTCTCGTGGACCATCGACGTGCCGATGACCGCGGTCTTCCTCGGGGCGTCGTACTGGTCGAGCGCGGTCCTCGAGGTCGCGGGCGCCCGGTCCCACGGCTGGGACCGCGCCCGGCTCGCGGTGTGGACCGTGCTCGTCTTCACCACGCTCACCCTGGTCGTGACGCTCGTGCACCTCGACAAGTTCCACCTCGGCGCGGAGCACCCGACCAGCGCCCGCGCGGTCACGGTCGGCTGGCTCGCGGTGTACGGCGTGGTCCCCGTCCTGATGGTCGTGCTCGCCTGGCAGCAGACCCGACAGGCGCGTGGGGCAGCGGTGTCCGGCTTGCTCCGCGACCGGCCGCCGACGGTCCTGCGCGGGCTGCTGGGGGTGCTCGCGGTGGTGCTGCTCGCGCTCGGCGTAGCACTCCTCCTGGCCCCGGTCGAGGCGGCCCGCCTCTGGCCGTGGCCGCTCACCGAGCTGACCGGCCGCGCCGTCGGGGCGTGGCTGGTGGGGCTCGGTTGGGCCGCCGGTCACTCGTTGCTGATCGACCACCTGCCCTCCATCCGGCCGCTCGGCCTCACCGGCGCCACGTTCGTGGTGCTGCAGGCGGTCGCGCTGGTACGGCACGGCGACGACCTCACCTGGTCGAGCCCGACCGCGGTCGGGTACGTCGCCGGGCTCGCCGTGATCGGCGTGGTCGCCGCCTGGATCCTGGCCGCCACCCGCCGGAGTGCCGACTGACCCGGTCGCCGTGACTAGGACCGCGCGGCCACCTGGGCCGCCAGCTCGGCGATCTCGGCAGGCCCGTTGCCGCAGCAACCACCGACGTAGCGAACGCCGGCGTCGAGCCAGCCTTGCACCAGGCCGGGATCGATCCGGTCGCCGTAGGACCACCGCTTCGCCGCGGCGTCCCACGTGCCGCCCCGGTTGGGGTAGGCGACCGCCGGCAGCCCGGTCGCGGCGACCGACGCCCGGACGGCACCCAGGACGTCCGACTGGTCAGAGCAGTTGACGCCGGCGGCGACCAGCGATGCCCGCCCGGCGAGGACGGCGTAGGCGTCGGCCAGGGGCTGGCCCGCGGCGGTCGTCGCGCCGCGGACGGTGTAGCCGAACCAGGCGGGCACCCCGAGATCGTCGAGCAGGTCGACCAGGACCGTGGCCTCGTCGAGGTCGGGGATGGTCTCGACGGCGAGCAGGTCGGGGCCGGCCGCGGCCAGCAGCTCCAGCCGCGGGGCGTGGAAGTCACGCAGCCGGGCCGCAGGCACGCCGTACCGGCCGCGGTACTCCGACCCGTCGGCCAGGTAGGCGCCGTACGGCCCGACCGAGGCGGCGACCAGCAGCCCGGGGTGGTCGTCGGCGAGCGAGTCGCGCACGTCGCGGGCCAGCGTCACGCTGAGCGTGACGAGGCCGCGGGCGGTGGCCGCGTCGTAGCCCGCGCCCTCCAGCCCCTCGAGGCTGCTCTGGTAGCTGGCGGTCGTGGCGACCCGGGCGCCTGCGAGGTAGAAGGCCCGGTGGGCGTCGCGGATCCGCTCCGGCTCCTCGCCGAGCAGCCGGGCCGTCCACAGCGCGCCCGACAGGTCGGCGCCGGCCTCCTCGAGCGCGGTCGAGAGCCCGCCGTCGAGCACGACGGGCCCCGCCACGGCCGTCACGGCAGCCGTCACAGCAGCGGCCGCAGCGGGTTGAGGAGGCTCTCGGTGAACCGGCGGTGCAGGTCGCGCGCCTCCCACTCCGCGAGGGTGAGCTCCAGGCAGTTCTGCTGGTCGGTCTCGAAGATCTGCTCGAGCGTGGCAGCGAGGTCCTCGTCGATCACCTCGACGTTGATCTCGTAGTTCCCCTGCAGGCTGAGCCGGTCGATGTTGGCGGTGCCGACGGTCGACCACGACCCGTCGACGGTGGCGGTCTTCGCGTGCACCATGGCGCCCTGGAACCGGAGGATCCGCACGCCACCACGCAGCAGCTGGTCGTAGTAGCCGCGCGAGATCCAGTCGGCGACGACGTGGTTGGACTTCAGCGGCACGAGGAGCCGGACGTCGACCCCGCGCTGCGCGGCCGTCACCAGCGCGTCGACGAAGTCCTGGTCGGGGAGGAAGTAGGCCTGTGTCAGCCACACGTTGCGGCCGGCCCGGTTGATGGCCTCGAGGTACATCCCGCGGATGGGGAACATCCAGAGTCGCGGCACGTTGCGGTGCACCCGGATCCGCGGCTCCCACACCGGGCTCGTCTCGAGCAGCAACGGTCGCTCGCTGGTGCCGAGGATCCGTCGCCGGTTCAGGTTCCAGAAGTCGGCGAACGCCCGCTTGAGGTCCCACACCGAGGGGCCGGTGAGACGGACGTGCGTGTCGCGCCAGTCGGTGGCGAACGCCGTCCCGATGTTGTAGCCGCCGACGAACCCGACCGCGTCGTCGACGACCAGGATCTTGCGGTGGTCACGCCCGTAGCGGCGCAGGTCGAGCACCCGCCAGCCGGCGTTGTAGACGGGGTAGGGCAGCACCTTCACCGACGCAGGGAACCGCTTGAACCGGGGGGAGACCACGAGGTTCGCGAAGCTGTCGTAGATGCAGTAGACCTCGACGCCGCGCGCGGCCGCCGCCGCGAGCGCCTGCTTGAACTGCTCGCCGACCTCGTCGCCCTTCCAGATGTAGGTCTCGAACAGGATCTGCCGCTGCGCTCCCGCGATCGCGCTCAGCATCGCGTCGTACAGGTCCTGTCCGTAGGTGTAGGTCGTGACCGATCCGCCGCTCTCGCCGACCTCGACCGCGCGGGGTGGCGTGACCGGGAACGGCTTCGCCTTCTTGCCCCGGCGCCGGTAGGAGTCGACCAGCGACATCCCGATCGCGAGCGCGAGCTGCACGCCGAGCAGCGTCAGCAGCGAGCGGCGCAGCACCCGGAACAGCCGGTCGGCGCTCGAGGCGCGCAGCGAGTCGGACAGGGCGGACACATGGCCATCTTGCCAGCGGGCGGAACCGTTCGCCCGCCGGCTCCGTCCCACCCGGCATGAGGAGCACCCTGGTCGCCGTCGTCGCCCTGGCCGCGCTGCTGTCGGGCTGCGGGCAGCCGGCCGGCGTGCCTCCGACCGCGGGGTCCCCGGACGCCCCCGAGGGCGGCAGCGGCTGGGAGCGGCTGCCGGACCCGCCGCTGAGCGGGCGCGTCGCGGCGGTCGTGGCCGCCGTCGGAGAGGACGTGCTCGTGACCGGGGGCTGGCAGTGGCTCTGCCCGCCGAACGCGGACTGCGCCTATCCCGACCTGCCCCCGCTGCGCGACGGCGCGCTCCTCGACGTGAGCACGGGGGAGTGGCGCCCGATCGCCGACGCACCGTTCGGGGTGCGGCACGCCCGCGCGGTGACGGTCGGTGACGACGTCTACGTGCTCACCGGGTGCCGGGAGTCCGTCTCGTGCGACGGGCCGTCGGAGCTGCTGCGCTACGACACCCGGGCGGACCGGTGGTCCGAGCTCGGTGCAGGTCCCGCGGCCGGCCCCGTCGTACGCCACTCTGGTCGCCGTCGGTGGGCGGCTGCTGGTGCTGGCCGACTCGGACGAGAACGGCGAGCGGCCCGACCACCTCTTCGACCCGGCCACCGGCCGCTGGCAGGAGCTCCCCGACGACCCGCTGCCCGACGTGTACGACCGCTTCGCCGTGGCGGACGGCCACCGGTTCCTCGTGTTCGGCTCGCCGCGGGAGGGCGGCCAGGCGAAGGTGGGCGCGAGCTACGACCTCGGGAGCGGCGACTGGACGGAGCTGCCGGAGGCGCCGGGCGCGGGCTACCAGGTCTGGCGCAGCGGCGACGAGGCGTGGCTCAACCCGCACTTCGGGTCGGCCGGTGGCGGCGTGCTCGACCTGCGGACCGGCGCGCTGGGCGCCGTTCCCGACGCTGCCCCCGGGGATGCGTGGCGACGTCGACCTGGCCGGGGTCCTCGGCCACGGCACGGCGACGTTCGAGTACGCCGCTGGCTGGGTCCGCGACACCGAGCGCGACGCCTGGCTGCGCATCCCGGCGCGGCCGGCGCCGTCGTACGACGAGGGCGTGACCGCACTCGGGGACGCGCTGGTCGTGTTCGGCGGCCAGCGGTGGGACGACGACCGCGACGGGGAGCTCGTGGCCGAGACCTGGATCTGGCGGCCGACCAGTGAGCCGGGCCGCTGAGGCGGGCCGGTCAGCGAGCGACGGCGACGTCGCCGGTGAGGCGCTCCAGCGCGTACTCGGTGATCCGGACCAGGGCGCGCTTGGCGGACTCCCGGTCACGGGCGTCGATGCCGATCATCGGCACCGCCGAGGAGAGGGCCAGCGCACCGGCGACCTCCTCGAGGGAGTAGGCGTGGGTGCCCTCGAACTGGTTGACCGCCACGATGAAGGGAATGCCCTTCGCCTCGAAGTAGTCGAGCGGCGAGAACGCCTCGTCGAGCCGCTCGGTGTCGACCACGACGATGGCACCGATGGCGCCGACGCACAGGTCGTCCCACATGAACCAGAACCGCTTCTGGCCGGGGGTCCCGAACAGGTAGAGGACGAGGTCCTCGGCGAGCGTGATCCGGCCGAAGTCCATCGCCACCGTGGTGGTGGACTTCGAGGGCACCGAGGCGAGGTCGTCGACGCCCTCGGACTCGTTGGTCACGAGTGCCTCGGTGCGCAGCGGCATGATCTCGGAGACCGAGCCGACCAGGGTGGTCTTGCCGACGCCGAAGCCGCCGGCGATCACGATCTTGGTCGAGGTGACGGCGCGCCGATCGGTCGGCGGGCGGTCAGAGCGCACGGAGTCCACGAAGGGTCCTTTCGATCAGATCACGTCGCTCGTCGCGCGAGGACGTGTCGGTCAAGGTGGCCTGGACGCGCACCTTTCCCTCCTGGACGAGGTCACCCAGCAGCACCCGGACGACGCCGATCGGCATCTTCACCAGGGCCGCCACCTCCGCGACGGACTGCGTGTCGCAGACCCGCAGGATCCGCTGCCGCGGCCCGTCGCCGGGCTCGTCGTCGAACCCCAGGCGGCGCAGTGTCGCTTCCATCGGCAGGTCGACGGCGGCCTTGGTGCGGCCCGACGTGATCGTGTAGGAGCGCACCAGCCGGGCCGGGGGACCGTGGTCCTCCAGCTCGGGGCGATGGGGGTCGGGGGGCGTCACTGGATCTCCTCAGCGGCCCGACAGCGGAGTCCGGGCCGAGGCCTGCACCATCTGGCCCACGCGCTCGACCAGGAGGGCCATCTCGTAGCCGATCTGGCCGATGTCGGCGGTCTCCTGCGTCAGGACGGCGAGGTGCGACCCGTCACCGACGCTCATGAGCAGCAGGTAGCCGCGCTGCATCTCCACGACGGTCTGCATGACCTGGCCGCCGTCGAAGAGCCGCGAGGCGCCGACTGCCAGGCTCGCGAGGCCGGAGGCGACGGCCGCGACCTGCTCGGCGCGGTCGGGCGGCAGGTGCGCGCTCGCCGCGGTGAGGAGGCCGTCGGCCGACACCAGGACCGCGTGCGCGGTGCCCGGCACATCGTCGATGAACCGGCCCACCACCCAGTCGAGCTCACGTGGCTCGGTCCGCGTGGGGGAGGTCGGGTAGGTCTCGCTCATCAGGGGGTCACGTCCTCAGTGGTGTCGAGAGTGGTGTCGAGAGGGTGGTCGGTGCCCGAGGCCTGACGGCCCTTCGCCACGCCCGCGGCGTGAGCGGCCAGCCGGGCCCGGATCGCCTCGGGGTCGCGGCGGACGGCCGCGGTCGCGGTGGTCACGCCGCCGGGGACGAGCCGGTTGCCCGGGTCGCGGACCGGGAGCCCGGAAGGCGTGAGCCGCGACGGGGCGGTCTCGTTCGCTCGGTCGGCGGCCTGCCAGCCCGCGTCGGCCTCGCCGCTGTCCCAGCCCAAGCTGTCGCCCTCGGTGCTGAACCAGTTCGACCGCAGCGCTTGGTAGAGCGGAGAGTCGTCGTCGCCGGACGGGACCGACGTCAGCTCGTCGAGCAGCGGGTCGGCCCGCAGCGCCGGGACCTCGCCGTGCGCCACCCCGTTCGACGTCGGGACCCCGTTCGTGACCCCGTTCGACAGGCCGTTGCGAGCCGGCTCGGGCGACGGCGACAGGTCCGGTACGACCGAGATCGGCCGGGTCGGGAGGCCGAACGACGGCACCCACTCGGGCTCCGCGTCGGCCGGGTGCTCCTCGACGTCGTCGTGCGACGCCGCGGGCTCGTCGACCGGCTCGGCCGCGGGCTCCTCGACCGGCAGTCCTCGACCGGCTCGTCTTCGACCGGCTCGGGGTGCTCGAGCACCGGCTCGGCCAGCGGCTCGGGCTCCCGCTCGAGCGGCGTCCGAGGCGTGTTGACCGACAGCACAGGAGTCAGCTCCGACGGCTGGTCGGCCGTGCCGGGCTGCCGCTGCGGCAGCCGGATGTTGGCGTTGATGACCGCCGACAGCTGGTCGAGCGGGTTGCCCGACGGCGCGGCCGGGACGGACTCCCGGGCCACGGCCTCCTCCGGCTCCGGGTGTGCGGGCGACGCCTCGTCCGGATCGAGGTCTGCGTGGACCTCGGCGTGGACCTCGGCGGGGACCTCGGTGACCTCGGGGACCTCGGCGGGGACGTCCAGGTCGGGCCGCCGGAAGGTCGTGTCGCCCAGCACCGAGACCGGGGCCGCGCTCTCCGCGACGGCCGGAGTGGCGTCGACGACCGGCTCGGGCAGACTCGCGGCAGCGAGCAGCGCGCGTGGGATGAAGACCTTGGCCGTGGTGCCGTTGTCGGCGTTCCGCTCGAGCGTCACGGTCATGCCGTGCCGGCGCGCGAGCCGGCTGACCACGAAGACACCCATCCGGCGGGCGGTCTCGGCGGTGACCTCGGCGCCCGTCCGCAGCGTCTCGTTCAGGTCGAGCAGCGACGCCTGGTCGATGCCGAGGCCCTGGTCGTGGATCTGGACGAGCACCAGTCCGGCCGGCGTCTCGGTCGTGACGGTGACCGACGAGGTGGGCGGGGAGAACGACAGGGCGTTGTCGACCAGCTCGGTGAACAGGTGCACCAGGTCGGGGGCGGCGCTGCCGGAGAGGCGCAGGTCCGGGGCGGGTCCGAGGCGCACCCGCTGGTAGTCCTGGACACCGGCGGTGGCGGCCTGGAGCGCCTCGGCCACCGAGAGCGAGTCCTGCTCGCTGTGCTGGGTCGGGGCGTCCGCGAGGACGACCAGGCTCTCCGCCGTACGGCGCATCCGGGAGGCGAGGTGGTCGAGCCGGAACAGGCTCTCCAGCCGCTGCGGGTCCTCCTCGTCGCTCTCGAGGCTCTCGATCAGGCGCAGCTGCTGGTTGACCAGCGAGGTGTTGCGGCGCGAGAGCGTGACGAACATGTCGGCGACGCGGGAGCGCAGCTCGGCCTCGCCCTGCGCCAGGCGCACCGCGGTGCTGTGCAGGTCGTCGACCGCGCGGGCCAGCTGGCCCAGCTCCTCGTGCGTCGTGACCGCGATCGGCTCGATCTCACCCGGGTCCTGGCCCGCACGGATCCGGCGGACGGTCTCGGGCAGCCGCTCCTGGGCGACCTCGAGCGCGCCGTCGCGCACCTTCTGGATCGGGCCCACGAGGAAGCGCGAGACCACCAGGGCGAGCACGACGGCCAGCGCCAGCGCCAGCGCCGTCAGTCCGGCCACCAGGATCGCCTCGCGCTGGGACGTCGACGCGGCGGCCGCCAGCCCTTCCTCGATCTCCGTGAGCAGGCTCGTGGTCAGGTTGTCGTAGATCCGGAGCGGGGCCGAGCCCTTGAGGTCGGGCGTGCCGATGCCGAGGAGGCCCGCGTTGCTGGCGTTGTACTGGCGCAGCAGGGCGACGTCCTCGTTGCCGGGCAGCTGCAGCTCCAGGTTGCCGATCGCGGCGGACTCGACCCCCAGGTGCCCGTAGAGCGCGTTCTTGGGGATCAGGTCGGGCGTCGGGAGCACCAGCAGCTGCTGCTGGGTGACGGCGAGCCGACCCTCGTTGAGCTGGCCGACGAGGCCGATCTGCGACTCGGTGCGTGAGCCGGACTCGGTCATGGCGGCGATGCCGAGCGTGACGTCGGCCTCGAGCTGCTCGAGCGCGTTGACGGCGGTGGAGACGAGGTCGTACGACGAGCCGTCGCGCAGCCCCTGGGTGCTGGTGAGCAGCGCTCGCACCTGCTCGCGCTCGGCCTCCGACAGGTCGGCGGAGGCCCAGGCGGACTCGAGGTCGGCCGCGGCGTCGTTGACGAGCGCCAGCGCGGCGTCGCGCTGCGCCTGGTCGTCGGTCTCGCGGAACACCATGGCGGCGTCCTCGGCGGCGGACAGGTAGGCGACCGACGGCCCGAGGACCGTCACCTGGCTGGCGGTCGCCGAGGCGGCCGAGGAGTCGGCGAGGGCCGACTGGACGCGGAGGCCACCCAGCACGGCGGCCAGCAGCAGCGGAACGGCCAGCACCAGCGCGACCTTGCGACGGACCGGCCACTCGGACACGTCCGTCGGGCGATGCGTGCGCTGGGCGCCTGAGTCAAGCGTCTCGTGCATCGTGCCTCAGTCTTCTGCTCGGGGGGTCCAAAACGGTCGGTGAGGATGGGGGGACCGTCGCTCCAAGCCCCAGCGTAAGGAAAGGCAGCGTAGTCGTCCCCGGAACGAGAGAAAACCCTTGTCGGTGGGTGGACGTACGCTCGGGCCATGCGGCCAGTGACCGATCTCGAGCGCCGGGTGGCGCCCTTCACCGTGGTGTCGGACTACCGACCCTCCGGCGACCAGCCGGCGGCGATCACCGAGATCACCAAGCGGATCCAGGGTGGGGAGCAGGACGTCGTGCTGCTCGGCGCGACCGGCACCGGCAAGACGGCGACCGTCGCCTGGGTCGCCGAGCAGCTCCAGCGGCCGGTGCTGGTGATGCAGCCCAACAAGACGCTGGCGGCCCAGTTCGCCAACGAGCTGCGCATGCTGTTCCCCGACAACGCGATCGAGTACTTCGTCTCCTACTACGACTACTACCAACCCGAGGCGTACGTCCCGCAGACCGACACCTACATCGAGAAGGACTCCTCGATCAACGAGGAGGTGGAGCGGCTGCGCCACTCCGCGACCAACTCGCTGCTGACCAGGCGCGACGTCATCGTGGTGTCGACCGTGTCGTGCATCTACGGCCTCGGCACCCCGCAGGAGTACGTCGACCGGATGCTGCGGCTGCGGGTCGGGCAGGAGCACGACCGCGACGCCGTGCTCCGCCGGCTCGTCGAGATCCAGTACACCCGCAACGACCTGTCGTTCACGCGCGGGACGTTCCGGGTCCGCGGCGACACCCTCGAGGTCTTTCCCGTCTACGAGGAGATGGCGATCCGGATCGAGTTCTTCGGTGACGAGATCGAGCGGATGATGACGCTCCACCCGGTCACCGGCGAGGTGCTGACCGAGGACCAGGAGCTCTACATCTTCCCCGCGACCCACTACGTCGCCGGTCCGCAGCGGATGGAGCGGGCGATCGAGGGCATCGAGACCGAGCTGGCCGAGCGGCTCGAGACGTTCGAGCGGCAGGGCAAGATGCTGGAGGCCCAGCGGCTGCGGATGCGCACCACCTACGACGTCGAGATGATGCGGCAGGTCGGCTCCTGCGCGGGGATCGAGAACTACTCGATGCACATCGACGGTCGCAGCCGCGGCTCCGCCCCCAACTGCCTGCTCGACTACTTCCCCGAGGACTTCCTGCTCGTGGTCGACGAGTCACATGTCGCGGTGCCGCAGATCGGCGGCATGTACGAGGGCGACATGTCGCGCAAGCGCAACCTCGTCGACCACGGGTTCCGGCTCCCGAGCGCCATGGACAACCGGCCGCTGCGGTGGGAGGAGTTCCTCGACCGGATCGGCCAGACGATCTACCTCTCGGCGACCCCGGGCAACTACGAGCTCGACAAGGTCGGCGGCGACACGGTCGAGCAGATCATCCGGCCGACCGGGCTGATCGACCCCGAGGTGGTCGTGAAGTCCACCAAGGGCCAGATCGACGACCTCATCAGCGAGATCAACACCCGGGTCGAGAAGAACGAGCGGGTCCTCGTCACGACGCTGACGAAGAAGATGTCGGAGGACCTCACCGACTACCTGCTCGACGCCGGCATCCGCACCCGTTACCTCCACTCCGAGGTCGACACCCTCAAGCGGATCGAGCTGCTCCGCGACCTGCGGCTCGGCGAGTACGACGTCCTCGTCGGCATCAACCTGCTGCGCGAGGGCCTCGACCTGCCCGAGGTGTCGCTGGTGTCGATCCTCGACGCCGACAAGGAGGGCTTCCTGCGCTCCGACAAGTCGCTGATCCAGACGATCGGCCGGGCCGCCCGCAACGTGTCGGGCCAGGTGCACATGTACGCCGACAAGATCACGCCGTCGATGGAGTCGGCCATCGACGAGACGAACCGTCGCCGGGCCAAGCAGGTCGCCTACAACACCGAGCACGGCATCGACCCGCAGCCGTTGCGCAAGAAGATCGCCGACATCACCGAGATGCTGGCGCGCGAGGACGAGAACACCCAGGAGCTGCTCGAGACGTGGGCGCACCTCGACCCACGGTCCAAGAAGGCCCCCGTCCCCGGGCTCTCCAAGCTGCGCGGTGACGGCCACCATCCCGACCTCGCCGGGCTGCCGAGCACCGAGCTCGCCGAGCTGATCCAGGAGCTCACCGAGCAGATGCGAGCGGCGGCGGCCGAGCTGCAGTTCGAGGTGGCCGCGCGCCTGCGCGACGAGATCGGCGACCTCAAGAAGGAGCTCCGCCAGATGATGGAGGCGACAAAGTAGCGCCGCGTGTGCCTCAGCGTGCGCTATGGCGCACGCTGAGGCACACGCCGCGGCTGGTTAGGGTCGGGCCATGAGCACTGCGATCGATCTCGGCCGGCCCGTCAGCGGCGACGTCCTCGACCTGATCCTCGACGACCACCGTCGCTTCGAGGCGCTGCTCCGCGACCTGCGCGACAGCAGCAGCGACCGCGACGCCGTCCGGCAGGCGTTCTCGTCACTCCACGTCGCCCACGCCCTCGCCGAGGAGAAGCACGTCTACCCGAAGCTGCGTCGGAAGGGCGCGGTCGGGGAGCACGAGGCCGAGCACGGGGAGGAGGAGCACGCGGAGGGACACGAGGCGCTGCTCGCGGTGCTCGAGCTCAAGGGCACCGACACCCAGGCGTTCGACGATGCTGTGGAGGAGCTCGCGACGGCCGTCAACCACCACCTCACCGAGGAGGAGCTCACCATCCTCAACCCGGCGCGCGAGGAGGTCGGGGAGCAGGTGCGGGCCGAGCTCGGGGATCAGTTCGCCGCCGAGCGCAACCGGCAGCTCGACGACGACTGCGGCTCGCTGACGAACGTCCGTCGGATCGTCGCCGCGGCGCGGCGAGAGGGCCTGCTCGACGAGGACGGCGAGGACGACTAGGGCAGGTCGGGGTTGCCCTCGATCTCGCGCAGCGTGCGCTGCTCGAGCGCTGCCTTCTTGCGCGCCTTGGCGACCGCCTTCTCGTGCTTGGCGACGATGTGGCGCCGGTTCCTCGCGATCATGTCCTTGCGCTGGAGCATCGTGCCGAGCAGCGGGATCGACGTCCCGAGCATCGGGTAGATCGGCCACGGGTGGTAGAGGTCCCCGTTGCCCAGGCTGGTGGCGAGGTAGATGACCCAGCACACGAGCGAGACGAACACCCACATCGAGAACGCCTCACGGCGGGTCTTCTCCCACCGCGCGACCGCCTCGGACTCCACCCGCTCCGGCGTGAGCGGCGCGGGCGCCGAGAGCGGCAGCGCGGGCGACGCCTCGACCGCTGGCACCAGGTCGGCCAGGAACCCCGGCAGCTCGCCCAGGGCGCGCGCCGCCTGGACGCCCGAGGTGCGCTCGTCGAACTCGGTGGCGTCGATCCGGCCCTCGGCGTACGCCTCGCCGAGCGCCCGCAGCACGACGTCGCGATCGGCGTCCGAGGCCCGCATCGTCGCGTACGCCGGGGTGCGCGGGTCGTGGCCGAACTGGCGCCAGATCTCGGGTGAGGTCACCGGATCATCGTAGGCTGCGGCCCGTGGACGTCGAGCGGATGCGGGCGCACTGTGCCGCCAAGCCCGGCGCCTGGCCCGACAACCCCTGGGAGCACGAGCACCCGGTCTTCAAGGTCGGGCCGGAGGAGCGCGGAAAGATCTTCGCGTTCCTCCGCGGCGACGGCGTGGGCGTCAAGTCCGGCCGCAGCCGCGAGGAGGCCGACGAGTGGCTCGCGCGGTTTCCCGACGAGGCCACCGTGATGGCCTACATCGGCCGCTCGGGTTGGAACGACCTGGCGTTCGGCGGCGCCATCCCCGACGACGAGCTGCTGTCCGCCGTCGACGAGTCCTACCGGCTGGTCGTCTCGGGCCTGCCGAAGAAGCTCCACCCCGAGGGCTGGGAGGCCTGACATGCAGACCGTGCGCACCTGGCACCGCCGCGCCGCCCTCGCGGCCGCGTCCGTGCTCCTGCTGACCGGCCTGGCCGGCTGCAGCGGCTCCGACGACCCGCCGGACGCCGGGCCGGCGACGAGCTCGCCCTCGGACGAGGCGCCGGTCGAGTTCGACCAGGCCCTGAGCGACGAGCTGATCGCGATGCAGCAGGCCGACCAGCAGGCGTCCGGACTCCACGAGGACCGGCAGGCCCGGCTGGCCGAGATCTTCGACGAGCACGGCTGGCCCGGACACGACCTGGTGGGCGAGGAGGGCTCGACGGCGGCCTGGGTGATCGCGCAGCACTCCGACCTCGACCTGGCGTTCCAGGAGCGGGCGCTCGAGCTCCTGGCCGCGGCGGTCGCGGAGGACGACGCATCGGGGGGCGACCTCGCCTACCTCACCGACCGCGTGGCGGTCGCCAAGGGCGAGCCGCAGACCTACGGCACCCAGATCCGCTGCGAGAAGAAGAAGCCGGTGCCGCCCACGCCGATCGCCGATCCCGCGGCGGTCGACGAGCTGCGGGCCGAGGCCGGGCTCGAGCCGCTGGACGCCTACCTCGACGAGATGACCGAGATCTGCGAGGGCGTCTGACGGTTCACCCGCCCGAGCGGTTGACGGACCGGGTCACCGTCAGGCCGACCAGGCGGGCGACGACCAGCGCCACGTAGAGCACCCCGGCGACCTGCTCGAGGATGACCAGGGACCGGGCGTGGGGGAGCACCGGGACGATGTCGGAGAGGCCGACGCTGGTGAGCGTGGTGAAGGACAGGTACAGCAGCTCGAAGAACGAGCGCTCCGCGCCGTACGACCCGGGCCAGATCACCTGGACCGCCAGGTGGAGGTAGGCGAACCCCCACGCGACGACGGTGAACGCCGCCCCGGTGGCGTACAGCTCGTCGCGGGTCACCCGGTCGTCGTGGAAGAGGTAGCGGATCATCCCGTAGGAGACGTAGAAGTAGAACGGCGCATGGAGCAGCGCGGAGCCGAGCAGGACCAGGTCGCTCTCGGGCAGGACGACCTCCAGCACGTTGAAGAGCACGGCCGGCACACCGAGGATCAGGGCCACCCACGCCAGGGCCGGCGTCTTGCGGACGGCGTAGAGCGCGACCAGCACCAGGATCGTGCTCATCGCGCCGAGCGCCGCCCGCCCCGGGATCGAGCTGCCGATGAACGGGTAGGCGATCACGGCGAGCAGCTGGCCCCCGAGCAGCAGGCCGGACGGGTGCCGTCGCAGGACCTCGATCACGCTCATGCCGGCACCGTCTCCACGTCCGGCATCGTAGGCGGCGGTCCCGTCTCCGACATCCGCACCCGCTGGTGGTTGAGTCGGCAGCGTCCGACGGCAAGGATCACCCCGTGCCCCACGACACGGACGTCCTGATCATCGGAGCCGGCCCCACAGGTCTCTTCGCGGCCTACTACGCGGGGTTCCGAGGCCTCCGGGTCGCCGTCGTGGACTCGCTGCCCGAGCTGGGGGGCCAGATCACCGCGATGTACCCGGAGAAGGCGATCCTCGATGTCGCCGGCTTCCCGACCGTGAAGGGCCGCGACCTGGTGGAGGGGCTGGTGGCGCAGGCGTCGACGGCCCACCCCGAGTACTTCCTCGACCGGACCGCGCGGACCCTGCGACACGACGGCGACGCCGTCACGATCGGGCTGGAGGACGGCAGCGAGATCACGGCGGGGGCGGTGATCATCACCGCGGGGATCGGTAAGTTCAGCCCCCGGCCGCTGCCCGCGGGCGAGGGCTGGCTGGGCCGGGGACTGGAGTTCTTCGTGCCGTCGTTCCAGCCGTACGCCGGGAAGGACGTCGTCATCGTCGGCGGTGGCGACAGCGCCTTCGACTGGGCCCAGCACCTCGAGCCGATGGCCCGATCGATCACCCTCGTGCACCGTCGCGACGCGTTCCGGGCGCACCAGCGGACGGTCCAGGCGGTCCGGGACAGCTCGGTCGAGATCGTGACCCGTGCCCAGGTCACCGCGCTGCGGGGCGAGGGGACGCTCGAGGAGGTCGAGATCACCGTGGACGGCGAGGAGCCGGTCGTGAAGCCGGCGCAGGCGCTGGTCGCGGCCCTCGGCTTCATCGCCGACCTCGGACCGCTCCAGGAGTGGGGGATCGAGGTCGAGAAGCGGCACGTCGTCGTCACGCCCTCGATGCAGACGTCGCTCCCGAGGGTGTTCGCCGCCGGTGACATCACGGAGTACCCCGGCAAGGTCCGCCTGATCGCCGTCGGCTTCGGCGAGGCCGCGACCGCCGTCAACAACGCCGCCGTCGCGATCGACCCCGCGGCCCACGTGTTCCCCGGCCACTCCAGCGAGGGCGCCTGACGCCCGCGATCCGCCCGCACGACGTCTCAGGAAGGGATGACCCGATGAAGGTGAAGGTCGACTTCGACCTCTGCGAGTCCAACGGCCTCTGCGAGGCCCTGGCCCCGGAGGTCTTCTGGCTCGACGACGACGACTTCCTGCAGCTCCACAAGGAGGAGATCGGCCCGGACGAGGAGGCGCACGTCCGGCGGGCGGTCGCCGCCTGCCCGACCCAGGCGATCAGCCTGCTGGAGGCCGACTGACCTCCTCGGCCGGACGTGCTCCAGAATGGGGCGACGTCCGGCCCGGCCGGGGACACCGAAGGGGGAGCCGCGTGCGAGTCGCACTGCTGTCGTACCGCAGCAAGCCGCACTGCGGCGGCCAGGGCGTGTACGTCCGGCACCTCAGCCGCGAGCTGGTCCGGCTCGGCCACAGCGTCGAGGTGTTCTCCGGTCCGCCGTACCCCGACCTCGACGAGGGCGTGACCCTCACCCCGGTGCCGAGTCTCGACCTCTACCGCGAGCCGGACCCGTTCCGCGTGCCGCACCTGCGGGAGTTCCGCGACCGGGTCGACGTCGAGGAGTTCCTCACGATGTGCACCGCCGGGTTCCCCGAGCCCAAGACGTTCAGCACCCGGGTCGCGCGGCTGCTCGCCGACCGGGTCGACGACGTCGACGTCGTCCACGACAACCAGGTGCTGGGCTACGGCATCCTCGACATCGAGCAGAAGCTCGGGCTGCCGGTCGTGACGACGATCCACCACCCGATCACGTTCGACCGACGGATCGACCTCGCTGCCGCCACCACGTGGCGGCAGCGGCTGACGCTGCGGCGGTGGTACGGCTTCCTGCGGATGCAGGGCAAGGTCGCCCGCCAGGCACGCCTGATCCTGACTCCGTCGGACGCGTCGCGGCGCGACATCGCCGCCGACTTCGGGGTCGACCCCTTGCGGATGCGGACCATCCGGCTGGGCGTCGACGACGGCTTCGTGCCGCCGACCGAGCCGCGGGTGCCGGGGCGGATCCTCGCGATGGCCAGTGCCGACGCGCCGATGAAGGGCATCGCCACCCTGCTCGAGTCGTTCGCCAAGCTGCGCGTCGAGCGGCCCCACCTGGAGCTGGTGCTCGTCACGAAGCCGGTCGCCGGCGGCCGCACCGAGCGGCTGATCGACCAGCTGGGGCTCGAGGGCGCGGTGCGGTTCGTCCACGGCCTGACCGACGCCGAGCTCGTCGGCTTGATGGGGTCTGCCGAGCTCGCGTGCGTGCCGTCGCTCTACGAGGGCTTCAGCCTCCCGACCGCCGAGCTCATGGCGTGCGCGACCCCGCTCGTCGTGTCGCGCGCGGGGGCGATCCCCGAGGTCGTCGGCGAGGACGGCGACTGCGCCGACCTGGTCGAGCCGGGCGACGTCGGCGAGCTCACCCACGCGATCGAGGCGCTGCTCGACGACCCGGATCGGCGCGCCCGGATGGGTGCGGCGGGCCGGCAGCGGGTGCTCGACCACTTCAGCTGGGGGGCGGTGGCGCGGGCCACGGCGGCGGCCTACCAGGAGGCGATCGATGCTGACCGTTGACTTCGACCGCTGGGGGCTGCAGCCCGGGGAGCGCGCGCTCGACCTGGGCTGCGGTGCCGGGCGGCACGCGTTCGAGATGTACCGGCGGGGCGCCGACGTGATCGCGTTCGACCAGGACGCCGACGAGCTGGCGGCGGTCCGCGACCTCTTCGTCGCGATGCGTGAAGCGGGCGAGGTGCCCGCCGGTGCCGAGGCCGACGTGAAGGAGGGCGACGCACTGTCGCTGCCCTTCGCCGACGGCGAGTTCGACCGGGTGGTCGCCGCGGAGATCCTCGAGCACATCCCCGACGACCTCGGCGCCATCCGGGAGCTCGTGCGGGTCACCCGCCCCGGGGGCGCGGTCGCGCTCACCGTCCCGCGGTGGCTCCCGGAGGCGATCAACTGGAAGCTGTCGGACGAGTACCACGACGTGCCGGGCGGCCATCTCCGGATCTACACCGACGCCGAGCTGATCGCGAAGGCGCAGGGAGCCGGGCTCGAGCTCGTGGGTCGCGGCTACGCGCACGGGCTGCACTCGCCGTACTGGTGGCTCAAGTGCGCCGTCGGGGTGACGAACGACGACCACCCGCTCCCGAGGGCGTACCACCGGCTGCTCGTGTGGGAGATCATGAAGCAGCCGCGTGTCCTGCGGTGGGCCGGGCGGGTGCTCGACCCGCTGATCGGCAAGTCGCTCGTCCTCTACCTCCGCAAGCCCGATGCCGGCTGAGGCCCCGAGCCTCCCAGGGCTCCTCTCGGCGGGGGAGGTCCGCGCCACCGCGCGCACGATCGTCGCTGACCAGGAGCGGTCCGGCGCGGTGCCGTGGCGCGCGGGCGCGCACACCGACGTCTGGAACCACGTCGAGTCCGCGATGGCGCTGCTCGCCGCCGGTGAGGTCGAGGCCGCCGAGCGGGCGTACGCATGGGTCCCGACGGTGCAGCGCGGCGACGGGTCGGTGCCGCTCAAGGTCGTGGCGGGCGAGGTCGAGGACGCCAGCGGCGAGTCGAACATGTCGTCCTACCTCGCCGTCGGGGTGTGGCACCACTGGCTGGTCCGCCGCGACGTGGCGTTCGTGCGTCGCTACTGGCCGGTCGTGCGGCGAGGCCTCGACTTCGCCGTCTCGATGCAGCTGCCGTGGGGCGGTATCGCCTGGTCGCAGGAGTGGCGCGACGGCCGGCCCGCCGGCGTCAACCGCGAGGCGCTGCTGGCGGGGTCGTCCAGCATCCACCACGCGCTCCAGGCCGGGGTCGCGATCGCCGAGCTGGTGGACGACCCGCAGCCGGAGTGGGAGCTCGCGGGCGGCCGACTGGCCCACGCGGTGCGCGAGCACCCGGACCGGTTCCTCGACAAGTCCGAGTTCTCGATGGACTGGTACTACCCCGTCCTCGGCGGCGCGGTCCGCGGCGACGCCGGCCGCGCCTTGATCGAGGCGCGGTGGGACAGCTTCGTGGAGGCCGGGCTCGGCATCCGGTGCGTCAGCCGCAATCCCTGGGTGACGGGCGCGGAGACCTGTGAGCTGGTGCTGGCCCTCGACGCGCTCGGCGACCGCGACCGGGCCCTGCGGCTCCTGGCCGACGTGCAGCACCTCCGTCACGAGGACGGCTCCTACTGGACCGGCTTCGTCTTCCCGGAGAACGTCAACTGGCCCGACGAGCGCACGACGTACACGGCGGCGGCGATGATCCTGGCCGTCGACGCGCTCTCCCTGACGACGCCCGGCGCGACGATCATGCGCGGCACGACCCTGCCGCCGTTCGCGGAGATCGGGCTGGAGTGCGGCTGCGCGTCAGCCGACCGGCTCTCCGGCCGTTCCTGAGGTCCGCTCCAGCACCCGCATCGACCCGAGCTCCTCGACCTCGGTGAAGCAGCCGCTCTCCAGCGCCCGCAGGAAGAGCTCGTACGGCGGGCGGCCGCCGTCGGCGGGGTCCGGGAAGACGTCGTGGATCGTCAGCAGCCCGCCCGGCATGACCCAGGGTGCCCAGCCCGCGTAGTCGTCGTGGGCCGGCTGCTCGCCGTGACCCCCGTCGACGAACAGCAGGGACAGCGGGGTGCGCCAGTGCGCGCTGACCGTCGTCGACGACCCGACGACGGCGACCACGACGTCCTCGAGGCCCGCGTCGTGGACCGTGCGTCGGAAGACCGGCAGCGTGTCCATCAGCCCGAGGACCGGGTCGACCAGGCTCGGGTCGTGGTGCTCCCAGCCGGCCTGGTTCTCCTCGCTGCCGCGGTGGTGGTCGACGGTGAAGACGGTGCCGCCCACCTGGCGGGCGGCCGCGCCGAGGTAGATCGCCGACTTGCCGCAGTACGTCCCGACCTCCAGGACCGGGCCGTGGGGGAGCCGCTCGAGCGCCCGGCGGTGGAGCAGCAGGCCCTCGTCGTCGGGCATGAAGCCGCGGGCCGCCCGGGCGCGGGCGAGCAGGTCGGGCGGCATGGGAGGCGTCGTCACGGCCGGTGCTCCCGCCGCCAGCCGTTCCAGTGCCGTCCGAGGAGTGCCACGCGGCGAATGCTACGAGCCTCGCCGTTCCGGGCGGCCCCTCGGGAGGAATCCGGTTGCCGGTGTCGGTGGTCGCTGACACGGTGGCGACATGGCTTCTCGAACCACGAACTTCTGCCTCGACACCCACGACCCTGCTGCGCAGGCCCGCTGGTGGGCCGCCGTGCTCGACGACTTCGCGCTTCCGAAGGAGGAGGAGCTCGCGACCTGGGACGACGAGGAGTGCTGGCTGGTGGGCCCGGAAGGCTGGGCGATGGTCTTCCTCAAGGTGCCCGAGCCGAAGACGGTCAAGAACCGGATGCACGTGTGCGTCACGCCCACGGACCGGACGCGCGACGAGGAGGTCCAGCGGCTGCTGGGGCTCGGGGCGACGCTCGTCCACGACCGCAGGAACGGTCCCGACCGCGGCTGGGCGGTGCTCGCCGATCCCGAGGGCAACGAGTTCTGCGTGCTGGCGCCGGACCGGCCGGGGGAGTGACCGTGGCCGAGGTCCAGACCCAGCAGGAGACCCTGATCGACTACCTGCAGACGATCCGCGACGCGGTCCTTTGGAAGCTCGAAGGCGCGAGTGAGTACGACGTCCGACGCCCGCTGACGCCGACCGGCAGCAACCTGCTCGGCATCGTCAAGCACCTCGCCTACGTCGAGCTCGGCTACTTCGTGACGACGTTCGGCCGACCGATGCCGGTCCCGGACCTGGCCGACGATCCCGACGCCGACCCCCACGACGACCTGTGCGTCCGGGTCGACGAGTCGCGGGACGACGTGATCGGGCTCTACCGCCTGGCGTGGCAGGAGTCCGCCCGCACCTTCGCCGACCACGACCTCGACAGCATCGTCGTCGTGCCGTGGTGGGACCCGTCGCGCAACCGGGTGACGCTCGGGAAGCTGCTCGTCCACATGATCGCCGAGACCAACCGGCACGCGGGCCAGATGGACATCCTGCGCGAGACGGTCGACGGCACCACCGGCCTGCGTGCCGACAACAGCAACCACCCGGACGACGACTACGACTGGGCCGGGTACGTCGAGCGGGTCGAAGCCGCGGCCCGGACCTTCCGGTGACGACCGTGCCTGCCACGAGGGAGCGACCCGCCTTCGACGCCGACAGCCGGACCGCCCTGCTGGGGTGGTACGACCTCCAGCGGGGCATCGTGAAGCTCAAGTGCGAGGGGCTGTCCGACGAGGAGGCGCACCGGTCGGTGATCCCCACCTCGCCGCTGATGACGGTGGCCGGGATCCTCGGGCACCTCACCTGGGCCGAGCAGCTCTGGTTCGAGCACGCGTTCCTGGGCCGCCGGCTCACCGGGCCGGGCTGGGACGGCGTCGACGACTCCGAGTTCCTGGTCGAGGGCCGCTCGTTGGCCGAGCTCCTGGCGGCGTACGACGAGCAGTGCGCCCGCAGCGACGAGGTGATCGCCGCACACGCGCTGTCCGACCGCGGGGTCGGGCGCGAGTTCAAGTCGGCCTCCTCGACCCTCGAGTGGATGCTGCTCCACATGCTGGAGGAGGTCGCACGGCACGCCGGTCACCTCGACCTGATCCGCGAGCTGATCGACGGTGAGAAGGCGTACTACTGACGAAAGTCGCACCGACGACTTCCGTAGGGTGGCCGCATGGCGCTGCGAACCGGGGACGCGGGCTACGGCTCGCTCGCCAAGGCCCTGCACTGGCTCACCGTCGTCGTGGTCGCCGCCCAGCTCGTGGTCGGCTACTCGCTCGACCTGGACGCCGCCTGCGACCCGCCCGCCGAGCAGCGCAGCGGCGGCGACACCAGCGACGCGCAGGACGACCGGCTCGACCGGATCGAGGACCGCTGCGAGGAAAAGGCCGACGACCTGGCGCTGGTGGGCGGCCCGGTCGACCTCCCGGAGCTGCACCTGGTGCTGGGGGTGTCCGTGCTCGCGCTGGGCGTGGCGCGGCTCGCGCGTCGCCGGTTCGACGGGCTGCCGCCGTGGTCCGAGCATCTCTCGCACGGCCAGCGCCGGCTCGCGCACTGGACCGAGAAAGGGCTGCTGGCGCTGCTGTTCGCCGTGCCACTCACCGGTCTGGTGCTGGTGGCGACCGGCGATGACGGACTGCTCGGCCTGCACATCGCCGCTCACGTGGCGTTCTTCGCGACCTTGGCGGCTCACCTGGCCACGAACCTCCGGCCCCGGATCCTGAGCCGGATGCTCTGACCGGCCCGCCTACAGCTCGACGGTGGGCGCGGTCCGGGCCGCGGGGTCGGGCAGCTCGAAGAAGTCGCGCGGGCGGAACGAGAACGTCGACGCGACGAGGTTCGACGGGAACGTCGCGACGCGGGTGTTGTAGGCGCGTACGTTGCCGTTGTAGAAGCGGCGGGCGGCCGCGATCCGGTCCTCGGTGTTGGTGAGCTCGTCCTGGAGCGAGAGGAAGCTGGCGCTCGCCTTGAGGTCGGGGTAGGCCTCGGCCCGCACCAGCACCGATGCGACCGCCCGGCCAAGCGCGTCCTCGAACCCTTCCCGCTCGGCGGGGGCGCCGTCCTGGTGGGCCGTGGCCTGCTCGCGTGCCCGGGTCACCGCCTCGAGGACGGCCCGCTCGTGCTCGGCGTACCCCCGGACGGTGGTGACCAGCCGGGGGATCAGGTCGTGGCGGCGGGTGAGCTCGACGTCGGTCTGGCCCCACGACTCGTCGACCAGGGTGCGCTGCCGCACGAACCGGTTGTACATGGTCACCACCGAGAGCAGCAGGACCACCGCCACCCCGGCCACGACGACCAGCAGCAGCTGGACCGCGGTCATCCGCGGACCTCCTTCCAGACGAACTCCGGGATCTGGTCGACGACCGCGTCCACCCGGCGCAGCCGCGGCTCGATGCCCTCCAGCGGGACGGTGCCCGACTCGACGTCGAGGACCCAGCTGCGGTCGAAGCGGAACGCCGACCCGGGGTGCTGCAGGAGCAGCTCCATCATCCGGGGGTGCAGCACGTCGGACGCGAACTTGCGGTCGGGGCAGGTGACGGTGAACGCACGGTTGAAGTCCTCCGACTCCAGCTCGATGTCCCGGTCGGTGAGCCGCCCGACGAAGCGGCCGATGAAGCCCTCGGGCGTGACCTCGAGCGCGGGGAACGCGGCTCCCATGTCGATCGCGACGATGCCGAAGGGGTGCGGGACCTCCCGGGTCGTCGTCGTCTTGCCCGTCGTCTGCGTCTGGGTGGTGTGGTAGACGAAGTCGAACGCCACGAACGGCCGCCCGTCGTGGGTGCCGCGCAGCACGTTGCTGCACCGCCGGTCGTGGCCGAGCCCGAACGGCGAGCCGTCGAAGTGGGTCTGCCAGCGGTCGTCGCGCTCGGCGTAGGTCCAGCCGCGGGCCTGCGCGAGGGAGGCCATACCCTCCCGCCGTCGCTTCGTCGCGAGGTGGCCGAGGTAGCCGATCCCGATCGCGATCACGGCGAACAGCACGACGAAGACGATCAGCACCCCCGAGTCCATGGCCGGGAGTGTAGGTGGTGCGCGTCCTCCGGTTTGCGGAACCCGGCGCTGGTGGCGTACGTCTGACAGCGCATGTGGCGTTCCCTCCTGCCCTCGCTCGCGATCCCGCTGCTGGTGGTCGCGGGCTGCGCCGAGCCCGCGGCCACGCCCGACGCCCAGTCGGGCCTCTCGGACGGCCCGCCCACGCAGGTCCCGGACTCTCCTGGCGGGGCCGACGAGCAGCCGCCCGCCGACGGTCCGCTGCCGGACACCAGGACGGGGGCGCTCCCCATGCCCGGCGCCCCGTGCCTCGAGGACCAGCCGGCGGGCGAGGAGCCCCCGACGGCGTTCGACGGGACGATCACCTCGGTGAGCAGCACGGTCGTGACGTTCGAGGTGCACGAGGTGTTCGCCGGCGACGTGCCTGGCGAGGCGAGGATCGACCTCGGCCCCGCCACCACCCCGGGGCCCAGCGAGTCGGGCCCGTCGTACTCCGTCGGCACCCGGCTGCTGGTCACAGCGGACGGCGCCACCGCGATCGGATGCGGCGCCACCCGCTACTACGACGAGGGGACCGCAGCCGCCTGGCGGTCGTAGAGCCACGCGACCTGGTACGGCGCGAGGCGGACCGCGCCGAGGTGGAGCGTCGGGCGGCCGCCCGTCACGGCGTCGTGGAGCCCCTCGGTGTGCAGCCCGAGCCAGTGCAGCACGTCGTCGGTCACCCACCGTTCCTCGCCGGTGACGTTCGCGGCCATCAGCAACGGACCCTCCTCGCCCCGTCGGACGACGAGCAGCACACCCGGGTCGCGCGGGTCCCAGATCTCGGTCGGCCGGGCGGCGTGCA
This sequence comes from uncultured Actinomycetota bacterium, assembly GCA_963829855.1. Classification (GTDB taxonomy): domain Bacteria; phylum Actinomycetota; class Actinomycetes; order Propionibacteriales; family Nocardioidaceae; genus Nocardioides. The sequence continues at coordinate 246,918 of CAWHKE010000010.1, read as the reverse complement.
AGTGGGGGAGCGTCGCACGGGCCCGGACCAGAGCCCGGATCCCCTCGCGGATCGGGGCCCGGTCGTCCGGGACTTCGGGGAGGCCCCGCCGCCACGACAGCCGCTGCCGGTGCGCCCAGCGGTTGTCGCCCGCGTGGGCCTCGTCGTCGGCCCAGCCGACGTCGTTCAGCAACCCGAGCTCGTCCCCCATCCAGAGCGTCGGCAACCCGCCGAAGCCCAGCAGGACCGCGTGCAGCAGCAGGATCCGTGGCACCGCCCCGGGATCGCCCGCCTCCAGGCCGGCGAGGGACGCCAGCGACCCGGAGATCCGCCGGTCACCGGTCGCGGGGTTGTCCTGGAAGACCAGCCCGCGTGCCCACGAGCCGGGATGCAGGCCGGCGTACCAGTCCGAGAGGAACCGGCGGTGCGCCGGGCCCTCGAGCCCGGCCCGCCACGCGTCCGTGTCGTCGATCGCCCAGCCGATGTCGTCGTGGCACCGCGCGTAGGTCAGCCACGAGGTGGTGGTGGGCGGCTGGGGGAGCTGCTGCAGGGCCAGCGCCGCGAGCCGGGTGTCACCGGTGGCGAGCATCGACCAGAGCTGCACCATCAGGCCGTTGTGGTAGGCGAGGTCGGAGACGCGCCCGGCGTGCTCGCCGAGGCCGAGGTACGCGAGGAGGTCGGCCGGGCCGACGATCGCCTCGGCCTTGAACAGCACGGCCGGGCAGGCGATCCGGACCACCGTGCGCAGCAGCCGGGTCAGGTCGTGCACCTCCGGCTGGTTCTGGCACGCGGTGCCCAACCGCTTCCACAGGAAGGCGATCGCGTCGAGCCGGAACACCTCGACCCCGAGGTTCGCCAGGTGGCAGATGATCTCGGCGAACTCGCAGACCACGTCGGGGTTCGCCCAGTTCAGGTCCCACTGGTAGTCGTTGAACGTGGTCCAGACCCAGCCCGCGAGGTCGTCGTCCCACGTGAAGTTGCCGGGCGCGAAGTCCGGGAAGACCTCCGGCAGCGAGGCCTCGTAGGCGTCGGGGGCCTCGCGGTCGGGGAAGACGTGGAAGTAGGCCCGCTTGTCCTCGTCTCCGGCGCGCGCGGCCTCGGCCCAGGCGTGCTCGCGGGCGACGTGGTTCAGCACCAGGTCGAGGCAGAGACTGATCCCGTGCTCCCGCAGCGTCGTCGTCAGGGCGCGCAGGTCGTCGTTGTCGCCGAGGTCGGGCCGCACGTTGCGGTAGTCGGCGACGGCGTACCCGCCGTCGTTGGGCGCGGGCCGCGGCATGAGCAGCGGCATCAGGTGGAGGTACGTGACGCCGAGGTCGGCGAGGTAGTCGGCGTGCTCACCCACGTCGGAGAGGGTGCCGGCGAACCGGTCCGCGTACGCGGCGTACCCGAGCATGTCGGGGCGCTGGAACCAGTCGGGCTCGGCCAGCCGCCGGTCGTCGAGGGCCAGCAGGTCGTCCGGCCGCCGGCCGTGGCCGGCGCGGGCGATCCCGACCAGGCGGTCCGCCAGCGACTCCGTCGCCGCGTCGTCGAGCTGCGGCCAGAGGCGGCGAAGGCACGGTGCGAGATCGGGGCGCCACCGCCGGATCCGGGTCTCGAGGTCGTCGGCCACGCAGCGAGTATGGCGGCTGTGCGGGCACAATCGCCTCCGTGACGCCCACCGAGCAGTCCTACCTCCTCACCGTCGCAGGCGTTCGCCGCGAGACCGCCGACGCCGTGTCGGTGACGTTCGACGTGCCGGACGAGCACGCGGCGGCGTTCACGTTCTCACCGGGCCAGTTCCTCACAGTGGGGATCCCGTCCGACCGAACGGGGCTGGTCGCCCGCTGCTACTCGATCAACGTGCCGCCAGGGGAGCCGCTCAACGTCACGGTGAAGCGGACGGTCGACGGGTACGCGTCCAACTGGATCAACGACCACGTCGCTGTCGGCGACACGATCCGGGTGCTGCCACCCAGTGGGATCTTCGTCCCGCACGACCTCTCCGAGGACCTGCTGCTGTACGCCGGCGGGTCCGGCATCACGCCGATCATGTCGATCACCCGGACCGCCATGCGCGACGGGACCGGTCGCGTCGTGCTCTTCTACGCCAACCGGGACGAGCGGTCGGTGATCTTCGCCGAGCCGCTGCGCGAGCTGGCCGCCGCGCACCCCGAGCGGCTGCAGGTGGTGCACTGGCTCGAGTCGGTGCAGGGACTGCCGACACCGGGGCAGCTCAAGGCGTTCGCGGCCGACCGCCTGGAGTGGAACGCGTTCGTCTGCGGCCCCGCGCCGTTCATGCAGGCGGCCATCGGCGTCCTCAAGGAGCTGGAGTTCCCCCGGCCGCGCCGGCACCAGGAGAAGTTCGTGTCCCTGGGCGGCAACCCGTTCGGGGACGTCGACCAGGTGCTGGCCGCGCAGGCGACGCTCGCCGACGCGGACGACCCGGTCGGCGGCTAGGCCGGCACACCGCCCGCGCTGCTGGACCGGATCGCCGACCGGTCGGCCCTTGGCTCACGTGCCTCTGATGGCGCTCCTGGGCAGCTACAACTGTTCAGGAGCAGGACGCAGGGCACGTTACCCGCGACCAGAGTCTCCAGACCCACGACCGGAGTCACCAACCCCGAGCGCGCCACTCGGCCAGGTGCGGCCGCTCGGCACCCAGGGTCGAGTCGCCGCCGTGACCGGGGTAGAACCAGGTGTCGTCGGGCAGGGTGCCGAACAGCTTGGTCTCGACCTGGTCGATCAGCTGCCGGAACGCCGCGTCGTCGCCGAACGTCCCCCCGACGCCCCCCGGGAACAGCGAGTCGCCGGTGAACAGGTGGGGGTGACCTGCCGGGTCGTCGTACACGAGGCAGATCGAGCCGGGGGTGTGGCCGGCGACCGCGATGACGCGCAGCTCGCACGACCCGACGGAGACCGTGTCGCCGTCGCCGACCGTCCGGTCGACGGGGACGCCGGTCTGCTCCGTGATCGCCTCCGCGTCCGGGGCTCCCGCGACCGTCGTGGCGCCGGTGATCGAGACCAGCTCGGCGAGTGCGCGGTGGTGGTCCCAGTGCTGGTGGGTGGTGACGATCGTGTCGAGCAGACCGTCGGCGAGCTGGATCAGGCTCTCGGCGCCGTCGGCGGCGTCGACCAGCAGCTGGTCGCCGGTGTCGCGGCACCGGAGGAGGTAGCAGTTGTTGGCCCACTCGGGGTCGACGGCGTACTTCGTGATCGTGAGGTGCTCGAGCTCGCGGACGTCCGCGAGCCCGCGCGGGGTGACGTCTCCGGTGTAGGTCATCACCAGCCCCCGATCGTCGGCAGCTCGCCACGGCTGCTGGTGACCTGCTCGCTCGGCGGCCGGCCGGTGAGCCACCACGCCAGGTGCGCGACCGGGCCCGTCACGACCATCCCCTCGTCGCGGACGTCGCCGACGTCCCAGGTCCGCTCGGAGTCGAGCGGCGTGACCCGGAAGCCCGGTTCGGGCTCCAGTCGGCGCACCATGCCGTCGACCACGACCTCCGCGAAGGAGGTCGGCCAGTCCTCGGCGGTGTAGGCGAGCCCGAGGTCGGCGTGGTGGATCTCGATCTCGCGCACCCGCATCAGCGGCACCGCGTCGAGCGGGAACGTCGGACCACCGGGCGTCCGCTCGAACCGAGCCGACCACGCGTCGTCCGGGACCGCCCGGACGGTGTCGGTGAACGTCGTGAGCGACGCCAGCAGCCGCTCGCGGAGGTCGGCATGGTCGGCGTGGGCCAGCTCCTCGATGTCCTGCTCCCGTGCCTCGCCCGAGGCGTACATCGGCACCGGCTCGTCGTCGAGCACCCCCGCGAGCACTCCCGACAACGCCTCGCCGTTGAGGGCGAGGTGGGCGACGACGTGCGCGCGGTTCCACCCGGGCAGCAGCGAGTCTGCGTCCCAGTCGTCGGCGTGCAGGCCGTCGACGCTGCGGGTGAGACGCCGTCCGGCGTCGGCGAGGTGGTCGAGGTCGATCGGGTGCTCCATGACGCTCATCCGACCCCGGGGGCCGGGTGGTTGTCCACTCACCCGATCACGCGAAGCGGGTTGTCAGGGGTGGGTCATAGTCTTGGGCAGGTCGGCGCGCCGGGTTGCGGCCCGGTTGCCGGCGCACGAACATGTGTTCGACACCTCAGGCGAGCACCGCCAGGACGACAGCCAGCACGCAGCACGACGACGGGACCGCAGTGGCCGACCAGCTCATCATCCGGGGCGCCCGGGAGCACAACCTCAAAGACGTCTCGCTCGACCTGCCCCGCGACGCCCTCATCGTCTTCACCGGGCTGTCCGGGTCGGGCAAGTCGAGCCTCGCCTTCGACACGATCTTCGCGGAGGGCCAGCGCCGGTACGTCGAGTCGCTGTCGGCGTACGCCCGCCAGTTCCTGGGGCAGATGGACAAGCCCGACGTCGACTTCATCGAAGGGTTGTCGCCGGCCGTCTCGATCGACCAGAAGTCGACGTCGAAGAACCCGCGCTCCACGGTCGGCACGATCACCGAGGTCTACGACTACCTCCGCCTGCTGTTCGCGCGGATCGGCCACCCGCACTGCCCGACCTGCGGGGCGGCGATCGAGCGGCAGACGCCGCAGCAGATCGTCGACCGGGTGCTGGCGCTCGAGGAGGGCCGGCGTTTCCAGGTCCTGGCGCCGATGATCCGCGGCCGCAAGGGCGAGTACATCGAGCTGTTCAAGCAGCTGCAGACGCAGGGCTTCTCCCGGGCCCGCGTCGACGGGGAGACCTGCTCGCTCGACGACCCGCCCAAGCTCGACAAGCAGCGCAAGCACACGATCGAGGTGGTGGTCGACCGGCTCGCGGTCAAGGAGTCCGCGAAGCGCCGGCTCACCGACTCGGTCGAGACCGCCCTCACCCTCGCGGGCGGGCTCGTGGTGCTCGACTTCGTCGACCTCGACGCGAAGGACCCCGGCCGCGAGCTGCGGTTCTCCGAGAAGATGTCGTGCCCCAACGAGCACCCGATCGACACCGACGAGCTCGAGCCGCGGTCGTTCTCGTTCAACAGCCCGTTCGGCGCCTGCCCCGACTGCCACGGCCTCGGCACCCGGCTCGAGGTCGACCCCGACCTCGTCGTCCCCGACCAGTCGGCGTCGCTCGGCGACGGCGCGATCCAGCCGTGGAGCCAGGCCCACGTCGCCGACTACTTCCAGCGGCTGATGGAGGCGCTCGGACACGAGCTCGGCTTCGACCTCGACACGCCCTGGGCCGACCTGACCGCCAAGCAGCAGAAGTCGCTGCTGTGGGGCCACCCCACCAAGGTGCACGTCGTGACGCGCAACCGCTACGGGCGGGAGCGCTCCTACTACGCCCAGTTCGAGGGCGTGCAGAGCTACATCGAGCGCCGCCACCGGGAGGCCGAGTCCGACACCAGCCGCGAACGGTTCGAGGGCTTCATGCGCGAGGTGCCGTGCCCGACCTGCGAGGGGTCGCGCCTCAAGCCGGTCTCGGTCTCCGTCACGATCGGTGATCGCAACATCGCCGAGGTGTGCCGGCTCCCGATCAACGAGTCCGCCGACTTCCTCCGCGGTCTCGACCTGAGCCCGCGCGAGAAGCAGATCGGCGAGCGGGTCCTCAAGGAGATCCTCGAGCGACTCAACTTCCTGCTCGACGTCGGCCTCGACTACCTCACCCTCGACCGGCCGTCCGGGTCGCTGTCGGGCGGCGAGGCGCAGCGGATCCGGCTGGCGACCCAGATCGGCGCCGGCCTGGTCGGCGTCCTCTACGTCCTCGACGAGCCCTCGATCGGCCTCCACCAACGCGACAACCAGCGGCTGATCGAGACCCTCAAGCGCCTCAAGGACCTCGGCAACACCCTGATCGTGGTCGAGCACGACGAGGAGACCATCCGCACCGCCGACTGGGTCGTCGACATCGGTCCCGGCGCCGGCGAGCACGGCGGCCAGGTCGTCCACTCCGGCTCGGTCGCCGGGCTGCTGGAGCACGCCGACTCGATCACCGGCCAGTACCTCTCCGGTCGCCGCGAGATCCCCGTCCCCGCCGTCCGACGCCCACGCACCACGGGCCGCGAGCTGGTCGTCAAGGGGGCCCGTGAGCACAACCTTCGCGACCTCGACGTCGCCTTCCCGCTCGGCCTCTTCGTCGCGGTGACCGGCGTCTCCGGGTCGGGCAAGTCGACGCTGGTCAACGACATCCTCTACACCTCGCTCGCCAAGCAGCTCTACCGCGCTCGCACCGTGCCCGGTCGCCACCAGAAGATCACCGGTGTCGACGAGGTCGACAAGGTGATCCACGTCGACCAGTCGCCGATCGGCCGCACGCCGCGGAGCAACCCGGCGACCTACACCGGGGTCTTCGACCACGTCCGCAAGCTCTTCTCCTCCACGCCCGAGGCCAAGATGCGCGGGTACCTCCAGGGCCGGTTCTCGTTCAACGTCAAGGGCGGCCGCTGCGAGGCCTGCTCGGGCGACGGCACGATCAAGATCGAGATGAACTTCCTGCCGGACGTCTACGTCCCGTGCGAGGTGTGCCACGGCGCCCGCTACAACCGCGAGACGCTCGAGGTCCACTACAAGGGCAAGACCATCGCCGAGGTCCTCGACATGCCGATCGAGGAGGCCGCCGACTTCTTCGCGGCGGTGCCGGCGATCTCCCGCCACATGAAGACGCTGTGCGAGGTCGGGCTCGGGTACGTCCGGCTCGGACAGCCGGCGACCACGCTGTCCGGCGGGGAGGCGCAGCGGGTCAAGCTGGCGAGCGAGCTGCAGAAGCGCTCCACGGGTCGCACCGTCTACGTGCTCGACGAGCCCACCACCGGGCTGCACTTCGAGGACATCCGCAAGCTGCTCGGGGTGCTCTCCAGCCTGGTCGACAAGGGCAACACGGTGCTCGTGATCGAGCACAACCTCGACGTCATCAAGACCGCCGACTGGATCGTCGACATGGGGCCCGAGGGCGGCTCGCGCGGTGGCCTGGTCGTGGCCGAGGGCACCCCGGAGGACATCGCCGCCCATCCCGACTCCCACACCGGGACGTTCCTCGCGCCGCTGCTGGAGGGTCGGGCGGCCAAGCAGCCGAAGCGGCGTCGTACCGCCGCGGCGACGGCACCCGCGAAGCGGGCCGCCACCAAGAAGGCCACGGCGAAGCAGACCACGGCGAAGAAGGGCACGGCGAAGAAGTCCGCGAACCGGTAGCCCGTCGGAGCGCCGACTTCGGGCCGCTCGGTAGTGTCGCGTTCAATTGCTTCCCGGACGAAGGTGTTCACGATGACGACTGACGAGCCGACGCCTGGACTCGGCCGCCGACACGCGATCGCCGGCGCGGCCGGCCTGGGCATGGCCACGCCGCTGCTCGCCGCGTGCGGAGGAGAGAGACGCCGGAGGGCAACCCCTCCGTGGCGACCGACCCGACCTCCGAGGGCACCGACGGCGGCGGGGGCGGGGGTGGCGGGGGTGGCGACGCGCTGGCAGCGACCTCCGACGTGCCGGTCGGCGGTGGCACCATCTTCGCCGACGAGAAGGTGGTCGTGACGCAGCCGGCCGAGGGCGACTTCAAGGCGTTCACCGCGGTCTGCACCCACCAGGGCTGCCTGGTCGGCCAGGTCGCCGACGGCACCATCCAGTGCCCGTGCCACGGCAGCCAGTTCTCGATCGAGGACGGCGCCAACGTGGTCGGTCCCAGCGGCAGTGAGGCCGGCAGCGTTGCAGGGCTGGCCGAGGTGGCCATCACCGTCGACGGCGACTCGATCACGCTCTCCTGACACCAGAGAGCCCCGCCGCAAGCGCGACGGGGCTCCCGAGTCGGTCGGGTCAGAGGTCGAACGGGCGCAGCACGTACGGGACGCCGTGCGCGATCTGACGGTTCCCCTTGTTGAGGTTCTTGGCGGCCGGGAGCACGAACGCGTTGCGGTCGTTCGGGTCCTTGTCCACCAGGAACAGCAGGTCCAGCCGACGCTTGTAGTCGACCCGGACCTTGGCGCCGTTGGCGGTGGCGAGCCGGGCCCCGTCGGCCCGCTTGGCCTCGCGGTAGGTGATGGTCGCGCCCGGGACCACGTGGTAGAGCAGCACGCTCTCGACGGTGTCGAGCCCGAGCGAGGCCACGACGTCGTACGTCGACTGCTCGTCCTCGGGCTTGGTGCCGGTCACGTCCTCCACCAGCCGGCGGAACGCCCGGTCGGTCGGGACGAACGCCGTCAGCCGCTGGGAACCGTCGGCGAGCAGGGCGACCGGGCTGTCCGGGTCGTCCGCGATGACGTCGTTGACCGCCTGGTCGACGATGTCGAAGTCGCGCCAGTTCGAGTCGAACTCCAGGCCGTCGGCCGCCAGTACCTCGGCGAGGCTGACGGTGCCGGTCGGTGCCGCGGCCGCGGCCGAGGCCGGCGTCGGCGTCAGCGCCAGGGACGCCAGGGCGGCGGCGGTCACGGCGACGGCGGTGGTCTGCTTCTTCATGGGTTTCCCTCCCCAATCGGGCGAGCGGGTCTCGCCTCGGGACTGGTTCGGAGTCGCGGCCGGGCCGGATTGGTCGGCCCGAGGATCTTTCCGGCTACCGGTCCGGGAGAGCCGGCGGAACCGTCGGACCCCGCCCGTAGGGTGGGAGCGTGGCCAGCCCAGCGTCGTACCGCCCCGCACCGGGGTCGATTCCGACCAGGCCCGGCGTCTACCGCTTCCGCGATGCGCGGGGCCGGGTGATCTACGTCGGCAAGGCGGTCAACCTCCGCTCCCGGCTGTCCTCCTACTTCCAGGACATCACCAACCTGCACCCCCGCACGGCCACCATGGTGGCGACCGGAGCGTCGGTGGAGTGGACCGTGGTGAAGAACGAGGTCGAGGCCCTCCAGCTGGAGTACTCCTGGATCAAGGAGTTCGACCCGCGCTTCAACATCAAGTACCGCGACGACAAGTCCTACCCCTGGCTGGCGGTGACCCTGAGCGACGAGTTCCCACGGGTCATGGTCGGCCGTGGCGCCAAGAAGCGGGGCACCCGCTACTTCGGGCCCTACTCCCACGCCTGGGCGATCCGCGAGACCGTCGACCAGCTGCTGCGGGTGTTCCCCATGCGGTCGTGCACCAACGGCGTCTTCAAGCGGCACGGCCAGATCGGCCGGCCCTGCCTGCTGGGTTACATCGGCAAGTGCTCCGCCCCCTGCGTGGGCAAGGTCTCCGCCGAGGAGCACCGCGAGATCGTCGACGACCTCTGCGACTTCATGGCCGGGCGCACCGCGGCGTTCGTCAAGCGGATCCAGCAGGAGATGTACGCCGCGTCCGAGGCCGAGGAGTTCGAGCGGGCCGCCCGGCTCCGCGACGACCTGGGCGCGCTGGAGAAGGCCCTGGCGAAGCAGGCGGTCGTGCTCGGCGACGGCACCGATGCCGACGTGGTGGCGCTCGCCGAGGACCCGCTCGAGGTCGCCGTGCAGATCTTCTACGTCCGCGGCGGCCGGGTCCGTGGGCAGCGGGGCTGGGTGGCCGACCGGGTCGACGAGGGCGACACCCCCGAGCTGGTCCAGGACTTCCTGCTCCAGCTCTACGGCGGCGCCGAGACCGACCCCGACCCCGGCGACACGATCCCGCGCGAGGTGCTGGTGCCGGCGCTGCCGCCCGACGCCGAGACGCTCGAGGAGCTGCTGTCCGACCAGCGGGGGAGCCGGGTCCGGATCCGGGTCCCGCAGCGTGGCGACAAGCGCACCCTCCAGGAGACCGTCGCCCGCAACGCCGCCGAGGCGCTCGCGCTCCACAAGACCAAACGGGCGAGCGACCTCACCACCCGCAACCGCGCGCTGGAGGAGATCCAGCTGGCGCTGGAGCTGCCGGAGGTGCCGCTGCGCATCGAGTGCTACGACGTGTCCAACCTCCAGGGCACCGAGGTGGTCGCCTCGATGGTGGTCTTCGAGGACGGTCTGGCCCGCAAGAGCGAGTACCGCCGGTTCGTGATCCGGTCGGTCGACGGTCAGAACGACGTGGCCTCCATGCACGAGGTCATCACCCGGCGCTTCAAGCGGCTGATCGACGACGCGCCGCCGGCGGACGTCGAGTCCGGGCCGATGCTGGTCGACCCCGAGACCGGGCGGCCGCGCTCGTTCTCCTACGCCCCCGGCCTGGTCGTGGTCGACGGCGGCCCGCCCCAGGTGGCGGTGGCCCGCGAGGCGATGACGGAGCTGGGGTTCGCCGACATCCCGGTGTGCGGCCTCGCGAAACGGCTCGAGGAGGTGTGGGTGCCCGACGAGGACGACCCGGTCATCTTCCCGCGCACGTCCGAAGGGCTCTACCTGCTCCAGCGGGTGCGCGACGAGGCCCACCGGTTCGCGATCACCCACCACCGGTCGCGCCGGTCCAAGTCCATGGTCGAGAGCCTGCTCGATGACGTACCCGGACTGGGGGAGGTGCGTCGCAAGACCCTGCTCAAGCACTTCGGGTCCCTCAAGAAGCTGCGGGCCGCCACCGTCGAGGAGATCGCGCAGGTCCCCGGGATCGGCGAGCGCACCGCCGCCGCGATCAAGGATGCCGTCGCCACGACCGCCCGACAGAATGTCACGGTGAACACCGCGACCGGCGAGGTCGTGGAGGAGGGGTGATGGAGGAGACGTCCACCGGCGAGCTCGTCGTCGTGACCGGGATGACCGGAGCCGGCCGCAGCACCGCGGCCAAGGAGCTCGAGGACCTCGGGTACTACGTCGTCGACAACCTGCCGCCGTCGCTGCTGCGCGACGTCGTCCGGCTGGTCGACGAGAACCGCGGCGTCCAACAGCCGATCGCGGTGGTCGTCGACGTCCGCTCCGGCTCGTTCTTCCAGTCCCTCACCGCCAACCTCGCCCAGGGCGCCACCGGGCGCAAGGCCACGCTGGTGTTCCTCGAGGCCACCGACGACGTCCTGGTCCGCCGGCAGGAGGCCGCCCGTCGCCCGCATCCACTGCAGGGCGCCGGCCGGCTGCTCGACGGACTGCAGCGTGAGCGGGTGGTGCTCGGCGACGTCCGCGGCAACGCCGACCTCGTGATCGACACGTCCGACCTCAACGTCCACCAGCTCACCGACCGGATCGCGGAGGCGTTCGGCACCGACGAGACCACCCAGCTCAAGGTCACGGTGATCAGCTTCGGCTTCAAGTACGGCATCCCGGTCGACGCCGACTTCGTGGCCGACATGCGCTTCCTGCCCAACCCGCACTGGGTGCCGGAGCTGCGGCCCCTCACCGGCCGCGACGAGCCGGTCGCCCACTACGTCAAGAGCCAGCCGGGCGCCGCGGAGTTCCTCGACGGCTACCTCCCGGTGCTGCGGCAGGTCGCCGACGGCTACCTCGACGAGGGCAAGCGGTTCATGACCGTGGCCATCGGTTGCACCGGGGGCAAGCACCGCAGCGTCGCGATGAGCGAGGAGATCGCGGCCAGGCTCTCGCTGCTCGGCTACGACGTCCGCGCCACTCACCGCGACCTCGGGCGGGAGTGAGGTGCGGCCGACCGCGCAGTCGGCCGTCGCCCTCGGAGGGGGCCACGGGCTGCACGCATCGCTGAGCGCACTGCGGCTGCTGCACGACGACCTCACCCTCGACCGGGTGACGGCCGTGGTCACGGTCGCCGACAACGGCGGCTCGTCGGGTCGGCTCCGAGGCGAGTTCGGCGTACTCCCACCCGGCGACCTGCGGATGGCCCTGGCCGCGCTGTGCGGCTCCGACGACTGGGGCCGCACCTGGGCCGACGTGGTCCAGCACCGGTTCGCGGGCGAGGGCGAGATGCGCGGTCACGTCATCGGGAACCTGCTGATCGTGGGGCTGTGGGAGCGCTTCGGCGACCACGTTCGCGCGCTCGACTGGGTGGGCCGGCTGCTCGGCGCCCACGGTCGGGTGCTCCCCATGGCGCTGACGCCCATGGACATCACGGCCGAGGTCCGCGGCCTCGACCCGACGGACCCCATGACGACCCGCACCGTGCGCGGCCAGGTGCAGGTCGCGACCACCGACGGCGAGATCGTCTCGGTGGCGCTCGATCCGCCCGACCCGGTCGGCTGCCCGGAGTCGGCGGCGGCCATCCGCGACGCCGACTGGGTCGTGCTCGGTCCGGGCTCCTGGTTCACCTCGGTCATCCCGCACCTGATGGTGCCGACGCTGCGCGACGCGCTGGAGCACACGGACGCGAAGCTGGTGGTCGTGCTCAACCTCGAGCCGCAGGCGGGGGAGACCCACGGCTACGGGCCGGAGGACCACCTCGGGGCGCTGTTCGAGCACGCGCCCGACCTGCGCATCCACACCGTGATCGCCGAGCGGCGCAGCGTCTCCGACCCCGAGACGCTGGCGGCCGCCGTGGCCGCAGCGGGCAGCCGGTTGGTGGTCGCCGACCTGGCCGAGCTCGAGGCGTCCGGGCGGCCGCTCGCCCGGCACGATCCCGAGCTGCTCGCGGCGGCGTACCGCTCGGTCTTCGAGGAGAGCAGCGACGGGTGAGGACCCCGCGGCCGGGGGGCGAGGGTTGTTGACGTGCATGGCAGGATCGGCCGCATGGCGATGACGGCTCAGGTGAAGGCGGAACTGGCCAACACCCCGATCACGAAGACCTGTTGCCGCAAGGCCGAAGTCGCGTCGATGCTGCGCTTTGCGGGCGGCCTCCACATCGTCAGCGGGAAGATCGTCGTCGAGGCCGAGCTCGACACCGGAGCGGCGGCTCGCCGGCTCCGCAAGGACATCGCCGAGGTCTACGGCCACCAGTCCGACGTCGTGATGGTGCAGGGCAACGGCATCCGCAAGGGGAGCCGCTACCTGGTCCGGATCGTCAAGGACGGCGAGGCGCTGGCCCGCCAGACCGGGTTGCTCGACCAACGCGGCCGGCCGGTCCGGGGCCTGCCGCCGGCGGTCGTCTCGGGCGGGAGCTGCGACGCCGTCGCCGCGTGGCGGGGGGCGTTCCTGGCTCACGGCTCGCTGACCGAACCCGGTCGCTCCTCGTCGTTCGAGGTCACCTGCCCCGGTCCCGAGGCCGCGCTCGCACTCGTCGGCGTCGCCCGCCGGCTCGGCGGCATCTCGGCGAAGGCCCGCGAGGTCCGCGGCGTCGACCGCGTGGTGATCCGCGACGGCGACGCGATCGGTGCGCTCCTCACCCGGCTCGGCGCCCACGAGTCCCTGATGGCCTGGGAGGAGCGCCGGATGCGGCGCGAGGTCCGGGCCACCGCCAACCGGCTCGCCAACTTCGACGACGCCAACCTGCGCCGCTCCGCCCGGGCCGCCGTGGCCGCGGGCGCCCGGGTCGAGCGGGCCCTGGAGATCCTCGCCGAGGAGGTGCCCGACCACCTCCAGCTCGCCGGCCACCTGCGGCTGGAGCACAAGCAGGCATCCCTCGAGGAGCTCGGCGCCCTGCACGACCCACCGCTCACGAAGGACGCGATCGCCGGCCGGATCCGGCGGCTGCTCGCCATGGCCGACAAGCGGGCCGAGGAGCTGGGCATCCCCGACACCGAGGCGTCCCTGACGCCGGAGATGCTCGCGGACGAGGCCTGACCCGGTCGCCTAGCACAGGTTGGATCGATCAAAGTCGTCCGTTCGTACCGGGGGACGCGGATGATCGGCCCGGGCGGCGAGCGGTAGGGTCGAGGTCGTACCGACCCATCCACCCAGGAGTCCAGCTGTGACCGTACGCGTAGGGATCAACGGCTTCGGCCGGATCGGCCGCAACTTCTTCCGCGCCGTGCGCGCCTCGGGTGCCGACATCGAGATCGTCGGCGTCAACGACCTCACCGACAACGCCTCGCTCGCCCACCTGCTCAAGTACGACACCATCCTCGGTCGCCTCGACGCCGACGTGTCGAGCGACGACACCTCGATCCGCGTCGGCGACCAGACCATCACCGCGTTCGCCGAGCGCGACCCCGCCAGCCTCCGCTGGGGCGACCTGGGTGTCGACGTCGTCGTGGAGTCCACCGGCTTCTTCACCGACGCGACCAAGGCCCGCGCGCACGTCGACGGCGGCGCCAAGAAGGTCATCATCTCGGCGCCCGCCTCCAACGAGGACATCACCGTCGTGATGGGCGTCAACCACGAGCTCTACGACCCGGCGCAGCACACCGTCATCTCCAACGCCTCGTGCACGACCAACTGCCTGGCCCCCATGGCCAAGGCGCTCCACGAGGAGTTCACGATCGTCAAGGGCCTGATGACGACGGTGCACGCCTACACCGCCGACCAGAACCTGCTCGACAACATCCACAAGGACCCCCGCCGTGCCCGCGCCGCGGCGCTCAACGTCGTCCCCACCTCGACCGGTGCTGCCAAGGCCATCGGCCTCGTGATGCCCGAGCTCAAGGGCAAGCTCGACGGCTACGCGCTGCGCGTCCCGGTCCCGACCGGCTCGGCCACCGACCTCACCTTCGAGGCCGGCCGTGAGACGACCGTCGAGGAGGTCAACGCCGCGGTCGAGAAGGCGGCCGACGGCACGTACCTCAAGTACTCCACCGACCCGATCGTCTCCTCCGACATCGTCACCGACCCGGCGTCGTGCATCTTCGACGCGCCGCTGACCAAGGTCATCGGCAACCAGGTCAAGGTCGTCGGCTGGTACGACAACGAGTGGGGCTACTCCAACCGCCTCGCCGACCTGATCGTCCACATCGGCGCGACGCTCTGACCGTGGGCGAGTACGGCGAGCTGGGGGACGTCCAGGGCAAGCGGGTCCTCGTCCGGTCCGACCTGAACGTCCCGCTCGACGGGAGCAGGATCACCGACGACGGCCGGATCCGCGCGAGCGTCCCGACCATCCGGGCCCTGGCCGACGCCGGCGCGCGGGTGGTCGTCACCGCCCACCTCGGTCGCCCGAAGGGCGAGCCGGACCCGGCGTACACCCTCGCTCCGGTGGCGGCTCGGCTGGGCGAGCTGCTGGGCGAGCAGGTCCGGTTCGCGACCGACACCGTCGGCGCCTCGGCGTCCGAGACGGTGGCCGGGCTCGAGGACGGCCAGGTCGCGGTGCTCGAGAACGTCCGCTTCAACGACGGCGAGACCAGCAAGGACGACGACGTGCGTGGTGCGTTCGCCGACCAGCTGGCGCAGCTGGCCGACGCGTTCGTGAGTGACGGCTTCGGCGTCGTCCACCGCAAGCAGGCGTCGGTCTACGACGTGGCGCTGCGGCTGCCCTCCGCGATGGGCGGCCTGGTGGCCGCCGAGATCGACGTGCTCCGCCGGCTCACCCACGAGCCGGAGCGGCCCTACGTCGTGGTGCTCGGTGGGTCCAAGGTCTCCGACAAGCTCGGCGTGATCGACCACCTGCTCGGCAAGGCCGACCGGTTGCTGATCGGCGGTGGCATGGTCTTCACGTTCCTCGCGGCCCAGGGCCACGAGGTCGGCAAGAGCCTGCTGGAGGACGACCAGCTCGACGTCTGCCGCGAGTACCTCGCGCGCGCCGAGGAGTCCGGGGTCGAGATCCTGCTGCCGACCGACATCGTGGTGGACACCGCGTTCCCGTCCGGCGACCGGGAGCCCGACCCGCAGGTGGTCGCGGCCGACGCGATCCCGGTCGGCTCGCTCGGGCTCGACATCGGTCCCGCCTCGGCAGCCCGGTTCGCCGAGGCCGTGGCGGGCGCCAGGACCGTCTTCTGGAACGGTCCGATGGGCGTCTTCGAGACCGACGCCTTCGCCGCGGGCACCCGCGTCGTCGCCGAAGCGCTGACGAAGGTCGACGGCCTCTCGGTCGTCGGCGGCGGCGACTCCGCGGCCGCCGTGCGCTCCCTCGGGTTCGACGAGGCGGCGTTCGGCCACATCTCCACGGGCGGCGGTGCGAGCCTCGAGTACCTCGAGGGCAAGGAGCTGCCCGGCATCTCGGTGCTCGAGCGCTGACGCTCGGCCCATCCTCACGACCAAGGAGTCCCCATGTCCCGCACGCCCCTGATGGCCGGCAACTGGAAGAGCAACAAGAACCACCAGGAAGCCGTGGTGCTGGTCCAGAAGCTCGCCTGGACGCTGGCCGACAAGAAGCACGACTACGGTCGCGCCGAGGTCGTCGTCGTCCCGCCGTTCACGGACCTGCGCTCGGTGCAGACGCTCGTCGACGGCGACCGGCTGCTCGTGAAGTACGGCGCGCAGGACGTGTCGGTCCACGACGGCGGTGCCTACACCGGCGAGATCTCCGCGGGGATGCTGGCCAAGCTGGGCTGCTCCTACGTCGTGGTGGGTCACTCGGAGCGCCGCGAGTACCACGCGGAGACCGACGAGGTGGTCAATGCGAAGGCCCGCGCGACCCTGGGCGGCGGGATGGTCCCGATCGTGTGCGTCGGCGAGGGCCTCGACGTCCGCCAGGCCGGCGAGCAGGTGCCCTACACGCTCGCGCAGGTCGACGGTTCGCTCGCGGGGTTCTCCGCGCAGGAGGTCGCGGGCCTCGTGATCGCCTACGAGCCGGTCTGGGCGATCGGGACCGGCGAGGTCGCCACCCCCGACGACGCGCAGGAGGTGTGCGCGGCCATCCGGGAGCGGATCCGCGAGGTCCACGGCGACGCCGCCGCGGACGGCGTACGGATCCTGTACGGCGGCTCGGTCAAGGCCGCGAACGTCGCCGGGATCATGGACAAGAACGACGTCGACGGCTGTCTCGTCGGCGGTGCGAGCCTCGAACCCGACGAGTTCGGTGGCATCTGCCGGTTCTACGACATGCCTCTGCTGTGACAGCCCGAGCGTGACGTAGGATTCACGACCGTGACTCTGCTCTTCACCATCCTGCTCGTCATCACGAGCCTGCTCCTGATCGCGCTGGTGCTGCTCCACAAGGGCCGCGGCGGTGGTCTCTCCGACATGTTCGGCGGAGGCGTCTCGAGCTCCCTGGGCGGTTCCTCGGTCGCAGAGCGCAACTTGGACCGGATCACCATCGGAATCGGCGTGATCTGGTTCGCGTGCATCATCGCGCTGGGCCTGATCTTGGCCTACCAGAGTTGAGAGGAGCCTGCTTGTGGCAGGAGGTGGAAACGCAATCCGCGGGAGCCGGGTCGGCGCCGGTCCCATGGGCGAGGCCGAGCGTGGGGAGGCGGCGCCGCGGCAGGCCGTGGCGTACTACTGCTCGCACCAGCACCGCTCGGTCGTGACGTTCTCGGTCGAGGCCGCGGTGCCCGACGCGTGGGACTGCCCGAAGTGTGGGCTGCCCGCGAGCATGGACTCCGACAACCCGCCGCCCGCACCGAAGATCGAGCCCTACAAGACGCACCTGGCCTACGTGAAGGAGCGCCGCTCCGACACCGAGGCCGCCGACATCCTCGACGAGGCGCTGCAGCTGCTGCGTTCCCGCCGCAAGTCGGGCGACCTGATCTTCTGAGCTGACCGGGCACGCAGTGCTCGTGATCGGGGGCTGAGCGGGCGCGTCTGCACGCGGTTCGGGCGGCACCTGTGGATGAACGCCGCCTCGAGCCCTGATCCGCCAGGTCGTCCACGCCGTCTACGTCGCCGCCCAGGTCGTCGACCTGCCCGCTCAATCGCGCTTGGGGTGCACCTTCTGCCTGGTCAGAGGCGGGAGGCGGCGGCGTGGTCGAGGAACCACGTCACGGCGGTGCCGCCGTCTGGCAGCCCGACGACGCCGCGGGCCGGCGTCTCCTCGACGGAGCCGTCGGCGGCGAGGGCACGCGCCACCGCCTCGGCCTTCTCCTCGCCGCTGGCGACGAACCACAGCGCGTGCGTGCGGGCCAGGGCACCGAACGTCAGGCTGATCCGCTCGGGTGGCGGCTTGGGGGAGTCGGGGACGGCGACGGCCACCCGGTCGTCGACGGTCAGCGCGGGGTGGCCGGGGAACAGGGATGCGACGTGGCCGTCCGGACCGATGCCCAGCATCAGCACCTCGAACGCACCGGCGCCGTGCTCCCGCAGCTCTCGGCCGTACGCCGCGGCGGCCTCGTCCAGGGAGAGCCCCGAGTCGGTGGCGGGTGCCTCGTGCACGTGGGCGGGGTCGACGCCGACCGGGTCGAGGAACGCTGCGCGCGCAGCGCGGGCGTTCCGGTCGTCGCTGTCGGCTGCGACGTACCGCTCGTCGCCCCACCAGAAGACGACCCGCGACCAGTCCACGGCGGAGTGGGCCCCGCGGCGACCGAGCTCCTCGTGGATGCGTGCGGCGATGCTGCCACCGGTGAGCCCGACCTGCGGCACCTCGCCGCGGGCCTGGGCCGCCTCGAGCCGCCGCAGCAGCTCGCCGGCGACGGCGGTCGCGATCCGGGCCGCGTCGTCGTGGACCTCGATGTCGGGCTCGTGCATCAGCGTGAGCCCATCGCGAGCAACCGCTTGGCGGTCGCGGCGTAGATGTCGTCCTCGTCGCTCCAGCGCAGCTCTTCGCCGAGCAGCTCGGGCAGCTCCCGCCGCTTCAGCGCCACCGGCCGGTCGGGCCGGTCGGGGGAGGAGAACACCGCGAGCTTGCCGTCACCCCGGCTGATCCTGATGTCTCCGTCGGCGGTCTCCATCACCACCTCGGTGATGCCCGGGCCCTTGGTGTTCGTGCGCTCGGCGGGGACGCGCAGCCGGTCGGCCAGCCACGCGAGCAGGAGATCGGCGCTCGGGCTGATCCGCTCGGCCGAGACGACGACCCGCCGGACCTTGAGCGGCTGCTGGTCGAGCGCCGCAGCGAGCAGCGCCCGCCACGGGGTGATCCGGGTCCACGCCAGGTCGGTGTTGCCGGGGGAGTAGGCCGCGCACTGCTCGCGCAGCGCCTTCAGCTTGCCGCGTGACACGAACGCCGAGTCCGTGATCCGGCGCCGCGCGAGCCGGCCGAGCGGGTCGGTCGCGGGGTCGTCCGGGTGGTCGGCGGGCCACCACGCGACCACCGGGGAGTCGGGCAGGAGCAGTGGCAGCACGACCGACTCCGGGTGCTTGACCACCTCGCCCTTGAGCCGGATCAGCGCCGTCTCACCGGTCCACCCCTGCCCGATCGCGACCTGCGCGTTGACCTGGGCGGCGCCGCGGCCGTCGCCGAGGATCACGCCGAGCACCCGTGCCGGGTGCTCGTGGGACGCCTGCTTGGCGGCGTCCATGGCGGTCTCGGCGTCGTCCTCGTCGACGACGACGATCAGGGTCATCACCATGCCCATGGCGGGACTGCCGGCGCGGGTCCGGCCGCGCACGAACTCCGCGGCGATCTCGGACGCGTTGGTGTCGGTGAGCTCGATCATCGGGTGCCTCCACTCATGGTCGCCGCCAGGTGCGGCCGTCGCGGGCGAGCATGGCGTCGGCGGACGCCGGTCCCCACGTGCCCGCCTGGTAGCCCTCGGGCCGGCCCTTGCCACGCTCGTCCTGCCGAGCCCAGTGCTCGAGGATCGGGTCGAGGATCTTCCACGAGAGCTCGACCTCCTCGTGCCGCGGGAACAGCGGCGGGTCGCCGAGCAGCACGTCGAGGATCAGCCGCTCGTAGGCCTCGGGCGACGACTCGGTGAACGTTCCGCCGTAGGCGAAGTCCATCGTGACGTCGCGGATCTCCATCGACGTGCCGGGCACCTTGGAGCCGAACCGCAGGGTGAGCCCCTCATCGGGCTGCACGCGTACGACGAGCGCGTTCTGCGTCAGCTCCTCAGTGGCGCTCGCGTGGAACGGCAGGTGCGGCGCCCGCTTGAAGACCACCGCCACCTCGGTGACCCGGCGACCGAGCCGCTTGCCGTGCCGCAGGTAGAACGGCACGCCCACCCACCGCCGGTTGTCGATCTCGAGCTTGATCGCCGCGAACGTCTCGGTGGTGGACCGCCTCGGGATCCCCTCCTCGTCGTGGAAGCCGCCCACCTTGACCCCGCCCGACCAGCCCTCGGCGTACTGTCCACGCGCGGTGGTCAGGTCGAGCCGCTTCGGCAGCGTGACCGCGGCCAGCACCTTCTGCTTCTCGATCCGCAGGCTGCCGGCGTCGAAGTCCGTGGGCTCCTCCATGGCGACCAGCGCCATCAGCTGGATGAGGTGGTTCTGGATCACGTCGCGGGCGGCGCCGATGCCGTCGTAGTAGCCGGCGCGGCCGCCGATCCCGATGTCCTCGGCCATCGTGATCTGGACGTGGTCGACGTAGTGGGAGTTCCAGATCGGCTCGAACATCGCGTTGGAGAACCGCATCGCGAGGATGTTCTGGACCGTCTCCTTCCCGAGGTAGTGGTCGATCCGGAAGACCGACTCGGGCGGGAAGACCGAGGCGAGCGTGTCGTTCAGCGCCCGCGCCGACTCCAGGTCGTGCCCGAACGGCTTCTCGACGACGACCCGGCGCCAGCTGCCTGGCCCCGCCTCGGCCAGCCCGTGCTCCTCGAGCTGCTGCACGACGTCCCCGAAGAACTTGGGCGGGATCGAGAGATAGAACGCGTGGTTGCCGTCGGTACCGCGGACGGCGTCGAGCTCCTCGATGGTGCGGCGGAGGTGGTCGAAGGCGACGTCGTCCGAGAAGTCACCGGGCACGAAACGGAAGCCTTCGGCGAGCTGGCGCCAGACCTCCTCGCGGAACTCGGTCCGGGCGTACTGCTTCACCGCGTCGTGCACGATCTGGGCGAAGTCCTGGTCGGCCCAGTCGCGCCGGGCGAAGCCGACGAGGCTGAAACCGGGCGGGAGCAGCCCGCGGTTGGCGAGGTCGTAGATCGCCGGCATCACCTTCTTGCGTGACAGGTCGCCGGTCACGCCGAAGATCACCAGGCCGCACGGCCCCGCGATCCTCGGCAGTCGCCGGTCCTGCGGGTCGCGGAGCGGGTTGGCGCGCGCCGGGGTCGTCATCGGGGGCGCTGCCTCCGGTAGTAGCCGATGAGGGAGCGGGTCGAGGCGTCCTGGGCGGCCAGCGCGTCGGTGTCGCCGGCCACCGCCGGGGTCACCTGCTGGGCCAGCTGCTTGCCGAGCTCGACGCCCCACTGGTCGAAGCTGTCGATGCCCCACACGACGCCCTGGACGAACGTGATGTGCTCGTAGAGCGCGACCAGCTGCCCGAGCACCGCGGGGCTGAGCTCGGGCGCCATGATCGAGGTGGTCGGGCGGTTGCCGGTGAAGACCCGGGCCGGCACCAGGGCCTCGTCGGTGCCTTCGGCCCGCACCTCGTCGGCGGTCTTGCCGAACGCGAGCGCCTTGGTCTGGGCGAAGAAGTTGGCGAGGAACAGGTCGTGGACGTCGGCGCTCTGCCCGCCCTCGGCGGAGTCGACGAGTGGGTACGCCGGGCGGGCGACCGCGATGAAGTCGGCGGGCACCAGCCGGGTGCCCTGGTGGATGAGCTGGTAGAACGCGTGCTGCCCGTTGGTGCCCGGCTCGCCCCAGAACACCTCGCCGGTGTCGGTGCCGACGGGGGTGCCGTCCCAGCGGACACCCTTGCCGTTGGACTCCATCGTCAGCTGCTGGAGGTACGCCGCGAACCGGTGCAGCAGCTGGGCGTAGGGCAGGACGGCGTGGGTCTGGGCGTCGAGGAAGTTGGTGTACCAGATGTTCAGGAGGCCCATCAGCGCCGGCACGTTCCGTGCGAGCTCCGTGGTCCGGAAGTGTTCGTCCATGGCGTGCATCCCCGCCAGCAGCTCCGCGAACCGGTCGGGACCGATCGCGACCACCAGCGACGTACCGATCGCGGAGTCCAGGGAGTAGCGACCCCCGACCCAGTCCCAGAAGCCGAACGCGTTATCGGGGTCGATCCCGAAGTCCGCGACCTTGTCGAGGGCGGTCGACACCGCGACGAAGTGCTTCGCCACCGCGTCGTCACGGTCGTGGCCCGGCAGCCCGTCGAGCAGCCAGGCCTTGCACAGCCGGGCGTTCGTGAGCGTCTCGAGGGTGCCGAACGTCTTGCTCGACACGATGAACAGCGTGGTCGCCGGGTCGAGCCCGGACAGCGTCGTGGCACAGTCGGTCGGGTCGATGTTGCTGATGAACCGGCACTCCAGGCCGTCCTGGACGTACGGCGCCAGCGCCTCGTAGGCCATCACCGGCCCGAGGTCGGAGCCGCCGATCCCGATGTTGACGACCGTCCGGATCCGTTCGCCCGTGACGCCGGTCCACTCGCCGGAGCGGACCTGCTCGGCGAACGCGTAGACGCGCCCGAGCACCTCGTGCACGTCGGAGACGACGTCCTGACCCTCGACCTCGAGCCGGGCGTCGGCGGGCAGGCGGAGCGCGGTGTGGAGCACGGCGCGGTCCTCGGTGACGTTGATCCGCTCCCCGGCGAACATCGCGTCGCGCCGCTCGGTGAGCCGCACCTCGTCGCCGAGTTCGAGCAGGGCACCCAGCACGGCGTCGTCGAGCAGGTTCTTCGAGAGGTCCACCCACAGGTCGGCGGCCGTCAGCGTGAGCCGCTCCACACGGCCCGGGTCGTCGGCGAACCAGGCCCGGAGGTCGGGGGAGAAGCCGTCCGCGAGCTCCGTCAGGCGCGACCAGGCAGCCGTCGTGGTCGGGTCGACCGGGCCACCCGTCATGCGCGGGCCGCCTCCAGCGACTCCTCCAGGGTCTCGAGCATGGCGTCCCAGGCGGTGACGAACTTCTCGACGCCCTCCTTGATCAGGGCCTCGATGACGTCGTCGTAGTCGATCCCGGCAGCGGCCAGCGCCTTCATGTGCGCCTCGGCATCGTCGTAGAAAGGACGCACCCGGTCGCCGCGCACCTCGCCGTGGTCGGCGACGGCCTCGAGGGTCTTCTCGGGCATCGTGTTGACGGTGTCCTCGACCGCCAGGTCGACGACGTACATGGTGTCGTCGTAGTCGGGGTTCTTGACCCCGGTGGAGGCCCACAGCGGGCGCTGCTTGCGGGCGCCCCGCGCCTCGAGCGCCTCCCAACGGTCGCCGGAGAAGAACTCCTCGAACATCCGGAACGCGAGCCGGGCGTTCGCCACCCCGGCCTTCCCGCGCAGGTCGGGGTCGGTGCCGGGGCCTGAGGTGGCGGCCTCGAGCCGCTTGTCGATCTCGGTGTCGACGCGCGAGACGAAGAACGACGCGACCGAGTGGATCCCGCTGAGGTCGTGACCGTTGTCGGCCGCCTGCTCCAGGCCGGCGACGTACGCCTCCATGACCTCGCGGTACTGCTCGAGCCCGAAGATCAGCGTCACGTTGACGGAGATGCCGTTGGCGAGCGTCTCGGTGATCGCGGGCCAGCCCTCCTTGGTCCCGGGGATCTTGATGAAGAGGTTGGGCTCGCCCACCGTCTCCCAGAGGTCGGCGGCCTCACCGACCGACGCCTTGGTGTCGTGGGCGATCCCGGGCGACACCTCGATCGAGACGCGTCCGTCGACGCCGTCGGTCGCGTCGAACACCGGCCGTAGCACGCGGCAGGCGTCACGGACGTCGTCCGTGGTGATCTCGCGCGCCGCGCGATCGACATCAGCGCCGGCGGCGGCCAGCTCGCGGATCTGGGCGTCGTACCGCTCGCCGTCGGCGAGTGCCGCCTGGAAGATCGCCGGATTGCTGGTCACGCCGACCACGTGGCTGTTCTTCATCAGGTCGGCCAGGTTGCCGGTCTCGAGCCGTTCGCGGGACAGGTCGTCGAGCCAGATCGAGACCCCGGCCTCGGTCAGCTGCTGCAGTGGGTTGGTGGACATCGGGTGTTCCTCCCTCTCGTGGGCCGGCAGCCGCGGCGGTCAGCCGCCGGCCGCTCGGATGCTGTCGTCGGCCGCGTCCGCGACCGCCTCGGCGGTGACGCCGTACTCCCGGTAGATGCGGGCGTAGTCGGCGGACGCGCCGTACTGCTCGATCGAGACGGTCCGGCCGTGGTCGCCCACGACCTCGCGCCAGCCCTGCGCGATCCCGGCCTCGACGGAGACGCGCGCCCTCACACCCGGCGGCACGACCGTCTCGCGGTAGGACGCCTCCTGGGCGTCGAACCACTCGCGGCAGGGCATCGAGACGACCCGGGCCCGCACGCCGCGGTCGGCCAGCAGGTCGCGGGCCTCGACCGCGAGCTGGACCTCGGAGCCGGTGCCGATCAGGACGACGTCGGGCTGGCCGCTGCGGCCGTCGAGGTCGGGCGCCTCGAGGAGCACGTAGCCACCGCGGTGGACGTTGCTGGTGTCGGCGTAGCCGTCCTCGCCGCGCGGGAAGACCGGCACGTTCTGCCGGGTCAGGATCAGGCCGGAGGGCCGGTCGGGGTGCGACAGGATCGCCTGCCAGCACGCGGCGGTCTCGTTGGCGTCGGCCGGCCGGACCACGTCGAGCCCGGGGATCGCCCGCAGCGCGGCCAGGTGCTCGATCGGCTGGTGGGTGGGACCGTCCTCGCCGAGCCCGATCGAGTCGTGCGTCCAGACGTAGGTGACCGGCAGCTGCATGATCGAGGCCAGCCGGACCGCGGGTCGCATGTAGTCGGAGAACGTGAGGAACGTGGCGCCGAACACCCGGCTGCCGCCGTGGGCGGCGATCCCGTTGAGGATCGCGCCCATGCCGTGCTCGCGGATCCCGAAGTGGAGCACGCGCCCGGCGTAGGGGTCGGCCTTCCACATCCCGGTGGAGCGCTCGGCGGGGGCGAACGACGGCGCGGACTCGATGGTCGAGTTGTTGGACTCGGCGAGGTCGGCCGAGCCGCCCCACAGCTCGGGGATCCGCTCGGCGAGCACGTTGAGCACCTGGCCGGAGGCCTTGCGGGTCGCGACGCCCTTCGGGTCGGCGTCGAACGTCGGGAGGTCGGTGTCCCAGCCCTCGGGGAGGGTGCGGGTCTGCAGCCGCTCGTAGAGCGCCAGGTCGGCGGACGGCTTCCTCGACCACGCCTCGAAGCGCTGCTGCCACTCGGCCTGAGCGGCCTTCCCGCGCTCGACGGCCTGGCGGGTGTGGGCGAGGACGGCGGGGTCGACGTCGAACGTCCGGTCGGGGTCGAAGCCCAGCACCCGCTTCGTGGCGGCGACCTCCTCCTCACCGAGGGCCGAGCCGTGCGCCTTGCCGGTGTTCTGCGCGTTCGGCGCGGGCCAGGCGATGATCGTCTTCAGCACGATCAGGCTCGGCTGGTCGGTGACCCGCTCCGCCTTCTGGAGTGCCCGGTGGAGCGCCGGCACGTCCTCCTCGTACTTCTCGCCGTCGTGCGTCCAGTCGACGGTCTGGACGTGCCAGCCGTAGGCCTCGTAGCGCTTCGCGACGTCCTCGGAGAGCGCGATGTCGGTGTCGTCCTCGATCGAGATCTTGTTGGCGTCGTAGATCAGCGTCAGGTTGCCGAGCCCCTGCGTGCCGGCCAGGGACGACGCCTCGGAGGCCACGCCCTCCTCGATGTCGCCGTCGCTGGCCAGCGCGTAGATCCGGTGGTCGAAGACCGACTCGCCCGGCTCGGCGTTCGGGTCGAGCAGGCCGTGCTCGCGGCGGGCAGCCATCGCCATCCCGACCGCGTTCCCGACGCCCTGGCCGAGCGGGCCGGTGGTGGTCTCGACGCCGGCGGTGTGGCCGTACTCGGGGTGGCCCGGGGTCTTGCTGCCCCAGGTCCGCAGCGCTTCGAGGTCCTCGAGCTCGAGGCCCCAGCCGCCGAGGTAGAGCTGGAGGTAGAGCGTGAGACTCGAGTGGCCGCACGACAGCACGAACCGGTCGCGACCCGGCCAGTGGGGGTCTGCGGGGTTGTGCCGCATCACCTTCTGGAACAGCAGGTACGCCGCCGGGGCGAGGCTCATCGCCGTCCCGGGGTGGCCGTTGCCGACCTTCTGCACCGCGTCCATGGCGAGCACCCGGACGGTGTCCACGGCCTTCGCGTCGAGATCGGTCCAGTCGAGTGTGGTCACAGGGGTCCTCTTCGTGCCGTTGGTGGGTCGGGACGAGTGCGCCTCGCGTGCGAGCCTACTCATGCGGGGCGATAGACTGCGAGGCGCATCAGCGCCCATCGCCCGGCACCCGTACCCGAGGACTCCCGTTGACATTCGTCGGCCATTCGGCCTCTGCGCAGTCAGATCCACTGGCGCAGCCGCAGCCGACGCCAGCGAGGGTCAAGGACGTCCTCGCGGCGTACGTCGGGCTGATGAAGCCGCGGGTCATCGAGCTGCTGCTGCTGACGACCGTGCCGGTGATGTTCTTCGCAGCGCAAGGTGTCCCCGACCTCGGGCTGGTGGTCGCGACCGTCATCGGCGGCACCCTGTCGTCGGGCTCGGCCTCGGCCCTGAACTGCGTCTACGACCGCGACATCGACGAGCAGATGCGCCGCACCCGGCGCCGGGCGCTGCCCCGTCACATCGTCTCGCCGGTCTCGGCGACCGTGTTCGGCGTCGCGCTGGGCGTGCTGGCCACGATCGTGCTCGCGACGTGGGTCAACTGGCTGTCCGCCGGTCTGGCGCTGGCGGCCGAGCTGTTCTACCTCATCGTCTACACCGTCCTGCTCAAGCGCCGGACGACCCAGAACATCGTCTGGGGCGGCCTCGCGGGCTGCTTCCCGGCGCTGATCGGCTGGACCGCCGTGACCGGCGAGCTGGCCTGGCCGCCGGTGGTGCTGTTCATGGTCGTCTTCTTCTGGACCCCGCCCCACACGTGGGCGCTGGCGCTGCGCTACCGCGAGGACTACGCCAACGTCGACGTCCCGATGCTGCCCGTCGTCGCTCGCGCCGAGGTCGTCGGCCGCCAGATCGTGCTCTACTCCTGGGCGATGGTGGCGACCTCGCTGCTGCTGTGGCCGGTCGCAGACACCGGCTGGGTCTACCCGGCCGCCGCGGCCGGGCTCGGTGCGCTCTTCCTGGTCGAGGCGCACCGGCTGTGGCGCCGCACGCGAGGCACCGAGGACCTCACCGAGATCCAGCCGATGCGGCTGTTCCACTCCTCGAACCTCTACCTCTCGCTGCTCTTCGTCGCGGTCGCGCTCGACCCGCTGCTCACCCGCTGACCGGGTCGGGCGAAGAAACTTCAGAAAGTTCGCGCCGCCGTGCAACCGATCCGGCGGTCACGGCGTCGTAGGGGGTGACAGCGTCTCTGTCCGCCCACGGGGGTGCGGATCAGGGCGCTGTCGCCATGTCGGCGCTCATGGCCACGTCGGCGGCACTCGACCGCCCGAGCAGCGACAGCAACGCCCACGTCATCGCAGCCGAGACCAGCGCGGCCCCGAACAGGTGGAACCCGACCAGCACCTCGGGCAGGTCGGTGAAGTACTGCACGAACCCGATCGTCCCCTGCGCCAGCTGCACCACCAGCAGCGCCACCGCGGCCCGCCGCGCCCCGCCGGTGGCGGTCAGGACGAGCCCGACGGTCAGCCCGACGAACAGGAACACCGCGTCGGCGTGCAGCTGGCTGACCTGGAGCGGGTCGAGCCCGGTGCGTGGCGAGTCGAGGTCGCCGGCGTGCGGGCCGGAGCCGGTGACGACGGTGCCGACGTAGAGCACGAGCCAGCCGGCGGCGAAGACGGCCCAGCCGAGGCGGCGGACGCCGGGCGGGGCCGCCGTGCGGACCGGGCCGCGGAGCTCGTCGAGCAGCAGCACGCAGACCCCGATGATCGCCATCGAGACGAGCAGGTGGAACGACACGATCCAGGGGTTCAGGTCGGTGAGGACGGTGACGCCGCCGATCAGCGCCTGGGACGGCACGCCGAGCGCGATCACGGTCGCCAGCACGAGCGGCCGCCGGTGCCCGTCGGCGCGGCGGGACGCGACCAGCGCCGCCAGCCAGCAGGCGATGGCGATGGCGGCGAGCACGAACGTGAGCATCCGGTTGCCGAACTCGATCGCGCCGTGGACGCCGAGCTCGCCGTGGGGCACGTAGGACCCGTCGGTGCAGCGCGGCCAGGTGGGGCAGCCGAGTCCCGAGCCGGTCAGCCGGACCGCGCCGCCGGTGACGACGATCCCGATGTTGGCGACCAGGTTCGCGATCGCGAGCGGCCACAGCAGTCGCGGCAGCGCGGCCAGGCTCACTCCCATCGGAACGTCCTCGCCGTCAGCACCGTCCCGACCGCACCCCAGGCCAGGAGCACGAGCAGCTCGACGCCGGGGAACGTCCCGGACGTGAGGGTTTCCCGCATCGCCTCGCCCAGCGCGCCGGAGGGCAGCCACTGCACCACCGCTCCGAAGTCGCCGTAGGACGACGCCGGCAGCACCACGGCGCCGCCGGCGAGCAGCAGCAGGTAGACCAGGTTGGCGGCGGCGAGCGTGGCCTCGGCCCGCAGCACTCCGGCCAGGAACAGTCCGAGCGCGGCGAACGCGAACGTCCCGGCCAGGACCGCGAGCCCGAACCAGAGCACGCCGGCGGCGCCCGGGGCGGGCTCCCAGCCGAGCGCGAGCCCGACCCCGCCGATCACCACGATCTGGCCGAGCTCCACGAGCAGCAGCGCCCCGACCTTGCCGAGCAGCAGCCCGGAGCGGGGGAGGGGCGAGCTGCCGAGCCGCTTGAGCACGCCGTAGCGCCGCTCGAAGCCGGTCGCGATGGCGAGCGAGGTGAACGCGGTCGACATCACGGCGAGGGCCAGCACGCCGGGGGTGAGGACGTCGACCGGGCGGCTGCCGAGGTCGAGCCCGAGCCGATCGGCGCCGACGACGCCACCCACCAGCACGATCACCGGGATGACGACGGCGAGCAGCAGCTGCTCCCCGTTGCGCACCAGCAGCCGCGACTCCATCGACGCCTGCGCCAGCACCATCCGCGGGAACGGCGCGGCGCCCGGCATCGGCGCGAAGCCCGTCACGGGGCGAGCTCCCGCCCGGTGAGCTCGAGGAACACGTCCTCCAGCGTCCGCTGGCCCAGCGACAGGGTCTCGGGCAGCACGTCGTGCTCCTCGCACCAGGCGGACACCTTGGCCAGCGTGGTCGAGTCGGCCGGTCCGGTGACGAGCAGGCTGACGTCGTCGAGCTGGGTGACCTCCGTGGCGTCGCCGAGCCGCGCCCGCAAGGACTCCGGCGCGCCCGCCGGGAACGGCTTCGTCACCACCAGCCGGATCGTCGAGACCGTTCCGCCGCGGGTGAGCTCCAGCGGCGTACCGCTCACCACCAGCCGGCCGCGGTCGATGATGTGCACCCGATCGGCGAGCCGCTCCGCCTCCTCCATGTAGTGCGTGGTCAGCACCACGGTGACGCCGTCGGCGCGCAGCTCCGCCAGCAGCTCCCAGGTCGTACGTCGAGCCTGCGGGTCCATCCCTGCGGTCGGCTCGTCGACGAACACCAGCTCCGGGCGCCCCACGAGCGCCATCGCGAGCCCGAGCCGCTGATGCTGGCCGCCGGACAGCCGGCGGTACGGCGTGCGGCCGCAGTCGGCGAGGCCGAGCCGCTCGCTCAGCACGTCGGTGTCGAGCGGGTGCGCGTGCAGCCGGGCCACGTGGTCGAGCATCTCCCGGGCGCGGACCCCCGACCAGGCGCCGCCGGACTGCAGCATCACCCCGATCCGCGGCAGCAGGTCACGACGGTCGCGGCGTGGGTCGAGCCCGAGCACCCGGACCCTGCCGCCGTGCGGCCCGCGGTAGCCCTCACAGGTCTCGAGCGTGGTCGTCTTGCCGGCGCCGTTCGGCCCCAGCACGGCGGTGATCGTGCCGCGGTCGACCGTGAGCGACAGGTCGTCGACCGCGAGGGTGTCGCCGTACCGCATCACCAGGCCGTCGATCTCGACGGCGGGAGCAGCGGCGGGCACGGGTGAAGTGTAGGAACGAGAGTCAGACCTCGACGTCGTCGGGGGCTTCCTCGTCCTGCAGCGTGGTGTCGGAGAAGACGCTCGGCGGCTCCCGCCACGGGTCGGTGTCGCCGGCCTCGGCGGCTCGCAGCGCCGCGTGGACCCGCGCGGGCGTGCACGGGATGTCGACGTGGCGGACCCCGAGGTGGGACAGCGCGTCGACGACCGCGTTCTGCACGGCCGGGGTGGCGCCGATCGTCGCGGCCTCGCCGATGCCCTTCACCCCGAGGTCGTTGTAGGGCGTCGGGGTCTCCGTGCTGTGCGCCTCGATCGAGGTGGTGTCGGCCGCGGTCGGGAGCGCGTAGTCGGCGAACGTCGAGGTCAGCGGGGTGCCCTCGGCGTCGTAGACGAACTCCTCCCACAGCGCCTGGCTGATGCCCTGGACGGCGCCGCCGTGCTGCTGGCCGGCGACCAGCAGCGGGTTGACCACCCGGCCGCAGTCGTCGACGGCCACGTGGCGCAGCGGGGTGACCAGGCCGGTCTCGGTGTCGACCTCGACCACCGCGACGTGGGTGCCGAACGGGAACGTCGCGTGCTCCTGCTTGAAGTCGGAGCTGACGACGAGAGGCTCGCCGCGCTCCGCGGCCTTCGCCGCGAGGTCGGCCCAGCTCACCGAGCTCGTGGGCACGCCCCGGACCGCGAGCCCACCGTCGGCGACCTCCACGTCGTCGGCGGCCGCCTCCAGCAGCTCCGCAGCGAGCGCCCGGGCCTGCTCGAGCAGCTCGCCGGCCGCCTGCGAGACGGCCTGGCCGCCCATCTGCAGCGACCGGGCACCGCCGGTGCCGCCGCCCCGCGGGACGACCGCGGTGTCGGACTGCTCGTAGGTGATCCGGTCGAGGTCGAGCCCCAGCCGGTCGGCCACGATCATGGAGAACGCCGTGGCATGTCCCTGGCCGTGGGCCGACGTCCCGGCCCGGACCGTCGCGGAGCCGTCGTCGTGGATCTCCACGACGCCGAGCTCCTGGCCGCCGAAGCCGGTGATCTCGACGTACGACGCGAGGCCGATGCCGAGCTGGCGCGCGTCGCCCGCCTCCCGGCGGCGCGCCTGCTCGGCCCGCGCGCCGTCGACGTCGGCCAGCCGGAGCGCCTCGGTCAACGCCAGGTCGTAGTCGCCCGAGTCGTACGTCGCGCCTGCATGTGTCTCGAAGGGGAAGTCGTCGGGCGCGGGGAAGTTGCGACGCCGGATCTCCTCCGGCGCGAGGCCGAGCTCGTCGGCCGCCAGGTCGAGCAACCGCTCCAGCAGCGCCGCCGCCTCCGGTCGTCCGGCGCCGCGGAACGCCCCGACCGGGCTGGTGTTCGTCACGACGCTCAGCCCGTCCCAGCGGACCCGCGGGATCCGGTAGGGGCCCTGACCCATGGTGCGGGTCGAGCCGGCCGCGAAGCTGCCGCCGAAGCCGGCGTAGGAGCCGCAGTCACCGATCACGCGGGCCCGCAGTCCGGTGATCCGGCCGTCCCGGGTGAGCCCCAGCTCGGCGAACTGCACCTGGCCGCGGCCGTGCATCGAGAGCATCGCCTCGCTGCGGGTCTCGGTCCACGCGACCGGCCGGCCGAGGGCCAGTGCGGCACCGACGACCGCGGCGTGGTCGGGGGAGATGCCCGCCTTGCCGCCGAACGCGCCGCCCACGTGAGGGGCCACGACCCGGATCTCCTGCTTGTCGAGACCCGTGAACTTCGCGAGCAGCCGCTGGCCGAGGTGCGGGTGCTGGGTGGACACCCAGACGGTCAGCCGGTGCCCGGCCTCGTCGGGGGTCGGGTCGGCCAGGATCGCGTTGCCCTCGATCGGGGCCGTCGCGAGCCGGTTGTTCTCGATCCGGGCGCGGACCACGACCTCGGCGTCGTCGAGCGGGTCGCCCTCGCCGAGCCGGCGGATCGCGACGTTGCGGGGGAGCTCGGCGTGGATCTCGGGCGTCCCCTCGTCGGCCGCGGTCTCCGGGTCGACGACGACCGGGAGCGGCTCGTAGTCGACGTCGACCAGCTCGGCCGCGTCGACCGCCTGGGCGCGGGTCTCGGCGACCACCAGCGCCACCGGGTCTCCGACGTACCGCACCCGGTCACCCGTCAGCGCGAACCGCGGCACCGCGTCGTTGGCCTGGGCGAACATCGGGACCCGCTGCTCTCCCAGGTCGGCCGCGGTGAAGACGCCCACGACGCCCGGGGCGGCCAGCGCCTCGCTGGGGTCGATCGCCGTGAGGTCCGCGTGGGCCAGCGGGCTGCGCACGAACACGGCGTGGAGGGCGTCGCTCCGACCTCGTGCGAGGTTGTCGACGAACGTGCCGCGGCCACGCAGCAGCTCGGGGTCCTCCACGCGGCGGACGGCGGTGCCCAGGATCGATCCAGCCATGGCGTCGACCCTAGTGGCGCGTCCCATGCGCGAGTGTGCCGCGGAGGTGGGGCAGGTAGGGCGCAGGCCGGGGGTAAGGCCACCCTTACTTGAACCACTCCAGTCATTAACGGCACACTGGTGTTGTGGAAATCCTCGAGGAGCAGCCGACCCGGGATCGCGTGGCACGCGCGATCCTGGTGAGCGGACCCTCGACGGCCGCCGCCCTGGCCGAGCAGCTGGCACTGACGCCGGCCGCCGTCCGCCGCCACCTCGACCACCTGGTCACCGAGGGAACGGTCGAGGCGCGCGACCAGAAGGTCTACGGCCACCGCGGCCGGGGCCGCCCCGCGAAGGTGTTCGCTCTGACCGAGAGCGGCCGCGACGCGTTCGACCAGGCCTACGACGGTCTGGCCGCCGACGCGATCCGGTTCCTGGCCGAGACGGCCGGCGAGGACGCCGTCCTCGAGTTCGCCCGGCGACGGATGTCGTTCATCGAGCGCGACTACCAGCACGTCGTGGCCGAGGACCCCTCGCTGTCGCCCGCCGAGGCGCTCGCGAAGGTGTTCACAGACGAGGGGTACGCCGCCAACGTGCGGCAGCTGCCCCTGGTCGACGAGCGCAGTGTCGGTGAGCAGCTGTGCCAGCAGCACTGCCCGGTCGCCCACGTCGCGCAGGAGTTCCCGCAGCTGTGCGAGGCCGAGACCGAGGCCATCGGCCGGATCCTCGGCACCCACGTCCAACGGCTCGCGACGATCGCCCACGGCGACGGCGTGTGCACCACGTGCATCCCCGACGTCACCAAGGAGAGGAAGACGCAGTGACCTCCATCGAAGAGCTCAACCCCGAACTCAAGGGGCTGCGCGAGCGCTACCAGTTCGGCTGGGCCGACAGCGACGTCGCCGGCGCCGCGGCCAAGCGCGGCCTGAGCGAGGAGGTCGTGCGCGACATCTCCGCGAAGAAGAGCGAGCCGCAGTGGATGCTCGACCTGCGCCTGAAGGGCCTCAAGCTCTTCCACCGCAAGCCGATGCCCACCTGGGGATCGGATCTCTCGGACATCGACTTCGAGAACATCAAGTACTTCGTCCGCTCCAGCGAGAAGCAGGCGGCCACCTGGGAGGACCTCCCCGAGGACATCAAGAACACCTACGACAAGCTCGGCATCCCCGAGGCGGAGAAGCAGCGGCTCGTCTCCGGCGTCGCGGCGCAGTACGAGTCCGAGGTCGTCTACCACTCGATCCGCGAGGACCTCGAGGAGCAGGGCGTGCTCTTCCTCGACACCGACACCGCGCTCCGCGAGCAGCCCGAGCTCTTCCAGGAGTACTTCGGCACCGTCATCCCGGTGGGCGACAACAAGTTCGCGGCGCTCAACACCTCGGTGTGGTCGGGCGGATCGTTCATCTACGTGCCGAAGGGGGTGCACGTCGACATTCCGCTGCAGGCCTACTTCCGGATCAACACCGAGAACATGGGCCAGTTCGAGCGGACCCTGATCATCGTCGACGAGGACGCCTACGTGCACTACGTCGAGGGCTGCACCGCGCCGATCTACTCGTCCGACTCGCTGCACTCCGCGGTCGTGGAGATCATCGTGAAGAAGGGCGGTCGCTGCCGCTACACGACCATCCAGAACTGGTCGAACAACGTCTACAACCTCGTCACCAAGCGGGCGACCTGCGAGGCCGGCGCCACCATGGAGTGGGTCGACGGCAACATCGGCTCCAAGGTCACGATGAAGTACCCCGCCGTCTACCTCATGGGCGAGCACGCGAAGGGCGAGACGCTCTCGATCGCGTTCGCCGGGGCGGGCCAGCACCAGGACGCCGGCGCCAAGATGGTGCACGCGGCGCCCCACACGTCGAGCTCGATCCTGAGCAAGTCGGTGGCGCGCGGCGGCGGCCGGACGTCGTACCGCGGCCTGATCCAGATCAACGAGGGCGCCCACGGCTCGAAGTCCAACGTGCTGTGCGACGCCCTGCTCGTCGACCAGATCAGCCGGTCCGACACCTACCCCTACGTCGACATCCGCGAGGACGACGTGTCCATGGGGCACGAGGCGAGCGTCTCCAAGGTCAGCGAGGACCAGCTGTTCTACCTCATGTCGCGCGGCATGGCTGAGGACGAGGCGATGGCGATGATCGTCCGCGGCTTCGTCGAGCCGATCGCCAAGGAGCTGCCGATGGAGTACGCCCTCGAGCTCAACCGCCTGATCGAGCTCCAGATGGAAGGCGCCGTCGGCTGACGGCCGACCGCGCCCCGGAGGTTGAGGTGCGAGGGCGTCCCGCGCCCGAGCCACGAGACCTCAGAACTCACACGTAGAAAGCAACCAACGTTGACTGCAACCGAAACGATGGCTGACGCCCTCGAGATGTCGAGGGTGGAGTCCCACCTGCACCCGCAGGGGTCGTTCGACGTGGCCGACCACGCCGTCCCCACGGGTCGCGAGGAGATCTGGCGTTTCTCGCCGCTGAAGCGCCTGCGCGACCTGCACGCGGACGCCGTGTTCGGCGCCTCGACGATGAAGGTCGAGTGGACCACCCCCGACGGAGTCCGGGTGGCCACCGTCGACGGCGAGGAGGCTCGCGCGCTGCGCGGCGTCTCGGGCCTGGTGCCCAACAACCGCTTCACAGCCCGGGTGCTGGCCGAGGTGCCGGAGACCCTGCTGATCGACGTGCCCGCGGAGCTCGAGGCCGCGGAGCCGGTGCTGGTCGAGCTGACCGGCGCGGATGCCGCGGGCACCGAGGCCGCCCACGTCGTGCTCCGGTTCGGGGCGCACAGCCGGGCCACGGTGGTGCTCAACCACACCGGCAGCGCGTCGCTCGCGCAGGTCGTCGAGATCGCCGTCGGTGACGGCGCCGACGTCACGGTGGCCTCGCTCCAGGACTGGGCCGACGACGCCGTCCACCTGACGCACACGCAGGCCCGGGTGGGCCGCGACGCGACGTACAAGCACGCGGCGATCAGCTTCGGCGGGGACGTCGTCCGGATGGACGCCAACGTGACCTACGACGGCCCGGGCGGCAGCGCCGAGATGCTCGGCCTCTACTTCGCCGACGAGGGGCAGCACATCGAGCACCGGCTCTTCGCCGACCACACCGCGCCGCGCACCCGCAGCCACGTCAGCTACAAGGGCGCGCTGCAGGGCCGGGGCGCCCACACGGTCTGGGTCGGCAACGTGCTGATCCGCAAGGTCGCCGAGGGCATCGAGACCTTCGAGGAGAACCGCAACCTCGTCCTCACCGACGGCTGCCAGGCCGACTCGATCCCCAACCTCGAGATCGAGACCGGCGAGATCGAGGGTGCCGGGCACGCCTCGGCCACCGGCCGCTTCGACGACGAGCAGCTGTTCTACCTGCGCTCGCGCGGCATCGAGGAGCAGGAGGCGCGCCGCTTGGTCGTGCACGGCTTCTTCAACGACCTGATCCGCAAGGTCGGCGTCCCCGCGATCGAGGAGAAGCTGGTCGCGACGGTGGAGGCCGAGCTCGCCAAGAACGTCTCA
The DNA here is from genome assembly GCA_963829855.1 of uncultured Actinomycetota bacterium. Classification (GTDB taxonomy): domain Bacteria; phylum Actinomycetota; class Actinomycetes; order Propionibacteriales; family Nocardioidaceae; genus Nocardioides. The sequence continues at coordinate 211,750 of CAWHKE010000010.1, read as the reverse complement.
GGGAAGGTGTTCTGATGGCCTTCGAACGAGCCTGTTCCCTGGGCGACGTCGCCGAGGACGAGGCGCTCGGCGTGACGCTCGGTGCCTTCGAGGTCGCGGTCGCCCGCCACGGCGAGGAGGTCTTCGCCGTCGAGAACATCTGCAGCCATGCGGCCGTCGCCCTCTCCGAGGGCGAGGTGGAGGACTGCACTGTCGAGTGCTGGCTGCACGGGTCGCGGTTCGACCTCCGCACCGGCAAGCCCACCGGCCTCCCGGCCACCGAACCCGTGGCCACCTTCCCCGTCGACGTGAGGGACGGCGACGTCTACGTCGACACCACGACCACCCTGAACGGAGTGACCCCGCAGTGAGCACGTTGGAGATCAAGGACCTGCACGTCAGCGTCAGCACCGAGGACGGCCCCAAGGAGATCCTCAAGGGCGTCACGCTGACCATCCGCGCCGGCGAGGTGCACGCGATCATGGGCCCGAACGGGTCCGGCAAGTCGACCCTCGCCTACTCGATCGCCGGCCACCCGAAGTACGACATCACCAGCGGCACCGTCACCCTCGACGGTGCGGACGTGCTCGCGATGACCGTCGACGAGCGCGCCCGGGCCGGGCTGTTCCTGGCCATGCAGTACCCCGTGGAGGTGCCCGGCGTGTCCGTGGCCAACTTCCTGCGCACCGCCAAGACCGCGATCGACGGCGAGGCGCCCAAGCTGCGCACGTGGATCAAGGACGTCAACGGCGCGATGGAGCAGGCGGGGCTCGACGCGACGTTCTCGCAGCGCAACGTCAACGAGGGCTTCTCCGGCGGCGAGAAGAAGCGACACGAGATCGCGCAGCTCGAGCTGCTCGACCCCAAGGTCGCGATCCTCGACGAGACCGACTCCGGCCTCGACATCGACGCGCTCAAGGTCGTCTCCGAGGGCGTCAACCGGTTCGCCGAGGACGACGACAAGGCCGTGCTGCTGATCACGCACTACACGCGGATCCTGCGCTACATCACGCCCGACTTCGTCCACGTCTTCGTCGCCGGCCGGATCGCCGAGGAGGGCGGTCCTGAGCTCGCCGACCAGCTCGAGGCCGAGGGCTACGAGAAGTACACCAAGGCCGCGGCGGTCTGATGACCCTCCCCGGCCTGCTCCCTGATCTGGAGGTCCTGCGCAAGGACTTCCCGATCCTGACGCGCACGGTCGCCGACGGGCAGCCGCTGGTCTACCTCGACAGCGCCAACACGTCGCAGAAGCCGCAGGTCGTCATCGACACGATGGTCGACCACCTCGAGCGTCACAACGCCAACATCGCCCGCGCGATGCACACGCTCGGCGCCGAGTCGACCGAGGCGTTCGAGGGAGCCCGTGACAAGGTCGCCGGCTTCGTCGGCGCCCCGTCGCGAGACGAGGTGATCTTCACCAAGAACGTCACCGAGGGCCTCAACCTGCTGTCCAACACGTTCGCCTGGGCCGGCGGCGACCTGCGCGTGGGCCCGGGTGACGAGGTCGTCATCACCGAGATGGAGCACCACTCCAACATCGTGCCCTGGCAGCTGCTCACCGAGCGCACCGGCGCGACGCTGCGGTGGTTCGGGATCACCGACGAGGGGCTGCTCGACCTCTCGACCATCGACGAGCTCATCACCGAGCGCACCAAGATCGTGTCGCTGACCTGGGTCTCCAACATGCTCGGCACGATCAACCCGATCCGCCAGATCGCCGACCGGGCCCACGAGGTGGGTGCCGTGGTGATCGTGGACGCCGCGCAGGCGGTCCCGCACCTGGCGGTCGACGTGGTCGAGAGCGGCGCCGACTTCGTGGCGTTCACCGGCCACAAGTGCGTCGGCCCGACCGGGATCGGCGTCCTCTGGGGCAAGGCCGACCTGCTCGACCGGCTGCCTCCCTTCCACGGCGGCGGCGAGATGATCGAGACCGTCACGATGGAGCGCTCGACGTACGCCAAGGCGCCGCACAAGTACGAGGCGGGCACCCCGCCGATCGTCGAGGCGGTCGGGCTGGGCGCGGCCGTCGACTACCTCGGACACGTCGGCATGGACGCCATCCACGCGCACGAGCAGGCGATCACCCGCTACGCGCTGGAGGGCATGGCGACCGTGCCCGGGCTGACCGTGCTCGGTCCCCTCGACGTCTCCCGGCGAGGCGGCGCGATCAGCTTCGAGATCGACGGCGTCCACCCGCACGACGTCGCGCAGGTGCTCGACTCGCGCGGCATCGCCGTCCGCGCCGGTCACAGCTGCGCGAAGCCCGCCCACGCCCGGTTCGGGGTGCAGAGCTCGACCCGGATGTCGTCGTACCTCTACACCACGCCCGCCGAGATCGACGCGTTCGTCGACGGGCTGGAATACGTCCGGTCCTACTTCAGGTTGGGGTGAACTGATGAGTAGCGAGCTGGACTCCCTGTACCAGGAGATCATCCTGGACCACTACAAGAACCCGCACCACGCGGGCCTGCGCGAGCCGTACGAGGCCGAGGTGCACCACGTGAACCCGACCTGCGGCGACGAGGTCACGTTGCGCGTGCACCTCGCCGACGGCCTGGTCGAGGACGTGTCGTACGACGCGGTCGGCTGCTCGATCTCGCAGGCCGCGGCCTCGGTGATGGCCGACCTGGTGATCGGGAAGAAGGTCGACGACGCCGTCACCGTCCACGAGACGTTCCTGGCCCTGATGCAGGGCAAGGGCCAGGTGGAGCCCGACGAGGACGTGCTGGAGGACGGCATCGCCTTCGCGGGCGTCGCCAAGTTTCCCGCGCGCGTCAAGTGCGCGCTGCTGCCCTGGATGGCCTGGAAGGACGCCACCGCTCGAGTCGACTCCCAGGAGGAGGACGCATGACCACCCAGCCCGCTCACACGCCCGACCACGGAGACCTGCCCGAGGTGCCCGAGGCCTCAGGGGGTGGCACCGCGACCGTCACGGTCGACGACGTCACCGAGGCGATGAAGGACGTCGTCGACCCCGAGCTCGGGATCAACGTCGTCGACCTCGGCCTCGTCTACGACGTCCACCTCGACGAGGACACCAACTGCGTCCTCGACATGACGCTCACGTCGGCGGCCTGTCCGCTGACCGACGTCATCCAGGACCAGACCAACAGCGCCCTCGAGGGCCTGGTGGGCGACGTGCTCATCAACTGGGTCTGGATGCCGCCGTGGGGTCCCGACAAGATCACCGACGACGGCCGAGACCAGCTCCGGGCCCTCGGCTTCAACGTCTAGTCTGCCGGTCTGACGGCCCCGCGTACGGTGGGCCCGTGAGCACCGACCGCGAGCAGCCGACCGACGTCGAGGCCTTCTGGAACCTGGCCCGGTTCCACGCGAAGCTCAATGCGGCCCCGACGTACTTCGGCCCCACCACGCTCGAGGTCGTGCCGCCCCCGGCGTGGTCGTTCGGGGCGAACGCCGAGCACGCTGACGAGCTGCTCCGGCTGGTCCTCGACGGCACCAAGACCGCCACGGCGTCGGCGCTCTGGGACTACGAGGCCGAGGGCGAGGCCCTCCCCGAGACCGGCTCCCTCAGCATCATCCTGGACGGCGTCGGGCACCCCCACGCCCTGATCGAGACCACCGACGTCACGGTGACGCCGTTCGACGAGGTGGACGACGAGCATGCCTGGCTCGAGGGCGAGGGGGACCGGTCCCTCACCTACTGGCGAGACGTGCACGAGCGGTTCTTCACCGAGCACGCGGGCCACGACCGCGGCTTCGCGGCGGACATGCCGATCGTGCTGGAGCGGTTCCGGGTGGTCTACCAGGCGTGACCGACGGGTCTGCGGGAGGCGTCGTGGACTCCCGGACCGGTGCGGACGACTAGGGTCGCGAGCATGCCGGAGACCGGAGCGCCGTCGACCTACCTGCTGATCGACGGCGAGAACATCGACGCCACGCTCGGCGGCATCCTGGGGCGCCGGCCGCAGCCCGAGGAGCGACCCCGGTGGAGCAGGGTGCTCGAGGTCGTGGGCGAGCACTGGCAGACGCCGGTCCGCGGCCTCTTCTTCCTGGCGGTCACCGACGAGCTGCCGGCGGCGTTCGTGCAGGCGATCTTGGCCATGGACTACCGGCCGGTGCCGGTGCAAGGAGCCGGCAAGGTCGTCGACATCGCGATCCAGCGGACGCTCGTGGCATTGCGGGAGCGGGACGCCGACGTCGTGCTCGCCAGCCACGACGGTGACTTCGAGCCGCAGCTGCGCGACCTGTGCGACGGCCGGCGTCGGGTCGGCCTGCTGGGGTTCGGCGAGTTCACCAGCACCACCCTGCGGGCCCTGCCGGGCGTGGAGCTGCTCGACCTGGAGTACGACGTGGGGTCGTTCAACACCCGGCTGCCACGGGTCCGGATCATCCCGATCGACGAGTTCGACCCGTACGAGTTCATCTAGCCGTGCCCGAGCTCCTGGTCCCGCCGGCCCGGTGGGCGCGCTGGGTCGAGAACTTCGCGACCCGGCACGGCGGCGTCGTGCTCAGAGCCGGGGGCGGCCTGCACGGGGTGGCGCCCGACGGGTCGACGTTCTCGGCGTGGCTGCCGTTCGACCTGGCGTACGTCGGCGAGGCCGAGCCGGTCGCGTTCGCGGCCGCCGCGCGGCCGCCCGGGGCCTGGGGCGTGCTGCTGGTGCGCAAGGGCGGGTTCGCCGTGGCCCGACTGGCCGGGGCCGAGCTCGTCGAGCACAAGATCGGGCAGCGGCACGTCCAGGGCCGCACGAAGGCCGGTGGGCAGAGCCAGCAGCGGTTCGCGCGGCGTCGTGAGAACCAGTCGCGGGCGGCGTACGAGGCGGCGGCGGAGCACGCGGCGCGGATCCTGCGCCCGGGCCCGGTCGTCACCGGCGGCGACCACGCGGCGGTCGACGCGGTCCTCGCCGATCCCCGGCTGGCGGGCCTGGCCGTCGTCGGGCCGTGGCTGCCCGTGCCCGAACCGCGGCGGCGGGAGCTCGACGCCGCGATCGAGGACGCCCGGTCGCTGGCGGTCGAGGTGCACAACGCACCGGACTCCCGCTAGGACGTCGGCTGCTCGCCGAACGCGAGCGGCTCGCGGGTGGCGCGGTAGCCGGCCCACCTGAGCTTGACGGGCGTCCCGCGGTCGTCGCGGGTCACGCGCAGCAGCTCGCCCCGCTCCCGGCCCTGCACGGTGCGGTAGCGGTCCTCGCCGACCCGCTCGAACACCGAGGGTGGGCTGGTGGCGGGCAGGTCCTGGTGGCGTGCCTGGAGCTGCCCGCCCACGACCGAGAACACGAACGGCGACCCCTCGAGGAACCACACGCCGCGCAGCCCCGCCAGCTCCGCGGGCAGCTCGGTGCCGGCCGTCCACGGCTCGGGCTCCGCCGGGTCGTGCTCGACGACGTGGTCGCCGAGCCGGACCGCCAGCTGGTCGGGTGCGGGCGTCACGGAGGCGTTCATCAGCACCAGCGCGCCGGTGCCGGACTCCCGGTGCGTGAAGAGCCCGGTGATGTGGCCGGGCATGCCGCCGGTGTGCCCGACCCAGGTGCGGCCGGTGCCGGAGCGGGCCAGGAAGAAGCCCAGGCCCATCCCGGCGGTCCAGCCGTCGACGTCGCGCAGTGCCTGCGGCTGGCACATCTCCTCGAGCGTGTCGGGGGAGAGGACGTCGGGATCGGGATCGGCGACGAACGCGGACCAGCGGACCAGGTCGTCGGCGGTGCTGGCGAGCCCGCCGCAGGGGGCCATCGCCTTCAGGTCGAGCACCGGCTCGGGACGGGGGACGTCGTCGAACGGCGCGACGTAGTAGCCGGACGCGTGCGGGCCGCCGTCGAAGCCGACCGAGGTCCGTCGCAGCTCCAGCGGCTCGAGCAACCGGGCGCGCAGCGACTCCTCCCAGCTGCGGCCGTCGAGCCGGGCGACCAGCTCGCCGAGCACGGCGTAGACCACGTTGGAGTAGTGCCACCGGTCGTACGGCCGCCCGATCTGCTCGGCGTCGGTGAAGCCGACCAGGAGCTCGTCGCTGGTCGGCTGCTCGAGCGTCTCCCAGACGTCGCCCACCGGTTCCCGCTGGAGACCGGAGACGTGCGCGAGCCCCTGCCGGACGGTCGTGCCGTGGGTCACGTCGGCGACGTGGTCGGAGATCGGGTCGTCGAGATCGAGCCGGCCCTCGTCGCGCAGCTGCAGCACCATCACGGCGGTGAACGTCTTGGTGTTGGACGCGACCAGGAACTGGTCGTCGGGTCCGGGTGGGCGCTCGGCGCCGACGTCGGCGACACCGATCCCGTCGCCCCAGAGCACCGCGCCGCCGCGATGCACGGCGGCGTACATCCCCGGGACCCGTCCCGAACGCTGCTGGTCGAGGGCGATCCTGCGGAGGGCGCGGGCGGTCTGGTCGAGCAGGGGCGCGGTCACGGCCCCGACGCTAGCCCGTGGCTAGTCCGTCGCCGTGTCCTCGTCCCGGTCGAGGGCCGCGCGGTGGGCCAGCCACCGCTCGGCGATCCCCTCCATCTCGGTGCCGACGAAGACCAGGAACTCCTTCATCAGCAGCAGCCGTCGGTAGGGAGGACTGCCGCGGTCGAGGTGGGCGACGGCGTCCTCGAGCGCCGCGATCATGGGCGCGTAGAGCTGGTCCTCGCGCAGCATCGCCTGCAGCCAGGCGTCGTCGTCGACGACGTAGACGTCGCGGCGGCTGCCGCGTTCCCGCTCGCGGTGCACGAAGCCGATCTGGGTGAGGTAACGGACCGCGCCGGACACCGACGCCGGGCTGACGCCGAGGGCCTCGACCAGCTCCGCGGACGTCATCCGGCCGTCCTCGTCGGCGGTGAGGGCGGCGAACACCCGGGAGGGGAGACGTTGGAGGCCGGCGGCCGTGAGGGCGGCACCCATCCGCTCCACGTAGCGGGCGCCGGCCTCGGTCATGATTCGAGTATCGCAAACTTCAGAAACTTCTGAAAGATGTGTAGGCTGGCCCCGTGACCGCACCGATCGAGATCACCGGGCTCAGCAAGCGATTCGGCGCCACCCAGGCCCTCGACGGACTGGACCTCACGGTCGCGGCGGGCGAGGTGCACGGGTTCCTCGGACCCAACGGCTCCGGCAAGTCCACGACGATCCGGGTGCTGCTCGGGCTGTTGCGTGCCGACGGGGGAACCTCGAGGTTGCTGGGAGGCGACCCGTGGCACGACGCCGCAGCGCTGCACCGCCGCCTGGCCTACGTCCCCGGCGACGTCAACCTGTGGCCGAACCTGACCGGCGGCGAGGTGATCGACCTGCTCGGCCGGCTGCGTGGCGGCGTCGACGTACGCCGGCGCGACGAGCTGGTCGAGCGGTTCGAGCTGGACCCGACGAAGCGGGCCCGCAGCTACTCGAAGGGCAACCGGCAGAAGGTGGCCCTCGTCGCCGCCCTGTCCTCCGACGTGGAGCTGCTCCTGCTCGACGAGCCGACCTCCGGACTCGACCCGCTGATGGAGTCGGTGTTCCAGGAGTACGTCGACGCCGGCAAGGAGCGGGGTCGCACCGTGCTGCTGTCCAGCCACATCCTGGCGGAGGTGGAGCGGCTGTGCGACCGGGTGAGCATCATCCGCGCCGGACGCACGGTCGAGACCGGGACGCTCGCGGAGCTGCGCCACCTCACCCGGACCTCGGTCGCCGCGGAGCTGGCGTCGACCGCGCCAGACCTCGGGACGCTCGCCGGGGTCCACGACCTCGTCGCGGAGGGTCACCGGGTCCGCTTCGAGGTCGACACGGCGGCCCTCGACGAGGCGGTCGGGGTGCTCCACCGGGCCGGGGTGCGTACCCTCACGGCGACGCCGCCGACCCTCGAGGAGCTCTTCCTGCGGCACTACGGCGACGAGGTGCCGGATCCCGGTGACTCGGAGCCGAGGCCGGCATGACCGGCACCGGCGTGCTGCTGAGGACGTTCCTCCGTCGCGACCGGTGGCTGCTGCTGTGGTGGTCGCTGGGCGGGACCCTCCTCTACTGGAGCCAGGCGATCAGCGTGAAGGGGCTCTACGCGACCCAGGCGGAGTTCGACCGGGCGGCGGCCCTCATGGAGACCAACGCAGCCCTCATCGCGATGGCCGGCCCGGCGCGCGCCCTCAACACCGTCGGTGGCCAGGTGACCTGGCAGGCGACCGCGTTCGGCGGGATCGTCGTCGGCCTCATGAGCATGTTCATCGTCGGCCGGCACACCCGAGCCGAGGAGGAGAGCGGCCGCGACGAGCTGCTGCGCGCCGGCGTGGTGGGGCGCCGGGCGCCGATGACCGCCGCGCTCGGGGTGGCGGTGATCGCCAACCTGCTGGTGGGCGGCCTCGTGGCGCTCAGCCTGGTCTCGGTGCCGCTGGCCGTGCCCGACTCCGTCGCGCTGGGGGTGGGCCTCGCGCTGTGCGGGTTCGTGTTCACCGGCGTCGCCCTGGTCGCGGCCCAGCTCACGACGAGCACCCGCTCGATGTACGGGCTCGCCGGGCTGGTCGTCGCGGCGTCGTACGGGCTGCGCGCGGTCGGTGACGTCGGCAACGAGGCGCTGACCTGGCTGAGCCCGATCGGCTGGTACCAGCAGATGTACGCGTTCTCCGGGCTGCGCTGGTGGCCCGCCCTGCTGCTCGTCGCGGCCGCCGGGGGCGCGGTGGCCACGGCGTACGCCGTCTTCGAGCGTCGCGACATCGGGTCCGGCGTGTTCGCGGCGAAGCCGGGTCGGGCGCGCGCCCACGCGTCGCTGGCCTCCACCTGGGGGCTCGCGTGGCGGCTGCAGCGCGGCACCGTGATCGGCTGGTCGCTCGGTCTGCTCGTGACCGGGCTGTCCTACGGCTCGATCGGCAACGACGCGGGCGACCTGATGGGCGACAGCGAGGCCGCGCGCGACCTGATGATCGCCGCCGGCGGCGACCTCGTCGACGGCTTCTTCGCGATGGCGATGACGACCCTGGCCCTGCTCGCCGCCGGCTTCGCCATCTCCTCGGCGCTCCGCCCACGAGGCGAGGAGGACGCGGGTCACGCGGAGGCGGTGCTGGCCACCGGCGAGTCGCGGACCCGGTGGCTGGTGAGCCAGGTCGGCGTCACGGTCGTCGGCACGACGATCGTGCTGGGCGCCGGCGGCCTCGGGCTGGGCATCGCCCATGCGCTGGTGGCCGGGGACGGCGGTGCCGTCGGTCGGTTCACGTGGCAGACCCTCACCTGGGTGCCGGCCGTCCTGGTCCTCGCGGGTCTCACGATGCTGCTCTACGGGCTGGCGCCACGGGCGGCCACCCTCGGCTGGCTCGGTCTGGGGTACGCCGTGGTGGTCCTGCTGTTCGCCGAGATCCTGCGGCTGCCCGACTGGGTACGGACGGTGTCGCCGTTCGAGCACCTGTCGCTGGTGCCGGTCGAGCCGTTCGACCCGGCTGCGTTCGTGGCGGTGACCGTCGCCGCCACGCTGCTGAGCCTCGGCGGCTGGTTCGCGCTCACGAGGCGCGACGTCGGATAGCGTCCCCACCATGTGGGAGCCGGAGCCGCAGTGGCATCCGCTGCCGGGCGGCACCGGCACGTCGACCGTCGGGGTCTGGCGCGCGGCGCACGGCGACCAGCCGGTGGTGATCAAGCGGCTCGCACGCCCGGCGCCGCACGACCCGGCCGAGCTCGCCGAGCCCGAGCACTTCGCCTACTGGCGGCGTGAGGCCGACGTGCTCTCGACGGGGATCCTCTCCGGCACCGCCGGCCTGCGGGCGGTGCCGGCCGCCGTCGAGGAGGACGACGAGGGCATCACGATCACGCGGGAGTGGGTCGAGGACGCGTCCAGCAGCGGGCTGTTCGTCGCGATGGGACTCGGCCGCTTCGCGAGCAGCCTGACAGCGCGGCCCCGGTTCCTGGCGCGCCACCAGCTGCGCGACCGGCTCGCCCGCGTCGAACGGCGCGGCGGTTGGCCCACCCTCGCGCGGACCGCGGTCGCCGACGTGTCCGACCACCTCTGGCAGCGGCGGGCGGCGTTCGTCGACCGGGTCGAGGAGCTGCCACAGGTCGCGCAGCACGGTGACGCGAGCGCGGCGAACCTGCCCGGACGGTCCGCTGACGACGTGGTCGCGATCGACTGGGCGATGCTCGGAGCGGGTCCGGTCGGCAGCGACCTCGGCCAGCTCGCGCTGGACGCCCGCGAGGAGTTCGACCCGCTGCTCGAGGCGTACCTCATGGGACTCGACCCCGGCGTCGCAGACCGGGACGAGGTGCTGCTCGGGGCTCGGGTCAGCGCCGTCTTCACGGCCCTCAACCGGGCCGAGTGGGCACTCGAGCGGGTCGCGGGCGGCGAGGGCGCGCTGGCCGCGAAGTTCCGGCACCCCGCGGTGGCACCGCACCTGCGGGCGCTGCAACGGCAGTACCCCCAGATCGAGGCACTGGTCGACGCGGGCTGAGACACCGCGGCGCCGCCTCGGTCAGAGCTGGGAGGCGCTGAACGTGTCGCAGGCCTCGAGCGAGCCCTCCTCGTAGCCGGTCATGAACCACCGCATCCGCTGCTCGGCCGACCCGTGGGTCCACTCGCGAGGGTTGACCCGGCCGGTCGTCTGGTCCTGGATCCGGTCGTCGCCGACGGACTTGGCCGCGGCGACCGCCTGGTTGATGTCCTCCTCGGACAGCTCGAGGATCAGCGGCTCGCCGCCCGAGTCGTCGGTGCCGGTGGCATTGGCGGTCCACATCCCGGCGTAGCAGTCGGCCTGCAGCTCGAGCCGGACCGCGTCGCTCTCCGGGCCCTGCTGGGTACGGACCCGGCTCATGGTGCCGAGGACGTTCTGGATGTGGTGGCCGTACTCGTGGGCGAGCACGTAGGGCTCGACGAACTCTCCGGCCGGACCGCTCAGCTGGCCCTGGAGGACCTCCTCGAAGAACCTCGTGTCGAGGTAGATCCCCTCGTCGACCGGACAGTAGAAGGGACCGACCTGGGAGCTGGCCTGGCCGCAGCCGGTGTCGACCGCACCCGTGAACGTCTGCATCACCTGCTGGGGCCGGAACTGGGTGTCCGACTGCGACGGGAGCGTCTCGGACCAGTAGTCGGTGAGTGAGTTCTCGACGGCCACGCGCGCACAGTCGACGTCCGCCTCGGCGTCGGCGCCGGTCCGGCAGTTGGCGTACCGGTCGCTGTCGCTCGCGGCCACGCGGGAGGTGTCGAGGCTGGTGTCGGGGAGGGGCAGACCCCCCTGGCCGCCGCCGACGCACTGGGTCAGCACGAGGAAGAGGATCACCACGAGCAGGCCGCCGAGACCGCCGCCGGCCTTGGCTCCGCCGGGGATCGGGATCCTCATCCCCCCGCCCCCGAGACCGCCGCCGCCACTGCCACCGCGCCCGCTGTCGCGCACGCGCGAGGTGTCCAGCCGGGCCTTCGGGTTGAAGCGCATCAGGTCCCCCCGTGGTTCGGCGGTCCGGCCGTCGTCGGCCCGATCCGCGGCCCTACACTAACCATCCTGATGATCACCGCCCAGCACCTCGAAGTCCGGGCCGGTGCCAGACTCCTGATGGCCGACGTCGGCTTCCGGGTGGCCGCTGGGGACAAGGTCGGACTGGTCGGCCGCAACGGCGCCGGGAAGACGACGTTGACCAAGATCCTGGCCGGGGAAGCGCTCCCGGCCGCGGGCCAGGTGCTGCGCACCGGTGACGTCGGCTACCTGCCGCAGGACCCGCGCACCGGCGATCCCGACGTACTCGCCCTGAACCGGATCCTCTCCGCGCGCGGCCTCGACGACGTCGTGCGACGGATGCGCGAGGCCGAGCAGCAGATGACCAGCGACGACCCGAAGCTCCGGGATCGCGCGATGCAGCGCTACTCCCGTGCCGACGCGGAGCTGCACGCCGGCGGCGGGTACGCCGCCGAGTCGGAGGCCTCGCAGATCGCGCACAGCCTCGGCATCGAGGACCGGGTCCTGCACCAGCCGCTGCGCACCCTCTCGGGCGGCCAACGCCGACGCGTCGAGCTGGCCCGGATCCTGTTCTCCGGCGCCGACACCCTGTTGCTCGACGAGCCCACCAACCACCTCGACGCCGACTCCGTCGTCTGGCTCCGCGACTTCCTCACGGCCCACCAGGGTGGGCTCGTGGTGATCAGCCACGACACCGCGCTGCTGGAGCAGACCGTGACGCGGGTGCTCCACCTCGACGCGAACCGGGCCGAGATCGACGTCTACAACATGGGCTGGAAGGCCTACCTCCAACAGCGCGAGACCGACGAGAAGCGGCGCAAGCGCGAGCGGGCGAACGCCGAGAACAAGGCCAAGGTCCTCACCGACCAGGCCAACCGGATGCGCGCCAAGGCGACCAAGGCGCAGGCCGCCCAGAGCATGCTCAAGCGGGCGGACCGGCTGCTGGCGGGGATCGAGGGGGAGCGGAGGGCCGACCGGGTGGCCCGGATCGCCTTCCCGGCGCCCGCGCCCTGCGGCAAGACGCCGCTCACCGCGGCCGAGCTCTCCAAGTCCTACGGCTCGCTCGAGGTCTTCACCGACGTCGACCTGGCGATCGACCGGGGGAGCCGGGTGGTCATCCTCGGCCTCAACGGGGCCGGCAAGACCACCCTGCTGCGGATCCTGGCCGGGGTGGACGCCCCCGACACCGGCGAGGTGTCGCCGGGCCACGGCCTCAAGCTGGGCTACTACGCCCAGGAGCACGAGACCCTCGACGTGGACCGGACCGTGCTGGAGAACCTCCACGCGGCCGCCCCGCAGCTCACCGACACCGAGGCCCGCTCCGTGCTCGGGTCGTTCCTGTTCTCCGGTGACGATGCCCACAAGCCGGCCAGCGTGCTGTCCGGCGGGGAGAAGACCCGGCTGGCCCTTGCCATCCTGGTCGTGTCGTCGGCGAACGTGCTGCTGCTCGACGAGCCCACCAACAACCTCGACCCCGCGTCTCGCGAGGAGGTGCTCGCGGCGATCCGCGAGTACGCCGGGGCCATCATCCTCGTGACCCACGACGAGGGAGCGGTGACCGCGCTCCAGCCAGACCGGGTGCTGATCCTGCCCGACGGCGTCGAGGACCTCTGGACGGCCGACTACGCCGACCTGGTCTCGCTGGCCTGACCGCTCCTGCGAGGATGCGAGGCATGACCCCGGAGGAGCTCGCCCACGCCGGCCTGCGGTACGCCGAGGAGGGTGCCGTCGCCACGATCACCCTCGACCGGCCCGACAAGCGCAACGCCCAGACGCCGGCCACGTGGCGGGCGCTGGCGCGGATCGGCGCGTCGATCGGCGACGAGGTGCGCGTGGTCGTCGTCCGCGGTCAGGGCCACTCGTTCTCCGCCGGCCTCGACCGGTCGATGCTCGAACCGGGCGGCACGGACGGCGAGGAGACGGTCGCCGGGCTGCTCGCCCTCGGCGACGAGGAGATGTCGGCGACCATCGACGAGTACCAGCGCGGCTTCACGTTCCTGCGCGACCCGCGGTTCGTGTCGATCGCGGTGGTCCAGGGCTACGCGATCGGTGCCGGCTTCCAGCTCGCTCTGGCGTGCGACCTGCGGGTGATGACCGACGACGCGCGGTTCTGCATGAAGGAGCTGGCGCTGGGCCTGGTGCCCGACCTGACGGGAACAAAACCGCTCGTCGAGAGCGTTGGTTACGCGAGGGCGTTGGAGATCTGTGCGACCGCACGGATGGTCGGCGCCGCCGAGGCCGTGGACCTCGGGCTCGCGCTGCTGGCGGTCGAACCCGATGCCCTCGACGACGCGGTGGCCGACCTGGTCGGCGCCCTCACCGCACCGATGGCCGGGGCGGTCTCGGAGACCAAGGCACTGCTGCAGGCCGCGGCCGGCCGGTCGCTGGACGACCAGCGACGGGCCGAGCGGGAGGCGCAGATCCGGAGGTTCCGCGAGCTCGCCGCGATGATGGGCGGGTAGCAGGTCCGGGTGGGAGCCCGGAGGACGAGGAGGCGCGTGTGTCGCTGTCGATGGGGATGGGGCCGGCCTGGCGCCACATGCGGACCGACCGCGACTCGGTGAAGAGCCGGGTCGAGCGGGGCACGGTCCGACGGGTCATGGGCTTCGCCGTCCCGCACCGGCGGACGATCGCGGGCTTCCTCGGCGTCACCGTCATCGACTCGCTCCTGGTGGTCGTGACCCCGCTGCTCGTCCAGCGGATCGTCGACGACGGGATCCTCGGCAACGACCCCGGCCTCGTCACGATGCTGGCGTTCGCGATGGCGGCCACCGCCCTCGTCGGCGCCGTGCTCTCGGTCATCGGAGGCTTCCTGTCCTCGCGGATCGGTGAGGGCCTGATCTTCGACCTCCGTACCCGCGTCTTCGGGCACGTCCAGCGGCAGTCGCTCGCGTTCTTCACCCGGACCCAGACCGGCGCGCTGGTGTCGCGCCTCAACAACGACGTGATCGGGGCCCAGCGCGCGTTCACGTCCACGCTCTCCAACACCGTGTCGAGCGTCGTCTCGGTGGTCGTCGTCGGCGTGACGATGGTCGCCCTGAGCTGGCAGGTCACCCTGCTGTGCCTCGCGCTGTTCCCCATCCTGCTGCTGACGTCGCGGTGGGTCAGCGGCCGGCTGGCCTCCCTGACGAGGCAGCAGATGGACGGCAACGCCGACATGGGCAACGCCATGACCGAGCGGTTCAACGTGGGCGGCGCGATGCTGCTCAAGCTGTTCGGGCACCGCGGCACCGAGGACCGGGTCTTCGCCACCAAGGCCGCCAACGTCCGCGACCTCGGCATCCGGATCTCCCTCATCACGCGGATCTTCATGGCGGCGGTGCTCACCGTGCCGGCGCTCGCGCTCGCGGTGGTGTACGGCGTGGGCGGGCACCTCGCGATCGACGGCACCCTGACGGTCGGCACCCTGCTCGCGCTCGGCACCCTGCTCGTGCGGCTGCTCGGCCCGCTGCAGAGCCTCTCGAACGTGCGGATCGACGTGATGACGGCGCTCGTCAGCTTCGAGCGGGTCTTCGAGGTGCTCGACCTGCCGTCGCTCATCGTCGAGTCGCCCGACGCCGTCGCCGTACCCCGCTCGGTGGCGACCCTCGAGTTCGAGCACGTCGGGTTCCACTACCCCCGCCCCGACGAGTTCTCCCTGGCGTCCCTGGAGACGGTGGCCCGCACCGAGAGCAGGGACACCGGCCAGGTGCTCCGCGACATCTCGTTCCGGGCCGAGCCCGGCCAGATGGTCGCGCTGGTCGGCCCGTCGGGAGCCGGCAAGACCACGGTCACCCACCTGGTGGCGCGGCTGTACGACGCGACGGAGGGCGTCGTCCGGGTCGGCGGCCACGACGTCCGCGACGTGACGCTGGAGTCCCTGGAGGACGCCGTCGGCTACGTCACCCAGGACGCCCACATGTTCCACGACACGATCGGTGCCAACCTCCGGTACGCCCGCCCGGGCGCGCCCGACGACGCCGTGTGGGCCGCCCTGGAGGCGGCGCAGATCGCGAGCCTCGTGCGGAGCCTGCCCGACGGGCTCGACACGGTGGTGGGCGACCGCGGCTACCGGCTCTCCGGCGGGGAGCGGCAGCGGCTCGCGATCGCCCGGCTGCTGCTCAAGGCGCCGTCCATCGTCGTGCTCGACGAGGCGACCGCCCACCTCGACAGCGAGTCGGAGGCCGCGGTGCAGCGGGCGCTCGACGCCGCCCTGGCCGAGCGCACCAGCCTGGTCATCGCCCACCGGCTCTCGACCGTCCGCAACGCCGACCTGATCCTGGTGCTCGACGAGGGCCGGATCGTCCAGTCCGGCACCCACACCGACCTGCTCGCGACCGGGGGGCTGTACGCCGACCTCTACCGCACCCAGTTCTTCGAGGACGCCGCTCCCTTAGGGTCCTAGGCATGGACCTCGATCTCGACGGCCGTGTCTACATCGTCACCGGCGGGGCGCGCGGCCTCGGGCGCGCCACCGCCGACTGTCTCGTCGCCGAGGGCGCCCGCGTCGTGCTCTCGGGACGTCGTGACGAGGCGCTGACCGCGGCGGTCGCCGAGCTGGGGGACCGGGCGCTGAGCCTGGTCGCCGACAACGGTGATCCAGCGACTCCGCAGCGCCTGATCGACGCCGCCCGCGACACCTGGGGCCAGGTCGACGGCGCGCTCATCTCGGTCGGGGGCCCACCGGTCGGGTCGGTCACCGCGGTCACCGACGACCAGTGGTCGTCGGCGTTCGAGACGGTCTTCCTGGGCGGCGTCCGGCTCGGGCGGGAGATCGGGCAGGCGCTGCCGCACGGCGGTTCGCTCGCCTACGTCCTGTCGTCGAGCGTGCGCTCCCCGATCGCCAACCTCGCCGTCTCGAACGGGCTCCGGCCCGGCCTTGCGATGGTGGCCAAGACGCTCGCCGACGAGCTCGGACCGGCCGGGGTGCGCGTGAACGGCCTGCTCCCCGGGCGGGTGGGCACGGAGCGGGTGGCCGAGCTCGACGCCTCCACCGGCGACGCCGACGCCGCGCGGGAGGCCGCGATCAGGGGCATCCCGCTGGGCCGCTACGGCGAGCCGGAGGAGTTCGGGAGGGTCGCGGCGTTCCTGCTGTCGCCGGCGGCGTCATTCGTGAGCGGCGTGATGGTCCCGGTCGACGGCGGCATGCTGCGCGCCCTCTGACCGACGCGAGGCGCGCGGGCCGCGCCGCTCGTCCCATGCGAGGTAGCCGAACCCGAACAGCGCGAGCAGGCCGAAGAACCACCACTGGAGGCCGTAGAAGAAGTGGGGCCCGTTGTCGAGGTCCGGCAGCTCGACGGGGGTGAGGGCCACGTCGGGCGGCGGGTCCTCGGAGCGCAGCTCGACGAAACCGCGTCGCACCTCGCGACCCAACGCCGGACCGATCTGCCGGCTGGAGATCGCGCGGGTCGACTGGTCGACCACCTCGGTGCTGTCGCCGGTGGCGTCGGCGCGGGCCCAGCCGGTGATCGTGACCTCGCCGTCCGGCGGCGCGGGGACGTCGCCGGAGTCCGTGCCGCGGTTGTCGGCCTGCACCCAGCCGCGGTCGACGAGCACCGCCGTGCCGTCGGCCAGCACGAGCGGCACGACCACGTCGACGCCCGACGCGCCGTCGCGGGTGCGGTAGCGCACGATCACGCTGTCGGCGACGTCGTACTCCCCGGTGGCGGTGACGAGTCGCCACTCGTCCGCGGTCGCGACCTCGCCCTCGACCGGGAGCACGTCGCCCACCGGGGCCGGCGCCAGCGTCTCGTTGCGCTCCACGACGGCGTTGCGGGCCTTGCGCTCCTCGAGGCGGTCGAACTGCCACTCACCGAGCCACCAGGCGGCCCAGGCGAGCAGCACCACGACGACCGCGAAGCCGACCCAGCGTCGACTCAGCAGGAACCCCCACGTGCGCACCCGGCGAGGCTATCCGGCCACCGGGCGCCGCCCCCCGCTACCCGGGTCACGCCTAGACTCGGGGGATGCAGCCGATCGCACTGGAGGACCGCTTCGGACGGGTCGCCACCGACCTCCGCGTGTCCCTGACCGACCGCTGCAACCTGCGGTGCTCCTACTGCATGCCCGCGGAGGGCCTCGACTGGCTACCTGGCGAGGAGGTCCTCACCGACGACGAGGTCGTCCGGCTGGTCGAGATCGGGGTACGGCACCTCGGGATCCGCGAGGTCCGGTTCACCGGCGGCGAGCCGCTGGTCCGCCGTGGCCTGGTCGACATCGTGCGCCGTACGAAGCAGATCGACCCGACGGTCGACGTCAGCCTGACCACCAACGCGCTCGGTCTCGAGCGCACCGCGCAGGCGCTCGCCGACGCCGGTCTCGACCGTGTGAACGTCAGCCTCGACACGGTGCGGGGCGAGACGTTCCACACCATCACCCGCCGGGACCGCTTCGACGACGTCGTCGCCGGCCTGGCAGCCGCCCGCGCCGCCGGGCTCTCGCCGGTCAAGATCAACGCGGTGCTGCTGCGCGGCACGAACGACGACCAGGCGCCCGAGCTGCTGCGCTGGGCGCTGGCCGAGGGCTACGCGCTCCGGTTCATCGAGCAGATGCCGCTGGACGCGCAGCACGACTGGAGCCGCACCGAGATGGTGACGGCCGACGAGATCCTGGCGAGCCTGGAGCGGGAGTTCACGCTCGCGCCCGCGTCCGAGCCGCGGGGCAGCGCGCCGGCCGAGCTCTGGACGGTCGACGGCGGCCCGGCCACCGTCGGCGTCATCGCGTCGGTCACCCGGCCGTTCTGCGGCGACTGCGACCGGGTGCGGTTGACCGCTGACGGCCAGGTGCGCAACTGCCTGTTCGCCCGAGAGGAGTCGGACCTGCGGACGGCGCTGCGCGCGGGCGCGTCCGACGAGGACCTCGCCGACCGGTGGGTGGTCGCGATGCGCGGCAAGCGTGCCGGGCACGGGATCGACGACCCGACGTTCCTCCAGCCCGACCGGCCGATGTCGGCCATCGGCGGTTAGCCGGCCTCCTCCGGGATCTCTTCCACCGGCACGACGTCTCGCAGGAACTGGCGAGCGGTCAGGAAGTCTCCGAGCGTCGTCCGGTGCTCGTCGCAGGCCAGCCACACCTTGCGTCGGTCCGGGGTGTGCAGCTTGGGGTTGTTCCACAGCAGGCCCCACGCCGCGGCCTGCTGACAGCCCTTGGCGCTGCAGGTGGGCACGTCCTCGGAGTCCATCGGGGCATCGTCCCAGGCCACCGCGCCGTCCTGGCGCGCGGCCCGGGAGACAGGCACGGTGCCGGACACCACGAAGGCATCCGGCACCGCGTGTGAACTGCGACGGGGGAGACACAGTTCGTCTTCGAGTCTCCGACTTCGTGCAGCGGAAGTCAAATGTTCTCGGACCGCGCGGACCCTTCGGAATCGGTCGTCCCCGGCAACTCGAGCCGTGCATCAGGCCCGCTGTGGAGCGCGAAGCCGTCGGACTTCGTCGACCGTGCGTTGGCCATCACGACGGCGACGTACGGCAGCACGACCGCGCCCGCCACCAGCACCCACCGGACCCAGCCCTCGGTGAGCACCGCCCCGATGAAGCACACCGTGCGCAGCGACATCGAGAGCACGTAGCGGCGCTGCCGGGCGGCGATCTCGTCGTGGCGGCTCGTCGACGCGGTGGTGATGCGGATGGCCCCGTCGTGGGCCTCGCGCTCGCGCGTCATGTCTCGATCGTACGTCGCTACCATCAACGTCCCAGGGGGCCATCAGGCGCCCGGTGCCGGCCGAACCGGAGGAACCCATGTCCAACCGCACCTACCGCGTCACCGAGATCGTCGGAACGTCACCCGACGGGATCGACCACGCCATCCGCAACGGGATCGAACGGGCGTCGAAGACGTTGCGACACCTCGACTGGTTCGAGGTCACCCAGATCCGGGGTCAGGTCAAGGACGGCGGGGTGGAGCACCTCCAGGTCGGGATGAAGCTGGGGTTCCGGCTGGAGGACGACTGATTTCGGGCTACCGGCCGGTAATCACTAGCGTCGTTGAACGTGAGTGACCACGAACCCAGATCCGTGCTCGTCACCGGTGGCAACCGTGGCATCGGCCACGCGATCGCCTCGGCCTTCGTCGCCTCGGGCGACCGGGTGGCGGTCACCAGCCGGAGCGGTGGCGGCCCCGACGGCGCCCTCGACCTGACCTGCGACATCACCGACCCCGAGGCGGTCGACGCGGCGTTCACGCGGATCGAGGAGGAGCACGGCCCGGTCGAGGTGCTGGTCGCCAATGCCGGGGTGACCGCCGACACGCTGCTGCTGCGGATGAGCGAGGACGACTGGTCCCGCGTCATCGACACGAACCTCACGGCGTCCTTCCGGCTGGCCAAGCGGGCCGCCAAGGGCATGCTGCGGATGCGGCGGGGCCGGATCGTCTTCATCTCCTCGGTCGTGGGGCTGACGGGCCAGGCCGGCCAGGTCAACTACGCCGCGTCCAAGGCGGGGTTGGTCGGGATGGCGCGATCACTCTCTCGCGAGCTCGGCTCACGCTCGATCACCGCGAACGTCGTGGCGCCCGGCTTCGTCGACACCGACATGACGGCGGTGCTCTCCGACGACCAGAAGACCGCGATCATGGGGCAGGTGCCGCTCGGCCGCTACGGCACCCCCGAGGAGGTCGCGTCGGCCGTCCTGTGGCTGACCGGCGAGGGTGGCGGCTACGTGACCGGAGCCGTGATCCCGGTCGACGGCGGACTCGGAATGGGGCACTGACATGGGCATTCTCGACGGCAAGCGGATCCTCGTCGCGGGGGTGACGATGGACTCCTCCATCGGCTTCGCGACCGCCAAGGTGGCGCAGGAGCAGGGCGCCACGGTCCTGATCTCCAACTTCGGTCGAGCCCTCGGCATCACCCGGCGGATCGCCAAGCGGCTCCCGAGCGAACCGCCGGTGCTCGAGCTCGACGTCACCGACCAGTCGCACCTCGACGGCCTCGACGCCGCCGTCCGGGAGCACGTCGACGGGCTCGACGGCGTGGTCCACTCGATCGCCTACGGCAACCCCGAGACGCTGCTCGGTGGCAAGTTCCTCGAGGGCCCCTGGGAGGACGTCGCGCAGGCGATCCAGGTCTCGGCGTACTCCCTCAAGGCACTGGCGGTCGCGGCTCGGCCGCTGATGCAGGACGGCGGCTCGATCGTCGGCCTGACCTTCGACGCGACCACGGCATGGCCGGCGTACGACTGGATGGGCGTGGCCAAGGCCGGCCTCGAGTCGACGTCCCGCTACCTCGCCCGTGACCTCGGGCCGGAGGGGATCCGGTGCAACCTGGTGTCGGCGGGGCCGTTGAAGACCCTGGCGGCCAAGGCGATCCCGGGCTTCGAGGAGCTCGAGTCGATGTGGAAGGACCGGGCGCCGCTCGGGTGGGACGAGGGCGACCACGTCCCCACTGCGCGCGCGGTCTGCGCGCTGCTCAGCGACTTCTTCCCGGCGACCACCGGGGAGATCGTCCACGTCGACGGTGGCTTCCACGCGATGGGTGCCTGAGCCGCTTCGGTAGCGTCGCCCGCGTGACGTCCCTGGTCGAGCTCCGGGTCCTCGAAGGACCCAACCTGTACTTCCCGCGCGCGGCCGTGAAGCTGACGCTGGACATCTCGCCGCTGGCGGCGGTGCCGACCGACACCGCGGCCCGGTTCGCCCGTCGGATCGGGCTGGCCGAGGCGCGGCCGGGCGAGCCCGAGACCGGGTTCCGCCAGCGGTTCGCGACCCGGGCGGTGGCCAGGCTCGTCCGCACGCTGGCGGCCGAGAGCGGGACCGCCCGGCTCGCGGTGCGGGTGCGTCCGACGAGCGACCAGCACCAGGTCGTGGTGGCCTATCCCTGGCGGCACCGGGAGCGCGCGCAGGTGATGGGCCACGCCGTCGCCGAGGTCCTCGACGCCGTCCCGAGCGCGGACGTCGACGAGGTCGTCGCACGTGCGGCGGCGAGGGTGGCGGCGTCCGAGCCGGGGGAGGGCCCCCGCACGCTGACGCCCTCGGTGCCGGTCGTCGCGGTCACCGGCACGAACGGGAAGACGACGACCAGCCGGATGATCGCCCACATCGCCCGCACCGACGGGCGGCTGGTCGGCTGGTCGAACACCGACGGCATCTACGTCGACGGAGAGCTTGTGGAGGCGGGCGACTACTCCGGGCCGAGCGGTGCCGGCCGTGTGCTCGCCCACGAGGGCGTCGAGCTCGCGGTCACGGAGACGGCTCGGGGCGGCATCCTGCTCAAGGGCATCGGCCTCACCCGCAACGACGTCTCGGTCGTCACGAACGTCTCGGCCGACCACCTCGGCCTGCAGGGCATCGACACGGTCGACCAGCTGGCCGAGGTGAAGGCGGTGGTGCCGCGGATCACCCGCAAGGACGGCTGGGCGGTCCTCAACGCCGACGACCCCCGGGTCTTCGCGATGCGCTCGGTGGTGAAGGCGCAGCACTGGGTGTTCGGCCGCGACGCCGACTCACCGGCCATCCGCGAGGTGCTCTCGCACGGGGGTCGGGCGACGACGGTGATCGACGGCTGGGTCTCGGTGCTCGTCCCGAACCGCGACCCGGACCCGCTGGTCGAGCTGGTGGACGTCCCCGCGACCTTGGCGGGGCTGTCGCGGTTCAACGTGGAGAACAGCCTGGCGGCGGCGTCCGCGGCGCTGGCGGTCGGCATCCCGCGCGACGTGGTCGTCGAGGGGCTTCGGAGCTTCCGCCCGGACGCGGAGCACAACCCGGGCCGGATGAACATCTTCTCGGTCGGCGTGGAGGGCGGGCAGGGCGTGACCGTGGTCGTCGACCTGGCCCACAACGAGGCGGGGCTGGAGGCGCTGCTCGAGGTCATGGCCGGCCTCCGGCGCGTCGGCGGTCGGACCCTGCTGGGCCTGGGTGCCGTGGGGGACCGGCAGGACGACCTGATCGAGCGGCTCGGGGAGATCGGCGCCATGGGCAGCGACGTCGTCGCGATCTGCCACAAGCAGCGCTACCTCCGCGGCCGCACGCTCGAGGAGCTCGAGGCGCTGTTGCGGGCGGGCGCCGAGCGGGTCGGGGTCACCGACGTCCGCGCCTACCCGACCGAGGTCGAGGGGCTCGCCGCGCTGGTCGCGCAGGCGGAGCCGGGCGACGTCGTCGGGCTGATGTGCCACGCCGAACGACCCGGGGTCTACGCCTGGCTCGCCGAGCACGGCGGCACGCCCGACAGCCCGGAGGACCTCGCCGCCAAGGTACGGGCGGCCTCCGCGTGACCGACCACCCGGGGCCGCTGGTCGTGGGGACGGTCGTGGACGGCGCCCGGCACGTCGACCTGCGCGGACCGGCACCCTTCCCGCCCGACCAGCTCTTCCAGATCGGGTCGGTCACCAAGACGTTCACGGCGCTGCTGCTCGCGCGTCGCCTCGTCGCGGGGGAGCTGACGTACGACACGCCGGTCGCCGAGCTGCTGCCGGTCGCGACGGCGCTGCGAGCCGAGCAGCCGGTGTCGGTGGGTGAGCTCGCCACCCACACCTCGGGGCTGCCCCGGATCCCCGCGAGCCTGTGGCGTCGAGCGCTGACCTTCGACGACGACCCCTACCGGGAGTACGGCGAGGACCGGCTCGCCGGCGACCTCGCCCGGGTGCGGCTGCGGGGTCGTGGCCGCACCCGGTACTCGAACCTCGGGATGGGTCTGCTCGGCCACGCGCTCGCCCGGGCCGCGGGGACGACCTACCACGGCCTGGTGGAGGCGGAGATCTGCGAGCCGCTGGGGCTGGTCGACACCACCGGTGAGCCGACCTCGGAGCAGCGCACCCGCCTCGCGACAGGTCACCGGCGCCGGGGACGTCCGCGTCGCGTGGCGTGGCAGTTCGACGTGCTCGCCGGCGCCGGGTCGCTGTGGTCGACCGGCAACGACGTGCTCACCTACCTGCAGGCGCACCTGTCGCCACCCGACGGGCAGCTGGGCGACGCGCTGCGCCGGGTGCTGGACGACCCGGTGCTGGCCTGGCAGCCGCTGCCGCACGGCCGGCACCGCGGGATGTGGTGGCACAACGGCGGCACCGCCGGCTTCCGCAGCATGGTGGTGCTCGATCCCGCGCAGCACCGCGCCGCCGTCGCCCTGGCGGCGATCGACCGAGGCGTCGAGGCGGTCGCGCTGAACGCCCTCGAGCGCGACTGAAGCGCCGGCGGGCCTCCCCTGCCGCCGGCGCTCAGTCGAGTCTCGTCAGGTGCTCAGTTGAGCGGGCACTCCGCGAGGTTGTTGTCGTCGTCGAGCCAGGACGCGAGCGCCAGCATCGTCGCCCGGTCGTTGCTCTCGAACGCGGCGTTCACGGTGCTCACGAGGCCGGGCCGGCCGTCCTCGCCTTCACCGACGCGGCGCCACGGGTAGCCGACGTCGTCGTGCGCGGCGTTCAGGTACGCAGCCGTGGCGGCGCGCGCCAGGATCCGGGCAGCGCCATCGAGCCCGGACCCGCCGGGCAGGCTCAGCGCGTCCAGCATGGTCACGCCGGCGACGTTGGCGCGAGCGCTGGTGTAGGCGGCGCCGAACAGGTCGCCGGGTGCGGCCTCCTGCCAGCTGTCGGTGTGGTTCTTCCAGTAGCCCGGCGTGCAGCCCTCGTGGCCGGTGCCGACGGCCTGTGACGCCGGTGCGACGGACAACGTCGCGATGACGGCGACGAGCGCAGCCAGGACGCTCTTGATGATCATGCTCATGTGGATCCCCCCTGAGTTCCATTCCCCTGACGCGGACCTGGGATGCCCTCAGCGTGCCCCCGTTGCTGCCCGCTCGGGCCAGCATCCGTCTGCCGGAGTCCCACGTCAAGGTTCTGTAGTGGAACAGGATGGAAACGCTGTCGCGCTCAGGAGTCCGCGCTGGCCGGCGCGTAGTCCGGGTCGGCCGCGGGCGCGTCCGCACTGGCGCCGGCCCCGGCGTACGCCTGGTTGGACCAGTTCTCGAGCTCGCTCATGACCGCGCCGTGCTTGTCGACGCACACCACGAGCAGGTCGCCCTTGTTGGCACGGCTCATCGCGTGCCGGACGGCCTCGATCTCCTCGAGCACGACCTCGACCTGCTTGCAGCGGGCGCCGGCACTGATGGCGTCCTCGACGCCTTGCCGGACCAGCCCGGCGACCGCGCCGCGCTCGCGCCCGCGCAGGGCCTCGTCCTCCCGCACGACCACCACGTCGAAGTGGGCGGCGGCGATCTCGCCGAGCTCCACCATGTCGGCGTCGCGCCGGTCGCCGGCGGTGGCGATGATCCCGATCCGCGACGGCCGGGCGAGGTCGTGGGACGACGAGAGCGACTCGCCGACCCGGTCGACGAAGTCGCCGAGCATGCGCATCCCGGGAGCGTTGTGGCAGTAGTCGACGATGACGTTGATCCCGTTGACCTCGACCTCGTTCAGACGGCCGGGGGAGAGGTAGTAGTTCGTCGAGAACGTGCGCATCCCCTGCCGGATGTCGTGCAGCGGCGCGTTGGCGGCGAACGCCGCGGCGGCCGCCGCGAGCGAGTTCTGGACGTTCATCCGGGCACGGCCGCCGAACGTCGCCGGCAGCAGGTGCGTCCACGCGAGCTGCATCTCGCGCCGGCCGTGCTTCACGACGATCATCTCGCCACGATCGGAGGGGTTCAGGACCAGCGCCTTGCCGCCCCGCCGGCAGTGGGCCTCGATCATCTCCCGGGTCTCGCTGCCCGGCTCCTCCATGGAGAACCAGATGACCTCGCCGCTGCACTTGCGGCGCATCGCGCGCACCAACGGGTCGTCGGCGTTGAGGACGGCGGCGCCGGTGCGCGGGACGGCCTCGACGATCACGGCCTTCACGTCGGCGAGCTGCTCGACGGTGTCGATCCCGCGCAGGCCGAGGTGGTCGGGCTGGACGTTGAGGACGACCGCGACGTCGTTGCGCTCGTAGCCGAGGCCCTCGCGCAGGATGCCGCCGCGGGCGACCTCGAAGACCGCGAAGTCGACCCGGGGGTTCTGCAGCACCATCCGCGCCGAGCGCGGCCCCGACGCGTCGGCCCGGATCAGCAGCCGCTCGTCGATCACGACCCCGTCGGTGGACGTCATGCCGACCTTGCGGCCCATGCCCTTGAAGATGTGGGAGATCATCCGCGAGGTGGTCGTCTTCCCGTTCGTGCCGGTGACGGCGACGATGGGGATCCGCGCGGTCGCGCCCGGGGGGAAGAGCATGTCGACCACCGGCTTGGCGATGAACTGGGGTTCGCCGATCGTGGGGTGGGTGTGCATCCGGAACCCGGGCGCCGCATTCACCTCGCAGATCGCGCCGCCGGTCTCACGGACCGGTTCGGTGATGTCGGGGCAGATGAAGTCGATCCCGGCGATGTCGAGCCCGATCATCCGGGCCGCCTCCTCGGCGATGTCGACGTTCTCCGGGTGGGCGTCGAAGGTCCGGTCGATCGAGATGCCGCCGGTCGACATGTTGCCCGTGAGCGCGAGCTTGACCATCTCGCCCTGGTCGGGGACCGACGTCAAGGTGTGACCCTGCCCGTGGAGGATCTCCTCGGCCGCCGCGTCGATCTTGATCCGGGTGAGCACCTTCTCGTGCCCGACCCCGCGTCGTGGGTCGGCGTTGGTGAGCTCGACGAGCTCCTCGATGGTCGAGCTCCCGTCGCCCACGACGTGCGCCGGCACGCGCTCGGCGATCGCGACCATCCGGCCGTCGATGATCAGGCACCGGTAGTCCTTGCCGGTGACGAAGCTCTCGACGATGACCCAGCCGCGCCGGGACTGCTCCTCCGCGATCGGGAACGCCTCGCGGACCGCGGCCTCGTCCTGGAGGTCGAGGCACACCCCCCGACCGTGGTTGCCGTCGAGGGGCTTGACCACGACGGGGTAGCCGATCCGGTTCGCGACGGAGACGGCCTGGTCGGCCGTGCGGACGGAGTCCTGCTTGGGGACCGGCAGGCCGGCGGCCCCGAGCAGCCGGGTCGTGAGGTCCTTGTCGGAGGCGATGTCCACGGCGATCGAGGCGGTCTCGGACGTCATGGTGGCGCGGATCCGCTTCGCGTGGACGCCCTGGCCGAGCTGCACGAGGGAGTGCTGGTTGAGCCGGATCCACGGGATGTCGCGCGAGACGGCCTCGTCGACGATCGCCTGGGTCGACGGACCGAACGCCGTGCGCTCGGCACGCTTGATGAACGCCTCGAGCTCGGCGTCCCAGTCGAAGTCCGGGTCGCCCTCGACGAGGTGGTTGACCAGTCGGACGGCAAGCCGGCCCGCCGCGAGACCCACCTGCTCGTCGATGTAGCCGTAGATCACGTTGTAGACGCCGGCGCGGCCCTTGACGCCGCGCGTCTTGCCGCGGCGGATGTCGTGCCCGACGACCTGCTGCAGCGCGAGCGCCGCGTGCTCGGCGACGTGGCCCAGCCAGGTGCCCTCGTTGAGGCGCTCCACGAAGCCGCCACGACGGCCACGGGAGCACGAGTGCTCGCGCAGCCCGGGCAGCAGCTGCAGGAGGTGGTCGGTGAAGTCGGGGAGCGTGTTGGTCGGGAACTCCTCGAGCGAGCCGAGGTCGACCACGAGGTGGATGGACCTCTCGTAGGACCAGACGTTCGCGCCGCGGTAGACGCGGGTCTCCTCGATCCGGAGGTCCGGCGTGGGGCGTGCGGTCATCGGGAAGCTCCCTCCTGGTGGGACTCGGGGCGCCGACGGCGGGCCAGCCGTCGTCGGAGCGTGCCGGGCGAGATGTCCTCGGCCGCGATGTCGCGGGCCATCTGCTGCATGTCGCGCTGGGCCTCGGCCAGCTCCGCGGCGTCCTCGGGGTCGACCGACGGCGGCTGAGGCAGGAGCCGCCGCTCGGTCAGGTCGAACACCGACCCTCCGGGCAGCACGTGGAGGACGACGCCGCTGGCCAGCAGCGGAGAGGAACGCTTGGCCTCGTAGGCGTTGGTGACCATCCGGGCCGGGTCGAACACCGTGACCGCGCCCTTGCCGAGGACGCTCAGCACCTGCCGGCCGTCCTCCTCCGTGACGACCGCGGCGGTGTCCTCGTCGACGCCGAGACCGAGCAGCTGTGGCGACTGCGAGACGATCATCAGGAGCCGGCCGTAGCGGTTGCGCTGGTCGAAGTGCTGGTCGATGACGGCGTCCTTGAGGAGCCCGAGGCCGGCCGCCACCTGCGTCATCCGCTGCTTGGGGGTGGCGCCGGGCCCGCCGAAGGCGACCATGTGGGACGACTGGATGCTGGCGCCGGCCGACGTGCCCGCCACCACCACACCACGGGCGTGCGCCTCCCGGATCGCCTCACCGACCGGCGTACCGCTCACGACGGAGGAGAGCTTGAGCTGGTTGCCGCCGGTCATGAAGATGCCGGTGGCGGTGCGGAGCCGGGCGACCAGGTCGGGGTCGTGGGCGTCGTCGCGCGACTCGGGACGGATCGCGATCACCTCGCCCGCCCCGAGGGAGCGGAAGAGGGCGTCGTACACCTCGACGACGGCGTCGCCGAGCGAGGATGCCGTGGGGATCACGGCGATCCGGGCGTGGGTGCCGCCGCTGGCCTGGACGAAGTCCTTGAGAATGGCGCGCTTGCGGAGCTTGTCCTCCGCGCCGCCGATGATCATGAGGGGTCCCGGCATGACAGCGAGGCTAGCGGCTGGGAGAGTGACCCCGTGCAGGAGTCACGTCGCCTCGTCATCGTCCGGCACGCCAAGGCCGAGGCACAGGGGTCGTCCGACCACGAGCGGCGGTTGGCGGACCGCGGGCACGACGACGCCGTGGCCGGCGGGGCGTGGCTCGCGTCGGCCGGGATCGTGCCCGACCACGCGCTCGTCTCGACCGCGCGCCGGGCGCAGGAGACCTACGCCGCCCTGAGCGAGGGTGCGGGGTGGGGGCTCGAGCCGGACGCGTCGCGCGCGCTGTACGTCGCGGAGCCCGAGACCGCCCTGGACCTCGTGCGGGAGGCGCCGGACGACGCCACCACTGTCGTCGTCGTGGGCCACAACCCGACGATGGCCACGCTCGCCCAGCTGCTCGACGACGGCGAGGGCGACCCGGCCGCCTCCGCCGACATGCTGTCGGGCGGGTTGCCGACCTGCTCGCTGGTGGTGTTCGAGGTCGCCGGTGCCTGGGCCGACCTGGAGTTCACGGGCGCCCGGGTGACCGGCTTCCACGTCGCACGGGGCTGAGCGTCGACAGAGCGGCGTGTGCCTGAGACCTACGCAGGGGGTGTCGTCAGGCACACGCGCCGCGCGGATGACGTCGTCAGAGGGGCGGCGCGGGTGTGACGATGCCGGCCGCGGCGTCGGCCGCCTCGATCTCCTCGCGGGAGATGCCGAGCAGGTACATGATCGTGTCGAGGTAGGGCACGTTCACGGTGGTGTCGGCCGCCTCCTGCACGACGGCCTTGGCGTTGAACGCGATGCCGAGGCCGGCGGCGTTGAGCATGTCGAGGTCGTTGGCGCCGTCGCCGATCGCGATCACGGCCTCCAGGGGGACGCCGACGGCGTCGGCGAACTCCTTCAGCGCCTGCGCCTTCCCGGCCCGGTCGACGACGTCCCCGACGATCCGGCCGGTGAGCACGCCGTCCACGACCTCGAGCTCGTTGGCCCGCGAGTAGTGGATGCCGAGATCCTCGGCCAGCCGGTCGGTGATCTGGGTGAAGCCGCCGGAGACGAGCGCGAAGCGGTAGCCGAGGCGGCGGAGGGTCCGGACCATGGTGCGCGCACCGGGGGTGAGCACGAGCTCGTCGTAGACCGACTCGAGCGCTGCTGCGGAGACGCCCTCGAGCCGCGCGACCCGCTCGCGCAGGGAGGCCTCGAAGTCGACGTCCCCCTCCATGGCCGCTTCGGTGACCCGGGCGACCGCGTCGCGCTGACCGGCGTGGGCGGCGAGCAGCTCGATCACCTCGCCCTGGATCAGGGTGGAGTCGACGTCCAGGACGATCAGCCGCATCCCGCGGCGCAGCAGGTTCGCGGGCTGGACGGCGATGTCGATGTCGTGCGCTGCCGCCTCCGGGGCCAGGAGGGTGCGGAGCCGGTGGGTGTCGGCACCCGAGACGTAGAGGTCGATCGCGGTGACCGGGTAGCGCGCCATCCGCTCCATCCGGTCGATGTTGGCGCCGCAGTCGGCGATCCGGCCGGCGACCGCGGCCATGTGCGCCGCCTTGAGGGGGCTGCCGATGACCGTGACGTGGGAGCGGCCCTGCTTGCGGGCGCGGTTGTCGCCGATGCCGCGGTCGACGTCCACGACCATGTCGAGGGCCACGGCCGTCTCCTCCACGGCGGCGCGCAGCCGCTTCCAGTCGCGCGGCGCCGTCACCAGGACGCCGAGCACGAGCCGGCGCCGGAGCACGATCTGCTCGACGTCGAGGACCTCGACGCCCGCCTGGGTGAGGGTGGCGAAGATCGCCGACGTCACGCCGGGTCGGTCCTTGCCGCTGAGCGTGATGAGCAGGGTCTTCGGCGCCTCGTCCATGACGGGACGAGGCTAGCCGCTTCGTTACTCCGCCGTGATTGACCCCGCCCCCTGTGGACACCACCGTGGACGGATGCGGGGGAGCGCACTGGTGGTCGGTGTCCTCGTGCTGCTCGCCTCGGCCTGCAGCACCGAGGACCCGGCCACCCGCGAGCCGCCGGCCGACGCCACCCTCACCCCTGCGCAGGCGCCCGTGCTGGGCGCGAGCCACGCGCTGCTGCCGATGCCCGGCGGTGACGGCCTGGTGCTGCTCACCGGGCCGCCCGAGGGAGCGCCCTCCGTCGACCCCCTGGGGGTCTGGCAGTGGGACGGCACCGCCTGGCAGGAGCATGCAGGGTCCGGACCGGTCGCCCGCAACTACTTCTCGGCGGCCTACGACGAGGGCCGCGACGTCGTCGTCCTGTACGGCGGCGACGCGGGCGCCGACGAGGCGACCACGGTCTGGGAGTGGGACGGCGCGGGCTGGTCCGCGTCCCCGCCGGCCGGGCTGGGACCGCGGCTGGCGGCGGCCATGGCCTACGACGCGAGCGCCGAGGAGGTCGTGCTCTACGGCGGTGACAGCGCGGGCACGGTGAAGGGCGACACCTGGACGTGGGACGGCTCACGCTGGGCGCGGGCCGCCGTCCGCGGACCGGAGCCGGCGCGCTGGCCGGCGGCGTTCGCCGGGACCAGCGAGGGAGTCCTGCTGGTCGCGGGACACCAGGTCGGCGACGAGGACTTCGGCCCTGCCGTCGACGACACCTGGGTCTGGGACGGTCGCTGGCGGGCCGTCCCGGAGGCGGGCGGGCCGGGCCTCCTCGTGAACGCAGGAACGGTGGAGCACGCGACCTTGGGAACGCTGCTGGTCGGTGGCTCCGATCTCGACCGGGCCACCGGCGACGTGTGGCGGTGGGCCGACGAGCGATGGGAGCTGGTCGCCGAGGGTGTCTTCCCCGAGCGTCAGGCGTTCGGGATCGGGTACGACGCCGAGCGGGACGTCGTGGTCATGACCGGTGGGGTGGTGTCGCCGGGGAGCACCGAGCGCCACCAGGACGTCTGGGAGTGGTCGGGCGACCCCGCGGAGCCCGCGGTGCTGGTGCTCGACGCCGGTGTCAGTGGTGGCTCCTAGCCTGCCTCGCATGGAGTCCACCCATCACACGATCAGCTACATCGAGCTCGCGGCCGACGATCTCGAGGCGTCCAAGGCCTTCTACGCGTCCGCCTTCGGCTGGAGCTTCACCGACTACGGCCCGACGTACGCCGGGATCCGGTCCGCCGCCGGTGACGGTGAGGTCGGAGGGCTCAACACCGGCAACGACGGCGGGCCGGGCGGGGCGCTCGTGCTGCTGGTGTCCGACGACGTCGACGCGTCGCTCGCCGCCGTCGAGGCCGCCGGCGGCCGGGTGGTGACACCGATCGAGTCCTATCCCGGGGGTCGACGGTTCACGTTCGCCGACCCTGCCGGCACCGTGCTCGGCGTCTTCCAGGGCGACTGAGTCAGGCCGGCGGCCACACCTCGGGGGAGCAGGCGGCGACCAGTGCCCGGCGGGCGGAGCGCTCCAGCCCGACCAGCACCGCCCGCCGCTCGGCGACCGCGGATACGGAAGCGGTGCCGCCGTCGTCCGCCAGCCCGAGCTCGGCGATCCGCAGTGCTCGCAGCGCGCGCCCGGCGAGCGCCACTGCCGGAGCCGGGATGCCGGCGGGGCCGATGAGCTCGGTGGGCCGGGCGAGGTCGAGGAACTCGTCCGCGAGGGCCGGCTGCCACCGAGCGACGTCCAGCCGCGCGAGCGTGTCGGCGGCGTCGATCACCTCGGCGCGCAGCGCGCGGTCGGCCTCGCCGAGGTCGGGGACCTGCCGCGGCGCTGCCTCGTGCGCCTCCCACCAGGTGGCCGACCCCTGGTGCCGCGGCACCAGGGCGAGGCCGCGCCCCACGGCGGCCTCGCCGGCGTCCATCGCGGCCGCCGTCAAGGCTGCCGGACCACCGAGGCCGAGCGGGTCGCCGGGTCGCGGCAGTGCCAGGCCCAGGCCGTCGGCGCCGCTGCGCCGCAGCGCTGCGAGCTGGTCGAGGTCGAGCAGGAACGTCGAGGTGAGCTCGTCGGTCGACCCGTGCCCACGCAGCCACGACGTGGCGTGCCACGCAAGGGCAGCCGAGAGCGGCAGGGAAGTGGTCACGGCGCGCGACGATACGCGGCGGTCGGCCGCGGGGCGGTCGATAGGGTGGCCGCCATGTCCGCCGTCCTCGAGTTCGCTGGCGTCACGGTGCGTCGGGGCGGGGCGACGCTGCTGGACGCCATCGACTGGTCGGTGCGCGAGGACGAGCGCTGGGTCGTGCTCGGGCCGAACGGCGCGGGCAAGACGACCCTGATGCAGGTCGCCTCGGCGCAGATCCATCCCACGGCCGGTGTTGCGGGCATCCTCGACGAGGTGCTCGGCACGGTCGACGTGTTCGAGCTGCGGCCGCGGATCGGCCTCACCAGCGCCGCCCTCGCCGAGCGGATCCCGCGCGACGAGCGGGTCCGCGACGTGGTGGTGTCCGCGTCGTACGGCGTCGTCGGCCGCTGGCGCGAGGCGTACGACGAGCTCGACCACGAGCGCGCCCACGAGCTGCTGGTCGAGGTGGGTGTCGAGCGGCTCGCCGACCGCACCTTCGGCACCCTCAGCGAGGGTGAGCGCAAGCGGGTGCAGATCGCGCGCGCACTGATGGCCGACCCGGAGCTGTTGCTGCTCGACGAGCCCGCTGCCGGGCTCGACCTCGGCGGCCGCGAGGATCTCGTCAACACCCTGTCGGTGCTCGCCCACGACGACTCTTCCCCGGCCACCGTGCTGGTGTCCCACCACGTGGAGGAGATCCCGCCTGGCTTCACCCACGCGCTGCTGCTCCGTGACGGCGGGGTCGTGGCCTCCGGGTCGGTGCGCGAGGTGATCACCGAGGGGAACCTGTCGGCGACGTTCGGGCTGCCGCTCGTGCTGCGCTACGAGGCGGGCCGGTTCAGCGCCCGGCGCCGGGCCCGTCGACACGTCGGCTGACCCACGACCAGCCGCGGGGCCGGGCCGACGTGTCGGCCGGCGGCCCGCATGCAGCGGCCGGATAGGCTGCGGTCATGGACTGGGAGTGGTTGAAGGACCACGCGACCGAGGTGTGGCTGGGCCTCGCGGTCCTGCTCGGCATCGCCGAGATGTTCAGCCTCGACCTGGTCCTGATCATGCTGGCCGCGGGCGCGCTCGGGGGCGTCGCGACCAGCCTGGTGACCGACGCGCTCCTGGTGCAGTTCCTCGTGGCAGTGACGATCTCGATCGGGATGCTCGCGGTGGTGCGGCCCGGCCTCGCTCGTCGCCTCCACCACGGCCCCGAGCTGCGGCTCGGTCACGGGAAGCTGATCGGGGTGCAGGGTCTGGTGACCGAGCAGATCACCTCGATCACGCCCGGCCGGGTCAAGCTGGCCGGCGAGATCTGGTCGGCGCACCCGTACGACGACACCCTGACCATCGAACCGGGGGAGACGGTCGAGGTGCTCGATATCCGAGGCGCTACGGCGTACGTCCACCCCGTGCCCCGACTCGAGGCCTGAGGGCCATCCACCGAAGAGGAGACCTCGCATGATCGTGCTCGTGATCGTGGCGTTGGTGGCGCTGTTCGCCATCGTGCTGCTGGCCAAGACCGTCAAGATCGTCCCGCAGGCGCGCGCCGGCATCGTCGAGCGCTTCGGCAAGTACCAGCAGACGCTGGACGCCGGCCTGAAGTTGATCGTGCCGTTCATCGACAGGGTGCGCTACCTCATCGACCTGCGGGAGCAGGTCGTCAGCTTCCCACCCCAGCCGGTCATCACCGAGGACAACCTGGTGGTCTCGATCGACACCGTCATCTACTTCCAGGTCACCGACCCGGTCGCCGCGACGTACGAGATCGCCAACTACATCCAGGCCGTCGAGCAGCTGACCATGACCACCCTGCGCAACATCGTCGGCGGCATGGACCTCGAGGAGACCCTCACGAGCCGTGACGCCATCAACAGCCGGCTGCGCGGGGTCCTCGACGAGGCAACGGGCAAGTGGGGCATCCGCGTCAACCGCGTGGAGTTGAAGGGCATCGACCCGCCGCCGTCCATCAAGGACTCCATGGAGAAGCAGATGCGGGCCGACCGCGAGAAGCGGGCCGTCATCCTCACCGCCGAGGGCCAACGGCAGGCCGCGATCCTCACGGCGGAGGGCTCCAAGCAGTCCGCGATCCTGAACGCCGAGGGCGACCGGGAGTCGCAGATCCTGCGCGCCCACGGCGACCGTGAGTCGCAGATCCTGCGCGCCCAGGGTGAGGGCCAGGCCATCCAGACCGTGTTCCAGTCGATCCACGACGGGCAGCCCGACCAGGCGCTGCTGGCGTACCAGTACCTCCAGATGATGCCCAAGATCGCCGAGGGCGATGCCAACAAGGTGTGGGTCATCCCCTCGGAGATCACCAAGGCGCTGGAGGGTCTCGGTTCGTCGATCCACGAGATCGCCGGGATCCCGAAGGACGCGACGCCCAGGAAGCGGGTCGACATGGGGCCGACCGAGCCAGACCTCCTGTCGTCGGGCGACCGTGAGCTGAGCGGGGCCAACAAGGCCGTCGAGGAGGCGATCGCCGCGGCGGAGAGTGCCGCGGTGCCCGGGCGGACCGCCGCGCCCGCGGAGCCGCACGCACCGTCGCCGTCGGGTGAGGCCTCGCCGGGGGAGCCGCCCACCACGTGAGCGGGTTCGAGGTCGCGACCATCCTGCTCGCCGGGATGGCCGCCGGCACCATCAACACCGTGGTGGGGTCGGGGACGCTGATCACGTTCCCGACCCTTCTCGCGTTCGGCGTCCCTCCGGTCACCGCCAACGTCAGCAACACGATCGGGCTCGTGCCGGGATCGGTGTCCGGGGCGATCGGCTACCGCGCCGAGCTGGCCGGGCAGCGCGACCGGCTGCTCCGGCTCGGTACCGCGTCGCTGGTCGGCGGCGCGCTCGGAGCCGGGCTGCTCCTGTGGCTGCCGTCGGCGGCGTTCGACACGATCGTGCCGGTGCTGATCGGCCTCGGGGTGATGCTGGTCGTCCTCGGGCCCGCCATCTCGCGCCGGGTCGCGGCCCGCGCGGCCGTCCGCGACCAGTCGCTGGAGAACGGTGCCCGGTGGGTGTGGCCCGCGGTCGCCGTCGCGGGCGTGTACGGCGGCTACTTCGGCGCCGCGCAGGGCGTGATCCTCGTGGCGATCCTCGGGATCGGCGTCGCCGACTCGCTGCAGCGCCACAACGCCACCAAGAACGTGCTCGCCGGGATCGTCAACGCGGTCGCCGCCCTCATCTTCATCGCGGTGGCGGACGTCGACTGGATGGTCGCGGGCCTGATCGCGGCGGGCTCGGTGGTCGGCGGCCAGCTCGGCGCGACCGTTGGACGGCGACTCCCCGCGCTGGTCCTGCGGGGACTGATCGTGGTCGTCGGCGTCACGGCGCTCGTCGTGTTCCTGACCGGCTGAGCACCGGCTCAGAGCGGCTCGCGCGTGGCTCTCCCCGGCGTCCCTTGCCCGGTACGCACGTCGGGAGGAGACTGGTGGGAGGCGGTCTGGCGCGACCGCAACTGCGTCGGACGCGACCCGGTGAGGTGAGTGTGATGACGCACGGAGACTCCTTGGCGCTGACCATCGAGGCGACCCAACGATCGCTGGCGGAGCGGCTGGGGGAGGCGTTGCTCCCCCACCACGACCCAGACCGGCCGCGCGACAGCCACGCGGCCATCGACACGTTCGTGGCGGCCACCAGTCGGCACCTGGCGGCGGTCGAGGCCGTGGTTCTCTCGCCGGTGCGCCGCATGGTCCCGGAGGGTGCGAGCCTGACCGACGAGTACGTCCACGCGGCTCGCGAGCTCGAGCACACCCTCGCGCTGATCAAGGGGCGCCTGTACGGCGAGGCGTACTCCGTGCACCTGGGGTGGCCGGCCCTGTGGCAGAAGGCGGGTACCCAGCTCAAGGAGCACAACCGCATCGAGCAGCTGCTGATCGACGAGCTGATCAAGCACGGCGAGCCGACCGAGGTCGACGGCTTGGCGCGCAAGGTGTTCGACGCGGAGGTCCATGGTCCGACCCGGCCGCACCCGATCCTTCCCCACACCGGCCCGCTCGGGTTCGCGGCGAGGCGGATCTGGGCGGTGGCGGACCGGTTCTGGGACGCCGCGGAGGGCCGTGTCATCCCCGAGCCCGTCCACCCCGCCCCTCACCGGCACCACAGCCTGCTGGCCCAGTACCTCGTCGCGGATCCGCAGTTCGACGCCGACGCGACGATCGTGGAGCACCGGCACCCCCGACGCCCTCCGCAGGCACAGCGACGTGCGTGATGCGCAAGGCTCGACACGTGCCACTTCGTCGTGAACAATGACGGCAACTGGCTGAACAGTCAGTTAAAGATCGTGCGGGGGCGGGAACGCGACGTCTGAGATCGAGCGTGAAGGGGCTTGGCATGAACTTCGACCCGACAGATCCGGCCCGGCTTCGCAGGGCACCGAGACCACAGCTAGCCCGCCGGGATGTGTTGCGGGGAGGCCTCTGGCTCAGCGTCGGGTTGGGGGCGGGACCGCTTCTCGCTGCGTGCGGGGGCGACGGACAGCAGGCACAGAACGGCGGCGCCCCCTACCCGTTGGCTCGGCCCGACAGTCCGGTGACCTTGCCGATCAAGGACAGCAACCCACCCATCGATGACGGCCTCGATCCCGAGACGGGTGGCGCCTTCAAGATCCTGAACTACGACGCCTACATGGCGCCGGGCGTCATGAAGGCGTTCGGTGAGGAGCACGGCGTCGAGGTCCAGGTGACGCCGTACACCAACTACGACGAGATGCTGGCGAAGATCCGCGCATCGGGCGAGTCGTTCGACCTCGTCTTCCCCGGCCCCAGCGTGTTGAGCAAGATGGTGTACGCCGAGCTGCTCCAGCCGCTCAACCACTCGTACGTGCCCAACCTCACCAACCTCTGGCCGAGCTACCAGGACCCCTGGTACGACCGGGGTGCGCGGTACACGGTGCCCTACACGATCTACGGCACGGGGGTGTTCTACCGCGCAGACCGGGTGTCGAGCGTCCCGGAGAACGGCTACGACCTGATCTGGGACGAGCAGTACTCGGGCAAGGTCTACCTGCTCGACGACATGGGCGAGGCGATCGGCATGTCGCTGCTGCGCAACGAGATCACCACGGACATCAACACGAGTGACCCCGACCTCATCAGAGAGGCCACCGACTCGCTGATCGAGCTCATCGACCTGGTGAAGATCAAGGCGAACGTCAACGCCTACTCCGAAGTCCCCGAGGGTACCGCCACGATCCACCAGGCCTGGTCGGGCGACCCGATTGCCGGCCAGTACTACCTGCCCCAGGGTGAGACGACCGAGGTCCTGGCGTACTGGCGCCCGGAGGACCCGGCCGAGCGAGTCATCGGGAGCGACAACATCGCCATCCCCAAGAGTGCAGAGAAGCCGGTGCTGGCACACCTGCTGATCAACGACCTTCTCGACAACGAGATCGGCCTCCGCAACTTCGGGTGGAACGGCTACCAGCCACCGCTGACGAAGCTGTCCGCCCCGTACCTGATCGACGAGGGCTACATCCCGGAGAACCTGATGAACGCGGTGGTGCTGCCCGAGGACTTCGACACCGGCCTCACGTTCTACGAGGTGAGCCCGAGCGCCGAGGCGCTGTGGCGTCAGTCCTGGTCAGAGTTCAAGGCCGGTGGCTGAACCGAGATCCGGCCACGACCGCTCGACGCGGCGACTGTGGCCGGCGCTCGCCCTTCCGGGGACGTTCTGGCTCGTCGCGCTGTTCCTGGTTCCCTTCTATGCCGTCATGGCGGTCGCTTTCAGCGGCAACATCAACCTCTTCGGGGAGCCGCTCCCCGCGTGGAACCCGCTCGACTGGCAGTTCGCCACGTTCAGGCAGGTGGTCTCGGAGTCCGTCTCCGGCCCCTACCAGGCGGTGTGGATCCGCACCGCGACGTACACGGCGTGGGCGCTGCTCATCTGTGTCGTCATCGGCTACCCCGTGGCGTACTACACGGCCCGCCTGGCCGGGAAGAGGCGCGGCCTGGTCCTGGCCCTGATCCTCGCGCCGTGGTGGATCAACTACATCACCCGCATGCTCGCGTGGGTCAACCTGCTGCAGGACGACGGCTACGTGAACCAGGCGATCGGCATCCTCGGCGTCGCGCCGGTCTCCTGGTTGGCCGGCAACCCGGTCACCGTGGTGATCGCCCTCGCGTACGGCTACCTGCCGTTCTTCATCATTCCGCTGTTCGCGTCGCTGGACCGGATCGACCAGCGGCTGCTCGAGGCTTCGCGCGACCTCGGCGTCGGCGCGGTCCGCACCTTCCTGCACGTGACCCTGCCGCTGTCGAAGCTGGGGTTGATCACCGCGCTCGTCATCACGGCTCTCCCGCTGGCCGGTGACTACTACACGAACGCGATCGTGTCCGGCTCCCCGAACACCACGATGATCGGGAACCAGATCGAGCTGTTCCTCCTGCAGGGTCCCCTGAAGAACTTCGGCGCCTCCCTGGTGCTGCTGCTCTCGTTCGTCCTGCTGTTCTTCATGGCCTACTACCTCATGCTGACCCAGCGCGCGAGCAAGGAGGCGGCCCGATGACGGTCACCGAGGACCCGCGCAGCGCCGAGGCACCTTCTGCTCCGGCCAGGAGCTGGGTGCCACCCTGGCGCAATCCCTGGCGTCGTCCCTACGTGCTCGCGTCGCTCACCTGGCTGTACATCCTGTGGTCGCTCCTGCCTGTCCTGATCGCGGTGCAGTTCTCCTTCAACGACGGCCGGTCGCGAAGCTCCTGGCAGGGCTTCTCCACGCAGTGGTACTGCTGCGCCGAAGGGTCGGTCGGCGAGGACCCCAGCCTGCTGCTGGCGTTGCAGAACAGCCTGATCCTCGCTGCGGCGACGGTCCTGGTGGCCACGCCGCTGGGCGTCATGCTCGCGATGGGCCTCACCCGATGGCGTTCGCGGAGCAGCAAGGTGGCCAACGGCATCGCCCTGGTCCCGCTGGTCACGCCGGAGCTGGTGATCGGCTCGGCGCTCTACCTGGTGATGGTCAACCTGTACCAGTTCGTACCGCTGGGGCGGCCGGCCATGCTGCTGGGCCACGTGACGTTCTCGGTCTCGTACGTGCTCGTGATCGTGCGGTCGAGGCTGCTGGCGATCGGCGGGGACTACGAGGAGGCGGGCCAGGACCTCGGCGCGAGCCCGCTCCAGGCAATCCGCACGATCCTGATCCCGCTCCTGATGCCGTCGATCTTCGCGTCGGCGATGCTCGTCTTCGCCACGTCGCTCGACGACTTCGTGGTCAGCCAGTTCCTGTTCGGCAACGCCTCGAACATCACCGTTCCCATCAAGCTGTACAACGCCGTCCGGTCGGCCCCGACCCCGGCCCTCAACGCCCTGGCCACGCTGCTGCTCGTGGCTTCGTTCCTGGCTCTGATCCTCGCGTACGTGGGCCTGCGACGGGCGCGGCGCGATGCGCGATCGGCGCTCGAGGACCTCGCCGACTACGGCTGATCGCCACCGACGACGGATCAGCCGGCGCCGTCGACCGTGACCGGGGCCTGATCGGCCGAGGCCAGGACGCGGAGCGACTGCGGCGGCAGGTGGACGGTGACCGGCTGTCCGGTGGCCAGGCTGTCGTGTCGCGCGCTGTTCGTGACCAACGACTGCAGGACAGCACCGTGCGGGAGACGGACCATCACCTGGGTCGTCGACCCCAGGAAGACGGCGCCGTCGACCATGCCCGGGATCCGGTTGGTCCCGGTGAGTCCGGGCTCCTGCACCTCGACGCACTCCGGACGGATCACTGCCCGGCGTGCGGTCGAGTCGTCGCCGGCCGGAGCCTGCGCCTCGAGGGTGAAGTCGCCGTACCGAATCGTGCGGGTCGCCGCGCTACCCGGGAGGCACTCGATGTCCAACAGGTTGGCGACGCCCAGGAAGTCCGCGACGAACTCGGTCAGCGGTTCCGTGTAGACCTCCTGCGGTGTCCCGAGCTGGACGACCCGGCCACGGTCCATGACGGCGAGCCGGGTCGACATCTCGAGGGCTTCCTCCTGGTCGTGGGTGACGAAGACGAAGGTGATGCCGACCTCGCGCTGCAAGGAGGCCAGCTCCGCCCGTAGCGAGTGGCGCAGCTTCGCATCGAGCGCGCCCAACGGCTCGTCGAGAAGCAGGACCGAGGGTTCGAGGACCAAGGCCCGGGCCAGGGCGACGCGTTGCTGCTGTCCTCCCGACAGCTGGTGGGGGCGACGCCGGGCATACTCGGCTGAGCCGGACCAGCTCCAGCGCCTTCGTGACGCGAGCCTCCCGGGTCCGTTCATCGAGCTCCTTGCGCCATCGCAGGCCGTAGGCGACGTTCTTGTGGACATCGAGATGCGGGAAGAGCGCGTAGCTCTGGAAGACCGTGTTGACCGGGCGCTTGTGGGGAGGGCTCTGTGCGACGTCGACGCCGTCGAGGAGGATCTGGCCGTCGGTCGGCTGCTCGAACCCGCCCAGCATGCGCAGCGTGGTCGTCTTTCCGCAGCCCGACGGGCCGAGGAGCGTGAAGAACTCAGCCGGCTCGATCTCGAGGTCGATGCCGTCGACGGCGGTGACGCCCTGGAACTCCTTGCGGAGACCGATGATGGAAATCGCCCCACCACCGGTGCGATGGGATCCAGTTTCGGCGCGCGGCATGCGTCGGAGTCTAGACAGCGAGGTTCCCGTTTGCGAGGGATGACTGAACAATCAGTTAGTCCGTCTTCGAACGAGGTCGTTCGTCAATGGACGCTGGTTCGTTGAATCCATGTCGACGGGACCGCACGCCCGTCGCCGACGGGCGTGCGGTCCACCACCTTCCAATCGACTTCAGCGCCCCGGCTCAGCTGAGCGCCTCGCACACGGCCTGCCTGACGGCGTCTCCGGCCTTCGGGGTGCCGCTGATCGGGCCTGTCGCGAAGTCGAGCTCGTCGCGGCCGACGTGGGTCACGACGCGTCGACCGTCGATCTCCACGTACTCGAACACTCCGGTCCGCGTGACGGCGTAGGGCGCGCCGCTCGAGTCGAGCCAGAGGGTCAGGTTGAAATCGCCGCTACGGACGAGCGAGCGAGACGTGTCGGCGGATGAGTAGACGTGGCCGGTGTAGTGGATGTGGCGGACCTCGCGATCCGGCCAGCGGGCGACCTCGCGCTCGACCTGGTAGTCGACGAGCAGGACGAAGTCACCGCAGTCGCCGGCATGCTCGCCGAAGGCCTGGTAGTCGGCCACCGCATCGGCGAGCGTGTAGGTGAAGGAGGCTTCGAAGCGCTCGGGGCCGCTCGCAGAAGCGGAGACCGGGAGAGCTGAGGTGAGCGCGGTCAGCACGACCGCCGCGGTCAATCGAGTTCGAAACATCGGGAATCTCCTGTCGGGATGGGAAGCACCTGAATCGGCTGGGTCGTGTTCGCGAACGAGTCCGACGGTAGGGACGATCCCGACTGGTGGAATCACGGAAATCCGTGACATCAGGCCCTCAGTCGTCGGCCGCAAAGGCGAGGGCGAGCTGAGTCCGCGAGGTCACGCCGGTCTTCTGAAAGATGTGCCGAAGATGGGTCTCGATGGTGTTCGCGCTCAGGAACAGCTGCTCAGCGACCTGCCGGTTGGACAGGCCCCGCGCCACCAGCCGGGCCACGTTTCGCTCCTGCGGCGTCAGGTCACCGATGGGGGACGGCCCACGCCGTCGCGCCGTCTCCCCGGTGGCCGCGAGCTCCGAACGCGCTCGCTCGCTCCAGGTCGTGGCGCCCGCGCTCTCGAACCCGGCCATCGCCGAGCGCAGTGCGACCCGGGCCGCGCCGCGCTGACGGGCCCGCCGCCTTGCCTCGCCGAGCAGCAGCTCCGAGCGCGCCTGCTCGTATCGGTTCCCGGCCGCCGCGAGCGTGCCGACCGACGCCTCGAGCCGTTCGGTCGAACCATCGACGAGGCCTCGCATGCGCTGCGCCAGCCCGAGCGGGAGTGGCAGGCCGCTCGCGACGGCAACCGCCTCGAAGGGCGGTACCAGCGGCTCTGCTTCCGGAGCCCGGCCTGTCCGGACCAGAGCCTCGACGAGCGAGGGCACGATGGGTCGGGATGAGATGGCGTCGCTTGCCAGCCTGGGGCCGGCGTGGGCTATGCGAGGCTCGAGCTGCGTGACTGCCGCGCTCGCATTCCCGAGACTGAGCTCGAGGAGGCCGAGCGCCCGGGCCCCAGACCCCAGACTCCATTCGAGCCGGCGTCCGACGTCCAAGGCTCGGGCCACATGGGTCCGACAGTCCACCTCACG
The DNA here is from genome assembly GCA_963829855.1 of uncultured Actinomycetota bacterium. GTDB lineage: Bacteria > Actinomycetota > Actinomycetes > Propionibacteriales > Nocardioidaceae > Nocardioides. The sequence goes on along the minus strand of CAWHKE010000010.1, from coordinate 169,822 downwards.
CCCGAGTGCCGCCTCGATCCACGCGATCACTCCGCACGCGTGCAGCTCCTCGCGGGGCTGTCGGAGCGCCGTCAACAGGTCGAGCCCCTCGGACGCCGCATCGAGGGCGGGCTGCAGGTGCCCCTGCCGGGCTTCGGCGAGAGCGATGAACTCGAGGCTCTGAGTGAGGACGCTGAGTGCGCTTCGGCGTCGTGCCAGGTCGACCGCTCGCTGCAAGACCTCGACGGCCTCGGCGTCATCGCCCGCGCTGAACAGAGCCTCCCCGGCGAGGCGAAGCCGCTCGGGATCGTCCGGATCGACAACCTGGCTTGCCCGCCGCCAGAGCTCCGTCGCGCGTCGTACGTCGCCACGCGAGCCGTGGACATCGGCGTACCGCAGGGTCACGAGCTGTTCTGTCCGACCGCCCTTCGGCCAGGGGAGCTCCCATGCCGACCGGGCGAGCGACTCGACCCGAGTCGGATCGACGTCGAAGGCCGCGTCGACCGCCTCGGCCAGCATCAGGGCCGCGCGCTCGGGGTCGAGCACCCGCGCCCGCTCGGCAGCGCCAGTCAGGATCTTCACCGCGTCGCCGCCCTCGCCGAGACGGACGGTGGCGCGCCCGAGCGCGTACGCGATCTCGGCTGCCTCGAGCTCGTCCGTCGTGAGTCGGCCGGCCTCCTCCGCCAGCGCCACGGACGCCTCGACCCGGCCGGCCTCCTCGGCAGCCCGCGCAGCTTCCAGGAGCCGCCGGGCGCGGTCGTCGTCGCGCACGCTCAACCGGGCCGCCTGCTCGAAGGCACGAGCGGCTGCACTCGCGCTTCGGCCGCTGCTTCGGCGGCCGACAAGCTCGAGCGCACCGGCGGCGACCTCGTCCGGGCCGACCGCGGCGAGCGCCCGGTGCCACGCCCAGCGTTCTTCCGTGGGGCGATCGACGAGTGCCTCCGCGAGGGCCCGATGGGCCTCGCGACGGGCGGCAGGTGTGGCGCCCGCGTACGCGACCGCGCGCACGAGCGGGTGGCGGAACTCGAGCCGCTGGCCTTCGACCCGGACGACATCCGCGGCCTCTGCCGGGTCCAGTGCCCCGGCGTCGATGCCCAGTACGGCGCATGCCTGAAGAATCAGGTTCAACAGATCGTCGTCGCTGGCCGCCGACACGACCAGAGCCGTCCTTGTCGCCTCCGGCAGGCCCTCCATGCGACGCCCGAATGCGCGTGACAGCAGGACACTGGTCCGTGGCGGATCGTGCCGGGCATCGTCGGTCGGCTCGTCCGGCCCGACGAGCGTCGGCAGCTCCAGCAGCGCGAGCGGGTTCCCCCGGGCCAGCTCGAGGATCCGACGGAGGCCTTCGGGGCTGGTCGTCGGCGCCAGGTGGCTCAGCAGCTCGCGGGCGTCGACATCACCCAACGCCGGGACGATGAGCTCCGGGAAGCCCTCGGTGTCGAAGGTGGACGGCTCCCCGTCCCGAATCGCCAACAGGACGCCGACCGGCTCGTCCCGAAGGCGGCGGAGAGCAAACCCGAGGGCGTGAGCAGAGGATCGGTCCACCAGGTGCGCGTCGTCGAGCAGCACCAGGACCGGCTGACGCTCGGCCGCCGCGACGAGCAGTCCGAGGACGCCGGCGAACGTCGCGAACGCATCACCTGGTGCGGAAGGGCCGAGCGCCAGGTCGCTGCGAAGGGCGTCGGCCTGTGGGCGGGGCAGGGACTCGAGCTCAGCTGTCAGTGGGTGAAGCAAGGCGTGCAGCGTGGCGAACGCGAGCTCGGCCTCTGATTCGATGCCCGTCGCCCGAAGGATTCGCAGGTCGGACACAGCGCCTGCGGCGTACGCCAGGAGGGCGCTCTTGCCCACACCCGCTTCGCCTCGCAACACGAGCGCGCCACCCCGCCCGGCTCGGACGTCGTCGATCAAGCCGTCGATGCGACCTTGTTCGGCCTTCCTGCCGATCAGCACCGTTCGATCGTATGGCCCACCTGCTGGGTGGGAGGACCCATGGACGACGGCGGCCGTCGTCAGCCGATCACAACAATGAATCTCGCTCAGCCCGGGCACCACCATCGACGTACGCCGAGACCCAACGCGTGAGCTCGTCATACACCCGCTCGCGCGCAGCCGGCCGCGACAGGACGACGTCGTGCCGGGCGCCCGGCACGGCGACGTAGGTGACGTGCTTCCCGATCGCGGGCGCCCAGCGTCGCATCTGCTCGACGTCGAGGACGATGTCGGTGGTGTGGACGTCCTCGCCCATCTCCTTGGGCCAGGTGGTGCGGTCGGACGACAGCACCAGGACCGGCACCGGGACGTCGAGGCCGGCCTGCAGCTTTGCGTGCGCACGCCGGACCGCGGCCAGCCACCCGACGTACACCGGGTAGGAGTCGATCGGCTTCCACGCCAGGTCGAAGTCCCACTCGCCCCCGTGCTCGTGGTGGAGGCTCTGAGCGTAGAAGCCCTCGACGGTGCGGGGCACCGCGCGGCGCGGGGCGCCCGCTAGGCGATCCCCTTGATGGCGGCGGTGCCGATCGTCCGCATCAGCGCGCTGCCCTGGAGGTCGAGCCACGGCGAGTTGAGCACCAGCGCCCGAGCTGCGCGGGACGGCGGAGGTCGGCCCAGAGCGAGCAGGTGAGGCCGCCGGTCGAGTGCGCGCTCACCACGACCTGGTCGTGGCCGTCGCGGACCGTGATCCGGTGCCAGGCAGCGTCGATCTCGGCGTAGTGCTCGCTGAGGTCGGTGACGTAGTTCGGGAGCTGGTGCGGCAGCAGCGAGCGGCCGTACTTGCGGAGGTCGAGCGCGTAGAAGTCGTAGCCGCGGTCGACCCACCACTGGGCGAAGTCGGCCTGGAAGAAGTAGTCGCAGAAGCCGTGCACCTAGAGCACGGCCCTGCCGGTCGGTTGCGCAGCCCGGCGGGACACGAGGGTGGCGACGACCCGGCCCTCGTCGTCGGGCGGGAAGTGGATGGTCTCGGCGGTCCAGGGCTCGCCGAGGACGTCGGTCGTCACAGCGGTCGCGGGGGCCATGGGGAGATCGTAGGGGGACCGGTCAGCCGGTGGCCGCGGCGACCAGCCCGCGCAACAGTGCCAGCTCGGTCCGCATCTCGGGGTGCCACTGGACGCCGACCCGGAACGTGTCGCCGGCGGCCTCCATCGCCTCGACCGTGCCGTCGTCGGCCCGGGCGGTCACCGTGAACCCCGGAGCCTCCCGCACGGACTGGTGGTGGTGGCACGCCACCTCGACCTGCGTGCCGACCAGCGACGCCAGCCGGGAGCCGGGCTCGGTGCCGACGGTGATGTCGCCGAACGCGTCGCCGCCGGGGGAGTGGTGCTCGTGGCCCACCAGGTCGGGCGTGTGCTGGTCGAGCTCCCCGCCGGCGTGCACCGCCATCAGCTGCATGCCGCGGCACACGCCCAGCACCGGGCAGCCCGGCTGCGTCGGCCGCGTCGAGCAGCGCCAGCTCCCACGCGTCGCGGTCGGGGCGCCAGCCCGCGGTCCGTTCGTGCGGCTCGGCGCCGTACCGCTCCGGGTCGACGTCGGCGCCGCCGGAGATCACCAGCCCGTCGAGCCGCGCCACCACGGCGGCGGCCGCGTCGCCGCCGTCGGTCGCCGGGGGCAGCAGCACCGGGATCCCGCCGGCCGCGACGACCGTGTCGGCGTACTCGGCCTGCAGCACGTCGGCGCGCTGCTGCCACACGCCCCAGGCGGCCTGCTCGCGGTACGTCGTGAGGCCGATGACCGGCCGGCTCGCGGTAGCGCATCTCAGAGCGGCGTCACGTACGCCGCGTGGATGCCCCCGTCCACCAGGAACGTGGTCGCGGTGATGAAGGAGGACTCGTCGGAGGCGAGGAACAGCACCGCGTTCGCCATCTCGTGCGGCTCCCCGAACCGCCCCATCGGGACGTGCACCAGCCGTCGGGCCGCCCGCTCGGCGTCCTTCGCGAACAGCTCCTGCAGCAGCGGGGTGTTCACCGGGCCCGGGCACAGCGCGTTGACGCGGATGCCCTCGCGGGCGAACTGCACGCCGAGCTCGCGGGTCATCGAGAGCACCCCGCCCTTGCTGGCGGAGTAGGAGATCTGCGAGGTCGCGGCACCCATCACGGCCACGAACGACGCGGTGTTGATGATCGACCCGCTGCCCTGCGCGACCATGTGCGTCAGCGCGGCCTTGCTGCACAGGTAGACGCTCGTCAGGTTGACCTCCTGCACCCGGCGCCAGGCGTCGAGCTCGGTGTCGAGGATCGAGTCGTCGTCGGGCGGGCTGATGCCCGCGTTGTTGAACGCGATGTCGAGCGAGCCGTAGCGCGTCCTTCGCGGTGGCGAACAGCGCGTCCACCTCGTCCTTGCTCGTCACGTCGACGTGCACGTACGTCGCGAGGTCCTCGCCCCCGAGCTGCCCGACGAGCGCGTGCCCGCGCTCGTCGTCGATGTCGCCGATGACGACCCTGGCGCCCTCCTCCACGAACCGCTGCACGGTGGCCAGCCCGATGCCGGAGCACCCTCCGGTCACGACCGCGACCTTGCCCTCGATGCGTCCTGCCATCTGCTACTCCTCGTCCCGGTCGGTGGCGATGAAGACGTTCTTCTCCTCGGTGAAGGCGGCGGGCGCGTCCGGGCCGAGCTCGCGGCCGAGGCCGGACTGCTTGTAGCCACCGAACGGCGTCCAGTACCGCACCGAGGCGTGCGAGTTGACCGACAGGTTGCCGGCCTCGACCCCGCGCGCGACGCGCAGCGCGCGTCCCGAGGTCGCGGGTGTAGATGGAGCCGGACAGTCCGTACTCGGTGTCGTTGGCCAGCGCGACCGCGTGGTCCTCGTCGTCGAAGGGCATCACCGCCACGACCGGGCCGAACACCTCCTCGCGCCACACCGGCTCGTCGGTCGACCGGGACTCGACCACCGTCGGCGGCAGCCACCAGCCCGGGCCGTCGGGTGCCGGTCCGGTGAACGCGACGGCCGCCCCGTCGATGTAGCGCTGCACGGCAGTCTCGCTGCGACGCCGACACCATCGGCCCCATCTCGCTGCCGTCGAGCGAGGGGTCCTCGACCCGCACGGCGCGGACCGCGTCGGCTCGAACCGGCCCACGAACTCGTCGTACGCGGTGCGCTGCACGAGGATCCGCGAGCGGGCGCAGCAGTCCTGGCCGGCGTTGTCGAACACGGCGTACGGCGCGGCAGCGGCGGCCTTTGCCACGTCCGCGTCGGCGAAGACGATGTTGGCGCTCTTGCCTCCGAGCTCCAGGGTCACCCGCTTCACCTGCTGGGCGCAGCCGGCCATGATCTGCTGGCCGACCTCCGTCGAGCCCGTGAAGCAGACCTTGCGCACGAGCGGGTGGGTGACGAAGCGCTGCCCGACGACCGAGCCCTTGCCCGGCACGACCGTGAACACGCCGTCGGGCAGCCCGGCCTCGCGCCCCAGCTCGGCGATCCGGATCGCGGTGAGCGGGGTGATCTCGGCCGGCTTGAGCACGACCGTGTTGCCGGCCGCGAGGGCGGGCGCGAAGCCCCAGCCCGCGATCGGCATGGGGAAGTTCCACGGCACGATGATGCCGACGACGCCGAGCGGCTCGTGGAACGTCACGTCCACGCCGCCGGCCACCGGGATCTGCTTGCCCATCAGCCGCTCGGGCGCGCCCGCGTAGTAGTTCAGGCAGTCGCGGACGTTGCCCGCCTCCCACCGGGCGTTGCCGATGGTGTGGCCGGCGTTGGCGACCTCGGTCCGGGCCAGCTCCTCGAGGTGCTCGTCGACCTTCGCGGCGAAGGCGCGGAGCAACCGGGCGCGCTCCCCGGGCGCGACCGCGCGCCACGACGTGAACGCCTCCTGGGCCCGCTCGATCGCGGCGTCGGTCCCGGCCTCGTCGTGCGACGGGACGTCGACGTCGAGCGCGGTCTCGGTGGCGGGGTTGATCAGCACGGTCACGGGGTCGTCACATCCTCTCGAAGCCGCGCACGAGCTCCCAGTCGGTCACCGCCGCCTCGAACGCGGCGAGCTCGACGTCGGCCATGTTGGTGTAGTGGTCGACGACCTCATCGCCGAACGCGGCCCGGGCGAGGTCGGAGGAGGCGAACGCGTCGCGCGCCTCGCGCAGCGTCCCCGGCACGTGCTCCTTGTCGGAGGTGTAGGCGTTGCCCACGAGCTCGTCCTCGAGCGTCAGCCCCTGCTCGATCCCGTGCAGCCCGCCGGCCAGCATCGCCGCCACCGCGAGGTGCGGGTTGACGTCGGCGCCCGGCACCCGGTTCTCCATCCGGGCGGACGGGCCGCGCCCGACGAGCCGGACGGCGCAGGTGCGGTTGTCGTTGCCCCAGGCGATGGCCGTGGGCGCGAACGACCCGGCCGCGAAGCGCTTGTAGGAGTTGACGTTCGGCGCGTAGAAGAGCGTGAAGTCGCGCATCGTGGCCAGCACGCCCGCGACGAAGGAGTCGTAGAGCGCCGAGCGGCGGTCGCCTTCCCAGAACACGACGTCGCCATCGAGGCTGCGCAGCGACAGGTGGATGTGGCACGAGGAGCCCTCGCGCTCGTTGTACTTCGCGAGGAAGGTGATCGCCTTGCCGTGCTGGGCCGCGATCTCCTTGGCCGAGGTCTTGTAGACGCTGTGGTTGTCGGCGGTGACCATCGCCTCGGCGTACAGGAAGCCGATCTCGTGCTGCCCGAAGTTGCACTCGCCCTTCGCGCCCTCGACGTCCAGTCCGGCCGCGTACATGTGGTTGCGGATGTCGCGCAGCAGCGGCTCGACCCGCGAGGTCCCGAGGAGCGAGTAGTCGACGTTGTACTGGTTGGACGGCGTCAGGTCGCGGTAGCGCCGGTCCCAGGCGTCCTCGTAGGCGTTGTCGAAGGTGATGAACTCCAGCTCGGTCCCGGCGAGCGCCTGCCAGCCACCCTCCCGTGCGCGCTCGAGCTGCTGCGCCAGGACGGTGCGCGGCGACTGCACGACCGGCGCGTGGTCGAGCCAGACCAGGTCGCACTGCACCATGGCGGTGCCGGGCAGATGGGGGAGCAGGCGCAGCGTGTCGTAGTCGGGCACGAACTCCATGTCGCCGTAGCCCTTCTCCCACGAGGACATGGCGTAGCCGTCGACGGTGTTCATGTCGATGTCGACGGCGAGCAGGTAGTTGCAGCCCTCGGTGCCGTGCTCGAGGGCGACGTCGAGGAAGTACGCCGCGTGCAGCCGCTTGCCCTGCAGCCGTCCCTGCATGTCCGTGAACGCGAGCACCACCGTGTCGATGTCGCCGCTGGCGATCCGGTCGCGGAGGCCGTCCAGGGTGAGGAAGCGGTCGTTGGGTGCACTCATGTCGTCTCCACTCGATCGGTCGGTCTCATCCCAGGAACCCGCGCAGCAGCGCGGCCGTGTCGTCGCAGTGCTCCTCCATCACCTGGCGGGCGCGCTCGGAGCGACCGCGCTGGATGGCGAGGGTCAGGTCGCGGTGCTGGCGGTGGCTGTGGTTGATGTTGGCGCCGAGGAACGGGATCGAGAGCAGCATCTCGTGGAGCGACGACTGCACGGAGGTGACCGCCTCGATCGTGCGCGGCGACCCGCTCAGGGCCGCCACCGTCAGGTGGAACCGGGAGTCGGCCTGCCGGTGGCCGCCGGCACCCTTGGCCTTCGCGACCGCGTCGTGGGCGGTCTGGAGGCTGGCCCGCTGGTCGTCGTCGAGGTCGGCGCGGGCGGCGAGGGCGGCGGCCGCGGGCTCGACGACGCGCCGGAACTCGAGGGCGTCGAGCCAGTCGTGGCGCTGCTCGGGCGTGATGCTCGCCGTCCGGCGCGCGAACGTGCCCCGACCCCGCCGGGTGACGACGGTGCCGCCGGTCCGGCCGCGGGTGGTCTCGACGAGCCCGGCCTGCCGCAGCGCGGCCATCGCCTCGCGCAGCGTCGCCCGGCTCACGCCGAGCCGGGTGGCGAGGTCCCGCTCGGCGGGCAGCGTGCTCCCGGTCGGGTAGACGCCCAGCCGGATCGCGGTCGCGAGCTGCTCGACGCACGCCTCGAACGCGTGGTGACCGCGCACTCGACGCAGCACGGCGTCGGGAAGCTGCTCGGAGGGCTGGGCAGTCACTGGCTCAGTCTGGGGAGGGGGTGGCGGCACGTCAATGGTCGGAGTTCAGACCAATTTGACCATGGTATGGACCGCCATGCTCCGGCGGGTCTAGCCTCCGGCGGAGGGCCCGTCGCGCCGGAGTCTCATGGCTGACAGCGAAGCCGCTGACGACGAGAAGGACCTGGCGGAGCTCAGGTACAAGCAGGAGCAGAAGGGCACCTGGTCGGATTCTCCAACTTCGCCATCTCGTTCTCGATCATCTCGATCCTGGCCGGCTGCTTCACGACCTTCGGGCAGGGCTTCAACAACGGCGGCCCGATCGCCATCTCGTGGGGCTGGCCGATCATCTCGGCTGTTCATCCTGATCATCGGGTTCACGATGTCCGAGCTGGTGTCGGCGTACCCGACCTCCGGCGGCATCTACTGGTGGGCCTCCAAGCTCGGCGGCCCAGCGGCCGGGTTCTTCACCGGGGCTGAACCTGATCGGCCTCGTGCGGTGACCGCGTCGGTCGCCTACGGCTGCGCGACTTCTCGGGCTGACTTTCAGCACGTTCTCCGACGCCGTGCGGCGAGGGCTACTGCTCACGCGGGTGTTCATCATCTTCGTGATCATGCTGGCGCTGGCCGCGGTGCTGAACATCTTCAGCGGCCACCTGATGGCGGTCATCAACAACGTCTCGGTGTGGTGGCACGTCGTCGGCGCGGCGATCATCGTGCTGATCCTCGTCATCGTGCCCGACCAGCCACCAGTGCTTCGGCTACGTCTTCACCGAGCGCTTCAACAACTCCGGGCTACAGCGACGGCGTCGACGGCACGCCGATGCTACTGGTTCGCTCGTGCGTCCCGTTCGGGCTTCCTGCTCACGCAGTACACGATCACCGGCTTCGACGCCTCGGCGCACCTCTCCGAGGAGACCGCGGCGGCGTCCGAAGGCGGCGGCCAAGGGCATCTGGCAGTCGATCTTCTACTCCGCCATCGGCGGCTGGATCCTGCTTCTGGCGTTCCTCTTCGCGGTCCCCGACGATGCCGACGGCCATCCCGCACACGCGGGCGTCGGTGGCGGCGGCGTCGCCTACATCTTCACCGAGTCGCTCGGCGACGACCTGGGCGGCGCTGGTGCTGCTCATCTCGGCCGTCGGCCAGTTCTTCTGCACCATCGCGTGCATGACCAGCGCCTCGCGGATGACGTTCGCGTTCAGCGTGACGGCGCCATCCCGGGCTCGACGACTCTGGTCGAAGCGTCAAGCGCGAGCAAGGTGCCGGCCAACGCGGTGATGATGGTCGCCGTCGCTCGGCGGCGTTGATCACGCTGCCGGCGCCGATCGAGGTCAACATCGGCACGCGTGGAGGACCGCGATCGTGCCGATCGCGTTCTACGCGGTCGTCTGGTCGCGGTGATCGGGCTCTACCTCGCGTTCGCTGATCCCGATCTGGCTGCGCTGGAAGATGGGCGACGCCTTCGAGGTCGGCGCCTGGAACAACGGGGCGAAGTACAAGTGGATGAACCTGGTGGCGGTCGTCGAGATCGCGATCATCTGCGTCTACTTCGTGCTGCCGTTCGTGCCGCAGGGCAGTCCGTTCATCGACGATTCGCCTGGAAGTTCGTGAACTACGCGCCGTCGCTGACGCTCGGCGTCCTGCTCGTCCTCGCGATCTGGTGGCACGTCTCGGCCAAGCACTGGTTCAACGGGCCCGAAGCACACCATCGACGAGGCCGTCATCGAGGCCTTCGACGGCTGAGCCGCTAACCGACGTCGACGCCGAGCTGGACGGCACGCTCGACCACCTCCGCCGGTCCTGGCTGGGCCGTCCGGGCCTGGTCGAGGAGCTGCTCGGGCGGGCTGACGAACCGCAACTACCGGGTGGTGACGCCGGATGGCGACTACGTCGTCCGGTGGCAGCGGCAGCGACGCGACCCTGCTCGGGATCGACCGGGACGCCGAGCACGCCAACACCCGCGGCCGCCTTCGAGGCGGGGGTCGGGGCGCCGGTCGTACGACTACCGGCCCGACCTCGGCGTGCTCGTCATCGGCCTCCTGACCGTGTACGTCGCTCGAGAACGACGTCGTTCGCCGACCCGGGCGTACTGAGCCGGGCCGCCGCGGCGTGCCGCCAGTTGCACGCCGGTCCCCGCTTCACCGACGAGTTCGACATGTTCGCGCGGCAGGCGGCGTACCTGCGGACGGTGCGCGGAGCAGGGGTTCCCGCTGCCGGACGGGTACGAGGACCACGCCGACGCCTGGGCACGCCGTGCAGCGCGCGGTCGGCGCCCGGCCGCGAGCCACGGTGCCGTGCAACAACGACCTGCTGGCCGGCAACTTCATCGACGACGGCGAGCAGGTCTGGCTCATCGACTACGAGTACTCGGGCAACAACGACGTCGCGCTTCGAGCTGGGCAACACCGTGCACGGAATGCGAGTTCCACGCCCGAGCGGATCGACGCGTACGCCGAGGCGTACTACGGGACGCCCACACGAGGGGACCTGGCGCGGGTTCGGCTTCGGGCGCTGCGCAGCGAGTACGGCTGGGCGCTCTGGGGCTTCATCCAGGCGGCGAGCAGCCCGCTCGACTTCGACTTCCACGAGCTGGGGGATGCACCGGTTCGAGAAGGCCGCGCCGGACGTTCACCGTCCGACGGCTTCGACCGGCTCCTCGAGGAGGCCACCGGTGACTGAACCTCGCCCGCCGCGCGCCCAGGTCGTCGTCGTCGGCGGCGGGGTGATCGGCTGCTCCACGGCCTACCACCTCGCCCGGCTCGGGCTGGACCGACGTGGTCCTCCTCGAGCAGGGCACGGCTCTCGGGCGGCACCACCTGGCACGCCGCCGGGCTGGTCGGGCCGCTCCGCGCGACCGAGAGCGGCACCCGGCTGGTGCAGTACTCCGCGGAGCTGTACGCGCAGGCTCGAGGAGGAGACCGGGCTCGCCACCGGCTACCGCAACGTCGGCGGCCTGGTCGTGGCGCGCACCGAGGACCGGATGGTCGCAGCTGCGCCGGACCGCGGCCAACGCCGCGGCGTACGCCCTCGAGGGCGGGCTGCTCTCGCCCGAGGAGGCCAGGTGCTGTCGCCGCCGAGGGGGTCGTCAGACCTGGTCGGCGCGCTCCACCTGCCCGGCGACGGCAAGGTGAACCCGACCGACCTGACGCAGTCGCTCGCCAAGGGTGCCCGGCTGCCGTGGCGCGCGGATCCTCGAGGGCGCCGGTCATCGGGTTCGACCGTCGCCGACGGGCCGCGTGGCCGCGGGTCACCGGGGTCCGCACCGACCGGGGCGACCTCCAGGCGGACATCATCGTCAACAGCGCCGGGTGTGGGCCCACGCGCTCGGTCGATCTGGCCGGGGTCACGTGCCGCTGCACGCCGCCGAGCACTTCTACGTCGTCACCGAACAGGTGGCCGGGCGTCCACCCGGACCTGCCCGTGATGCGCGACCCGGACGGCTGGACCTACTTCCAGGAGGAGGTCGATGGTCTCGTGTCGTGCTTCTAGCCGGAGGCCAAGCCTGGCGGACGCCCGACGCCGTCCCGCACCCGTTCGAGTTCCAGCTGCTCGACGAGGACTGGGAGCACTTCTCGGTGCTGATGGACGAGGCCGTGCGTCGGGTGCCCGGCGCTGGAGAACACCGGGATCCGCAAGTTCTACAACGGCCCCGAGTCGTTCACGCCCGACAACCAGTTCCTCATGGGCGAGGCACCCGGGCCTGCGCGGCTACTTCGTCGGCGCCGGGCTTCAACTCCGTCGGCATCGCCTCGGCCGGCGGTGCCGGGCCGGGTGCTCGCCGAGTGGGTCGCCGCCGGGGAGCCGCAGGAGGACCTGGTCGCCGTCGACGTCCGCCGGTTCGGGCCGTTCCACAACGACGTCGACTGGCTGCGCTCGCGGGTGGCCGAGGTGCTCGGGCTGCACTACGCGGTGCCGTGGCCGCAACCGGGAGATCGACGTCCGGGCGGGACGCAGCGCCGCTCGCCGCTGCACGAGCGGCTGGCGGACCGCGGCGCCTGGTTCGGCGCCCGGATGGGGTGGGAGCGGCCGAACGTGTTCACGGCCACGGACCGCCGGCTCGACGTACACCTGGGGAAAACCGCCGTGGCTCGAGGACTGCGTCCGCGAGCAGCGCGCCTGCCGTACCGAGGTGGCGGTCTTCGACCAGACGTCGTTCTCGAAGTACGCCGTGTCCGGGCCCGGTGCGCTCGCGTCGCTGCAGCGGATCTGCGCGGCGGACGTCGACGTGCCGGTCGGCCGGTGCGTCTTCACACCGTGGCTGAACCGGCGCGGCACCTACGAGGCGGACCTGACCGTGACCCGCACCGCCGACCACGAGTTCCTGGCTGGTCAGCTCCTCGGCGACGACCGTGCGCGACCTCGACTGGCTGAACCGCCACGACCCGGACCGGGCACGGCAGATCGACGACCTCACCGAGGACTTCGTCGGTGATCGGCGTGATGGGGCCTGCGCTCGCGCGACCTGCTCGGCCGCCCTCACCGACGCCGACCTGAGCGACGAGGCCTTCCCCTTCGCCACCTCGCGGGCCCTCGACCTGGGGGGCATCGCGGGTCCGCGCCACCCGGATGACCTACGTCGGGGAGACCGGGCTGGGAGCTGGTGGTCCCGGTCGGGTCGCGCCGGCCGGTCCACGACGCCGATGCACGCCGGCGACGGGGGCGCCACCGACGCCGGCTACTACGCGATCGAGGCGCTGCGGCTGGAGAAGGGCTATCGGGCGTTCGGCCGGGAGCTGACCCCCGACCACACCCCGATCGACGCCGGACTGGTGTTCGCCACGGCGCTCGACGGCGCGCAAGGACTTCCCGGGCCGTGACGCGCTCGAGGCGCGCCGCCGGAGCTCGCGGCCGGTGGCGCCCGACGCCGGATCGTCAGCCTCGTGGTCGACGACCCGGGCCCGATGCTCTGGGGCGGCGAGCTGCTCCTGCGCGACGGCGAGCCGTGCGGCCAGGTCACCAGCGCGGCCTGGGGGGCGACCGTGGGGGCCTCGGTCGGACTGGGGCTGCTGCGCGCACCCGGCCGCGTCGACCGCGGCGTGGCTTGCCGTCCGTCGACCCACGAGGTCGACGTCGCCGGGACGACGTACCCGGTGAGGCTGTCGCTGCGCGCTCCGCTCTGACCGGGCGCGACCCCTCGTGGCGTGCAGCCTTCGGTAACAACCACGCGACCGTTCGTCCACAGGGGGGCCACGGCGTTCCTAAACGGCCGTTCAGCCGCCGCCCGGCTCCTTACGTTGAGCGTGCATCGACCGATGCCGGCCATGTGGGGACAAGGCCGAAACCGTGGGCGACACCGACTGCCAGAGGCAGCGGGGTCAAGGGGGAATCATGCGATTCGTACTCATCCGGCTGCGCAACGTCGTCATGGCGTTCGCCGTGCTGCTGCTCGGCCTGGTGGTCGTGGCTGCTCCTGCCGGCGCCGCCGACTCGACGCTGCCGACCGGCTACTACCTGTGCCACGCGACCGGCAACGCCTCCAGCGTGGAGACCGTCCGGAGCTGGGTCTACAACAAGCCCAGCGACGCGGGCCAGGCGTCCGGGCACGCCGACCCGGGCCACCAGAACGGGCTGGACATCGTCCCGCCGATCCCGGGTGTCCTGCCCGACGGCCAGAACTGGACCGTCTACGGCCAGCAGGTGCACGCCAACGGCTGCAACATCCCGACCTACCGCGACGTCAGCGTGACCTTCACCGACCAGCGGTGCACCCAGGCCAATGCGTACGTCGCACCGTCGTTCGACGCGCCCACCTACTCCGGCCTCACGCGGGTCGTCTCCGGCCTGGGCTCGAACAACGCCGCCGACCCGGGCGAGACCGTGACCGTGACCTACACCGGCACCGCCTCGACCATCATCAACGGTGGCGGCGCGACCAACAGCGTCACGTTCACCCACGCGTTCCCGAGCCAGCCGACCGGCCTGCGTGACTGCGTGCCGCAGCCCGCGGCCGAGACCCGCACCGTGGCGCGGAGCGAGCCGAGCTGTGCCCTCGGTGGCATCACCTCCTGGACGGACCTGTACACCACCCCGTTCGTGTGGAGCGACGCGCAGCAGACGTGGGTCCCCGGTCAGGAGACCGGCCCGGTCCGCACCAACGAGTCCTTCGTCGGCTACACCGACCAGGAGTACTTCCAGCTCTGTGCGCCGACCAAGCCGGCGGCCGACGTTCGCAGCGTGCCGATGAGCTCGCCGTCGTGCGACCCGGCGGGCGTGACCAGCTGGGACGACGTCTACACGACCGAGTACGTGTGGAACGCCGGCCAGCGGGCGTGGGTGCTCGGTCGAGGAGACCGGCCCGGTCCGGGCCGGCGAGAAGTTCACCGCCTACGACGACGCCGAGTTCTTCGACCTCTGCGCCACCGAGCAGCCGCAGGCCGAGACCCGCAGCGTCCCGCAGAGCGAGGCCTCCTGCGACCTGGCCGGCGTGACCAGCTGGGACGACGTCTACACGACCGAGTACGTGTGGAACGCCGGCCAGCGGGCGTGGGTGCTCGGCGAGGAGACCGGCCCGGTCCGGGCCGGCGAGAAGTTCACCGCCTACGACGACGCCGAGTTCTTCGACCTCTGCGCCACCGAGCAGCCGCAGGCCGAGACCCGCAGCGTCCCGCAGAGCGAGGCCTCCTGCGACCTGGCCGGCGTGACCAGCTGGGACGACGTCTACACGACCGAGTACGTGTGGAACGCCGGCCAGCGCGAGTGGGTGCTCGGTCAGGAGACCGGCCCGGTCCGCAGCGGCGCGACGTTCTCGCCCTACACCGATGCCGAGTACTTCGACCTCTGCGCCCCGGCCCAGCCGGCCGCCGACGAGCGTCGGGTACCGCAGAGCGAGCCCTCCTGCGCCCTGGGTGGCGTGACGTCGTGGACCGACGTCTACACCACCGAGCACGTCTGGAGCACCGGCACCCGGGTCTGGGTCGCGGGCGAGGAGACCGGTCCGGTGCGTGAGGGCGAGACCTTCGACGCCTACACCGACGCCGAGTACTTCGACCTGTGCGCCGACCACCAGCCGCCGGCCGAGACCCGCAGCGTGCCGCAGAGCGACGCGTCGTGCGACCTGGCGGGCGTGACCAGCTGGGACGACCTGTTCACCACCGAGTACGTGTGGAGCGCGGGCGACAAGCGCTGGGTGCTGGGTGAGGAGACCGGACCGGTCCGCAGCGGCGGCACCTTCATGCCGTACAGCGACGGCGAGTACTTCGACCTGTGCGCCCCGGCGCAGCCGACCGCGGACGAGCGTCGGGTGCCGCAGAGCGAGCCCTCGTGCGACCTCGGCGGGGTCCAGAGCTGGGTCGACGTCCACACGACGGAGTACGTCTGGAACACCGGCACCCGCACCTGGGAGCAGGGCGAGGAGACCGGCCCGGTGCGCGCCGAGCAGGACTTCACGGCCTACACCGACGAGGAGTTCTTCGACCTCTGCGCCGCGGACCAGCCGGCGCCCGAGCAGCGCCAGGTGGCCCAGTCCGACCCGAGCTGCCAGACCGGTGGCGTGACGACCTGGACCGACGTCTACACGACGGCCTACGTCTGGGACGCCGCGACCCGCACCTGGGTGCTGGGCGAGGAGACCGGCCCGGTCCGCGCCGACGAGCAGTTCACGGCGTTCACGGGTGACGAGTTCTTCGCCGAGTGCGCCGGAGAGCAGCCGGCCGCCGAGCAGCGCACCGTCCCGCAGGGCGTCCCGTCCTGCGAGCAGGGTGGCGTGACCAGCTGGAACGACGTCTACACGACCGAGTACGTCTGGAACTCCGAGACCCGCGCCTGGGAGCTGGGCGAGGAGACCGGTCCGGTGCGGGTGGACGAGCAGTTCACGGCGTACACCGACGAGGAGTACGCCGAGCTCTGCGCACCCGCGCAGCCCGAGCCGATCGTCGTCGAGGTGGCCGGTGCCCAGGCGTCCTGCAAGATCCGCGGGAGCCTGACCTGGGTGGACGTGTACACGACCGAGTGGGTGTGGAACGCCGAGACCCACACGTGGGAGCTTGGCGAGGAGACCGGTCCGGTCCGGACGGACGAGACCTTCATCGCCTACACCGACGAGGAGCTCGCCGACCTGTGCACCGAGGTCGAGGGCGAGGAGCCCCCGACCGACCACGAGAACCCGGGTACTCCCGACGTTCCGACCGTGGTCGACGCAGGACTCGGCCTGCACGACGTCCCGTCGGGCGACGCCCGTCAACCGCTGTGGCTGCTGGCCGTCGGCGGAGGGCTCGGCCTGATGGGAGCCGCCGGCCTGCGCCGGCGTGCGACGGCGACCCGGTAGCCCACGACCGGACAGCCGGAGTGAACCGGTAGCCCACGACCGGCTCATTCAGGGGGCGGTCACCGCGAGGTGACCGCCCCTTTCGCGCGCACAGGAACGGCGCGGCGGATCGGTGTCACCCACTGGCACCGATGCGCCACGCCGTTCCCGGCTGGGACGACCTCGCGGTCACCCTCCACGTGCCGGCCGTTCCCGGTAGCCCACCACCGGTCCGGCCTGGACGCCGCCTCGCGGTGCACCACGAGAGCCGTCCTGCACGATGTCTTGTCGATTCAGTTAGCTCGGGTCGCCGAAGTTGAGGACGCCCACCACGCGACCCTCGGCGTCGACGCGGACGCCGATGCCGGCCCAGCGGGCCCGCTTCTTCATGATCACCGCGTAGTGGCTCGGCGAGTTCAACCAGGCGGCGACGGCGACCTCGGGGGTCAGCCCGGTGCCGCGCACGAGCGCCTCGCCCGTCCACGCCAGCTCACACCCGTTCAGGACCGTGACCTGGTTGCGGTGTGCGAGCACGCCGGTCTTCTTGATGCGGGTGGCCCACCTCTCGGAGTACCCGTCCACGCATGACTGGAACACCCGCACCTCGCGCAGCCCGGCGTCGACCCGGGCGGCGTTGATCGCGACCAGCATCCGGTTCTCGAACTCGTCGAGGTCCTGGAGCGGGTCCACCTCCGGGTCGGCCTCGGGCCCGACCCAGGTCTTCGCCTCGGCCGGGGACGCCACGACAACCGTGCCACCGGCCGTGAGCCCGACGGCGACGACCGCGACGGCGAGCGAGCGAAGCAGCTGTCGCATGTGGGGGCTCCGTCGTCGGGGGGCCACCGGGGGATGGCCGTCGTGTGGGCTTCGACCGGTGGGCCGGCCGAGGTGACCGACGGGGGGTTCGGCCACCTGGTGGGGGGTTTGTTGCCGGTTCCACGAGTGGCGAACGCGACGTACACAGTCTGGTAACAGGAGGCGGCCGCGGGCAATAGCACGAATTGACTACACCGGGATGCCCCGAGAAGCACTCCGGGATGTCCGGTCGTCGCCGATACTGGTGGGCATGGACTCGGAGGACCCGCGACCGCGGCGCACCCGGTGGCTCGCCGCCGGGCTGCTCACGGCCGGGGTCGTGCTGATCGTCACGGGTGTCGTCGCGTGGGTGCAGCCGGGGGGAGGTCCGGTCCGCGCCACCGACCCGGCACCGAGCAGCACCCCGACCGAGCAGGACGTCGTGGAGGCAGTCGATCCGCCGGAGGCAGAGCCGGCCGCGTGGCGGCCCGGCGCGCCGCGGCGGCTCGAGGTCCCGGCGCTCGACATCGACGCGCCGGTGGTCCCCATCGAGGCGCCCGGCGGCGTGCTGACCCCTCCGGCGGACCCGCAGGTCCTCGGGTGGTGGGCAGCCGGGGCCAAGCCCGGGGCCCGGCTGGGCTCGGCGCTGGTGACCGGCCACACGGTCCACGCGGGCGGCGGGGCCATGGACGACCTCGAGCAGCTCGACACCGGCGACCGGGTGTGGATGCGGACCGACCGGGGCCGGGTGGGCTACCAGGTCCGCTCCGTGGTGGTGCTCGGCAAGGGCGAGCTGGCCGAGCAGGCCGAGCGGCTGTTCAGCCAGCAGGCGCCGGGCCGGCTGGTGCTCATCACGTGCGAGGACTGGAACGGCCAGGAGTACCTCAGCAACGTGGTCGTCACCGCGGTCCCGATCCGGTGAGCCGGACCCCGTAACCCGCCACCTCCAGGCTCGTTGACCCGGGCGGAGGGTCCGTGCGTCATGCGCGGACGGCGGACGCCGGGACCCGAGGTTCCGGGGGCCGGATCGTTGCACCAGGGGGGGCGGAACACTCCGCCCTGCGGCGGTCCGGCGCCCAGGACCGCGCGGCGTGCGTCAGTGCTGGTAGGTGCCGTGGAGGATCGCCCGACCCAGCGTCTTGAACGCCAGGTTGAAGCTCATGACCGCGTTCGAGGCGTCGGCGTCGATCCCGAGCGTGTCCTCCCCGACGGCGTGCACGACGAAGAAGTACCGGTGCGGCTGGTCGTTCGGCGGGGGAGCGGCGCCCATGAACGAGGCCTGGCCCCCGTCGTTGCGCAGCATGAAGGCGCCGTCGGGGAGTGACCCAGTGCCCGACCCCGCCCCCGTGGGAAGGGAGGTGACGTCGGCGGGCAGGTCGACCAGAGCCCAGTGCCAGAAGCCGCTCGGCGTCGGCGCATCCGGGTCGAAGCACGTGACGACGTAGGACTTGGTGCCCTCCGGTGCGCCGGACCACGAGAGCTGGGGCGACGTGTTGCCCTCCGCCGCCACCTGCGCCGAGGCCAGCGGCTGTCCGTCCTGCACGTCGTCACTGGTCACGGTGAACGACGGCCGGGCCGGCAGCAGGTCGTAGGGGTTGGGGCTGACAGGGCGTTCGATGGTGGTGTCCACGCTCATGACCTCGACCCTACCCAGGGTCCGGGTCGGGGAGAATGCCTCCCGTGAGTGACGCACGGGAGCTGCCGCCCTACCCGGTGGGACTGCGGCTCGGTGGGCGCCGGGTGCTCGTGGTGGGGGGTGGCCACGTCGCCCAGCGGCGGGTGCCGTCGCTCGTGGCGGCGGGCGCCGACGTCGTCGTCGTCTCCCCGGAGGTGACGCCGGCCCTGGAGGGCATGGCGGGCGAGGTGACCCTCGTGCTGCGGGAGTTCGAGGACGGCGACCTGGACGGCGCCTGGTACGCGATCGCCGCCACGAACGACCCGGCGGTCAACGCCCGCATCCTCGCCGGTGCCGACGAGCGCCGCATCTTCTGCGTCCGGAGCGACGACGCCCGTGAGGCGTCGGCCTGGACGGCTGCGTCCGGCCGGCACGGCAGGGTGACCGTGTCGGTCCTGGGCAACCGGGAGCCACGCCAGTCCGCCGCGCTGCGCGACGACATCCTCGGCGCGCTGGCCGACGGCCGCCTGACCACGACGGGAGCGCTGGACCACACGCCCGGCGTCGTCCTCGTGGGGGGCGGTCCGGGCGACCCGTCGCTGGTGACCGTCGCGGCCCGGCAGGCCCTGGCCTCCGCTGACGTCGTGGTGACCGACCGGCTGGCACCGCGCGAGCTGCTCGACGAGCTCGGGCCGCACGTCGAGCTGGTCGACGTCGCCAAGCTGCCCCGGGGACGGTCGGCGCAGCAGGAGGAGATCAACCGCGTGCTCGTGGACCGGGCCCGGGCCGGCAAGCGGGTCGTGCGGTTCAAGGGCGGCGACGGGTTCGTGTTCGGCCGCGGCTTCGAGGAGGTGCAGGCGTGCCGGGACGCCGGGGTCCCGGTGACCGTGATCCCGGGGCTGCCGAGCCCGGTGGCCGTGCCCGGTGCGGCCGGGATCCCGGTCACCCATCGCGGCGTCGCGCACTCCTTCACCGTGGTGTCCGGCCACCTCCCGCCGGGCCACCAGGAGTCCCTCGTGGACTGGGGTGCCGCCGCCCGCGTGGGCGGCACGCTGGTGCTGATGATGGCCGTCGAGAACGCGCCGGCGATCGCCGAGGCGCTGCTCCGGCACGGCCGCGACCCGGACACGCCGGTCGCCGTGGTCTGCGAGGGCACCATGGCCACCGAGCGCACCGTGCTCGCCACGCTCGGCACCCTGGCCGAGCGGCTCGATGCCGAGCAGGTCCGGCCACCGGCCATCATCGTCGTGGGCGAGGTCGTGGCCGTGGCGCACCCGGCGGCGTTCGGGAGCGGCTGATGGCGACCTACGTCGAGGTCGACGACCCGGCCGACCCCCGACTGGCCGACTACCGCGACCTGCGCGACGTGGAGCTCCGCAAGCACCTCGAGACCGAGCGCGGCCTCTTCCTGGCCGAGGGGGAGAAGGTGGTGCGGCGCGCGCTCGAGGCCGGGTTCGCGCCCCGCTCGTTCCTGATGGCCGAGCGCTGGCTGGCCGGCCTCGCCGACCTCATGGCCGAGGCGGACGTGCCCTGCTTCGTCGTCACCGAGGCGCTGGCCGAGGACGTCACCGGGTTCCACGTCCACCGGGGCGCGCTGGCGTCCCTCCACCGTCGGCCGCTGCCCAGCGTCGACGAGGTGCTGGCGGGCGCCCGGACGGTGCTGGTCCTGGAGGACGTGGTCGACCACACCAACGTCGGCGCGATCCTGCGCAGCGGCGCCGCGCTCGGCGTCGACGCGGTGCTGCTCGCGCCCCGCTGCGCCGACCCGCTCTACCGCCGTGCCGTGAAGGTCGCGATGGGCGCGGTCTTCGCGCTGCCCTGGACCCGCCTCCCGGACTGGTACGACGCGCTGCCGGGCATCGCCGCTCACGGGTTCACCACCGTGGCGCTGACGCTGGCCGACGATGCCGTGCCGATCGAGGAGGCCGTGGCGGGCGTCGAGCGGCTCGCTCTCGTGCTCGGCTCGGAGGGCCACGGGCTCTCGGAGCGGTGGCAGCAGAGCGCCGACCGGCGCGCCGTCATCCCGATGCAGGCCGGGATCGACTCCCTCAACGTCGCTGCGGCCTCGGCGGTCGCCTGCTACGTCGCGGCTCGTCGCTGAGGCATGGGCAGGGTCCGGCGCATGAGCCGGGGCCTACGGGGTACGTCGACGGCATGACCACGACACCCCAGGAACCCGGCAACGACCCCGACGTCGTCCCCAGCGGCGACCCCGAGCCCATCCCGACCGAGCCGCAGCCCGGCATCGACCCGCACGAGGACCCGCAGACCCAGCCCGCTCCGTGAGTCAGGCGGGCCAGTCGGGCGGGTAGTCGTCCGCGGACTGGTCGTGCGCCTTCTGGAGCTTCTTGCGCAGCTTCGTCGGCAGCCGGTCGCCGAAGACCGTGCCCCGGGTGTGGTCGGTCTCGTGCTGCAGGCAGCGCGCCAGCAGGCCGTCGCCGCGGTACGTCACCGGCTCGCCGTCGAGCCCGGTGCCGGTCACCGTCGCCTGGTCGGGGCGTGCGCACTCCACGAACGCCCCCGGGAGTGACAGGCAGCCCTCGTCCGCCACGTCGAGCTTCCGCTCCGGCCCCTCGGGGGTCGTCACCACGGGATTGCACACGACGCCGACCGTGTGGTCGCCGTCGGCGTCCGGGCAGTCGAAGACGAAGACCGCCCGGTCCACCCCGATCTGGCAGGCGGCCAGGCCGACCCCGTCGGCGGCGTACATGGTCGCGACCATGTCGGCGACCAGGCTGCGCAGGTCGTCGTCGTACGTCGTGACCGGTTCCTGGGCCCGGTGCATGACCGGCGCGCCCCAGCGGGTGACCGGCCGCACCGTGCCGCCGGTCGGCAGCGGGCCGAACGGCGCGTGCACGGTCTGCTCGGACATGGCCCAGATCCTACGAACGGGTCGGCGCGACGTGTGAGCCGGGACACCGGCGGGGGCCATGGCGGAAGTTGTAACTCGGAGTTACATTACGAGCATGGCCCTGACGAGGAACCTCAGCCCCGGCGGCAAGCACGGCGTCGCGTCCGGCGAGTCCCGCGACCCGATCGGCTTCGCCGTCGCCGCGCTCAACCGGATGGCGCAAAGTGAGCTGCTCGACCGCGTCGGGCTGCGCAAGCAGGCCGAGCAGGCGGTGTTCACCGTCACGCGGAGCGGCTTCCGGACCGCGACCGCGGCCGGCCGGGCGTTCACCCGGGCCGGCTCGAGCCGACGGGCCGGCGTCCGGGTGCCCGCCGCGACCTCGTCCGGGGTCTTCGACCTGACGCCGACGGAGGACGAGCAGCTGCTCGTCGACGTCGTGCGGGAGTACGCCGAGGAGGTGCTACGCCCCGCCGCGGCCCAGGCGGACGACGACTGCGCCGCCCCGGAGGCCGTGCTCGAGGCCGGCACGGACATCGGGCTGCCGATCCTGGGCGTGCCGGAGTCGCTGGGTGGGATCTCGGAGGAGCGCTCGGCCATGGCCGGCACGCTCGTGGCCGAGGCGCTCGCCCACGGCGACCTGGGCCTGGCCGTCGCCGCCCTGTCGCCCGCTGCGGTGGCCACCGCGATCGGGCTCTGGGGGACCGATCAGCAGCAGTCGACGTACCTGCCCGCCTTCACCGGTGACGACGTCCCGGCCGCCGCGCTGGCTCTCAACGAGCCCACGGTGCTGTTCGACGTGCTGGAGCCGGCAACGACCGCGGTCCGCGACGGGGACGACCTCGTGCTCGACGGAGTGAAGTCCCTCGTGCCCCGCGGTGCCGCGGCCGAGCTGTTCGTGGTCGGCGCCCGCCTCGACGGGCGACCCGTGCTGGTGCTCGTCGAGTCCGGCGCGGCGGGACTCTCGGTCGAGGGCGATCCCGCGATGGGAGTGCGAGCGTCGTCGGCGACCCGGCTCTCGCTGCGCAGCGTCCGGGTGCCGGCCGAGGCGATCCTGGGCGAGAGCGACGGCTCGACCTATCTCGAGTGCGTCCAGCTCTCCCGCCTGGCCTGGTGCGCGCTGGCCGTGGGGACCGCCCAGGCGGTGCTCGACTACGTCACGCCCTACGTGAAGGAGCGAGAGGCGTTCGGCGAGCCGATCGCCCACCGGCAGTCCGTGGCTTTCATGGTCGCCGACATCGCCATCGAGCTGCAGGCGATGCGGCTGGTCACCTACAAGGCGGCGTCGCGCGCCGCCGCGGGCAAGGACTTCAGCCGCGAGGTGGCGCTCGCTCGCACGCTCTGCGCCGACAAGGGCATGCAGATCGGGCTCGACGGGGTGCAGCTGCTCGGCGGCCACGGCTACGTGAAGGAGCACCCGGTGGAGCGGTGGTACCGCGACCTCAGAGCCATCGCCGTGATGGAAGGGAGCGTGCTGGTCTGATGATCCATCTCGACGACCCGCGGCGTCTCCGGACGCTCCGCGACCAGGCCCACCAGGTCGCGATGAACATGCTGCGACCCGTGTCGCGCAAGTACGACCGTGCGGAGCACGAGTACCCCAAGGAGCTGGACATGCTCGCCGCCATGATCGACGGGCTGGCGGAGTCCGGAGCCGGTGAGGGGGCCGGGGCCACGGGCGTGCGTCGCGACGAGCCCGCCGAGGAGCGGACCGGCGTCAAGAACGGTGCCAACCTCGCCTCGGTCATGTCGATCGCCGAGATGTGCTGGGGCGACGTCGGACTGCTGCTGTCGATGCCGCGGCAGGGGCTCGGCAACTCCGCCATCGCGTCGGTGGCCGACGAGGAGCAGCTCGCGCGCTTCGGTGACACGTGGGCGGCGATGGCGATCACCGAGCCCGGCATGGGCTCCGACTCGGCGAACATCCGGACCACGGCAGTCCTCGACGGCGACCACTACGTCATCAACGGCGAGAAGATCTACGTCACCGCCGGTGAGCGCGCCGACAGCGTCGTCGTGTGGGCGACGCTCGACAAGAGCCTGGGCCGCGCCGCGATCAAGTCGTTCGTGGTCGAGAAGGGCACGCCGGGCATGACGGTGGAGCGGCTCGAGCACAAGCTCGGCATCCGCGCCTCCGACACCGCGGCGATCACGTTCACCGACTGCCGGGTCCCGAAGGAGAACCTGCTGGGATCGCCGGACATCGACGTGAAGCAGGGCTTCGCCGGCGCCATGGCGACCTTCGACAACACCCGGCCGCTGGTCGCCGCGATGGCGGTCGGCTGCGCCCGGGCGGCGCTCGACCTCACGACCGACCTGCTCGCCCAGGCCGGGGTGGTCGTCGACTACGACCGGCCGGCCCAGGTGCAGCACGCGGCTGCCGCCCGGCTGCTGAAGCTGGAGGCCGACTGGGAGGGCGCGCGGCTGCTGACGCTGCAGGCGGCGTGGCTGGCTGACAACCGCCGGCCCAACTCGCTGGAGGCCTCGATGGCCAAGGCCAAGGCGGGCCGGGTCGGCTCGGAGATCACACTCGCGTGCGTGGAGCTCGCGTCCTCGGTCGGGTACTCCGAGACCGAGCTGCTCGAGAAGTGGTCGCGTGACTCCAAGATCCTCGACATCTTCGAGGGCACCCAGCAGATCCAGCAGCTGATCGTCGCCCGTCGGTTGCTGGGGCTCAGCAGCGCCGAGCTGAAGTAGCGGCCCGACCTGACACGCAGCAGCGCCCCGCACCGGCTGGTGCGGGGCTCCGTCTGCTCCGTGGGCGAGGTTGCGCTCGTGGACAGGTCAGACGACGGCCTTGAACGGGTCGTGCTCGGCGAGGATCCTTTCGACCCGGGCCTGGTCGAGCCGGGCGTAGACCGCCTGGTTCTCCTGGGCGTCCCGGACGCACTTGGCGAGCGTGAAGGCCGACGTGGTCAGGTACATGATCCCGAGGCCGAGGAAGGCCCGGACCCAGACGTCCACCGGCAGGTAGAACACGGCGAAGATCATGGTCAGCAGCGCCACGGCGAACGAGATCGCCGCCTGCAGGTAGAAGGCGTTGGTGTTCTTGGGAGTGCTCGGAGTGTCCATGTCGTGAAGGATCGCTTCGACCCAGCGGCGGGTGGACCCGCGCCGCTACCCGGCTTCGGTGAGTACCGGCACCCAACCGGTGTGCTCGACTGGAGGCATGAGGATCTACTCCGACAGCCCCGGTCACCTGGCACGACAGGTCGTCACCGACGTGGCGCTCGTGGCCTGGCTCGTGCTCTGGGTGTGGGCGGGGCTCGCAGTCCACGACGCAACGATGGAGCTGACCGGTCCGGGCGAGCAGGTCACCGAGTCGGCCTCGGGCATCGCCGAGGCGATGACGGAGGCCGGTGGGACGCTCGGCAGCCTGCCGGTCGTGGGTGACGAGGCGCGGACGCCGTTCGACGAGGCGAGCGGTGCCGCCGACCGGCTGGCCGAGGCGGGCCGGGCCCAGGTCCGGGCGGTCGAGCGTCTCGCCGACCTCCTGGGACTTGCTGTGGCACTCATCCCGATCCTGGTGGTCGCGGCGTTCTACGTCCCCGGACGGGTGCGGTTCGTCCGCCGAGCGACCGCCGGGGCCCGCCTGGTCGACTCCGGTGCCGACCTCGACCTCTTCGCCCTGCGCGCGCTGGCGCACCAGCCGCTCCACGTGCTCGCACGCATCAGTGACGACCCCGCCGGTGCCTGGCGGGCCGGCGATCGGGATGTCACCGATCGGCTCGCCGAGCTCGAGCTCCGCGCCAGCGGTCTCCGCCTGCCTGCCGCAGGCCGGGCCGGGGACGCAGCCTAGGCTCGGACGAATGCCGACCGCCGACGACCGCCGCGACCTGATCTCCGGAGTGCTGGACGACGCCTTCGCGCCCCTCATGAAGGCCGACCCCCAGGCGTTCCGGGTGAAGTTCCGCAAGATGGCCAGCGACCCCCACTCCTTCTACCGCGGCAGTGCGTGCCTGTTCTTCGCCGACGTGACGGCGGAGGAGGACCGGTACGCCGACGAGCGCTCCGGGGCGATCTGGATCCACGGCGACCTCCACGTCGAGAACTTCGGCACCTACCTGAACTCCGACGGGCGCCTGGTCTTCGACGTGAACGACTTCGACGAGGCCTACCTCGGCCACTTCACGTGGGACCTCCAGCGCTTCGCGGCGTCGCTGGCCCTCGTGGGCTGGCAGAAGGCGCTGCCGGAGGACGACGTCCGGCGCCTGATCGGCCGCTACGTGCGGTCCTACCTGGCCCAGGTGGACGACTACCGCCGCAGCGAGGACGACGACGACTTCGCACTCCACCTCGAGAACACCACGGGCCCGATCAAGAGCGCCTTGGTGTCGGCGCGCTGCAACAAGCGGGCCGACCTCCTGGACAAGACGACGGTGCTCGACCGCGGCCTCCGCACGTTCCGCGACGACGGGTCGGTCCGCCGGCTGGCCAAGACCGAGCGGAAGAAGGTGGTCGCCGCGTTCGAGCGCTACCTCGACACGATCCCCGAGGACAAGCGGTTCGACCGCGACCTCTTCTACGAGCTGCGTGACGTGGTCGGGAAGTCCGGGTTCGGCATCGGCAGCGCCGGCCTGCCGGCGTACAACGTCCTGGTGGAGGGCTACAGCCAGGCGCTCGACAACGACGTCGTGCTGTCGATGAAGCAGGCCAACACCCCGGCCGTGAGCCGGTTCGTCGACAGCGCGAGGGTCGACGACTACTTCGACCACGAAGGTCACCGCACGGTCGTCAGCCAGCGGGCGCTGCAGGTGCACACCGACCCGCTGCTCGGCTACACGACGCTCGACGGGGTCGGGTACGTCGTGAGCGAGGTGTCGCCGTACGAGGTCGACCTCGACTGGTCCGACCTCACCGAGCCCGACGAGATCGCCGAGGTGGTCGACCTGCTCGGGCGGGCGACCGCCAAGATCCACTGCGCCTCGGACGAGGACAGCGAGCAGGACCTCGTCGACTTCCAGGTCGAGGAGGCGATCGCCGACTCCCTGGACCGTCGCCGACGCGAGTTCACCGCCTGGCTGACCGACTGGGGGATGTCCTACGCCGTGCGGGTGCGCGACGACCACGCCCTGTTCGTCGACGCCTTCCGCGACGGCGCGATCGGGGTCTCCGCGACCTGAGCGTGACCTCCGCGGCCCCCGGCCGTTGTCCCTGGCACCGACCCGGTGACACAGGAGGAACCCCATGCGTCGTGCCCCACGACTCGCCGCCGCAGCCGCGCTCGCGCTCGCGGCCCTCATCCCGGCCCTGCCGACCACCAGCGCGGAGGCGTCGCTACCGCTGCTGAAGGCCGACGTGTCCGACTTCCTCGCCCACGAGCTGACGACGCTCGGGCTGGGTGAGCGCACGACCGTGATGGTCCACGGCACCGACCTCGCGGCCGCCGACCGCGCCGTCGCGGCCTCCGGCATGACGCGGACCATGAGCTTCGACGCGATCGGTGTCGTCGTCGCCCGCGCGACGAAGGCCCAGATCGCGCTCGCCCGGGTGCAGCCCGGGGTGACCTACGTCGAGGGCAACCAGCCGATCGAGTTCAGCCAGTACACCTCCAACACGGCCACCCGCGGCACCGAGGCGCAGCAGACGCTCACCGGCGCCGACGGCACCCCGCTGACGGGGACCGGCATCAGCGTGGGCGTGATCGACTCCGGCGTCGACCCGACCCACCCCTACCTCACCGAGGCCGACGGCACCTCGGCCGTCGTCTCCAACAACAAGACGATCTGCGACCCGCTCGAGGCCTTCTGTCAGGTCGTCAACCTGCCCGACACCATCGACACCGACACGCTCTCGGTGGGCGGTCACGGCACCCACGTGGCCGGGATCGTCGCCGGCCGACCGACGGAGCTCTCCGACGGCTCGACCCTGCACGGGGCGGCCCCGGGCGCCAAGCTCGTCTCGCTGTCGACCGGCGCCGGCCTGTTCATCATCGGGGCCGACACCGCCCTCAACTGGGTCCTGGAGAACCACGAGGCCCCCTGTGGCGAGGGCGTTCCGGTTGCGGAGTGCCCGCCGATCAAGGTCACCAACAACTCCTACGGCCCGAGCGGCGGCGGCGAGT
This sequence comes from uncultured Actinomycetota bacterium, assembly GCA_963829855.1. Classification (GTDB taxonomy): domain Bacteria; phylum Actinomycetota; class Actinomycetes; order Propionibacteriales; family Nocardioidaceae; genus Nocardioides. The sequence continues at coordinate 142,267 of CAWHKE010000010.1, read as the reverse complement.
TCGACCCGGAGTCCGCGACCGTGAAGCTGCAGCGTGCGCTGGCGGCCGAGGGCGTCGTCACCGTGTGGGCAGCCGGCAACGACGGCGGCGACGGCTCCGAGAGCCTCACCAACCCGCCCGGACAGGACCCGACCGGCGGCATCCTGAGCGTCGCGTCGTACCACGACCTCGAGACCGGCACCCGGGACGGCGAGCTCAGCGAGTTCTCCTCGCGCGGCCTGGCCTCCGACCGCTCCACGTGGCCCGACCTCTCGGCGCCGGGTGACACGATCACCAGCTCGTGCCGGATCTACCTGCCGATCTGCAGCACCGGGCTCGACCCGGTGGAGGCCGGCGACTACAACACGATCAGCGGCACGTCGATGGCCGCGCCCCACGTCGCGGGCATCGTGGCGCAGCTGTTCCAGAAGGCGCCGGACGCGACACCGGCCCAGGTGGAGGACGCCCTCACGTCCACCGCGTACGCCTACACCTTCGGGGCGCCGTACTCGGGCGGCTCGTCGTTCGACAAGGGCCACGGCCTGGTCGATGTCGTGGCGGCCGCGAACGCCCTGCCGTAGGCGGGCTTCGACCGACCGTCCCCCCGAGGTCACGTCGGGCGCCGGTGCGGCGCCCGGCGTGACCGCGTTCCTCAGCGCGAGGTGTTGGCCGACCGGCCCTTGACGATGCCGACCAGCGCCTGGGTGTCCTCGCCGTCACGCGCGACCAGCCAGGCGAGGCCGATCGTCGTCGGCGGCAGGTCGGTGACCGGCCGGGTCGCGACGTCCTTGCGCGCGTAGCGGCGCGCCACCGACATCGGGACCACGGCGATGCCGCTGCCCGAGGCGACGACCTCGATCGCCTCGCGCCACGACATGGGTGGCCAGTCGAGCTGCGGAGCGTCGGGGACCCACCCGGAGTGGTGGGGGAGGACGAGCTGCTCGTCCGCGAGGTCGCTCGTGGTGACCTCGTCGGCGGCGGTCGCGAAGTGGTCGTGAGGAACGGCCACGACCGGCACCTCGTCGTACAGCCGCACCAGGTGCAGGCCGTCGGCGTCCGCGAGCGGCAGCCGCACGAGGCACAGGTCCAGGCTCCCGTCGCGGAGCGCCGCGTCCGCCTCTGCTGCCGTGTCGACCGGGACGAGGTCCAGGGGCTCGCGACGCCGGTCGCGCCACGCCCTCGCCCACTTGTCGGGGGTCGTGCCGGTCACGAAGCCGAGACGCATCAGGCGTCCCGGAACCCGAGACCGCGGTCGGCCAGTGCCTCGCCCAGTCGCTCCACCGCCACCGGCCCGACGCCGTGGAGGGCGAGCAGGTCCTCGGCCCGCCACTCCACGACCTGCTCGAGCGAGGTGACGCCCTGCAGGCGCAACGCACCGGTGGCCGGTGCGCCGATGGTGCGGGGGAGCGGTGTCCCGGACGGGCGGGGTGCGCGCCGGCGAGGGGGACCGCCGTGGTCGAGCACCGCCTCGCCGCGGGGTGAGAGCCGGTAGCCGATCGCGAGCGACTCGGTGAGCCCCTTCTCCTTCAGCTTGCGGACGTCGGTCTTGAACTCCTGCGTCTCGCGCCCCAGCTCGGCGGCCAGGTCGGGAGCACGGACGCCCGGGGAGCGGTCGATGATCTCCAGCGATGCCCGGGTCCACGGCCCGGTCCGCGACGAGGCGTCGAGGCGGTCGAGCCAGGCCCGGATCTCGACGATCTCGCCCTCGGTGGGCAGCTGCTCGCGCAGCGACTCCCGCGGGTCGGCCCCGCCGTACCGCAGCCCGACCCGGTAGACCGTCCGGTCGGTGCGGTGGCTCAGCGCGGTCCTGAGCGCAGCGAGGGACGGGGCGCCGGCCCGGCGGGCGTCCTCGGCCCGCAGCCGCGAGAGCGCGACCGGCTCGACGGAGGTCACCTCGATGAGGCCGACGGCGGTCCGCATCCGGGTGCCCACCTTCACCCGTGGCCGGTCCCAGCGCCGGAACGCGAGGTCGAGCTCGCCGTTCCTGATGGCGATCAGCTCGGCCGGACGGATCATCATGGGGGTCAGTCCATCACGCCCGCCGACCGTGGCCGTGGTCGCACCCACGACCATCCGTGGTATGCCGTGCGCATGACATCCGTGAGGTGGCCGGCCCGCAGCGCCCTGACGACGCTGGGTGCGGCAGTGCTCGCCGTGGCCGTGCTGACGACCGGTGTCACGCCCCCGAACAGCGGGCCGGCGGGCGCCACAGCGTCCGTGGCGCCCGCTCGGGCGCCCGCGGCGGAGCGCCAAGCGTCCGAACATCGTCGTCGTCATGGCTGACGACATGCGGGTCGACGACCTCCGCTTCGCGCCCAACGTCCGCCGGCTCGTCGCCCGCCGTGGGTTGACGTTCCGCAACTCGTTCTCGCCGTACCCGCTGTGCTGCCCGGCGCGGGCGTCCTTCCTCACCGGGCTGTACGCCCACCGGCACCACGTCTGGTCGCACCAGCGGCCCTGGGGCTATGGGGCCTTCGACGACTCGCGTACGCTCGCCACGTCGTTGCGTCAGGTCGGGTACGACACCGGCTTCGTCGGCAAGTACCTGAACGGGTACGGGCCGGACGAGTCGAAGGTGTCCGGGCGCCGTCGTGGGAGTACGTGCCGCGAGGCTGGACCGACTGGCGGGCCTCCTTCGAGCCGACCGGTGACCCCGGGCTCCACGGCGGCACCTACAACTACTTCGACACCCCTACAACGTCAACGGCCAGGTCGACAACGGCTACCGCGGCCGCTACCAGACCGTGGTGCTCGGCGACTTCTCCGTCGACATGGCGCGCCGGTTCGCGTCGTCGTCCAAGCCGTTCTTCATGTCCGTCAACTACGTGGCGCCTCACTTCGGCGCGCCCGGAGGAGCCGGACGACCCGGGCCGGCTGACGGATCGGCAGCGGCCGGCGCCACGTGCTGCGGACGCCGGCGCGGCCGGCCTGGGTGCAGGGGCGGTTCGACCGGGTGGTGACGCGCGCGGCCGGCCTGCCGCGCGGCGGCGGACCCGCCGAGCGGGACAGCTCTGACAAGCCCCCGTCGCTGAGATGGCTCCCGGAACCGACCCGTCTCGAGAGACGGGCGCATGCGCGAGGTGACCCGGCAGCGCGCGGAGTCGGTCTTCGTCATGGACCGGCAGGTTCGACGCCTGGTCCGTACGCTGAAGCAGACCGGCGAGTGGCAGGACACGGTGTTCATGTTCACCTCCGACAACGGCTACTTCCTGGGCGAGCATCGCAAGCGGCAGGGAAAGATCCTCGGCCACGAGCCGTCGCTGCGCGTCCCCTTCCTGGTGACCGGGCCCGGCATGCGCGGGGGCGGCGAGCACGGGCGGTTGCGCTTCGACCCGATCACCACCGTCGACGTGGCCGCCACTGTCCTCGACCTCGCGGGCGCCAGGCCGCCGTACGCCCCGGACGGCACCAGCCGGGTGCCCACGATGCGGCGGGGCGACCGGGGCTGGCGCACGCCGGTCCTGTACGAGGCGCTCCACACGGGGGGCCAGCAGGGCGGCGGCTTCGACGACGAGCGGACGGCGATCGGGGTGCGGACCGCCCGCTACTCGATGCTGGTCTACCGCAACGGGGCCGAGCTGTACGACCTCGTCGAGGACCCGCTGCAGAACCGGAGCCGTTGGGACGACCCGGAGTACCGGTTCGTGCGCCGCGCCCTCCGCCAGGTGTGGTGGGACCTGAAGGACTGCCGGGCCCGCGAGTGCCGGCCCGCACTCCCGGACCGGCTCGCGGCCGGCCCGGGTGAGAACCGGCGGATGACGAGCTCGTACTGGCGACGGGTCGACCGGGTCTACGGCTGGTGACCGGGTGATGGGACAGCGCGACGCCCCGCCTGTCGGGGCGGGGCGTCGGTGCCGGTGGTGTCAGCGCAGGTCGAAGCGGTCGAGCTCCATGACCTTGACCCAGGCGGCGACGAAGTCGTGCACGAACTTCTCGCGCGCGTCCTCACTCGCGTAGACCTCGGCGATCGCGCGGAGCTGCGAGTTCGCCCCGAACACCAGGTCGACCGCCGTGGCTGTCGCGACGACGTCGCCGCTTCCGTCCGTGCCCTCGAAGACGTTCTCCTCGGTGGTCGACGCCTTCCAGGTCGTTCCCTGCTGGAGCAGGGTGACCAGGACGTCGGCGGTGAGGACACCGGGCCGGTCCGTGAGGACTCCGTGCGTCGAGGTGCCCGCTCCCAGCGCGCGCAGGCCACCGACCAGCACGGTCATCTCCGGTGCCGACAGGCCCAGCATGTACGCGCGCTCCAGCAGCAACGTCTCGGGTTGCAGCTTCTCGCCGGGCCGCAGGTAGTTGCGGAAGCCGTCGGCGCGGGGTTCGAGCACGCTGAACGACTCGACGTCGGTCTGGTCCTGGCTGGCGTCGGTGCGTCCGGGGTGGAACGGCACCGTCACGTCGACGCCGCCGTCTCGAGCGGCCCGCTCGACCGCCGCCGAGCCGGCGAGGACGATCAGGTCCGCGAGGGAGACCACCTTGCCACCGGACTGGGCCGCGTTGAACTCCTGCTGCACGCGCTCGAGGGTGTCGAGGACCGTCGCCAGCTGCTCGGGCTGGTTCACCTCCCAGCTCCGCTGCGGCTCGAGGCGGATCCGGGCGCCGTTCGCACCGCCGCGCTTGTCGGTCGACCGGAAGCTGGCTGCGGACGCCCACGCGGTGGACACGAGCTGCGCCGTCGAGAGGCCGGTCTCGAGGACCTTCGCCTTGAGGGCGGCGACGTCCGCGTCGTCCACCAGCTCGTGGTCGACTGACGGCACCGGGTCCTGCCACAGCTGGGCCTCGGCCACCCACGGCCCGAGGAAGCGGCTCACGGGCCCCATGTCGCGATGGAGGAGCTTGTACCAGGCCTTGGCGAACGCCTGCGCGAACTCGTCGGGGTTCTCGAGGAAGCGGCGCGAGATCTGCTCGTAGGTCGGGTCGAAGCGCAGCGACAGGTCGGTGGTCAGCATCGTGGGGCGGTGCTTGCGCTGCGGGTCGAACGCGTCGGGGATGATCTCCTCGGCGTCCTTGGCGACCCACTGCTTCGCACCACCGGGGCTGGTGGTCAGCTCCCACTCGTGCCCGAAGAGGATCTCGAAGAAGCGGTTGCTCCACTCGGTGGGCCGGTCGGTCCAGGTGACCTCCAGACCGCTGGTGATCGTGTCGGGACCCGCGCCCGTGCCGTGGGTGCTCAGCCAGCCCAGTCCCTGCGCCTCCAGGGGAGCGCCCTCGGGCTCGGGACCGACGTGGTCGTCGGCGACGGCCGCCCCGTGGGTCTTGCCGAACGTGTGGCCGCCTGCGATGAGCGCCACCGTCTCCTCGTCGTTCATCGCCATCCGCGCGAAGGTCTCCCGGATGAAGTGCGCGGCCGCCAGGGGATCGGCGTTCCCGCGCGGACCCTCGGGGTTGACGTAGATGAGGCCCATCTCCGTGGCGCCCACCTCGGGCGCCATCTCCGCCTCGCTCACGTACCGTTCGTCGCCGAGCCAGTCGTCCTCCGGACCCCAGATGATCTCCTCGGGCTCCCAGACGTCCTCACGACCGAAGCCGAAGCCGAAGGTCTCGAAACCCATCGACTCCATGGCCACGTTGCCGGCGAGCACCAGCAGGTCGGCCCACGAGATCTTCTGGCCGTACTTCTGCTTCACCGGCCACAGGAGCCGCCGCGCCTTGTCGAGGTTGGCGTTGTCGGGCCAGCTGTTGAGCGGCGCGAACCGCTGGCTGCCCTCGCCGGCACCACCGCGGCCGTCGTGGATCCGGTAGGTGCCGGCGGCGTGCCAGCTCAGCCGGATCATGAGGCCGCCGTAGTGACCGAAGTCGGCCGGCCACCAGTCCTGCGACGTGGTGAGCACCTCGACGAGGTCACGCTTCAGCGCCTCGACGTCGAGCTTCTCGAACTCCTGGGCGTAGCTGAAGTCACCACCGAGCGGGTTCGCCCGCGGCGTGTGGGCGTGGAGGACGGACAGGTCCAGCTGGTTCGGCCACCAGTCCTTGTTGGTGCGTGGGCGGCCGCCGGTACGCGGGGTCGGGGAGTCGATGGCCGGGTTCTCGCTCTCGCTGCCGCTCGACGTCGCGGAGTCGTGCGCCACCGGGCAGCCGGCCTCGGCCTTCGGGTCCACCCCCTGGGGGCTGTTCGGGTGGTCCTGGCTCTCGGTCATGTGCTTCCTTCCGTGGGACGGTGGGTGATCAGGAACGAGCGGTGCTGCAGTCGGGACAGGTGCCCCAGTAGACGACCTCGGCCTCGTCGATCGTGAAGCCCTGGTCGTCGGTCGCCGTCAGGCACGGCACGTCGCCGACTGCGCAGTCGACGTCGGCCACCGTGCCGCAGGAGCGGCACACGACGTGGTGGTGGTTGTCGCCGACCCGAGCCTCGTAGCGCGCCACCGAACCCGTCGGCTGGATCCGGCGCACCAGCCCGGCCGAGGTCAGGGCGCGCAGCACGTCGTACACCGCCTGGTGCGAGACCACGCCGAGGTCGGCGCGCACCGCGCCGATGATCGAGTCGGTGTCGGCGTGCGGCGCGTCGTGCAGGGCACGGAGGACGGCGAGCCGGGGCCGGGTGACCCGCAGCGACGCGTCGCGCAGGAGGCGCTCGTGGTCGGCGGTGGCGGTCACCGGCCCAGCATGTCGGCTTTACTTGAACGGTTCAAGTATGTGTGGTGACCAGGCGTGCCGATCACCGTCGGCACGTCCTGGCCACCTCACCCGTTTGGGCTGAATCGCCGAGGAAGCAGTGGGTACAGGACACCTCCCACAGAGGAGGGAGACCCCATGAGCACCACCGAGATGACCAGCAACCAGTACGAGCAATCCGGCGGCCGTGAGCAGGCGCAGGAGGTGGCCGGCACGGCCGCCGACGAGGGGCGCCACGTCGCAGGCACGGCCCGCGACGAGGCCGCCCACGTCGCAGACGAAGCGCGCCAGCAGGTCCTCGCACTCATCTCCGAGGCAACGAGCCAGGTCGACGAGCAGTCGAGGACGCAGCAGCGCCGGATGGCCGGCACCCTGCGCACCCTGGGCGACGACCTGTCGGAGATGTCCGCGGGCCGCACCGGCTTGGCGTCCGACCTGGCGCACCAGGTGTCGGAGCGCGCCCGAAGCCTCGCGACCCAGCTCGAGAGCCGGGAGCCCCGTGAGCTGCTGGACAGCGTGCGGACCTTCGCCCGGCAGCGTCCCGGCACCTTTCTCGTCGGAGCCCTCGCCGCAGGCGTGCTCGCCGGCCGGTTCACCCGCGCCGCGCAGGCCGCCGCGACGGAGGATCAGGGCGAGACCCGGCCACCGGTGACGACGACGGAGGGCTGGGCCGACAACAGCGCAGCCGGCTCCCCGGTGGCGGGTGGCGACCCGCTCACGCCGAGCACCGGCGTCGGCACCGCCACCGCGCCGGTCGTGTCGCCGGTCGCGTCCCCCCACGGCGTGCCGGAGACCGATCCGGGGAGCCGGCTGTGACCGGGGGAGGCTACGAGACCGGCTCTGCACCCGGCACTTCGAACACGGAGACCCGTGGCCTCGGCGAGATCGTCGCCGACGTCAGCCGGGACCTCAGCGACCTGGTACGGCAGGAGATGGACCTCGCCAAGGTCGAGCTCAAGCACGAGATGCAGAAGATCGGCAGGGGCGCAGGCCTGCTGGGTGGGGCCGGCGTCGCCGGGCTGCTCACGGCGATCTTCCTCTCGCTGGCAGTGCACTACCTGCTGGACAACTGGATGCCGGTCGAGCTGGCCGCCTTGATCGTCGGCCTGCTCTGGGGGATTGCGGCCGCGGTCCTGGCCGCCCGCGGTCGCCGGGACCTGCAGGAGGCGAATCCCCAACTACCCACCACGCAGCAGACCTTGAAGGAGGACGTCCGATGGGCGCGAGCACAGAAGAGCAGCTGATCCAGAAGGAGCGGGAGATCGAGGCCACGCGTGCCCGGCTGTCGCAGGACACCGACGAGCTGGGCGACAAGCTGAGCCCGCAGCGCATGGTGCAGCGGCGGACGGAGGCGGCCAAGGGGCGAATGTCGTCGCTACGTGAGCGCGTCATGGGGACGACGTCGGGCGTCAGCCCGGGGGGCATCTCCGAGGTCGCCGACACCGTCGGTGGCTCCGTCCAGACCGGGACCCACCGGGTGCAGTCGGCGACCGAGGGGAATCCCTTGGCCGCCGGACTCGTGGCATTCGGAGCGGGCATGGTTCTGTCAGCGGTCTTCCCGGCGACGGAGAAGGAGCGGCATCTGGGACGAGCGGCCGTCGATACCGCCCGCGACCACGGACAGCCGCTGCTCGATGAGGCCAAGTCGGCAGGCGCGGACGTTGCCGAGAACCTGAAGGAGCAGGTGGCGGGCGCAGGCGAGGAGCTTCGCGCAACCGCTCAGGACGCGGCCGCGACGGTCAAGGACGAGGCACGGTCCTCAGCCGAGAACGTCAAGGACGAAGCGCAGCAGTCGGGGTCCCGGAGCTCGACCGGAACCGTCACCTGACGCTGGAGCAGCGCGGGACGGGCGGGCGGCTCGTCCCGCGCTGCTCGCGTGCACGAACGAATCTGGTCTGACTGGGTGTCCGAGGGGGGACTTGAACCCCCACGCCCTAATACGGGCACTAGCACCTCAAGCTAGCGCGTCTGCCAATTCCGCCACCCGGACGAGTGCGCAGGAACCTTAGCAAAGCAGCGGTGCGTTACCCGCATCGGGGAGGCGCCCCGAACCGGTGTCAGGATGGGGCCATGGCGGACCGAGACGAGGACTCACGGGCGGGCCCCATCGACGACCCGACAGGGGAGGTGGTGGAGCTGTGCCGGGACCTGATCCGGATCGACACCTCCAACTACGGCGACCAGTCCGGGCCGGGGGAGCGGAAGGCCGCGGAGTACGTCGCGACCCTGCTCGACGAGGTCGGGATCGAGTCGACCGTCGTGGAGGAGACGCCCGGCCGCACCAGCCTGATCGCCCACTGGGGCGAGCCCACGTCGGACCGGCCCGGCCTGCTGCTGCACGCTCACCTCGACGTGGTGCCGGCGGCCGCCGAGGACTGGCAGGTCGACCCGTTCTCCGGTGAGATCCAGGACGGCTACGTCTGGGGTCGAGGCGCGGTCGACATGAAGGACTTCGACGCGATGCTGCTGTCGACGGTGCGCGCCCGCACCCGCGCCGGCCGGGTGCCCGACCGCCCGATCGTGCTCGCCTTCACCGCCGACGAGGAGGCCGGCGGGCACCACGGCGCACAGATCATGGTCGAGCAGTACGCCGAGCACTTCGACGGCGTGACCGAGGCCGTCGGCGAGGTCGGCGGCTTCAGCGCCACCGTGCGGGGCCGCCGGATCTACCTGGTCGAGGCCGCGGAGAAGGGCATGGCCTGGATGAAGCTCACCGCGCGCGGCCGCGCCGGGCACGGCTCGATGATCAACCCGGAGAACGCCGTGTCCCGGATCGCCACGGCCGTCGCGCGGATCGGAGCGCACGAGTGGCCGGTCCGGCTCACGCCCGCCATGGAGGTGCTGCTCGCGACGGTCGCCGACCTCGCCGGCACCGAGGCGACGCCGGAGAACGCCGAGGCGCTCGTCGACGAGTTCGGCAGCGCCGCGCGGATGCTGGGCGCGGTCATCCGCAACACCACGAACCCGACGATGCTCGCCGCGGGCTACAAGGCGAACGTCATCCCGACCGAGGCCACGGCCCACATCGACGGTCGCTCGCTGCCGGGCTTCGAGGACGAGTTCTTCGCGACGCTCGCCGAGCTCGTGGGGGACGACATCGAGGTGGAGTACCTGTCCAACCAGGCACCGTGGGAGACGCCGTACGACGGAGAGCTGGTCGACGCCATGCACCGCTCGCTGCTCGCCGAGGACCCCGACGCCCTGATCGCGCCGTTCCTCATGAGCGGCGGCACCGACGCCAAGCACTTCCGGAAGCTCGGGATGCGGTCCTACGGCTTCACGCCGCTGCAGCTGCCGGCCGACCTCGACTTCACCGCCCTGTTCCACGGCGTCGACGAGCGGGTGCCGGTGAGCGCCCTGGAGTTCGGCGCGCGGGTGTTCGACCGGTTCCTCGACGACGTCTGAGGGGCGGTTCAGGCGAGGGTGCCGAAGTAGACCGTGGGCCGCTGCCGGATGATCTTGCGACGCAGCACGACCCGGCGGGTGCCGTCGGCGGACACCTGCACCCGGTCGAGCTCCCAGCCGCCGTGCTCGGCACGGTCGACGAGCATCCGGGTCACGGCGTTGCGCGACAGCTCTCGCGAGATGAGGAGCTTCTCGAACTGCCACTCCACGCCCGGGCTCAACGGCCGCTCCGTCACGCGGGTGCTCATGCTCACTCCCCGGAGACGTCGTCGAGGGCGGCGACGATGGCGTCGGGGAGGGTCAGGTCCTCCGTGGTGAGGGCCGCCTTGAGCTGGACGGCGGTGCGGGCGCCGACGATCGGCGCCGTCACCCGCGGCCGGTCGCGCAGCCAGACGAGCGCGACCTGCACCGGGGTCCAGTCGAGCCCGTCGGCTGCCCGGGCGACCGCCTCGACCACCGCCCGGCCGTGCTCGTCGAGGTAGCGGTCGACACTGGCGGAGAGCCGGCCCGCGCCGCGCGAGTCGGTCGGGGTGCCGCCGCGGTACTTGCCGGTGAGGACGCCACCGCCGAGCGGGGAGTACGCCAGCAGTCCGAGCCCGCAAGCGGCAGCGGCCGGCAGGACGTCGCGCTCGACGTCGCGGTTGAGCAGGGAGTACTCCTCCTGGGTGCACGCGAGCGGTACGCGAGTCGGGACGGCGCGCTGCCACGTCGCGGCCTGGGCGAGCTGCCAGCCGGTGTAGTTGGACACACCGACGTACCTCGCCTTCCCGGACGACACGGCCAGGTCGAGAGCGGCCATCGTCTCCTCGACGGGAGCGGTGTCGGACCACACGTGCACCTGCCACAGGTCGACGTGGTCGGTCCCGAGACGCGCCAGGGAGGTGTCGAGGTCGCGGAGCAGACCCCGCCGCGAGGTGTCGCGCACCGGACCGTCGTCGGTGGAGCGGAAGCCGGCCTTGGTGGCGAGCACGACCCGGTCACGTGGGACCACGTCGCCGAGCAGCCGGCCCACCAGCTCCTCTGACGCGCCGCCGCCGTAGCCCACGGCCGTGTCGACGAGGGTGCCGCCCGCGTCGACGAACGCGCCGAGCTGGTCGCGCGCCTCGTGCTCGTCGACCTGGGTGCCCCACGTCCAGGTGCCCAGACCGAGCCGCGAGACCTTCAGGCCGGTGCTTCCGACGGCGCGCTGCTGCATGCCGAGAAGGCTAACCGTAGGCTTGCCCGCCGTGTGGGACCTCCTCAAGGCCGTCGTGCTCGGCACCCTTCAAGGCCTGACCGAGTTCCTCCCGATCTCGAGCAGTGCGCACCTGCGGATCTTCCCCGAGCTCCTCGGCTGGGGTGACCCGGGCGCCGCCTTCACGGCGGTGATCCAGATCGGCACCGAGCTCGCGGTCCTCATCTACTTCCGCAAGGACATCTGGCGGATCGGCTCGGCCTGGGTGCGGTCGCTGTACCGGCCGGAGTACCGCGGTCAGCTCGACGCCCGGATGGGCTGGTTCATCATCATCGGGTCGCTGCCGATCGTGGTGCTCGGGGTGATCCTCAAGGACGTCATCGAACGGGACTTCCGGAACCTCTGGATCACCGGCACCACCCTCGTCGTGATGGGGATCGTGCTCGGGATCGCCGACCGCTTCAGCAGCAACGACAGGCAGATCAAGCACCTCTCGCTCCGCGACGCTGTGCTCATGGGCGTGGCCCAGGCCTGTGCCCTGGTCCCCGGTGTCAGTCGCTCCGGGGCCACGATCTCCATGGGCCGGTTCCTGGGGTACGAGCGCGAGGCCGCGACCCGCTACGCCTTCCTGCTCGCCATCCCGGCGGTCGTGGGCGCCGGCCTGTTCGAGCTCAAGGAGATCCCGCACGGCGACAACGCCTACGGCTGGGGGCCGACGATCGTCGCGACGGTCGTCTCGTTCGTCGTCGGGTACGCCGCGATCGCCTGGCTGCTGCGCTACGTCTCGACCCGGTCGTACACGCCGTTCGTGATCTACCGCGTGGCGCTCGGCAGCGCGACCCTGCTGCTCCTGGCGACCGGCGTGCTGTCGGCCTGACGGGTCACAGCCAGCCGGAGCGCTTGAAGAACCACAGGAGGCCGGCCGAGGCCCCGATCATGAGGGCCACCGCCCACGGGTAGCCGAGGGTCCAGTGGAGCTCGGGCATGTGGTCGAAGTTCATCCCGTAGATGCCGGCGATCAGGGTCGGGACCACGACCAGCGCGGCGCCGGCGGAGATCTTGCGCATGTCCTCGTTCTGCTGGACGGAGATCCGCGCCAGGTGCGCCTCGAACGCCGTGGACAGGAGGCTGTCGAGCTCGTCGACGGTCTCGGCGGTCCGTGCCAGGTGGTCGCCCACGTCGCGGAAGTACGGCGCCGCGTCCCGGTCGATGCCGTGCACCGTCCCGTTGGCGAAACGGCCGATCGGGTCGCGCAGCGGCAGCACCGCCCGGCGCACCTCGGCCAGCTCGCGCTTGAGGACGTAGATCCGCGCCGAGTCGTTGGTCCGGGTCTCGGAGAACACCGACAGCTCGACCTCGTCGACGTCCTCGACCAGGGCGTCGGTCACGTGCTCGTAGCCGTCGACGACCTGGTCGCACACGGCGTAGACGACGGCCGACGGGCCATGGGCGAGGACGGCCTCCCGGGCCTCGAGCTCGAGCCGTGCCTGCTGCAGCCCGCCGCCCTCGCCGTGGCGGACGCTGATGACGAAGTCCGGACCGACGAAGAGGCTGATCTCGCCGGTCTCGACAGCGTCCTCGGCGTCGACGTACCAGAGGGTCTTGACCACGAGGAAGAGGGTGTCGTCGTACCGCTCCAGCTTGGGCCGCTGGTGCGCCTTGACGGCGTCCTCGACCGCCAGCGGGTGCAGCGCGAACTTGTCGGCGACCTCGTCGAGCTCGGCGATCGTCGGGGCGTGCAGGCCGACCCACACGAAGTCGCCGGGCTCGCAGTGGTCCCGCATGGCGGCGAGATCGGCGACACCGCAGTCGACCGGCACCCGGGTGCCGGCGCGGTACACGGCGCTGTCGACGATCACGGTCCGAGGTTAGCGCCAGTACAGTCCCCGGCATGGCAACCCTCGTGCTGGTCCGGCACGCCCGGTCGACCGCCAACGTCAGCGGCGTCCTCACCGGGCGGCTGCCGGGCGTGCACCTCGACGAGACCGGCCAGGAGCAGGCGGTACGCGCGGGAGAGCGGCTGGCCACGGTGCCGCTGACCGCCGTGGTGAGCAGCCCGCTGGAGCGCTGCCGCGAGACGGCCAAGGCGCTCGTCGCAGCCCAGGCCACGCGCCCGCGCTCGACCACCGACCGCGGCCTCGTCGAGTGCGACTACGGCGACTGGCAGGGCCGCAAGCTCGGTGAGCTGGCACGCCTCAAGCTGTGGAAGTCGGTCCAGCGGCACCCGGCCGGCGTGACGTTCCCGGGCGGGGAGTCGATGGCCGACATGTCCGCTCGCGCCGTGGCCGCCGTACGTCGCCACGACGCCGCGGTCGAGGCCGAGGCCGGCGCGCAGGCGGTGTGGGCCGCGGTCTCCCACGGCGACCTGGTGAAGGCGATCCTGGCCGACGCGCTCGGCCTCCACCTCGACCAGTTCCAGCGGATCCACGTCGACCCGGCGTCGATCTCGGTGATCCGCTACACCGCGGACGCGGCCTACGTGCTGCAGACCAACACGCACGCCGGCGACCTCTCATGGCTCGCTCCGCGCACGAGGAGCAGAGCGCCGCGCGCCGGTGTGGTCGGCGGTGGAGCAGGGCCGGGAAGCCGGTCTGGGAAGGGTCACTAGGGTGGAGAACGTGCCGATCGTCCACTCCTTCGACCCGCCCGAGCGCTTCGTGGCCGGCACGGTCGGCGAGCCCGGGGACCGCACCTTCTTCCTGCAGGCCCGCGAGGGCGGCCGGGTCGTGAGCGTCGCCCTGGAGAAGCAGCAGGTGGTGGCCCTGTCCGAACGCATGGACCAGCTCCTCGACGAGCTGATGCAGGCCGACACCCGCGGTGTCGTCCCCGCGGTGCCGCCGGTCGCTCTCGAGGACTCCGAGCCGCTGGAGCAGCCGATCGTGGAGGAGTTCCGGGCCGGCACCATGACCCTGTCGTGGGACCCCGACGACGAGCGGATCGTCGTCGAGGTCTTCCCCTACACCGAAGCCGCGGTGGTCTCGCCCGAGCAGGTCGACGAGGACCTCGAGGAGCCGGAGCCCGAGGAGCTGCTGGTCGTCCGGCTGCCGGCCGCTGCGGCCCGGTCGTTCGTCCGGAGGGCGGAGAAGGTCGTCGACGCGGGCCGGCCCTCGTGCCCGTTCTGCGGCGGGCCGGTCGACCCCGAGGGCCATCTCTGCGTGAGGGCCAACGGGTTCAAGCGCCGCGACCCGTGAGCGTCACCGACGGGGAGCTCACGCTCCACGGGCGGATCATGCCCGCGTCGAACGCCACGTTCGTGGGCGAGGTCGAGGGCACCCAGGTGGTCTACAAACCGATCGCGGGGGAGCGGCCGCTGTGGGACTTCCCGGACGGCTCGCTGGCCCACCGGGAGGTGGCGGCGTACCTCGTCAGCGAGGCGGTCGGCTGGGACGTGGTGCCGAGGACCTTCCTGCGAGGGGGGCCGCACGGTCGCGGGATGGTCCAGCTCTGGCGCGAGCCCGACGAGCAGCAGGCAGCCGTGACGCTGGTGCCCGACGGCGCCGTCCCCCCGGGCTACCGCCACGTCTTCGACGGGGTCGACCAGCACGACGAGCCGATCTCGCTGGTCCACGAGGACTCGCCGGCGTTGCGCCGGATGGCGGTCTTCGACGTGGTCGTCAACAACGCCGACCGCAAGGGCGGGCACGTGCTCGAGATGGCCGACGGTCACCGGTACGGGGTGGACCACGGCGTCACGTTCCACACCGACCCCAAGCTCCGCACGGTCCTCTGGGGCTGGGCCGGCGAGCCGCTCACCGACGAGGAGGCCGCCGGTGTCGACGCCCTCCGCGCCGCCCTGATCGGCGACCTCGGGGACGCGCTCGAGGAGCACCTCACGGCGCTCGAGATCGAGCGGACGGTCGCCCGGTGCACCCGGCTCGCCGCGCGCGGCCGCTTCCCGGAACCGCACGGCGACTGGCCCGTGATCCCCTGGCCGCCGTTCTAGCCGTCCCGGATACGCTTCGGGCCATGCACGCGTGGACCGCACCGGAGGTGCCTCGGCTCGGTGTGACCGCTCCGCCCGTCCGGGTCCACGACACCGCAACGGGCGGGCTCGTGAGCGCGACCCCGCAGCACGGCCCGGCCCGGTTGTACGTCTGCGGCATCACGCCGTACGACGCCACCCACCTCGGTCACGCCGCCACCTACCTCGGCTTCGACCTGCTGATCCGTGCCTGGGTGGCCGCGGGTCACGAGGTCGACTACGTCCAGAACGTGACCGACGTCGATGACCCGCTGCTGGAGCGCGCCGCCAAGGTCGGGGTCGACTGGGTCGCCCTCGCCGAGCGCGAGACCGAGCTGTTCCGGCAGGACATGACCGCGCTGCGGGTCATCCCGCCCGATCACTACGTCGGAGCGGTCGAGTCCATCCCGCTCGTCGTGGACCTCGTCCAGCGGCTCGACGCGGCCGGCTCCGTCTATCGCGTCGACGACGACCTCTACTTCTCCGTGACGGCCGACGACGCGTTCGGCGGGGTCTCGGGCTGGGACCGCGACCAGATGCTGGCGGTGTTCGGTGACCGCGGCGGGGACCCCGAGCGCCCCGGCAAGAAGGACCCCCTCGACTGCGTGCTGTGGCGCGCCGAGCGCCCCGGCGAGCCGGCCTGGGACAGCGTGCTCGGGCGCGGCCGCCCTGGGTGGCACATCGAGTGCACGGCGATCGCGCTGGAGCACCTGGGCATGACGTTCGACGTCCAGGGGGGTGGCAGCGACCTGGTGTTCCCCCACCACGAGATGTGCGCCTCCGAGGCCCAGGTGGCCGAGCCCGGCCACCGGTTCGCGCGTGTCTACGCGCACGCGGGCATGGTCGGGTACGACGGCGAGAAGATGTCGAAGTCGCGGGGCAACCTGGTGTTCGTCAGCGCGCTCCGCAACAGCGACATCGACCCGATGGCGATCCGGCTGGCGCTGCTGCGCCACCACTACCGCGCCGACTGGGAGTGGGCCGACACGGAGCTGTGGGCGGCGGTCGACACCCTGGCCGACTGGCGCCGGGCCCTGGCCCTCGGTGCCGGAGCGCCGGCCGAGCCGGTCGTGCGGGCCGTGCTCGACGCGCTGGCCGCCGACCTCGACGCCCCGACCGCGTTGGCGGCGGTGGACGCCTGGGTGGCGGCCACCCTCGGACAGGGCGGCCTCGCCGACACCAGCGACCGTGACGCGGCGGCCACGATCCACCGGGTGCTCGACGCGTCGCTGGGCCTGTCGCTCTAGTCGTAGGTCTAGGCGTCGTCCGAGCGGTTGCGCTTGAGGTAGCGCTCGAACTCGCGGGCGATCGCCTCGCCGGAGGCTTCCGGCAGGTCGGTCGTGTCGCGAGTCTCCTCCAGCGCCCGCACGTAGTCGGCGACGTCCTCGTCCTCCTCGGCGAGCTCGTCGACGCCCCGCTCCCAGGCGAGTGCGTCCTCGGGCAGGTCCCCCAGCGGGATGCTGGTCTGCAGCAGGTCCTCCAGCTGGCCGACCAGGGCCAGGGTCGCCTTGGGGCAGGGGGGTTGAGCCACGTAGTGGGGCACGGCGGCCCAGTAGGACACCGCAGGGATGTCGAGCTTCGTGCAGGCGTCCTGGAGCACGCCGACGATCCCGGTGGGGCCCTCGTAGTTGGACTGCTCCAGCTTGAGCCGGTCGAGGAGGTCAGGCTCGGTCGCGGTCCCGGTGACCGGGATCGGACGGGTGTGGGGGATGTCGGCGAGCAGCGCACCGATCGTGACGACCAGCTGGCCGCCGAGCTCGTCGCACGCTGCCAGCACCTCGGCGGCGAACTGCCGCCAGCGCATGTTCGGCTCGATCCCGCGCACCAGGATCAGGTCGCGGTCGAGGTCGGGCGGCGAGGCCACCGCGATCCGGGTGCTCGGCCAGCTCAGCCGGCGATGCCCGCTCTCGTCGGTGCCGACGATCGGCCGGTTGACCTGGAAGTCGTAGAAGTCCTCGGGGTCGACCGCACCCACGACGCGGGCATCCCACACCCGCATCAGGTGGTCGACCGTCGCCGAGGCGGCCTCGGCCGCGTCGTTCCAACCCTCGAACGCCGCGATGACGATCGGGTCGATCAGGTCGGGGACGTCGTCGATCTCGATCACTCAGCCAGCCTAGTCACCAGGTGAGTGTGCCCCGTGGCCATTTCGCGCGCGGCGATTTCGCGTCCACCCGGGCCGGTGCCAGGATCGAGACCGACGCGGTGTCACCATCCGGGAACTCCGTCCACACCTCGGACAGCGTCCTTAGGCTGGAACACCCGCCGCCCGACGCGGTGGAACCGCGATCCGCCGAGAGGAGAGCCGTGCCGGCACCCGACCACCGACCCGACGCGACGGAGGCTCTCAGCGCCGCGCTGCAGGAGCGCATCCTGGTGGTCGACGGCGCCATGGGCACCTTGATCCAGGGTCACCAGCTGGGGGAGGACGACTACCGCGGCACCCGGTACGCCGACCACGGCCACGACCTCAAGGGCGACTCCGACGTCCTGGTGCTGACCCAGCCGGAGATCATCCGCGACATCCACCGGGCCTACCTGGCGGCCGACGCCGACATCGTCTGCACGAACACGTTCACCGCCTCGAGCATCTCCCAGGCCGACTACGGGCTGCAGGACGACTGCTACGAGCTGAACCGGGCCGCCGCCGTGCTGGCCCGCGAGGCGGCGGACGAGGCCTCGACCCCGGCGCGAGCGCGGTACGTCGCCGGCTCGCTCGGTCCGACCAACCGCACGGCGTCCATCTCGCCCGACGTCAACGACCCCGGCGCCCGCAACGTGAGCTTCGACGAGCTCGTCGAGTCCTACGTCGAGGAGGCGCGCGGTCTGGTCGACGGCGGGGTCGACCTGCTGCTGGTCGAGACCGTCTTCGACACCCTCAACGCGAAGGCCGCGATCTTCGCGCTCGAGACGCTCTTCGACGAGCTGGGTCGGCGCTGGCCGGTATGGATCTCCGGCACCATCACCGACGCCAGCGGTCGCACGCTGTCCGGCCAGACCACCGAGGCGTTCTGGAACAGCGTGCGCCACGTGCGGCCGCTGCTGATCGGCCTCAACTGCGCGCTCGGCGCCACCGAGCTGCGCCCGTACGTCGCCGAGCTCTCGCGGATCGCCGACTGCTTCGTCGCCGCTCACCCCAACGCCGGACTTCCCAACGAGTTCGGCGAGTACGACGAGACGCCCGACCAGATGGCGGCCGTGCTGGGCGACTTCGCGACCAGCGGCCTGGTGAACCTCATCGGCGGGTGCTGCGGCACCACGCCCGAGCACATCGCGGCCATCGCGCGAGCGGCCAAGGGCGCCGAGCCACGCGCTGCTGCCCAGATCGCGCCGGCGATGCGGCTGTCCGGGCTCGAGCCGTTCACGATCGACGAGGACAGCCTCTTCGTGAACGTCGGCGAGCGGACCAACATCACCGGCTCGGCCCGCTTCCGCACGCTCATCAAGGACGGGGACTACGACGCCGCGCTGACGGTCGCCGCGCAGCAGGTCGACAACGGCGCGCAGGTCATCGACGTCAACATGGACGAGGGCATGATCGACGGCGTCGCTGCGATGGAGCGGTTCCTCAAGCTCGTCGCCAGCGAGCCCGACATCAGCCGGGTCCCGGTGATGGTCGACTCCTCCAAGTGGGAGGTCATCGAGGCCGGCCTCAAGTGCGTGCAGGGCAAGGCGATCGTCAACTCCATCTCCCTCAAGGAGGGGGAGGAGAAGTTCCTCGAGCACGCGCGGCTCTGCCGCCGGTACGGCGCGGCCGCGGTGGTGATGGCGTTCGACGAGGACGGTCAGGCCGACTCGCTCGAGCGACGCCAGGCCATCTGCCAGCGCGCCTACCGGATCCTCACCGAGGACGTCGGGTTCCCGCCCGAGGACATCATCTTCGACCCGAACGTGTTCGCCGTCGCCACCGGCATCGAGGAGCACGCGACGTACGGCGCCGACTTCATCGAGGCGACCCGCTGGATCAAGCAGCACCTGCCCGGAGCGCTGGTCTCCGGCGGCATCTCCAACGTCAGCTTCTCGTTCCGCGGCAACAACCCGGTGCGCGAGGCGATCCACGCCGTGTTCCTCTTCCACGCGATCCAGGCCGGCCTCGACCTCGGGATCGTGAACGCCGGCGCCCTGGTCGTCTACGACCAGGTCGACGCCGAGCTCCGCGAGCGGATCGAGGACGTCGTCCTGAACCGGCGACCCGACGCGGCCGAGCGGCTGCTGGAGATCGCCGAGCAGTACAACCGCAACCCCGAGGAGGTCGAGGCCGCCGTCGAGGAGTGGCGCGAGCTGCCGGTCTCCGAGCGGATCACGCACGCGCTGGTCAAGGGGCTCGACAGCCACGTGGAGAGCGACACCGAGGAGCTGCGCGCGGAGATCCAGGCCCGTGGCGGCCGCCCGATCGAGGTGATCGAGGGGCCGCTGATGGACGGCATGAACGTCGTCGGCGACCTGTTCGGCGCCGGAAAGATGTTCCTGCCGCAGGTCGTGAAGAGCGCCCGGGTCATGAAGAAGGCCGTGGCCTACCTGATCCCCTTCATCGAGGAGGAGAAGGCGAAGGACCCCACGCTCGCGAAGCAGAAGGACACCAACGGCACGGTGGTGATGGCGACCGCCAAGGGCGACGTCCACGACATCGGCAAGAACATCGTCGGCGTGGTGCTCCAGTGCAACAACTACGAGGTGATCGACCTCGGAGTGATGGTGCCGCCCCAGAAGATCCTCGACACAGCCCGCGAGGTCGAGGCGGACGTGATCGGCCTCTCCGGCCTCATCACGCCGTCCCTCGACGAGATGGTGACCCTGGCGTCGGAGATGCAGCGCCAGGGGTTCGAGATCCCGCTGCTCATCGGTGGCGCCACCACCTCGCGTGCCCACACCGCGGTCAAGGTCGACGGCAAGTACGACGGACCGGTGGTCTGGGTCAAGGACGCCTCCCGGTCCGTACCGACCGTGGCCGCGCTGCTCCACGACCAGCAGCGGCCCCGGCTGCTCGCCGACGTCAAGGCCGACTACGACAGCCTCCGGGCCCGCCACGCGGCCAAGCACGACCGGCCGATGGTGACGCTGGAGGAGGCCCGCGCGAACGCGACGCCGATCGACTGGAGCGGCTACCGGGCGCCACGGCCGCACCTCCTGCTCCAGCAGGACCGGGACGTGTCGCCGATCATCGGCCGTCGCGGTGAGACGCAGCACCTGCGGGTGTTCCGCGGCTACGACCTGACCGAGCTCCGGCGCTACATCGACTGGCAGCCGTTCTTCAACGCGTGGGAGATGAAGGGGTCGTTCCCCGAGATCCTCAACAACCCGGCGAGCGGCCAGACCGCGCGCAAGCTCTACGACGACGGGCAGCAGATGCTCGACCGGGTCGCGGCCGAGGGCTGGCTGAAGGCCAACGGCACGATCGGCCTGTTCCCGGCCAACAGCGTCGGCGACGACATCCACGTCTACCACACCGAGGAGCGCGGCGAGCCCGAGGCCGTGCTGTCGATGCTGCGGCAGCAGGGCCAGCACCGGGCCGGCGTGCCCAACCGGGCGCTCTCGGACTTCGTGGCACCGCGGGACACGAGGATCCGCGACTACGTCGGGGCGTTCGCCGTCACCGCGGGCCTCGGGACCGAGGACAGGATCGCGGAGTTCAAGGCCGAGCTCGACGACTACAGCGCGATCCTGCTGGAGTCGCTGGCCGACCGGCTCGCCGAGGCGTTCGCCGAGCGGCTGCACCAGCGTGTCCGCAAGGAGCTGTGGGGCTATGCGCCCGACGAGCACTACGAGAGCACCGACCTGATCAAGGAGCGCTACCGCGGCATCCGGCCGGCACCCGGCTACCCCGCGTGCCCCGACCACACGGAGAAGCAGACCCTCTGGCGGCTGCTCGACGTCGAGAACGCGACCGGGATGAAGCTCACGGAGTCGATGGCGATGTGGCCGGGGGCCTCGGTCTCCGGGTGGTACTTCTCCCACCCGCAGTCCCAGTACTTCGTGGTGGGGCGGCTCGGTCGCGACCAGGTCGCCGACTACGCCGAGCGCAAGGGCTGGACCCTCACCGAGGCGGAGCGTTGGCTCTCGCCCAACCTCGGCTACGACCCGGAGGACTGAGCGTGCCCGACTCACCTCGCTGGCCGGCCGCCGTCCTGTGGGACATGGACGGCACCCTGGTCGACACCGAGCCCTACTGGATCGCCGCGGAGTTCGCACTGGCGGAGGAGCACGGCGGCACCTGGTCGACCGAGCAGGCGATGAATCTCGTGGGGCACGACCTGCTCGACTCCGGCCGCTACATCCGGGAGCACATGGGGGTCGACCTGGAGCCGTCGGAGATCGTGGAACAGCTGCTCGACAGCGTGGTCGCCCGGATCGAGGAGGAGGTCCCGTGGCGGCCAGGAGCGACCGACCTGCTCTCGGACCTGGCCGAGGCGGGCGTACCGCAGGCGCTGGTCACCATGTCCTACCGACGGTTCGTCGCGCCGGTCCTCTCGGTCCTGCCCGACGGGGCCTTCGACGTGGTCGTCACCGGCGACTCGGTCAGCCACGGCAAGCCGCACCCCGAGCCCTACCTCAAGGCCGCCCGCGAGCTGCGCGTCGACCCCGCCCACTGCCTCGCCATCGAGGACTCCAACACCGGCGCCCGCTCGGCCGAGACGGCGGGCTGTCTCGTGCTCGTCGTGCCGAACCACGTGCCGGTGCTCGAGGGGGAGCGGCGGGTCTTCCGCGACAGCCTCGTGGGGCTCACCCCGGGGACCCTGCCCACGAACGGGACCGGGTACTAGTACTACCGGACAATGGCGAACGGCCCTCGCGGAACCTCAGGCTGATGGCACGACGAAGACCTGAGGAGGTCACGATGAAGCGAACCACGATCGCCACCACCGCGCTGGCCGCCCTGCTGATGGGGCTGCCGCTCGCCTCGCCGGCTGCGGCGGGGGACGACGAGAAGATCCGGACCGGCGCCTGCTCGGGCACCGCGGACTGGAAGCTCAAGGTGAAGCCGGATGACGGCCGCCTCGAGCTCGAAGCCGAGGTGGACAGCAACGTCAACGGTCAGGAGTGGACCTGGCGGATCCGGCACAACGGAAGCCTGTCGGCTCGGGGCACGAGCACGACCGTCGGACCCTCGGGCTCGTTCGACGTCGAGCGGCGGATGGCCAACCTGGCCGGGACGGACACGTTCCGCTTCCGCGCCGTCCACGGCAGCCAGGTGTGCCTCGGACGCATCCGCTGGTGAGCCTGAACCGTATCCTCGGTGCGCATGCGACCTGACGGCCGAGCGCGAGCCTGGGCACGGAGCCCGATGGTGCAGTTCGTGGCCATCGGGCTCCTGCTGCTGATCACGATCGCCGCGATCAGCGACCGCCTGATCGACCGGGCGGCGGAGGCTGAGGTCGTGGGGGACGCGCGGCGGACCACCAGCATCCTGGCGCAGGCGGTGGCGGAGCGCTCACTGACCGACCTGCTGGTCGCGGGCGACCCCGGTGCGATCGACCGGTTCGACCGGGCAGTCCTCGGCGGGCTGATGGTCGACGACGCACGCCGGATCAAGATCTGGAGCTCGGACGGCACCATCGTCTACTCCGACCAGACGGAGCTGATCGGGCAACGGTTCGACCTCGGCGACGAGGAGATCGCGATCCTCCGGGGTGGCGGGACCGATGCGGAGGTCTCGGACCTCTCCAGCCCCGAGAACCGCTTCGAGGCGGCCGGGTCCGACCTCGTCGAGGTCTACACCCGGATCGAGACGCCGGCCGGGACCCCACTGTTGTTCGAGATGTACTACTCGGGGGACGAGATCCGAGTCGACGCCCAGCAGGTCTTCGAGCCATTTCGCCGGATCATGGCCGGCTCGCTCCTGGTCCTCGGCGTCGTCGGAGGGCTCATCATCTGGGGGCTGACCCGGCGGCTGCACCGAGCGGCCGACGAGCGGCAGCGCCTCCTCAAGGCGGCGATCGAGGCCTCCGAGGCGGAGCGGCGACGCATCGCCCGGGACCTCCACGACGGCGTGGTGCAGGACATCGCCGGCACCGCGTTCACACTCTCCGCCGCCAGCCGGGAGGCGACGCCGCCGCGGCAGGAGACGCTCGCAGAGGCAGCGACCTCGTTGCGCACGTCGCTGCGTGGTCTTCGTTCACTGCTCGTCGAGATCCACCCCCCGGACCTCACTGCCGACACCCTGGGGGCCGCTCTCGACGACCTGGTCGCGCCGGCGGCGGCGGCCGGGCTGGCCGCCACGGTCGACGTCGCGGATCTCGCGGGCGTGTCCGACCACGCCGTTGCGGTCTTGTGGCGAGTCGCCCAGGAAGCGGTCCGGAACGCGATCCGTCACTCGAGGGGCAGGCACCTCACCGTGGACGTACGACGCGAGCGCGAGCGCGTCGTACTCGAGGTCGCCGACGACGGCGTGGGGATCGACCTCGACCGGACGCATCCGGCCGAGCGCCTGGGACTGCGCGGGCTGGCTTCGCTGGTGCGGGAGGAACGGGGCACGCTGGATGTCACCGGCGGCCCGGGTACCGGCACCGTCGTCCGGCTCGAGCTGCCCGCATGATCCGGGTGGTGGTGGTCGACGACCACGTGGTCGTCCGAGCCGGGCTGGCGCGGCTGCTCAGCGCTGCGGAGGACATCGACGTGGTGGGGCAGGCCGCCGACGGGGACGAGGCGGTGGCGACCGTGCTGCGCGAGCGGCCGGACGTCGTCGTGATGGACCTGCAGATGCCGGGCACCGACGGCGTCGAGGCCACGCGCCGGATCACCGCGGAGTCCGGCGCCCAGGTCCTCGTGCTCACGTCGTTCTCCGACACCGAGCGGATCGTCGCGGCGCTCGACTCGGGCGCGGTCGGCTATCTCCTCAAGGACTCCGATCCAGACGACCTGCTGGCCGGTGTGCGGGCCGTCTACCGCGGCGACTCCCCACTGCACCCCAGGGCCGCCCGCGCCCTCCTCTCGTCGCGCTCCCGGCGATCCGCCGGCCCCGGCCTCACACCGCGCGAGCGTGAGGTGCTGGCCCTGGTGAGGGACGGCCTGGCCAACAAGCAGATCGCGCGCCGGCTCGGGATCAGTGAACGGACCGTCAAGGCCCACCTGACGTCGGCCTTCGGCGCGATCGGCGTCGAGGACCGGACCCAGGCGGCGCTCTGGGTGGAGCGTCACGGACTCGGCTAGGAACCGCTAATCGACGTCCTCCGGGGTCAGCTCGCCGGGGTCGGCGGGGGCGCGCTCGGGCAGCGGCGGCGGCGTGCCGCCGAACTCCGGGCAGATCGCCTGGAAGGAGCACCAGTCGCAGAGTCGTGACCTGTGGGGCCGCCAGTCACCGGACTCGGTCGCGAGCCTGATGGCGCGCCAGATGGCCTCGACCTTGCGCTCGGTGGCCCGCAGGTCCTGCTCGTCGGGGACGTAGCGCACGAGCTCGCCGCTCCCGAGGTAGACGAGCTGCAGCATCGACGGGACGACGCCCCGGGTGCGCCAGAGCGCGAGGGCGTAGAACTTCATCTGGAAGAGCGCCTTGGCCTCCCAGCCCTCGCCGGGAGCCTTCCCGCTCTTGTAATCGACCACGCGCATCCGGCCGTCGGGGGCGATGTCGAGCCGGTCGACGAAGCCGCGGAGCAGCAGCTTGCTGTCGAGCAGCGCCTCGACGTACAGCTCACGCTCGGCGGGCTCGAGGAGCCGCGGGTCCTCCAGCGAGAAGTAGCGGTCGAGGACGTCGCGGCACGTCGCGAGCCACGCGGTGATCTCAGGCCCGTCGCCCGTGAACATCTCCGCCAGCTCGGGCTCGACCTCCAGCAGCGCGTCCCACGCCGGAGTCAGCAGGTCGCGGGCGTGCTCGGGGGTGCGGTCGACGGCAGGGAGGTCGAACAGGTCCTCCAGCACCTTGTGCACGAGGGTGCCGCGCACGGCGTCGGGGCTGAACGGCTCGGGCAGCCGGTCGATCGTGCGGAACCGGTACATCAACGGGCAGGCCATGAAGTCACCGGCCCGGCTGGGAGAGAGCGCACCGAGCACCTCCACGCCGTCCACCGGGGTGGAGAGCGGGATCGACGGCGACTCACCCACGGACATGGCCTCACCCTAGGTGAGCCCGCCGACACGTCCCGCGCTGCCGCTCCGGCTCGGCAGCAGTGGGCGCGGAGGGGTCGGATAGCCTCGTCGCGTGCCCGACCCCGACCGATCCGTGCCCGGTTCCCACGCCGGTCCCGACGACCGTCGGCCGCCCGGCACCTTCCGGATCGGCGCGATCGGCGGGACCGACGTGCTCGTCACGTCGTCGTGGTTCCTGATCGCCGGGCTGATCGCCTTCGTGCTGGCGCCGATCGGTCGAGGAGGCCCAGCCCGGGCTCGGCGCGCTCAAGTACGTCGCCGGCGTTGCCTTCGCCGTCATCCTCTACGCCTCCGTGCTGCTCCACGAGGTGTCGCACGCCCTGATGGCGCGCGCGCTTCGGCTTCTCCGTCAGCTCGATCACGCTTGCACTTCCTGGGCGGCATGACGGCGATCGAGGGCGAGTCGCGCCGACCCAAGGAGGAGTTCCTGATCGCGGTCGTCGGCCCACTCACCTCGCTCGCCGTCGGCGCCGTCGGCCTCGGGCTTTGGCTCGCGTCGCCACCCGGCCTGCTCGCGTTCGCCACCGGCGCGCTGGCCGTTCGCGAACCTGATCGTCGGCGTCATGAATCTCGTCCCTGGGCTGCCCCTCGACGGGGGCCGCGTGCTGCGCGCCGGCGTCTGGCGGCTCACAGGGAGCATGCACACCGGCACGGTCGTGGCCGGCTGGGGCGGGCGGATCACCGCCGTGGCCGTGCTGTTCTACCCGCTGCTGCTCGAGCAGATCTCGGGCGAGCCCGCCCAGATCATCGACTTCGTGCTCGCGTTCGTGATCTCCCTCTTCCTGTGGAGCGGCGCCACCGCGGCCATGACGTCCGCACGGATCCGCCGTCGGCTGCCGCAGCTCGTCGCCCGGAACCTGGCCCGGCGCACCATCACGGTCCCCGACGACACGCCGCTCGCCGAGGCCGTCCGCCGGGCCAACGAGGCCCACGCGGGGAGCATCGTCACGGTGAGCGGCTCCGGTCACCCGGTGGGGCTCGTCAACGAGGCGGCCGTGCTCGCGACCCCGGAGGACCGGCGGCCGTGGGTGTCGGTGGCGGCCGTGAGCCGGTCGCTCGACGAGGGCCTGCAGCTACCGGCCTCGATCACCGGGGAGGACCTCGTCATGGCGATCACCAGGACGCCTGCCGAGGAGTACCTCCTGGTCGAGGCCGACGGCGCCATCTACGGCGTGCTGGCGACCAAGGACGTCGACCAGGCCTTCCGCGACGGCGGTGGCCGTGGCTGAGGGCGTGTCCGGGGACGTGGATCCCGGTGCGCTCGCGCCCGACGTACCGCCGGAGGCCTGGTCCGGCGTGCACCGGGGCCCGCTGCGCGCGGGGGAGTGGGTCCGGCTCACCGACGCCAAGGGACGCCGCCACAACCTCTGCCTCGAGCCCGGCAAGCGGTTCTTCTCCAACAAGGGTCACCTCGAGCACGACGAGCTGATCGGTCGCGAGGAGGGCTTCACGGTGATGTCCTCCGCCGGTGGGCAGTACCTCGTCTTCCGGCCGCTGCTGTCGGAGTTCGTCGTCTCGATGCCGCGTGGCGCGGCGGTCGTCTATCCGAAGGACGCCGCCCAGATCGTCGCCCTGGCCGACATCTTCCCCGGCGCCGACGTCGTCGAGGCGGGCGTCGGGTCGGGGGCGCTCACCTGCTCGCTGCTGCGCGCCGTCGGTCCCTTCGGGTCGGTGCTCTCCTACGAACGCCGGGAGGAGTTCGCGGACGTCGCCCGCCGCAACGTGACGCAGTTCTTCGGCGCGCCCGACGGCGAGACGCACCCGGCCTGGCGACTGACGCTCGGTGACCTGGCCGAGGACCTGCCACGCTCGGGCGAGCGGGCCGACCGGATCATCCTGGACATGCTCGCGCCCTGGGAGTGCGTCGACGCCGCGGCCGCCGCGCTGCGGCCGGGCGGGATCGTGTGCGGCTACGTCGCGACGACGACCCAGCTGTCCCGGTTCGTCGAGACGCTGCGGGCCCACGGCGGCTTCACCGAGCCCGCGGTCTGGGAGTCCCTCGTCCGGGACTGGCACGTCGAGGGGCTGGCGGTGCGGCCGGGCCACTCGATGATCGGCCACACGGCGTTCCTCGTGACCGCTCGCCGGATGGCGCCGGGCGAACGACCGCCGGTCAAGAAGCGCCGGCCGGCCCCGGGCGCCTACGGCCCCGACTACACCGGGCCGCGCCCGGCGGACCTGCCGCCGCAGGTCCTCGACGAGCCCCTCGCCGACTGAGGGCCCGTCCCGACCCCGTCCCAAATCGTGACCCGGCACGCGTGGGATGGCCTTCCGTGGCGGCATCTCGCGGGTAGGGTCGCAGGCGGGAGGTGACACCGATGTCGTCCACCGAAGGACAGCCACCGAGCACGTCCGGCCGGTCGCCCGACGAGCTCGTCCACCAGGTGCGTTTCCTCGAGGCCGAGGTGGCGGACCTCCGCCGCCGGCTGGGAGACGCGCCCGGCCACTCACGCGCGCTCGAGCTTCGGCTCGCAGACACCCAGCGGTCGCTCTCCGCCGTCACGTCGCAGAACGAACGGCTCGCCCAGACGCTGCGCGAGGCCCGCGACCAGATCACGAAGCTGAAGGAGGAGGTCGACCGGCTGGCGCAGCCCCCGGCCGGCTTCGGCACGTTCCTCACCCGGCACGAGGACGACTCCGTCGACGTCTTCACCGGCGGCCGCAAGCTGCGCGTGAATGCCAGCCCCAACGTCGACCTGGACACCCTCGTGCGTGGCCAGGAGGTCATGCTCAACGAGGCCCTGAACGTCGTGGCCGCGCTCGAGTTCGAGGAGCTCGGCGAGGTCGTGATGTTCAAGGAGCTGCTCGCCGACGGCGAGCGCGCCCTGGTGATCGCCAACGCCGACGAGGAGCGGGTCGTCCGGCTCGCGGAGCCGCTGCGCGACACCACGCTGCGAGCGGGTGACTCGCTGCTGCTGGAGGGGCGCTCCGGCTACGTCTACGAGCGGGTGCCGAAGTCCGAGGTCGAGGAGCTGGTCCTCGAGGAGGTCCCCGACATCGCGTACACCGCGATCGGCGGCCTGATCAACCAGATCGACCAGATCCGCGACGCGGTCGAGCTGCCCTACCTCCACCCGGAGCTGTTCCGCGAGCACGAGCTCAAGCCGCCCAAGGGCGTGCTGCTCTACGGACCGCCCGGCTGTGGCAAGACGCTGATCGCCAAGGCGGTCGCCAACTCGCTGGCCAAGAAGGTCAGCGAGAAGACCGGCCAGGAGGGGAAGTCCTACTTCCTCAACATCAAGGGCCCCGAGCTGCTCAACAAGTACGTCGGCGAGACCGAGCGGCACATCCGGCTGGTGTTCCAGCGCGCCCGTGAGAAGGCGAGCCTCGGCACGCCGGTCATCGTGTTCTTCGACGAGATGGACTCGCTGTTCCGCACCCGCGGCTCCGGCGTCTCCTCCGACGTCGAGAACACCATCGTCCCGCAGCTGCTGAGCGAGATCGACGGCGTCGAGGCCCTGGAGAACGTGCTGGTGATCGGCGCGACCAACCGGCCCGACATGATCGACCCCGCCATCCTGCGGCCCGGCCGGCTCGACGTGAAGATCAAGATCGAGCGGCCCGACGCCGAGGCGGCGCGTGACATCTTCAGCAAGTACCTCACCGGCTCGTTGCCCCTGCACCCCGACGACCTCCAGGAGTTCTCGGGCGACCAGGACGCGACCGCGGCCGGCATGGTGCAGCGCACGGTCGAGCGGATCTACACCGAGTCCGAGGAGAACCAGTTCCTCGAGGTCACCTACGCCAACGGCGACAAGGAGGTCCTGTACTTCAAGGACTTCAACTCCGGCGCCATGATCCAGAACATCGTCGACCGCGCGAAGAAGATGGCCATCAAGGACTTCCTCGAGCACCGGCAGCGCGGCATCCGGGTGCAGCACCTGATGCAGGCCTGCCTCGACGAGTTCAAGGAGAACGAGGACCTCCCCAACACCACGAACCCCGACGACTGGGCGCAGATCGCCGGCAAGAAGGGTGAGCGGATCGTCTTCATCCGGACGCTGGTGACCGGCAAGGAGGGCACGGAGCCCGGGCGGTCGATCGACACCGTGTCGAACACCGGCCAGTACCTCTGACGGTGCGCGCGCCGCGCCGGGCCTGATCGGCGGACGTCATACGAACCGGTCGTCATGGCGCTCGCTTCGCATGACGTTGCGCTGACCGGACATGCCTGCGGCTCAGCGCGCCTACCGGCCTCACCACCGCCGTTCTCGCCGAGGCCGGCCCCGCGGCCAGGAGAGTCATGACCCGCCGCGCCGATGGCGGCTCGACCTCGGGGCAGGCTCCGACCCGGTGGGGCTGACCGGCGTGGCGCTGGCGAGCAGGGCACTGCCGGCGGGCCCGACCCGCGAGCGGTGGCGAGCAGAGTTCCGCGCCGACCTGCAGGTGCTGAGCCGACGTCACCAGGCGACCTACACCCTGGGAGTGCTGGCCAATGCCTGGGCACTCAGATCCGCCCTGCGCAACGGGGTGCCCGCGGTCGTGGACGGCCCAGTGACGACGCGACCCCCGCTCGCCTGTCGCCTCAACCTGCGCCATCGCTGGCGCGTCGTGAGCACCGAGGACGGCAACCCCCACCGGGAGTGCACCCGCTGTCAGAAGCTCTGGGGGACCGTGCGCCCGCCCGGGGACTGGAGTCCGGCTTCTGAAGCGGTCGGGCTTGCCCGCCCGGTCAGTACGAGTGGCGGGTGTCGAACACCTGCCGCAGCCGCGCCTCGTCGTACTCCTCGCCGAGCCAGTCGAAGAGCGGGCGGAGCGCGGCCGGGTCGTCGGCGTAGTCGTCGTAGCGGACGTGGAACGCCGCGTCGCCGAGGGACTCGCACAGCGCGAGGAGCCTCCCCTCGACGGCCTCGAGCGTGTCGTGCGCCTCCGGGTCGTCGGCCCACCACTTGCTGCGGCTGACCGCGTCGAGGTCGCGGGTGTTGACGACGAAGCGGGCCCCGGGGAAGACCTCCTGCAGCCAGGCGACGTACGACGCGACGTCCTCGCCGGCCCAGCGGATCTCCTTGAACCCGACGACGCGGGTGTCGGGCTCGGGGCGCAGCAGCGTGTCGAGCGCCAGCCGGCGGATGCCGGCCAGGCTCCGGCGGACCGGGAACCGGTCGATCCCGTAGTGGGCGCTGGACGCGTCGTGGCTGCCGGGCTCGGCGCCGCGTCTTCGCTGGCTGCGGCGCTGCCGCTGCCGCTCCTCCACGGCCGCCTCGTGGAACGCGCGCAGGTGTCGGAGCGCCTGCCGGTTCTCGCCGCGGACGAGGTAGCCCGGGATGGAGTTCAGGACGCCCTGCAGCAGCGTCGAGCCGGACCGGCCGTAGGTGACGATGAAGACGTAGCCGAGGTCCCGCCTGGCCCGGGGGCCTGCGCCTTCCTGGAGGCGCCGGGCGACCCGGCGCGTGAGGCGGTCGGCCACCCTCAGCTCCTCGGCCGGGCGGCCAGCAGGTAGCCGTAGGTCCAGGGCCGCGCGAACGCGGGGCCGTCGAGGTAGGCGGTCTCCAGGTGGGTGACGTCGAAGCCGGCGTCGGCGACCAGGGCGTTCATGTCGCGGGTGAGGTGGCAGCCGCCCGCCAGCCGCCGCTGGAAGGGCTCCATCCGGCGCTGCCACGTCGCGACGCGCTGGTCGGGCGCGAGCCCGTGCTCCAGGACGCACAGGACGCCACCCGGGCGCAGCACCCGTCGAGCCTCGGCGAGTGCCGCGCCGGGATCGGGGATGGTGCACAGGGTGAACGTCGAGAGCACCCCGTCGTACGACGCGTCGGCCTCGTCGAGCCGCTGCCCGTCGAGCCCGCGGCGCTCGATCGGGACGTCGGTGCGCTCCCGACGAGGAGCCGAGAGGCCCCACCCGACGTCCGAGGGTTCGACGGCCGACACCGCCGTGACCGCCGGCGGGTAGTGGCGCACGTTGAGCCCTCCGCCGAAGCCGAGCTCGAGCACGCGGCCCTGCAGGGGGGCGCACGCCTGCGCCCGCAGCTCGCCGAGCGCGGGGTTGCGCAGCGACCGGTCGGCCAGCCGCGGCACGACCCGGTCCGCCCACACACCCATGCGGGTGAGCCTAGACCGACGCCCGGGACCGGTAGGTTCGCGACATGAAGGTCATCTTGATCATCGTCGTCGTCGTTCTTGTCCTGCTGTTCGTCGTCCCCAAGCTGCGCAAGCGCTGACCGGCCCTCGAGCACGGGTCCGGCTCGCGTGAGCCGCGGACCTCACGCGAACCGGACCCCGCGTACGCTCGACCCATGAGTGTGCGGCGCGTGATGGGCACCGAGGTCGAGTACGGCATCTCGGTCCCCGGCCAGCCGCTCGCGAACCCGATGGTCGCCTCGTCCCAGGTGGTCAACGCCTACGCGTCCGCGACGGTGAAGGCGCGCCGGGCGCGCTGGGACTTCGAGGAGGAGTCGCCGTTGCGCGACGCCCGCGGCTTCGACATGTCGCGGCAGGTCGCCGATCCGAGCCTGCTGACCGACGAGGACCTCGGCCTCGCCAACGTCATCCTGAGCAACGGCGCCCGGCTCTACGTCGACCACGCGCACCCGGAGTACGCCACGCCGGAGGTGACCACCCCGCTCGACGTCGTCCGCTGGGACAAGGCGGGGGAGCAGGTGATGCTCGACGCCGCGCGCCGGGCCTCTCAGCTGCCCGGTGGGACGGCCGTGAACCTCTACAAGAACAACACCGACAACAAGGGCGCCTCCTACGGCGCGCACGAGAACTACCTGATGCGACGGCGCACCCCGTTCGGCGAGATCGTGCGGCACCTGACGCCCTTCTTCGTGTCCCGCCAGGTGATCTGCGGCGCCGGGCGGGTCGGGATCGGCCAGGACGGGCGTGAGCACGGCTTCCAGATCAGCCAGCGGGCCGACTACTTCGAGGTCGAGGTCGGGCTGGAGACGACCCTCAAGCGACCGATCATCAACACCCGCGACGAGCCGCACGCCGACCCGGAGAAGTACCGGCGGTTGCACGTCATCCTGGGCGACGCCAACCTGTCCGAGGTGACGACGTACCTCAAGGTCGGCACGACCGCCCTGGTGCTCTCGATGATCGAGGACCGCTTCATCGGGCAGGAGCTCACCGTCGACGGCGCCGTCGCGGGGCTGCGCGCGATCTCGCACGACCCGACGCTCCAGCACCGGGTCACGCTCACCGACGGGCGCAGCCTGACCGGGGTCCAGCTGCAGCTGGAGTACCTCGACCTCGCCAAGAAGTACGTCGAGGACCGGCTCGGCGCCGACGCCGACCCGCAGACGCTCGACGTCCTGGCCCGGTGGGAGTCGGTGCTCGACCGGCTCGAGCGCGACCCGATGCTGTGCGCGACCGAGCTCGACTGGGTCGCGAAGTGGAAGCTCCTGGAGCACTACCGCGACCGCGACGGGCTCGGGTGGGACGACGCGAAGCTGCAGCTGATCGACTACCAGTACTCAGACATCCGGCCCGAGAAGGGGCTCTACCACAAGCTGGTCGCGCTCGGCCGGATCGAGCGGCTGCTCGACGACCACACGATCGAGGCCGCGATGCACGACCCGCCCGAGGACACCCGCGCCTACTTCCGGGGTCGCTGCCTGGAGAAGTACGCCGCGCACGTGGCCGCGGCGTCGTGGGACTCGGTCATCTTCGACCTGCCGGGCCGCGAGTCGCTGCAGCGGGTGCCGACGATCGACCCGCTGCGCGGGAGCAAGGCCAGTGTCGGCGACCTGATCGACCGGTGCGACACCGCCGACGAACTCGTCCGCGCCCTCACCCGCTAGCTGGTCCCAGTCGATAGGGTCTGGGTATGGCACAGGAGCAGAAGCAGCCTCGCAAGGCCTCCGAGAGCGAGACCGCTCCCGAGGTCGACCTCGACAGCGACGTCACCGAGCGCAAGGAGGCGCTCGACGACGACGTCGACGCGATCCTCGACGAGATCGACGACGTCCTCGAGAGCAACGCCGAGGACTTCGTGAAGTCGTTCATCCAGAAGGGCGGCCAGTGACCACGGAGCCGCGCCTGCCTGCTGCCTTCCTCCAGCCCGGGACCTCGTCGTTCGCCGACTTCCTGGCCGGCGCCGCCCCCGACCTGCTGCCCTCCCGACGTACCGTCCCTCAGGGCCACGCCGGCGACCTGGCGCCCCACGCCACCACGATCGTCGCGGCGACCTACCCCGGCGGGGTCGTGATGGCCGGTGACCGCCGGGCCACCATGGGCAACGTCATCGCGCAGCGCGACATCGAGAAGGTCTTCCCCGCCGACGAGTACTCCGCCGTCGGCATCGCCGGCACCGCCGGGCTGGCCGTCGAGCTGGTGCGGCTGTTCCAGGTCGAGCTCGAGCACTACGAGAAGATCGAGGGCATCACGCTCTCGATGGACGGCAAGGCCAACCGGCTCGCCGCCCTCATCCGCGCCAACCTCGGGCTCGCGATGCAGGGGCTGGCCGTCGTCCCGCTGTTCGCCGGCTTCGACCTGACGACCGACGGCGGCCGGATCTTCAGCTACGACGTCACCGGCGGTCGCTACGAGGAGACCGCCTTCCACTCGGTCGGGTCCGGCTCGCTGTTCGCGCGCGGGGCGCTGAAGAAGCTCTACCGCGACGACCTGACCCAGCTGCAGGCGGTCGAGGTCGTCATCCAGGCGCTCTACGACGCCGCCGACGACGACTCCGCCACCGGCGGACCCGACCTGACGCGCCGGATCTTCCCGGTGGTCCACGTCATCAGCGCCGACGGCGGCAGCCGGCTCAGCGATGCAACCGTCGCCGAGGTCGCCGACCGGATCATCGCGGGCCGGATGACCCGCCCGGACGGACCCGCCGCGTCCCTGCTGGGAGGTGACCCGGCATGAGCATGCCGTTCTACGTCTCGCCCGAGCAGGTCATGAAGGACCGGGCCGACTTCGCGCGCAAGGGCATCGCCAGGGGCCGGTCGGTCGTCGCGGTCCAGTACGTCGACGGCATCCTGTTCGCCTCCGAGAACCCGTCGCAGGCCCTCCACAAGGTCTCGGAGATCTACGACCGGATCGCGTTCGCCGCGGTCGGCCGCTACAACGAGTTCGAGAACCTCCGGATCGCCGGCGTCCGGCTGGCCGACATGCGCGGCTACGCCTACGACCGGCGCGACGTGACCGGCCGCGGCCTCGCCAACGCGTACGCGCAGACGCTGGGGACGATCTTCTCCAGCGGCGGGGAGAAGCCCTACGAGGTCGAGATCTTCGTCGCCGAGGTGGGCGAGGTCGCCGCCGACGACCAGATCTACCGGCTGACCTACGACGGCCAGGTCGCCGACGTCCACGGGTACGCCGTGATGGGCGGCGCGGTCGACACCGTCGCCGGGTTCCTCGAGTCGCGGTACGAGGAGGGGCTCTCGCTCGACGACGCGCTGCAGCTCGCCGTCGCCGGACTCGGACACTCCGACAGCAGCGACCGGGTCATCTCCGACCACAACCTCGAGGTCGCGGTCCTCGACCGCACCCGCAGCCAGCCGCGCAAGTTCCGGCGGATCCGGCCCGACGCGCTCGGCCGGATGCTCGGGGAGCGGGGTCCCTCCGAGCCGGCGCCCGACGGGCGCGGCGGGGCTGCCGTGGGTCCGAGCGGGGTCGACGACCCGGCCGACCCGACCGACCAGACGAGCGGCGCCACGCCTCCGCTGGAGGACCCGCACACCGGCGAACCGCCGGTGGCGCCGCCCTCGCCGGGAGCACCGGCCGGTCCCGCGCTCTGAGGTCCGTCGGGCACCCCCTCCAGAACGACGTCCGAATCGGCCGTTGTTGCGCGCCTTTCGTAGGACGCCCCACCTAGGGTGGGGGTGTGGACCGGCGGATCTTCGGCATCGAGAACGAGTACGGCGTCACGTGCACGTTCCGCGGCCAGCGCCGGCTGAGCCCCGACGAGGTCGCCCGCTACCTCTTCCGCAAGGTCGTCAGCTGGGGCCGGTCGAGCAACGTCTTCCTCCGCAACGGCGCCCGGCTCTACCTCGACGTGGGCAGCCACCCCGAGTACGCCACGCCCGAGTGCGACGACATCACCGAGCTGGTGGCGCACGACAAGGCGGGGGAGCGGGTGCTCGAGGGGCTGCTCCTCGACGCCGAGCAGCGGCTGCACGACGAGGGCATCGCCGGCGAGATCTACCTGTTCAAGAACAACACCGACTCGGCCGGCAACTCCTACGGCTGCCACGAGAACTACCTCGTCAGCCGGGCCGGCGAGTTCAGCAAGCTCGCCGACGTGCTGATCCCGTTCCTCGTGACCCGGCAGATCATCGTCGGCGCGGGCAAGGTCACCCAGACGCCGCGCGGCGCGTCGTACTCCGTCAGCCAGCGGGCCGAGCACATCTGGGAGGGGGTGAGCAGCGCCACCACCCGCAGCCGGCCGATCATCAACACCCGCGACGAGCCGCACGCCGACGCCGAGCGCTACCGCCGGCTCCACGTCATCGTCGGTGACTCCAACATGAGCGAGACCACCACGCTCCTCAAGGTGGCCAGCTGCGACCTGGTGCTGCGGATGATCGAGGAGGGCGTCGTGATGCGCGACCTCACGATGGAGAACCCGATCCGGGCGATCCGCGAGATCTCGCACGACGTCACCGGCCAGCGCAAGGTCCGGCTCGCCAACGGTCGCGAGGCCAGCGCGCTCGACATCCAGCACGAGTACCTCAGCAAGGCGCGCGACTTCGTCGACCGCCGTCAGCTCCACACCCCGGTGATCGAGCAGTGCCTCGACCTGTGGGAGCGCGGGCTCAAGGCGATCGAGTCGGACGACCTCGGTCTCGTGGAGCGTGAGATCGACTGGGTCATCAAGTGGAAGCTGATCGAGCGCTACCGCGCCAAGCACGGGCTGCCGCTGGGTCACCCGAGGATCGCGCAGCTCGACCTCGCCTACCACGACATCCACCGTGGCCGGGGCCTGTACTACCTGCTCGAGAAGCGCGGCGCGGTCGCCCGGGTCACCACCGACCTGAAGATCTTCGAGGCCAAGTCCGTGCCGCCGCAGACCACGCGAGCCCGGCTCCGCGGGGAGTTCATCCGCAAGGCGCAGGAGCGTCGCCGCGACTTCACGGTCGACTGGGTGCACCTCAAGCTCAACGACCAGGCCCAGCGGACCGTGCTCTGCAAGGACCCGTTCCGGGCGCACGACGAGCGGGTGCAACGCCTGATCGACGGCATGTGACACGCCCGGCGCGCGGCGCCGGGCACCTCTCAGGTTCCCCTTGGCCGGCCGGGATAGAGTCAGCGGTCGCACCTTGACCTGCACCACAACGAAAGTGTTGTTCCGTGATCCGTCGTGTCCTGTTCCCCGTCCTCGCGTTGACCCTGGGGGTCGGCCTCGCTGCCTGCGGCGACGACTCCGGGGAGCCCGAGGGCAACGCCTCCGGGGGAGGCTCGACGCTCGAGTCCGTGACGATCGAGGGCGAGCCGGGCGCCAACCCCGAGGTGACGTGGGACGGCACCCTCGAGGCCACCGACGTGGAGTCCCAGGTGATCATCGAGGGTGAGGGTGACGAGATCGAGACGGGCGACCAGGTCTTCGCCCACATCTGGATCGGCAACGGCGCCACGCAGGAGATGGCCTACAGCACCTACGACGGCCAGCAGCCGCAGCTGCTGACCGCCGACGACCAGGCGTTGAGCCCGCTCTTCCTCGAAGCCGTCGAGGGCCAGACGATCGGCTCGCGGGTCGCCCTCGCCGCGTCGGCCGAGACCGCGTTCGGGCCGGAGGGCAACGCCTCCCTCGACATCGGCAACAAGGACACGGTGCTGACGATCGTCGACATCGTCAGCGGCATCGAGGACGGCGCCGAGGGCAAGGACGTCGACGCCCCGGCGTGGGTGCCGGGCCTCCAGGGCGACGAGGACGCACCCACCGGCTTCGACTTCGCCGGCACGCCGAAGCCGACCGGGAAGCTCCAGCAGGCGACCCTGGTGCAGGGTGACGGCCCGGTCGTCGCGCAGGGCCAGACCATCGCCGTCAACTACCTCGGCCAGGTGTACGAGGGCGACAAGCCCTTCGACGAGAGCTTCTCCGGCACCCCGGCGTCGTTCGCGATCGGCACCGGTGCCGTGATCAAGGGGTGGGACCAGGTGCTGGTCGGCAAGACCGTCGGCAGCCGGGTCGTCATGGCGATCCCGCCGAAGCTCGGCTACGGGGAGCAGGGCAACAAGAGTGCCGGCATCAAGGGCACCGACACGCTCTACTTCGTGGTCGACATCCTCGGCGCAGCCTGAGCCGGAGCGGGACGTGGCGGCCGAGAAGAGTGAGCGCCTGCTCAACCTCCTCATCATGCTGCTCATGCAGCGCCGCTACATCGCGAAGGAGCGGGTCCGCGACCTGCTCTACCCCGACTCGACCGACGAGGCGTTCGAGAGGATGTTCGAGCGCGACAAGGACGACCTGCGCTCGCTCGGCGTGCCCATCGAGGTCGGCCAGCTCGACGCGTACTTCGACGACGAGCCGGGCTACCGGATCCGGGCCGACGAGGCCCAGCTGCCGCAGATCGAGCTGACCGGCGACGAGGCCCAGGTGGTGGGGCTCGCCACCAAGGTGTGGGAGCACGCACGGCTGGCGGAGGCGACCAGCGGGGCCGTCCGCAAGCTGACGGCCGCGGGGGTCCCGGTGGACGTCGGTGCGCTCGACCTGGTCGGACCCCGGCTCGGGGCCGACGAGCCCGCCTTCGACGTGTTCTGGGAGGCGGCCCGCGACCGGCAGGTCGTGGAGTTCGACTACCAGCGGCCCGGCGGCGAGCCCGCGACCCGGCGGCTCGAGCCCTGGGGCGTCGTGCGCTACTCCGGCCGCTGGTACGTCGTGGGGCACGACCAGCACCGCGGTGAGGAGCGGGTCTTCCGGCTCTCCCGCGTGCGCGGCACCGCGCGAGCGGTCGGCCAGCCGGCCGCCTACGAGGTCCCGCTGGGGGTCGACATCCGCGACGTGGCCCGCCGCCTCGCTCCCGCACCCAACGCCGAGCCCACGACCCTGCTCGTGAGGACCGGCGCCGGTCACGGCTTCCGCCGCTCCGCGACGACCCTCGAGCGCGACGTGCCTGGCCCGGACGCCCGCACCGGGTGGGACCGGCTCGTGCTCGAGCGCGGCGGCAACGACCTCGTGGGAGAGATCCTGGCCCACGCCGCCGACGCGTACGTCGAGGCGCCGGCCACGCTCCGCGCCGAGGTGGTGGCGCGGTTGCGCTCGGCGGCGGGGGCGGCGTCGTGAGCGGCAGCGGGGGAGCCCGCGAGCAGGTCGCCCGGCTCCTGACGCTGGTGCCCTACCTCCACGCCCGCGGGCAGGTACGGGTCGAGGACGCCGCCACCGCGCTCGGCGTACCTCCCGAGCAGGTGGTCAAGGACCTCAAGGTGCTCTTCATGTGCGGGCTGCCCGGCGGCTACCCCGACGACCTGATCGACGTCGACCTCGACTCGCTCGAAGGGCCGCAGGCCGACGGCGTGATCCGCGTGTCCAACGCCGACTACCTCGCCCGGCCACTGCGCCTGACGGCCACCGAGGCGACGGCCGTGATGGTCGCGCTGCTCGCCCTGCGCAACGGGGCGCAGGTCGAGACCCGCGAGATCGTCGACCGGGTGCTGGCCAAGCTGCAGGAGGCCACGGCCGGCGCCGGTTCCGTGCCCATCGACCCGGGCGTCGAGCCCCGCGAGGGCTACCTCGCGCGGCTGCAGATCGACCTCCAGCAGGCCGTCCGCGACCAGCGGCAGGTCCGGCTCACCTACTGGGTGCCGGCCCGCGACGAGGAGACCGAACGGGTCGTCGACCCGCGGGGCGTCGTCACCACCGGCGGCGCGTCGTACCTCTCGGCCTGGTGCCACAGCGCCGAGGACGACCGGCTGTTCCGGCTCGACCGGATCCACTCGGCCACCGTGCTCGACGCGCCGGTCAGCCACCCGGAGGCCGGGCCGCCCGACCTCAACGAGGTGCTGTTCGGGTTCGGGGAGGAGGCGGAGCTGGTGACGCTGCGGCTCGCACCGGCT
Organism: uncultured Actinomycetota bacterium; assembly: GCA_963829855.1. GTDB lineage: Bacteria > Actinomycetota > Actinomycetes > Propionibacteriales > Nocardioidaceae > Nocardioides. The sequence continues at coordinate 103,121 of CAWHKE010000010.1, read as the reverse complement.
GCGCGCTGGGTGGTGGAGTACTACCAGGTCGAGGAGACGCGACCGCAGCCCGACGGCACCCTGGAGGTCGACCTCCTGGTGGCCGACCGGCGCTGGCTCGAGCGGCTGCTGCTCCGGCTGGCGCCGCACGGCACGGTGCTGCGGCCCGCGGCGTGGGCCGACACGGTGACGACCAAGGCACAGGAGGCGCTCAGCCTCTATTCGACCCCCGGCGTAGGATGGACCGAGTCCGATGCCTGACGTGAGGAACACACCATGAACGCACTCGTCGCCATCCCGGGCGGCTGGGAACTGATCCTCGTCGTTCTCGTGATCCTGCTGCTCTTCGGCGCCAAGAAGCTCCCCGAGCTGGCGCGCGGCAGCGGTCGTGCCCTGCGTATCTTCAAGGCCGAGACCAAGGGCCTGGTCGACGACGACGACGACCCGGTCGACGACGACCTGAAGACGCCGGAGCAGAAGGCGATCGAGGCGCCCAACGTGGAGAGCCAGACTTCGACGACGGCGCCTGCCGACGACCCGATCGTCCGCGAGCAGCGCGACGGCACGACCAGCTGACAACCGCCGGTGTCGATCTCCGGCGTCCTCGGCCTCTACTCAGGCAAGCCGCGTCACCCGGTCGGACCCGACGGCCGGATGGCTCTCGCCGACCACCTGCGGGAGCTGCGCGCCCGCGTCCTGAAGGTCGTCACGATCGTCTTCCTCGGGATGATCGTGTCGCTGTTCTTCTTCGACCCGATCTTCGCCCTGGTGCTCGAGCCGTACGAGAGCGCGGTCGCTCAGCTGCCCGACGACATCCAGAGCGTGGCCACCATCGCCGGGGTCGGCGGTCCGCTGATGCTCTACCTCAAGCTCTGCGGCACGACCTCGCTGATCCTCACCAGCCCGCTGTGGCTCTACCAGATCTGGGCGTTCATCCTCCCCGGGCTCCACGACAAGGAGCGCAAGTGGAGCCGGGTCTTCGCCGCCATCGCCGGCCCGCTCTTCCTCGCCGGGGTGGCGGTCGGGTACCTCACGCTCCCGAAGGGTCTGGAGATCCTGATCGGCCTGACCCAGGCCGACCTGACCAACCTGGTGGAGTTCGGCGACTACCTGACCTTCCTGATCCGCACCCTGCTCGTGTTCGGGATCGCCTTCGAGATCCCGGTCTTCGTGGTGCTGCTCAACCTCGCCGGCGTGCTCCCCGGCAAGGCGCTCGGGGCCCATCGCGCCTGGGTGATCATCGGCACGTTCGTCTTCGCGGCGATCGCCACGCCCTCGACCGACCCGTTCACGATGCTCTTCCTGGCGGTGCCGATGGTGATCCTGTTCGCCATCTCGGAGGCGATCGCGCGGTACCTCGACCATCGCAGGGCGCAGGCCGACCCGGCCCGGGTGTGGGACGACGACGAGGCGTCGCCCCTGTGAGCGCAGGCGACCCACCGTCCGACGTCGACCCCTTCGACCTGCCGGACTGGCTCGGCGGCACCGACGTCGTGTGGGAGACCGACGAGGGGCTCCGCAGCGGGTGCCTGCTGTCGGGCGTGCTCCGGAACGCGGGCGGAGGGGCACCTCGGGTGCTCCCTGCTGGCCGTCGACGAGGCCTACCCCGCGCCGGTCGTCCCGGACGACGTCCGTACCCGCGCCCACCAGGCCTGGCGGCACGGGCAGGTGCTGCTCGTCGAACGGACGGCGACGCTCACCCTGGCCGTACCCGGGCGCCGGTTCGACGCCGACCTGGTCCTCGAGGCGATCGCCCGGCTGGCCAAGGCCGTGGGAGCGCCGCCCGACGACTGGGCGGTGCTGCTCCGGCTCGGTACGGCCCGGCGCTAGGCTCGCGAGCGTGGCCCGCGAGATCGCCCTGCTGACCAACCCCACGTCCGGCAAGGGCAAGGGTGCGGCTGCTCGCGCCGCGGCGCTCCCGCGGCTGCGCGCCGCCGGCTTCGAGGTCCGTGACCTCCAGGGGGTGGACGCCGTCGCGGCGCTCGACCTGGCACACGCCGCGGTCGCCGACGGCGTCTGGGCGCTGGTGGTCGTCGGCGGCGACGGCATGGTCCACCTCGGAGCCCAGGCCACCGCGGGCAGCGAGACCCACCTCGGCATGGTCCCGGCCGGGACCGGCAACGACGTGGCGCGTTACCTCGACCTGCCGCGCCGCGACCCCGCCGCCGCCACCGACCGGATCATCGGCTCGACGCCCCGCCGGATCGACCTCGCCCGCAGCGGCGACCGGTACTTCGTCACCGTGCTCGCCGCCGGGTTCGACGCGATCGTCAACGAGCGCGCCAACCGGATGACCTGGCCCAAGGGGCAGATGCGCTACAACCTGGCCACCCTGGCGGAGCTCCGCACGTTCGAGCCCATCCCGTACGTCCTCGACCTCGACGGGTGCGAGCTGCGGCTCGACGCGATGCTCGTGGCGGTGGGCAACGGGCCGTCGTTCGGAGGTGGCCTGCGGATCACCGAGGGCGCGCTGCTCGACGACGGGTTGCTCGACGTCGTGATCATCAAGCCGATGAGCAAGGCCGGCCTGGTCCGCACCTACCCCAAGCTGTTCAAGGGCACCCACGTCACCCACCCGCAGTACGAGCACCACCGGGTCCGGTCGGTCACGGTGGCCGCGCCAGGCATCGTGTCGTACGCCGACGGGGAGCGGTTCGGCGCGCTGCCGCTGACCGTCGAGTGTGCACCGGGAGCGCTGAGCGTCCTTGGCTGACGACACCCCCCAGCACGAGCCCGAGGGGCTCGGCCCGGCCGCGGCGTACGCCGCCGACCGCACCCGTCGCCGCTATCCGGTGTTCGCCGAGTTCGAGGGCCACTACGGCTTCGCGCTCGACGACTTCCAGGTGCGTGCGTGCCACGAGATCGAGGCCGGCCGCGGCGTGCTGGTCGCTGCCCCGACCGGGTCGGGCAAGACGATCGTCGGGGAGTTCGCGATCCACCTCGCCCTCGCGACCGGCCGGAAGGCGTTCTACACCACCCCGATCAAGGCGCTCTCGAACCAGAAGTTCCACGACCTCGTGGCGCGCTACGGCGAGGACCGGGTCGGGCTGCTCACGGGTGACAACTCGATCAACGGCGACGCCCCGGTCGTCGTCATGACGACCGAGGTGCTGCGCAACATGCTCTACGCCGGGTCGCGCACGCTGCTCGGGCTCGGCTTCGTCGTGATGGACGAGGTCCACTACCTGGCCGACCGCGACCGGGGCGCGGTGTGGGAGGAGATCATCATCCACCTGCCGGAGTCGGTCGCCCTGGTCTCGCTGTCCGCGACCGTGTCCAACGCGGAGGAGTTCGGCGACTGGCTCGAGACGGTGCGGGGCGAGGTCACCACGATCGTGGAGGAGAAGCGGCCGGTGCCGCTCTTCCAGCACGTGATGGTGGGTCGCCGGCTGCACGACCTCTTCGCGGTGTCGGACGTCGACGCAGCCGCCGGATTCGTCCAGGAGGGCGCCCCGGTCAACCGCGAGCTGGAGCGGATCGCGCGCGACGACTTCGCCAGCAGCCGCCTGATGCGCGACCGGCGGTCACCCCGGAAGGGCCGGCCGGGGTCCTCCAAGAACCCGCGCCAGGTCGGCAACGGCCGCCGGGTCTGGATCCCGAGCCGGGTCGACGTGATCGACCGGCTCGACCGCGAAGGGCTGCTCCCGGCCATCGTGTTCGTCTTCAGCCGGGTCGGGTGCGACGCCGCGGTCACCCAGTGCCTGGCGGCCAACGTCCGGCTGACCTCGCCGGAGGAGCGCGACGAGATCTACGAGTTCGTGGAGACGGCCTGCCGCAACCTCCCCGACGAGGACCGGCACGTCCTCGGCTACCACGACTTCCTCGACGGCCTGACGCGCGGGGTCGCCGCGCACCACGCGGGGATGCTGCCGGCGTTCAAGCAGGTCGTGGAGCAGCTGTTCGTGCGTGGCCTGTGCAAGGTCGTCTTCGCCACCGAGACGCTCGCCCTCGGCATCAACATGCCGGCCCGCACCGTCGTCATCGAGAAGCTCTCGAAGTGGAACGGCGAGACCCACGCCGACATCACGCCGGGGGAGTACACCCAGCTGACCGGCCGAGCGGGCCGACGCGGCCTCGACGTCGAGGGCCACGGGGTCGTGCTGTGGCAGCCGGGGATGAACCCGCGCGAGCTCGCCGGTCTCGCGTCGACCCGCACCTACCCGCTGCGCTCGAGCTTCCGCCCGTCGTACAACATGGCGGTCAACCTCGTGCACCAGTACGGTCGCGAGCGCTCGCGCGAGCTGCTGGAGCAGTCGTTCGCCCAGTTCCAGGCCGACCGCGCCGTCGTCGGGCTGGCCCGACAGCTGCGGAAGAGCGACGACGCGCTCGCCGGCTACGCCGAGGCTGCGACCTGCGACCTCGGTGACTTCATGGAGTACGCGCGGCTGCGGCGCGAGATCTCCGACGTCGAGAAGTCGGCGGCCCGACGCAAGCGCGCGGACCGCCGTGACGAGGCGACCGAGTCGCTCCGGCGACTCAAGCACGGCGACGTGATCATGGTGCCGGCCGGCAAGTTCTCGGGCTACGCCGTGGTGATCGACCCCGGGCACCCCGGCGAGGAGCCGCGGCCGTTCGTGGTCACCGCGGAACGACAGGCGCGCCGGCTCGCCGCGATCGACTTCCCGACCCCGGTCGAGGCCCTCGCGCGGCTCAAGGTCCCGAAGGGGTTCAACGCGCGCAACGCGCAGCAGCGTCGCGACCTCGCCTCGGCACTCCGCAGCCGCACCCACGACCTGACCCCGCCGCCGGGGCGTCGCCATGAGGAGCGGTCCGGTGGCGGCGGCTCGGCCGAGGTCGACGGGCTACGCCGGCGGCTGAAGGAGCACCCCTGCCACGCGTGCCCCGACCGCGAGGACCACGCCCGCTGGGCGGAGCGTTGGTTCAAGCTCGACCGCGACTCCTCCACGCTGCGGCGTCGGATCGAGCAGCGCACCAACACGGTGGCGCGGCAGTTCGACCGGGTGTGCGACGTCCTGACCGCGCTGGACTACCTCGACGGCGATGCCGTGACGGAGCGTGGATCGCACCTGCGCCGCCTCTACTCCGAGATGGACCTGGTGGCCGCCGAGGCGCTGCGCCAAGGGCTGTGGGACGGGCTCACGCCCGCCGAGCTCGCGGCCGCCCTGTCGATCCTGGTATTCGAGGCGCGTCGCCCCGACGATGCGTCCTCGCCGCGGCTGCCCGGTGGCCCGGTCCGTGACGTGATCGGCCGGATGGTCACCCTCTGGGGCGAGCTGGACGCGCTCGAGCGCTCCCACCGGCTCGACTTCCTGCGCCAGCCCGACCTCGGGTTCGCCTGGGCCGCCTACCGCTGGGCGGAGGGCGACGAGCTCGACGACGTCCTCACCGCCACCGACCTCGCGGCCGGAGACTTCGTGCGCTGGATGAAGCAGCTGCTCGACCTGACGGGCCAGGTGGCGGATGCGGCCGGCGCCGGTGACCTCCGGGACACCGCGCGCGCCGCCGTCCGCAGCCTGAAGCGCGGCGTCGTCGCGTACTCCTCGCTCAGCGAGTAGCGTCCGCTCATGCGGACCGACCTCCTGGTCGTCGGGGCCGGGCCCTACGCCTACGCGGCAGTCGCCTACGCACGAGCGCGGGGGATCGCCACCCACGTCCTCGGGCGGCCGATGTCCTTCTGGCGCGACCAGATGCCGGACGACATGTACCTGCGCTCAGGACCCGACTGGCACCTCGACGTCCTGGGGGAGCACACCTTCGCGGCGTACTTCGAGGACCGCGGCCTCGACCCCGCCGACCACGACCCGATCCCGATCGGGGTCTTCCTCGACCACACCGACTGGTTCCGGGAGCAGCAGGGGTTCGACGTCGACCCGCGGTTCGTCACCGAGCTCGTCCAGCCGAACGGCCACTTCACGGCGACCCTGGACGACGGCTCCGTGGTCGAGGCCGACCGGGTGCTGGCGTGCCCCGGGATCCAGCACTTCGCGAACCTGCCTGCGTGGGCCGACCGGGTGCCGCCCGAGGCGAGGTCGCACACGGTCGACCGGGTCACCTTCGGGGACCTGTCGGGTGCTCGTGTGGCCGTGATCGGGGGCCGGCAGAGCGCCTACGAGTGGGCGGCCCTCCTCTGTGACCACGGCGCCGCCCGCGTCGACGTCGTCCACCGCCACGACACGCCGCGCTTCGCCAGGGTCAGCTGGGCCTTCTGCGACCCGTACGTCGAGCAGACGGTCGCGACCCGCGGCTGGTGGCGGCTGCTGCCACCTGAGCAGAAGCAGGCGATCGCCCGGGAGTTCTGGGAGGTCGGCCGGCTCACCCTCGAGCACTGGTTGGTGCCACGGCTGGACCCGGCGGTGGTCACCAGCCGACCGGGCTGCTCGGTCGAGTCCGTCGACGGCGACGGACCGGTGACCCTGGCGCTGAGCGACGGGACCGACCTCGAGGTCGACCACGTCGTGCTCGCCTCCGGGTACGTCGCCGACCTCGACCGGGTGCCGTGGCTGGCCGGCGTGCGCGACCAGGTGTCGGTGACGGACGGGTTCCCGGACCTCTCCGAGGGCTTCGAGACGTCCTTGCCGGGCCTGTACCTCACCGGCTTCGCGGCGACCCGCGACTTCGGGCCGTTCTACGGGTTCACGAAGGGGTGCGCGTCGTCCGCGCGGCTGGTCGTGGACGAGATGCTGCGCTGAAGCATCAGCTCGCCGCGGCGACCGCCGCTCGGACGTCGACGTCACCACCGACCAGGTTCCACTGGTGACCGACCGAACGGTGGTCCTCGAGGACTGCGACCACGGCCTCGGCGACGTCGGCTCGGGGGATCTCCCCGCGGGGTACGTCACCCAGTGCGACCCGGCCGGTGCCGGGCTCGTCAGTGAGCCTTCCGGGGCGCAGGATCGTCCAGTCGAGGCCGCTGCCGCGAAGCGCGGCGTCGGCGTCGCGCTTGGCCTCGACGTACGCCTTCCAGACAGGGGCGGCGTCGGCGTCGACCGGCTCGTCGACGTTGATCGCGGAGATCTGCACGAACCGGACGATCCCGCACCGGCGGGCGCCCTCGATGGACTTCAGCGAGCCCTCGAGGTCGACCGTGCGCTTGCGCTCGATGTTGCCGTCCGGCCCGCCGCCGGCCGCGAACACCACGGCGTCGCAACCCTCGAACGCCGCCGCGAACCCCGCGGCGTCGTCCGCCTCGATGTCGAGCAGGCGGGAGCTCACCCCACCCGCCTCCAGCGAGGCGGCCTGCTCGGGCCGCCGCACCAGCGCTACCGGCTCGTGCCCGGCCCCGAGCAGCATCGGGTGCAGCAGCCGGGCGATCTGGCCATGTCCTCCGACGATCGCGATCCGCGTCATGCCGTCCACCCTACGAGGCGACGAAGTCCGTCAGAGGGCGGCCAGGGTCTTCCGCAGCCGCTCCGTGGGCCCTCCGAGGTTGAACTCGGCGGCGAGCGCCTCGACCAGGTCCGGGTCGCGCGGCTCGTGGGGGAGCGTGGTGTCCGGCGTACCGAGGTCGAGGTCGCGGGCGACCGCGACCACCTGCGGCGCGACCGCGAGGTAGTCGGAGGCTGCCTTGATCTTGCTCCGCGGGTTGGGGCCGAGGTCGGAGTCCTCGTCGTCGGCCGCCGCGAGGATGCCGGCCATGTCGCCGAAGCGCTGCAGCAGCGTGGCCGCGGTCTTGTCGCCCACGCCCTTGACGCCCGGCAGCCCGTCGGAGGCGTCGCCGCGGAGCGTGGCGAAGTCGGCGTACTGGCCGGGCTCCACGTCGTACTTCTCGCGGACGACGGCGGCCGTCACCCGCTCGTGCTTGCTGACGCCGCGGGCGATGTAGAGCACCCGGACGTCCTGGTCGTCGTCGACGAGCTGGAACAGGTCGCGGTCGCCGGTCACCACGTCGACCGGCATCCCGGCGTTCGTCGCCAGCGTGCCGATGACGTCGTCGGCCTCGTACCCGTCGGCGCCGGCGATGGTGATCCCGAACGCGTCGAGCACGGCCCGGATCACCGGCACCTGGATCTCGAGCGGGTCGGGCACCTCCTCGATGTCGGGCTGGTCCTGGCGGACGGCGACGACCCGGTGCGACTTGTACGACGGGATCAGGTCGACCCGCCACTGCGGCCGCCAGTCGTTGTCCCAGCAGCAGACCAGGTCGGTCGGCTCGTACTCGCCCACCATCCGGCTGATGAAGTCCATCAGGCCGCGCACCGCGTTGACCGGCGTCCCGTTGTCGGCCGTCACCTCGGGGATCCCGAAGAAGGCACGGAAGTACATCGACGCGGTGTCCAGCAGCATCAGGCGCTTCGTCACGTCGGGCATCCTGCCACGGCCGCCGCGGGAGCCCGGAGGGCTAGGGTGGCGGCCGTGACCACGACCGGGCTGGAGGCCACCGACCGCCGCATCCTCGAGCTGCTGGCCGTCGACGGGCGGATGTCCTACACCGACCTGGGCAAGGCCACCGGCCTGTCCACGTCGGCGGTGCACCAGCGCGTGAAGCGGCTCGAGCAGCGCGGCCTCATCACCGGGTACGGCGCGACCATCAACCACGACGGGATCGGGCTGCCCCTCACGGCGTTCGTCTCGATCACCCCGATCGACTCCGCCCAGCCCGACGACTACCCCGACCGGGTCCGCGGCATCAGCGAGATCGAGTCGTGCTGGTCGGTCGCCGGCGACGAGTCCTACATCCTCAAGGTCCGGGTCGCCACTCCCGCCGCCCTCGAGGACCTCCTCTCCCGGATCCGGGCCGCCGCCAACGTCTCCACCCGCACCACCATCGTGCTGTCCACCCCCTACGAGAACCGCCCCGTCACCTGAGGGCTGGTTCTGGCGGTTTCCCCGCTTAAGCGGGGAAACCTGCACCTACCGAGCGAAACTTCCCTCGGGAGGTGCGCGACTCGCCCAGCAGGTCACGCACCGATCGGGCTGCGACGGCTGTCGAGGATGCGTCTGATTCGCTGAGCCGTCCGGACCGGGTTCTCCAGGTCGGCCCAGGTGATGCGGATGCAGACCCAGCCCGTGAGCTGGCAGATCAGCTCCTCACGACGCTTCTCCCGCATCAGGAACTGCTCGAGAGTCTCGTTGGCCCGACGGTGCAGCAGGTACTTGATGCGGCCGTCGAACTCGAGGAACACGCCGGCCTGCCTCCAGGCGAAGTCCGCGTACGCGAACGCACGCCCGGACTCGTCGAGGATCGGAACCTGGGGCTCGGGCCGTGGCAGGTGCTGGTCCCAGCAGAGGAAGAGTGTGCGCGACTCCGCCACCGACTGGACCCGTGGCTCGCAGAGCCGCTGCACGATGGTGGTGGCCAGAGTGTCGGGCCAGCGCTTGTGCCGCTCGATCTCGGCGTCAAACGCCTCGGTCGAGAGCAGGCCCGAGCTGAGGAGACCGTTGACGGTCACGAGTGCCGGTTCGACCGTCGTCATGGTGCTCACCTCGACCGCGCACCTCGCGGGGGTGGTGACCATCACCCCGTTGACCGTGTGGACGTCCCGTCGATCGAGCCGGCCCGCGTGATGGGCCACACCCGCCTCGCGACGTCCAGGCATGCCGTCGAGGCGTGTGAGGTGCACCTCGTCCAGCGGAATGCCCCATACGGGTGCCCCGTGCTCGACCGCGGCCGAGATGTGAGAGACCACGGCCCCGGGTGCCGCCCGTCGGAGCACCGCCCGCACCAGGACCCGATGCCGGTCGAGGTCCGTCAACCCGGACCAGAGAGGTCCCGAGATGTAGCTCCCGTGCCGGATCCGGTGCAGTTCGCCGTCATGCACCTTGGCGGCGATCTGGCGGTCGCTCAGACCATCGGCGATCAGCTCGCGGCGGAGGATGACGACGCCGTCCAGGTCTCGTCTTGTAGTCGTGTCCACGGGGTAGAACATCCCCAGGTTCTGCGGGCACGGAAACACTCAGGTGGCCCCTTGTGGACAACGTCGAAGCCCGGGTCAGCTGCCCGAACCTGCTGGGCGAGTCTGGCGGTTCTCACGGGAAGTTTCGCCCGGTAGGTGGTGGTTTCCCCGCTTAAGCGGGGAAACCACCACACCACGAAAGTTCAGTAGGCCTGGAGCGCAGCGGTACGACGGGAGGCCTCGGCCACCTCGGCGGCCCGGAGGGCGGACTCGTCGAGCCGGCCGTGGGTGTTCCACCACTCCTGGCCCTCGGCGGGCAGGGTGTGGATCGGGTCGTAGTACTCGTAGGTCCGCTCGAGGGCCTCGGGGTCGGCCGCCTCGATCGAGGTGCGGTAGTTCTTGGTCCAGTAGGAGATGCCGCGCTCGGTGTCGTAGTCGGCGAGCTGGTGGATCCAGCGCTTGCCCACGAACGGGACGTCGCAGACGATGCGCGGCGTGGCGAACCCCGGGAGGTAGCCCATGATCGCGTGCTGCAGCTTCTGGGCGTCGGCGACCGAGATCCGCCAGTGCTCCGAGTACGGGATCATGTCGCACATGTAGAAGTAGTACGGCAGGATCTGCGCGCCATCGAGCAGCCGGAAGCACAGGTCGAGCAGCGCGTGCGGGTCGGCGTTGACGCCGTTGAGGATGACGCCCTGGTTGCGGACGTCGCGGATGCCGGTGTCGAGCATCGCCCGGGTCGCCTTGGCGACCAGCGGGGTGACCGAGTTGGCGTGGTTCACGTGCGTGTGGATCGCGATCGAGACGCCGCGCTCCCGCGCGATCGTCGCGACCCGGCCCATGCCGTCGACGACGTCGCTCTGCAGCCAGTGCTGGGGGAGGCCCATCAGCGCCTTGGTCGCCAGCCGTACGTCGCGGATGTTCTCGATCTCCAGCAGATCCGTCAGGAACGCCTCGAGCCGCGGCCACGGCATGTTCGCCACGTCGCCGCCGGACACCACGACGTCACGCACCTGCGGCGTCCGTCGCAGGTAGGCCATCATCTCGCCGAGCCGGTCGTTCGGCTTGCCGACGAACTTGAGCTTGTCGATCACCGGGGTGGAGTTGCCGACGAGGTCCATCCGCGTGCAGTGCCCGCAGTACTGCGGACAGGTCGGCAGCAGCTCGGCCAGCACCTTCGTCGGGTAGCGGTGGGTGAGCCCCTCGGCGACCCACATGTCGTGCTCGTGGAGCGAGTCGCGAGTGGCGTGCGGGTGGGAGGACCAGTCGGTCCGGCGGTCGCTGAAGACCGGGATCATGTAGTGGCGGATCGGGTCGGCGTAGAACGCCTCGGTCAGGGAGCCGGCACCGGCCGGCTCCACGTGCGGCACCATCGTGTTGAGCATCTGGGGCGGGACGAGCATCGACATCGTCGCGCGCTCCGCCTGGTCGCGCTCGAGGTCGTCGTAGAACCGGTCGTCGACCAGGTCACCGAGCAGCTCGCGGAGCTGGCGGACGTTCTTGACGCAGTGCGCCCGCTGCCACTGGACCGACTCCCACTGCTCGGCGGTGACGTCGCGCCACCCGGGGAACCGGGTCCAATCGGGCTCGACGAGATCGACCCGCGCATAGGGGTAGGGCTGGGTGGACTCGAGGCCGATGGCCGTGTCGATCGTCATGGCTGCTCCTGCGGGCCGAACGTGGGGCGTGGGACGAGGTCGGTGCGTCGTTTGTCTGGGATCGCACTCATCTGCAAGAGTACGAGAACAGTATCCGGCAAGTCCATTCACGCGCCGGAGGATTTGCGGAGAACCTGTGAGAACGACGGAGAACAGACTGTGATGACCGGTGTGGCGAGTGATCCGACCGGGCTGCACCGGGTGCTCGACGAGCGGGTGGTGCTGCCGCAGGCCGCCCAGCGGCTCGACACCCGCAGCGAGCTGTGGCCCGACGAGGTCCGGATCCGGGTCGAGCGGCTCAACCTCGACGCCGCCTCGTTCCGCCAGCTCGAGCGCACCCACACGATCGATGGCAGGTGCGATGGCGACGCCGTGCGTGCCGAGGTCCTCGAGATCGTCGCCGCCCGCGGCAAGATGCAGAACCCCGAGACCGGCTCGGGCGGCATGCTCGTCGGTACCGTCGAGGCGGTGGGGGAGTCGTCGCCGCTCGGCCTGAGCGGTCGGCGACCGGGTCGCGACCCTGGTGTCCCTGACCCTCACCCCGCTCGTCATCGAGGACGGCCTCGCCCGGTGGGACGGCCGCAGCGAGCAGGTGCCGTGCGACGGGTACGCCGTGCTGTTCGGCCGGTCGATCGCGGCGGTCCTGCCCGACGACCTGGCGCCCGAGCTGAGCCTCGCCGTGATGGACGTGTGCGGCGCACCGGCCCTGACCTCACGGATCGTGCGGCAGTACGACGCCCCGACCGTGGCCGTGATCGGCGGCGCCGGGAAGTCCGGCTCGCTCAGCCTGGCGGCGGCGCGCGACGCCGGCGCCGCCCGGGTGGTCGGCGTCGTCCCGCACCAGGCGGAGGCCGACCTGCTGACCGGGGCCGGGCTCGCCGACCACGTGGTCGTCGCCGATGCTCGCGACCCGATCGCGCTTCGCGATGCGGTCGCCGCGGCGGTCGGCGGTCCGGCCGACGTGACCGTGGTCTGCGTCGACGTGCCCGGCTGCGAGGGCGGCGCGATCCTGTCGACCGCCGAGCGCGGCACCGTCATCTTCTTCTCCATGGCGACGTCCTTCTCCGCGGCCGCACTCGGAGCCGAGGGGCTCGCGGCCGACGTCACGATGCTGGTCGGCAACGGGTACGTCCCCGGCCATGCGGCGTACGCGCTCGAGCTGCTGCGCGCACACGAGGGCGTGCGAGGCCTGTTCGAGGGGCGTGCCGGGCGATGACCCGCGTGCTGCTGCGCAACGGGGCGGTCGTCACGGACCGGCCCGACGATCACGCGACCGCCATCGCCTGGGAGGACGACTCGATCACGTTCGTGGGCGACGAGGACGAGGCCGAGGCGTGGGCCGGTGCCGACGAGGTGGTCGACCTGCGTGGGGCTCTCGTCACCGCCGGCTTCACCGACGCCCACGTCCACACGGTCCGGACCGGGCTGGTGCGCGCCGGCCTCGACCTCGCCGGCCTCCCCAGCCTGGCGGCCAGCCTCGACGCGCTCGCAGAGCACGCCCGGACGACCGCGGACGCCGCCGTGATCATGGGACAGGGCTGGGACGAGACCCACTGGCCCGAGCGCCGCCACCCCACGGCCGACGAGCTCGAACGGGCCGCACCCGGCCGCCGGACCTACCTCACCCGGGTCGACGGCCACTCCTCGGTCGTCTCACCGGCCCTCGCGGCGTTGGTCCCCGGGCTGAGCGGGCTGCCCGGGTTCACGCCCGACGGCCGGGTCGAGCGCACCGCTCACCACGCCGTGCGCGACGTCCTCGCCGACCTGATCGGCCCGGAGGCGCGGCTCGCCGCCGCCCGCGAGACCTGCCGTGACCTGGCCACCCGGGGCTTCGTCGGCTTCCACGAGAACGCCGCACCCCACATCGGGCCGGAGTACGAGCTCGACCTGGTGCGCCAGGCAGCCGCCGACGCGGGGCTGCGCGCCACCCTCTACTGGGGCGAGCTGATGGCGGTCGACAAGGCTCGGAAGCTCGGCGTGGCCGGGCTCGCCGGTGACCTGGTCGCCGACGGCGCGTTCGGATCCCACACCGCGGCCCTCTCCTCGCCCTACGCCGACCGGCAGGACAGCAGCGGCCACGCGTACCTCACCGCCGACCAGGTGCGCGACCACGTGGTCGCCTGCACCTGCGCCGGGCTCCAGGCGGGCTTCCACGCCATCGGCGACGCCGCGCTCGAGAACATCCACGAGGGGCTGCTGGCGGCGGAGCGCGACCTCGGCACCGAGCCGCTCGCGGCCGCCCGGCACCGGATCGAGCACGTCGAGCTGCCGTCGCCGGGCCTGCTGGAGACCATGGCGCGGCTCGGCGTCGTGGCGAGCGTCCAGCCCGCGTTCGACGCCCTGTGGGGCGGCCCCGACGGCATGTACGCCGCTCGGCTGGCCGACCGGTGGAGCGCCACGAACCCGTTCCGGGCGATGGCCGAGGCCGGCGTGTCACTGGCGTTCGGCTCCGACTCGCCCGTGACCCCGCTCGGCCCGTGGGCGGCGGTGCGCGCCGCGGTCCACCACCACGCCCCCGAGCACGGGCTCGACCCCTGGACCGCCTACGTGGCCGCCACGCGCGGCAGCGCCGCCGCCGCGCCGTCCGATCCGGCCCGGTCGAGCACCTCCGCCGACCTGGTCGTCTGGGACGTCCCGGCCGGACCCGTGCCGCACCGGCTCCCCGACCTCACGCCCGGCGCCCGGCTGCCGGAGGCGGTCCGGACCGTCGCCGCCGGGCGCACCATCCACACCCGCGAGGAAGCCCTGTCATGACCCGCACCATCGGCCGGCTCGAGCTCGACCCCGCCCGCGTCAAGGAAGCCCGCGCGCTCGCCCGCAAGGTCGGCCGCCCGGTCGTCTCCCTGGCGAAGAAGCACACCACGGTCTCCGTCGAGCGAGCGACGCTCCGGCTCGCGGGGCTGGCCGGTGCCGACCCGGACGGCACCCCCTGGGTCAACCGGCTGGTCGACGCGGTCCGCGCCGACGTCGGCCTCGAGCACGGCGTCGCGCTGCCCGTGTGGGACGCGCTCGCGCGCGGCGAGGGTGACGACCTGGCGGCGCTCGCCCAGCGCGCGAGCGCCGGCTCGGTCCGGTTCCGGCTCCCCGAGGGCCGCGACGCCACCCGTGCCACGACCGCCTCGAGGAAGGCCGTCGGTGCCGGGCTCCGACGGATCGACGCCCGGCGCAGGGAGCGGGAGAGGCTGGTGGCCAAGGTCGGCGACGCGCCTCGGACCCCGTGGATCTACCTGATCGTCGCGACCGGCGACATCTACGAGGACATCCCGCAGGCGCAGGCCGCCGCGCGCGAGGGCGCTGACGTGATCGCGGTGATCCGATCGACGGGGCAGTCGCTGCTGGACTTCGTGCCCGAGGGCGCCACCCGCGAGGGCTTCGCCGGCACCTACGCCACGCAGGAGAACTTCCGGCTGATGCGAGCTGCCCTCGACGAGACGTCGAAGGAGCTCGGCCGCTACGTGCGGCTCACCAACTACGCGTCGGGCCTCTGCATGCCGGAGATCGCGACCCTGGCGGGGCTCGAGCGGCTCGACATGATGCTCAACGACTCGATGTACGGGATCCTCTTCCGCGACATCAACCCGATCCGCACGTTCGTCGACCAGCGGTTCAGCCGTCAGATCCATGCCCGCGCGGGGATCATCATCAACACCGGTGAGGACAACTACCTCACCACCGCCGACGCGGTCGAGGCCGCCCACACCGTCACGACCAGCCAGCTCCTCAACGAGTACTTCGCCAAGGAGGCGGGCCTCGCCGACTGGCAGCTCGGCCTCGGCCACGCGTTCGAGATCGATCCCGACGTCCCTGACTCCTTCCGGCTCGAGCTCGCCCACGCGATGCTGGCCCGCGACCTCTTCCCCCAGGCGCCGCTGAAGTGGATGCCGCCGACCCGCCACATGACCGGCGACGTGTTCCGGGGCTACCTGCTCGACGGGTTCTTCAACCTGGTCGGGGCGCTGACCGGGCAGAGCATCCTGCTGGTCGGGATGATGACGGAGGCGGTCGTCACGCCGTGGCTCTCCGACCGCGACCTGGCCCTGCAGAACGTCCGGTACGTCATGAACGCCGCCGGAAACCTGCACGAGGACTTCCGCCCGGCACCCGGAGGCTTCATCGAGAAGCGGGCCCACCGCGTGCTCGACGAGTCGATCCGGCTGCTCGACGACATCGCCCACGACACCGACGCCACGGGGCTCCCGCCGCTGCTGTCCGCGATCGCGGACGGCACGTTCGGGCTGATGAAGCGCCCCGCCGACAGCGGCCGCGGGCTCGACGGCGTGGCGCGCAAGGCCCGCGACTACTACAACCCGGCCACCCAGCTGCTGGACGAGGGAGGTCCGCGATGACCGTCATCCGGCCGTACGGCGACACCACCGGCGACGGCATGGTCCAGCTGTCGTTCACGCTCCCCATGCCCCACTCCAAGGTCGCCGACGGCGCCGCCCTCCAGCTGGCGACGAAGATGGGGATGGACCCCGCGCTCGTCGTGCACAGCAAGCCGATGGGTCCCGACTTCACGTTCTTCGTCGTCTACGGCCGGGTCAACCACCTGGTCGACCCGAGCCAGGTCCAGGTCGTCGAGCGCGACTTCCCGCTCCTCACGCCCAAGGAGGCGAACGCCGCCATCAAGCGCTCGCTGCGCCGCCGGCTGGTGGTCGTGGGCGCGTGCATCGGCACCGACGCGCACACGGTCGGGATCGACGCGATCCTCAACATCAAGGGCTTCGCGGGGGAGAAGGGGCTGGAGTACTACCGGGAGGTCAAGGTCGTGAACCTCGGCGCCCAGGTCTCCGTGCCGCAGCTCGTGGACCGGTCGATCGCCGAGAAGGCCGACGCGGTGCTCGTCTCCCAGGTCGTCACCCAGCGCGACGCGCACCTCCTCAACACCCGGGAGATGTCGGCCGCGTTCCGCGAGGCCTACCCGGCGGGCAAGCGCCCGCTGCTCGTGGTCGGAGGTCCCCGCTTCGACGAGGCGATGGCCGACGATCTCGGCGTCGACCGGGTGTTCACCCGCGGTGCGACCCCGGGCGAGGTGGCGAGCTTCCTCGTCCACCGCGTCACCACCCCGGCCGACCGGAAGGCGTCCTGATGACCGAGTCCCCGCAGTCCCGCGCCGAGGTCGGACGCCGGGTCGTCCACCGTCGCTACGTGCCCTATTCCCACGCCCACTACGCCGGGAACCTGGTCGACGGTGCCTACAGCCTCGCGCTGTTCGGTGACGTCGCCACCGAGATGTGCATCGTGACCGACGGCGACGAGGGGCTCTTCGCGTCGTACGACGACGTGCAGTTCCTCGCGCCGGTGCGGGCCGGCGACGTGCTGGAGATCAGCTGCGAGATCACCCGCGTGGGCACCCGGTCGCGGAGGCTGGCGCTCGCGGTGCACGTCGTCGCCCGCGGCGCCGCGACGGCCGAGCAGCCGGGTGCCGCGGACGTGCTCGACCCGGCCCTGCTGGCCACGACCGCGACCGGCACCGTCGTGGTCCCGGGCTGACTGACGGCACAGCGCGACGGGTCCGGCGCGTCGGTCGCGACACGCCGCCAGCGGTGAGATTTTCCTTTCGATTCTTTCCCGGAGACGACCACGCTGACCTGCGCGTTTGCGCGTTCCCGCAGGTCGCGCGGCAGTTGACAGGACGGGCGCGGCGAACGAAGGTTCGGTGTTGTTCGCCCCCGCAGTTCGCGGTCGGCGGACCGGCGTCCGAGTGGTCGCGTGACGGGGGTCCAGCCAACTCTCGCACTACGTGATCCGCGCAGGCCGGTCCACGGCCGCGAGGGCGAGAGCGGAAGGGTCCCAGGTTCCCTAGACAACTTCTCGTGATCGGCAGCCGGTCGGTCCCGGGTCGGCCCGAAGGACGATGGGACCCTTCCGCTCCTGCACGCCCCGGGCCGGTGCCCGGCCCACCGGTACCTTTGCCCCGTGCTCCTGCGGACCGGTCTCGCGCTGCTCGCCGGCGCCGTCCTGGCGCAGGCGTACGAGCCGATCGGGCTCGCGGTCCTCCTCCCGATCGGCGTGGCCGGGTTCGTCGTCGCGGTGCACGGCCTGCCGGCCCGCCGCGCCTGGCTGCCCGGCCTCGCGTTCGGCATCGGCTTCCAGTTCGTGCTGCTGTTCTGGTTGCGCGTCGTCGGCTACGACGCCTGGCTGGCGCTGGCCACGCTCCAGGCCGCCTTCTTCGCGCCCCTGGGTGCCGCGGTGCCGTGGCTGCTGCGGCTCCGGGCCGGCCCGGTGTGGGTCGCCGCCGCGTGGGTGGCGGTCGAGACCGTCCGCTCCAGCTGGCCGCTCGGCGGCATGCCCTGGGGACGGCTGAGCTTCGCCATCGCCGGAACCCCCTGGTCGCAGGCCCTGCCGTACGTCGGGATGACGGTGCTCTCGTTCGTGCTGGCGCTCCTCGGCGTCCTGCTCGCCCGGGCCGTGCTCGACCGCGGGGCCCGGCTGCGCACGGTCGCGGCCGTGGCTGCGGTCGGTGCCGTGTCGATGCTCCCGGCCCTCGTGCCCTTCGAGCCCACGGTGGTGGGGGAGCGGTCGATCGCGGTGGTCCAGGGCAACGTGCCGGGCGACGGCACCAACGTCCTCTACGACCACCGGGCCGTCACGCGCAACCACGTCGACGCGTCGCTCGAGCTCGCACGCCGGATCGAGTCGGGTGACCTCGAGCGGCCCGACTTCGTCATCTGGCCGGAGAACTCCACCGCGGTCGACCCCTTCCTCGACGGCGAGGTCGGCGCCGGCATCGAGTCGGCCAGCGCGGCGCTCGACACGCCCCTGCTGGTGGGCGCGATGGTCGACGCCGGTCCCGAGCACGTGCTCAACCAGAGCATCGTCTGGGCACCCGAGATCGGGGGAGGGGACCGCTACAGCAAGCGCCATCCGGTGCCGTTCGGCGAGTACATCCCGTGGCGTGGCCTGTTCGACGCCCAGTTCGGCCGGCTGGCCCTGATCCCGCGCGACATGCTGAGCGGCACCCGGATCACCCCGCTGACCATCGACGGCGCCCGGGTGGCGGCCGCGATCTGCTTCGACGTCGCCTACGACGACGGCATCCGCGACCAGGTCTCGGAGGGCGGTCAGCTGCTCACCGTGCAGACGAGCAACGCGATGTTCATCCACACGAACCAGATCGAGCAGCAGTTCGAGATCAGCCGGCTCCGCGCCCTCGAGACCGGCCGGTACGTCGCGGTGGCGGCCGTCAACGGGGTCTCGGGTGTCATCGCGCCGGACGGGACGGTGGTCGAGCGGGCAGGGATCCGCACCCAGGCGGTGCTGACCGCCGACGTGGGTCTGGTCGACGAGGTCACGCCGGGCGTGCGGCTCGGCCCGTGGCCGGGGCGGGTCGCCGTCGCGGTCACCCTGGTCGGCCTCGCCTGGTCGGTGCTCACGTATCGTCGACGCGACGATCGGCCCGGCAGGCGCGAGGAGGCGACGACGTGACCGAGGAGTGGCGCGGCGACCGGGTGGTGATGGTCCTGCCGACCTACGACGAGCGCGACAACCTGGCCTGGATCGTCGGCCGGCTGCACGCCGCCGCGCCGGACGTCGACGTGCTGGTCGTGGACGACCGGTCGCCCGACGGCACCGGTGAGGTGGCCGACGAGCTCGCCGCCGCCGACCCGCGGGTGCACGTCCTCCACCGGGAGCGCAAGGGCGGGCTCGGAGCGGCGTACCTCCACGGCTTCCGGTGGGCCCTCGAGGCCGGCTACGACGTCGTGGGGGAGATGGACGCCGACGGCTCGCACCAGCCCGAGCAGCTGCACCGGCTGCGCGAGGCCCTCCCGGACGCCGACCTGGTGATCGGCTCCCGCTGGGTGCCCGGTGGCTCGGTCGTGAACTGGCCGTGGCACCGGCAGGCGCTCTCGCGTGGCGGCAACCGCTACGTCCGGCTGCTGCTCGGGATCGACGTGCACGACGCCACGGCCGGCTTCCGGCTCTACCGGCGCCAGACGCTGGAGAAGATCGAGCTCGACACGGTCCGGTCGACGGGCTACGTGTTCCAGACCGACCTCGCCGCGCGGACGCTGCGGGCCGGGCTGGTCGTGCGCGAGGTGCCGATCGAGTTCGTGGAGCGGGTGCGGGGCGACTCGAAGATGAGCGGCGCCGTGGCGGTCGAGTCGCTGCGCCGGATCACCGGCTGGGGCGTGCGCGAGCGCGCCGACCAGGTCCGCCGGTCGCTGTCGCGCGTCCGAGGCTCACGATGAGGCGGCGCGGGTGGCTGCGACCGCTGCTGGTGGTGGCCTTCATCGGCGTCCCGCTGCTCGAGATCTTCGTGCTGGTCCAGGTCGGCCAGGTCATCGGTCCCTGGTGGACGATCCTGCTGCTGGTCGTCTCGGGCGTCCTCGGGACGTGGCTGATCCGACGGGAGGGGGGCCGCGCCTGGCTGGCGCTGAGCGACGCGCTGCAGACCGGCCGGATGCCGGCTCGCGAGCTCGCCGACGGCGCGCTGATCCTCGTCGGGGGCACCCTGATGCTCACGCCAGGCTTCGTCACCGACGCCGTGGGAGTCCTGCTCATCCTGCCCTTGACCCGACCGGCCGCACGCACCCTGCTGACCCGGGTCGTGACCCGACGGCTGCTCGGGGCCGGGCTGTCGACCCCACCACGTCCGGGCACGCCGAGAAGCCCTGGCACCGCGGGGGGCACCGTGGTGCAGGGCGAAGTCGTCGACGACCCGCCGGGCGACCAGCCCGGAGGGCTCAGCTGACCTTGCGCTTGCGGGCCGAGGCCCGGTGCAGGTGGGCGGGGCCGATCTCGCCGCCGCGGAGCAGCTCGAGCCGCTCCTTCAGGATGTCCTCGAGCTCCTTCTCGGAACGACGCTCGAGCAACATGTCCCAGTGGGTGCGAGCCGGCTTCTCGACCTTCACCTCACGCTCGATGCCGGCCACGCTCAGCGACTCGGCGCCGCAGCGCGGGCACTCCCAGACCGCCGGGATGTCGGCCTCGACCGACATCGTGATCTCGAACTCGTGACCGCGGTCGCAGCGATAGCCGACCTGCTGGCGAGCCGCGAACTCGATGCCGCGCTCGTCCTCGAAACTCTGGCCACCGAGTCGGGCTCCACGCAATGTGCGCTCCGCCATGAGCCACCTCCTCCAAACTGTGGGTCCCCCGTTGAACCCCCGCTGATGCAACGTAGGACGCACGAAGTCATGACGCGGTTGCCTGGATCGCCGTCCAGATCTGGGTTCTGTTGTGTTCAACGGTAGAGGGCGGGACAAGATTCCCCGAATCGCCCGCCCGAACGGGTGACCACCCCGCCCACGGGCCACACGGGCCCCAGCGGTCACACCGCTGCTCACACCGTGCTGGGCACCTCGTTGCCGGCTTCCCGGATCCCGCGTTCGGTGTCCACCCGCATCAGCAGCAGGGCGCCCACGACGAAGAACGCGATCAGGGCGAAGATCGCCGGCCGGTAGGAGTCGGTGATCGCCAGCACGATGCCGAACGTCGCCGTCCCGAACCACGAGGTCCCGCGGTCCATCGCGTGGTAGAAGCTGAAGTACTCGGCTTCCTTGCCCCGGGGGATCAGCAGCGAGAAGTACGACCGGGCGAGCGCCTGGGTGCCGCCGAGGACGATGCCGATCGCCGCGCCGAGGGCGAGGAACAGCGGCACGTTCTCCGCCGGCAGGAACAGGGCAGCCGTCACGATCACCATCCAGATGCCGAGGCCGACCAGGATGGTGTGCTTGGCGCCGTACCGGCCCGCGGCGCGCCCGAAGATCAGTGCGCCACCGAACGCCACGAACTGCACCATCAGGATCGTCCCGATGAGGATGGTCTGGCTGTGGTTGAGCTCCTCGGCGCCGTAGACGGCCGCCGAGGCGATCACGGTCTGGATGCCGTCGTTGAAGAACAGGTAGGCGAGCAGGAACGTCAGGGCGACCGGGTAGTTGCGCAGGTCCTTGAGCGTGGCGCGGAGCTGGCCGAAGCTCTGCGCCACGACGCCGCCCTCACGCATTGCCACCACGTGCTGCGGCGGGTGGTCGCGCAGCTTGAGGAACGGGATGATCGTGAAGCCCGCCCACCACAATGCGGCGGAGAGCATGCACAGCCGGGCCGCCAGGCCCTCGTCGAGGCCGATCGCGTCGCGACCCAGGTAGACCGCGAGGTTGATGACGAGCAGCAGGCCACCGCCGAGGTACCCGAACGCCCAGCCGCGGGACGAGACGTGGTCGCGCTCCTCCTCGGTCGAGATGAGGGGGAGGATCGAGTCGTTGATGACCCCGGCCGCCCCGAAGCAGAGGTTGCCCCCCACGATGCCGACGGCGGCCAGCTGCCAGTTGTCGCCGGTGGCGAAGAAGATGAGGGACGCGAAGCCGGCGCCGGTCCAGGCGAAGAAGGCGAGCAGTCCCTTCTTGTTCGACGTACGGTCGGCGAAGGCGCCCAAGGGAGGCAGCAGCAGCGCGGAGAGGATCGTCGAGACGGTGATCAGCCAGAAGAACAGCGAGCCGGGCGGCAGCGAGAACATGCCCCACTCGAAGCGGCCGTCCTCGCCGCCCACGGCGTTCTCGGCAAGGCTGATGAAGTAGGGACCGAAGAAGACCGTGCCGATGGTGGTGGTGTAGGCGCTGTTGGCCCAGTCGTACCAGTACCACGCCTTCTGCTCGCGAGAACGGTCGAGCGGGCCGAGGTCGGCGACTCCCGATGCACTCATGGCTGCACCCTCACTGTCTAGGTCCACTGGCCGCGCTGTGCGAGCACGTCCTTGAGTATGTCGGTGCGGTCGGTCATGAGGCCGTCGACACCACGATCCAGCAAGAGGATCATCTCGGCGGCGTCGTCGATGGTCCATGAGTGGACGTGCTTACCTGCCGCGTGCGCGCGCCGCACGAGACCGGCCGTCGTGACGGTGAGGCCGTGCCGGCGGTGCGGGACCTGGAGCGCGGCCACCCGGCGCCGCGTGAGGAGGTCGGCGAGCCTGCCCGACGGCAGGAACCGGAAGGCGACCACCTCCACGGGGTGCGCCGAGGTGGCCACCCGCCCCCGCGTGAGCCTTCGGAAGTGTGAGAGCCGTCGCGGGGAGAACGAGCCCACCAGCACCCGGTCGTGGGCGTCGTGCTCGTCCAGGAACCGTGCCAGCAGCGCTACGGCGGCCTCGGACTTCAGGTCGATGTTGAAGCGGGCGTGCGGGAGCGCGGCGAACAGGTCGGCGAACGTGGGGACCTGCTCGGCGCCACCGATCAGCAGCGAGCGGATCTCGTCGTAGGTCAGGTCCGCGACCGCGCCGGACCCGTCCGTGACCCGGTCGAGCACGTCGTCGTGGAAGGCCAGCAGCACGCCGTCCCGGGTGGCGTGCACGTCGGTCTCGAGGTAGCGGTAGCCCAGGGCCGCGGCATGCCGGAACGCGGTGAGCGTGTTCTCCAACCCGGGGAGCTCCGGGTGCTCGGCGCCGCCACGGTGCGCGAACGCGAGCGGGGACGGGTCGTCGTCGAGATAGGCGAAGCCGGTCCGGGGTGAGCTCACCCGCGCAGTATCCACGCCCGCGGGGTCCCTCGCGGTGCACCGCGTGCCACCGACGCGTCCCTGGTCCGGGGGAGTACCGTCGCTGCATGGACGAGTTGACCTGCCCCCGCTGCGGCTCCGAGATGGTGAGCCGTCCGCTCGGCACCGGACAGGTGAGCCAGTGCCCGGACGGTCACGGCGTCTTCCTCGAGCGAGCCGAGCTGGGCAACCTGATCGAGGCCGAGAGCGACTGGCACCGCAACGCCAGCCACTCCACCGCACCGCTGCCCAGGATCACCCCCGACATGGTGGCGCCGCCGTCGTCCCGCACGCCGGCCCGCGCGTGGGTGGAGACGCTCTTCCGCTAGGTCAGATGTCCCGGAACGTCTCGATGTTGGCGCCGAGCAGGTTGAGCCGCTCGGCGAGGTCCTCGTAGCCCCGGTGGATGACGTACGTCGAGCGGAGCACCGAGGTGCCCTTGGCCGCGAGCATGGCGAGCAGCAGCACCACGGCCGGCCGGAGTGCGGGCGGGCACATCATCTCGGTCCCGGTGAAGCTGCTCGGGCCCTCCACCATCACCCGGTGCGGGTCGAGCAGGGTGACCTTGCCCCCGAGCTTGTTGAGGTCGGTGAGGTAGATCGCCCGGTTCTCGTAGACCCAGTCGTGGATCAGGGTCTGTCCCTGCGCGACCGCCGCGATGACGGCGAAGAACGGCAGGTTGTCGATGTTCAGGCCGGGGAACGGCATCGGGTGGATCTTGTCGAGCGGCGCGCGGAGCACGCTCGCGTGGGTGGTGAGGTCGACCAGCCGGGTGTGACCGTTGCGGGCGACGTACTCCTCGGAGCGCCGGTAGCGCAGCCCCATCTCCTCGAGCAGGGCAAGCTCGATCTCGAGGAACTCGATCGGGACCCGCTCGATCGTGATGGACGAGCTGGTGACGATCGCGGCTGCGAGCAACGACATGGCCTCGATCGGGTCCTCGCTCGGGGCGTAGTCGACGTCGAGGTCGATCTGCTCGCACCCCGTCACGGTGAGGGTGGTGGTGCCGATGCCCTGCACGTCGACGCCGAGCCGCTGCAGGAAGAAGCAGAGGTCCTGGACCATGTAGTTGGACGACGCGTTCCGGATGATCGTGGTGCCCGGGTGGAGGGCGGCCGCCATCAGCGCGTTCTCGGTGACCGTGTCGCCGCGCTCGGTCAGCACGATCGCCCGACCGGGCGTGACCGCCTGGTCGACCTGGGCGTGGTAGCTGCCCTCGGTGGCCTTGACCTCGAGCCCGAACGGCCGCAGCGCGGCCATGTGGGGCTCGACGGTGCGGGTGCCGAGGTTGCAGCCGCCGGCATAGGGGAGCTCGAAGCTCTCCGCCCGGTGGAGCAGCGGGCCGAGGAACATGATCACGGACCGGGTACGGCGGGCGGCGTCCTCGTCGATGTGGGCGAGGTCGAGCTCGGCCGGCGGGATGATCTCGAGGTCGTTGTCGTCGTTGAGCCAACGGGCGTGCACGCCGAGGCTGGTCAGGACCTCGAGCAGCCGGTTGACCTCCTCGATCCGCGCGACCTTGCGGAGGGTGGTGCGGCCGCGGTTGAGCAGCGAGGCGCACAGCAGCGCGACCCCGGCGTTCTTCGACGTCTTGACGGCGATGCTGCCCGAGAGGGTCGTGGGACCCGTGACGCGCAGGTGCGTCGGACCCGCACCCAGGGCGACGATCTCGGAGTCGAGCGCCGACCCGATCCGCGCGAGCATCTCGAGGGAGAGGTTCTGGTGGCCCTTCTCGATCCGGTTGATCGCGCTCTGGCTGGTGGAGAGCCGTTCGGCGAGCTGCTGCTGCGTCAGCCCGCGATGCTTGCGTGCGTCGCGGATGAGGTTGCCGATCCGTCCCTTGTAGTCCTCAGTCATGCCGTCCACGGTATCTCAGATATGAGATAGCGCCACCATCCGTTCGGGTGGCGACGTCGCCGGCCATCCGGGTGCTTGGATGACGGGATGGGAGCGCTGGTGCTGGGTCCGATGCTGCGGTTCGTCGACACCGACTCGGCCACGATCTGGGTCGAGACGCGCTACGACGCCACGGTGACGGTGACCGCCGGGGACCAGCGGGCCACGACCCGGACGTTCGCCGCGCACGGCCACCACTACGCCCTGGTCGAGCTCACCGGCCTCCCGCGGGGGAGCCGCACGCCGTACCGCGTGGACGTCGACGGGGAGCAGGTGTGGCCCGAACCCGGGTCGCCGTTCCCCGACCCGGTCATCGCGACCCTCGACCCCGACCGGCCGCTGCGGATGGGGTTCGGGTCCTGCCGGGTCAGCGTGCCGCACGACGAGGAGGGCAACGCCGCGTTCGGCGTCGACGCGTTGCGCAGCTACGCCCTCCACCTCGCCCAGGGCGGGGGAGAGGAGTGGCCCGACCTGGTCCTGTTCCTGGGCGACCAGGTCTACGCCGACGAGACGAGCGACGCGATGCAGGAGTTCATCGCGTCCCGCCGCAGCCTCGACGAGCCGCCGGGGGAGGAGCTGCGCGACTACGAGGAGTACGCCCACCTCTACAAGCTCGCCTGGTCGGACGACGCGAACCGCTGGCTGCTGTCGACGGTGGCGACCGCGATGATCTTCGACGACCACGACATCCGGGACGACTGGAACACCAGCTGGACCTGGCGGCGGGAGATGGACGACACGTCCTGGTGGCGGCTGCGGATCGTGTCGGGGCTGGGGTCCTACTGGGTCTACCAGCACCTGGGCAACCTGTCGGCCGAGGATCGCGCCGCGGACGACCTGTGGCAGCAGGTCGTGGGTCACGCCGGGGAGGGCGAGCTCGACCTCACCGAACAGCTCGACGCTCTCGCCGAACGCGCCGACCGGGAGCCCGACAGCTACCGGTGGAGCCACGCCCGCGACTTCGGCGACCGGGTGCGCCTGGTCGTCGTCGACTCGCGAGCCGCTCGGGTGCTGCAGCCCGAGGAGCGCTCGATCCTCGACCCGCCCGAGATGGAGTGGTTCGACGACCAGCTGCAGGGCGGGTTCGACCACCTGCTGGTCGGCACGTCCCTGCCGTTCCTCCTCGGCCCGGGCCTCCACCACGTGGAGGCGTTCAGCGAGGGGCTGAGCAGCGGGGCGTGGGGGAGGCCGGGCTCCTGGGTCGGCGAGCACCTCCGGCAGGCCCTTGACCTCGAGCACTGGGCGGCGTTCCAGCAGGGATTCCGAGACGTGGCCGGGCTGGTGCTGGAGGTCGCCTCGGGCGCCCGCGGCAGGGCGCCGCACACCGTGACGTTCCTGTCAGGGGACGTGCACCACAGCTACGTGAGCTCGGCCTGGCCCGACCCGGCGGTCACCGACGTGACGATCAGCAGCCAGATCCTGCAGGCGACCTGCTCACCGATCCGCAACCCGCTGCCCGGCTTCATGGAGCGGCTGACGGGATGGGCGACCAGGCGTCGGGTGGGTGGGGCCGTCCGACGGCTCGCCAAGGCCGCCAAGGTCCCGCTGTCACCGCTGGCGTGGAGGGTCGACCGCGGCCCCTGGTACGACAACAACCTCGCCGTGCTGGAGGTCCAGGAGGACGGCGGCATGACGATGCGCTGGCTGGCGGGTGACGTCACCGGCCGGGCTCCCGACGACCCGGTGCTGCGCGAGGTCGCCGAGGTGGTGGTCCCGGTCAGACGGCCAGGGCCTGGAACGTCCCGGGCATGAGCCGGGGCTCGCAGTCACAGGTGTCCGAGCAGGCGAGGAACGTGTGGACGGCATGGCCGCACCGCGAGCACGGCAGGTCGTGCGAGAGGTGCTCGCGGCTGCTGCCGGTGTCGGCGGTGTCCCACATGACGGTGTTCCCCTGACGTGTGCTGGTTCGGGCCTTCGTCACCGTAGGGGCGGGGCAGGGGTCGGCGTGGCCGACCACGGGAAAGTTGACCCGAGGTGACCATCCCGCCCTAGTCACCCCGGGGCAGGGTCGACACCAAACGGTGGACGTCCTCGTCGTTCGTGTACGGCGCCAGCCCAACCCGGACCGCGCCCGCGGCGCCCAGCCCGAGGCGCTGGCAGGGCTCCCAGGCGTAGCAGTGCCCCGACGACACGCTGATGCCGTGGCGACCCAGCTCGGCGTGGACGTCGCCGGGCTCCTGGCCCGCGAGGCTGAAGTAGAGCGTGGAGGTACGCCGAGCAGCCCGCGACCACACGGTCACGTCGGCCCGGTCGAGCAGCGCGGACTCGATCCGGGCACGCAGCCGGTCCTCGTGGGCCGCGATCGCGCCCCAGGCGCCGACGATCCGGTCGCGGCGGGTACCCCGGTCGGTGGGGTCGAGGGAGGCCAGGAAGTCGACCGCGGCCGTCACCCCCGCCATCAGCTCGTAGGGAAGCGTGCCGAGCTCGAACCGCTCGGGCACGTCATCGGTGGCCGGCACCAGCTTGTCGGGACGCAGCGTCTCGAGCAGCGCCGGATCGGCGGCCAGCGTGCCGCAGTGCGGCCCACCGAACTTGTACGGCGAGCACGCGAAGAAGTCCGCCCCGAGCGCCGCCACGTCGACGACCTCGTGGGCAGCGTGGTGCACCCCGTCGACGTACACCAGGGCGCCGGCCGCGTGGGCGAGCGCAGCCAGGGCCGGCACGTCCGGCATCGTCCCGAGCACGTTGGAAGCGGCGGTGACCGCGACCAGCCGGGTGCGGTCGGTCAGGACCGCGTCGAGCTCGGCCGTCCCCAGCTCGGCGGTCGCGGGATCGAAGTCGACCCACCGCACGGTCGCTCCCGCCGACTCCGCGGCCTGCACCCAGGGCCGGACGTTCGCGTCGTGGTCGAGCCGGGTCACGACGACCTCGTCGCCGGGGCCCCAGGTGCGCGCCAGGGCTCGCGACACGTCGTAGGTGATCGCGGTCATGCTGCGGCCGAAGACGATGCCGCGGGGGTCGGCCGCGAGCAGGTCGGCGAGGGCCGACCGACACGCGTGGACGATCTCCTCGGACGCCCGCTGGGGGGCCGAGTAGCGACCCCGGTTGGACACCGGGCTGCCGAGGGTCGCGGCCACGGCCTCGACCACGGGTCGCGGGACCTGGGTGCCGCCGGGGCCGTCGAAGAACGCCTCCCCGCTGCTCAGGGCGGGGTAGTGGGACCGGACCGTCTCGACGTCGTAGGACATGGGCGTTTCCTAGCAGACCGACCGCGCGGCTAGCCTCGGCGCCCGTGACCATGCTCGCCTCCATGCCCGGACTCTCGGAGCGGCAGCAGTCACTGCTCTCGGGCTGGCTCCCGGGTGCCGTCGTGGTACGGGACCACAGCTGGGGACTGGTCGCCCGGACGGTGCTGGAGGTCGACCACGACGGTTCGACGTACGTCGTGAAGGCCGGTGGGCCGGGTGACCACCACATGCTGCGCGAGCTCCGCGCGCATCGGGAGTGGCTGACCCCGTGGACGTCCAGAAACCGGGCACCTTCCCTGCTGCACGGCGACGACGACGCGCTGCTCGTGGTGACCCACCACCTCCCAGGGCACCTCGTCGAGGGCGCCCAGGAGGCCACGGACGCCGACGTGTTCCGGCAGGCCGGATCGCTGCTGGCCCTGCTGCACGGCCAGCTCGCCGTGCCCGACGACGACTACGAGGCGCGCGAGAACCGCAAGATGCTCGCGTGGCTCGACCGCGAGCACCGGATCGAGCGCGACGTGGAGGATCGGTTGCGCGCCGAGGTCATCTCGTGGCCGACACCCGGGACGACTCTCGTCCCGACGCACGGCGACTGGCAGCCGCGCAACTGGCTCGTGCACGACGGAACCGTCAGCGTGATCGACTTCGGGCGAGCCGACCTGCGCCCGGCGTACACCGACCTCGCCCGGCTCGCGGCGCAGGACTTCGCCGGCGGCCCGCACCTCGAGGCAGCCTTCCTGGACGGGTACGGCGCCGACCCGCGGCAGCCCGCGGCGTGGCACCGCCAGCGGGTGCGGGAGGCGATCGGCACGGCCGTGTGGGCGTTCCAGGTCGGCGACCAGCGCTTCGAGGAGCAGGGCCATCGGATGATCGCCGACGCGCTCGGACCGTGAGGTCCCGGGCCGGGCTGCGTCAGGCCCGGCCCAGCGAGTCGTGGGCCGCGTGCAGCAGCCGCTGCACGAGCAGCCCGCGCTCGGCGTCGATCCGCGCCGGGCGTCCCTCACGAACGGCGGACACGAGCTCGTCGAGGACGGCCCGGCGCGTGGCGGCGTCGTCGGAGTCCAGGAACCCGTCGAAGGACCTCACCTCGCCGCCGGAGGCGTAGACCTCGCACCGCGACACGCCCTGGGGGAGGGGAGTGGTGATGGACAGCGACGCCTGCCCGACCGCCCCGGAGCGGTGCCGGGTCGTGACCGCTACCCAGCGCCGCGGATCGCCCGTCGCCGTGACCTCGTCGACGGGGCCGAGCAGGGCGTCGAGGAGGTCGAGGGCGTGCGGGCCGAGGTCGTCGAGAGCGCCGCGCTCCTGCCGCCACGGCGTCGCGAACGGCTCACCGGCCAGTCCGGCGCCCGACACCATCGTCACGGTGGCCGCCACCGGATCGGCACCGGCGCACCAGGCCTCGAGCTCCACCACCGCGGGCTCGAACCGGGTCCGCAGGAACACCAGCGACGTCACGTCGCGCGCTGCCTCGGCCACCCGTTCCGCCTGGGGCACGTCGAAACCCAGCGGCTTCTCGAGGAACAGGTGCCGCCCTCGGGCAGCGGCCATCGGTGCCAGCTCGGCCTGGACGTCCGGCGGCACGCAGAACACGACGGCGTCGACGCGGTCGAGCAGCTCGTCGTACCCGCTCACGGTGCGGCCGGCGCCCACGAGGCCGGCCATCGCCTCGGGGCGCCTCGCCCAGCCTGCTACCAGCTCGACCTCGGCATGCTCCTCGAGCATCGGCACGTGGTACAGCTCCGCCCACGGTCCGGCCCCCACCAGGCCCACGCGCAACCGCTCCACGCCGGTGAGCGTAGGGGAGAATGGGACGGTGACGGAGTGCGGGGAGCTGACGCGCGTGACCACCTGGCGCGGCCGCGAGGTGCGGTGGGACGTGCTCGGCAGCGGCCCGGACGTCGTCCTGCTGCACGGCACGCCCTGGTCGTCCGCGCTGTGGCGGCCCACCGCAGAGGCCCTCGCACCCCGCTTCAGGGTGCACCTGTGGGACATGCCCGGCTACGGCGCATCGTCGAAGCTGCCCGAGCACGACGTCGACCTCGGCACCCAGGGCGAGCTGTTCGCCGACCTGTTGCGCGAGTGGGGACTCGCGCGCCCCCACGTGGTCGCTCACGACATCGGCGGCGCCGTCGCGCTGCGGGCGCGACTGCTGCACGAGGCGAACTACGCCTCCCTGTGCCTGGTCGACGTGGTCGCGCTCCGCCCCTGGGGCTCGGCCTTCTTCCGGTTGGTCCAGGAGCACTCGGACGTCTTCGTGCAGCTGCCGCGGGCGGTGCACCGGGGTGCCGCCGAGGCGTACGTCCGCGGGGCTGCCCACCGGCCGTTGACGGACGAGGCGCTCGCCCTGCTCGTCGGCCCGTGGGTGACGGAGGACGGGCAGCCGGCCTTCTACCGGCAGATCGCGCAGGCCGAGGAGCGGTTCACCGAGGAGTTCGAGCACCTGTTCGACCGGCTCACCGAGCCGGTCCACGTCGTCTGGGGAGCGGAGGACGCCTGGATCCCGGTCGACCGGGCGACTCGGCTGCAGTCGATGATCCCGGGCTCGACGGTCCACGTCGTCGGGGGAGCGGGACACCTGGTGCAGCTCGACGCACCGGAGGCTCTCACGGCGGAGCTCGTGGCCTGGCTGACGTCGCAGGCGTCGTAGGCAACGCTCGGCGTCACGTGGCACCATCGACCGGGTGACCAGCAGCGCGGACGCGGCACGGCTGCGCGACCTCGAGCGGCTGCGCCGGGTGCGGGACCGGATCGATCGGGAGTACGCCCGGCCGCTGGACGTCGAGGCGCTCGCCCGCGGCGCCCACCTGTCCGCCGGCCACCTCAGCCGCGAGTTCAAGCGAGCGTACGGCGAGTCGCCGTACAGCTACCTCATGACGCGTCGGATCGAGCGGGCCATGGCCCTGCTGCGGATGGGCGAACGGAGCGTGACCGAGGTCTGCTTCGAGGTCGGCTGCTCCTCGCTCGGCACGTTCAGCACCCGCTTCTCCGAGCTGGTCGGCATGTCGCCGAGCACCTACCGGGCGCGGGCGGCGGACGGCAGTGCGGAGATCCCGTCGTGCCTCGCCAAGCAGGTGATGCGGCCGATCAGGAATCAAGAAGCACGCGACGCAGGCCCCCCATTAGCGTGACCGCCATGGACATCAAGATTCACTACGCGTTCCTCCCGCACACCGACCCGGAGGCCTCCCTCGCCTTCTGGCGCGACACCCTCGGCTTCGAGGTGCGGCAGGACGTCGGCTACGAGGGGATGCGGTGGCTCACGGTCGGCCCGCCCAGCCAGCCGGAGACGGCCCTGGTCCTGACGCCGCCGGCGGTCGATCCCGGACTCACCGACGAGGAGCGGCAGACCGTGCTCGAGCTGATCGCGAAGGGCAGCTACGCCGCGCTGACCCTGGCGACCGACGACCTGGACGGGCTGTTCGAGAAGCTCGAGGCCAGCGGCGCCGAGGTGCTGCAGGAGCCGACCGACCAGCCCTACGGCGTCCGCGACTGCGCGTTCCGCGACCCGTCGGGCAACCTGCTCCGCATCAACGAGACCCGCTGACCGTGACGATGGCGCCACCGCGCGACCGGGCGACGCGGCTCGCCGACACGCTCGCGATGCTGGCCACGCCGGCCATCGACGTGTGGGTCGCCAGCGCGTCGGCCACCGGCTCGCCGTACCTCGTGCCGGTGTCGCTCGCCTGGGTCGACGAGCGGGCCGTGATCGCGGTCGACGCCACCTCGGTCACTGCCCGCAACCTGACCGGGTCCGGCACGGCCCGCCTCGCGGTCGGAGAGTCCCGTGACGTGGTCATGATCGACGCGGAGCTCGAGCGGGCCGTCGACGTGGCCGAGGACGTCGCTCTGGGCGAGGCCTACGTGGATCAGGCGGACTGGGACCCCCGCCGCAGCGCGGGCTACTGCTTCCTGGTGCTGCGGCCGCTCCGGGTGCAGGCCTGGCGCGAGGTGAACGAGATTGCGGGCCGTACGCTCATGCGCGGCGGACGCTGGCTGGACTAGCGCGACCCACGGGGAGAGGACGACAGCGATGAGCAAGGCCACCACGAAGGCGCCCACCGAGCGGGCCGACAGCCACGACCTGATCCGCGTGCAGGGGGCGCGCGAGAACAACCTGAAGGACGTCAGCGTCGAGCTGCCGAAGCGCCGGCTGACGGTCTTCACCGGCGTCTCCGGCTCCGGCAAGAGCTCCCTGGTGTTCGCCACGATCGCGGCCGAGTCGCAGCGGATGATCAACGAGACCTACAGCGCGTTCGTCCAGGGCTTCATGCCGTCGCTGGCCCGGCCCGAGGTCGACGTCCTGGAGGGGCTGACGACGGCGATCATCGTCGACCAGGAGCGGATGGGGGCCAACCCGCGCTCGACCGTCGGCACCGCCACCGACGCCAACGCGATGCTGCGGATCCTCTTCAGCCGAGTGGGCAAGCCCCACATCGGGCCGCCCACGGCGTTCGCCTTCAACGTCCCGACCCGGACCGCCAGCGGCGTCATGAAGACGGAGAAGTCGGGCGGCCGGGAGGAGAAGCAGGTCGTCCAGAACGCCGTCTACCAAGGGGGCATGTGCCCGCGCTGCGAGGGCATGGGCAACGTCAGCGACTTCGACCTGACGGCCCTCTACGACGAGTCGAAGAGTCTCGC
This sequence comes from uncultured Actinomycetota bacterium, assembly GCA_963829855.1. GTDB lineage: Bacteria > Actinomycetota > Actinomycetes > Propionibacteriales > Nocardioidaceae > Nocardioides. The sequence goes on along the minus strand of CAWHKE010000010.1, from coordinate 70,490 downwards.
GGACGGCGCCCTGACCGTCCCGGGCTACTCCATGGACGGCTGGTACGGCCGGATCTTCGCCGGAGCGGGCCTCCCGATGGACAAGCCGGTCGCGCAGTTCACCAAGAAGGAGCTCGAGAAGCTCCTCTACTCGGGGCCGGTCAAGATCAAGGTCGAGGGGATCAACCTCACCTACGAGGGCGTGATCCCCAAGATCCAGAAGTCCATGCTGTCCAAGGACGTCGAGGCGATGCAGCCCCACGTCCGCCGCTTCGTCGAACGCGCGATCACGTTCACGGTGTGCCCGGACTGCGACGGCACCCGGCTCACCCAGGAAGCCCTGTCGTCGAAGATCAAGGGCAAGAACATCGCCGAGCTCTGCCAGATGCAGATCAGCGACCTCGCCGAGTGGATGCGCGACCTCGACGAGCCGGGGGTCGCCCCGCTGGTCGCCGGGCTGCGGCACCTGCTCGACTCGTTCGCCGAGATCGGCCTGGGCTACCTGTCGCTCGACCGGCCCGCGGGCACGCTGTCCGGGGGAGAGGCGCAGCGCACGAAGATGATCCGCCACCTCGGGTCGTCGCTCACCGACGTCACCTACGTGTTCGACGAGCCCACCATCGGGCTCCACCCGCACGACATCGAGCGGATGAACCACCTGCTGCTCCAGCTGCGCGACAAGGGCAACACGGTGCTGGTCGTCGAGCACAAGCCCGAGACGATCGCGATCGCCGACCACGTGGTCGACCTCGGGCCCGGTGCGGGATCCGGCGGCGGCACGATCTGCTTCGAGGGCTCGGTCGAGGGGCTGCGCGCGAGCGACACGACGACCGGGCACCACCTCGACGACCGGGCGGCGCTCAAGGAGTCGGTGCGCGAGTCGACGCGCGCGCTCGAGGTCAGGGGAGCGTCGACCCACAACCTGCGGGACGTCGACGTCGACGTGCCGCTCGGCGTGCTGTGCGTCGTGACGGGTGTCGCAGGCTCCGGCAAGAGCTCGCTGATCCACGGGTCGGTGGCCGGTGAGGACGGCGTCGTCGTCATCGACCAGGGCGCGATCCGCGGCTCGCGCCGGAGCAACCCGGCGACGTACACCGGGCTCCTGGAGCCGATCCGCAAGGCGTTCGCCAAGGCCAACGACGTGAAGCCGGCGCTGTTCAGCTCGAACTCCGAGGGGGCCTGCCCGGCCTGCAAGGGCGCGGGTGTGATCTTCACCGAGCTCGGCGTGATGGCCACGGTCGAGTCACCCTGCGAGGAGTGCGAGGGACGCCGCTTCCAGGCGTCGGTGCTGGAGTACACGCTGGCCGGCCGCAACATCGCGGAGGTGCTCGCGATGTCGGTGGCCGAGGCCGAGGAGTTCTTCGGCGACGGCGACGCCGCCACGCCCGCTGCCCACAAGATCCTCGACCGGCTGGTCGACGTCGGCCTGGGCTACCTGACGCTCGGCCAGCCCCTGACGACGCTGTCGGGCGGCGAGCGGCAACGGGTCAAGCTGGCCACGCAGATGGCCGACAAGGGCGACGTCTACGTCCTCGACGAGCCCACCACGGGTCTGCACCTCGCCGACGTGGCGAACCTGCTCGGCCTGCTCGACCGCCTCGTCGACTCCGGCAAGTCGGTCATCGTGATCGAGCACCACCAGGCCGTCATGGCGCACGCCGACTGGATCATCGACCTCGGGCCCGGAGCCGGCCACGACGGCGGCACGGTGGTCTTCGAGGGCACCCCGGCCGACCTGGTCGCCCACGCCACGACGCTCACGGGCAAGCACCTGGCCGAGTACGTCGGATAGGAGCGCGATGCGCAGCGAAGCGATGGAGCGGCTCGACGTCCTGGTCGGGTCGTGGCGGACAACGTTGCGGAACGCCTGGTTCCTGGAGCCCCCTGACCGGGAAGTGCCGGGATCGGCGACGGTCGAGTGGTTGAGCGACGCGTTCGTGGTCTTCCGGTGGACCATGGAGGGCGACGTCGGAGGCGCCACCAGCGAGATGGCGCTGGTGCTCGGTCGCAGCGACCCGCAGGACGCCTACACGGCGCTCTACCACGACGAACGTGGCGTCTGCCGGGTCTACGCCATGACGTTCGACGGCTCGCACTGGACCTTGAACCGTGAAGACACCGACATGTTCCAACGGTTCGTCGCCGACGTCGAGCCGGACCTGATCCAGGGCCGCTGGGAAGCCTCGGACGACGAGGGAGCGACGTGGCGCACCGACTTCGAGCTGGTCTTCCAGCGTTCCCCAGATATCGCCGCCAAGTGACACCGCGCCCGGTCCGGTGGCCCGCGGACGGCACGCTCGTCGACGCGCACCTCGCCAGATCCACAACGCGGCCGACCGCATGGCACTCAACGACGGAGCTACCCGGCGCTGCGGGTAAGCGTCAGGATCATGAATCCGTCGGACCGGACCTCGTAACGTTCTGTGGACGCCTGACTGTGAGACTGATGCCATGACCTCGACGGCCGACGGCCGAGGGTGCACCTGCGCACCTGCGCCCCGGCGCTCCGCGTGTAGTCACGCGGTGTGCGGGTTTGGCACGAGTTGGACCTAAAGGGGCAAGACGATGAGCACGCGGCCCGGGGATCGCACGGCTTGGGGCCTTGTCGCGCTGGCGCTCGCCGTCACCGTCGCTGCGGGTGTCACCGCGAGCATCGGCGGCCGCTTCGAGCCGGGTTCGGATTCGCTCATTTGGTCGATTTCGTTGGTGTTCGCGGCTGCAGGACACGTGATCGCGACCCGCCAGCCCGCAAATGTGATCGGGTGGATGTTTCTGCTGGTCGCCGTCTCTGCAGCTCTGGCCCAGCTGACCGGGGCCTACGCCGAGCTCTGGATCGGGTCTGCAAACGGACCCCGCGCACTCGGTGAAATGGCTCTCGCTTACGGCAACGTGTCCTGGATTCCATTCATCTTGGTGCCGGCAACGTTCCTGCTGCTCCTCTTCCCCGACGGTCACCTGTTGTCGAGGCGTTGGCGCCCTGCCGCTTGGTGTGCGGCCGCGGGGATCGCCAGCGGTTTCGTCACCATGATGCTCGCACCCGGACCGCTCGACGACTTTCCCGAACTCGATAACCCCTACGGGATCGAGAATGCGTTCCTAGAAATAGTCAGGAACGCCTCAATCATCGTGATAATGCTCGGGATCCTCGCATCTGCGGCCTCCTTGATGATGCGCTTTCAGCTTGCCCGCGGTGAGCAACGACAGCAGATGAAGTGGATCGCCCTAGCCGGGGCGATCGGGGCTGTGACGATTCCCGCGATGTTCCTGTCCTATGAGGTGATCGGCGAAGCCGCAGCCGACCGAATGATCATGCTCAGCATCCTGGCTCTACCCACCGCCACCGCGCTCGCGATCGTGCGCTACCGACTCTACGACATCGACCTGGTCATCAACCGAGCCCTGGTCTACGGCTCGCTCACTGGGATCCTGGCAGGCACCTACGTCGGCACAGTGCTGCTGCTGCAACTGGCACTGAGTGGGATCACCGAGGGGTCCGGGCTCGCGGTTGCCGCCTCAACTCTCACGGTGGCGGCCCTGTTCCGGCCGGTTCGTGCGCGTATTCAGCAAGGGGTAGATCGACGATTCTTCCGCAGCCAATACGACGCAGCGCTCATCGTCGAAGCCTTCGGCGCGAGGCTCCGCGATGAGGTCGACCTCAGCAATCTGAGCGCCGATCTTCTCGAGGCGGTTCAATCCACGGTGCAGCCCTCGCACGCCTCACTGTGGTTCCGGCCTGAGACCCGCTGAAAATGGCCACGCGCCCGCACGCCACATCTGCATCTGGCGGTCTACGCCCCCGACTCCTGGGAATCGCCGATAAGTGACATTATGTCACTCTCTCCACGCTCGGCGGGCTGCCAGCACTTCCCCACTGCGCCGGGCCGATGAGTCCTACGGTGGTGACCGGTCTGCCCCGCATATCCGCTTTGAGGAGAGTCTGATGGCTACCGACACGTCCGACGATGCCTGAGCCGGCCGCCCGCCGGCTGTTCCGGCTCGTGGAACCGATCCACTTGGTGACCTACTTCGCGGACGAGCCGACCGAGGCGCTGCTGGCGCTCGGGCTGCGGAACTACTGGGACGGCTACTTCGCCGGCCGTGCGGCACCACTGGGCAAGGTCCCCGCCGAGGTCGTCCATGCGATCTTCTACAACTTCGCCGAGGGCGAGGCGGCCCGCCACATCCCGCGCGTCTGGGACACCGTGACGCCCGATGCGGCGCTGGCCGCGCGCGAGCGGGGCAGCGTCTCGGCACTGAGACGCATCCTGGGCGACCTCGCCGACTCCCCTGGGCTCGCTCGCGCCGCCGACCTCGCCGCCCGGGCGGCCACGGGTGCCCCGACGGAGGGACGCGTCATGTACGCCGCCCTCCGCGCACTGCCGGTGCCCGACGAGCCGGTGGCCCGGCTCTGGCACGCGGCCACCCTGCTCCGCGAGCACCGCGGCGACGGCCACGTGGCAGCCCTGGTCTCGGAGGGCGTCGGCGGAACGGAGGCCCACGTGCTCCACGCCCTCGCCGAGGGCATCTATCCCGCGGAGGCGTTCGGCCGGATCCACCATCTCCCGGCGGCCCGGCTGGGGGCCGTCATGGACGGCCTGCGTGGCCGCGGTCTCCTGGACGCCGACGGCCGCCTGACGGACGCCGGCCGGGAGACCAAGGCGCGGATCGAGTCACTCACCGACGAGCTCGCCGCTCCGCCGTACGACAGCCTCGAGCCGCGCGACCTCGACCGGCTCGTCGCGGACCTCGAGCCCGTCACTGCCGTGCTGGATGCCGCCGGCTCTCGATAGCTCAAGACCCGATGTCACACCTCGGGCTCGGCCGGTGTCTTCATGTCGTACGACCACGACAACCTGGAGGAAGACATGACTGGCACGGCACGGATCCCTGCGACCGAGGTCACCGGCCTGTACGGCGGACTGGTGAAGCTGTTCGCACGCAAGATGTTCGGCGAGGTCCCGGAGTCGATCGGGTACGCGTGGCACAACACCCGCGTCCTGAAGGACCTGATGGGCCTCGGGCGGAAGATCGAGAAGTGGGACGAGATCGACGAGGACCTCGCGTCCTACGCCCACATGGCGGCGGCCGCCGCGGTCGGCTGCAGCTTCTGCCTCGACCTCAACTACTTCATGTCCCACAACCGTGGACTGGACGTCACGAAGGCCCGTGAGGTCCCGCGCTGGCGTGAGTCCGAGGTGTTCACGCCGCTCGAGCGGCGTGTCATGGAGTATGCCGAGGCGATGAGCCAGACGCCGGTGACCGTCACCGACGAGCTGGCCGCGGCGCTGCTCGAGGACCTGGGGCCCGCCGGCCTGCTCGAGCTGAGTGCCAGGATCGGCTTCATGAACGCCACCGCCCGCAACAACGTCGCCCTGGGCATCCACTCCCAGGAGTTCGCGGCGTCCTGCGGCCTCGAGCCGCTCGCCGCCCGGTCGGTGGGTGCCGTGCCGGCATGACCGATCCGTTCGTCGCCCACCGCAGCCTGCTCTTCACCGTGGCCTACGAGATGCTCGGGGTCGCGGCGGACGCCGAGGACGTCGTGCAGGAGACCTGGCTGCGGTGGGCCGGTCTCGACGACGACGCCCGCGCCGACGTGCGCGACCCGCGCGCCTACCTGGTGCGGATCGTCACGCGGCAGGCCCTCAATCGGCTCCGGACGGTGGCGCGGCAGCGGGAGGAGTACGTCGGCCCCTGGCTGCCGGAACCGCTGCTCACCGGCCCGGACGTCGCCGACGACGTCGAGCTCGCCGAAAGCGTCTCGATCGCGATGCTGACGGTGCTGGAGACGCTAGGGCCGGCGGAGCGCGCCGTGTTCGTGCTCCGCGAGGTCTTCGACGTCCCCTACGGCGAGATCGCCGAGGCGGTCGGCAAGTCACCGGCCGCCGTCCGCCAGATCGCGCAGCGGGCCCGACGCCACGTGGCGGCCCGGCGCCCTCGGGTCCAGGTCAGCAGGAGCGAGCAGGAGGCCGTGGTCGAGCGCTTCCTCGCAGCGTTGCAGACCGGTGACGTCCAGGGACTGATGGACGTGCTCGCTCCCGACGTCCTGCTGGTCTCCGACGGCGGCGGCATCGCGCCGGCGGTCAAGCGTCCGGTCGAGGGGCACCAGAAGGTCGCGACGCTCCTGTCGGCGTTCGCGAGACTGGTCCCCGACGCGCGACTCGCGACGCTGCCGCTCAACGGTGCGGTCGGCGCCTGGATCGACGCGGACGGCGAGCTCAGCTCGGCCGTCACGTTCGAGGTCGAAGCCGGCCGGATCACCCGGATCTTCGTGATCCGCAACCCCGACAAACTGGGTCGGGTCGGCGAGGTGGCCGTGCTCAGTCGCTGATCAGGTCGCGTGGGCCGCGAGCACCCGTTCGACGAACGCCCGCGTCGACCGGGTCAGGTCCAGCCCGAGCACCTCCTCGGGGGCGACGAAGACGATCTGCCGGCCCTCGCCGCACCGCACGTCGGCATCGGTCACGGTGGTCGGCGCCGTGAAGCAGTCGACGTCGTCCTCGCCGTGCAGGTCGCACGGGAGCGTCAGCGACCCGACGTGGACGAGCTCGTCGATCGCCAGACCGGTCTCCTCCCGGAGCTCCCGGTGGGCGGCTGCCAGCGCCGACTCCCCCGGCTCGACCTGCCCACCGACCAGGCACCAGCGATCGGGGTCGACGGGTGCCCGGTCGTCCCGCTCCTGCAGCAGCACCCAGCCGCGCCGATCCACCAGCCCGACCACCGCCACGCTCGCCATGCCACGACCGTACCGGGTCGGGCACGACCTCTCGCCTACGATCCAAGGCATGCCGACGCGCCTGCTCGCCCTGCTCGCCACCTGCGTCCTGACATTCGCGCTGGCCGGCTGCGGAGATGGTTCGCCCGACGTGGCCGAGGACTCCGACACCGGACCGACCGTCGCCACGACCGACTGCACCTACGAGGAGACCGGCATGGCGGCGTCCAAGGACGTCGACCCGCCCGACTCCGAGGCGGTCGCCGAGGGTCAGATCCCGGTCAACCTGAAGACCAGCGTCGGCGACCTGGCCCTCACTCTCGACGCCGAGGGGGCGCCGTGCACCGTGAACTCGTTCGTCTCCTTGGCTGAGCAGGGCTGGTTCGACGGCACCCAGTGCCACCGACTGACGACGCAGGGCATCTTCGTGCTCCAGTGCGGAGACCCGACCGCGACCGGCAGCGGCAGCCCTGGATACGAGTTCGCCGACGAGCTGACCCAGGAGGAGACCTACCCCGCCGGCACCCTCGCGATGGCGAACAGTGGCGAGGACACCAACGGCTCGCAGTTCTTCATCGTGTACGACGACACGCTGCTGCCGGCGCTGTACACCGTGTTCGGGACCGTCGACGACGCGACGCTCGAGGCGGTCCGGGACGTCGCGCAGGCCGGCACGGACAACTCCTACGGCCCCGGTGACGGCGTCCCCCTCACGGAGGTCGCCATCGAGTCGGCCACCGTCCCCGAGGACTGACGGGTCACGCCAGCCGGAGCTCGATCGGCTCCCCCAGCTCGATGGTCCGGCTGACGGTGCACAGCCGGTCGCGCGACTGCTCCATCGCCCGCGGCAGCACGGCGCGCGCGGCGTCGCCGTCCTCACCCTCAGGGAAGCGGATGTCGAACGTCACCGTCAGGTTGACCAGGTGGTTGCCGACCTCGTCGCGGAGCTTGTCGCCCGAGACCGTCATGTCGAACGTCTCCGCCGCCGCCCGCTTGCGGGTGATCCCGTCGACGTTGAGGGCGGTGCAGCCGGCGATCGCGGCCAGGAACATCTCGACGGGCGTGAAGTCCGGGTCCTCTCCCCCGCTGCCGAAGAAGGTCTCGCCGCCGCGGATGTTGGTGGCCTTGTAACGGTCGACGCCGATCTTCGTCAGCTCGACGGCGCGCTGGGTCTCGGATGGCTGGCTGCTCATGGCGCCAGCCTGCCAGACCGATGCTCCGCTCCCCCGCTGTCGCGGGACCGGATCAGCGTCCGAGCAGCCGGCGCAGCCGATCCCGACGCGCCACCGATCGAGCGAGCTCCATGACCCGCAGCTGCTCGAGCTCTCGGTCCGAGTGCGTCGGTCCGACGATGCCGTAGGACAGGTACTGCGCGGTCATGGTGGTTCTGGCCCCTTCCGCGAGGCTGGACCCCGCGTGTTCGATGTAATGTGCGACTAATCGTCGCTGACTCTTACATTCTACGGGTACGCGAAGCAGAACCCTCCTCGACGGTGGCGTGATCTCCACCACCACGCGCCGCGGCCGGGCCGGGAGCGGCTGCTCCCGGCCCGGCCGGTGGATGCGTGACCCCGAGGTCAGCGGCGCACCCGCACCTCGGCGACCTTGCGACCCCGCACGGCGAGGCTCTGGGACTGCGAGGAGGCCTCGCGGACGATGTCCTTTCCTCGCTTGAAGAAGCGCAGCGAGGCCTGGATCTCGTCGTTCTTCGTCATCGAGGCGACCGCAGCCTCCAGCTCCGTGGGAGTGTCGGCATTCCAGATGCCGCTGTCCCACGTCGAGAGGCCGCCGGCGACCTCGAGGTAGCCGTTGCGCGAGACCTTGTTCGGGACGGCCAGCGACAGCGGCACCACGGCGGTGTCGTCACCGTTCGAAAGGCGGGCCCGCAGCCGGACGGTCCCGCCCGGCGTCACGACGGCCGGGTGCTTGCGGTCGACGGTGACCCAGGACCCGTTGCGCCGCTGCTGGACGCTCCGCAGCCGCCAGGTGGCGGTGTCGTCAGAGACGTCGGCCGTGGCAGAGACGTCGTCGACGTCGACGCCGTTCATCCGGCTGAGCAGGTACACCGTCTCCGCCAGCTCGTAAGAGCTCTCGAAGGAGATGTCGAACGACGAGACGTACCGGTCGTTCCAGTCGATGTCGAAGGCGCCATCGGGACCGGTGCCCTCGATCGAGAACGACGCCGTCTCGCTGCCCGCCTGCCACGCGTCGATCACGCGGTCGTGGTTGGCCAGCAGCTGCGAGAAGGTGACGTCGGCGTTGAAGTCCGGCACGAGCGAGAACGACTCGCCGTCACGGTCTCGGCCGTCGTACGCGACGTAGGAGCTGACGTGGGTCTCTTCGGGAGCCTCGCCCAGGGCCCGCTGATCCCGCTGAGCCGGTCCTGGTCGATGGTCCCGGCAGGCAGTGCCCATGTTGGCGACCTTGAAGCCCGGGCCGACCGGGTCCTCCTGCACGTAGACCGCGTCGGCCGGCATCAGGCCGAGCGTGGTCCTGCCGAAGTAGCCGAAGGGGTGCCCGAAGCCGACGAGCCGTCCCTCGCACACGCTGGTCACGGTGCCCACGCCACCGGCGGTGATGTCGCCGTAGGAGATCGCGGCCCCCAGGTTGCCGCCCGCCACCAGGTCTCTCGGGGGCGGCGTTGGCCGCCGAGGAGGCGGCACCCATCGCCATCGCACCGCGGGACTGGATGAATCTTCGGAGCGTCCTCGCCCTGCAGCTGGTTCAGCCGGCGCTGGCTGACTCCGGAGAAGGACATGGGCATCGGCAGCTGCTCGAAGCCCTGGGCGGCCTGGCGCGCGGTGACCTCGGTCTCGTCGGCGATCCGACGTGCGAGCCGGTCGCCGATCTTGACCGTGGTCGGCGCCGCGGCGCCCAGGTAGTTGTCCATCTCCTCGAACGGCGTGATGCCGGCGACGGTGGACGGACCCCAGGCGAGGCCGTAGGCGACGGCACCGATCAACCGGCCGTCGTCCGCGTAGACGGGCGAGCCGGACATGCCCTGCCAGATGCCGACCCGATTGATCTCGTCGGACGTGAGCCGAGCCATGACCATGGGCAGGCCGGGCGCGATGCCGTCGTTGATGACCCCGAGGATCTCGCCGTTGAATCCCTCGGGCAGTGTGCCCGTGTCGACCGTGAGGCCGGTGACCAGGTCTTCGGCTGCCAGGTCCTGGACCGGGTACGCCTCCTTGCAGTCCTCGACCGGCGGGGCGGCTCCGATGGCGGGCGACGAGGTGATGGCCGCGCCGCCTCCCAACAGCGCCAGGCCGGTGAGAGCCGCAGCAGCACCGCGGCCTCGTGACGTCTTGATGTTCAATGCACTCTCCCTCATCCGAGCGGAGGCAACGCCCCCGTTGTTACCGGTATGACGTTCGTTCGGCGCAAATGGTTGCCCCGACTTCACCGGCTGATGGATTGTCATGGGTAGCGAGTCGGGAGGGCGTGAGAACGGGTACTCAAGCAGCGTCTCGATCTGGTCACGATCACGAGGAGACGGATCGATGCGGATCGCGGTGTCGGCCACGGGCCACCAAGCGCTCGCGGCCGGGCTCGAGGTGGCGGGCGAGGGCGGCAACGCGGTCGACGCCGCGCTCGCCGCGTCGTTCGTCGCCCTCGCCACCGAACCCGGGATGGTGAGCCTGGCGGGCGGCTGCTACGTCTCGGTGTGGCCGGCGGACGACGAGCCGGTCGTCGTCGACGGCAACGTGGAGATGCCCGGCCGGGGCGCCGCGCCGGACCTGTTCGGACGGGGCGTGCGCGAAGTCGTCACGACGTACGGCGGCGGGGTGACGATGCATGCCGGCGCCGGGTCGGTGGCGACCCCCGGGATCGTGCCGGCGTTCGGGTTGGTGCACGAGCGCTTCGCCCGGCTCGACTGGGGTCGGCTGATCGACCCGGCCACCCGCGCCGTCACCGACGGCTACCCGATGAGTCATGCGGCGGCCCGCTACCTCGCGATCGTGGCGGACTCCCTCTTCGCCCCTGACCCCGAGGCGTACTCCCTCCTCACCGGACCCAGCGGCGGCCTGCTCGGCGGCGGCGAGCGGACGACCAACCCGGCGCTGGCCGAGGTGCTGCGACAGCTCGCGACCGATGGACCGCGACTGTTCCGCAGCGGTCCCGTCGCGCGGGCCATGGTCGCCCACCTGGCGGCCGAGGGCGGGCTGGTCACCGCCGAGGACCTGCAGGCGTACCGGCCGGTCGAGCGCCCGGCGTACCGGCTGGACGTCGGCGACTGGGACGTGGCGGTCAACCCTCCGCCCGCCGTGGGCGGGCCGATGCTGGCCGTGATGCTCGGGGAGCTCGCCCGACGGGGCCAGTGGACCTGGAGCGACGCGATCGAGATCCAGCGTGCCGTGCACGCCTACCGGCTCGACGTCCACGACCGTTCCTGGGACCTCGAGGCCGACGGCCGCGACCTGCTCGACCGGGTCCGGGCCGACGGGCTGGCCGGCCTGCAGGGTTCCGGCTCGACCGCCCACATCTCCGCCGTCGACGAGGACGGCACCGCCTGCGCGATCACCATGAGCAGCGGGTACGGGGCCGGCTCCTGCATCCCGGGGACCGGCATCCTCCTCAACAACTGCCTCGGCGAGACCGAGCTCAACGCGCACGGGCTGCACGCCACGGAGCCAGGCACCCGGCTGGCGTCCAACATGGCGCCGACCACCGCCCGCGCCTCCGACGGCCGCACGCTCGCGATCGGCTCTCCCGGCGCCGACCGGATCACGACCGCGCTGATGCTGGTGCTGGGCCAGGGCATGCTGCACGACCAGGACCTCCAGCACGCGATCTCCCGGCGTCGGGTCCACGTCCGCCGGGGAGAGGACGGGTTCGTCGCGGAGTACGAGCGCGAGCCGGACCTCGCGGAGGCGGTCGCTCGCAGCGGCCTCCCCGGCCACGAGTACGCCGAACCGCACATGTACTTCGGCGGCGTCGGGGCCGCGATGCTCTCCGGCGACGGACTCCTCGAGGCGGCGGGCGACCAGCGGCGCGAGGCGGCCGTCGGCACCTCCACCTGAGCCGTAGGCTGGCGGCGTGAGCAGCCCGCGGCGTCCCGGACCGACGGTGCGCGTCGACGTCCGCGAGCACGGGGGCCGAGACGGCGACCGAGACGGCGACGAGCCCCGGTCGCACGAGGACCGGGTGGCGTCCGAGGAGCCGCTCGAGCTGCGCCTGGCCTGGCCCGGCGCCGAGGCCCGCCGGGTGTGGGTGACGATGCGCAGCCCGGGCAACGACTTCGAGCTCGCGGCCGGCTGGTCCGTGCACGAGGGTGTCGCCGCCCCCGACGCGGTGCGCACGGTCGCCTACTGCACCGACGAGGACCTGACGCCGCTGCAGGAGTTCAACGTCGTCACGATCACCCTCGACCGCTCCCCCGCCACCGACCCGTCGCAGCGGCACGTCGGGCACGCCACCGGATCCTCTGCGTGCGGGGTCTGCGGCAAGGACAGCATCGAGGCAGTGCTCACCACGCCGCGCGCGCCGGCGTGGTCGGGGCCCGACCTCGATCCCGAGGTCGTTCGGGCGCTGCCGGGACGCCTCCGGGAGCAGCAGACGGTGTTCGCGGCCACCGGCGGGGTGCACGCGGCGGGGCTGGTCGACGAGACCGGGTCGCTGCTCGTCGTGCGCGAGGACGTCGGGCGCCACAACGCGGTCGACAAGGTGACGGGTGCCCGGGTGCTGGCGGGCGAGTCACCGGCTGCCGCGGCGCTGGTCGTGAGCGGTCGCGCGGGCTTCGAGCTGGTGCAGAAGGCGGTCGCCGCCGGGGTGGGCGCCTTGGTGGCGGTCGGTGCCCCGACCTCGCTCTCGGTGGCCCTCGCCCGGGAGGCCGGGGTGGGTCTCTACGGCTTCACGTCGGAGCGCCGCACCGTCCGCTACGCGTAGGGCTCGGACGGCGCCGATTGGAGTCTCGCGCCCAGATTTGCCACGGTGGAGAGTCCTGCACCCCATCGGAAGGACACCATGCTCATCCTCACCGACAACGCCTCGACCGTGGTCAAGGGCTTCGCGGAGCAGATTCCCGACGCCACCGGCCTGCGCATCACCGGCGGTCCCGAGGACGCACCGACCCTCGAGGTGGCACCCGCCGCCGACGCCGAGCCCGGCGACTCCGTGCTCGAGCAGGACGGTGCCACCGTGTACCTCGACGAGAGCGCGACCGTGCTGCTCGACGACAAGGTCCTCGACGCCGCGGTCGACCCGGAGGGCAAGGTCGAGTTCGCCCTCGCCCAGCAGGGCTAGACCGCCCCGCACCAACTGATCGGACCCACGCCGCCACTGGCGGCGTGGGTCCGCGTCGTTGTCGGCCCGCCCGCCTACCGTCGTCCTGTGCGGATCCTTCACACCTCCGACTGGCACCTCGGCCGGTCGTTCCACCGTGAGGGCCTCCTCCCTGCCCAGGCGGCGTACGTCGACCACCTGCTCGACGTCGTCGAGCACGAGCGGGTCGACCTGGTCGTGGTGGCCGGCGACGTCTACGACCGGGCGCTGCCCCAGGTCGACGCCGTCCGGCTGGCCGACGAGGCCTTTGCGCGGCTGGCGGCGTCGCGAGCCACGGTCGTGGTCACCAGCGGCAACCACGACAGCGCACAGCGGCTCGGCTTCGGCTCGCGGCTGATGGACGCCGCCGGGGTCCACGTCCGGACCGACGCCGGCCGGGTCGGCACCCCGGTGCTGCTGGAGGACGCGCACGGCCCGGTCGCGGTCTACGGCCTCCCCTACCTCGACCCGCAGCTGCTGCGCGAGCCGTGGCACCTGCCGGCGCGATCCCACGAGGCGGCGCTCGCCGAGGCGATGCTCCGGGTGCGCGGCGACCTCGGCCGGCAACGGATGGGCACCCGGTCGGTCGTGCTGGCGCACGCCTTCGTCGCCGGGTGCGCACCCAGCGACTCCGAGCGCGACATCAGCGTGGGTGGCGTCTCGATGGTCTCCTCGTCGGTCTTCCACGGCGTCGACTACGTCGCCCTCGGCCACCTCCACGGCAGCCAGGTGCTGGGCGACGCGGTCCGCTACTCCGGCTCGCCCCTGGCCTACTCCTTCTCGGAGGCCGGGCAGCGCAAGGGGTCCTGGCTGGTCGACCTCGACGCCGGGGGCTACGCCGCGGCCGAGTTCGTCGAGGCCCCGGTCCCGCGCTCGCTGGCGGTGCTGCGCGGCGACCTCGCCGACCTGCTGCGCGACCCCGCGCTTGCCGCCCACGAGGGGGCCTGGCTCCAGGTCACGCTCACCGACGACGAACGCCCGCTGCGAGCGATGGCCCGGCTCCGCGAGCGGTTCCCGCACACGCTCTCGCTCGCCTTCGAGCCGTCGCCGCCGCAGGCCGCCTCCTCTCCCGTCGCGGTCCGCCGCACCGGACGCTCCGACCACGACATCACGCTCGACTTCGTGACCGAGCTGCGGGGGCGCGCGGCCACCGCCGCGGAGTCGGCGCTGCTGCGCGAGGCCGTCGACGCGTGCTGCGACGACCCGGAGGTCGACACGCTCGCCTCCAGCGGAGCCGACCGATGAGGATCCACCGGCTCGACATCACGGCCTTCGGACCGTTCGCGGGCGAGGTCTCGATCGACCTCGACGAGCTCAGCAGCGCGGGCCTGTTCCTGCTCACCGGCGCGACCGGCGCAGGCAAGACCAGTGTCCTCGACGCGGTCTGCTTCGCGCTCTACGGCGCGGTGCCGGGCGACCGCCAGCTGGCCAAACGGCTGCGGTCCGACCAGGCGGTCGACGGCGTGGCACCCGCGGTGACGATGGAGCTGACCGTCCAGGGTCGGCGGTTCCGGATCCAGCGCTCCCCCGCCTGGGAGCGCGCCAAGAAGCGCGGTGCCGGGCTGACCACCGAGCAGCCCCACGTGCTGGTCGAGGAGCGGATCGACGGCGGCTGGGTGCCGCTGGCCAGCCGGCTCGACGAGGCGGGTCAGCTCGTCTCCGGCCTGCTCGGCATGACGATGACCCAGTTCTGCCAGGTGCAGCTGCTTCCTCAGGGTCGCTTCCAGGAGTTCCTGCGGGCAGAGTCCGACGACCGGCGGCGGTTGCTGCAACGGCTGTTCCGGACCTCGCGGTTCGAGGACGTCGAGCAGTGGCTGCGCGAGCACCGACGGTCCCTCCGCCGGGCGTCCGCCGACCACCACGACCGGGTGGCCGACCTCGTCAGCCGCATCAGCGAGGTCGCAGCGGACCCGCTCCCCGAGACCTGGGACATCTCGGCGCTCGAGCCCATCGCCGACCAGCTGCGCCCGTGGGCCGCCCGGCTGTGCGCCGACGCCGAGGGGGCGTCCACGACCGGTGCCGCGCGCGCCGCGTCGGCCGAGACCGCAGCCGCCGCGGCCGCTCAGGCGCTCGAGGCCGGTCGCACGCTGGCCGAACGGCAACGACGTCTCGTCCGGGCCAGGGCCGAGCGGTCCGCCCTCGCCGACGAGATCCCCACCCACCGGGTGGCGGTGGGCCGGCTCGAGTCCGCACGCCGAGCGGAGTCATTGCTTCCCCTGCACGACGTCGCCGCCCGGGCGATCGACGAGGTCCACGCCGCCGAGCAGCGGGCCGAGCACGCCCTCGCCGCCCTGCTGGCCGCCGACCCCGACGCCGATCCGACACCTGAGGGTCTGGCCGACCGCGCGCGACGACTGACCGACCGCGCGGCGCGGGTGCGGGCGGCCCAGCCGCGGGCCGACGAGCGTGACCAGCTGCAGGCGCTGCAGGTCGCGTTCGAGCGCGACCTCCAGTCGGTCGACGCGGAGCTGACCCAGACCACGGCACGGCTCGCATCGCTCCCCGCGGAGGTCGCCGCCGCACGCGCGGCCGAGGACGCGGCCAGGCGTGCCGTCGAGGACCTCGACGTCGCCCACGCCGAGGCCGAAGCCGTGGAGCAGCGGCTCGCCGCCGCACGACAGGTCGTCACCCTGGTGGCGGCGCGCCAGGAGGCCGAGGTCGAGCACCGGCTCGCGGTGGGCCTCGCGCAGGACCAGCGGGAGGTCTGGCTCTCCCTGCAGGAGCGGCGGCTGTCAGGCATGGCTGCGGAGATGGCCGGATCCCTGGCTGTCGGCGGGTGCTGCCCCGTCTGCGGTTCGGCCGAGCACCCTTCGCCGGCGCGCCCCGCTCCCGGGGCCCCCGACGCGCTGGCCGAGCGTGCGGCCCGGAAGTCGGTCGACGACGCGGAGGCGGTGCGCCAGGCCCACGCCGGCGCGGTGGCCGACCTCGATGCCCGGCTCGCCCTCGCCCGCGAGCGCTCCGGACACCACGGTGTGGCCGACCTCGAGCGCGAGACGGCGGCCGTCACCGCCCGGATCGATCGGCTGCGCGCGAGCGCGGCCGGCCTCGACGCCGCCGTCGCCGACCGCGCCGAGGGCGAGAGCTCGCTGGCCGAGCTCACCCAACGGCGAGCAGAGCTGACCGCGGCCAAGGCGCGGCTCGAGACCGCGCGCCACGAGCACACCAGCCGGATCGGCGAGATCACCCGCGAGCTGTCCGCCCTCGTGGCCGACGCGTCGACCGGCAGCTTGACCGATCTCGCCGACGAGCTCGACGAGCTCGCGCGGTCCGCCGCCGACGTCGACCGGGCTCTCGGCGACCTCGACCGGTGCCGCGACGCCGAGCGTCACGCGTCCAGCCGGCTCGCGGAGGCCTGCCTCGCTCGCGGCTTCGCCTCGGCCGCCGCGGCGCAGGCAGCCACCCTGCCGCCCGAGGAGGTCTCCGAGCTGGCCGACGCGGTCCGCGACCGGGAGGTCCGGCTCAGCGCGCTCGAGGCGACCCTCCTCGACCCGGCGCTGCAGGCCGCCCGCCAGACCGACATCCCCGACCTCACCGCCCTCGACGCCGCCCACCGCGAGTGCACCGCCGAGCTGACCGCTGCCCGGGCGGCGGTCTCGGTGTCCGTGGGGCGCGCGCAGCGGCTCGCGACCCTCGACGCAGAGCTCGGCCGGGCACTGGCGAGGTGGGCGCCCACCCGCGACGCCCTCGACGTGGCCGACCGGCTGACCTCCCTCGTGGACGGCACCTCCCCCGACAACCGGCTGCGGATGCGGCTGTCGGGCTACGTCCTCGCCTTCCGGTTGCGGCAGGTCGTGGCCGCCGCCAACGAGCGGCTGGTCGCGATGACCGACCACCGCTACCGGCTCGAGCACAGCGACGACCGCGGCGCCGGCGAGACCCGCGGCGGCCTCAGCCTGCGGGTCCGTGACGACTGGTCCGGCGAGACCCGTGACCCCGTGACGCTCTCGGGCGGAGAGACCTTCGTGGTGTCCCTGGCCCTCGCCCTCGGCCTCGCCGACGTCATCGCGCACGAGGCGGGTGGCAGCGAGCTCGACACCCTCTTCGTCGACGAGGGGTTCGGCTCGCTCGACGCCGACACCCTCGACGACGTGATGGACACCCTCGACTCGCTGCGCGACGGTGGACGGGTCGTCGGCGTCGTCAGTCACGTGGCCGAGCTCCGCGACCGGATCCCCACCCAGCTCCACGTCCGCAAGCACCGCTCGGGCTCGACCGTCGAGCAGCTCGCCGTCGGCTGACGCTAACGTCTGGGGCTATGACTGCCCCCGGCCTCGATCCCAGCTTTGCGTCGCTCCCCTACCGCGACCTCGGCGACGTCGCGCTGGCGCGGGCGCGCGAGCTCGGGGCCAGCCACGCCGACTTCCGCTTCGAGCGGGTCCGCTACCAACGGCTCGGCGTCCGCGACGGGCTCCTCCAGGGCGCGGCCGACACCGAGGACCTCGGGTTCGCCGTCCGGGTCATCCACCGGGGCGCGTGGGGCTTCGCGGCGGGGGTCGTGCTGACCCCGGAGGAGGTCGCCGCGGTGGCCGACCGGGCGGTCGCGGTGGCAGGCGTGGCGTCCGGCATGACGACGACACCCGTGGAGATCGCGCCCGAGCCCGTCTACGACGACGTCACCTGGGTCTCGTCGTACGACGTGAACCCGCTCGAGGTGCCGACCTCCGAGAAGGCCGGACTGCTGGTCGACTGGACGAAACGGCTGCTCGAGCACGACTCGGTCCAGCACGCCACGGCGTCGCTGCAGCAGGTGCAGGAGAACAAGTACTACGCCGACCTCGCCGGCACGCGCACCACCCAGCAG
This sequence comes from uncultured Actinomycetota bacterium, assembly GCA_963829855.1. Lineage (GTDB taxonomy): Bacteria > Actinomycetota > Actinomycetes > Propionibacteriales > Nocardioidaceae > Nocardioides. The sequence goes on along the minus strand of CAWHKE010000010.1, from coordinate 52,734 downwards.
CGGATCCGGTTGCAGCCCCACTTCGAGGCGATGGGCTCCGACGAGACCACCGGGGTGTTCGACTCGATGGGCTCGATCGCACCGCCGGTCGGCAGGGGCTGGGAGTACCTCACCGACGGGAGCTACGACTGGGACGCCGAGCTCGCCGAGGTGCCGGGGCTGCTCGCGGAGAAGCTCGCGGCACCGACCGTCGAGGCCGGCACCTACGACCTCGTCATCCACCCCTCCAACCTGTGGCTCACGATCCACGAGTCGATCGGGCACGCCACCGAGCTCGACCGGGCGCTCGGCTACGAGGCCAACTACGCCGGCACCTCCTTCGCGACCTACGACAAGCTCGGCACGCTGCAGTACGGCACCCCGGTCATGAACGTGACCGGTGACCGCACCGTCGAGCACGGCCTCTCCACCGTCGGGTACGACGACGAGGGCGTCGAGACCCAGCAGTGGGACATCATCCGCGACGGCGTGCTCGTCGGCTACCAGCTCGACCGGCCGATGGGGCACCTCAAGCCGGAGCTGAATGGTGGCCGCTCCAACGGGTGCGCCTACGCCGACTCTCCCGGCCACATCCCGATCCAGCGGATGGCGAACGTGTCGCTCCAGCCCTCGCCCGACGACGTCACGACCGCGGACCTGATCTCCCGGGTAGAGCGCGGGCTGTACGTCGTGGGCGACAAGTCCTGGAGCATCGACATGCAGCGGTTCAACTTCCAGTTCACCGGGCAGCGGTTCCTCACGATCGAGGACGGCGAGCTGGTGGGTCAGGTGCGCGACGCGGCCTACCAGGCGACGACGACGGACTTCTGGAACTCCATGGAGGCGGTCGGCGGCGCCTCCACCTGGGTGCTGGGCGGCGCGTTCAACTGCGGAAAGGCCCAACCGGGCCAGGTCGCGGCGGTCAGTCATGGCTGCCCGACCGCGCTCTTCCGCGGCGTCCGGATCCTCAACACGACCGACGAGGCAGGCCACTGATGAGCGTCCCCACCGCCTGGACCCCCCAGTCCCTGGTCGAGCACGCGCTGGCGACCTCGAACGCCGACGACTGCGTGGTGCTGGTCGGCGACACCACGAGCGCCAACCTGCGCTGGGCCAACAACACCCTGACGACCAATGGCGTCATGCACGGCGTCGAGGTCACCGTGATCAGCTTCGTCCGCGGCAGCGACGGCATCGCAGTCGGCTCCGTGTCAGGCTGTGCCACGACCCAGGCCCAGGTGACGGAGCTGGTGTCGGCAGCCGACGCCGCGGCCCGCGCGGGCTCGGCGGCCGAGGACGCCCAGGAGCTCCCGACGGGTGCCGCGGCCGCCGACTGGGACGACGCCCCGGAACCGACGGACATCCACGTCTTCGACCGGTTCGCCCCCGCCCTGGGCGAAGCGTTCGGGCTCGCCGGGTCGGCCGGCCAGGTGCTCTACGGCTTCGTGAGCCACGAGCACACCACGACGTACCTCGGCTCCAGCACCGGGCTGCGGCTGCGCCACGTCCAGCCGACGGGCCACTACGCCTGCACCGGCAAGGACAGCACCCTCACCCGCAGCGCCTGGGTCGGCGGTGCGACCCGCGACTTCGAGGACGTCGACGCGCTCGCGATGCAGGCCACGGTCGCCCAGCGCCTCGGCTGGGCGGAGCGCCAGCTCGAGCTGCCGGCGGGCCGCTACGACACGATCCTGCCCCCGAGCGCGGTCGCCGACCTGATGATCGACGCCTACTGGTACTCCGGCGCCCGTGACGCCGACGACGGCCAGTCGGTCTACAGCAAGCGCGGTGGTGGCACCCGGATCGGCGAGCGGGTGGCGCAGGAGGGCGTGACCCTGTTCTCCGACCCGGCCCACCCCGGGCTCGAGAGCCAGCCCTTCGTGACGGCGTCCTCCTCGTCGAACCTGCAGTCGGTCTTCGACAACGGCCTGCCGCTGGCGCGCACCGACTGGATCGCCGACGGCACCCTCAGCTCGCTGCTCCAGACCCGTCACTCCGCCGGCCTCACCGGCCAGCCCGTCACGCCGTACATCGACAACCTGGTGCTCACGGTCGACGGTGCCTCCGGCGGCATCGACGACCTGGTCGCCGGGATGGACGACGGGCTGCTGCTCACGTGCCTCTGGTACATCCGCGAGGTCGACCCGCAGACCTTGCTGCTGACCGGCCTCACCCGTGACGGCGTCTACCGGGTCCAGGGCGGTGAGATCGTCGGCGAGGTCAACAACTACCGGTGGAACGAGAGTCCGGTCGACCTTCTCGGCCGGTTCACTCACGCGAGCGCGACCGTGCCGAGCTTCAGCCGTGAGTGGGGCGACGACTACTTCTCGCGGACCGCCACGCCGGCGCTGCGGGTGCCGGACTTCAACATGTCGAGCGTGTCGCAGGCGCGCTAGCGCGGAGGCCCGCCGGGGATCGGTGCGTCCGGGTCGTACGGCGAGCGGGTGTAGACGAACGTCGCGCACTCGAGGTGGCCGAGGCTGCCGTCGTCGCGTCGGTGGACGTGGAGGGTCTCCCCCCGGTGGTACCCGGCGACGCCCACCAGTCGGCCGTCCTGCAGCTCGAACCGCCACGGTTCGCGGTCGGGCGTCGCCAGCGCCCGCAGGTCGAGGCCCTCGTTGTGCCACCGGAGCTCGAGCGCGGTGTTGCCCCAGAACCACAGCCCTGGCAGCCCCTCCACCTCGGGCGGCACCGCGACCGTCGGTCGCCACGGCGCCGGCACGTCGTCGATGAAGTCGCCGTCGATCAGGTCGATCGCGAGCCGTTCGGTGTCGATGCCGGTGGTCGCGTTGGACAGGACGGTCGCACCGATCCCCGACCCGGGGTCGACGAACAGGCCGGCCAGGAAGCCCGGCATCGAGCCGTTGTGACCGACGAGCACGCCACCGGCGTTCGCGGTGAGGCGCAGCCCGAGACCGTAGGACTCGGTGACCTCGGTCGACATCTCGTGCAACGTCGACGGGTCGAGCAGATCGGGCCGCGACCCGGCCAGGAACTGACCCCACAGCACGAGGTCCTCGACGGTCGACCAGAGCTGGCCCGCCGGTGCCATCGCGCCGGTGTCGGTGAGCGGCTCGAGCGTCCTGATCCCCGTGAAGTGGTCGACGCTCCAGCCCGGCTGCGCGTTCGGTCGCGGCAGGTAGGACGTCCGGGTCATCCCCAGCGGACCGAGCAGCACCTGGCTGACCAGGGCGCGCCACGGCCGGCCGGTGACGCGGGCGAGCACCTCGCCCAGCAGCGCGTAGCCGAGGTTCGAGTAGTGGTAGTACGCGCCGGTGCCTGCGACGCGGCCGCTCCCGTCGTTCGAGGCGGCGAGCCGGGCGAAGTCGGTGCCCCGCGAGCGCTCCCACCAGGGGCCGACCGGCTCGCTCTGCATGCCCGCGGTGTGGCTCAGCAGGTGGCGCAGGCGGACCTCGCCGTAGCCGACGTCCCCGAGATGCTGGCCGACCGTGTCGTCGAGCGACAGCAGCCCGGCGTCGCGCGCCTGCATCACCAGCACGGCCGTGAACGTCTTGGTGATCGACCCGATCCGGTACTGCCCGTGGACGCCGGCGCCGGTCCCGCTCGACCCGGCCCACACGACGCCGTACCGGTCGAAGACCGCGCCGACGACCGACGTCAGGCGGCCCTGCGCCTGGGCCACGTCGAGGCACACCTGCCGGCGATCGGTCACGACGCCAACGCTAGGGCACGGTGGCGCTAGGCGAACGCCTCCGGCGGCGGACACGCACAGACGAGGTTGCGATCGCCGTACGCCTGGTCGATCCGGGCGACCGGGGGCCAGTACTTGTCGGGGTCGAGGCCGGCCGGGAACGAGCCCAACACCCGGTCGTAGGCCCGGTCCCACTCGCCCACCAGCGCGCGTGTGGTGTGCGGGGCCGCCCGCAGCGGCGAGTCCTCGGCGCTCCACTCCCCCGCCCTCACCTGCTCGATCTCGGCACGGATCGAGATCATCGCGTCGCAGAAGCGGTCGATCTCGGCGAGGTCCTCCGACTCCGTCGGCTCGACCATCAGCGTGCCGGCGACCGGGAACGACATCGTCGGTGCGTGGAAGCCGTAGTCGACCAGTCGCTTCGCGACGTCGTCGACGCTGACTCCGGTCTCGCGCGTCAGCCCGCGGACGTCGACGATGCACTCGTGGGCGACCAGCCCGTTGTGGCCGCGGTAGAGCACCGGGAAGTGCTCTTCCAGCCGACGGGCGATGTAGTTGGCGGACAGCACGGCGACCGCGGTGGCGCGGGTCAGCCCGGCCGCGCCCATCAGCCGGACGTAGGCCCACGAGATCGGCAGCACGCCGGCCGAGCCGTAGGGAGCGGCGCTGATCGCGCCGATCCCCCGGCGCTTGCGCTCCTCCGGGTGCATCGGGTGCGACGGCAGGTAGCGCGCCAGGTGCTCGCGGACGGCGACCGGGCCGACCCCGGGCCCGCCGCCGCCGTGCGGGATGCAGAACGTCTTGTGCAGGTTCAGGTGGGAGACGTCGCCGCCGAACTCACCGGGCCGGGCGTGACCGAGCAGGGCGTTGAGGTTCGCCCCGTCGACGTACACCTGGCCGCCGTGGGCGTGCACGATCTCGCACAGCTCGGTGATCGTCGCCTCGTAGGCGCCGTGCGTGGACGGGTAGGTGACCATGATCGCCGCGAGGTCGTGGGCGTGCTTCTCACACTTCGTCCGCAGGTCGTCGAGGTCGACGGACCCGTCGTCGCCCGCCTTGACGACCACGACCCGCATCCCGGCCATCACCGCGGAGGCGGCGTTCGTGCCGTGTGCGGACGACGGGATCAGGCAGACGTCGCGCTCCCCCTGCCCCTGGTCGCGGTGGTAGGCGCGGATGGCCAGCAGGCCGGCGAACTCGCCCTGCGAGCCGGCGTTGGGCTGGATCGAGACCCGGTCGTAGCCGGTCACCTCCGCGAGCCAGCCCTCCAGCTGGTCGACGAGCTCGCGGTAGCCCTCGGCGTCCTCCGCCGGCGCGAACGGGTGCAGCTCGGCGAACCCCGGCAGCGAGACCGGCTCCATCTCGGTGGTGGCGTTGAGCTTCATCGTGCAGGAGCCCAGCGGGATCATGCCGCGGTCGAGCGCGTAGTCGCGGTCGGAGAGCCGCCGCAGGTAGCGCAGCATGGCCGTCTCGCTGTGGTGGGACGCGAACACCGCGTGAGTGAGGTACGGCGTGCTGCGGCGCAGCCCGTCGGGCAGCGCGTCCGCGGTCGCCTGGTCCACGGCGTCGACGTCGGCCGTCACGCCGAAGGCCGCGAGCACCCGGTCGACGGTGGACCGGGACGTCACCTCGGACGTCGAGAGCCCGACCCGGTCGTCGTCGACCTGCCGCAGGTGCAGGTCGGCCTCCCGCGCCGCGGCCACGACCTCGGCGGCCCTGCCCGGGACCCGGGCCGTGACGGTGTCGAAGAACTGCTCGTGCTCGATCTCCACGCCCCCGTCGGCCAGGGCCTTGCCCAGCACCGCGGCGTAGCGGTGGACCCGGGTCGCGATGGAACGCAGCCCGTCGGGCCCGTGGTAGACGGCGTACATGGACGCCACGACGGCCAGCAGCACCTGCGCGGTGCAGATGTTGGAGGTCGCCTTGTCGCGCCGGATGTGCTGCTCGCGGGTCTGCAGGGCGAGCCGGTAGGCGGGTCGACCCTCGGCGTCGACCGAGACGCCGACCAGCCGGCCGGGCAGGTGCCGTTCCAGCCCTGCCGCGACCGCCATGAAGCCGGCGTGGGGGCCGCCGTACCAGAGCGGTACTCCGAACCGTTGCGAGGAGCCGACGACGACGTCCGCGCCCAGCTCGCCCGGCGCCTCGAGGAGCGTCAGGGCGAGCAGGTCGGCGGCGACCACCACCAGGGCGTCCCGCTCGTGGGCCGCGTCTGCGAGCGGCCGTGGGTCGAGCACCCGCCCGGACGCACCGGGGTACTGGACCAGCACGCCGCACAGCGGTCCCTCGGGCAGTCCGTCGGCGAGGTCGGCCACGACGACGTCGATGTTCATGGCCGTCGCGCGGGTGCGCACGACGTCGACGGTCTGCGGCAGCGCGTCGGCGTCGACGACGAAGGGTCCCGACGCCGCCTTGTTCGCGCGACGTACCAAGGTCATCGCCTCCGCGGCGGCGGTGCCCTCGTCGAGCAGCGACGCGTTGGCGGTCGGCAGTCCCGTCAGGTCCCCGATCACGGTCTGGAAGTTCAGGAGCGCCTCGAGCCGGCCCTGTGAGATCTCGGGCTGGTACGGCGTGTACGCGGTGTACCAGGCCGGGCTCTCGAGAACCCGGCGACGGATCACGCCGGGCGTGACGGAGGGGTGGTAGCCCAGCCCGATCATCGCCTCGGCCGGACGGTTCCGGGCCGCCATCGCCCGCAGCTCGCGGGCGACGGTGTCCTCGTTCGTCGGTGGCGGCAGGTCCAGCGGCCGGGTGGCGGCGATCGTCTCCGGCACGGCCGCGGCCATCAGCTCGTCGAGCGAGGCGAAGCCGAGCTCCCGCAGCATGTGCTCGACGTCGTCGGGGCGTAGCCCGATGTGGCGCTCGACGAACGGCAGGGCTGCGTCGAGGTCGGTCAGGCTGGCGTGATCTGCCACGGGTGGCTCCTCGGATCGGCGTCGCTCGATCGAATCGCCTCCCCCTCTGTCACGTCCGCTCCAGAGTTGCCTGGTCCGCACGGTCCTGGCGCCTGAGAGGTTCCGGGGAGGGGTTGCCCCTTCGGCGCTCCGCTACCGCCCGAGAACGCGCGGCACGAAGACTCTCCCGTGCGGGTTTGTCAGCACCGCCAACGTATCACCGGCGGCGCAGCGGACAGGGCTCAGCCGGTGTGGCGCGCCGCGCGCCGCGCCGCGAGCTCGTCGCCCGCGACGGGCGACTCCTCCTCGACGGTGCGCTCGCTCGGCAGCTCCGCGAGCGTGCCCTCGATCTCGCGCCAGACACCGCCGATGGCGATGCCGAAGACGCCCTGACCACCCTGGAGCAGGTCGATGACCTCGTCGTTGCTGGTGCACTCGTAGACCGAGATGCCGTCGCTCATCAGCGTGACGCGCGTCAGGTCGTCGGTGCCGCGCTCGCGCAGGTGCTGCACGGCGGTGCGGATCTGCTGCAGCGAGATGCCGGCGTCCAGCAGCCGCTTGATGACCTTGAGGATCAGGATGTCGCGGAAGGAGTAGAGCCGCTGCGAGCCGGAACCGGTCGCGCTACGGACGCTCGGCTCGACCAGCCCGGTGCGAGCCCAGTAGTCGAGCTGCCGGTAGGTGATGCCCGCGGCGTTGCACGCCGTCGGGCCGCGGTAGCCGGTGTCGCTGGGCAGGGTCGAGACGTCGTCGGTGAACAGGAGACCCTGCTCCTCGGCGGCCTCCAGCGAGGCGTCCAGGTCTGCTCCGTGAGCCTCCGGCTCGAACTCGTTCCCGGCCACGCGATTCCTCCTGCACCTAACTTCGCTGATCGTAACTCCGCAGGGGAAGTGCGGGCCGTGGGGCCAGAGATGACCACATCGGTGGAGTTACAACGAAGACAGTTCAAGGTAAGGCGGAACGTGAGGGTGGTCAACGACGCGGGCGGCGTGTCGCAACCCTCAGGCTCTACTTGAGGGTGACGGTTCAGGGTGCTTCGAAGTCCTCCGGAGTGACCTGGTCGAGGAACTCGCGGAACCGCTCGACCTCGTCCTCCTGCTCCGCGGGGACGGCGAGCCCGACCTCGTCGAGCACCTCCTCGGCGCAGACGATCCGCGACCCGGTCCGCAGCGCGAGGGCGATCGAGTCGGACGGCCGGGCGCTCACCTCGGCGCCGGACGCGAACACGAGGGTCGCGAAGTAGACGCCGTCCTTGACGTCGGTGATCCGGACCTCGGTGAGCTCGTTGCCCGTGGCTGCCAGCACGTCCTTGAACAGGTCGTGGGTGAGCGGGCGCGGCGGGACGACGCCCTGTTGGGCGAACGCGATCGCGGTGGCCTCCACGGCCCCGATCCAGATCGGGACGTAGCGGTCCCCCGCCACCTCGCGCAGCAGCACGATCGGCTGGTTCGAGGGCATCTCGACCCGGACGCCCATCACGTCGACTTCACGCACGCTGCCACCCTACTCGCGTCGTGGTGGGGTGGTGAGGGCTCCCTACGGGCTGCGGAGTCCGGCCTTGACCAGGGTGGCGTGGAGTCGCACGGACAGGGCGGCGATCTCGCTCACCGTCTCCTCGGCCCGGGCCTTCGCCGCCGTGTCACGACCCCGTTTCTGCGGGGCGACGACCTGCTCGACGAGGCCCACCTCGCGGTCGGCCGCCGTCTTGAACGCGCGCAGGTGACGCGGCTCGAAACCGAAGTCGGCGAGCTCCCGGGCGGTCTGTGCGATGACCAGGGCGTCGGTGTCGAAGTGCCCGGTCCCCTGCCGCGCCACGATCAGCCCGAACTGCTCGAGCTGCTCGAGCAGGTCCTCGTCGACCTCCGCGATCTTCAGCAGCTCCTTGCGGGACAGCCGGACGTCGTCGCGCCGCCGGAAGGACTCCGCGCTCGGGAGGCCGTCGGCCGCGAGGCTGACCTTCGGCACGGTGGGGACCACCGACTCGATGGGGGGCGGCTCCAGGCCGCGGTCGATGGCCGCGAGGTGCTCGCCGATGACCTTCAGCGGCAGGTAGTGGTCGCGCTGCATGGTGAGGATGTAGCGCAGCCGCCCCACGTCGTCGTGGGTGAACTTGCGGTACCCCGCGGGTGTCCGCTCGGGCTTGATCAGCCCCTTGTCCTCCAGGAACCGGATCTTCGGGATGGTCACGCCGGGGAAGTCCGTGCGGAGCTGGTCGAGGACCTCCCCGATGTTCATCCGCGCGCCGGTCGCCCCCGCTGGTGCCTGCGACATCACTCGTCCCAGCTATTCCGGGGAGTGACCGGAGAAGAACACCAGGCGGTACTTGCCGATCTGCACCTCGTCGCCGTCGTTGAGCTGCACGCGGTCGATCCGGTCGCGGTTGACGTAGGTGCCGTTGAGGCTCCCGTCGTCGCTGACGGTGAAGCGCTCGCCCTCGCGCTTGAACTCGGCGTGCCGGCGGGACACGGTGACGTCGTCGAGGAAGATGTCGCTGTCGGGATGCCGCCCGGCATGGACGGTGTCGGTGTCGAGCAGGAACCGGCTGCCCGCGCCGGGACCGCGCTGGACGACCAGCAGGGCATGGCCCGGGGGCAGCGCGTCGACCGCGGCAGCGTCGACCGGGCTCAGCTGCCGGTCCGACGTGTCGGACTTCTCGCGCGAGACGCCGAACGTGATCGTCGCCGTCGACTCACCGACCGGCTCGGCCGGGGCGTCGGTCGCGACGAGTCGGGTCCCGCACTGCGAGCAGAACCGCGCGTCGTCCGGGTTCTGCCGGCCACAGGCGGTGCAGAACGGCATCGGGGGTCCCTTCGGATCGGTCCAAACCCTCACCTCGGGGTTGAGGCTGACGGTTGTCCCGAACCTATCAGTCCGTGCCGGGGGTTCAACCCGGTCCGGACGTTCCTGCGGGCTCAGGCCTCGAGCGTGCCCTGGTAGGTCGTCGCGTCCAGCAGGCCGTCGACCGCGGCGCGGTCGGACGGGGCCAGCTCGAAGAGCCACCCGCCGCCGTACGGGTCGTTGTTCACGAGCTCCGGCGTCGCGTCCAGCGCGTCGTTGCGGGCGACCACCTCGCCGCCCACGGGGGCGAAGATGTCGCTGACCGACTTGGTCGACTCGAGCTCGCCGCAGGGCGCTCCGGCCTCGACCGAGTCGCCGACGTCCGGCAGCGACACGTACACGATGTCGCCCAGCGCGTCCTGGGCGAAGTGGGTGATCCCCACCCGCACGGAGCCGTCGCTCTCACCCGGCACGCGCACCCACTCGTGCTCGGCGGTGTACTTCAGGTCGTCGGGGTACAACGGGTCCTCCTCGATCGTTCGACGGACAACGGCAGGCTATCGATCCTGCCTCACGGGGCGCTCCCGGGCTCGGCGAAGACCGGCGGCTCGGGCTCGGTGACCGATTCGATGTCCAGCGACTGGAGCTCCTCGACCTCGACCCGCGCGCCGTCGTCCTGCAGCTGCTGGATCGGGCCCTCGGGGAAGGTCAGGCCGCCGTGGAGCGTCGCGGGATCGCCGATCACGTCGATGACGTACGGCGGCTCGAGCAACGTGCCGTCGACGTAGATCCCCCCGACGCCGTCCTCGAAGGAGGTGGAGGCGACGACCCGCACCTGGCCGTTGAACTGCATCGCCTCGGCGAACGCCGTCCGCATCTCCTGGACCGTGTCGAGGAGCGAGTCGATGTCGACCGCACCGGTCTCCTCGGTGATCGTGATCCGGATGCCCGGGCCGGTCACGGGGACGACGCCGGCCAGCACCTGGAGCGTGTCGGCCTCCGTGCGCGCCTGCTCGATGGCCGCCTGCTCGGCGCTGGTGTCGTTCTGGAGCCGCTCGCGGGTCTGCTCGAGCCGGGCCAGCTCGGCCTCGGCCCGCTGCGTGGTGCCGGCCAGCCCGCTCAGCACGTTGATCAGCTCCTGCTCGCGGTAGCCGGCGTAGGTGTCGTTGAGCTGCGTCGACCGCAGCTGGGTGACCGCGGCGAACCCGAGCACGGCGAGCAGCACGCCCACGACCACCTGCCGTCGCGACGGCTCGCGCAGCGACCGCGCCAGCCGGCGCAGGCCGGGTTCGCCGCCCGACGTCGGGGGCGGCGTCTCGGGGGTCGAGTCGGCGTCAGGCATGGAACAGGTGCCGGCGGATCGCGGCGACGTTGGAGAAGATGCGGATCCCGAGCACGACGATCACACCCGTCGTGAGCTGGCCGCCGACGCCGAGCTGGTCGCCGAGGTAGACGATCGCGGCGGCGATCACGACGTTGCTCAGGAAGGAGACGACGAAGACCTTGTCGTCGAAGATGCCGTCGAGGTAGGCGCGCAGGCCCCCGAACACGGCGTCGAGTGCAGCCACCACCGCGATCGGCAGGTACGGCTCCAGCCACAGCGGTACGTCGGGCTGGAAGATCAGACCGAGGACGATGCCGAGCAACAGCCCGAGTGCGGCGATCACGGTTGCCCCTCCTCCGCTCCCAGACCACCACGCATCTGGTCGGCGGTCCCGGTCCGGACGTAGCTGAGCCGCCGCTGCCGCGCGGCCGGCAGGTCGAGCTCACTGACATTGTCCACGGTGTAGACGAAGCCGAGCTGGTCGGCCAGCGAGAAGAACTCCGCGCCGTGCGTGGTGTTGAGCAGGTCGGCCTGGAGCGTCCGGACGTCGCCGATCGCGCGCACGACGTACGGCGGCGACAGCGGCACGGTGTTGACGTGGATGGCCTTGCCGCTGTTGCGGATGGCGCCGAGCGGCGTGAGTCGCTGGTCGTTGATGGCGATCGCCTCGGCTCCGGCCTCCCAGAGCCCGTCGGCGAGCATGGCGAGGTCGGCGTCGGTCACGAGCTGGACGTCGTCGCCGATCGGGTTGTCGTCGACGACGATCCGCACGCCCTCACCGCTCACCCGGGTGTAGCCGCTGACCGCGCCCAGCCGCACGACCGCCGCGTCCGCGCGGGCTGCGGCACTCCCGAGCTCGACCAGCCCGTCGGCCAGCTGCCGGTTCTCGCGCGTGAGGTCGGCGATCTGCGCCTGCCGGTCCTCCAGCGCACTGCGCTCGGCCTCGATCCGCGAGATGAGGGTGGCGCGGCCGGCGTTCTCCACGGCCTCGTTCCGGGTGTTCTGGACCACCGCGACGCTGAGGAGGACGCCGACGACCGCGATCGCGGCCGCCGCGACGAGCCGGTTGCTCGCTGAGTCGTGCCCGGCGGAGCCGTCGGCGCGACGGCGGGCGAGCTCCGCGTAGTCGGAGTCGAGCGCGCCCTGGGTGATCCGCGTGAGCAGCGGGGTGGTGACGTGCTCGGGCAGCGGCTCGCGCTCAGCCATCGGGTGCCGCCGCCCGTCGCGGGGTGGTCTGCACGAACCGGTAGACCTGGTAGGCGTAGAGGATCCCCGCCCACCAGTACAGCCCGATCCCCCAGATCGCGAACGCCCAGCCGAAGACGTCGGCCAGCGTCGCGATCACACCCTCGCCGTCGCCGAGGAGCAGCAGCGGGAACGCGTACAGCAGGTTGAACGTCGCGGCCTTGCCGAGGAAGTGGACCGGGAGCGCGCTGTAGCCGCGGGTGCGCAGGATCGGCACCAGGATCCAGAGCAGCAGGTCACGCAACGGCAGGATCAGCGCGACCCACCACGGGATGATGTCGCGCAGCGCGAGCCCGATGACGACGGCGAGGATGTAGAGCCGGTCCGCAACCGGGTCCAGCACCTGGCCGAGCCGCGACGTCTGGTCGAGCCGGCGCGCCAGGTAGCCGTCGAGGTAGTCGGTGATGCCGGACACCATGAGCAGCACCAGCGCCCAACCGTCCTCCTCCGGGCCCAGCACGAGCCACAGGAACACGGGCACGCCGGCCAGCCGAGCCATGCTGAGCAGATTCGGCACGGTCCACACGCGCTCGGTGCGGGTCGCCTCGTCGGCCAACGTCTCGTCCTGCATTTCCTCGGATGGGCGTGCCGGAGTCCCGTGGGACCCCGCGGTCGCAGCCACCCTATCCGCCGACTGCACCGGGATCGGGCACCGTCATGCGGGCTCGTCCTGGTGTGCCGCGTCGCGGATCTCGCCGACCAGCTCCTCGATCACGTCCTCGAGCGTGGCGAGCCCGAGCACGGTGCCGTCGGGCTCCACCACGAGCGCCATGTGGGCGCCCCGCTGCTGCAGCCGGGCCAGCGCGTCGTGGAGCGGCTCGTCCACCCGGACCGGGGCGAAGGGGCGGACCCACTTGTCGTCGACGACCCGCTCGCGCCGGGCCTCATCGGTCTCGAGCACGTCCTTGATGTGGAGGTAGCCGAGGAGGTCGTCGTCCTCCCCCACCACCGGGAACCGGCTGTAGCCGGTGGCCGCGCACAGCGCCTCGACCTCGGCCGCGGTCGCGCCCCGCCGTACCGTCTCGAGGTCGGCGACCCGCATCAGCACCTCGGCCACCGTCTTCTCCGTGAAGCCGAGTGCACCCGCCAGCCGGCCGTACTCCTCCTCGGCGAGCATGCCCTCGCCTCGGGACTCCTCGACCAGCGCGGCGACCTCCTCGCGCGTGTACGCCGAGCTCACCTCGTCCTGGAGGCTCGACGCCGACCGTGCTTGCAGCGCCGGCGTTGGCGACCGCGTTGAGGCCCCGATGACCGGGCGCAGCAGGGTCACCGAGCGCCATCATCGGCGGACCGAGCACCAGGGCGGCCTGCTCGGGACCGGCGATGGCGATGTTCTTCGGGCACCATCTCGCCGAGCACGACGTGGAGGTAGACCACGATCAGCAGGGCGATGGCGAACGCGATCGGGTGCAGGAGCCGTTCCGGGACGCCGCAGCGTCGTGCAGCCACGGCTCGATCACGTCGCGCGATCGCGGGCTCCCCGACCGCACCCAGCACAGCGAGCAGATGGTGATGCCGAGCTGGGTGCCGGCCGATCACCGGCTGACGTTCTCCATGGCGCTTGAGCGTGGTGCGCGCCATCCGCGACCCGGCTGACGGCCAGCGGCTCGATCTGGCTGCGGCGGGCGGAGATCAGCGCGAACTCGGTCGCCGACGAAGAACGCGTTGGCGAGCAGCAGCAGGAGCGCGATGCCAGCAGGGCGGCGCCGGTGCTCATGCCGACCCCTCCCCGGCCTCGCTGCGCCTCGCCGCCGCAGTGGACCCGCAGCGACAGCCGGTCGATCCGGAGCCCGTCCATGTGCAGCACGGTGAGGGACGCCAGCTGCTGGCGCGGCTCCTCGGGGTCGCTGCGGTCAGGGACCGGCACCTCGGCCACGTCACCGGACGACGGGCACCCGGCCGAGCACCGCGAGCACCAGCCCCGCGATCGGTGTCGTAGTCCTCGCCCTCGGGCAGCTCGATCCCGGTGACGTCCTCGACCTCGTCGGGCCGCAGCAGCCCGGACAGGATCCAGCTGCCGTCGCGCCGCTGCCGGGCCCGCGAGCCGAGCCGGTCGTGCTCGTCGCTGATGTCGCCGACGATCTCCTCGACCACGTCCTCGAGCGTCACGATGCCGGCGTGGCCGCCGTACTCGTCGAGCACGACGGCCATCTGGAAGCCGTCCTGCCGCAGCAGCGCCAGCAGCGGGTCGAGCCGGAGCGAGTCGGGCACCACGATCGGCTTCACCATGATGTGCTTGATCCGGGTGGTGGACCGCTCGGGCACGGGTAGCGCGACCGCGTGCTTGACGTGGACGGTCCCGACGACGACGTCCTCCGCGTCGAGGACGGGAAAGCGGGAGTGGCCGCTCTGGCGCGCCAGCTCGATGACGGCGGCCGCGCGGTCCCCCGCCTCCAGGGTCTGGGTCCGCACGCGCGGCGTCATGATCTCGCTCGCGGTGCGGGTGCCGAACTCGACGGAGCGCTCCATCAGCTCGGCGGTCTCGACGTCGAGGGTGCCCTGGTGGGCGGAGCGCTGCACCAGCGACGCGAGCTCGGCGGAGCTGCGAGCCGATCGCAGCTCTTCCTGCGGCTCGACGCCCAGCCGGCGTACGAGCGCGTTCGCGGACCCGTTGAGCAGCCGGATCAGCCACCTGTTGGCGGCCGTGAAGCCACGCATGAACCCCTGCGTCGCCCGCGCGGTCTCCAGCGGCCGGGCGATCGCGAAGTTCTTCGGCACCAGCTCGCCGAACAGCATCGTGAGCACGGTGCTGACGGTCAGCGCGATCCCGATCGCGATCGGGTGGACCGCACCCGCGGGCAGGCCGACCGACTCGAGGGGGCCGTCGATCAGTCGGGCGATGGCGGGTTCGGCGAGGAAGCCGATCGCGAGGTTCGTGACGGTGATGCCGACCTGCGCGCCGGACAGCTGCGTCGAGAGGCTGCGCAGCGCCTTCTGCACGCCCTGGGCCGACGCGTCACCGGCCGCCGCTGCCCGCTCGACCTGGCTCCGGTCGACGGTGACGAACGCGAACTCGGCGGCCACGAAGAGCCCGCACGAGAGGATCAGCAGCAGCGAGATGCCGAGGTATGCCCACTCGGTCACGACCGGCGCTCCGGCTGACGAGGACGGGGGTGCTGGCGACTTTGATAGCCGTCCATGAAGTGTCGTCGGTCCTTCTGTCGGGGTCGGTCCAGGCCACTGTACTGAGTTGCCGGATTCCACCCCTCATCGACGCTCCTCGCCCTAGGATGAGGCGGCCGTGGCCACCCCCCCAGCCACGCCAGCAGGAGCAGCCATGCCACTCGCCCCCCGGCAACCAGCAGGCGAAGCCCTCGTCGCTGACGAACCCACGCTTGCCCGCGTGCGACCGCTGCTGAGCGGGTCCGCCCGCCACCTCGTCAGCCGCTTCTCGTACGGCCTCACTCCTGGCCTCGCGCAGCAGGTCGTCGCCCGTGGCGGCGCCCAGAAGTGGTTCGAGTGGCAGCTCGACCCCTCCGCCGTCAAGGACCGTGCCGCCGCCGAGCTCGCGGACTGGTGGCCCGGCCTCCAGTACTCCGGCCCGCAGGCGTGGTCGCGTCACGCGAGCGGCGCCGAGCCGGGTTGGGTACTCATGGCCAACTACCAGCGGTGGGTCCTGCTGCGCCGGATCCGCAGCCAGCGCCAGGTGCACGAGACCATGACGGAGTTCTGGGAGCACCACCTGCACGTCCCCACGAACGGGGAGCCCTGCTTCACCTACCGCAAGCGCTACGGCGACACGGTGCGCAAGCACGCCCTCGGCACCTACGAGGACCTGCTCGGCGCCGCGATCACACACCCGGCGATGCTGATCTTCCTCGACAACGCCGTCTCGACCGCCAAGCACCCGAACGAGAACCTCGCGCGCGAGCTGCTGGAGCTGCACACGGTCGGCCGCGGGAACCACGACGAGGACGACGTCAAGAACACCGCCCGGATCCTGACGGGCTGGCGGGTGGACCTGTGGAACAGCTGGGACGTCTGGTACGACACGGCGTCCCACTGGACCGGGCAGGTGAACGTCCTCGGCTTCAGCGACGCCAACGCGGCTCGCGACGGCCGCGACGTCACCCGGCGCTTCCTCCGCTACCTCGCGCGGCACCCGATGACCGCCCAGCGGATCGCCCGCAAGCTGGCGGTCCGGTTCGTCCGCGACGACCCGTCGCAGGCGCTGGTCGACCGCCTGGCGCAGGTCTACCTCGACAACGGGACCGCCATCCGGCCCGTCCTCCGGGCGCTGGTCGCCTCGGCGGAGTTCCAGGCGTCGGCCGGCCAGAAGATCCGGACCCCGGTCGACGACGTGGTGGCGACGTACCGTGCGCTCGGCGTCCGGGTCCAGAAGCCGACCAGTGACAACAGCGCCGCGAACGCGATCCTGTGGCAGACCTCGGGACTGGGAGCCAGCCCGCTCGGCTGGCCGCGCCCTGATGGCATGCCGCAGTCCAACCAGGCGTGGGCCACGGCTGCCCGGTTGATGGGGTCGATGCGGGTCCACTTCTCGATGAGTGGCGGCTGGTGGCCGAAGGTGGACGCGCGCTATCCCAGCCCGGCCTCGCGGGCACCCGACTTCCCGATCCGGTTCGAGGACCTCGTCGAGCACCTGTCGCAGACCCTCCTCCACCGACGGTCCACCGACACGCTGCTGCAGGCCTGCTGCCAGGCCCTCGACGTCACCCCTCGCGAGCGGATCACGCGTGAGCACGGGGTCATCAAGTGGGGCATGCCGCGGCTGCTGACCACCTTCCTCGACTCCCCCGCCTTCTACTCGAGGTGACCGCCATGACAGCCTCCACCGCCACCCCCGACTCCGCGTGCTGCACCGAGTTCGCCGGGCTTTCTCGCCGCGGCTTCCTCACCGGTGCCGCAGCGCTGGCTGGTACCAGCACCGTCTTCGGGACGACCCTCCTCACCGTCTCCTCCGCCGCTGCTGCCACCGGTCGTGGCACGCTCGTGGTCGTGTCGCTGCGGGGCGCCGCCGACGGTCTGTCCCTGGTGGTGCCGCACGGTGACCCGACGTACTACACCGCCCGGCCGAGGATCGCGGTCCCGAGCGCCTCGCTGCTCGCCAAGGACGGGTTCTTCGGACTCCACCCGAACCTCGCACCGCTCGTGCCCCTGTGGAACACCGGCCGGTTCGCCGCCGTCCACGCCACCGGCCTGCCGACCCCGAACCGCTCCCACTTCTCCGCGATGGAGGAGGTCGAGGACGCCGACCCCGGGTCGAGCGCCCGCGTCGGGTGGCTCAACCGGCTGATCGGCCTCGACTCGGACGCCTCTCCCCTCCAGGCGTTCAGCGTCGGCGGTGGCGTCGCCCCCGCGTCCCTCGCCGGTCCGCAGCCCTTCCTGTCCGCCGGCAGCGTGGGTGACCTGCAGATCCCCGGCGACGACGAGTGGGACCCGGAGAACCGCCGGCTCCGCTCGCTGCACACGCTGTGGGACGGCTCGACCTCGGTGCTCGCCGGTCCGATGGCCTCGACGTTCCGCGCGAACGCCGAGTTCCAGCCGGTCCGGGCGACGTCCGAGACGCCCGCCAACGGCGCGGCGTACGGCGACACCGACATCGGCCGCGCGATGCACACGGCGGCGCGGGTGGTGAAGGGCGACGTGGGCGTGGAGGTCATGACCGTCGACCACGGCGACTGGGACATGCACACCGGGCTCGGCACCCTCAGCTGGGGACGCATGCAGCGCAACGCCACCGAGCTGGCGCAGGCGCTTGCCGGCTTCTTCACCGACCTCGGGGCAGCCGGGGACCGGGTGACCGTGGTGGTGCTGAGCGAGTTCGGGCGACGAGTCAAGGAGAACGCCAACCAGGGGCTCGACCA
This sequence comes from uncultured Actinomycetota bacterium, assembly GCA_963829855.1. Taxonomy (GTDB): domain Bacteria; phylum Actinomycetota; class Actinomycetes; order Propionibacteriales; family Nocardioidaceae; genus Nocardioides. Next base: position 35,040 of record CAWHKE010000010.1, on the reverse strand, counting down.
CGGCTACGGCAACGTGATGTTCCTGCTCGGCGCGGGCGTGAAGGGCGGCCAGTACTACGGGACCTGGCCCGGCCTCACCAACGACATCGACTCCGACCTGCTCGTCACGACCGACTACCGCTCGGTGCTCGCCGAGGTCGTCTCGACCCGGTTCGGCGTCAGCACGGCCTCGGTGTTCCCGCAGTTCCAGCCGCAGCCGCTGGGCCTGATGCAGCCGACCTGACCCCGTCCTTCTCCACGCGCGTCCCACAGGGCGAGGGTGAATCGTGGCACGGCGTCACCGAGTTGTGGATTGACCCTCAGAACGGCGCGTTCGTACCCTTGAAGGTGGCGCCGGGGGCCCGTGCGCCGTGGGGACACTTACTGGGGGGACTCATGAACATCAGGATGCGTCGTGCGCTCGTGCCGACGGTCGCACTCGGACTCGTGCTGGCCGCGACACCGGCCTACGCCGGCGTCTCGTCGACGCCGGACGTGACCGGCCAGGCGGCAGGCGGCGTCTACGCCATCGCCGACGCCGGCGACCGCACGATCATCGGCGGGCTCTTCACCCGCTACGGGACACGCGCCCGGTCCAACGTCGCGGCGATCAACGCCGACGGCACTGTCGACACCGCCTGGAACCCTGGCACCAACGGGATCGTCAAGGCGGTTGCCGTGTCCGAGGACGGCTCCACAGTCTTCCTCGGCGGCCTCTTCACCACGGTCGGGGGACAGCCGCGCGCCAACCTTGCGGCCGTCGACGCGATCACCGGCGAGGTACTCGCCGACTGGACCGCCGACACCGGGGGTTCCGGACCCGACGTCAACTCGCTCGCCGTGCACGGCAACCGGCTCTACGTGGGTGGCAAGTACGGCGCCATCGACGGCACCACCCGCAAGCGCCTGGTCGCCATCGACGTCGTCGACCGGCAACGTCGTGACCGGGTTCCGCCCCGCGCCGTCCGGCTTCGTCCGTGAGGTCGTGGTCTCGCCCGACGGCACCAAGGTGTACGCCGGCGGTGGGTTCACCACCATCGGTGGGCAGAGTCGGGGTGCCCGCGCCGCCGAGCTCCTCGCCAGCACCGGCGCCGCGACCGCGTTCAACCCCACCGGGGACGGCGGCAACGCCGTCACGGTAGAGATCGCGCCAGACGGCTCCCGGTTCTTCTACTCCACCGAGAACAACACGGTCTTCGCCTACGACCTGGGCGGCTCCAACGCGCCGGTGTGGTCGCGCAAGATGTCCGGCAACACCCAGGCGATGGCGGCAGGTCCCAGTGGCGAGCTCTACATCGGAGGTCACTTCTCCCAGGACACCACGTCCCACCTGAAGCGTGCCTACTTCGCCTCGATCTTCTACAACACCGGCGCACTGACCTCCTGGGACCCCAACGCCACCGGCGGCAAGATGGGGGTCTGGGCGTTCCTGGTCGACGGCGACAAGCTCCACGCCGGCGGGCTGTTCAAGTACTTCAACGGCGTCCAGCAGCGGGGCTACGCCCGATTCAGCGGCACGCCCTGACCCACCTGCTGAGGTGTCGTGGACCGGTCCTCCGGGAGGACCGGTCCACGACCTCACCAGGTCGTCGGCCCTAGCGTGCTCCCATGACGCGCCTCCTCGGCTGGGCCTTGCTCATCGGTGCCGGCATGCTCAGCCTGCCGCTGGCCGCCTACCTCCTCGACGACCAGGGCACCGAGAACTGGATCCTGCCGGTCCAGCTCGGCGGGATGGCGCTGGTCGGCGCCCTGGTCGGCGGCACGCTCCCGGGCTTCCTCCTCGGCTCGACCCGTCGACGAGTCCTCGTCGGTGCGGCGTACGGCGTGGGCGCGGCCGTGGTCGGCGTCCTGCTCTTCTTCCTGCTACTGAACGGATTCAGCGGCGCGTGAGTCTCAGTCGTCGTCGGTGACGACGGCCTTCGCCTGCTGTCGGCCCACGACCGCGCCGCTCCTGGCCCAGACGTTGACCGTCCAGCGGAGGTCCTCCCCCGCCACCGTGTCGCCGACGTAGCTGATCGGGATCACCCCGGCGTCGTCGCCCGCCTCGAGGACGACCCGCGACGGCGGCGGTGCCTCACCAGTGAGCTCGTCGACGAGCTGGACCTCGATGATCGTCGTCCCGGTCAACGTGCCGGTCACCGACAGCGGTACCTCGAGCACCCGCTCCCCCGCCCCGCCCTCGGGCGCCTGCACGTCGAGCACGTTCACCCGCGGGACGTAGGCGTCGCCCAGCTCCGGGACGCCCTGGCGCCACCCGCTCGCCTCGAGCAGCCACACCCGGCCGTTGCCGTTCCGGCTGACCAGCTCGACCGAGGCGACCGTCGCAGGGTCGACACCGGCCTCGTCGAGCCCGGTCAGCGGGGCGCGCAGGGTCTGGCCCCATAGCCGGCGAAGCAGCCGTCCCGGGCCGGGCATCGGGTCGAGCCGGCCGTCCAGCCTCGGCTCGAGCACGACGGCGTCGCCGTCCACGTCGGTGATCCGGAACGCGAGCCGGACAGGCCCCGAAGCGGGGTCGACGACGACCCGGGCGTCCAGGTGGGTCGAGCCGGCCAGGTCGACGGGTACCCGAGGAACGAGGCCGGCCCGGGCGCCGCGTTCGGTGAAGCGCAGCTCCGCAGCGGACGCCGTCGGGGTGGCCCGGGTGCTGAAGCTGGGCAGCCAGTGCGGCGCCCGCTCGGCCATCACGCCGCGGCCGCACGACGTGCGCGCGTCGTCCGCGGCGTACCCCCGACACAGCCGTGCGGTGGCGCCCGACGTGCTCGACAGGGTCGCGTCGAGCCGGGGACGGACCAGCACACGATAGCCGCCGAGCGGGCTGACGGACACGTGCGCGCCCGCCACCGAGCGAGGCTTGACCAGCCGACCGTCGAAGAGGCGCAGGCGGGTGGTGTCACCTTCGACGTACACCTCCGCCGCCGCGGTGAGGTACGTCGCGGTCACGGCACGCTGCTCGGCCGCGCTGAGCCGGGTCGGGGCGCTCGTGCCGCACAGCGGGTGGTCGGTGCCGTAGAAGTTCGAGCCGTCGTCACCGGCCGGAGTGCTGGCGAGTCGCGGGGTCCACTCGGTGTTGAAGTACGCGTGGTTGGCGCCGGTCAGGGACACGGCGCTGCGTAGGGCCGGGTCGGGCACGAGGTCGCGAGCGACGTCGAGGTAGCCCTGGCCCGGCCAGAAGTTGAGGTCTCCGTCGCAGTAGCCCATCAGCACGGTCGTGGGAACCCGCGGCGCGACCTGACGCGTGTTGTCGGCCGGCGCGAGCAGCACCAGGCCGCGGATCCGCCAGGAGGCGTCGGGAAGGGTGTCGACGGCCGCGCGGACCACCCCCTCGCCGCCGCGGCTGTGACCGACGAGCAGGGTCCGGTCGAGGTCGACGCGGCCGGTCCAGTCGGCGCCGTCGGGCCCGGGGCGCTCGCCCGTGGTCCACGACTCCCAGAGCCGCAGGTGACGTCGGACCAGCGCCGAGCGCGCGGCGACGCCGGAGTCGTTGGCGTAGAAGTCCTCCTGGCCGTCCACGCCGTTGGCCATCACCGACACCGTGACGTAGCCACGCTGGGCGAGCGTCCGCTGCAGGTACCGGTAGCCCAGGTGGCTCGGGATCGGGTCGGCCGTCCTGGGGCACGGCCACGACGAGAACTGCGCGCCGTCCGACGAGCGGTAGCACGTGGTGTGCTTGCCGTGGAGGAAGAGTGCGAAGGGGCGTGGCCCCTCGGCGCCCTCGGGCACGACGTAGTGACCGGTCACCGGCACGCGGGCCGGGAACCCGCCGATCCGGAGGCCGGTGACGGTGTAGTCGCCGGAGGTGACGGTGTAGCGCTCCACCGCAGCGGGGGCAGGAGCCGCGGCGGCGGGAGCCTCGATGGACCGGGGGCTCGCGCTGATCAGGGCGGCGACCACGGCCAGGCAGAGGACGACGTGGCGGCTGGTCATGGCTCGGGATCTCATGGCTGGGGTTCTCCTCGACGCACGGGGGCCTCGGCTGGTCGAGGCGTCGCCTCCAGGACGCATCCGGGTCCGCAGAGGTTGCATCCCGCCGTGGACCGATCAGGAGACGGGCAGCCCGGCGAGCCCGGCCACCAGGCCCAGCAGCGCGCAGGAGCCGAGGGTCCGGAGCACCGACCAGCGCCAACGGAAGATCATCAGCGAGGCCACGACGCCGATCGCGAGCGAGACCCATCGCACCGTGTCGAGCACCGGCCACTCGACCGTCAGCCAGCCCCACGACGCCTGCTCGGTGGCGCCGAAGAGGGTGTGGAGGGCGAAGTAGAGGGCCAGGTTGGCGATCACGCCGACGACCGCGGCGGTGATCCCGGTCAGCGCTGCCGAGAGGTTGCGGTTGCCCCGCAGTCGCTCGACGTACGGCGCTCCCAGGAAGATGAAGACGAAGCACGGGACGAACGTGACCCACGTGGTGAGCAGCGCCCCGAGGACGGCCGCCACCCACGGGTCGAGCGAGCCGGGGTCGCGGTAGGCACCCACGAACGCCACGAACTGCACGACCATGATGAGCGGACCGGGCGTCGACTCGGCCAGCGCGAGGCCCCGCACCATCTCCTCGGGCGCGAGCCACCCGTAGACCTCGACCGCCTTCTGCGCCACGTAGGCCAGCACGGCGTACGCGCCCCCGAAGGTGACCAGGGCCGCCCCCGAGAAGAACAGCCCCTGCTCGGTGAAGACCGAGTGGATGCCGGTCAGCCACGCGACGAGACCGAGCGGCACGCCCCACGCGATCAGCCCGAGGCCGAGCACCTTGGCCGCATGGCGCCTGCTGGGCCGCTCGGCGTGCAGCTGGTCGTCCGAGATCAGCGGTACCGGACCGTCCTCCTCCGACTCCGGCTTCGCGATCATCATCGCCGGTGCCCACCGCCCGATCACCAGGCCCAGCAGGGCGGCGACCGCGACGACGACCGGGAACGGCACCCGCACGAAGGTCAGTGCGACGAAGGCGCCGACGGCGAGCGTGACCAGCGCCGGATGACCCAGGGCACGCTTGCCGACACGCGCCACGGCCTGCGCCACGATCGCGAGCACAGCCGGGGCGAGTCCGGCGAACACGGCGGCGACGGCGGTGCTCTCGCCGTATGCGACGTAGATCGCCGAGAGGGCCAACAGCGTGACCACGCCCGGCAGGACGAAGAGCACGCCGGCGACCAGGCCCCCGCGCACCCCGTTGAGGAGCCAGCCGACGTAGATGGCGAGCTGCTGGGCCTCCGGACCGGGCAGCAGCGTGCAGTAGCTGAGTGCGTGCAGGAAACGGCGATTCCCGATCCACCGGCGCTCCTCGACGAGCTCGCGCTGCATCACCGCGATCTGGCCGGCCGGTCCCCCGAAGGTCTGGAGCGAGATCGCGAACCAGGCCCGCACGGCCTCCCGGAACGGCACGACGTCTCGCACGTCGCTGCTCTCACCCGTCACGGTGGGTCCTCCCAGGATGTGAGCGCCGATCGATCCCTCGGAAAGTCTAGTCCGGTGGTCGACATCAGGGTCTCGTGGGTCCGGGCACCGGTACCCGGCTCCTCGTCGCACTGTCAGACTGTGCGCTGTGCCCAGCATCGACCACCCCGGCTTCGAGGAGCTGACCTTCGCCGCCCGTCAGACGGTGCTGGTCGAGGGGCAGGCCCACCACGACCTGTTGATCCTCGTCGAGGGCGCCGTGCGCGTGACGTCGGGCGGGACCGAGATCAGCGTGATCGACCGGCCGGGCGCCGTCTTCGGCGAGATGGCCGCGCTCCTCGACGGCGAGGCGACGGCCACCGTGACCACCCTCGTGGAGTCCCGCTTCCTGTGCTCGCACGATCCCCTCACCGTGCTGCGGGACCAGCCGGGCTTCGCCCTCGAGGTCGCCACGACGCTGGCACACCGGCTGGACCTCGTCACGCGCTACCTGGCGGACCTCCGCGCGCAGTACGCCGACCGAGCCGACCACCTCGGCGTGGTGGACGAGGTGCTGGAATCCCTGCTGCAGCGGCAGCCGGCCGGGGTGGAGCCGGGGTCGGAGCGCGAGCCCGAGGCGCCGTACTGACAGGCAGGGTCCGCTCAGAGGTCACGGTGCTCCACGCCCTCGAGCGAGTACCAGGTGGCCCGACCGACCTCCAGCTCCAGCACGACGTGTGCCGGGACGGGCCCCGGCTGGCGCCCGGGGTTGAAGACCCAGGTGTCGCCGATCCGGTCGGCCCAGCCGCCGTCGGCGGTGAACGGGGACTGGTGGATGTGACCGGCGAGGACCAGGCTCGGCCGGAACCGTCCGATCCACTCCGCGAGGGCGTCGTCACCGAAGGCGCGGCGACCGTCCCACGTGAGCGGGGAGCCGGTCGGGGGGGCGTGGTAGACCCACGCCCAGCGTGGGGCGGTGCGGGACCGCGACTCCGCGACGAACCGGTCGTCCAGGGCGGCCCGCCCGTCGGGCCCGTCCCACCAGCCGCACACGGAGACGAGGGTGTCACCCACCTCGGCCGTGTCGCCGTCGACGAGGACCCGGTCCGCGCGCGCTGCCTGCAGCCAGCCAGCGGTCTTCTCCCCCACGCCGTCCCGGCTGTCGAGGTCGTGGTTGCCCGAGCAGGCCGCCAGCAGGCCGCGGGCACCGATCCGCCCGACCTGGGCGGTCACGGCCACGCTCTGGGCCTCGATCGGCACCACCGAACGGAGGTCGAGCAGGTCACCGGCGATCACGACCAGGTCGAAGTCCGAGGCGACCTCACACACCCAGTCGAACTGCCGCAGGCCGTAGTGCAGGTCGGAGACGACCAACCACTTCATGGCGCCTCCGCACGCTGGAACTCGCTGGAGTCTAGCGCCGCCGAGCCACTGGTCAGCCACCTGATGGCCCGTTACCGGCTCGAGGGCAGATCGTGCGCGACTCCGCACTCGTCCCTCGGGCTACTTCATCGACGGTCGACGTAGATGACTTGAACGGCGTTGTTTCCGTAACCCAGGCGGTTCCATGGGGGGACGTCGGGTTGCACGTTGCCGGCGGCGTCGGTCGCTCGGGCCCGGAGGGTGTGCCGGCCGACGTTGATCGGGTCCCAGGTGAAGCTCCAGTCCTGCCACTGGTGGTCGCTTCGGGCTGGCTCGAGCTGGGCGGGTTGCCAGTCGCCTTCTCCGGTGAGGCTGACGTCCACACGGGTGATCGGACCGGTTCCGGACCATGCCTTCCCGCGGACCGTGTAGGTCTCGTGCTCGATGATCGATCCGGGTGCCGGGTCGGTGATCCGGGCGCGGACCCGCATCAGGGTGACGGGCTCGTGGGGTCGGTCCGGCCACTCGTAGATGTAGTGACCGGTCTGGAACTCGCCCGAGAAGGGCTCGGTCAGGACGTCGAGGCGTTTCAGCCACTTCACGGAGGCGACGGCGTACCAGTGGGGAACGATCAGCCGGTACGGCGCACCGTGGTCGCGTTCGAGCGGTTGGCCGTTCATCTCGTAGGCGATGAGAATCCCGGATGCTGGGTCCGTGGCCTGCTCCAGCGGTAGGGAACGGGTGAAGGTGAGGTTGTCCTGGTCGGTGTCGGGCAGGATCGCCTGCAGGTGGTAGGAGCCGTGGTCGGCGCCTTGCGCGAGGAGCTCGACCCCGTCCGCCGCAGGCTCGACCTCTGCCAGGACCTCGTGCAGGAGAGCACCTGTCCATCTGGCCGTGGAGACGGCGAAGTCACCCCAAGGTTCTCCGGTCGGTAGCGGCCGCATGTCCAGGCGGCCGTTGCCGGCGCACTCGAGGGTGACCGTGTGGTCGTGAGCGGGCATGGCGCGCAGGTCATCGACGGTCAGGGTCGTCGGTTTCCCGACGGCGCCGCCGATCTCGAAGGTGCCGTCGTGGTCGGGCACCGCGAAGTTGCTGCGCACGTAGTGCAGCTCGGTGGGGGTGACGTCACCGACGAGGGCGGCCGGTGGAGCTTCGGCGTTGTAGGGCGCGGGATTGATCATCACCAGCGCGGCACGTGCGGCCTCGAGATCATCGGCAACGGTCATGGTGTTGGGCCTCCTTGGGGCGCGAGTGGTGCTCAGAAGTCGGAGTCGTGAAAGGTGGGTTCGCGGCCGTCGTTGAACGCGCCGATGCCCTCGACCCGGTCGGGGTGGACCGCCGAGCGCCAGTGTGCGTCCATCATGATCGCGATGGCCTGCTCGATCGGCTGACCCTCGCCGAGCTGCACCGCTCGCTTGACGGCCTGGACGGCCGTCGGAGAGTTGCCGGCGATCTTGTCCGCGATCGCCTGCGCCGCGGACATCAGCTCGCTCGGGTCGTGGAGCTCGTTGACCATGCCGAGCCGGTATGCCTCTGCCGCGGGGAACGGGTCGCCGGTCATCAGCATCTGCAGCGCCTTGCCACGGGGCAGGAGGCGGGGCAGCAGTGCCGGGGAGCCGCCCCCGGCTGCCAGGCCGAGCATGGCCTCGGGTTGGCCGAAGGTCGCGTTGCTCGAGGCGATGATGAAGTCTGTGCTCTGGGCCAGCTCGCAGCCTCCCCCGTAGGCGATCCCGTTGACGGCCGCGAAGATCGGCTTGCGGAGCTGCCGCACCGTGTACAGGGTGCGGTCGAACGCCTGCCGCTGACGTAACCAGTCCTCCTTGGTCATGGCCTTGCGCTGCCGGAGGTCGCTCCCCACCGAGAAGGCCCGGTCACCGGCCCCCGTCAGGACGACCACCCGGACCTCGGTCCGGACCGCAACGCTCTCGACGAGATCGGTCAGCAACGCACCCATCTCCGTGGTGATCGCGTTGTCGGCGTGCGGCCGGTTGAGGGTGAGCTGGGCGACCCGACCTTCGGAGAGGTAGTCGAGGAGCACGGGCGCCTCGGTGTCGACGACGTCAGGGGCCGGTGGGGCGAAGTCGAGCGCCGCCCAGCGGTTCGTGCTTGATGTGCTCATCGTGCTTCCTCTCTCGGGTGACGCTTCGTCAGGTGTCCAGCTCGGCGAGCCAGCGCAGCGCGCTCACGCTCGGCGCGAAGCAGTACTCCCCGCCCCGCGTGACCACGAACGGCGGGACGTCCTGGAGCCGGCGTCGGATCGGTCGTTGCGGGATGGTGAAGCTGCCGGGCTCGTCGCGCGGCCCGACGAGCGGGTCGGACTCCTGCGGGGCGCCGATGAAGATTCCGTCGTTGAGCCACTGCGTCTTGACGAACTCGAACTGCCGCTTGATGTGGGCGCCCGCGAAGACGAAGACGATGCCGCGCTCGATCCCGTCGTCCTCGGTCACTCCCTCGGGCAGCATCGGCCCGTAGCTGGTGCCGCGGCGGATCATCCGGTGCAGCCGGACGTCCACGCTGCCCTCGTCGTCGAGGGCGTCGCGCGGGTTGGCCCGGCGGGCGTGGGCGCCGACGGGGCACTTGAAGCCACGGGGATCGTCGCCGTAGCCGAACTGGTTGTTGCGCCGCGGGTCGCCTCCGAGCCCGGGGTCGTCCTCGTCGGGGGCGAGGGCGAGGGGGGCGCCGCTCTGCCACCGCCCGACGATCTTCGCGCCCAGCAGGTCCTCCTCCGCGCGGTTCGCCGATCGTGCGCGCAGGTAGCTCCGGTAGGCGGCCACCTTGGTGTGCAGCTTGCGGAACACGACGTACGTGCCGTTGCGACCCAGGACGTCCGGGGTCGGCATGGGCGGCAGCTCGCCGGTCTCGTCGGGATAGCCCAGGATGATCTCGCCGGCTTTGAGGGGCCGCTCGCGGGCGTTGGTCGGGGCTCGGCCACTCCCCTCGACCGAGGGATGGCCGATGCCGTCCTTGAACCCGAACGACGTCCGCCCCGTAGGCAGCTGGTAGCAGTCCTGACGCCAGATCAGCTCGATCCCGGGGAGCTCCGCGTGGGCCCTGCGGGCCTTCTCCCCCGCGGCTCGGAGCTGGGCCTCGTCGGCGGAGAGGACGGCGATGGCCACGTGGACGTCGGCCGAGCCGAGGGGCTTCTCCCAGTGGTCGGGACTGCTTTCACCGGTGTCGCCCAGGACCTCGGCCCGGGCCGCCATCCCCTCGCGGAACTCCGGCGCGAAGCTGTCCAGCGACGTCTGCGGGACTCCGAGAGCCTTCAGTCCCTGGTAGGTGAAGGCGACGGTGAGCGACGTCTCGTCCGTCTCCCCGGCGGCCGAGGCGCGGTTGACGATCCGATGCAGTCGCCGCACCAGCTCGCGTCCGTCGGCGCGGTCACGGATGCTGAGCAGCAAGTAGGTGCCGACGTACGGAGAGGGACGTTCGAACAGCGCGCCGGCCTGGATGTCGTCGAGGTCGATGACCACGTCCGAGCTCGCGTCCACGGACATCACGCGCCTTCCATGCTCAGTGATGCTCGGGAGGTTCGGGTGGGTTCGGGTTCGCCGCCGCCAGGTACGGGAAGGCGAGCGTGCCCGGCCGCGACGCGGCGTCGACGCCGTCGCGGATCGTCGGGCCCTCTCCGGCGTTGACGAGCTGGGTGAAGATCGTGTCCATCACGTCGTCGTTGAGGGTCCTGCCGCCGCACGTCCGGTGCGGCTCGCCGCGTCGGGCGGCCAGCTCGATCTCGAGGAACGAGCCCTGCTCGACGTAGGGCTTGGTGACGTCGACGACCAGGTAGTCGGCGAGGACCAGGTTCGTGAGCGGGTGGCTCCCGTCCTCGCCCATGGGCCAGTCCACCCTTCCGTCGAGGCCGTCCCAGAAGGCGAGGTTGGCGTCCAGTCGTGCCCGGAAGGCGCCGGCGTAGGAGTCTCCGAGGTGGAACGCGTCGTCCATGTTGTAGAGGTCGCGGATCTCCAGGTCCCGGTTCACCTGGTCGAAGTCCTTCGGCGCGAGCATCATGTTCTTCACCTCGGGGCGCCCCACCCGTTCGATCCGGACGTTGAACTCGCCGCGGGTCAGCGTCTCGGCCACGACACCGACGAGCACCCAGTCGGACAGGAATCCGGTGTCGATCTCGACGACGACGCTCAGCACGTTCTTGCCGTCGAGGAAGATCGACCCCGGGTCGGTGAAGGCGAGCTTGCGCGTCGCGATCGTCGCCAGGGCAGCGCGGGCATCCATGATGAACGGATCCCACCGGACGCCGGCGAAGACTCGCATCCCCGGCGCCGTACCACCGTCCTCGTCGTTGACGCGGAACGAGACCCGATCGCCGCTCGGCGTCACGCAGGTGCCGTGCTGCTCGTGGGCCGGCTGGCCGGTGACCGGGTCCGACACGTGCTCCGGTGCACCGAAGACACAGTCGATGACCACCTCCTCCGCTCCCGCGAGGAACTCCCACCGGGAGTCGCTGCCGGGCGGCGGCGTGACCGATCGGAGCCGGAAGCGGTACAGCAGCCCCGCGGAGAAGAGGTCGGACGGCTTGGCCATCGGCAGCGTGTTCACGACCAGGACGAGGCGACCCGGCGACTCCGGACTCGGGAACGCATACACGTCCGTGATGTCCGCGATCGGATCCGCCAATGCCCGGGGCCCCGAGATGTGGTCAGACATGCAGCGCTCGTCCTGGCCTCGTGGCTAGTCACCCGCCTCGTCGACCAAGGGCTGCATGGCTGGATGCTCGAAGATCTCGGCCGCCTGAGGATGGTCCAGGACCTGCTGGAACGCCGCGTTCACCCGCTGCGCCTTCCGGATCTCCTTGACCGTCCCACCGTAGTTGCGGGCATACGCCGCAGCCGTCTGCTCGGCGCCCAGGACGAACGCCTTGACAGCGGCCAGGTCGGGCAGGCCGTCATAACCCTCCACGTGGCGGAAGATCACGTCGAACAGCGCCAGGGTCGGGCCGGAGGTGAAGAAGTCCTCCATGTAGGCGTCCCAGGGACCGTCGAAGCTGGTGACAAACGCTAGTCGGGTGTCGTCGTCGAACAGTACGAAACGCGCCTCGTGGATCGTCGAGATGGCCACGTTGTAGTCGCCGGGCCGGTACCCCGGCGTGTTCTGGAGTTCCAGGAGGGCGGCCCGCAGGGACGGCCCTTGGCCGTCCTTGACGCGGAAGAAGAGACTGAACTCGCTCGTCGGCCCGACCCTCAGGCCGGGCTGTACGGCGTCCACCTCTGGTCCGGCCACGGGGCGCCTCCAAGGTCCACCGGCGCTCGTCGCGTCCGAGGGAGTCAGGTATGAGCGGCTGGTAGCTCCAGCCACCGCGACGATAGGACCCCTTACGACGGGGCGCCTCATCCCGCACGGGTGACCCGGAGCATGCCAGCTCGCATCGCCCGCCAGGCGGCCCTTCAGACGCGGTCATCCGCGTGGCCGTGAACATGTGGCCGCGCGTCGGTGGCGTCAGGCGTCGATGCACGAGCGTTCCAGTCACCCAGCACGTCGCCCGGCTGCCATGCTGACGACCAGGACGATGAGTTGGATGGTCAACGTGAGGAGTGGCTTGTGAACGGTCAACGGCCGCCGGCTGCTGCGAGGAAGATCACGCACCTGAGCCCTGAGGAGCGGACTGCAAGGGGAAAGGCCGCGCGTCACGAGGTCCCGCGGGTCAGCCACGCCCGCTGGGAGCCCGCCGAGAACCGTCCAGACCCGATCTCGCTGCTGGAGGAACAGGGCGCTCGTCGCGTCCCCGAGCTGATCCCTGTCCGTTACGGCCGGATGATGCTCTCGCCGTTCACGTTCTACCGGGGTGCTGCTCTCATCATGGCTGCCGACCTCGCGGCAACCCCTCGTTCAGGGCTACGCGCCCAGATCTGCGGTGACGCCCATCTGTCGAACTTCGGCGTGTTCGCCTCGCCCGAGCGGCAGACGATGTTCGACATCAACGACTTCGACGAGACCCTTCCGGGACCGTGGGAGTGGGACGTGAAGCGGCTCGCGGCGAGCTTCGAGATCGCCGGCCGCGACCGGGGGTTCGGGCCGGCGGACCGGCGCGCGATCGTCGCCGCCGGCGTGGCCGAGTATCGGGTCCGGATGGCTGAGTTGGCGGCTGCTCGCAACCTGGACGTCTGGTATGCCCGCCTCGACGTCGAGGAGCTGCTCCAGCAGCTGAAGTCGACCGCGACGAAGAAGCAGCATGCCAAGGCCCTGAAGAACCTGGCCAAGGCGAGGACCCGCGACAGCATGCAGGCGTTCTCCAAGCTCACCCATGAGGTCGACGGACAGCGCCGGATCGTCGCCGACCCTCCACTCATCGTGCCGATCGAGGACGTGGCGGCCGCCGCGCCCATTGAGCTGGACAGTGAAGAAGAGCTGCGCGGCCTGATCAGGTCCTACCGGCGGACCCTCGAGACCGACCGCCGGGTGCTGCTCGAGGGCTTTCAGTACGTCCACGCCGCGCGCAAGGTCGTCGGTGTCGGTAGCGTCGGCACTCGCGCCTGGATCGTGCTCATGACGGGTCGCGACGGCCAGGACCCGCTGTTCCTCCAGGCGAAGGAGGCGCAGGAATCGGTCCTGGAACGGTTCGTCGGGAAGAGCAAGTACAACCACCACGGACAACGCGTCGTGGCGGGCCAACGTCTGATGCAGGCGGCCAGCGACATCTTTCTCGGGTGGCAGCGGGTCAGCGGCTTCGACGGGCAGGTGCGCGACTTCTACGTGCGGCAGCTCCGGGACTGGAAGGGCTCGGCCGACGTTGACACCATGCCCGCTTCGCTGATGACCTTCTACGCGCGAATCTGCGGAGCAACCCTCGCCCGCGCCCACGCCCGCTCCGGGGACCGGATCGCCATCGCGTCCTACCTGGGCAAGAGCGACGTGTTCGACCGCGCCATCGCCGACTTCGCAACCGCCTACGCCGACCAGAACGAACGCGACTACCAGGCCATGGTCGACGCCGTCGGCTCTGGCAGGCTCGAAGCACTTACCGGACAATAGGGCTTCCTGGACCCCGGCAGCCCGCGGTTCGTTCACCTGCCTACCCGACACGGGCGTCATCTACTGTGCCTTCAGGTGCAAATGAGGAACCGGCCCCGACCCAGCGTTTCCGCAGGTCAGAGCCGGTTTCATCGGTCGGGCTGACAGGATTTGAACCGGCGACCCCTTGACGTTGAGCCGGCACCTGGCCGCACTCTGCGTTTCGGCGCCGAAACACCCCCTGAGCTGCAGGAACACCACCAGGCAAACGTGCGGGATCTTGCTCGGCGTAGCGCAATTCGGCCCGATCTGCCGGGGTTTACGACTAGTAAAGAGCCAACGCGGCGGGACTCGGGGCTCCGGTACCGAGGGCCCCGCCCTTCACTCCGCGGGGCGCCGAGCACCTCCAGACCGACAGATTCCACGGCGGCGAGCAGCTGCGCGGCCCGCTTCTCAGAGGAGCCGCGCGACCAGCGCCCGGAGAAACGCAGTGCGGCGGCTGTCTGGCTCGGCATCCGCCGGGTGTGCACTGTGGGAGTCCACCGGGTCCGGGAGCTCCTCGGCGGGCATCACGAAACCCACGACGTAGCGACGGGTCGCGACCGCCGATCGGGATACTTCTCGAGCACCTCGTACGCCTCCTGCTCGGTCACCTGAGCACCCACTCCCGTTCCCTCACGAGGTCACCCTTGAATGTGGTGGTCACGCAGCCAACGTGCCGGCGAAGATCTGCCAGGCCAGGGCCGACTTGGCGGTCAGGCTCAGCACGATGTAGACCTTCTCGCCGAACAGATAGTCCTGCCACCGCCCCTTGGCGCGGTACTGCAGCCACTGGTTGAGGGCGAAGACGTTGAAGAAGACGAACAACGACACGAAGATCCCGTAGACGAAACCGGGAGGCGATGCCGAGGACGTTGAGCCCGGCGACAGCAGGTAGATCGTGATGGCCACCCACGGGACCACGCCGGCCACACACCCGAAGCCGAACGGCAGCCAGCCGCCGCTGCCTGGGCGCTCGTAGCGCTCCTGCAACCAGCCGAACAAGATCATGGCGGCGTTCACGCCGAACAGGGCCACCAGGGCCGCGATGTCGGAGATGCCGACCAGCTGGGCGATCAGGACGATCATCAGCGAGGAGGAGAGCGAGTACTCGACCCATCGGGCGGGGTTGCGCTGACGGCCCAGATCCGCGACGTACCGCTGCCACCACGCGGTGCAGACAAGGAGGTGCGCGAGCGCGGAGAGCGCCAGGAACCCCGCGACCGCGAGCCCGGTGGGGATGTCGAAGAGGACCACGGGGTCCAGCGGCGTCGTACCCGGCGGCCCGGCCATGTAGCTCGCGGTCACCGGCAGATCGAAGTCGGTGGCGAGTGCGAGCACCGCGACGGCCTGGACCGCATGGAGCACGGCCGCGCCCACGTTGGCCCTGCGCAGGGACGTGGTCTGGCCGGCGTCTGGCTCGTTCATGGACGCGTCCCCCTCACGCGCAGGTCGCGGTGGCGCCGGCGGCGAGGCGCCCCAGCTCTCGCAGGCCGGCGGTCAGCAGGTC
This sequence comes from uncultured Actinomycetota bacterium, assembly GCA_963829855.1. Lineage (GTDB taxonomy): Bacteria > Actinomycetota > Actinomycetes > Propionibacteriales > Nocardioidaceae > Nocardioides. The sequence goes on along the minus strand of CAWHKE010000010.1, from coordinate 19,823 downwards.
GGCCACCGTGCTGGGCGGTACGTCGAGCAGGGCAGCCGCCTCACGGTGGGTGAGCCCGCCGAACACGCACAGGGCAAGGCTCGCGCGCTGGAGCCGGGCGAACTGGCTGACCCACACCATGACCGGCGGCAGCTGCCCGCGCCGGACGCCTCGCCGGACGTCTCGCCGGCGGGCTCCTGGGTGTGCCGGTACACGTGGCGAGCCAGGCATCGCCGAGCTTCCTCGGTCGACACGCCGCGAATCGAGCGGGCGAGGTCGGCCATCGCGAGCCTCACCGCCCCGGCAGCGGCCACCTCGTTCCCGAGGAGCGCGCATGCGAGCGCGTAGGCAGACCCGCCGTGGCGGTCCCACAGGTCCTCGAGCTCCCGCCTGGTGACCGCGCCCGCTGCTGCCCTCTCGGTCTCGGCGCGCGGAGCGATCTGGACTCGTCGGGACTCGGCCTCAGCGGCCCGCCCCCACCGGCGACCGCGACCACGGGCGCGCGCGCCGACCCGACCGTGGGCCTGTGCCGTGAGTTCCATCCCCGACCGTCCCTCTCCCTGACCGTGGCTGCCTTGCGCCCTCGGTAGGGCTGCGCTGACAGGCAACCCTGCATGATGTCTAGGGTTTGCACAAGGTTCGGCAGGCGCTAGTCTGTACAAACCATGTACACGATCAAGCAGGCTTCCCGGCTCACCGGTGTGTCCGAGGCGTCTCTGCGCGCCTGGGAGAGGCGCTACGGCGTCGTCGTACCGCACCGGAACGAGTCGGGGTACCGCCTCTACGACGAGCAGGCCCTGGCGGCCGTCTCGACCATGCGCCGGCTCGTGGACGACGGCTGGTCGCCGGCAGAGGCTGCCGACGCGGTTCGCAGCGGGACGGTCCCCGCCGTCGTGGACGAGGTGGTCGGTCCTGAGACCTCCGACGGTCTCCACCAACCCAACGCGGTCACCTACAGGCAACGGTTCCTGTCCGCGGCGGCGCAGATGGACACAGCGGGAATCGAGGAGAGCCTCGATGAAGGTTTCGCGCTCGGATCGTTCGAGCACGTGGTCGACTCCTGGCTCTTCCCCGCCCTCGAGGCACTCGGCGAGGGCTGGGCGCGCGGCGAGATCGACGTAGCCGGGGAGCACGCGGCCAGCCACGCGGTCCATCGACGGCTCTCAGCCGCGTTCGACGCGGCCGGCAGCCGGTCCAGAGGTCCAACGGTCGTGGTCGGGCTGCCCTCGGGCAGCCAGCATGACCTCGGTGCCCTCGCGTTCGCCACCGCGATCCGCAGAAGGGGCATGGACGTCCTCTACCTCGGCGCCAACGTGCCGGTGAGCAGCTGGGAGACGGCGGTGCGCAGCCGCGAGGCCCGCGCGGCGGTCTTGTCTGTCGTGACTCCCGAGGACCGCTCGGCCGCGGTCGCGGTGGCCGAGCGACTGCTCAGCCAGGCCCCGGTCCCGCTGGTGTGCGCCGGTGGAGCATCCGCGGCGAACCTTGCTGGTCGAGTCCTCACGCTGGCATCGAGCATCGGGTCAGCAGCCCAGGAGCTCGACCAGCTCCTGCACCGAACCGAGCACTAGTGTCCATCCTGCGGCGGGCGGACAGACCCCGGACGGGCCCTAGCTCTACCCGGCGTGCACGGTCGTCAGCGCCGTGAGCACCCCCATCGCGAGCTGTGAGCGGGCGTGCTGCCGGGCCCGGGTCCGAAACGGGTACCACCGCTGTCTTGGCGACAACATGGCCCGCCAACCGGTCCAAAGGTTGGGCCGCGTTGCATCCCGCGTCCCACCGCACCGGATAGCCTCAGCCCATGGTCGACCCCCGCGTGCTCGTCGCAGGGGACCGCGTCTGGGCCGATGATCGGCGGCGACTCAGAGTGTCTCACCGGTTGAAAGTGGCGTCTTGGGACGGCCCCGGGATGGTTCGCCGTGGCGCGCGAGGGTGCTTCGGAGGCGACGAGGGCCATCTCCGCGAGGGTCTCGCGTGATCGCCGAGGCCCGGGTGGTCATCGTGGGCGGCGGCATCGCAGGTGTCTCCACGCTCTACCACCTCACGCGACTCGGCTGGAGTGATGTCGCGCTGGTGGAGGCGGACGAGCTCACCAGCGGATCGACGTGGCACGCCGCGGGACTCTGCACGCAGTTCATCCAGAGCCACAACCTGATGCGCTTGCTCCGGACCTCGGTCGAGCTCTACGGAGCGCTCGAGGAGGAGACGGGGGTCCCGGTCGACTTCCACCAGTGCGGCAGCGTCCGGATCGGCACGACCCGCGACCGGCTGCTCCAGTTCGAGCAGGTGCGTGGGATCGCCGAGAGCGTGGGCGTGCCGGTCGAGATCGTCTCGCCAGAGCGGGCGGTCGAGCTGTTCCCGCTCGCGCGACCGGACGGCGTCCTGGCAGCCGCCTACCTTCCGACCGACGGCCACATCGATCCGACGAGCCTGACGAACGCCCTCGCGAAGGGAGCCGTGGACCGTGGCGCGACCATCGTCCAGCGCACCCGCGGTGACGCACCTCGAGCGCCGGGGCGGCGGCTGGACCGTATCGACGCACGCGGGTGAGATCCGGGCTGAGCATGTCGTGATCGCTGCCGGCCAGTGGTCGCGTGAGGTGGGGCGGCTCGTCGGGGTCGACCTGCCGATCGTCTCGCTGCAGCACCACTATCTGCACACGGACCCGATGCCGCAGATCGAGTCGCGCTCGGTCGAGCTGCCGGTCTTTCGCGACCCGGACAACTCGTTCTACGCCCGTCAGGAGGGAGCCGGCTTGATCGTCGGGCCGTTCGAGCGCAACCCGCTCACGTGGGCGCTGGATGGGATCCCCGAAGGCTTCCACGGCCAGCTGCTGACGCCGAACCTCGAGCAGATCGAGGACTGCCTCGGTGCGGCCGCCGGGCGGATCCCCTCCTTCGGTGAGGTGGGGATCAAGCGCGTGATCAACGGCCCGGACGGCTACACGCCGGACGGGCGGTGCCTGATGGGGCCCATCCCGGGTCGACCAGGACTGCACGTGCTTGCCGGCTTCTCGATCTTCGGGATCGTGTTCGGCGGCGGCGCCGGCAAGTACTGCGCGGAGTGGATCGTGGACGGCCAGCCGAGTGACTCGATGTGGGAGCTCGACGTCAGCCGGTTCGGCGACTACGCACGCACGACGTCCTATGTCGTCGAGCGTGCTTCGGAGGTGTTCGAGGACGAGTACAGGATCCACTACCCCGAGGAGGAGCGTCCCGCGGCGCGGCCCGCTCAGGACCGACCCCATCTATGACCGCCTCGTCGCCAAGGGCGCGGTGATGGGCGTGCGGTCCGGCTGGGAGCGCCCGCTGTGGTTCGCGACCTCCGGTCTGGCCCGCGACGAGTACTCCTTCGGGCGCGGCAACTGGTTCGACGCCGTCGGCGAGGAGTGCCGGGCCGTGCGCGGCGGCGTCGGTGTGCTCGACCAGACGAGCTTCGCGAAGTTCGTCGTCAGCGGGGACGGCGCCGGCACTCTGCTTGACCGGCTCTGCGCGAACCGGCTGCCGACCGAGGGCGGACGGATGGCGCTGACCCAGATGTGCACCGGCCCCGGGGGGCGTCGAGACCGACGTCACCGTCGCGCTGGTCGGGCCTGGCCGCTACTACGTGGTGTCGGCGGCCGCGACCGAGACGCACGACCTTGCCTGGATCGACCGTCACGCACCGCACGACGGATCGGTCCGGGTCGACAACGTCACCTCACGCGACGGCGTGCTCACCCTTGCCGGGCCGAGGTCGAGAGAGCTTCTGGCAGAGAGTGTCGCGAGATGACTTCTCCAACCGCGGCTTCCCGTTCTTCCGTGCCCGTTACGTCGAGATCGGACGCGTGCGTGTCCTCGCCATGCGGGTGTCGTATGTGGGTGAGCTCGGGTGGGAGCTGCACCACCCGATCGAGGCGCAGCGGACCTTGTACGACCTGCTGTTCGAGGCCGGGTGAGGATCTCGGCCTCGTCGACTTCGGCTACCGGGCGCTCGAGTCGATGCGCCTGGAGAAGTGCTACCGGCTGTGGGGCGCCGACCTGTCGGCCGACTGGTCACCCCTGCAGGCCGGCCTCGGTCGATTCGTCGCCCTCGACAAGGGCGACTTCATCGGCCGCGACGCGTTGACGCGCGAGCACGAGTCGGGCCGCACCCACGTGTTGTCCTGCCTCGTGGTCGACGCATTCGGCGTCGACGCGCACGGACTCGAGCCCGTGTACGCAACGGGGGCGCGGCCCGTCGCCTACGTCTCCTCGGGCGGCTACGGGCACACGATCCAGCAGTCCATCGCTCTCGCCTATCTGCCCGCCGAGCACGCCGCGGTCGGCACAGAGCTGACGATCGGCATCCTCGGAGAACACCGGCGCGCGGTCGTCTGCGACCAACCCCTGCTCGACCCGGCTGGTGAGCGCCTCCGCTCCTGACCGCCCTGCGCCACGACCCGCGGGGGTTCTACTCGCGGAAGAACGGCACGGCCGAGGAGACCTCCGCATCGGCCTCGCGGGCGTAGCGGTGTCCCGAGTAGACGGCCGTCGCGATCGTCCCCGGGGCAAGACAATCCCCGATGCGCTGGACGGGAATGCGATCTCTCAGCAGGTGGTAGAGGGTGTCCACAGGTTCACGAGACGTCACCAGCACCACGTTGGCAGCCTCGACCTCCCGGGTGGCCTCGGTGTGGACGGACTCGAGGATCACCGACCCCTCCCCGACACCGGCGAGGACTGTACCTGTCTCGACGGTGATGCCGAGTCTGAGGATCTGCGCCTGTATCCGATGCTGTTCCTCGGTACGGGTCGTCCAGGTCGAGACCTCGTTCGCGGGAGTCACCAGGGTGACCTCGAGCCCGGCAAGGCGCAGGGCCTCTGCAAGGACCCCACCGATGTAGTAGTGGTCGTCGTCGAACACGACCATAGGTCCGCTCGGTATCGCCCCTGCCATGACGTCGTCCGGGGTCAGGATCGATGGGGACTCCGAACCGGGTATCGCTGAGGTGTGCCAGCGACCGATGCCGTCTCTTCGCCACTTCGCGCCGGTGGCGACCACCACACGGTCCGGCGCGAACTCGAGGATCTGCGCCTCGTCGATCATGCTCTCGAGGTAGACCTCGACGTTCTTCAACTTCTCGATCTGGTTGAGGCGCCAGTCCCGGACCCTCGCCCACTGGCCGAGCCCTGGCAATGACGACTCGAGCGTCACCCGACCCCCCAGCACCCTGCGGGCCTCCGCCAGGGCGACGTCGTAGCCGCGCTTGCCCAGCCACACCGCCGCTTCGAGGCCTGCGGGACCTCCGCCGACGACCAGGAACCGGGCGTTCGATCCCTTCAGCGGGATGCGTTCGGGATGCCAACCCTTCCGCCACTCCTCACCCATCGTGGGGTTCTGGGTGCACCGGATGGGGGTGCCGGTCTGGTCGCCGGTGTAGCAGATGTTGCAGCCGATGCATTCGCGGATCTCGTCGTCACGTCCCTCGGCGATCTTCAGGGGCAGGAACGGATCAGCGATCGAGGGACGCGCCGCACCCACGAGGTCGATGACGCCGTCACGCACGAGCCGCAGCATCGTCTCGGGCGAGGTGAACCGCCCCACGCTGACCACAGGTTTGTCCGTGACGCTCTTGACCCACGACATCGTCGCCTCGAGTGCGGCCTCAGGCGTGAAGCGGGATGTTCCCATCTCGTAGCTGTAGTCATGCACGGTGATGTCCCACAGGTCCGGAAGGTCCGCCAGGAGCTCCAGCATCTCCCGGGGCTCCTCGGTGTCCTGATCCTCGTCGGCCGCCACCGGTGCTCGCCGAGAACCGCACCGCCACCGCACACGTGTCCCCGATGGCCTCCTTCGTCTCCTCGATCAGCTCACGAAGGAGCCTTGTCCGGTTCTCCAGAGAGCCGCCGTACTCGTCGGTTCGCCGGTTGGAGGGCAGCAGGAACTGCCGGATCAGATACCAGTGCGCCGCATAGACATAGACGATGTCGAACCCGGCCCTCTGCGCGCGACGAGCCGCCTCGACATGCCAGCGCTTCAACTCCCGGATGTCAGACTTGTCCATCGCCCGGGTCTGAACCGGGTCATAGACCCCCGCCGGCATGCTGGCCGGGCCCATCGGGGCCTCGCGCGAGTAGAGGTTCGCGCTCGAGGCTCCCCCGTGCCAGAGCTCGACGCCCGCGAGAGCGCCATGGGCGTGGACCTTGTCCACCATCATGCCGTGCCGCTCGATGTCCTCGTCATCCCACAACGAGGCGGACGGAAACGGCTCGTCATCGGACGAGGGATGGATCGAGCAGTACTCCGTGCACACAGTGCCCCACCCACCCTCCGCCTTCACCTCACGCATCCCCGCCAGTGTCTGGGGGCGGCGGTACCCCATGCCCGTGCAGTGAGGCACCTGGTAGAAGCGATTCGGGGCCGTCACCGGTCCGATCCGAACCGGCTCGAAAAGCACGTCGAATCGGGAATCGCGCGTCATGTCAGGCCTCGGAAGGAGTAGTGGCGCCGCCAACCTACCAACTACCGACCCCTCACTGACGCGACTCAAGTCTCGGTCGCAGCGACGATCCAGTCGCCCGATCTTCTCTCCGGAGCCGAAGGCACGCGAGGTAACCCCTGGAAGGCCGTCTGGGTGTTCTTCACCGGCGAAACGAACGCAGCCTCCGCCGTCCCTCTCGTCCAGGGGCCGGGCGCCTACTTCTCGGTCGCGAGGTCCGGGCCTGGTCGCGCCGCCACGGTTCCCCTCACAGAACTTGTGGGGCCACCGCACGGGAACGCAATCCTCCGCGTCTCGATCGCGAGCCAGAAGGCGCGACGCCTCGGGACGAGGTTTCAGTAGGGACGCGAGGTACGGGACGCGACCTACCGATGGCGCACTCGCTCAAGATTCGAATCCGCAGGAAACCGATCGCGAGTCCCACCCCGCCAGCAACCAACGCTCCATTCTCACGGTCCTTCCCCAGCCGCGACCCGCACCTGACACGACCATGGTGGCCTGGCTAGGGCCACTCTGACATTGGACGCAAGAACCGGGGCCCGTGGGTAACCCACGAACCCGGCCCTGACCTGCGGTCTTAGTTTGTAGCGGGGGCAGTGTGCTGGTTCAGGACATGCCGGACACATGTCTCGCGACATACCTGACTGATGTCTCAAGACATGCGAGACACCGCGTCAGCCTCCGGTCATGCCGAACTCCGGGGCATCAAAGGCCCGCCTGGTCATCACCGCTATCACCCTCGAGAACCGCACTGTCGCCGAGGTCGTCGCCGACTATGGCGTGTCGAGGTCCGCGAGCTGATCGTCGATCCGAGCAAGGACTACCAGCCCCTCAACCCCCCGAAACGACAGACGGCCGAACCTGCATTCGCAGGTCCGGCCGTCCGGGATGTCCTGAGACATCACACGGTCGGGCTGACAGGATTTGAACCTGCGACCCCTTGACCCCCAGTCAAGTGCGCTACCAAGCTGCGCCACAGCCCGCAACTCTCCCGGGATCGCCGGTCGAGCGACGTGAACCCTACCGCAGCGATCCGGAGGGTCCGGAATCGGGATCACTGCACCTGGGCGCTGTCCGGGTCGACCATCAGCGGGCGGGTATCGACGGCTACGAAGGCGGACGCGGGGATCCGCTTCAGGTCGGAGATCAGGCGGTCCGGCCAGCCGGCATTGCGCTCACCCTGGAAGAACCACGGGGAGCCGTTGTCGGCCAGCACGAGGCCGTAGGTCTTCATCGCGCGCACCACCTCGCGAGCGGCCGGGGCGAAGTTGCGCGGCGAGTAGCCGGCCTTGAGACGGAACCGGGCGCCCATGGGCGGGTACTTGTGACTACGTCGTGAGCCGGCGTCGTGCCGCGCCGGCCAGAGGTGCCAGCGGGAGGTGGCGTCGGTGGTGAAGCGGATCGCGTGGTCGACGCTCCGGTTGCGCACCTCGCGCCACCGGAGCAGCCCCGGCAGGATCGGCAGCCCCGCTGCGTCGGCCGACGTCCAGCCGTCGGGTCGCAGGTCGTTGCTGTCGAGGAACCAGGTGGCGCCCGACCCGGCGCGCCAACGGTTGTCGTGCACCCGGGTGTTCCAGGTCTCGTAGAGCCGGCAGACACCCCGGTCGACGACGATCGCGTGCTTGTCGCCCGCCGAGTTCCGGCCGCCCTCGATCTTCGTGTCCTTCCCGAACGGGTAGCGCACCCGGTCGCTCTCCGAGGCGTAGCCGAAGCGGACCCGGACCTTGCGGTGGCCGCTGCCCACGACCGTGATGGGCATGCCGTAGTCGGGCCCGTCCCCGTACGACGGCCCGAAGTCGGGGTGCAGCGTGGTCTTGGGCGACATCCGCGACAGCCACTGCCGGCTCCGCGGATGGCGCGGCAGGTCCGAGACCTCCGCGTTCCAGTAGTTGTCGGCGGGGAACACGTCGCATCCGCCCACGTCCTGTCGTCTGCACCGGCGCCGCCGGCCGACCTCGGTCGACGGCGGAGGCGCTGGCACAGCCGCTTAGCGCGAGGACGAGCAGGCCGGTTGTGAGGGTGCGCATGCCCCCGACGCTAACGCTTCCGCTTCTCCCGCGGCCGCTGCTGCAGCACGATCGGCGTGCCCGCGAAGCCGAACTCCTCGCGCAGCCGCCGCTCGATGTAGCGCTCGTACGACGCCTCGAGCTTGCCGCTCGTGAACAGCACGAACATCGGCGGCGCGGTGCCGGCCTGGGTGGCGAACAGCACCTTCGGCTGCTTGCCGCCGCGGACCGGGTGCGGGTGCTCGGCGACCAGCCGACCGAGGAACGAGTTGAGCGCGCCCGTCGAGATCCGGGTCTCCCAGCCCTCCAGTGCCGCGTCGAGCGCCGGGACGAGCCGGTCGACGTGCCACCCGGTCCGGGCGGTGACGTTGATCCGGGGCGCCCAGCGCACCTGCACCAGGTCACGCTCGACCTCGCGCTCGAGGTAGTAGCGCCGCTCCTCGTCGACCAGGTCCCACTTGTTGAAGGCGATCACGAGCGCCCGGCCGGCCTCGCGGACCGTCTGGAGGATCCGCACGTCCTGCTCGGAGATCGCCTGGCCGCCGTCGATCACCAGCACCGCGACCTCGGCGCGGTCGATCGCGGTCGACGTGCGCAGCGACGCGTAGTACTCGTGGCCCGACGCCTCCTTCACCCGCTTCCGGATGCCCGCGGTGTCGATGAAGCGCCAGGTACGACCGCCCAGCTCCACCAGCTCGTCGACCGGGTCGACGGTGGTGCCGGCGACGTTGTCGACGACGGCGCGCTCCTCGCCCGCCAGCCGGTTGAGGAGCGAGGACTTGCCGACGTTGGGCTTGCCGACGATGGCGACCCGGCGCGGACCACCCACCTCGGTCTCCCGCTCCGGCGGCGGCTCCGGCAGCGCGGCCAGGACGGCGTCGAGCAGGTCGCCCGAGCCTCGGCCATGCAGCGCCGACACGGCGTACGGTTCGCCCAGGCCGAGGTTCCAGAGCCCGTGGGCCTCGGCCTCGGTGCGCGCGTCGTCCACCTTGTTGGCGGCCAGCACGACCGGCTTCTTGGAGCTGCGCAGGATCTTCACGACGGACTCATCGGCGTCGGTGATGCCCACGGTCGCGTCGACCACGAAGAGGACGGCGTCGGCCAGCCCGACGGCGATCTCGGCCTGGGCCCGGATCCGCTCGGCGAGCCCACGGGCGTCGGGGTCCCAGCCGCCGGTGTCGACCACGGTGAAGGCACGGCCTGCCCAGTTGGCGTCGTAGGAGATCCGGTCGCGGGTCACGCCCGGCACGTCCTCCACGACCGCCTCACGGCGGCCGATGATCCGGTTGACCAGCGTCGACTTCCCGACATTGGGCCGGCCGACCACGGCCAGCACCGGCACCGGTCCGAGGCTCTCGTCGGCCTCGGGGCGCTCGTCAGTCATCTGTCTCCCTCTTCGACGAGCCCGGTGTCGGGGTCGTCCTCGGCCTGCCCGGCGGGCAGCGGGCCAGGAAGGTCCCGGCCGGTCGTCGCGCGTGCCTCGTCCAGCGTGGCCAGCATCCGCTCCCGCAACAGCGTCGAGGTGTCGCGAACCATTCCCTGGGTGCGCGGCCACGGTCGCGGAGCGACGTCGACCGGCTCCCCGAAGACCAGGTCGATCGGGTGGCCGCGCGGCGGGACCGATCCGATGCCGCCGCCGGGGAGCCGGGTACCCATCAGGATCACGGGGACGACCGGCGCCCCGCTGACAAGGGCGAGGTACGACGCACCGTGGTGGAACCGGTGGAGCTCGCCGTCGCCCCGGTTGCCCTCGGGGAACACGGCGACCACTCCCCCGTCGCGCAGCACACGCAGCGCCGTGCGGATCGCGCGTGGATCGACGGTGTACCGCTCGAGGGGGATCTGTCCGGCCCGGCGAAGGATACGGCCCGTTCGGCCCTTGAACATCTCCCCCTTGACGAGCGCGTGCACCGGTCGTGGCGCGAAGATCGCGAGCATCGGGCCGTCGAGCACCCCGATGTGGTTGGCCGCGAAGATCACCGGACCGGTCGCCGGCACCCGGTCGAGGCCGTGCTGGCGCACGACGTACCGTCGCCGGAAGTAGGTCGCGGACGGCGCGCGCAACCGGTGCAGCATCAGCCGCGGTGGGTGCGGGACGTGGGCGCTGCTGGGGTGCTCGTGGTGGGTCACGCGGGCTCCGCCGGCCGGTCGCTGACGAGCGCGACGACCCGGTCGACGACCTCGTCGAGGACGTACGGCGTGGTGTCGAGGTGGACCGCGTCGGCGGCCATCGTCAGCGGGGCGGTGGCGCGGCCGGAGTCGATCCGGTCACGGGCGAGCAGCGACTCCTGGGTGCCCACGATGTCCATGCTGCCGGTCTCGGCGGCGCGCCTCACGGCGCGCGCCGACGGGTCGGCGGTGAGGTAGACCTTCACCTCGGCCTCGGGCCAGACGACCGAGCCGATGTCGCGTCCCTCGACGACGATCCCTCCCTCGCCGATCACCGCGCGTTGCAGCTCGAGCAGCCGGGCGCGCACCTCGGGTACGGCGCTCACCGGCGACACGGCGGCGTTGACCTCGTCGCTGCGGATCGCGGCTCCGACGTCGACGCCGTCGACCACGATCGAGGGCCCCTGGGGGTCGGTGCCGGACAGGATCTCGGGCTCGTCGCAGCGGGCGGCGACCGCCCTCGCATCGTGCACGTCGATCCCCTCGCGGAGCAGCCACCAGGTCATCGCGCGGAACATCGCGCCGGTGTCGAGGTAGCGCAGACCGAGCCGCACGGCGACGGCGCGCGAGGTGCTGGACTTCCCGGACCCGGAGGTGCCGTCGACGGCGACGACCAGGGTCGAACGAGAGTCGGGCGGGGTGACGGACACGGGGCGTAAGACTACCGGTGGGTCACCCAGTCACGTGATTCGAGCGACGCCAGCAGGTGCTCGGCGCGCGCCTCCTCGACGAGCAGCTCGACCAGACCGACCGGCCGTCCAGGGTCGTGGTCGATGTGGACGTCCTCGATGTTGACGCCCGACTCCCCCGCGTCGGCGAACAGCCGCGCGAGCTCTCCGGGCAGGTCGGGCACCGAGACGAAGACCGACCGGGTCGCACGCGCCGGCCCACCGTGCTTGCCCGGGATCGCCTCCGTGCCGGCGACGCCGCGCGCCAGCAGGGCACCGAGCACGTCGCGGTCGCCGTCGGTCAGCGCGTTCTGCAGGACGTCGAGCTCCTCCCGGACCTCGGCGAGCAGGCTCCGCAGCGCCTCCGCGTTGAGGGTCACGATCTGCTGCCACAGCGCCGGGTCGCCGCCCGCCACCCGCGTGACGTCGCGCACCCCCTGCCCGGAGAGCGCCAGGTGGGCCTCCGGTGCGCCGGCGAGCCGCCCGCCACGAGCACCGCCAGCAGGTGGGGCAGGTGCGAGATCCGCGCGACGGCGCGGTCGTGCTCCCCCGGCTCGAGGTGCACCGGGATCGCGCCGCAGACCCGTGCCAGCTCCTCGACCAGCGCCACCGCACCGGGGGCGGCCTCGTCGTGCGGTGTGACCGCCCACGGTCGGCCGTCGAACAGGGCGGCGCTCGCCGCCAGCGGTCCCGACCGCTCGCTGCCCGCCATCGGGTGCCCGCCGACGTACCGCGTCACCAGCTCCGGCACCGCCTCCCCCACGGTGCGGAGCGGCTCGGACTTGATGCTCCCCACGTCGGTCACCACCGCGTCGGTACGGCGGAGCGCGGCGACGATCTCGGAGCCGAGGTGATCGGGGGGGACTGCGACCACGACCAGCTGCGGCCGGTCGCCGTCGCGGCGGGCCCGGCCGGCGCCCAGGCCCGAGGCCGTGCGCAGGTGCTCCTCGGCCGTGTCGCCGAGCAGCGACTCGATCCCGGCCCGCCGGCAGGCCAGCCCGATGGACGTCCCCAGGAGGCCGGTCCCGACGATCTCGACCGGTCCGGTGAGCAGGTCACTCATCGTCGGGGACCTCGCGGGTCCGGGTGAGGTCTTTGCGAAGCATGGCCGCGCCGTGGAGGTAGCAGTGGGTCACGTCCGCCCGGGGCAGCTCGGTCTCGACGTGGGCGAGCATCCGGACCACCCGTGGCATCGAACCGGCGATCTCCAGCTCCTTGGCGCAGATCAGCGGCACGTCGCCGAACCCGAGCTGGCGGGCGGCGTACGCCGGGAACTCCGACACGAGGTCGGACGTGGCGGTGAAGATGACCGAGATGAAGTCGTCGACCGACAGCGCGTTCGACGCCATCACCTCCAGCACCATCTCGGCGACCCGGTCGAGCATGTGCTCCCGGTAGTCGCCCTCGAGCTGGGTGGCGCCTCGCACCGCCCGCACCGCCACGGTCTCCTCCTCCGATCAGACCAGGGAACCCTAGTGCCCGGCCGGTCTCACAGACGCACGCTGTCCAGCAGGTCGCCGAGCTCGTCGTTGGTCAGCTCGCGCACCTCGCCCGCCTTCAGCTGGCCGAGGCTGACCGGACCGAACGCCGTGCGGGTAGGCTGCCGCACCGGGTGACCGACGTGGTCGAGCAGCCGCCGCACGATCCGGTTGCGGCCCTCGTGGATGACCAGCTCGACGATGGTGCCGCGACCGCCCGGTCCCCGGGCGACGATCCGCGCCGCCGTGACGCTGACCGGACCGTCGTCGAGGGTCACGCCCGCCAGCAGCTGCGCGACGACCGGCTTCCGCAGGTCACCCTCGACCTCGGCGACGTAGGTCTTGTCGACCTCGTAGGACGGGTGGGCCATCCGGTGTGCGAAGTCACCGTCGTTCGTCAGCAGCAGCAGGCCCGACGTGTCGGTGTCGAGCCGGCCCACGTGGAAGAGCCGGCCGTACTCCGGCGCGCGCTCCTCGAGCACGTCGGTCAGCGTCCGCCGCCCCTCCGGGTCGGACATCGTCGAGACGACGCCCCGCGGCTTGTTGAGCACCAGGTAGGCGTGAGGGGAGACGGGCGGGAGCCGGCGGCCGGACACCCGGACCACGGCGGTCCGCGGGTCGACCTTCGTGCCGAGCCGCGTGACGACCTCGCCGTCGACCTCCACCTCGCCCGCCAGCATCAGCTCCTCGCACTTGCGGCGCGAGGCGACCCCCGACTGGGCCAGCAGCTTCTGCAGCCGGACCAGTCCGTCGTCGTCGGGCTCGATCACGCGCTGTCGGCGACCGGCTCGTCGGGCCGGCTCCGGCCCGAGTCGCGCGCCACGGCCTCGGCCAGGTCGTCCTCGAAGTCGTCCATGTCGGGCAGGTACGGCGCGAGCTCGGGCAGGTCGTCGAGGCTGGTCACCCCGATCCGCTCGAGGAAGTAGCTGCTGGTGCGGTAGAGCGTCGCGCCGTGCTCGCCGTCGTGCCCGGCCTCCTCGACCAGGCCACGGGTCAACAGCGTGCGCATCACGCCGTCGACGTTGACGCCCCGGATCGCTGAGACGCGGGCCCGCGACACGGGCTGCTTGTAGGCGACCACCGCAAGCGTCTCGAGCGCCGCCTGGGTGAGCCGCGCCTGCTGGCCGTCGAGCACGAAGCCCTCGACCACCGCGGCGAACTCCTCCCGCGTGTAGTAGCGCCAGCCGCCGGCGACGTTGCGCAGCTCGAAGCCACGGCCCTGCTCGTCGTACTCGCGGGCCAGGTCGGCGAGCGCATCGTCCACCGCCGCCACCGGGTGACCAGCGGCGGACGCCAGCGTGGCGACGTCGAGCGGCTGGTCGGCCACCATCAGCAGCGCCTCCAGGGCGGGTCGCAGCTCGGCGACCGCCACGTCGAGGGTCTCGGTCTCAGTCATCGTCGTTCTCCTGCTCGGGTCCTGGGTGGTCCTCGGCCGGCTGCTCCTCGGGCTCGGCTGGCGCGCCGTCGAACTCGTCGATCTCGAACTCCTCGAGCTCGCCGCCGGTCCAGCGCACGGTGAGCTCGCCGAGCGGCGTGACCTGGTCGAACGAGACGGCTCCCTCCCGGAAAAGCTCGAGCAGCGACAGGAACCGCGCGACCGTCGTGGGCATGTCCGGGGAGTCGCCGATGAGGGCCCGGAACGTCATGGTGCCGGTGCGCCGCAGCCGGCCGGCCACCAGCTCGGCCTGTTCGCGCACGGAGACGGCCGGCGCGTGGATGTGCTGCAGGGAGAGCTCCTGCTCGGGCTTCGGCTCCAGCGCCTTGGCCGCGAGCGCGGCGAACTGGTCGAGCCCGATCCCGATCAGCACCTCGGCAGCAGCCCCGCGAACCGGTCCTCGAGGCCGACGGCCCGCGGGTGGCGCTTCGACTCGGCGGCGAGCCGCCGCTCGAGGACGCCGGCCACCTGCTTGAACGCCCGGTACTGGAGCAGCCGCGCGAACAACAGGTCGCGGGCCTCGAGCAGCGCGAGGTCCTCCTTGTCCTCGACGTCACCCTGCGGCAGCAGCCGGGCTTTTTGAGGTCGAGGAGGGTGGAGGCGACCACGAGGAAGGACGTGGTCTGGTCGAGGTCCCAGGCCTTGCCCATCACCTTCACGTGACCGATGAACTCGTCGGTCACGCGCGACAACGCGATCTCGGTGATGTCGAGCTTGTGCTTGGAGATCAGGTTCAGCAGCAGGTCGAACGGGCCCTCGAAGTTGTCGAGCCGGACGGCGAACGCGGGCTGGGCCTCTCACCGGACGTGGCCTCGTCGAGCCCGGCCGGTGAGTCCATCAGGTCGGTCATTCCTCGATCAGCCGTCGCACCAGGACGCTCTTGTGGCCCTTCTCGTCGAAGTCACGCAGCACCACTGCCAGGGCCTCGCGCACGAGCCGGCCGCGGTCGAGAGCCAGCCCGTGGTCACGTCGCAGTGCGAGACGGGCATGCTCGAGGTCGAGCAGCCCGTCGGAGGTGACGTAGACGGTCATCTTCTCGTCGTGCCGGACCCGGCCGCTCGGCTTCGGCGGCGACGCCGCTTCGGCCTCGGGCTGCGGCTCGGACTGCTCCGGGGCGTCCGGGACCGCGCGGACGCGCGCCTGCTCGTCGGTGGGGCGGAACAGGTCGTCGGCGGTGGGGAGGCTCACCCGTCGAGGCACCGCAGTGCCACCTCCTTGGCCAGCTGGCGGTAGGCGTCCGCGCCGGGAGAGGAGGTGGCGTACGACGTGATGGGCTCACCGGCCACCGTCGAGTCGGAGAACTTCACGGTGCGCCGGATCACGGTGTGGAAGACCAGGTCGCCCCAGGCCTGGACCAGCCGCTCCATCACCTCACGGCCGTGCAGGGTCCTGCCGTCGTACATCGTGCCGAGCACGCCGTCGATCTCGAGCTTGGGGTTGAGCCGCTCGCGGACCTTGTCGATCGTCGTCTTGAGCAGCGCGACACCGCGCAGCGCGAAGTACTCGCACTCCAGCGGCACGATCACGCCGTCGGACGCCGTGAGGGCGTTGACGGTCAGCAGGCCGAGCGAGGGCTGGCAGTCGATCAGGATCACGTCGTACGTCGCGAGCGCGGGCGCGAGCAGCCGCGCCAGCGTCTGCTCGCGGGCGACCTCGTGGACCAGCTGCACCTCGGCGGCCGAGAGGTCGATGTTGGACGGCAGCAGGTCCATACCCTCGACCCCGGTCGGCACGACGACCTCGTCGAGGGTCACGTCGCGCTGCATCAACAGGTTGTAGACGGTGAGGTCCATCTCGTGGGGGTTGAGGCCGAGCCCGACCGAGAGTGAGCCCTGCGGGTCGAAGTCGACCAGCAGCACCTTGCGGCCGAACTCCGCGAGCGACGCCCCGAGGTTGATGGTGGTCGTGGTCTTGCCCACGCCCCCCTTCTGATTGCACATCGAGATCACCCGGGCGTTCCCGTGCACCGTGACCGGACGCGGGTCGGGGAACGACGGCAGCGGGCGGCCGGTCGGGCCGAGCACCTGCTCGGCAGGCTCCGGGTCCTGCACCGCCACCGACGCGGCGGCGGTCTCGGGCGCCGCCACCGCGGCGGGTTCGGCGGCCGCCGGCCCGGGAGCAGCAGGCGGATCGGGGTGCGCTCGAACGGGAGGGGTTCAGTCACGTGGTCGTCGACTCCGGGGGAAGGATCGGTCGGGGCGTTCGCCGGACCGGGCTGCGGTCGGACCAGCGGCGGCATCTCGGGGGCCGCGGCCCCCTTCTTGTGAAATAGTCCCGAGAAGGAACCGCCACCACTCATCTGACTCTCCTGCCACTGGTCCGGCATTTGTCGACTCGGCGACATCTGGCCGAGCTGTTCGTGACGCTAGACCCGCGCCGGAGCCGGGACTCAACCGACTCACCGATACCCCCAGGAACAATCTGGAATCTGTTGAGGACGCCGGGAGCAGGTGCACAGCCACCGGGTCGCCTGTGCACGAAGATGTGGAGGAGCTCCCGGCCGTCGCCGAGCGCCCGCAGCGCGGTGCAGGCGAGCACGAGCTCCCCTGCCGCATCGGACGCATCGCAGTCGACCACGCCCTCGATCACCCAGTCGTGGTGCTCGGCCGGGTCGGCGAGGGTCTGCACCACCCGGCGTACCCGCGCGGTCGTCCCCTCCTCGGCGCCGGCGGGCTCCCCCGTCTCCTCCGGCCCGACGGAGAGGAACGACGGCCCCCGAGCGTCGGCGTCCGCCGCGAGGCTGTCGTGCTCCGCGTAGTACTCCTCCAGCGCCGCGTCCCAGGCCGAGCGGCCCATCACGACCACGCGCGGCGGTTCGACCCGGTCGGCCGCCTCGCGCTCCATCCGGACCAGCCCGTCGAGGTCGTCGCGCGCGCACAGCTGGACCCGGGCGAACATCGCGTTGCGGATCATGACCGCGAACGTCCGCTCCTGCTTCGACAGCGGCCGCGGTGGAGGCGGTGCGTCGTGCTGGAGCACGTCCGCCGGGGCGTGCTCGGGTCGGAGAGCGACTCCCACTCGTCGAGCAACGACGAGTCGGTCTGCCGGATCGTCTCTCCCAGCCAGTCGGCCAGGTCGTCCACCTCGGGGGTCCGGTGTCGTTCCGGCACCGTCTGGCGCAGCGTGCGGTAGGCATCGGTGAGGTAGCGCAGCACGAGCCCTTCCGACCGGGCCAGCTGGTAGCGGGAGACGAAGTCGGAGAAGCCCATCCCCTGCTCCCACATCTCCCGGAGGATGGACTTCGGCTGCAGCGCGTCGGGCGAGAGCCAGCCGTGGGTCTCCCGGTAGGTCTCGAAGAGCGGCTCCAGCCAGTCGCCCAGTGGCTGCGGCCAGGTGATCTCCTCGATGATCCGCATCCGCTCGTCGTACTCGACGCCGTCGGCCTTGAGCTCCCCGATCGCCTCGCCGCGCGCCGCGTGCTGCTGGGCGAAGAGGATCTGCCGGGGGCCTTCGAGCACGGCCTCCACGATCGACACCACGTCCAGGGAGTACGTCGCGAGCTCCGGGTCGAGGACGTCGAACGCGGCCAGCGCGAAGTGGGCGAGCGGCTGGTTCAGGGCGAAGTCGGGTGGCAGGTCGACGGTGAGCACGTAGCGACGCCCGTGCTCGTCCGGCTCGTCGAGCCGGGTGAGGGTGCCGGATCGGAGCAGCGAGCGCGCCAGCCGCAGCGCCCGCCGCGACAGCCGCCGCTGCTGCTTGGGGTCCTCATGGTTGTCGGTGAGCAGCCGGCGCAGCACCGCGAACCCGTCCTCCTCGCGGGTCACGACGTTGACGAGCATCGCGTTGTCGACCTTCATCCGGGACGCCAGCGGCTCCGGGTCGCCCGACACGAGCTTGTCGAAGGTCTGCTCGGTCCAGACGACGGTCCCGGCCGGGGGCTTCTTCAGCTGCGGCTTCGACTTCTTCTTCGCATTCGCGGCGTTGCGGGCCTCCGAGCGGGCCTTCGCCTTCTCGTTCTCGATCACGTGCTCCGGCGCCTGCACCACGACGTACCCCATCGTGTCGAAGCCGGCCCGCCCGGCCCGCCCGGCGATCTGCCGGAACTCGCGCACCTTGAGCACCCGCTGGCGGTTCCCGTCGAACTTCGCGAGCCCCGTGAAGAGCACCGTCCGGATCGGCACGTTGATGCCGACGCCGAGGGTGTCGGTGCCGCAGATCACGGTCAGCAGGCCGGCCTGCGCGAGGTTCTCGACGAGCCGCCGGTACTTCGGAAGCATCCCCGCGTGGTGGACCCCGATCCCGGAGCGCAGCAGCCGCGACAGCGTCTTTCCGAACCCGGCACCGAAGCGGACCGCCGCGATCCGGGCGGCGATCGCCTCCTTGTCGACCCGGAAGTCGTCCCTTGGCGCGGAGCAGGGCGGTCGCGTGCTCGACCGCCGCCGCCTGGGTGAAGTGGACGACGTACACGGGCGCCTGGCCGGTGGTGACGAGCTCCTCGAGCGTCTCGTCGAGCGGGTCGAGCGACCACGTGTACGACAGCGGCACCGGCCGTTCGGCCTCGTCCACGACCGCGGTCTCGCGGCCGTTGCGCCGCGTGAGGTCCTCGGCGATCGCGGTGACGTCGCCCAGGGTCGCCGACATGAGCAGGAACTGCGCCTGCGGCAGCTCCAGCAGCGGCACCTGCCAGGCCCACCCGCGGTCGGGCTCGGCGTAGAAGTGGAACTCGTCCATCACCACCAGCCCGACGTCCGCGCGGGGGCCCTCGCGCAGCGCGATGTTGGCGAGCACCTCGGCCGTGCAGCAGATGATCGGGGCGTCGGCGTTCACGGCGGCGTCGCCGGTGAGCAGCCCGACGTCCTCGGCCCCGAACACCTGGCACAGCGCGAAGAACTTCTCGCTCACCAGCGCCTTGATCGGTGCCGTGTAGAAGCTGACGCGGTCGTCGGCCAGGGCTGCGCGGTGGGCGGCCTCGGCCACCAGCGACTTGCCCGACCCGGTCGGGGTGGCCAGGACGACGTTGCTCCCGGCCAGCAGCTCGATGACCGCCTCGTCCTGGTGGGGGTACAGCTCGAGACCCGCGCGGGCGGCCTGCTCGACGACCTCGGCGTAGACCTCGTCCGGCGTCATCCGCGGGCTCTGGGGTGCGCGGTCGCGAAGACCTCGCGCAGGTTGTCGACGGTGACGAGCGTGTAGATCTGGGTGGTGGTCACCGACGCGTGCCCCAGCAGCTCCTGGACGACCCGCACGTCGGCTCCCCGTCGAGCAGATGGGTGGCGAAGGAGTGGCGCAGCGTGTGGGGCGAGACGTCGCGCGTGACGCCGGCCCGCTCGGCGGCCCGGGTCAGCACCGCCCAGGCGCTCTGCCGGGACAGCCGGCCGCCGCGCGAGTTGAGGAAGAGCGCGCCGCCCGGCGTGGTGGCCGACACCAGTTCCGGGCGCGCCCGCACCAGGTAGGCGTCGACCGCCTGCGCGGCGTACGTGCCGAAGGGCACCAGCCGCTCCTTGGAACCCTTGCCGCGCAGCAGTACGGTCCGGTCGGTCAGGTCGACGTCGTCGACGTCGAGCCCGACCGCCTCGGAGATCCGGGCGCCGGTGCCGTAGAGGACCTCCAGCAACGCCCGGTCGCGCTTGGCGAGAACCGTCTCCTCGGCGCCCGCCGCCTCCAGGATCGCCTCCACGTCGGCGAGCGGCA
>CAWHKE010000009.1:0-89346 GCA_963829855.1 uncultured Actinomycetota bacterium | reverse complement strand
GGTCGTCGCCGCCGACTCACCGGCGTGGGTCACGACCCTGCTCGGGTCGGGGGTCGCCGGAGCCCTGACGACGTACTCGGCCTTCGCGCTCGACACCGTGCTCCTGGAGCGCAACGGCCGCCGCGTCCCCGCTCTGCTCCTCGCAGCCGGGTCGCTCGCGCTGGGCGCGGCGGCGTTCGCCTTCGGCTGGTGGGTCGGCGGCTAGCGCTCGGCCGCGGCCAGCCTGCCTTTCAGCAGCGCCTTGGCGGGATGGTCGCGCTCCCCCAGGACGGCCAGGCAGCGCTCGACCACCTCGGTGTCGTAAGGGGCCAGCTCGCCGTACCGCACCACGGCGGCGGGCTCGGGGTCGGCCAGCAACGCCTCGCGCATGCTCACCGCGAGGTAGTCGCCCAGCTCGGCGAGCGCCGGCGCGTTCGTGCCGGGCAGCAGGTCGCCGCCGTAGGCACCGACGGCGGCCTTGACGTCGCCCGCGCTGAGCAGCGCCAGCACGTCCTCGACGTCGGTGCGCAGCGGCATCATGAGTCGGTACGGCCGCGACGCGAGCTGCCCGCCCAGCGCGGCGCGCAGGTGCGACACCTCGGCCTTGAGGGTCGAGACCGTGACGGCCTGGTCGCCGTAGACCATGGCGTGCAACCGCTCGAGCGAGAGTCCCTCGGGGTGCAGGCTCAACACCGCGAGGATCTCGGTCTGCCGGCGGTTGAGCAGCAGCCGCTGTCCGTCGAGCCACGCCTCCGCGGTGCCGAGCAGCGACAGGCTCAGGCCCGGTTCGGGCGGCCCGAGGCCGGCACTGGTCCCCCACTGGTGGGAGCGAGGCATGGCGCCCTCGATCAGCCGCGCCAGCACGCGGGCGGTGGCGAGGCCGATCGGGTGGGTGCGGTCCCACGTCGTGGAGAGGTCGATCACGCCGATCTGCTCACCGGTGACGGGGTCGTGCAGCGGCGCGGCCCAGCACACCCAGTTGTGGACGATGGGTGCGTAGTGCTCGGCGCTGAACACCATGGAGGGCTGGCCGGTCCGCATCGCGATCGCCAGCGCGTTGGTGCCGACGCTGCCCTCGTCCCAGCGGCCGGCCGGCACGAAGTTGACCGACTCCGCCTTGCGGCGCATCACCCGTCCGCCGTACGTCCAGAGCACGCGGGTCTCGGGATCGGTCACCGCGAGCACCAGGTCGCCGTCCTCGGCGGTCTTGCGCAGGTCGTCCTCGACCCGCTCGACCGCGATCTGGAGCGGCGAGCCCTGGAAGTACGCCGCGGTCTCGTCCTCGTCCGCGAGCGGCGCCTGCGTCACGTCCGGCGTCACCGTCGCCTCGGACAGCTCCCAGCTCTGCAGGATCTCGGGCCGCACCTCGGACATGCCGTCCGCGTGCTCGATGAAGGACGTCCACGCGCGCACGGCCTCGAGCCGTCGCGACTGCAGGTCGTGCGTCTCGCTCATGTCCGCCCCGGATGAGTGGTGATGTCCGTCACGGTAGCGCCGGGGCGGTCACCGCTCAATCGTGGTCCAGGACGGCTGTCCGACCCAACAGGCTAGAACCTGTTCCCTAGCGAGGTTGCCAGTCGATGCCAAGCCCCGGTCGGATTCTGCGCGTGAGCCGAGTCTTGCCCGAGCCATCGGCGGCAGCGACGTAGAGCCCCGGCTTATCGGACCTGTCGGGGTTCGACGTTCCCGAGCTCCAGATGGCGAGTCGACGTCCGTTCGGCGAGCGCACCGCATCCCGCTCGTAGCAGGTGCCGATCCCCGCGTAGCGGCCGTCGGACCCATCAGGTTTCACCAGGTAGGTGGGCAAAGGGCAATAGTTGCGGTACGACTCGCCATAGTTCGTGTACAGGATCCGAGAACCGTTCGGGGTCCATGTCGGTCTCATTGCCCAGTACGTCTCGGTCACTCGCGTGAGGCTTTCCCCGTCTGGCTCCACCGTCATCACGACGTGCCAGTGTTTGTAGTAGAACTCGACCTCATCCGGGTCGAGCCCGGTCGGGACCTTGGCAACGAACGCGATCCGCTCCCCGTCCGGAGACCACGCCGGGGACCAGGCAGCGAGCAAGTGATCGTCGGGAAACGTCAGTTGCGTCTGGACGCCGGTCGCAACCTCGTAGAGGTGGACCATGCGTCTCCCGCTCTCGTCGCTGGCGTACGCAAGCCATTCACCGTCGGGGGACCATACCGGCGACGACTCATTGGCTGGCCCGGCGATCAACGGGAGCTCGTCCGCGCCGTTGGCACGCATGACCCAGACGTCGCGCGAGAGCACCCCGGCATAGGTGAACGCGATGGCCCGCCCGTTGGCGCTGAACTGCGGGTCGCGAGCATTTCCTAGGCGAGTGAGTTGTCGTGTTCTCGTCCCGTCAGCTCTGACGCTGAAGATGTCGAAGCCTTCGCTGCTTGGGGCGACGTACGCAATCCGCCCGTTCCCCCAGCTGGGGAACGTCGCCTCGGAGACAGGTACCCCCACGAAGAGACTGCCGATGAGCCCGACCACTGCGGCGGATGACGCTGTGCGAACTGAATACCGCTTCACGACGTGCCCCCTGTACGGCCAAAAAGGCGGCCCGTGATGGCCCGCTTTCATGTACCGCTCTTCTGCTCACGACACTAGCGACCTGTGAGGGCCGCGGCCAGAGTGCTGGTTACAAGTACTGCCGACTCCCGCAGGCGACGAGTAGCCCTCGCCTTCACCAACCGGTCCGACGCTTCCAGCCTGCCGAAAAAACTGCCCAGATGTGTGGCACTTGGGTCAGTGATGCCGACCTCGTGGACACTCCCGCGGACCGATGAGTCTGCGCGCCGAGGAGGGTCACCATGGGAGACCGTCACTAGGAGGCGTCATGCCAGAGCTCATCGTCGACTTCATCACCTCGCTGGACGGCTACGGTGCCGCCGAGGGGTGGCCGGGCTTCTGGGGCATGGAGGGCCCCGAGTACCTCGGCTGGCTGGCGGACCAGCCCGAGGCGACCCACACCGCCCTGCTGGGGGCGAACACCTACCGCCTGATGTCCGGCATGGCCGAGACGGGCGAGCCGGGCCTGGAGGGGCTGACCCAGATGCCCAAGGTGGTGTTCTCGAGCACCCTCACCGAGCCGCTTTCGTGGGCGAACACCCGACTGGTCAGCGGCGACGCGGTCGAGGCCGTGCGCGAGATGAAGGAGAGCGGCACCGAGCTGCTGGCGACCCTCGGCAGCGTCTCGCTCAGCCGATCCCTGCTCGCCGCGGGCCTGGTCGACCGGTTCCGCGTGGTGATCTTCCCGGTCATCACCGGGGCCACGGGACAGGACCGGATCTACGACGGCTACCCGGACGTCGCGCTGGACATGATCTCGAGCCGGACCTTCGACGGTCGGCTGCAGCTGGTGGAGTACGCCCCCCGCGTCCTCGACGGGCCGCCCGGAGCGTGACCCACGACCGGTCCCTCAGTGGTGGATCCGGCCCTCGCGGGCCGCGAGCCGGTCGCCCGAGCCTCCCCACTGCAGGGCGACGATCTCGGCCGCGATGCTGATCGCGGTCTCCTCCGGCGTCCGGGCCCCGAGGTCGAGCCCGATCGGGCTGGACATCCCGGCGAGCTCCTTCTCGGTGAGGCCGGCCTCGCGCAACCGGGCCAGCCGGTCGTCGTGCGTCCGCCGGCTGCCCATCGCCCCGACGTACGCCGGGCGCTGCTCCTCCGGGAGCCGCAGCGCGACCTCGAGCAGCGGGACGTCGAACTTGGGGTCGTGGGTGAGCACCGCCAGCACGGTGCGCTGGTCGATCCGGCCGGCCGCCACCTCGGCGGCCAGGAACCGGTGCGGCCAGTCGACGACGACCTCGTCGGCGTCCGGGAAGCGGCTGGTGGTCGCGAACACGGGGCGGGCGTCGCACACGGTCACGTGGTAGCCCAGGAAGCTGCCGACCCGGGCCACCGCGGCGGCGAAGTCGATCGCGCCGAAGACGAGCATCCGCGGCTTGGGCGCGAACGCCCACACGAACACCCGCATGCCCTCCCCACGCCGCTCGCCGTCGGGGCCGTACGTCAGGGTCGCGTTGTGGCCGGCCGCGAGCAGCCCGAGCGCGTCGTCGTGCACCGCGTCGTCGGCTCGCGGCGAGCCCAGCGTGCCGAGCGTCTCCTCGTCGGGCCGGATCACCAGCCGGCGTCCCAGCCGCGCGGGATCGGGGTGCTCGATCACGGTCGCCAGCGCGACCGGCCGCCCGGCCTCGACGTCGGCGGCGATGTCGCCGAGCTCGGGGAACGACTCGCGGCTGACCTCCTCGACGTACACGTCGAGGATGCCGCCACACGTCAGGCCGACGGCGAAGGCGTCGTCGTCGCTCACGCCGTAGCGCTCCAGCACCGGCACGCCGGACTCGACCACCGACTGGGCCAGCTCGTAGACGGCGCCCTCGACGCAGCCGCCGGACACCGAGCCGACCGCCGACTCGTCGGGACCGACCAGCATCGAGGCGCCCGCGGGCCGCGGTGCGGACTGGAAGGTCGCGACCACGGTGCCGACGCCGACCGTCTCGCCGGCCTCCCACCAGGTCAAGAGCTCGGGCAGTACGTCACGCACGGGACACCAGCTCCGTCAGCTCCGCGAAGGTGGACAGGGAATGGCCTGCGACGAACGCGTCGCAGTGGGGCAGCACGGCGAGCACGCCGGCCTGTACCGGCTCGTAGCCTGCCTTGCCGCGGTGCGGGTTCACCCAGATCACGCGGTGGGCGACGCGTTGCAGCCGTTCGAGCTGCGCCGCGAGCAGCGCCGGGTCACCGCGCTCCCAGCCGTCGCTGAAGACGACGACCACGGCACCACGGGCGAGGCCCCGCTGCCCCCAGCGGGTGAGGAACATCTGGAGCGTCTCGCCGAGCCGGGTGCCGCCGGACCAGTCGGGCACGGTCTCGCCCGCCGCGACGATCGCCCGGTCGGGATCGCGCAGCCGCATCGCCCGGGTGACGTGCGTCAGTCGGGTGCCGACCGTGAACGTCTCCACCACCCGGCCGCCCGTCTGGGTCCAGCGGTGGGCCAGCCGCAGCAGCGCGTCGGCGTACCCGCTCATCGAGCCGGACACGTCGACCAGCAGCACCAGCCGGCGCGGCTTGGTGCCGCGTCGCCGCCACGCGATGTCGGCCGGCTCCCCCATCCGCCGCAGGCTGTCGCGCAGCGTGCGGTGGGCGTCGACCTGGCCACGGTGCCACCTCCGGTGCCGGGCGGTCCGCCGGTGCGGCGGTCGGCAGGTCAGCTGGGAGAAGAGCGCGGCGAGCCGCTGCTTCTCGGCGGCCGAGAGCCCGGCCACGTCCCGGTGCCGGAGCACCTCGGTCGCGCTGGCCGCGGCCCGGACCACGTCGTCGTCGGTCTCGCCCTCGCCGCCGGTGGGCTCCTGCTCGGGGAACATCGAGACCGGGGGCTGCGACCGGCTGGCCGGCCGCGGGCGGGGCAGCCCGTCGCGGCCGTTGAAGTAGGCGTCGAAGACCTGGTCGTAGCGCTGCAGGTCGTCGGGGGCGGCACACAGGGTCGCCCGGCCGGCCCAGTAGGTGCCGCGGCGGTCGTCGAGGCCGGTCAGCGCGGTGGCGGCCAGGAAGCCGTGGGCACGGTCCTGTGTCACGGGCACCCCGGCCGAGCGGAGCGCGCGGGTGAACCCCAGCAGGATCGCCTCCGGCGGGCGCACGGCCCCGGTCATGTCGCGAGCATCCGATCCAGCGCCTGCTTCACGCGGTCGCGGTCCTCGCGGTACTTCACGAGCGCCCCCAGCGTGGTCGCGGCCGACTCCAGGTCGAGCTCGTCGGTGCCGAGGTGGTGCAGCGCCCGCGCCCAGTCGAGCGTCTCGGCGACGCCGGGCGGCTTGAGCAGGTCGTCGCGATCGCGCAGCTGCTGCACCACGGTGACCACCTGGCGGCCGAGTGCCTCGGCGACCTCCGGCGCCCGGCTGCGCACGATCGCGAGCTCGCGCTCCAGCCCCGGGTGCTCGACCCAGTGGTAGAGGCAGCGCCGCTTCAGGGCGTCGTGCAGCTCTCGGGTCCGGTTGGACGTGAGCACCACGATCGGCGGCTCGGCGGCCACGACCGTCCCGAGCTCGGGGATGCTGACCTGGTACGTCGAGAGCACCTCGAGCAGGAACGCCTCGAACTCGTCGTCGGCCCGGTCCACCTCGTCGACCAGCAGCACCGCCGGCGCCTGCTGCAGCGCCTGCAGCACCGGCCGCGCGAGCAGGAACCGCTCGTCGTACAGGCTCTTCTCGGCCTCCTCGACGTCCGTCGAACCCCCGGGCACGGCCTCCAAGGCCCGCAGGTGCAAGATCTGCCGCGGGAAGTCCCAGTCGTAGAGCGCCTGGGTCGCGTCGATCCCCTCGTAGCACTGGAGCCGGATCAGCGGCAGGTCGAGCGCCTGCGCCAGGGCCTCCGCCAGCGCGGTCTTCCCCGTGCCGGGCTCGCCCTCGACGAGCAGCGGCCGCTGCATCCGCAGGGCGAGGAAGGCGACCGTCGCCAGCTCGTCGTCGGCGAGGTAGCCGGTCTCGGCGAGCCGGGAGGCGATCTCGGCGCTGGAATCCATACGACGAGCGTACGCAGCACCATGTTGGCCGGTGGTTGGTCTCACTCGGGCCGGTCGACGTCACGCCCGGTAGCCAGGTCGCCGCACTCGATGGCGGTGACCGCGTGGTCGGCGAGGTACCCGCGCGCCCCCGCGTCTCCGCGCGCCGCCACCGCCGCCGGCGCCCAGTGGTCGCGGCCCATCACGACCGGATGACCGGGGCTGCCGTCGTACGTCGCGCGCGTCAGCGTGCCCGGACCTGAGCCGGCCGCGACGACCCGGCGGACGACCTCGTCCCCGACGTCGGGCAGGTCGACGAGGCTGATCACGACCGCGTCCGCACTGGTGCCGGCCGCGGCGGTCAGGCCGGTGCGCAGGGAGGCGCTCATGCCCTCGGCCCAGTCGAGGGCCACGACGCTCGTCACCGGTCCGTCGGGGAGCAGGCCGGCGGCGTCGTCGGCGCCGGCCCCGAGCACGACGGTCACGGCCTCGCAGCCGCCGTCGAGCAACGCGGCGAGGCTGCGGACCAGCCACGGCGTGCCGTCGGGGTCGACGACCAGCGCCTTGGGCGTGCCCATCCGCGAGCCGGCCCCGGCCGCGAGCAACAGCCCGTGCAGCGTCACGCGCCGAAGGCCTCGGCGTACAGGTCGGCGTGGTCGGCGGACCAGGGAGCGCTGAAGCCGCAGACCATCACGGACCCGTCGTCGGTCCCGGCGACGAGGAACCGCTCGCCCTCCTCGAAGACCGGCGCGAGGATCAGCGCCTGCAGGTCGGCCCCGGACTGGTCGACCTCGACTAGGTCGGTCTCGTCGCCGGCGTACCACTGGTCGACCTCGAGCGTCGCCGTGCCGCCCGCGATCACGGTGACCGTGCCGGCGAACGCGTACGCCGCGTTGCCCAAGGTCTCCGCGCTCGGCACCATGCAGCGGCCGGCCGCCTCGGCGGGCATCGTCAGCTCGGTGACCGTCGGGTCGGCGGCCGTCGGAGACGGCGGGTCGGTGCCGCGCGGGAAGAAGGCGAACGCGCCCGCCACGGCGATCAGCGCCACGGTGGCCGCCGCCACCAGCCAGGTGAGCGGGCTGCGGTCGCGGGTCCCGGTCTCGCGCGACTCGGTCATCGTGTCGTTGCTCATGGCTTCCTCCAGCAGTCGGCCGACCCGGTCGGGGTCGGCGGGTGGGAGGGCGGCCGCGGGGTCGGCGTCACGCAGCCGGGCGAACAGCTCGTCCCGCTCGTCGTGCTCCGTCATCGCGTCCCTCCTTCCGACTGCTCATGTCCGGCAGCGGCCTCGATCTTTCCGATCTCGGCCTTCAGCTTCTCGCGAGCCCGGAGCAACCGGAGGCTGACCGCGTTCGGCGTGACCTCGAGGACGGTCGCGATCTCCCCCGGCGTCAGCTGCTCCCACGCCCACAGGCGCAACAGCTCCGCCTCGTCGTCGCGGAGCCGACCCAGGGCCTCGTGCAGGACGTCGTCGCGCCCCCCGGCGGGGTCAGGGGCCTCACGCGGCGGGTCCACGGACGCGACCTTCGCGGCCACCCGCTCCTGCCGGCGGGCGCTGCGGTCGGCGTTGGCGAGGCAGCGGCGCGCGACGCCGTACGCCCACGGGAGGGCGGCGTCCTCGGGCAGCTCGTCGAACCGCCGCCAGCACACCAGCAAGGTCTCCGACAGCACGTCGTCGGCGGTCGCGGCGTCGGCGCGGCGGGCGAGGAACCGGCGCAGCGGCTCGACGAGCTCGTCGCGTGCGAGTGCCTCGAACCGGGCACGACGCAGGTGGGGGTGCTCGGCGAGGTCACCCGCGCTGTCCGTGCTGCCCACCACTCCACCGTGCCACACGGCTCCGACCACGGCGGCGCGGCTCAACGGCCGGCGCGGAACTGGGCGCGCAGGAAGCCGATCGTGCGGTCCATCGACTGCTGCCACCGCGCGTAGAACGCGTGGTCCTCCCCCGGGTACCACAGCAAGCGGGAGTCGGCGCCGGCCCGGCGCAGCAACCGCTGGGTCGCCGCCGCCCAGCGCGGCGGACAGGTCGCGTCGACCTCGCCGTGGTGCGCCAGCACCGGCTCGGTGATCCGGTCGAAGTAGGTCCGCGGCGACAGGTCGCGATAGAACCGGGGCGCCTGGCGCGGGGTACCGAACCGGTCGTAGAGCGCCTGCTCGGCCTCCGGCCGGTTGGGGCGGGTGAAGTGCTCGACGTTCTCCAGGTAGGAGGAGCTGACGCTGGCGTAGATCACCGCTGCGTCGACCAGCCCCGGCTGCGCGACCAGGGCGTTCATCGTCACGCCGCCGCCCATCGACCGCCCGAGCATCGCGAGCCGGTCGTCGTCGACGTAGGGCAGCCGCTTCAGGGCCGCGACCGCGTTGATCGCGTCGCGGGCGTAGCCGAGCCGGGTCTCGCGGTCGAGGTCCGGCACGTCGTCGGAGGCCGCGTGGCCGCGGTAGTCGGTGTGGAGCACCACGAACCCCGCCCGGGCCAGCGCGTCCTGCTCCCGGGCCAGCCCCTGGCCGGTGACGTAGTAGGACGGGTCGATGTAGCCGTGGTTGAGGACGATCCCCGGGAACGGGCCGGCGCCGCGCGGGCGCAGCAGCACGCCGGAGACCGTCAGGTCTCCGCTGCGGTAGACGACCTGGTGGCGGGTGTAGGCGTCGGTCTCGAGCTCGGTCGCCGTGATCTGCGGCCGGCCGCCGTCTGGTCGGTCACGCATCAGGGCCGGCAACGACACGCGGTGCCGGACCGGCGGCAGGGTGTCCTCCGGCTCGGTCGTGGGCTCGGACGTCGGCTCCGGGGTGCCGGACGCCTCCTCGGACGGTGTGGTCGCCGTCGGAGTCGGGGTGGCGGCCGGGTCCACCGGCTCCGCCGTGCAGCCGGCCAGCACGAGCCCGCCGATCGCCGCGGCCGCCGCCCAGGAACGCATGCGCCCAGTGTGCCGGGCGACCCCTACCGGCGGCGTGTGCCTGAGACCCATCCATAGAGGGGCCTCAGGCACACGAGGCCATCTGGCGCGGCACGCAAACAGGGCCCCGACCGTGACGGTCGGGGCCCTGTTGCTGTGGCTAGCGGCGGATCAGAAGTCCATCCCGCCCATGCCGCCGGACGGGTCACCCATGGGGGCGGCCTTCTCCGGCTTGTCGGCCACGACGGCCTCGGTGGTGAGGAACAGCGCGGCGATCGACGCGGCGTTCTGCAGCGCCGAGCGCGTGACCTTCGCGGGGTCGAGGATGCCGGCATCGATCATGTCGACGTACTCGCCCGTGGCCGCGTCGAGGCCGTGGCCCGGGGTCAGGCCCCGCACCTTCTCCACCACGACGCCACCCTCGAGACCGGCGTTGACCGCGATCTGCTTGAGCGGGGCCTCGGTGGCGGCCCGCACGATGGCGGCACCGGTGGCCTCGTCGCCGGACAGGTCCAGCTTCTCGAAGGCGGACTCGGCGGCCTGGAGCAGCGCCACGCCGCCACCGGCGACGATGCCCTCCTCGACGGCAGCCTTCGCGTTGCGGACGGCGTCCTCGATCCGGTGCTTGCGCTCCTTGAGCTCGACCTCGGTGGCCGCGCCGACCTTGATCACCGCGACGCCGCCGGCCAGCTTGGCCAGCCGCTCCTGCAGCTTCTCGCGGTCGTAGTCGGAGTCGCTCTTCTCGATCTCGGCCCGGATCTGGTTGACCCGGCCCTCGATCTGGGCGGTGTCGCCCGCGCCCTCGACGATCGTGGTCTCGTCCTTGGTGATGACGACCTTGCGGGCCTGGCCGAGCAGCTCGACGCCGGCGTTCTCCAGCTTCAGGCCGACCTCCTCGGAGATCACCTGGCCGCCGGTGAGGATCGCGATGTCCTGCAGCATGGCCTTGCGACGGTCACCGAAGCCCGGGGCCTTGACGGCCACGGACTTGAAGGTGCCGCGGATCTTGTTGACGACCAGCGTGGACAGCGCCTCGCCGTCGACGTCCTCGGCGATGATGACCAGCGGCTTGCCGGACTGCATGACCTTCTCGAGCAGCGGCAGCAGGTCCTTGACGTTGCTGACCTTGGAGTTGGCGATGAGGACGTAGGGGTCCTCCAGCACGGTCTCCATGCGCTCGGGGTCGGTCACGAAGTAGGCCGAGATGTAGCCCTTGTCGAACCGCATCCCCTCGGTCAGCTCGAGGTCGAGCCCGAAGGTGTTCGACTCCTCGACCGTGATGACGCCTTCCTTGCCGACCTTGTCCATGGCCTCGGCGATGATCTCGCCGACCGTGGCGTCCGCGGCGGAGATCGACGCGGTCGCGGCGATCTGCTCCTTGGTCTCGACGTCCTTCGCCATCCCGAGCAGCTGCTCGGCGACGGCCTCGACGGCGGCCTCGATGCCGCGCTTCAGCGACATCGGGTTGGCGCCGGCGGCGACGTTGCGCAGGCCCTCGCGGACCATCGCCTGGGCGAGGACGGTCGCGGTCGTCGTGCCGTCACCGGCGACGTCGTCCGTCTTCTTGGCGACCTCCTTGACCAGCTCGGCCCCGATCTTCTCGTACGGGTCCTCGAGCTCGATCTCCTTGGCGATCGACACACCGTCGTTCGTGATGGTGGGGGCACCCCACTTCTTCTCGAGGACGACGTTGCGGCCCTTGGGGCCCAGCGTGACCTTCACCGCGTCGGCAAGGGTGTTCATGCCCTTCTCCAGCCCGCGGCGGGCCTCCTCGTTGAAAGCAATCAGCTTCGGCATAACTCCTGCGATTCCTTCTGGGAGTTCGTGGTGTACGACGGGGTGGGTCGCCCGCGACGGACGGCCCGCTCGTGCCGGAGAACCCTGCTCCCCGGTCGGTCCCGGACCTCAACGCCACCCTGTCGGTGTTGTCACTCTCATGCTACGAGTGCCAGCGTCATGTTTAGCACTCGGGGGGGTCGAGTGCAAACGATGCCCTCCCCCGAGCGGCGTGGCGCAACGGCGAGGTTCTGTCTGACAACCTAGGCACAAGGACTCAGGCGCGCACCGGCCCCGCGGCCCCATGCTGGCGTCATGAGCACTTCTCCGACCCTGCCCCGGCCGGCACTGCGGCCGGCCAGCCCGGCCCAGCTCGCCTGGCTGCGCACCGAGCTCGACGCCTGGCAGCAGGAGGGGCTCGTCGGCCCCGACCTCGCCGCTACCCTGACCGCCCGCTACCACGAGACGAAGCGGTTCTCCGTCGGCCGGCTGCTGCTGACCCTGGGCGCCGTCTTCGTCGGCGTCGGACTGATCTGGCTGGTCGCGGCGAACCTCGCGCAGCTGCCGCCGCTGCTCCGGTTCGTCGCTGTGACCGTGATCTGGCTGGCCCTGCTCGCCGCGGGCGAGGGTCTCGCGAGCCGGCAGGCCCGGCAGCCCGGGATCCCGCGGCCGTTGGTCTTCGCGGTCCGGCTGCTGGCGGCCCTCGCCTTCGGCGCCGTGGTCTTCCAGGCGGCGCAGAGCCTCCAGGTGCCCGCCTACGAGCCCCGCCTCGTGGGGATCTGGGCCGCCGGTGCCCTCGTCCACGCGTACGTCGTGCGCGGCGCCGGGCCGCTGCTGGTGGCGCTCGCGGCCGGCAGCACGTGGTTCGTCTGGCAGTCCCTGTGGGACGAGCCGTCCGGGTTCTCGGCGGTGCTCGCCCTCGTCGTCCTGGCGGCGACCGGGCTCGCCGCGGCGGCGCTGCACACAGGTGGACCCGCGATCGACCGGTTCGCCGCCCCGTGGCGCGAGGTCGGCGCGCTCTTCGCGCTGGCGGCGTTGTTCGCCGCGGCGCTCCCCTTCGTCGGCCTCGACGACTTCGAGTGGAACCCGTGGCTCGTCGGCGGCCTGGCCGTGGCCGGCGGCGCCACTGCGGCCGCCTTCCTCCGAGCGCGTGGGTCGACCGACCGGCTCGAGGCGCTCACGGGCGCCGGCGTCGCGGTCGCCGCCGTCGGGCTCGCCCTGTGGGAGACGAACACCGACATCGACCAGGTCGGTGCTGCCGAATGGGCCCACGCGGCCGTCAGCGTGACGGTGTACGTCGCCGCCGCCATCGGGATCGCCCTGCTCGGCACCAAGCACGACAGCTGGCGCCTCACCGCGCTGGCCACCGGGGCGCTCGTGGTGTTCACGACGTTCCAGAGCTTCGCCGTCTTCGCGCCGATCATCGAGGGCGCCTGGCTGTTCGTCGTGCTGGGCCTGGTCTTCCTGGGCACCGGCTTCGCGTTCGACCGTGCCCGCCGGCGACTGGCCGCGGCGCTGGAAGGAGAGGTCCGATGACCACCTCACCCCTGACACGGACGGCCATCGTGGGCCTCGCCGGCCTGGCCCTTGCCGGCGTCGCCGTCTACCCGCAGCTGTCCGCCCGGCTCACGGGCGAGGAGATCACGCTGCGCGTGGCCCCGGTCGACCCGATCGATCCCTTCCGCGGGGCGTACGTCGACCTCCAGTACCCCGACCTGGACCAGCTCGGAGGGAGGCGCGACGACGGCCTCGACGACGGCGAGCGGGGCGACCTGTTCATCACGCTCCGGCAGGAGGGTGACGTGTGGGTCGCCGACGGGCGAACCCGGACCCGCCCGGACAGTGGCCTCTACCTCGCGTGCACCGACCGCTACGTGGGAGATGCGGTGCGGGATCGAGAGCTGGTTCCTCCCGCAGGACGAGGCCGCCGCGATGGAGGAGGCCGTCGGCGACGGCGCGCTGGCGACCGTCAAGGTCGACAGCCGCGGACACGCTGCGATCGTGGCCGTCGAGGGCTGATCCCGGCCTCAGGAACCCCCGGCGACCGCGGGGATCACCGAGATCTGGGTCCCCTCCGGGGTCGGCGTCGAGAGGTTGTCGAGGAACCGGACGTCGTCGTTGCCGACGTAGACGTTCACGAACCGGCGCAGCTCGCCGCTCTCGTCGACGATCCGGCCCTTGATCCCGCTGAAGTTGCCGTCGAGGTCGTCGAGCACCTCAGCAAGGGTCGACCCGTCGGCGGCCACCTCGGACTCGCCACCGGTGTAGGTGCGCAGGATCGTCGGGATGCGGACGGACACGCTCATCAGGCTCTCCTCTGGTTTCGTGGTGGTACGTCGGTCAGGCGATGCCGGTGGCGGCGAACGCGGAGTACGACGGGTCGATCGTCGCCGCAGGCCCGACCTGGTCGGCCACCGCGTCGAGGGTCTTCAGGCCCATCCCGGTGTTGATGATGACAGTCTCCAGCGTCGGGTCGAGCTGACCGGTCTCCACCAGCTTCTTGAGCACCGCCGTGGTGGTGCCGCCGGCGGTCTCGGTGAAGATCCCCTCGGTCCGCGCCAGCAGCAGGATCCCGGCACGGACCTCGTCGTCGGTCACGTCCTCGACGGCGCCGCCGGTCTGCCGGCAGATGTCGAGCACGTAGATGCCGTCGGCGGGGTTGCCGATCGCGAGACTCTTGGCGATGGTGTCGGGCCGGACCGGGCGGATCGCGTCGACACCCGCCTTGAACGCGGTCGACACCGGCGAGCAGCCCTGGGCCTGCGCGCCGTAGACCCGGTAGGGCTTCTCCTCGACCAGGCCGAGGGCGATCAGCTCCTGGAACGCCTTGTGCACCTTCGTGAGCTGTGAGCCGGAGGCCACCGGGATCACGACCTGGTCGGGAAGCCGCCAACCCAGCTGCTCCGCGATCTCGTAGCCCAGCGTCTTCGACCCTTCGGCGTAGTACGGCCGGACGTTGACGTTGACGAAGGCCCAGCCGTCCTCCTCGCCGGCGATCTCCGACGCGAGCTTGTTGACGTCGTCGTAGGACCCGTTCACGGCGACCAGCGAGTCGGTGTAGACCGCGGAGTTGACCTGCTTGGGCTTCTCGAGGTCGGCAGGGATGAACACCACCGTCTTCATGCCGGCGCGGGCGCCGGCGGCGGCGACCGCGTTCGCGAGGTTGCCGGTGCTCGGGCACGCGAAGACCTTCGCGTGCAGCTCCCGGGCGGCGCTGAGCGCGCACGCGACGACCCGGTCCTTGAAGGAGTTCGTCGGGTTCGTCGAGTCGTCCTTGACCCAGAGGTCGGTGATGCCCAGCTCGCGCCCGAGGTTGCCGGCCCGGAGCAGCCGGGTGAAGCCGGGCTCGGTGTTCGGGGACTGCTCGATGTCGGTCGGCACCGGCAGCAGCGCCTTGTAGCGCCAGATGTTGCGCGGGCCGGCCTCGATCTCCGCGCGGGTCACGGTCACCTCGTGGTAGGCGACCTCGAGCGGCCCGAAGCACTCCGGGCACGCGTAGAAGGGGCCGAGCTCGACCTGGTGGCCGCACTCCCGGCACGACAGGGACCTGGCGTTGCCGAAGGCGCCCTCCCGGAGCCCAGGGGTGGCGGCCTGCTCGTCGGTGGTGGTGGTCTCGACCACGGATGCGCTCACGGAATCCTCCTCCTCATCTTCCCCGGGGCGACTCTCGTCCTGGGCCGGAATTGGCACCGTTTCCGCGGCGGTGGTGATGGTGGCGCTGCCGTGGCGGTTGCCGGGACGTCGTCGGGCCGTTCCCTCAGTCCCTCGTGATGAGCTGGTCAGGACCCTACGGGAGCCGTCTCAACATGCGTCCGCCAGTCCCGCATGCTGGTACGGCGTCAGGGAGTCAGCCGGCGTCGCGGGTGAGTCGGCGCAGCAGGTCGAGCACGCCGTCGGGGCCTTTGACCAGGACGTCGGCACGGGCCGCGAGCGCCGACTCCTCGTCGGACAGCGAGCACACCAGCAGGGTGGCGAGTCCGTCGCGACGCAGGGAGTCGACGGCGTCGAACGCGTCCAGGTCGCCGAGGTCGTCGCCGGCGAACAGGAAGCCCCCGGCCTCCAGCTCGTCGACCAGCCGGTGCACGGCGTGTCCCTTCGTCATGCCGGGCGAGCGGACCTCGATCACGTTCCGCCCCGGCTCGAGCACCAACCCGTGCCGCTCGGCCAGCGACCGCATCGGCTCGACGAGCCGGTCGCGAGCGGCCTCCGGGTCCGGCAGCCGCCGGGTGTGGACCGCGACCGCGAGCCCCTTCTCCTCGACGTACGCCGCGGCGGCATCGGCCCGCCGTAGCACGCCAGGCAGCTCCCGCTCGAAGGACGACAGCCCCTGCGGGGGCCGCGGCGAGATCACGCGGCGCTGGGTCGACGACCACCGCTCGTTCCCGTACTGGCCGAAGACGAAGAGCTCCTTGCCGTGGCGGGCGATCTCCGCGCCTACCTCGTCGAGGTCGCCCAGTGCCAGGGCCTGCCGGGCCGGGCGGCCGGTGATCACGGCGACCGCGCGGACCGCCTCCGCCAGGTCGACCAGGACGTCGGCGGCCTCGGGGTGGATGTGCGCCTCGGACGGCTCGTCGACGATCGGCGACAGCACGCCGTCGAAGTCGAGCCCGACCACGGCGCCCGCGGCCGCGGTCACCAGGTCGGCGTAGCGCTGCTCGGCCTCCGGGGAGGTGAACTCCATGCCCTCATCCCACCACGGGACGAGTCGGGACCGTCAGTCAGCGTCCGCGGTGAGGACGACGGTGAGCCGGTCGCGACGCATCGCGCCGGTGGCCGGCATGCTGCGCCGGAGGCCGAGGTCGAGCGCCAGCAGCGCGCCGGCCGCTTTGAGCCGCTCCGGGTAGTAGACGGTCGAGGCGGGGATGGTGCCGTACCAGTTGTCCGCGCCCACCACCTGCCAGCCCACGTCGGTCGCGACCCCCGCGTAGCGGTCGGCGAGGCCGCTGATGCCGGAGTTGTTGTAGACCTCGACGTAGACGTCGCCGCGGACGACCTTCGGCTCGATCGGCCGGGGCTCGGCCGTGGGCAGGGTCTGCTCGGGCGTCGCCTCGGGCTCGGAGGGCGTCGAGACGGTCCGGACCTCGCGCTCGGTCGGCGGCTGGTCCTTGGTGGCGACGTACGCGATGCCGGCCATCGCCACCGCGATCACGCTCAGCATCGCGACCGGTGAGGGGAAGGCGACGCCGCGCTGGCCCCGCATCGACCGGGTGCGCACGGCCCTAGACCTCGAAGCCGAGGCGGCGCGCGGAGCGCTGGCGCTGCCGGGCGGCCCGGAGCCGGCGCAGCCGCCGCACGAGCAGCGGGTCGGCCTCCAGCGCCTCTGGCCGGTCGATCAGCGCGTTGAGCACCTGGTAGTACCGGGTCGAGCTCATGTCGAACTTCTCACGGACCGCGGTCTCCTTGGCGCCGGCGTACTTCCACCAGTGGCGCTCGAACTCCAGGATCTCGCGGTCGCGGTCGCTCAGGCCCGGCTGCTCGCCGGCCGAGTGGCCGTGGAGGGCGTTCGCGGCGTCCATGCGGTGGGTCTCCTGGGTCGATCCGTGGTCGTGCTGGGGTCGTGACGCCACTGTAGGCGACGAACCACAACGATGTCATTCGATCCCGCGCGAGTCGCCGGGCGGGCTGCCCTAGGTTGGGCGCATGGCTGGTTCGACGGTCCGTTGGGGCATCCTCGCGCCGGGCCGGATCGCCCGGTCGTTCGCGGCCAACCTGCGCCACGTCCCGGGCGCGGAGGTCGTGGCGACCGGCTCGCGGCGGCTGGAGAACGCCCAGGCGTTCGCCGCCGAGTACGGCGGGCGGGCCCACGGGTCGTACGAGGCGCTGGTCGCCGACCCGGACGTCGACGTCGTCTACATCGCCTCACCGCACGCGCTGCACCTCGAGCACGCCCGGCTGGCGCTGGTCGCCGGTCGTCACGTGCTGTGCGAGAAGCCGCTCACCCTGACTCTCACCGAGGCGGAGGAGATGGTGGCGCTGGCCGGTGAGCACGACCGGTTCCTGATGGAGGCGATGTGGATGGCGTGCCACCCGGTGGTCCGGGCGGTGCGTGACGGCGTGGTCACGGGTCGGTTCGGGACGCCGCGGCAGCTGCACGCCGACCTCGGCTTCGTCGTCGAACGGCCGCCCACCGACCGGCTGCTCGACCCCGCGCTCGGCGGCGGGGCGCTGCTCGACATGGGCGTCTACCCCCTGACGCTGGCCGACCTGCTGCTCGGACCAGCCGACGCGTGGGCCGCCACCGCGGTCCTCGACGAGCGGGGCATCGACGTCGACGTCGCCGTCGCGACCCGACACGTGGGGGGCGGGGTGGCCGCACTGACCGCATCGCTGACCTCGGTCTCCAGCCGGACGGCCACGCTCGCGACCGACACCGGGAGGCTCGAGCTGCCGGCCGACTTCCACCACCCGCCGTACGCCCTCTGGACGCCGGCCGGCGGCGAGCCGGAACGGATCGACGGCGTCGAGCCGGTGCTCGGGACCGGGCTCGGTAACGAGGCGGCGGAGGTCGGCCGCTGCCTGGCGGCGGGCCTCCGGGAGAGCCCGCTCGTGCCGCACGCGCAGACGTTGCGGCTGCTCGCAGGGATGGACGAGCTGCGCCGGCAGACCGGCGTCCGGTACGCCGCCGACGGGTGAACCGCGCCGCCCGGCCGCCCCCTAGGGTGGAGACGTGACCCAGTCCGACCAGCTCGTCATCGTCGCGAACCGGTTGCCGGTCGACCGGGTCGAGCTCCCCGACGGGTCCCTCGGCTGGCGGCGCTCCCCCGGCGGTCTGGTCTCCGCGATGGACCCCGTGATGCGCGACCGCAACGGGGTGTGGATCGGGTGGCCCGGCGGCACCGAGGACGACCTCGAGCCGTTCGAGGACGACGGCCTCTCGCTGGTCCCGATCTCCCTCACGGGGACCGAGATCGAGGAGTTCTACGAGGGGATGTCGAACGCCACGCTGTGGCCGATCTACCACGACGTCGTCGCCAAGCCGGAGTTCCACCGCGAGTGGTGGGACACCTACGTCGACGTCAACCGGCGGTTCACCGAGAAGGCGGCCGAGGTCGCCGAGAAGGGCGCCACTGTCTGGGTCCACGACTACCAGCTCCAGCTCGTGCCCCAGATGCTGCGCGAGCTGCGGCCCGACCTGCGGATCGGGTTCTACCTGCACATCCCGTTCCCGCCTGCCGAGCTGTTCGCCCAGCTGCCCTGGCGGCGGCAGATCATCGAGGGCCTCCTGGGTGCCGACCTCGTGGGCTTCCAGATGGCCGGTGGAGCGGCGAACTTCGTGCGGCTGGTGCGGCAGCGGGTCGGGCACAAGACCCACCGCGACGTCGTCTACCTGCCTGACGGGCGGAAGGTGCGCGCCGCGGCCTTCCCGATCTCGATCGACACGAAGTCGTTCGAGGAGCTCGCCCGCCGCGACAGCGTCGCCGAGCGGGCGACGGAGATCCGGGCCGCCCTGGGCAACCCTGCCAAGGTCTTCCTCGGCATCGACCGGCTCGACTACACCAAGGGGATCCACGCGCGGCTGCGGGCGTTCAGCGAGCTGATCGCGGACGGCCACGTCGACGTCGACGACGCGGTGTTCGTGCAGGTGGCCACGCCGTCGCGCGAGCGGGTCGAGCAGTACCGGCTCCTGCGCGACGACATCGACCGGCTCGTCGGCCGGGTCAACGGCGACATGGGGCGGATCGGCCGGCCGGCGATCAGCTACCTGCACTCGTCGTACCCCCGCGAGGAGATGGCGGCCCTCTACCGCGCGGCCGACGTCATGGTGGTCACGCCGTTCCGCGACGGCATGAACCTGGTGGCGAAGGAGTACGTCGCCTGCCGGTACGACGACGACGGCGCGCTCGTGCTCTCCGAGTTCGCCGGGGCGGCCGACGAGCTGCGGCAGGCGTGGCTGGTCAACCCCTACGACATCAACGGCATGAAGGCGGCGCTGCTCGACGCCTGCCGCGCCGACGCGAAGGAGCGCACCAAGCGCATGAAGGCGATGCGCAAGACCGTGCTGAAGAACGACGTGGCGGCCTGGGCCAGGACCTTCCTCGACAGCATGGCGGAGATCGGCCGCCACGAGTGAGGCGTCGGTCGGGCCCTGGCCACGGCGCAGGCGCGCGCGCTCTACGCCCGGTTCGGGTTCGAGCCGCCGGCTGACCCTGGGGCCACCCATCTGGATGTGGTGAGCGTTCGTCGCTGGTGCCTAGGTTGGGCCGATGGGACGCATTCTCTCGATCGTCGTCGTGATCTGGCTGGTGATCGGACTCGTGGCCGCCTTCCAGCGCGACTACTTCTCCGGCGACAGGACGAACTGCGCCGAGGCCGGCAACATCGCGCTCACCATCGCGGCCGGTCCCCTCAACTACGTCGGCGTCAACCCGAAGGTGAAGTGCAAGGACATCGACGCGCCCGAGCCCTCAGGCTGACGGGACCTCAGCCCACCGGCTGACCGTCGTGGGGGGCGCGCGGGGCCATGATCCGGGTGATCTCCTCGGCCAGCGCGGGGCCGAGCTCCCCGCAGCCGTCGGGGTAGCCGTAGATCTCGCGCACGGACCGGCCGACGTGCAGCCCGTCGAGCACGTCCACGTCGTCGGAGGTGATCAGGCCGGGGTGGTCGACCCCCACCGCCTCGGAGACCTTCAGCAGGTCGCGCCGCATCGTCTTGACGTAGTTGGCCAGTCGGACGCTCTTGAGCGTCGGATCGAGGCCGCGGACGTAGCGCTGGTTCTGGGTCGCGATCCCGACCGGGCAGTGGTCGGTGTGGCACTTCTGGGCCTGGATGCACCCGATGGCGAGCATCGCCTCGCGGCCGACGTTGACCAGGTCGACGCCCAGGGCGAACGCGACGATCGCGTGCTCCGGGATGCCCAGCTTGCCGGCGCCGATGAACGTCACGTCGTCGGAGAGACCGGCCTCCGCGAACTTCTTGTGGACGTGGGCGAAGCCCATCCGGAACGGGTAGGCGACGCTGTCGGCGAAGATCATCGGCGCCGCGCCGGTGCCTCCCTCGCCGCCGTCGATGTTGACGAAGTCGACCCCGCGCTGCCGGTCGGCCATCTGGGCGATCAGGTGGTCCCAGAAGTCGAGGTTGCCCACCGCCGACTTGATCCCGACCGGGACGCCGGTGGCGTCGGCGACCCGCTCGACGAAGTCCAGCATCGAGTCGACGTCGTGGAACTCGGTGTGCCGACTCGGGGACGCGCAGTCGACCCCGGCCCGGATGCCGCGGATCTCCGCGATCTCCTGACTGACCTTGGCGCCGGGCAGCATGCCGCCGAGCCCGGGCTTGGCCCCCTGCGAGAGCTTGATCTCGATCGCCCTGACCGGCGCGGAGGCGACCAGGTCCTGCAGCCGCGCGAGGTCGAAGCGGCCGTCGGCGTCGCGGCACCCGAAGTACGCCGTCCCGATCTGGAAGACCAGGTCACCACCGTTGCGGTGGTAGGGCGACACCGCACCCTCTCCGGTGTTGTGGAGGCAGCCGGCCATGGCGGCGCCCTTGTTGAGCGCCTCGATCGCGTTCTTCGACAGCGCCCCGAAGCTCATGCCCGAGACGTTCACCACCGACTCCGGCCGGAACGCCTTGGCCCGGCCGCGCGGGCCTCCGAGGATCTTGGCGGACGGCAGCCCGACCTCCTCCCCGGCGTGCTGGGCGGTCGCGGCCCCCTGGCCGCGGAACGTCCGGTGCTTGATCACGACGTACCCGGACGTGTTCTCGAAGTCGTTGTCGGTGCCGAACCCGAAGTAGTTGTTCTCCAGCTTCGAGCTGGCGTAGACCCAGCGGCGCTGGTCGCGGCTGAAGGGCCGCTCCTCGTCGTTCGAGGTCACGATGTACTGCCGCAGCTCGGGGCCGAACCGCTCGAGCTGGTAGCGGAGGTGGCCCACGACGGGGAAGTTGCGGCGGATCGCGTGCTGCTTCTGGGTGAGGTCGCGGGCGGCGACCGCCCCGAGGGCCGCTGCCGCGAGCGCCCCGGCCCGCCTCCATCCCATGGTCCGGTTCTAGTCCCACGGCCCGTCCCGTGTCGAGGCGCACGGTAGTTTCGCGGACATGGATCTGATCCCGAAGCCCGATCAGGTCGTCGCCGCAGCCAGCAACGTCGCGCACAAGGTGCTGTACGGCGGTCTCGCCGACCTGCGCCCGATGCCGCGCACCCTGATCGACG
Source organism: uncultured Actinomycetota bacterium (assembly GCA_963829855.1). Lineage (GTDB taxonomy): Bacteria > Actinomycetota > Actinomycetes > Propionibacteriales > Nocardioidaceae > Nocardioides. Next base: position 68,046 of record CAWHKE010000009.1, on the reverse strand, counting down.
AGGGCACGCTGCGCGAGGTCTACCACTACCGCCCGGCGGCGAAGGTCCTCGAGACCGGTGACCCCGTGCTGCTGGTGACGCCGCTCGCCGCCCCCGCCCTCTGCTTCGACCTGCGCCGTGGCTGCTCGCTGGTCGAGCACCTCGTCGGGGCGGGGCGACCGACGTACCTCGTGGAGTACGGCGAGGTGTCGTTCAAGGACCGCAACCTCGGGATGGAGCACTGGGTCGACGAGGTGGTACCGACCGCCGTGCGGGAGGTGTCCGCACACGCCGGCGGCCGCCCCGTGCACCTGGTCGGCTGGTCACTCGGAGGGATCTTCGCGCTGCTGGCGGCAGCCGACGACGCGGACCTGCCGATCGCGTCGGTCACGGCGGTCGGCACGCCGCTGGACGTGAGCCGGGTGCCGATCGTGGCACCGCTCCGCCCGCTGCTCAACGTGACGCAGGGCCGGGGCGCGATCACCCGTGCCTACCAGGCGATGGGCGGCGCCCCGAAGCCGCTGGTGAAGTGGGCGTTCCAGCTGTCGTCGTTCCAGAAGCTCGTCACGAAGCCGATCGCCCTCGTCCAGAACCTCGACGACGTCGACTTCCTCGCGCAGGTCGAGGCGGTCGACCGCTTCACCGACCGCATGATCGCCTATCCCGGCCGGACGTTCGGGCAGCTCTACCACCGGTTCGTGAAGGGCAACGCCCTGGTCGAGGGAGAGATCGAGCTCGGGGACCGGACGATCCGGCTGGCCGACGTGGCCGTCCCGGTGCTGGTGTTCGGCGGCACCACCGACGGCATCGCGCCGATCGCCGCGGTGAGGCCGGTCGTGCCGATGCTCAGCGGATCTCCGGAGGTCCGGTTCGAGATCGTCCCCGGCGGCCATCTCGGGATGCTCACGGGCCGTGCCGCCCGCGGAACCACGTGGACCGTGATCGACGAGTGGCTCGACCAGTGGTCGACGTCCGGCGACGACGGCCCGGTGACGCCGCCACCACGACGGCCGCGCAAGGGATCGCAGGGCACGATCGGGGCGAACCCGAAGCGGCGCTACGGCTCGGCCGGCTCCCGCTCCCTGGCCCGCTGACCGACGGCAGTCACGAGCCTCTCGACCGACGTCGCGCACTAGGGTGCGGCCATGCCGGCCACCGAGACCCTGCCCCGGGGCGTGCGCTTCGGGTACGGATCGGGCTCGGTGGCGACCGGCGCGTTCGGGACCGTACCCGGCCTGATGCTCCTGCCCTACCTCACCGACAGCCTCGGGATCGCCGCGCTCTGGGCCGGGGTCATCGTGTTCGCGCCGAAGGCCTGGGACGTCGTCCTCAACCCGATCGCCGGCCGGATCAGCGACCGGACCGTCGACCCGCGCGGCCCGCGGCGGCCGTGGCTGCTCAAGGCAGGGCTGGCGCTGGCGGCCTCGTTCGCGCTGATCTTCGCCGGCCCGGACCTCGGCTCCCGCGGGTTCGACGCGCTGTGGGTCCTCGTCTGCTTCCTGCTCGCCGCCTCGGCGTACGCGTTCTTCCAGGTGCCGTACGTCGCGATGCCGGCCGAGATCACCGACTCCTACGACGAGCGCACCCGCCTGATGACCTGGCGGGTCGTGATCCTGGCGTTCACGATCATGCTCGCGGGCGCGACCGCGCCGATCATCCGCGACGCCGTCGGCGGCCGCGACGGCTACCGCGTGATGGGGCTGGCGATGGCGTTGGTGATCCTGGTCGGCGTCGTCAGCGCCTACGTCGGCACCCGGTCCGCGCCGGTCGGCGCGGTGCAGCCCGGGGCCGGCTCGCTGGCCGACCAGCTGCGGATCGTCGCCGGTGCCCGCGACTTCCGGGCGCTGCTCACGACGTTCGTCATGCAGGCACTCGCGACCGGCTGCATGCTCGCGGGCGTCGACTACCTCGCCACCGACGTGCTGGGCGAGCAGGGCGCCGGGACGATCCTGTTCGTCTGCTTCGTCGGCCCAGCCCTGGTGCTGACGCCGGTCTGGGCCCGGGTCGGGCAGCGGTTCGGCAAGAAGCGGGGGTACGTCGCGTCGTCGCTCGTCCTCGCGTCGGGCGCCGCCCTCGCCGTGCTCGCCGACCGGGCACCCACCGCGGTGGTGTTCGCGGCCGTGGCGCTGGTCGGCGTCGGCTACGCCGGCGCGCAGGTGTTCCCGATGGCGATGCTGCCCGACGCGGCCGCGATCGACTCCCGGCGGACCGGCAGCAACCGGGTCGGCGTCTACACCGGCGTCTGGACCGCGGGTGAGACGTTCGGGCTGGCGCTCGGCCCCGGCGTCTTCGCGCTCGTGCTCGCGGCCGGCGGCTACGTGTCGTCGACGACCGGCGTCGCCCAGCCCGGCTCGGCCGTGACCGCGATCGTGCTGGGCTTCTCGCTGCTGCCGGCCGCACTCGTGCTGGCGAGCCTGTGGTGGTTGCGCGACTATCGGCTGGACGCCACGACGGTGGACGAGGAGGTGGCGGCATGAACGACGTGCTGGCGCGGCTGCGGGCGATGCAGGCCGGTGACCTGCCGGTCCACGGCGGGCGCACCCTCGCCTACGTCTACGACTCCGGGCTCGCCGAGGTCGACGAGGTCGGACGGGCGGCGGTGGCGGCGTACGCCGGGGCCAACGGGCTCGACCCCACCGCCTTCCCCTCGCTGCTCAGGATGGAGAACGAGCTGGTCGGCTTCGCCTGCGACCTGCTGGACGCGCCCGCGACGGCCGTCGGCACGGTGACGTCCGGCGGCACCGAGTCGTGCCTGCTGGCGGTGCAGGCTGCCCGCGACGCGCGGCCGGACGTCCGCGACCCGGCGATCGTGGTGCCCGACACGGTGCACGCGGCCTTCCACAAGGCCGCCCACTACTTCGGGTTGCGGACCGTCGTGGTGCCGGCCGGCGAGGACTTCCGGGCCGACGTGGCCGCCACCACCGCCGCGCTCGACGACTCGACCGTGCTGGTCGTCGGGTCGGCGCCTTCGTACGCCCACGGCGTCGTCGACCCGATCACCGCGCTGGCGGCCGCCGCGTCCGGGCGCGGCATCCGCTGCCACGTCGACGCGTGCATCGGCGGGTGGGTGCTGCCGTACGCCGCGCGGGCCGGGCGCGACGTACCACCCTGGTCGTTCGCGGTGCCCGGCGTCACGTCGATCTCGGTCGACCTGCACAAGTACGGCTACGCGCCGAAGGGCACGTCGCTGCTGCTGCACCGCGAGCCCGCGCTGCGGCGGCCGCAGTACTTCGCGTGGGCGGACTGGCCGGGCTACACGATGCTCAACTCGACGATGCAGTCGACGAAGTCGGGCGGCCCCCTGGCCGGGGCGTGGGCGGTGCTGCAGACGCTGGGCGACGAGGGCTACGCGTCCCTGGCCGGCCAGGCGTTCGCGGCGACCGACGCGATCGTGGCCGGGCTGTCGTCGCCGCTGTCGCTGATCGCTGCCCCCGACTCCACGCTGGTGGCCGTGCAGACCGACGGCAGCTGCGACCCGTTCACGGTCTGCGACGAGATGGCGGCGCGGGGCTGGTTCGTGCAGCCCCAGATGTCGTACGCCGGGCGGCCGCCCACCCTCCATCTCTCCGTGTCCGCGTCGACCCCGGCGTCGGAGTTCCTCGTGGCGCTGTCCGAGGCGGTCGCGGCGGCCGTGGCCGCCGGCCCGGTGGGCGTCGACCCCGACGTGGTCGCCTTCATCGAGGCGCTCGACCCCGCCGCGCTGACGGACGCCGACTTCGACGGGCTGCTCGCGGCGTCCGGCCTGGTGGGTGAGTCGGCCGACGGCGGGCTGGCCCTTCCCGACCGGATGGCCCCGGTCAACGCGATGCTCGACGTCGCGTCACCCGCCATGCGCGAGGCGCTGCTCGTCGCGTTCCTCGACCGGCTCGGCCGCCCGGTACGTTCGGGGTCGTGAGCACGCTCGCTGGCCTGGTCGACCGAGGGCTGGTCGCCACCGACTGGGCAGAGGCGCTCGCGCCGGTCGAGGAGCGGATCACGGCGATGGGCCGGTTCCTGCGTGAGGAGCTCGCGGCCGGCCGCTCCTACCTCCCTGACGGCGACCACGTGCTGCGGGCCTTCCAGCGCCCGCTCGCCGACGTCCGGGTGTTGATCGTCGGGCAGGACCCGTACCCGACGCCGGGGCACCCGATCGGGCTGAGCTTCGCGGTGGCGCGCGACGTGTGGCCGCTGCCGGCCAGCCTCCGCAACATCTACGTCGAGCTGCGCGACGACCTCGGCGTCGTACCGCCGAAGCACGGCGACCTCACGGCGTGGGCCGACCAGGGGGTGATGCTGCTCAACCGGGTGCTGACGGTGCGGCCGGGCGAGTCCGCCAGCCACCGGGGCCGCGGCTGGGAGGAGGTCACCGAGTGCGCGATCCGCGCCCTGGCCGCCCGCGGCGGTCCGCTGGCCGCGATCCTCTGGGGTCGTGACGCCCAGTCGCTGAAGCCGTTGCTGGGCCCGGTGCCGTGGGTCGAGTCCGTGCACCCGTCGCCGCTGTCGGCCAGCCGCGGCTTCTTCGGGTCGAAGCCGTTCAGCCGGGTCGACCGGATGCTGGCGGAGCAGGGTGGCGAACCGGTTGACTGGGCGCAGGGCTGGGAATGAAATTGAACTTTGAACTATTGTAGGTGACATGACCGACCGGATGCCCGCGCTCTACCTCGGCCACGGCGCGCCGCCGCTGCTCGACGACCCGGTGTGGTCGAGCCAGCTCGCGCGCTGGGCGGCGGACCTGCCGCGCCCGAAGGCGATCCTCATCGTCAGCGCGCACTGGGAGTCGGCGCCGGTGATGCTCAGCGCCGGCCAGGCGCCGCTGGTCTACGACTTCGGCGGCTTCGAGGCGAAGTACTACCGGATGACGTACGAGACGCCCGACGCCACCGCGCTCGCCACCCGGATCGCGGCGATGATGCCGGCGGACGAGCCGGTCCACCAGCACCCGTCTCGCGGGCTCGACCACGGCGCGTGGGTGCCGCTGCGGATCATGTACCCGGACGCCGACATCCCGGTCCTCCAGATGTCGCTGCCCACCCAGGACCCGACCCGGCTGCTCCGGCTCGGCGAGCGGTTGCGGCCGCTCCGCGACGAGGGCGTGCTGATCATCGGCTCCGGCTTCCTCACCCACGGCCTGCCGTTCCTCAAGGAGTTCCGGATCGACGCCGACGTCCCGGGCTGGTCGTCCGACTTCGACGCCTGGGCCGGGGAGGCGCTGGCGCGCGGCGACGTCGACGCGCTGGCGGCGTACGGCTCGCAGGCACCGGGCATGCCCTACGCCCACCCGACGGTCGAGCACTACACGCCGCTCTTCGTGACCCTCGGCGCGGCGACCGACCCGGAGGAGCCGGGACTCCAGGTCATCGACGGCTTCTGGATGGGGCTCTCGAAGCGGTCGCTGCAGGTGGCCTGAGCAGCGGTCTAGCGGCGCTTGTCGCGCCAGCGCACGAACCCGGCGAACGCGAGGCCCAGCCCGACGGCGACGAGCGTCCCCATCCACCAGCCACCGGGGATGAAGGTCGCGCCCAGGTAGGCGAGCCCCACCCCGTAGCCGACCCAGACCGCGGCACCGACGAGCGAGAAGGTCACGAAGCGGCGGAACGGGAAGCGGACGACACCGGCGGTGATCCCGACCGCCGTGGTCCCACCCGGCACGAAGCGACCGCCCACGATCAGGCCCGGTCCCCACTGCTCGTCCCGCTCGTCGACCCAGGCGATCGCCCGGGCGATCCGCCCGTCACCGCTGCGCGCGTCGTCCCGACGGCTGCCGGCGACCCGGCCCACGCCGTAGGCGACCAGATCGCCCCCGACGGAACCTGCCGCCGCTGCCGCCGCGGCCGGGACCAGGAGCAGCTCGCCCTCCAGTGCCAGGCTGAGCGCGGTCAGCATCGAGGCCTCGCTCGGCAACGGCGGGAAGACCGCCGAGCCGGCGATCATGAGCGCGACCACGACGTAGGACCAGGGGGAGCCGGAGATCCAGTCGAGGGGAGACATCGCCCCAACCTAGGGAAGGCGCGGAAGGTTTGTGCTCACCCCTTCGCGGCGGCAGGATCGACGGGTGCGCATCCTGTCGATCCAGTCCCACGTCGCCTACGGCCACGTCGGCAACTCGGCCGCGGTCTTCCCGCTGCAGCGGTTGGGCCACGAGGTGTGGCCGGTGCTGACGGTGAACTTCTCGAACCACACCGGGTACGGCACCTGGCGCGGCCCGTTGATCGACCCCGCCGACGTCTCGGCGGTCGTCGAGGGGATCGAGGATCGTGGCGTGCTCGCGACCTGCGACGCCGTGCTGTCGGGCTACCAGGGCAGCCCCGCCATCGCCGACGTCGTCGTCGACGCGGTACGGCGGGTCAAGGCGGCCAACCCGTCGGCGACCTACACCTGCGACCCGGTGATGGGCAACGCGACCTCGGGCTGCTTCGTCAACCCGGAGATCCCGCCGATCATCCGCGAGCGCGTGGTGCCGGTGGCCGATGTCATCACGCCCAACCAGTTCGAGCTCGGCTTCCTCACCGACACCACGCCGTCCTCGCTCGACGAGGTGCTCGCCAGCGCCGACCTGGCGCGAGCGATGGGGCCGTCGACGATCCTGGTGACCAGCGTCGAGACCGGCACCGACTCGATCGGGCTGCTCGCGGTCACCGACGACGGCGCCTGGCTGGTCGAGACTCCCCGGCTGCCGATGAAGGCCAACGGCTCCGGCGACATCACCGCAGCGCTGTTCACCGCGCACCTGCACGACACCGGGTCGGCCGACGTCGCGCTCGCGCGGACCGTGAGCTCGGTGTTCGGGGTCCTGCAGCGGACGCTCGAGTCCGGCGAGCGCGAGCTGCGGCTGGTCGAGGCCCAGGACGCGATCGCCTTCCCCGCGTGCGAGTTCGGGGTCCGTCGGGTGCGGTGAGCACGCCGAGGCGCGCGATCCTTAGGATTGCCGCACCTCGCCGGTGTAGCTCAGTTGGTAGAGCGTTCCCCTTGTAAGGGAAATGTCGCGGGTTCGACTCCTGTCACCGGCTCTGTCGGCGGACGCCTCTAGGTTGGGCGGCGTGCGTTGGTGTCAGGCCTGCGGTGACCCTCTCGGAAAGCGTTCGCAGCGCATCTACTGCAGCGCTGTGTGCCAGCAAGCGAGGAAGCAGTGGCTGCTTCTCGAGTCCTGGCTGAGAACGGGGGCGGCGACCCCGGGCACCGCGGCCAACCACTACATCCGCCGGTACCTCGACGAACTGCAGGGAAGTCAGTGCGACCTCTGCGGCCTGCAGGCGGAGTGGGAGGGCAAGCCGCTGCGCTTCGTCCTCGATCACGTGGACGGCGACTCGACGAACAACCACAGGGGCAACCTGCGACTCGTCTGTCCCAACTGCGACTCGCAGCTTCCCACCTACAAGAGCCGCAACCGGGGGCGAGGTCGGCACGCCCGGCGGCTCCGGTACGCCGAAGGGAAGTCCTACTGATCGTGCGGGCTGGCCCACGTCGCGGGTGGGACGCCGCCTAGGGTGATCCCGTGGCCCACGTCGAGGACTGGCCGGCACTCGCCGAGCTCGCGGACCGGTGTGGAGTCTCCCGGGAGTACTGGGACTGGCAGGGCCACCACGTCCCGGTCACGGTCGAGACGGTGCAGGCGCTGCTCGGCGCGCTCGACATCGACGCGAGCACCGACGAGTCGGTGCACGCCGCGCTCGCCGACCTCGACGAGGCGCCGTGGCGCCGGGCGCTGCCCGCGGTGACCGTCGGCCGCGCGGGGCACCCGGTCGAGGTGCTGGTGCACGTGCCCGACGGCGACCCGCTCGCGCTGCAGGTCGTCACGGAGGACGGGGCCGTGGTCGACGCGACCCAGGTGGAGCACTGGACCCCGCCGCGCGAGGTCGAGGGCCGACTGGTCGGCGAGGCCAGGTTCGTGCTGCCGGACGACCTCCCGACCGGCTACCACCGGGTGCGGGCCACGAGCCGCGAGAAGACCCGCGAGGGGCTGCTGATCCTGGCGCCCGACCGGATCGACCTGCCCGACGACCTCGCGCACCAGGTGTGGGGCGTGATGACCCAGCTCTACTCCGTGCGGTCGCGCGGCTCCTGGGGCGTGGGCGACCTGTCCGACCTCGCGACCCAGGCCCGCTGGGCGGCCGGCCTCGGCGCGGACTTCGTGCTCGTCAACCCGCTCCACGCCGCCGAGCCGGTCCCGCCGATCGAGGACTCGCCGTACCTCCCCACCTCACGCCGCTACCTGAACCCGCTCTACCTGCGCGTCACCGACGTGCCCGAGCTCGCCGCCCTGCCGAAGAAGCAGCGCGCGAAGGTCGAGGCGTACGCCGCCGGACCGTTCGACGACGAGGACGGACTGATCGACCGGCAGGCGTCGTACGCCGCCAAGCTCGCCGCCCTCGACCTCATCCATGCCGCCCCCCGCACTCCGGAGCGGGAGCGGGCCTTCGAGGCGTTCCTGACCGACCAGGGCCCGGAGCTGCACCAGTTCGCCATCTGGTGCGCGCTCGCCGAGCACCTCGCCGGAGACGACTGGCCCGAGGAGCTGCGTGACCCCGGATCGCCGGAGGTCGCCGTGCTCGCGAGGAAGCTGGCGCACCGGGTGCGGTTCTTCGGCTGGCTGCAGTGGCTCTGCGACGAGCAGCTGGCCGCCGCGCAGGCGGCCGCCCTCGACGCCCGCATGTCCATCGGGCTGGTGACCGACCTCGCGGTCGGCGTCCACCCCGCCGGGGCGGAGGTCTGGACGCTCGGCCCCGCGCTGGCTCGCGGGCTGTCGGTCGGCGCCCCACCCGACGCGTTCAACCAGCGCGGGCAGGACTGGTCCCAGCCGCCCTGGCGGCCCGACGTCCTCGCCGAGCTGGGCTACGCGCCGTACCGCGCGGTGCTGCGGGCCGCGCTGCGGCACGCGGGCGGGGTCCGGATCGACCACGTCATGGGGCTCTTCCGGCTCTGGTGCATCCCGCAGGGTGCCCCGTCGTCGGAGGGCGCGTACCTCCGCTACGACCACGAGGCCCTGGTCTCGATCCTTGTGCTGGAGGCCGAGCGGGCGGGCGGCTTCGTCGTGGGCGAGGACCTCGGCGTGGTCGAGCCGTTCGTGCGCGACTACCTCGCCGGTCGCGGAGTGCTGGGCACCTCGATCCTGTGGTTCGAGAGCGAGGACGGCGCACCCCGGCCACCCGAGACCTGGCGGGAGCTGTGCCTGGCGTCGGTGACCACGCACGACCTGCCACCGACGGCGGGCTACCTCGCGGGCGACCACGTCCGGCTGCGCGACTCGCTCGGGCTGCTCACGCGACCGGTCGAGCAGGAGCTCCTGGTGTCGGCGCACGAGCAGGAGACGTTCCGGTCGCTGCTGCGCGAGCGAGGGCTGCTGTCCGAGGGCGCCGACGAGGAGGAGACGGTCGCCGCCCTGCACCGCCTGCTCGCGTGTGCCCCCAGTCGGCTGCTCGGCGTCTCGCTGGCCGACCTGGTGGGTGACCGCCGGACGCAGAACCAGCCGGGCACCCACCGGGAGTACCCCAACTGGCGGATCCCGCTCGCGGGCCCCGACGGCACGCCGCTGCTGCTCGAGGACCTCGTCGACCTCGACCGGGCCCGCCGACTCGCGCGGCACCTGCCCGCCACGCCCTAGGCTCGACGCATGGCCCTGAGGATCGTCGCGAGCCGGCCCGATCCGGCGATCGTGACCTTGCCCTGGTCCACACCGCTCGAGGACTGGGGCGACGACTACGTCGTGCCGCTCCCGCGCGGCCTGTCGCGCCACGTCGTGCGGATCGTGCGGCTGCGCGACCGGGTGTACGCGGTCAAGGAGACCCAGGAGGCCATCGCCTTCCGCGAGTACCGCCTGCTGCGCGACCTGCAGCGGATGGGCCTGCCGGCGGTCGTGCCGCAGGGCGTGGTCACCGGCCGCGAGGACGAGGACGACGCGGAGCTGCCGGCCGCCCTGCTCACGGAGCACCTGCGCTTCTCGCTGCCCTACCGCAGCCTGTTCTCCCACGGGCTGTCCGCCGACAGCCTGCCGAACCTGATCGACGCGCTCGTCGTGCTGCTCGTCCGGCTCCACCTCGCGGAGTTCTACTGGGGTGACGTGTCCCTGTCCAACGTGCTCTTCCGTCGCAGCGCCGGCGGCTTCTCGGCGTACCTCGTCGACGCGGAGACCGGCGAGCTCCGGCCGCAGCTGTCGGGGTCGATGCGCGAGTACGACCTCACGGTCGGTTGCGAGAACGTCTACGCCGAGCTGCTGGACCTCCAGGCCAGCGGCCAGCTCGACGACCAGGTCGACGCATCCGACGTGGTCGAGCTGATCCACACCAGGTACGACGCGCTGTGGAGCGAGCTGACCGGCGAGGAGGAGTTCCCGGCCGGCGAGATGTGGCGGATCGAGCAGCGGATCGAGCGCCTCAACGACCTCGGTTTCGACGTCGAGGAGCTCGACATCGTCACCGACTTCGACGGCGACCGGGTCGTCATCCAGCCGAAGGTGGTCGAGCTCGGCCACCATCGTCGCGAGCTGCAAGGCCTGACCGGGATGAACGTCGAGGACGCGCAGGCGCGCCGGATGCTCAACGACATCGCCGCCTACACCGCCGCCAACGACCTCGGCCGCGAGGACCGCGTGCTGGTCGCGAACCGCTGGCTCACCGAGGTCTACGAGCCGTTGATGGCCATGGTGCCGTCCGACGCCCGCGGCAAGCTCGAGCCGGCGGAGCTCTTCCACGAGATCCTCGTGCACCGCTGGTACCTCTCCGAGCGGAAGGGCGCCGAGGTCAGCATCCGCGACGCAGCCCGCGACTACATCGAGACCGTCCTCACCACGAAGCCCGAGGAGGCGGTGGCCGCACCGGCCTCGGCGCCGTCAGACCCCGACGACACCGGTAGTCCGTGACGTCCTGGCTGCCGGGACGCCGGCGGCCGCCGGTTCGTCACGGACTGTCCACGCCCGCGGACGGTGCGAGCTCGACGAACTCGCCCACCGCGAACGTGCCGTTGGTCTGCAGCGTGACCGACTGGATCGCGGCCGGCACGCCGTCGCGATAGGTGACCAGCGAGACCATCGCGTCGCGGCGGGGCTTGCTGCCGATCGCGATGGCGTACGCCGCGCCGCCGGTCGTGCCGTTGGTGTAGCTGTAGCCGACGGCGCCGTTCTCGGCCTCCACCGCGTCGGGTCCGATCCGGACGTGCACGTGGCCGCCCACGACCAGGTCGACGCAGCCGCGCTCCAGCGCGTCGGCCGCCAGGTTCACGTCGTGCACGAGCACCGTGTTGACCCGCTCCTCCGCGGCGCACAGCTCCTCGCTGAAGAGGTCGCCCACCTCCGAGAAGCTGAGGCCGCTCGCGTCGCGCCAGTTGCCGAGGCCGCTCGACCGAGGGTCGGGGGCGCCGACCAGGGTGCCGCCGCCCGGTCCCTCCTCGGTCGACCCGTCGAGCACGGTCCACCCCAGGCCGCCGAAGTAGTCGGCGACGAAGTCGCCCTCGTCGTGGTTGCCGGTCGCGACGAACCGGTCGTAGCCGTCGAACGCCTCCGACACCGAGTCGAGGCTGAACGCCTCCCACTCCTCCCCGGTCGAGGTGTCGTCGCCGGCGTTGAGCAGCACCGTGGCCCCGGCCCGGTCGCCGATCGCACGCGCCACCTTGTCCATGCCGATGTTGTCGTGTCGGTCCGAGACCAGCAGCGCCACCGTCTCGCCCTCCGCGGGCTGGCGGAGCTCGAGCAGCCCGGCGGCGCCCGCGGCCTCGTCGTAGAACTCCTTGCTGAGCTCGTACGTCGAGACGGCGCTCTCGATCAGGCGGCGTGAGTCGATCGCACCGGGATCGCTGCGCACCTCGACGGCCGCCAGCTGCGACGGCACGGGGACCGCGTCGCCGAGGTAGGTCGGCAGCGCGACCCACGACTGGTCCTCCCCGATCGACGGCTGGTCGTCCTCCCACGGCTCCCACACGAGGACCAGGGCGACCGCGGTCACGGTCGCCACCGCCAGCCCGCGCCGGCTGCGGGCCGCCCGCCAGAGCTCCCGCCGGCGGGCGGGCCCCAGCAGCAGCCACACGGCGACCGGGAGGAGGCCGACGACCGTGCCGCGGACGGCGGCGTCGGCGGCCATGTCGGCCACCGCCCCCTCCACCCGCGCGACCGACCCCTCGGGCTGGGCACCGATGACGGCGTACCGCTCGACGAGCTCGCCCAGGGTGCTGGCGTTCGTCTTGCCGAGCGTGACGTCGACGCCGATCCGGCGCCCGGAGTCGAGCCGGAGGTCGGGCAGCACCGGACCCGTGTGGACGACGACGTACCCGTCGAGGGTCGGCCGGATCACCGTGTCGTGTCCGGCCACGACCGCCTCACGCTCGGCGTTGAGGAAGAAGCCGAGCCCGACCGTCACCGCCACCACCGCCCAGACCGCGGCCAGGCCGAGACCCTGGACGAGAGGGACGGCGGCTCGCCTCACCGTCCGGTCCGGGCCTGCGCGATCGCGTAGAGCGTCACTGACGCCGCCACTCCGGCATTGAGCGACTCGAGATCGTTCGCCATCGGGATGGACACCAGCTGGTCGCAGGTCTCGGCGACCAGCCGGGACAGCCCGCCGCCCTCGGCCCCGACGACCACCACGAGCGGTCCCTCGGCCAGCCCGTCGGGCGCGGTCAGCTCGGTCAGCGAGAGCTCGCCGTCGGCGGCGAGCCCGACGACCATGCAGCCCGCGTCCTGGTACGCCTTGAGCTGACGGGTCAGGTTGACCGTCTGGGCGACCGGGATCCGGGCAGCCGCTCCGGCGCTGGTCTTCCACGCGCTGGCCGTCATCGTCGCCGCGCGCCGCTCGGGGATCACGACGCCATGGGCGCCGAAGCCGCTCGCGCTGCGCACGATCGCGCCGAGGTTGCGGGGGTCGGTCACCTGGTCGAGCACGACGATCAGGGGCGGCTCGCCGGCCGCGTCGGCCTGGGACACCAGGTCGTCGGCGTGGGCGTACTCGTAGGCCGGGATCCGGGCGGCGAGGCCTTGGTGGACGGCGTTGCCGGTGAGCCGGTCGAGCTCGGTGCGGGTGACCTCCAGCAGGCTGGTGCCCTGCTCGGCCGCGATCTTGAACGCCTCACGCAGCCGGCTGTCGCGGTCGGCGCCCTCGGCGACGTACACGGCGGTCACGGGGACGCCGGCACGCAGCGCCTCGACGACCGAGTTGCGCCCGGCCACCCACTCGGCGTCGGAGACGGCCGGCCGGCGCCGGGGGCGCGCCGACTGGGCGCGCTCGGCCTGCTGCTTGGCCTTGTAGACCTTGTGGTTCGGGCGGTCCTTCGCCTTCGGCGTCGGGCCCTTGCCCTCCAGCCCGCGCTTCACCCGGCCGCCGGAGCCGGCCGTGGGCTTCTTGGAGCTCTTGCGGATCGAGCCCTTGCGCTGCGAATTCCCTGGCATCTCTCACACGCTCCACTGGGGGCCGTCGGGGGTGTCCTCGATCTCGACGCCGGCGGCCTTGAGCCGGTCGCGGATCGCGTCGGCGCGCGCCCAGTCCTTGTCGGCGCGGGCCTGGGCGCGCTCCTCGAGCAGACCCTGCACCAGGGCGTCGACCACGCCGGTCAGCCGATCGTCGCCCCCGGTGGTGGCGTAGTCCTGCGGGTCGAGCCCGAGGACGTCGAGCATGAGGAGGACCTCCGTGCGCCGCGCCGAGAGCCCGTCGGAGGGGCCCTCGGTGAGCAGCCGGTTGCCGTCGCGCACCGTCTCGTGGAGCACGGCGATCGCTGCCGGCGTCCCGAGGTCGTCGTCCATCGCGTCCGTGAACGCCTGGGGGAGCCTGGTGGCGAACCAACCGTCGCCCACGTGCGGCTTCGAGCGCTCCAGGAACGACTCGATCCGCCGGAACGAGACCGCCGCCTCCTCGAGCGCCTCGAAGGAGAACTCGACGGTCGACCGGTAGTGGGCGCTGACCATGTAGAAGCGCAGCTCGACCCCGCGGACCCGCTGCAGCACGTTCGGCACCAGCAGCGAGTTGCCGAGCGACTTGCTCATCTTCTCACCCGCGGTGGTGATCCAGGCGTTGTGGAGCCAGTACGACGCGAACGGGTCACCGGCCGCCCGCGACTGGGCCTGCTCGTTCTCGTGGTGGGGGAAGCGCAGGTCGACGCCGCCGCCGTGGATGTCGAAGGCGGGGCCGAGGTACTTGCGCGCCATCGCCGAGCACTCGATGTGCCAGCCGGGCCGGCCCGGTCCGTAGGGCGACGGCCAGGCCGCCGTCTCCGGCTCGGTCTCCTGCTTGTGGCCCTTCCACAGCGCGAAGTCGCGCGGGTCGCGCTTGCCCCTCGGGTCCGCGTCGCCCGCCGGCTCCATGTCGTCGATCCGCTGCCGGGTCAGCTCGCCGTACTGCGGCCAGGAGCGGACGTCGAAGTAGACATCTCCCGAGCCGTCCTCCGCGGCGTACGCGTGGCCCTGGGCGACCAGCCGGCCGATCAGCTCGAGGATCTCCGGGACGTGGCCGGTCGCCCCGGGCTCGTAGGTCGGGCGCCGCACGTTGATCGCCGCGAGCACGTCGTCGAGCTCGTGATGCATCCGCTGGGCGAGCTCGTACCAGTGCAGGCCCTGGTCGGAGGCCTTGGCGAGGATCTTGTCGTCGATGTCGGTGACGTTGCGGATGAAGTCGACCTGGTAGTCGGCGTGCTCCAGCCACCGGCGCAGCACGTCGAAGTTGACCGCCGACCTGACGTGGCCCACGTGCGGCTCCGACTGCACCGTCAGACCGCAGACGTAGATGCCCGCCCGGCCCGCCACGAGCGGGACGAAGTCGCGGACGTCGCGGGTCGCGGTGTCGTAGAGGCGCAGGGTCACCGGGCGATTCTACGGGCGGGGCCCGGATTCGCCCGATCCCCGGACTCTGTGACTCGTGGGACAGGAGTGAACGATCGGCGTACCCTCGTCGGGTGCTTCCCCGTCTCGCGCGTCCGCTCCTCCCCCTGCTGGCCCTCGCCCTGGCCGTGCCCGGGCCGGCCGCGACGTCCGCCGCCGCCGCGCCGGAGGCCGAGCGCCGGATCCAGTACGCCGAGTGGCGGGGCGCGGACCTGGCCGCCGGGACGTTCGACGGGACGCTCCTGCGCAGGGCCCGGCTCCGGATCGGCGAGCCGGTCGCGACCCGGACCTACGGCGGCACGAGGTACGACGTCGGCCGCTGGGTCTCGCCGTGGCGCCGACCCGGGTTCGCCCTCACCGAGCTGATCGCCTCGTGGCAGGCGACCACGCCCGGCGACAGCTGGGTCGAGGTCCAGGTGCGCGGCCGGACCGCCCAGGGCACGCGGTCGAGCTGGGACACGCTGGGTCGGTGGGCCGCGGGCGACCGGCACGTCCGGCGTACCTCCGTCGGCGGGCAGGGTGACGACCTCGCCGACGTCAACGTCGACACCTGGCAGGTGCCGGGCGGCGTCCGCGCCTGGCAGCTGCGGGTCAACCTGATGCGTGCCGGCACGGCCCGTCCCACGGTGCGCGCGCTCGGCGCCGTGGCCTCGCGGCTCCCCGACGTCGACGGGGTGGCGACCTCGGACCCCGGCGTGGCGAGCGGCCCGGACCACGTCGTCCTCGACGTCCCCCGGTACTCGCAGATGGTCCACTCGGGGCACTACCCGGCCTGGGGTGGCGGCGGCCAGGCGTGGTGCTCGCCGACGTCCCTGTCGATGGTGCTCGGCTACTACGACGCCCTGCCCCCGCGCTCGGCGTACGCCTGGGTGCCGGACGGTCACCCGCAGCCCTGGGTCGACCACGCGGCCCGGATGACGTTCGACGCGGACTACGACGGCACCGGGAACTGGCCCTTCAACACGGCGTACGCCGGGACCCGGCTCGGCCCGGGCGCCAGGGCGTACGTGACGCGGCTGCGCAGCCTCCGGCAGGCGGAGCGGTACGTCGCCGGTGGGACCCCGCTGGTGGCCTCCATCTCGTTCGGCGCGGGCGAGCTCGACGGCGCGCCCATCTCCTCGACCAACGGCCACCTGCTGGTCATCGTGGGATTCACGCGGTCCGGCGACGTCGTGGTGAACGATCCGGCCGCGCAGCGGCGCAGCGGCGTACGGCGGACCTACGACCGCGGGCAGTTCGAGGACGCCTGGCTGCCGACGTCCGGGGGCGTCGTGTACGTCCTCACCCGCGACGCCGCGTGAGGCGCGCGGTCAGTCCTCCGTCGCGCTGAACTCGACCTCGTGCCAGCCGGTGGCGCCGTCGGGCACCACGCCACGTTCGAACGACGTCTGCACCTCGCCGTCGGCGCTGGTCGCCCGCACCCGCAGGACGTGGTCGCCCGGCGAGACGGTGATCGTGCCCGCCCACTGCACCCAGGTGTCGGCGGTCGGCACCTCGCCGAGCAGCACCGGCTCGAAGTCGCCGCCGTCGAGGCTGATCTCGACGGCGCGGATCCCGACGTGCTGCTGCCAGGCCACGCCGCCGACCCGGACCTCGCCGGCCGTGACCTCCGCCCCGGACCGCGGCACGTCGATCCGCGAGGCCAGCCGGACCGGCGCCTGCTCGGACCAGCCCTTGCTCGTCCAGTAGGCCTCGATCCGGTCGAACCGGGTCACCTCGATGTCCACCACCCACTTGCACGCCGAGACGAACCCGAAGAGGCCCGGGACGACGGTGCGGACGGGGAACCCGTGCTCGACCGGCAACGGCCGGCCGTTCATGGCGATCGCCAGCATGGCGTCCCGGTCGTCGGTGAGGGCGGCGAGCGGCGTACCGCACGTCCAGCCGTCGTCGGACGTCTGGAGCACGCAGTCGGCCTCGCTGCTGACGCCGAGCTCCTCCAGCACGCTCGCCAGCCGCACCCCGCTCCACCAGGCGTTGCCGATCAGCTCGCCGCCGACCGGGTTGGACACGCAGTTGAGCGTCACCCACGCCTCGGTCCGCTCCCGGTCGAGGAGGTCCTGGAACGACAGCGTCACCTCACGGTCGACGAGGCCGTGGATCCGCAGCCGCCACTCCTCCGGCTCGATCGTGGGCAGGGCGATCGCGGTGTGGATCAGGTAGAAGTCGGCGGCCGGGGTCAGCCACGAGGACACACCGTCGAGCCCGAGCTTCGTCGCGGGCGGGACCTTCGGCTCCGTGACGCCGGTCAGCCGCAGCAGCCTGCGGCTCTCCTCGACCCGACGCCGGCTGCCGCCCCACGCCCGGCCCAGCGCGCCGAGTCCGATCGACACCACGGCGACGCCCGCGACGCCGATGAGGAAGCCGCGCCGCGAGCCCCCCTGGGCCGGCTCCGCAACGCCCGGCGACGGCCGATCGAGCCGACTGGTCAGCACGCTCAGCACCAGCAGCCAGGTGACGAAGCCGATCACCACGGGGAGGTACGACGTCGTCGACGGGGGGTCCTGGGCGGCGACCGCGACCACGCCCACCGCCGCGAGCGCCCCGAACACCGCGACCGGCGCCCACCACCGGCGGGCGGCCAGCCAGCCGGCCCAGGCGAAGAGCAGCCCGAGCAGCACCAGGATCCCCGCGACGAGAGCCGGCTTGTCGTTGAAACCGAGCAGCCCGATGGCCCGCTCCACGACCTCGCCCGGCGTCAGTCGGATCACGAGCTCCGCGACAGCGACGACCGGCGCGCTGCGCACCGACATCACGTTCGCCGTGGCGTAGCTCGTGGCCAGCCCGGCGGCGCCAGCGACCAGACCCGCCAGCGGCCACGCGTAGCGGTGCGTGCTCATGGCGTCATTGTCCCTCAGGCATGATCAGCACGTGCAGCACGACCCTCACCCTCCCGTCCGCATCGGGATCGGCACCGACGTCCACCGGCTCGTCGACGGCGCACCGCTGCACCTCGCCGGCCTCAGCTGGCCGGAGGAGCCGCAGGGGCTCGAGGGTCACTCGGACGCCGACGTCGCCGCGCACGCCGCCTGCGACGCGCTGCTCTCGGCGGCGGGGCTCGGCGACCTGGGCAGCAACTTCGGCACCTCGGAGCCGCGCTGGGCCGGGGCGTCGGGGGTCGCCCTGCTGACCGAGACCGCGCGCCGGGTCCGCGAGGCCGGCTACGAGATCGGGAACGTCGCGGTGCAGGTCATCGGCGACCGGCCCCGGCTCGGGCCTCGCCGCGCCGAGGCCGAGGCAGCGCTCGGTCAGGCGGTCGGTGCGCCGGTCTCGGTGTCGGCCACGACCACCGACGGGCTCGGGCTCACCGGCCGCGGCGAGGGCATCGCGGCGATCGCGACCGCCCTGCTGCACGGCTGATCCGCGAGCGGGCTCACGCGTGCCGCCGATGGCCGACCTCGACCACGCCGTCGGTCACCCGCACGTCGTACACGGAGACGGCGACGGCCGCGTCGTCGAGGCAGCGGCCGGTGGCGAGGTCGAAGGCGTGACCGTGCCGCGGGGACGCGACGAACTGCACGTCCCCGCGGCGTCCGACGATCCCCCTGGCGAGCCCGCTCGTGTGCTCGAACGGGTCGTGGTTGCTCACGGCGTGCACCTGGTCGTCGGCGGTTCTGAACAATGCGACTGCCTGGCCGTGGACCAACGCGGCCGCCCCCCGTTCGACCTCGAGCTCCTCGACCCGGCACACCGGCAGGAACCCTGTCTGGTCCTGGGCGGCGTCCGAGGTCACCCAGCGGACGCTAGGCGCGCCACGTTTCGCGCGACGCCGCACGGTGTTTCGGGGATGTGACGGCCCGTGGGCGCGAGTCGTGCCTGAATCCGGTCGAGTCGTGGCTCGTTCCGGAATCAGGCACGACTCGTCTCGCATCGGGCACGACTCGCGGCGGGGAGCCGGCCGAACGCGACGTGCCCCGGTCCGAGGACCGGGGCACGTCGTGGATGGTTCAGTGCGGTGCGTGAGCCAGGCTCAGGAAGCCAGCACCTCGTCGAGGATGGCCTCGGCCTTGTCCTCGTTGGTGTGCTCGGCCAGCGCCAGCTCGGAGACCAGGATCTGCCGGGCCTTGGCGAGCATCCGCTTCTCGCCGGCCGACAGGCCACGATCGCGCTCGCGGCGCCACAGGTCGCGGACGACCTCCGAGACCTTCATGACGTCGCCGCTGTGGAGCTTCTCGAGGTTGGCCTTGTAGCGGCGCGACCAGTTGGTCGGCTCCTCGACGTGCGCGGCACGGAGGACGTCGAACACGCGGTCGAGGCCCTCCTTGTCGACGACGTCCCGGACACCCACGAGATCGAGGTTGCACGCGGGGACCCGGACGACCAGGTCCTGCTGCGCGACGATCCTCAGAACGAGGTACTGCCGGTCCTCCCCCTTGATCTTCCGCATCTCGATGTCCTCGATGACTGCGGCTCCGTGATTCGGATAGACAACCGTTTCGCCGACGGTGAAACTCATATGTGAAGTACCCCTTTCCAGGTGACTATCGTAACACGGCCCCGGTTGTGCTCCCGACGCGTTTGTGCAGGTCAGGGCGGCATTGAGGGCTTGACAGATCGCCACTTCGTGTGGTGGCGCCGCTCTCCGGACGCCTCGATCGGGTCTCGGCTTCGCCGACCTCCGTGACCCTCGCGCGCGGGTGGTCGATACTGCGGGCATGGCCCGCAGCCGCTCGGACAGCCGCGCCGTCGACGGTTCCGTGGGCCGGCGTGCCCGCGGCCTCTCCGGGTGGCGCAGATGGACTCCGGTCCTGCTCCTGCAGGCCTCGCACCCCCGGCTCGGCCTGGTCAGCGCGGTGGCCCTCGCCGGCGCGGCCGCCCTCAGCGGGCGGACCACTCGCGAGGTCGGGGTCGTGCTGGTCACGGTGCTCGTGGGGCAGGCGATCCTGGGCTGGCACAACGACCTCGTCGACCGGCACCGCGACGCGGAGGACGAGCGGCAGGACAAGCCCGTCGCGCAGGGCTGGCTGGCCGCCGGCGACGTCGGTTTCGCCATCGCGTGCGCCGGGCTGCTGCTCGTGCCGCTCGCGGTCTCGCACGGGGTGTGGAGCGGGGTGGCCTACCTCGCGTCGGTGGCGATCGGCCTCGTCGGCAACCTGGTCTTGAGGCGCGGGTGGCTCTCGTGGCTTCCCTGGGCTGCGGCGTACGCGCTGTACCCGGCGTTCCTGGCGTACGGCGGATGGGCCGGCGACGGCCGCACCACCCCGCCGGAGATCAGCGTCACCGTCCTGGCGGCACTCCTCGGGGTCTGTGTCCACGTCCTGGTGTCGCTCCCTGGCCTGGTCCGCGACCACGAGCACGGCGTCCGCCACCTCCCGATGCGGCTCGGCCTGCGGATCGGTGCCGCCAAGGCGCTCTGGTCCACGATCGCGGTGACGACCTTGGTCCTGGCCGGCCTCCTGGCCGCGGGATCGCAGGTCGGCCTCCGCCAGTGAGCGCCGACCCGGACCGCTAGCATGCGAGCCATGCAGAAGACCCGACGCTCCTGGGCGCTGGCGGCAGGTGCGCTGCTGCTGGCGGTGCCGCTGTCCTCGTGCGGTTTCGACAAGGCCACCGAGCGGGAGTACACCCCGGCCGCCGGCGCCAACAACCGCGACGCCTCGGTCGACGTGCTCGGCGCGGCGATCGTGTCGGCCGAGGAGGGATCGGGCACGTTCATCGCGACGTTCGTCAACAACGACGTCGCCGAGGACGCCACGGTCGAGGCCATGACGCCCGGGGTCGAGACGGCCCAGATCCCCGACTTCTCGCCCATCACGGTCGCCCCGGGCGGCCTCGTCTACCTCGGGGCCGAGGGCGAGGAGGGCGTCGCCGTCGAGGGTGAGTTCGGGGCCGGCGCCTCGATGCCGATCACGTTCCAGCTCTCCGGTGGACAGGTTGTCGAGATGACGGTGCCCGTGGTCGCCAACTGCGAGGAGTTCGAGGGCCTCGACGGCACGGGTGGCGAGTGCGAGGTCGCCGAGCCCGTGGGCGAGCACTGATGACGCACACGCTGATCCTGCTCCGGCACGGCGAGAGCGAGTGGAACGCGAAGAACCTCTTCACCGGCTGGGTCGACGTCGACCTGACCGAGAAGGGCCGGGCGGAGGCCGTCAGCGGCGGCGAGCAGCTGCGCGCGGCCGGGCTGCTGCCCGACGTCGTCCACACCTCGCTCCAGCGGCGCGCCATCACCACGGCCCACCTGTCCCTGGACGCCGCCGACCGGCACTGGATCCCGGTCCGTCGTTCGTGGCGCCTCAACGAGCGTCACTACGGCGCGCTGCAGGGCAAGGACAAGAAGCAGACGCTCGCGGAGTACGGCGAGGAGCAGTTCATGACGTGGCGTCGCTCGTTCGACGTCCCGCCCCCGCCGCTGCCCGACGACGACGAGTGGTCGCAGGCCGGAGACCCGCGCTACGCCGATCTCGGCGACGACCTGCCGCGCACGGAGTGCCTCAAGGACGTGATCGCGCGGATGCTTCCCTACTGGGAGTCGGCGGTCGTGCCCGACCTCGAGGCCGGCCTGACGGTGCTCGTGGCCGCCCACGGCAACAGCCTGCGCGGCATCGTGAAGCACCTCGACGGCATCAGTGATGCCGACATCGCGGGCCTCAACATCCCGACCGGGATGCCGCTCGTGTACCGCCTCGACGCGGCGTTCGCGCCGACCGTCGCCGGCGGCGAGTACCTCGACCCCGAGGCGGCCGCCGCGGCCGCTGCCGCCGTCGCCAACCAGGGCCGCTGACCGGCATTCGCCACGACTCGGTCCGAATCAGGCCACGACTCGGTCCGAATCAGGCACGACTCGCGCTCAGCGGGTGGGGTGTGGACGGCGCAGCAGCCGCGGCAGCCGGGCCGCCCCGGGGGCGCGGTCGTCGGCCGCCAGCACGTCGTCCGGGTTGTAGATCCAGCACCGTTGCAGTGACAGGCAGCCGCAGCCGATGCACGAGTCGAGCCCGTCGCGCAGCTGCTCCAGCGCTGCGATCTGCTCGTCCAGCCGGCCGCGCCAGTGGCGGCTGATCCGGCTCCAGTCGGCCTTGGTAGGGGTGCGTCCCTCCGGGAGCCGGTCGAGCTCATCGCGGATCTCGTGCAGCGTCAGCCCGACGTTCGCGGCCGCCCTGATGAACGCCAGCCTCCGCAACGCGCTCCGCTCGAACATCCTCCGCCCGCCCGGTGACCTGGTGGCGTGCACCAGGCCCTCGGCCTCGTAGTAGCGGAGCGCCGAGGCCGCGAAGCCACTGCGCTCGACGACCTCCCCCATCGACAGCAGGTCGTGCTTCTCCACGGCGTCTCCTTGAACTCAAGTTAACTTGAACTTGAACAATGGCAGGCATGACGAACGAACTCAACCCAGACACCCCCTCCCGCACGCCCGTCGCCCTCGTGACAGGGGGCTCGGAGGGGCTCGGGCTCGAGCTCGTCCGTGCCCTGACCGAGCGAGGCTGGACGGTCGTGACCGACGCGCGGAACGCCGAGCGGCTGCACGAGAACCTGAGGGAGCTGCGGTACCGGGAGCGGGCCCGGGCGATCGTCGGCGACGTCGCCGACGCGACCCACCGCGCCGCTCTCCTGAGTGAGGTCGAGGCGGCTGGTGGTCTCGACCTCCTCGTCCTGAACGCGAGCACCCTGGGTCCGCTACCCCTGCGACCGCTGCGCGACCTCTCGGCCACCGAGCTCGGCGAGACGATCCGGGGCACCGCGGGCGCGAACGCCGCGCTGATGATCGAGCTCGTCGAGCCGTTGCTGGCGCGCGGCGGGGTGGTGGTGGGGATCTCCTCCGACGCGGCGGTCGAGCACTACGAGACCTGGGGTCCCTACGGCGCCGCCAAGGCCGCGCTCGACCACCTGGTGCAGACCTTCGGCGCGGAGACCGGGCTCCGGACGTACGCCGTGGACCCCGGCGACATGCGGACCCGCATGCACCAGGACGCGTTCCCGGGCGAGGACATCTCCGACCGCCCGCTGCCGGACACGGTCGCGCCACGCCTGCTGGCGCTCGTCGAGCAACGCCCACCGACGGGCCGCTACCGGGCCGCCGACGTCGAGGTCGCGCGCGCGGAGGTGCTCGCGTGACGACGCTGACGCTGCGCCCCACGACGACGTTCACGGCGCCGGCCACCGCCTTCGCGGCGTCGCCGGCCGAGGCGCGGGGGCTCGGGCGGGACGACGTCCGGCTGCTGGTCGGCGACCCGGCCGGGATCCGCCACGCGCGGTTCGCCGACCTGCCCGACCACCTGCGCCCCGGCGACCTCCTGGTCGTCAACAACTCGGCGACGGTCGCCGGTCAGCTCGACGCCCGGTGGGAGCGCACCGGCTCGGGCACGAGGGTGGTCGTGCACGTCGGGTCCCGGCTCGACGACCTCTGCCGGGTCGTCGAGCTCCGCACCGCCCCGGACGCGGCCCGGGCCGTGCTCGACGCGGCTCCGGGCGACCGGGTCGGCACCGCCGCGTTCACGCTGACGCTCGTGGCGCCGTACCCGGCGGCCGACTCCTCCCCGACCGGGACGGGCAACCGGCTGTGGCGGGCCCGGGTCGACGGTGACCTCGTCGGCGCGCTGCGCCGTGACGGCCGGCCGATCAGCTACGGCTACCTCGACGGTCGGTTCCCGCTGTCGGCCTACCAGTCGGTCTTCGGCACCGAGCCCGGCAGCGCCGAGATGCCGTCGGCCGGCCGACCGTTCACGCACGAGGTCGTCACCCGGCTCGTGGCGCGTGGGGTCGGCGTCGCCCCCATCACGCTGCACACCGGCTTCTCGTCGCAGGAGGCGGGCGAGGCGCCGCAGCCGGAGTGGTACGACGTGCCGGCCGCGACCGCGCGCCTGGCCACCGCCACCCGCGCGGCCGGCGGGCGGGTCGTGGCGGTCGGGACCACCGTGACGCGCGCCCTCGAGTCGGCCGTCGACGGCGAGCGGGTCGTCGCGCGCCGGGGCTGGACCGAGCGGGTCGTGACGCCGGCGGACCCGCCGCAGGTGGTCGACGGGCTGGTCACCGGATGGCACGACCCGGGGGCCTCGCACCTGCTGCTCGTCGAGGCCGTCGCCGGTGCCGGGCTGACGCAGGCGGCGTACGACGCAGCGACGGCCGAGGGCTATCTCTGGCACGAGTTCGGCGACTCGGCGCTGCTGCTCCGCCGCTGAGCCGCGCGACGACCGGTCGGTCAGGCGTCGACGGGCTGCTGGCCGGTGACGACGAAGACGATCCGGTTGGCGACCGACACGGCGTGGTCGGCGATCCGCTCGTAGTAGCGCCCGAGCAGTGCCAGGTCGACGGCCGCCTCGACTCCGTGAGCCCAGTCGTCGGACAGCAGCTCGCGGAAGCTCTGCCGGCGCAGCCGGTCCATCACCTCGTCGTCGCGGCCGAGCGCGATCGCGGCCTCGACGTCCTTGGTGGTGATGATCTGCGAGACGCGGGCGACCATGTCGCGGGCGACCTCGGCCATCTGGGACATCGTCGGCCGGACCTGGTCGGGCACGGCCATGCCGGGCACCCGCAGCCGGGCGATCTTCGCGACGTGCACCGAGAGGTCGCCCATCCGCTCGAGCTCGCTCACCATCCTCAGCGCCGACACGACGACCCGGAGGTCGCCCGCGACCGGCTGCTGCAGCGAGAGCAGCGTGAAGCAGGTGTCCTCGACCTGCTCGCGGGCCGCGTCGATGTCGGCGTCGGAGCTGATGACCCGCTCGGCCACCTGGGCGTCGCCCTCGAGGAGCGCCTGGCTCGCGAGCGCCACCGCGGTCTCGACGCTGCGGCAGATGCCGGCGAGATCCTCGAACACGGAGTCGAGCTGGTCATGGAAAGCCTCACGCATGACCGACACCCTAGGCAGGGCAGGTGACGGGACGGGGTGAACGCGTGAACGCATGGTGAACAGTCGACGGCGGTCCGTCCGCCGTCGAAATCGCCGGTGAATGGCTGCGTACCCTGGGAGCGTGGACGGGACGACCCAGGCGCTGCTCGCCGCGCTGATCGGCGCGGGCGTCGCCGCCGCCGCGGTCTTCGCGTGGGCCCTCAGCGACCGGCTCCAGCGCACGCCGCCGCCGGTCGAGGAACCCGTCCTCCCACCGGGCGTCGCCACCGTGCTCTCGGTGCTCCGCAGCAGCGCGGTCGTGCTCGGCGAGGACGACGTCGTGGTCAAGGCCAGCGCACCGGCGTACTCCCTCGGCCTGGTCAAGGGCCACGCCCTCGTGTCGACCGAGCTGGCCGGCCTCGTCGAGCAGGTACGCCGCGACGGGACCATCCGCGAGACCGAGCTGCTCATGAGCCGTCCCGACGGCCTGTCACCTCGACACGTCACCGCCCGCGTGGCCCCGCTCAGCTCCCGGCTCGTGCTCGCGCTGGTCGAGGACCGGACGCGGGAGCGGCAGATCGAGGCGGTCCGGCGCGACTTCGTGGCCAACGTGAGCCACGAGCTGAAGACGCCGGTCGGCGCGATCAGGCTGCTCGCCGAGGCCGTGCACGACGCGGCCGAGGACCCGGAGGCCGTGCAACGCTTCAGCGGCCGGATGATCACCGAGTCCGAGCGGCTCACCCGGCTCGTCCAGCAGATCATCGAGCTGTCGCGGCTGCAGGCCGACGACCCGATCGACACCCCCGTGCCGGTCCAGGTCGACGAGGTCGTCAAGACCGCCGTCGACACCAGCGCGATCGACGCGGACGCCGCGCGGATCTCGGTCGTCAGCGGCGGCACGTCCGACCTGGAGGTCCTGGGCAACGCCGAGCAGATCACGGCCGCCGTCGCGAACCTGGTCGCCAACGCCATCGCCTACTCCGGCGAGGGATCCACCGTGCTGGTGTCGACCAAGGGGCTCCCCGAGAGCGTGGAGATCTCCGTGGTCGACCAGGGCATCGGCATCCCCGAGCACGAGGTCGGCCGGATCTTCGAGCGGTTCTACCGGGTCGACCCGGCCCGGCACCGCTCCACCGGCGGCACCGGCCTCGGCCTCTCGATCGTCAAGCACGTCGCGGCCACCCACGGCGGCGACATCAGCGTCTGGTCCGTGGAAGGGCAAGGATCGACGTTCACCCTCACGCTGCCCCGCAGGAAGCAGGAGACAGACCGGTGACCCGGGTACTCGTCGTCGAGGACGAGGAGAGCTACAGCGATGCGCTCTCCTACATGCTGCGCAAGGAAGGCTTCGAGGTCGCGATCGCGACCAACGGGCACGACGCGCTCACCGAGTTCGAGCGCAACGGCGCCGACATCGTGCTGCTCGACCTGATGCTCCCCGGCATCCCGGGCACGGAGGTGTGCCGCCAGATCCGGGCCACGTCGAGCGTGCCGGTGATCATGGTGTCGGCGAAGGACGACGAGGTCGACAAGGTGGTCGGGCTCGAGCTCGGCGCCGACGACTACGTCACCAAGCCGTACTCGCCCCGCGAGCTGGTCGCCCGGGTCCGGGCCGTGCTGCGCCGCGGCGTCGAGCCCGACCACGCCCCCGCCGCGCTCGAGGCCGGCCCGGTGCGGATGGACGTCGAGCGGCACGTGGTGACCGTGAACGGAGAGCAGCAGCGGCTCCCGCTCAAGGAGTTCGAGCTGCTCGAGATGTTCCTGCGGAACGCGGGGCGCGTGCTCACCCGCGGCCAGCTGATCGACCGGGTGTGGGGCTCCGACTACGTCGGTGACACCAAGACCCTCGACGTCCACGTGAAGCGGTTGCGCGCCAAGCTGGAGCCGAACCCGTCCGAGCCCCGCTTTCTCGTCACCGTGCGCGGGCTGGGCTACAAGCTGGACCTGTGAGGGACGGGTCCACGACCCGAGCCGACTGGCGGGATGTCGCCGTGCGCCGTCCGAAAACCGCGCGACCGGGGAGGGCCGGGCTTCCTAGGCTGAGCCGGTGAAGGACCTGACGCGGACCCCGCCCAGCTGGCTGCCGCTGGCGGCCGTGGCGACGACACTGGTGTTCTGGGCGTCGGCGTTCGTGGCCATCCGCTACCTGGGTGACTCGTTCTCACCCGGGCCGCTCTCGCTCGGCCGGCTCGTCGTCGGCTCGCTCTGTCTCGGCGTCGTGGCGCTGGCAGGCGGCGTACCCCGCCCCACGCGAGGGCAGTGGGGCTCGATCGTGGTGATCGGGGTGCTGTGGTTCGGCGTCTACAACGTCGCCCTCAACGAGGGCGAGCAGCGGGTCGACGCCGGCACCGCAGCCATGCTGATCCAGGTGTCGCCGATCCTGATCGCGGTGCTGGCCGCCCTGTTCCTGGACGAGAAGTTCACCCGGTTCCTCGTGATCGGGCTGGCGCTGGCGTTCGGCGGCGTCGTGCTGATCGCGGTCTCGACCTCACCCGGCGGCGACCGCGACGTCCTCGGCGTCGGACTGTGCCTGCTCGCAGCCGCCGTCTACGCCGTGAGCCTGGTCCTCCAGAAGCCGCTCGTGGCCAGCCTCCGCGGCGTCGACGTCACCTGGCTCGCCTGCTCGGTAGGCATGGTCGCGTGCCTGCCGTTCGCGGGCTCACTCTGGTCGGAGCTGCAGGAGGCGCCCGCCGCCTCGGTGTGGTGGCTGGTCTACCTCGGCGTCTTCCCGACGGCGATCGCCTTCACGACGTACGCCTACGCGCTGCGCCACATGAGCGCCAGCAACCTGGGCGTGACGACCTACCTGGTCCCGCCCATCACGATCGTCATGGGGCTGGTGTTCCTCGACGAGGCCCCGCCCGCCATGGCGTACGTCGGAGGGGCGCTGGCGCTGGTCGGCGTCGCGGTCGCGCGCCGCCGGCCGACGGCGGCCGCCCGTGACGAGCCGCCGGTCCTCACTCGTCCGTGACGCCGAGCCAGCCGCGGAACGCGTCCAGGTTGCGGGTCGACTCGCCGCGCGAGACGCGCCACTCCCACTCCTTGCGGATGGCGGTCCCGAAGCCGAGCTCGAGGATCGTGTTGAACGACTCGTCGGCGTAGGTCAGCACCGAGCCGAGCAGCCGGTCGATCTCGTCGGGGCTGATCATCGCGAGCGGTAGCCGGGCGTCGAGGTAGATGTCGCCGAGCGGATCGATCCCGAACGCCACGGCGTACATCTTCAGGTTGCGCTGGAGCAGCCACCGGTAGACCACCTCGTGGTCCTCGTCCGGCCGGCGGCAGACGAAGGCGTGCACGCCGAGCGCGTGCGGCCCGACGTCGAGCCGGACCGGGACCTGGAGCTTGCGCTCTCCCGGCATCGTCACCGTGAAGACGCCGTCGGCGATCTCCTCGTGATCGAGCCCGGCGTCCGCGAGGTACTCCCGCAGCACCGCGGCCGCGCTGGTCGGATCCGTCACACCCACGCGGCCATGGTCTCGCGTGCCTGGTGGTAGACGTCCAGGGTGGCGTCCGCGGTGCGTTCCCACGAGAAGGAACGGGCGTGCTCGAGGGCACCGGCGGCGAGCCGGTCGCGCAGCGCCTCGTCGCCGATCACCCGCTGCAGCGCGCCCGCCCAGGCCGTCGCGTCGTGGCTGTCGACCAGCAGACCGGAGACCTCGTCGCGGACCACCGTCGTGAGCCCGCCGACCGCCGCCGCGACGACCGGGGTCCCCGAGGCCTGGGCCTCGACGGCGACCAGACCGAAGGACTCGTTGTAGGACGGCACCGCGACCAGGTCGGCCGCGGCGCACCAGCGGCTCAGGTCGGGCTGCGTCACCGGCGGCACGAACCGGACGACGCCGTCGAGCCCGAGCTCCCCCGCGAGCTCGGCCAGCGACTCGGGGTGGTCGAGCCCCGACCCCGACGGCCCGCCCACCACGGGGACGACCAGCCGTGAGCGCAGGCCGGGATCGCGGCGCAGCAGCTCGGAGACGGCGCGCAGCAGCACGTCGGGCGCCTTCAGGGGCTGGATCCGGCCGGCGAACAGGAGCACGTGGGCGTCCTCGGCCAGCCCGAGCTCGCGACGGGTCGCCCGCCGGTCGTGGGGCCGGAACACGTCGAGGTCGACCCCGGGGTGGACCACTTCCACCCGGCCCGGGTCGGCGCCGTACAGCTCGATCAGCTGGGTGGCCTCGAGGTCGGTGTTCGCGACCAGCATGTCGGCCGCCTCGACCACCTGCTCCTCGCCGATGATCCGCCCCTCGGGCTCCGGGGTGTCGCCGTCGGCGAGGGCGTCGTTCTTGACCTTGGCCATGGTGTGCATGGAGTGGACGAGCGGCACGCCCCACCGGTCGCGGGCGAGCGCCCCGACCTGGCCCGACAGCCAGTAGTGGCTGTGCACGGCGTCGTAGTGGCCGAGCGGCTGGGAGGCCTCCGCCCGCAGCACCTCGCGTGCGAACACGCACAGCTGGCCCGGCAGCTCACCCTTGGTCAGGCCCTCGAACGGACCTGCCGTGATGTGACGCACCGTGACGCCGTCACCGGCGGGCGCCACCTGCGGCAGCTCGGAGGTCGTCGCCCGCGTGAAGATGTCGACCTCGATTCCCCGCCGGGCGAGCCGCTTCGACAGCTCGAGCACGTAGACGTTCATGCCGCCGGCGTCGCCGATGCCCGGCTGGTCGAGCGGGGAGGTGTGCAGGCTGATCATCGCCACCCGCTGCAGCCCGTCCACGCCGTCTCCTGCCGCTCGACCCGATGCTCCGAAGAGCCATAACGACGTCCGGCCGTCGTTCATTCCGTCCGGCCCGTCGGTACGGCGGCGGCAGGCCGGTCAGCGGGCGTGCGAGCCGGGGGCGCGCCGGGGCGGCTCCGAGCCGTCGACGTGCCGGCCCGAGGTCGCGAAGAGGGCCAGCGACCCGACGATGGCGACCGCGCCGAGCACGCCGTCGAGCATCAGGGCGTCGTCGTCGCCCTTCACCACGGCGTACACCGACCAGACGAGCAGGGGTAACGCCACCGCGACGATCAGGCGCAACCAGAGCGCGCTCCGGCTGACCAGGCCACTGCCGGCACAGGCCAGGGCGAGGCCGAGCAACCCCAGCCCGGCCCAGTAGACGCTGTCGGACCACGTCGGTGCACTGCCTGCCAGGTCCGCCCCCCACCGTGCCACCCAGCAGCCACCACCGAGCAGACCCGTCACCAGCGCGAAGACACGCAGGCTCATGCACAACTCCTGTCGGGTGGGACGCCCGATTGTGCCAAAGGGCAGAATCGCGCCCATGAGCGTACCCCGCACGGCCGTCGTCACCGGTGCGAGCAGCGGCATCGGAGCCGCCACCGCGCGCGCCCTCGCCGCCGACGGCTTCCACGTCTGGTGCGCCGCACGCCGCTCTGAGCGGATCGAACCGCTGGCGGCGGAGATCGGTGGGACGGCGGCGGTCTGCGACGTGACCGACCCCACCTCGGTGGCTGCCCTCGCCGACGCCGTCGGCGAGCCGGTGCACGTGCTGGTCAACAACGCCGGCGGCGCGTTCGGCGCAGATCCGGTGGCGACGGCCGACCCCGAGCAGTGGCGGGCGATGTTCGAGGTCAACGTCCTCGGCACGCTCCACGTCACCCAGGCGCTGCTGCCGGCCCTCCGCGCGAGCGGAGACGGCCTGATCGTCAACGTCGGCTCGACCGCCGGCCGGGTCGCCTACGAGGGCGGCGGCGGCTACACGGCGGCCAAGCACGGCACGAAGGTGCTGACCGAGACGTTGCGGCTCGAGCTCAACGGGGAGCCGATCCGGATCTCGGAGATCGCGCCCGGCATGGTCCGCACCGACGAGTTCGCGCTGGTCCGGTTCGAGGGCGACGCCAGCAAGGCCGACGCCGTCTACGCCGGTGTCCCCGACCCGCTGGTCGCCGAGGACGTCGCCGATGCGATCTCGTGGATCGCCACCCGGCCCTCCCACGTCAACATCGACGAGCTGGTGATCCGGCCCCGGGCCCAGGCCGCCCAGCACAAGGTCCACCGCATCGACTGAGGAGACTCGCCATGCCCGAGGAAGCCGAGGCGGGGCCGAGCCTCGCGTACATGCAGGCGCTGCGCGAGGTGTCGGGCACCTTCGCCGGCCACGAGGCGCTCGCGCTCGTCCGTGGCGCCTGGCGGCTCGGGCTGGTCCAGGCTGCGGCCGAGCCCGCGACCGCGGAGGAGCTGGCCGCCAGTCTCGAGCGCCCCGTGGACCGCGTCCGCCGAGTCCTGACCGCGCTCACGGCGTACGACGTGCTCGACCTCGACGACGGTCGGTTCGTCGTGACCGAGCGCTGGCGGCCGTTGCTGCTGCCGGACCCTCCCACGGACCTGCTGCGCGTCCTGCGGTTCCGGGAGGCGCGTAGCCGGATGGTCGAGGACGCCGTCGACGGGCTCGCGGACTACTGGACGACGACCGCCGATGACCGCACCGCCTACGCCGTGGGCGTCTCCCTCGACCCGGAGTCGCCCGGGACGCTCGAGCTGCTGGCCCGGGCGATCGCGACCGACGACGTGCTCACCCCCTTGCTCGAGCGAGGCGGCAGCTACCTGGAGCTGGGGTGCGGGGTCGCCGGCGGGATGAGCACGATCCTGCAGCTCTACCCGAACGTGCGCGGGGTGGGCGTCGAGCTCAGCGAGGAGCTGGCGGACGTGGCGCGGGAGCGCTCCCACCGACTGGGCCTCGAGGACCGGATGGAGATCGTGCTCGGCGACGCCACGACGTTCTCGCGTCCCGACTCGTTCGACTTCGCCTTCTGGAGCCAGTTCTTCTTTCCCGAGGGTGCCCGCGAGGCTGCACTGCAGGTGTTGTTCAGCTCGCTCCGCAGCGGCGGCATGGTGCGGGCGCCGTTGCTGCAGGAGCCCGTGGCCGACGTGGCGGAGCTCCGCACGGTCGACGGCCGCGACTACGCCCTGGACGCCCTGCTGCACGGCGCGTGGGGGATCCCGGACCGGAGCGCCGAGGACCTGCAGTCGGAGCTGGAGCGCACCGGTTTCATCGACGTCGAGTTCGTCGAGCTGCCCTTCGCTCGGGTGGTACGCGGCCGCAAGCCCTGACGCCGGGTGGCAGACTGCCACCCGTGCAGACCATCGGACTCGTCGGAGGCATGAGCTGGGAGTCCAGCCTCGTCTACTACCGCGACCTCAACGTCGGCATGCAGGAGCGGCTGGGTGGTCTCTCGTCGCCGAAGCTGGTCCTCAGCACGGTCGACTTCGCGGAGCTCACCGCCCTCGAGGACGCCGAACGGTGGGACCGGATCGGGCAGCTCCTCGGCGAGGCCGCGCAGGGCGTCGAGCGGGCGGGCGCGGACTTCCTGCTGCTCTGCACGACGACGTTCCACAAGGTGGCCGACCAGGTTGCGGCGGCGGTCGACATCCCGCTGCTCCACCTCGCCGACGTGGTCGCCGACGCCGTCCGGGCCGCCGAGTCGACCAAGGTCGGCTTCATCGGGACCGCGGTGGCGATGTCGGACCGGTTCTTCATCGACCGGATGGCCGACCAAGGAGTCGAGGTCGTCGTCCCCACGGCCGACCACCACGACTACCTCAACTCCGCGATCTACGACGAGCTGGTGCACGGCCACGTCCTGGACCGGACCCGCCGCCGCGTGGTCGAGATCATCGACGAGCTCTGGGACGACGGCGCCCAGGGGATCCTCGTCGGCTGCACCGAGCTCGAGCTGCTGATCCGGCAGTCCGACCTCGACGTCCCGGCGTACCCCTGCACGACGCTGCACGTCAACGCGGCCCTCGACCGCGCCCTCGCCTGACCGCGAGTCGTGCCTGATTCGGCGCGAGTCGTGACTGAATCCGGTCCATTCGTGACGAAATCGCAGGCCCGAACGAATGAGTTCACCACTCGACTCGATTTCCTCACGACTCGGGCCAATTTCCTCACGACTCGGGCCGATTTACCCACGACTCGCGCGTCAGGCCTCGGGGGTGCCCTGGTGGAAGCGCTGCAGCCAGCGCTCGCCCTCGCGCACCCACAGCGAGCTGCGCACGGTGGCGTCCCCACCGGCCCGGACCGCGCGCCACAGCAGGAGCAGCGCGTCGCCCACCCGATCGACCGAGAGCACCTCGAGCCCGACCCGCTCGTCCAGCGGCCCGATCGACGCCAGCACCTCCTCGCGTGACCAGCGCCGGCCCGAGCGGCCGACCTCCTCCCACGCGGGGTGCAGCAGCGCGGCCACCGCGGCCGGGTCGCCGCGCACCTCGTCGGTCAGCAGCGCCCGCTCCAGCCGTACGACGAGCTCCTCGTCGGACTCCACCGCCTCCTCGGCCAGCGAGAACAGGTCGGGGTCGGGCTCCGGAGCCACCGTGACGCTGAACGCGTGCGAGGACCGGTCGCCGTGGAAGCCGGGTCCGGGGTCCGGCGCCGACCCCTCCTGGAACGCCCGCGCGGCCGCGTTCGCCAGCTCGTCGGCCTTCTCGTTCAGCACGTGGCCGGCGTGCCCCTTGACCCACTCGAAGACCACGCGCCGACCCTGCATCGCCTCGTCGAGCGCCTTCATGATCTCGACGTTGGCGACCGGCTTGCCGTCGCCCTTCTTCCAGCCGCGCCGCTTCCAGCCGGCCATCCACTTCGTGATCGCGTTGATGGCGTACGTCGAGTCGCAGAAGACGTGCAGCTCCTCGTCGACGCCGGCGGTCTGCTGGAGCAGGTCCAGCACCGCGGTGAGCTCACCCATGTTGTTGGTGCCGTGCGCCCAGCCCCCGCTGGCCCAGCAGTCGTCGTCGACGTACCACGCCCACCCGCTCGGACCGGGGTTGCCGAGGGCGGACCCGTCGGCGGCCGCGATCAGGGTCATGCGCGGTCGGGGACGGTCGGGACGGCCAGCAGCATGGCGGACAGCCTAGGCGCGACGAATCGCGGCGGACGACGGCGGCTCCGTAGACTGATCCGTCGGTCCCCAGCCTCCCCACGAAAGCGGTCGCAGCACACCATGCCCACTCTCAGGAACGACCTGCGCAACGTCGCGATCGTCGCGCACGTCGACCACGGCAAGACCACGCTCGTCGACGCGATGCTCCGTCAGGGCGGCGCCTTCACCGAGCACCAGGCCGAAGGCGTGGGCGACCGGGTGATGGACTCCGGTGACCTCGAGCGCGAGAAGGGGATCACGATCCTCGCCAAGAACACCGCGATCCACTACGCCGGCCCGGCGGCCGACGGCAAGCCGATGACGATCAACATCATCGACACCCCGGGCCACGCCGACTTCGGCGGCGAGGTCGAGCGCGGCCTGTCGATGGTCGACGGGATCGTGCTGCTGGTGGACGCCAGCGAGGGACCGCTGCCGCAGACCCGGTTCGTGCTGCGCAAGGCGCTGAACGCCGACATGCCGGTCGTCCTCGTCGTCAACAAGGTCGACCGCGGCGACGCCCGGATCGCCGAGGTGGTCGACGAGACCTACGAGCTCTTCATGGACCTGCTCGACGAGTCCCACAGCCAGGACGCCCTGGACTTCCCGGTCGTCTACGCCTCGGCCAAGGCCGGCCGCGCGTCGCTGGCGGTGCCCGACAACGGAGGGCTGCCCGACTCCCCCGACCTCGAGCCGCTGTTCCGCACCATCCTCGAGACGATCCCCGCCCCGACGTACGTCGACGGCGCGCCGCTCCAGGCCCACGTCACCAACCTCGACGCCTCGCCCTTCCTGGGCCGGCTCGCGCTGGTGCGGGTCCACCAGGGCACCCTCCGCAAGGGCCAGACCGTGGCCTGGATGCGGCGCAACGGGGACGTCAAGAACGTCCGCATCACCGAGCTGCTCGTGACCGAGGGCCTCGAGCGCAAGCCGGGCGAGTCCGCCGGCCCCGGCGACATCGTCGCGATCGCGGGCATCCCCGACATCACGATCGGCGAGACCCTGGCCGACGTCGACGAGCCGGTCGCGCTGCCCCTGATCCACGTCGACGAGCCCGCGATCTCGATGACGATCGGCACCAACACCTCGCCGCTGGTCGGCCGCGTCAAGGGCTCGAAGGTGACCGCGCGGCTGGTCAAGGACCGGCTCGACGCCGAGCTCGTCGGCAACGTCTCGCTGCGGATCCTCCCCACCGAGCGCCCCGACGCGTGGGAGGTGCAGGGCCGGGGAGAGCTGGCGCTGGCCATCCTGGTCGAGCAGATGCGGCGCGAGGGCTTCGAGCTGACCGTCGGCAAGCCGCAGGTGGTCACCAAGGAAGTCGACGGCAAGCTCCACGAGCCGATGGAGCGGTTGACGATCGACGCCCCCGAGGAGTACCTCGGCACGATCACCGAGCTGCTCGCCTCCCGTAAGGGCCGGATGGAGCAGATGACCAACCATGGCACCGGCTGGGTGCGGATGGAGTTCCTGGTCCCGGCCCGCGGCCTGATCGGCTTCCGCACCGAGTTCCTCACCGACACCCGCGGCACCGGCATCGCCCACCACATCTCCGAGGGCTACGAGCCCTGGGCCGGCGAGATCCGGTCGCGCAACAACGGCTCGCTGGTGGCCGACCGCAAGGGCGCGGCGACGGCGTACGCCATGACGAACCTGCAGGAGCGGGGCGTGATGTTCGTCGAGCCCACGACCGAGGTCTACGAGGGAATGATCGTCGGTGAGAACTCCCGCGCCGACGACATGGACGTCAACATCACCAAGGAGAAGCAGCAGACCAACATCCGGTCCGCGACCTCCGACAACTTCGAGAAGCTCGTCCCGCCGCGCAGGCTGTCGCTCGAGCAGTGCCTCGAGTTCTGCCGCGAGGACGAGTGCGTCGAGGTGACGCCCGAGAACGTGCGGATCCGCAAGCTCGTCCTCGACCAGAACGAGCGGGCCAAGATCGCCGCGCGCGCCCGCAAGTCGAAGTAGCGGTCAGGTCACCAGTCGCGCGGACGCCGCCGGTTCGCCAGGTGGTACGCCGCCAGCACGCCGCCCGCGGCGCCGAACAGGTGCCCCTGCCAGGACACCCCGGGCTGGCCGGGCAGCACGCCCAGGAGGACACCGCCGTACAGCAGGAAGACGCCGACGGCGACGAGGATCCCGACCGCCCGACGCTCGAGGAAGCCGACCACGAGCAGGTACGTCAGCAACCCGAAGACCAGGCCGGAGGCCCCGATCGTCACCGTGCTGCTCGGCGCGACCAGCCACACTCCGAAGCCACCGACGACCCACGCCCACGCGAGCACGCCGAGGAACCGGGCGGTGGAGCCGACCGCCACGATCAGCCCCAGCACCAGCAACGGCACGGAATTCGCCTCGAGGTGGGTCCAGCCGGAGTGCAGCAGGGGCGCGAGGGCGATCCCGACGAGCCCGTCCTCCGACCGCGGCTCGATGCCGTAGCGGTCGAGGCCTCCGCCGCCGACGGCGTCCACGATCTCGACCACCCAGAGCAGTCCGACGAACGCCGCCACGACCGCCGCGGCCCGCACCCAGCCGCGGGTCGGATCGGCACTGGTGGCGCTCACGAGGGGCAACCTACCCGGGCAGTCCCAACCGTCCCGCCCCGTCTACTGTGACCCCACCGACCCACCCCTCTCCCCTCGAGGAGGACAGCGATGCCCGCGACCCGGGTGATGCCCACCGAGGAGTCCACCGAGCTGGTCCGCCTGGTGCGCGACTTCGCGACCCGCGAACTCCTGCCCCGCAGCGCCGTCGCCGAGGCCGACGGCACCTTCCCGCGCGACGTCTTCCGGATGATCGGCGGGCTGGGGGTGCTGGGGCTCCCGTACCCGGAGGAGTACGGCGGCGGCGGGCAGCCCTACGAGGTGTACCTCCAGGTGCTGGAGGAGATCGCTGCGGTCTGGGCGAGCGTCGGGGTGGGCGTCTCGGTGCACGCGCTGTCGTGCTTCGGCCTCGTCACGCGGGGCACCGAGGAGCAGAAGCAGCAGTGGCTGCCGGACATGCTGGGCGGCGACCTGCTGGGCGCCTACTGCCTGTCCGAGGCGCACGCGGGCTCCGACCCGTCCGCGATGCGGGCCACGGCCACCCGCGACGGCGACCACTACGTGCTCCGGGGCAGCAAGGCCTGGACCACGCACGGCGGCCACGCCGACTTCTACAAGGTGATGGTGCGGACCTCCGACGGGCGGGACGGCATCTCCTGCTTCCTGGTCCCCGCCGACGCCGACGGGCTTTCCGCCGACTCGCCCGAGCGCAAGATGGGCCTGACCGGGTCGACGACGGCGACGATGCGCCTCGACGACGTCCGGGTCCCGGCCGAGCGGCTCCTCGGCGGGGAGGGCGACGGGCTGCGGATCGCGCTGGCCGGCCTCGACGCCGGGCGGCTGGGCATCGCGGCCGTGGCCACCGGGCTCGCGCAGGGAGCGCTCGACCAGGCGGTCGCGTACGCCCAGGAGCGCGAGACGTTCGGGAAGCCGATCATCGAGCACCAGGGCCTCGCGTTCCTGCTCGCCGACATGGAGGCGGCCGTCCAGTCCGCCCGCGCCACCACCCTGCACGCGGCGCGGCTCAAGGACGCCGGGCTGCCCTTCAGCCGCGAGGCGAGCATCGCCAAGCTGGTCGCGACCGACCAGGCGATGAAGGTCACCACCGACGCCGTGCAGGTCCTCGGCGGCTACGGCTACACCCGCGACTTCCCCGTCGAGCGCTACATGCGCGAGGCGAAGGTGATGCAGATCTTCGAGGGCACCAACCAGATCCAGCGGATGGTGATCGCCCGGCACCTCGCGAAGGGTGGCGGTTCCGTCACCCACCTCGGCAAGTAGGTCCTGTGGATGACCGGTGCCCCGGCGCGCCGATCCGCGGCACGCTGATCGGGTGCCGCACGACCTGACGCGCCCCTTCACCGCCCGCATGGTGCGTGACGAGATCCCATGGTCGACGGTACGCGGACCACGGTTCCGGAGGCTCCTGCCGACGGTGTACGTCGCTCGCGAGGTCGAAGTGACGCCTCGGCTCATGGCGGAGGCCGCCGCCCTGGTGCTACCTGGCACCGCCTGGCTGTCCCACTCCACGGCCGCCAGCCTCCAGGGCCTCCCGGTCCCGCACGACGTGACCGTCCACGCCTGCGTACCCTCGGCAGCGGACAGGCGATTGCGCGGGACTCTGAAGGTGCGAGTCCGGCCGCGGCCGGCGACGGCGTACGTCGACAACCTGCTGGTCACGACAGGCCCGGACCTGTTCGGCGAGATGGGTGAACTCGTGGGGCTCGTGGACCTGGTCGTCCTCGGCGATGCCATGGTCGCCCGGCGGCTGGCAACGCCGGCCCGATTGATGGAGGCCGCAACGACCCTGCGCCACTCGCACCGCGCCGCGGTCGTTCGAGCGGCGTCGCTCGTCCGGGCTCGCGTCGACTCCCCGATGGAGACCCGGCTCCGGCTCCTGCTGGTGCTGGCCGGGCTCCCCGAGCCGCAGGTCAACCCGGAGATCCGCGGCGACGGCTTCCGCACCCGGGTCGACCTCTGCTACCCGCAGCTACAACTGGTCATCGAGTACGACGGCCAGCAGCACCGCGCGGACGACCTCACCCAGTGGGACCGCGACAACGACCGCCTCGCCTGGTTCGCCCAGCACGGGTGGGAGGTACTGCCCGTCATCTCACGCGGCATCTACCGACGACCCGGCGAGACGCTGGCGCGGGTATGCGACGCGATCGTCCGGCGGGGCGGGGTCGTGCCTGAGCTCGACCCTCAGTGGCGACTCCATTTTCCCGCTCCGGCGGCCTGATCCGCGCACGGTGGCAGGATCCGGCTGTGCGGCGAGACGGCAGACTGCCGAATTCGGCCAGCGTGATCGCAACTGGCCAGACTTCACCCCTACGGGCGTCCTGCGAGCCGATCCCGGCTCGTACGGTCGAAGGCATGACCAAGAAGATCGCGTTCCTGACCGCATCCGAAGGCATCGAGCGGGTGGAGCTCACCGACCCCTGGCGGGCCGTGACCGACGCCGGCCACACCGCTGAGCTGCTGGCCCCCGACGCGGGCGAGGTGCAGCTGTTCGACCACCTCGACAAGGCCGACACCCAGGCCGTCGACCGCACCGTGGCCGACGCATCGGTGGCCGACTACGACGCCTTGGTGCTGCCCGGCGGCGTGGCGAACCCCGACGCGTTGCGCATGGACGCGGACGCGGTGGGCTTCGTCCGCGAGTTCGTGGCGTCCGGCAAGCCGGTGGCGGCGATCTGCCACGCTCCCTGGACGCTCGTCGAGGCCGGCAGCCTGTCGGGCAAGCGGGTCACGTCGTGGCCGAGCCTGCAGACGGACATCCGCAACGCCGGCGGCGACTGGGTCGACGAGGAGGTCGTCGTCGACGGCAACCTCATCAGCAGCCGCAACCCCGACGACCTGCCCGCCTTCACCAAGGCGCTGCTGGACGCCGTCGGCTGAGCGTCACCGCTCGACGAACCACCGCGCCAGCAGGGTGCCGTCCTGCTCGACCAGCGTGTGCAGCCGCAGCGGTACGTCGATCGGCGGCCCGTCGCTGATCCGCGGGTGCAGCCCCCCGATCACCCGCGGCACCGTGGTCGTGCAGACCTCGTCGGCGACTTCCTGGTCGAGCAGGTCGCGCAGGAGGTGCGGGCCGCCCTCGGAGAGGATCCGGCGGAAGCCGCGGTCGACGAGCACGTCGCGCAGCACGGCGAGGTCGACCCGGTGCGAGCCGAGGACCAGCACGTGCTTCGGTCCGAGCACCCGACGGGCCTCGGACAACCCCGGGGCCTGCTCGCACGTCGCGAGGAGCACCTGGCCGGGCGGACAGTCGCGGAGCGTCGGCGGCACGGCACCGCTGCGGCTGACGGCGACGATCGGGAGCGGGTTCGGGCGGTAGCCCTCGTCGCGCAGCGTCCCGGCACCGACCACGATCACGTCGGCCTGCTCGCGGAGCAGCCGGAAGACGACCTGGTCGGGCTCGTTGTTGATCGACCGGCTGGTGCCGCCAGGCCCCGTGGCCGCGCCGTCGACGGTCGCCACCATGTTCAACCGCAGCCACGGCTCGGCGGGGACGGTGTAGAGCTCGGGCAGAGGGACGTCGGGACCGAGCAGCACGCGCATGCGCCGACGTTAGCCGGGGGCTGCCTACACTCCGTCGGGTGATCACGCTGTCCGACCTCGCCACGCTCCACGAGACCTATGCCGACGACCTGGCACGGCCGGTGTCACCGGTGCAAGTCACCGACGACGTCGTGATCGAGGACGACGGCCTGCCGCTGCTGATGGGCGTCGTGAACCTCTCCCGCGACTCGACGTACCGCGAGAGCATCGCCGGCTCGACCGAGGCCGCGCTCCACAAGGCGCGGGTTCAGACGGCCCAGGGCGCCCGGATCATCGACCTCGGCGCCGAGGCGAGCAACGACGCCGCCGACCGAGTCGGACCCGACGAGCAGCTCGAGAAGCTGCTCCCGGTCGTCGAGCAGCTCTCCCGCGAGACCGCCGTGTCGGTGGAGACCTACCGGCCGGCCGTGGTCCAGGCCGTGCTCGACGCGGGCGCCCGGATGATCAACCTGACCGGCCGCGAGGACGAGGACGAGATGCTCGCCTCGATCGCCGAGCACGACGCGTCGCTGTTGATGTGCTTCGGGACCTCCGCCAACGTCCGTGAGCAGGACGAGCTGCCGAACGAGACCGACCTCGCGCCGTACCTCGTCGACCACTTCGCCGAGCGGATCGAGCACGCTCGCTCGCTCGGTGTCGGCAAGATCGTGGTCGACCCCGGGATGGGGTTCACGTTCCCCAACCTCGGCGGCTTGGAGCGGGCGAACCTGCAGACCCGCACGGTCACCCAGAACTTCCGGCTCCGCGTGCTCGGCGTCCCCACCGCCAGCGTGCTGCCGCACAACCTCGACATCTTCGAGGACGAGTTCCGCAAGGCGGAGGGGTTCTTCACGGTCTTCGCGACCCTCGGCCGGGTCCACCTGCTGCGCGTCCACGAGATTCCGCACATCCGCACCGTGCTGCGGGCCATGGAGATGCTCGACGTCAGGTGAGCGGCAGCACCATGCCGAGCACGTCGGGCTGGTCGGCCGGCAGCCAGTGCGTCCGCACCCGGCACACCTCGCGCCAGCCGGCCGCCTGGTAGAGCGCCAGCGCCCCCGCGTGGACCGGCACCACGTCGAGGCACGGCCCGCGGCCCTGCTCGCGCAGCCACTCCACCGCCACGTCGTGGAGCCGCCGGCCCAACCCGGCGCCGCGGACCGTCGGGTCCACGAAGAGGGTGCTCATCACCCCGAGCCGGTCCGCCGGCAGTCCGTGGCCGCGCTCCCAGTGCGGCCCGAACAGCTCGTCGGTGGCCTCCAGGACGGCGACGTGGCCGACGGGCCGCGCGTCGGCGAGCGCCGTCCAGGCCGCGAGCTCGCCGTCCCGTACGACGAACTGCTCGATCGGGAAGGGCAGCGGCCAGCGCATCGGGTAGCGGCTGGTGGGCTGCTGCGCGGCCAGCACCGCGACCAGCGCGGGCAGGTCGTCACCGCGCCGGCGCCGGATCTCGACGACCGGTCCGGTCACAGGTCGGTGACCCGGGTCCCGGAGTGCGCCTTGCACCGCCGGTTGCAGCGGATCAGGTTGGCGGTCAGGGCCTCGTCGAGCAGCACCGCGCTGACGTTGTGGAACACGGCGGTCATGGACGTGGAGCCTAGTAGCGCGACGGCCGCCCCGAGCCACCGCGTCAGCCGACGTACCCCTCGGGGTTCTGGGACTGCCAGCGCCAGGTGTCGGCGCACATCTCCTCGACGGACTTGGTGGTGCGCCAGCCCAGCTCGGCGTTGGCCTTGGCGGGGTCGGCGTACGACGTGGCGACGTCACCGGGGCGGCGCGCCACGACCTCGTAGGGCAGCTCGCGGCCGACCGCCTTCTCGAACGCGTGGAGCAGCTCCAGCACGCTCGTGCCGCGACCGGACCCGAGGTTCCAGGTGTTGACCGCGTCGCCGGTGGTCGCGAGCGCCTCGAGCGCCGCGACGTGACCGGCGGCGAGGTCCTCCACGTGGATGTAGTCGCGCACGCCGGTGCCGTCGGGGGTGTCGTAGTCGTCACCGAAGACCTGCAGCTTCTCGCGGCGGCCGACGGCCACCTGCGCGATGTAGGGCATCAGGTTGTTGGGCACCTCGGACGGGTCCTCGCCGATCGTGCCGGAGGGGTGCGCGCCGACCGGGTTGAAGTAGCGCAGCAACGCCACCCGCATCCCCGGCGCCGCCCGGGCCACGTCACCGAGGATCTGCTCCTGCATCACCTTGGTCCAGCCGTAGGGGTTGGTCGCGAAGGTGGGCCGGTCCTCCGTCGCGCCGGCCTGGTCGGTGCCGTAGACGGTCGCGCTCGAGGAGAAGACGAGTCGCTCGACGCCGTAGCGACGCATCGCCCGGACGAGCGAGAACGTCGAGCCCAGGTTGTTCTCGTAGTAGTCCAGCGGCTTCGCGACGCTCTCCCCGACCGCCTTGAAGCCCGCGAAGTGGATGACGGCGTCGTACTGCTCCGCGGCGAACAGGTGCTCGATCTTGTCGACGTCGCGCAGGTCGAAGGCGTGGACCGGCAGGCTCGTGCCCGTCAACGCCTCCAGCCGACCGACGACCGCCGGCACCGAGTTGCTGAAGTTGTCGACGATCACCACGTCGTGGCCGGCCTCGACGAGCCGGACCACGGTGTGCGAGCCGATGTAGCCGGCACCACCACTCACGAGAACCTTCATGCCCGGCAGCGTATCGACCGCTCCGCCGCTGGCATGATCGGCGCATGCCGACCGCGTTGATCACCGGGATCACCGGGCAGGACGGGCTCTACCTCGCCGAGCTCCTCATCGCCAAGGGGTACGACGTGCACGGGCTGGTCCGCGGCCAGAACAACCCGCGGCGCGACCTGGTGGCCGACCTGGTGCCGGACGTGCGGCTGCACACCGGTGACCTCACCGACATGTCCAGCCTGATCCGGGCGCTGCGCGAGTCCGACCCGGACGAGGTGTACAACCTCGGCGCGATCTCCTACGTCGCCTACTCGTGGGAGAACGCCGCGCTCACCACCGACGTCACCGGCAAGGGCGTGCTGAACCTGCTCGAGGCGCTCCGGCTGCACACCGGCGACGAGCCCGGCCGGGTCCGCTTCTACCAGGCGTCGAGCTCGGAGATGTTCGGCAAGGTGCAGGAGTCGCCGCAGCACGAGCGGACGCTGTTGTGGCCGCGCTCGCCGTACGGCGTGAGCAAGGTCTTCGGCCACCACATGACGATCAACTACCGCGAGTCCTACGGGATGCACGCCAGCTCGGGCATCCTCTTCAACCACGAGTCGCCGCGGCGGGGACACGAGTTCGTGACCCGCAAGGTGAGCCGGGCGGTGGCGCGGATCTCGCTCGGGCTCGCCGACCACGTGACGCTCGGCAACCTCGATGCCCGCCGCGACTGGGGCTATGCCGGCGACTACGTCGAGGCGATGTGGCTGATGCTGCAGCAGCCGGACGCCGACGACTACGTGGTCGCGACCGGCCAGACCCACTCGATCCGCGACCTGCTCGACCTCGCCTTCGGCCAGGTCGGCATCGACGACTGGACGCCCCACGTCCGGCAGGACCCGCGCTTCATCCGGCCCGCCGAGGTCGACGAGCTGGTCGGCGACGCCGGCAAGGCCCGTGAGGTGCTCGGCTGGAAGCCGAAGGTGTCGTTCCCCGAGCTGGTCGCGATGATGGTCGAGGCCGACCTCACGGCCACCCGGCAGGGCTGGTGACGTGACGCGCGCGTTCGTCACCGGGATCGGCGGGCAGGACGGCGGCTACCTCGCCGAGCGGCTGGTGGCCGACGGCGTCGAGGTGCACGCCCTGGCGCACGAGGCCGAGCCGCTGCCCGACGTACCCGGCGTCGAGCTCCACCTCGGCGACCTCACCCGCACCGACGAGGTGCGCCGGCTGGTGCTCGACCTGGCACCGGACGAGATCTACAACCTGGCCGCGCTGAGCTCGGTCGCCCGGTCGTGGGAGGAGCCGGACCTGACGGCCGCCGTGAACGGCGGCGCCGCGGTCGCGCTCCTCGACACGGCGTACCGGCTCCAGGAGCGCAGCGGTCGGCAGGTCCGGGTGCTGCAGGCCTCCAGCGCGGAGATCTTCGGCCAACCCGACCGGTCGCCGCAGGACGAGTCGACGCCCGTCCGACCGGTGAACCCGTACGGCGCCGCGAAGGCGTTCGCCCACCTGATGTGCGGCGTCTACCGGCACCGCGGGCTGCACGCGGCCACGACGATCCTCTACAACCACGAGTCGCCGCGGCGGCCGCCGCAGTTCGTCACGCGCAAGATCACGGCGACCGCCGCCGCCATCGCGCGTGGTGAGGCCGACCGGCTGGTGCTCGGCAACCTCGATGCCCGCCGCGACTGGGGCTGGGCGCCCGACTACGTCGACGCGATGGTGCGGGCCGCGCGAGCCGAGCGGCCCGACGACTACGTCGTCGCGACCGGCACCGGCCACTCCGTCCGCGACTTCGTCGAGGCGGCGTTCACCCGCGCCGGCGTCGACGACTGGGTGCAGCGGGTCGAGGTCGACCCCGCGCTGGTGCGGCCGGCCGACGCGACCGAGCTGGTGGGCGACCCGGCGAAGGCCCGCCGAGAGCTCGGCTGGTCACCGACCGTGGGCTTCGACGAGCTCGTGGCGCGGCTGGTCGACGCCGAGCTCAGTCGGTGAGCAGCCGCATCAGGTAGTCGCCGTACCCGCTCTTCTCGAGCTCGCCGGCGATCGCCGTGAGCTGGTCGTCGTCGATGAAGCCCATCCGCCAGGCGACCTCCTCCGGGCACCCGATCTTGAGCCCCTGCCGGCTCTCGACGGTTCGCACGAAGTCGCTCGCGTCGTTGAGGTCGTCGAACGTCCCGGTGTCGAGCCAGGCCGCCCCTCGGGGCAGCACCTCGACCTTGAGCCGGCCCTCGGCGAGGTAGGTGAGGTTGAGGTCGGTGATCTCCAGCTCGCCGCGCGCGGAGGGCGTCAGCGCCTTCGCTCGCTCCACGACGTCGGTGCCGTAGAAGTAGAGCCCCGGCACGGCGTACTTGCTCCGGGGCTGCTCGGGCTTCTCCTCCAGCGAGATCGCGGTGCCGGCCTCGTCGAACTCCACCACGCCGTACGCCGACGGGTCGGAGACCCGGTAGCCGAACACCGCCGCGCCGTCGATCTCGCGGAAGCGGCGCAGGTGCTGGCCGAGCCCGACGCCGTAGAACACGTTGTCACCGAGGATCAGCGCCACCCGCTCACCGGCGACGTGCTGCTCGCCGATGACGAACGCCTGGGCCAGTCCCTCCGGCTTCGGCTGCACGGCGTACTCGATCGACAGCCCCAGCGCCGACC
Organism: uncultured Actinomycetota bacterium; assembly: GCA_963829855.1. Classification (GTDB taxonomy): domain Bacteria; phylum Actinomycetota; class Actinomycetes; order Propionibacteriales; family Nocardioidaceae; genus Nocardioides. Next base: position 23,329 of record CAWHKE010000009.1, on the reverse strand, counting down.
CGTCGCCCAGGAGCCGCCGGAACTGCTCGGACTCGTGCGGAGTCGTGATCACGAGGATCTCGCGGATCCCCGCCAGCATCAGCGTGGAGAGCGGGTAGTAGATCATCGGCTTGTCGTAGACGGGGACGAGCTGCTTGCTGACCGCCCGCGTGATCGGGTGCAGCCGCGAGCCGGTCCCGCCCGCCAGGATGATGCCGCGCATGCGCCCGATCCTCGCAGACGTCCCCCGACCTACACTGCAGCGCGTGCAGCACGTACTCGTGACCGGCGGCGCCGGCTTCATCGGCGCCAACTTCGTCCACCACCTCCTCGCCCACACCGATGCCTCGGTGACGGTGCTCGACAAGCTCACGTACGCCGCCAACGAGGAGGCGCTCGCCGAGCTGCCCCCGGACCGGTGCCGGCTGGTGGTGGGCGACGTGGCCGACGCCGCGGCGGTCGGACCACTGGTGGCCGAGCACGACACGGTCGTGCACTTCGCCGCCGAGTCGCACAACGACAACTCGCTGCGCGACCCGGCGCCGTTCGTGCAGACCAACCTGGTCGGGACGTTCACGGTCCTCGAGGCGGTGCGCCACGCGGGCGCCCGGCTCCACCACGTCTCGACCGACGAGGTCTACGGCGACCTCGAGCTCGACGACCTGCAGAAGTTCACCGAGGAGACGCCGTACCAGCCGAGCAGCCCCTACTCCGCGTCGAAGGCCGGCTCCGACCACCTCGTCCGCGCCTGGGTGCGCAGCTTCGGGGTGGCCGCCACGATCTCCAACTGCTCCAACAACTACGGCCCGTGGCAGCACATCGAGAAGTTCATCCCGCGCCAGATCACCAACGTGCTCGACGGCGGTCGCCCCAAGCTCTACGGCACCGGCGCCAACGTGCGCGACTGGATCCACGTCGACGACCACAGCTCGGCGGTCACGACCATCCTCGAGCGCGGCCGGATCGGGGAGACCTACCTGATCGGCGCCGAGGGCGAGCGCAGCAACCTCGAGGTGGTCCGCCTGATCCTGCGGCTGATGGGCCGCGACGAGGACGACTTCGACCACGTCACCGACCGGGCCGGGCACGACCTGCGCTACGCGATCGAGGCGGGCAAGCTCCGGGCGGAGCTGGGGTGGCGGCCGACGTACGAGGACTTCGAGGACGGGCTCGCGCGGACCGTCCAGTGGTACCGCGACCACGAGGACTGGTGGCGGCCGCACAAGGCCGCGACCGAGCAGGGGTACGCCGCCAAGGGTCAGTGAGGCGCGCTCAGCGCTGGTGCAGGCCCTGGAGGGCGGGGCGCACGTCGGCGAGGTAGACGAACGTCGCGATCGTGAAGGCGATGTTCAGCAGCCCGATCGGGTTGCTCAGGAACAGCACGTTCGCGAGCACGCCGAGCCCGAGGATGGCGACCCACGCAGGCTTGGTCAGCTTGTCGGCCGCCTGGTAGTGCTGCGGGCTGAATCCGAGCGAGGTCACGAGCGCGAAGATCTTGACCGCCAGCAGAGCCAGCGTGACAACGAGCAGGACCCAGCCCTCGATGCCGATCACGTTGTCCACGGCTCCCACGGTACTGGAGCCGCCGCGCCGCACGCTCGCACCCGGAGACGCCGAGACCCCCGGGGCTCACACCCCGGGGGTCTCGAGTCGAACGAGGTCGTTCAGTCGCCGATCTTCGCGGCACCGTCGGTGACGGCGTCGGTCGCGGACGCCGCGGTCTTCTTGGCCGCGGTCGCGGTGGCCTTGGCGCTGCTCTTCGGAGCGGCGCTCTTCTTCTTGGCCGTGGTGGTGGCCTTCTTGGCCGTGGTCTTGGTCGTCGACTTCGCGGCCTTGGTGGCCTGGGTCTTGGTGGTCTTGGCCTTCGCCGTCGTGGTCTTCGCGGCGGCGGCCGTGGCCTGGGTGGACTCCTGCTTGCGGATCCGGGTCACGAGGACCTCCCCGCGGGCGATCAGGTCGCCGTAGGTGTCGCCGACGGTCGAGACGTTCTCGTCGACGAACGCCTGCACCTTGGCCGGCAGGGTCTTGGCGTCGGCCTGCAGCTCGGCGACGCGCTTCTCGATCGCGGCACGGCGGGCCTTGGCGTCCTTGGCGAGGGCGTCGACGCGGGCGTTGACGACCGTGGTGGCCTGGTCGCGCAGCGCCTGGGGCTCGAGGTCGAGGTCCGTCACGCGCTTCTGCGCACCGGCGAAGCGCTTCTGCGCCTCGGTGACGTAGTCGCGGACGAGCTCCACGGCGAGGTCGGTCGCGCCGACGCCGGCGTACAGCGGCTTCGCGACGACCTTCAGGTCGGACTTGATGGTGTCGAGCTTGAGGGTGTCGAACGTGGCCATGCGGCTCACTCCTTCGGGGTGGTGGTGTTGAGCGAGCGGAACGACGCGTAGACGTCGAGCAGGGTCTGCTTCTGCCGCTCGCTCAGGTGGGGGTCGTGCAGGACGGCGAGCTCCAGCGAGCGTTCCGGTGCGCTCGGGACGTGCTCCGGGCTGACGAGGCCGGCCCGGAGGTAGAGCTGTTCCGCAGAGATCCGCAGCGCCTTCGCGATCTGCTGGAGGACCTCGGCCGAGGGCTTGCGCAGACCGCGTTCGATCTGGCTGAGGTAGGGGTTCGACACGCCGGCCTGCTCGGCGAGCTGCCGCAGGGAGAGCCGCGACGCGAGTCGCTGCTCCCTGAGGTACTCCCCGAGAGACCCGACGGTCTTCCCGACCTTGCTCTTGGCCATGCCCCCACTGTGCTAGCAGCAGCTAGCAAAATGCAAACTGAGCAAGCGTGAGGTGCTTCACAGTCGGTGATCCGGGTATCTCGGTCTCAGTCGCCGGTCCAGAAGCTGGCGCGGATCTCGCCCACGGGCTCGCCGCCGCCGAGCAGCGGGACGTGGCCGGTCCGCCGGACGGCCTCGGCGTCCACGCCCGGCTCCGCGAGGACACCGCTGCGCTCGAGCGCGGCCGCCATCAGCACCGGCCGCACCCGGGGCGCGCCGTCATCGGTCTTGAGGGCGAACGCGCGGCCGTCGGGCAGCGCGACCGCATAGCACGACTCCGCCCCCGCCTTCCCGATCGCGCCGGGCACGGCCGTCAGGAGTGCCCGCTCGTCGCGCCCGCTGCCGGAGACGTACGCCGGATGGGCCCGGATCGCGTCGGCCACCCGGGCCGCGAGCGGGTCGGGGCGGTCCCGGCCGTCGAGGCCGCGCGCGAGCCGGGCGAAGGCCCGGGCCAGCCCGGTCAGCGAGGTCGAGAACAGCGGGGCGCCGCACCCGTCGACGGCGACCGCGACCGCCGCCTCGCCGGTGAGCTCCTCGAACACCTCGCGGATCCCGACCTGGAGCGGGTGGTCGGCGCTGCGGTAGTCGGCGACGTCCCAGCCGTTCCGGACGCACGTGGCGAGCATGGCGGCGTGCTTGCCGGAGCAGTTCATGAGGACCGGCGCCTTCACCCCACCGGCGCGGACCACCTGCTCGCGCGCCGCGTCGTCCAGGGGGAAGTCGGGAGGGGTCTGCAGCGCCGACTCGTCGAGCCCGGCGTCGGCCAGGATCCGGCGGACCCCGGCGACGTGGAACTCCTCCCCCGAGTGCGACGCGCAGGCCAGGGCGAGCAGCTCCGGCTCGAGCTCGAGACCCAGCCGCAGCATCCCGAGCGCCTGCACCGGCTTGTTGCAGGACCGCGGGCAGCACGGGTGAGGTGACGTCGCCGACCGACCAGTCCACCGCGCCGGACGCGTCGAGCGCGACGACCGACCCGTAGTGGTGGCCCTCGACGAACCCGGAGCGGACGATCTCGGCGACGACGACCGGGCCGGTCACTCCGGGCACCTCGCGTAGTCGTCCTCGAGCCGCACGATGTCGTCCTCCTCCGTGTAGTGGCCGAGCTGGGTCTCCAGGATCACCAGCAGCTCCTCGCCCTCGTTGGCGATCCGGTGCGGCACTCCCTGGTCGACGTCGACGTGCTGGCCCGGCCCGACGACGACGGCGTGGCCGTCGATCACGCAGGTGGCGGTGCCGGAGACGACCAGCCAGTGCTCGGACCGGTGCGCGTGGGTCTGGTACGACAGCCGGTGACCGGCCAGCACCTCGATCCGCTTCAGCTTGTAGCCGTCGCCGACGTCGAGCACGTGCCAGGCGCCCCAGGGGCGCTCGGCGGAGCGTGCGTGCTGGTCGGGCACGGCCTCGTCTGACACAGCACGCACCCTAACCAGCGGCACCCCGGCGGCCCGGTGGCAGGATGGCGCCGTGCCCGATGCGCCCGTCCCCCAGCACTGCCCCACGCCCCGCGAGCTCGACGACCTCGAGCTCCTCACCACGGGAGCGCTGGCGCCGGTGACCCGGTTCGGCGAGCCGGGCAGCCCGGTCACGCTCACGTTGCCGCCCGAGCTCGCGTCGGCGCCGGTCGTCGAGCTGGTCGACCCCGAGGGGCTGCCGCTGGCCCGCGTCACCACCGCGTCGGGCGAGGTCGAGACCCTCACCCACCCCCAGTACGGCGCGTTCCGCCGGCTCTACCTCTCCCCCGCCGAGGTGCGGGAGCGGTACGCCGGAGCCACGTTCGTCCCCGCCGACGACGCGCTGACCGACGACCAGCTGGCGGAGCTGGCCGCGCTCGGTGGCCGGGTCGTGCTGCTCGCGCTGGTCGGCCACGGCACCCCCGCGCTCAGCCCGGTCGCCCTGCTCCGCGCCTCGCTGGCCGCCGCGACCCGGCTCGGGGGCGAGGTCGTGGCCGTGCCGCTCGCTGCGCACGGCGACCCGGAGGCCGACCACGCGCTGGGAGTCCGGGTCGTGGCGACGTACGCCGGCGACGACCCCGTGCACGCGCTCACCGAGCCCGACGACAGCGACCCCTCCTACCCCGAGGACGTCGCCGGGATCGTGGCCGCCGACCGGCCCGGGCCGGGCGGCCAGGGACTGGTCCTGTTCTTCACCGGGCTGTCCGGCAGCGGGAAGTCGACGCTGGCCCAGGCGCTGGTCGACCGGGTCCACGAGCAGACCGACCGCACCGTCACCAGCCTCGACGGCGACGTCGTCCGGCGGCACCTGTCGGCCGGGCTCACGTTCTCCAAGGCCGACCGCGAGACGAACATCCGGCGGATCGGCTGGGTCGCCGCGGAGATCTCGCGCCACCGAGGGCTCGCCGTCTGCAGCCCGATCGCACCGTTCGCCGAGACCCGGGCGCAGGTCCGCACCATGGTCGAGGACGCCGGCGGGGCGTTCTTCCTGGTCCACGTCGCGACCCCGCTCGAGGAGTGCGAGCGACGCGACCGCAAGGGCCTGTACGCCAAGGCCCGGCGCGGTGAGATCCCCGAGTTCACCGGCATCTCCTCGCCGTACGAGGAGCCGGACGACGCCGCGGTCCGGGTCGACACGACCGGCCGCACCATCGAGGACGCGCTCGGCGACGTGACCGACGCGCTCCGAGACGCCGGACTGCTGGACGTGGCGCCGTTATCGTGACCGCACGCCGCTGATTCCCACCATCTCAGGTAGTTCAGTAGAGTTCGGCGGGCAACGGGTCTAAGGGGAGGTACTCATGGGCGACGTCATCACGACGACGTTCTTCGCCGTCATCGCTGCCGGCTTCGTCGTCGGCATCGTCGTCGGCATGACCGGGATGGGTGGCGGCGCGCTGATGACGCCTGCCCTGATCTTCCTGGGGGTGGGCGAGACGACGGCGGTCATCACCGCCGACCTCACCGCCGCCGCCGTCTACAAGACCGGCGGGGCGGTGGTGCACCACCGGGAGGGCACGCCCAACCTGGCGCTGGCCAAGTGGCTGATCATCGGGTCGGTCCCGATGGCCCTCCTGGGGCCCTACCTCGTCTTCAGCCTCACCTCGGACAAGGACGAGCTCGACCGCATCCTCAAGCTCTGCATCGGGTTCGCGCTGCTCTTCGCGGCCCTCACCTACGCCCTCCGGCTGTGGATCAACCTGCGTCGGGTGCGGCTCGGCGAGACGACCGACAACAGCGACCCCGCCATCCGGATCCTGCCCACCGTCCTCGTCGGAGCACTGGGCGGCCTGCTCGTGGGCGTCACCAGCGTCGGCTCCGGCTCCGTCATCATGATCGCGCTGCTGATGCTCTACCCCGGCCTCTCGGCCGCGAAGCTCGTGGGCACCGACCTGGTCCAGGCGGTGCCGCTCGTCCTCGCCGCCGCGATCTCCAACATCGCCATCCACGGGCTCGACTGGGGGCTGCTGATCCCGCTCGTCATCGGGTCGCTCCCGGGCACGATGATCGGCGCCAAGATCGCCCCCCGGGTGCCGCAGTCCTACATCCGACGCGGCATCGTGGTGGTGCTGACCATGTCGGGCGTCGCGCTGCTCGACAAGGCCCAGTGGCCCCCGCTCGGAGCCGGCGAGGACGAGACCTACCCCCTGCTGGTGGCCGGGGTGGGCCTGGCGATGGTGGTCCTGCTCCCGCTCGTGTGGGGCCTGATCCGTCGCAGCCAGGGCATCCCCATGTTCGGCTCGCCCACCGTGGCCGAGCTCGAGAACCCGTCGTACCGGCCCGGCATCGTCGGCATGAAGCGCGGCGACGGCGGCCCCGAGGGCACCGCCGGACCACCGACGTGACCGGGCGCGGCCCCGCCGTCCGCCCCCGGACGACGATTCCGCCGCCTCCCACGTCCCCGGCTAGCATGAACCCGCTTACCCCGAGGAGAGGTCCCGCCACCCCATGACTGCACCGCCGACCCATGTCGACTACCAGCTGAGCCAGCTCGACCAGCTCGAAGCGGAGTCGATCCACATCTTCCGTGAGGTCGCCGCCGAGTTCGAGAAGCCCGTCCTGATGTTCTCGGGCGGCAAGGACTCGATCGTGATGCTGCGCCTGGCCGAGAAGGCGTTCTTCCCGGCCAAGATCCCCTTCCCCGTGCTCCAGGTCGACACCGGGTACGACTTCCCCGAGGTGCTCGCCTGCCGCGACTCCTGGGTCGACCGGCTGGGCGTGAAGCTCAAGGTCGCCTCCGTCGAGGAGGCCATCGAGAACGGCGTGGTCGTCGACGACGGCAAGACGTCTCGCAACCGGCTGCAGATCGGCACCCTGCTCCACGCGCTGGAGGAGGAGGGCTACACCGCCGCCTTCGGTGGCGGCCGCCGCGACGAGGAGAAGGCCCGCGCCAAGGAGCGCGTCTACTCCCACCGCGACGAGTTCGGTCAGTGGGACCCCAAGATGCAGCGCCCGGAGCTCTGGAGCCTCTACAACGGCCGGCTCCACGAGGGCGAGCACATGCGGATCTTCCCGCTCTCCAACTGGACCGAGCTGGACATCTGGCACTACCTCGGCCGCGAGCAGATCGAGATCCCGACCATCTACTTCTCCCACCAGCGTCGCGTGTTCCTGCGTGACGGCATGCTGCTGTCGGAGAGCGAGTTCAACCCGACCAAGGGCAACGAGACCGTCGAGGAGCGGACCGTGCGCTTCCGCACCGTGGGTGACCTGACGCTCACCGGCTGCGTGGAGTCCGAGGCCGACACGATCGAGAAGATCATCGACGAGATCGCGATCGCCCGCGTGACCGAGCGCGGCGCGACCCGCGGCGACGACCGGTTCTCCGAGGCAGCCATGGAGGACCGGAAGAAGGAAGGCTACTTCTGATGAGCACCGTTTCCGACCAGTCCGGCACCGACAAGCGCGAGATGGACCTGCTCCGGTTCGCGACCGCCGGGTCCGTGGACGACGGCAAGTCGACCCTGATCGGGCGCCTGCTGCTCGACTCGAAGGCGATCTTCGAGGACCAGCTCGAGGCCGTGGAGTCGTCCTCGCAGGCGAAGGGGTACGACTACACCGACCTCGCGCTGCTGACCGACGGCCTGCGCTCCGAGCGTGAGCAGGGCATCACGATCGACGTCGCCTACCGCTACTTCGCGACGCCGAGTCGCAAGTTCATCATCGCCGACACCCCGGGCCACGTGCAGTACACGCGCAACATGGTCACCGGCGCCTCGACGGCCGACCTCGGCCTGGTGCTCGTCGACGCCCGCCAGGGCCTGACCGAGCAGTCGCGCCGGCACGCCGTGATCCTCTCGCTGCTGCGGGTGCCGCACCTCGTGCTGGCCGTGAACAAGATGGACCTCGTCGACTACTCCCAGGAGGTCTACGACCGGATCCACCAGGAGTTCACCCAGTTCGCGACCAAGCTCGCGATCCCGGACCTCGAGGTCATCCCGATCTCGGCGCTCAAGGGCGACAACGTCGTGACCCGGAGCGAGGAGATGCCGTGGTACTCCGGCTCCACGCTGATGCACCACCTCGAGCACATCCACGTCGCGTCCGACCGCGACCTGGTCGACGTCCGGTTCCCGGTGCAGTACGTCGTCCGGCCGAAGTCCGACCAGTACCACGACTACCGCGGGTACGCCGGCCAGGTGGCCGGTGGCGTCCTCAAGCCCGGTGACGAGGTCGTCGTCCTCCCCTCGGGCATGACCTCGACCATCTCCAAGATCGACCTGTTCGACGAGGAGATCACCGAGGCGTTCCCGCCGATGAGCGTCACCGTCCACCTCGAGGACGACGTCGACGTCTCCCGCGGCGACATGATCGCCCGCGTCAAGAACGCGCCGAAGCCCAGCCAGGACATCGACGCGATGGTCTGCTGGATGACCAACGCCCCGCTCCGGCCGCGCCAGAAGCTGGCGATCAAGCACACCACCCGCAGCGGCCGGGCGATGGTCAAGGACATCCAGTACCGGCTCGACGTCAACACGCTGCACCGCGACCAGGAGACCAAGGAGCTCGGTCTCAACGAGATCGGCCGCGTCCAGCTGCGCACCACGGTGCCGCTGCTGTGCGACCCCTACTCCAAGAACCGGTCCACCGGCTCGTTCATCCTGATCGACGAGGCGACCGGCATCACGGTCGGCGCCGGCATGATCAACTCCGGCGACTGAGCGGGTAGGGACATCCAGGGCGGATCTGGGAGGTTGGGAGAGGTCTGATGAGGTTCGAGTGGCACCCGAACTTGGACATGGGCGGCTGCGCGCTGACGGCGATCGCGGAGGACTACGACGGCTATCCGGCGCCGTCGTCGCTGATGATGGACTTCAGCCCTCGATTCGCCAGTCCCGGACGACTTGCCGCGGCCGCAGTGTTGGCGTTTCGACCCTTCATCTCAGGTGCCGCGACGTTCCCCCACGGGATCGCCCCGGAGCTGGCGAGGAGCATCAGCGAGTTCTTGTCTCCCGCGACGACGTTCCCTGGACCACTCGAGTTCCATCCGAAGGAGATGCCGCTCGGTACGGGCGTATTCCAGGTTGAGGCGCCAGATACACCGGGAGAGGCGGTCAACGACCGTCCGAACGAGGGCGTCTCCCGACTGCGCCTGAGCTCATCGGGTCAAGATTTCGGCCATCTGTTTGCACCGACCGTGACAACGGTCCCAACGAACGCGACCTTGTTGTCGCCGCAGTCTGACGACGCATTGGTACGTCTGATGCCACACATAGCAGCCGCTGTGCTGCTTGCCGAGGACTTTGGGATCGGCACCCTTCGCCTCCCGGGGGCGTCGCGCCCGTCCGTGCTTAGCGAGCGCGTGGGGGACTTGTTGCAGTCGAGCGGGCTCACTGTCGAGTTCGCCAGCTGAACCCCGGGACCGTCCGAGCATGTCTCGCTGCTGAAGGGTTATAGACGGATGGCGTCGTCGCCCTCGGTGGCGCCTCGCGTGTCAAAGAAGAGGCGGCTAGCGGAAACCAACGCAGGAACGTCGTATCGCTTGTGGTTGACGAGCAGGACGCACAGGTCCATGTCACCAGCTGATGCGTATGGGTCTTCGACTCGTGTCACTCCGTGGAGCCACTGAAGGACATGCGGATCGTGGTAGTACAGCTCCGCACCGAGAGAAGCCAGTTCACTCGCTACCGCCGACGACGGTGACTCCCGTTGATCCGCGATGTCGGGCTTGTACGTCGTGCCCAGCAACAAGACCTTGCTGCCGCGCACTGGGCGACCCTCATCATTCAGGAGCGACTGCACCCGGCGGGCAATGTAGGCGGGCATCATCTGGTTGATCTCCTGCGACAGCTCGATGATTCGAAAACCGAACCCGAGCTGGCTACGCACGTGGTGACTGAGATAGTTCGGGTCGATGGGGATGCAGTGCCCGCCGACGCCTGGGCCGGGGTAGAAGGGAGCGAAACCAAACGGTTTGGTTGCCGCGAGACGTATCACGTCCCACACGTCGACCTCGAGAGCATGAAACACCTGGCTCATCTCGTTCACGAGAGCGATGTTGACGTGCCGGTAGGTGTTTTCGAGCAGTTTGGCGGCCTCCGCCTCGCGCGTTCCCTTGGCCTCAACGACTTCTCCGACCATTACCCCGTACAACTCTGTCGCACGCTTGAGGCTCAAGGGGTCGTCCGCACCCACCACCTTAGGCGTATTTGCCACGCCGAACTCGGCGTTCCCTGGGTCGATACGCTCGGGCGAGAAGGCAAGGAACAAGTCGTCTCCGACTCGAAGCCCAGAGCGCTCTTCCAAGGCGGGTCCTACGACCTCGGCAGTCGTCCCCGGATAGGTCGTGGACTCGAGCACCACAAGCGTATTCGCCTTCACGTGATCCCCGATCGTGGCACACGCAGCGCGGACTGCCGAGAGATCAGGGCCGCCGCTCGCCGCGAGAGGTGTCGGCACACAGATCGCGGCTGCCGTCGTGGCACGCAGGACATTGGGATCCGTTGTGGCTTTGAACCCAGCCTCCAGCATGAACCCCATCTCCGCATCATCCAGATCGTCGATGTGGGAGACCCCGGAATTGAGTCCGTCCACGACGTCCCCATTGACGTCGAACCCGAGTACAGACAGGCCTGCCTCAGTCGCGCGATGCGCAAGTGGCAAGCCCACGTAGCCCAAGCCGACTACCACAAGGTCAACGACGCTCGACGGCTCCACCAATTGATCGTTGTCCACAGCAAGTCCCTTTACGTACGCGCCCGTCTGGTGAGGATCGCGGCAGGCTTCTCTCCGGGAAGTACTTCGTGGTCGAAGTCGTCGAGCAGGTCACGCCAGCGTTCAACGATTGCCTGTTCCTCCGGGCGGTGAAGATCGTCGACCACGATGGTGCACACATCAGCGAGTCGCCCCATGAGAACCGGCACAGCTGGCAAGCGGGCCTGGGCTCCGGTGCCACCAGGCGGCCCGTCTACGAAGAGAAGTCCGATGTCGTTGAGGTCCTGCAGGAGTGTCGGGTCGTACCACGGTGTGGTGTGTCCAGGTATCACGTTAGTCGTTCTCAACGGAGTCAGCCGCACCTCCGCATGATCGGAAACCCCGAGCCGTTCCAGCTGAAGCCTCGTAGCAGTTGCGAACTTCTCGTCGTGTTCAAGGGCCACGATGTGACTGGGGAGGCCAAACTCGCGGATGACCAGGGCCATCCATACCGTAGACGCGCCGCTGCCACACTCCACTACTACCTTGGGCTCGTTCGCGAGCAGCTCGTCCACGATCCGGAGCACGACATCAGCGGAGGCAGCCCAGCCGCCCATCCGAGGGGCCGCAGCCTTTAGGGGCGCGAGCCGGAAGAGATTAACCAGTGCCTGCGCCTCATCCAGCTGATGTCGAAGCTGAGCGCGCGTGCGCATCTCAACGGCGTCAGGAACGGCCCTCGTTGCCTTGAGCAGCTCGGCCTGTTGCTCCTGGGCCCCGGAAAGGCGTAGGTCGAGCGCCGTCAACGCCTCTTCTAGACCTCGTATGCGTTCATCAATCGATGAGAGGGGTGCCTGGAGCATGGTCAAACGATCAGCCAGTCCAGCAGCAGCTGCTTCAAGCGCCACCGCCTCCTGCCCAGCCAGTTCGCCGAGAAGCGCTTCCAGAGCAGTAACCCGTTCGGAGATCCTTCCCAGCAGTCGATCATCGTCCGTGCGCTGCTGCTCACCAACGCGCTGCGCGATTTGAGCCACGAGGCGCTCGTTCGCCTTCTCGGTGAACTTTCGTTCCCTCAAGAGCGCTCGCTGATGTTGACGCCGAGCCTGTCGACCGTTGGACTCAGCCGCCGATCGCGCGCGCCGCGCGGCGCCGCGCGCGACATGTTCAACGTCTCTCGCCGAGTCGATCGCTCGAAACATCAGCATGAGCAGCAGTCCCGCTGTGACGGCAAACCACACTCCGACAGCCATCGCAACAGCGGCCCCCAGCCCACCGCCCATGAGGGCGCTGACGGCCACCCCACCACACAACGCCGACAGTGTCACAGACCCGATGAGAGCGCGGCGGCGTGTGAAGAACCCCCGCGGCTCGTGCTCAAGCGGACTCGTACGCGCGCGAGGCGCGCCTGACTTCTTGTGCGCGCGCGGACCCTTGGGGACGTCATCCCCGACTGCGTCGGAGCCAAGAGAACCGCGGCCTGGCACCTTGGCCGGTGACCTCCGGGGTGTCACCTGCCGTTTGCCCGCTTGGGTCCCACCCCGCGCGCCAGTGCCTTTGTCGGCCGCCCTTCGGGACGTCGCTGGCTTGCCGCGGCGAACCCCCTCTTGCCCAGCGAGCTTTGGCTTCTTCGGCGCCTTCGGCACCACGCGCTGCACGGGTCTCGCTGAGGTCTCAGGCTTTCGCTTGGAAGGCAGGCTTCGCGGAGCCTGCATCACCCGGACGTGGGCCCCTGAGGACGTGCGCAGCTCATCGACCATGGGCTGACCCGCCGGCAACGAAACGAGCAAGGCCTGGTCACTGCCGGCCCTCCAATGGCCGAGCAAACACGACTTCTGCAGATCGATTTCGTCCCAGTGCCCCACCACCAACGCGGCCTTGGTCGTCGGCAAGGTATGGAGCAGGAGCATTGCGATGCGGCGAAAGTGCTCGCCGGTTTCCACGGCCACGAGGGGCGCAGGCTTGCCAGTGCGCATACGGGAGCGGAGCACGGTGCACCGTGCGTGGCGACTCAAGGCCGCCCACTCGTCCCACGTCACGTCTCGGACCACACCACACACGAGGCGCTCCGCATGGCCGTGGAGCAACTCCTCGATGGCCACGACTTCCGTGACCTCAGACGCGGCTCCCGACACCTCGCCCGGCATCATCACGACATGAAGGTCGCGACACACGAATCGATCGGGGAGGAATGGGCGAATCGACCTTCCCGCTTCTTGGTCGTCCATGCCCAAGTCGACAGGAGCGACCTGACGGGCCGACGCACGGATGGCGGCGTGCCGGTCGGGTGCGATCAAGCCCAGGGCCGCCCCCGAGGTCCAACGGCCGGCTGACTGCTGGGTCCTCGTGTCGTGGTAGGTCACCTGGTCTGAGTGGAGGCGACGCGCGAGGTGGATCCGACCTGTGTGCCGGAGAGTTATCCCCAGGCGAGCCAGTCGGATGGCGAGGTTGTAGTCAGATCCGGACCGGAAGCGCTCGTCATACCCGACCTCGCGAATCAACCGGGTCTCCAGCATCACGGTGGCGTGGGCATACACGCGCTCGGAGAAGAGCAGCGCCATCAGGGAGTACGGCTTCCCTCTGTTGACCGCGACGACTTCCCCCGTCGTGCCATCGAAGTCGACCCATCCCCCGTAGTTGCCTGAGTCCCCCGCCTCCAAGCTCGCCAAGTGATGCTCAATGCGGTCGGGCATCATCATGTCGTCGTCATCGTGGACAACGGTGTACTTGCCACGGGTGTGAGTTGCCGCGAAGTTGCGCGCCGCAGCGATACCTGTGCCTGGCGAGCGCAGGTATCGGACGCGCGGGTCCTGAACGCGTTCGACCACCTCACGGGTATCGTCATCGGACCCGTCGTCGACGACGAGAACCTCTATGTCCTGGACCGTCTGAGCCAGGGCGGAACTCAGACTCTCGCGCAGGAGCGCGGCCCTGTTTCGCGTCACGATGACGACCGACGCCACCGGCGGAGCATCGGGTGTCCTGTGGCGCCAGGTCGTGATGTTGCGGATGATCGAGGCATCGTTGAGAAGTACATCTCGGTTGTACTCGATGGCCGCCAAGCCCACCGTTGTCTCGCTGGCCGCCGTTCGAGAGGACGGGTGCCACATGTGGTACATGCGTACGTCGGGATCCTCTATCCAACTCACCCGTCGTCCCGACCGCCTCACCCGCTGTGCGAAGTCGAGGTCCTCGCCGCCATAGATCTGCATCCGCTCATCGAAACCGCGCACGTCCAAGAAGGCATCCCGCGCGACTGCCATCATCCCCCCCATCCCCCAGCGAGGACGAAGAGTCGATGCGGCGCGAAGCGCGCCCCATTGGGGCCCGTTCGCGTCAACCCAGTCACTGCCCATGCCAGGAGGCAGATCTCTGCACTGTAGGACCAGGGCCTCCCACGGATCCGTCATCACCCGTTCTCCGATGACCTCCATTGACCTCGGGGCGAACAGCATGTCTGCGTCCGTCGACACCAGGACGAACCCCGTGGATTCTGCGAACCCGGCATTCAGGGCACGCGACCTCGACCAGGTTCCGTCGGTGTGGGTGTAGACGTGGCGACCACCCGCATCCTCCACGACCTGCTTCACTTCAGGGCAGGTAGTGGACCCGTAGTCCGACACGATGACTTCGCCACACAGGTCGCCGAAGGAGCCGACAAGTGACTCGACGGCCAGCCGCAGGCGGTCGACACCCCAGTCCTTGAACCCAATGACGACCGAAAGGTCGACGCCGCGCGGGCTCATGCGGGCATCCCGCACTTGAACTTGAGTCGCTGACTGCGAGGCGGGCATGGGGGGCCCTGCGGGAATCGTGATCCGAGAGTCATGGGGGTCCTTGGTGTCTCAGTGCAGCAACGTCCGCACCGCGCGAAGCCTAATCTTTGGCTGCTGCAAGACTCGGCCAGGTTCCGAACAAGGCGAGTGGGCTCGCTCCCACTTGATGGTCGATCTTGCCATGGCTCGCGTGACAAAGCATGGTCGGCACCGCTGCGTCTAGGGCGCACGAGGTGCTCCACCTCGTCACAGCTCGTCACATGCTCCCGCCAGCGGCGATGAGCTTGCTTCTCCAGCGCAGGTCGCATCAGGCGCTCTTCGAGGTTCAATGTCTGAACCCGTGGTGCTGACCGTCAAGTCCCCGGACAGCCCCCCGTAGGTCATCAGATTTCGCTCCGTCGGCAGCGTTGGTCCTCGCGTGGTCGATCGAATGCCAACCGTGAGATGATGACTTTCGAGGGCGTCCAGGTCGATCGTCACCGAGGCGCTGTAGTCCGAGTCCGGAGGCGATGCCGCGGGTGGCTGCTGCACCCTGAGAGCAGACAGACTCGAAGGACTGATGCGCGTCGCGCCAGTTGAGGCCCGGCCAACTTGTCAGCGACGGCCGCCGAACGAGTGGGGGCGCAGGCGGGACAGGCTGCGGCGCCCCGGGAACCCGGGTTGATCCTGCTCGACGATCGCCGCCTCTCCCAGAACACCCGCGGTCGGTGCGGACGACGCCCACGGGTCCGCGCGATCCACCTGCGGTGCCGGGCCTGGCTTGGCCGGTGGCTCGAGCGGCACCTCGGGACACTCGAACCCGTCCTCGGCACCGTCGGACCACCACGTCTCGGAGACGGTATCGACGGCATCGTCGATGGTCTCGCCCGGTGATCGGACGCGACGGGCGCGTTCGAACGCCGCCGTCCGTTCGAGCCGCGCGACCTGACCTGCACCGAGGATCACGGAGCGCAGGCCCTGGGAGCGCCGCTGCATCTCACGGGTCAGACGTTCGAGGGTCATCGCCCCGGGCCGCCAGCCGACCGGGAGCCGGAGCCGGAACTGAGCCGGGAACGCGGTCGGTTCGGCGGCCTCGGCCATGACCACGCGTCGGTCCGACGCGTACTCCTCCTGGACCAGGCGGAGGTCGAGGGCGTCGTCCTGCAGCAGCTGTCGCCGCTCGTCGTGCAGGTCGCCCCACGGGCCCACGAGCACGCAGCGCAGGTCGGAGGGCTGGGCCTGGAGCACCCCGTCGACGGTGTATTTCACCAGTTCCCAGGCGTGCCCCGCCACGGGGATCACGACCTCGATGTACGGCACCTGGTACGAGCGGCCGCGGCACTGGCGGAACTTGCGGAAGTCCGGGACCCGCTGGGCGACGAAGGGCGTGTTGTAGCGCTGCACGAGTGACTCGAGTCGCATCAGGTGCGAGCGCCCGAGGTGCCAGCTCGTAGCACCGCGATCCGCGACGAAGACGGCCCCCCGCATCGCCAGGCGGTACCCCAGTTCGACGTCCTCCCCGAGCTTCAGCGAATGTCTATGCCCCCCGCAGCGGCATACAGCTCACGTCGGGCGCTGGCGGTGGCCCCGACATGCACGTGGAAGGCGCGGAAGCCCGCGGTCTTCAGGTCGTCCGTCCGTGACCAGATCGCCTCGACCCAGGCGTGGTCCTCGACCCATCCCCGCGCGAGCACGTCGTCCAGTCGCCCCTCGACGACCGCCCGATGCACCTCGTCGACCGGTGGGAGGGGCGCCCGGTCCACGAACCGCTTGTGACCGAGCACCACGGCGTGGTCGAGCACGTGGTGCCAACGCATCTGCTGGGCGACGTGGTCACGGTCGGGCACCATGTCGGCGTCGAGCCAGTGGATGACCTCCCCCTCGGCCACGGCGGCGCCCGCATCGCGAGCGTTGGCCGGACCCCAGGATGACGTGGCGTCGACGAGCCTCGTCCGCTCGGGACGACGCTCGGGGAGGTCTAGGCGCGGGCTGTCGTCGTCGTCGTCCACGACCACGACCTCGAGCAGGTGCGCCGGGTATGACTGGGCCTCCAGAGCGGCCAGGGTGTATGGCAGGGTGTCCTGCGCGCGGTAGGCCGGGATCACGACGCTGACCGTCCGCGACGGTACGTACGAGCCCGGGTCCGGAGGGTCGAGCACGCTCCAGTCATTGCCCTTCACACGAGGGCCAGGTCCGAGAGTCATGGCATCTCGATGGTATCTGGAGCCTCGTCGGGTCGGTCCGGCAGGGTTGTGGGGTCGGGATCGAGCAGCGCGCTCGGGCGGAATCCGCGCCACTGGTCGCTCGCGCGTTCGCCGGCCAGGAAGTAGCCCAGTCCGGGGTCCCAGGTGTGCCCCGACGCGGCCCGGCGCAGCACGTAGCCGAGTCCCTGCGTGCGGAAGACCCGCCCCCCTGCCCCCGTCACCGCCGACAGCAGCGTCGCGTCGACCGACCGGAGGGTGTGCCTGAAGCCGCCCAGCGACCAGAAGAGACCACGCTCCACCAGCAACGTCCCACCGGCGACGAACGGTCGGTACACCTCCGTCGGGGTGGCGCGTCGAGTGGTGAGCCACAACGGTTCGATGAACGTGAACTCCGGAGGACACCCCACCAGCTCGGCGCCGCTGTAGGCATGAGCGAGCTGTAGGTCCCCCAGGAAGTCCGGGGAGTACCAGTCGTCGTCGTCCACCTTCGCAAGGAGGTCGCCGCTGGCTCGATCGGCGGCGGTGTTGAGAACCTGCCCGAAGGGCACGGACGCCTCGACGGTCAGGGTCGTCACCGGCACCGAGGTCGCCTCGCGGAACGCCGAGAGCGCCACCGGGTCCGGATCGAACCCATGCGTGGCCAGCACCACCTCGAGGCTCCCCCAGCGCTGTCGAGCCAGCTGGCGCAGTGCGAAGGTGAGCATGTCGGGTCGACGTGTCACGAGCAGCGCGCTGATGCGGGGCTGGGGCACCTCCTGCAGGCCGTGGCCGCGCGCCAGCGCTCGCCGCCACGCGCGCTGTCCGTGGTCTCGTAGGGCGGCCCGCCTGATCCGGATGCTGTGCTCCTCCCGACGCAGTCGGTCGGTCAGGTCGACGGGTGCACCGAGGGCGGTGAGGAGGTCGGGGGAGAGCAGGTGGCGCGCCCATGCCGGCACCGCGGTCGTGACCAGCGGGACCCCAGCGGCGGCCAGCTCGGCCACGACCCGGCAGTAGTGCTGCGGGCCTCGGCCTCCGGTCCAGTCGAGGCGCACGCCCGCCAGGCCCCGCAGCGTCGGCAGGTCGGCATCGCTGACCCCGTGCTCGACGGCCACCTCACCAGACCCGGGGACCAGCTCGCCGGCGACCGCGAGGGAACCGTTCCTGGCCCCCCTCAGGCTCCCCGTGCCACCGGGCGGGTCGCGATCGAAACCGATCGGGTTGACGAGCTGGTCGTCCACGGGCCCCAAAGACCCCGGCCCCCGCCGCGCCAGCGCCTCGGTCGACTCCTCCGAGGTGAGTGAGTCCCACATGGCCCAGGTGAGTTCGGGTTCGACCACCGTCACGTGGGTCGGCCTGCCCAGCGCCGCATGATCGTCGGAGGGCGTCCCCTCGGCGTCCGTTCCGGTCACCAGGACGACGTCCGGTGGGAGTTCAGCGGACTGGTCGAGCAAGCGGGCGCGCAGTGCGATCTTGGCCGAGGGCTCAGCGGGGGGCCAGGACGCCGGATGGTCGCGCTCGGCACCGACTGCGGGCCATCCCGAAGCAAGTGTCCCGGACGGGGCGGCTGCCCTCGCGAGCTCGACGAGAACCGGCCGCACCTGCGCGCGCTCGAGGAAGGAGACGACGATGAAGCTCTCCGGCGTGCGGACCGCGACGACCTGATCGACGTCCGGCCACTCCGGGTGGAGGGTCGTGATCGGGAGCCTGTGGACCGGACGCTGGAACCACACGCCCACCTGGCGGGCGGAGCCGAAGTTCGCGACCCCCGTGATCGACGACCGCAGCTGGGTCAGGTCGCGCACCACGAGGATGACCGCATCGCGCTCGCGGGGGCGCGGGACGGGACTCGCGAGGGCGTGGCTGCGTGCGCCCGGGACTGTCTCGAGGGCAGCCCCGGCATCCACCCCGGGAGCGACCAGGAACAGGACGTCCCGCGCTTCGCGTAGGTGGCCGGCGGGCCCCCGAACGGGTCGGCGCCTCACGGCGAGGCGCCCTCGGGCCCCCACGCTGAGAGCGCGGAGGCTCCCCGTGCCCGGTCACGGCAACGCTGCACGGGGGTGGTCTGCATGGGCCGCAGTGTAGGTGTCGTGCATCTCAGGGTGGCGGTCCCCGTGATGCCGGGAAGCAGCCGGGACCCTGATAACCTCGGCCGCGCCTTCGCGCCTGCTTACTTCACTGGGGGAACTCCACCATGTCCACGCGCTCTCGGATGGCCGTCGCAACGGCGATCGGCCTGCTCTCGCCCTTGCTCGTCCTCACCTCAGCGCCCAGCAGTGGCGCACCCAGCGCGCAGAGCGGAGTCACCGTGCTGTCGGCCCCGTACGTCCAGCCAGGGCGGGGGGTCGCTTCCTCGACCAAGGCCAAGCTCGTGGGAACCGTCCGGTTCGAGCCTGCCCGCCTGGGCCGTCCGGTCAAGGTCCAACGCCGGGCGGGCGACGGCTCCTGGAAGACCGTGGCCAGGGCCCGCCAGGATCGCGGAGGAACCGTCCGCTTCACCGGCGCCGCGCACACCCCCGGCGGCGCACCCCTCGAGTACCGCGGTGTGGCCGCCCGGTGGGGTGGCCTCCGAAAGGTCGCGTCGACGCCTCAGGGCGCCGACGTCTGGACGCCGGCCTTCGTCGACGAGTTCGCCGGCACCGCGCTGAGCGAGCAGTGGCGTGACCGCGCGTCCACGTCACCGACGCGCCGGTGCGCAGCGGTGGGCGACCCCCGGGCCAGCAAGGTGGCCCGCGGCTCGTTGCGCCTGAGGGTCATGCTGCACCCGGATCGACGCGGGGACGTCTGCCGGATCCGCCGCGGCCCGGACAAGGGCCGCTACCGGCACTACCTCAACGGCCAGGTGAGCACCCAGCACCTCACGGAGGGCGGTGCCTTCACGCGGGGCACGTTCGCCGCCCGGATCAAGTTCCCCAAGTCCCGTGGCCAGCACGGCTCGTTCTGGATGCAGCCGACCGTGGCCCAGCACGGCGCCGGCCCCAAGGAAGCCGGGGCCGAGCTGGACGTCGTGGAGTTCTTCGG
Source organism: uncultured Actinomycetota bacterium (assembly GCA_963829855.1). Lineage (GTDB taxonomy): Bacteria > Actinomycetota > Actinomycetes > Propionibacteriales > Nocardioidaceae > Nocardioides. The sequence continues at coordinate 3,558 of CAWHKE010000009.1, read as the reverse complement.
CAAGGGATACCCCCAAGGCGGCCTGGCGTCGTTCCTCTACAACTACGGAGTCCTCGACGGGGCAGGGAACCCCGTCAAGATCGGCGGCCTGGCGCCGAAGGCGACCACCATGTTGCCCCGACGGGACACCTGGTGGACCCGGTACCACGTGTTCTCGATGGAGTGGACGCCGAACGCCTACGTCTTCCGGGTCGACGGGCGCGAGCACTTCCGCACCAAGCGTGGTGTGACCGCCGTCGACGAGTACCTGATCCTGAGCCTCCTCACCTCGAACTGGGAGCTCAAGCAGGCGAAGAAGCTGGGCATCAAGCCCGGGGGAACCATGCTCGTCGACTGGGCGCGGGTCTGGCAGAAGTAGGACGGCCGCGGCCTCAGGCGGCGAACCGCGGGTCACGTCCGTAGCCGAGCATGTCGAAGTCGTCCCGGTAGATCTCCTGCACCAGCTCCACGGCCTCCCGGTCGAAGAACTGGGCGAGCCGCTGACCTGCGTTCGTCACGTGCGCGGTGCGGCGGTCCAACAGGTCCTCCGGTACGCCGAGCTCGAGGTGGTCGACCAACCGCAACAGGTCGGCACGGAAGTTCTCGAAACGACCCAGGAAGTCGTACCGCACACGGCGCAGGGACAGCAGGAAGTGCTGCGGTGCCCAGTGGATGTCCATGTGGGCGGGCTCCTGCTCCGCCACCCGACCGAGGAACTCTGCGAAGCTCACGTCCGCGTCGGGGGCAAACCCCAGCTCGGGGAGCCTGAGGTCGCGCAGCCACTGCTCGCCCGCGATCTTCTCGAGGTAGCACGAGAGGGCCCGGGAGTACGGATTGCGGACGAAGCTGAAGCGGAAGAACGGGCTCGGCGAGCCGAACACCTCCGCGAGGTCGAACCCACCACTGACGGGGGCCGCCAACGGCGAGATGGCCCGGTCGTGGACGGAGGCATCCGGGTCGATCCCCCGTCCCTCGACCTCGCTGAACTGCAGGGCGCGCTTCACGACGCTGCAGCCTGCCTTGGGAACCTCGACGAAGACGCAGCGACGCCTGACGGAGATGTGGGTGAGGTAGTCGACTCGGCCGCGCGGGTAGTCGAAGTACTTCCGGGTGCGCGCCACGTCGCGCACTGTAGCGGAGCCCGGTAACCGGGCTCGCCGGCCTGGTTGACATAGGGTGACGGCATGCGGGAACTCAGAGCCGCACTCCGAGGCCGGCAGCGTTTCGCCACGCCACGACTCAGTGTGGTGGTTCCCGTCTACGACGTCGAGCAGTTCCTGCCGGCCTGTCTGGACAGCCTGCTGTCGCAGTCCTTCTCCGACCTGGAAGCGATCGTCGTCGTGGACGGCGCCACCGACGACTCGGAACGGATCGCCCGGGAGTACGCGGCATCCGACCGTCGCGTCCGCGTCATGCTCCAGGACAACGCCGGGCTAGGGGCGGCCCGGAACACCGGGGCGCAGGCGGCGCGCGGCGAGTACCTGACGTTCCTCGACTCCGACGACACCCTGCCCCGGGGCGCCTACGAGCTGATGATGGAGACGATCACGCGCACCGGGTCGGACCTGGTCGCCGGAACGCTCACGCGAGACGACGGCGGCCGGCGCAGCGCGATGCGCCTGATGCAGACCAACCACCAGGAGCGCCGCGAGCGGGTGGCGCTCACCGACATGCCCCTGATGCTGGCCGACGTGTTCGCGGTCAACAAGATCCTCCGCCGCTCGTTCTGGGACGAGCTCGGACTGACCTTCCCGGAGGGGTTGCGGTACGAGGACCAACCCGTGCTCACCCGTGCGCTGATCGCCGCCCGGCGGTTCGACGTGATCCCGGAGGTCGTCTACCTGTGGCGGGTACGACGGGACGGGAAGTCGATCACCCAGCGACGCCACGAGCTCGGCGACCTGGCCGACCGGATCGAGTCGAAGCGGCTCAGCACGGCGCTGGTGCACCAGTCAGGAATGCCCGGCCTGCTCGACACCTGGTACCGCGACATCCTGCCGGTGGACATGTGGGAGTACTTCCGCTGCGTCCCCGGGTGCTCCGACGCGTACTGGGACGCGCTGCAGGTCGCGGTCCGAGAGTTCTGGAACGACGGCTCCGTGCGGTTCGAGTCGACCCGCGTGCCCGCACAGCAGCGGCTGATGGGCTGGCTGGTCGAGCAGGGTCGCCGGACCGAGCTCGAACAGCTCATCGACTTCGTCGACCGGCACCGCGGCAACATCCCCGTCGAGCTCCGGGGTGGCGCCGTGGTCGCGAGGCTCCCCGGGGTCGACGACCCGGAGGCGGGTCTGCCCGAGGCCGTCTACGTGCTCGGACAGCACGAGCTGCGCTGACCGCTCCCGGTCGGGTGCTGACCCTGACCTACACTCCCCAGCCATGACCACCGTCGTCGTAGCAGGCCTGGGGTACGTGGGACTCTCGTTGGCTGCGCTGCTGAGTGAGCGGCAGCGCGTCGTGGGGGTCGACGTCGACGCCGCACGCGTCGCGGACCTCAACGAGGGCAGGGTGCCGATCCACGACGCCGACCTGCAGGAGCGCCTGGAGGGCGGCCACCTGGACCTGTCCTTCACGACCGAGGTGTCCGCCTTCGCCGAGGCGGACTTCGTGATCGTGGCGACGCCCACCAACTACGATCCCGGGACGGACTCGTTCGACACGGCATCCGTCGAGCACGTGATCCGCCAGGTCACGGCGGTCAACCGGACCGCGACCATCGTCGTCAGGTCCACGGTCCCGGTCGGGTTCACTGCCGAGGTCAGCCAGCGGCTCGCCACCGACCAGGTGATCTTCTCGCCGGAGTTCCTCCGCGAGGGTCACGCGCTGCACGACAACCTCTACCCCTCGCGCATCGTGGTCGGCGAGGACTCCGAGCGGGGGAGGACCTTCGCGGACATGCTCGTCTCCGGCGCGCTGGACCCGGCGGTGCCGGTCCTCTTCACGGACTCCACGGCCGCAGAGGCGATCAAGCTGTTCGCCAACACCTACCTGGCGATGCGGGTCGCCTTCTTCAACGAGCTCGACTCGTTCGCCCTCGCACACGGCCTGACCTCGCGTGACGTCATCCGCGGGGTCGGTCTCGATCCCCGGATCGGCGCGCACTACAACAACCCGTCGTTCGGGTACGGCGGGTACTGCCTCCCGAAGGACACCCGCCAGCTGCTCGCGAACTACTGGAGCATCCCGCAGAACCTGATCCGCGCCATCGTCGACGCCAACACCACGCGCAAGGACTTCATCGCCATGGACGTTCTGAGCCACCGGCCGGAAGTCGTGGGGGTGCACCGCCTCACCATGAAGTCGGGCTCCGACAACTTGAGGTTCTCGGCCGTGCAGGGCGTGATGAAGCGGATCAAGGGCAAGGGCGTGCCCGTGATCGTGTACGAACCGGAGCTCGAGGACGACACCTTCTACGGGTCCGAGGTGTACCGCGAGCTGGCCGACTTCAAGGCCGCGGCCGACCTGATCCTGACCAACCGGATGGTGCCCGAGCTCGAGGACGTCGCCGAGAAGGTATACACGCGAGACCTCTTCGGTTCCGACTGACCGCGTGAGTGACGCCACCGGCCGCAGCCCCTTGCG
>CAWHKE010000008.1:0-25252 GCA_963829855.1 uncultured Actinomycetota bacterium | reverse complement strand
CTGCGCCACAGCCCGAAACTCTCCCGGGATCGCCGGTCGAGCGACGTGAACCCTACCGCAGCGATCCGGAGGGTCCGGAATCGGGATCACCGCACCTGGGCGCTGTCCGGGTCGACCATCAGAGGGCGGGTGTCGACGGCTACGAAGGCGGACGCGGGGATCCGCTTCAGGTCGGAGATCAGGCGGTCCGGCCAGCCGGCATTGCGCTCACCCTGGAAGAACCACGGGGAGCCGTTGTCGGCCAGCACGAGGCCGTAGGTCTTCATCGCGCGCACCACCTCGCGGGCGGCCGGTGCGAAGTTGCGCGGCGAGTAGCCGGCCTTGAGTCGGAACCGGGCACCCATGGGCGGGTACTTGTGGCTACGTCGTGAGCCGGCGTCGTGCCGCGCCGGCCAGAGGTGCCAGCGGGAGGTGGCGTCGGTGGTGAAGCGGATCGCGTGGTCGACGTTCCGGTTGCGCACCTCGCGCCACCGGAGCAGCCCCGGCAGGATCGGCAGCCCCGCTGCGTCGGCCGACGTCCAGCCGTCGGGTCGCAGGTCGTTGCTGTCGAGGAACCAGGTGGCACCCGACCCGGCGCGCCAACGGTTGTCGTGCACCCGGGTGTTCCAGGTCTCGTAGAGCCTGCAGGCACCCCGGTCGACGACGATCGCGTGCTTGTCGCCCGCCGAGTTCCGGCCGCCCTCGATCTTCGTGTCCTTCCCGAACGGGTAGCGCACCCGGTCGCTCTCCGAGGCGTAGCCGAAGCGGACCCGGACCTTGCGGTGGCCGATGCCCACGACCGTGATGGGCATGCCGTAGTCGGGCCCGTCCCCGTACGACGGCCCGAAGTCGGGGTGCAGCGTGGTCTTGGGCGACATCCGCGACAGCCACTGCCGGCTCCGCGGATGGCGCGGCAGGTCCGAGACCTCCGCGTTCCAGTAGTTGTCGGCGGGGAACACGTCGCATCCGCCCACGTCCTTCGTCTGCACCGGCGCCGCCGGCCGACCTCGGTCGACGGCGGAGGCGCTGGCACATCCGCTGAGCGCGAGGACGAGCAGGCCGGCGGTGAGGGTGCGCATGCCCCCGACGCTAACGCTTCCGCTTCTCCCGCGGCCGCTGCTGCAGCACGATCGGCGTGCCCGCGAAGCCGAACTCCTCGCGCAGCCGCCGCTCGATGTAGCGCTCGTACGACGCCTCGAGCTTGCCGCTCGTGAACAGCACGAACATCGGCGGCGCGGTGCCGGCCTGGGTGGCGAACAGCACCTTCGGCTGCTTGCCGCCGCGGACCGGGTGCGGGTGCTCGGCGACCAGCCGACCGAGGAACGAGTTGAGCGCGCCCGTCGAGATCCGGGTCTCCCAGCCCTCCAGGGCCGCGTCGAGCGCCGGGACGAGCCGGTCGACGTGCCACCCGGTCCGGGCGGTGACGTTGATCCGGGGCGCCCAGCGCACCTGCACCAGGTCACGCTCGACCTCGCGCTCGAGGTAGTAGCGCCGCTCCTCGTCGACCAGGTCCCACTTGTTGAAGGCGATCACGAGCGCCCGGCCGGCCTCGCGGACCGTCTGGAGGATCCGCACGTCCTGCTCGGAGATCGCCTGGCCGCCGTCGATCACCAGCACCGCGACCTCGGCGCGGTCGATCGCGGTCGACGTGCGCAGCGACGCGTAGTACTCGTGGCCCGACGCCTCCTTCACCCGCTTCCGGATGCCTGCGGTGTCGATGAAGCGCCAGGTACGACCGCCCAGCTCCACCAGCTCGTCGACCGGGTCGACGGTGGTGCCGGCGACGTTGTCGACGACGGCGCGCTCCTCGCCCGCCAGCCGGTTGAGGAGCGAGGACTTGCCGACGTTGGGCTTGCCGACGATGGCGACCCGGCGCGGACCACCCACCTCGGTCTCCCGCTCCGGCGGCGGCTCGGGCAGCGCGGCCAGGACGGCGTCGAGCAGGTCGCCCGAGCCTCGGCCATGCAGCGCCGACACGGCGTACGGCTCGCCCAGGCCGAGGTTCCAGAGCCCGTGGGCCTCGGCCTCGGTGCGGGCGTCGTCCACCTTGTTGGCGGCCAGCACGACCGGCTTCTTGGAGCTGCGCAGGATCTTCACGACGGACTCATCGGCGTCGGTGATGCCCACGGTCGCGTCGACCACGAAGAGGACGGCGTCGGCCAGCCCGACGGCGATCTCGGCCTGGGCCCGGATCCGCTCGGCGAGCCCACGGGCGTCGGGGTCCCAGCCGCCGGTGTCGACCACGGTGAAGGCACGGCCTGCCCAGTTGGCGTCGTAGGAGATCCGGTCGCGGGTCACGCCCGGCACGTCCTCCACGACCGCCTCACGGCGGCCGATGATCCGGTTGACCAGCGTCGACTTCCCGACATTGGGCCGGCCGACCACGGCCAGCACCGGCACCGGTCCGAGGCTCTCGTCGGCCTCGGGGCGCTCGTCAGTCATCTGTCTCCCTCTTCGACGAGCCCGGTGTCGGGGTCGTCCTCGGCCTGCCCGGCGGGCAGCGGGCCAGGAAGGTCCCGGCCGGTCGTCGCGCGTGCCTCGTCCAGCGTGGCCAGCATCCGCTCCCGCAACAGCGTCGAGGTGTCGCGAACCATTCCCTGGGTGCGCGGCCACGGTCGCGGAGCGACGTCGACCGGCTCCCCGAAGACCAGGTCGATCGGGTGGCCGCGGGGCGGGACGGATCCGATGCCGCCGCCGGGGAGCCGGGTACCCATCAGGATCACGGGGACGACCGGCGCCCCGCTGACGAGGGCGAGGTACGACGCACCGTGGTGGAACCGGTGGAGCTCGCCGTCGCCCCGGTTGCCCTCGGGGAACACGGCGACCACTCCCCCGTCGCGCAGCACACGCAGCGCCGTGCGGATCGCGCGTGGATCGACGGTGTACCGCTCGAGGGGGATCTGTCCGGCCCGGCGAAGGATGCGGCCCGTTCGGCCCTTGAACATCTCCCCCTTGACGAGCGCGTGCACCGGTCGTGGCGCGAAGATCGCGAGCATCGGGCCGTCGAGCACCCCGATGTGGTTGGCCGCGAAGATCACCGGACCGGTCGCCGGCACCCGGTCGAGGCCGTGCTGGCGCACGACGTACCGTCGCCGGAAGTAGGTCGCGGACGGCGCGCGCAACCGGTGCAGCATCAGCCGCGGTGGGTGCGGGACGTGGGCGCTGCTGGGGTGCTCGTGGTGGGTCACGCGGGCTCCGCCGGCCGGTCGCTGACGAGCGCGACGACCCGGTCGACGACCTCGTCGAGGACGTACGGCGTGGTGTCGAGGTGGACCGCGTCGGCGGCCATCGTCAGCGGGGCGGTGGCGCGGCCGGAGTCGATCCGGTCACGGGCGAGCAGCGACTCCTGGGTGCCCACGATGTCCATGCTGCCGGTCTCGGCGGCGCGCCTCACGGCGCGCGCCGACGGGTCGGCGGTGAGGTAGACCTTCACCTCGGCCTCGGGCCAGACGACCGAGCCGATGTCGCGTCCCTCGACGACGATCCCTCCCTCGCCGATCACCGCGCGTTGCAGCTCGAGCAGCCGGGCGCGCACCTCGGGTACGGCGCTCACCGGCGACACGGCGGCGTTGACCTCGTCGCTGCGGATCGCGGCCCCGACGTCGACGCCGTCGACCACGATCGCGGGCCCCTGGGGGTCGGTGCCGGACAGGATCTCGGGCTCGTGGCAGCGGGCGGCGACCGCGCTCGCATCGTGCACGTCGATCCCCTCGCGGAGCAGCCACCAGGTCATCGCGCGGAACATCGCGCCGGTGTCGAGGTAGCGCAGACCGAGCCGCACGGCGACGGCGCGCGAGGTGCTGGACTTCCCGGACCCGGAGGTGCCGTCGACGGCGACGACCAGGGTCGAACGGGAGTCGGGCGGGGTGACGGACACGGGGCGTAAGACTACCGGTGGGTCACCCAGTCACGTGATTCGAGCGACGCCAGCAGGTGCTCGGCGCGCGCCTCCTCGACGAGCAGCTCGACCAGACCGACCGGCCGTCCAGGGTCGTGGTCGATGTGGACGTCCTCGATGTTGACGCCCGACTCCCCCGCGTCGGCGAACAGCCGCGCGAGCTCTCCGGGCAGGTCGGGCACCGAGACGAAGACCGACCGGGTCGCACGCGCAGGCCCACCGTGCTTGCCCGGGATCGCCTCCGTGCCGGCGACGCCGCGCGCCAGCAGGGCACCGAGCACGTCGCGGTCGCCGTCGGTCAGGGCGTTCTGCAGGACGTCGAGCTCCTCCCGGACCTCGGCGAGCAGGCTCCGCAGCGCCTCCGCGTTGAGGGTCACGATCTGCTGCCACAGCGCCGGGTCGCCGCCCGCCACCCGCGTGACGTCGCGCACCCCCTGCCCGGAGAGCGCCAGGTGGGCCTCCGGTGCGCCGGCGAGCCGCCCCGCCACGAGCACCGCCAGCAGGTGGGGCAGGTGCGAGATCCGCGCGACGGCGCGGTCGTGCTCCCCCGGCTCGAGGTGCACCGGGATCGCGCCGCAGACCCGTGCCAGCTCCTCGACCAGCGCCACCGCGCCGGGGGCGGCCTCGTCGTGCGGCGTGACCGCCCACGGTCGGCCGTCGAACAGGGCGGCGCTCGCCGCCAGCGGTCCCGACCGCTCGCTGCCCGCCATCGGGTGCCCGCCGACGTACCGCGTCACCAGCTCCGGCACCGCCTCCCCCACGGTGCGGAGCGGCTCGGACTTGATGCTCCCCACGTCGGTCACCACCGCGTCGGTACGGCGGAGCGCGGCGACGATCTCGGAGCCGAGGTGATCGGGGGGGACTGCGACCACGACCAGCTGCGGCCGGTCGCCGTCGCGGCGGGCCCGGCCGGCGCCGAGGCCCGAGGCCGTGCGCAGGTGCTCCTCGGCGGTGTCGCCGAGCAGCGACTCGATCCCGGCCCGCCGGCAGGCCAGCCCGATGGACGTCCCCAGGAGGCCGGTCCCGACGATCTCGACCGGGCCGGTGAGCAGGTCACTCATCGTCGGGGACCTCGCGGGTCCGGGTGAGGTCCTTGCGAAGCGTCGCCGCGCCGTGGAGGTAGCAGTGGGTCACGTCCGCCCGGGGCAGCTCGGTCTCGACGTGGGCGAGCATCCGGACCACCCGTGGCATCGAACCGGCGATCTCCAGCTCCTTGGCGCAGATCAGCGGCACGTCGCCGAACCCGAGCTGGCGGGCGGCGTACGCCGGGAACTCCGACACGAGGTCGGACGTGGCGGTGAAGATGACCGAGATGAAGTCGTCGACCGACAGCGCGTTCGACGCCATCACCTCCAGCACCATCTCGGCGACCCGGTCGAGCATGTGCTCCCGGTCGTCGCCCTCGAGCTGGGTGGCGCCTCGCACCGCCCGCACCGCCACGGTCTCCTCCTCCGATCAGACCAGGGAAGCCTAGTGCCCGGCCGGTCTCACAGACGCACGCTGTCCAGCAGGTCGCCGAGCTCGTCGTTGGTCAGCTCGCGCACCTCACCCGCCTTCAGCTGGCCGAGGCTGACCGGACCGAACGCCGTGCGGGTGAGCTGCCGCACCGGGTGACCGACGTGGTCGAGCAGCCGCCGCACGATCCGGTTGCGGCCCTCGTGGATGACCAGCTCGACGATGGTGCCGCGACCGCCCGGTCCCCGGGCGACGATCCGCGCCGCCGTGACGCTGACCGGACCGTCGTCGAGGGTCACGCCCGCCAGCAGCTGCGCGACGACCGGCTTCCGCAGGTCACCCTCGACCTCGGCGACGTAGGTCTTGTCGACCTCGTAGGACGGGTGGGCCATCCGGTGTGCGAAGTCACCGTCGTTCGTCAGCAGCAGCAGGCCCGACGTGTCGGTGTCGAGCCGGCCCACGTGGAAGAGCCGGCCGTACTCCGGCGCGCGCTCCTCGAGCACGTCGGTCAGCGTCCGCCGCCCCTCCGGGTCGGACATCGTCGAGACGACGCCCCGCGGCTTGTTGAGCACCAGGTAGGCGTGAGGGGAGACGGGCGGGAGCCGGCGGCCGGACACCCGGACCACGGCGGTGCGCGGGTCGACCTTCGTGCCGAGCCGCGTGACGACCTCGCCGTCGACCTCCACCTCGCCCGCCAGCATCAGCTCCTCGCACTTGCGGCGCGAGGCGACCCCCGACTGGGCCAGCAGCTTCTGCAGCCGGACCAGTCCGTCGTCGTCGGGCTCGATCACGCGCTGTCGGCGACCGGCTCGTCGGGCCCGCTCCGGCCCGAGTCGCGCGCCACAGCCTCGGCCAGGTCGTCCTCGAAGTCGTCCATGTCGGGCAGGTACGGCGCGAGCTCGGGCAGGTCGTCGAGGCTGGTCACCCCGATCCGCTCGAGGAAGTAGCCGCTGGTGCGGTAGAGCGTCGCGCCGTGCTCGCCGTCGTGCCCGGCCTCCTCGACCAGGCCGCGGGTCAACAGCGTGCGCATCACGCCGTCGACGTTGACGCCCCGGATCGCCGAGACGCGGGCCCGCGACACGGGCTGCTTGTAGGCGACCACCGCAAGCGTCTCGAGCGCCGCCTGGGTGAGCCGCGCCTGCTGGCCGTCGAGCACGAAGCCCTCGACCACCGCGGCGAACTCCTCCCGCGTGTAGTAGCGCCAGCCACCGGCGACGTTGCGCAGCTCGAAGCCACGGCCCTGCTCGTCGTACTCGCGGGCCAGGTCGGCGAGCGCGGCGTCCACCGCCGCCACCGGGTGACCAGCGGCGGACGCCAGGGTGGCGACGTCGAGCGGCTGGTCGGCCACCATCAGCAGCGCCTCCAGGGCGGGTCGCAGCTCGGCGACCGCCACGTCGAGGGTCTCGGTCTCAGTCATCGTCGTTCTCCTGCTCGGGTCCTGGGTGGTCCTCGGCCGGCTGCTCCTCGGGCTCGGCTGGCGCGCCGTCGAACTCGTCGATCTCGAACTCCTCGAGCTCGCCGCCGGTCCAGCGCACCGTGAGCTCACCGAGGGCCGTCACCTGGTCGAAGGCGACCGCTCCCTCGCGGAAGAGCTCGAGCAGCGACAGGAAGCGCGCGACGGTGGTGGGCATGTCCGGGGAGTCGCCCACGAGCGCCCGGAACGTCATGGTGCCGGTGCGCCGCAGCCGCCCGGCCACCAGCTCCGCCTGCTCGCGCACGGACACGGCCGGCGCGTGGATGTGCTGCAGGGACAGCTCCTGCTCGGGCTTGGGCTCCAGCGCCTTGGCGGCCAGCGTGGCGAACTGGTCGAGCCCGATCCCGATCAGCACCTCCGGCAGCAGCCCCGCGAACCGGTCCTCCAGCCCGACCGCGCGCGGGTGGCGCTTCGACTCGGCAGCGAGCCGCCGCTCGAGGACGCCGGCCACCTGCTTGAACGCCCGGTACTGGAGCAGCCGCGCGAACAGGAGGTCGCGCGCCTCGAGCAGCGCGAGGTCCTCCTCGTCCTCGACGTCACCCTGCGGCAGCAGCCGGGCCGCCTTCAGGTCGAGGAGGGTCGAGGCGACCACCAGGAAGGAGGTGGTCTGGTCGAGGTCCCACGCCTTGCCCATCACCTTCACGTGACCGATGAACTCGTCGGTCACGCGCGACAACGCGATCTCGGTGATGTCGAGCTTGTGCTTGGCGATCAGGTTCAGCAGCAGGTCGAACGGGCCCTCGAAGTTGTCGAGCCGGACGGCGAAGGCGGGCTGGACCTGGTCGCCGGCCGCGGCGTCGTCGAGCCCGACCGGTGAGTCCATCAGGTCGGTCATTCCTCGATCAGCCGTCGCACCAGGACGCTCTTGTGGCCCTTCTCGTCGAAGTCACGCAGCACCACTGCCAGGGCCTCGCGCACGAGCCGGCCGCGGTCGAGTGCCAGCCCGTGGTCACGTCGCAGTGCGAGCCGGGCGTGCTCGAGGTCGAGCAGCTCGTCGGAGGTGACGTAGACGGTCATCTTCTCGTCGTGCCGGACCCGGCCGCTCGGCTTCGGCGGCGCGGCCGCTTCGGCCTCGGGCTGCTGCTCGGACTGCTCCGGGGCGTCCGGGACCGCGCGGACGCGCGCCTGCTCGTCGGTGGGGCGGAACAGGTCGTCGGCGGTGGGGAGGCTCACCCGTCGAGGCACCGCAGTGCCACCTCCTTGGCCAGCTGGCGGTAGGCGTCCGCGCCGGGAGAGGAGGTGGCGTACGACGTGATGGGCTCACCGGCCACCGTCGAGTCGGAGAACTTCACGGTGCGCCGGATCACGGTGTGGAAGACCAGGTCGCCCCAGGCCTGGACCAGCCGCTCCATGACCTCACGGCCGTGCAGGGTCCTGCCGTCGTACATCGTGCCGAGCACGCCGTCGATCTCGAGCTTGGGGTTGAGCCGCTCGCGGACCTTGTCGATCGTCGTCTTGAGCAGCGCGACACCGCGCAGCGCGAAGTACTCGCACTCCAGCGGCACGATCACGCCGTCGGACGCCGTGAGGGCGTTGACGGTCAGCAGGCCGAGCGACGGCTGGCAGTCGATCAGGATCACGTCGTACGTCGCGAGCGCGGGTGCGAGCAGCCGCGCCAGCGTCTGCTCGCGGGCGACCTCGTGGACCAGCTGCACCTCGGCGGCCGAGAGGTCGATGTTGGACGGCAGCAGGTCCATGCCCTCGACCCCGGTCGGCACGACGACCTCGTCGAGGGTCACGTCGCGCTGCATCAGCAGGTTGTAGACGGTGAGGTCCATCTCGTGGGGGTTGAGGCCGAGCCCGACCGAGAGTGAGCCCTGCGGGTCGAAGTCGACCAGCAGCACCTTGCGGCCGAACTCCGCGAGCGACGCCCCGAGGTTGATGGTGGTCGTGGTCTTGCCCACGCCCCCCTTCTGGTTGCACATCGAGATCACCCGGGCGTTCCCGTGCACCGTGACCGGACGCGGGTCGGGGAACGACGGCAGCGGGCGGCCGGTCGGGCCGAGCACCTGCTCGGCAGGCTCCGGGTCCTGCACCGCCACCGACGCGGCGGCGGGCTCGGGCGCCGGCACCGCGGCGGGTTCGGCGGCCGCCGGCCCGGGAGCAGCAGGCGGGATCGGGGTGCGCTCGAACGGGAGGGGTTCAGTCACGTGGTCGTCGACTCCGGGGGAAGGATCGGTCGGGGCGTTCGCCGGACCGGGCTGCGGTCGGACCAGCGGCGGCATCTCGGGGGCCGCGGCCCCCTTCTTGTGAAATAGTCCCGAGAAGGAACCGCCACCACTCATCTGACTCTCCTGCCACTGGTCCGGCATTTGTCGACTCGGCGACATCTGGCCGAGCTGTTCGTGACGCTAGACCGCGCCGGAGCCGGGACTCAACCGACTCACCGATACCCCCAGGAACAATCTGGAATCTGTTGAGGACGCCGGGAGCAGGTGCACAGCCACCAGGTCGCCTGTGCACGAAGATGTGGAGGAGCTAGCGGCCGTCGCCGAGCGCCCGCAGCGCGGTGCAGGCGAGCACCAGCTCGCCCGCCGCGTCGGAGGCATCGCAGTCGACCACGCCCTCGATCACCCAGTCGTGGTGGCCGGCCGGATCGGCGAGGGTCTGCACCACCCGGCGTACCCGCGCGGTCGTCCCCTCCTCGGCGCCGGCGGGCTCCCCCGCCTCCTCCGGCCCGACGGAGAGGAACGACGGCCCCCGAGCGTCGGCGTCCGTCGCGAGGCTGTCGTGCTCCGCGTAGTACTCCTCCAGGGCCGCGTCCCAGGCCGAGCGGCCCATCACGACCACGCGTGGTGGGTCGACCCGGTCGGCCGCCTCGCGCTCCATCCGGACGAGCCCGTCGAGGTCGTCGCGGGCGCACAGCTGGACCCGGGCGAACGTCGCGTTGCGGATCATGACCGCGAACGTCCGCTCCTGCTTCGACAGCGGCCGCGGTGGAGGCGGTGCGTCGTGCCGGAGCACGTCCGCCGGGGCGTGCTCCGGGTCGGAGAGCGACTCCCACTCGTCGAGCAACGACGAGTCGGTCTGCCGGATCGTCTCTCCCAGCCAGTCGGCCAGGTCGTCCACCTCGGGGGTCCGGTGTCGTTCCGGCACCGTCTGACGCAGCGTGCGGTAGGCATCGGTGAGGTAGCGCAGCACGAGCCCCTCCGACCGGGCGAGCTGGTAGCGGGAGACGAAGTCGGAGAAACCCATCCCCTGCTCCCACATCTCCCGGAGGATGGACTTCGGCTGCAGCGCGTCGGGCGAGAGCCAGCCGTGGGTCTCCCGGTAGGTCTCGAAGAGCGGCTCCAGCCACTCGCCCAGCGGCTGCGGCCAGGTGATCTCCTCGATGATCCGCATCCGCTCGTCGTACTCGACGCCGTCGGCCTTGAGCTCGCCGATCGCCTCGCCGCGCGCCGCGTGCTGCTGGGCGAAGAGGATCTGGCGGGGGCCCTCGAGCACGGCCTCCACGACCGACACCACGTCCAGGGAGTACGTCGCCAGCTCCGGGTCGAGGACGTCGAACGCGGCCAGCGCGAAGTGGGCGAGCGGCTGGTTCAGGGCGAAGTCGGGTGGCAGGTCGACGGTGAGCACGTAGCGACGCCCGTGCTCGTCCGGCTCGTCGAGCCGGGTGAGGGTGCCGGACCGGAGCAGCGAGCGCGCCAGCCGCAGCGCCCGCCGCGACAGCCGCCGCTGCTGCTTGGGGTCCTCGTGGTTGTCGGTGAGCAGCCGGCGCAGTACCGCGAACCCGTCCTCCTCGCGAGTCACGACGTTCACGAGCATCGCGTTGTCGACCTTCATCCGGGACGCCAGCGGCTCCGGATCGCCCGACACGAGCTTGTCGAAGGTCTGCTCGGTCCAGACGACGGTCCCGGCCGGGGGCTTCTTCAGCTGCGGCTTCGACTTCTTCTTCGAGTTCGCGGCGTTGCGGGCCTCCGAGCGGGCCTTCGCCTTCTCGTTCTCGATCACGTGCTCCGGCGCCTGCACCACGACGTACCCCATCGTGTCGAAGCCGGCCCGCCCGGCCCGCCCGGCGATCTGCCGGAACTCGCGCACCTTGAGCACCCGCTGGCGATTTCCGTCGAACTTCGCGAGCCCCGTGAAGAGGACCGTCCGGATCGGCACGTTGATGCCGACGCCCAGGGTGTCGGTGCCGCAGATGATGGTGAGCAGGCCGGCCTGGGCGAGGTTCTCGACGAGGCGCCGGTACTTCGGGAGCATCCCGGCGTGGTGGACCCCGATCCCGGAGCGCAGCAGCCGCGACAGCGTCTTTCCGAAGCCCGCACCGAAGCGGACGGCCGCCATCCGGGCGGCGATCGCCTCCTTGTCGACCCCGCTTCCGGAGGTCGAGGTGCGAGCGGAGCGAGCCACGAGACCCGATCGGAGCAGGGCGGTCGCGTGCTCGACCGCCGCCGCCTGGGTGAAGTGGACGACGTACACGGGCGCCTGGCCGGTGGTGACGAGCTCCTCGAGCGTCTCGTCGAGCGGGTCGAGCGACCACGTGTACGACAGCGGCACCGGCCGTTCGGCCTCGTCCACGACCGCGGTCTCGCGGCCGTTGCGTCGAGTGAGGTCCTCGGCGATCGCGGTGACGTCGCCGAGCGTCGCCGACATGAGCAGGAACTGCGCCTGCGGCAGCTCCAGCAGCGGCACCTGCCAGGCCCACCCGCGGTCGGGCTCGGCGTAGAAGTGGAACTCGTCCATCACCACCAGCCCGACGTCCGCGCGGGTGCCCTCGCGCAGCGCGATGTTGGCGAGCACCTCGGCTGTGCAGCAGATGATCGGGGCGTCGGCGTTCACGGCGGCGTCGCCGGTGAGCAGCCCGACGTTCTCGGCCCCGAACACCTGGCACAGGGCGAAGAACTTCTCGCTCACCAGCGCCTTGATCGGTGCCGTGTAGAAGCTGACGCGGTCGTCGGCCAGGGCCGCGCGGTGGGCGGCCTCGGCCACGAGCGACTTGCCCGACCCGGTCGGGGTGGCCAGGACGACGTTGCTCCCGGCCAACAGCTCGATGACCGCCTCGTCCTGGTGGGGGTACAGCTCGAGACCGGCGCGGGCGGCCTGCTCGACGACCTCGGCATAGACCTCGTCCGGCGTCATCCGCGGGCTCTGGGGTGCGCGGTCGCGAAGACCTCGCGCAGGTTGTCGACGGTGACGAGCGTGTAGATCTGGGTGGTGGTCACCGATGCGTGCCCCAGGAGCTCCTGGACGACCCGAACGTCGGCTCCCCCGTCGAGCAGATGGGTGGCGAAGGAGTGGCGCAGCGTGTGGGGCGAGACGTCGCGAGTGACGCCGGCCCGCTCGGCGGCCCGGGTCAGCACCGCCCAGGCGCTCTGCCGGGACAGCCGGCCGCCGCGCGAGTTGAGGAAGAGCGCGCCGCCCGGCGTGGTGGCCGACACCAGCTCCGGGCGCGCCCGCACCAGGTAGGCGTCGACCGCCTGCGCGGCGTACGTGCCGAAGGGCACCAGCCGCTCCTTCGAACCCTTGCCGCGCAGCAGCACGGTCCGGTCGGTCAGGTCGACGTCGTCGACGTCGAGCCCGACCGCCTCGGAGATCCGGGCGCCGGTGCCGTAGAGGACCTCCAGCAACGCCCGGTCGCGCTTGGCGAGGACCGTCTCCTCGGCGCCCGCTGCCTCGAGGATCGCCTCCACGTCGGCGAGCGGCAGGGCCTTGGGAAGCCGCTTCGCCGGCGTCGGGGGCTTGACCCCCGCCGCCGGGTCGGCGGTGGCGAGCCCGTCGCCGAGGCAGAACTTGTGGAAGCCGCGCACGGCCACCAGCGTGCGGGCCGCCGACGTCGCGGACAGCGGTGGATGGTCGGCGTCCCCCTCGCGGAGGCCGGTGAGGAAACCGCTCACGGTCGGCTCCGTGACGGCGTCCAGCGAGGTGACGCCGCCCCGCGCCAAGTGGTCGAGGTAACGCCGCAGGTCGCGCCGGTACGACGAGAGCGTGTTCGCTGCCAGCCCGCGCTCGACCGTGAGGTGGTCGAGGTAGGTGCGCAGGGCGCGCACCAGCGACGGGTCGGGAGCGAGCTCAGGCAAGGGCGCCGTCCAGCGCCTCCTCGATGCTGCGGGCCTCCATCCCCACGGCCTCGCCGACCGGTGCGTTGGTCAGGTGGCCGGCATGGGTGTTGAGGCCGAGCGCGAGGCTGTGGTCGTCGCGGCACGCCTGCGCCCAGCCCTTGTCGGCCAGCGCGACGGTGTAGGGCAGGGTCGCGTTGGTCAACGCATACGTCGAGGTGTTGGGCACCGCGCCCGGCATGTTCGCCACGCAGTAGAACACCGAGTTGTGGACCTCGTAGGTCGGGTCGGCGTGCGTGGTCGCGTGGGTGTCCTCGAAGCAGCCGCCCTGGTCGACGGCGATGTCGACCAGCACCGAGCCGGACTTCATCCGCGACACCAGCTCGTTGGAGACCAGCTTGGGGGCTGCGGCACCGGGGATCAGCACCGCGCCGATCACCATGTCGGCCTCCATCACCTGCTGCTCGATCGCCAGCTTCGACGACGCCAGCCCGTGGACCCGGTTGTTGTAGCGCCAGAACGACATCCGCAGCTTGTCCAGGTCGGTGTCGAGCAGCGTCACGTCGGCGCCCATCCCGAGCGCGATGTTCGCGGCGTTCTGCCCCGACACCCCGGCCCCGATGATCACGACCTTCGCGTTCGCCACCCCGCCCACGCCACCCATCAGCACCCCACGGCCGCCCTGGGCCTTCATCAGCGAGTGCGCACCGACCTGCGGCGCCAGGCAGCCCGCGACCTCCGACATCGGGTACAGCAACGGCAGCCCACCCGAGGGCAGCTGCACCGTCTCATAAGCGATCGCGGTGGTCTTGCGGTCGACCAGCTCCTGGGTCAACGGCTTGTCGGCCGCCAGGTGCAGGTAGGTGAACAGGGTCAGGCCCTCGCGCAGCCGGTGGTACTCCTCGGCGACCGGCTCCTTGACCTTCAGCACCATCTCGACACTGCCCCACACGTCGTCGGCCTCGTCCAGGATCTTCGCCCCGGCCGCGACGTACTCCTCGTCGGGGATCTGCGACCCCACACCCGCACCCCGCTGCACCACCACGTCGTGACCGTGCTGGGTCAGCTCGTGCGCACCTACCGGGGTGAGCGCGACGCGGTACTCGTGGTTCTTCACTTCCTTGGGAACGCCGATCTTCACCCTGTTCTCCCTCACCTGCGACGAGACCGACGCCACGGACGTGGCGACGGCTGCTGACACTACTCCCGCGGGGCCCCGTGGGAGCTGAGGGTCCGGGTCACCGTGAGCAGCACGGCGAGCACCGTCGGGCCGTCGCTCACCCGGCCGGCCAGGATCGCCTCGAGGACCTCCTCCATCGGCGCCCAGAAGAGCTGCATCTCGGCCTCCTCGTGGGTCGGCTCGAAATCGCCGCGCCCGACCTCGGTGAGGCCCCGGGCGAGGTACAGGTGGACCAGCTCGGTCGAGATGCCGGGCGAGGAGTACGTCGCGCCGAGCCGCGTCCACTCCTCGGCCACCAGCCCCGCCTCCTCGCGCAGCTCCCGCTGGGCGACGACCAGCGGGTCCTCGCCCTCGACGTCGCACAGGCCGGCGGGCAGCTCGATGAACCAGCCGCCGGCAGCGTGGCGGTACTGCCGCAGCAGGCACACCCGCCCCTGCGCGTCCGCAGCCAGCACGACCGAGGCCCCGGGGTGCTCGAGCACGAGCCGGCGGAAGGTCTCCTCGTCCTGCCCGGGCGCGTGCACCTCGTCGCGCCGCAGGGCCAGCACCCAGTCGTCGCGGAACAGGTCCTCGGTGGCCACGACCGGCCAGGTGGCCGGGGTGTCCTCGACAGGCGGCTGATCCATGGCCGGACGCTACCGTGACTCTCATGACCGTTCTGAGTCTGACCCGCGCCGAGTCCGAGTCACGCGCCCGGCTGCTGACCGTCTCCCGCTACGACGTCGAGGCCGACCTGACGGGCCTGCTCGACGGCGATGTCTGGCGGTCGAGGTCGACCGTCACCTTCACCTGCGCGGAGCCCGGCGCGACCACGTTCGTCGACGCCGTGGGCGAGGTCGGCGCGGCCACCCTCAACGGCGTCGCGCTCGATCTCGCGACCGTGGCCGACGGACGGATCCCGCTGCCTGACCTCGCCGCCGCGAACGTCCTGGTCGTCGACCTGACCCAGCGCGAGACCTCCGGGTCGGAGGGCATCCTGCGGACGGTCGACCCGACCGACGGGCTCGTCTACGTCTGGACGTCCCTCGAGTGCGACGACGCCCGGCGGCTCTGGGCCTGCTTCGACCAGCCCGACCTCAAGGCCCTGCACCGCTTCACGGTCACCGCCCCGGGGGCTTGGACCGTCACCAGCAACATGCGGCCCGCGTCGGTGGTCGAGTCCGACGCCGGCGACCGCACCTGGTCCTTCCCTGACACGCCTCCCCTGTCGCCGTACGTCACCGTGGTCAACGCCGGACCGTTCCACGAGGTGCGCGAGCAGCGGGGCGACCACAGCCTCGGGCTGTACTGCCGGCAGTCCCTCGTACCCAACCTCGAGCGCGACGCGCCGTCGTTGTTGGACCTGACCGAGGCCGGGCTCGCGTTCTTCGCCGACAAGTTCGGACAACCCTTCCCCGAGGCCCACTACGACCAGGTGTTCGTGCCCAACATGGGGGGCGCGATGGAGAACTGGGGCTGCGTGACGTGGGGCGACGGGTACCTCCACCGCGGGACGCCCACCCACAGCCAGCGTTCGATGGTCGCCATCACGCTGCTCCACGAGATGGCGCACATGTGGTTCGGCGACCTCGTGACCATGCGCTGGTGGGACGACCTGTGGCTCAACGAGGCGTTCGCGTCGTGGGCGTCGACCTGGGCCGCCGCCGAGGCCACCGAGTTCGGCGACTCCTGGGCCGCGTTCCTGGTCGGCCGCAAGCTCGACGCCTACCGGGTCGACATGGGGCCGGCCACCCACGCGATCCGCAACGAGGTCCACGACGTGGCGACGGCGCTCGCCAACTTCGACTCCATCACCTACGCCAAGGGTCAGGCGGTGCTGCACCAGCTGATGGCGTACGTCGGTGAGGAGGCGTTCACCCGCGCGCTGCAGGACTACTTCTCGCGGCACGCGTGGGGCAACACCCGGCTCGCCGACCTGATCGCCGCCGTCGAGCGCGCGTCGGGCCGCGACCTGGAACAGTGGACCAGCGACTGGTTGGACCGGTCCGGCACCGACACGCTGACGCTCACTGGTGACTCGATCGAGGTCGTCGCCCTCGATGGGGGGTCGCCCCGGCCGCACCGGATCGACATCGGCACCTACGGTGCCTCAGGCGAGCTGCTGGAGCGGACGCCGGTCGAGACGTCCGGCCCCAGCACTCCCCTGCCGGACCTGCCCGACGGCCTCCACCTGCTCAACGACACCGACCTGACGTTCGCCGCGATCCGGAGCGACGACGACTCGCTGCAGCGGCTGCTCGCCAGGACCGGCTCGCTGCCCGAGCCGACCGCCCGCGCGCTGCTCGTCGGCTCGGGCCTCGACCTCCTGCGGAAGGGCGAGCTCACCGGTGCCGAGGTGCTCGACGGCGTCCTCGGTGCGCTCGACTCCGAGAAGAGCCCGGCGCTGCTCGAGCCGTTCCTGGTGATCGCCCGCGACCTGGCCGAGCTGTGGTGCCCGCCCGACCAGGTCGAAGGGGCCCTCACGCGAGTAGCCGACCAGGCGCTGGCCCTCAGCCGCGACCTGGAGCAACGACGACCGGCCCTCAACGTGCTGGCCACCTGCGCCGCGTCACCGGCCCACGACGAGGCGCTCGACGAAGCCGCGGCCGACGACGTCGACCTCGCCTGGAAGGTCGCCATCCGCCGGGCCGAGCGCGGCCTGCACGACGAGGCCGCCGTGGCCGACCTGCTGGCGCGCGACCCCGACCCGGATGCTCCGGCGCGGGCCGTGGCCGTGACGGCCGCGCGTCCCGACCCGGCGGCGAAGGCCGAGGCGTGGCACGAGCTCTTCGAGAAGCGCTCGATCCCGGCCGGCTACCCGACCTTCCACGTCGCGAAGGCGTTCTGGCGGCCGGCTCAGCGCGATCTGCTGCTCCCGTGGGCAGACCGGTACCTCGAGGAGATGACGACCGTGTCCGGCGGGCTGCTGTCCATCTTGTCGATGGTCCGCTCGATGTACCCGATCGTGGGTACCGACGACTTCGTCGCGCGCTCGGTCGCGCTCGCGGAGGCGCCGGGCACCGACCCGACCGTCCGTGGTGCGCTGCTCGCCGGCGCCGACACCCTCAGCCGGATGTTGCGGGCCCGCTCGGCTTGAGCGGTGCAGCCGGTCGGTCAGTCCTCGTCGTCCGCCAGCGGCCGGCGCAGGCCGGTCTCGTCGAGCGGGAAGCGTTCGGCCTTCTGCCGCTCGATCGCGGCGCCGATCAGCCCGCGGAAGAGCGGGTGCGGACGGGTCGGGCGCGATCGCAGCTCCGGGTGGGCCTGGGTCGCCACGTAGTACGGGTGGACGTCGCGGGGCAGCTCGACGAACTCGACCAGCCCCAGGTCGGGATTCGTGCCCGAGAACACCAGACCTGCCTCGCCGAGCTGGTCGCGGTACACGTTGTTGACCTCGTAGCGGTGGCGGTGCCGCTCGTGCACCGTCGCCTCCCCGTAGGCCTCCCGGACGACTGAGCCCTCCGCCAGGGACGCCGGGTACAGCCCGAGCCGCATGGTGCCACCGAGGTCACCGGCCCCCTCGACGTACGACTTCTGCTCCTCCATCGTGGCGATCACCGGCTCGGGGCTGTCGGGGTCGAACTCCGTCGACCCCGCCTTCTCGAGACCAGCGACGTTGCGGGCGTACTCGATCACCATGCACTGCAGGCCGAGGCAGAGCCCCAGGGTGGGGATGCCGTGGGTCCGGGCATAGGTCAGCGCGCCCAGCTTGCCCTCGATGCCGCGGACGCCGAAGCCTCCCGGCACGCAGATCGCGTCGACGTCGCTCAGGTGCTTGGCGGCACCGGACGGCGTCTCGCAGGTGTCGGACGCGACCCAGCGCAGATGGACCTTGGCCTCGTGGGCGAAGCCACCGGCGCGCAGCGCCTCCGCGACCGAGAGGTAGGCGTCGGGCAGGTCGATGTACTTGCCGACGAGGCCGACCGTCACCTCCTCGGTGGGGTGGTGCACCCGGCGCAGCAGGTCGTCCCAGAGCGTCCAGTCGACGTCGCGGAACGGGAGGTCGAGCCGGCGCACGAGGTAGGCGTCGAGCCCCTCCCGGTGGAGCACCTTGGGGATGTCGTAGATCGACGGGGCGTCGGCGGCGGTGACGACGGCCTCCTCGTCGACGTCGCACATCAGGGAGATCTTGCGCTTGATGCCGTCGGGCAGCTCGCGGTCGGCCCGGCAGACCACCGCGTCGGGCTGGATGCCGATGGAGCGCAGCGCGGCCACCGAGTGCTGGGTCGGTTTCGTCTTCAGCTCACCCGAGGGGCCGATGTAGGGCACCAGCGAGACGTGGATGAAGAAGCAGTTGTCGCGACCGATCTCGTGCCGGGTCTGCCGGGCGGCCTCGAGGAACGGCAGCGACTCGATGTCGCCCACCGTGCCCCCGATCTCGGTGATCACGACGTCCACGGGCCGCTCGCCGGTGCCCATGGCGATGATGCGGTCCTTGATCTCGTTGGTGATGTGCGGGATCACCTGCACGGTGTCGCCGAGGTAGTCGCCGCGGCGCTCCTTGGCGATCACGGTGGAGTAGACCTGGCCGGTCGTCACGTTGGCGATCTGGCCGAGGTCGGTGTCGAGGAACCGCTCGTAGTGCCCGATGTCCAGGTCGGTCTCCGCACCGTCGTTCGTGACGAAGACCTCGCCGTGCTGGAACGGGTTCATCGTCCCGGGGTCGACGTTGAGGTACGGGTCGAGCTTCTGCATCGTGACCCGCAGACCCCGAGCCTTCAGAAGGCTACCGAGGCTCGAGGCGGTGAGGCCTTTTCCGAGCGAGGAGGCGACGCCTCCGGTGACGAACACGTGCTTGACCGGCGTCGCATGCTTCACGGGGTTCCATCCTACCGGAGCGGGAGCAGTCCGTCCGCGCCCGACGCACCGAAGGAGCCGCCGGGAGTCTCCTCGACGGTGGTCAGCGCCAGCACGGCCGCCAGCCGGCCGACCTCGCCGCCGAGGCCGTCAGCCGTCGACACGGAACCCAGGTCGTCGAGGACGGTCAGGTCACCGTCGCGACCGGGCGCAGCCACCACCACTCCCGAGGCGCGCGACGCGAGGCCGTCGACGATCCCGCCGACCACGAAGTCGTCGAGGTCGTCGCCGAGGGCGACCAGCACCAGCGGCGCCTGACGGGCGGCGCCCTCGCCGCGCACCAGCCCTGCCGCGGCCAGGCTCTGGCGGATCGTCAGTGCGTCGTCGCCAGGTGCGACCGCCGACGTACGCCGGGTGGCGAGGGCCGACCCGATCAGCTGCCCGATCCGCTCGTAGCCTGGGGCGTCGGGCTCCGCCGCGTCGTCGGCGAGCTGCTCGACGAGCTGGGCGCCCATGGTCTCCACGAGCGCCTTCTCGCTCGCGTCGGTCAGGTTGTCGGTGAGCCGCCAGGTGCCGCTGACCGATCCCTCCGCCGACTCGATCCCCGCCGTGAGGGCGGCGACGGTCTGGTCCGGCACCCCGGGCATCACGAGGATCGCGACGCTGCGTCCGTCGAGCCGGGCACCGTAGAGGGTCGCGGCGGCCGCCTCGGCGACGTCGTCCGCCGACGGCCCGGTGTCCAGGTCGCTGTCGGGCGCCGTCGTGGCTCCGGTGGGGCGGACCGCGTCGCGCTGGAGCAGTCCGCCGCCGAGCACGATCCCGGCAGCGAGGGCGAGCACGACCACGAGGGCACCCACGAGGTGCCGGCGTACGAGCATCACGCGAACCACCCCAGGCCGACCCAGGTCTGCCGGACCCAGGTCTCGAGGTCGGAGAACCACTCCTGCCCGACGGGAGTCGTGGCGAGCGCGACGGCGAGAGCGAGCAGGCCGACCACGATCGCCAGGAAGAGGTGGCGCGGCCGCAGCCGTCCGGAGTAGAGCAGCGGCACGGCGGAGGCGTCGACGAGGCGCTGTCCGACCCGGAGCCGGGTCAGGTAGGTGCTGGCGAGGCCCGACCGCTGCCGGTCGAGGAACTCGTCGAGGGTGGCGTGGGTGCCGACGCCCACGATCACCTGCGCTTCCGAGGCGAACGCCAGCAGGAGCGCGACGTCCTCGGTCGTGGCCGCGGTCTCGACCCGCGCCGCGCGCACGCCGATCCGCTCGAGCTGTTCGACCGGTCGCCGGTCGCCGCGCTCGACCCGGACCACCACGTCGCGGGCGGCCCGCAGCGTGGCCTTCGGCGGCAGCTCGGGGGCGTCGGGCCCGGTGTTCAGGACGACGACGTCCGGGGTGTGACCGGCCGCCCGCAGCGCCTCGGCACCGCCGTCGACCCCGACCAGTACCGGTCGGCGCTCCTTGATGAACGTCCGGACCGTCCGCAGCCGGGCCGTGAGCTCGGCGCCGTCGACGACCACGATGACGGGTCTGCCGGCGATCCGGGTCACCAGCGTGGGGAGGCCCTCGCCGTGGAGCAGCAGACCCTCCTCGCGCCGCAGGAAGGCCGCACTGTTGTGGGTGAACGTGTCGAGCTGGGTGCCGAGACCGGCTCGGGCCTGGTCCATCTCAGCGGCGAGCACGGCGGCGTCGACGGGCCTGCCCAGCGCGACCGCCGCTCCCTCGACGTACACGACCTCGTCGTGCACCCGCACCCGCGCGCCGTCAGGGATCTGGTCGACCCCTTCGACCCGGTCGAGCAGCACCACGCCGGCGTCGGCGAGCAGCACCGGACCCAGGGCGGGATAGCGGCCGGAGAGGAAGGGCGAGGCGTTGAGGACCGCGGCCACGCCGCTGTCGACAAGCGCCTGCGCGGTGGCCCGGTCGAGGTCGAGGTGGTCGAGGACGGCCACGTCGCCGGGCTTGAGCCGGGGCAGCAGCACCTTGGACCGGCGTTCGACCCGCGCGGGTGCGATCAGGCCCGGCAGGTCGAGGGAGGACTTGTTGCGGACTGGCACTGGCCCATGCTGTCAGCCGTCCACGGCCCGCCGCGGTATCCCCGAGGGCTCGGCGCGTCAGCCCCCCGCACGGGCCGGCAGGGCGGCCTCGAGGAGCTCCCGCGCGTGCGCCAGGGCGTTGTCGGAGTCGCTCTGGCCGGCCATCATCCGCGACAGCTCGCGCTCGCGGCCCTCGTCGTCGAGGACGGTCAGCCCGGAGCTGGTCACCGAGCCGTCGTCGGCCTTGGCCACCACGACGTGCCGGTCGGCGAAGGCGGCCACCTGGGGCAGGTGGGTGACCACGAGCACCTGCGCGGTGCGGGCCAGCCGCGCCAGCCGGCGACCGACCTCCACGGCCGCGGCACCACCGACCCCGGCGTCGACCTCGTCGAACACGTACGTCGGGACCGTGCCGGTGCCGGCCAGGCTCACCTCGAGCGCGAGCATCACCCGGCTCAGCTCGCCGCCGGAGGCACCCTTGCCCAGCGGGCGGGGCTCGGCGCCGACGTTCGCCGCGAGCAGCAGCTCGACCCGGTCTCGGCCGCTGGCGCCGTACTCGTCTCGCTCCGCCACGGTCACCTCGAGCCGGGCGTGCGGCATGGCCAGGGCGGCGAGCTCGTCGGTGACGGCGGACGCGAGGCGTGCGGCTGCCTCCTGGCGGGCGGCCGTCAGCTCGGACGCGATGGTCGTGAGCTCCTCCTGCAACCGACCCGTCAGCTCCCGCAGCTCGCCGATCCGTTCGTCGGTGCCGTCGAGCGCGGTCAGCCGATGAGCCGCCCGGTCTCGCCACGCCAGCACCTCGTCCACCGTGTCGCCGTACTTGCGCGTGAGTGCCGTGAGCGCCGCCCGTCGCTCCGAGACCGCGGCCAGCCGTGCCGGATCGGTCTCGATCGCCGAGGCGTACGACGCGACGTCGGCGGCGAGGTCGGACAGCAGGTAGCTGACCTCGGCCACCCGGTCGGCCAGCCCGGCGGCCTCGGCGTCGTGCTCGCGGACGCCGTCGAGGGCGGTGCGGGCGGCGGCGGTCAGGCCGAGCGCGTCGGGCTGACCGTCGTCCGCCGACAGGGCCGCCCGTGCCTGCTCGGCGGAGTAGCGGAGGGTGTCGGCGTGCCCGAGCCGGGCCTCCTCCCCAGCGAGCTCGGCGTCCTCACCGGGAGCCGGGGTGACGGCGTCGACCTCGCCGACCCCGAACCGCAGCAGGTCGGCCTCGCGGGCTCGCTCCTGCGCGTGGGTCGTGACGTCGTCCAGCTCGCGCCGGGCCTCGCGCAGCGCGTCGTAGCAGGTGCGGTACCTCCCGAGCGGCCCGCCGACGGCATCGCCGCCGAACGCGTCGACCGCCTCGCGCTGCGCGCCCGCCCGTAGCAGCCGGTGCTGGTCGGACTGACCGTGCATCGCGACCAGGGGTGCGGCCAGGTCGGCCAGCCGACTGACGGGGACCGACGCACCCCCCACGAAGGCGCGCGAGCGTCCCTCCGCGCTCACGGTGCGACCGAGCACCGCCCGGCCGTCCTCGACCTCGCCGCCGACCTCGTCGACCAGTTCGTGGAGCCCCTCGACGGCGTCGACGACGATCGTGCCCTCGACCCGCGCCGTCCGGGCGCCGGTCCGCACCGCACCGCTGTCGGCTCGGCCGCCGAGCAGCAGCCCGAGCGCGGTCACCAGCATGGTCTTGCCGGCGCCGGTCTCACCCGTGATGACGGTGAGTCCGGGTCCGAGCTCCAGGGTCGAGGAGTCGATGACTCCGAGCGACCCGATCCGGATCTCCTCAAGCATCGACGTCCCCGGCCCGCCGGCCGCGCCAGCCCTCGACGGACAGGTCGAACTTCGCGACCAGCCGATCGGTGAACGGTGCCTGGTGCAGCCGGACCAGGCGGACCGGGCGGGCGCCGCTGCGGACCTCGATCCGGGCGCCCGGCGGCAGCTCGACCGTCCGCCGGCCGTCACACCAGAGCACACCGGCGCCGTCGCTGCGGGTCAGCACCTCGACCGCCACGACGGACGTCGGCGCGACCACGAGCGGGCGAGCGAAGAGCGCGTGGGCACTGAGCGGCACCACACAGACCGCCTCCACCCCGGGCCAGACGACCGGGCCGCCGGCGCTGAAGCTGTAGGCGGTCGAGCCGGTGGGTGTCGCGCAGACCACTCCGTCGCAGCCGAACCGCGACAGGGGCCGGCCGTCGATCTCGAGGACCACTTCGAGCATCCGCTCGCGGGCGGCCTTCTCGACGCTCGCCTCGTTGAGCGCGAACGTGCTGCTCACGAGCTGGCCGTCGTGGTGGACCGTCACGTCGAGGGTCAGCCGGTCCTCGGTGACGTAGCGGCGGTCGACGATCGCCGAGATGGTGGTGTCGACGTGGTCGACCTCGGCCTCGGCCAGGAACCCGACGTGCCCCAGGTTGACGCCCAGCACCGGGGTCCCGCTCTCGTGGGTGATCTCGGCGGCCCGCAGGATCGATCCGTCACCCCCGATGACGACCGCGAGCTCGCAGCCGTGGGCTGCGTCGGGCTCGCCGTCGACGAGCTCGACCAGCCCGGCGTCGTCGTGCTCGGGCAGGCCGAGGGCAGCGGCCTCGGCGCGGAGCAGCCGGACCACGATCCCGTGGCCGTTCAGGGCGTCCACGAACGCGCGGGCCACCTGGCGCGCCTCGTCGCGGCCGGTGTGGGCCAGCAGCAGCACCCGGCGGGCGTCGTCGGCGGTCACGGGACCACCCTCTCACCCGGCGCCGACGGACCCGTGCCGGACCGGACGACCGCGTCGCGCTCGTCCGGCTCGAGCGTCCCCGGACCCTGCCGCAGCCACAGGAAGAACTCGACGTTGCCCGACGGGCCTGGCAACGGGCTGGCGGTGACCCGGCGGGTGCCCCAGCCCCGCTCGTCGGCCGCGCCGGCGACGTCCGCGACCGAGGTCACCCACAGCTCCGGGTCACGCACCACCCCGCCCTTGCCCACGCGGTCCTTGCCGACCTCGAACTGCGGCTTGACCATCAGCACGAGGTCGCCCGCCGGATCGGTCACTGCGATCAGCGGGTCGAGCACGAGTCTGAGGGAGATGAAGGACAGGTCCCCCACGACCAGGTCAACCGGCTGA
Source organism: uncultured Actinomycetota bacterium (assembly GCA_963829855.1). Taxonomy (GTDB): domain Bacteria; phylum Actinomycetota; class Actinomycetes; order Propionibacteriales; family Nocardioidaceae; genus Nocardioides. The sequence goes on along the minus strand of CAWHKE010000008.1, from coordinate 1,374 downwards.
CCTACCAGCTCCGGGGTCAGGTCGCGGATGTTCGTGCGGTCGAGCACGAGGACCCGCTCGTCACTGCGCAACGGCCAGGCCAGCTGCCCGTAGCCCACGTCGACCGCGACCACCTCGCGCGCGCCGGCCCGGAGGAGGACGTCTGTGAAGCCGCCCGTCGAGGCCCCCGCGTCGAGACAGCGGCGACCGGTCACCGTCAGGCCGGACGCGCCGAACGACTCGAGCGCGCCGGCGAGCTTGTGCCCACCGCGGGAGACGTAGTCGGGGCGGTCCGGGTCGTCGGTCACCACCAGCGCGACGTCGGTGGTGACTCCGGTCGCGGGCTTGGTGGCGCGGGCCCCGCCGACCGTCACCCGACCGGCGGCGATCAGCTCGCTCGCGTGCTCCCTGGAGCGCGCCAGACCTCGCCGGACCAGCTCGGCGTCGAGCCGGAGGCGACGGGGTGGCACGTCGGTCAGGCGCCGCCGTCGAGCGCCGACCGCAGCCGCTCGTGGGCGGCCTCGAACACCGCCGGGTGCTCTGCGACGTCGGTCTCGCCGAGATCCGCGAGCGAGCCGATGACGGCATCGACCTCCTCGACGCCGGTGCTCACGGGCTCGATGTCGGACGACTCGGGGTGTGCCTCGCTCATGGTCCGAGGCTACCCGCCGGCACGGGACTCCGGCGGCACCAGCCCGCCGGGGTCCGGCGCGTCCCCGGTGCGGTCGAGGTGGTCCCAGGCCGCTACCGCCACAGTGCGCCACCAGTCGTCCGCACCGCCGTCCCCGTCGATGGCGACCCGGCCGTCGTCGATCCGTGCCTGCCATCCGCCCAGCTCGGTCACGCCCCCGGCCGGCGTCGGGGGCTCCGGATGTGGGCCGAGGAGCCCGCGGAGGTCGCGTGAGAGGTACGTCGGCCGCAGCTCGGGCGTGGCCGCCACGAGGTCCGCCAGGCCGGTGACGCCGGTCAGCACGAGCAACGAGTCGACCCCCGCCTCGTGCCCGCCGGCGATGTCGGTGTCCAGCCGGTCGCCGATCATCAGCGGCCTCTCCCCGCCGAGCCGACGGACCGTCTCGTCCAGGAGCGGCCGCCGCGGCTTGCCTGCCACGCTCGGCTCGACGCCCGAGAACCGCGACAACAGCTCCACCAGGACGCCGTGCCCGGGCGCTGGTCCGTCGGCCGTCGGCAACGTCAGGTCGGTGTTGCTGGCCACCCAGGCGAGCCCCTCCCGGATCCGGACCGCGGCCACCATGATGTCGCGCCACACGACGTCCGGCCCGTACCCCGTGACGATCGCCACCGCATCGTCCGCGTCGACCCGGCACGGCGTCAGCCCGGCCTCGACGAGGGCCTCCTCCAGCCCCGCGGCACCCAGCACGACCACCCGGGCCCCGA
>CAWHKE010000007.1:0-6888 GCA_963829855.1 uncultured Actinomycetota bacterium | reverse complement strand
CACACGGTTGGAGGGCCACGTCTAGGCACCTTCCGCTCGGGTAGCGATGGCCGCGGGTCAGACCAGTCCGTTCTCCGCGAGGAACTCCTTGGCAACGGTGACCGGGTCGTCCTTGTCGACCTGCACGCGGGCCAGGGCCTCGGTCAGGTTCTCGGTGGTCAGCGCCTCGGACACGCCGTTGAGAGCCTCCTCCACCTCGGGCGTGACCGCGTCGGAGCGGATCAACGGCAGGATGTTCTGCGAGAGGTAGAGGTTCTCCGGGTCCTCGAGCACCACCCAGTCGTTGACCGAGATCGCGGAGTCGGTGGAGAAGATGTTGGCGACGTCGACCGTGCCGTCCTCGAGCGCCCCCACCGTGAGCGGGCCACCCGGGTCGAGCGGCTTGAACTCCTTGAACTCGACCCCGTAGACCTCCTTGAGCCCGACCAGGCCCTGGAACCGCTCCCGGAACTCCGGACCTGCGCCCACGACCAGCTCGCCGGCGACCGGCTCCAGGTCGGCGATCGACTTCAGGCTGTACTCGTCGGCGGTCTCCTGGCTGACGGTCAGGGTGTCCTTGTCCTCGGCGGCCGACTGCGGGAGCGTCTCGCTGCCCTCGGGCAGCTCGGCCTGGAGTGCGTCGTAGACCTCCTCGGGCGAGGTGACGTCCTCGGGCACCCCTGCGTCGCCGACCAGGTAGGCCAGGAGCGCCCCGTTGTACTCCGGCAGCAAGTCGATGTCGCCGCCCTCGAAGGCCTCCATGTAGATCTCTCGGGCACCGATGTTGGGCTGGGTCTCCACCTCGACGCCCTTGGCCTCGAGCGCCTGGGCGTACATCTGCATCAGCAGCTCGTTCTCGGGGAAGTTCGCCGAGCCGATGACGATCGTGCCGCTGTCGTTCTCCCCCTCGGAGAAGGGGTCATCGGCGGAGTCGTCGCTTCCGCACGCAGTCAACGCGGTGGCCGCGAGTACGGCGACCGCGAGCAGCTGTCGGGCACCTCGGGTTCGGGTGGGCATCAGGACACCTTTCTGTCGGTTGCGAACGTGAGGATCTGGGAGGCGCCGCCGCGGGACGCGCGGCGGGGCCCGCGCTCGGCCCGCCCGTCGACACCGGGCGACACCAGCGACCGCTGGCCGCCGGCGAGCAGCAGGTCGAGGACGACGGCGAGCACGGCGACGAGGACGGCTCCGGCGACCACGCGGGGGTAGTCGCGCAGCGCGAGCCCGTCGAAGAGATAGCGGCCGAGCCCGCCGAGGCCGACGTACGCGGCGATGGTGGCCGTGGACACGACCTGCAGGGTGGCGTTGCGCAGTCCGCCGAAGATGATCGGCATGGCGTCGGGCACCTCGACCCGGGTGGCGACCTGGAAACCGGTCATCCCGACTCCCCGCGACGCATCGACGGTGGCGGGGTCGACCGAGCTCATCCCGGCGTACGTCGAGGTCAGGATCGGCGGGATCGCCAGCACCACCAGCGCCACGACCGCCGGCACCAGTCCGGCACCGGCCAGCGCCACGACCAGCATCAGCACCCCCAGCGTCGGCAGCGCCCGGCCGGCGTTGCCGGCGTTGATCGCGAGGAACGCGCCACGACCGGTGTGCCCGATGAGCACGCCGAGCGGGAAGGCGATCAGGAACGCGATCAGCACCGCCAGTCCCGTGTAGAGCAGGTGCTCGAGGATCCGGTGCGGGAAGCCGTCGGGTTCGCCCGGCACCCAGTTGGCGCCGTCGAGGAGGAAGCTGAACGTGTCGCTGTTCACGACGACACCCCCACCCGGGCCCACGGAGTCAGCGCGCGCTGGGCGAGCACGATGGTGAGGTCGGCGACCAGCGCCAGCGCGACCGACAGCACGAGCCCGATCACGATCGGTGGCAGGTAGAAGCCGAGCTGGAAGCCTCGCGTGAAGAGCTGTCCGAGACCGCCGATGCCGATCAGGGCGGCCACCGAGACCATGCTGATGTTGGCCACGGTGGCCACGCGCAGCCCGGCGAACACCACCGGGAGCGACAGCGGAAGCTCGACGGAGAACCACCGCCGCACGGGCGTGTAGCCCATGGCCACGGCCGCCTGCACGGCCTGCGGCTCGACCGACGCCAGGCCGTCAGCGGTCGTGCGGACCAGCAGGGCCAGGCTGTAGAGCGCGAGCGCGATGACGACGTTGAGGGGGTCCAGGATGCTGGTCCCGATCAGGCCCGGCAACAGGAGGAGCAGAGCGAGCGACGGGATCGTGTAGACGATGCTCGACGCGGTGAGCATCGGGTGCCGGACCCATCTGAAGCGGACGACGAGCCAGCCCAGCGGCAACGAGAGCACGAACGCGATCGCGACCGGCACCAGCGCCAGCCAGATGTGCTGCACGAGCGCGTCCAGCACCGTCTCGCCATTGGTCTCGAGGTAGTCCCACACGTCCTGGAGGAACTCCATCTCAGTCGTCCTCACCCAGGCGCGCGACCTGGCGACGGCGGATGTGCTCCGCCAGGGCGGCGTGCCGCACCACGCCGTCGGCCCGCCCGTCGGCGTCGACGCGGACCCCCGCGCCGGCAGGCGAGAGGATCACCAGGTCGGCCACGGCCCGCAGATTGTCCGAGACCGTCCAGGTCCCCTCGGTCGGCAGCGTGCCCTCGGGCGACTTCCAGCCCTGCGGCCGACCATCGCCGTCGAGCTCGAGCACCAGGCCGTCGACCGGGGTGTCGACCGGCTCCACCGGGACCTCGGCGGCCGAGCCGAACGAGAGCCCGCGGAAGCCGCGGTCCCGGCCCACCAACCGGGCGACGAAGTCGTCGGCCGGAGAGGCCAGCAGCTCCTGGGGCGGGGCCAGCTGCGCCAGCCGACCGCCCTCACCGAAGACCGCGACCTGGTCGCCCAGCTTGACCGCCTCGTCGATGTCGTGGGTGACCAGCACGATGGTCTTGCCGAGGTCCTCCTGCAGCCGCAGGAACTCCTGCTGCAGGCTGTGGCGCACCACCGCGTCGACGGCCGAGAAGGGCTCGTCCATGAGCATCACCGGCGGATCCGCCGCGAGTGCGCGTGCGACGCCGACCCGCTGCTGCTGACCACCCGAGAGCTGTGCGGGGTAGCGGTCACCGAGCGCGGGGTCGAGGCCGACGCGCTCCAGCAGCTCCCGCGCGTGACTGCGCGCCTCGCGCCGGCTCGTTCCGGACAGCACCGGCACGGTGGCCACGTTGTCGACGACCGTGCGATGGCGGAACAGTCCCGCGTGCTGGATGACGTACCCGATGCCCCGGCGGAGCTTGACGACGTCGAGGCTGCGGATGTCCTGCCCGTCGATCCGGATCGTCCCGGAGGTTGCGTCGACCATCCGGTTGATCATGCGCAGCGACGTGGTCTTGCCACACCCGGACGGCCCCACGAAGACCGTGATCGCGTTGTCGGGGATGGAGAGGCTCAGTCCGTCGACCGCGGTCGTCCCGTCGGGGTAGACCTTGGTGACGTCCTCGAACTCGATCACGAACCGCTCCTCTCGTCGCCCGGGACCGCGTGCGGTCTCGCAGCGCCGCTCTATTGTGCAGTTAGTTAATACACAAACCAATTCGGATCGCCGTCCGTCCTAGGATCGGACGGTGCTTCCGGCCACTCTCGACCCTGAGACCCTACGAAACCTGGTACGACGCGACTCGCATGCCGAGACGCTCCCGGACGCCGATCAGCTCGCGGCGGTCGAGCGTTCCCACCGTGCGGCGCTCCGGGCAGGCGAGGCCGGCACGGTCTACGGACTCACGACGGGCGTGGGCGCCCTCAAGGACGTCTCGCTCGGCGACGTACACGCCGACGACGGCGAACCTGCGCTGCGGCTGTGGCGAAGCCACGCGGCGGGCGTCGGGCCGGAGGCGGACGACGACGTCGCGCGGGCGACGATGCTGGTCCGGCTCCAGCAGCTGCTCCGCGGCCGCTCCGGCGTCTCGCCGGCCCTGGTCCGCGGGCTGGCCGACGCGTCGGAGGCCGGGGCGGTGCCGCGGCTCCACACGACCGGGGCGATCGGCACCGGCGACATCGCGCAGCTGTCCGAGCTCGGCCTGACCCTCGCCGGGGAGCTGCCGTGGCGCCGGGGCGAACGGCCTCCGGTTCAGGTCTCCCGCACCGACGGGCTGTGGTTCGCCAGCAGCAACGCGCTGACCGTCGGAACGGCCGCGCTGGCGGTGGCCGACCTCGACGACCTGGCCGAGGCGGCCGACCGGGTCGCCGCACTCTCCCACCTCGCGCTGCTGGGGTCGATGGAGGCGTACGACGCGCGCGCCCTGGCCGGGAAGGACGACCCGTGGGCCGCCGAGGTCGCGGAACAGCTGCGCCACCTGCTCGGCGACGGCCCGGAGGCGGCCCGGCTGCAGGACCCGTTCGCGCTGCGGACGATCCCCCAGGTGCACGGCACGCTCCGCGAGGCGCTCGCGAACGCGCGCAGCATCGTCACGGCCGAGATCGGCGCCGCCTCGGAGAACCCGCTCGTCACCGACGACCGCGGTCCTCCACCACGGCCACTTCCTCACCCAGCGGCTGGCCACCGCACGTCGACGCGGTGCGCAGCGCCGCCCATCCGTTCGCGGCACTCTCGGCGGCGCGCACCTCCGCACTGATGGACCCGCGGCTGACCGGCCTGCCGCCCTTCCTCGCGGCAGGCACCGCGGGCAGCTCCGGCCTGATGATCCTGGAGTACGTCGCCGCCGACCTCGTCACGTCCGCGCGACGGCTCGCCGCGCCGACCACCACCGGGGTCGTGCTGTCGCTGGGCATGGAGGAGCACGCCAGCTTCTCGACCCAGGGGGCACGCTCGGCGCGCGAGCTGACCGGCGTACTCGCACAGGTGCTGGGCTGCGAGCTGGTCGCGGCGGTGCGCGCCCTGCGGCTGGCCCCCGAGCGGGCGCTCGACTGCCCGGCGCGCGACCTGCTCGAGCGCGCCGGCGCGGTCCTGCCGGACGTTCGCGACGACCACGTCCTCGGCCCCGAGATCCGCTCCGCCGCGGCCCTCCTGGTCGAGCCCTGAGTCAGCCCGGCCAGCCGCCTTCCAGCAGCCCGGCCAACGCCTCGATGTCCTCTCCCCAGACCCGGTCCTCGGTGGTGTCGGGCACGACCTCGCCGGCCCGGGCGAGGGCGTCGGCCAGCTCGGCGGCCCCCGCTGGACGACCGGGCGCGAGTGCGTGGGCCTGGTGGACAGCGAGCAGCTCGCAGGCGACCACTTCGCGGGCCGCGACGACGGCGGCGCGCAGCCGCTCCGCGGCCTCCTGGGCGTAGGCCTGCACGTCCTCCTGCCCGTGGGACGTCTCGTGGGTCCCGACGGCCGTGAACGCGACCGGCGTCTGGGCGTGCACCGCGCCGACGGCACGCTTGTGTACGGCGACCAGGCCCGCCTGCGGCCCCGGATCGGAGCTGAGCTGGGCGGGCATCCCGGTGAACGCAGGGTCGAGCAGCCGGTGGAGCCGGGCCGTGCCGACCTCAGCGGCGTGGATCAACGCGCCCCGTACGCCGTCACAGGCCGCGGAGAGCTCGAGCCCGTGGAAGCCGGACGTGCCGACGAACCGGCCCCCGGTCCCGTCGTCGAGCCAGGCAGGTGAGTCGGTGACGCCGGTCAACGCGCGGTCAACCGCGCCCTCGAGCGTCGCGAGGCTGCGCGCCAGGTGGGCGAGCGTGGGGCCCACCACCCGGAACGACGTGGGGGCCTGCAGGTGCACCGGCGCCGCGGGCTCCTCGCCCACCAGCTCCCGGAGCTCGTGGAGGACCACGGCAAGGACGTCGTCGCCGCGGGCCGTCTCGACCCGATAGGGATCGTGACCGGCGCCGACGAGCGCCACCTCGGCGGCCGCGACCATGGTCCACTGACGCAGCAGGACGCGCGCCTCGCTGGCCCGGAGCACCGCCAGCGCCGTGGCGACGGGAACCCCCTGCAACAGCGCCACGCCCTCCTTCGCCCCGAGGCGGGGAGGTCGGCGTCCGGCGATCACCGCCGCGCACTCGACGGCGTCGTCCCTGCGGTCCAGCATCCGTCCCACTCCGGCCAGGTGTCCCCAGGCGTGGGCCAGCGGGATGATCTCGCCGGCCGACCCGGACGGCGACCGCGGCACGGCCGGCACCAGGTCCTCCGCGAGCAGGGTCGCGAGCCAGGCGCAGAGCTCCGCGGAGACGCCCGCGTCGCCGGACAGGAACGTGCGCAGCCGTACGGCGACCACGGCCCGGGCCTCCGTTCGCGACAACCACGGCGGACCGCCCACCGCACGGCCGACCAGCAGCCGCCGCGACTGCTCCGCCTGCTCCGCGGCGTCCAGCCGGACCCCTGCGAGTGCGCCCATGCCGGTGTTCACGCCGTACACGGGTCGGTCCGCCTCCAGCGCGTCCAGCACCTCGGCGCGACGCCGGTCCAGGTGGGCGAGCAGCTCCTCCCCGAGCTCGGGTGACGCGCCGCCCGCACACGCCAGCACCTCGGCGGGCCCGAGGTCCTCCGGCGCGGCCACCCGCACCGACCGACTGGTCACCGGAACCGCACCATGGTGCCCAGGTCGGCCCGCTTCGCCCGCTCGAGGATGAGCTGGCCGACGGCGACGTCGAGGATCGAGAGCCCGCGGTGCCAGAAGAGGATCCGCTCGTCGTCGTCCTCCCGACCGGGTCGCCCACCGGTGACGACGTCACCGATCTCGGCGTGCAGCGACTCGCGGGTCAGTGCGCCGGAGCGCAGGTGGGGTCGCAGTGCTCCGAACTCCCCCGCCTGCGCCTCCCGCCAGTCGTCGACAACGACCTTGTCCACGACGTCGAGCAGGTGCGGGTCGAGGGCGCTGACGGTGCCGTACGGGACGAGCAAGGATCCCGGCGCGAGCAGGTCGGGTGTCACCAGTGACGCTGGCTCGACCAGACGCGTCGCCTCCACCGCGATGTCGGCACCGTCGAAGGTCTCGGCGACGCTCCCG
>CAWHKE010000006.1:0-33830 GCA_963829855.1 uncultured Actinomycetota bacterium | reverse complement strand
CCTGAGGTCCGCGCGGCTTCCCCTACAGCAGACCGTCCGCCGCCGAGTCGGGCGCTCACCGGTCCAGGCGGAGCGCGAGCACCTGCTCGTGGTCGAACCACTCGCCGGTCGGCTCGAAGCCGTAGGCGAGGTAGAAGCCGAGAGGCGAGCCGGGGCCGGGAACGATGCTGGTGACCAGTACGTCGGCACCGGGTCGGGTGCGCAGGTAACGGGTGACCAGGTGCAGCCCCGCGCGGCCGTAGCCGTGGCCCTGGTGGCGGCGGTCGACGAGCATCCGCCACAGGTAGTAGCGCCACGGGATGACGGCGTTTCCCGGCGGGACGTCGTCGCCGAGCATCACGAACCCGACCGGGTCGTCGCCGGCGTAGACCGCGCGGCACCACGGCCTCGACAGCGGAGTGGCCGCCGCCTCGTCGAGCGAGCGGCCGACGCCGTCGACGAACGTCTCCTGCGCGGGTGAGACCTGCATCGCCTCGACGAGCACCCGGTTCGCGGGCGTGATCTCGCGGAGCGTCACCGATGCCATGAACCACGTTCTCACGATCGCCGTCCGCCCGTAGGCTCTCGCTGTGCTGACCACGCGCCACGGGGTGAAGGTGCTGGGCGCGTCCGACCTCGACGCGTTCCAGCGGCTCACGGCGATCGATCCGGTCGTCAACGTGTTCGCGGCGCACCGCGCCCGCGTCACCAACCTCGAGCCGCGGTGGCTCGGCGGCGAGGTCTGGGGCCGCTTCGACGGGGGAGACCTGCGGTCCGCCTGCCACGTCGGCGCCAACCTGGTCCCGGTGCAGGCCGACGCCGACGACGCACGCGTGTTCGCCGAGCGGGCCCTGGCCCGCCCGCGGACCGCCACCACCATCGTCGGACCGCACGAACCCGTGCGCGCCATCTGGGACGTCGTCTCCGAGTCGTGGGGGACGCCGCGCGACCAGCGCTGGGAGCAGCCGCACCTCGAGATCGCGACCGACCCCCGCGTCGCTCCCGACCCGCTCGTGCGGCGTACGACGCTGGCCGAGGCGGACGTGCTCTACCCGGCCTGTGTCGCGATGTACACCGAGGAGGTCGGCGTCAGCCCGGAGGCGTTCGGCGGGGCCGACTTCTACCGCACCCGCGTGCGCAACCTGGTCTCCCGAGGCTGGTCGTTCGCGCGGCTGGAGGGCGGCGAGGTCGTGTTCAAGGCGGAGGTGGCCTGCCTCTCACCGCACGCCGCCCAGGTCCAGGGGGTGTACGTCGCTCCCGACCGTCGCGGCCGGGGGATCGGCGCCGCCGGCATGGCGGCGGTGGTCGCGGCCATCCGGGCCGACCTGGCGCCGGTCGTCTCCCTCTACGTCAACGACTACAACGTGGCCGCCCGCCGGATCTACGAACGAGTCGGGTTCCGGCAGACGGCCACGTTCGCGACCGTGATGTTCTAGGCGGACGGCGGCCCGCAGCGGCGAAGCGTCCCCGGGCTAGTCTCGGTCCGTGGAGGACGACTTCCTCGTCACGGTCGACGGCGTGACGCTGGGCGGCACCGTGGAGGGCGACGGCGACCCGGTGCTGCTCCTCCACGGCGGCCCGGGCATGGGCTTCGAGTACCTCGAGCCGCTTGTCGACGAGCTCCGCGCATCCTTCCGGGTGGCGAGCTACCAGCAACGGGGCCTCGCTCCGTCGTCCACCGACGGTCCGTTCACCGTCGCCGACCAGGTGGCCGACACACGACGCGTGCTGGACGCCCTCGGGTGGGATCAGGCCGTCGTCGTGGGCCACTCGTGGGGCGGTCACCTCGCGCTGCACGTGGCCCACGACCTGCCGGACCGGGTCCGCGCTGCCCTGTGCGTCGACCCGATGGGTGGCGTGGGGGACGGCGGCGAGGCGGCATTCGGCGCCGAGCTCGAGGCCCGGACGCCCGCGGCCGACTGGCAGCGCGCTCACGAGCTCGACGAGCTGGCCCTGCGCAAGGAGGCCACGGAGGAGGAGCAGCAGGAGAGCCTGCGGCTGATCTGGGCCGGCCTACTACGCCGATCCCGCGGCGGCGCCGCCGATGCCACACGTGCGGATGTCCATGGACGCGTACGCCGACACGATGGCATCGGCCGTCGAGCTGCTCCCGAGCCTCGAGGCAGGCCTTCCCCACATCCGGGTGCCGATGGGCTTCGTGGCCGGCGCCGGAAGCCCGATCCCCACGACCTCCTCCAGCGACACCGCCGACCGGATCCCGGGTGCGTGGGTCACGGTGCTCGACGGCGCGGGTCACTTCGTGTGGCACGAGCGACCGGGCGCGGTGCTCGAGGCGGTACGGCGGCTGGTCGGCCCCGGCTGAACTGGTTCGCAGGCGCCGCCACCCGGCCAGTAGCCTGCGCGTCATGATCCTGCGGATGTCCAGCCTCTTCGTGCGCACGCTCCGGGACGACCCGAACGACGCCGAGGTGCCGAGCCACCGGCTGCTCGTCCGGGCCGGCTACATCCGCCGCAACGCACCGGGCATCTACACCTGGTTGCCCCTCGGCCTGCGGGTGCTGCGGAAGATCGAGCAGGTCATCCGCGACGAGATGGACGCGATGGGAGCCCAGGAGCTGTCGTTCCCGGCGCTGCTGCCCCGCGAGCCCTACGAGGCCTCCGGCCGCTGGACCGAGTACGGCCCCAACCTCTTCCGGCTGCAGGACCGCAAGGGGGGCGACTACCTCCTCGGCCCCACGCACGAGGAGATGTTCACGCTCGTCGTGAAGGACCTCTACTCGTCCTACAAGGACCTGCCGCTCTCGATCTACCAGATCCAGAACAAGTACCGCGACGAGGCGCGGCCCCGGGCGGGACTGCTGCGCGGTCGCGAGTTCGTCATGAAGGACTCCTACTCCTTCGACGTCGACGACGCCGGCCTCGAGCGCTCCTACCAGGCCCACCGCGAGGCCTACATCCGGATCTTCGACCGGCTCGGGTTCGAGTACGTCATCGTCTTCGCCCACGCCGGGGCGATGGGCGGCTCGAAGTCTGAGGAGTTCCTCGCGAAGGCCGACGTCGGTGAGGACACCTACGTGACGTGCCCCACGTGCGGGTTCGCGGCCAACGTCGAAGCCGTCCGGGTCCCGGCTCCGCCGGCCCAGGCGTACGACGACGTGCCGGCCGCGCACGCCGAGGACACGCCCGGCACCCCGACCATCGACACCCTGGTCGACCACCTCAACGCGGCGTTCCCCCGCGAGGACCGGGCCTGGACCGCGGCCGACACCTTGAAGAACGTTCTCATGATGCTGACCCACCCCGACGGCACCCGCGAGCCGCTGGCCATCGGTGTGCCCGGCGACCGTGAGGTCGCGGCGAAGCGGCTCGAAGCATCGGTCTTCCCGGCCGAGTTCGAGCCGTTCGGCGAGAAGGACTTTGCCGCCTACCCGATGCTGGCGAAGGGCTACATCGGTCCGGGCGCGCTGGGGGAGAAGTCGTCCTCGGAGATCCGCTTCCTCGTCGACCCGCGCGTCGTCGAGGGCACCCGCTGGGTGACCGGCGCCGACGTGGACGGCTCCCACGTGATCGACCTCGTCGCCGGCCGCGACTTCACGCCCGACGGCACGATCGAGGCGGCGGAGGTGAGGGCCGGCGACTCGTGCCCGAACGGCGACGGCGTGCTGGAGACGGCCCGCGGGATCGAGATGGGTCACATCTTCCAGCTCGGCCGCAAGTTCGCCGAGGCACTGGACCTGCGGGTCCTCGACGAGAACGGCAAGCTGGTCACGGTGACGATGGGCTCCTACGGCATCGGACCCTCCCGTGGAGTCGCAGCGATCGCGGAGAACACCCTCGACGAGCTGGGTCTGTGCTGGCCCCGCGGGGTCGCGCCGGCCGACGTCCACCTCGTGGCCGCCGGCAAGGACGGCGAGATCTTCGAGGCCGCCGCCCGGCTCGCGGAGGGCCTCTCCGACCAGGGGATCGACGTCCTCTACGACGACCGCACCGGCAAGGTGAGCCCGGGCGTGAAGTTCAAGGACGCCGAGCTGATCGGCGTCCCGACGATCGTCACGGTCGGGCGCGGCCTCGCCGACGGCGTCGTCGAGGTCCGGGACCGGGCGACGGGGGAGCGGACCGACGTGCCCGTGGGGGACGCCGTCGACCACCTCGTGGGGGTCGTCCGTGGCGGGTGACGCACCCGGTGCGGTCATCTTCGACTGGGGCGGCACCCTCACCCGCTGGCACGACGTCGACTTCCACGCGGAGTCGCTCGCTCTGGCCGAGGCGGTCGTGCATGCCCACCACCCGCGCGAGGAGATCACCGCTCGGCTGCTCGCGGCCGGCGGCGTCGTGTGGGGCCGCAGCCGCGAGCACCAGCAGAGCGCGACGATCGCGGACCTCTTCGCCGAGGCCGGGCTCGACCACGACCCGGAGCTGCTCACGGCCTACCACGACTTCTGGGAGCCGCACACCACGACCGACCCGGCCGTCCGGCCGATGTGGGAGGAGCTGAAGGAGGGCGGCCTGCAGGTGGGCGTGCTCTCCAACACGGTGTGGCCGCGGGAGTGGCACGAGGAGTTCTTCCGCCGTGACGGGGTGCTCGACCTGCTCGACGGAGACGTCTACACGAGCGAGATCCCCTGGACGAAGCCGTCACCGAGGGCGTTCGAGGCGGCGATGGCCGCCGTGGGCGTCACCGATCCCGCCCGGTGCGTGTACGTCGGGGACCGGCTGTTCGACGACATCTGGGGAGCCGCCAACGCCGGGATGCGGACCATCCACATCCCCCACAGCGACATCCCCGCGGCGCAGGTCGGGCACACCGAGGGTGAGCCGGACGCGGTCGCCCACGACCTGGCGGAGATCCCGGCGATCGTCCGGCGCTGGATGGGCAGGCCCTGACAAATCTCGGCCTTGACGCTCGCCAAGCGTCAGATCTGTGCGGCAGGGTGGGGCGGCTGGTCCAGACGGGTACCGGCGCGGTCACCTCGCGGGTGACCCGGACGAGAGGACACCATCACGATGCGCAACACCGGACTGCGACGACTCGGGGCAGCAGCCTTGGGGGCAGCGACGATCGGACTCATGGGGCTGACGGTCCCCGCCCAGGCCGTCCTCGTGGCGGGCGACCAGACCTGCGTGGTCGTCGACGAGCACGGCCACAGTGACGCCGCCCGCGGTGGCTGGGGCCACGACACCCGCGCCGTCAGCGCCGAGGAGCAGCGCGCGATCAGCAGGCGGACCGACCGGATCCTGCGGGCCGCCGGCCAGCCCACCGCGGCCGCCGTCACCATCCCGGTCTACGTCCACGTGATGGCCGCGAATGACGGCACCGGCGACGTGACGGACCAGCAGATCACCCAGCAGATCGCCGTCCTCAACAACACGTTCGCCGGCAACGAGGACAGCGCCGCCGCCCAGACCTCGTTCTCGTTCACGCTGGCCGGCGTCGACCGGTTCTACAACAGCACCTGGCACAAGGACGGCGCTTCCAGCAAGTACCGCAAGGAGACCAGGCAGGGTGGTGCGAACGCCCTGAACATCTGGCTCGTCAACTTCAAGTACCTCGGGATCGCCCAGTTCCCGTGGGACTACGCCAAGAACCCCGGCACCGACGGCGTGCGGGTCCACTTCGGGTCCCTGCCCGGCGGACCGATCCAGGACTACAACCTCGGTGAGACCGCGACCCACGAGGTCGGCCACTGGCTCGGGCTCTACCACACGTTCCAGGGCGGCTGCACCACGCTGAACGACGAGGTGTCCGACACCCCGGCCCAGAGCAGCCCGACCGACGGGTGCCCGGAGGGACGCGACTCCTGCTCGCTGCCGGGCCTCGACCCGATCCACAACTACATGGACTACAGCTTCGACAGCTGCTACAACCAGTTCACCTCGGGTCAGAGCACCCGGATGGACCAGATGTGGGCGGCCTACCGCAGCTGACGTCCGTCACCTGCAGCACTCCCTCGGGCCCGCGGTCCAGACCGCGGGCCCGAGGCGCGCCCGCACCAGTTGCACAAATGTGCAATGCGAAAACCTGAGGATCCAAACGTGTCGCGGCCTGACCTGCGGTGATGCAATCTTGTGCAGGAGTCCTCGTCCAGCACCCCACTCGCCGGACGGGCTCCACGGCCGGACAGGGGTTTCCGGTTTCGCGGTCCGCGCTACTGCTGCAGACCGGGGAAGATCTCGGGACTTCCCCGGAACGCCAGGGCGCGGACCGCGGTACGTGTCAGGGCGGTGACCGCCAGCCGACGTCCCGCGCCACTGGTCTGCTCGACCGTCCAGGCGTACGTCGCCTCGCACCGCCGCTCGACGTCGAGGGCCGCCCGGGTCACCGCCTCGGGCGTGGCCAGCGGCGCCGGCAGCTCGTAGGCGGCCTCGGCCGCCACCGGCTCGCCGCCCGCGTCGCGCACCGCCGCCGTCAGCTCGTCGCGCAGCCCGCGGTGCGCCCGGTACGCCGTCACCAGCTCGGCGTACAGCCCGGGCGTGGCGGACGCCGACGTCTTCGCGCCGAGGGCGCCGTAGACGTGCAGGGCCGCGTGCTCGGCCGCCAGCGCCGTCTGGAGTGCCTCGAGCGGTGTCATCCGCCGGCCTCCGCGACCGCGAGCCGCTGCGCGACCGCGGCCGACATGCTGGCCAGCAGGGCCGCCAGCGGCCCGCTGCCGGCCCCGATCGCGGCGTCGGCCAGCGCGGTCTGCAGCCTCGCCTCGCGCGCCAGGACCTGTCGGCGGGCAGCTGCTGCGTCCCCGCGCACCTGCGCCGACGGCACCCCTGCGTCGTCGCCCGGCAGCGCTGCGAGGTGGCGGCGGTGGAGCCGCTCCCACGGGGCCAGCTCCCGCGCGAGCCCCGGTCGGCCGGTGCCGGCGGCGACCACCACCGCCACGGTGTCGGCGACCTCGCTTCGGGCCTGCGCGACCAGCACCTCGTCGGGGTCGGCGGAGGGGGTGGTCGTGGGATCGGGGGTCGGCGTGAGGGTGGACGAGGACGTCCCCTCGCCCGGGCCGGCCGAGCCCGAGAGGTCGCAGCCCGTCGCCACCAGGCCCGCCGCGACGGCCGCCGCCGGCGCCCGCAGGACGCGTCGCCGCGTGGTCCGCAGGGGTGGGGTGCCGGTCACGCGGCAGACCCTAGCGGGACCGCCTCACGGCGCCGCGCGGCCACGTCCGACGAGCCGCTATCGTGGGTGCTCCAACTGCACAAGGAGGTCCAGAACCCGTGACCAGCGCCAGACACGACGCCACCCGGGACCGCATCGAAGCGGAGCTGTCAGACCCCCTGCGTGCCCTCGGTCTCGACGTCGAGGCCGTCGAGATCACTCCCGCCGGGAAGCGGCGGATCCTGCGCGTCGCCGTCGACCAGGACGGCGGCGTCACCCTCGACGACGTCGCGGACGCGACGCGCGCGGTGTCCCAGGCACTCGACGAGTCCGACGTCATGGGAGAGCAGCCCTACACGCTCGAGGTCACCTCGCGTGGGGTCGACCGGCCGCTCACCCTGCCCCGCCACTGGCGGCGCAACGCCGACCGGTTGGTCAAGGTGACGACGACCGGCGGCGAGGTGATCACGGGTCGGATCCTCGGGAGCGACGACGAGTCCGCCGAGCTCGACCTCGCCGGCACCCGGCGACGGGTCGCGTTCACGGAGGTCGCGAAGGCCCTGGTCCAGATCGAGTTCAACCGTCGCGGCGCGACATCCACCGGCAAGGAGGCCTGACCATGGACATCGATCTCACGATCCTGCGTGCGCTCGAGCGCGAGAAGGAGATCTCCTTCGAGGTGCTCGTCGAGGCCATCGAGCAGGCGCTGCTCACGGCGTACCACAAGACGCCCGGAGCGCAGGAACAGGCGCGGGTCGAGCTGGACCGCAAGACCGGTCACGTCACCGTGTTCGCCGCCGAGCTCGACGACGAGGGCGAGAAGGTCGGGGAGTACGACGACACCCCGGATGGCTTCGGCCGGATCGCGGCGACCACCGCGAAGCAGATCATGCTGCAGCGGCTGCGCGACGCCGAGGACGACGTCAAGTTCGGTGAGTTCTCCGGCAAGGAGGGCGACATCATCTCCGGCGTCATCCAGCAGGGCCGCAACCCCGACGACGTCATGGTCGACCTCGGCAAGCTGGAGGCGCTGTTGCCGGCCGGCGAGCGGGTGCCCGGCGAGCGCTACTCCCACGGCACCCGCATCAAGTGCATCGTGGTGTCGGTCCGCAAGGGGATGCGCGGACCCCAGATCACGCTGTCCCGCACACACCCGAACCTCGTGAAGAAGCTGTTCGCACTCGAGGTGCCCGAGATCGCCGACGGCTCCGTGGAGATCCACGCGATCGCCCGCGAGGCGGGCCACCGCACCAAGATCGCCGTCCACTCGACGGTCCCGGGAGTCAACGCGAAGGGCGCCTGCATCGGGCCGATGGGCCAGCGGGTGCGCAACGTGATGTCGGAGCTGCACGGCGAGAAGATCGACATCGTCGACTGGTCCGACGACCCGGCCCGGCTCGTGGCGAACGCGCTGTCTCCGGCGCAGGTCACCGCGGTCGAGGTCGTGTCGGCGGCCGAGAAGTCGGCGCGGGTGATCGTCCCGGACTTCCAGCTGTCGCTCGCGATCGGCAAGGAGGGCCAGAACGCCCGGCTCGCCGCGCGGCTCACGGGCTGGCGGATCGACATCCGCTCCGACGAGGATCCTCCGGTCGCACCCTGACGGCTGCCCTGCCGGCACCGCTCACGGTGCGCCCCGCACCCACAGCCTCACGTGGGTGGGCTCGACGGTGGCCCGGACGACGGCCTCCAGGTCTGCCCGAACCGCTTCCAGGTCGACCTCGTGACGCAGCCGGGCGGAGAACGACTCGCTCGTCCGGGCCGGGTCGTACTTGCGCCGGTTGAAGCGACGGTCGACGACCTGCTGGATCCGGCGGCGGGCAGGTCCGAAGAGGCCGGCGACCGCCAGCGTCGAGGCGGCCACGGCAAGGTCGGAGGCCCCGGCGACAGGCTCGAGCAGCACCCGGAGCACCAGGACCAACCCGAGGTACGCGGCGACCAACGTGGCCGTGAGCAGTCCGTAGGTCAGGGAGCGCGAGATCAGCCGGTCGATGTCGTAGAGGCGGTGGCGGAGGATGGCGACGGCCACGGCGGCAGGGATCGCGATGATCGCCACGACCACGGCAAGCAGCCCGAACAAGGAGTCGTCCAGCCCGAAGAAGGGCACGTTGACCCCTTGGGCGAGGACCATCAGGACGGTGGCGTAGGCCAGCCAGCTCAGCTGGCCGCGTTCGGCTCCCACGGCGCGTCGCCGCCGGGAGAAGATCGATCCCAGCGCGACCAGGAACGCGCCCACGACGATCGCCGTCGAGGCCACGGTCACGACCCGCAGCACCGAGGCGACCTCCGGGACGGCGAGGGGGTTGACCACGTCACCGAAGCCGTCCATAGGCCCGGGGGTCAGCGCCGTGCCCACCGAGACGGCCACCGCGCCGGCGGCGCAGCTGCGAGCGGTCCACGTCCGCAGCCGACCGCTCGCCCTGCCCTCCGGGAAGATCAGGACCATCAGCACCACTCCGGCGAGCGCCGGCCAGAAGAGCCACGAGGTCACCCACGCGGCGATCTCGCCGAGTGGCAGCGCGGGCCGTGCCACCAGGGCGTAGCCGGCGTACGCGCCCAGGACGATCGCGATGCTGCAGAGCGTCCCGATCCCGAGCATCAGCCGAGCCCATCGGGTTGTCCGGGCGGCGAGCCGAGATCAGCCAGCCGACGACGACGTAGCGAGGCGGCGAACAGCGAGAAGAGCACGGTGATGGTGCGCTCGGAGTACGCGGAGGCCGGGATCACCGTCGCGACGGCGAGCATCAGGGTGCACGCGCAGCCGATGATCACGGGGTGTAGCCCGGCTGGGGTGCGCCCGGTGCTTGTCACGGCTGCTCTCGCAACCACAGCGTGACCCGGGTGGGTTGCACGGTGCTGCTGACGATCGTCTCGAGGTCCGCCTTCACCGTCTCGAGGTCGACCTCGTGCTGGAGTCGGCCCGCGAACGACTCGACGGTCGCCGTGGGGTCGTACTTGCTGCCGGTTGAAGCGTCGGTCGACGGTCTGCTGGATCTGCCGACGCACTGGCCGGAACAGGCCGGCGACCGCGAGGGTGCTCGCCGCGACGGCGAGGTCGGAGGTGCCGGTGAGTGGGTCGAGCAGCAGCCGCAGGCTCAGCACCGAGATGAGGTAGACGCCCGCGAGGGCCAGGGTCAGGCATCCGTAGACGAGGGTGCGCTTGACGACCAGATCGATGTCGTAGAGCCGATGGCGCAGGATCGCGGTCCCCACGGCGAACGGGATACCGACCACGATGAGCAGCAAGGCGCAGGTCCAACCGACGCCACCCGACGCACGATCGTCCAGTCGGGCGCACCCGGATCGCCGAGCTGGTCCGCGAGGACCTCGACCATGGCCAGCAGCAGGCTGCACAGCGCGAGCGCTGCCACATACACGAACCAGGCGACCTGCTGCCGCTGTCTGCCTCGCGAACGCCGCAGCCGCACCACGACGGAGACGGCCCCGAGGACGAAGCCGACACTGACCAGCACGTTCCCGGCGAGGTCGAGCGCGGCGAAGGCCGCCGAGGCGCCGTCGAGTGCGAGGGGGTTCGGGATGTGCGCGGGGGACTCGACGTCGAGCGGGCCGGGCCTGAACATCTCCACCACGAGGGTGCACGTCAGCGCGGCGTAACCGACCCACAGCGCGAACCGCCATCGCGGCGAGACCAGCCTGCCGTCCGGGAACAGCAGCGGCAGGATCGCTGCGGCGACGTACAGCCACACGTACCAGATCCAGCTGCTCGCCCACGCGGCCGCGACGACGAACGGGCGGTCGAGGTCGGCGACGTAGGCGTCGACGAAACCCTGGAACCCGAAGGCCGTCCCGATCAGCAGCAGCAGCCAGCCCACGGCGTTGCGCGGCTCGCGCACCGCGATCAGGGCACCCGCGACCGGGAACCCCACGGCCAGCACGGCGAACAGCTGGTCGAGCCCACCGCTGCCGGTGAGGTAGAGGACCGCGGTCGCGAGCCACATCAGGACGAAGAGTGCACAGAGCCCCCACGCCAGCACCGCGACGGCCAGCGGTGTGCGAGTGTCCGGGTGCACGTGCCACCTCCTGACCGCGAGAACGCTCGGCGCCCTGCCAGGGTCCATCACCGCCGTCCCGAGAACGTTACGACTGCCGGGGTGTCCGCGTCCGGTTCGCGGTTCCTGGTGCGACGGGATAGGGTGACAGGCGGTGACCAGCCCTTCGTCGTCCCCTGCCCGGACCCCGGTCCGGACCTGCATCGGATGCCGTGAGCGGGCCGCCAAGAGCGAGTTGTTACGGATCGTCCTCGGATCCGGCAGCGACGGTCGACCGGCCGCCGTTCCCGATCCGGACGGCACGGCACCAGGCCGAGGGGCGCACCTGCATCCCACGGCCGCGTGCTACGACCTCGCGGCACGCCGGCGAGCGTTCGCCCGAGCCCTCCGGGGCGGGGCGGGGCTGACCGGCGTTCCGGTGGGGGAGTATCTCGCCTCGCATGACATGTGACCCGACCGACAGAAACTGGAGCAACAGCTCATGAGCACTCGATGAGTACCTCGCGATGAGCCCGCTGTTCGCAGCACAACCACCAACGGTCTGAGAGTCACCCGAGTTCGGGTCTCAGGCCAGAAGGAGAAACGTGGCCAAGACCCGAGTTCACGAACTCGCCAAGGAGTTCGGAGTCGAGAGCAAGTTCGTTCTCGAGAAGTTCAAGGAGATGGGGGAGTTCGTCAAGTCGGCGAGCTCCACTGTCGAGCTGCCGGCCGAGATGCGCTTCCGCAAGGAGTACGGCGAGCAGCTGAAGACGGCCGCCCCGCCGGCCGCCCCCGCCGAGGCGCCGGCCGAGAAGCCCGCCGCCAAGAAGGCGACCCCGAAGCCGCCGGCCAAGCAGGCCGAGCCGGTCGAGGAGCCCGTCGTCGAGCAGCCGGCCCCCGTCGAGGAGCCTGCCGACGTACCGGCTCCCGCGGCCGAGGAGCCCGTCGCCGACACGGCCGAGGAGCCCCCGGCCGACCCCGAGGCGCCCGCCGCCGCGTCCCCCAGGCCCGCCGCGCCCAAGGCGCCGGCGTCCCAGCCCGGCGGCACCCCCGGCCCGCGTCCGGTCGGCCGACCGGGCACGCCGCGCCCGGGCAACAACCCGTTCGCGCCCAGCCAGGGCATGGGCCGTCGTCCCGCGCCCGCCCCGCGTGAGGGCGCACCGGACGACACCCGTCCGCCGCGCCCGCCCGCGGGTGGCGCCGGCCGGCCCGGCATGCCGCGTCCGAACCCGGCGATGATGCCCAAGTCCCCGGCCGCCTTCGGCGGCGGACCCGGCGGTCGTCCGACCGCCCCGGGTCGTGGCGGGGCCGCCGGCGGTCCTGGCCGCGGCGGTGCCCCGGCGCGTGGCCGCGGTGGCGCTCCCGGTGGAGGCGCCCCCGGCGCCGGCGCCGGCGCTCCCGGTCGCGGCGGCTTCGGCGGCCCTCCCGGTCGCGGCCGCCCCGGCCAGCGTGGCCAGACCCAGGGTGCCTTCGGTCGCCCCGGCGGTCCGTCCCGTCGAGGTCGCAAGTCGAAGCGGGCCCGTCGTCAGGAGTTCGAGGCCATGGAGGCCCCGACCCTGGGCGGCGTCCGCGTCCGCAAGGGCAACGGCGAGACCGTGCGTCTCGCCCGTGGCTCCTCGCTGACCGACTTCGCCGAGAAGATCAACGTCGACGCGGCTGCGCTCGTCCAGATGCTGTTCTCGCTCGGCGAGATGGTCACCGCCACCGAGTCGGTCAACGACGAGACGTTCGAGCTGCTCGCCGAGGAGCTCAACTACGTCGTCGAGGTCGTCTCGCCCGAGGACGAGGACCGCGAGCTGCTCGAGTCGTTCGACCTCGAGTTCGGTGCCGACGAGGGCGACGAGGACGACCTGGCCATCCGGCCGCCGGTCGTGACCGTGATGGGTCACGTCGACCACGGAAAGACCAAGCTGCTCGACGCGCTGCGCGACGCCAACGTGGTCGACAAGGAGGCCGGTGGCATCACCCAGCACATCGGTGCCTACCAGGTCACCACGGAGGTCGACGGCAACGAGCGACGGATCACCTTCATCGACACCCCGGGTCACGAGGCGTTCACCGCCATGCGTGCTCGTGGTGCCCAGGCGACCGACATCGCGATCCTCGTGGTGGCGGCCGACGACGGGGTGATGCCGCAGACGGTCGAGGCGCTGAACCACGCGAAGGCGGCCGGCGTGCCGGTCGTCGTGGCGGTCAACAAGATCGACAAGCCCGACGCCGACCCCACCAAGGTGCGCGGCCAGCTCACCGAGTACGGCCTGATCCCCGAGGAGTACGGCGGCGACGCGATGTTCGTCGACGTGTCTGCCAAGGCCGGGACCAACCTCGAGGGTCTGCTCGAGGCCGTCATCCTCACGGCTGACGCGTCGCTCGACCTGCGTGCCAACCCCGACCAGGACGCCCAGGGCCTCGTGGTCGAGGCGCACCTCGACCGTGGCCGCGGCCCGGTGGCGACCGTGCTGGTGCAGCGCGGCACGCTGCGGGTCGGCGACTCGATCGTGGCCGGCCCGGCGTACGGCCGGGTCCGCGCCATGCTCGACGAGCACGGCGACAACATCGAGGAAGCCGACCCGGCCCGCCCGGCCATGGTGCTCGGACTGAACGCCGCCCCCGGCGCCGGTCAGAACTTCATCGTGGTCGACGACGACCGGATGGCGCGCCAGATCGCCGAGAAGCGAGAGGCCCGCGAGCGGGCGGCCATGCAGGCCAAGCGCCGCGTGCGCCGTACCCTCGAGGACTTCATGGCCTCCATGGAGAAGGGCGAGACGCAGGAGCTCAACCTGATCCTCAAGGGCGACGTGTCCGGTTCGGTCGAGGCGCTCGAGGACGCGCTCTCGCAGATCGACGTCGGGGACGACGTCAACCTGCGGGTCATCGACCGCGGCGTCGGTGCGATCACCGAGACCAACGTCGACCTGGCCGCCGCGTCCGACGCGATCATCATCGGGTTCAACGTCCGCCCGCAGGGCAAGGCGACCGAGATGGCCGACAAGGAGGGCGTGGAGATCCGGTACTACACCGTGATCTACCAGGCCATCGACGAGATCGAGGCCGCGCTGAAGGGCATGCTCAAGCCCGAGTTCGAGGAGTCCGTCCTGGGGCAGGCGCAGATCCGCGAGATCTTCCGCTCGTCCAAGGCCGGCAACATCGCGGGCTGCATGGTCACCAGCGGTGTCCTGCGGCGCAACGCGAAGGTCCGGCTGCTGCGCGACGGCGCGGTCGTCGCCGACAACCTCGACCTGGCGTCCCTGCGCCGCGAGAAGGACGACGCGTCCGAGGTCCGTGAGGGCTTCGAGTGCGGTCTGGTGCTGCGGAACTACCAGGACATCAAGATCGACGATGTCGTGGAGGCCTTCGAGATGCGCGAGATCCCGCGCGACTGAGGCTGCGTGATGTGGGCTGGTGGGTCCGGCGGTTTCCCCGCTTAAGCGGGGAAACCGCCACCTACCGCCCGAAACTTCCCTCGGGAAGTGCCAACTTCCCCGCTTAGGCGGGGAAACCGACAGAGGTACCTGAGGAACGACGATGAGCAGCAACAACCCGCGGGTGCGGAAGATCGCCGACCGGATCCAGGTGATCGTGGCCGAGATGCTCGAGCGGCGGATCAAGGACCCGCGGCTGGGGTTCGTGACGGTGACCGACGTCCGGGTGACCGGTGACAGCCAGCAGGCGACCGTGTTCTACACGGTGCTCGGCGAGGAGGGCGACCTCGACAGCACCGCGGCGGCGCTCGAGTCGGCCAAGGGCCTGCTGCGCTCCGAGGTCGCCAAGCAGCTCGGCATGCGACACGCGCCGACCCTCGCGTTCGTGCCCGACGCTCTGCCCGAGAACGCCCGCCACCTCGACGACGTGCTCGCCAAGGCCCGGGTGCTCGACGAGGAGGCCGCCGCCCGACGCGGCTCGGCGTACGCCGGGGAGGCCGACCCCTACAAGAAGCCGCGCGACGCCGACGAGACCGACGAGACCGACGAGGACGAGTGACGGCGCCGTCGGGGCTGGTCGTCGTCGACAAGCCCGGCGGCCTCACCTCGCACGACGTCGTGGCGCGGGTCCGCCGGCTGGCGGGCACCCGCAAGGTCGGCCACGCCGGCACGCTCGATCCGATGGCCACCGGCGTGCTCGTGCTGGGCGTCAACCGGGCCACCCGGCTGCTCGGTCACCTGATGCTCACCGAGAAGTCGTACGCCGCCACGGTCCGGCTCGGCGTCACCACGATCACCGACGACGCCGAGGGTGAGGTCGTGGCGACCGCACCGACGACCGGGCTGACGGAGGACGCGATCCGGGCCGCGTTCGCCTCCCAGGTCGGCGAGCTCGACCAGGTCCCGTCGGCCGTCTCGGCGATCAAGGTCGACGGCAAGCGCGCCTACCAGCGGGTCCGCGAGGGCGAGGACGTGGAGCTGCCGGCCCGGCGGGTGACGGTGCACGCGCTCGAGGTGACGGGCGTGCGCGGGGCCGACGTCGACGTCGAGGTGCGCTGCTCGAGCGGCACCTACGTCCGGGCGATCGCGCGCGACGTCGGGGCGGCACTCGGCGTCGGCGGTCACCTGACCGCGCTGCGGCGCACCGCCGTCGGACCGTTCGACCTCACGCGGGCCAGCACCCTCGACGAGCTGGCCGAGGAGCTGGCGCTGGTGCCCATGGCCGACGCCGCCCGGTCGGCCTTCCCGGCGTACGACCTCGACGAGGAAGGCGCCACCGACGTCCGCTACGGCCGACCGCTGACCCTCGAGCTCGCGGAACCCGGACCCGTCGCGATGTTCGCTCCCGACGGCGAGTTCCTCGCGCTCTACGAGCAGCGCGGCGACACGGCGCGGGCGGTCGCGGTCTTCGCCGGATGAGCCGCCAGTAGGGTTTCTGCCGTGCACGTCTGGCGAACCGTGGCGGACCTCCCCGCCGACGTCGGTCCGACCGTGGTCGTCATCGGCAACTTCGACGGTGTCCACCGCGGCCACCGGTCGGTGATCGGGCGCGCCCGCGCGCTCGCCGACGAGCGCGGGATCGCGCTGGTGGCGGTCACCTTCGACCCGCACCCGATGGCGGTGCTGCGTCCCGAGCACGCGCCCTCGATGCTGACCTCGCTGCACGAGCGGGCGCTGCTGCTCGCCGAGTGCGGCGTCGACCATGTCTTCGCACTGCCGTTCTCCCGCGAGATCGCCGCGTGGACGCCCGACGAGTTCGTCGACCGGATCCTCGTCGACGGGCTGCGCGCCGCGGTGGTCGTCGTGGGCGCCAACTTCCGCTACGGCAGCCGCGCCTCCGGCGACGTCGCGACCCTGCGGGCCTCGGGCGAACGGCGCGGGTTCGACGTCGAGGGGATGCCGCTGGACGGCGGGCCGCAGGTGTGGTCCTCGACGTACATCCGGACCTGCCTGACCACCGGTGACGTCGCCGGCGCCGCCGAGGCGCTCGGTCGGCTGTACGCCGTGCGCGGGGTCGTGGTCGAGGGGGACCGGCGGGGCCGCGAGCTCGGCTACCCGACCGCCAACGTGCCCCTCCCGCCCGGCAAGGCGGCGCCGGCCGACGGGGTCTACGCCGGCTGGCTCACCCGCGCCGACACCGGCGAGCGCTACCCCGCGGCCATCAGCGTCGGCACCAACCCGACGTTCGCCGGCGAGCGCGACCGCCGGGTCGAGGCGTACGCCCTCGACCGCGACGACCTGGAGCTCTACGGCGTCGAGGTCGAGATCGCCTTCGTCGACCGGCTGCGTGGCATGGTGCGGTTCGACGGGATCGGGCCGCTGCTCGCGACGATGGCCGACGACGTACGACGGACCCGAGAGCTGCTCACCCCGTGACCAGCGCCGCTGACGAGGCCCGGGCGACCGAGGCGTGGTTCGTCGCCCACGGGCTGCCCTACTTCGTCGACGACCTCCGCGCACAGGTACGGCGCGGCCTCGAGCGACCCCGGCTGGTGCGCCTCCTGCTGGTGGCGCTCGTGGTCGGCACTGGGGTCGGCACCGGCTTCGGCTGGTGGCGCGACGACGTCGACGCGGGGGTCGCCTGGGGCATCACCGCCGGCCTGCTGGTCGTGCTCCTCTACGCCCTGACCACCCTCCAGGCGCGGGTGATCGCCGGCTGGGCCGTACGCCGCACGCTGGGCAGCCTCGGTCAGCTGTTCCCGCTGGTGACCCGGGCGCTGCCGCTGCTGCTGCTCTTCATCACGTTCCTCTTCATCAACGCCGAGGTGTGGGAGGTCGCCTCCCGGCTCGACGGGTCGGTGATGTGGCTGACGGTGGCGCTCTTCACGGCGATCACGGTCGCGTTCCTCCTGACCCGGCTGCCGGAGGAGCTGCAGGTCTTCGACGACGAGCTCGACGCCGGCCGGGTCGTGGCCGGCTGCCGCGGCACGCCGCTGGAGGCGTGGGCCGCGGCCCACGACCAGGAGGCGCAGGAGGTGATGGAGCAGCAGGATCTCGCCGGGCTCCAGAAGGCGAACCTGGTGCTGATGCTGCTGATCGCCCAGATCGTGCAGGTGCTCCTGCTGTCGCTGGCCGTCTTCGGGTTCTTCGTGGTGTTCGGGCTGCTCGTCATGGAGCCCGAGGTCATCCGGAACTGGACCGGCGAGGAGACGCTCCGCTCGGTCCCGTTCTTCGAGCGGGCCAACATGGAGCTGCTGCAGGTCTCGATCTTCCTGGCGGCGTTCAGCGGTCTCTACTTCACGGTCTATGCCGTGACCGACGAGGTGTACCGCCGGCAGTTCTTCACCAGCATCGTGCGCGAGCTGGAGCGTGCCGTCAGCGTCCGGGTGGCCTACCGCGCCCTGAAGGCGGGACAGGCCCCCGGTCGCTGACGGGGTGCTACTCGGCGTCCAGGTCCTGCTCGACCAGCGCGGCGATGGTGTCGACCGCCGCCTCGTCGTCGCCGGCGACCTCGACGGTGTCGCCGTTCTTGGCGCCCAGGGTCATGATCATGAGCGACGAGCTGGCGTCGACGCCGTTGATCGTGACGTCGGACCCGAGCTCACCGGCCTTCTCGGCGATGATCGCGGCGGGCCGGGCGTGGAGGCCGACGGCGGAGCCGACGACGACGGACTTGCTGGGCATGGACGCCCCTTTCGGTTGGGTGGTGGGTCAGACGGTAGCGAGGTCGGTGTCGCGGGGGCCGACGGACTTCAGCGCGATCACGGCGGCGGCCCCCACGACGACGCCGGCCGTCAACGCCACCAGGTATCCGATGACGCCTTCGACGGCGAACAGCACGAAGATGCCACCGTGCGGGGCGCGGACGGAGACGTCCAACGCCATCGAGAGACCACCGGCGACGGCGCTGCCGGCCATGATCGCGGGGATGACGCGGAACGGGTCGGCCGCGGCGAACGGGATCGCACCCTCGGTGATGAACGAGGCGCCGAGGGCCCAGCCGGCCTTGCCGTTCTCCCGCTCGGGGATCGAGAACAGCCCGGGCCGGAGGACCGTCGCCAGTGCGAGCGCGATCGGCGGCACCATGCCGGCCAGCATCACCGCGGCCATGATCCGCAGCTCGGGGGCGTCGCTGGCGAGGGCGGCGCCACCGACACCGGCGGCGGCGAAGCTGTAGGCGACCTTGTTGAGCGGACCGCCCATGTCGAAGGCCATCATCAGGCCCAGGATCACACCGAGCGCGACCGCGCTGCCGCCGGTCATCGAGTTGAGGCCGTCCTCGAGCTGACCCATCAGCCACGCGATCGGCCGTCCGAGCACCACCAGCATCAGGAAGCCGCCGACGATGCTGGTGAGCAGCGGGATGATGAGCACGGGCATCAGGCCGCGGGCCCAGGCAGGGACCTTCCAGCTGCCGATCCAGTGGGCGATCACACCGGCGAGCACGCCACCGATGATGGCGCCGATGAACCCGGAGGCGGGGTACTCGGAGTCGCCCGACACCTGGATGACGTTCGCGGCGAGGCCACCCATCACGAAGCCGGGCGCGATGCCGGGTCGGTCGGCGATGGCGTAGGCGATGTAGCCGGCCAGCGCCGGGACGAAGAAGGCGAACGCCGTCTGGCCGATGATCAGCAGCAGGGCGCCGATGTAGGCGAAGAAGGCCGAGTCGAACAGCGCGTGGTCGAGACCGAGCGCCTCGACGTCGGGCAGGTCCCTGAAGGAGTTGCCGAGCAGGATCGCCTGCGCGTGGTCGACGATCTCGTAGCCACCGAAGAGGAAGGCGAGGGCGATCATCAGGCCGCCCGCCGCGACGAACGGGATCATGTAGGAGACACCGGTCATCAGCACTCGCCGGGTGCGGCCGCCCCACGTCTCCTGGCCGGAGGTCGAGCCACCACCGCCCGAGGCGCCGGCGCTGCCTTCCACGCGTGGCGCGTTGGGGTCGTCGGCGTACCGCAGCGCCTCGGCGATCATCGCGTCTGCCTCCCCGATCGGGCGCTTCACGCCCGACGACACGACCGGCTTGCCGGCGAACCGGCCTCGGTCGCGCACGCCCACGTCGACCGCGAAGATCACGGCCGCGGCGTTCGCGATGGTGTCGGGCGACAGCGGGGTGGAGCCCGCCGAGCCCTGGGTCTCGACCTGGAGGGCGACGCCGGCCTTCTCGGCCGCGGCCTCGAGCGCCTCGGCGGCCATGTAGGTGTGGGCGATCCCGGTCGGGCACGCCGTCACGGCCACGAGGCTCCGCGGCGCCGTGGAGGCGGGAGCCGCCGCCGGGGCGGGGGGAGCGGCGGCCGCGGGAGCGGCGGCCGCGGGAGCGGCAGCGGCCGCCGGAGCCGCGGCTGGAGCAGCGGCGGTCGTGAGGCCGAGCTCCTGGCGGACGAGCGTGACGACGTCCTGCGGCGTCGCCGCCGAGCGCAGCGAGTCGGTGAAGGCCGGCTTCACCAGGGCCCGGGCGAGCTGGGTGAGGATCTGGAGGTGGTCGGCGTCGCCACCGGCAGGCGCGGCGATCAGGAAGACCAGGTCGGCCGGCCCGTCCTTGGCGCCGAAGTCGACGCCGGGGGTGAGCCGGGCGAACGCGAGCGTCGGCTCCTCGACGCCGGCCGTCCGGCAGTGGGGGATGGCCATGCCGCCGGGGAGCCCGGTGGCCGAGGTCTCCTCGCGTGCGAAGGCGTCGGTGACGAGCTGGTCGACGTCGTCGCTGCGGCCGGCTTCACCGACCATGGCCGCGAGCGACCGGATGACGTCGTGCTTGGTATCGCCGAGCGCGGCATCGAGCCGCACGAGTGCGGCGGTGATGAGATCGGACATGGGATCAAGCTCCTTGGGTGGGGGTGAGGGCGAGCTCTCGCACGGAGACCTGGGCTGCGTCCACGTGCTGGGGTTCGGGGATGGTGGTGCCGGGCAGGCCCGCGGCGGCGCTGCCGTAGGCCACCGCGAGCGCGAGACGTGCCTCCGGGGCACGTCCGTCGAGCGCGGCGAGCAGGTAGCCGAAGAGGCTGGAGTCGCCGGCACCGACGGTGCTGACGACGGTGATGGGCGGTGCCGTCGCGTGCCAGGCGCCGCCCTCGGTGACGAGGACCGCCCCGCGGGCGCCCAGGGTGACGAGCACGGTCTCGACCCCGCGAGCGACCAGGTCGCACGCGGCGAGGGCCGCCGCGACCGGGTCGTCCTCGAGGGCGTCGCCGTCGTGACCGGTGAAGGACGCCAGCTCGTGGCCGTTGGGCTTCATCAGGTGCGGTGCGGCGACGTCGAGCCGCTCGACCAGGGCCTGCAACGGGGCGTCGCTGGTGTCGACGGCGACCCGCGCGCCGGTTCCGTGCAGTGCGGTCACCAGCTCGGCGTACCACTCGTCGGGGGCGCCGGGGGGCAGCGAGCCGGCGAGCACGACCCAGTCACCGGCGCCGGAGCGCCGACGCAGGGTGTCGACGAGCTCGACGCGGGTGGCGGGCGTCATCTGCGGGCCGGGGCTGTTGAGCTTGGTGGTGGTCCCGTCAGGCTCGCTGATCGTGATGTTGACCCGGAGATTGCCCTCCTGGTTGACCGGCCGGCAGTCGATGCCGGCGGCGAGCAGCTCGTGCACGAACGGGTCGTCCTTGGGGGCCGGCAGCACCGCGAGGGTCGGGACTCCGGCCGACACCGAGGCTCGGGAGATGTTGACGCCCTTGCCGCCGGCCTGCGAGGTCACGGAGGCCGCGCGCTGCACGGACCCGCGCTGCAGCGCCTCGGTGAGGGCGACCGTGCGGTCGTGGCTCGGGTTCGCGGTCAGGGTGATGATCATGCGACGACGACCTCCAGTCCGGCGGACTCCAGCGCCAAGCGGTCCTCGTCGTCGATCCCGGAGTCGGTGACGAGGACGTCGAGGTCGGTGATCGCCGCGAACCGCTGGGAGTTCTCCACCCCGACCTTGGACGAGTCTGCCAGCACGACGGTGCGGCGGGCCGCTCCCGCGATCGCCCGCTTGGTCGCGGCCTCGTCCCGGTCGGGCGTGGTGAGCCCGTGGGTGACGCTGATCCCGTTGGTGGCGAGGAACGCGACGTCGGCCCGGAGCTCGCCCAGGGCGGACACCGTGTCGACCCCGACCGCCGCCTGGGTGGTCGAGCGCACCCGCCCGGGGAGCAGGTGCAGCTCGATCTGGGGGAGACCGGCGAGCCGCGCGGCGACCGGGACCGCGTGCGTGACGACGGTGAGCCGGTGGTCCCGGGGAAGGACCGCGGCCAGCCGCGCGGTGGTCGAGCCGGCGTCGAGGATGATCATCGACCCCGGCGGGGGGAGCAGCTGGACGGCGGCCGCGGCGATCGCGTCCTTGGCGCCGGGGTTCGCCTGGTCGCGCTCGCGCAGCCCCGCCTCGATGACGGTCAGCGAGCTCGAGGGGACCGCGCCCCCGTGCATGCGGCGGACGAGTCCGATACGTTCCAGCGAGGAGAGGTCGCGGCGGACCGTCTCGGTGGTCACGTCGAACGTCTCCGCCAGATCTGCGACCGACAACCGGCCTTCCTGGCCGATCAGCTGGGCCATGGCCTGCTGACGTTCCTCGGCGTACATGGTCACCTCTTCCGACAGCCGCCTGTGTATTTGTTGTTTTACGCCCGTATCTGTTGACTGTCAAGGGGGGTGCGGGAGTAACTTGTGGCCATGGTCACTGACAATCCCTCCGGCACCCTCCACGGAACGCCCGTCGTCCCGGGCCTCGCCCACGGTCCAGCCCTGGTCGCCCGGACCGAGGTCTCGGCCGACGCGATCGCCGCGTTCGACGGGTCCGCCCTCACCGAGGAGGCCGCCACCGCGCGGTTCGACGAGGTGGCCGGCCAGGTCGCCGACGGGTTCGCCGCCAAGGCAGGCAAGGCGTCCGGCGCGGCGGCCGAGGTGCTCACCGCGAGCGCCGGGCTGGCGCGGGACAAGGGGCTGCGCGGCGCCGTCGTGAAGCAGCTGAGGTCGGGAGACGACCTGCTCACGGCCGTCCAGGCCGCCGTCGAGTCGTTCGTGACGATCTTCACCGGCATGGGTGGCCTGATGGCCGAGCGGGTCACGGACCTGCTCGACATCGAGCGGCGGATGGTCGCCCGGCTCGTGGGCGAGCCCGAGCCCGGCGTACCCGTGCCGGACGCGCCGTCCGTGCTGGTGGCCGCCGACCTCGCGCCCGCCGACACCGCGGGGCTCGACCCGGCCGTCGTGCTGGCGCTCGTCACCGAACGCGGCGGCCCGACCAGCCACACCGCGATCATCGCCCGTCAGCTGGGCATCCCGTGTGTCGTGGGCACCGCCGGCGCGCTCGGGATCAAGGGCGGCACCCGGCTGCTCGTCGACGGAGTCGCGGGCACGGTCCAGATCGAGCCGGACGCCGAGGACGCCGACCGGCAGGTCGCCGCCGACCGCGAGCAGCGCGCCGCCCTCGCGACCTGGGCCGGACCCGGCCGGACCTTCGACGGGCAGCCGATCCGGATCCTCGCGAACGTCGCCGACGGCGAGTCCGCCCGGTCCGCCGTCGCCACGTCCCCGGTCGAGGGGGTGGGCCTGTTCCGCACCGAGCTGTCGTTCCTGAACCGGACCGAGGAGCCGACCGTCGACGAGCAGGCCGAGATCTACGGCGAGGTGCTGTCGGCCATGGCGGGAGAGGGCCCCGGCGGGCGCGACCGCTACGTCGTGCTGCGGACCCTCGACGCCGGCTCCGACAAGCCGTTGGCCTTCGCGAACCTGACCGGCGAGGAGAACCCGGCGCTCGGCGTGCGAGGGCTGCGTCTCTCGTTCGGCAACCCCGGCCTCATGGAGCGGCAGCTCGACGCGGTCGCCCTGGCCGCGAAGGCGGCCGGGACCGAGACCTGGGTGATGGCGCCGATGGTGGCGACCGTCGCCGAGGCGGCGGAGTTCGCGGCGCAGGTCCGTGAGCGTGGGCTCAAGCCCGGCGTGATGGTCGAGGTCCCGAGTGCGGCGCTGCTGGCGCACCGGATGCTCGAGGTCGTCGACTTCCTGTCGATCGGCACCAACGACCTGACCCAGTACACGATGGCCGCCGACCGGATGGCGACCGACCTCGCGCACCTGACCGACGCGTGGCAGCCGGCCGTGCTGCAGCTGATCGCGATCACGGCCGAGGCCGGCAAGCAGGCCGGCAAGTCGGTCGGCGTGTGCGGCGAGGCCGCCGCCGACCCGATGCTGGCCTGCGCCCTCGTCGGCATGGGCGTCACGTCGCTGTCGATGGCCGCCGCCGCCGTCCGGCCGGTCGGAGCCCTGCTCGGCAAGGTGTCCTCCACCCAGTGCCGCGGCGCCGCCGAGGCGGCCCTGGGCGCGAGTGACCCGATGGCCGCACGTGAGGCGGCTCGGGCCGCTCTCGGCCTGTAACGGCGATAGTCCCCGGTTCTTCGGCTGCCGAACGTCCTGATCGACAGCCGAAGAACCGGGGACTACCAGCCCTACGGCTCGACCGTGACCTTGATCGCCTCCCCCTGCTTGACGATGTCGAAGGCGGTCAGGACGTCGTCGAGGGGGATGTGACGGGTGATCAGGTCCTTGACCGGCACCTGGCCCGTGGAGATGTACTGCAGCGCTCGCTTGTTGTGGTCGGGGGAGGACCCGTTGGCGCCGTGGACGTGCAGCTGCCGGTAGTGGATCACGTTGGAGTCGGCCCTGATGTGCGGGTCGTTCTTCGGCAGCCCGCCGAAGAAGGAGATCCGACCCTGGCGGGCCGCCATCGCGATCGCCTGCTCCTGGGTCACGTTGGCCGGGGTGGCGGTGATGATGACGTCGGCGCCGCGGCCCCCGGTCAGCTCCATCACCTTCTCGACGACGTCGACCTCGGCCGAGTTGATGACGTGGTCGGGCTGCACGGCATCGGCGGACATCTGGAGTCGCTCGGCGTTGATGTCGACCAGGACGACCGGACCGACCCGGTGGACGCCGCGGGCGATCCGGATGTGCATGCAGCCGATCGGGCCGGCGCCGAAGACGACCGTGAAGTCGCCCTCCTCGATGCCGAGCTGCTCCTGGGCGTTGATCGCGCAGGCGAACGGCTCAGCGGCCGAGGCCTCGTCGTAGCCGACGTTGTCGGGGATCCGGTTGAGGCCGTCGACCTTCAGCACCTGCTCGGGCACGATCATGTACTCGGCGAAGCCGCCGTCGTACTGGTAGCCGACCGAGGTCTGGTTCTGGCAGACCTCCATCCAGCCCTTGCGGCACTCGTGGCACTCGCCGCACGGCACCGCGGCGATGCACTGCACGCGGTCGCCGACCGCGAAGCCGCCGAGCGCGTCGGCCCCCACCTCGACCACCTCGCCGGCGATCTCGTGACCCATCGTCGTGACCCGCGTGATGTTGACGTGCCCGTTGGTCTTGATCTTCACGTCCGTGCCGCACGTGGAGCAGTTCTTCACCTTGATCTTCACCTCGGCGGGGCCGCACTCGGGCTCGGGGACGTCCTCGAGCCGCACGTCCTCCGGGGCGTAGAAGCGCAGTGCCTTCATCGGTGTCTCCTCTGTGTGTCACGAGTTGTCGGGCCGCGGGATCGGCAGTCTGACGACACCGTAGCGACCACAACGGGCACAAATCCACACCTAGCGTCCAGAAAGTCTGCCCGGATGCTTGGCAATAGGCCCGATTATGCGGTTTACTGCAGGGCAAGGATGTGACCGCCATCACGGCGATCCGAAAGAGTTCGGAGGAACCAGATGTCCACCACCACATCGGCACCGGGCACATCGGCACCGGGCCGTAGCACCCGGGTCAGGGTGCAGCAGTTCGGGACGTTCCTGTCCAACATGATCATGCCCAACATCCCCGCGCTGATCGGGTGGGGCCTCTTCACGGCCCTGTTCATCGACGTGGGCTGGTTGCCCAACGCCGACCTGGCGACGTTCGTGGGCCCGGCGATCCACTACCTGCTGCCGATCCTGATCGCCGCCACAGGAGGGCGGATGGTGTACGGCGATCGCGGGGCGGTGGTCGGCGGCTTCGCCACCATGGGTGTGATCGCTGGCTCGGACCTGTTGATCTTGCAGTTCAACGAGGCGCTGCCCGCGGGTGAGGACCCGCGCGGCCAGGTCCACATGTTCATCGGCGCGATGATCATGGGCCCGCTGGCGGCGTACGTGATGAAGCGTCTCGACGCGTTGTGGGACGGCAAGGTCAAGCCGGGCTTCGAGATGCTCGTCAACATGTTCTCGGCGGGGATCACCGCCTTCGTCCTCGCCGTCGTCGGCTTCTTCGCGCTGGCGCGCGTGGTCAACGGGATCATGAACGCCGCCGGCAACGCGGTCGAGGTGCTGGTCGACAACGGGCTGTTGCCGCTGACGTCCATCATCATCGAGCCGGCGAAGGTCCTCTTCCTCAACAACGCCATCAACCACGGTGTGCTGACGCCGCTGGGACTGCAGGAGGCGGCCGAGGAGGGCAAGTCCGTGCTGTTCCTGCTCGAAGCCAACCCCGGTCCCGGACTGGGCCTGCTGATGGCGTTCGCGCTCTTCGGCAAGGGCGTGGCCAAGGCCAGCGCCCCCGGCGCCGCGGTCATTCAGTTCTTCGGCGGTATCCACGAGATCTACTTCCCCTACGTGCTGATGAAGCCCAAGCTCATCGTCGCAATGATCGCCGGCGGCATGACTGGCGTGGCCATCAACGTGGCCCTCGGCGTAGGGCTGGTGGCACCGGCGGCGCCGGGCTCCATCTTCGCGGTCTACGCGCAGACGGCCCGGGGGGACTACGTCGGCGTCACGTTGGGGGTATTCGGGGCCGCGGCCGTCTCGTTCGCGGTGGCGTCGTTCATGCTCAAGCTGGAGCGCGGTGATGACGACGGCGACCTGACCGTGGCCACCGCACGCATGGAGGCCAACAAGGGCAGGAAGTCCTCGGTTGCCACCGCGCTGACGGGCGCCAACGCACCCAAGGAGATCCACTCGATCGTGTTCGCCTGCGACGCCGGCATGGGCTCCTCCGCGATGGGTGCGTCGGTGCTCCGCAAGAAGGTCCACGCGGCTGGGTTCGGTGACGTCACGGTCGTGAACAAGGCGGTCGCGAACCTGTCCGACGACGTCGACCTGGTCGTCACCCACCAGGACCTCACCGACCGGGCCAAGCAGCGGACCCCGTCCGCGGTCCACGTCTCCGTCGACAACTTCATGGGTAGCCCGAAGTACGACGAGATCGTCGACCTGCTCCACCAGACCAATGGTGAGGGCGGCGGCGCGGCCGGGAGCGAGGCACTGACAGCAACCGGTGGCGACGTGCTGGCGGCTGAGTCGGTGGTGCTCGCCGGCGCGGCGACCACCCGTGACGAGGCGATCACGGAGGCGGGCCGGCTGCTGGTCGCGGCCGGCGCCGTCGACCCGGCGTACGTCGACGCGATGCACGCCCGCGAGCAGTCCGTGTCGACCCACATGGGCAACGGTCTCGCGATCCCGCACGGCACCAACGAGGCGAAGTCGGCCATCCGGCGGACGGGACTGTCGTTCGTGCGGTACGGCGCGCCGATCGACTGGAACGGCAAGCCGGCCGAGTTCGTGGTCGGCATCGCCGGCGCCGGCGACGACCACCTCGCGCTCCTCTCGCGGATCGCCGAGGTGTTCACCGACGACGCGCAGGTCGAGCGGCTCCGGGCGGCGACCAACGTCGAGGACGTGCTCGCCGTCCTGTCCGGCGTGCGCGCCTGACCCTGGTCAGCCTGGGCTGTCGCCGGTCAGCCGCGAACGCGGTCGGCCGGCGGCAGCTCGGCGTCCGGGAGCTGTGACCCGGGCTCGACGGTCACCGGCACGCCGCTGAGCGCGGCGTTGCCGGAGACGTCGAGCCGGGCCGGGTCGGTGAGGTCGTTGATCGAGACGCCGGGAACCGTCACTGCGCCGGCCATCCGGGTGCCGGGCACCTGGTGCCCGTAGCCGTGGGGGAGGGAGACGACCCCGCGCATCACGTCGTCGGTCAGCGCCACCTCCACCTCGACCGAGCCGACCCGTGAGGCGACCCGCACCGTGTCGCCGTCCGCGATGGACCGGGAGGCGCCGTCCTCGGGGTGCATCAGGAGCTGGTGCCGCGCCCGGCCGCGGGTGAGACGTTCCACGTTGTGCATCCACGAGTTGCAGTCACGCTGGTGACGACGGCCGATCAGCAGCAGCCCTTCGGTCGGCTCGAGCTCGGCCCGCACCCGCTCGAGGTCGGCGAGGACCAGCTCCTGCGCCAGGTCGATCCGCTGGTCCGGCGTTCGCAGCCGGCCGGGCAGGGTCGGCCGGAGCGGGCCGAGGTCGACGCCCTCCGGGTGCTTGCGCAGCTCGGTGATCGTGGCCTTGCCGCCTCGGCGCAGCAGCGCCCCGATCGCGAAGGTCGGTGTCGGCAGCAGCCGGAGCCGCTGCTGGAGCCGGGCCCGGCGCGACGGTGGGCGATCGAGCCGGTCGGCGATGCGCAGCGCCAGGTCGCGGAAGATCTGCCAGTCGTGGCGGGCGTCGCGCGGCTTGTCGAACACGGCCGGCGTGAACCGGGCGGTGTTGCGGACCGCCAGCCCCGAGAACGCGATGTCGTAGTGGTCGCGCTCGAGGATCGTGGTGGGCGGCAGGATCACGTCGGCGTGGCGGGTCGTCTCGTTGAGGTAGATGTCGACCGCCGCCATGAAGTCGAGTGACGCCAGAGCCGCGTCGAGCCGCTTGCCGTCCGGCGTCGACAGCACCGGGTTGCCCGCGATCGTGAGGACCGCGCGCACCTGACCCTCGCCGGGCGTCTCGATCTCCTCGGCGAACACCGACACGGGCAGCTCGCCGCCGTACTCCGGTGCGTCGCTCACCCGGCTCCGGTAGAGGTCGAAGTGGCCGCGCCCGATCAGGCCGGTCGTGACGAAGTCGATCGCCGGCTCGGTGAACAGCACCCCGCCCTCGCGGTCGAGGTTGCCGGTCAGCGCGTTCAGGCACACGACCGCCCACTGGCACACCGTGCCGAAACCCTGCGTGGACAGGCCGATCCGGCCGTAGACCGCCGCCCCGTCGGCCGCGGCCAGTTCACGCGTCAGGCGGCGGACGGTCGCGGCCGCCACGCCGCTGACCGCCTCGGCGTGCTCGGGGGTGAAGTCGCGGACCGCCTCGCGGACCCGCTCGACACCGTCGACGTACGCCGCCGGCCGGATCGCGCCTGCCACCTCGAACAGCTCGTGGAGCATCGCCAGCAGCACGACCGCGTCGGTCCCCGGCCGGACGAACACGTGCTCGTCGGCGGCCTTGGCGGTCTCGGTGCGGCGCGGGTCGACGACCACCATCCGGCCGCCGCGGGCCTTGAGCTCGCGCAGCCGGTTGGGGAAGTCGGGCACGGTCATGAGCGACCCGTTGGACGCCATCGGGTTGGCGCCGAAGACCAGGAAGTACGAGGTCCGGTCGAGGTCGCTGATCGGGATCATCAGCTGGTGGCCGAAGAGCAGGTGGGCCACCAGCTGGTGGGGGAGCTGGTCGACCGACGTCGCGCTGAAGCGGTTCCTGGTGCGTAGCGACTTCACGAGCGGGACGCCGTGGGTGGCGAAGCCGAGCGAGTGGACGTTCGGGTTGCCGAGGTAGGTGCCGATCGCGTCCTTGCCGTACCGGTTGATCGTGGCGGCGATGCCGTCGGCCGCGAGGTCGAGCGCCTCGTCCCAGCCGATCTCGGTCCACTCGCCGGTCGCGCGGTCGCGGCGCAGGGGGCGCCGCAGCCGGTCCGGGTCGTCGTGCAGGTCGCCGATCGAGACGCCCTTCGGGCAGACGTGCCCGCGGGAGAGCGGGTCGTCCGGGTTGCCGCGCACCCCGGTCACGCGGTCGCCTTCGATGGTCAGCTGCAGGCCGCAGATCGCCTCGCAGAGGTTGCAGACGCCGATCGCGGTCCGCCGTGCCGACTCGGTCTGGCTCACCCGGGCATCGTGCCACGGTTTCGGGGCCTCACCCCTCGGGGTGAGATGTGGCGTGGGGCTTGGGCTTTCCGTCGGGTGGCGGTCTAGCCTGCCCGGGGAGTCGGTCATCTCGGCCGGCCGATTGAAAGGGGCACGACCATGGGATACGGAGGAGGCATCGGCCTCATCGTTGTCGGGCTGATCCTGGCGCTCGCGGTGAACGAGGAGCAGATCGGCCCCGTCAACGTGGGCCTGATCGGCTGGA
Source organism: uncultured Actinomycetota bacterium (assembly GCA_963829855.1). Classification (GTDB taxonomy): domain Bacteria; phylum Actinomycetota; class Actinomycetes; order Propionibacteriales; family Nocardioidaceae; genus Nocardioides. The sequence continues at coordinate 4,384 of CAWHKE010000006.1, read as the reverse complement.
TCCTGACCCTGGCGGGAGTGCTGTTGCTCGTGCTGGCGATCGTGCAGAACAACAGCAAGCGGACTCACACGACGGCGGCGACCACGACCCACGCCGACGGCACCCAGACCACCGAGCAGCGCACCACCGAGCGGCAGGACCCGCCGCCGGCCGTCTGAGGCGGCACGGCACGGCGCGGTCGCCGGGCGGTGAGGTCAGACGCGTAGCCAGGTCAGGACCGCGCGCACCCGACGGTGGTCGTCGGGAGCGAGCGGCAGGTCGAGCTTGGTGAAGATGCTGCTGATGTGCTTGGCCACCGCCTTCTCGCTGACGAACAGGGCCGTGGCGATGGCGGCGTTGGAACGGCCCTCGGCCATCAGCGCGAGAACCTCGCGCTCGCGCGGGGTCAGCCGGTCCAGTGGCTCGTCACGTCGCCGGGACATGATCGCGGCGACCACCTCCGGATCGAGGACCGTGCCGCCGCCGACCACGCGGCGTACTCCGTCGACGAACTCGGCGACGTCGGCCACCCGGTCCTTGAGCAGGTAGCCGACCGCTCCGTCGCCGCTGGCGAGCAGCTCGCGGGCGTACAGGTGCTCGACGAACTGCGAGAGGACCATCACCGGGAACCCAGGGCGAGCGGCGCGCGCGGCGATCGCAGCGCGGAGTCCTTCGTCGGTGTGCGTCGGCGGCAGCCGCACGTCGAGCACCGCTGCCTCGGCCGCCGGGTCCTTCAGGGCCAGCTCGAGCTCGGCGGCGTTGTCGACGGCGTGGAGGATGGTGAAGCCCTGCTGCTCCAGCAGCTGGATCAGCCCGGCCCGGAGGAGGGCATGGTCCTCGGCGAGGACAAGGCGCACGGAACCTCCAGGGTGACGATCGTGGGCCCGCCGACCGGGCTCGACACCCTCATCGTGCCGTCAAACGCTGCCAGCCGTCGCGCCACGCCGCGCATTCCCGTCCCCGTGGCGGGATCGGCGCCCCCGCGCCCGTCGTCGCCGGCGGTCACCGTGAGCACACCCGAACCGTGCTGCAGCCGGATCCAGGCGGTGGTCGCGCCGGCGTGCTTCCCGGTGTTGGCCAGACACTCGGCGACCGCGAAGTAGACCGCGGACTCCACCGGCGCGGGTGGCCGTCCGTGGAGGTCCGACTCGGTCCGGACCGGGATCGCCATGTCCAGCGCCAGCGCCTCCACGGCACCGGCCAAGCCGCGGTCGGCCAGCACAGGTGGGTGGATGCCCCGCACCACGGTGCGCAGGTCGCCGAGCGCGGCCCGGCTGGTCGCCTGGGCCTCGGCGATCATCCGCTGCGCCGCCTCGGGATCTGTCTGAAGCAGGTGCTGCGCCATGCCGAGGTTCATCGACATCGCCACCAGCCGGGCCTGGGGGCCGTCGTGCAGGTCGCGCTCGATCCGGCGCAGCTCGGCTGCCGAGTGGTCGACCGCGTCGGCGCGTGTCTCCGTCAGGACCTGCACCCGCTGCTCGAGCTCCTCGGTGTGCCCGTAGGAAAGGATCCACCGGTCCAACGCGGCCCGGGCGCGCATGATCGGCTCGATCCCGAACCACCAGAAGGCGGCCGTCACGACCAGCAGGAACAAGCAGCACGGCGAGCAGCGAGAGCGCGAAACCGACGGTGAGGGAGATCGTGAGCCAGGCGAGGTCGCGCCAGGTCATCGGGTCGGTCGCCCACCCGGTCACCCGCGCGATGGCGCCCCCTGGCTGGGTCGGTCGGTACTGGTTCGGGATCGGTGTGCCGAGCACCGAGCCGGCCATGCTGCGGTGCCGGTCGGCCAGCCACCGGCAGCCCGGGATGGCGACCAGCAGGATCCCGGCGCCGATCGCGATCACCGCCAGCGCGCCGCCGACGAGCAGGGCCACCAGGACCAGCAGCGACGGGACGAACAGTGCCAGCTGCCAGGCGGCGTACGACGTCAGCCGCAGCCGGCTGGGGGGAGGTGGCTGCGGCGCACTCATGCCGGGATTCTCCCCGATCCCCGGCCGTCGGACAGTGGTGCTGGGTCCACCCCCGTCCGGGACCTGGCGCCACTGACGCGGGGCAGCGCCGCCGCGAGGCTGGGAGCCGCTCGAACGTCAGCCGAGCCCTCGCCACCAAGGAGCGCGACCATGTCCCTCAGGAACCCACTCGCCGGAGTCCCGATCCGCGCCGCTCGCTGGAGCGCCACCCACCCGTGGCGCGCCATCCTCGCGTGGCTCGCGTTCGTGCTGGTGGCGGTCGGCCTGGCCGTCGCGATCCCCACCCAGGAGCCCACCGACGCCGACTACCGCACCGGTGAGTCCGGTCGGGCCGATGCGCTGGTGCACGAGGCGGGGCTCGACGGCGCCGACAGCGAGAACGTGCTGATCACCCCGCGTGGAGCGGAGGCGCTGGACCGGCAGGAGGCCTGGTCGGCGGCGGAGGCGATCCGGACCGAGATGACCGCCGTGGACGGTGTCGAGCGGGCGACGCGGCCGCAGTGGAACCCCGACCGTTCGGCCCTGCTCGTCGCGGTCGAGCTGGCGCGAGGGCACGACGACGCTGCCGACCTGTCGGCGGTGACCGAGCGGGCCCAGCAGGAGCACCCCGGGCTCGAGATCCAGCAGGCGGGCGACCTGACCATCGACGACAGCATCGACGAGCGGGTCGCCGAGGACCTCACCTCGGCGGAGGTGATCAGCGTCCCGGTCACGCTGCTGCTGATGCTGCTCGCCTTCGGCGCTCTCGTCGCGGCCGGCATCCCGGTGCTGCTCGCGGTCACGAGCGTCGCCGCGACGATCGGCATCACCGCACCCATGTCCTACCTGGTGCCGGCCGAGCCCACCGTCGGCAGCATGATCGTGCTGATCGGCATGGCGGTCGGTGTGGACTACACGCTCTTCTACCTCAAGCGCGAGCGGGAGGAGCGGGCGAAGGGCCGCTCGACGATCGACGCAGTGGAGATCGCCGCGGCCACGTCCGGCCACTCGATCCTGCTCTCCGGTGGCGCGGTCATGGCCGCGATGGCGGGCCTCTACGTCGTCGGTGACGCCACGTTCAACTCGCTCGCGACCGGCGCGATCCTCGTCGTCGCGGTGGCCGTGCTCGGGTCGATCACGGTGCTGCCGGCGCTCCTGGCGCGGCTGGGGCGCTGGGTCGACCGGCCGCGGGTCCCGTTCCTGTGGCGGCTCAACCGTCGGATCGGGCCCGGCGGCATCAGCCGGCGGCTGCTCGGACCCGTCGTACGCCGCCCGGTCGCCGCGCTCGTGGTCTCCGGCGTGGTCGTGGGGCTGCTGGCGGCGCCGGCGCTCGGGCTCCGGCTCCACTCCGCGAACCTGCAGACGCTGCCCTCCGACATCCCCGAGGTGGCCACGTTCACCCGGATCACCGAGACGTTCCCCGTCGAGGGCACCACGGCGACGGTGGTCGTCGCGGCGGCTGCGAGCGAACGGCAGGACGTCGCCGCCGCCCTCGAGGACCTCGACGCTGCCGCCATCGCCACCGACGACTTCGTGGCCACCGGCCGCGACGCCGTCCAGGTCTCCGCGGACGGCACCACCTCCGTGCTGCGGCTCGCGATGCCCTACGCCGAGTCCGACGACCGGACCGATCGGGCGATCGAGCGGCTCCGCGACCTGCTGGCGCCCGCGGCGCTGGAGGAGCTCGGGGCGGAGTACGCCGTCGGTGGCGGGGCGGCGGAGTCGCTCGACTTCGTCGACCAGCAGAAGGAGCGGCTGCCGATCGTCATCGGCGTGGTGCTGCTGCTGACACTGCTGATGATGGCGGTGGCCTTCCGCAGCGTCCCGGTTGCCCTGGTCTCGACCCTCCTCAACCTCGCCTCCGTCGGGATGGCCTTCGGCATCCTGACCATCGTCTTCCAGCACGGGTGGGGCGAGGGACTCCTCGACTTCACCAGCCCGGGCTTCGTGATCGACTGGATCCCCCTGTTCGTGCTCGTGGTCCTCGTCGGCCTGTCGATGGACTACCACGTCTTCGTGCTCAGCCGGGTGCGCGAGCACGTCCGGGCCGGGCTGCCGACCCGGCTCGCGGTGGAGCGTGGCATCGCCGACACCGCCGGCGTGGTGACGAGCGCGGCGGCCGTGATGGTCTCGGTCTTCGCGATCTTCGCGACCCTGAGCATGCTGGAGATGAAGATGATGGGGGTGGGCCTCGCCGCGGCGATCCTGCTCGACGCCACCCTGATCAGGCTGGTGATGCTGCCCGCGATCCTGGTGCTGCTGGGGGAGCGGACCTGGTGGCCGACGCGTCCCGCGCGGGCGGACGGGGCGCGGGTCCCTCCCGCCGAGGCAGGCATCGAGGCACGCACCGCGGCAGCGGTCCAGGCTGACGCCGAGCTCGTCGTGCGCTGACCTGGCTGCGATGCGGCGTACGGCAATTGGGTCTCGGCATCGGCCCGCTGATAATCTCCTCGGGT
>CAWHKE010000005.1:0-37877 GCA_963829855.1 uncultured Actinomycetota bacterium | reverse complement strand
TGGACTCGTCGACGCCGTCGTCGAAGTCGGGCTGGTGCCGCACCGGGTTGGACTGCGCTCCACGGCGGGGTCGGCAAGTTGAGGCACGAAGGCTCCGCGGGTGTCGCCGTAACGGGGCGTGTCGGCGGCCGTGTAGCCGCGCGGCTGGTTCGGCAGCGTCTCGAGACCGACGTGAGCGTGAAGCCCCGGAAGGCCTCGGCCTGCCGCGCCCCGGCGTTCACGATCCCCTTCAGGAGGCAGGGGTACTCCGGCGCGTACTTCGCGAACACGGCGAGCTGCTGCCGGCCGAGCTGCCCGAGCCGGATCAGGTTGTCGCCGTTCGTGTCGAGGAACCGACGCGAGGTGTCGGAGAACGCGGCCACGTCCTGGTACAGCGCGCGCACCTTGGCGTCGCGGTCCTCGAGGGTGCCGGTCGTCGTGATCGTGTTGCGCAGGATCTCCGCGATCTCGGGGGTCACGTCGGCGTAGGTGTCCGACACCTGCGCGGTCAGCCGGAGGTCGTCGATCAGCTGCGGGATCTGCGGGTTGAGCCGCTTGAGGTAGCCGTCGAGGGTCTCGAGGTTCTCACCCAGCTCCTCGCCCCGGCCCTCGAGCGCGGTGGCCATCGCGTTCAGCGTCATGTTGAGGTCGGCCGGCTGCACCGTCCGCAGCAACGGGTAGAGGTCCGACAGCACCTTCTCGACCTCGATCGACACCTCCGTCCGCTCGATCGTGTCGCCGGCCCGCAGCGCGTCCTCCGCGGTGCTCCCCTCGGGGATCTCCAGCGACACGTACTTCTCGCCGAACAGCGTCTTGGGCACGATCGAGCCGGTCACGTCGGCCGGCACGTGCTCGATCTCGTCGCCGTAGAACCCGAGCGTGAGCTCGGCCCCGTCGGCGTTGGCGTCGAAGTCGAGCACCTCGCCGACGATGACGCCGCGCACCTTCACGTCGGCCCGCTGCGGGCAGCTGCAGACCGATCTTGCTGGTCTGGAGGGTCACCTCGTCGTAGCTGGCGAACGTCTTGTTGAAGACGGCGTAGGTGAGCCAGCCGGCGAGCAGGAGCAGGCACACGAAGATCACGCCGAGCGCCTTGTGTGGCAGTGCCGTCTCATCGTGTCGTCACCCCGCCAACCTGACGGTGGTCGTGGCGCCCCAGATCGCCATCGACAGGAACAGGTCGATCACGTTCACCGCGACGATGCTGGTACGCACCGCGCGACCCACCGCGACGCCCACACCCGCCGGGCCGCCCGAGGCGTTGTAGCCGTGGTAGCAGTGGATCAGGATCACGGTGACCGCGAAGACGAGCACCTTGCCGAAGGACCACAGCACGTCCCCCGGCGGCAGGAACGGTTGAAGTAGTGGTCGTAGGTGCCCGCTGACTGCCCGTAGAACTGGGTGACGACCAGCCGGCTCGCGAAGTACGACGACAGCAGCCCGATCACGTAGAGCGGGATGATCGCGATCAGGCCGCCGACCACGCGGGTCGCGACGAGGAACGGCATCGACGGGATCGCCATCACCTCGAGCGCGTCGACCTCCTCGGAGATCCGCATCGCACCGAGCTGGGCGGTGAAGCCGCAGCCGACGGTGGCGGCGAGCGCGATGCCGGCGACCAGCGGCGCGATCTCGCGGGTGTTGAAGTACGCCGACACGAACCCGGAGAACGCGGCGGTGCCGAGCTGGTTGAGCGCGGCGTACCCGGACAGGCCGACCTGGGCGCCGGTGAAGAACGTCATGCCGAGGATCACGCCGACCGTGCCGCCGATGACCGCGAGCGCCCCGCGGCCGAGGGTGACCTCGGCGAGGATCCGCAGGATCTCCTTGGGGTAGCGCTTGACCGACCGCGGGGTCGCGGCGACCACGCCGAGGTAGAACGACAGCTGGCTCCCCAGGGTGTCCAGGGAGTCGAGGCGGCCGCCGGAGGGCGGAACGCACGTCGGCCATGCCGCTCACCCGGTCTTCGGAGGAACGATCTCGAGGTAGATCGCGCTCAGGACGAAGTTGACGATGAACAGGAGCAGGAACGTGATGACGACGGACTCGTTCACGGCGTCGCCGACGCCCTTCGGGCCGCCGCCGGCGTTCATGCCCATGTAGGACGCGACGATCGCGGCGATCAGACCGAAGACCAGCGCCTTGACGAGGCCGATGACCAGGTCGGGGATCTGGGCGAGCGCGGTGAAGCTCGCGAGGTAGGCGCCCGGCGTGCCGTCCTGGAGCACCACGTTGAAGACGTAGCCGCCGGCGACGCCGACGAAGCTGACCATGCCGTTGAGGAAGAACGCGACCAGCATGCAGGCGAGCACCCGGGGGACGACGAGGCGCTGGATCGGGTCGATGCCCAGCACCATCATCGCGTCGAGCTCCTCGCGGATCTTGCGGGCGCCGAGGTCGGCCGCGATGGCCGAGCCGCCGGCGCCGGCGATCAGCAGCGCCGTACCGATCGGGGCGGCCTGCTGGACGACGGCGAGCACGGACGCGGAGCCGGTGAACGACTGGGCGCCGAACTGCTTGATCAGGCCGCCGACCTGCAGCGCGATGACCGCGCCGAAGGGGATCGCGACCAGGGCCGTCGGGACGATCGTGACCGACGCGATGAACCACGCCTGCTGGAGGAACTCGCGCAGCTGGAACGGCCGCCGGAACAGGTTCCGGAGGACGTCGAGCGCGAACGCGAAGAGCTTGCCGGCGCTCCCGATGGGAGCCAGCGCGCGCGAGGCGGTGAGGGAGGCCACGTCAGGCGCCCGTCGCCATCGGCATGTTCTCCTCGAAGGAGCCCGGGGGCGGGGTCACGCCGTTCGCGCGGCACCACTCGCCCGGCGGGCGCTGGCTGCGGCGCTTGATGCCGTTGGAGGGGTCGATCTGGTGCGGGATGGGCGGCAGCGGCGGCAGCTCCTGGTCCTTCTCGGCCTCGAGCTCGTCGGCGTCCTTCTCCTCCGACATGCCGATCGGGCCCACCCGCTGGGCGTTGAGGAACTGGCGGACGACCGGCTCCTCCGACGACAGCAGCATCTCGCGGGGACCGAACATGGCGAGGTGCCGGTGGTAGAGCAGCCCGATGTTGTCGGGCACCGTGCGGGCGGTGTTGATGTCGTGGGTGACGATCAGGAAGGTGGCGTCGATCTGCGCGTTCAGGTCGACGATCAGCTGGTTGAGGAACGACGTGCGGACCGGGTCGAGACCGGAGTCGGGCTCGTCGAAGAGCACGATCTCGGGGTCGAGCACCAGCGCCCGCGCCAGCCCGGCGCGCTTGCGCATGCCGCCGGAGATCTCGCCGGGCAGCTTGTCCTCGGCGCCGATCAGGCCGACCAGGTCCATCTTCTCCATGACGATGTCGCGGACCTCGGACTCGGACTTCTTGGTGTGCTCGCGCAGCGGGAAGGCGACGTTGTCGTAGAGGTTCATCGAGCCGAACATCGCGCCGTCCTGGAACAGCACGCCGAACAGCTTGCGGATCTCGTAGAGCTCGCGCTCCGAGCAGCTCGCGATGTCGGTGCCCTCGATGATGATCGAGCCCTGGTCGGGCTTGAGCAGGCCGATCAGGGTCTTGAGGAAGACCGACTTGCCGGTGCCGGACGGGCCGAGCATCACGCAGATCTCGCCGGCGGGGACGGTGAGGGTCACGTCACCCCAGATCAGCTGCTTGCCGAAGGACTTGCTGAGGTGGTTGACCTCGATCTCGACACCCACGACTGGGACTCCCCTCCCTCGCTGTCACGGCACGGCTGCGCATCGGCCCTCCAGGCGTGCGACCCCGCACCACACGTCCACTCGTCAGTAACAACGCGGACCAGCCCGCGAGGTTACGCACATTTTGCACTCTACGTCACGTTGCCGTCAGGCGTGGACAGCCGCGCCACGCCGGCGTGGAGACGCACGTCGGGGCGGACACCGGGCGGTGTCCGCCCCGACGTGGGGTACCCGGATCAGGTCCGGGTCAGCTGACCGTTCGCGTCACTTGAGGGTGACGGTGGCGCCGGCGCCCTCGAGGGCCTCCTTGGCCTTCTCGGCGGCCTCCTTGGTGGCGCTCTCGAGCACCGTCTTGGGGGCGGCCTCCACGAGGTCCTTGGCCTCCTTCAGGCCGAGGGACGTGAGCGCGCGCACCTCCTTGATGACGTTGATCTTCTTCTCGCCGGCGGACTCGAGGACGACCTCGAACTCGTCCTGCTCGGCGGCCTCGGCACCGGCGTCGCCGCCGGCGGCGGCGGCACCCGGAGCGGCGGCCACGGCGACCGGGGCCGCGGCGGTGACGCCGAAGGTGTCCTCGAACTGCTTCACGAACTCGCTCAGCTCAATGAGGGTCATCTCCTTGAACGCGTCGAGCAGCTCGTCGGTGGTGAGCTTCGCCATGATTGGCAACCTTTCTTCTACGTGTGTGACAGGTGGTGGGTACGTCGGCCTGGTGCTCAGGCGTCGGTGGACTCGGCCTCGGCCGGTGCTTCGTCAGTCGCCTCGGGAGTCGCCTCGTCGGTGTCGACGGGGGCGGCCTCCTCGGCGGCCGGGGCCTCCTCCTCGGCAGCGACCGTGGTGCCGGCACCACCTGCGAGGATCGAGGGGTCCTGCTCGGCCTTGGCCTGCAGGGCGCCGGCGAGCCGGGCAGCCTGCGCGATCGGGGCGTTGAGCAGGTAGACGGCCTGGCTGAGCGACGCGAGCATCGCGCCGGCCAGCTTGCCCATGAGCACCTCGCGGGACTCGAGGTCGGCCAGCTTGGCCACCTCGGACGCGTCGAGCTGCTTGCCGTCCAGGACGCCACCCTTGATCACAAGAGTGGGGTTCGCCTTGGCAAAGTCACGCAGACCCTTGGCGGCCTCCACCACGTCGCCCGAGATGAAGGCGATGGCGGTGGGACCGGTCAGGAGGTCGTCGAAGCCGTCGATCCCCGCCTCCGAGGCGGCGATCTTGGCCAGCGTGTTCTTGACCACGGCGTAGTTGGCGTTCTCGCCGAGGGAGCGCCGCAGTTCCTGCAGCTGCTTCACGGTGAGACCGCGGTACTCGGTCAGCACGGCACCGGCGGAGTCGTTGAACGAGTCGACGATCTCTGCGACGGCGGCCTGCTTGTCTGCCCGCGCCATGGGTCTCCTTCCGGATGACGAGACCTCCCGGCCCGAGGTCAGGCGCCGAAATCACGAACGCCCCGAGCACAGGCTCAGGGCGTGGGACCATCCGGCTGGCGAACGGCGCTGCTCTGTGACCTGCGCTGGCCGTCCGCAGTCGCGGAACCTTCGATCTCCCTGCAGTTGCCTGGAGGTCACCGGCGGTCTCTGGTTACGAGAGGGAACTCTAGGCGCGATCTCCGTCACTTCCAAATCATCGGCGAACCGCTGCCGACCGAGCGTGTTCCTGTGTTTGCCTAGTGGCATGGACCCGATGCTGATGCACCTGCACGAGGTGCTCGAGCGCGTCGACGCGCGACTCCTTTCGCCGGAGACCGACGCGCGGATCTGGCCCACCGGGTTCCCCCTGCTCGACGACGCCCTCGGCGGCGGGATGCGGGCCGGCACCCTGACCCTGCTGGCCGGGTCCCAGGGCGAGGGCAAGACGACGTTCGCGCTGCAGGCTGCGCGCTGGAGCGCCTCCACCGGCCGGCCGGTGCTCTTCTTCTCCTACGAGCTCGAGGCCGAGGTGCTGCTCCAGAAGGTGATCGCCTCCGAGGCCGCCGAGCTCGGCCAGGACAGCTCGGTCACGGTCTACCAGGTGCGCGCGGCGTTCGAGGACACCGACCACCAGGAAGGCGGGCTCCCCGAGCGACTGGGCCGCCACACCGGCGGCCTCGACGCCCTCGAGACGGTCGCGGGATACGCGTCGCGACTGCTCATCCACCGTTCCACGACGACCCACACGAACCTCGACGTCATCGCCGCAGCCGTCAAGGACGTGATCGTCGAGCACGGCGCGCAGCCGCTGGTCATCGTGGACTACCTGCAGAAGGTGCGGCCCCGCGACGCGATGGAGGAGGAGGCGGCGATCACGCAGGTGACCGAGCGCCTCAAGGACCTCGCCATCGAGTTCGACTGCCCGGTGCTGGCCATCTCGGCCTCCGACCGGGCGGGGCTCGAGCCGGGGACCCGGATGCGGGCCCGCAACATGAAGGGGTCGACGTCGCTGGCCTACGAGGCCGACGTCGTGCTGGTCCTGGCCAACAAGGCCGACATCGTCGCCCGCCACCACCTGATGTACTCCGCCGGCAACGGTGAGCACTTCAAGGGCTGGTCGGTGCTCACGGTGGAGAAGAACCGGTCCGGAAGGGCCGGCGCCGAGCTGGAGTTCCGCAAGGACTTCGGCCGCGGCCGCTTCGTGCCCGACGGCGCCGTGGTCTCGGAGAAGCTGGTCGACGAGCGGGTCTACGTCGAGTAGCAGCCACCACGACGGCGGGACGACGAACGGCCCCGTCCCCGAGGGACGAGGCCGTCGTACGGCGTGCTGAGGGTCACTCCGCCGGGGCGGCGTCCTCGGCAGCGACGTTCTTGGTGCGGTTCGGGTCGACCTGGACCCCGGGGCCCATGGTCGTCGAGACCGTCACCTTCTTGATGTAGCGGCCCTTGGAGCTGGCCGGCTTGAGACGCAGCACCTCTTCGAGGGCGGCGGCGTAGTTCTCCGCGAGCTGGGCCTCGGAGAAGGACGCCTTGCCGATGATGAAGTGCAGGTTGGCGTGCCGGTCGACGCGGAACTCGATCTTGCCACCCTTGATGTCCGTCACGGCCTTGGCCGGGTCGGGGGTCACGGTGCCGGTCTTCGGGTTCGGCATCAGGCCACGGGGGCCGAGCACCCGGCCGAGCCGGCCGACCTTGCCCATCATGTCGGGCGTCGCGACGACGGCGTCGAAGTCGAGCCAGCCACCGGCGACCTTCTCGATCAGCTCGTCCCCGCCGACGACGTCGGCGCCGGCCTCACGAGCGGCGTCGGCCTTGTCGGCGTTCGCGAACACCAGGACCTTGGCGGTCTTGCCGGTGCCGTGGGGCAGGTTGACCGTGCCGCGGACCATCTGGTCGGCCTTGCGGGGGTCGACCCCGAGGCGCATCACGACGTCGACGGTCTCGTCGAACTTCTTCTTGGAGCCCTGCTTCGCGATCTTGATCGCGGCGAGCGGCGCGTAGAGCTCGTTCTGGTCGAACAGCTCGGACGCCGCGCGGTAGGTCTTGCTGCGCTGCATGGTGTGTCTCGTTTCTACGAAGCGTGGTCAGCGGGCCAGCGCGGCCCTGCCACGGGTGTCAGAAGGGGAAGGTCAGTCGGTCCGGACGCCCATGGAGCGGGCGGTTCCCTCGACGATCTTCATGGCGGCCTCGATGTCGTTCGCGTTGAGGTCCGGCATCTTGGTCTGGGCGATCTCGCGCACCTGGTCCTTGGTCAGCTTGCCGACCTTCTCCTTGTGCGGGACCCCCGAGCCCTTCTGCAGTCCGGCAGCCTTCTTGATGAGCTCGGCGGCCGGCGGGGTCTTGGTGATGAACGTGAACGACCGGTCCTCGTAGATCGTGATCTCGACCGGGATGACGTTCCCGCGCATCGACTCGGTCTGCGCGTTGTAGGCCTTGCAGAAGTCCATGATGTTCACGCCGTGGGGACCGAGGGCGGTACCCACCGGCGGAGCCGGAGTTGCTGCGCCAGCCTGCAGCTGCACCTTCACCAGGGCAGCGATCTTCTTCTTGGGAGGCATTCCTTCTTCTCTCTCTCGTGGTCATGAAGGGGAGGTTGGTTCCCCTGCCACTGGGTGTCGCGACGCCCATTGTGGTTCACCTGGGCCCAGGGTGCGAAATCGCCCGTGTGGAGCGACTTCTCTGATCGGCGCGAGCGGAGCTCGCCGCCGATCAGACGCGTTGGATCTGGCTGAAGCTGAGCTCGACGGGCGTCTCGCGGCCGAAGATCTCGACGAGCGCCTTGACCCGCTGCGACTCGGCGTTGATCTCGGTGATCGTCGCGTGGAGCGTGGCGAACGGGCCGTCGACCACCATGACGGAGTCGGACACGTCGAAGTCGGCGACCTCGACCGGGCGCTTCGGCGTGGTGGCGCCACCACCGGAGCCGTCGCCGCTCGCGGCAGCGTCGGCCTCGACGGCGGCGAACGTCGGCGCCAGCCAGTTCTCGACCTCGGCCATGCTCAGCGGCACCGGCTGGTGGGCGTGGCCCACGAACCCGGTGACGGACGGCGTGTGGCGCACTGCCGCCCACGACTCGTCGGTCAGGTCCATCCGGACCAGCACGTAGCCGGCGAACCGGGTGCGGTTGACCATCTTGCGCTGGCCGTTCTTGATCTCCGGGACGTCCTCGGTGGGGACCACGACCTCGTGGATGTAGTCCTCCATGTTGAGGGAGTTGATCCGGTTCTCGAGGTTCGACTTCACCCGCTTCTCCATGCCGGAGTAGGTGTGGATGACGAACCAGTCGCCGGGCTTGGCCCACAGCTCGTTGCGGAACGCCTCGAGCGGGTCGTCCGCGGCGGGGGTCTCGGCGGGCTCCTCGGCGGGCTCCTCGCCCACTTCGCCGGTGGGCTCGTCGGTGGTCTCGCCCTCGCTCGGCTCGTCAGCAGACGCCTCGGTGGCCTCGTCGGTGGCCTGCTCGGCCTCCGGCACCTCGGTCACCGGGTCGCCCTCGGCGACCATCTCCTCGGCCGGGTCGTCCGACTCCACCTGGTCGACGCGGGTCGACCGGGTCCGTCGCGTCGCCCTGGTCGCCGACGGCCGGCTCCTCGACGGTCTCCTCGACCTCGATCGGCGGGTTCTCGTCGTGCTGCTCCGACACCTGCTGCTCCATCACTGTGTGGTCTGCTGAGTTGATCTCGGTCACTGGCCCTGGGTGAAGATCTCGAACACGAGCTTGCCGAAGCCGAGGTCGAGCAGGGAGACCAGCGTCATGAAGAAGGCCACGAACACCAGGGTCACGATGAAGTAGGTGACGAGCTGGTGCTGGGTCGGCCAGACGACCTTGCGCAGCTCCGCGACGACCTGCCGGTAGAACGTGGGCAGGCTCGTGCGCGGCTCGGTCGCCTCGCTGCGCGCCTCACGGCTGTCGGTCATCACGCCATCCTTCCTCGGTACGTCCGGTGTTGCCAGACCTTCGGGTCCTTGCAGGGCACGAGGGACTTGAACCCCCAACCTTCGGTTTTGGAGACCGATGCTCTGCCAGTTGAGCTAGTGCCCTACGGCGCTCCCACCCCGCCCGCCTGAGGGCAGGCCGAAGTATCGGGGGAATCACCGAAGGGGAACTCTACCTGTGCGGCCGAGTCGGAGTCGAACCGACGGGGATGGGACGATGGTGGCGTGCCCGAGCCGACCTCAGCCCAGCCACTCGCCGACCTCAGCCACGAGGAGCTCGCACGATTCCGCGACGAGCAGCAGGCGGCGTACGACGCCCTGCGGGACCGGGGGCTGACGCTCGACCTGACCCGCGGGAAGCCCGCGACGGCCCAGCTCGACCTGTCCGACCGGCTGCTGTCGCTGCCCGAGGGCACCCGCGACGCGCACGGCGTCGACGTGCGCAACTACGGCGGCCTCGAGGGCCTGCGCGAGCTCCGCGAGATGTTCGCCGACCTGCTCCGGGTCGAGCCGGAGCAGGTCGTGGCCGGCGGCAACTCCAGCCTGGTCATGATGCGCGAGGTCATCACCGACCTGTGGCTGAAGGGCGGCGTCGACAGCGAGCGTCCGTGGTCGGAGGAGGAGAGGGTCACGTTCATCTGCCCGGTCCCGGGCTACGACCGGCACTTCACGCTGCTGAGCTGGTTCGGGATCGACACGGTCACCGTGCCCATGAGGGATGACGGGCCGGACGTCGAGGCGGTGGCCGAGCTGGCCGCGAAGGACCCGAGCATCAAGGGCATCTGGATCGTGCCGACGCACGCCAACCCGACCGGCTCGATCGTCTCTCAGGAGGTCGCCGCGCGGCTCGCGTCGATGGAGACGGCCGCTCCCGACTTCAAGATCCTGTGGGACAACGCCTACGCCTTCCACCACCTCACCGAGGCGGAGGCCAAGACCGCCGACATCCTGGCGCTCGCGGCCGCGGCGGGCCACCCGCACCGGCCGATCATGTTCGCCTCGACCTCGAAGATCACCTACGCCGGGGCCGGCGTCGCGTTCCTGGCCGGGTCGGCCGAGACTGTCGCCTGGTACGTCGGGCACCTGGGCAAGGGCGCGATCGGACCCGACAAGCTCAACCAGCTGCGGCACGTCCAGTTCTTCGGCAGCCCCGAGGGCGTGCGCGAGCACATGCGGGAGCACCGGGCCCTGATCGCACCGAAGTTCGCCGCCGTCGAGGAGGTGCTCTCCGAGCGGCTCGGCGGGCTGGGCGTGGCGACCTGGACCCGGCCGACCGGTGGCTACTTCGTCAGCCTCGACGTGCTCCCCGGCACGGCGGCCCGCGTCATCGAGCTGGCCAAGGACGCCGGCGTGGCGCTCACCCCGGCCGGCTCGGCGTTCCCCGGCAGCCACGACCCCGACGACACGAACATCCGGCTGGCGCCGACGTTCCCCGAGCTGCCCGACGTCCGGGCAGCCATGGAGGCCGTCGCCACCTGCGTCCTGCTGGCGGCCTCGGAGAAGCTCTCACGATGACCCGGCAGCTGTCCCAGCTGCCCAAGGCGCACCTCCATCTTCACTTCACGGGCTCGATGCGGCACCAGACCCTCCTCGAGCTCGCCGAGCGTGACCGGATCCACCTGCCCGACTCGCTCGTCTCCGAGTGGCCACCGGAGCTGTCGGCGGCCGACGAGAAGGGCTGGTTCCGCTTCCAGCGGCTCTACGACGTCGCCCGGAGCGTGCTGCGGACCGAGGACGACGTGCGCCGCCTGGTGCGGGAGGCCGCCGAGGACGACGTCCGGGACGGCGGCCGGTGGCTGGAGATCCAGGTCGACCCGTCGGGCTACGCCGCCCGGTTCGGCGGGATCACCGCGTTCACGGACCTGGTGCTCGACGCGGTGGCCGCCACCTCGCGGGAGACCGGGTTGGGCATGGCCGTCGTGATCGCGGCCAACCGCACCCGGCACCCGCTCGATGCTCGCACGCTCGCCCGGCTGGCCGCCCAGTACGCCGGACGCGGGGTCGTGGGCTTCGGGCTCTCCAACGACGAGCGCCGGGGTGTCACGGCCGACTTCGCGCCGGCGTTCGCGATCGCCGGCCGGGCCGACCTCCTGCTGGCGCCGCACGGTGGTGAGCTCCGCGGCCCCGACCATGTGCGCACCTGCCTGGAGACGCTGCAACCGGGCCGGCTGGGTCACGGCGTCCGCTCCGCGGAGGACCCGGACCTGCTGGCCGAGATCGTGGAACGCGGCGTGGCGCTCGAGGTGTGCCCGGTGTCGAACGTCGCGCTCGGCGTCTACTCCGACCTCACCTCCGTGCCGCTGCCCCAGCTGCTCGCCGCGGGCGCGACCGTGGCGCTCGGGGCCGACGACCCGTTGCTGTTCGGCTCGCAGCTCAACGCGCAGTACGCCACGATGCGGGCCGCCCACGTGCTCTCGGACGCCGATCTGGCCGAGCTCGCCCGGATGTCGTTCCGGGCCTCCCGTGCGCCCTCCGACGTCCTCGAGGCCGCGGCCGCCGACATCGCCGCCTGGCTGGCCGGGGAGCCTCAGACCGGCGGCGGGAGCGGGCCCGGCGGGCCTTTCGGCGAGTAGCGGTCGAGCATCCCGTCGACCACCACCCCGGCCTCGTAGGCGCTCGGCGTGTAGCCGAGCACGACCGGGAGGAAGTGGTCGCAGGACAGTGCCTGCAGCCGGACGTCGCTGCGGGCGCGCGCCGTCGCCGTCCGCCGCACCCGGCGCAGCAGGGCGATCTCGCCGAATCCTTCGCCCGGACCCAACGTCGCGACCACGGCTCCGTCGCCCACCACCTCGACCTCGCCCGACTCGATGACGAAGTAGCGGTCGCCCTCGTCCCCTTGGCCGAAGACCTGCTGTCCGGCCGGCACGGACACCGGCTCGAGGCCGCGGGCGAGCTGCTCGATGGACGGCAGGGGCAGCACCTGCAGCATGGGGACCCGCCGGAGCAGCTCGAGGTCGGCGTCGCGCACCGTGACCGTGCGGTCGAGCCGGGCCAGTCGCCACCAGGCCGCCAGCGCGAGCACGGGACCCACCGCGCCGACCACGACCAGCGCGGTCCGGGTGCCGCTGACCTCCACCAGCCACGCCGTGACGACCGCCCCGACCCCGACGGACACGGCGGCCAGGCTCTCCAGCACGCCGAAGACCCGCCCCAGCACCTCGTCGGGGGCGAGCCGGCCGACCAGCGTGAACCCGGCGACGTCGATCAGCGCGTTGCCGACGCCGACGAGCGCCAGCAGCGTCAACGCCGCGGGCTGGCTCGGGAACAAGCCGATGAAGACGAACGGCAGCCCCCAGAGCGTGACCCCGACGGCGAACCACGAGCCCAGCCGTCGCGTGCCGACCAGCAGCGACGCCGCGAGCGAGCCGAGCACCGCGCCGACCCCGACCGCGGTCATCAGGCTGCCGACCCCCGACTCGCCGGTGCCGAGCAGCTCGATGGCCACGACCACCGAGAACACGGTCAGGCCGCCGCGGGTGAACGTCTGGACCCCGACGAGCCCGATGACCAGCGCCAGGTCGCCGTTCCGGACGACGGCCCGCAGGCCCTCGGCCGCCTCCTTGGCCAGCTGCGGGCGGCGGGGCGCCGACGGACGCGGCGGCGCGTCGTACTCCAGGTGGAGCAGCAGCGCCGCCGCCCACAGCGACGCCGCGGCCGCGACCCCGAACACGACGGACGCATTCGTGAGCTCGAGCAGGACGGCGGCCAGCAGCGGCCCGACCAGCGTCGCCGCGGAGTCGAGCAGACCTCGGACGACGTTCGCGCTCGCGAGCTCGTGGCCGGTACGGCAGAGGGACGGCAGCAGCGCCGAGTGCGCGGGCCGGAAGAGGGTCGCGGCGATCGTGGACACCACCGCGAGTGCGTAGACCAGGACGACGGGACCGGACAGCGCCGCGACCACCGCCGCGCCCGCTGTGGCCAGCCCGCGCACGGTCGACACCAGCACGAGGACGCGCTCACGGCGGCCGCGATCGACGAGCGGGGACAGCAACGGAGCCAGCAGCGCGGACGGCAGCATCCGGAGGAGCCCCACCAAGCCGACCGCGGTGGCTCCACCTTCGCGGTAGGCGACGACCCCGAGGGCCACGGTGAACGCCCACTCCGCGGTCCAGGCACCGAGGAAGGCCAGCTGTGCGCGACGGAGGGCGGGGTTGCGGGCGTTGGTCGTGAAAGCCGCGGCAGCGTCACGCCATCGGGTCCCCGCACCGTCCCCCACCGGGGGATCGTAGCCGGACGGGTCAGAGACAGCAGCCCACGAGGACCGGCTCGTTGACCAGCTCGATCCCGAACCGGTCGCGCACGCCGTCGCGGACCTCGCGCGCCAGCGCGAGCAGGTCGGCGGTCGTCGCGCCGCCCCGGTTCGTCAGCGCGAGGGTGTGCTTGGTCGAGAGCCGGGCCGGCCCGGCGCCGTACCCCTTGCCGAAGCCGGACCGCTCGATCAGCCAGGCCGCGCTGGTCTTCACCCGGCCGTCGGGCTGCGGCCACGCGGGTGCCCCCTCCGGCAGTGCGTCGGGGGCGACGACCGGGTTGGTGAAGAAGGAGCCCGCGCTCCAGGTGTCGTGGTCGGCGGGGTCGAGCACCATGCCCTTGCCGGTCCGCAGCCCCAGGACGGCCCGGCGGACGTCGACCAGCGGGGCCCGCCCCCCCGGCTCCACCTCGAGCGCGCGCGCGAGCTCGGCATAGGCGACCGGCGCGCCGAGCGTGCCCTGCTTGAAGAGGAACGTGACGTCGAGGACGACGTACCGCCCGGGCTCGCGCTTGAACCGGCTGGTGCGGTAACCGAACCCGCACTCGTCGGCTGCGAACGTGCGCAGCTCGCCCTCGCCGCGGTCGTAGGTGCGCACCTGCGCCACGGTCTGCGACACCTCCTGGCCGTAGGCGCCGACGTTCTGGATCGGGGTGGCGCCGACCTGTCCGGGGATGCCGGACAGCGACTCGACGCCGACCCAGCCGCGGTCGACGGCGTGGGCCACGAACCGGTCCCAG
Organism: uncultured Actinomycetota bacterium; assembly: GCA_963829855.1. Lineage (GTDB taxonomy): Bacteria > Actinomycetota > Actinomycetes > Propionibacteriales > Nocardioidaceae > Nocardioides. Next base: position 23,880 of record CAWHKE010000005.1, on the reverse strand, counting down.
CTCTCGCCCGCAGCCACGGTGACCGTGACGGCACCCAGGCAGGCGAGGTCGTCGGGGTCGTCGGCGTCAGCCGTCACACCGGTGGTGGCGACCTGCACGACCGTGCCTGCGAACCCGTCGTCGCAGACGACCAGGTTGCTCCCCCCGCCGAGGACCAGCAGCGGCTCGCCCGCCTCGTCGGCCGCGGCGACCGCCGCGACGAGCTCGGCCTCCGACGTCGCGGTGACCCAGGTCCGCGCCGGGCCGCCCAGTCGCAGCGAGGTGTGGTCGCGGAGCTGCTCAGGCACGGACGACGGCCCTGGGCATCCCCAGCACCTTGGTGCCGTCGCAGGTGACCTCGAGCGCCAGCGTCGCGAGCCCGTCGGCGACCGCCTTGACGGTGCCGCCGACGGTGACCGCCACGGAGCCTTCCGCCGGTACGACGACCGGGCTGGTGAACTTGCAGCCGAGCTCCACCACCTCGGCCGCCCCGGTCCAGTCGGAGACGGCCCGGGCAGCGAGCGCCATCGTGTACATCCCGTGCGCGATGACGCCCGGCAGCCCGACCGATCGGGCCACGTCGTCGTCCTGGTGGATCGGGTTCTGGTCGCCGCTGGCGTCGGCGTAGGCCACGAGGTCGGCGCGCGTCACGTGGTACTCGCGCGGGTCGAAGGTGTCGCCGGGGTTCATGCCGCGCCTCCGGAGTGGACGAGCGTGGCCGACGTGGTGCAGACGACCGAGCCGTCGGCGTCGGTGATCTCGCTCCTGGTGCCCAGGATGTCGGCGCCGCCGATCTGGCGCAGGCTGGCGACCGTGAGCGTCGCGGTGAGCACGTCGCCGGGCACGACCGGCCGGGTGTAGGCGAACTTCTGCTCGCCGTGGACGATCCGGAACAGGTCGACCTGCTCGGCGTCGAGGAAGGCGTTCATGGCGTCGAACGCGAGGACGATCGGGTACGTGGCCGGGGCGGGGCCGCCGGCGTACTCGCCGCCGCTGGCCCGGGCGAACGCCCGGACGTGCTCCTCGGTCACGTGGTGCGGTCGCGTCGGGGGGAAGCTGCGCCCGACGAGTGACTGGTCGATCGGCATGGAACGACCCTAGTGCCCCGGAAATCGGCCCGGAAATGACGTCGACCCGCCCGGGAGCCGGGCGGGTCGGTCGGGAAGTGCTGGTGGAACGGGGCTCGCGGTCAGCGAGTCTCCTTGTGGGTCGTGTGCGTGCGGCAACGCGGGCAGAACTTCGACAGCTCGATGCGGTCGGGGTCGTTGCGCCGGTTCTTCTTGGTGATGTAGTTGCGCTCCTTGCACTCCTGGCAGGCCAGGGTGATCTTGGGGCGAACGTCGGAGCTCTTGCTGGCCACGGGTAGTCCTTAGGTTGTCCTGCGTCTTACGTCTGTAGCGGGGGCGGGACTCGAACCCGCGACACCACGATTATGAGCCGTGTGCTCTAACCACCTGAGCTACCCCGCCACGGGAACGGAGTCATCCGTGACCCGGTCGGCCGCGGAGCCCCTCACCCAGAGCCCCTTTACGGAATCGAACCGTAGACCTTCTCCTTACCATGGAGACGCTCTGCCGACTGAGCTAAAGGGGCAACGACGGAGAACACTACACACTGCTCCGAGGGTTCGAGAAATCGACTGAGCGCCCCTGGAACCGGCCCTGGAACCCGCTCCGGGACGGCTCCGGGATCACGCGTCGATCCGGGCCCACGGGGCGGCCTCCTCCAGCTCGTAGGCCAGCTCCAGCAGGGTGTCCTCGCGGCCGATCCCGGCCCCCAGCATCATGCCCTGGGGCAGCCCCGACGCGGTGGTCGCGAGCGGGAGGCTGATCGCGGGATCGCCGGTCGCGTTCTGCAGTGGCGTGAACGTCACCCACTCCAGCAACCGGTCCATGATCGTGTCGTAGTCGGCGGTGGGAGCGAGGTGTCCGACCCGCGGCGTCTCAGTGGCGAGCGTGGGAGTCAGGAGCACGTCGTGCTCGCGGTAGAAGTCGCGGGAGAACGCCGACATGCGGCGCAGCCGCCGGATAGCGCCCGGCAGCCGGTGGAGGTGGCGGGCCGAGTGGCCGGCGAGCCCGTGCGTGAGGTTGTCGAGCCGGGTCGGGTCCCACGAGCCGCCGAAGCTGCGCTTGCCGCCCCGGACGGTGACCAGCGCGAGCATCGACCAGTAGAGGAGGAAGTCGTCCGCGAGGCCGTCGGGCAGGGGGTTGGCGATCGGGGTGACCTGGTGGCCGAGCTCCTCGAGCAGGGCCGCGGTCTTCATGGTCAGCTCGGCCACCTCGGGGCTGGCGTCGTGCGCGATCCCCTCGGTGGCCACGGCGACCCGGAGCCGGGTCGGGCCGGGCCTGGTGACGTCGCCGATCGGCGCCAGCCGGAGGTTGCGGTAGACCCGCTCGGCCTCCCGGAAGAACGCCGCGGTGTCGCGGACGCTGCGCGTGACGACTCCGTCGGAGACGATCCGCACCGGCATCTGCCGCATCAGGAGGTCCTGCGGCAGCCGGCCGCGCGACGGCTTGAGCCCGACCAGCCCGTTGACCGCGGCGGGGATGCGGATCGAGCCGCCGCCGTCGTTCGCGTGGGCGATCGGCACGGCGCCGGCCGCGACCAGGGCGGCCGAGCCGGAGGACGAGGCGCCGGCCGTGTGGTCGAGCGACCACGGCGAGCGGACCGGGCCGAGCCGCGGGTGCTCCGCGCTCGCGCTGAAGCCGAACTCGGACAGCTGGGTCTTGCCGAGGCACAGCAGGCCGGTGTCGAGGTACATCCGGGCGAAGTCACCGTCGACCTTGCGCGCCAGCGGCTCCCACGCGTCGGTGCCCTGCTGGGTCGGCATGCCCGCGACGTCGACGTTGTCCTTGAGGAACGTCGGGACACCGGCGAAGAACCCTCCGCGCGGGGCAGCCGCGCGCTCGCGGGCACCGTCGAAGTCGGCGTACGCCACGGCGTTGAGCCGGTCGGTCACCGCCTCGGTGCGCGCGATCGCTGCCTCGACGACCTCCGGGATCGTGACGTTGCCGGCGCGGAGCTCCTCGACCAGCCCCACGGCGTCGTGGTGGGCCAGGGCGTCGTCGCGGAAGGCGTGGACCTGGGTCATGCCGGAAGAGGTTACCGACCGGTCACACCGCGGCGGTGGCAGCCCACGAGGTGATCGTCGACCAGCCCGATCGCCTGCATCAGCGCGTACATCGTGGTCGGGCCCACGAACACGAAGCCCTGCTTCTTGAGCGCCTTCGACAGCGCGACCGACTCCGGCGAGGTGGCCGGGACGTCACCGAGGGTGACCGGAGCCGGGTGCGTCTCGGGCCGGAAGGACTGCATGAGCTGCTCGAGCCCCCCGGAGTCGCGCAGCCTAACGGTGGCGCCGGCGTTGGTGATGGCGGCGTCGACCTTGAGCCGGTTGCGCACGATCCCGGCGTCGGCCATCAGCCGCGCCCGGTCGGCGTCGTCGTAGGCCGCGACGACGTCGGCGTCGAAGCCGGCGAAGGCGGCCCGGAAGTTCTCGCGCTTGTTGAGGATCGTCAGCCACGAGAGGCCGGACTGGAAGGCCTCGAGGGTGAGCCGTTCGAGGTGGGCCGACTCGCCGTCGACCGGCCGGCCCCACTCGGTGTCGTGGTAGTCGCGGTAGACGTCCGTGCTCGCGCCCCAGGGGCAGCGAGGCAGCCCGTCGTCGCCGACGACCGGACCCGTCACCAGCGTTCCTTGAGCCGCGCATTCGGCAGCTCAGGTGCCGGGATCGGGGCGAGCGGGTCGTCGACGACCCCGAACCGCCCAGGGGTGACGTCGCGACTGTTGCGCAGAACCGCGCCGTCGCGGGTGACCTGGGCCTGCCACTCCGAGCGGTAGCCCACGATCTCGTCGTGGGTGCGGCCCACGAAGTTCCACCACATGACGATCGGCTCGCCGAAGGGAGGACCGCCGAGCAGCAGCAGCCGGACCGGCTCGTCGTGCGCACCCAGGGTCAGCGAGTCGGCCCCCGGGGCGGCGTACACCAGCTCGGACGGCTTCGCGTCGACGTCACCGACGGTGACGACGCCGGAGTCGACCAGCACGCCGTGCTCGAACGACCGGTCGACGGGGACGGTCACGGCACCGCCCGACTCGATCACGACCTCGGCCCCCAGCAACGGCGTGTGCGTCGTGACAGGCGACGTGTGACCGAACGCCGACCCGAGGAACACCCGCGCCCGCCAGCCGGGACCGTGGAGGGGAGACGGCGCGTGGTGCTCGAACGTCGGCTCGACGTGGCGCGACCCGCCGGGCAGCGCCACCCACAGCTGCACCCCGTGGAGCAGCCGGGTCGCCGGGGTGGAGACCTCGGAGTGGCTGATCCCGCGGCCGGCCGTCATCAGGTTGAGCTCGCCGGGACGCACGGGCGCGTGGTGTCCGGCGCTGTCGCGGTGCTCGATCTCGCCGCTGAAGAGCCAGCTGACGGTCTGCAGCCCGGTGTGCGGGTGCGGGGAGACCTGCATGCCGCCCGTGTCGGTCACCAGGTCGGGCCCGTAGTGGTCGATGAAGCACCACGCGCCGATCAGGCTGCGCTGCCGTTGCGGCAGGGTGCGACGCACGGTCATGGCCCGCAGCCCGCCGAGTGGGACCTCGCGTGGCGTCAGCACCTCCAGCGGCGCCCCGCCGCCGCCCGGGCCGAGGCGCAGCTCGGCCGGATCGCGCTCCGGGTTGGTCACGACCCCAGGCTAGCCCGCGCTTCCGACACTCCTGTGTCTCTCCTCACCCGCCGGGCGGCCCGCCTGGGGAATGGCAGGTCGGGCTCCGCGGGTTGACCTCATGTGGCCGATCTCTTCGACGACCTGACCGTGGGCGCCGTCCGGGTTCCCAACCGCGTGTTCATGGCGCCGCTCACCCGGATGCGGGCCACCCAGCCGGGGGCGCTGCCCAACGACCTGATGCGCGACTACTACGCCCAGCGCGCGACGGCGGGGCTCGTCGTCAGCGAGGGCACCCAGATCTCGGCCGAGGGTCAGGGATACGCCGACACCCCGGGCATCCACAGCGCCGACCAGGTCGCCGGGTGGCGCGAGGTGACCGACGCCGTGCACGACGCCGGCGGACGGATCGCCGCTCAGCTCTGGCACACCGGGCGGGTCAACCACCCATCGCTGCACGACGGCGAGCCGTCGGTGTCCGCCAGCGCGATCGCCTCGGGCGGGCGCACCTCGGTGCTCGGGCCGGACGGCCGGGTCACCCGCGCCGAGTCGCCGGCACCCCGCGCGCTGCGCACCGACGAGCTGCCGCGTCTGGTCGACGACTACCGCCGTGCCGCCGCCAACGCCCGCGCGGCCGGCTTCGACCTGGTCGAGCTCCACGCCGCCCACGGCTACCTGCTCCACCAGTTCCTCTCGCCGGACAGCAACCGGCGTACCGACGGCTACGGCGGGTCCGTCGCGGCCCGCGCCCGGCTCCTCGACGAGGTCGTCGCGGCGGTGGCCGGCGAGGTCGGTGCCGACCGGCTCGGCGTGCGGATCTCCCCGCTCGGCAGCTTCAACGGGGTCACCGACCCCGACGGCGAGACGACCGGCCTGCACGTGGCCGGGCTGCTCGGCTCGCACGCGGTCGCGTTCCTCCACCTCTCCGAGCCCGACTGGGTCGGCGGTGAGGCCCTGACCGACGACTTCCGAGACCGGCTCCGGGCGGCGTACGACGGCGTCATCGTGGGGGCCGGGAGCTACGACCAGGCCAAGGCCGAGCGACTCCTCAAGGCCGGCCACATCGACGCGGCTGCCTTCGGCCGGGCGTTCATCGCCAACCCCGACCTGCCGCACCGGCTGCAGCACGGGCTGCCGCTGTCCGACCCCGACAAGACGACGTTCTACGGCGGCGACGGGGCCGGCTACACCGACTACCCGGCGTACCGGTCCGCCTGACCTCGGCCGGTCAGGAGTTGGAGAAGACCGCCGGGCCGCCATCCTGACCGTCGGCGTCGGGGCCGCGGCCCGCCCAGGTCCAGGCGTACGCAGGGTCCTCGCAGGCGAGCCCCCCCTCGCCGAGCTCGAGAGGCTTGAACGTGTCGACCATGACGGCCGACTCCTCGAAGTAGTCGACGCCGAGCGACGCCTCGATCGCGCTGGGCTGCGGGCCGTGCGCGTGGCCACCGGGGTGCAGCGAGATCGAGCCGATGTTGATGCCCGAGCCCTTGCGCGCCTCGTAGTCGCCGCCGACGTAGAACATGACCTCGTCGGAGTCGACGTTGGAGTGGTAGTAGGGCACCGGGATCGCCAGCTCGTGATAGTCGACCTTGCGCGGCAGGAAGTTGCAGATCACGAAGTTCCAGCCCTCGAACACCTGGTGCACCGGCGGCGGCTGGTGGACCTTGCCGGTGATCGGCATGTAGTCCTCGATGTTGAACGTGTAGGGGTACAGGCAGCCGTCCCAGCCGACGACGTCGAACGGGTGGGTCGCGTAGGTGAGCCGCGATCCGACGACCCCGGCGGAGGTGCGGTGCTTCACGAGCACCTCGACGTCGCTCTGCTGATCACTGGCTGCCGCGTGGTGGGGCTCGGTCGGGCCGTGGAGGTCGCGCTCGCAGTACGGCGCGTGCTCGAGGAGCTGGCCGTAGCGGCTCAGGTAGCGCTTCGGCGGCGCGATGTGGCTGGACGACTCGATCGCGTAGAGCCGGCTCGGCTCGGCCGGGCACCAGCGGTGGTCGGTGGCGCGGGGTACGAGGACGTAGTCGCCGGCTCGGTAGGGCACCACGCCGAACACCGTCTCGACGGTGCCGGTGCCGCTCTCGACGAAGACGCACTCGTCGCCGATCGCGTTGCGGTAGAGCGGCGAGGGGTCGGTGCCGGTGACGACGTACCCGATCCGGACGTCGGCGTTGCCCAGGACCAGCCGGCGACCCTCGACCGGGCAGGCGCCCTTCTCGAAGAGCGAGTGGAGCGTGAGGTGCCGCGGCTTGAGCGGGTGGTTGGGGGTGAGCCGCTGCTCGGGCAGCTCCCAGACCTGGCTGTCGACGATGGCCGACGGCACGCCGCGGTGGTAGAGCAGGGAGGAGTCGGAGGAGAACCCCTCCTCCCCCATCAGCTCCTCGCGGTAGAGCCGACCCTCGGGGTCGCGGGACTGCGTGTGGCGCTGGCGAGGCACCTCGCCGACGCGTCGGTAGTGAGCCACGGCGCCACTGTCCCACGTCTGACATCGGTCAGCGCAAGGCCGCTGACCGAACTCTGGTCGCCGATAGTCGGACATCCCATTTGGCTCACGGTGCGTTCGTGACGCTCCCCACCCGTTGCGCGGGGTGGGAAGCGCATCCTGGGTGGCGTTAGCCATCACGGGCCACCCACCCCGCCGAACCCTTGAGCTCAAGCCCACTCGAGCTCCTAGCGTGGGCCCGTGAACAGCACCCCAGACCGCGTCGGGCCCGGCGAAAACCGGTCGCTCGATGTCACCGCCGAGACCTACGCTCGACGGTGCCATGCGTGACTTCCCTCCCCTCGTCTCGACGTTCTGGGTCCGTTCGGACGAGAGCGCGGTCGAGCCACCCGACACCGAGAGCCCGATCAGGTTCTTGCGCTGGGTGCTGCGCCAGCAGGGGAACGTCGTGGTCGTGGCCACGCTGCTCGGCGTGGTGTGGCAGCTGCCGCTGATCGTCGGCCCCTGGATCTTCGGCCGGGCGATCGATGCCGGCATCGTCGGCGACCACCCGGACGCCGTCGCGTGGGGAGCGCTCGCGCTGCTCGTGGTGACCCTGATCGGCGCCGTCTTCGGCATCTCGCTCCACACGCTGGTGGTGCGCAGCTGGCTGATCAGCCTCTACGGCACGACCATGATGGTGACGCGCAAAGCCGCCCAGATGGGCCACGTGCTGCCGCGCCGGTCCCCGACCGGTGAGATCCTCAGCGTCGCGTCCAGCGACTCCGACGAGTTCGGCGCGATGACCGAGATCATCGCCCGGGCCGGCTCGCAGCTGGTGTCGTTCCTCGCGGTCGCGGCGATCGTGCTCGTCACCTCGCCCTCGCTGGGCGTGGTGGTGCTGATCGCCGCTCCGATCCTGGTGTTCGTGGCGCTGCCGTTCCTGCCGCCGCTGCACCGGCGCCAGGAGCTCGAGCGCTCCCGCAACTCCGAGCTGACGTCGATGGCCACCGACATCGTCGCCGGGCTGCGGATCCTGCGCGGCATCGGCGGCGAGCGCACGTTCGGCCGCAACTACGCGACGCAGTCGCAGAGCGCCCGGGCTGCCGGCGTCTCGGCCGGCATCTGGCAGGCGGTCATCGAGGCGCTCGGCGTGCTCTTCTCCGGCGTCTTCCTCGTGCTGCTGCTGTGGCTGGGCACCCGCGAGGTGCTGGCGGGCCAGCTGACGATCGGCGAGCTGATCAGCTTCCTCGGATACGGCCTCTACCTCGTAGGCCCGATCCGCACGTTCTTCGAGTTCGCCCAGAAGGTCACCCGGTCCCTCGTGAGCGCCCGCAAGGCGATCGCGATCTTCGAGCCTGCCCCGCCCTGGCGCGACGTCGCCGAGCCCGCCCCGCTGTCGTCGGACGGAGTCCTGGTCGACGAGGTCAGCGGCTTCGCGGCGCTGCCCGGCGAGCTGACCATCGTGGTCAACGCGGTGCCGGAGGAGTCGGCGCGGCTAGCCGACCGCCTCGGCCACTACCTGCCTGACGACGTCGAGCCGGTGAGCGAGGAGGACGACGAGCCCGTCAAGGGCCGCGCTGCCCGTCGCGCCCGGTCCGAGCGCGCGCGTCGGCGGGCCGAGATCGCCGCCCGCGACGCAGCGCGCGCCCAGGGCCGCTGGGGCGTCCGCCTCGACGGCGTCGACCTCGCGGAGGCGTCGCTCGCCGACGTACGCGCGACGATCCTGGTCAGCGACACCGGCAGCCAGCTGTTCGCCGGCACCCTGCAGGACGCCGTCGACCCGCATCGTCGGCTCACCCGAGACCAGGCCGAGACGGCGCTGCTCGCCGCCAACGCCGAGGACGTGTACGACGCCCTGCCGGGCGGCTGGCAGGGCGTGCTCGACGAGCGCGGCCGCGGGCTCTCCGGAGGCCAGCGGCAGCGGGTCGTGCTGGCCCGGGCGCTGGCGACGGAGGCGCCGGTGCTGGTGCTGGTCGAACCCACCTCGGCCGTCGACGCCCACACCGAGGCCCGGATCGCCGAGCGTGTGACCGGGCTGCGGGCAGGCCGGACCACCGTCGTCTGCACCGTGTCGCCCCTGTGGCTGCACCACGCCGACCGGGTCGTCCTGATGGCCGACGACGCCGTGGTGACCCAGGGTCGCCACGAGGACCTGCTCGCCGGCGACCCCGCCTACCGCGCGGTCGTGGCGCGCGCCGTGGACGAGGGGGTGACGGTGCGATGAGCGACCTGCTCGCCACGTCGGCCGCCACCTGGTCCGACCACTCCGACGAGCCGCCCGCGGTCGACCCGCGGCTGCGGCCGCCGGTCGACGCCCCGGCTCGAGAGCGCTTCTCCGCCTGGCGGCTGCGCCACCACCTGCGGCGCACCGAGGCCGAGCGCACCTACGAGGCCTCCCGCAACCCCGAGCGGGGCTGGCCCGTCGCGGCCGACTCGGTCGTCTTCCAGTTCTTCCGCGAGCTGATCCGCGACCGCCGTCGGATGTTCGTGGCGCTCGTGCTGCTCAACGGGCTCGCCGCCGCCACCGGCTTGATCGTGCCGCGGCTCCTCGGCGACCTCGTCGACCGCACGATCGACCAGGACGGCGCCGGGCTGAACCGCGTCGCGCTCCTGGTCGTGGTCGTCGTGTGCACGCAGGCGTTCCTCACGTTCCTCGCGCAGCGCACCTCGACCCTGTTCGGGCAGGACCTGCTGGCGTCGGCCCGCGAGTACATCGTCCGCACCATCCTCCGGCTGCCGCTCGGACAGGTCGAGAGCGCCAGCACCGGCGACCTCGTCACCCGGGTGACCCGCGACGTCGGCACCATGAGCCGGTCGGTCCAGTACGGCCTGCCGATGGCGATCATCTCGCTCCTGACCGTCGGGCTCTCCGTGATCGCGATGCTGTTCAACTCTGTGCTGCTCGCCCTGCCCTCGCTGCTGGTGATCAGCACGAGCTACGTCGCCGTCCGCAGCTACCTGCGGCGCGCGCCCAAGGGCTACATCACCGAGGGCTCGACGTACTCCCGCATCAACACCACCCTGACCGAGACCGTCGAGGGTGCCCGCACGGTGGAGGCCCTCGGGCTGGCCGGCCGGCGGGTCGCCCAGGGCGACGACGACATCGCGGTGTCGGCGCAGGCCGAGCGCTACACCATGTCGCTGCGCAACCTGCTCTTCGCCGTCATCGACGTCGCCTTCAACACCCCGCGGGTCGTCACCCTGGTCGTCGGCGCGTGGGGCTACTCCCGCGGCTGGCTCACGCTGGGCCAGATCACGGCCGCGGTGCTGTACGTCGAGGCTCTGAGCGGGCCGCTCGACCGGCTCGTCGGCGAGCTCGACCGACTCCAGGTCGGCGCGACCTCGACCGCACGACTGCTCGGGATCGCCGAGGTCCCGCCCGACCGCGACCCGGGCGACCACCGGCCCAAGGGGTCGCACCTGGTCGGCGAGGACCTCCGCTTCGCCTACCGCGAGGGTCATGACGTGCTGCACGGCATCGACCTCGAGCTGCGCAACGGCGAGCGGCTCGCGATCGTCGGCCCGTCCGGCTCCGGCAAGTCGACCCTCGGCCGGCTGCTGGCCGGCATCAACCGGCCCCGCACCGGCTCGGCCAAGGTCGGCGGGGTCGAGCTGGTCGACCTGCCGCTCGAGGTGCTGCGCACCGAGGTCGCCCTGGTCACCCAGGAGCACCACGTCTTCATCGGCACCGTCCGCGACAACATCGTGCTCGCCCGGGAGGACTCCGACGACGACGCCGTCTGGTCGGCGCTGGCGGCCGTCGGCGCCCGCGACTGGGTGGAGCGGCTGCCCCGCGGGCTCGACACCCGGATCGGTTCGGCTCAGCAGGCGTTGACTCCGGCCCAGGCGCAGCAGATCGCCCTCGCGCGGCTGATCATCGCCGACCCGCACACCCTGGTGCTCGACGAGGCGACGTCCCTGATCGACCCGCGCACCGCGCGCTCGCTCGAGGGCTCGATGAACGCGCTGCTCGAGGGCCGCACCGTGATCGCGATCGCGCACCGGCTCCACACTGCCCACGACGCGGAGCGGATCGCGGTCGTGATCGACGGCCGGATCGCCGAGCTCGGCAGCCACCACGACCTGGTCGACCGCGAAGGCGGCGAGTACGCCGCGCTCTGGCGGGCCTGGACCAGCTGAGGGCCGCGCTCCGATCCAGGTCCTCCATCAACCCACTGGGTGCGGCGAGACGTTGAAGTTGCGCCGGAAGGTGTTGTCCGGGTCCCAGGTCCGCTTCACCTCGACGAGTCGCTCGCGGGTGGCGGGTGGCCACAGCGCGGCCAGGTCTGCCTCGGTGTCGGAACCGAGGAAACCGGCGTAGGAGCCGATGCCGTGCTCGCCGATCGTGTGCCACACCTTCCGTGCGGCGTCGACCTGCTCAGGCGCCGCGTCCAGGGGGAGGAACGCGGCGGAGACGATGAGCGCCTCGGCGGACCGGTGGGCGAACGCCGTCGCGCCGGGTGCCACCCGGCCGAACGCACCGCCCAGGCTCCTCAGGAAGACCACGCGCCCGCCTCCGGCGTACGCCGAGGCGACGGCAGCGGCGACGTCGTCGTCGACCGTCTCGACCAGCGTGTTGCCGATGACGGGAAGCACGCCCGGGGGCGGATGCGCCTCCTCCAGCACGTCGGCGTAGGGCCTCTCGGCGATCTCGTCCGCCACGATCGTGCCGATCGCGCGCAAGGGGTCGATCGCGGCCGGGTCGTCGCCGCAGTAGGCGACGAAGAGGATCGCTCCGGGTGGCATGTCACCGAAGCCGGGCATCAGCAGCAGCGTCGTGGTCAGCTCATCCGGAGCCGCGCGCATCGCGGCGGCCCAGCCCTTGAGCAGCTGGGGCACATCCTCGAGGGCGTAGGCGATGGTCCCGAAGTGGATCGTGCTCACACGCTGTGCCTGGAACTCGAACGCCGTGACGACTCCGAAGTTGCCGGCGCCGCCCCGGAGCGCCCAGAACAGGTCGGCGTTCTTCGTCGCGTCGGCTCGGACGACGTCTCCGGCGGCAGTCACCACCTCGGCGGAGACCACGCTGTCGATCGTGAGGCCGTACTTGCGAACCAGCCAGCCGATCCCGCCCGCCTGGGTCAGTCCCCCGACACCGACCGACAGCGTGTCACCGGAGGTGATCGCCAGGCTGTGGGGCTGGAGCTGCTGGGCGACGTGGCCCCAGGTCGCCCCGGCTCCGATTCGCACGCGGTCGCCGTCGAGGACGTCGACGGAGTCGAGCCGCGACAGGTCGACCACGGCACCTCCGTCGAGATTGCCGTAGTTGAGCGCGTTGTGGCCACCGCCGCGGACGGCGAGGGGCAGGCCCCCGTCGCGGGCGAACCGGATGCTCTCCCCCACCTCCAGCGCCGTCCTGGGGCGGAGGACGACCGTCGGGCGTGCCGTGCCGGCGATGGTGGTGCGTGCCGCGTCGTACTCCTCGTGGCCGGGGCGGATCGCGATCTCGTTCAGGTCCATCGATTCCCTCACGTGTTGGCTCCGACGAGCCTAGGACCTCAGGTGCGGTTGAGCTCAACCGGTTTTCTGCGGGCACCAGCAGGTCCCGCCATCGTGCATGGGTAGTTCGTCGCTGCACCACCTGGGAGAATGCGTCGTTCTCCCGATGCCGCCGACACGTCCCGCGCCTACCGTCGAGACATGGATGCGCTGCCGGTGCTCGCGGGAACGGTCTCCAGCGCCGTCTTCGTCAGCAGCGTGCTGCCCATGCTTCACAAGGCGCGGCGTACGCGCGATCTCTCGTCGTACAGCCTCGGCAACATCACGCTGGCCAACCTGGGCAACGCGGTGCACTCCGTCTACGTCTTCCACCTGCCTCCGGGGCCGATCTGGTTCCTGCACACGTTCTACGTGGCCAGCTCGGCGCTGATGCTCTACTGGTATTTGCGCTGTCGCCGCGAACGCCCGCCGGCGGCAGTCCGAGCGGTGCTGATGACCGTGAACGCCGGCCAGTCCGGCCGCTGAGGCCGGCAGCCGTTCGCTCGTGGAGCTCCCGGGCGGGTGCGCCTGGCGCAGGCCTGGCCCACCGCCGACTGACGGAGCACGGACCTAGGGTGGCGGGCATGATCCAGACCCGAGGGCTCACCCGCCGGTTCGGCGACCTCACCGCCGTGGACGACGTGTCGTTCGACGTCCCGCGCGGCCGGCTGACCGGCTTCGTCGGCGGCAACGGCGCCGGCAAGACCACCACGATGCGGATGATCATGGGGCTGCTCGGCATCGACGCCGGCGAGGTCCTCTGGGACGGTTCGCCGATCACTGCCGCCGTACGCCGCCGGTGCGGCTACATGCCGGAGGAGCGCGGCCTGTACCCCAAGCAGAAGATCCTGGACCAGCTCGTCTACCTCGGCGAGCTCTCGGGGATGCCGGCAGGAGAAGCGCGCCGGTCGGCCCAGGAGCACCTGGAGCGGTTCGGTCTCGGCGAGCGCTCCGGAGACCGGGTCGAGAAGCTCAGCCTCGGGAACCAGCAGCGCGTGCAGATCATCGCGGCCCTCATGAACCGGCCGCTGGCACTGATCCTCGACGAGCCGTTCTCGGGACTCGACCCGACGGCGGTCGACTCGATGGCCGACCTGCTGCGCGACGAGACGGCGCGGGGCGTCCCCGTGCTCTTCTCGAGCCACCAGCTCGACCTGGTCGAGCGGCTCTGCGACCACCTGGTCGTGCTCGCCGGCGGCCGGGTCGTCGCGCAGGGGTCCGTCGACGACCTGCGGGCCCGGGGGACCGAACGGCTCCGGCTGGTCACCGACCGCGACGCCGGCTGGGTCCGAGACGAGCCCGGCGTCCACGTCGTCGACGTCGACGGCCCCACCGCGGTCGTCGAGGTGGACGGCGCCGACCCGTCCGCCGTCCGGCGCCGGCTGCTCACCACCGCCCTCGACCGCGGCGACGTCGTCGAGCTGGTCCGGGTCGTCACGCCGTTGTCCGAGATCTACCGGGAGGTCACCGCATGAGCGCCAGCACGGACCCGGGCACGGACCCAGCAATCGACCGGAGCCTCGACCGCACCCCCGCCGACCGACCCTGGCTGCTCGTCGCGCGCCGCGAGGTGCTCGTCAAGCTCACCGACAAGTCGTTCCTGCTCGGGACCCTCATCACCGTGCTGCTCGTGGTCGGCTTCCTCGGCTTCCAGATCTGGTCGGAGGACCGCACCGACACGGTGACCGTCGCCGCGACAGCCGAGGCCCGTGCGACGGCCGAGACCCTGGAACGCGGGGTCCCCGAGGTGGACGACGCGCTCCGGGTCGACCTGCTCGACGTCGCCTCCGACGAGGCGGGCGTGCAGGCACTGGAGGACGGGGAGGCCGACGTCCTGCTCCGACCGGCCGACGACGGGTGGATCCTCGTCGGCGCCGACGAGGTGGATGACGGACTGCGCCGGGCCGCCGAGACGGTCGTCCGCGACGCGGCACTCGCGAGCAACGCCGACGCGGCGGGCACCACGGTCGCCGAGCTGCAGCGCGGCAGCGCCCTGGGGACCAGCCTCCTCGACGGCGACGCGGAGCAGCAGGGCTTCGCCCAGGTCATGGGGATCGCCCTCGCGTTCCTCTTCTACATGGCCGCGCTCGGCTTCGGCTACACGCTCTCGGGAAGCGTGGTCGAGGAGAAGGCCAACCGGATCGTCGAGATCATCACGACCAAGATCCCGGTCCGCCAGCTGTTGATCGGCAAGATCGCGGGCAACACCCTGCTCGCCATCGGGCAGACCGCCGTCATCGTCGGCATCGGGTTGGTCGGGATCTCGTTCACCCAGTACGCCGACCTCCTCCCGGCCCTGTCACAGGGCATCGGCTGGTTCGTCGCCTTCTTCGTCGTCGGCTTCTGCTTCATCGCCTGCTGGTGGGCGGTCGCCGGCGCACTGGCGAGCCGGGCCGAGGACCTCCAGGCCACGGCCACGCCGCTGTCGTTCCTCATGATGGGGGTCTTCCTCACGGCGTTCCTGCTCGACGGGACGGCGCTGACCGTCGCGTCGTACCTCCCACCGTTCTCGTGCGTGCTGATGCCGATCCGGGTGCTCGGGGGCGACGCCGGGTGGTGGGAGCCGATCGTCGCGCTCGCCCTGCTGGTGGTCGCCATGGCCGCGACGGTGGTGTTCGCCGAGCGGATCTACCGTCGGGCGCTGCTCCAGACCCAGGGGCGGGTGAGCCTGGCGCAGGCCTGGCGCACCGCCGACTGACGGGTCGCCCCTAGAGTGACGGGGATGAGCACCACCCTCCCCGCCGCCTGGTCGGGGCTGGTCGACGACGCGGCGATCTTCCCGCCCGGCGACGTCCCGCTGCCCGACGCCGTGGACTCGTTCGTGACCCGCCGTGACGAGTGGTACGCCGACCTGGTCGGCTCGTTCGTCGTGACCGACCGGCAGGTCCCGGACGTCGCGGCGCCGTTGCCGCTGGCGATCGTGGTCACCGGCGGCGCGGGGGCCATCGAAGGGCCGCTGCGCCTCGCGAGCCGCGGTGGGCACGACGTGGCCGGGGTCGAGATCGCGCTGCGCGACCTCGACGACCTGGCCGGGAACGCCCAGCGTGTCGCGACGGCCACCGAGGCGTGCGGCCTCCCGCCCGAGCAGGTGTACGTCGAGCTGCCGCACGTCCCGGACAGCGGATCGTGGCTGCGGGCGGCCGACGCGGTGGCGGAGGCCGGGCTGCGGCTGAAGTTCCGCACCGGCGGGCTCGAGGAGCACCTGTTCCCCGCGACTCACGCCCTCGCGCGCTGGATCGACGCCGCCCTCGACCGCGAGACCCCGTTCAAGTGCACGGCGGGGCTGCACAACGCCGTCCGCCACACGGGTGACGACGGCTTCGAGCACCACGGCTTCCTCAATGTGCTGGTCGCCACGGTCCGGGCGTTCGACGGCGCCCCCACCGACGAGGTGGTGGCGCTCCTCGACGACCGCGACCCCGACTCCGTGTCCGCGGCGGCACGCGACGAGGACCTCGGCCGGGCCCGCCGCTGGTTCACCTCCTTCGGGTCGTGCTCGGTCACCGAGCCGCTCGACGACCTGCTCGCCCTCGGACTGCTGGAGACACCATGACGACCACGACCTGGGTGGACGGCGCCGCCGGTTCGCTCTTCGACCTCGACAACCTCCCGTACGGCGTCTTCACCCGCGGCGGCGAGGAACCGCGCGTGGGGGTCCGGATCGGCGACCTCGTGCTCGACGTGGCACCCGTCGCCGCGGCCGAGATGCTCGACGTGCACCACGTGTTCGAGGAGGCGTCACTCAACCCGTTGATGGCGGAGGGTCGGCAGGTGCGGCAGTCGCTGCGGCGCTGGCTCGTCGGCCTGCTCTCCGACGAGACCGAGCGCGACCTGGTCGAGCCCCACCTGGTGCCGCTCGCGGACGTCGAGCTGCTGCTGCCGGTCGAGGTCGCCGACTACGTCGACTTCTACGCCTCGCTCGACCACGCCACCAACGTCGGCCGGATCTTCCGTCCCGACGGCGAGGCGCTGCTCCCGAACTGGCGCCACCTCCCGGTCGGCTACCACGGCCGGGCCGGCACCGTCGTACCCAGCGGCACCGACGTGGTGCGGCCGTCGGGACAGCGCAAGCCGCCCGACGCCGACGCTCCGACGTACGGGCCCTCGCAGCGGCTCGACATCGAGGCCGAGCTCGGCTTCGTCGTCGGGACGCCGAGCCGGCTGGCCGAGCGGGTGCCGACGACGGCGTTCGCGGACCACGTCTTCGGCGTCGTCGGCCTCAACGACTGGTCGGCGCGGGACATCCAGGCCTGGGAGTACGTGCCGCTCGGACCGTTCCTCGGCAAGTCGTTCGCGACCTCGATCTCCCACTGGGTCACGCCGCTCGAGGCGCTCGACGCGGCCTGGGTCGACCTGCCCGGCCAGGACCCCGAGCCGCTCCCCTACCTCACCGAGGGCTCGCCGCGGGGGCTCGACATCGCGATCGAGGTGGAGCTGAACGGCGAGGTCGTCAGCCGCCCGCCGTACGCCTCGATGTACTGGTCGCCCGCCCAGATGCTCGCCCACCTGACTGTGAACGGCGCGTCCCTACGCACCGGCGACGTCTTCGCCTCCGGCACCGTCTCCGGCCCCGAGCGCGACCAGCGCGGCTCGTTCCTCGAGCTCAGCTGGGGCGGCAAGGAGCCGTTCGGCGACGGCCGCACGTTCCTCGAGGACGGCGACACGGTCACGCTCCGCTACACGGCCCCGGGCACGGGCGGCGGCCGGATCTCGCTGGGCGAGGTCACCGGGGCGATCGCCCCTGCGCGCTAGCGACACGCCCTACACGCCCTCGCGGTCGCTGAAGCCCGGGTGGACGAACGGCTCGCCGCGCCGCATCGACTCGACGGCGCCCGGATGCATGCGTCGCAGGTGCGCCAGGCCACGTGACCGGTAGCGCAGGATCTGCACGACACCGAACGCCCAGAAGCCGTACTGCACCGACATCGCCCACCGGAAGTCGTCGAGTCCGTAGGCATCCATGCCACCGGGCTGGCGCAGGTCCAGGACGATCCCGATCAGTGCCATCGTCAGCAGCGATGCGACGAAGCCGCCCACGTTCACCACACCGTTCGCGCGGCCGATCGACTCCAGGGGCGTGAACGAGCGAGCCAGGTCGAAGCCCACCATGGACGCGGGACCGCCCGCCGCGATCGCGCAGACGAGCACCACCAGCAGCCAGAGCGGCGCGGGGGTGTCGCGCACCAGCACCGCGGTCCACGGCACCACCATGACGAGGACCACCGTGATGACGATGTAGGACCGGTAGTACGGCAGCCGCGACACCAGCCACCCCAACCCCAGCCCGCTGACCAGCACGAAGCCGGTCATCACCATCAGCAGTGTGCTCGCGGCCTGCTCGGACAGCCCCTGGCCCCGCACCAGGAACGGGAAGCCCCACAGCATCGCGAAGACGGTCGTGGAGAACTGCGGTGTGAAGTGCGACCACATGCCCAGCCGGGTCCCGGGGTTGCCCCAGACGGTCTGCAGGGCGCGGGTCAGCGCCCGCAGCTTCACCTGCGGCGGACCCGAGCGGGCGTACGGCGAGTCCTTGACCAGCAGCACCCCGGCGACCATCAGGACGACCCCGATCGAGGACGCCAGCGCGAACGTGCGGGTCCAGCCGAGCTGCTGCAGCGCCCACGACAGCGGGGCCGCGGCCGCGACCGCGCCGAGCTGGCCGGTCAGCCCGGTCAGCTGGGTGACGAGCGGCGCCTGGCGGACCAGGAACCACGACGCCACCAGCCGGATCACGCTCACGAAGACCATCGCGTCGCCGGCGCCGAGGATCGCGCGGGCCAGCACCGCCTCCGGGAAGGACTCCGCGAACGCGAACCAGAACTGGCCGGCCGTCATCAGCGCGAGTCCGGTCAGCAGCAGCGCCCGGGAGCCGAACCGGTCCAGCAGCACGCCGACCGGGACCTGCATCCCGGCGTACACCACCAGCTGGAGCACGGTGAACATCGCGAGCCGGGTCGCGTCGACGTCGAACCGCTCGGCCGCCAGCAGTCCCGCGACGCCGAGGGAGCTCCGGTGGAAGACCGCCAGCACGTAGATGGAGAGCGCGACGCCCCAGATGACCCACGCCCGGCGCTTGCCGATGTCATGGATCTGTCGCGTCACTCCGCCGATCATGGCAGGCGAGGCTCTAGCATTTCCGCCGTGGTCCAGTTCGGTCAGTACCCCGCACCCCGGCACGTCGTCGCGCACCTCTCCGACCCGCACCTGCTCGCCGACGGGCAGCGGCAGTACGGCGTGGTCGACCCCGAGCACGGGCTCCGGCTCGCGCTCGAGCGGGTGTCCCGGCTCGACCCGGCGCCTCAGGTCCTGGTGTTCACCGGCGACCTCGCCGACAAGGCCGAGCCGGCGGCGTACGCCCGGCTCCGCGAGCTCGTGACACCGGTGGCCGCCGACCTGGGGGCCGAGGTCGTGTGGGTCATGGGCAACCACGACGAGCGGGCGGAGTACGCGAAGGGCCTGTTCGACCTGGAGGACGACGGCGTCCAGGACCGGGTGCACCAGATCGACGGGCTCCGGATCATCGCGCTCGACACCAGCGTCCCGGGCTACCACCACGGAGAGCTCAGCGACGACCAGCTGGCCTGGCTGCGCGAGCAGCTCGCGACCCCCGCACCGCACGGGACCCTGCTCGCACTCCACCACCCGCCGATCCCGGTCCCGATGCTCCGGGCGGCGGAGATCATCGAGCTCGACGACCAGCACAAGCTCGCCGACGCGCTCATGGGATCCGACGTGCGGGCCATCCTCGGCGGCCACTTCCACTTCACGTCGTGGTCGACCTTCGCCGGGATCCCGGTGTCGGTGGCGTCGGCGTCCTGCTACACCAGCGACCCGGCACCGCTAGCACGCTTCGTGTCGGGCGTCGACGGCCACCAAGCGATCACGATGCTGCACCTGTACGACGACCGGGTGGTCAACTCCGTCGTCCCGCTCGTGCCGGCGCCGGAGGTCAGCGGCTACCCCTCCGACGTCGTCGCCCAGGTCGAGGCACTCACCCACGAGGAGCGCCGCGACCTGCTCTCGCGCAAGGACTCCCCCTTCAACCAGGACGAGGAGAAGGGGAACGCCGGCCGCGGGGTCTGACCTCAGGTCACCGCGATCAGCACACCGATCGCGAACCCTGCCGCGACCAGCCAGAGCAGCGTGGGCAGGGCGTGCTTGCTCATCCGAACTCCTCTCCCCCGGCCAGGACGTCGCCGCCCTGCACCACGACGTCGATCGACTCCAGTGGTGACGCGGCGGGTCCCTCGATCGGTTCCCCGGTCTCGGCGTCGAAGACGCTGACGTGGCAGGGGCAGATGATCCGCCCGTCGGCGACCTCCGCGACCGGGCAGCCCTGGTGGGTGCAGGTCGACGAGAACGCGTGCACGTCGTCGTCCTCGCCACGGATCAGCACCACGCCCTCGTCGGCCAGGATCACGCCACCACCGGGCGGGATGTCGTCGAGGGCGGCCAGGCGTCGCCCACCGGAGGGAGACGACCCGTACGCGTTCGCGGCGACGGTGCCCGCGTCGCCGGTGCCCAGGCCGCCCGCCCGGGCGACCGCGAAGCCGGCCACACCGGCCGCGAGCGCGACGAGCCCGCCGCGGACGGCTGCGGCGCGGGTGATGGGCGACAGGGCCACGTCAGCTCCTCACGTCAGGGGCAATCCGCTGCGGCTGAAGAACCACAGCGCCGAGGTCAGCCAGATCAGGGCTAGCAGAGCGAGCACCAGGCCTCCGAGCACCGGCAGCGCCCACCCGGGCAGGCCACGGAGCCGCAGCCCGAGCATCTTGGCGGCGTACGCGCCGTAGAAGAGGCAACCGACCAGCGAGTGCACCAGGACCCGCGGGCTGTCACCGGCGAAGCCCAAGGACCACAGGCAGTGGACCGCCGGCGGCAGGGTCAGCACGAACGCGCTCGCGCCGCTCCACCGGTGGAGCGGTCCGACCCACGCCGGCGCCTCTCGCGACACCGGGAGCCGGCCCCACATCCACAGCGCGGTCACCACTTGGACCAGCAGCAGGGCCGCGGCAGCCGTCGTGAACCAGGCCTTCATCTGCAGCATGCCGGAGAACCCGAGCGTGACGAGCGGCCGGCCGGCCGGATCGTGGAGCCCGGCGTACGCGCCGAGCGCGACGGCGACCCCGGCCCCGAGCAGCAGCGCGGCCGTCAGCCCGGACGTGGCGGTCTCCCGGCTCACGGTGTGGCTCACGGAGGTCATTGTGCTCCCACACGCGGCTCGCGTCGCCCGTCACGAGGTCCGAAATCTCTGACGCCCGCGCGGAATCGCGCGGGGCCCCCACGACCACGTTGGGCACCGCATACCGAGAACCGGCATTCTCATGCCGCCGATGAGGTTGTCCAACGGCCTGGTCGTCCTGACGGGTCAGTCCCCCAGCCAGTCGATCGGCTTCCTGGTACCTGCATGATGGGTCCCGTCGCTTCCCGCCGTGCGGCCGTTGTAGCGGACCAAGGCCCAGACAACAACGACGACGAGCATTGCACCGATGACTATCCAGTCCATGGGGCCCTCCCATCACGAGGGCACGGGGCGAAGTCGGGCCCTCGTATCGAGCAATGTACGCCCACCCCTCCGCGCTCGCGAGGTTCCTGCGTGCACCGACAGGCCCGCGCAACCGGTGGTCTCGGGTACGTGATGTGGCCGGTTCGCGGCCCCAGCGGGCGTACCGGGAGGGTGGGGGTCACCCAGGGGAAGCAACCGGGCCAGCTCGTGACATCGCCGCACCGGTCCGAAATCTCTGACGCCCCGCGCGGAATCGCACGGGGCGTCAGTGGCAGGTGAAGGATTCGAACCTTCGAAGGCTATGCCGACGGATTTACAGTCCGCTCCCATTGGCCGCTCGGGCAACCTGCCGGGAGTCGCCCCGGCTCACACCGGTCGGCGACGAGACGCAAGAATAGCGGGCGTACGACGTAGACCCGAAACCGGAGGCACACCCCATGGCCGACTCCTCGTTCGACATCGTGAGCAAGATCGACCGACAGGAGGTCGACAACGCCCTCGGCCAGGCCGCGCGTGAGATCGCGACCCGGTTCGACTTCAAGGGCACCGGCGCGACGATCGAGTGGAAGGGCGACGACGCGATCGAGATCACGGCCTCGGCCGACGACCGCGCGAGCGCCGTCCTCGACGTCTTCAAGCAGAAGCTGATCAAGCGCAACCAGAGCCTGAAGATCCTCGACGCCTCCGAGCCGCGCCAGTCCGGCCAGGAGTCGAAGATCGGGATCGCTCTCAAGGAAGGCATCTCGTCCGAGGACGCGAAGAAGATCGGCAAGCTGATCCGTGACGAGGCGCCGAAGGGCGTGAAGTCGCAGATCCAGGGTGACGAGCTGCGGGTCTCCAGCAAGAAGCGCGACGACCTCCAGGCCGTGATCGCGCTGGTCAAGGCGCAGGACTACGACTTCGCGGTGCAGTTCACCAACTACCGCTGACGTCCTGCGTCCGCGCAGGTCGGGTGGCTGCTGGCCCGTGAAGACGGCGACCATCAGGTCCGCCGCAACGCTCCGCGCCCCCTCCTCGGCCGCAGGCCGCCGACAGTGAGAAAGCCGAGCCCGGCCGCGACCAAAGCAAGGCTGAGTCCCGCACCTGCCGCGAGCAGCCCGTGACTGGCCAGCTCCGCCCCACCGGAGTCAGCATCGGGTCCGAGCCCGGCCCCGACCACAGTCGGGACGGAGCCCCCTGCGGGTCCCTCCCCGGTTCCTGGACCGGTGCCGGTTCCCGCCGTCCGACGACAGTTCACGGCGATCGTGCGACTACCCAGCACCTCGCCGTTGGCCCTCAGCTCGATGGTGACGGTCTGGTCCTCGTACGGCGAGAGGTCGCCGACGATCGTCGTGGTGTCCCCCCCGAACAACGGCGCGGTCTGCTGAACGACCCGCCCGTTGACCAGGGTCGTGAACACCACCGTCGACTCAGGATCGCCGTCGTTCGAGAACGTCGCCGTAGCGGTCGGTGGCGGGCACTCCAGGCCGGCGACACTGACTCCCGGCACCGGCGCCAACTGGCAGTCAGGCGTCGGGCTGTAAGTCGCGACCACCTCGCCGTCCACGAGCACCCGGACCGTGATGGTCTGATCCTCGAACTGGGAGACATCGGCGCTGCCCGTCTCCGTGGCACCAGGCCCGACGACGAAGGGTTCCCCCAACGGGTTGCCGTTGACCGTCGCCGTCACGGTCACCGGGTCCGCCCCGTTGTTGGTGACCGTCAGACTTCCCACGGCTCCACCATCGCCGCATGTCAGCCCCGCGGTCATCTCGACGCCGGGTGGCGGAGGAGGTGCGCAGTCGACGCTGATGACCTCGCTGGCGATCACCTCGCCGCCAGATCGCACCTCGACCGTGAAGGTCTGGTTCTCCCGCGCCTGAAGCCCCCCACCGGTCACCGTCACCGTCTGGCTGTCTCCGGGCGCGACGGGTCCGACCGTCTGCACGGGACCACCTCATCGTAAGATGGTGAACGTCGCCGGTGCGGTCACATACGGATCGTAGGAAACGCCACCTCGAGGCTAGGACCGCTCCATCGCATCCGACCCCGCCGATGACGGCGTCCGGCAGCGGGCCGGGTTACGGTTTCGCTTGACATCCATCGTTCAGGAGCCCTTGACCCTCGGGCCAGTTCTTTCCGTTGGGCAGCCCGGCACCGGCGGAATGATGTCACCCCAGGGGCGAGGGCCATCGGCGGTCGAGGTCGGACCCTCGTGTAGCGCGGCGTGACCGTTGGCCTGCGGATGGTCACCACGATCTGGTTGTAGGGGTTGGTCGGTCGAACGTTCGGTGGAAGGTCGTCCCCTCTCGGCTCGGGGTCCCGGATCGCCTGCTGCGCCACAGCCGCGGCGGACGTGGCCGCAGGCAGGCCTTCCGCCGACGCGGCCGACGCTGGGATGAGCAGGGCTGAGGCGAACGTGACCGCCATCAGCACCAGTGCCAAGGCCCGCGAGCCCGAGCGACGAGACTTGCCCATGATGGTCCCTCCATCAGCCCAACGCGTTCTGATGATCCTGACACCGTTCCGTCTCGATGGGAACGTCCGACGCTTGAGGCGATGCCCGTCCGCGGCCACGCTCGCGCACTGATCTGCGGCATGGCGTCGGTCTCTCCGCGCCTGCATCCGGACCTACCTGGCCGTGGGCTGGATGGGAAGCCCCGGCTGCGTCACCGGCGTGCGGGCCTGGTCGACTCGACGTCGTTGCTGGCGGTGGCGGGTCACGGCCACCCCGTGGACGAACGGCTTCGGCACGGCCTCCCCTGGACCACCCCGCGTTCGCCGGGCGAGACGGCGCCGCCACCCGTGGCGTGTCGGGGGCCAGCCTCGACGTGCTCTCGATGGCACTGCTGCCC
>CAWHKE010000004.1:0-6844 GCA_963829855.1 uncultured Actinomycetota bacterium | reverse complement strand
CGAAGGCGAGTCGGCCGAGTCGACAGGTCATCTTGCTGCCAGCCTGACGGCGGGATCCAGGCACGCCCAGCGGCGGATCCAGCAGAGTCCAGGCCCTGCCCGTCCTCGGCCACGTTCTCGCCGCTAAAGTCCGCGGCATCCGCGCTCACGGCGGTCGTATTTGTCCGTCGCCGTGAGCATCCGCCCCGCCACGGCTCCCAGACCAGGCCCGCACCTTGCCGCACCGAGCGGCGGCGGGTCTGCCCAGCTATCCGCGGCGACGTTCAGTCCAGCGTCGCCGGCGACCGCCACGCCGCTCTCGGCATCCACGAGCCGCCTGGGCGTTGTACCCGTAGTCGTACTCCCCCCGTTTCATCAGCATCATCCGCGCGTCGCCGTCGGCGAACGAGCGGTGCTGAGCAACGACGCGGCGTCCAGGCTCTGGCGGATGGTGAGGGCGTCCCGTTCGACCACCTTGGACTCCTCGCCGCGGGTGGCCACGGCCGCGCCGAGCAGCTGCCCCATCCGCTCGTACGGCGGGGCGTCGGGGTCGGCCAGCTCGTCGCCGAGCTGCTCGAGCAGCTGCTCGCCGAGCGTGTCGACGAGCGCGGTCTCGCCGGGGCCGACGAGCGACTCCCCGACCTGCCACTCCGCCAGCACGTTGCCGCCCGCGTCCTCGACGCCGGCGACCAGTGCGGACACGTCGTCCGGGGAGGCCCCGGGGGTGCTGATCACGGTGACGGCGCGGCCCTCGAGCCGGTCACGGGCGACCGTCGGGGTGACCGCCTCGGCCAGGTCGTCGGCGGACTCCTCGACCGGCGGCGCCGTCCGGCGCGGCTCGGCCTGCACGGGGACCAGGGTCTCCTTGCTCAGCGGCCCCGCCCCGAGGGCGATGCCGGTGGCGAGCGCGAGCACCAGCGAGACGGCCGCGACCAGGTGGCGGCGTACCAGCGTCATGCGGCCCACCCGGCGACCTGGGAGCGCAGCGTCTCGAACCACGCCCACGCCTCGGCCAGCCAGTCCTGGCCGACCGGGGTGGTCGCGACGGCGACGGTGAGGGCGAGCAGGCCCACGAGCAGGGCGAGGAACAGGTGTCGTGGCCGCAGCCGGCCGCTGTAGAGGACGGGGACGGCGGTGGCGTCCACCAGCCGCTGGCCGACCTTGAGCCGGGTCAGGTAGGTGCTCGCGAGGCCGGAGCGCTGCCGGTCGAGGAACTCGTCGAGCGTGGCGTGCATGCCGACCCCGACGATGACCGAGGCGTCGCCGTCGTCGGCGAGCAGCAGCGCGATGTCCTCGGAGGTGGCGGAGGTCTCGACCCGCAGCGGGCGCAGCCCGAGCCGTTCGAGGTGCTCGAGGGGGCGCCGGTCGCCGCGGTCGACCCGGACGACGACGTCGCGGGCGGCCCGCAGCGTGGCGGCCGAGGGCAGTTCCCCGCCACGGTTGTCGAGGATGACGACGTCGGGGGTGTACCCGGCCTCGCGGAGCGCGTCGGCCCCGAGGTCGACGCCGATCATGGCGGGCCGCCGCTCACGGGCGAAGGCGGAGATCCGCTTCAGCTCGGTGCGGTGGTCCTTGCCCTCCACGACCACGACCGCGGGTCGGCCGGCGAGTCGCGACCCTCCGGTGGGGAGGCCCTGCCCGTGGAGCAGCAGCGACTCCTCGCGGCGGAGGAACTCGCTGCTGTTGTGGGTGAAGGTCTCGAGCTGGGCGGACAGGCCGGTGCGGGCCTGCGTCATCTCCTGCTCGAGCAGCGTCGCGTCGACCTCCCGGCCGAGGGCGACCGGCTTGTTGTCGACGTAGACCATCTCGTCGTGGACGCGGACCCGTGACCCGTCGGGGACGTGCTGCAGGCCCTCGAGCCGGTCGACCATGAGGATGCCGGCCTCGGCCAGCAGCACCGGGCCGAGCGCGGGGTAGCGGCCGGAGAGGAACTGCGAGACGTTGAGGACGGCCGAGACCTTGGCGTCGACGAGCGCCTGGGCGCTCGCGCGGTCGAGGTCGAGGTGGTCGAGGACGGCGATGTCTCCGGGACGCAGCCGCGGCAGCAGGACCTTGGTACGGCGGTCGACGCGCACGGTCCCGGTGAGCCCGGGCTGCGCGGACGTTCTGTGGCGGACGGGCACCGCCCCATGGTGTCAGCCGGGACCGGTCGCGAGACGCATCCCAGCGGCTTCGGCGCGTCAGCCGCGAGCGCGCGCCGGGAGGGCCGACTCGAGCAGCTCACGGGCGTGGGCGAGCGCGCTGTCGGACTCGCTCATCCCGGCCATCATCCGGGACAGCTCACGCTCCCGGCCGCTGTCGTCGAGCACCGTGAGTCCCGAGCTGGTGACCGTCCCGTCGTCGGTCTTGGCGACCACGACGTGGCGGTCGGCGTACGCCGCGACCTGGGGCAGGTGGGTGACCACCAGCACCTGCGCGGAGCGGGCCAGCCGGGCCAGCCGTCTCCCGACCTCGACCGCCGCCGCGCCACCCACGCCGGCATCGACCTCGTCGAAGACGAACGTCGGGGCGGGGCCGGTGTCGGCCAGGGCCACCTCCAGGGCCAGCATCACCCGCGACAGCTCGCCGCCCGAGGCGCCCTTGGCCAGCGCGCGGGCGTCGCTGCCGACGTTGGCGGCCAACCGGAAGTCGACGTCGTCGCGGCCCGTGCTGCCGAAGCGGTCGCGCCGCTCCACCACGACCTCGACCCGTGCGTGCGGCATCGCGAGGTCCGCGAGCTCGGCGGTCACCTGGGTGCCCAACCGGGCGGCGGCCTCCGCGCGCGCCGCGGAGAGCTCGTCGGCGACAGCGGTGAGATCGGCCTTCAGCCGATCGCGCGCCTCGCGGAGCTGCCCGATCCGCTCGTCGGTGCCGTCGAGCTCGAGCAGGCGCTCGACCGAGCGCTGCTGCCAGGCGAGCACCTCGTCGATGGTCTCGCCGTACTTGCGGGTGAGCGCGACCAGCGCCGCCCGGCGCTCGGAGACCCCGGCCAGCCGGGCCGGGTCGGTCTCCAGCCCCGCGGCGTACGACGCGACGTCGGCGGCGAGGTCGGCCAGCACGTAGGAGAGGTCGGCGACCCGGTCGGCGAGCTCGGCGGCCCGCGGGTCGTGCTCGCGCACCCCCTCCAGCGCGGCCCGGGCGGCGGCCACGGCCCCGAGCGCGTCGGGGCTGTCGAGGTCGCTCGACAACGCCTCACGTGCGCCCTCGGCCGCGACCCGCAGCGAGTCGGCATGGCCGAGCCGGGACTCCTCGGCGGCGAGCTCGACGTCCTCGCCCGGCTGCGGGTCGACCTGGCCGACCTCCTCGAGGCCGAACCGCAGCAGGTCGGCCTCCCGGGCGCGGTCACGGGCATGGGTCGTCACGTCGTCGAGCTCGCGCTCGGTGCTGCGCAGCTCGTCGTGGAGGGCGCGGTAGCGGGCGAGCAGGTCGCCGACGGGGGCGCCGGCGAACCGGTCGAGCGCGGCGAGCTGGGCCACCGGCCGGAGCAGCCGGTGCTGGTCGGACTGGCCGTGCACGGCGACCAGCGGCTCGGTGAGCTCGGCCAGCCGGTTGATGGGCAGCGAGGCGCCGCCGGCGAAGGCCCGCGAGCGGCCCTCGGCGCTGACCGTCCGGCCCAGCACCACCCGGTCGTCCTCGACCTCTCCCCCGACCTCGTCGACCTCGGCCGCCACGCGGGGCAGGCCGTCGAGCCACACCGTCCCCTCGACGCGGGCGGTCCGCGCGCCGGTGCGGACCGCGCCGCTGTCGGCCCGGCCCCCCAGGAGCAGCCCGAGCGCGGTGACGACCATGGTCTTGCCGGCACCGGTCTCGCCCGTGATCACGGTCAGCCCCGGTCCCAGCTCCAGCGTCGAGGAGTCGATCACCCCGAGCTGCTGGATGCGGATCTCCTCAAGCATCGGCGTCCTCGGGCGGTCGGCGGCGCTCGGCCCTCCCGCGCCACCCCTCGACGGAGAGCCCGAACTTGGCCACCAGCCGGTCGGTGAACGGCGCCTCGTGGAGCCGCACCAGGCGCACCGGCCGGTCGCCACGGCGTACCTCGATCCGGGCGCCGGGAGGCAGGTCGACGGTGCGCCGCCCGTCGCACCACAGCACGCCCGGCCGGTCGCTCTGCGAGAGCACCTCGACGGCGACCACGGAGGTGGGGGCGACCACGAGCGGCCGGGCGAACAGGGCGTGCGCGCTCAGCGGCACCACGCAGAGCGCCTCGACGCTCGGCCAGACCACCGGTCCGCCGGCGGAGAAGTTGTAGGCGGTGGACCCGGTGGGCGTCGCGCACACCACGCCGTCGCACCCCCAGCGCGAGAGCGGGCGGCCGTCGATCTCCAGGACGACCTCGAGCATCCGCTCCCGCGCAGCCTTCTCGACGCTGGCCTCGTTGAGGGCGAAGGTCCGGGCCACGACCTCGCCGTCGTGGTGCACGCTCACGTCGAGCGTGAGCCGCTCGTCGGTGGTGTAGTGACGGTTGGCGATGGCCTCGATGGTGGCGTCGACGTCCTCGACCTCGGCCTCGGCCAGGAACCCGACGTGTCCGATGTTGACGCCGAGCACGGGTGCCCCGTCGTCGTGCGCGAGCTCGGCGGCCCTCAGGATCGACCCGTCGCCGCCGACGACGACGACGAGCTCGCAGTCCCGACCGGCTGAGGCGGTCGCATCGACCAGCTCGAGCAGCGACGAACCGCCGTCGAGGCCGATGTCGGCAGCCTCCTGGGCGAGCATCCGGACCGCGATGCCGTGGTCGTGGAGCCGTCCCACGAGGGCGCGTGACAGCTCGCGCGCGTCACGGCGGGCCGTGTGCGCGACCACCAGCACACGACGGGAGTCCGGGCTCACGGTCCCACCTTCTCACCCGGCGCCGACGGTCCGGTCCCAGCCCGTACGACGGCGTCGCGCGTCGCGGCCGGCACCGTCGCCGGGCCGCGACGCAGCCACACGAAGAACTCGACGTTGCCCGACGGCCCCGGGAGCGGGCTCGGTGTGACGCCGACGGCCCCCCAGCCACGCTGCTCCGCCAGGTCGGCGACGCCGGCGACCGCCGAGACCCACAGCTCGGGGTCTCGCACGACGCCACCCTTGCCGACCCGGTCCTTGCCCACCTCGAACTGCGGCTTGACCATCAGCACCAGGTCCCCGTCGCCGGCCGTGACGCCGAGCAGCGCGTCGAGCACGAGCGTCAGCGAGATGAACGACAGGTCGCCCACCACGACGTCCACCGGCTCGCCGATGACGTCCGGGGTGAGCTCGCGGATGTTGGTGCGGTCGTGGACGTCCACCCGCGGGTCCTGCCGGATCGACCAGGCCAGCTGGCCGTAGCCGACGTCGACCGCGACCACCTCGCGGGCCCCGCGCCGCAGCAGCACGTCGGTGAAGCCCCCGGTCGAGGCGCCCGCGTCGAGGCAGCGGCGGTCCCGGACGTCGAGGCCGGGCGCGAACGCGTCCAGCGCCCCGGCGAGCTTGTGCCCACCCCGCGACACGTAGTCGGGGCGCGACGGGTCGTCGCGGACCACGATCGCCGCGTCGGTGGTGACCCCGGTGGCGGGCTTGGTCGCGACCGCGCCGGCCACGGTGACCCGGCCGGCCGAGACCAGCTCACCGGCGTGCTCGCGCGACCGGGCGAGTCCCCGCCGGACCAGCTCGGCGTCCAGGCGCAGCCGCCGCGGCACGGCCGGTCAGCCGGTGCCGTCGAGCGAGCGGCGCAGCTGCTCGTGCGCGGCCTCGAAGACGGCAGGGTGCTCCTCCACGGGACGGTCGTCGAGCGCCTCGACCGAGTCGAGGACCGCGTCGACCTCGCTGACCCCGGTCCGTACGGGCTCCGGGGTCTCGGTCTCGATCTGGCTCATGGCGCCGAGGCTACCGGTCCGGGGTGGCTGTCGGCGGGAGCAGGGCGCCGGTGTCCACAGGCGCTCCCACCGCGTCCAGGTGCTCCCAGGCAGCCGGCGCCACGGCGCGCCACCAGTCGTCGGCGTGCCCGTCGCCGTCGACGGTCAGCCGGTCGCGGTCGACGCGGGCCGTCCAGCCACCCGCGCGCCACCCTCCGTCCCGCCGCTCCGGGGCCTGGTGCACCTCGAGCAGGCCGCCCAGGTCCGCGGCGAGGTACGCCGGCCGCAGCTCCGGCCCGGCGGCCACGAGGTCGGACAGACCGGTGACACCGGTCAGCACCAGCAGCGAGTCGACCTCGGCGCGGCGCCCACCCTCGATGTCGGTGTCGAGCCGGTCGCCCACCATCAGCGGCCGGCTCCCGCCGACCCGGCGGATCGTCTCCTCCAGCAGCGGCGGAGCCGGCTTGCCGGCGACCTCCGGGGTCACCCCGGAGAAGTCCGCGAGCAGCCGTACCAGCGCCCCGTGTCCGGGCGCCGTTCCCCCACCGGGCACGGGCAGCGAGAGGTCGGTGTTGCTCGCGACCCAGGGCAGCCCCTCCTTGATCCGGGACGCGACCTGCATCACCTCGTGCCACACCACGTCGGGGCCGTAACCGGTGACCACGGCGACGGCGTCGTCACCGACCCCGACCGGTCGCAGCGCCGCCTCGCGGAGGGCGTCGCGCAACCCGTCGGCCCCGAGGACAACAACAGCGGCGCCCTCGCCGAAGCGATCGAGCAGCACCCGGGCAGCGGCCTGCGCCGAGGTGACGACGTCGGACGCGTCGGCCCGGACCCCGAGGCCGCTGAGCTTCTCGGCGACGGCACGGGGCGAGCGGGAGGCGTTGTTGGTGACGAACGCGACGTGGACACCCGCCTCCCGCACCCGCGCGAGGTGCTCGGGAGCGCCGGGCACGGCGTCGTCACCGACGTAGACCACGCCGTCGAGGTCGAACATCAGCAGGTCGTAGCACCCGACCAGTGGTCGATCCGACGCGTGGAGCACCCGGCCACCTCCGTCCCGTCCGTGG
>CAWHKE010000003.1:0-115217 GCA_963829855.1 uncultured Actinomycetota bacterium | reverse complement strand
GACCTCGGTCGACCCGGACGGCCGAACGGCCGCAGCCCTCCGGGGCTGCGGCCGTTCGCCGTTCGTCACTCCGAGCAGTGTCCGGGTCCGGTCAGCCCGTTGTTGTAGGCGTCCAGGACGGCGGCCAGCTGCCGGGCGATCGTCGTCTGCGCCCGGGTGAGCGTCGTCCCGCCGACCGAGCTGAACAGCGCGTCGGCCGAGGCCAGGGCGGTGGTCACCTCCGCCGGCGCGGACGCGCCGTTCAGCACGTTCAGCTCCGCGGCCATGAACTGGTGGGCCAGCTGGTAGTAGGCGTTGCCCTGCGGCGGGGTCCAGAACATCTGGTACCAGGTCTTGCCGCTCAGGTAGAACTGCGTGCTCTGCTGGACCGGACCGACGTTCAACCAGGCGTCGTCGTACGGCGCCGGACCGAACTGGCTGTGGGTCTTCCAGTAGCCCTGGGTGAGCGTGCAGCCGACGCCCTCGTCGGGCACGGTGACGATCACCGTGTGGTCGTCACAACCAAGGGTTGCCGTGTCGTTGGTCTCGAAGCAGGCGGTGTTCGTCACCGTGTACTCGCCGGGCTCGGCGTACGGACCGATGGCCATCGTGTAGCGGGAACGAGGTCGGGGTCTCGCACGTCACGCCCAGGGGGCCGTACAGGTCGTCGTCGACGGTGATGCACTCGTCGGTCACCGTCGTCGGGTCCTGGAACGTGAACTCCTTGCTGCCCGTCGAGGTCCGGACCGGACTGTCGCCGTACTGGGTCTCCACGGTGGCGGTGTTGGTCCCCGCGTCGCCGCTCGTGAGCGGTGCGCTGTAGGTGCAGACCAGGTCGTCCGAGGCGGGGACGGTCGTCGCACCGCCACAGTCGACCTCACCTGATCCGGCGGTCACCAGCGAGTCCGTGACCGAGACCAGTTCCAGCTCGAACGGCCACGGGTTGGCGATCGTGATCTCGCCTTCGACCGTCCAGCCCGAGTCGGTCCCGGCGTCGCGCGCCACGTCGACCTCGTAGTTCACGTCGTACGACTGGCCCGCCATCAGGGTCAGCTCCGTGGTGTCGGCGTCCTTGTCGATGGTCCACGCGTAGGCGCGATCGAAGCTGGTGTCGGCCGTCTTCGAGACGAACGGCCTGACGTCGTAGCAGAACACCAGGTGCGACAGCTCGGCCTGCTCGCCACCGGTGTTGTTCGGCGTGGCCAGTCCGGTGTCGGAGAACAGCTGCGGGTCGTAGTCGTAGAGGTTGGCGCCGCTGCCCGCCTTGACGATGACGGCGGCGACCGGGTAGCTCGAGCTCCAGTCGACGGACGTCATTGCCGGCGGGTTCGAGTAGCTCCAGACGACGGTCACGACACCGTCGGTGTACTCGCCCGGCGCCTTCTGGAGGTCCTCACCGCCCGGCTTGAAGCCGTAGTCGTAGCCCAGGTCCTCGCAGGTCGGGTTGCCGTCGACGAACTCCGGCTCGACGGCGGCGCCCTGAGCCGCGACGCTCGTGCCGAGGACGGCGAGCGCGCTGGCCACCAGTCCGGCGGCGAGTGCGGACGCGGCGAATCGCATGGTCTTCATCTGTAGTTCTCCCCCGCCCGACCACGCACCCCACACGCGCGACCCGGCGAATCCCGGTTCCTCGTTCAAGGACCTTCCCCGCAGGCATCGGACTACGGGACACCCGCTCCGGTATAGACCTGTGGCGCAGTTGTGGAGCGGTTGTGCCCGACTGGTCCAGACCAGTCGAGCATGGGAAGAGAGCAGGACGCCCGGACCCAGCGGGTCCGGGCGTCCTCGGGTCGCGTCAGACCGAGATGTCGACCTCGGCGACCGAGCCGACCTGGGCCACGACCTGGCGGTCGGTGGGGTCGGCCTTGGGTGCGAGCGTGCGCAGCGTCCACCGGCCGTCGGCGGCGAAGAACCGGAACTGGCCGGCGTCGTCGGTCGGGACCTCGGCGGTGAACTCCCCGGTGCTGTCGAGCAGCCGGACGTAGGCGTTGCCCACGGGCTCACCGGAACGGAGGACCTGGCCCTGGATGATCGCTTCCTTGGTGACGTCGACCCCGTCGAGCGACCGGCCGCCCACCACTGCTCCGCAGCCCATCAGGCCTCGCCCCTCTCGTCACCCAGCGCGACGGGCACGCCCACGAGCGAGCCGTACTCGGTCCACGAACCGTCGTAGTTCTTCACGTTCTGCTGGCCGAGCAGCTCCTTGAGGACGAACCAGGTGTGGCTCGAACGCTCGCCGATCCGGCAGTAGGCGATGGTGTCCTTGTCCCAGTCGACCCCGGCCTCGGTGTAGATCTCGGTCAGCTCGTCGTCGGACTTGAACGTGCCGTCGTCGTTCGCGGCCTTGCTCCACGGCACGCTCGACGCGGTGGGGATGTGGCCCGCCCGCTGCGCCTGCTCCTGCGGGAGGTGGGCCGGTGCGAGCAGCCGGCCGGCGTACTCGTCGGGGCTGCGGACGTCGACCAGGTTCTGGGTGCCGATCGCGGCGACGACCTCGTCGCGGAACGCGCGCAGCGAGTGGTCCTGCTCCTGGGCGGTGTACTGGGTGGCCGCCCGGTCCGGCAGCTCCTCGGTCAGCTCCCGGGAGTCGAGCTCCCACTTCTTGCGGCCGCCGTCGAGCAGCTTGACGTCCTGGTGGCCGTACAGCTTGAAGTACCAGTAGGCGTACGCCGCGAACCAGTTGTTGTTGCCCCCGTAGAGGACCACGGTGTGGTCGTTGCCGACGCCCCGCTCGGAGAGCAGCGCCTCGAACTGCTGCTTGTTGACGAAGTCGCGGCGGACCTGGTCCTGGAGGTCGGTCGTCCAGTCGAGCTTGATGGCCCCCTTGATGTGGCCCTTGTCGTAGGCAGTGGTGTCCTCGTCGACCTCGATCAGGACGATCTGGTCGTTCTCGAGGTTCTGCTCGACCCAGTCGGCGGTGACGAGTGCGGTCTCGCGGCTCATGGTGGTGGCGCCTTTCAGTTGGTTGCGGCCGGGCGGGCCGTGGTGGTGGAGGTGGTGAGGCGGCGCGCGAGGAGGTAGACCTCGCAGCCCAGGCAGAAGCCGAGCGCCGCGTTGAGGAGCGCCGCGACCAGCGCGAAGCCGACCGCGACCAGCCCGAGGGTCGTGAGGCCGGCCAGCAGCGCCAGCAGGCCGAGGGATGCGAAGCCGAGGCCGACGGCCTGGGCGAAGCGCGGCGGGGCGGCGTCCTCGAGCTCGCGGGGCGGTCCGAGGCGGGGCCGGACGAGGGTGCGGAACAGCCACGCGTACGGCGTGCGCTGCACCCCGGCGACGGCGCCGACCGCGAACACGGCCGCCTGGGCGGCGAGCAGCGCGGTCGCGACGGGCCCGGGCGCGGTCAGGAGCACCAGCGCCAGCACGAGGCTGGTGAGGGCGGCGGCGACGCGGGCGCCGCGGGGATCGATGTGGGTGGGCATGGAGTCCTGTCCTCTGGTCCGACGGGTTCGGGTTCGGAGACGGGCACACCCACGACGTCAGTCGAGAGATCGACTAGACACGAGCACGTGGTGAGACGGGTGCGCCCTAGGACATCCGACACATGGCCGAGCGCACGAGGCAGTGGTCCACTGCGCGGCGCTTGGTCAGCATGGTCGAGCTCATACGGGGAAGCGTAGGGCGCGGGCCGGTCGGACCGACAACGAGCGTCCCATTCTGTGAGACGTGCATCCATGATGTGGACATCACGCCTCGATCCTCGCGAGGGCCGCGAGCACCTGTTCCTTGCGGGGCGCCCCGGCGGCCCGGGTGACCTCCCGGCCCCCGGCGTCGAGCACCAGGGTCGTCGGCGTGCGGGTCACCCCGACCCTGCGGACCAGGTCGAGGTGGTGCTCGGCGTCCAGCTCCACGTGGGCCACGCCGGGGACGGCGGTCGCGACGTCGGCGAGCACCCGGCGGGTGGCGCGGCAGGGCGCGCAGAACGCGCTGGAGAACTGGAGCAGGGTCGCCCGCTCGCCCAGCTGGTCGTCGGGGACCAGCGGCTCGGCAGCGACGTCCGCAGCCGCGGGGCCGTCGGATCCCGCGACCGGGTGCGTGCCCCGGAAACGCCCGTCGGCCGCGACCCGGTAGATCCCGAACCCCACGGCGAGCAGCACGCTCGCGAGCAGGATCCAGCTGCCGGTGGTCACAGCGGCTTCAACGCCGTCGCAGCCGGTCGCATTCCTGGCGGAGCCGCGCGACCTCGGACTCCAGGCGCAGCACGTGCGCGACGCCGGCGAGGTTCAACCCCTCGGCGAGCAGGTCGCGGATCCGGTGGAGCCGATCGACGTCGGCGTGGCTGTAGCGGCGGGTGCCACCCGAGGTCCGCTCCGGGCTCAGCAGCCCGTGCCGCTCGTAGACCCGGAGGTTCTGGGCAGGCATGGCGACCATCTCGGACACCACCGAGATCGCGAAGACGCCGTGCGGACCGGCCACGGGTGATCACCTCGAATTCCTCGGTCGAGCTACTTGAAATCCTGCTGCCAGGGAATCTATAACAGTGGTTGCAAGTTGTCACTGACGTCATCACCGACACGACCCGAGGAGGACCTGTGATGTTGCTTCGTACGACGGACCCGTTCCGAGAGTTCGACCGCCTGACCAACCAGCTGCTCGGCACCACCAACCGGCCCGCGGTCATGCCGATGGACGCGTGGCGCGAGGGCGACCGCTTCGTGCTCGAGTTCGACCTGCCGGGCGTGACTCGCGACAGCATCGACCTGGACGTCGAGCGCAACGTGCTCACCGTCCGTGCCGAGCGGGTCGCCCGCAACGGCGACTGGGAGATGCTCGCGACCGAGCGTCCCCGCGGCATGTTCAGCCGCCAGCTGGTGCTGGGTGACAACCTCGACCTCGACCAGATCGAGGCCAGCTACGACGCCGGCGTGCTGCGGCTGGTCGTGCCGGTCGCCGAGAAGGCCAAGCCGCGCAGGATCGAGATCGCGGGCTCCCACGACGAGCACACGGCCATCGAGGCCTGAGCACACCCGACGCGGGGTCGCTCCCACGGGGGTGGGGCGGCCCCGCTCAGCCGCCGGCGAACGGCGGCAGGAACTCCACCGAGTCGCCCGGGGCGACCTGGACGGCCGCGGGGTCCTGGGTCTTCACCGGACGGTCACCGACGAGCACCGAACAGACCTCGAGCACCCCGGCGAGCCGGCCCTCGGGGTGGGCGGCCACGACCTGTCGTACGACCTCGGACAGCGTGACCGGACCCTCGACCGCCAGCTCGTCGCGGTCGGTCCCCGCGGCAGCCCGGGCGGCGGCCCAATACCGGACAGTGATCTTCTGCGCGCTCATCGCGCTCTATCCTTGCGTATCGGGCCAGCCGGGCCCGCCGGTCGTGCGACGGAGGTCGGGATGAGCCAGGTGCTGCTCCTCACGAGCGCCCTCCAACCGTCCGCGGAGGTGCTGCCGAGCCTGACGCTGCTCGCCCACCAGGTGCGGGTCCTGCCCGCCGAGGGCAGCGCGCTGCTGGACGCCCCCGACTCCGACCTCCTGCTGGTCGACGGCCGCCAGGACCTCGCGCAGGCGCGTGACCTGTGCCGTTTGATCCGTACGACCGGGGTCCGGGTCCCGGTGCTGCTGGTGCTCACCGAGGGCGGGCTGGCCGCGGCCAGCCACGACTGGGGCATGGACGACGTCGTGCTCCACACCATCGGGCCCGCCGAGCTCGAGGCGCGGATGAAGCTCGCCGCCGGCCGGCTGCGTGCCGAGCGCGAGGCCGACGACCCCGAGTCGCACGTGATCCGCTCCGGCGAGGTGGTCGTCGACGAGGCGACGTACACCGCGAAGCTCGGCCACCGGGTGCTCGACCTGACGTTCAAGGAGTTCGAGCTCCTCAAGTACCTCGCCCAGCACCCGGGACGGGTGTTCAGCCGCCAACAGCTGCTGCAGGAGGTGTGGGGCTACGACTACTTCGGCGGCACCCGCACCGTCGACGTGCACGTCCGCCGGCTGCGGGCGAAGCTCGGGCCGGAGCACGAGACCCTGATCGGGACCGTGCGCAACGTCGGCTACCGGTTCGTGCTGCCTGCCCAGGAGCAGTCCGGGCAGGTCCGCGACTCGCAGGAGGCGTGAGGGTCGTACCCTCGCCCTGTGGACGCCGAACGGCTCAGGCTGATCGCGGACGTCGCCGCGGACTCGGAGGCGGCCGACGGGGCGGCGCCGATCGACGAGGCGACCTGGCTGACGTTGCGCAACCGCTCCGACGACGTCATGTCGTGGGCGAACGACCACGGCTTCGCGCTGGTCATGGGCGGCGACCTGTCGCTCGCCGTCCGGCCACGGGCCCGGCGCCAGGGCGTGGGCGAGACGCTCCTGGCCGAGGCACTGGCGGCGTACGACGGCGGGCTCCGGGCGTGGTCGCACGCCGACCACCCGGCTGCGGCCCGGCTGGCGCGGCGGCACGGGTTCGACCGGGCCCGCGAGCTGTGGGTCATGCGGCGGCCCGCCGCCGAGCCGGTGGGTGAGATCTCGGTGCCCGAGGGGGTGGTGATCCGCGGCTACCGGCCCGGCGACCAGCGCGAGCTGCTGCGCGTCAACGCGGCAGCGTTCGCCCACCACCCCGAGCAGGGGGCGATGTCG
Source organism: uncultured Actinomycetota bacterium (assembly GCA_963829855.1). Lineage (GTDB taxonomy): Bacteria > Actinomycetota > Actinomycetes > Propionibacteriales > Nocardioidaceae > Nocardioides. The sequence continues at coordinate 108,677 of CAWHKE010000003.1, read as the reverse complement.
GAGAGTGACCTGGCCGAGCGGATGGGCGAGCCGTGGTTCGACGCCGCGGGGCTGCTGGTCGCGATCGACGGTGGCCGGATGCTCGGCTTCCACTGGACCAAGCAGCACTCACCCGCTCTCGGCGAGGTCTACGTCGTCGGGGTCGACCCCGACGCGCAGGGGCTCGGCCTCGGCCGCGCGCTCACCCGCGCCGGTCTCTCGCACCTCGCGGGCCGCGGCGTCTCCGAGGTGGAGCTGTACGTCGAGGCGGACAACCTGCCCGCGATCGCCCTCTACCGCGGTCTCGGGTTCACCCACGACCAGCGCGACACCCACGTGATGTACCACCGCCGCGGGTGACCGCCGGTCGTGTCACCGCAGCTTGGGTCGGACGTGGAGGCCGACCTCGGGATCGACCACGACCTCCTGCGAGGCGACCAACCCGTCGGCCTGCAGCACGGCGTCGAGCGCGACGTTGCGCTTGACGAGCGCCAGCGCGATCGGGCCGAGCTCGTGGTGGCGAGCACTCGAGCCGACGCGGCCGACGACCTTCCCGTCGAGCAGCAGGTCGGAGCCGCGCTCGGGCAGCCGGTTCTCGGAGCCGTCGAGGTGGAGCAGCGTGAGCCGGCGCGGAGGCCGTCCCAGCGTGTGCACCCGGGCCACCGTCTCCTGGCCGCGGTAGCAGCCCTTGTCGAGGTGCACCGCGGACGGGATCCAGCCGGCCTCGTTGGGGATCGTCCGATGGTCGGTGTCGAGCCCGAACCGCGGCTCGCCGCGGGCGATCCGGAGCGCCTCGAACGCCCACAGCCCGCAGGCGGGACCGGCAGCCTCGGCGTACGCCGTGAGCTGGTCGCGCGGGACGAGGTCGTAGCCCTTCGGCCGCCAGGCCACCGCGACGTCGTCGGTCACGTCCGCGAGCTCGACGCGGGTCATGAACACCATCCGCCCGAGGAACTCCAGGAGCGGCGCGCCGGCGCCGGGCTCGGTGTGGAGGGTCAGCGCCTCGCCGTCGTCGACGCCGGCGAACGCGTGCTCGACGTGACCTTGGGGGCTCAGCACCAGCGCCTCGGTCCACTCCCCCGGCGGCAGGTCCGTGAGGTGCTGGGTCGTCAGCGAGTGGAGCCAGGTCAGCCGGTCGGGGCCGGAGATCCGGAGCACGTCGCGGTGCGACAGGTCCACGAACCCGTCCCCGGCCACGAGCGTGCGCTGCTCGCGGTTGAAGGAGCCGTAGTGGGCGGCGACGGCCGCGTCCACGCCGGCCGCGGCGACCGCGCCCGGCAGGCCGAGCAGCGGACTGGTCACCGACATCCGGAACACCGCCCGAACACGGTCAGGTGGCCGACGTCGACGTCGAACCCGTGGTCGGCGGCGAGCTTCTCCTGCAGCGGGGTGAGCACGTCAGGGTCAACCGAGATCACGCGCTGACAATTCCGGCAGACCAGGTGGAAGTGCTCGTGGCCGGTGACCGAGTGGTAGGTCGGCGAGCGGTCGGAGAGGTGCGCGTGACGCACCAGGCCGAGCTCCTCGAGCACCTCCAGGGTGCGGTAGACGGTGGAGACGTTCACCGCCGACGAGTGCTCCCGGACCGCCGCCAGCACCTCGTCCGGGGTGGCGTGGCCGAGTCGCTCGACCGCGGCCAGGATCAGCTCGCGCTGCGGCGTGAGGCGGTAGCCCCGCTCACGGAGCTGTGCGCGCCAGTCGTCCGCGGTCACGAGCGGTCACTGCCTGACCAGCTGGGCGTGGGTGTGGGGCTGGAGCGGCTGCCCCATGGCCGCCATGTCGAAGGCGTACAGCAGGTCGCCGTTGACGTAGCCGTAGAGCCGCCTGCCGCCGACGTACTCCTTGGCCGTGGCGGTGCGGGCGACCGCGTCGGTGGCGATCTCGAACCGCGGCTGCTCGGCGTGGAGCTCGCCGTGCCAGATCTCCACGAAGCCGGTGTTGTGGCTGAGCACCAGCTCGATGGTGCCGTCCTCCTGCGGCCGGATGAAGCCGGTCTCCTGCGCGGCCGGGCGGATGATCTCGCCGTCGGCGTCGGTGATCCAGGCGCGGCTGAAGTAGTGGATGAACGGGCGACCGTCCTGCTGGAAGATCACTTCCTGGCCGAACTGGAACGGCTCGATGGTGGGGTACTCACCGTGGCCGTTGCCCGCCCACGTCCCGATCAGCCACGCCAGCCGCGCGCAGCTGGGGTGGATGTTCTCCGGGATCTCGAACGGCATGCGTCGAGTCTAGGGTGGGTCCATGGCGAGGACTCTGGTGGTCAAGGTCACGTGCGGCGCCGAGGATCCGGAGCGCTGCAACCAGGCGTTCACGGTCGCGGCGGCGGCGGTTGCGTCCGGTGCCGACGTCAGCCTCTGGCTGACCGGCGAGGCGGCGTGGTTCGCCGTTCCGGGCCGGGCCGAGGGGTTCTCACTACCGCTCGCCACACCGCTCGCCGACCTGCGAGACGCCGTGATCGCCGGCGGCCGGGTCACGCTGTGCACCCAGTGCGCGGCGCGGCGCCAGCTCGGCGAGGAGGACGTGGTGCCCGGCATCCGGATCGCGGGTGCCGCCGGCTTCGCGGAGGAGGTCCTCGGCGACGGCGTCCAGGCCCTCGTCTACTAGCGCGAGTCGTGCCTCATTCGGATCGAGTCGTGCCTCATTCGGATCGAGTCGGAGACTCGGGCCGAATCAGGCACGACTCGGCCCGATTTACCCACGACTCGGGCGGATGGCGAGGAAGGTCCGGGCCTCGTCGGTGGACATCGGCGTCCGCTGCACGATCCGGCCGAGCGCCACGACCCGCTCGACGAGCTGGCTGTTGTGCTCCACGGGGACGCCCTTGGCGAGCGTGAGCACGTCCTCCATGCCGACCCGCAGGTGGCCACCCTTCGACAGCGACGCCAGGGCCACCGCCAGGGTCGAGCGGCCGATCCCGGTCGCAGACCAGCTCGTGGTCGCCGCCGGCAGGTCGTGCACGGCGGCCACGAGCGCGTCGGCGGTCCCGTTCATGCCGCCCGGGACACCCATCACGAGGTCGCAGTGCACGCGTCCGCCGTACGGGAGGCCGAACTTGTCGATCAGCCGCGACAGCGCGTGCACCTGGCCGAGGTCGAACAGCTCGAACTCCGGCACGACCTCGCGCTCCTGGCTGAGCTGGTAGAGCTCGCACACGAAGGGCCACGGGTTGGAGAAGACGTCGTCGCCGAAGTTGGTGGTGCCCATCGTGAGCGAGCACGAGTCGGGCTCGGCGTCGAGCACCCGCAGCCGCTGGTCGAGGGGGTCGTGCACGGACCCGCCCGTGGACAGCTGGACGACCAGCGACGACGATGCGCGGACGGCGGCGACCCACTCACGCAGCAGCCCCAGGTCGAGCGTCGGCCGGTGGTCGCCGTCCCGGACGTGGAGGTGGATCATGGCCGCTCCGGCGGCTTCGCACGCCGCCGCGGTCTCGGCGATCTCCTCCGGCGTCGTCGGCAGCTGCGGGCACGCCTCCTTCGCGGTCTCCGCGCCGGTCGGGGCGACGGTGACGAGCAGGCGGTCGGCGGGGACGGTGTTCTCGCTCACGGCTGGGAGACTAGTCCCATGCGTGCGGTGATCCAGCGGGTGCTCTCCGCCTCCGTGACGGTCGACGACGAGGTCGTGGGCGCCATCGACGAGCCGGGGCTGCTGGTCTACCTCGGCGTCACCCACGACGACGGCCCTGCAGAGATCGCGTGGACCGCCGGCAAGATCCGCGACCTGCGGCTGCTCCGCGACGAGCAGTCGGTGGCGGACGCCGGCGCTCCGGTGCTGGTGGTCAGCCAGTTCACCCTGTACGGCGACGGCCGCAAGGGCCGCCGGCCGACGTGGCTGGCCGCGGCGCCGCAACCGGTCAGCGAACCGGCGTACGACGCCGTCTGCGACGCCCTGAGCGGGGACGGCATCCACGTCGAGCGCGGGGTGTTCGGGGCCGACATGAGGGTCGCGAGCGTCGGCGACGGGCCGGTGACCCTCATCGTCGAGTCACCCTGACCGCGGCGCCCTCAGGCCAGGGCCGCGCGCAGTCGCCCGGCGATCTCCTCGTTGGCCGCCCGGCCCGCCCGGCCCGGGCCGACCATGTTGAAGAAGCCGTGGATCAGGTGCGGGAAGCGCCGCAGCTCGAGCTCGACCCCGGCGTCGGCGAGCTTGCGGGCGTACGACTCACCTTCGTCGCGCAGCGGGTCGAAGCCGGCGGTCACGACGTACGCCGGCGCCAGCCCGGCCGGCAGGTCTGCCAGCACCGGGGAGGCGCACGGGTGGGTGACGTCCTCGGGCCGCGGCAGGTAGGCCTCCTGCGCGACGTCCATGAACTGCTTCGTCAGGAAGAAGCCCTCCGCGAACCGCCCGCGGCTCTCCGTGCCGCCGCGCATGTCCGCGGCCGGGTAGATCAGCAGCTGGAAGGCCAGCGGCAGGCCCTCTCTCGCTGCGAGGACCGCGACGGTAGCGGCCAGCGTGCCACCGGCCGAGTCACCGCCGACCGCCAGCCGGGCTGGGTCGGCACCCAGCGAGTCCGCGTGCTCCACCACCCACCGGTACGCCGCGGCGCAGTCGTCATAGGCGGCCGGGAACGGGTGCTCGGGCGCGAGCCGGTAGTCGACGGCGAGCACTCGGACGCCCGCGCGCTCGGCCAGGAACCGGCAGGTCGGGTCGTGGCTGTCGAGATCGCCGTACATCCAGCCCCCGCCGTGGAAGAACACGAGCAACGGGCCGGGCGCCGCCGCACCCTCCGGGACGTACAGCCGCCCCGCGACGCGCCCGACGGCGAGGTCTCGGACCGCTCCGACCGGCTGGCTGCCCCCGACCAGCGCGCACTGCTTGAGGACAGCCCGCCGCCCCTCGGGCAGGGGCAGGGTCTCGGCGGCCGGTTCCCGCACCAGCCGCTGCAACCGCAGCGCGAGCTGGAGCTCCGGGTCGAGCGTCTGGCCGTCCCGCACCACCCGCCGTCCCGCCAGCACCCGCTGCACCGGCCGCGGCAACGCCATCGCCCCGCGGAACGCGAGGGCTTCGACCCGGTCGAGGAGTGCCACGCGCGCAACCTACCGGCGGTCGTGGAAGAGGACACCCACCGTTCACCGGACGATGCCACACTGGCGGGGTGACGACCCTGGACCAGGAGCCGGAGGCTCCCGCGGACGACGAGCCGGGTGAGGCCGAGCCGGCCGACGACCCGCCCGCTCCGTACGCACCCGACACCGCGGCGCTCGAGGCGATCGCCAAGCACGAGGACCGCTTCCTCGACCGCGAGGTCTCGTGGCTGCACTTCAACCAGCGGGTCCTCGAGCTGGCCGAGGACCCGAAGGTCCCGCTGCTGGAGCGGGCCCGGTTCCTCGCGATCTTCGCGAGCAACCTCGACGAGTTCTTCATGGTCCGCGTCGCCGGTCTCAAGCGGCGGATCGCGGCCGGAGTCGCGCTCAAGGCGGCGTCCGGCCTGCTGCCGCGCGAGGTGCTCGAGACGATCTGGGCAGAGACCGACCAGCTGACGCGCCGGCACGCGGCGGTGTTCGCCCACGAGATCATCCCGGCACTGCTCGACCACGGCATCCAGCTGGTGCGGTGGGAGGACCTCGACAAGGACGAGCAGAAGCACTGCAAGCGGCTCTTCAAGGAGCGGATCTTCCCGGTGCTGACACCGCTGGCGGTCGACCCGGCGCACCCCTTCCCCTACATCTCCGGGCTGTCGCTCAACCTGGCGGTGCTGGTGCGCAACCCGAAGAGCGGCAAGGAGCACTTCGCGCGGGTGAAGGTGCCGCCGAGCTTCCACCGGTTCGTGCCGCTGGGCAACGACCGGTTCGTGCCGCTCGAGGACGTCATCGGCGAACACCTGCGCCGGCTGTTCCCGGGCATGGACGTGCTGCAGGTCCACACGTTCCGGGTGACCCGCAACGAGGACGTCGAGGTCGAGGAGGACGACGCCGAGAACCTCCTCGCCGCCCTCGAGAAGGAGCTGTTGCGGCGACGCTTCGGCCCGCCGGTGCGGCTCGAGGTCGAGGAGACGATCACGCCGGCCGTGCTCGAGCTCCTGGTGTCCGAGCTCGACATCTCCGAGGACGAGGTCTTCCGGCTGCCCGGCCCGCTCGACCTCACCGGCCTGCACGACATCGCCGACCTCCAGCGGGAGGAGCTCAAGTACCCCGCGTTCATCCCGAGCACGCACCACCACCTGGCCGAGGTCGAGTCCGCGGCGCCGGTCGACGTGTTCAAGGCGACCAGGCGGTACGACGTGCTCCTGCACCACCCGTACGACTCGTTCGCCACCAGCGTCCAGCGCTTCATCGAGCAGGCCGCCGCCGACCCGCACGTGCTGGCGATCAAGCAGACGCTCTACCGCACCTCCGGCGACTCCCCCGTCATCGACGCCCTGGTCGACGCGGCAGAGTCGGGCAAGCAGGTGCTGGTCATCGTCGAGATCAAGGCGCGATTCGACGAGCAGGCCAACATCCGCTGGGCGCGGAAGCTGGAGCAGGCGGGCTGCCACGTCGTCTACGGGCAGGTCGGCCTCAAGACCCACTGCAAGCTCTCGATGGTGGTGCGCGACGAGCCCGAGGGCATCCGCCGCTACGTCCACATCGGCACCGGCAACTACAACTCCAAGACCGCGCGCACCTACGAGGACCTCGGCCTCATCACCACCGACGAGGCGATCGGCGAGGACGTCGCCCACCTGTTCAACAACCTCTCCGGGTTCTCCCGCAAGGCGTCGTACGTCGAGCTGCTGGTGGCGCCCGACACGCTGCGCACCGGGCTGGTCGACCGGATCCACCGTGAGATCGAGCACGCCCGCGCCGGCCGCCCGGCCGGGATCCGGGTGAAGGCGAACTCGATCGTCGACGAGGAGCTGATCGACGCGCTCTACCTCGCCTCCTGCGAGGGCGTCCGGATCGAGGCGCTGATCCGGGGCATCAGCGCGCTGCGGCCGGGGGTGCCCGGTCTCTCCGAGCAGATCTCCGTGCGTTCGATCCTGGGTCGGTTCCTCGAGCACAGCCGGCTCTACTGGTTCGAGAACGGCGGGGAGCCGGACGCCTGGATCGGGTCCGCCGACCTGATGCACCGCAACCTCGACCGCCGGGTCGAGGTGCTGGTGCGGCTGCCCGGCCCCGACAGCGTGCTCGAGGTCGGTGCCCTGCTCGATCTCGTGTTCGACGACGACACCTCGGCGTGGGTGCTGCAGCCCGACGGCCGCTGGCGGCTCAACGACGGCCAGGCGCACGCGCAGGAGCTCCTCATCGAACGACAGCGGCGGCGGCGTACCACCGTCTGAGGTGGACAGGGTGGACCCCTGATTTGCGCGTCGCGCCGAACCACCCCCTAGTCTGTGGCACGTTCTGCTCCGCCACCCCAGGAGTTCACTGTGCGTCTGAAGTTCCGCCCTGTCGACGCCTCGTTCTACGACCTCTTCTCCGAGGCCGCCGGCCACCTCACCGTGGGTGCCGAGCTGCTCGCGGAGATGCTCGCCTCGGGGAGCGACCGCAGCGACGTCGCCCGCCGGATGCGGGAGGCCGAGCACGCGGCTGACGAGACCACGCACGCGATCGTGCGGCGGGTGAACAGCACGTTCGTCACGCCGTTCGACCGCGAGGACATCTACGCCCTGGCGTCCGGCCTCGACGACGTGATGGACATGATGGACGAGGTCGTCGACCTGGTCCTCCTCTACGAGGTGCAGGAGCTGCCCTCCGAGCTGTCGACGCTCGTCGAGGTCATCCAGCGCTGCGCCGAGATCACCAACGACGCGATGCCGCGGCTGCAGGCGATGAAGGACCTCGAGGAGTACTGGATCGAGATCAACCGGCTGGAGAACGCCGGCGACAAGTCCTACCGCCGGACCCTGGCCAACCTGTTCAGCGGTGGCTACGAGGCGCTCGAGGTGCTCAAGCTCAAGGACATCGTGACGTCGCTGGAAGGCGCCATCGACGCGTTCGAGAAGGTCGCCAACATCGTCGAGCAGATCGCCGTCAAGGAGTCCTGACGTCCATGGAGATCGCGATCATCGTCGCGGTGGTCGTGGTCGCCCTGGTGTTCGACTACACCAACGGCTTCCACGACGCGGCCAACGCCATCGCCACCTCGGTGTCGACCGGGGCGCTGACGCCGCGGGTCGCGCTCGCGATGGCGGCGGTGATGAACTTCGTCGGCGCCTTCCTGGGCCAGGAGGTCGCGAACACGGTCAGCGACACGATCAGTCCACCGTCGGGGACCCACGGCCTGGTGATCGTGATGGCGGGCCTCCTCGGGGCGATCACCTGGAACCTCATCACCTGGTACTACGGCCTGCCCTCGTCGTCCTCGCACGCGCTGATCGGCGGGCTGGTCGGCTCGGCCACAGCCGCCGGCGTGACGGCGAACTGGGACGTCGTGGTCACGAAGGTCGTCATCCCGATGTTCGTGTCACCGCTGGTGGCGTTCTCGCTCGGCTTCGCCCTGATGCTCGCCATCATGTGGGGCTTCCGGAAGGCCAACCCGTCCAAGGCCCACCGTGGCTTCAAGCTCGCGCAGACCGTGTCGGCCGCCGCCATGGCGCTCGGCCACGGTCTGCAGGACGCCCAGAAGACGATGGGCGTGATCTTCCTGGCGCTGTTGACGGGCGGCTACGTCTCCGCCGGCGACCCGCTTCCGCTGTGGGTGATCTTCTCCGCTGCCGCCGCGATCTCGCTGGGCACGTACTCGGGTGGCTGGCGGATCATGCGGACCCTCGGCCGCCGGATCATCCACCTCGACCCCGCTCGCGGCTTCGCCGCCGAGACGGTGGCCGCCTCGGTGCTCTACACCACCGCGTACGTGTTCGAGGCCCCGATCTCGACCACCCACACCATCACCTCCGCCGTGATGGGGGTCGGCGCGACCAAGCGGGTCTCCGCCGTCCGCTGGGGCGTGGCCCGCTCGATCCTCACCGCCTGGGTGCTGACCTTCCCGGCCGCCGGCACCGCCGCCGCCATCTGCTACGGCATCAGCCACCTGCTGATCGAGGTCATCCCCTGACCGGAGGTTCCGGCACTTCCGGTAGTCCCCGCTTCTTTGGCGGTGAAGACCCCCGTTCGGCCGCCAAAGAATCGGGGACTACCGAAATCTCCGGCGTCAGGCGGTGCGGCGGAGTCTCAGCAGCCGCTCGCGTTGGGTGCAGTCGAGCGACCGACGTTCTTCCACGGACGACGTCGGGATCCACCAGGCGGGCAGTTCGGTGGTCCACTCGCGGGGTCCGGCCGGTCGCGCCAGCGCGCGCCGCCGGACCGACTGCATCCGGGCAACCACGTGCGACTGCGCGTCACCAGCCATCACGGTGAGGTAGTCCAGCCCGACCCGACGGAACTCCTCCTCTCGATCCCGGTCGCGCCGCCGCTGAGCGCCGGCGAGATGGAGGGCGCCGTCGTACTCGATGACGAGGCCCGCCTCCTCGTCCAGCAGGTCAGGCGTGCCGACGTGCCTCCCCCTCTGGTCGAAGACGGGTGGGTTGGCGAGGAGCCGCGGCAGCTTTGCGTGCCGCTCCCAGGACAGTCGGACCCCCACCTCGCGCGGCGACCACGCGTTCTCGTTCGCAAGCCCGGTCGCCGTCCGGCACTGCTGGATCCCGGTCCACGCCGGCATGCTCGGCAGGTACGACGCCACCTCGGCCACCGACACCAGATCGCTGTAGCACGCCATGTCTACTGCGACGACGGCGTCGAGGAGCGAGTCCGCGTGACGCATCAGGTAGGTCACGGATCGCTCGGGCGTCGTCACTGGGAGACCGTCGACAAGCTCCAGGTCGTACGGACGCAGTTGTTCCTCCGAGATCTCAAGACCTGTCTGACGGCAGATCGTCGAGTCGCCCACAGCGAGCGTCACCGGTAGCTCGCTCGGATCCGTCGCTGCCGAGTCCGTCGAACCACGCTCCCCCGGCCCACCGCAAGGCTGCCCAGCCCGTCACGGCAGCACCGCGCGGCAGGACGGCGGCAGCCTCGATGATCCGTTGCTCGACCACATCACGTGACACCTCGCTCCGGATGAAGAGGCCACGGCTCGTGGTTCGCCAGTTCGGCCCGCGAGCCTCGCCCCGGGTCGGGCCGCGAGCACCCGACGGATCCACAGGGGTGGGCATCGTGAGGCCGGGTCGTTCCAACGACCACCAGATCTCCGAGCGCCCACGCACGAACGCATCGTTCCCGGGGCCGGGAGGGCCCAACACCGGCCATCCACAGAGACACGTAGTCCCCGGTTCTTTGGCTGTCGAACCACGTGCTGGGCAACCAAAGAACCGGGGACTACCGACCTGGCTCAGCCGAAGCGACCGGAGATGTAGTCCTCGGTGCGCGTGTCGTGCGGGTTGGTGAAGATCCGGCTGGTGAGGTCGTACTCGACGAGCAGGCCGGTGCGGTTGCCGGTGGTCTCGTCGGGGCGGGCGGTGAAGAACGCGGTGCGGTCGGAGACCCGGGCGGCCTGCTGCATGTTGTGGGTCACGATGATGATCGTGAAGTCCTCGCGGAGCCCGACCATCAGGTCCTCGATCCGCGACGTGGCGATCGGGTCGAGCGCCGAGCACGGCTCGTCCATCAAGATCACGTCGGGCTGGGTGGCGATGGTGCGGGCGATGCACAGCCGCTGCTGCTGACCGCCGGAGAGGCCGTACGCCGACTGCTTGAGCTTGTCCTTGACCTCGTCCCACAGGGCGGCGCCGCGCAGCGCCTCCTCGACGACCTGGTCCATGTCGTCGATCTTCATGCCGATGACCCGCGGGCCGTAGGCGATGTTGTCGTAGATCGACTTCGGGAAGGGGTTCGGCTTCTGGAACACCATCCCGATGTTGGTGCGGACCGCGATCGGGTCGACGCCCTTCGCGTAGATGTTCTGGCCGTGGTACATGATGTCGCCCTCGACCCGGGCGCTGGGAACGAGGTCGTTCATCCGGTTGAGGCAGCGGAGCACCGTCGACTTGCCGCACCCGGACGGTCCGATCAGCGCGGTGATCTCGTTCTTGCCGAACGACAGGTTGACGTCGTGGACCGCGTGGAAGTCGCCGTAGAAGACGTTGAGCCCGAACGCCTCCATCACCGGGTCCGGCGGAGCGTCGGGGAGGACCCGCTCGACGTCGCCGTGGACGTCGGCGAGGCTCCCGACGCTGCGCTCGGCGTCCGTCGTGGTCTGGGCATCAAGGGTGGTCGTCACGGTCGGGTCCTCCCGGGTCGAGAACGTGTGGGGGTGCGTGGCCACGTCACCAGCTCCTCTGGAACTTGTTGCGGATGAAGATGGCGAGCGCGTTCATGCCGAGGATCATCGCGAGCAGCACGATGATCGCGGCGGCGGCGGCGGTCTGGAGCTCTTCCTGCGGCCGCGAGGTCTGGTTGAAGATCTGCATCGGCAGCGCGGTGAAGGCGCTGAGGAAGCCGTTCGGGTCGAACCGGATGCCGACCGCGACGCCGACCAGGAGCAGCGGCGCCGCCTCGCCGATCGCGCGCGAGAGACCCAGGATCGTCCCCGTCGCGATGCCGGGGATCGCCGACGGCAGCGTCTGCCGCCAGGTGGTCTGCCACACCGTGGCACCCAGGGCCAGCGACCCGTCGCGGATCTCGCGCGGCACCGCCCGTACCGCCTCACGGGTGGTGATGATCACGACCGGCAGGATCAGCAGCGCCAGGGCGATCGAGCCGCCCAGCACGATGCCGCTGCTGTCGAAGCCCAGCACCGACATCGCGGCCACGGCCAGCAGGCCGTAGACGACGGCCGGCACGGCGGCGAGGTTCTGCAGGTTGAGCTCGATCACCCGGTTGTACCAGCGGTTGCGGTCGGCGAACTCCTCGAGGTAGAGCGCCGACGCGATGCCCAGGGGTACGGCGAGCAGCGACGTGCCCAGCATCAGCCACATCGAGCCGAGGATGCCGGCCCGAAAGCCGCTCGTCTCGGGCTCCAGGGACGACAGGTAGTTGGTGAACAGCGGGCCGTCCATCCGGGAGGCGCCGTCGAGCGCGGTGGAGACGATGAGCACCAGCAGCACCATGACACCGAAGAACAACGACGCCCACAGCGCGATCAGGAACGCCAGTGAGGCCGGGCTCCGGTCGCGGCTCTTGCCCGTCGCGATGGCGACGGTGGTCTCGCGGGCGGCGGTGGCCGCAACGCTGGCCATCAGTACTCCTGCCGGTAGCGTCGGACCAGTCTGATGCTGATCATGTTGATGACGAGGGTGATCACGAACAGCAGCAGCCCGATCGCGAAGAGCGTGTTGTACTCCAGCGACCCGACCGGGTTCTCGCCGCCCGCCGTGGTCGCCATGTAGCCGGTCATCGCCTGCATCCCGTCGCGGGGATCCGCGCTCATGTTCGGCAGCGACCCCGATGCGAGCGCGACGATCATCGTCTCGCCGACGGCCCGCGAGAGCCCGAGCACGATCGCGGCGGCGATGCCCGACAGGGCCGCCGGGAACACCACGCGCAGCGTCGTCTGCATCTTGTTGGCACCCATGGCGAGCGAGCCCTGCCGCAGCGCCAGCGGCACGGCGCTCATGGCGTCCTCGGACAGCGAGGCCACGGTCGGCACGATCATCACGCCGAGCACGAGGCCCGCGGCGAGCGCGTTCGTGAAGCCGACGTCCATGGCCAGCAGGTCCTGCAGGAGCCACGGGGTGACGACCGCCAGCGCGAAGAAGCCGTACACCACGGACGGGACGCCGGCGAGCAGCTCGAGGACCGGCTTGAAGATCTTCCGGACCCGCGGTGAGGCGTACTCCGAGAGGTACATCGCCGCACCGAGGCCGACCGGCACCGCGACGAGCAGGGCGATCAGGGTGATCAGGAACGTCGCCTTCACGAGCGGCAGCGCGCCGAACTCGCCGCGACGGGGTGCCCACTCGGTACCGGTGAGGAACTGCAGGAGGGACGCCTCGCCGAAGAAGTCGAGGCTCGGCCGGATCAGCGTGATGACGATGCCGATGGTGGTGACGACCGAGATCATCGCCGCCAGGAAGAGGGTGGCCTTGATCGCCGACTCGCCGGGGCGCGAGCGTCCCTTCAGCGAGCGGGTGGAGGGCTGCAGGCCCGCCCCGGAGGGCGAGCCTGCAGCACCGGTGGTGGTGGACATCGAGTGTCTTTCCGGCTGGACTTCCGCCGTCAGCCCGCGATGCCGTCGAGCGCTGACTGCGTCTCGGCGTACTGGTCGTCGTTCAGCGGGATGAACTGGGTCCTCTCGGCCAGGTCGGCGAGGTTCTCGATGTAGAAGTCGACGTACGCCGCGGTGGCCTCGTTCTCGTTGTACTTGGCGTTGTTCACGTAGATGAACAGCGGCCGCGACAGCGGGGTGTAGGTGCCGTCGGCAGCGGTCTCGGCGGAGGGCTCGACACAGCCGCCGCCGCTGTCGATCGCCAGCGCCTTGAGGGTGTCCTGGTTCTCCTCGTAGTAGGTGTAGCCGAAGTAGCCGGTGGCGCCCTCGGTGCCGGCGACGCCCTGCACCAGGACGTTGTCGTCCTCCGAGGACTCGTAGTCGTCGCGGGTGCTCTCGGACTCGTCACCGATCACGTCGGCGGCCATGTAGTCGTAGGTGCCGGAGTCGGTGCCCGGACCGAACAGCGAGATCTCCTGGTCGGGGAAGCTCGGGTCGAGGTCCTGCCAGTTGCCGACGGTGGACCCGGGGCCCCACAGCTCGATCAGCTGGTCGACCGTGAGGCAGTCGACGGCGAGGTCCGGGTGGACGACGACGGTGAGGGCGTCGGTGGCGACCTGGAGCTCGGTGGACTCGACGCCGGCCTCCTCGCACGCCGCGACCTCGTCCTCCTCGATCGGGCGGGAGGCGTTGGAGACGTCGGTGTCTCCCGCGCAGAACACCTCGAACCCGCCGCCGGTGCCGGCCTCGCCGACCGTGACCTGGATGTCGGGGTTCTCACCGGCGAGCAGCTCGGCGGCCGCGTCGCTCAGGGGGAAGACCGTCGAGGAGCCGTCGACGGCCACCGAGCCGCTCACGGCGTCGGTGTCGGTGTCGGCTTCGGCAGTCTGCCCACCGCCGCAGGCACTGAGGACCAGCGCGAGGGCCGCGATGCCGGGCACGGCCGCCCGGTGGATGGAAGTGCGGTTCACTTCATATCTCCTGATGTCTGTGTGGATGACACCAGGAAACGTAGGGAGCGGAGGTGTCCGGACCCGGGGACGTCGGTGAACGCAGGGTGAACGCGGTCGGGCGAGATGACAACGGTCGACCGAGCCCGGGACGGCCATCACATGAACCGGCGTCGTGCGGAGCCCGTCAGGGGCGGACGTGCACCTCGGTGGCGACGACCCGGCCGTTGCGGTGGTGGGCGACGAAGAGCGCGGCGGGTTCGAGCTTCTCCTCCTCGACGCCGAGGGCCTCGAACACGTGCGGGAGCACGGGGCGGTGGGTGCACAGCACCGAGCTCCGGGCGTCGTCGAGCAGGTCCTCCACCGCGGTGCGCACGGTCTTGCGGGTGGCCTCTTCCTCGCTGAGGCCGAGGTCGAGCCCGAGGTCCCAGCCGGTGCTGTCGGCGTAGGGCTGGAGGGTCTGCACGCAGCGCACGCTGGACGAGGTGGCGAGCCGCGTCACGTCGTACGCCGCGAGCAGGGCGACGAGCCGCTGGGCCTGGTGGTGCCCGAGCGAGACGAGCGGACGCTCGGAGTCGGGCCGCTTCTTGCTCCATCCCTTGCGCGACCGAGCCTTGGAGTGGCGCAGCGTGACCAGTGCCCGGGTCTTCTTGCGAGCCCGGACGGCCTCGGCCAGGGTCGTGCGGTCGCGCTCGTAGGTGAGCCGCTCCGCGGCCTCGTCGGCACGCACCCACGTGACCTCGTCGATCTCGTCGTTGACGAGGTAGCCAGACACGTCGTGGGCGCCCACCGGCCAGCCGACCCAGTAGTGCACCGTCTTCCCCCGTCCGCCGACGGAGTAGTGCTGGGACGCGAGCGGCCGTCCGAGCCGGACGTGCAGCCCGGTCTCCTCCCCCACCTCGCGCACCGCGGCGACCGCCGCGTGCTCACCCGGGTCGAGCTTGCCCTTGGGGAACGACCAGTCGTCGTACGCCGGCCGGTGCACGAGCAGCACCCGCCGGCCCGGGCGGAAGGCCACGACGCCGGCGGCGACGACGTCACTGCTCTGCGGCATGGCGTTAGTCTCACATCAACCCGAGCGGATCAGGAGGCCCGCGTGCGCAAGTGGACGGCCGCGGGCGTCGCTGCGCTCCTGGTCGTGGCCGCCGTGGTGGTGGGCGTGCGCTGGTGGCAGTCGTCGCGGTCCAACGACTTCGAGGACGCCGTCGCGCTGGCCCCGGCCGGCGCCCAGCGTCTGACCTGGACGGACTGGGCGGGAGTCCGTGCCGAGCTGCGGGCCGACCTCGGCCCGGACTCCTCCCGCGAGGAGGTCGCGGACTTCCTCGCGGACGCTTTCGACGCCGACCTCTCGCCGATGTCGGCGCTGCTGGCGTCGACCGAGACGATGCACGAGGAGTACGGCTTCTCCCCTGCGACCCTCGACTGGGAGCTGTTGAGCCAGTCCGAGAGCGGCGCGGCCGTGATCATGCGACTGGCGGAGGGCGCCGAGGTCGCGGCGCTCGAGGACCGGCTGTCCGGCCTGGGCTACCAGCGCCCGGACGAGGAGACCGGGGTCTGGCTGGGAGGCATCGACCTGCTGCCCAGCATCGGCACGCTCACGCCGGAGCTGCAGTACTTGGCCGTCGATGCCGACCAGCGGATCGTGGTGGGCTCCGACACCGAGGCCTACGCCGAGCGGGCGATGCAGACCGTGACGGGCGAGGGCGAGGCCGTCTCCGGCCTGGAGCCGGTCGTCGACGCCGTGGGCGGAGACGAAGCGCCGCTCGCCGCTGCGGTGTACGACGGCCCGCTCGCCTGCAGCGCGCTGGCGATGGGTAGCGCCGACGCAGCCGACCAGGACCGGGCCCGCGAGCTGGTCGCGGCCGCCGGGGAGGTGAACCCGCTGACCGGGTTCGCGATGGCGGTGGAACCGTCGCGCGACGTTCGCGTCGCGATGTCGTTCGAGAGCGACGACCAGGCCAGGACCAACGCTGACTCGCGGGCGGCGTTGGCGTCGGGGCCGGCTCCGGGCCAGGGCGGTGACTTCGGCGAGCGCTTCCGGCTCGGGCGGGTGAGCGCCGACGACGGCGTCGTGACGATGGCGCTCGCGCCACGGCCCGGTCAGTACCTGCTGTCCGACCTCACGAGCGGACCGGTGCTCTTCGCGACCTGCTGACGGGCGCGGTCAGTCGTCGAGGCGCGGCGGCGCGACGCCGAGGATCCGGTCGATCTCGGCCTGGTCGAGGTGCTCGTCGGCCTCGCTCGCGGCGATGATGAGGTTGGTGGTGAGCTCCACCTCACCCAAGAGGTCGGAGTCTTCGAGCGTCACGTCGAACTGGTCGTGCACCGGCGCTGCCCCTCCCTCCCCCGTGTGAACAGATTTCCGATTGCAACCATGCCCAACTCCTGGCCGCGGCAAACCTGGAATGGCGAAAGTTTTCCTCGAATGTGGATCGAACGGCGTGAGGTCCCACCCGAGAGCGGGTGGGACCTCACTGGGTCCTGTGATCAGGTGCTGATCAGAGGGGACGGACGTTCTCCGCCTGCGGGCCCTTCGGGCTCTGCGTGACGTCGAACTCCACCTTCTGGTTCTCGTCCAGGGACTTGTAGCCCTGGCTCTGAATAGCCGAGTAGTGCACGAAGACGTCGTCGCCGCCGTCCTCCTGCGCGATGAAGCCGAAGCCCTTCTCGGCGTTGAACCACTTCACGGTGCCCTGAGCCATCTGCTCTTTACTCCTTCATCGGGGCGAGAGCCGTCACTTCGACGACCCGCAGCAGATGCGGGTGACACGTCGCTCCGACTTGCGTGACTGGCAGACACACCCGAAGAAACGCCGTTGGATCACAAACTCCGCGGGCGTCAGACCTGCTGGAACTTGCACCTGTTGCACGGCTGAGACTATCAATCGGGCTCGCGAACGGAAGAACCTGTCACCACCGTTTTCGAGCGCTCGCGGCCTCGCGATCTCGGTGCCATGCTGGTCCCCGTGGGGTGAGCGAGGTGCCGGTTCGAGCAGGTCAGGTGGCGTGGACGGTCGGCGCGGTACTGCTCGCCGCCGGCTGTACCGCCACGTCGCAGGAACCGGATCGACGGCGGCCCGGGGCTCGACCGCGGGCAAGGGGGGTACCGCGACGGGCGGATCGACTGGATCGAGTCCCTCGAGCGGATCCTCCGCTGCTGACAGTCGGGTGCCACGACGGGACGCGGATCACAGTCCTCGGCTATTGGATCGATCCAATTCCTTGGCGCACACTGGAGCCATGCGCCTGATCGACGAGCTCAACGAGCTGCACGCCTCCTACGTCCGCGCCGTCAACACCGCGGTCGAGTCGGACGACCTGGAGCGGGCCGAGCGGCTCGCGGAGGCCTACGACGCCGACGCGATCCAGCTGATCGCGGAGCGGGAGGGCAAGACCCACCTGCTCCCGATCCGCCGGGCTGGGCAACCGGACTCCCCGCTCCGCCGGCTGGTGACCCGGCTGCGCCTCGCGCGCGCCGCCTGAACCTCGACGTCGGTCAGACCGCGCTCTTCTTGCCCGCGACCTGCTCGGCGACCCCGATGAGGAGCACGGCGGCCACCACGGCGAGGACGAAGCCGAGGATGTTGAGCTCCCAGATGCTCCCGGTTCCGAAGGCCTGGGCGATCAGGCCACCGATCAGCGAGCCCACCAGGCCGAGGCCCAGGGTGGCGAGGATGCCCAGCGACTGCTTGCCGGGCTTGATGAGACGGGCAAGGGCGCCGATGACGAGCCCGGCGACGAGGAAACCGATCATGCCTCGATCGTAGTCGTGCCACCCACGGGCAGCCGCCCGCCGGCCCCACCGAGCGGCTCTGGCGGGGCTCGAGGGCCTGCCTGCCTCATCGGCGAGGTCAGCCAGCAGGAGCAGGCTGACGTGAGGGGCCCTCGGACGCGGCTCCGCCGACGGCGTCACAGGAGGTGGCGCAGCAGCAGAGCCAGGGCCGAGTAGCTGACGACGGCCGCGACCAGCACCACCAGGATGGACCGCCCGCGCATCGCCAGGACGAGACCGCATGCGACGGACACGGCCGCGACCAGGGTCGCCGATGGAGTGGTGGGGTCCTGATGGTGCAGCACGCTGCGCACTGCGATGGCAACCAGAACCGAGACTCCGGCCCAGCCGGCGACGCGGGCTACCGGGTCGGGGATCCGTCCGGCACCGAGCAGGGGCGTGAGTCGGAAGGCAAGGCTTCCGAGGCTGACGACGACGAGGGTGAGGATCGTGGTCATGATGCGCTCCGGTGTGCGGCTGCCGCAGCGAGAGCTCCGGCGGTTGCCGAGACCAGCAGGGCCGGCCCCGCGGGGAGGGAGCTGCAGGCGAGGGCGGCGACCGCCGCCGTCGTTGCTGCGGTGAGTCCTGGACGCTCGCGCAGGTGTGGGACGACGAGCACGCCCAGCGTGAGTCCCGGCAGCAGCTTCGCGGCCGCCAGGTCCTGGAACACCGGGCCGACGAGTGCGCCGCAGGTGACCAGCAGCGGCCAGGCGAACCAGAGCACCAGTGCGGCACCGGCATAGCGCGCCCGACGAGCTGGCGCGCCACCGGGCGCCTCCTGTGCCAGAGCCCAGGGGGCGTCGGTGAGGGCCACGGCTGCCAGGGTCCGACGAACGGTCGAGACGGACCTCCAGTCCGAGGTCATGGATGCGGAATAGGCGGCGAGCCGCACGTTCACCATGAGGCCAGCCAGAATCGCGCCCACCGCTCCGGTACCGCTGCCGAGCACGTCGAGGACGGCGAGGTGGGCGGCGCCACCGTAGATGGTCCACGTGGCCAGCCAGGCGGCCCACGGCTGGTCACTCGCGGCCACCGCGGCCCCCACCAGCAAGGCGAAGGGCGCGTACCCGACGATCAGCGGCATCATCGCCCGTGCGCCCGATCTCATCGCGACCGAGGTGTGGAAAGGCTCCGACCGTCGAGCCGGGCTGTCGCCTCGACGCACGCCATCGGACACTTTGGCGTGCCGACGTGCTGGGGCGATCGCAGGTGTGCCGCTCATGACCGGGACAGAGCCCGGGCCGCGTCGATGCCGCGGGGGATGGAGCGGATGAGCCGACGGATCGTCGCCACGGCCCGATCCGGGCGTGGCCCTACAGCAGCAATCTGGTGTCGCTGGAACTGACGGGCCTCGTGCATCAGGTCCTCGTGTCTGACAGATACGAGAGCGACGGTTACCAAGGGGTGCATGGGTTCTTCCTCTGCCTTCCGGTGGGTGTGATGAGCGCACCCTGTCTCGCCCGCCTTCCCGATGGCTTCCCCTTGGTCTTCGTCGTCGCCCGGTGGGGGAAGGTCCGGGGAAGGGCGGTTCCTCACGCTCCTGGCATGGACATCACCACTGCCCACGACGTCGACGCCGTCGGTCCAGGCCCCACAGGGGCTGAACCGGACGTCGGGACGTTGCTGGGTGTCTGGGCACACCCGGACGACGAGGCGTTCCTCTCCGCTGGTCTGATGGCCCGAGCGCGCCGGTCGGGACGGCGCGTGGTGGTCGCCACCGCCACCCGAGGGGAGCGGGGGACGAACGATCCCGTTGCCTTGCCCCCGGACCTGCTCGGGCCGGCTCGCGAACGGGAGCTCTCCGCCAGCCTGGCTGCCGTCGGCGGGGCGGAGCACCACTGGCTGGGGCACCGCGACGGCGAGCTGGCCCGTCAGGCCACCGACACAGGGGCCGCCCAGGTCGCCGAGCTGATCGAGCTGGTCCGGCCGGACACGATCATCACGTTCGGGCCGGATGGCATGACCGGGCACCCTGACCACCGCGCAGTGTCTGGATGGGTGCAGCGGGCCTGGCGGCTCACGGGCCGCCGTGCGCGCTTGTGGTACGCCACGGTCACTCCCGGCTTCCACGCGACCTGGGGCCGCCTCAACGACGAGATCGGTCTCTGGTTCCCTGGGTCGCGACCCCCTGTCACCTCCTACGACGACCTGGCCGCGCTCGTGAAGTGCGAAGGACCGCTGCTCGAGGCCAAGTACTCGGCGCTGCGGGCCCACGCCACGCAGACCGACCCGCTCGTCGAGCTCCTCGGCGAGCAGCGCTTCCGGCGCTGGTGGGCCGAGGAGGCCTTCGTCGCCGCGGCAGTTCCGATCGCATCGCGTCCACACACGAGACGAAGAGTGGCCTGCCGTGCAATCGGGTGACGTCGCGCGGCGTACCCGCACCGTCCGAAGCCGGGACATCGAGCTCTTCACGCAGATGACCGGTGACCGCAACCCCATCCACTACGACCCCGAGCTGGCCCGGGGAAGTCGCTTCGGCGGGATCGTCGTCCAGGGCGGGGTGACCAGCGGCCTGCTCAACGCAGTCGTCGCCGAGGACCTCCCCGGGCCGGGCAGCGTCTTCCTCCACGTCGACTGGAGGTTCCTCTCCCCCGTTCGGCCCGGCGACACGCTCACGGCCGAGGTCGAGGTTCTCACGGTGCGGGAGGACAAGCCGGTGAGCACCTTGCGGACGACGATCACCGACCAGGCAGGCGTCGTGGTCCTGGACGGCACAGCGGTGGTCTGGCGCGACCCCGCCATCGCGGCGGCGACCGCCCCGCCCGACACAGACTTCCCGGACGCCTGAGCCCGGGGAAGAACGGAGGAAGGTCCACAGAAGGCGACCCTCCTACGTTCTCGATCAGCACCAACCACAGCGCCGGGAACCCCCCGGCACCATCACATGGAGGATCAATGAGCATCACCGCCAACCCGAGCCGCAACGGTGTGGACACCGCCACGCTCTTCGCCACCCTTGACGCCGTCAAGGGACAGAACGACATCGCCAAGTTCCAGTTCCGAGCCAGCAACACCTGGGTCAGCGGCACGCACAGCCGCTCGACGATCTCCGGGTTCTACGGCGCCGGCCAGGAAATGGCCCACACCCACGACACCGTTCTCGACGCGGACCACCCCCAGGTTCTGGTGGGCAACGACAACGGCCCGACGCCGGTGGAGTTCCTGCTCCCCGCGCTCGCGTCCTGCCTCACCTCGGGCCTCGCGAACATCGCCGCGGCACGCGGGGTGGACCTCACCAAGGTGACCTCCACCGTCGAGGGGGACATCGACCTGCTGGGCATCTTCGGGATGTCCGACGGCTCGGTCCGCAACGGCTACCAGGGCATCCGGGTGACCTTTCACATCGAGGGCGACGCCGACGAGGAGACCCTGCGTGGGCTCGTGGAGCAGTCCCGTCGCCGGTCGGCGGTGTACGACGCGCTCACCAGCCCGACGCCCGTCTCCGTGGACGTCGTCGTCGGCTGATCGCCGTACACGACTCCAACACCGCACCGGTCGGGTCGACCCTCACCCGGGTCGACCCGACCGGGCACCGGAAGAAGGAAGACCATGCCCTCCATCGACACCGTCGTCATCGGCGCCGGCCACGCCGGTCTCGCCGTGAGCCGTCTGCTCCGTCAGGCCGGACGCGACCACGTGATCCTCGAGCGAGGCCGGATCGCGGAGCGCTGGCGGACCGAGCGGTGGGACAGCCTCCACCTGCTCACCCCCAACTGGATGACCCGGCTCCCCGGCTCGGCCCACCTCGGCGAGGACCCGGAGGGCTACCTGGCCGCGGCCGATCTCGTCAGCCACCTGGAGCACTACGCCACCTCGTTCGCGGCACCGGTCGAGACCGAGGTCTGCGTCGAGCGGGTCGCCATCGCCGGCGACGACTACCTCGTCTCCACGGACCGGGGCACCTGGCGAGCGCGTCACGTGGTTGTCGCCACCGGCCCCTGGGGACGCCCGCACATCCCCGGCACCATCCGGCCACGACCAGACGTCGCCATCGTGACCGCGAACCGCTACCGCAACCCGCAGCGCCTCCCGGCAGGCGGCGTCCTCGTCGTGGGCGCCTCCTCCTCCGGGATCCAGATCGCCGACGAGCTGCGACGAGCCGGGCGTGACGTCACGCTCGCGGTCGGACGTCACACCCGGATGCCCCGCCGATACCGGGGAATGGACATCTTCTGGTGGCTCGAGCGCACCGGCCGGCTGTCACGGACCATCGACACCTTCCCCGACCCCGCGGCCGCGCGCGACGAGCCGTCCCTGCAGCTGTTGGGCCGCAACCAGCCCGACCGTGTCGCCGGGGATCTCGACCTCGGATCGCTGCAGTCCCGCGGCGTGCGGGTCACGGGCCGCCTGGATGAGGTCGACGGCCGGCTCGCGACCTTCCGCGACGACCTCGCCGTCACCACAGCAGCGTCTGAGAGTCGGATGAACCAGTTCCTCGACGCGGTCGACCGCCACATCGAGTCGACCGGCCTGGCCCGCGAGATGTGGGAGCCGACACGTCCCGGGCCCTTCGACACCACGAAGCCGGCCACCCGCCTGGACCTCGCGGTCGAGGGGATCTCGACGATCGTCCTCGCCACGGGCTACCGACCCGACCACGGCTGGCTCCAGGTGCCCGTCACCGATGCGAACGGCGCCATCCGCCAGTACCGCGGGGTCACTGCCGCCGCGGGGCTCTACGTCGTCGGCCAACGGTTCCAGCACCGCCGCGACTCCGGGTTCATCGACGGAGCCCGCCACGATGCCCACGCGGTGGTCCACCACCTGACGGGGGGCCGGCGGGCGCCGGCGTCACTCTCCGCCCATGGGGAGGACTGAGCCGCATGGACACCCACTACGACGCGGTCGTGGTCGGCGCCCGGGTCGCCGGAGCCTCCACCGCCATGCTCCTGGCCCGCGCCGGCGCGCGAGTGGCCCTGCTCGACAGGTCCCGCTACGGCAGCGACACGCTCTCCACGCACGGCCTGATGCGCGCTGGAGTCCTGCAGCTCGCCCGCTGGGGACTGCTCGACGAGGTGGTCGCGGCGGGCACGCCGGCCATCGGTCGCACCCTCTTCCACTACGCCGGCGAGGAGACCGTGCAGGTCTCGATCCGGCCCTCACCCGGGGTTGACGCGCTGTACGCGCCACGACGTCACCTGTTGGACCGGACTCTGGTGGACGCAGCGGCCGCGGCCAGTGTCGACGTGGTGCACGGGGCCACCGTCACCGGTGTTCTCGCCGACCACGGCCGGGTGGGTGGGGTCACGGTCACCACCGATCACAACCAGCGGCTGGACCTGCGGGCACGGCTCGTCGTGGGGGCCGACGGCATCCGCTCCACCGTCGCCGCGGCGGTCGACGCACCCGTCTTACGCAGGGGGAAGGCATGCGGTGCCGTGATGTACCGCTACTACGAGGGCCTGCCCACCGCTGGATACGAGTGGGCCTACGGCCACGGCTCGGCGGCCGGGATGATCCCCACCAACGGTGGCCTCACCTGTGTGTTCGTGGCCACGGATCCCCGGCGCATGCGTGCGCTGCGACGACACGGCACCGACGCCGCCTTCCGGAGCCTCCTGGACCTCGCCGCACCGGACCAGCGCGATCGTGTCGAGACGTCCACGCCAGTGGGCCGTACCCACGGCTGGGGCGGACTGCCCGGGTTCGTCCGGGGGTCCTGGGGTCCGGGGTGGGCCCTAGTGGGAGATGCCGGCTACTTCCGGGACCCGATCACCTCCCACGGCATGACCGACGCGATGCGCGACGCCGAGCTGCTGGCCACCGCCGCCCTGGCGGGCTGGAGTGGCGGCGTCTCGGAGAGTGATGCGCTGGGGAGCTACCAGCGCCGCCGTGACGCGCTGTCGGAGAGTCTGTTCGACGCGACCGACCGGATTGCGGCGTACGACTGGGACCTCTCGGTCATCCGCCAGATGCTGCGGCGGGTCAGCTCCGCCATGACCGACGAGGTCGAGCTGCTCCAGAGCCTGCCGGCATGGGGGCCGACGACAGTTCCGAGCCGTTAGCCCGTTCGCCGGGTCGCCGTGGGACGGCCGGCGCATCGGTCCAGACAAGTCCGTGGGTCAGGCGTATCCTGCCAAGACTGCGGCGATTCGAAGACGAGCGAGACCGGCCATGGACGTCCACATCCAGCTTCTCGGGAGCTTCGAGGTAACCATCGACGGGGTGGCGAGTCCCTCCCACGCCTGGACCCGCCGTCATGCGGCGGGTCTGGTCAAGCTGCTCGCCTTGGCGCACGGGCGCCGCCTCCATCGCGAACAGGTCGTCGATGCCCTGTGGCCGAACACGTCCGTCGAGGCGGCCCTTCCCCGCCTTCACAAGGCCGCTCACTACGCCCGCCGCGGGTTGGGCGGCGACGAGTCCTCCACGGTCGTGCTCCGCAACGACTTCGTCACGCTCCTGCCCGACGCCGCCGTCACCGTCGACGCAGTCGAGTTCCGCCGGCTGGCGGAGGCCGCCGTGGCCAGAAGTTCCCACGACGACGCGGTGGCCGCTCTCGAGCTGTACACGGGCGGGCTGCTGCCCGATGACCGGTACGACCCGTGGGTCGCGGAGCAGCGCGAAGCCCTGGGTGTGCTCTACGTCGACGTGCTCAGGCTGGCCCGACGGTGGCAGGAGGTGCTGCAGCACGAGCCCGTCGACGAGGAGGCGTTCCTCGCCCTGGCTCACGAGGCAGTGGAGCGCGGCGATCCGCGAGGTGCACTCCGACAGCTGGAGCGCATGGAGCAGGCCTTCCGAAAGGAGCTCGGCACAGTGCCCAGCGCCGCCGCCGAGAGTCTGCGCCGATCCTTGACCAGTGCCCTCCCGGACCGGGCCACCGGGACCGCCGACCCGGCCGCCCCTGCGCGCCCGAAGGCCCGCCTGGTGGCCCGGCGCCACGCCGGAGACGAGATCAGGACGCGGTTCGAACGGGCCGAGGCCGGCCGTGGAAGCACCCTGCTCGTCACGGGTCCACCCGGTGTCGGGAAGACCGCGGTGCTCGACCTGGCGGTCGCCATGGCGCGTCGCCGAGGGTGGCGCATCGGCCGGGGGACGGCCTCGGCCGTCGAAGGGCCCTGGCCCTACGCGTCGGTCCTCGAGGCGCTCGGCGACCTGTGCCGGCATCACCCGACCCTCCTCGACGGGCTCGGCGACCAGTTCCGCGACGAGATAGGGCGCGCGATGTCCGGCGCCGAGGTGAGCTGGACCGGGGAGAGCGCGCATCAGCGCCTCTTCGTCGCCACAGCGGAGCTGCTGCGGATCGCCTCCGCGGGCCACGGTGTGCTGCTCGTGGTCGACGACATCCACGAGGCGGACGAGGCCTCGCTGCGCCTACTGCACTACCTCGCCCGCTGCGCGGTCAGCACCTCGGTCGTCGTCGTCCTCGCCCATCGTGCTGAGAGCACGCAGACCCTGCGGACGGTCACGTCGAGCCTGGCGACACGCGGGATCGGCTCCACGCTCCGGCTCGCACCCTTGGACGAGAGGGCAACCCGGCGGCTGATCGCATCCGAGGCGCCCGGCCTCGACGAAACGACCGTGCAGTACATCTGCGCGGCGAGCGGGGGGCTGCCCTTTGCCGTCCTCGAGCTGGCGCGGACCGCGGTCTCGGGGAGGTCGGCCGAGGTGGGCCTCGGACTGCCGGAGGAGGTGGAGCGCACGTTCGGCCGCGTTGCGCTCCTGGGCTCGACGTTCTCGACCGACGAGCTGGTTGCGGTCGCCGGGGTGGACGAGGAGACCGCCTACCAGCACCTGGACGTCGCGAGCGCCGCGCTCGTGGTGGAGTCGGCCGACACCGGACACCGGTTCCGCCACGCTCTGGTCCGCGAGACCCTGCTCGAGCGGATGCCCGCCCCGGAGAGGGCCACCGTGCGCCTGGAGGTTGCCCACCAGCTGTCGCGACTCGGCGCAGCACCCGCCCGAGTGGCACACCAGTTCCTCGCCGCCGGCCGAGCCGATCTGGCGGTCCCTCACGTCCTGCCCGCCGTGGAGACGGCTGGCGCGCTCGGCGCCTACCGGGATGCCCTCGCCCTGGTCGACGCTGTCCGCGACCACGCCCATGGCCAGGAGCAGGCGCACCTCCTCGCCCGCCGAGGGGACCTCCTGATGGCACTCGGGGACCCCGATGCCGTCTCCGCGTACCGCGAGGCGACGGCGGTCACCGCCGGCACAGAGCATCGACTGGTGCGTGCCAGGCTGGCACGAGCGGCGTGCTTCGCCGGCGAGTTCGACACCGCCGACGCGGCGCTGACCGGCGTCGAGCTCGAGGGGGACGCCGCGGACGGCCCGATACTCCTGGCCCGCGGCAACCTTGCGTACTTCACTGGAGACCTCGACGCCGCCTGGGAGGCCGCGGCCGCCGCCCGGAGGCTGCTGCTGACACCCGACGACCCGTGGCACTACGTCGACCTGGTCGCGTTGCAGGGGCTCATCGCCCACCAGCGTGGGGAGTGGTTCGAGCGCTTCCGGCTCGAGCTGCGTCGCACCAGTGGGAAGCCCGGGCTCGCGACGGCTCTGTTCGACGCGCACCTGTGTGTGGCCGAGTACTTGCTCTACGGGCCGGTGCCCTACGCCGAGGTCGTCGCCCTCGCCGAGGACCTGCGCGGTCGCGCCGTCCGAGCCGGCGCACTCCGGGGGTGGCGTTCGCCACCGCACTGATCGGTGAGGCCGCGCTCCTCATGGGTGACCTCGACATGGCAGAACGAGAGCTGCTCGAGGCCGTGGACCTCCACCGCGATGTGGACGCCGCAGCAGGTGAGGCGCACAGCCTGCAGCGGCTGGCTGAGCTGCGGCTCGTTCAGGGGGACCACGAGGAGGCTGGGCGGCTTCTCCAGCGTGCCCTGCCGCTGGCGCGCTGGTCAGTGATCAGCATGCATCTGCTCCAACGCATCTACGGCACGATGATCGCCTCCGCCCCCGACCCGATGGCTGCGCGGTTGATGGTGGACCGGGCGGAGGCGACACTCGGAGAGACCGACTCGTGCCCGTTCTGTGACGTCATGCTCGCCATTCCTGCCGCCA
Source organism: uncultured Actinomycetota bacterium (assembly GCA_963829855.1). Lineage (GTDB taxonomy): Bacteria > Actinomycetota > Actinomycetes > Propionibacteriales > Nocardioidaceae > Nocardioides. The sequence goes on along the minus strand of CAWHKE010000003.1, from coordinate 81,914 downwards.
TCGCGTGCGCCACGGTAGGCGACGTGGACACGGCGCAACGGCACCTGGCGGTTGCCACCCTGTCGGCATCGCGCTGGGAGGGAAGCGCCTGGGATGCCGCCGTGCTCGAGGCCAGCGCACACGTCGCCAGCGCCCGGGGAGACTCCGACGAGTTCAGGCGGCTCATCCGCAATGCCGCGGACCTCTTCGGGGCAGCTGGACAACCACGTGACCGCGCGCGATGTGAGCGAACGCTGGAGATCACAGCGGTCCCGTCCTGACGCCTACACCGTCTGGACCGAGAGTGGTCAAGCGTCGCTGCATTTCCGGAGCGGCTACTCGGCCTGCGCTCGACCCGGGGGAGAACCCGACTCTGTGATGTCATGGACGCGCGTCGTCCGCGGCTTCCCGGATGGTGTGTCTGGCCAGGGTCACCGCATCGTCGAGGGCGAGCCCGCGGCCCTCGGTGAGCGTGGCCCGCGCCACGTCGCGGCCAAGCCTCGCCGTCACCTCGCGGACGGTTTCCCGCAGCCTTTCCTCGTCACCCAGCAGCATGTACGTCCGGGCATCGGTGCCGAGCACCGCGCCGGCGAGCAGCAATGCCGTGTTGTCCTGACCGAGCCGGGCGAAGAGCATCGAGACGTTCATCAGGACCCACCACTGTGCGGTCACGTTCCCGAGCTCATCCCACTCGTCCAGGACTCGGTCGAACTCGTCCAGGGCATCGTGGGCCGAGCCGTGCCGGGCAGCGAGTGCCACGGCGGAGCTACGCGCCAGTCCGAGGAAGAGCCGGTTATCGACCTTGAGGGATTCCTCCATCGCCGTGCGGTAGGCGCTCAGGGCAGCAGGCACGTCGACCTCGGCCGTGGCCTCACCCGTGACAAAGCTCGCCCAGGCGATGGCACTGGGATTCTTGGTCGCGTGAGCGCGACGTCGGAGCTCGGTCAGCCGCTCTCGGGCCTCGCTCGAGCGCCCGGCATAGGTGGCCACCTGGCACACCGCGATGTCGGCGACCAGTGCGGCGACCGGCCGTCGCTCCGCGATGTTCAGAGCGGCGCACTCGTGAAACCGCCGGGTCGCCTCGTCGAAGTCACCGGCGAACATCGCCAGGTTTCCGGCCTGGGACATCGACCGGGCGCGGCGGGGCAGTTCGGTGCCGTCGTCGGAGGCGATCCCCCGTAGCGCCAACTTCTCGGCGCTCTCGAGGTCGCCGGCGGCCCAGGCTGCGGCCGCCCCGGTGGCCAGCGCCTGGGACAGCTCGGGGTGATCGAGGTCCCACTCCGCTACCTGTCGTCCCCAGTCCAGAAGGTCAAGTCGCTGGCGCTGGTAGGCGAAGTCATAGATGACGGCGGCGAGCTCCACCGCCAGCGGCCTGTCGTGGTCGACCGCGTACGCCCACGCCGCGTGCAGGTCCGGCGTCATCGCTCCGATCTGGGCGACACACGAGGCTTCGGCCTCCGGCCGCTGTTGCCATCGCAGCTCGGCCAACCGATCCACGACGGCGCGGGCGTGGCGCCCACGTAGCCACAGCAGGTCCGGCCTGGCGAGGCGCTCGCGGGCGTAGGCGCGAAGCGTCTCGAGCAGCCAGAACCGACCGGCATCGGTTTGCACGAGGGACTGTTCGGCCAGCCGGGCGAGGAGCGGGCCGATTGCATTGACCCCGATGCGGTCGTCGGCGCACACCGAACGCACCTCGGTGAGTCCGAAGGACCCGGGAAAGACGGCGAGGCGGTCGAAGAGAGTTGCCTCGTCGGGAGTCAGGAGACTGTAGGAGACGTCGACGACGGCACGCAGGGTTCGGTGCCTGGTAGCACCGGTACGTCTGCCTCCGGCCAGCAGATCGAGCTCACCGGCGAGGTGATCGGCGAACTGGTGGATGCCGAAGGTGGGTGCGCGCGCTGCGCCGAGCTCGATGGCAAGTGGGAGCCCGTCGAGACGACGACACAGGAGCGCGACGTCCTCCAGGACGGCCTCGGTGAGTTGCTCGATCATCCCGGACGCACGCTCCAGGAAGAGCCGGACCGCGGGGTTGTCGGCGTCCGGGCCACTGGGTAGGGGCAGTGGGGCCAGCCGGTGCACGTGCTCGGTGTGGACCGCGAGCCGCTCGCGGCTGGTGGCGAGGATCCGCAGGTGTGGCGCCTTCTCGACCAACGCCTCGACCAGCGGTGCGACCTCGCCAAGGATCGTTTCGGCGTTGTCGAGGCACACCAAGGCGGACGACGCCCGCAGCGAGGCGCCCAGTGCCATGTGGGGGTCCTGACCTCGCGGCATGTCCACCCCAGTGGCGTCGGCGACCAGGTCCGCGAGCCGCCCCTCCTCGACGGATGACAGGTCAACCCAGACGACCGGGCGCCCCTCAAGGGAGAGCTCGTGGGCCACCTCGAGGGCGAGTCGAGTCTTCCCGACGCCTCCTGGGCCGACGATGGACACCAGCTGCTGCTCGACCAGACACTCGCGGACGATCTCGAGCTCGCGCGCGCGGCCGATGATGGCACCCGGACGACCGGGGAGGACAACCCTCGCCGGGGCCCGAGCCGTTGGTTCGTGGGCGACCGTCCCGGCCGACCTCGGCACCTCGTCGCGAAGGATCCGCGCTTCCAGGTCGCGCAGTCCCGCGGGCGGGTCGAGGCCGAGTTCGTCGGCCAGCGTCTGCCGGTGCTTCCGGTACACGTCGAGGGCGTCGACCACCCGTCCACTGGCGTGCAGGGCCCGCATCAGGAGCTCTACCGGACGTTCCCTGAGCGGGGCGGTGTCGACCAGCTCACGCGCGGCCGCCACAGCCTCGGTGGCGGCACCCCTTCCGATCATGATCTCCACCAGATCCTCACTCGCCGCCATCCGCAGATCCGCAAGGCGGACGGACGGCGCCTGGGCGAACCCGTTGGCGAACTCGCCGTAGGCCGGGCCGCGCCACAGGGCGAGGGCCGACTCCAGCTCGCGCGCGGCCTCGTCGGGGTCCGCATCGCGCAGCCGACGGGCACGCTGAAAGCCGGCCTCGAACCGATCGGCGTCCAAGGCGCCCGGGGCGACACTGACCCGGTAGCCACCAGGGGAGGTGGCCAGGCAGCTCGCATCACCGCCGAGTCGCGTACGCAGACGCGTCACCACCTGCTGCAACGCGTTCGCGGACGACTCAGGGGGTTGCTCGCCCCAGAGGGCATCCACCAGTCGTCCGGTGGGGACGACCGCGTTCGGATGCAGGAGCAGGGCGGTCAGGAGGGCGCGCGGCCGCTGCCCCACGATCGGCACCGGCCCGTCATCACCCTCGACCTCGAGCGACCCGAGCACCTTGAACTTCATCGCCGCGCCCCTTCGCACGCCGGACTGGCGGCCCAGGGCCGGCCCGTTCGACAGCCGAACTCGACGGCCAGTGTCGCACCGGCGGCCGTGTCAGCGCCATCTCAGCGCCGCGACAGCGCACCCCCTCAGCCTGAGTGCAGGCCGCCACGAGGCGGTGAATGAGTCAGCTCCGCTTCCCGGACTGACAGCGACGAAAGGAACAGCTCATGCCCTACTTCCAAGGTTCCCGTGGCCGCGTGCACCACGACGCATGGTTGCCCGAGGGGAGCGCGCGCGCCGTCATCGTGCTGCTGCACGGCTATGGCGAGCACCTCGGCCTGTACGACGCGCTCGCGCGCCGGCTGACGGCGAGCGGCCATGCCGTGCATGCGCTCGACTGCGTCGGGCACGGTCGCAGCGACGGGGAACGCGGCCGGATCGACACCTGGGATGACTATGTGGACGACGCCCGGACCCTCGTCCGCCTCGCGGCTGCCCGCCACCCGGAAGCCCCGATCGTGCTGGTCGGGCACTCCGGCGGCGCCCTGGCGGCCTACCTGCTGGCGCTCCGTCATCCAGGACTCGCCGCGGGGGCGGTGCTGTCAGGCGCCCCGCTGGCTCCACTGGATTGGGTGGCCGAGGAGCTGGCCGGCGGCAACACCGATGTGGGCGACCCCGACCCGACGACGCTGTTCAGCACCCACCCGGCCTACGTGCACGCCCTGATGCACGACCCGCTCTGTCTCCAAGGCGGGTTCAACCACACGATGCTCCGGGCGCTGCGAGCCACGTGGCCGGGCGTCGCAGAGTCGTTGGCCGCAGGCCTGCCGACACTTCCCCTCACGATGGTCCACGGAGAGGAGGACCCGATCGTGCCCGTGGCGATCGCCCGCGCCGCCGCCGCCGCCCTCCCGAGCGCGACCCTGCTGACCTTCCCCGGTGACCTGCACGACGTGCTCAACGAGCACGACCGGGATGTCGTGCACCGCGAGGTCCTCGGCTTCATCGACCAGATCGTGCTCGCCGAGCGGCGCACCGGGTGAACCCGCCACGACCGGGGCCCGTCGGCTACGTCCGCCGCGACCGACGTGCCTCGGTCACCGCGCCCACCAGGCACCTCCCACTCGCTGCCGTCGCGCCAGGAAGGAACCAACCATGACTATTGACCTCGTCGGGCCGGTTGACGCGACTACCTGGCCGTGACACAGCTATTCGGAGACCGACGGCGGCCCTGTCTGACACACTGCCAACGCCCACGTCACCACACAGGGAACCACGTCGATGCGAGACACCCGGGTCTCGGCGTCGTAGAACTTGCACTGGAACGCCGCGTACCCCTCGCGGTCGCGGAACTGGGCCACCAGGTCGATCCCGGCATCGCCCCGGCCGTCGCGTCCGGGCCAGTCCGACACAGCCAGACGTCGGAGAACCGGTTCACCCACTTCCGGGTCCATCTTCAAGAAGCTCAAGACCAGGCGCTCGAACTTGTCGCTCTGGTCCCGCTTGTCGAGAGCCGTGTCCCGGAGTCCCCCGAGTACTTCATGGATTGTGACCGACATGCGCGCCATCCTTTGCCTCAGCGATCGGAGGACGTCAGGCGTTGCGGACGTGCTGTCAGGGGAGACATGACCTGAGGGCACTGGCTCCCCCCTAGGATGTGCCCGCCGCCCGGGACCGGCCATACTGGCCTCGGTTCAGGCGGGAACAACACCGAGGTTGTCCCGAGGTTTCTCCCGACCCATGTCCTGATCCCCCGGGCCCTTAGCTCAATTGGCAGAGCTCCGGACTTTTAATCCGTTGGTTGTGGGTTCGAGTCCCACAGGGCCTACCGACAAGCGCCGACCGAGACCTACCCGCCCGCCGTGCCCCGGCCTACTCTGACGAGATGCAGTGCGCTGTTCTCGGCCCACTGGAAGTGCGGGGGGACGACGACCGGGTCGTGAGCATCCCCGGCGCGAAGGAGCGCCACCTGCTGGCGGTGCTGGCGGCGGCGTACCCGGCGGTGGTCACCGTCGACCGGCTGCTCGAGGTGCTGTGGGACGGAGCACCGCCGCGCACCGGTCGCAAGTCGTTGCAGGCGCACGTCGTCCGCTTGCGGACGGCGCTGGAGCCGGAGCGTCCGACCGGCTCGCCCGGGCGGTTCGTCGTGCGCCGACACGACGGCTACGCGTTGGCGCTCGAACGCGACCGGCTGGACGCCACGGCGTTCGCCGACCTCGCCGCCCGGGGCAGGGCTCTGCTCTCTGCCGGTGACGCCCGCGGGGCGGCGGATCTGCTCGGCGAGGCACTCGCGCTCTGGCGCGGCTCGCCCTACGCCGACTGGCCCGACGCGACCGACCTCGACGGCGAGCGGGAGCGGCTCGAAGGGATCCGGGCGCACGTGCTGGAGGCGTTCTGGGAGGCCGAGCTCGTGCTCGGCCACCACGTGGAGGCGGTGCCGGAGCTCGGGCGCCTTACGCAGGAGCACCCGCTGCAGGAGGGGTGGTGGGCGCTGCACGCGCTGGCCCTCTACCGCGCGGGTCGTCAGGGCGACGCCCTCGAGTCGCTTCGGAGCGCACGCCGGGTGCTGGACGACCAGCTCGGCGTCGAGCCCGGCGCCCGGCTCCGTCGCCTCGAGCAGGCGATCCTGGACCAGGACCCCAGCCTCGACCTCCAGAGCGAATCGGAGACCGCAGCCCCTGCCGCCGTGGTGGTGGCACCCGTCACGGGATGCCCCTACAAGGGGCTCGCCCGGTACGAGGTCGACGACGCCGCCGTGTTCCGGGGCCGCGAACGCTTGGTCCGCACGCTGGTCACCACCCTCGTCGACAGGCGGCTGATCGTGGTCTCCGGCTCCAGCGGCGCCGGCAAGTCGTCCGTCGTGCGAGCGGGACTGCTGCCCGCGCTCGCGTCGGGCGAGCTCCCCGGCAGCGAAGCCTGGCGACCGGTCGTCGTGGTGCCGGGGCGCCAACCGGTCGACACCCTCGCGTCGCTGACCGGCGAGGACCCCCCGGACGCTCCGGTCGTGCTCGTCTGCGACCAGCTCGAACAGCTGTGGTCTGCGGACGTCGCGCCCGGTGAGCGAGCCGCCTTCCTTGACGCCGCACTCGGGCTGCTGGCCGACGATGTCGTGGCTCGCTGCGTGCTGGTCCTCCGCGGCGACCACGTGGGCCGGCTGGCCGAGCACCCGGACGTCTCCGGGCACCTGCACGGGGGCCTGGTCATGGTGCCGCCGATGACCGAGACCGAGCTGCGGCAGGTCGTCGAGGGCCCGGCGCGGGCCGCCGGGCTGAGCGTCGAGCCGGACCTGGTTGATGTCGCGGTGCGCGACGTGCTCGGCCGGTCCGGGGCGCTGCCGCTGCTCTCGACCGCCCTGGCCGAGACCTGGGAGCGACGGCGGGACGGTGCCCTGACGCTGGCGGGCTACCTCGCCACCGGCGGTGTGACCGGCGCGGTGGCCCGCTCCGCAGAGGCGGCGTTCGGGTCCCTGCCGCCTGAGGGCCAGGAACTGGCCCGCCGGATCCTCGTGCGGCTCGCCGAGCAGGACGAGCAGGGGACGCTGCGCGTCCGGCAGCTGCCGGCGGCCGAGCTCTCGCTGGTCGGCGCCGACCCGGCCCTGACCGACCAGGTGATCGAGACGCTGGTGGCGCGCCGGCTGCTGGCCCGCGAGGACGACCACCTCGAGGTGACCCACGAGGCACTCCTCGCCGCCTGGCCCCGGCTGTCGGCCTGGCTGGCGCAGGACGCCGTCGGGCGCTCCGTACGTCGACACCTGGCTCCGGCGGCACTCGAGTGGGCGGACCGCGGGAAGCCGACGGACGAGCTGTACCGCGGGACCCGCCTGGAGGCGGCGGCTGAGTGGGCCGCCGACCCCGACGCCGGCCCCACCGAGGTGGAGCGCGAGTTCGTCGCGGCGGGGGTCGCCCAGGCCGAGGCGGAGCTGGTGCTGGCCAGGGCCCAGGCCGACGCGGAGTCGACCGCCAGGCGCCGGATCCGCCGACTCGCACGCGTCCTGGCGGCGGCGCTCGTCCTGACCCTCGTGGCCGCGCTCGTCGCTGTCGCCTACCAGCGCACCGCCTCGGAGCGTGCCGGACAGGCCCGCGCAGCGGAGACGGTGGCGGACGCCAACCGGCTGGCGGCCCTCGCGTCATCGGCCCGCACCCTGGACGTCTCGCTGCTGCTGGCGGCGGCCGCACTCCGGACCGCCGACACACCGGCGACCCGGGACGGGTTGCTGAACGCCCTGCTCGAGCACCGACGCGCATCGGGCGTCCGCCAGATCGGCCGGGAAGGGATCGAGGAGATCGCGCTCAGTCAGAACGGCCGCACCATGATGGCGACCGTCGGCGGCGGGCAGCCACAGGTCCTCGTCTGGCGTACCGGATCCACCGATCCGCCTCGGGTCATCGACGAGTGGTGGCCCGAGTCACTGGCTGTGTCACCGGACGGGAGGACGCTCGTGGCATCGGCCGCATGGTCCGAGGCCGGCGTGTTCACCTACACGTCTGACGGGGCGGAACTGCTCGAGCTGCGCCCGTCCGATCTGGGCGGTTGGCCCCGGGACGTCGCCTTCACGCCCGCGGGCCGGCTTCTCCTGTGCATGGGAGTCGAACGTCGGGGCGCCGGGCCTCTCGCGGTGCTCGCCGACGTCGACCTCAAGAGTGGTGCGGTCAGCCGACGAGCGACGATCGCCAGGGCGAGCTCAAGAGCCGGCTACTTCGATGCCAGGTTCAGTGACGACGCCTCCGCGCTGGTCACGTACCGGACCGACCGGTTGCAGGCCTTCCTGACCGACGTCCGGACGCGTCGAGTGACGAGGCTCGACATCCCCCAGCGCGACGCGACGAGCATCGAGTTCTTCGCGCTCCCCGACGGCGCCGCCCAGACCTGGTCGGACGGGGCCGTCACCATCTACGACGAAGGCGGCCGGGCTGTCCAGCACCTCGCGAACCACCGGACGATCGTGCGAGACCTCCGCGTACTGGACGGGCGTCGTACGGCGGTGACAGCAGGCGAGAGCGGCCAGGTGGAGCTCTGGGACGTGAGCCCAGACGGCCGATGGGCGCCGCGGGAGCCGCTGGTCGGGCACTCCGCCCCGGTGGTGGACATCGAGCAGTCGCCCGACGGCAACACGCTGCTGACTTCCTCGTCCGACGGGCAACTGGTCACGTGGGACCTGACCGACCGGGCGGCGTTCGGGGCGTCGTACCCCGGACTCACGGGGCGCTGGGTCTCCAACCGGATCGAACAGGTGCAGCCCGGCGAGGTCGTCGTCGCACCGACCCGGACCCTTGCCGACCGGCCCCGAGTGTTCCAGAACGTCCCGGGCGCCGGCACCTACAGCGTCGCCGCCGTCTTCCTGGACCCGAGCACGGGACAGGTGCTGGACACCGTGGTGACGGGCGATACGTTGCCCGGAATGTTCTTCGGGTCCTCGGTCGCGGTCAGCCCCGACGCCACGATGGTGGCCGTCACCTCGATCGACCAGGCCACGGTCCTGGACACGCGGACGCACCGGGTGATCGCCCGGGTGAGGATTCCGGACACGTTCTCCAGCGATGCGTCCTGGCTCCCCGACGGCTCGGCGCTGCTCCTGGCATCGGAAGCATTCAATGACGACGGCGAGTGGCTCGGCGGGCGGCTCTACGTCGTCGACATCGACGACTGGGAGCTGCAGCGGACAGTGAAGGTCGCCAACGGGGGACCGCAGGTCATGGAGTGGAGCCCGGACCGAACGGTGATGGCTCTCGGAGTCAACGGCACCGGCAGTGTGCTGGTCTTCGACGACGAGCTCCGCAAGCTCCGCTCGATCGACCTCGGCGCCGGCGGCGACGTGTTCGACCTGTCGTTCTCGCCCGACGGCCACTATCTCGCGGCCGGTCGCACCGGTGGCCAGCTGTCGGTGCTCGACGCCACCACCTGGGAGCCGGTCCATGAACCCGCCGCGATCCACGGGAGCCAGATCATCGACGTCGAGTGGCTCCCGGACAGCAACACCGTGGTGACGTCCGGCAAGGACGAGATGGTGTCGCTGTACGACGTGGAGCGGGATCAGGTTCGCGGCCGGCCCTTCCCCGCGTCCGAGCAACCCGGGGACGGCTACACCTTCCTGCTCCCGTCCCCCACCGACGAGGTCGTGGTGTTCAACGAGGGCGGACCCGGACACTCCTTCCCCATCGACCCCGCTCGCTGGCTGGCCTTGGCCTGCACGATCGCCGGGAGGGACCTGACCCAGGCCGAGTGGGACAGGTACCTCCCGGGCACGCCGTACCGCCGGGTGTGCGACCTCACCGACGAGGAGTGAGCGACGTCCCGTCGCAGCCGCGGGGTCGCGGCGCGTTCTCCCCGAGGTGGCACCGGTTCCACGAGTCGTGGATGTGCTGCGAGCTCCAGAACTGGTCCCGGAACCGCTTCTCCCACGGGTCGCCGACGTACGTCTCGGCGTCCCGCACCAGCTGGTCGACGTCCTGCTGGACGGTGCGCTCGGACGGTGCCTGCTCGGCCGCCGCTCCGGTGCAGCCGACGAGGCCGGCTCCCAGAATGACGGACGCGGCGATGGTGCTGACGCTGCGGGCTGCCTTCGTGATCTGCATGATCTGCTCCTGTTCCTGCCCGGGCCGTTCCCGGCGATGGGAGGAGCAGAGCGCGCGACGGTTGCGGACGCAGTCGCGTGCGGTTGTGGTCCGGTTGTGACCGGTCAGCCCGAGGGTCGAACCGGGCCCGGTTGAGGGCTATCTGCTGGTCCGGGCCGGCCCTACTGTGAAGGGGTGCGGTGTGCTGTTCTGGGCCCACTGGAGGTGCGGGGGGATGACGACCGGGTCCTGAGTGTGCCCGGTGCGAAGGAGCGCCACCTGCTGGCGGTGCTGGCGGCGGCGTACCCGGCGGTGGTCACGGTCGACCGGCTGCTGGAGGTGCTGTGGGACGGGGCGCCGCCGCGCACCGGTCGCAAGTCGTTGCAGGCCCACGTCGTCCGCTTGCGGACGGCGCTGGAGCCGGAGCGTCCGGCCGGCTCGCCCGGGCGGTTCGTCGTGCGCCGCCACGACGGGTACGCGCTCGCGCTCGAGCGCGGCCGGCTGGACGCGACGGCGTTCGCGGACCTGGCAGCCCGGGGTCGGGCACTGCTGTCTGCCGGGGACGCGGGCGGGGCGGCCGACCTGCTCCGCGAGGCGCTCGCGCTGTGGCGTGGCAGTCCGTACGCCGACTGGCCGGATGCGGCCGGTCTCGACGGCGAGCGGGAGCGGCTCGAGGAGATCCGCGGCCACGTGCTGGAGGCGTTCTGGGAGGCCGAGCTCGCGCTCGGCCGCCATCTCGAGGCGGTGCCGGAGCTCGGGCGGTTGACCCAGGAGCACCCGCTGCAGGAGGGGTGGTGGGCGTTGCACGCGCTGGCCCTCTATCGCGCAGGTCGCCAGGGCGATGCCCTCGAGTCGCTTCGGAGCGCTCGGCGGGTGCTGGACGACCAGCTCGGGGTCGAGCCGGGCACCCGGCTCCGGCACCTGGAGCAGGCGATCCTGGCCCAGGACCCGAGCCTCGATCTCGCTAGCGCGCCGACCGCCGCGCGGGAGGCGGTGGCCCCGGTGGCCAGCGTCACCGGGTGTCCCTACAAGGGGCTGGCGCGCTACGAGCTCGACGACGCCGCGGTGTTCCGCGGCCGCGAACGGCTGGTGCGCATGCTGGTCACCAGCCTCGTCGACCGCCGGCTGCTGGTGGTGTCGGGCTCCAGCGGCGCCGGCAAGTCGTCCGTCGTGCGGGCCGGACTGCTGCCGGTGCTCGGGGCGGGCGAGCTCCCCGGCAGCGAAGCCTGGCGGCCGGTCGTCGTGGTGCCGGGGCGTCGGCCGGTCGACACCCTCGCGTCGCTGACCGGGGAGGATCCACCCGACGCCTCCGTGGTGCTCGTCTGTGACCAGCTCGAACAGCTGTGGTCAGAAGACGTCGGGCCCGGGGAGCGAGCCGCCTTCCTCGACACGGTGCTGGGCCTGTTGTCCGACGAGGTCGTGGCGCGCTGCGTGCTGGTCGTGCGCGGCGACCACGTCGGCCGGCTGGCCGAGCACCCGGACCTGGCCGGGCACCTGCACGGCGCCCTGGTCATGGTGCCCCCGATGACCGAGACCGAGCTCCGGCGGGTCGTCGAGGAACCGGCACAGGTCGCCGGGCTCCGCGTCGAGGAGGACCTGACCGACGTGGCGGTGCGCGACGTGCTCGGCCGATCGGGGGCGCTGCCGCTGCTCTCGACAGCTCTGGCCGAGACCTGGGAGCGACGGCGCGACGGCACCCTGACCCTCGCCGGCTACCTCGCCACCGGTGGGGTGACCGGTGCGGTGGCGCGCTCGGCCGAGACCGCGTTCTCCTCGCTGTCCGAACCCGGCCAGGACCTGGCGCGCCGGATCCTGGTGCGGCTCGCCGAGCAGGACGAGCAGGGGACGCTGCGCGCCCGGCAGCTGCCGGCGGCCGAGCTCTCGCTGGTCGGCGCCGACCCGGCCCTGACTGACCAGGTGATCGAGACGCTGGTGGCGCGCCGACTTCTCTCCCGCGAGGGTGACCACCTCGAGGTGACCCACGAGGCACTCCTCGCCGCCTGGCCCCGGCTCTCGGCCTGGCTCACGCAGGACGCCGTCGGCCGCGCCGTACGTCGTCACCTCGCACCCGCGGCCCTCGAGTGGGCCGACCGAGGGCGACCGGCCGACGAGCTGTACCGCGGGACCCGCCTGGAGGCCGCGGCCGAGTGGGCGGCCGACCCCGACGCCGGCCCCACCGAGATCGAACGCGAGTTCGTCGAAGCCGGCATCACGCAGGCGGAGGCCGAGCTGGCCGACGCCGAGGCCCGCGCCGACGCGGAGTCGACCGGCCGACGACGGACCCGCCGGCTCGCAGTCGTCCTCGCAGCGGTCCTGGTCGTGGCGCTGGTCTCGGCGGTCGTCGCCCTCGGGTACCAAAGCACCGCGACCGAGCGGGCCAGGGAGGCCACCGCCGCAGAGACGGTCGCCGATGCCAACCGGCTCGCGGCGCTGTCCACCAGCGCCCGCGCCCTCGACCTCTCGCTGCTGCTCGCCGCCGCAGCCGTCCAGACCGCCGACACGCCCGAGACCCGCGACAGCCTTCTCAGCGCGCTGGTCGAGCACCGCAGGGCAACCGGCGTCTACCACCTGTCGGCCGAGGGCATCGAGCAGACCGCGATGAGCGCGGACGGTCGGACGATGGCGATCAGCATCGGCGGAGGGAACCCCCGGGCGATGACGTGGCGCCCGGGTTCGTCGGCGCCACCGCGTCCGATCGCCGTCAACTGGGGGCCCACCCGGCTTGCGGTGTCACCCGACGGCGACATCGTGGCCGGCGTCGACGTGGTCATGCCCGAGGACATCCCCACGCTGCGGGCCTACTCGATCAACGGGGAACGCCTGCCCGCGCCCTACGGCCGCCGAGCGGAGGACGACTACTACCCCGGCGACGTCGAGTTCACCGACGACGGCCGGCTGTTGGCGGTCGTGAGCGAGTGGGCCGGGCCACGCGTCGGCCATCGCGGCCGCCTGCAACACGTCGACCTGTCATCGGGCACCGTCGCCACGCTGAAGACGTTCGGGAGGTCCGCCTACCCCGACAGGCTCGCCTACTTCGACGCATCCTTCGCCGATGACGCCTCCGCGGTGGTCGCCTGGACCCGCACCCACAGTCGCGCGTACTGGATGCCGGTGCACGGCGGGCCGTCGGTCCGGCTCCGACTCGAGCCGCGGGCCGCCACCAGCATGGAGTTCGTCGCGACACCGACGGGCGCGCTCCAGTTCTGGTCGGACGGCGCGGTCACGCGATACGACGGACGCGGCCGCGCGGCGCAGGTGCTGGACGTGCACCGGGCTCCTGTGCTGGACGCGACGGTCTTGCCCGGCGGACGGGCTGCGGCCACCGTGGGCGAGGGTGGCCAGGTCGAGCTGTGGTCGGTCGACCTGCGGACCGGTGACTGGTACCTCGGGGAGTCCCTGGTCGGTCACACCGGAGCCGCCGTCCAGGTGGAGGGGTCACCCGACGGCAGGTCGCTGCTCACCTCCGCCCGGGACGGTCAGCTGATCACCTGGGACCTCACGCTGGCGACCGGCTTCGGCACCACGTACCCCGGACTGGGCAAGCACTGGGTGTCCAACCGGTTCGGGGTCGTCGATCCCGGGCGGCTCGTGGTGGCGCCGGCGCGCACCCGCGGATCGTCCCCGGAGGTAGGGCCGTTGGGAGGGCCCAGAGGTCCACGCACGCAGGGCGTGGTCGCGGTCTTCCTCGACCCACGCGACGGACGCGTGCTGGACCGGGTGCCGGTCGGACGCACGGTCGACGCACTGTTCGGCTCCTCGGTCGCGGTCAGTCCTGACCGGCGCTCCGTGGCGGTGACGTACGGGCGGGCAGCGACCGTGCTCGACAGCAGGACACGGGACCGGATCGTACGACTGCAGCTCCCCCGTGGAGTGTCCTTCGTGTGGAGTGCGGGTTGGAGCCACGACGGATCCGAGCTCCTGCTCGGCACCGAAGGGGACGGCGCCGGCGAGGTGCTCGTCATCGACACCGAGACGTGGCAAGTTGTCCGCCGCTTCCAGCCGCAGTGGGGGTCGGCGCAGGTGTTCGAGTGGGCCCCGGACCGGCAGACGCTGGCCGTGGGCGTCAACTACTCGGCAGCGATCGGCCTCTACGACACCGACCTTCGCCATCTACGCACGGTGGAGCTCGGGGAGGGTGGCGATGTCTTCGACCTGTCGTTCTCACCGGACGGCCGCTACCTCGCGGCCGGTCGGGACGCCGGCGGCGTCACCGTGCTGGGCACGCACTCCTGGCGGCCGGTCCACGACACGGCGACCATGCACACCGGTCACGTCAACGACGTCGAGTGGCTGCCGAACAGCTCGACGGTGGTGTCCACCGGCCGGGACGAGATGATCTCCTACTACGACGTGGAGCGAGACCTGGTGGGAGCCAGCCCCCTCCCTGCGTCGGGGACGACGGACGAGGGACAGTCCTTCCTGCTGCCGGCACCCTCGGACGAGGTGGTCGTGTTCAACGACGACGGCCCCGGACACAGGTACCCGCTCGACCCGGCGCAGTGGCTGGCTCTGGCCTGCACGATCGCCGGGAGGGACCTGACCCAGGCCGAGTGGGACAGGTACCTGCCCGGCACGCCGTACCGCCGGGTGTGCGACCTCACCGACGAGGAGTGAGCGACGTCCCGTCGCAGCCGCGGGGTCGCGGCGCGCTCTCGCCCAGGTGGCAACGGTTCCACGAGTCGTGGAGGTGCTGCGAGTCCAGAACTGGTCCCGGAACCGCTTCTCCCACGGGTCGCCGACGTAGGTCTCGGCGTCCCGCACCAGCTGGTCGACGTCCTGCTGGACGGTGCGCTCGGACGGTGCCTGCTCGGCCGCCGCTCCGGTGCAGCCGACGAGGCCGGCTCCCAGAATGACGGACGCGGCGATGGTGCTGACGCTGCGGGCTGCCTTCGTGATCTGCATGATGGGCTCCTGTGCCTGGCCGGGCCGTTCCCGGCGATGGGAGGAGCAGAGCGCGCGACGGTTGCGGACGCGGTCGCGCGCGGTTGCGGTCCGGTTGCGGTCGTCTGTACCGGCGTAACGCGACCGGCTCGCAGGCGTTGACCTGGCATGACCGCCTCCACCCAGGACCCGTGCCCGTCGGGCCTCGACCTGCTGGCGCGCTGGCTCGACTACCGCGAGGCGTGGCTCGCGACGCACGACGTGCCCGGTGCGGCTGGTCAGCCGGTGCGCCCGAATCAGTAGCGCAGCTCGCACCCGGTCCTCGGGGAGGACGGTGGCCGGGTCAGCGTTGCTCGGCCGGGACGCCGCGGACGCCGGTGTCGGTGAGCCGCGCCTCCTCGGCCGCCCGCGCCTCGAGCTCGGCGCGGCGGGTGTTCTCGATCATCTCGCGCGCGGCGTCGTAGGCGCCGGGCTCGGAGACCAGGTCGGCGGCACCGTGCCGCAGCCGGGCCAGGGCCGACCGGGCGAAGATCTGCTGCTCGGTCGTCGTGCGCTCGGAATGGCCACGACCGAGGAACGAGACCGCCCAGTGCAGGAGCGCGGTGACCCGGTTCTTGAACCCGGTGATGTAGATCAGGTGGAGGCCGAGCCACATCAGCCAGGCCACCACGCCCTTGAGCCGCAGCCTGCCGATCATGGCCACCGCGTTGAAACGGCTGATGATCGCCATCGACCCCTTGTCGAAGTACTTGAACGGAGGCTGCGGCGCCTTGCCGCGGAGCCGCCCGTCGATCTCCTTGGCGGCGTACTTGGCGCCCTGGATGGCGACCTGGGCGACGCCGGGCAGGTTGTCGAGGGCGATCATGTCGCCGACGACGAACACCTCGGGGTGTCCGGGGAGCGTCAGGTCCGGGTTGACGGCGATCCGGCCGGCCCGGTCGAGCGGCGCGCCGGTCTGGTCGGAGAGGGTCCGGCCGAGCGGATTCGCCTGGACGCCGGCGGCCCAGATCTTGGTGACGGCCGAGATCGTCTCGGTGCGGCCGTCCTTGTGCTTCAGCTCGATCCCGCGCTCGTCGACGTCGGTCACCATCGCCCCGAGGACCACCTCGACCCCGAGCTTCTCGAGCTCGCGCTTGGTCGAGGCGCCGAGCTTGGCCCCGAACGGGGGCAGCACCTGCGGGGCGGCGTCGATCAGGATCACCCGGGCGGTGTGGGTCTGGATCGCCCGGAAGTCCTTGCGGAGGGTACGCCGGGAGAGCTCGGCGATCTGGCCTGCCATCTCGACCCCGGTCGGACCGGCGCCTACCACGACGAACGTGAGGAGGTGGTCGACGTCATCGCCGCGACTGGCGCCGAGCTCGGCCATCTCGAAGGCTCCGAAGATCCGTCCGCGCAGCTCCAGGGCGTCGTCGATGCTCTTCATGCCGGGGGCGTACTCGGCGAACTGGTCGTTGCCGAAGTACGACTGCGCCGCGCCGGCAGCCACGATCAGCGAGTCGTAGGCCGTCGTGGTGGGCCGGC
The DNA here is from genome assembly GCA_963829855.1 of uncultured Actinomycetota bacterium. GTDB lineage: Bacteria > Actinomycetota > Actinomycetes > Propionibacteriales > Nocardioidaceae > Nocardioides. The sequence continues at coordinate 65,703 of CAWHKE010000003.1, read as the reverse complement.
CCAGCACCACGGACGTGACCTGCTTGCGCTGGAGATCGATCTCGGTGACCTCACCGAGCAGCACCTGCGCGTTGCGCTGGCGGCTCAGCACCTCGCGGGTCGGCGGGGCGATCTCGCCCTCGGAGAGGATGCCGGTCGCCACCTGGTAGAGCAGGGGCTGGAACAGGTGGTGGGTCGTCTTGGCGACCAGCGTCACGTCGACGTCGGCTCGGCGCAGCGCCTTGGTCCCGAAGAGCCCGCCGAAGCCGGAGCCGACGACCACGACGCGGTGCCGCTGGGCCGTCTCCTGCTGCATCTCCATGCCTCCATTGTCCTCCGGGGGGACGGCCGACCCCCCAATCCGGGGCCACGTCGGGTCGGTCACACCCGACGCGCGCCAAATGCCCCACGGAGGAAGTTGAAGGTGGAAAGGTTTCAGTGACCCCCCCACGGGGAAGGTCAAGACCAGCAAGTGCGTCCACGACAGAACATGGGGTTCAGGGTGTCGCGTCACAGGCCCGCGCTCGCGCTGGGTCCGGGTCCACGCGGGGTGCAGCAGGCCCGTCGATGGGTCGTCGACGCCATCGGGGGCCTCGGACGACGCGACCTCACCGAGTCGGCGGAGCTCGGGGTCTCCGAGCTGGTCACGAACGCGCTGCTCCACGGCACCCCGCCCGTCACGGTCCGACTGGGCGGCACGACCGATCACCCGCGGGTCGAGGTCCACGACCAGTCGACCGAGCCGCCGGTGCTCCCCGACCCGTCCGGCACGCCCGACCTCGGGTTCGACGGGGCGCTCGACGGCGACTTCGACCTCGACCTCACCCTCGTGACGTTCGGCCGCGGGCTCGACATCGTCGCGCGGTGCGCCGAGGCCTGGGGTGCGGAGATCGAGCCGGAGGGCAAGGTCGTCTGGTTCACGCCCACCGCCGACATCGGCGACGAGGGATCCCACGGCCAGCTGACCGGGCTGCCGCCGATCCCCGATCCGGTCGACCGGCACGACCAGCACGCGTTCCACCTGCTCGGGGTCCCGCTCGACTGGCTCGCGGAGTTCCAGCGCCACTACCTCGAGCTGCGCCGCGAGGTGCGGCTGCTCGCCCTCGCACACGAGGAGCACTACCCGCTCGCCAAGACCCTGTCCGACCACTTCGGGACCATGCACCGGCAGCTGGTCGACGGCATGGAGGTCGACCGCACCGGCCAAGCGCCGGCCCAGGGCACGATCGACCTGGTCGTCCACCTGAGTCCCGACTCCGTGGAGGCCATGGGCAGCCTCGTCGAGCTGCTCGACTTCGCCGACGAGTTCGCCGCCCGGGAGCGGCTGCTCTCGGTGGCGCGCACACCCGAGCAGCGGACCTTCCAGACCTGGTTCCTCAGCGAGTTCGTCCACCAGCACGCCGGCCGTACGCCGCTGGCGTGGTCGGCCGCGCCGGCCTACCGCGCTCAGGCGTAGCCGAGCTCGTCCAGCCGGGCGTCGTCGATGCCGAAGTGGTGGGCCACCTCGTGCACGACCGTGATCCGCACCTCGTCGGCGAGCTGGGCTTCGTCGTCGCAGAAGTCCAGGAGCGGGAGCCGGTACACGAAGATCCGGTCGGGCAGCTCCATCCCCGGCTCGCCGTACCGCTCGGTCAGGGCGACCCCGTCGTAGAGCCCGAGGAGGTCCGGGTCGTCGGGCGGGGCATCGTCCTCGACGATCACCGCGACGTTGCGGATCAGCCGCGCGATCTCGTCGGGGATCGAGTCGAGCGCGTCGTCGACCAGCCGCTCGAACTCGGCCCGCTCCATCTGCACCGGCATGGCGCCAGCGTAGGGGCGCCGTCTCCACGTCATCCGTCCTCAGACAATCCAGACCGCTCGGGCAGCTGTCCTATCGCGGCCGTTCAGCTGACCGCGACCACCAGCCGCCCCGCTGCAAGGGCGAGGTCCACGGGTGCGCGCGGGAGGTCCACGACCACGCCGGGCTCGAGGGTCTCGCGATCGAAGGCGATGACCGACGCCGGTGATGCGATGGCCACCCACACCCGTTCGCTGTCGACCAGCACGGCCGCGGGAGTGCCCGGAAGCAGCCGCGTGGCGACGACCCGGCCGCTGGTCGCCACGGCTCGCCAGAGGCGGTCGTCCCCGGACGTGACGATCCACGCCTCGGACCCGTCGGCGGTGAGGTCAACCCCGGCGCCCCGCAGGGGGGAGCGCACAGGCGGGGTGTGGCCCGACAACAGCGCGATCAGCTGGGCACGTCCACTGGTCAGCACCCAGGCCCGGGTGCCCTGAACCGCCAGTCGCAGCGGTGGTGCACCGATGGCCACCGGCCCGCTCCATCCAGAGGTTCCGTCAGGCGCATGGACCTCGCCCCGGATCGTGGCGAACCACACCCCGCTCTCGCTCCCGGCCAGGGTCAGCCGTCCCGCCTCGCCGTCCACCGCTGGTGTCGGGGGACCGACCCGGCCCTCGGTCACGGTGACCGTCTCGCCCGAGAAGCCGAGCCCGACCACGAGGCCGCCGGCGTCCGCAGCCAGGGCCGTGGGGGACGCGGTCAGTCCCGTCACCTTCACTGTCTCGCCGGCCGCCAGGTCGACCTCGGCGACGGCTTGGTCCGCCTCCGACCGGACGCTGAGGAGGTCGCCGGACGACTCGATCTGGGCCGGCACGACAGGGAGGGCGAGCACGTCCACCACCTCACCAGTCGCCCGGTCGATCGAGATCATTGTCGGGCCGGTGATGTCACCCACGGGCTGGTCGCGGTCAACCGCCCAGCGCCACCCGACGACTGCGGCCGACGCCCCGAGTGCAGCCGCGATGACCCACCTCCGGGAGCGAACGCTGCCTCCGGTCGGGGCGGGTGGGCCCGGTTCCTCGGAGGCTGCGTCGGTGCCGTGCTCCGGGGGAATGAACGGTTTCCCGACCAGCAGGGCCTGGCGCAGGGGGGCGACGGCGGACGAAGGATCGAGCCCCAGCTCCTCACCGAGCTTGCGCCGGTAGCCGTCGAGGACCTTCAGCGCCTCCTCGGAGCGGCCGGCCCCATCCAGTGCGCGGGCGAGCAGCAGCACCCGGTCCTCGCGCAGCGGCTCGCTCGTGACGGCCGCTCGGAGCTCGGGCAAGACCTCAGAGCCGCGACCACCTGAGATCGCATCCGCCCACAGACGGTCTTGGAGGTCGTCGCGTGCCGCGTCGACCCGCACCTGCCACGGCCGGACGAACTCCACCTCCGCTCCGCCCAGCAACGGGGGACGCGAGAGGGCAAGAGCCTCCTGCCAGGCCGAAGGCTCGCCTGTGACCGACGCCCGGAAGAAGCGGTGCACGTCCACGTCCGCCGCGTCGCAGTCCAGGCGATAGCCGCCCGGCAGGGTCTCGATGTGCGGCACGCCGGGCAGGTCGAGGGACCGACGCAGCACGGAGATGTAGGTGTGCACAAGAGCGCGGGCCGATGCGGGTGGCTCGTCATCCCACAGGGCGTCGACCACCGCCGAGGACCGGACCAGTTCTCCCGCCTGCAGGGCCAGCAGAGCCAGGAGCAGCGCCGGCTTGCCGGGCGGTGGGACCACCTCCTGCGTCCCGATCCTGCAGGTCACCGGCCCGAACAACACGACGGTGTGCGCATCGACCGTCATGCGACCACCGCCTCGCTCCCCGAACAGCCTCGTTATAGCCGATCTGGAGTGATTCTGTAGGGGACTGGCGCAGCCTGGCGCTCAGCGTCGACGGACCGCGTCGACCTCGAGCCGAAGGAGACCCCATGAACCTGTCCAGCATTGCCCTGGTCCTCGCCAGCCACCGCTGCCACTTTGGCCGGACTGCCCTCCGCCGCGTCGGCGGCCGAGGTGGAGATCGTCCAGGAGTACCGCGAGGTGCCCGGCGCCGGCGTCTTGACCACGTGCAGCGACGGCTCGGACATCACGTTCGTGTCACTGTCCTACCGCGACTACACGACCTGGTTGCGCGATGGCGTTCCCGTCCGCGAACACCGCCACCTCACCTTCGACGGCACCCTCACGCGTGGCAGTGAGAGCCTCGGCTACACCGGCGTGTGGAACCGCGACCAGGATCTGGTCACCGGGGAGATCCGGATCACGGGCGGTCAGTTCCGCGTCGACCTGCCGACTGGTGGCACTCTGGTGGGGGCGGGCTTCCGGGCCGAAGGAAACGAGTTCAAGGGCACCGGCGACCGTTTCCTGGCCGACCTCTGTACCGCCTTGGGGGCTTGATGCGCGCACACCTCGTGCTGATGGTGGCTCTCGGCGCCGCTCTGGCGGCGGGCTGTGGCGGCACACCGGCCGACTCCGACGCCGGGGGAGTCGGCCCGACGTCGCCGGTGTCACCCGCGGCGACGGCGGTGCCCGACCCGCCGGAGCTCCCGCTACCCCGACCTGGAGAAGCGGCCCTCGATGACCCTGGCCATCGGGGGCGCGCCAGCCGCGCTCGTCAGCTCCCCGGGCACCCTCTGGGTCCAGCAGCACCGCGGGACCGAGCTGACCCGCGTGGACGCCGAGCAGGGGAGGATCGTCGACACCGTCAACACGGGCTTGCTCGGCTGTGGCGACCTCACGTGGGCAGCCGGCTCCGTGTGGGAGACCGGATGCTCCGCCACAGCCGCCCTGGTCCAGGTCGACGGGAGACACCGCGGAGGTGCGAGACACCGCCTACCTCAGCGGCCTGGGGTCGGCGTACCTGGACAACCAGATCTGGATGACGACCATCGACGACGGTGCTGCGGAACTGCGCAGGATCGACGCGGCAGACGTCGACGAAGGTCGCCGGGTGCCCGTGCCCGGCCTGCTCATCGACTGGGGCGTGGTCGCCGCAGCCGGGTCGATCTGGGTGTCGGACCCGATCGCAGCCGTGGTCTACCAGGTCGACCCGGACTCGGAGGAGGTGGTCGCAGTGATCCCGATGCCTGTGACGCCCGACACCATGGAGCTCATGGAGCACGACGGCGCCGCCTGGTACGTCGACCTGGCACTCGGCGTCCTGGTCCGAGTCGACCCGGTCGACGGATCGACCAGGCTGCTCGACGTGCGCACCGAGCGCCCGCGGAGTACCTGGGACTCGCGGCCTCGACGGCGCCTGGCCGTCCCGGACGGCTCTGGGTGCGCAACGGGGACGCGGAGGTCTGGCTCGTCGACACCCGCCACGACCGGGTCCTGCGCAGGATCGCTGTCCTGGACGGGGGAGGCGGTGACGTGCAGCAGATCGGCGACATCTTGTGGGTCTCCAGCTTCGCCACCGACCAGGTGCAGGGCATCGAGCTGAGCTGAGTGGACAGACCGACGGGACGGCAAAATGAGGAAACGCGCAGGTCTCCGACCTGCGCGTTCCACACCAGCTGAATGGCGACCCCGACGGGACTCGAACCCGCGGCCTCCGCCGTGACAGGGCGGCGCGCTAACCAACTGCGCTACGGGGCCTGGTGGTGCTCGCGCGGTGGTGCTGCACGAAGCGGTGGGAACTCTAACCCATCGGCGCCACGGCCTCACAATCGAGGGAGGCGACTCGGACTGGCACCCCCAACCGGATTCGAACCGGCGCTACCGCCGTGAAAGGGCGGGGTCCTGGGCCGCTAGACGATGGGGGCCGGACTGCTGGCCAAGCATAGGCGTGACACCGCGCACGACGGCAATCGACCGCGCCCGTTTTCGTCCGTCTCCGCGCCCTCCGGTATGGTTCCCCACGCTCTGAGATCGAGTGGGGCCAGGTAGCTCAGTTGGTACGAGCGATCGACTGAAAATCGATAGGTCGGCGGTTCGACCCCGCCCCTGGCCACACCCTCGCGAAGGCCGCACCGGATCGGTGCGGCCTTCGCCGTCCCCGGGTCCGGGGAGCACCGGGGCCGAGGTCAGGCGGCGGTGCGACGTGCCAGGACCCACCAGAGCGGTCCGACCACGGCGGCGAGCCCGGCCAGCAACGCCCAGGGCGTGACCAACGACGGCAGCGGTGGCGGGCTCACGCCCTGGCCAGCCGTGAGGTCGGGCCGGACCGGTGGGCCGAGCACCTCCGCGACGGTGGTCTCGGCCTTGGACGTCGCCGGGCGGGTCCCGCCGCACAGGCTCGCACCGAGCCGGTCCCCGTCGGCGTAGGCGAACACGAGGTACCGATCCCCCGTCCACGAGGCCCTCCAACCCGCACATGGACCCGCTCGAGGCGGTCACGACCTGGGCCAGCGGGGCCGGATCACCGGCGTACACGGCGTCGACCTCGAACGTGTACGTGGACTCGTCGCCGTCGAACATCGAGCGCGCTTCGTCGGCGTCGGTGAGAGTGCCGGCGAAGACCACGTCGGCGCCCTCGGCGTGCTCGGCGAGCGACTGGGCGGCGCAGCTGCAGGCGAAGGCGGGCGCGCTGCCCACCAGCGCCAGCCCGGCGCCCAGCACCAGCGCGGCGAACGTGATCCGGAACCAGGTCATGCCGATCGGACGCCGTCAGACGCCGCTCGGTTCCCGGGACGTGGTCACGAATCGCCGACGAAAATGGCGGTCGAGCGGCGATGATGGTGGGTACCCCCGTCGAGGAGCCCCCCATGAGTGTCGATGCCGAGCTGTACCGGACGCTGGTCGAGGCCAGCGCCGACGGCTTGTGGCTGCTCGACGACGAGGGTCGGACGCTGCTCTACAACCCACGGATGGCGGAGCTGCTGGGACGCACCCCCGAGCAGATGGAGGGGCTCTCGGCGTTCGACGTGCACGACGACCAGGGCAAGGTCGAGTTCGCCCGCCACCTCGCCGAGGCCCGCGCCGGCCATCCCGGACACTTCGACCGGGAGGCGAAGTACCTCAAGCCCGACGGGACGCCGGTCTGGGTGCTCGTCAGCTTCCGTCCGGTGCGCGACGCTGCGGGCACGTTCCTGGGATTCCTCCACCAGTACTCCGACTACACCGAGGCGCACGGCCTGATCGACCAGCTCGCCCACCGGGAGCAACAGCTCGCCACCGCCCAGCACATCGCCAAGATGGGCAGCTGGGAGTGGGACATCGTGCGCGACGAGAGCATCTGGTCCGACGAGCTCTACGAGCTCTACGGGATCGACCCCGAGCGCTTCGCGGGCGACTTCGAGGCGTTCCTGGAGCGGATCCATCCGCAGGACCGACACCAGGTGCGGTCGGCGCTGGAGTCGACGTTCGCCGGTGACGACAACTTCACCTGGCAGGCCCGGGTGATCCGGCCCGACGGTGAGGAGCGCTGGTTCCGCTGCCTCGGGAAGGTGGAGCGCGACGCCTCCGGTACGCCGATCCGGCTGACCGGCGTCGACCAGGACATCACCACCCAGGTGACGGCCGACATCGAGATCGCGGAGTACAACCGGCGGCTCGGCCTGCTCCGGCAGGTGGCGGAGGCCGCGAACCAGTCCACCAGCCTCGTGGAGACCCTCGCGCGGGCGGCCGAGAGCCTCACCGGGACTCCCGGATGGGAGCCCACGGCCGTCTTCGTGCGCGACGAGAACGACGGCTCGCTGGTGCCTCTGGTGCTGGCCGATCCGAACCTGCCGTGGCAGGCCGAGCCGGACGCCGAGCTGGCGGCGCGCTCCTGGGAGACTCAGGAGCTCGTGCACGTGCCGGCGCCGGGGCACGAGCGCACCCACAGCCTGGTGGCGTTCCCGATCCTGCACGGCGAGGGCGTCGCGTGCGTGGTGGAGCTGGTCGCCGACGAGGTGCCGCCCGACGCCAACTCGCGTGACCTGATCGAGCAGATCGCGGCCCAGCTCGGCCGGGTGGCGGAGCGGGAGCGGAGCGCGGCCGAGCTCGCCGAGGCCCGCGACCAGGCGATGGAGGCGTCCCGACTGAAGTCGGAGTTCCTGGCCACCATGAGCCACGAGATCCGAACCCCTATGAACGGCGTCATCGGCCTCACCGACCTGCTGCTCCGTACCGACCTCGACGACTCCCAGCGACGCCTGGCCGAGGCGCTGCACGGCGCAGGTGCCACGCTGCGCGGGATCATCAACGACATCCTCGACCTGTCCAAGATCGAGGCGGGCAAGCTCGAGCTGGAGCTGGTCGACTTCGAGGTCCGGCCGGTCATCGAGCAGACCATCCACCTGCTCCGCGGCCAGGCCGACGAGAAGGGCCTCGACCTCCAGGTGAGCGTCGCGGACGACGTTCCGACCTACGTGCGCGGCGACGCCGGTCGCTGGGCGCAGGTGCTCACGAACCTCGGCTCCAACGCCGTGAAGTTCACCGACACCGGCTCGGTCACGGTCTCGGTGACCGTCGCCCGGGCGGACGCTGAGGGCGCGGTGCTGGAGACCGTGGTCGAGGACACCGGGCAGGGAATCCCCGCCGAGGCGCAGCTGCGGCTCTTCGACGCCTTCACCCAGGCCGACCCCTCGACCACCCGCCGCCACGGAGGCACCGGGCTCGGGCTCACCATCGCGCGTCAGCTCGTCGACGCGCTCGGCGGAGACCTCGGGCTCAAGAGCGAGGCGGGGGCCGGGTCCCGCTTCTGGTTCACCGCCCCGTTCGGCTCGGCCACGGCCGACACGCGCGAGCAGCGCGGCGCCTCCGAAGGGGTCCGCCCCGTCGACGCGCCGGAGCAGCGGATCCTCGTCGTCGAGGACAACCAGGTGAACCAGATGGTGGCGGTCGGGCTCCTCGAGAGCGCGGGGTACGCCGCCGACGTGGCCGAGGACGGACTCGAGGCGGTGGCCGCGATGGCCGGGGACCACGGCTACGCAGCGGTGCTGATGGACTGCCGGATGCCGCGCATGGACGGCTTCACCGCGACCCGGGCGATCCGGGCGCAGGAACGGCCCGGCGTCCGGGTGCCGATCATCGCCATGACAGCGTCCGCGCTCCAGGGCGAACGGGAGCGCTGTCTCGACGCGGGGATGGACGACTTCCTGACCAAGCCCGTCGACGCTCCTCGGCTGCAGCGGGTGATGCAGCAGTGGACCACCGACGACGATGTCGAGCCGGTGATCGCGACCGCCGCCGAGGCCGCGGTGGACGGCTCCGCCCCCGTGAGCGACGACGCCGGCGACGCCGTCGACCTCGAACGGATCGAGATGTTGCACGAGATGGTCAAGGACGGGTTGAGCCTGTTCCAGCGCAGCTCGGCCAACTTCATCGCCCACGCCGAGGACCACCTCACCGCGATCGGCGCCGCGGTCGCCGCCGAGGACGCCGAGCAGCTGATGGCGACCGCCCACAAGCTCAAGGGCAGTGCCCTCAACCTGGGGCTCCCCCGCGTCGGCGCGGCCGCGCTCGTGCTGGAGGAGAACGGCCGCGAGGGCCGGCTGGAGGGCTCCACCGAGGCCTACATCGTGCTCGAGCGGGAGGTGGTGCGGGCGGTGACGGCGCTCGAGCGAGAGCGCGCCGCGCGTACTTCTGGGTAACCGAGTCGCGCAACTACCCTGGACGGGAGCGCCCGCGCCACCCCTGCGGTCGCACCACCGCCACCACCCTCGTGGCACCAGCCAGAAAGCGGGTCACCCCGATGCCCAGCACCCCGGTCGACGTCTTCGAGGTCGGCGCAGAGCACGAGCAGGTCGTCTTCGCGAACGACCCGGCCAGCGGTCTGCGCGCCGTCATCGCGATCCACTCGACCGCCCTCGGTCCCGCCCTCGGCGGCACCCGCTTCTACCCCTACGCCTCCACCGACGACGCGGTGCGCGACGTCCTCAACCTCTCGCGTGGCATGTCCTACAAGGCCGCGCTGGCCGGGCTCGACCTCGGCGGCGGCAAGGCCGTCATCATCGGCGACCCCGCCACCGGGAAGTCCGAGGCGCTGCTGCGGGCCTACGGCCGGTTCGTGCAGTCGCTCAACGGTCGGTACTACACCGCCTGCGACGTGGGCACCTACAGCGAGGACATGGACCACGTGGCGCGCGAGTGCGACTTCGTCACCGGTCGGACGGTCGCCCACGGTGGTGCCGGCGACAGCTCGGTGCTCACGGCGTACGGCGTCTTCCAGGGCATGCGCGCGGCCGCGGAGGTCGTGTGGGGCGAGCCGACGACGGGCGGGCGGACGGTGGGCGTCGCGGGCGTCGGCAAGGTCGGGCACCACCTGGTCCGCCACCTGATCGAGGACGGCGCGAGCGTCGTCGTGACCGACCCGCACCCGCCGTCGGTCGAGCGCGTGCTCGCCGAGTTCCCCCAGGTCACGGTCGTCGCCGACACCGACGCGCTGGTCGCGTCCGCCCTCGACGTCTACGCGCCGTGCGCGCTGGGTGGGGCGCTCACCGACCCGGTCGTCGAGACCCTCTCGGCGCAGATCGTGTGCGGCGCGGCCAACAACCAGCTCGCGCACCCGGGGGTCGAGAAGGTGCTCGAGGAACGCGGGATCCTCTACGCCCCCGACTACTGCGTCAACTCCGGCGGCCTGATCCAGGTGGCCGACGAGCTCGAGGGCTTCTCCTTCGAGCGGGCCCAGCTCCGGGCCGGTGGGATCTTCGAGACGACCCGGTCGGTGTTCGAGCGGGCACGGACCGAGCAGGTCCCGCCGGCGGTCGCCGCGGACCGGCTGGCCGAGCAGCGGATGCGGGACGTCGGCCGGCTACGCAGCGTGTACGTGCGATAGCCCTCGGGCCGGGACGCCACGCAGCGGCGACCGGGCCGGTGCGGCCGGGTCGCGAAGGTGAGGGAGGTCAGTCCCGATCGCGGTCGGAGGCGTACCCCGACCACTCGTCGTACTCGTCGACGTCGTCCGTCGGCGGAGGCGGCGGCGCCTCGGCAGCCGTGGGTCCGTCGTCGTTCTCGCCGTGCAGCTCACGGGCCAACGCGCCGAAGTCCGTCTCGTGAGAGCGGTACTTCAGCTCGCGCGCCACCTTGGTCTGCTTCGCCTTCGCTCGGCCGCGCCCCATAGGGTCGACCCCCTCGCACACTGGGCCGGGCATGACCTGCGCGGTCGCTCCCCGGTCTGATCGGTCTGGTTTCTCGTAGAGGCAACGCTACCTGTTGCCTGGCTGTTCCCGCACACCCACTCCGGCAAATGGGCGAGAAGCTCGCACGCGCGGGCTACGCGCCGGCGTAGGTGCCCGTCAGCGAGACGCTTCCAGAGCCGTCGCCGGTCACCACGCCGGCCACCCAGGCGCGGACGCCGTGCTCACCGAGCACGCGGACCGCGGCGTCGGCCGCGTCCGGCTCGGTCAGCGCGACCATGCCGACACCGCAGTTGAGCGTCTGCTCCAGGTCGGCGCGCGGCACGTCGCCGACGCGGCGGACCAGGTCGAAGACCGGCGGCAGCACCCAGGTGCCGCGCTCGATCGTGGCATCGAGCTCGACGGGCAGCACGCGAGCCAGGTTCGCGGCCAGCCCGCCCCCGGTGACGTGCGACATGGCGTGGGTCCCGCCCTGGTCGGCCAGCGCGAGGCAGGCCTTGGCGTAGATCCGGGTGGGCTCGAGCAGCTCCTCGCCCAACGCCCGGCCGAGCTCGTCGACGTGCCGGTCGAGGTCCCACCCGGCCTCCTGGAGCAGCACGTGGCGCACCAGGGAGTAGCCGTTGGAGTGGAGCCCGCTGGACTCCATCAGGACCACGGCGTCGCCGGGCCGGACCCGACCCGGGCCCAGGAGCCGGTCGGCCTCGACGACCCCGGTGGTCGAGCCCGCCACGTCGTACTCGTCGGGCTCGAGCAGTCCCGGGTGCTCGGCGGTCTCGCCGCCGATCAGGGCGCAGCCGGCCTCGACGCACGCCTCGGCGATCCCCTTGACGATCGCGGCGATCCGCTCGGGCACGACCCGGCCGGTGGCGATGTAGTCGGTGAGGAACAGCGGCTCGGCGCCGCAGACGACGAGGTCGTCGACCAGCATTCCGACCAGGTCGAAACCGATCGTGTCGTGCTTGTCCATGGCCTGCGCGATGGCGACCTTGGTGCCGACGCCGTCGGCGGACGACGCGAGCAGCGGCCGGTCGTAGGACTTGAGCGCCGACGCGTCGAAGAGGCCCGCGAAGCCGCCGATCCCGCCGACCATCTCGGGGCGGCGCGCCTTGTCGACCCAGACCTTCATCAGCTCGACCGCCTTGTCGCCGGCCTCGATCGAGACGCCGGCGGCGGCGTAGGCGTGCTCGGTCACGGGACCTCCAGGATCAGGGGCGGGATCAGGGGTTGTTGAGGACGGGGAGCGCCTCGCTGGCGAGCGAGGCCTCCAGCAGGTGCTTGCCGAGCAGCGCCTCGTCGGGCAGCGGGATCGGGTAGCTGCCGGTGAAGCAGGCGGTGCACAGCTGGGACTCGGACTGACCGGTCGCGTCGACCATGCCCTCGAGCGAGATGTAGCCGAGGCTGTCGGCGCCGATGCTGGCGGCGATCTCGTCGACGTCGAGGCCGTTGGCGATCAGCTCGGCGCGGGTCGCGAAGTCGATGCCGTAGAAGCAAGGCCACTGCACCGGCGGGCTCGAGATCCGTACGTGGACCTCCAGGGCGCCCGCCTCGCGGAGCATCCGCACCTGCGCTCGCTGGGTGTTGCCGCGGACGATGGAGTCGTCGACGACCACGATCTTGCGCCCCCGGATCATGTGGTCGAGGGCGTTCAGCTTGAGCCGGATGCCGAGCTGGCGCAGGCTCTGGCTGGGCTGGATGAACGTGCGGCCGACGTACGCGTTCTTGACGAAGCCCTGTCCGAACGGGATGCCGCTCTCCTCGGCGTACCCCGCCGCCGCGGGGGTGCCCGACTCGGGGACCGGCATCACGAGGTCGGCGTCGACCGGGAACTCGCGGGCCAGCCGGCGGCCCATCTCGACGCGAGCCTCGTGCACGCTGCGGCCGCTGATGGTGGCGTCGGGCCGGGCGAGGTAGACGTACTCGAACACGCAGCCCTTCGGCTCCGGCTCGGCGAACGTGTGGCTGCGCAGGCCGTTCTCGTCGATCACCAGCAGCTCGCCCGGCTCTACCTCGCGGACGACACTCGCGCCGACCGTGGCGAGCGCGGCGCTCTCGGAGGCCACGACCCAGCCCCGCTCCAGCCGGCCCAGCACGAGCGGCCGGATGCCCTGCGGGTCGCGGGCGGCGTACAGCGTGTTCTCGTTCATCCAGACGAAGCAGAAGGCACCCTGCACGGTCGGGAGCACCTCGAGCGCCCGCTGCTCCAGCGAGGTGTCGGGGTGGCAGGCCAGGAGCGCCGTGACCAGCCCGGTGTCGTTGGTGGACGTCTCGAGCTCGCGGGCGTGGATGTCGAGCTCGTCGCTGGCGCTCGGCAGCGAGGCGACCTGCGACATCAGCTCGGCGGTGTTGATGAGGTTGCCGTTGTGGCCGAGCGCGATCGAGCCGTCGGCGGTCGGCCGGAACGTCGGCTGGGCGTTCTGCCAGACGCTCGAGCCGGTGGTGGAGTAGCGGCAGTGGCCGATCGCGAGATGCCCCTTGAGCGAGGCGAGCGTCGTCTCGTCGAACACCTGCGACACCAGGCCCATGTCCTTGTAGACCAGGATCTGGCGACCGTTGCTGACCGCGATCCCGGCCGACTCCTGGCCGCGGTGCTGCAGCGCGTAGAGGCCGAAGTAGGTCAGCTTGGCGACGTCCTCGCCCGGCGCCCAGACGCCGAAGACGCCGCAGGCGTCCTGGGGGCCCTGGTCCTGCGGGTCGAGCGCGTCGGTGAGTCGGCCGTCGCCTGGACGGGACCAGCTGGCACGGAGCACGCCCCGAGTCTACAAAGCCCGGGGCCAGATCCCGCTTCGGCGCGACATGGTGCAGGTCGGGGACACGGCGGCGATCGGTTCCGTACCATTCCGCCCGGGGAGACTGACAGTGGGGAGCCACGTGCACCAGGAGGAAGCGAGCCCGGCAGACCTGCGCAGCAGCAGGTCGGACCAGGTGTTCCGCGACGCCCTGCAGCTGATCGCCGAGGGGGTCATCGAGATCGTCGGCTTCCAGCTGGCGACCATCAGCGTCGTCCGGCAGGCACCCGACGGCAGCCAGGAGCTCGAGGTCATCGCCGACGCGGGGGACGACGCGACCGGCGAGATCATCGTCGGGCGCCGCACGCCGCTGGCGAGCCTGCTCATGGAGCTCGAGAAGGCCGAGGTCTGGGGCCAGTTCCGGTTCCTGCCCCACGAGCTGCTCGAGACCGAGGACGTCGAGAACAGCTACGGCTGGGTGGTCCCCGACATGGAGCCGATCGACGCCCCCGACGCCTGGCACCCGCTCGACCTGCTGGTCGCCCTGCTCCACGACGACCACGGCACGCTGCGCGGCACGCTCGCGATCGACGTCCCCGACAACGGCCGCCGCCCCGGTGTCGACCAGCGCGACCTCCTGGAGCGCTTCGCGTCCCTCGCTGGGCGCGCGGTGGTCACCACGCTGGAGCGCGAAGAGCTCACCGACCAGGTCCGGATGGCCGACACCGCTCGCACCATCGTCCGCAACGCCAGCTCCCAGCAGGACCTCGACGGGGTGCTTGCCGACCTGCAGACCAGCCTGGCCGAGGGCTTCCGGTCGCGCGGGTCGTGGATCCAGACCTTCGACGAGGACGGCCGCGGCAGCGGCGCCATCCACTCGGCGATCGGCGTGGCGGTCGAGCTGCCCGAGGGGTTCGTCGACCTCGCCGAGCGCTCCGCCCGCTACTGCTGGACCCACCAGATGGTGCAGGTCGTCGGCGTCCACCACCCGATCCCACCCGGTATCTCGGAGGAGGAGAACGAGCGGATCGTCGGCTTCCTCGACTCGCTCGGGATCGGCTCGCTGTTGTTCGTGCCCCTCGGCGCCGGGGCCGAGTGCCTGGGCAACCTGGTGCTGACCCGGGCCGACGACGAGTCGTGGACCGAGCTCGACCGGCGGGCTGCGCTCGACATCGGGCACGACCTCGGGCGGGTCATCCTCAACGCCCGCACCTTCCAGCGCGAGCACGAGCTCGTCGTGGAGCTCCAGGCGCTCGACACCTACAAGAGCCAGCTGATCGCCACCGTCTCCCACGAGCTGAAGAACCCGCTCACCGCGATCACCGGCTACCTCGAGATCCTCGACTCGGCCAGCTCCCTCGACGCGGCGTCCCGGACGGCCGTCGAGGCCATGGGGCGCGGGGCTTCACGCCTGACCCGGGTCGTCGAGGACCTGCTGCTGCTGTCGAAGGTCGGCGACCCGCACCAGCGGATGATCGCCGCCGCCGTCGACATGAAGCGGATCGTCGACGAGGTCACCGACCTGGTGTCCGTCACCGCCCGCCAGAAGGACCTCGTGGTCGCCACCGACGTCCCCACCGAGGCTGTCACGGCGTGGGGCGACGCCGTCGAGATCGACCGGCTCGTGACCAACCTCGTCAGCAACGCCGTGAAGTACACGCCCGAGGGGCGGCGGGTCGACATCCGGTTGCGCCGTACGGGCGAACGGGTCGTCCTCGAGGTGGCGGACGAAGGCTTCGGCATCTCGCCGGCCGACCAGGCCCAGCTGTTCGAGGAGTTCTTCCGGTCCTCCAACCCCGCGGCGGCCCAGCAGCCCGGCTCCGGCCTGGGCCTCGCGATCGTGAAGCGGATCGTGGAGCGCCACGGCGGCGACATCGAGGTCACCTCCGAGCTCGGGACCGGCAGCACGTTCCGGGTCACGCTGCCCGCTCGCGGCTGATCCCTACGACGAGGCGCCGAGCCCCTCCAGCAGCAGCGCCTCTGCGAGCACGACACGCTCGAACTCGGCCAGGTGGAGCCCCTCGTTCGCGCCGTGCGCGCGGGTGTCGGGGTCCTCGACCCCGGTGACCAGCACGCTGGCCTGGGGGAACGTCTCCAGGAACTCCGCGATGAACGGGATCGAGCCGCCCACGCCCATGTCGACCGGCTCGGTGCCACCCCAGGCCTCCGCGAACGCCTGCCGCGCGACGTCGTACGCCGGTCCGGTGGCGTCGATCCGGGTCGCCTCACCGGTGTCGACGACCGTGAACCCGAGCTCCGCGCCCCACGGCACGTGCTGCTCGAGGTGGCGGCGCAGGCACTCGGTCGCGTTGGCGGTGGTGTCGCCCGGGGCGATCCGCAGCGAGACCTTGGCTCGCGCGACCGGGACCAGGGTGTTGCTGGCGCCGTCGACCTGCGGGGCGTCGAGCCCGGTGATGCTGAGCGACGGCCGCGTCCACAGCCGCGCGACGACCGGGCCGTCACCGATCCACTCGACCTGGGCGGTGGCGCCGGACTCGGCGCGCAGCCGCGCCTCGGGGTACTCCACGTCGGCGGCCGGGCCGTGGTGGAGCCCCTCGACGGCGACGTTGCCGACGTCGTCGTGCAGCGAGGCGATCAGCCGGCTGAGAGCGATCAGCGCGTCGGGGACCAGCCCGCCCCACATGCCGGAGTGGACGGCGTGCGTGAGCGTCCGCACCTCGACGTCGGCGCGCACCAGGCCGCGGAGGCTGGTCGTGAGCGCGGGCTCCCCGATGTCCCAGTTGCCGGAGTCGGCGATCACGATGACGTCGGCCGCGAGCCGGTCCTGGTGGGCGCGCAGCAGCGCGGGGAGGGTGTCGGAACCGACCTCCTCCTCCCCCTCGACGAACAGCGTGACGCCGACCGGCAGGTCGTCGCCGAAGATCCGCAGCGCGGCCAGGTGGGCCACGATGCCGGCCTTGTCGTCGGCTGCGCCGCGCGCGTAGAGCCGCTCACCGCGCTCCGTCGGCTCGAACGGCGGGGAGTCCCACTCGGCGTGGTCGTTCTCGGGCTGGACGTCGTGGTGGGCGTAGAGCAGCACCGTCGGGGAGCCCTCGGGTCCGGCCTTGCGGGCGATCACGGCGGGCGCGCCGCCGTCCGCCGAGACGATCTCGGCCTCGCAGCCCTCGGCCTCGAACAGCGCGCGCACCGCCTCGGCGCTGCGCTGCACCTCCGAGGCGCGCGCCGGGTCGGCGCTGACCGACTCGATCCGGACCAGGTCCTCCAGGTCGGCCCGGATCCCCGGCAGCACCTCGGCCACCCGCGCGCGCAGGTCGTCTCTGTTCATGTCGCGACCCTAGCGAGGCGCTGGCCAAGCCCGGCTCACGGTCCCTGCGGTGCGCTCCCACCCCGCTGCCACGGGGTGGGAGCGTCTCGCGGGCACCGTTACCCAACCCGAGGTCGCGGTCACCCGACGTGGATCACGTTGCGCAGCGGCTCGCCGGCGACGTACGCCGCCAGCTGGTCGCGCACGAGGGACGCCATCCTCGGCAGCATGGCGGTGGTGCCGCCCGCCACGTGCGGGGTGACCAGCACGTCGGGCGCGTCCCAGAGCGGGTGTCCGTCGGGGAGCGGCTCCGGCTCGGTGACGTCGAGCGCGAAGCGGAGCCGGCCGGCCTCGGCCAGCACGGCGTCGTGGTCGAGCACGCCGCCACGGGCGACGTTCACCACCAGGGCGCCGTCGGGCAACCCGGCCAGCAGCCCGGGACCGACGAACCCGCGGGTCGCGTCGCTGAGCGGGAGCAGGAGCACGACGACGTGCTGGTCGCCCAGCAGGGCTGGCAGCTCCGCCACCCCGTGGACGGCGCCGACCAGGTCGTCGGACCGGGGCCGGGACGCGACGGCCGTGACGACCGCGCGGTGGGCGAGCAGCCGCTCGGCGAGCGACCGGCCGATCGACCCGTAGCCCAAGATCATGACCCGCGAGTCGGCGAGCGAGCGCCGGCCCTCCTGCAGCCCGGTCCAGGTGCCGTGCGCCCGGACCGCCTCGGGGATGCCGCGGAGGCTGGCCAGGATCAGCCCCACCGCGTGCTCGGCGGTCGCGTCGTCGTGCACGCCGGCCGCGTTGCAGAGCGTGACGCCCGCGGGCAGCAGCGCGAGCTGCCCGTCGTAGCCGGCGAGCTGGGTCTGCACCACCCGCAGCGCCGGCAGCTCGCCGAGTCGCCGCAGGGTGCGGAGCGTCGTGCGGTAGTCGGGCACGCACACCTCGATCCGCGGGTCGGGTTCGGCCAGGCCGTCCCACAGCACCGTCTCGACGCCGTCGAGGTCGCCCACGGCCTCCCGCAGCTCCGGGGTCGGCAACGACGCGATCATGCGTCGCCGACCAGCGGCAGGTACGGCGTGAGCTCGGCCCGCTCCCCCGACGCGACGACCCGGCCCTGGTCGACGGCGGCCTCCCACGTCAGCCCGCCGGTCGCCAGCGCCAGCCAGGTGTCGACGTCCGTCTCGACGACCGCGGGCGGGGTGCCGCGGGTGTGACGGACCCCCGGGATCGCCTGCACCGCGGCGTACGGCGGCACCCGGACCTCGACCGAGCGGCCCGGCGCGCGCTCGGCGAGCAGCGCGAGGAAGTGCTTGGTCAGCAGCTTGTCGTCGGCCGGGGAACGGCGTTCGAGGGCCGCCGCGACCAGGGCCGGCTCGGCGACACGCAACCGGGCTGGCATGGCCTCGACTCTAGGACCCCGGGCTACTCCGGTGTGCTCTCGGGGAGCGGCTGGATGATGGACAGGAAGGAGTAGGTCCGCCGCTCGGGAGCCCGCCCGCGGGTCCGGTCGGCCCACTGCTGGAGCACGTCGTTGACCTCCGCCGCCAGCTCTCGCGCCTCCGGCACCGTCAGCCGCAGGGTCTGGTCGGTGATCGAGCGGTGGATCCCGGCCGGGTCCGTGCCGGCGTACGCCGCGTCGACCAGCCTGTGCGCCCACGCCCCCGACTGCGCCCGGAACACCGCCGCGGCGGCCGGCCCGCCCGGCTGCTTCTCGAGCTCGCGGAGGTCGAGGCTGAGGCCGGACTCGTCGACGAGCTGCCAGACCCGGTCACGCCGGTCGCGGCCCTCGCCGACGGCCTCCTCGACCAGGCCGTACTTGGCGAGCTGCCGAAGGTGGAACGACGCCTGGTTGGCCGGGATCGCGAGCTCCTGCGACAGGTCGGCGGCACGCAGCGGCCCTTGTGCGCTCAGCTCGCCCAGGATCCGGTTGCGCACGGGGTGGGCGATCGCGCGCAGGACGATCGGGTCGTGGACTGGCCGTGACATGCCCCCATCCTATCCGCACCACTAATTGCGCACTATTACTTGCGCAAGTGATGTTGCGCATCTATCGTCGGACCATGACCGGTTACCGGACCCTCGCTCGCAACCGCGACTTCACCCGGCTGTGGGTGGGGGAGGCGGTGAGCCAGCTCGGCACCGCGGCGGGGCTCTTCGTCTTCCCGCTGATCGGCTACGCGCTGACCGGGTCGGCCCTCCTCGCAGGCCTCCCGGTCGCGGCGTACACCCTCGGTATCGCGCTCGCCCTGCTCCCGGCGGGGGTCGTCGCCGACCAGCTCGACCGGCGGCGGGTGCTGCTCGCCGCCAGCGCCCTCGGTCTCGTGCTGTCGGGATCGCTGGCCGTCGCGGGGTTCGTCGGAGCGATCACGATGCCCCACCTCGTGCTCGTCGCGCTCGGGACCGGCGCGGTGGCCGGCTTCTACATGCCGACCGAGATGTCGGCGGTGCGCAGCGTGGTCACCCGCGAGGAGCTGCCGACCGCGATCAGCCAGAACCAGGCGCGGCACCACATCGCGTCGCTGCTGGGCGGGCCGCTCGGCGGCGTCCTGTACGCCCTGGGGCGGCCGCTGCCGTTCCTGGTCGACGCGATCACGTTCGCCGTCTCGCTGGTCACGGTCTCGCGGGTGGAAGCCGACCTCTCCCCCGTCGACCGACCGCGGCGCGCCCCCGTGCGCGAGCTCACCGACGGCCTGCGCTACCTGCTGGCCCGGCCGTACTTCCGGGCCACGGCGGCGTTCTCGGCGGCCTGCAACCTCGTCGTCAACGCCGTGTTCTTCGTCGCCGTCGTGCGGCTCGTCGAGCAGGGGGTCCCATCGACGACGATCGGTCTGGTCGAGGCGCTGGCCGGCGCGGGCGGCATCGTCGGCGCCCTGATCGCGCCCTTCCTCATCGACCGGATGCGCACCGGCCACCTCACGATGTCGGTGGCCTGGAGCTGGGTGCCCCTGCTGGTCCCGCTGATCTTCTGGTCCTCGCCGTGGCTGGTCGGCGCCATGCTGTTCGTCGGGCTGCTGCTGAACCCGGCCGGGAACGCCGCCGGTCAGTCCTACCGGGTCGCGATCACTCCCGACGAGCTCCAGGGCCGGATCGCGTCGTCGTCGCAGTTCCTCGGCTTCATGACGATCCCGTTCGCGCCGCTGCTCGGCGGCTGGCTGCTGGAGACGTACGGCGCGTCGACCGCGACCGTCGTGCTGCTCGTCGCGGCCGCGCTCACGGCGCTGATCCCGACCTTCACGCCCCAGGTCCGGTCGGTGCCGCGGCCGCGCGACTGGCCGGTGCCGGACGCGTCAGGCGAGGTCGTCGAGCAACCGGAGCGTCCGCAGCCAGGCGTCGGAGCCGGGATCGATGACGACGAAGTGGTCGCCGTCGACCGTGGTCAGCGTGGCGTCCCCGCCCGCGTCTGAGGCCGCCGCGACGTACCGCTCGGAGATCTCGACCGGGACGATCGTGTCGCCCGACCCGTGCACGCACCGGACGGGGACGTCGAGCGGCAGCTGCTGGTGGGGGTCGTACGCCGCGTCGGCCGGACCTGGCGGGTGGCCGAGCAGCGCCCGCACGGCACCGTTGCCCAGGTCCAGCTCATGGGCGCGGACGAGGTCGAGCACGCCCGCCTGCGACACCACCCCGGTCACCGGCACGGCCGGGTCGGTGCGGCCCGCGGCCCACGCGGCGAGGTGGCCGCCGGCCGAGTGGCCGAGCGTCAGCACGGTCCCGGTCGGGAGCCCGTCGACGCCGGCCAGCGCGTCGATCCCGGCCGCGACGTCGTCGAAGGTCGCGGGCGTGCCTCCGCCTCCGCCCTCGCCCGCGGGACCGACCCGGCGGTACTCCAGGTTCCACGCGGCCCAGCCCTCGGCCACCAGGCTCTCCGCCAGCGGCCGGCCGAGCGACAGGTCGTAGGCGGACTTCCAGAAGCCGCCGTGGATCACGACCACGACGCCGCGGGGGGCCTGGTCGGGCAGGCTCAGCTCTCCGAACTGGCTGGGATCCTCGCCGTACCGGATGGTGCGGGTCCTCGCTGGTGGCACGGGCTCCTCCTGGGTGCAGGCCGTGGCCATGACGCCGAGCGCCGCGCCGAGCACGCCACGCCGTGACGGGTGCCGGTCCGCTCGGCGGGTCACCCGCCCAACCTACGTCGACGGCGGGCCGGCCGGACCCGCGGCACCGGCCGGCACCGGGGTCTAGACGCCTCAGCCGAAGATCGGCGGGCAGGGTGGCGGTCCAGGCGCCCCGCAGCTCGGCGAGCGGTACGTCGAACCAACCCTCGACCTCGAGGGTGTCGCCGCCGGTGCGGCCGATCGTGGTGACCGGCACGCCCAGCGCCTCGGCCATCGTGAACAGCTGGGCAGCCCGGTCGCTCGGGACGCTGACGACCGCCCGGGCGGCCGACTCGGAGAACAGCGCCACGAAGGGGTCCCCGTCGATCCGGACGGTGGCGCCCACTCCGTCGCGCAGCGTCGACTCGACCAGGGCCTGCGCCAGTCCGCCTTCGGAGAGGTCGTGCGCGGAGCTGACCAGCCCGGAGCGGGCGGCGTCGATGAGCAGCGTCGCGAGCTGGCGCTCGGCGATCAGGTCGACCGCAGGCGGCCGGCCACCGAGGTGGCCGTGCACCACGTGGGCCCACTCCGAGCCCGAGAGCTCCTCGCGGGTCTCCCCGAGCAGGACCACGTCGTGGTCGGAGTGGCAGAACCCGGTCGGGGTCCGCCGGGTGACGTCCTCGATGACGCCGAGCACGGCCACCACGGGCGTCGGGAGGATCGCGGTCTCCCCGGTCTGGTTGTAGAGGCTGACGTTGCCGCCCGTGACCGGGATGCCCAGCTGCGCGCAGCCGTCCTTCAGCCCGCGGCAGGCCTCGGCGAACTGCCACATCACGCCCGGGTCCTCGGGCGACCCGAAGTTCAGGCAGTCGCTCACGGCCAGCGGCCGGGCGCCGCCGGTCGCCACGTTGCGGAACGCCTCGGCGAGCGCGAGCTGCGCACCGGCGTACGGGTCGAGCGCGGCGAACCGGCCGTTGCAGTCGGTGGCGAGCGCGACGCCGAGGCCGGTCTCCTCGTCGACCCGGACCATCCCGCTGTCACTCGGCTGCGCGAGGACGGTGTTGCCCCGGACGTAGCGGTCGTACTGGTCGGTGATCCACGACTTGTCGCAGAGGTTGGGGCTGCCGGCGAGGCGCAGCACGGTCTCCCGGAGCTCGTCGCCGGACTCCGGGCGCGGCAGCTCCTCGGCGCCGTCCGCCTGGAGGGCGTCCTGCGTCTCCGGCCGCGCGAACGGCCGCTCGTAGGTGGGGCCGTCGTGGGCGACCGAGCGGGGCGGGACGTCGACGACCTGCTCGCCGTGCCAGTCGATCCGGAGCCGGCCGGTGTCGGTGACCTCACCGATGTCGACGGCCTCGACGTCCCACTTCGCGCAGATGGCGAGGAACGCGGCGACGTCGTCGGGCGCCACCACGGCCATCATCCGCTCCTGCGACTCGCTCATGAGGATCTCCTCGGGAGCCAGCGTCGAGTCGCGCAGCGGGACCCGGTCGAGCTCGACGTGCATCCCGCCGTCGCCGGCGCTGGCGAGCTCCGACGTCGCGCAGGACAGCCCGGCCCCGCCGAGGTCCTGGATGCCGGTCACGATCCCTGCTGCGAACAGCTCGAGGGTGCACTCGATGAGGAGCTTCTCCATGAACGGGTCGCCGACCTGGACGCTGGGCCGCTTCGCCGGGCCGCCTTCGTCGAACGTCTCGCTCGCGAGGACGCTCACTCCGCCGATCCCGTCGCCGCCGGTGCGGGCGCCGTAGAGCAGCACCCGGTTGCCGACGCCGGACGCCTTGGCGAGGTGGAGGTCCTCGTGGCGGAGCACGCCCACGCAGAGCGCGTTGACGAGCGGGTTGCCGAGGTACGTCGCGTCGAAGACGGCCTCGCCGCCGATGTTGGGGAGCCCGAGACAGTTGCCGTAGCCGCCCACGCCGGCCACGATCCCCGGCAGCACCCGGTGCGTGTCATCGGCGTCGAGGGGGCCGAACCGCAGCGGGTCCATCACGGCGACCGGCCGGGCACCCATCGCCAGGATGTCGCGCACGATCCCCCCGACCCCGGTGGCGGCACCCTGATAGGGCTCGACGTACGACGGGTGGTTGTGGCTCTCGATCTTGAACGTGACCGCGTAGCCCTGGCCGATGTCGATCACACCGGCGTTCTCGCCGATGCCGGCGAGCATCTTGCCGATCGGCGTCTCCTGCGGGATCTCGCTGAACTGCTTCAGGTGCACCTTGCTGGACTTGTAGGAGCAGTGCTCGCTCCACATCACGGAGTACATCGCCAGCTCGCTGCTCGTCGGGCGGCGACCGAGGATCTCGCGGATCCGCTGGTACTCGTCGGTCTTGAGGCCGAGCTCCGCCCACGGCTGCTCGAGGTCGGAGTCCTGGGCTGCGGCGGCGACGGTGTCCAGCACGGCGTCAATCTATCGGGGCAGGCAGCGGCGGCTCGCGGAGGAGTCCCGTCGTGGGCGGCTGGTCGACCCGCCCGAGTCTCACCGCCTCGGCGCCCAGCAGTCGCTTGGCCTCGCGGATGCCGCTGACCATGGCGCCGTCGGCGTAGCCCATCCGCGCACTCTGCGTGTGCTCGCCCGCGAACAGGATCCGCCCGGCCAGCGGCGTGCCCAGCCGGTCGAGGTCCGCGTTGGACGATCCCGGTGGCACGTGCGTGTAGCCGCCCCCGGTGTACGGGTCCTCCGCCCAGCCGGTCACCGCGACGCCGGTCGGCTCGGGACAGGGTCCACCCAGGACTGCCGCGAGACGATCCGTCACCCACCGGACCGCGACGCTCGGCGAGGCCGCCGGGACCTGGCTCGTCGCCGAGTGGAACACGTGGCAGGCGAGGACCGGACCCAGCTCGAACGCGTCGAGGTCGAAGATCCAGGTGGCGGGCTCGGCGGGGTCAGGCGGGAAGAGCACCAGGTGCGACCAGCCGGCCTCGCGCCAGAAGGGCCGGGCGAACGTGAGCACGACCTTCTCGTACCGCCCGAAGCCCAGGCGGGAGAAGAGGTCCGACCGTTCCCGCGGCACGGGCGGTGAGAAGTCGATCAGACCGCTCCGGAGGACTCCGAGCGGCACCGCGACGACGGCGTGCGACCCGTGCTCGGTCTCTCCCAGGTCCGACGAGACCGAAACGCCCTCGTCCGTCAGCTCGACCCGCGCCGCCGGCCAGCCGAGGCGGACGTCGAGCCCGGACGCCATCGCGTCCACGACCGTCCGGTACCCGTGCCGAGGCAGGTCGCCGAAGTAGTCGTCGTCGTACTCGTCCTGCGTCCAGAGCCACTGCAGCGACTGCTGCTCGGCCGCGCCCGACGCGTCCGCCTCGACGAACGCCCGGAGCCCCTGCCGGGCCCGTCGAAGCTCGTCCCCTGCGAGGCCCGTCGATGCCAGGTACGCCTCGATGCCGTCGGCCGCCGAGGCGTGCGGCGCCAGCTCGTCGCGCAGGCGACCGAGCGCGGAGGCGAAGCCCGCGAGCTCGCCCGCCGAGCTCGCCTCGAACTCCTGCGGAGACAGCCACCGGCCGGTCGCGAGATCGAACCCCGCGAGGTCAGGAAGCGGATCACCGGGCCGGTGCTCGACGCCTGCCTCCCGGGCGAAGCGCCGCAGCGGGTTGCCCGAGGGGTGGTGCAGCCAGGAGCCACCGAGATCCACCGGCGAGCCCTGCAGGTCGATGGTGTGCAGCCTGCCACCCACCCGCCGGCGGGCCTCGAGGACCACGCACTCCACGCCCGCATGGTGGAGCGCGTTCGCGACGGTCAGCCCGGCGATGCCCGCACCGACGACGAGGACGCGTCGGACCGACCCTGCCATCCCCTCGGGGATGTCGTGGCTACCGTCATCAAAGCGGCCCCGCGAGGGATCGGTTCTCTCGCCCACGCCGACGCTCCTGGTAACAGTTGGACTCCGCTCAGGATCCAGTACTCGCACCGGGACCCGCAAGGCGGCGGTCTCCGTCCCGATCCAGGACCAGCCGGGCCACCAGGGTGATCCAGACGGCGGCGTACACCACGCTCGTCAGGACGTCGGTCAGGTGGTGGGCGCCCTGGTAGAGCCGGGCCGACAGGCACGCCAGCGGCACCACGGCGAGCAGCAGCAGCCAGCCGCGCGGGACCCGCGTGTAGGTCCACGCCAGGAACGTCAGACCGACGAAGATCGCCATCGCGGTGCCGGTGTGCCCCGACGGGAAGCTGTGGTCGGGCACCAGACCCTGGTCGAGGACCCGCACCGGCGGTCGCTGCCGCGGGTCGAGATGGGTCCCCAACCAGTAGATCGAGCCGAGCCCGGCCTCCACGAGGACGACGAACAGGACGGGCAGCCAGGTACGCCGCCAGGCTGCGACCACCACCGCCGCCACCCCCAGCACCGCGGCCCCCACGATCGTCTCGCCGGGGTACGTCGCGACCTCGGCCGCGTCGGTCAGCGTCGGCGTCCGCTCACCGGCCAGCCAGCGGGCCAGGTCGTCGTCGGCGGCGCCCACGGAGCCCTCGAGGTGCTGGGTGAGCAGCCACCCCCACCCCACGACGACGAGCGGTCACCACGAGCCACCCGGCTCCCAGCCGGCCCGCCGTGCTCGCCCAGGAACCTCGCTGCTCGGTCATGCTCGCCATCCTCACGATCGGGGTCCGATCCCCCCGTACCCGGGACCGCGGTAACTACACGCCTGTAGTTAGTCGGAACGCATGTTGCGGGTGTGACTGGTGGGGTTAGGGTGCCGCTACCCCCACCCCAGGAGTCGTCATGCACCGCGCCATCCCCCGAACCACGGCCAGAGTCCTGGCCTGGCTGCTGGCCGCGGTCGCGCTCGCCGTCCCGGTGCGCGCGCACGCGGACAACGTGGCGACTCCTGGGAACTTCACCGGCTACGGGTTCGACCAGTGCGTGGCGCCCACGCAGAAGTCGATGGACACCTGGCTGCGCACCTCGCCGTTCCTCGCCGTGGGCATCTACATCTCCGGCGACAGCCGGGGCTGCCGCACCCAGCCGAACCTCACGCCGCGCTGGATCTCGACCCAGCTGCGCAAGGGCTGGCGGCTGCTCCCCATCACGCTCGGCCCGCAGGCCTCCTGCCATCCCAGCTTCCCGCGGTACGACGACGACCGGGCGATCAACCCGAAGCCCGGCGACAGCGGGAACGTACCGCAAGGCCCGCCGCCAGGCCCGGGTCGAGGCCACGACCGCGGTCGCCGCGGCGCAGCGCCTGGGCATCGTCGCGAAGAGCACCCTCTGGTACGACCTCGAGGGCTTCGACGTCACCCAGCGGCACTGCCGCGAGTCGGCGCTCGCGTTCCTGTCGGCCTGGACGACCAAGCTCCACGCGCTCGGCTACGTCTCCGGCGTCTACTCCAGCGCCGGCTCCGGGATCAAGATGCTGGACGACGCGCGCGTCAACCGGCCCGACGAGGTCGTGCTGCCGGACCGGATCTGGATCGCCCGCTGGGACGGCAAGGCCAACACCCGGACCAGCTACATCCGCGACGACGGCTGGCTGCCCGGCGGCCGGATGAAGCAGTACCAGGGCGGGCACAACGAGACCTGGGGCGGCGTCACGATCAACATCGACCGCAACTGGCTCGACCTCGGCAAGGGGTCGGTCGCGCCGCCGGTGGCCCACTGCAACGGCGTCGACGTCGACCACCCGACGTACAAGGTGCTGACCACGGGCACCACCGAGGCCGACCTGGTCAAGGCGCTGCAGTGCCTCCTCAAGGAGAAGGACCGGTACGGCGGCAGGCTGAACGGGGTCTACAACGAGAAGACGGTCGCGGCCGTGCGGCAGTGGCAGACCGACCACGGCTTCGCGGCCGGCAGCACGTGGACCCGCGTCCACTGGATGAGCCTGCTCGCCCACGGCGCGTCCCCGGTCCTGAAGTTCGGCTCGGCCGGCGAGGACGTGCGGCGGGTCCAGCGGGCCCTCAAGGCCGCGAGCGCCACCCTGCAGGTCAAGATCACCGGTCGCTACACCCGCGCCACCGCGGCGGCTGTGCAGGACTGGCAGTCGGACGTCGGCCACACCGACTCCGGCATCGTCACGGCCCGCTCGTGGAAGGCGCTGCGCGCCGGCAAGCGCTGACGCGGGGCCTCCCTGGACATCACGACGAGGCGAACGCCTTCGCCGCCAGCGAGGTGAAGAAGCCCAGCCCGTCGGTGCCCGAGCCGGTCAGCGCCTCGACCGCGTGCTCCGGGTGGGGCATCAGCCCGACCACGGTGCCGGTCTCGTTGGTGATGCCCGCGATGTCGCGCAACGAGCCGTTCGGGTTGTCGTCGAGGTAGCGCACGACGACCCGGCCCTCGCCCTCGAGCCGGTCGAGCGTCGCCTCGTCGGCGACGTACCCGCCCTCGCCGTTCTTGAGCACCACCGTGATCTCGGCCCCCGGCTCGTACGCCGAGGTCCAGGCCGTCGCGACGTTCTCGACCCGCAGCCGCTGGTCGCGGCAGACGAACTTGCGGTGGTCGTTGCGGATCAGGGCACCCGGCAGCAGGTGGGACTCGCAGAGGATCTGGAACCCGTTGCAGATCCCGAGCACCGGCATCCCGGCGCGGGCCGCCTCGACCACCTCGGTCATCACCGGCGCGAACCGGCTGATCGCCCCGCACCTCAGGTAGTCGCCGTAGGAGAAGCCGCCTGGCAGCACCACCGCGTCGACCCCGCGCAGGTCGTGGTCGCCGTGCCAGAGCGCGACCGCCTCGTGGCCACCGACCCGGACCGCTCGCTGCGCGTCGGCGTCGTCCAACGAGCCGGGGAACGTGACGACCCCGACCTTCACGCGTCCTCCACCCGGACCTCGAACGTCTCGATCACGGGGTTCGAGAGCAGGGTCTCGGCCATCTGGGCGACCGAGGCGAGCACCTCGTCGGTCACCTCGCCGTCGACCTCGAGCTCGAACCGCTTGCCCTGCCGGACGTCGGTCACGCCGGAGAACCCCAGCCGCGGCAGGGCTCCGAGCACCGCCTTGCCCTGCGGGTCGAGGATCTCGGGCTTGGGCATGACGTCGACGACGACACGGGCCACGGTGGTTCTCCTGAGCGGGGGACGGGACTGTCCCGAGTCTAGGGCCGGGCGATAGGCCGACGGCTGGTGGCCCGCGGGTCAGTCGCGGCCGCGTTGGACGACCACGATCGCCAGCGCGACCCCGAGGCCGGCCACGATCGGGCCGACGATCGCCCACGTGTCGGACCCCGTCATCGAGCTGCCCTCGACGTACCCGAGTCCTTGGAAGGTCCACAGCCCGCCGACGAGCACGAGCAGCACGGCGAGGCCGAGCCCGATCACCCGGCCCATCAGGACAGCTCGCGCTTGAGGATCTTGCCGGTCGCGGTCATCGGCAGCGCGTCGACGAACTCCACCACGCGTGGGTACTTGTACGCCGCGAGCTGCTCCTTGGCCCAGCCGACCAGGTCGGCCTCGGACACGTCGTCGTGACCCTTCTCCTTGATGACGACGGCCTTGATCTCCTCGCCGTGGCTCTCGTGCGGGATCCCGATCACGGCCGCGAGCGACACCGCCGGGTGCTCCATCAGGACCTCCTCGATCTCGCGGGGGTACACGTTGAAGCCGCCGCGGATGATCATGTCCTTGGAGCGGTCGACGATGTAGTACCAGCCGTCGGCGTCGCGCCTGCCGAGGTCACCCGACCGGAACCAGCCGTCGCGGATCGCCTCGGCGGTCGCGTCGGGCCGGCCGTAGTAGCCCTTCA
Organism: uncultured Actinomycetota bacterium; assembly: GCA_963829855.1. Taxonomy (GTDB): domain Bacteria; phylum Actinomycetota; class Actinomycetes; order Propionibacteriales; family Nocardioidaceae; genus Nocardioides. The sequence goes on along the minus strand of CAWHKE010000003.1, from coordinate 37,214 downwards.
TGATGTTGGGGCCCTTGATCGCGATCTCGCCGACCGCCTCGGGGTCGTCCTCGAGCTCGCTCCAGTCGGGGTTGACCAGCTTCATCTCGACGCCGGGGATCGGGACGCCGATCGACCCCACCCGCACGTCCTCGCCCGGCGGGGAGAAGCTGGCGACCGGCGAGGTCTCCGAGAGGCCGTAGCCCTCGAGGATGGTCACACCGAAGCGCCGCTCGAACTCCTTGTGGACCTCGACCGGCAGCGCGGAGCCGCCCGCGGCCGCGATCCGGAGGTCGGCCGCGAGCTGCGCGCTGTCGACGCCGGACCCGTCGAGCGCACCGAGCAGCCCCCAGTACATCGTCGGCACACCGGCGAAGAAGGTGACCCTCTCCTTCGCCATCGCCTTCAGCGCCGCGTCGGCCTCGAACCGGGGCAGCATCACCACGGTGCCGCCACTGGCGAACCCGCCGTTCTGGATGACGGTCTGGCCGAAGGAGTGGAACAGGGGCAGCACGCAGAGGTAGGTGTCAGGACGCTCCGGGTCGCCACCGAAGAGCGTCGTGTTGAGGAGGGCGTTGGAGTGCATGTTGCGGTGCATCAGCTCGGCACCCTTGGGCTGACCCGTGGTGCCGGAGGTGTAGAGGATGACCGCGGTGTCGTCGTCGTCGGTGGCCACGGTGTCGAACGTCGGCGGCTGGCCGGCCAGCCCCTGCCCGAGCGTCGCCGTGCCCTCGATGGGCGAGGCCGCCGCCGGGTCGACGGTGATGACGAAGAAGTGCTCGCACCCGGCGGTCTGGCTGAACCCCTCGAAGCCGGCCTGACCGATCGGCAGCTCGGCGGTGCCCTCGAAGCAGAAGTAGGCGACGGCGTCGGAGTCGGCCAGGTGGTAGGCGACCTCACGACCCTTGAGCAGCACGTTGAGCGGCACCACGGTCGCGCCGGCCTTGAGGATCCCGTAGTAGACGATCGGGAAGTACGGCAGGTTCGGGCAGCTCAGTGCGACCTTGTCACCGGGCTCGATCCCCCGCGAGACGAGCAGGTTCGCGACCTGGTTGGCGGCGCCGTCGACCTGCGCGTAGGTGAGCCGCCGGTCGCCCAGGACGACCGCCTCGCGGTCGCCGTACTGCCGGGCGGAGGTCTCCAGGAGGGACGCGAGGTTCAGCATGACCCGACCCTAGGGGAGCCCCGGGTACGGCGACAGGGCTCGCCCCGGGGATCGGACGGGGCCGGATCCGTCGTCGTACTCAGCGAGCGATCCGGCCGCGGGTGAGGATCTCGCCGGCCCGCACCAGGTCGTGCCGGATCGCCGGGCCCGCGAGCCGGCCGGCCGCCTTCGCGGGGAACGTCCAGGGTCCCGACCCGGTGATGCTGCCCGTCGCGTGCACCCGACAGCCGTCGGTGACGCGGGTCAGACGCAGCGTGAGCGCGGCCTCGATCCCTCGCCAGCGGCCGACCTCGGTGAAGACCTTGAACGGGGCGAGCTCGGTGATCTCCATCGTGGGCCTGACCCCGGCCATGGTGTTGTCGCGCCAGGTCATCCCGACCCGCGGCTCGCCCCGGTCGTGAAGCGTCACCGAGAGCAGCGAGGACTGCCACTCCGGCCGGTTGCGAGGGTCTGCGAGGTAGCGGAAGACCTGCTCCGGGGCGTGCGGGAGGTCGACGGTGGCGCCGAACTCGACCGTGGTCAGAACGACTCCCCGGTCAGGAGCTCGTACGCCTCCACGTACCGGCTGCGGGTGCGCTCGACGACCTCCGGCGGCAGCGGGGGTGGCGGCTCGCCCGACGCTCGGTCCCAGCCGGACTCCGGGGAGAGCAGCCAGTTGCGCACGATCTGCTTGTCGTAGGACGGCTGGGCCCGGCCCGGCTGCCACTCGGCCGCCGGCCAGAACCGGGACGAGTCGGGGGTGAGCACCTCGTCGGCCAGCACCAGCGTGCCGTCGTCGCGCCGACCGAACTCGAGCTTCGTGTCCGCGAGGATGATGCCGCGCTCGCGGGCGATCCCCTCGGCCCGCGCGTACACCTCGAGCGTGAGCCGGCGCAGCTCGCCCGCGACGTCCGCGCCGACCTTCGCCACGACTGCGTCGTACGCGACGTTCTCGTCGTGGTCGCCGAGGTCGGCCTTGGTGGCCGGCGTGAAGATCGGTTCGGGCAGCCGGTCGCCGTCGGTCAGCCCGGAGGGAAGCGCGATCCCGCAGACCTCCCCGGTGCGCTCGTAGTCGAGGAGCCCCGACCCGGTGAGGTAGCCGCGGGCCACGCACTCGACGGGGAACATGCTCAGCCGCTCGCACACCACGGCCCGGCCGCGGTACCGGTCGGGCACGTCCGTGGACACCACGTGGTGGGGCACGAGGTCGGCGAGCCGGTCGAACCACCACAGCGACATCCGGGTCAGCACCTCACCCTTGTCGGGGATCTCGGTGTCGAGGACGAAGTCGAAGGCGCTGATCCGGTCGCTCGCCACCATCAGCAGCCGGCCGTCCGGGAGCGCGTAGAGGTCGCGCACCTTGCCCGAGTGGACGTGCTGGAGGTCACCGGTCACGCGGCGATCCTAGGGCGACCGTCAGCGGCTGCGTCACGTGCCCACCGTCCGGCTCCTGGACAGCTGCACCTGTCCAGGAGGTGGAGTCGAGGCACGTGAGGCACGGCTCAGGGGGCCTCCCCACGCGCCTCCAGGAGCGCCTTGAGCCGGGCGAGGTCCTTGGTCGTCGCGCGACGCATCGCGCGCTCCATCAGCGGCGCGGCCAGGCCCCCGAAGCCCGAGGGCGTGCCCCGGTTGCGCAGGGTCATCCGGGTCCCGCTGTCTCCCGCGGGCTCCCAGGTGTAGGTCGTCTCCATCGGGAACGGACCATCCGCCGTCTGCATCACCAGCCGCCGGGCAGGCTCCAACTCGACCACCTCGTACGTGTACGACAGGGTCCGGCCGAGGAAGTGCGCCACGAAGTCGAGCTGCGACCCGACGGCCACCGGCGGCTCGGTCCGCCACTCGACCTGCCGGATGTTGGCGTACCACTCCGGCGCGTTCGTCGGGTCGCCCGCGAACGCGGCGACCTCGTCCACCGGACGACCGATGACCGTCTCCACTCGAACGTCGACGCTCACGCCTGAAGCCTAGTGACCCTGGCTGGACCGGCGGTCTGAGGACGCTGGCTCACGGTGCCGCGACGCCGCTTCCATCCCGTTGCAACGGGGTGGAAGCGCACTGCAAGCACCGTGACCCGGAGCCAGCAGGGCCACGCCTCAGAGGATGGCGCCGGGTGAGTACGCCGCGGCCGACGGGTGCCGGGCCACGACCTGCTCCACCAGCCGCACGACCGCCTGGGTCTGGGCGACCGCGGCGCCGGTGAAGGCGATCGGCTCGGCCACCAGGGCGTCGATGTCGGCGCGGGTCAGGCCGAGCCGGTCGTCGGCGGCGAGCCGGTCGAACACGTCGTTGACGGCCTGGCCCTGGCGCATCGCGAGCGCGGTGCCGACGGCCGCCTGCTTGATGGCCTCGTGCCCGGCCTCCCGGCCGACTCCGCGTCGTACGGCGGCCATCAGCACCTTCGTGGTGGCCAGGAACGGCAGGTAGCGGTCGAGCTCGCGCTGGATGACCGCGGGGAACGCCCCGAACTCGTCGAGCACGGTGAGGAACGTCTGGAACAGGCCGTCGGCCGCGAAGAACGCGTCGGGCAGCGCGACCCGGCGGACGACCGAGCAGGAGACATCGCCTTCGTTCCACTGGTCGCCGGCGAGCTCGCCGACCATCGAGAGGTAGCCGCGGGTGATCACCGCGAGGCCGTTGACCCGCTCGCAGGAGCGGGTGTTCATCTTGTGCGGCATGGCGCTGGAGCCGACCTGGCCCTCCGCGAAACCCTCGGTGACGAGCTCGTGACCGGCCATCAGCCGGATCGTGGTGGCGAGGTTGGACGGCGCCGCCACGAGCTGCACGACGGCGGACAGCACGTCGAAGTCGAGGCTGCGCGGGTAGACCTGACCGACGCTGGTGAGCACCCGCTCGAAGCCGAGGTGACCCGCGACCCGTCGTTCGAGGTCGGCGAGCCGGTCGGCATCGCCGTCCAGCAGGTCGAGCATGTCCTGCGAGGTGCCCATCGGTCCCTTGATGCCACGCAGCGGGTAGCGGGCGAGCAGCTCCTCGAGCCGCTCGACGGCCACGAGCAGCTCGTCGGCGACGGTCGCGAAGCGCTTCCCGAGCGTGGTCGCCTGGGCGGCGACGTTGTGGGACCGGCCGGCCATCACGGTCGTCTCGTGCTCGGCCGCCAGCCGCGCGAGCCGGGCGAGGGCGGCGACCGCACGGTCGCGCAGCAGGGTCAGCGACTGGCGGACCTGCAGCTGCTCGACGTTCTCGGTCAGGTCACGGCTGGTCATCCCCTTGTGGATGTGCTCGTGCCCGGCGAGGGCGCTGAACTCCTCGATCCGCGCCTTCACGTCGTGGCGCGTGACCCGTTCGCGCGCCGCGATGGAGTCGAGGTCGACCTTGCCGACGACGTTCTCGTAGGCCTCGACCACGCCGGCGGGGACGTCGACGCCGAGGTCGCGCTGCGCCTTGAGGACCGCGATCCACAGCTGCCGCTCCAGCACGATCTTGTGCTCCGGCGACCAGATCTCGACCAGGTCGGCTCCGGCGTAGCGGCCGGCGAGGACGTTGGGGACGGTCACACCGGCGATTGTCCCACGGCCCTAGACGCCGGCGGCGATGTCGGTCCGGTGCTGGGCGCCGTCGAAGCCGATCCGCGCCACGCCCGCGTACGCCGCGGCGCGGGCGGCGTCGACGTCGACACCGGTGCCGACGACCGCGAGCACCCGGCCGCCGGCGGTGACCAGGTCGTCGCCGTCGCGGGCGGTCCCGGCGTGGATGACGTGGACGTCGGCGACCTCCTCAGCCGCGTCGAGGCCGGTGATGACGTCGCCGCTCGACGACGTCTCCGGGTAGCCGCGGCTGGCGAGCACGACGCCGACGGCCGCCCCCTCGCGGAACTCAGGCGGCGGTACGTCGCCGAGGGTGCCGGTCGACGCGGCGTGGAGCAGCGGCGAGAGCGGCGAGGCGAGCAGGGCGAGCAGCGGCTGGGTCTCGGGGTCGCCGAAGCGGGCGTTGAACTCCACGACCCGGACGCCGCGCGAGGTGAGGGCGAGCCCGGCGTACAGCAGCCCGGCGAACGGGGTGCCGCGGCGCGAGAGCTCGTCGACCGTCGGCTGGAGCACGTCGCGCAGGACGTCGGCGACGAAGCCCTCGGGCACCCAGGTCAGCGGTGTGTAGGCGCCCATCCCTCCGGTGTTGGGCCCCGCGTCGCCGTCGAAGATCCGCTTGAAGTCCTGGGCCGGCTGGAGTGGGTAGACGGTCGTCCCGTCGGTGATCGCGAAGAGCGACACCTCCGGCCCGTCGAGGAACTCCTCGATGACCACGCGGTCGCACTCGTGCGCGTGGCGCAGGGCGGCGTCGCGGTCGTCGGTCACCACGACGCCCTTGCCGGCGGCGAGGCCGTCGTCCTTCACGACGTACGGCGCACCGAGCTCGTCGAGGGCGGCGGCAGCCTCCGCCTCGGTCGTGCACACGAACGCGCGGGCCGTCGGGACACCGGCCGCGGCCATCACGTCCTTCGCGAACGCCTTGGACCCCTCGAGCCGGGCTGCCTCGCGGCTCGGCCCGAAGCAGGCGATTCCGCGTGCTCGGACGGCGTCGGCGACCCCGGCCACCAGCGGCGCCTCCGGGCCGACCACGACCAGGTCGGCGCCGAGCCGTTCGGCCAGCGCGGCCACGGCCTCACCGTCCATCGGGTCGACGTCGTGGAGCGCCGCGACGGCCGCCGCGCCGGGATTGCCCGGAGCCACGTGCACCTCGGTCATCCCCGGGTCGCGCGACAGTGCGCGGGCGAGCGCGTGCTCGCGGCCGCCGGTACCGATCACGAGGGTCCTCACGGGCGACGATGCTAGCGGCGTGCCAGGATCCGACGGACAGCCGTTGGATCCGGAGCCAGTGAGCGTGATTTGTGGAAGCGCTTCCACAAATCACGCCGAGACTCTTGACACAGAGTGTGACCGCTGTCACGGTTCTCGGCAACGAAGCGGTGGAAGCGCTCTCACTCGCGTCCACCGTCCCGCCGGAGAGCCGGCGGTCGAGCAGACACAGGAGAGACACGGTGCGACACACAGTCCGATCAACCCAGCGCGGGCGACTCGCCCTCGGCGCCTTGACGGCCCTCTCACTCGTCGTCCTCACCGCGTGCGGCGGGGACGAGGGGTCGGGCGACGCCGACGGGCCGGTGACCGTCACGGTCGCCACCTTCAACGAGTTCGGGTACGAGGAGCTCATCGAGGAGTGGAACGCGGAGCACGACGACATCAAGATCAAGCAGGTCAAGGTCGGCACCTGGGACGACGCCAAGGCCAACCTCTACACCAAGCTCGCCGCCGGGTCGGGGCTCTCCGACATCGAGGCGATCGAGGGTGACGCGATGCCGGCGATCCTCGCCGAGTCCGACGCGTTCGCCGACCTGACCGACCCCGAGCTGGACGGCCGGTGGCTCGACTGGAAGGCCGCCGCCGGCACGGACGCCGACGGCCGGCTGATCGGCTACGGCACCGACATCGGGCCCGAGGGCATCTGCTACCGCGCCGACCTGTTCGAGAAGGCCGGGCTGCCGACCGACCGCGCCGAGGTGGCCGGCCTGATGGGCACGTGGGACGACTACTTCGCCCTGGGCGAGGAGTTCGTGGCCGAGGTCCCGGAGACCGCCTGGTACGACTCGTCGGGCGGCGTCGCGCAGGCGATGCTCAACCAGGTCGAGAACCCGTTCGAGACCGACGACAACACCGTCGCCGTCGACAACCCCGAGCTGCAGGCCGTCTACGAGGCCATCACCGGCAACGTCGAGAAGGGCCTCTCCACGCGTCTCGCGCAGTGGAGCGACGACTGGGTCGCGTCCTTCCAGAACGACGGCTTCGCGACCATGGCCTGCCCCGGCTGGATGCTCGGCGTGGTCGAGGGCAACGCCGAGGGCGTCGCCGGCTGGGACTTCGCCGACGTCTTCCCGGGAGGCGGCGGCAACTGGGGCGGCTCGTTCCTCACCGTCCCCGCGCAGGGCGACAACATCGAGGAGGCGACGGAGGTCGCCGCCTGGCTGACCGCGCCCGAGCAGCAGGCGAAGGCGTTCGCCGCCAAGGGCACGTTCCCGAGCCAGGTCGACGCGCTCGAGGCGCCCGAGATCACCGGTGCCTCGAACGCCTTCTTCAACGACGCCCCGATCGGCGAGATCCTCGCCAACCGCGCCGAGGCCGTCACCGTCCAGCCCTACAAGGGACCGAAGTACTCCGACATCCTGCAGGCGTTCCAGGCCTCGCTGCTCCGCGTCGACGACGGCTCGCAGACCGCCGCCGAGTCGTGGGACCAGTTCCTGACCGACGTCGAGGCACTGGGCTGATCCCCGGTCCCGGATGAGTCGACACACCATGGTCAGCGGTGGGGAGACCGATACTCCTCGAGTGTCCCCACCGCCGACCCCGACCCGGCCCCCCACGCCCACGCGGCCGACCGCCCGCCAGCGGCTGGCCGCGTGGGACGTGCGGCTCGCGCCGTACCTCTACATCTCGCCGTTCTTCGTGCTCTTCGCGGTGGTCGGGCTCTTCCCGCTCGCCTACACCGCCTACGTCTCGCTGCACGACTGGAGCCTGCTGGGCGGGCAGGGCGACTTCGTCGGGCTCCAGAACTACCGCGAGGTCCTCGAGAACCCGTACTTCGTGAAGCAGCTGGTCAACACGATCAGCATCTTCCTGCTGTCGTCGGTGCCGCAGATCGTGATCGCGGTGACCGTGGCGGCACTGCTGGACACCCAGCTGCGCGGGCGGACCTTGTGGCGGATGAGCGTGCTGCTGCCGTTCGTCGTCTCGCCGGTCGCGGTCGCGATCATCTTCGGCAGCCTCTTCGGTGACCGGTACGGCCTGGTCAACCAGCTGCTCGCCGGCATCGGCCTCGACGCCATCCCCTGGCATACCGACCGGCTCGCCAGTCACGTCGCGATCGCGACGATGGTCAACTGGCGCTGGACCGGCTACAACGCGCTGATCTTCCTCGCGGCGATGCAGGCGGTGCCGCGCGACCTGTACGAGTCCGCCGAGCTGGACGGCGCCGGCCGCGTCCGCCAGTTCCTCAGCGTCACGCTGCCGATGATCCGCCCGACCATGGTCTTCGTCATCATCACCTCCACCATCGGTGGCCTCCAGATCTTCGCCGAGCCACGGCTGTTCGACGAGACGAACGCCCGCAACGGCGGCAGCGACCGGCAGTTCGGCACGATCACCATGCTCGTCTACGACTTCGGCTGGCAGCTGCGCGACCTCGGCCGCGCCTCGGCGACCGCGTGGATGCTGTTCGCCCTGATCTGCGTGTTCGCGCTGCTGAACTACCTCGCCATCAGGCGGCTCGGACTGCTCGGGGGTGACGACCGATGACTCGTCGTCCCGGGTTCCTCGTCTACGGCCTGCTGCTCGCCTTCGCCCTGGGGTCGGCGGCCCCGCTCTACTGGTCGTTCCTGCTCGGCTCGCACACCAAGGAGGTGGCAGCACAAGGCGTGCCGCCGCTGCTGCCGGGCGGCCACTTCTTCGACAACGCGCAGCGGGCGCTCGACACCGTGCCGTTCTGGAAGGCGCTCGGCAACAGCATCCTGGTCTCGTCCGTCACGGCGGTGTCGGTGGTCTTCTTCTGCACCCTGGCCGGCTACGCCTTCGCCAAGCTGCGGTTCCGCGGACGCGCGCCGTTGCTCGTCTTCGTCGTCGCCACGATGGCCGTCCCGACCCAGCTGGGCGTGGTACCGCTGTTCATCCTGATGTCGGAGTTCGGGTGGACCGGCACCGTCTGGGCCGTGATCTTCCCCTGGTTGGTGACCGCGTTCGGCGTCTTCTTCATGCGGCAGTACCTCGTCGACGCCGTGCCCGACGAGCTGATCGAGGCGGCCCGGATCGACGGCTGCTCGCAGATCAGGGTGTTCTGGCACGTCGCCGCCCCGGCCGCGCGGCCGGCCGCCGCGATCCTGTGGCTGTTCACGTTCATGCAGGTCTGGACGGACTTCTTCTGGCCGCTGATCGCGCTGCCCTACGAGAACCCGACCATCCAGGTCGCCCTCAACCAGCTGCAGAGCGGGTTCTTCAAGGACTACAGCCTCGTGCTGGCGGGCACCACGCTCGCCACGGTCCCGCTGCTGATCCTCTTCGTCGCCACCGGACGCCAGCTGGTGTCCGGCATCATGCAAGGAGCCGTCAAGGGATGACCACGACACTGCGCACGGCGGCCGAGGCCGTCTCGGGACCGCTCGCGTTCCCGCCCGACTTCCGGTGGGGGGTCGCCACCGCGTCGTACCAGATCGAGGGGGCCGCCGCCGAGGACGGTCGGACGCCGTCCATCTGGGACACGTTCGCGCGGGTGCCCGGTGCCGTCGTGGGTGGCGACCACGGTGACGTCGCCTGCGACCACTACCACCGGATGCCGGAGGACGTCGCGCTGATGGCCGGCATGGGGGTCGGCTGGTACCGCTTCTCGGTCGGCTGGCCGCGGGTGCGACCCGACGGTGGTGCGCCCAACCCGGCCGGGATCGGCTTCTACGACCGGCTGGTCGACGAGCTGCTGGCCCACGACGTCGTGCCCTGGCTGACGCTCTACCACTGGGACCTGCCGCAACGGCTCGAGGACGCGGGCGGCTGGACCGTGCGCGACACGGCCGACCGCTTCGTGGAGTACGCCGCGACGCTGCACGAGGCGCTCGGCGACCGGGTGCCGGTGTGGACGACGCTCAACGAGCCGTGGTGCTCGGCGTTCCTCGGCTACACCTCCGGGCCGGCACGCTCCCGGGCGGCAGGAAGGAGCCGCGGGCCTGCGCGCCGCGCACCACCTGCTCCTCGCCCACGGGCTCGCGACCACGGAGCTGCGTGCCCGGGGCGCTGACACGCTCGGTGTCACGCTCAACTTCACCGTGGCCGACCCGGCGGATCCCGCCGACCCCGCCGACGTCGACGCTGCTCGCCGGGTCGACGCCCTCCACAACCGGATGTTCCTCGAGCCGATCAGGCGCGGCGAGTACCCCGCCGACCTGCTGGCCGACACCGAGCACCTCGGCTGGACCGACGTGGTCCGCGACGGCGACCTCGCCGCGATCGCCGCGCCGATCGACGTGCTGGGCGTGAACTACTACCACGGCGATGCCGTCTCGGCCCGGCCCGACGCCGACCCCGGCGGCCCGAGCCCCTTCCCGGGACTCGACGAGCTGTCGATGCCGCTGCGCGGACTCCCCCGGACCGCGATGGGCTGGGAGGTGCAGCCGGAAGGCCTCACCCGGCTGCTGCTGCGGCTGCACGACGAGCACCCCGGGCTGCCGCTGGTCGTGACCGAGAACGGTGCGGCGTACGACGACGAGGTCGGTGCCGACGGCGAGGTCGACGACCCCGAGCGGGTCGCCTACCTCGACGCGCACCTGCGCGCCGTCCACGCGGCGCGTGCGGCCGGTGCCGACGTCCGCGGCTACTTCGCCTGGTCCTTCCTCGACAACTTCGAGTGGGCCGAGGGGTACGCCAAACGGTTCGGGCTGGTGCACGTCGACTACGCCACCCAGCAGCGGACGCCCAAGGCCAGCGCCCGGTGGTACAGCGAGGTCGTGCGCACCGGCCGGCTTCCGGTGGGAGGCCAGTAGCGTGACCGCGATGGACCCGCCCCGCACCGGCAGCGCCTCGCCGACCCTCGACGAGGTCGCGCGGGTGGCCGGGGTGTCGCGCGCCACCGCGTCCCGCGCCGTCAACGGCGGGCCGCGCGTCAGCGACCGCGCCCGCCGCGCCGTGGACGAGGCGGTCCGCACCCTCGGCTACGTGCCGAACCGCGCGGCCCGCGCGCTGGTCACCCGGCGCACCGACTCGGTCGCGGTCGTCGTACCGGAGCCGGACGAGCGGGTGTTCAACGACCCGTTCTTCGCCGGCACGCTGCGCGCGGTGGCCCGGGTGCTGGGCGAGCGTGAGGTGCAGCTCGTCCTCCTGCTCACCCAGCCGGGCGCACAGGAGGAGCGGATGCTGCGCTACCTGTCGAACGGCCACGTCGACGGCGCCCTCGTGGTGTCCCACCACCGTGACGACCACCTGCCCGAGCTGCTGCCTTCGCTGGGGCTGCCGGTGGTGTTCGGTGGGCGGCCGTGGAGCGGCAGCGACCGGGTGCCCTACGTCGACGTCGACAACGTCGCCGGCGGCAGGATCGCCACCGAGCACCTCGTGCGGCGGGGCTGCCGCCGCATCGGCACCATTGCCGGGCCTGCCGACATGACCGCCGCGACCGACCGGCTCACCGGCTGGTCGCAGGCCCTCCACACGGCCGGCCTCTCGGCCGATGCGGTGGTGCACGGCGACTTCACCGAGGAGGGTGGCCGGCTCGCGGCCGCGGCGCTGCTCGAGCGGTACCCCGACATCGACGGTCTGGTCGTCGCGTCCGACCTGATGGCCCGCGGGGCGCTGCAGGTCGCCGCCGACCTCGGCGCGGCGGGTGCCCGACGAGCTCGCGATCGTGGGGTACGACGACCTCGGCGTCGCCGAGACGACCGACCCGCCGCTGACCACGATGCGGCAGCCGATCGGCGAGATGGCCGAGCGTGCCATCCAGCTGCTGCTCGACCGCATCGACGGCCGCGAGCGGGGCGGCCCCTACCGACTCATCATCCCGACCGAGCTGGTGGTCCGGGAGTCCGCGTGAGGCATCACCGCGTACGGCGGCTGACCGACTCGCTGTAGGCACCCCGGCGGTAGAGCAGGATCGGGTCGTTCGGCAGCTCGATGCCGTCGACGGTCCGGCTCGGGTCGAAGACCGTCGGGGAGCCACCGGCCTCCGGGTCGTCGGCCTCGGCGGTGACCTCGATCCGCCCGGCGAGCAGGGTGCGGGCACCCTTCCACGCCGTCGTGACGTCGTCGGGGTCGTGCCGCTCCTCGGCGAGCTGCACCCACACCTCGTGCACGACCGGACCGGCGACCAGCCGGGCGGCGATCTCCTCGGCGAGCCGGTCGCGGCCCGTGAAGGTCTCGGCCAGCCGGTCCTCCCGGGTGGCGGTGGGGCGGAACTCGTGGCGCACCCAGGTCCGCCGACCCTCGGCGTCGAGCCAGCCGTAGGCGTGCAGCGGGTAGAACGCGGTCTCGGCGAAGCTGTGGTGGGACTTCACCCCGCTGATCCCTCGGAGGAAGGCCGGTATCAGCTGCGGGTGCCGCAGCAGGAACAGCGGGAACGTCAGCTGGTTCCTCGAGGCCTCCGCGATCCGGACGAACTCCTCCGGATCCTGCGTCGGGAAGGAGGTCGACGTCTGCCCGAGCAGGTCGAACGGCTGCCCGTCGTCGCCGGCGAACTTCACCGCCATGCCGCGGATGTCGGGCGACGGGTCCTTGGCGCGCCCGTTGCCCGAGCCGGTCGACCAACGCACCAGGACCGGGCGGGGCGTCCCGTCGAGGTGGCCCGCCCGGCAGAGTGCCGCGGCCTCGGGGGTCGCGGTGAACGAGCCGGCGTAGAACCGGCCCTTCGCGTGCAGGGTCCGGTATCCGTCCGGCCCCCCGAACGCCGCCCGCAGCCGGTCGACGGCCTCGCGCGGATCGAGCACCCTCGCAGCGTAGTGCTCAGTCGTCGTGGACGACCAGCGTCTGCTCGCGGCCCGGCCCGACGCCGACGCCCCAGATCCGGGTGCCGGACATCTGCTCCAGCGCCTCGACGTACTTCTGCGCGTTGCCGGGCAGCTCGTCGAAGGAGCGGCAGCCGGAGATGTCCTCCCACCAGCCGTCGAGGTACTCGTAGATCGGCGTCGCGCGCAGGAACTCGCTCTGGGTCATCGGCATCTCGTCGTGCCGGACGCCGTCGACCTCGTAGGCGACACAGACCGGCACCCGCTCCCAGCTCGAGAGCACGTCGAGCTTGGTGAGGAACAGGTCGGTGAGGCCGTTGACCCGGGCGGCGTAGCGCGCGATCACGGCGTCGTACCAGCCGCACCGCCGGTCGCGACCGGTCGAGACGCCCACCTCGCCGCCGACCTTCCACAGCTTCTCGCCGTCCGCGTCGAAGAGCTCCGTCGGGAACGGGCCGGAGCCGACCCGGGTCGTGTACGCCTTGATGACGCCGATCACCCGGTCGATCCGGGTCGGGCCGACGCCGGCGCCCGTGCAGACGCCGCCCGCGACGGGCGACGACGACGTGACGAACGGGTAGGTGCCGTGGTCGACGTCCAGCATCGTGGCCTGGGCTCCCTCGAACAGCACCGTGAGGCCGTCGTCGAGCGCGTTGTTGAGCAGGAGCGTGGTGTCCTGCACCATCGGCCGCAGCCGGTCGGCGTACGAGAGGAGCTCCTCGACCACGGCGTCGCGGTCGACTGCCCGGCGGTTGTAGACCTTCGCGAGCAGGTGGTTCTTGACGTCGAGCGCGCCCTCGACCTTGTCGCTGAGCAGGTCCTCGTCGAACAGGTCGGCGATCCGGATCCCGAGCCGGTTGACCTTGTCGGCATAGGCCGGCCCGATCCCGCGGCCGGTGGTCCCGATCTTGTTCGCGCCCAGGAACCGCTCGGTCACCTTGTCGACGGTCACGTGGTACGGCGCGATGACGTGGGCGTTGGCGGAGACGACCAGCCGATCCTCGACGCCAGCGACGCCGCGGCCGGTCAGCCCGTCGATCTCGCGGAAGAGGGCCTCGGGCGAGACCACGACGCCGTTGCCGATGACCGAGGTCGCCCCGGGCGTGAGGATGCCGGAGGGCAGCAGGTGGGTGGCGTACTTCTCCCCGTTCACGACGATGGTGTGACCGGCGTTGTGGCCGCCGCTCGTCCGCACCACGAAGTCGATGGTGTCGGTCGTGGCGAGGAGATCGGTCGCCTTGCCCTTGCCTTCGTCGCCCCACTGGGCGCCGAGGACGATGATGGCCGGCATCGCTGGCCTCTTTCCGCGTCGGGGGTCGTGGTGTCCTGGCAACGCGAGAGCCCCGGACGGCAACAACCGGTACGGGGCTCTTGCGACCGAAGGCTACCAAAGGTGGTCCGACGGGCTAGGGTCGCCGCCGTGGAGTCGTTCCTGGTCATCACCAACGAGGGCGCCGGTACCGCTGACCAGGAATCCCTGGAGCTGGCGGTCGCCGTCCTCAACGAGCACAGCTCGGTCGAGGTCGTGGCCACCTCCAACCCCGGCGAGCTCGACGGCGTGCTGCACCGGGCCGGCACCCGGCGGATCGTGGTGGCCGGCGGCGACGGCAGCCTGCACGCCGTCGTGTCCGCGCTCCATCGTCGCCACGACCTCGCCGAGAGCGTGCTGGGGCTGATCCCGCTCGGCACCGGCAACGACTTCGCGCGCTGCATGGACATCCCGATCGATCCCGAGGAGGCGGCCGCGGTGCTCCTCGACGGGGAGGTCCGCCGCGTCGACCTGATGGTCGACGAGCTCGGTGGGGTCGTCGTCAACAACGTGCACGTCGGCGCCGGCGCTCAGGCGAGCCGCCGCGGCAGCCGCTGGAAGGACCGGCTCCACGCGGTCGGGATCGGCAAGGTGAACCTCGGCAAGCTCGGCTACCCGATCGGCGCCGTGCTCGCCGCGTTCCACCCGCCGGAGATCCGGCTGCGGGTCGAGGTCGACGGCGAGGTGGTGGTCGATGTCGACGAGCCGGTGCTGATGGTGGCTGTCGGCAACGGCACCAGCGTCGGCGGTGGGACCGAGCTCACGCCCGAGGCCGACCCCGAGGACGGCCGGGTCGACGTCATGATCTCCCGGTCCGTGGGTCCGCTCGCGAAGTTCGGGTACGTCGCCCACCTCTCCCGGAGCAAGCACCACGAGCGGGACGACGTCACCTACCTGCGGGCATCGCGGGTCACGGTCTCCGGCGACGAGTTCTACTGCTCGGCCGACGGCGAGATCACCGGCCCGGAGCGCCGGCGCAGCTGGCACGTCGTGCCCGCGGCGTACTCCATGGTCCTGCCCTGACGACCGGCCGTCTCACAGCCAGCCCCGCCGCGACGCCTCCACCCCGGCCTGGAACCGCGAGTCGGCGCCGAGCTCGGTCATCAGCCCGGCGATCCGGCGACGGACCGTCCGCAGGCTGAGGCCGAGGGTCCGTGCGATCTGCTCGTCCTTGGCGCCCTGGGCCAGCTGCGCGAGCAGGAACCGCTGGAACTCCGAACGGAGGTCACCGGGCCGGCCCTCCTCGGGCAGCGGGCTGGCGCGCTCCCAGAGCGCCTCGAACCAGAGGATGAGTGCCTGCACCAGGCCCGGCTGCCGCACCAGCGAGCGCGGCTCGTCGACGAAGCCCAGGGGCTCCGGGAGCACGGCGTGCGTCGTGCCGATGATGAACATCCGGGTGGGGAGCTCCGGCAGCAGCCGGACGTGCTCCCCCACCGAGGCACGCAGCTCCAACGTGGCCCGGTGGTCCGTCCACGCCCGGACCGGGTAGATGGCGCGCGACGCGCGGCCCTGCTCGACCAGCCCGCCCACCACGGCCGCCATCGCGCCCTCGCGCTTGGACCCGAAGTCGTCGGGTCGCAGCCAGCAGAGGTCACCGGCGCTCTCGGTGATGAGGGCGTGCAGCAGCGGGACCGGGTTGCCGCCCGCGCTCACCTCCCCGTCGAGCGGCTGGACGTCGAGCACCTCACCCGGTTTCGGCCGGGCGGCCGGTGCGGCCAGGTGCGGGATGGCCCGGGCGACGTCCTGCAGCCGGCTGGCCGCGAGCGCCGCATCACTCGCGGTGTCGCGCAGCAGGACCGCGACCGCCTCCGCGGGCGTCGCGACGTGGACCCGCGACTCCTCGACCCGCACGATGCCGACCTCGACCAGCGGTTCGACGTCGTCGAGGAGCTGCTCGGGCGTGCGCGACAGCGCGTCGGCAACGGAGAGCAGCTCGCGACCCGACTGGGCCAGGAGCCGGTGGTAGTCGCGCTCGACGCGCCTGCTGAAACCGAGGGCGGAGATGACCGAGGGAGGCTGGGCACGCATCGTGGCATCATAGTGACAGCGGCAGGAGCGCTCCGTTGGCACGGTCCTGTCAGTGTGAGACTGGGAGCAATGTCGCGTGGCCCCTGCGGTCACAGCCTCGACCACTCGCGGGGGATCTGGTCGAGCAGCCGACGGCGAGGCGCCGGGCTCCAGGAGTCCGGCGCCTTTCGGCGTCCGGGGCTCCGGTAGCGTGACCGCGCCGATCCCGATCACAGCGCCAGGAGCAGTCGACATGGCACGAGGTCAGCAGGGTTCCCCGACCGACTGGGTGACCCGCGCCGCCGACGACGCGCTGCGGCACGCCCGCGAGGGGGAGATGGTCACCTGCTCGTCCGGTGCGTCACCGTCGGGCCCGGTGCACCTCGGCAACCTCCGCGAGTTCCTCACCGTCCACTTCGTCGCCGACGAGCTGAGCCGCCGCGGCGTACCCGTGCGTCACCTCCACGTGTGGGACGACTACGACCGGTTCCGCAAGGTGCCCGCCGGCGTCGACCCGTCGTGGGCCGACCACATCGGACGGCCGCTGAGCGCCGTCCCCGACCCGTGGGACTGCCACCCGTCGTGGGCCGAGCACTTCAAGGAGCCGCTGCGCGTGGCGCTCCACGAGCTCGGGGTCGACATGGAGGAGGTGTCGCAGACCGAGCGCTACGGGGCCGGGGTCTACCGGGAGCAGATCCTGGCGTCCGTCGCGCGCCGCGACGACATCGAGGGGGTGCTGGCCCGGCACCGCACCAAGCAGGTCGACGTCGACGACGCCTCCTCCGTGGACGACCTCGCCCGCTTCCCGTTCAAGGCCTACTGCCGGCAGTGCGGCCGCGACACGACCACCCCCTCGTCGTACGACGACGAGACGACCGACCTCGCCTACACCTGCTCCTCCTGCGGCTTCAGCGGCGTCACCAACCTCGCCACGCAGGACGAGGGCAAGCTGGTGTGGAAGGTCGACTGGCCGATGCGGTGGGCCTTCGAGCACGTCGACTTCGAGCCGGCGGGGATGGACCACGCCACGCCCGGGTCGTCCTTCACGGTCGGCCACGAGCTGGTCGAGTCGGTCTTCGGGATGCCTCGGCCGGCGTGGTTCGGCTACGGCTTCGTCGGGTTCGCCGGTACCCAGAAGATGTCGTCGTCCGCCGGTGGAGCGCCGACCGCCGCCGACGCGCTGCGCGTGCTCGAGGCGCCGATCCTGCGGTGGCTCTACGTCCGCCGCAACCCGCGCCAGGCCTTCGACATCGACTTCGGGCCCGAGGTCGTGCGGCTGTACGACGAGTGGGACGCCCTCGGTCGCAAGGCCGGCTCGGGCAAGCGTGACGGCGCCGTCCTCGCCCACGAGCGGGCGTCGTCGACCGCGAGCGCCGGCGCGCTGCCGACGTCCCCGGTCACGGTGCCGTTCCGGGTGCTGGCCTCGGTCGCGGACGTCACCGCGGGGTCCGCCGACCAGATCAGCCGGATCGTGTCCGAGGTGGGCCACCCCCACGAGTCGGTCGACGACCTGGAGCCCCGGCTGTCGAAGGCGATGCAGTGGACGGCGGAGTTCGTGCCGTCCTCCGACCGGACGACCGTCCGCACCTCGCCCGACGTGGCCGCTCTGTCTGCCCTCGGCCCGCAGGAGGCGGAGTGGCTGCGGCTGCTCCTGACCGGCCTGCCCGAGGCCGACCTCGACCTCGCGTCGGTCACCTCCCTCATCTACGGCGTCCCGAAGCTGGCCCGCGGCCTGTCCCTCGACGACCCCCCGACCGAGGAGGTCAAGGCCGACCAGAAGGCGTTCTTCGGGCTGCTCTACCACCTGCTGGTCGATGCCGACCGCGGCCCGCGGCTCCCCACCCTGGTGATGGCCCTCGGCGCCTCCCGGGTCCGCTCCCTCCTGGGGGGGTGAGCGGTCGGCTGTGGCTCGGTCTCGCGGTTGGGTAACGGTGCCCTGACGTCGCTCCCCACCCGTTGCAACCGGTGGGGAGGCGCACGGCCGGCACCGTTACCGCACGACAGCGCCAGGCCGACGCGTCAGCCCGCGACCCGGTAGCGGCGACCCGCGCATCCGTGCCGCGAACTCCTCGAGGTGGGCGGGCAGGGTCGTTGCCGAACCGCCGCCTCGGTGACCTCCTCCTCGCGGAGCAGCCGCTGCTTCGCGCGCTCCCGGGCGTTCGCCCCAGTAGTCGGTCCTAGACGAGCCTCGACATGCCGAGGCCGACGGAGCAGACCTCGCGCTGGCGGCGACGCTCGTCCCAGAGGATGCTGCTCGAGCTCGCGATCTCACGCAGACCACCGTCGGCGACGGGCCGGGACTTCGCCCGGCCGTCGCACTCGACGACGTGGCAGCCGACCCGGAGGTCGCACCACGCGACACCGTACAGGGACGGGCACCGGGAACTGGGTCTCGATGTCCGTCAAGCCAGCCTCCATCAGAGCTCCCGACCCGAGCGTCTCGATGACACTCTCGGCACCGGGGTCGGCGTCGTCCACGACCGAGCGTTCACGGTCAGGCTGTAGGGCCAGCCGGCCATCTCGCGAGCTGCCGCTTCGCGCAGCTGCTCGCGACGGATGCCCGAGCTGCATCGCACCGTCGGCAGCCACCAGGCCCGCGCGGTAGCCGTGCTCACGTGCGATGTCCACGACCGTCCGCGCCGGGTCGAGGACGTCGACGCCGTCGAGCGTCCTGCACCCGGGACGGTCGAAACCGGGCACCGTGGTGGTGGATCCCGCCCTTCACTCGGGAGCCGCGCATGTCCTCACGCGTCAGGTGGACGGCAGCCCCCTGGGCGACGCAAGGCGGCAGACCGTGGAGGATCGCCGCGGAGTCGTGGCTGAAGGCGTACGTGATCGAGCGGTCAAGGCAGCGGCACGGATCCGCGCGAGCGGCTTCGCGACATAGTCGTCCCACGAGTCCCACAGCTCCGCTCGAGGTGTAGACGCCGCGACGTACGGCGACGAGGTCGCCGGCGCGCACCCAGGCCGCGATCCGGCGGGTGCTGAAGCCTTCCCTGCGAAGGTCCGCCGCGGTCGCCAAGCCGTGTCCGCGAGCCAGGCACGCGAGGAGTCGTGAGTCCATGGTCGAACCCTCGTCGCGCGGACCGGGTCCCGCTTCTGCGTCACGTGCAGGCTGTGGACGGGCCGGCTACGGAGTCGGATGTGTGTCCCGACGCGGCTCCGATCTCGCTGGCTAACGGTGCCTGCAGCGCGCTACCCACCCGTTGCGCGGGGGTGGAAGCGCACCTTCGGCACCGTTACCCAAGGAGTTGGCTCACCCCGGCAGGAGCTCGACGGCCGCTTCGGGGGAGGAGTCGCGGAGGAAGGCGCTGCAGCGTTCCCACTCCTCGGTCTCGCCGATCGCCTTGGCGGAGAGGGCGAGCAGGGCGAGGGAGCGGAGGAAGCCGCGGTTGGGTTCGTGGGACCAGGGGACGGGGCCGTGGCCCTTCCAGCCGTTGCGGCGCAGCAGGTCGAGGGAGCGGTGGTAGCCGACGCGCGAGTACGCGTAGACGGTCACGTCGTCGGCGCCCTCCTCGGCGGCCAGCGCGGCGAGCGCGGCCCAGGCGATGGGCGAGGCCGGGTGGCGGCGTACGACGGCGGCGGGCGCGTTGCCCTCGGCCAGCTCGGTCGCGGCCGGGTCCTCGGGCAGGTGGGTCGGCGGTGGTCCGGCCATCAGGTCCATGTGACTCATGCCCGCCAGCCTGCCACCCGGGGCGATCAGTAGGGTCGGCGCCATGCCCGCACCGGACCCGGACCTCGCCCGCGACATCGATGCCTGCTGCCGGCTCACCGGCGAGTTCACCCTGCGGTCGGGGACCGTGTCGCACGAGTACTTCGACAAGTACCTCTTCGAGGCCCAGCCCGATCTGCTGCGGCGGGTGGTGGCGCAGATGCGGGAGCTGGTCCCCGAGGGCACCGAGCTGCTCGGCGGGCTGGAGATGGGCGGCATCCCGATCGTCGCCGTGCTGAGCGCCGAGACCGGGCTGCCGGCGCTGTTCGTGCGCAAGGAGGCCAAGACCTACGGCACCTGCAAGCTCGCCGAGGGTCCGGACGTCGAGGGCCGGCGCGTGACGCTGGTCGAGGACGTCATCACGACCGGTGGCGCGGTCCGTGACGCCACCCGCCGGCTGCGCGAGTACGGCGCCACGGTCGATCACGTGCTGTGCGCCATCGACCGCAGCCCTGCCGGCGAGAACCCCTTGGCCGACGTGGCGCTCGACGTCCGCGCGGTGCTGACGAAGGCGGAGCTGGACGCCGTCAGCGGCTGACCGTCACACCGACCGGTCGAGGCTCTGCACGCGGCGGTGCTTCCACCACTCGTAGACGATCGGGACGAGCGAGAAGGCGAGGATCACGATGATCGCCTTGTCGATGTTCTCGCCGAGCGCCGGGAACGCCGAGCCGAGGAAGAACCCGAGCAGCGTGATGCTGAGGACCCACAGCACCGCACCCACCGCGCTCCACAGGAAGAACCGGGTGCGGTCCATCCGGGTCACGCCGGCGACGACGGTGACGTAGGTGCGGACGAACGGCACGAAGCGGCCGATCACCAGCGCCTTGTTGCCGTGCTTGTCGAAGAAGGCAGTCGTCTGGTCGAAGTACTTCCGCTTGAGGATCCGCCCCTCACGCTCGTACAGGGGTGGCCCGATCTTGCGCCCGATCTCGTACCCCGCGACGTTCCCGAGGAAGCCCGCCGCCGTGAAGAGCAGCAGCGCGACCACCAGCTCGACCCAGACCGGGCCCGGGAAGACGTCGATCCGCTCGGTTGAGATGAACAGCCCCATCGCGAAGAGCAGGGTGTCGCCGGGGAGGAACGGGAAGAACAGTCCGCACTCGACGAAGATGATGAGGAGGCTGAGCCAGAACAGCTCATCGCCGAAGCGCTCGAGGAGCCAGTTGGGATCCATCCAGTCCATGCCGAGCAGCAGCGGCTGGAGCAACTCCGTCACGGGCTGACCCTACCCGGACGGCGGTAGCCTCGGCCCGTGCCGCTCTCGCTCACCGACGCCGTCCTCGACACCGCCCGGACCATCGCCGAGCTCGCACGAGACGATCGGGTCCGGGCCCGGTGGCGCGAGGAGAGCGCCTGCGCGGGCATGACCGTCGGCGGTCTCGCACACCACCTGACCGGCCAGGTCGACAGCATGGTCGAGCTGTACGCCGAGCCGGCGGACGCCCCGGCCCCGATCAGCGTGCTGGAGCACTACCGACGAGCCGCCTGGGCCAACACCGCGCTGGACGACGAGGACAACGTCGGCATCCGGATCGACGCCGACGAGGCGGCCGAAGGTGGCCCGGATGCGCACGCCGAGGAGGTCCGCGCCGCGCTGGCCTCGCTGCCCGCCGCGCTCGCGGCCGTCCGCGACCATGATCCGGTCCTGATCCCGTGGCAGGGCTGGTCCCTGACGGCCCACGACTTCGCGGTCACCCGCCTGATGGAGATGGTCGTCCACGCCGACGACCTCGCGGCCAGCATCGGGGTCTACCCTCCGGTGTTCCCCGTCGAGGCGGTCCGGCAGGTCGTCGGCCTGCTGTCCGGGGTGGCGGTCGACCGGCACGGCCAGGCCGCCGTCGTCCGCGCGCTCAGCCGGCCGCAGCGGGCGCCGTCGTCCGTCTCCGCCTTCTGATGGACGAACCGGAGGAGCCTCGCGCGCCGTACGACCCGATGCCCTACGGCCCGGACGAGGTCGGGGTCGGTCCGTGGGAGGGGCCGTGGCCCGAGGGCGAGCAGTTCGACGCGGAGCTGCTGCGCGATGGCGACCGTCGCAACGTCGTCGACCGCTACCGCTACTGGACGCTCGACGCGATCCGCGCCGACCTCGACACCCGCCGGCACGACTTCCACATCGCGATCGAGAACTGGCGGCACGACTTCAACATCGGGACGATCGTGCGGACGGCGAACGCGTTCCTCGCGGCCGAGGTCCACATCGTCGGCAACCGCCGGTGGAACCGCCGCGGCGCGATGGTCACCGACCGCTACCAGCACCTGCGCCACCACGCGACGGTCGCCGAGCTCGCGGCGTACCTGCACGACCGCGACGTGACCCTGCTGGGTATCGACAACCTCCCCGGCTCCGACCACCTCGAGACGATGCGGCTGCCGCGGCGGGTCTGCTTCCTGTTCGGCCAGGAGGGACCGGGCCTGTCGGAAGCGGCGCGGGCTGCGTGCGACGGCACGTTCTCGATCGCGCAGTTCGGCTCCACCCGCTCGATCAACGCCAGCGCGGCCGGCGCGATCGCGATGCACACCTGGATCCGGGAGTACGCCGACCTGCACGGTGGTGACGCCTGGCGGGGTGGTTCCTGAGGAGGGCGCGCACGCGACCTCGGTGGCCGCGGTTGTCAGTCCACCATGCGGCCACCCGCGGCGGCCCCGGAAGCGACTCATCGGTAGCGACTAGGGTCTGGGGCATGCCGATCGCCACCCCTGAGAAGTACGCCGAGATGCTCGACGCCGCGAAGCGGCAGTCCTTCGCCTTCCCGGCCATCAACGTGTCCTCGTCCCAGACCCTCAACGCCGCCCTCCAGGGCTTCACCGACGCCGAGTCCGACGGGATCATCCAGGTCTCGACCGGCGGCGCCGAGTACCTCTCCGGCCCACACGTCAAGAACATGGTCACCGGGTCGGTGGCCTTCGCGGCGTACGCCGCCGAGGTGGCCAAGAACTACCCGGTCAACATCGCGCTGCACACCGACCACTGCCCGAAGGACAAGCTCGACGGGTTCGTGCGGCCACTGGTCGACCTGTCGGCCGAGCGGGTCGCGCGCGGCGAGGCGCCGCTGTTCCAGTCGCACATGTGGGACGGCTCCGCCGTACCGCTCGACGAGAACCTGCAGATCGCCGAGGAGCTGCTCGCCAAGTGCCAGGCAGCCCACATCGTCCTCGAGATCGAGGTGGGCGTCGTCGGCGGCGAGGAGGACGGCGTCGCCAACGAGATCAACGACCAGCTCTACACGACCCCCGAGGACGCGATCGCCACCGTGAAGGCGCTCGGGTCCGGCGAGCAGGGCCGCTACCTGACCGCGCTGACGTTCGGCAACGTGCACGGCGTCTACAAGCCGGGCAACGTCAAGCTCCGCCCGGAGATCCTCCGCGACGCCCAGGCGGCCGCCGCGTCGGAGCTCGGGCTGGGCGACGATGCCCGCCCGTTCGACCTGGTCTTCCACGGCGGCTCGGGCTCGACCGCCGAGGAGATCAGCGCAGCCGTCGACTTCGGCGTCGTCAAGATGAACGTCGACACCGACACCCAGTACGCGTTCACGCGGCCGGTCGCCGCCCACATGTTCGGCAACTACGACGGCGTCCTCAAGGTCGACGGAGAGGTCGGCAACAAGAAGGCCTACGACCCCCGCGCGTGGGGCAAGGCGGCCGAGGGCGGCATGGCGGCCCGGGTCGTCGAGGCGTGCGAGAACCTCCGCGCGAGCGGTCACACGCTGCGCTGAGGACCACGGGTGCGCTGGGTAACGTGCCCGGAGTCCTGCTCCTGGACAGCTGCAGCTGTCCAGAGCACGGCCGAAGGCACGTGAGCCAGGCAGCATCACCCGCTCGCTAGGGTCGACCGCATGGTCGCGCAACGGCTCCACGGGATCGCACCGACGATCTTCAGCACGATGTCGGCGCTGGCGGTGCGGACCGGGTCGGTGAACCTCGGCCAGGGGTTCCCGGACGTCCACGGTCCGGCAGGGCTGATCGAGGCGGCGCGGTCGGCCATCGCGGACGGCGCGAACCAGTACGCGCCCGGGATCGGCGTCCCCGTCCTGCGCACCGCGATCGCCGCCCACCAACGGCGTCACTACGGGATCGAGCTCGACCCGGACACCGAGGTCTGCGTGACCACCGGCTGCACGGAGGCGGTCGCCGCGGCGCTGCTCGGGCTGGTCGACCCCGGTGACGAGGTGGTCGTGCTGGAGCCCTACTACGACTCGTACGTCGCGATGCTGCAGGTCGCCGGCGCCGTCCGCCGCCCGGTGACCCTGCGCGCGCCGGACTTCCGCCTCGACGTCGACGAGCTGCGGGCAGCGGTCACCGACCGGACCCGGTTCGTGCTGCTCAACAGCCCGCACAACCCGACCGGGACCGTGCTCACGCGCGACGAGCTGCAGGCCGTGGCCGACGTGGCGATCGAGCGCGACCTGGTCGTCATCACCGACGAGGTCTACGAGCACCTCGTGTTCGACGACCACGCCCATGTGCCGATCGCGACCCTGCCTGGCATGGCCGAGCGGACCCTGACCCTGTCGAGCGCCGGCAAGTCGTACTCGGTCACGGGCTGGAAGGTCGGGTGGGCGACCGGCCCGGCGCCACTGGTCGAGGGTCTGCTCGCCGCCAAGCAGTGGCTGAGCTTCAGCTCCGGCACGCCGCTCCAGCACGCCGTCGCGCACGCCCTCGAGCACGAGCCCGACTTCCCCGCAGCAGCTCGCCGCCGACCTGGGCAAGCGCCGCGACCTGCTGTGCGGCGGCCTGGCCGAGATCGGCCTGGAGCCCCGGGTGCCCGAGGGCACCTACTTCGCGTTGACGGACGTCGGCCGGCTGGGCTGGGCCGACGGGCTCGAGTTCTGCGAGGCGCTGCCCGGCCGGGCGGGGGTCGTCGCGATCCCGGCCCAGGCCTTCTACGACGACGTCGAGGCCGGCCGGCACCTGGTGCGGTGGGCGTTCTGCAAGGAGCCGGACGTGATCGAGGACGGCCTGCGCCGACTGCGCGAGGCCGCCCTCGAGAAGTGACGTCTCAGGCGACCGGCGGTGCCAGGCCGGAGTGACCCGGCGCGCCGTCCTGGCCGGAGTACCACCGGCCGGCGCCGCCGGCGAACAGGCAGACGATCGTCGTGACGCACGCGCCCAGCGGGATGATCGTGACGATCGAGGTGATGGAGATGAGGGACAGCAGCCCGGCCAGGGCAGCACTCACGACCAGCCCGATCCGGGCTCCGTTGGACCGGCGCATCGCGAAGACCGCGAGCACCATCGCGATGATGCACCACACCAGGAACGCCGCGAGCATGACGTAGAGCACCGAGATCAGGTCGTTCGGGTCGAAGCCGGCGAGGTCCTGCTGGTTGCGCAGCTCCTGGACGATGTCGTCGCGTGCCACCGCCATCCCGACCAGCACCAGCGCGAACAACGCCGCCAGCAGACCGCTCATCACCAGCGTGATCACGCCCGCCGCGGTGACGGTCGCGGGACGGCGGTCGCTCGTCGGCTGGCCGTAGCCGCCGTACGCCGGCTGTCCGTAGCCCTGTTGGGCGTACTGCTGCGAGTACGACGACTGACCGTAGGGCTGCTGCCCGTACTGCTGCGAGTACGACGGCGGCGGCTGCTCGCGGCTGCGACTGCTGCGATGGCTGCGACGGCTGCCCGTACGGCGAAGGGCTGGCCGGCGGCGCGCCGAACGGCTGCTGCGGCTGCCCGTAGGGGTTCTGCGGCGGCGGGTACGCCGGCGGCTGCTGCTCCTCGCCGCCCTCGGCCGGCCGGTCGTCCCGGGGGTCGTTCCCCGTCGTGTCACTCATGGCTGCATTGGATCATGCGGGGCTCAGCGGTGTGCGTACCAGTCCCGGACCTCGGGGCGGCTCAGCAGCGCGACCGTGGTCATGGCGGCGCCCGCGGGCACGATCAGCACGACCGAGGTGAACACCCCCACCAGGCACACCGCACCGGCCACGCCGGAGCAGACGATCACCCCCAGCCGCCCGCCCGAGCCGCGCCGGAACGCGAGCGTGGCGAGGACGGCCGCCACCAGCGACCAGACCCCGATCACGGCAGCGGTCACGTAGGTCACCCGCAGCAGCAGGTCGGTGTCGCCCCCAGCGAGGTCCGCGTCCTGCCGCTGCAGCTGGTCGAGCACGACGTCCGGGTTGCCGGCGAGCAGCGCGACGCTGGCACTCATCACCACCACCGCGATCCCGCAGAACGTCCACACGAGCACGCACGCCCAGACGACCGCGTCCGGCCGACGGGAGCCGACGCGGGCCGTCGGTGGCTGGTCCAGGAACAGCTGGCGGGCGGCGGGCGAGGGCGGCGGCGGCTGGTGGAGGGGCGGCGGGACCGGGGCGTGCGGCCGCGATGGCTCGGGGTGGGCGGCCGGCGTCGCGGGCTCGCGCGAGGGCGGCCGGTCGAGGAAGCCGCGGTTCGAGGTCGGCCGCCCGTCGTGCAACCAGGCCGCGGACGGGCCCACCCACAGCAGCACGATCGACGCGGTGACCAGCGCAGTGAGGAAGCCGCCGGCCACGAAGCCGCCCAGGAAGATCGGGGCGGCGAGCAGCGACAGCCCCAGCCGTGCCCGGCGGTTGCGGCGCAGCACCTCGACCCCCAGCACGATCGCGGCGGTGCAGCAGCCGGCGACCACCATCAGCACGACTCGCAGCAGGTCCACTGCACCCTCGATGTCGAGGCCCAGCCCGCTGCCGGGAGGCTCGCTGAGGAACGTCGCGATCCGCTCCTGCGTCTCCAGGGAGTGCAGGCTGCTCAGCTGTCCGGCGATCGACACCACGATCGCCGCCGACCCGCCGATGACGAAGCCCGCCACCATCGAGGTGTGCGGCGGCCGCGCCGAGATCTCGCTCACGGAGCAATTGCATCACGCAGCACCTGAACGGCCCCGGGCAGCAGCCCGCCGGCTCGTCCTGGTCGCTGCCCGGCCGCGGGAACACCGCGGCGGTTGCCGTGCCAGCCGGGGGCTGCCACGTTGGGTCCGTGAACGAGCAGCGGGCCCGGCCTGTGCGCGTCCCGCCGCGCTGGTTCGTGACCACCGCGTGGAAGGCCCACCGCCTCCTCTACCGCGCCTCGGGCCGTCGTCGCTTCCTCTGGACGCCGACCAACAAGCGCGGCTGGGGCGCGCTCCAGCTGACCACGACCGGCCGCCGGTCGGGCGAGCAGCGGTCGGTGATCGTCGGGTACGTCGAGGACGGCGGCGCACTCGCGCTGCTCGCGATGAACGGCTGGGGCGAGGGCGAACCGGCGTGGTGGCTGAACCTGCAGGCGCTCCCGGCGGCCTCGGTCCGGCTGGCCAGGGGGACGCCGTTCCCGGTCACCGCGCACGAGGCCGTGGCCGAGGAGCGCGAGCGGCTCTGGGCACGGTGGGGCGCGGTCGAGCCCAGGCTCGACGAGTACGCCGCCCTGCGGTCGACCCCGACCGCGGTCGTGGTGCTGGTCCCCGACCCGACGGCGTGAGGCCGTCGCCTCAGGCGGGCGGCGCCCAGCTCGCGTCGCGTCCGAACTGCGCGAGCAGGTCCGACTGCGGGTCGCCGTGACCCGCCACGCGCGGTCCGATCGCTCCGGACTGCCGGTACATCTCCTCGCGCTCCGCGAACCACGCCGCAACTCCTGCCACGAGCTCCGCGTCGAGGTCGACGTCGCCGCCGGTCGCCGCGGCGAGGTCCCACCCGTGGATCAGGTGGTCGGCCGCGAGCTGGGAGACGTACTCCGCCATGTCCTCGTCGCCGTACGACAGGTGCACCTTCCCCTGGGTCGGCAGGGTCGCCGCCACGGCGGCGGTGGCCTCGGCCGCCGCACCCCTCGCGGCCGCCTGCGGTTCGTCGCCGAGCAGGTCGCCGTCCAGGCGGTCGCCCACCTCCTCGATCGTCGACCCGCGCATCAGCGGCTCGGTCCACGCGTCCTCACCGACCACGTGGTTGACCAGGGTGCGGACGTCCCAGTCCTCGCAGGGGGTGGGGTCTGCCCACTGGTCGGGGCCGACGGCCTCCACGCGGGCGGTCCACCCCTCGACGGTACGGCGGTACAGGGTCTCCAGGTCCATCACCACGCTCCTCTCTCGATCGTCCTACGGGCCCGGGTGGCCCACCACGCGAGGCTGGCGCGCTCCCGCTCGCGCACCGCCTCGTCGGGGCTCTCCACGACGTCGAGGGCCTTGTTCCAGCCCAGCCAGCCCAGGGCGGCGAGCAGGGACAGTCCCATCGAGTCGTCGTCGTACGCCGGACCGGCCGCGGCGGCGTACGCCGCGACGACCTCGTCCGGGTGGAGGTCGACCACGTGGGCGCAGCCGACCAGGAAGCGCGCGATGTCGAAGGCACCGGGCGCGGCGACCGGCATCGCCCAGTCGAGCAGGATCAGGCGCTCGCCCTCGAAGGCGAGGTTCACCGTCGCGAGGTCGCCGTGCGCCAGGGTGACCGGTCCGGCCAGGAGCGCGGCGGCGAGCGGACGGACGTCGTCGTGCAACCCGAACACCGCGTCCGAGACGTCGGTGGGCACGAGCGCCGGGTCTGCGAAGTACTCCCAGCCGCGCAACGCCGCCGCGAACAGCTCGTGACCGTCGTGCGCCGCGGCGGCGATCCGCGCGGGAGCGAACAGGTCGAGCACGGGCGCGAGCGGAGCCACCGCCTCCGGAGGGTCGCCGAGGAAGGCCCGGTGCAGGTCGGCCACGCGCTCCACCATCGCGTGGCAGGCCCGGGCGTCGAGCCGGTCGTCCCAGCTCAGCACCGCATCGCCGAGGTCGCGCATCACGATGACGGTGGTGTCCTGGGCCTCCGTCCAGCCGTCGAGGATGACGTGCCCGACGCGGTCCGGCAGCCGGTCCAGCGCACCCGACCGCCAGAGCAGGTACTCCTGGGAGACCGTCCCGCCGAACATGGACAGCGTCAGGTCGGTCTCGGGGGTCACGCGCTTGACGACCACGGTGCGGCCGCTGCCCAGCGTCACCCGCTCCAAGGCAGCCCCCGACTTGCCGACGTGCTCGGCGAGTGCAGCGCGCCCGATCGCGTCGTCCAGGAACTCCGCGGGTGCCACCTGCCCACGGTGGCACCGCGGCGGCCCGGGCGCCATCACGCGAGCTCGTCCGTCACGATTTCGTCAGGTCTTTCCGCTCGACGGAGCGGGCAGCCGGGTCCAGACTGGCTCCCATGGCGACCGGCTATCACGACGGCAGCCGGTCGCTCCAGGACCGGTTCGACACCCGGGCGCTCGCCGACCGGATCGACGACCTGCTGGTCTCCGACACCATCAGCGACGGCGACCGGGCGTTCATCGAGGCGCGGGACATGTTCTTCCTCGCGACGGCGGACGCGGAGGGGCGACCGACCAGCTCGTACAAGGGCGGCGACCCGGGCTTCGTGCGGGTGCTGGACCCGCACACGCTCGCCTTCCCCAACTACGACGGCAACGGGATGTACCTGTCGACCGGCAACGTGCTGGTCAACCCGCACGTCGGGATGCTGTTCCTCGATCTCGAGCGCGGCCACCGGATGCGGCTGGAGGGGACGGCGAGCATCGACCTCGACGACCCCCTGCGCGGCGAGTACGCCGAGGCCCAGTTCGTGGTCCGGGTCCGAGCGCGGGCCGTCTACCCGAACTGTCCCCGCTACATCCACCGCTACACGCTCCGGCAGCGGTCGCGCTTCGTGCCGCAGGAGGACTGCCCCACCCCGGTGCCGGAGTGGAAGCGCTCCGACTGGGCCTTCGACGCGCTGCCGGCCGCCGACCCGGCCCGCGACCCCGGCGAGCGCGACGTGCTCGGTCGCTGACCGGGGGCGTCCGGCCACCGGATTCAGGACGTGAAGAGCGCGAGGTCCTCGCAGAAGTCGCGCCCGGCGGTGGTGTCGATCCCGACCTCCTTGAGCGGCACGAACGTGTCCGGGATCTCGACGTCGTCGGACGGGTCGCCGGGTGTCCCTCCGTGGTCGACCATGAACTGGAACGCGAACTGGCCGGCGGTCATCAGGACGATTGACCCGCCGGCGTACCACTTGCTCATGGCGGTGGTCCGGACGGTGATGGTCAGCGTGCCGTCCCCGTTGTCGCGGACCAGGTGGTCGCGGTCGTGGACGCGGTAGACGTTCGTGTACGTCTTCCCGGTGTCGTCGTTGGTGAAGACGCTGGTGCCGCGCACGTTGACGCCGAAGTAGGCGAGCCTCCCGGGACGCTTGGTCTTCACCAGGATGTGGATGTCGTCGTCCCACGAGACCGTGGCGTCGATGCCGGCGCACTCCGTGAAGGGTTCCGTGCCCGAGTCGTTGAAGTGGTCGTGCTCCAGCACCCGCGCCGAGGCCGGTACGGCGCTGACGACGGCGACCAGGACGGACCCGGTGGCCACTGCGACGAGCTTCGCGATGACGTTCACGACTGCCTCCCCCTGGGGAGCCGGACCTGCTCGACGGGTTCGGGCGGGCGGCGCCCCGGCCCTCAGTGTGTCGGCGTCGTCGGCCGGGTCGCGACCCCCGATTGAGGTATGTCGAGCGTCAGGCCAGTGGCCGGTAGCTCGTGCCCGCGACCGTCTTCACCCGCCGGCGCAGCCGGCGCAGCTGGTCGTTCACCGGCCGGCCGAGGTAGGTGCCGAGGGTGGCGCCGGCCGCGATGCCGAGCGCGACCAGCAGCGCGAGGAACAGGGAGCGGCCGCCCGCCACGATCGCGGGGTTGGCCGGGTCGCCGCCGGTCATCTCGAGCAGCCCGTTGAGCAGTGCGAGGCCAGGCACCAGCGGCAGCAGCGCCCCGCTCTCCATCCCGAAGCCGGGCGCATCGGTGCCCCGGACCAGCAGCGTCGCGAGGCCGCCGACGGCGAGCGCAGCCGTGGTGTTGGCGACGATCTCGCTGGTCCCGGCGTCGACGAGAGCGGCGTACGTGGCATAGCCGACCAGCCCGACCAGGGCGGTCAACGCCGCGGTCGCGACGTCCGCGAAGCAGTACACGGCGAACGAGAGCGAGATCAGGCCGGCGCCGACGAACTGCGCCCACAGCGGCCCTGACGAGCCGGGGGTGTTGACGACGAGGAAGGAGATGTTCCAGACGTCGAGGACGCGCACCGCCACCAGGATCCCCGCGACGATGCCGCCGGTCCGCATCACGACCTCCAGGAGCCGAGCGGACGCCGTGACGTAGAACTGGTCGATCGCGTCCTGCACGGCACCGACGATCATCACGCCGGCCAGCAGCATCACGATGCCGCCGACCACGATCAGCGTGGGGTCCATGTCCTCGAACATCGGGACGCCGCGACGCCCCAGCTGGTGCACGCCGGCGGCGATCATCGTGATCCCCCCAGCGACGGTGGCCTGCGCGAAGAACGGCGGCACCCGGCGCGCGTGCAGCCAGCGGAGCAGCAGCTCCGCTGCTGTCGCGGCGGCGAACGCGATCAGCGCCAGCAGCCACGAGGTGGAGAACGTCAGTGACACCCCGGCGGCGATCCCACCGCTGCCGAGGAGCGCGATCCGGCGCGAGTACGGCGGCGGCGCCCAGAAGATCTCGTCGTAGGCGGCCCGCGCCTCCGCGATGCCGAGCCCGGCCTCGATCCGCGTGAGCAGCCGGGAGATCTCGCGCGCCTTCGAGTAGTCGACCACCACCGGTTGCACGATCCGGACCATCGACAGGGGGCGCCGGGTCGGCCCGCGGTGGTGCGTGACGCCGATCGAGGTGTAGGTCAGGTCGACGTGGACGCTGGACAGCCCGTACGCGCGGGTGACGCGCAACATCTGCACGACGACGTCGTTGGCCGACATGCCCGACACCAGGAGCCGCTCACCGATCGACATCGCGAGGTCCAGCACCGGCATCGAGCCGGTCCGGCGGGCCCTGGTCCGCGGCGGCTCGGGAGGTGACGCGCTCACGCCTTCGATGGTGACAGGTCGCGTCCGCGCCGCCGCGCACCGTCCGCGAGGATGTCGGCATGGCGATCCCCGACGGACTGCTGGCCCGGCTCCGCGAGGAGCTCGGCGAGACCGGCGTGCTGACCGAGCCCGCCGACGTCGCGCCGTACGTCGAGGACTGGACCGGCACCCACCGCGGCGACGCCGCGGCGGTGCTGCGACCGGCGAGCACCGAGCAGGTCGCCACGGTCGTCCGCCTGTGCCGCGAGGCCGGCGTCGCCCTGGTCCCGCAGGGGGGCAACACCGGTCTCGCCGGAGGTGCCGTGCCGGGCAGCTCCGGGGACGAGGTCGTCGTGTCGCTGACCCGGCTGCGCGCCGTGCGCGACGTCGACCCGGTGGCCGACACGATGACGGTCGAGGCCGGGGTCGTGCTGGCCGAGGCGCAGCGGGTCGCGGCCGAGGCGGGCCGGCTGTTCCCCCTGTCGCTCGGGTCCGAGGGCAGCTGCACCGTCGGCGGCAACGTCGCGACGAACGCCGGCGGCACGGCCGTGCTGCGCTACGGCATGATGCGCGACCTCGTGCTCGGCCTCGAGGTCGTGCTGCCGGACGGCCGGGTGTGGCACGGGCTGCGACGCGTCCGCAAGGACAACACCGGCTACGACCTCAAGCAGCTGTTCGTCGGGTCCGAGGGCACGCTGGGGATCGTCACGGCCGCGGTGCTGCGGCTGTTCCCTGCGACGCCGCGGCGGGCCACCGCGTGGGTCGCGCTGCCGTCGGCCGAGGCCGCGGTCGCGGTGCTCGGCGTGCTGCGCGACCGTACGGGGCCACACCTCTCGACGTGGGAGCTGGTGTCACGACAGGCGCTCGACCTGGTGCTGGAGCGGCTGCCCGGGACCCGCGACCCGTTCGCCGGCCCGCACCCCTGGTACGGCCTGGTCGAGCTCGCCGCGGCCGAGGCGGAGCACGGCCTCGACGAGGCCCTCGAGGCGGCGCTCGGGACGGCCGTCGACCGGGGGCTCGCGGTGGACGCGGTGGTGGCCGGCGGCCCGACCCAGCGGTCGGCGCTCTGGCAGCTGCGCGAGGGCGTCTCCGAGGCCATGAAGGCTGCGGGACCGGGTCTCAAGCACGACGTCACCCTGCCGATCGGCGAGCTGGCAGGCTTCGTCGACGAGGTCGGGCCACGGCTCGACGCCCTGCTGCCCGGGATCCGGCTCGTCACCTACGGCCACGTCGGCGACGGCAACCTGCACTACAACCTGAGCGCGCCCGCCGGCGGTGCCGACGACGGCTCCTTCGTCGCGCGCGGCGAGGAGCTCTCCACGCTCGTCCACGACGAGGTCGCCGCGCGAGACGGCAGCATCAGCGCCGAGCACGGCCTGGGCACGCTGCGCCGCCAGGCCGCCGCGTCGTACCGGGAGGACGTCGAGAACGACCTGATGCGGGCGGTGAAGCGGGCGCTCGACCCCGACGACCTGATGAACCCGGGGAAGGTGGTGCCGGGCTGACCGAGCGGCTCAGCCGAGCCGCTCGGTCAGGTGCACCGTCACCTGGTCGCCGTCGGACTTGCCGATCGACCTCCGGATCTTGGCGGCGACCGGCAGCTTGTGGGTGCCGTCGCCGAGCGCCATGAAGGAGCCGCGGAACGGCTGGCCGTCGACGGTGCCGGCGACCTTGACGAGCCCGCGCGTGCCGAAGACGGTGGCGGAGTCGGGCAGCTGGACGCAGGTCCAGGTGTCGCCCGCGCGGACCTTGCCGAGGGTCGCGATGAACGTGATGTCGAGCGGACCTGTCTCGCCGTGCATGGCAGACCACCTTCGTTCGGGAACAGCAGGTAGACCCGTCGGGCAACGAGAAGTCATCGCGGGGTCGACCGGGCCTGGTCCGGCACGACCACGGGGGTGCTGCTGCTCGACCGGCGCGTCATGGAGGATGGCTCGGTGAGGTTGCCGACCGAGACGCCAGTGCTGCGCACCGAGCGCACGCTGCTCCGGCCGTTCCAGCCCTCCGACCTGGAGGGCCGCCGGGTGTTGGGCCGCGATCCCGAGATCATGCAGATGTTCGGCGGGTCGCCCGACTTCACCGAGCCCGTACCGATGTCCGACGATGAGGCGCAGGAGTGGTACGACTTCTGGACCTCCGACCCCGACCCCCTGCGATGGGCGGTGGAGCATGAGGGCCGCTTCATCGGGACCACGAACCTGCACTCGCTGCGGGAGGACGACCGCAAGGCGCAGTTCGGGATCGGCCTGCTCGACCGCCGAACCTGGGGTCAGGGCCTCGGCGGGGAGATCACCCGCGAGGTGGTCCGCTACGGCTTCGAGGAGGTGGGCCTGCACCGGATCGGGCTGAAGGTGTTCGCCCACAACGACCGGGCGATCCGGTGCTACGCGCGGTGCGGCTTCGTCGAGGAAGGTCGCGAGCGCCAGGCCGCGTATGTCGGTGGCGCCTGGCGTGACGACGTGATCATGGGGATCCTCCGCAGCGACCCTCGCTGACGGCGGTCAGCGCAGGACCAGCCCGTCGTCGCCGGTGTCGACGGTGACCGAGCCGCCGTCGGCGACCTCGCCGGAGATCAGCAACCGCGCCAGCGGGTCGCCGATGGCCGACTGGATCAGCCGGCGCAGCGGCCGGGCGCCGTACGCCGGGTCGTAGCCGGTGTCGGCCAGCCACCGCTTCGCGGGATCAGTGACCGAGATCGAGATCCGGCGCACCGCGAGCCGCTTCTCGAGCAGCGCCAGCTGGAGCTCCACGATGTGGGTCAGGTCGTCCTTCGTGAGCGCGTCGAACAGCACGACCTCGTCGAGCCGGTTGAGGAACTCGGGCTTGAACGCGGTCCGCACGGTCGCCATCACCGACTCGCGCTTCTTGTCGGCATCGAGGGTCGGGTCGACCAGGTAGTGCGACCCGAGGTTGCTGGTCAGGATCAGGAGCGTGTTGCGGAAGTCGACGGTGCGGCCCTGGCCGTCGGTCAGCCGCCCGTCGTCGAGCACCTGCAGCAAGATGTCGAACACCTCGGGGTGCGCCTTCTCGACCTCGTCGAGCAGCACCACGGAGTACGGGCGACGGCGGACCGCCTCGGTGAGCTGCCCGCCCTCGTCGTACCCGACGTAGCCGGGAGGCGCCCCGACCAGCCGGGAGACCGAGTGCTTCTCGGAGTACTCGCTCATGTCGATCCGCACGATCGCGCGGTCGTCGTCGAACAGGAAGTCGGCCAGCGCCTTGGCGAGCTCGGTCTTGCCCGTGCCGGTCGGACCGAGGAAGAGGAACGAGCCGGTCGGCCGGTTCGGGTCGGAGATGCCGGCCCGCGAGCGGCGGACGGCGTCGCTCACGGCGGACACGGCGGCTCGCTGCCCGATCAGCCGCTCGCCGATCACCGCCTCCATCTCCAGCAGCTTGGCGGTCTCGCCCTGCAGCAGCCGGCCGGTCGGGATGCCCGTCCACGCCTCGACGACGTCGGCGATCTGCTCGGCGCCGACCTCCTCCCCCACCAGCGGGTCGAGGTCGGCCGCCTCGGCCTTCTCGACCTCGGCGATCTGCCGCTCCAGCTCGGGGATCTTGCCGTACTGGATCTCGCTCGCCTGCTCGAGGTTGCCCTCGCGGAGGTGCTTCTCGGCCTCGCTCCGCAGCGCGTCGAGCTCGCGGCGCAGCTCGCCCTCGCCCTGGAGCTGGTCCTTCTCCCGCTCCCAGCGCGCCTCGAGGCCACGCAGCGTCTCCTCCTGGTCGGCGAGGTCCTGGCGCAGGGCCTCGATCCGCTCCTTGGAGGCGTCGTCGGTCTCCTTCTGGAGGGCGAACTCCTCCATCTTCAACCGCTCGACGCGGCGCCGGAGCTCGTCGATCTCCTCGGGGCTCGACTCGTGCTCCATCCGGAGCCGGGACGACGCCTCGTCGATCAGGTCGATCGCCTTGTCGGGCAGCTGGCGGCCGGTGATGTAGCGGTCGCTCAGGGTGGCCGCCGCGACCAGCGCGGCGTCGGTGATCCGGACGCCGTGGTGCGCCTCGTACTTCTCCTGGATCCCGCGCAGGATCTGGATCGTGTCCTCCACCGACGGCTCGCCGACGAAGACCTGCTGGAACCGCCGCTCGAGCGCGGGGTCCTTCTCGATCCGCTCGCGGTACTCGTCGAGCGTCGTCGCGCCGATCATGTGGAGCTCGCCGCGGGCGAGCATCGGCTTGAGCATGTTGCCGGCGTCCATGGCCGAGTCGCCGCCCG
This sequence comes from uncultured Actinomycetota bacterium, assembly GCA_963829855.1. Lineage (GTDB taxonomy): Bacteria > Actinomycetota > Actinomycetes > Propionibacteriales > Nocardioidaceae > Nocardioides. The sequence continues at coordinate 1,582 of CAWHKE010000003.1, read as the reverse complement.
CGCCCGCCCCGACGACCGTGTGGAGCTCGTCGATGAACGTGATGACCTGGCCGCCGGCGTCCTTGATCTCCTCCAGCACGGCCTTGAGCCGCTCCTCGAACTCGCCGCGGTACTTCGCGCCGGCGACCATCGCGGCCAGGTCGAGGCTGAGCACCCGGCGGCCCTTGAGCGAGTCGGGGACGTCGCCGGCGACGACCCGCTGGGCGAGTCCCTCGACGACGGCGGTCTTGCCGACGCCGGGCTCACCGATGAGCACCGGGTTGTTCTTGGTACGCCGCGACAGCACCTGCACGACCCGGCGGATCTCGGCGTCGCGGCCGATCACGGGGTCGAGCCGGCCGTCACGCGCGGCGTCGGTGAGGTCGACGCTGTACTTCTCCAGCGCCTCGTAGGTCGACTCGGCGTCCTGGCTGGTGACGCGGCGGTTGCCGCGGACGGCCGTCAGGCCGTCGCGCAACCCGTCGGCGGTGAGCCCGGCCGCGGTCAGCACGTCGCGCGCGGGCGACTCCACCGTGGCGATGGCGATGAGGAGGTGCTCGGTGGCGACGTACTCGTCCTTCATCGAGGAGGCGAGGTCGAGCGCCGAGGCGAGCACCCGGGTCAGGGCCGGCGACGCGCCCGGCTGCTGGACGGTGCTGCCGCTGGCGCGCGGGAGTGCGTCACGGACCTGCTCGGCGCGCGCGGCCAGCGCGGCCCCGTCGACGCCGGCCTTGGCCACCAGGGCGCGCGCCGTGCCGTCGTCCTCCCGCAGCAGCGCGGCGAGCAGGTGGATCGGCTCGGTGGCGGTGTTGCCGGCGGTCGTCGCGGACAGCTGCCCCGCCTCGATCGCCTCCCGGCTGCGCGTGGTGAACTTGTCGGCTCCGAACTGGCTCAAGGCACCCTCCTGGTCTCTCGGTGTGCGGCCCGCCCGGACATCGTGTCCCTTTCGGCGGTCCTACGCATACAACGCCACCAGAGTTGAGTCTGTTCCACTCAACTCTGATTCGTGCCCAAAAGGTCCCGAGCGGTCTAGGATCAGCGCGAACACACGCGTGGAAGAAAAGGTGACCACACATGGGGCTGGGCAGGATCTTCGGCAAGCACGGGTCCGAGGCCGAGGCCGAGGCCGAGACCGGGACGCCGGATGAGGCGCCGGTCGAGGACGAGCAGCGGGCCCCGCAGGAGCCCACGACGGGCAACGGGCTCAAGGTCGTGATCATCGACGACGACCCCGACGCGCGCGACTTCATGCGGATGGGCCTCGAGGTCGGCGGCTTCGACGTCGTGGGCGAGGGCGGCGACGGCCCCTCGGGCATCCAGGCCGTCAAGGACGGCGAGCCCGACATCGTGCTGGTCGACCTCCACATGCCGGACATCGGTGGCCTGGAGCTGCTGCCGGCGCTGCGCGAGGCCCACTGGGCGTGCCGCTTCGTCGTCGTCTCCGCCATCGGTGCCACCCGGATGGTCGAGGCCGCCATGGAGGCCGGCGCCGTCGCGTTCATCGAGAAGGGCGTCTCGCCCCGCAGCGTCAACATCCACCTGGAGAAGGTGGCGCACGCCGGTGCCGTGAAGGTCGTCCGGCCGTACCCGCTCAACAGCGAGT
>CAWHKE010000002.1:0-107886 GCA_963829855.1 uncultured Actinomycetota bacterium | reverse complement strand
GGTCACCGTCTCCACCCCGGGCGCACCGGTCGAGCTGCCGGCGCCGGTCGCGGCCGAGCTGGTGGCGGCGGTGCGTGCCTGCCTCGACAACGTGGTGGTCCACGTCGGACGCGACGCGGCTGCGTGGGTGCTGGTCGAGGACGCGGCCGCGCAGGTCACCGTCACGGTCCGCGACGAGGGCCCCGGCATCCCGCCGGACCGGCTGGCCGAGGCCGAGAGAGCCGGCCGGCTCGGGGTGTCCCAGTCGATCCGCGGCCGGCTGGCCGAGCTGGGCGGGACGGCGTCGCTGGAGAGCGGGTCGTTCGGGACCGAGTGGGAGCTCGTCGTACCGCGTCCCCCGACGCCTAGGGTCGAGGGGTGACGATCCACTCCGGCCACCCGTTCGCCGACCCGGCGCCGGACCCCGTACGCCGGCTGCGCGGCCGGATCGGCGGGACCGTGTCGCTGTGGACCGCCGGCGGTGAGGCCGACCGGGCCGGGCTGACCGTCACCTCGCTGCTGGTCGCCGGCGGCGAGCCGGGCCGCGTGCTGGCGCTGCTCGATCCCGACGCCGACCTGACGCTGCGCCTGGAGGAGTCGGGGCGGGGTGTCGTGCAGCTGCTCTCGTGGCGGCACCGGCAGCTCGCCGAGGCGTTCGCGGGCACGGCACCGGCCCCGGGCGGCGCCTTCCGGACCGGCGCGTTCGCCGGCTCGGCGTACGGACCCCGGCTGGAGGACGCGACCGCGTGGGCGTCGGTGACGGTCGAGTCGGCCGCGGACGTCGGCTGGTCGAGGCTCGTGACGTGCCTCGTCGACGAGGTCGAGATCGGTGACGACGACGAGCCGCTGGGTCACCGGCGCGGCCGCTTCGTGCGGTTAGGGTCGGCGCTGTGACGGAGCCGACGGGGGAGCAGCCGATCCGCGTGATGGTGGTCGACGACCACCCGATGTGGCGTGACGCCGTCGAGCGGGACCTCCAGGCGGCCGGCTTCGACGTCGTGGCGGTGGCCGCCGACGGGCACCAGGCCCTGGCCCGGTTCCCGGCGGCGCGGCCCCAGGTGGTCGTGCTCGACCTCCAGATCCCCGGTCCGAACGGGGTGGACGTGACCGCTCAGGTGCTGCAGCACGACCCGTCGGCCCGGGTGCTGATCCTGTCGGCCTCGGGTGAGCAGCCCGACGTCCTCGCGGCGGTGAAGGCGGGCGCCACCGGCTACCTCGTGAAGTCCGCCTCGCGCGACGAGCTGCTGACCGCAGTCCGGCGGGTGGCGGCCGGTGACACCGTGTTCACGCCGGGGCTGGCGGGCCTGGTGCTCGGTGAGTTCCGCCGGATCGCCGACGGTCCCGCCGAGCCGCAGGGGGAGCGGCTGACCGAGCGTGAGACCGAGATCCTGAAGATGGTCGCGAAGGGCATGTCCTACAAGCAGATCGCCGAGCGGCTCGTGATCTCCCACCGGACCGTCCAGAACCACGTGCAGAACACGCTGCGCAAGCTGCAGATGCACAACCGGGTGCAGCTCACCCGCTACGCGATCGAGCAGGGCCTCGACGCGGACGAGGATGACTGACCCGGCCGACCTCCGGCCCGCCGTACCCGCCGACGCGGCCGCCCTCGCCTCGCTCGAGCGCGCGGCGAACCTGCTCGGGCTCGCGCACGTCTTCCCGGCCGACGAGCACCCGTACCCCATGGCCGAGGTCGAGGACCGCTGGCGGCGGGTGCTGGGCGACCCGGACGTGGCGGTCGACGTCGCCGAGGACCGGCTGGGTCTGCTGGCGTTCGTGGCGTACGACGAGGAGGTGCTGCGCCACCTCGGCGTCCGGCCCGATGCGTGGGGCGGCGGCCTGGGCCGGGCCCTGGTCGAGCACGCCGCGTCCCGGATGGGACCCGCACCGCGGCTGTGGTGCCTGGTCGACAACACCCGCGCCCGGTCGCTCTACGAGCGGCTCGGCTGGCGGGCGACCGGCCGGACGCAGCCGGCCGAGTGGCCGCCGTACCCCGTCGAGATGGAGTACGGCCTCAACGACTGATCCCGGTCAGGTGCCCAGGATCCGATCGAGTGTCTCCGGGTCTCGGGCGACCACCGCGGTGCCGTCGTCCAACAGGATGATCGGCCGCTGGATCGCGCGCGGGTGGGCCACGAGGGCTGCGACCCAGTCACCGCGGTGGGCGGCGTCACGCGGCAGGTCGGCGAACTCCGCCTCCCTGCTCTCCTTGTCCCGGGCGATCTCCCACGGCTCCGCGCCCAGCCTCGCGAGCACGTCCTGCAGCTCGTCGGCAGTCGGGGGCTCGTCGAGGCATGACCGGGTCTGGTAGCGCTCACCTGCCCGCTGCAGACCCTCGATCGCGGCACGGGTCTTGCTGCACGCCACGGTCACCCAGACCTCCACGCCACCTCCTCGTCGCGACTGGCCAGCTGCGAGACATCCTAGGATCGCCAGGTGACCGACGAACTCCTGGCGATCGCCGACGATCTCTATGCGCTGCCGCTCGGCGAGTTCACCCCGGCCCGCGACGCCAAGGCCAAGGAGCTGAAGGGCACCGACCTCGCGGCGCCGGTCAAGGCGCTCAAGAAGCCGTCGCTCGCAGCCTGGGTCGTCAACCTGCTCGTACGCCGTGACGCCGAGCAGGTCGAGCAGGTGCTGTCGCTCGGGGCAGCCCTCCGCGACGCCGCGGCCGGCATGGACGGGGACGAGCTCCGCACCCTGACGCGCCAACGACGCCAGCTCACGGCCGCGGTGACGACCGGCGCCCGTGCGCTCGCGGCGTCCGCCGGGGTCAAGGTCACCCAGGCCGTGGCCGACCAGGTCGAGGCCACCCTCACCGCCGCGATGGTCGACCCCCGGTGCACCGACGCCGTCCGCAGCGGGCTGCTCGTCACCGCCCTCGCCTCGACCGGCGTCGACGAGGTCGACCTCAGTGCGGCGGTCGCGACCCCGGAGGCGCTGGGGTTCACCGCCAGCCCGGTCGTCCCGGGGCCGCCCGACCTGCACGTCGTCCCCGACCCGGACGCCGACGAGAAGGCCGTGGCCGCGGCGCAGGAGCGGGTGGAGGCCGCTGCCGCCGCGGCTTCCGCCGCCGAGGCCGCGCTGTCGGCCGCGACCACGACCGTCGACGAGCTCGAGGCGCGGACCATGCAGCTGCAGGCCGAGATCGACGAGCTGCGCCGGAAGCTGGCCGAGCTCGAGACGGCGTCCGAGGAGGTCGACGAGGAGCTGTCCGAGGCGGAGGAGGCCCGGTCCGAGGCCGAGGCCTCCTTGGCGGATGCCGCGCGCGACCGGGACGCGGCCGAGAAGGCGCTGGACAAGCTTCGCGCCTGACACCCGGCGCTAGGGCGTGGGACGCACCTTGACGCAGCACCACCCGTCCTCGGGCTCCAGGCACGCGACCGCATCGGTGCGCTCGAGCCCTTCCACGACACCTTGCACGAACGTCTGGTTGAGGCCGCACACGAGCTCCGTGTGCTTGCGCGCCAGGTCGTCGAACGGACAGTTGCGCAGGGTGAGGAGGTCGTCCTCCACCCGTGGCTCGTATCCCTGACCCGCCAGCACGTCGGCCACCACCGGCAGGGTGGGCCGCCCGGATGCCGTCGCGGTCGCGCGCCCCAGGCTCACCCCCTCCTGACGGGCGCTGGCGGTCAGCGAGTCCGCGAGGACCGCGCCGCCGGAGGCCCGGCTGACGGCCTCCGCCAGGATGTCGCCCACGAGGTCGTAGCGTCGCGGCGGCAGGGACACCGCGAACTCCCGAGCGGCCCGCCGGTACAGCTTGCTGGGACGACCCGCCCCCGGGCCCGAACGCCCCGTCAGTCGGCGGAACTCCACCTCGAGCAGCCCCTCGGTCACCAGCCGGTCCAGGTGGAAGCTCGCGGTGTGGAGAGGCAGCCCGACGGCAGTCGCGGCCCGCTCGCGCCCGACCGGCTCGGGCTCGCCCGCGACGTACTCGTAGAGCGCGCGACGGTGGTCGTCGGCGAGCGCGCCGATCGGGGCTGCCTGGCTGAGGTCCACGCCGGCATTCTAAAACAGAAAACTCTTGACACAAGACTCGGAGCGGAGTTTTCTAAGACATGACACGACACTTTCTAGAAGAGGCGGTGCCCGGATGACCATGACGCAGCTGCGGCCGCGGATCAGCCGTGACGCGGCGCCGACGGTCGATCCCGCGGCGGCCGAGCGTGCGGCCGCCGACCTGCTGTCGGCCCTGGGCCTGGACCTCGCCGCCGAGCACCTGGCCGACACCCCCGGGCGGATGGCTGGCGCGCTGCTCGAGATGACGACAGGCCCCGACTTCGAGCTGACCACGTTCCCGAACGACGAGGGGTACGACGAGCTGGTGCTGGTCCGGGACATCCCCGTCCAGTCGCTGTGCGAGCACCACGTGCTGCCGTTCCTCGGTGTCGCCCACGTCGGATACCTCCCCGGGGAGCGGATCCTCGGGTTGTCCAAGTTCGCCCGCATGGTCACGTTCCACGCGCGCCGCCCGCAGACCCAGGAACGGCTGACGAAGCGGATCGCCGACGACCTGCACGAGCACCTGCGGCCGCGCGGCGTCGGCGTCGTGATCGAGGCCGAGCACACCTGCATGAGCCTGCGAGGTGCCCGGGCGCCGGGCACCCGGACCCTGACGTCGAGCCTGTCAGGCCTGCTGCGTGACGATCCACGCAGCCGGGCGGAGTTCCTCTCACTCACCAGGAGGCAGTCGTGAACATCGTCGTGGTCGGAGCCGGTCTCGCCGGAGCCAAGGCCGTCGAGGAGCTGCGCGAGCAGGGGTACGAAGGCGACGTCACCCTGGTCGGCGCCGAGCATCACACGCCCTACGAGCGTCCGCCCCTGTCCAAGGGGATCCTGCTGGGGACCGAAGGGGCCGACTCCCCGTTCGTCCACGAGGCGAGGTGGTACGCCGAGCACGGGGTCGAGCTGGTGACCGGTGCCCCGGTGACGGGGATCGACCTTGACCGAGGCTCCGTCGACGTAGGGGACCGGAAGATCTCCTACGACCGGCTCCTGCTCGCCACGGGCTCGCAGCCACGTCGGCTCGCGGTGGCGGACGAGTCGGGACTGCCGGTCAGCTACCTTCGCACCCTCGAGGACTCCCTCGCCCTGAAGGAGCGGCTCTCCGGCCGGCTGCTGGTGATCGGCGCCGGCTGGATCGGGCTGGAGGTCGCCGCCGCCGTCCGCAACGCCGGGGGCGAGGTCACCGTCGTCGAGCAGGCCGGTACCCCGCTCGCGACCGTGCTCGGGGAACGGATCGGCACCAGCTTCGCCGAGCTGCACCGCGAGCACGGGGTCGACCTCCGGCTGGCCACGGCCGTGGAGTCCATCGACGGTGGCACCGTGCGCCTGGGTGACGGCCACGAGGTCCGGCCGGACCTGGTCGTGGTCGGGATCGGCGCCGTGCCGGACGACGGCCTCGTCGCGTCGGCCGGGCTGGCCACCGACAACGGGGTGCTCGTGGACGCCCGGCTGCGGGCCCAGGACCCGCACGTCTACGCCGCCGGCGACGTCGCCAACCACGACCACCCGTCACTCGGTCGGATCCGCGTGGAGCACTGGGACAATGCCATCCACCAGGGCAGGCACGCGGCCCGGGCGATGCTCGGCGACGACGCGGCGTACGACCGCCAGCCGTACTTCTTCACCGACCAGTACGACCTCGGCATGGAGTACGTCGGCCACGTGGGCCGGGACGGCTATGACGAGGTCGTGGTCCGCGGAGACCTGGCCGGCGCGCGGGTGTTCAGCGCGCTCTGGCTCCAGGGCGGGCGGGTCGTGGCCGGGATGCACGCGAACGACTGGGACGCGATCGACCACCTGCGTGCGGTCGTCGGCACCGAGGCCACGGACCGGGTCCGCGACCCGTCCGTTCCGTTGGCCGACCTGGCAGGCTAGCTGTGATGCCCACCCCCGGGTCCCGTCAGACAGTCGCCCAGCCCTTGGACCGGCGGACCGCCTCCAGCCACCGGCGGTGGGCGGCGTCGGCGTCGGCCCGGTCGGCAGTCGGCTCGAACCGGCGGTCGAGGGACCACGTGTCACGCAGGTCGTCGGTCGAGGCCCAGACGCCGGTGCCGAGGCCGGCGAGGAACGCCGCCCCGAGGGCGGTGGTCTCGACGATCTCGGGCCGCTCGACCGGCACGCCGACCTGGTCGGCCTGGACCTGGCACAGCAGGTCGTTGGCCGCGGCCCCGCCGTCGACCCGCAGCGACGCCAGCCCGGGCATCGTCTCGAGCACGTCGCGCACCTCGAAGGCGATCGCCTCGAGCGTGGCGCGGACGACGTGCGCCCGGGTCGTGCCGCGGGTGAGGCCGATCAGGAGGCCTCGGGCGTGGGGGTCCCAGTGCGGGGCACCGAGCCCGGTCAGGGCCGGCACGAACACCACGCCGTCGGAGGAGTCGACGGTCGAGGCGATGGCGGCCGTCTCGGCGGCGGACCCGACGATCTGCAGCCCGTCGCGCAGCCACTGCACGGCGGCGCCGGTCACGAAGATCGCGCCCTCGAGCGCGTAGGTCAGCTCCCCGTCGGGAGAGCGCCACGCCGCCGTCGACAGCAGCCCGGCGTCCGAGCGCGGCAGCGTGGTCCCGGTGTTGGTCAAGATGAACGACCCGGTGCCGTAGGTGCACTTGGAGTCGCCCTCGTCGAAGCAGGTCTGCCCGAAGAGCGCCGACTGCTGGTCGCCCGCGATCCCCGCCACGGGCAGCGAGAGCCCGACGAAGAGCCGCGGGTCGGTGGTCGCGATCTCGCCCCAGCTCGGGACCAGGTCGGGCAGCGCGTCGCGGGGTACGCCGAACAGCGAGCAGAGCTCGTCGGACCAGTCACCCTCGGCCAGGTCGAAGAGCAGCGTGCGCGACGCGTTCGACACGTCGGTCACGTGGTGGACACCGCGGGTCATGCGCGCGATCAGGTAGGAGTCGACGGTGCCGACGGCGTACCGCCCGGACTCCACGTGGGTCCAGGTGTGCGGCTCGTTCTCGGCCAGCCACACCAGCTTGGTGCCGGAGAAGTAGGGATCGAGCCGCAGCCCGGTCAGCTCGCTGACGCGCTCCTCGTGACCGGCGTCGCGGAGCCGGCTGCAGATGTCGGCCGTACGCCGGTCCTGCCACACGATCGCGCGGCGCGGCGACCCCAGCGTCTCGCGGTCCCACAGCACGATCGTCTCGCGCTGGTTGGTGATGCCGATCGAGGTCAGCTCCGAGGCGTCGACCTTCGTCAGCACGTCGCGCGTCGCCTCGAGGGTCGCCTGCCAGATCTCCTCCGGCGCGTGCTCGACCCAGCCCGGCTGCGGGAAGTGCTGGGCGAACTCCTGGTAGCCCTTGGCCACGATCGCGCCGGCCGTGCTCACGACGACGGCCGTGACGCCGGTCGTGCCGGCGTCGATGGCGAGGACGCTCACTCGTCCGCGCCCGTCGTCCGCACGTGGGTCAGGACCTGCTGGTCGATCCAGTCGTCGCCCACGCGCATCTCGAGGTTCTCGGCGCCGACCCACGCGTCGAACGAGTCCTTGCCCTCGCCCCGGGCGAAGGTGTCGAGCTCGGCCCGCAGCTCGTCGGTCAGGGGCACCTTGTCGGCGTCGTCGGGGGGCCGGAGGTACCACTCGTTCAGGTCGAGGAGGCGGGCCAGCTCGCCGCACGGGTCGGCGTGGTCGTCGACCCGCAGGTCGACCGCGACGTCGTCGCCACCGTCGTAGCCGGCGCCGTCCTTGACGACGAAGATCGCCGCGGACTGGCGGCCCCGGCTGTCGCCGCCCGCCTCGTCGCCGGCGCGGAGCGCGGCGAGCAGCCGTCGGGCCATCGTCACCCCGGGGTCGCTCACGTCGTGCCAGGCCGCCTCCATGGCGGCGACGACCTCCTCGCCGGTGAGGATGTTGCCCTGGATGGCGTAGCCGTCGCCGGTGCGGCCGCCGGCCCAGGCGAGGCAGTCGGAGCCGGTGTGGCTCGCGGCGCCGCCTTCGGCGTCCACCAGACCGACCTGCCGGTGCTGGCGGCCCTCGTCCTCCTCGAGCAGCCGCTGCAGGGCGACCGCGGCGGTCGCGCCCTCGTCGAGGAGCGCGAGCGCCTGGCCCTTGTAGGCGACGTTGGCCCAGGCCTGGGTCGCGATCGCGCCGACCTCCGCCACCGCGGCCGGCACCACCGACCCCACGGCGAGGAACTTCGACGCCACCGCCACTCCCCAGGACTCACCGTCGGCGGAGCGGGCCACGATCGAGAACGTCATGCCGGGAGAGTAGTGCGGGGCGAGACGTGCTGGTCGTGGCCGGACATCTTCGGTAGCGTCTCCCCGGCTCATGTGAACGATCCAACCAGGAGTGACGATGCGCGTCGGAGTACTCACCGGTGGTGGCGACTGCCCAGGCCTGAACGCCGTGATCCGGGCCGTGGTCCGCAAAGGCGTCAAGGTCCACGGTCTCGACTTCGTGGGTTACCGGGACGGCTGGAAGGGTCCGCTCGAGGATCTGACGATGGAGCTCGGCGTGCCCCAGGTCCGCGGCATCCTGCCCCGGGGCGGCACCATCCTCGGCTCGAGCCGCACCAACCCGTTCAAGATCGAGGGCGGCGTCGAGCAGATCAAGGAGAACCTCGCCAGCGACGGCGTCGACGCGCTGGTCGCGATCGGCGGCGAGGACACGCTGGGCGTGGCGACCAGGCTCGCCGACCTCGGCGTGAACGTCGTCGGCGTCCCGAAGACCATCGACAACGACCTGTCAGGCACCGACTTCACGTTCGGGTTCGACACGGCCGTCAACATCGCCAGCGAGGCCATCGACCGCCTCCACACCACGGCCGAGTCGCACCACCGGGTCCTCGTCGTCGAGGTGATGGGACGTCACGCCGGCTGGATCGCGCTCCACTCCGGGATCGCCGGCGGCGCCAACATCGTCCTCATCCCCGAGCGGCCGTTCGACATCGAGGACGTCTGCGCGCTGGTCGAGTCGCGGTTCCAGTCGCACTTCTCGCCGATCCTGGTGGTCGCCGAGGGAGCGGTGCCGCGCGAGGGCGGGGAGATGACGCTGGTCTCCGGCGAGAAGGACTCCTTCGGCCACGTCCGGCTCGGCGGCATCGGCGACCGGCTCGCCCACGAGATCGAGGCCCGGACCGGCAAGGAGGCGCGCGCCGTCGTCCTCGGTCACGTGCAGCGCGGCGGTACGCCGACGGCGTTCGACCGCTGGCTCGCGACCCGCTTCGGCCTCAACGCCATCGACGCGGTCGCCGAGGGCGACTACGGGAAGATGATGGCGCTGCGCGGCACCAACATCGTCCGGGTCCCGCTCCTCGAGGGCACCGCGGAGCTCAAGCTCGTGACGCCGGAGGAGTACGCCGAGGCGGAGGTCTTCTTCGGCTGAAGGCTCACGCCCCGGCCGGTCGCCACTCGCCGTTCTCCAGCACCTCCTTGATCCTGGTGACCGAGCGGATGGTCTCGCCCTCGAACGCACGCTGCAGGACGGCCGCGTGGCCGGGCTCGGGGGTCATCCAGACCTCCTGGGTGTAGTCGGTCCCGCCGTCGGCTCGCCGGGCACACGAGTACGCGACCGTGATCTCCCCGGGGGTGGTGCGGTCGACGGACACCGCGCGGTGCGGGAAGTCCAGCTCGACGAGCTCCTCCACGCTCGCCACGATGAGCCCGTCCTCGCGCGAGATGCTGACGTACTGGGCGCCGACCGCGCGGGCGGGAGTGTCGGGGAGGTGCAGGCAGCGCTCGGTGAACTGGCCCGTCATGACGGCGCTCACCGGATCGAGGAGGAAGTCCAGCACGACCTCGGGCGGCTGGTCGATCTGCACCGTGGCGCGGGAGTTGACGGTCTGCGGTTCCTTGGGACGCGATCTGAACACCGTCCGAGTGTCGGCGAAGGTCCCACCTCGTGCAGGCGAACGCCGCAGAGCGGGGCGGCGAGGGTGCTGGCTCCGCCCGGTGATCTAGTCCACTATGGCGTGATCCGACCTCTTCTCGGAAAGGGAGAGCGCCATGAGTGCGACCGCGTCTGAAGTCCACGACGTCAACGGACCAGAACCCGATCTCAAGCGGGTCATGGGGCCCAAGCTGCTCCTGCTGTTCATCGTCGGGGACATCCTCGGAGCCGGCGTGTACGCCGTGACGGGTCAGATGGCCGCGAAGGTCGGTGGCATCGTGTGGCTGCCGTTCCTCGTCGCCTTCATCGTCGCCACGCTGACGGCGCTGTCCTACCTCGAGCTGGTGACGAAGTACCCGCAGGCGGCCGGCGCCGCGCTCTACACGCACAAGGCGTTCGGGGTGCACTTCATCACGTTCCTCGTCGCCTTCGCCGTGATCTGCTCCGGCATCACGAGCGCCTCGACGTCGTCCAACGTCCTGGCGCAGAACTTCTTCGGCGGCCTCGTCGTCAACGGCTGGATGGACGAGGCGCCGAGCACCAACATCACCGTCATCGTCGCCATGGGATTCATGGTGCTGCTCGCCCTGATCAACCTGCGCGGTGTCGGGGAGAGCGTGAAGTTCAACGTCATCCTCACCATGGTCGAGGTGCTGGCGCTGACGATCGTGATCGGCGTCGGGTTCTACGCCTTCGCCTCCGGTGGTGGCGACCTGACCCGGATCACGACCTTCGAGTCGCCCGAGGGCAAGGGGATGTTCCTGGCCGTCACGGCGGCCACGTCGATCGCGTTCTTCGCGATGGTCGGCTTCGAGGACTCCGTGAACATGGTGGAGGAGACCCAGGAACCCGAGAAGATCTTCCCGCGCACCATGCTCACGGGCCTCGGCATCGCGGTGATCCTCTACATGCTGGTCGCCATCTCGGTCGTCTCGGTGCTCACGTCCGACGAGATCAACCAGCTCGTCGCCGACGAGTCGCCGACGCTGATCGCGGTGGTGAGCCAAGGTGCACCGGACTTCCCGATCGACCGGGTCTTCCCGTTCCTGGCGTGCTTCGCGGTCGCCAACACCGCGCTCATCAACATGCTGATGGCCAGCCGGCTCCTCTACGGCCTGGCCCACCAGGACGTGCTGCCGCGCTCGCTCGGCAAGGTGTCGCCGAACACGCGCTCGCCGTACGCCGGTGTCATCTTCTCCACGGTGCTGGCCCTGGGCCTGATCTTCTTCGTGGCCACCCAGTCCGACAGCGACATCGTCCTGAACCTGTCCAGCACGACGGCGCTGCTGCTGCTGGGGGTGTTCACGGTCGTCAACATCGCGTGCCTGGCGCTGCGAGTCGACGGCCGGAAGGGCTTCTTCAAGTCGCCCGGCTACACGCCGGCCGTGGCGGCCGCCGCGTGCATCTTCCTGATCGGTCCGTGGGTCGACCGCGACACGATCGTCTACCAGATCGCCGGTGGCCTCCTGCTCGTCGGGATCGCGCTGTGGGTGGTCACGTGGCTGGTCAACCGCGGCCAGCGCGCCCAGCGCACCGGCTTCCGCGACATCGACCACATGGAGGACGACCTCAAGAAGTAGCGCGGGACGACGTCCACGGGGGGCCCGGGGAGGATCGACCCGGGCCCCTCACCCGTACGCTGGTGCGGTGAGCACCATCCCGTCGCTCGAGGCGCTGCACGCCCTCGGGGCCGCCCAGCAGCCGACCTACCTCGACCGTGACGCGGTCGACACCGCGGTCGCCCGGCTGCGCACCCGCCCGCCGCTCGTCTTCGCCGGGGAGTGCGACGACCTGAAGGCCAAGATCGCCGCCGTCACCCGCGGCGAGGCGTTCCTGCTGCAGGGCGGCGACTGCGCCGAGACGTTCGACGGCGTCACGGCCGACAACGTCCGCAACAAGCTGCGCGTGCTCCTGCAGATGGCGGTCGTGCTGACGTACGCCGCCTCGGTGCCGGTCGTGAAGGTCGGGCGGATCGCGGGGCAGTACGCCAAGCCCCGGTCGTCCGACCTCGAGACCCGCGGCGACGTGACCCTCCCGGCCTACCGCGGTGACGCCGTCAACGGCTTCGACTTCACCCCCGACTCCCGCGCCCACGACCCGCAGCGGCTCGTCGACGTCTACCACGCGTCGGCGTCGACGCTGAACCTCGTGCGCGCCTTCGTCACCGGTGGCTACGCCGACCTGCGCCAGGTCCACACGTGGAACACCGACTTCGTGCGCGAGTCCACGGCCGGCCAGCAGTACGAGGCGATGGCCCACGACATCGACCGCGCCCTCACGTTCATGAAGGCGATCGGCGCCGACCCCGACGAGTTCCACCGGGTCGACTTCCACTCCAGCCACGAGGCGCTGGTGCTGGAGTACGAGCACGCGATGACCCGGATCGACTCGCGCACGCAGCTGCCGTACGACGTGTCGGGCCACTTCGTCTGGATCGGTGAGCGGACCCGCCAGCTCGACGGCGCCCACGTCGAGCTGCTGCGCCACATCCAGAACCCGATCGGCGTGAAGCTCGGCCCGACCACGACGGCCGACGACGCGCTGGCGCTCGCCGAGCGGCTCAACCCCGACAACGAGGCCGGCCGGCTGACGTTCATCACCCGCTTCGGCGCCGGCCGGATCCGCGACGGCCTGCCTCACCTGATCGAGAAGGTCACCGCCGCCGGCGTCCAGGTCGCGTGGGTGTGCGACCCGATGCACGGCAACACCTTCGAGACCTCCACCGGCTACAAGACGCGCGCCTTCGACGACGTGATCGAGGAGGTCCAGGGCTTCTTCGACGTCCACCGCTCGCTCGGCACCTGGCCCGGCGGCGTCCACGTCGAGCTCACCGGTGACGACGTCACCGAGTGCGTCGGCGGCGGCGAGCTGCTCAGCGAGGCGGGGCTGTCCGACCGGTACGAGTCGGTGTGCGACCCGCGCCTCAACCGGGTGCAGTCGCTCGAGCTCGCGTTCCTCGTCGCACGCATGCTGCGCACCGTCTGACGCGCGCTGAGTAGGTTGTCGGAGTGCCTGACCTGATCGACCTCCGCAGCGACACCGTCACCCGCCCGACCGACGCGATGCGGCGCGCGATGGCGTCGGCGGAGGTCGGCGACGACGTGTACGGCGAGGACCCGACCGTGCGCGCGCTCGAGGAGCGGGTCGCCGGGATGTTCGGGCACCAGGCCGCGCTGTTCACGCCGACCGGCTCGATGGCCAACGTGCTCGCCGTCCGCAGCCTCGTCGCGCCGGGCCAGGAGGTGCTGTGCGAGGCGCGGGCCCACATCGCGCGGGCCGAGCTGGGGGCGCACGGCGCGCTCAGCGGCGTCACGATGCGGACCTGGCGCTCGCCGTCCGGGCGGATCGCGCAGGACGAGATCGAGGAGCTCTTCGCGCCCGACCTCGGACCGTTCTTCGTCGCGACGTCGGCGATCTCGGTCGAGAACACCCACAACTTCGCCGGCGGCACGGTCGTGCCGCTGCCCGAGCTGGTCGCGCTGAAGGACTGGGCCGAGGGCGTCGGCACCCGGGTCCACCTCGACGGCGCCCGGATCTGGAACGCGCACGTGGCCACCGGCGTCCCGCTCGCCGAGTACGGCGCGGCGGTCGACGTGCTCGCCGTGTGCCTGTCCAAGGGGCTCGGTGCTCCCGTCGGCTCGCTGATGGTGGGCACGGCCGACGCGATCGCCGAGGCGCGCGTGTGGCGCAAGCGGCTCGGCGGCGGGATGCGCCAGGCCGGCGTGCTCGCCGCGGCGGGGGTCCACGCGCTGGACCACCACGTCGACCGGCTCGCCGAGGACCACGAGCACGCCCGGCTGCTCGCCGAGGCGCTCGGCGTCGACCCGGAGACCGTCGACACCAACATCGTGGCCGTGCCGCACGACGACGCGGCCGGGTACGTCGCCCGGGCCGCTGAGGCGGGGGTGCTGGTCGGGACGGTCGGTCCTCGCGTGGTCCGGCTCGTGACGCACCTCGACGTCGATCGTGCCGCGGTCGAGCGCGCCGCGAGCCTCCTCGCCGCCCTGTAGCCCGGGCAGTCAGCCGACGGTGCCGAGGAAGGACACCTCGCTGATCGCGGTGTAGTTGCGGGCGGCGCGGCCGCGGCCCGGGGCCGTCACGTCGAGCAACCGCAGCGTCACCGACTCGGTCCGTACCTTGTCGACCCTGATCATCTGCAGCAGCGTGGTGTCGCGGAACCGCTGGGTCACGACGGTGCCGTCGTCGAAGGTCCACTCGACCGCCCGGAGCCGGCGGTTGCCGTGGTACCAGTCCAGGATGCCACCGCCGTCGCGCGCGACCTTGGCGTAGCCGTTGATGAGACCGACCTCGGACAGGGTGCCCGGGCCGTCGAACCGGAACGTCAGCGACAGGCCGGTCCCGTCGCCCGGCGTCCGCCAGGCGGTCTCAGGGACGCCGTCCTGCATGTTCACGGCGACGTACCGCACCACGTCGCCGTTCGCGTCGATCCCGGGGGCCGCCGCGGGTGGTGCGGAGATCTCGGCGAAGGGGGCCAGGTCGCCCGCGAACGGCTCGGGATCGGCGGAACGGGTGGGTGACGGCTCCGGTGACGACGGGTCCTGCTGCGGCGTCGGCTCCTCGCGTGGGGTGCTGTCCGAACGGACGTCCTGGGCGGTGGCGGGGTCCTCCTCGAAGCTGGAGAACAGCAGCCAGGCCCCGAACCCGGCCACCAGCAGCATCGCGAGCGCCCCGGCCACCCAGCCCACCCAGACCGGCGGGGCGCCGCGGGGCACGCGGGGCTCGTCCGGCACGGGGGGTGGCGGAGGGAGTACCCGGTCCAGCTGCTGGGTCTGTTCCGGGGTGACGACGTCGTCGGCGAAGAGGGGGAACCGGGCCGGGCCGGGCACGCCGGCGACCGGCAGCGGCTCGACCGGCTCGACCACCCGGGCCCGCTCCGCGGTGTCGGTGCGCCACGAGGAGAGCGCGTCGGGCGGCTGGCCGACCGGGTGTCCGCAGTTGGTGCAGAACCGCCCGACGCCCAGCTCGCTGCCGCACTGCCGGCACAGGTCCATCGCGTCGTCCTCCGCGGGTCAGACTAGAGGCGCCGCGCCGCCGGTGGGAGCCTCAGGTCACGACCGGCGGATCCGGTCGGCGGCGTCGGCGCGGCCGACCGCACCCGGCAACCGTCGTACGGCGGTGGCGAGCTCGCGCAGTGAGCTGCCCAGCAGCGCCTGCGGCCCGTCGCACAGCGCGGTCTCCGGGTCGGGGTGCACGTCGACGATCACGCCGTCGGCGCCGACCGCGATCGCGGCCTTCGACAGCGGGACGACGAGGTCCTTGCGGCCCGCCGCGTGGGACGGGTCGACGATCACCGGCAGGTGGCTGCTCGACTGGACGATCGGCACGGAGGAGATGTCGAGCGTGTTGCGCGTCGTCGGCTCGAAAGTGCGGATTCCCCGCTCGCACAGCACCACGTCGAGGTTGCCGCGCTGCGCGATGTACTCCGCCGCCATCAGCCACTCCTCGACGGTCGCGGTCATTCCGCGCTTGAGCAGCACCGGCTTGCCGGACTCGCCCACCGCCTGGAGCAGCCCGAAGTTGGCCATGTTGCGGGTACCGACCTGCAGCATGTCGGCGTGCTCGGCGACCACCGCGACGTCGCGCGCGTCGACCACCTCGGTCACGATCGGCAGCCCGGTCGCCGTCCTGGCGTCGACCAGGATCTCCAGCCCGCGGAGCCCGAGGCCTTGGAACGCGTACGGCGACGTCCGCGGCTTGAAGGCCCCGCCACGCAGGATCGTCGCACCGGCCGAGGCCGCCATCCGCGCCGACTCGATCGTCTGCTCGTGGGTCTCCACGGCGCACGGCCCGGCCAGCAGCGTGAACGTGTCGGGTCCGATCGGCACCTGGTGCCCGGGCTGCCCGACCCACACCGTCGACCGGTCCGGGTGGTGCTGCCGGCTGACGAGCTTGTAGGGGTCGGAGATCCGGTGGACGTCCGCCACCCCGGGCAGCGTGCGCAGGTTCAGGTGGTGGAAGGAGTCGATGTCGCCGACCAGGCCGATGATCGTGCGCACCACACCCTTGGACACGAAGGCCTCACCGCCGACGGCCTCGACCTTGTCCACGACGTTGGCCACCTGCTCGTCGGTCGCGTCCGGAGCCATCACGACCACCATGGCGACACGGTAGGGCGAGCGGGACAGCGCGCTGCGGCTGCACCGTCATGTGGACGGCAGTCGGACTGCGACGGCGGGCACGATCTCCACGGCTCACTCGCCGCGGGTGAGTCGTTCGTGAGACCAGGCTCGTAGCGTCGTCCCAGCTAGCCTCGTCAGCCGAAAGGGACATCGATGACCACCACCGGTCCGCCCAGCACGCCGGATGCGCCGGGAGGCGCGGCGTACGGCATCTCCATCTTCGCCGGCGTCCTGCTGGTCACCCTCGGGTGCTTCCAGATACTGCAGGGACTCTCCGCGGTGCTCAAGGACGAGATCTTCGTCCGTGGCATCGACTACATCTACGCGATCGACATCACCACCTGGGGGTGGGTGACCATGCTCGTGGGTGTCATCGGCCTGGGCGTGGGCGTCGGCATTCTCAAGCGACAGGTATGGGCCGCGTCGGCCGGCATCGGTTTCGCAGTGATCTCGGCTCTGGGCCAGTTCGCGTTCATGCCCTACTACCCGTTCTGGGCGATGCTGATCATCGCCATGGACATCCTGGTGATCTGGGCCCTGGCCAAGCAGCTGACCTCCGCCTGAGTCCTCTCCAGCCGGTGCGGTGATGGCCACGGGCGGAGCGTCGGTACGCCGTTGGGGTGGTCGAGCCCTGGCGCTGGCCGTGACCGGTGTCGGTCTGTACGTGGTCACCCCGAGTCTGTTGTCCGCGTTCGGCGCGTGGCCGCGGCTTGCCGAGGTCCAGCCGCACTGGTTCCTGCTGCTGGTGCTCCTCGAGACGGGCAGCCCGGCGTCGCTGTGGTGGCTCACCCGGCTCGCGCTGGCGCCACACCCGGAGGACGGGAACGGGTCGACCGCGCCGCCACAGGTGCGCTGGGGCACCGTGGCGTCTGCACAGCTGGCGGGGAGCGCGGCGAGCAAGGTGGTCCCTGGAGGTGCGGCGACGGGTGGTGTCGTGCAGGCCAAGGTGCTGATCCAAGCCGGCCAGCCGGCGGCAGCGGTGACGTCGGCGCTGACCGGGGTCGGCCTGATCACGACTGCGGTCCTGTTGCTGTTGCCCGTGTTGACCGTCCCGGCGCTGCTGATCGGTCCGCCGCCGGCCGAGCAGCTCCAGCTGGGACTGTTGGTGTCGCTCATCGTGGCGATCGTCATCGTGGGGGTGGGCGTGATCGTCCTCATGTGGCCACGCGTGCTGATCGCGGTCGGTCGGCTGGTCGGCCACGTGCTCGGGCGGGTCAGGTCGACGATCACCCCGGACTCGGTGGCGACGATGTTGTCCGGCCAGCGGGCCCGCGTCGCCGCGGCGTTCGAAGGTCGGTGGTGGGTGGCGGTGTTCCTGGCGGCCGCGCACCGGATGTTCGACTACGCCGCGCTCGTGGCGGCGTTGGCTGCCTTCGGCGTGCACGCGCGTCCGTCGGAGGTGCTCCTGGCGTTCGTGGTCGCGCAGGCGCTGGCGATGGTGCCGATCACCCCCGGAGGGCTCGGGTTCGTCGAGTCCGGACTGTCCGCACTGCTGGTCGTGATCGGTGTCCCGGTCGACGTCGCGGTCGTGGCAACGCTGCTCTATCGGCTGGTGTCCTTCTGGCTACCGATCCCGGTCGGCGTGCTCGCGTGGGCCGGCTGGCGGTTCCACACTCGTCGAGCCGACCCGACTGGCGAGAGGGACGGCTAGGACCAGCCTCGTGTCCTAGATCAGGTACAGCGTGATCGTGGAGCCCTGCGGAACCATGGTCCCGGACGGCGGGTCGACCTCGAAGACGAAGCCGAGGCCGAGGTACTCGTCGGCGTTCTCCACCTCGACGACGAACCCGAGGGCCTGGAGCGTCTCGGTGGCGCTGTCGACGCCGGCGGCGATCAGGCCGCCGGGGACCTCGACCAGCTCGGGCCCCTGGCTGACGACGAGCGTCACCGTGTCGCCGCGGAAGAGGGTGCCGCTGGCGGGGCTCTGGCTGATGACGTGACCCTCCGGGACGGTGTCGGAGTACTCGGGCTCGCCACGCTCGATGAAGAGGCCGCGGTCGCTCAGCTCCTGCTCGGCGAGCTCGGCCGGCTTGCCCGTGTAGTCCTTGATCCGGATCGGCTTCGGGCCCTCGCTGATGTAGAGGTCGACGATCGAGCCGGGCCGCAGGGACGTGCCCTTCCCGGGGTCGCTGCCGAGGATCGTGCCCTTCGGGACCTCCTCCGACCACCGGCCGATCGACTCGCCGAACTCGAGGTTCAGGTCGGCGAGCGCGTCCTGCGCCTGGTCCTCGGTCATGCCGCGGACCTTCGGGACCTCGTAGCGCTCCTTGCCGAGCGACAGCACCATCGTGACGGTGCCGCCGTCGAGCACCCGCTCGCCCGGCCCCGGGTCGGTGGAGAGCACGCGTCCGGCCGCGACCGTCTCGCTGTACGCCGGTGCGCCGGCCCGGACCTCGAGCCCGGCCGCCTCCAGCGTCCGGACGGCCACCGCCTCGCGGTCGCCGAGCACGCTCGGCGTCTGGGTGTAGCGCGCCCAGCCGAACCACCACGCGCCCACGCCGACCCCGACGGCGAGCAGCAGCGCGAGCAGCATGAGCAGCAGGCCTCGCCGTGACCGGCGCTGGCGCACCGGACCGCTCGGCGTGAAGACCGCCGACGGCTCGATCACCTCGCGCGGCGGGACCGGCACCAGGCTGGTGGTGTGCTCTGGCTGCTGGGCGGCCGAGGCCGCCTGGGCGGGCGTCAGGAGGGTCGCGAACTCGTCGGCGTCGAACGGGTCGGGTTCGGTGTCGGTGCCGACCGGGGGAGCGGTGGGAGCCGGCCTCAGGTCGGCCGTCAGCTCCTCGTCGTCCACGACCCCGGTGGCGACCGCCTGCGCGACGCGGTGCACCTGGTGGAGCAGCACACCGGCGTCGGCAGGCCGCTGACCGCGGTCGCGGGCCGTGGCGCGGGCCACCAGCGCGTCGACGTACGCCGGGAGACCGGGGACGACGGCGCTGGGGGGCGGCACGTCCTCGTGGACGTGCTTGTAGGCGACCTGGATCGGCGACTCGCCCTCGTGGGGCTTGGCGCCGGTGAGGAGCTCGTAGAGCACGACCCCGACGGCGTAGACGTCGGCCCGCGCGTCGGACCGCCCGTCGACCACCAGCTCGGGGGCGAGGTAGGACACGGTGCCGATCAGGACGCCGCCGGTCGCGGTGTGGTGGGTGTCGGCGCTGACCGCCTTGGCAAGCCCGAAGTCGGCGACCTTGACGCCGCCGTCGTCGCCGATCAGCACGTTCTCGGGCTTGATGTCGCGATGGATCAGGCCGGACCGGTGGGCGTGCGCGAGCGCCGAGAGCACCGGGTCGATCAGCGAGAGCGCCCGCCCGGGCGTCATCGGCGCCTCCTTGCGGATGACGTCGCGCAGGGTGTGGCCCGGGACCAGCTCCATGACGAGGAACACCGTCCCCGCGTCGTCACCCTGGTCGAAGACGCCGACCACGTGCGGGTGGCTCAGCCGGGCCGCGGCGCGGGCCTCGCGCACGAAGCGCGCCGCGAAGTCGTCGTCGTCGCCGAACCCGGGGTGCATGATCTTGACCGCGACCGTGCGGTCGAGCCGGAGGTCGGTGGCCTCGTAGACGCTGGCCATCCCGCCGCGGGCGATCCGGGGTCCGATCCGGTAGCGGCCGTCGAGGAGGCGGCCGACGACGGGGTCGCCGCCGGTGGCGTCCTCGCCCGTGCGGGCACGCTCATCGGACTGCACGTCGACCCTCCTGGTGCCGGATGGGGAAGGATCCGGGGTTCCATGGTACGGACGCCGGTCGGGACGCCCCGGTTGCCCGCCCTCCGGCGTGGCGTGGGGCACGTCCACCACCCCTCGCCGTACCTCCCGGCGAGGTGACAGAGTGGTGCCATGTCCGGCACGCACGACCAAGAAGAACTGACCGACCTGGGCGCCCTGGTCACCGAGTGGCTCGACTGGCACGCCGCCGCCGCCCAGCTGGGGGTCACCCCCGCCAAGGTCCGCACGATGATCCGCGACCACGAGCTCGCCGCGGCGGTCCCGGCCCCGGGCACCGGCCCGCAGGTCCCGGCCGACTTCCTCCAGGACGGACTCGTGGTCAAGGGCCTCTCGGGGCTGCTGACGGTGCTCCACGACGCCGGTTTCGGCGACCGCGAGTGCATCGAGTGGATCTTCACCGACGCCGACCTCCCCGGCCGTCCGATCGACGCGCTCCGCGAGAACCGCGGCTCCGAAGTGAAGCGCCGCGCGCAGGCGATGGGCTTCTAGGACCTCCGGATGAGGGACAGGCGCGCCTGGCTCGGGCTGGTCGTCGCGATCCTCACCGCGGTCGTCCTCTGGTGGCAGCAGGGCGACACCGGCACCGCCGAGGACCCGCAGGCAAGTCCCACCACGTCTCAGTCCCCGACGTCCGAACCGCCCGCGCTGCCGAGCCCGAGCGACACCGGACCCGCCTCCGACCTGCCCGAGGTCTCGGTCGCGGACCTGCCGCCCGAGGCGGCGGACACGCTGGCCCTGATCGACGCCGGCGGGCCCTACCCGTACGACCAGGACGACGAGACGTTCCAGAACCGCGAGGGGATCCTGCCCGACCAGCCCGAGGGCTACTACCGGGAGTACACCGTCGAGACCCCCGGCTCCGACGACCGCGGCGCACGCCGGATCGTCGCTGGCTCGAACGGCGAGCTCTACTGGACCGACGACCACTACTCCTCGTTCTCGAGGATCGCGAGGTGACCTACCGATGAGCGGACTGGCGGCACTCCTGGCGGGGCGGAAGGAGCCCGGCATCTACAGGTGGCACGGCGGCTTCGACGTCGCCGACGTCCGGCACACCGTCGAGCACGCCGGCTGGGACTTCGCGTACGTCGACGGGCTCACCGCCCAGACCAAGCCCGAGTTCCTGGCGCGGATCGGGGAGGCGCTGCGCTTCCCCGACTGGTACGGCCAGAACTTCGACGCCCTCGCCGACTGCCTCACCGACGTCGACGGGGGAGACGGCACCGTCGTGCTGTGGGACGGCTGGGGGGCGTTCGCCCGGTCGGAGCCACGGGCGTTCTCGGTGGCGCTCAGCGTCCTCGGCACCCGGGTGAACGCCGAGCGCGGCGGCCCGTTCAGCGTGCTGCTGCGCGGCGAGGGCCCCGAGCCCGCGGGCGTCGCACGGCTCGACTGAGAGCCCTCAGACGGCGCGGTCGGTCGCGGCCGAGGCCAGCTCGCGCAGCACGACCCGGGCCTCGTCACTCACCGCGGCCCGGTCGAGCGCCTCCAGCGACACCGACACGAGCTCCTCGATCACCGCCTCGACCTGCGCGTGCGCGCCGCAGTCGTCGATCACCCGGCGGAGCTCGGCCAGGAGCGCGTCGTCGAGCGTGGTCCCGAGGCTGCCGTCGAGCAGCCGCGCGTCCGCCTCGGGCGCCGCGTCCAGCGCCAGCGCGACGAGCACCGTCCGCTTGCCCTCCACCAGGTCGTCACCGGCGGGCTTGCCGGTGGTGGCCGCGTCGCCGAAGACGCCGAGCAGGTCGTCGCGCAGCTGGAACGCCTCGCCGAGCGGCAGCCCGTACGCCGTGAGCTCGGCCAGCTGCTCCTCGTCGGCACCCGCCAGCGCAGCACCGATGTGGAGCGGCCGCTCGATGGAGTACTTGGCCGACTTGTAGCGCAGCACCGTCATCGCCGCGTCGACGTCGGCCCGCCCGCGGGCCTGCACCGACACGTCGAGGAACTGGCCCGTGATGACCTCGGTCCGGCA
Source organism: uncultured Actinomycetota bacterium (assembly GCA_963829855.1). Taxonomy (GTDB): domain Bacteria; phylum Actinomycetota; class Actinomycetes; order Propionibacteriales; family Nocardioidaceae; genus Nocardioides. Next base: position 86,248 of record CAWHKE010000002.1, on the reverse strand, counting down.
GAGGTCGAAGAGCCCCATCGCGGCCGCGACCCGCTCGAGCGGGAGGCCGCAGCGCCGCAGCAGCTCCTCCGACCAGCTCAGCAGCAGGTCGCCGAGCAGGATGGCCGCGGCGGCGCCGTACTGCTCGGGGTCGCCCCGCCAGCCGTCGCCGCGGTGCTCCGCCTCGAAGCCGCGGTGGGTCGCGGGCCGGCCGCGGCGGGTGTCGGAGGCGTCCATCAGGTCGTCGTGGACCAGCGCGCTGGCGTGCAGCAGCTCCAACGCCGCGCACGCCCTCAGCAGGGCGTGCTCGTCGTCGACGTCCGGCTGGAGGGCCCGGAACCCCCAGTAGCAGAAGGCCGCGCGGAAGCGCTTCCCGCCGCCGACCGACGCCCGCGCCTCGGTGAGCAGCCGGGCGGCGTCCGGGCCGAGCGGCGCCAGCCGGCCGGCCATCTCGTCGAGGAACTCGTCCAGCACGCCCTGGACGCGCTCGCGGAAGGCGGTCCCGTCCCAGGTGGTCACCCGGCGAGACTAGTCAGTGGACGCCGGCCGGTCGGCGCACCCCCGCGTCCTTAGACTCGACGGCATGTCCGACGATCGCGTGCCCAGCATCGCCGACCTGATCCGTCAGGGGGAGCGCTCGATCTCGTTCGAGTTCATGCCGCCCCGCGACGAGGCCGGCGCCGAGCAGCTGTGGACCGCGCTGCGCGAGCTGGAGCCCTACGCGCCCACCTTCGTCTCCGTGACGTACGGCGCCGGCGGCACCACCCGCGACACGACCGTCCAGCTCACCGGCCGGATCGCACGCGAGACGTCGCTGGTGCCGATGGGGCACCTCACCTGCGTCGGCCACACCCGCGCCGAGCTCGACCGGATCCTCGACGACTACGCCGCCGCGGGCGTGCACAACGTGCTGGCCCTCCGGGGCGACCCGAAGGACGGTCCGCGGGCGGACTGGACGCCCACCGAGGGCGGGTTCAGCCACGCTTGCGAGCTGGTGTCGCTGGCCAACGCGCGGGCGACGTTCACGGTCGGCGTCGCGGCGTTCCCCGGCGGGCACCCGGGTGCCGAGTCCGTCGAGCGCGACACCGAGGTGCTCGTGGAGAAGCAGCGCGCCGGCGCGACGTTCGCGATCACCGACATGGTGTTCCGGGCGGCCGACTACGCCGAGCTGGTGGAGCGCGCGACGGCGTCCGGTGTGGAGATCCCGATCCTGCCGGGCATCATGCCGATCCTGAACCTCGGGCAGGTCGCCCGGATGGCCGAGCTGTCGGGCCGCGAGATCCCCGCGGAGGTCCGCGGCCGGGTCGAGCAGCACACCGACGACCCGGCCGCGCTGCGAGCCGAGGGGATCGCGATGGCGGCCGAGCTGTGCGACGAGCTGCTCGACGGCGGGGCGCCGGGCCTGCACTTCTACACGCTCAACCGGTCGAAGGCGACCCGGCAGATCTTCGAGGCTCTGCGCATCACGGTGTAGAACTCTCACCATGCGCACCGTCACCGTCGCCGGCCACGGCGCTGCCACCGCACCGGCCGACGCGGCCGACGTCCGGGTCGCGGTCGTCCACCAGGACGACTCGGTCACGGCGGCGGTCGCCGGGGTCGACGAGGCCGGCCGGCAGGCGCGGGCGGTCGCCGCGGAGGTCACGGCCGAGGAGTCCGTGTCGCAGACCGACTTCTCGGTGTGGCCGCGCCACGACCACGAGGGCCGGCCGTCCGGCTACGAGGCGCGCCACTCGCTGACGATCCGCTGCGCCGACCTCGCCACCGCCGGCCGGCTCGTCAGCGCGCTCGCCGAGCGGCTCGACCACCGGCTGGTCGTCGAGCAGGTCTCGCCCGTGATCGCCGACCGGCGCCCCGTCGAGGACGAGGCCAGGGTCGCGGCGTTCGAGGACGCGACCCGGCGCGCCACCCAGCTGGTGGGTCTCGCCGGCGACGTGCTCGGCACCGTCCAGTCGATCGTGGAGGGTGCGCCGGGCCACCACGTCCCGGTGGCCGAGGCGGCCGCGTTCGAAGTCCTCACCCGACCTGTCGTTCGGCGGCAGCCAGCTGACGGTGGCCGTCGGGCTGACCGTCACGTTCTCCCTGGCGATGTGAGTCAGGTCGGCGGCCCGACGAGGTGCGCCACCTGCGCCGCCGACAGCCCGACGAACGGCACCTGACCGCCCGGGGTCGCGTGCGCCCCCACGGCGTACACGCCGGGCACTGGGGTCGTGGGCCCGAGCCGCCGCCGCACCGTGCCGCGGCCCTGCCACAGCACGCCCATCGACGAGCCGCGGCCTTCGACCTGGGCGCGGGGCGACCGGTCGACCCGGACGACGACGCGGTCGCGGACGTCGACGTGGTGCCGCGCCAGCGCGGTGACGAGGTCCTCGGCGAGCCGACCGCGGCCGTGCAGGGTCCACGCGGCGTGGCCGTCCGGCGCCCGTCCCCCGGCGCGCACCACGATCATCGGGTCGCCGTGGAGCACCAGCTCGTGGCCGACGTCGGGGACGTCCGCGGTGAGACCCAGGTGCGTGACGACCGGCGGGATGGCGGGCATGGTGCGCGCGACGTACGGCGCGAGCGTGGGGATCAGCCGCGGGTCGACGGCGCACACCACGACGTCGGCGTCGAGGGTGCCGGTGCCCGTCATGACACCGACGGCGCGGCCGTCGCGCACGACCAGGTCGTGGACGGTCGTCCCCGTCAGGACGGTCACACCCCGGGTGGTGAGGCGGGCGGCGAGGGCCTCGGTGACCCGCGCGAAGCCGCCGGGAATCGTCCAGGCACCCAGCCGCTGCTCGAGGTAGCCGTGCACGCCGAGCCACGCGGGCACGTTGCGCAGGTCGTGACCCTCCGCGACGAACCGGTGCCCGGCGACCAGCCGCAGCCGCTCGTCCTTGAACGTCCTCCGCAGCCTGGTGTGGAGCGACTCGCGGCTGTCGAGCAGGGCCGTCGCCGCGCGTGCCGCGGCCGCCGGGTCCCACGGCACCTCGAGGTAGTGACGGCGCAGCGTCTCCCAGACGTCCGCGTACGTCGCCACGTGGTCGACCCACGCCTGGCCGCGGCCAGGGCCGAGGACGTCGAACGCCTCCCGCTGACGGGCCCGCGACGCGCCCGGCAGCCGGACCTCCGAGCCGTCCTCGAACCGGTGGTGCCGGATCACCTCGAGCGGCTCGAGGTCGAGCTCGCGCTCCAGCGGCCGGCCCGACTTGCGGAACAGGTCGCGCAGCACAGCGGGGAGCAGCGTCGAGTGGGCTCCCCGGTCCCACGCGAACCCCTCCGCGGTCTCGAACGAGATGGCCCCGCCGAGGGCCTCCTCGCGCTCCACGAGGGTCACCGCGTGCCCCAGCTTGGCCAGCCGCGCGGCGGCGGCCAGGCCGCCCAGCCCGCCCCCGATCACGATCACCCGCATGCGGGGCAACCTAGCGGCGTACGTCGGGAGCGGCGGTGAGCGCCCCGAAGCCGACGCCGTACTCCCGGTCGAGGAAGTCCATCAGCGCCACGTTGAGCGGTGCGAGCCGGCTGCCGCGGCGGAGCTCGGTGCACGGCTGCAGCTTGGCGAAGAACCCGGTGGTGGTGTCGGAGAGGACCACCCGGTTGCCCGTCGGCTCGGCGGAGCGCTCCAGCCGCCCGCGCAGGCCGTCGGCGCTGAGCGCGACCGTCACCGAGAAGTCGTCGGCATCTCCCACCGAGTGCCCGTCGGCCACCGCCACCGGGACGCCGTCCCGGTGCTCGTCGAGCAGCGGCAGCAGCGTCTCGACCTCGGCCACGGTGAGGCCGGGGTCGAGTCCCGCGAGCAGGTTGACCTGCAGCAGCGACAGCAGCCGCAGCTCCACGCCGGCCACGGTGTTGAGCCCTGCCGGCTGGCGGGTGTTGACCTCGGTCGGGCGGAAGCCCTCGGCCGTGACGACGCCGTCGACGCCGAACGCCCCGCGGTAGCCGTACGCCGTGCGCAGCTGCTCCCCGACCCGGCGGGCGACGTCACGCATCTCCTCCCGGTCGTCAGGCGCCGGGTCCCACCAGCTCGACAGCCCGCCGTAGACGAACCGTCGACGGTCCCGCTCGCGCAGCGTGGCGATCTCGACGGGTCGCAGCACGGCAGTGCCGTCGCGCAGCACGAAGCCGTGGATCGAGCACGGCACGCCGTCCAGGAAGGGCATCACGCGCACCCGGTCGCACCGCGGCCGGAAGAAGCCACGCGCGGCGTCGCGGTCGGCCTCGTCGAGCACCCAGCGCACGTAGTTGCCACCGCCGTTGAAGCCGTCGCGGGCGTCGCCCGACCAGACGACGCCGAGGTCGGTCGCCAGCTCCTCGGTCGCGCGGGCGAGCGGTCCTTCCTCGACCGGCACGATCGCGCTCGGTGTCGCGCTGACCCCGGCCGCCCGCCACACCTCCTCGGCCAGCAGCTTGTCCTCCAGCGCGAGGAACGCCCGCGGCCGCCCACCGCGCACCGGACGTCCGAGGATCGGCTCGTCGCTCGTGACGAACGGTCCGCACCACCACACGCCCCGCCGCTCGGGGTCGAACGCCTCGATCGCCGCGACCGCCCCGGGAGGAAGGTCGCGCGCCAGCCGGTCGAGCATCCGGAACTCCTCGGTCACCGAGGTGGTCCGGGGCGGGACGACCTCGACCAGCTCGTACTCGTGATCGGCCGGGAGCGGTCCGGCTCCCCGCATCGTGGAGACGACGAGCACCGGGCAGCCGAGCTGGCCGAGCCAGCGCACGACCCGGGTGTAGCCCGCCAGCACGCCGGGCCCGAGGATCACCGGCCGGTCGGCGAACACCGCACCGAGCCGTCGTACGACGTCGTCGCGGGTGTCGTGGTCGGCCAGGTCGATCATGGGCACGCGGTCATGGCGAGGCCGGGACCGGGCCGCGCTTCTTCCTCCACCGTCGCCAGCCCCGCTGGATCAGCCTCGCCACGAGGTAGAGGACGACCAGCCCGGTCGCGAGCAGCACCCCGGCGATCGCGGCGGCGGCCCGCGGGTGGTCGATCGCGAACCACACGACGCCGAGGACGGCGACGTCCTCGGCGATGCTCGCGAGGATGTTGGACACGGGCTCGGGGGAGGCGTTGATCGCCAGCCGGCTCCCGGCCTTCACGGAGTGCGAGAGCAACGCCGTCCCGCCGCCGACCACGGCGAGCACGGCCTGGTCGAGCGAGGACGCCTCGCCCGCGAGGAGGACCCCGATGACCGCCCCGACCGTGGGCCGGATCGCGGTCGAGATCGCGTCCCAGGTGGAGTCGATGTAGGGGATCTTGTCGGCGACGAACTCCATGGCGTAGAGGACGCCGGCCACGATCAGCACATCCCAGCGGCCCAGCGCGTCCGGGATCTGCTCGAGGTCGCCGAGCCGGTCGGCGATGCCCAGCACCAGCACCACCAGGTAGGCGTTGACGCCGCTGGCCCAGCCGCTGGAGAAGGCCAGCGCGAGTCCGTCCACACGGCGATCATAGGACTCAGCCGGTGCTCCTCAGCGCTGGCGGGACGGCGGCGTCGCGGCCGCTCCGGAGGCGGTCGGCGAGCATCCGCTCGCACAGGTCGTGCCCCAGCTCGCGGTAGGCCTCGAAGTCCCACTCGTCGAAGAGCTGCCGGCTCGTCGACCGGCGCGGGAAGTCGGGGTTCTCGCGGGCGTAGTGCTCGACGTCCCAAGACAGCCCGGGCACCAGCTGCGCCTTGAGGAAGACGATCTCGGTGACGTCGTCGGAGTCGTCGTACGTCGCCCGGCCGGTCACCCACGCCTTCCCGGCCCGCCGCGCACCGGATGCCTGCAGCGGCGACACGTCGATCGCGATCTCGACCCCGAGGTCCATCCGCGCGGTGGCGATCGCCTCGGCCAGCGCGCCGAAGGAGTTGGCGGCGTCGTTGCTGGCGTCGATCACGATCACCTGCCGCGGCCGCCGCCGCAGCGCCTCGAGGAGGCCGAGGTTGTCGTAGTGGCCGCCGTCGGTGACGTAGAGCTTGCGGTCCGACAGCGACGGCCGGCCGAACGCCTCACGCAGCAGCCGGTACGGGCCGGGCTTGGACGCCACGCTGACGACGCGCGCGGCGTTCTCCCAGGCGAGCACGCGCGACCGGCGCGGCCGGCCCGGGCCACCGGCGTCGTACGCACGCCGCAGGTGCAGCGCGCGTTGCACGACCGGCGGTGGCTGGCCGTACGGGTTCGGCAGCCAGACGCCGAGCCGGGCGTTGAGGACGGTGAGCAGGACGCGCACCGGCCGGGTGCGCGAGCTCGCCCGCCCGGCGAGCGGGCTGACCGCGGCGCCGCTGATGGCCATGGCGGCCGGGATCGTGAGGTCGCGCCGGCCGAAGTCGGCGAACGCCTCGTAGTCGCAGGTGCGGGTGCGACCGCCCGTGGGGAGCGACCGGTCGCCGATCACCCCGGTCGACGACGCGTCGATGATGAACGGCACGCAGCCGCGGCCGGTCGGCACGAACTCCTCGTCGACCACGTTCGCGACCGCCGCCATCACCAGCTCCGGCCCGCCCGACCCGTCGGTCGGCGGCCCGGCGAACTCCGAGACCGGCAGCGGCCGGGTGCCGGGCATGGCCTGGGCGGTGCGGTCGTCGACCCGCTCCACGAGGTACGCCGTGGCGAGCCGCTCCCGGTAGAACTGGTGCAGCGAGGTCCGGTTCGCGTCGGTGAGCAGCCGGACGCCGCACACCACGGCGAGCAGGTACGCCGCGTTGGCCCACTCGGTCCGCCAGGCCGGTGAGGTCGCGTACTCGTTGGTCAGGCGCAGCAGCACGACGTACGCGCCGCCGACGATGATCACGGTGCCGAGCCACGGGGCGAGCCGCACCCGCACCACGGCGAGCAGCCGGCCGAGGCGGCTCTGCTCCTCGCCGATCCGGCGGAGGCCGGTCAGCAGCGTCCGGCCCAGGGCCAGCAGCGACGTCGCGACGACCCCGATCATGCCGAGGGTCACCGGCACCTCGGCCGGCGCGGGCGGCGTGATCAGCCGGCTCAACAGGTCGCCGACGACGCCCACGTCACCGGCGTGCGACACCCAGGCCAGCGACCACGGGACGACGAGCATCAGCATCGTGGAGGCGGTGCCGGCGATCATCGCGGCTCGGGTGATGGTGCGGGTCTCGCGTCGCCAGTCGGCCATCGACACGAACCGGTCGCCGACCTTCTCGACCAGCACGAACAGCAGCACGGCGACGGCCCAGGGCGCGAGCGCGACCGCCGTCCACCAGGTCTCCGGGTCGAGCACCAGCCGGTCCCCGTCGTCGCGCAGCACGTCGTACTCGTCGAGGTACCACCCGAGCACCCACGCCAGCACCCAGAGGGCGACCGCGATGTTGACGATGTTGACGACCACGCCGTACAGCACGGACATCAGTCCGCGGAAGACCTCGACGCCGCGGGGCAGCAGGTAGCGGGTGCTGCGGCGCAGCAGTGCCAGCTCCGGCGTGCCCTGCGCGAACGGCGGCGGCGCGTCCGCGGGCAGCCCGCGGCCGACCATGTGGAACGCGGCGGCGAGGTAGCCGCCGCCACTGACGCCGACCACGGCCGAGGCGCGGTGGTAGATGCCGCTCGACATGAGCGACTGCAGGGCGCCGAGGCAGAAGCTCGCGGACCGGATCCCGCCGCCGGAGCAGGCGATGATCGTGCCGGGCCGCTCCTGGACAGCGGTGCCGCGCAGCGTGGCGTACTTCAGCGGGTCGACCGCGCGCTCCCCGTAGTCGCAGCGGGCGTGCCAGGTGGCGCCGATCAGCACGAGCATGCCGGCGCCCGCGAGGCCCCAGGCGGCGTAGGTGAGGACCGGCGTGGTCGCGGCGGGGCAAGCGCCTGGCCAGCTGCCGCTGCTGCGCTGCCAGAGCAGGACGTCGTCGACGAGCTTGAGAACCGCGCCGGCGGCGACCGCGCAGGCGCCCCAGCGACCGGCGGCACGGCAGCGCGGGCCGGGGCACCTGACGTCGAGGTACTCGAGGAAGCGGGCGGCGGCGAGCAGCAGCGCGAGGCACAGTCCGACGTCGACCAGGATCGCGAGTCGCAGCGGGCCGACGCAGTCACCGGGTGCGACGGCCAGGCGCATCGGCACCTGCAGCGCCAGCAGCAGGAGCACGGCGCGCAGGGAGCGGAACGCGGACGCGCCGAGCACCTTGTGCTCGATCACCGACAGCTGCTGCGGCATCTGTTGGGGCAACGCCCTCACCTCCTCGTGTCCAGGAGGGCCTGCCGTGGCTCGCGATACATCGGGCCGTATCAGCAGTGGCTCGTCGTACCTCCTGACCAGTGCACCCGCTCGGCGAGAGGTGCTCGCCCGCCGCGGGTCAGGAGGGAAACGCATCATGAACGATCACGAGCTCTTCGAGAGCGAGGCCTTCGGGCTGCCCAGCGAGCTGGAGGGCCTCACCGACGCCTTGGCCGCGGCCGAGGACCGCTTCCTCGACCGCGCCAACGTCGTCGGGGTCGGCCTCGGCCACAAGATCAAGGACGGTGAGCAGTCGGCGACGCCCAGCGTGATGGTGCTGGTCAGCGAGAAGCTGCCGGAGCAGATGCTTCATTCGCGCGACAAGGTGTCCAAGACCGTCGACAGCACCCCGACCGACGTGCTCGAGGTGGGGCACCTGTTCGCCGGCGGTGACGGCGGCGAGCTGGCCTCCGGACCGGTCGCGCCGCTGCAGGCGGTGGACGCGCAGACGCTGGCCACCCGGATCCGACCGGTCCGGCCCGGCTACAGCGTGGGTCACCCGAAGGTCACCGCCGGCACGATCGGTGCCGGGTGCTACGACCTGCGGCCGCTGCCGGGGAAGCCGACGAAGTACTACATCCTCAGCAACAACCACGTGCTCGCCAACAGCAACGACGCGAGCCTCGGCGACCCGATCTACCAGCCGGGCACGTTCGACGGCGGCGGCCCGGCCGACGCCATCGGCCGGCTGGCGCGCTACGTGCCGATCAAGTTCGACGGCTCCTGCAACTACGTGGACGCCGCGATCGCGGAGGTCCCGTTCGACACGATCGACCGGGACATCTACTGGAACGGCTACCCGACGACGGCCGCCGTGGCCGCCACCGTCGGGATGCCGGTGAAGAAGACCGGTCGGACGACGCACTTCACGACCGGGCGGGTCACAGCGCTGAACGCGACGGTCAACGTCGGGTACGGCGGCGGCAAGGTGGCGAAGTTCTGCAACCAGATCATCACCACCGACATGTCCGCCGGCGGCGACAGCGGCTCGCTGGTCCTCGACTGGGAGAACCGGCCGGTCGGGCTGTTGTTCGCGGGGTCGTCGGTCGCGACCATCCTCAACCCGATCGCCACCGTGCAGGTGTCGCTCGGCGTGCGGGTGTGGCCCTGATCAGGGCGCAGTCTCGTCCTCGTCGAGCGCCAGGATCGGGTCGGTGACCACGACCCGGACCGGGAGGCCGGCCACCTCGCCAGGGAGCTCGGCCGCCTGGGCGCTCGCATAGACGAGGACGCAGGGGGCTCCGTCGTCGGTGCTGCCAAGCCCGACGGCGGAGACCTCGCCGCCCACCCAGGCGGCGGCCTCGGCCAGCGCGGAGGCTTCCTGGTCGGTGATGCTCTCGGCGGGCTCGTCGAGCCCGTCGTCGAAGACGTCGGTCACGTCGTGGAGCCTACGCCGAGCTGCCCACCAGGTGGGGCGTCGCGGATCGCACCCGCAGCGCGACCGGCTCACCGGCCACGGTCAGGGTGCCGGGGATCGTCTGCCAGGCGTCACCGTTGACCCGGTAGCGACCGGCGTACGTCGTGTCGACGCTGGGGGAGACCCGGCCCGGCTCGACGTACTCGTGCGTGACGTCGAGGCCCGGGTACGCCGCGCCCGGGCTGTCGGTGGTCACGCTCGCGCCGTCCCCGAAGTGCCAGGTGTACTCCACCGGGGCCGCCTCGATCGTCACCCGCTGCCCGAGCAGCACCACCGTCTGCGTCGTCGGCCGGGTGTTGGTCGTGAAGAAGTTGGTGTCGAAGTGGATCAGCGTCTGTCCGTCCGGCGGCTCGACCTCGAGCCGGGCCGTCGGCCAGGCGAGGCGTTGCATCTCGCGCCTGACCATGGCGGGCGTGATCATCCCGAGGCCGGCCAGCTCGGTCGGGCGTCAGGCAGGCGGTGCCGACGCGTGGTCCGTGCACCGGTGGCGTCCTCGTAGCGCCAGATGATGTAGATGTTCCCGACGGCGCCGTCGGCCGTCGTGCAGGTCGCGAAGACCTCGCAGTTCACACGGTGATCGCCGGGCTTGCAGCGCGGGTCGAGGTCGTAGGTGTAGCCGTCGTCTGGGCGCTGGCATAGAGGCCGCGGACTTCGCATCTGCTGACCTCGTGCACGACACCTGCAGCTCCGATGGAGGTCGAGCGGCCTCGCCGCAGCCGTCCGCCGCTGCAGGGCTGGCGATGCCGAGGCATGCCGCGACTAGCGCGAGGAGCAAGATGGGCACGGCGCTCTCATGACAGCTCGACCTCGTCCGTGACTACCCAGCCTGCGTTCCGCATTGCGACGACCAACCGGTACGTCGGTCACGCCCCCCGGATAGGACTCGATCGGCGCCATCGGCCTCCTCGCGGTAGCTGGTTGGCGTCGATCGACCTTGAGCTCAAAGATCGTTGTCGCCTGACCCCTTGCGGATGTGGACCGACAACTCGCCCGTCGGTCCGGATGAAACCGCCCGGAGTTGTAGATGCTCGTCAACGCGGCTCGCGTACGACTCGCATGGCTGCACAGCCGAGCGAAGCGGCCAGGAACGCCTCGGTTTCGCCGGTGTTCTGCATTTCGTTGTCCAAGCTCAACCCATTCGCGAATGAACTCCTCAGCCGTCTGCGCCTCCGGCTCGTCCGACGTGGCCGGATCCGAGGGTGACGAGGACTCGCTCGGCGGGTCGAAGCGCGGCTCGGGTTCGTCCTGGCAGCCGGCCAACACCAGCGCGGCGACCAGCGCCAGCGCGAGGCTGCGGCGTACGGACATCGTCGGCCCTTCCCGAGAGGCTTGACGAGAATCTAGACGAGCCGGACCCGAAGAGGACACCCCCAGACCCTGACCTGTGGATGGACGGCTCAGCAGGTCAGTACGTAGTCGATCCGGATCGGGACGACTCGGATGGTGGCGATGGCGGGTGGTCGGGTGCGGTAGGTGTGGCGGGTGGGGGTGGTGGTCTCGATCTGGTGTCCAGGGCCTCCCCGGGCTGGGGCTGGGGCTGGGTCTGGCGTGCCAGGCGGGTGCTTGGGTGGCGTGGTTGCAGGCCTCGCACAGGCCCTGGCCGTTGACCGCGGTGGTCGGCCCGCCGTGGTGGTGGTCGTGGGCGTGGTCGATGTGGCGGATCGGGGCGTCGCACCACGGGGTGCGGCAGACCTGGTCGCGGAGCCGGATGAACCGGGCCAGGCCGGTCGGGAAGCATCGGGTCCGGGCGTCCATCGCGACCAGCTCACCGGTGCCGGGGCTGGTGTAGAGCCGACGCAGCCAGATCTTCTCCTGCCGGGTGCAGGCGTCGGTGATCAGTTCGCGGGCGAGCTCGGCCGGGATCGGTCCGAACCCGTCGAGGTGGGCCGGGTCGTCACTGTCGCCGAACAGGGTCTGGTCGCTCATCACCAGGTCCAGCGAGATCCCGACTCCCTGGTTGTGTCCGCGGACCGCCGCCCCTGGTGACCGAGGCGACGAGGGTGTCGGCCATGACCTGGCCCTTGCCCCGCGGGTCACCCGCGGCACGGTGAGTGTCGGCGGCCTGGGTGAGGGCGGCCAGCACCGCGACGCCGTCCTTGACCGGCAACAGGGCGGTCAGCCAGGTCATGGTGTCCGGTGCCGGGCGCAGGGACACGTGCCGGTCGGCCTCCGCGCGTCGGCGGCGGGTGACCACGGACTCGACGTCGAGCCGGGCGGCCTCGGCCTGACACGTCGCGACCACCTGCCGGATCCCCAGCTGCTCGACCCGGGCAGGGTCACCGGCCACCAGCTCGTCCACTGCGGCGCGGTCCTCGCGGGTCAGGCAGGCGGTCTCCCGGGCGATCAGGGTCGCGGTCCACTCCGTGATCCGTCCCGTCCGCCACGCGGCCCAGGTGTGGGGCAGCTCCCGGGTGACCACCTGGGCGAGGGCGAGGTGGCGTTGGCCGCGGTGGTGGGACTCCCGCCGCGCCAACCCCACCTGGGCGGCCACCCCGCGTCCCTGCCGGGCGGCCGGCACCCCGGCCGCGGCCTGCACCGCCCGTTGCGAGGTGTCGAGCTCGGCCGCCAGCAACGCCTGCGCGGCGGTGGCGGTGCAGACCAGCTCCTCCAACGCCCGGATCGCCTCGACCCGACCCGCATCATCAAGCCCACTGTCTCCACCGTCGGTGTCGAAGCTGGTGTCGAGGGCGGACGCCAGCGACCGCTGCCACCCGGCCAGGGTGTCCGCCTCCAGCACCGTCTCGAACATGTGTTCGATCCTACCGAGAACCACCGACACGGAGAAGTCCCTGCCGACGACCTGTGGACGACAGCTGAGACGAAGCCACGGGGGTGGCACCGATGTGGGGTTGCCGAAGTCCGTACAACCTGCACGCTCAGCGGCATGAGCGGATGGCCCGCTGCGCCAGTGCGAATTGTGGTTTGGACGAATCCGGCGTGGTACCGCTGGCGACCGTTAAGGGCGTGGTCTGATTGGCGCCTCATACCTACGGAGGCGAATACTGTGAAAAATCCGCCCATCCTCATCTCGGTCCTTGGCTTCTTCGCGGGACTCGCAGGATTCAGCTCCCTCTTCTTCGGCTTGAGGGTGCTCGGCTTCGACTGGTTCGGGGCATTCGGCGACCTCCCCGAATACGACGACGTCGGACTGTGGGGCTGGCTCGCGGTCGGCACGGGCATCCTCTGGCTGCTGGTAGCGGGCGGCCTCTGGGCGCTCCAGTCCTGGGCTCGCACCGCCGCGATGATCATCGCGGGCTTCGCCCTGTTCGAGGCGACCCTGGCGTTCTTCCAGTTCCCGGGCTCCGGCCTAGGCTTCGCCATGGCGATCATGCCGGGCATCATCCTCGTGTACCTGATGTCCGCAGACATCAAGGCCGAGTTCGCGGAGAACATTCGCCAACAGCGATGTGACCGCGGACCGCCCGGGTCGGGTACCCGGCGGCCCGACAACATCACCTGCCGATAGCTTGTGAGGTTGCCGGAGCCCGTCCACCGTGCCCGCTCAGCGGCTCGTAGATGAGGCGTGTGCGCATGTTCTCCGAGACGTGTGGGGATGACGCTCTGTGGTGGGGTGACACGGAGAAGTCCCCGGAGGTGCACCGCATGGCAACCCCTTGTTCCTTGGTGAAGGCGGTGGGCGCCTGCGCCGTGATGACCGCGGTCCTACTGCCCGCGCCTGCCGAGGCGCGCACAGCGGACGGCACTCCCGGGCGGGACATCCTGGTGGGTACCGAGCATGGCGACCGCCTCCACGGACTCGGCGGTGACGACGCCATCACCGGCTTGGGCGGGAGGGACGTCGTCCGCGGTGGCGACGGCGGCGACCTCATCTTCCTGGGCCGTGGCGGCAGCCGTAACCGGGTCATGGAATCCGGGTACGGCGGTCACGGAGACGACTGGGTCTACGGGAACGCCGGCGACGACTACATCTACGGGAATCAGGGCAACGACAGGGTCTACGGCGGGCGGCACTCCGACATCCTGTTCGGAGGGGGCGGGGACGACGTGCTCTGGGGCGGTCGAGGGTACGACACCATCTACGGGCAGACGGGCAAGAACCGAATCCGCGCCGGCCCATCGCATGACGAGATCTCCGACGAGTTTGGCTTGGGACCGGATCGGATCTATGCCGGACGCGGGGACGACTTCTTGTCTCTGACCAATGACGGTTACCGCGACGTCATCGACTGCGGTCCCGGTAGGGACGTGCTCCTGTTGAGCAACGGAGTCGACCCGCTCGACTCGATAGTCGACTGCGAGGAAGTCATCGTCGACTCCGACTAGCAGGCCGCGCCCTCGCCCGTCGGATGCGGTTGAGCAGGTGCCTGAGTCCTCACCCACCTCTCTTCGCACCCCGTCTGCCGCCCGATCATCAGGTACGAGAGGGCGCAGCGGGTGTCCTACGGACTAGTGCGGTTGCCGAAGCCCGTCCACCGTGCACGCTCAGCGGCCAAGAGCGGGCACTTCTTCAACGCCTCAGAGCGTGACCAGCACGGGATCGTCACGCGGAGCGGATCGGTGACACGACCCTACGAGCGCAGCCACACACTGACATGGTCCGGCTGCCAGGTCTTGTCGGCGGCCGCTCGGAGGTCTCGGGCGACCGAGTCGAGGTCCACCTCATGGCGCAGCTGGGCGGCGAAGGCGTCAAGCGTGCTGGTCGCGTCGTACCTGCTCCTGTAGAACCGCCGGTCGACGGCTTCCTGGATGCGCCGCCGCGCGGGGCGGAACAGCGCCGCCGCGGCCAACGTGGAGGCGGCGACCGCCACGTCGGACTGAGAGGCGATCGGGCTCGGGACGAGCTGGAGGAGCAGGACGGAGACGAGGTACACGGCACCGAGGATGATCGTGAGTCCTCCGTAGACGAGGGCCCGGTTGAGGATCCGATCGATCTGGTACAGGTGGTACTTCAGGATCGCGACGGTGATCGCCGAGGGGATTCCGAGGAGCGCCACAGCGCCCTGCGCCTGCTGCGCGACGACCGTCACGGGCGACGACGAGCACTCGCAGACCAGCTGGCCGGTCGAGGCGACCACCTGGAGGCCGAGGCTCACGCCGGCGACGAGAGCGAGCCAGAGGATCTGCCGCCGTACCTCGTTGCTTCCCCTTCGATACCGCGCGACCAGGGAGGCGAGCGCCAGGAGGACCAGCGGGAGGTAGATCGCGGCCAGCGCGTTGAGTGATCCCACCCGTCCACCGAAGTCTCCGAGGAAGTCCAGGGCGAGGGGGTTGTCGTAGGTCAGAGAGACGCCACCCGGCGCGGGAATCCCGACCGATCGGGGTGCGACGGTGAACAGCATCCCTTCCACCGCGCAGATTCCCAGGATCACCGCGGTCACGGGCCGCCACCGCGAGGAGGGGAGCTGGCCGTCCGGGAAGAGCACCAGCATGCCGATCAGCAGCACGAAGAGCGGCAGGAACAGCAACTCGGAGACCACGCCCACGACTTCTCCGGCGGGAAGGGTGTCCGGGTACGTGCGGACTGCCACCACGGCGTACATCGTCGTCGCGAACTGCGCGCCGCTCACGACGGCGACAGCGAGCAGCATCCACCCGATGCGGTTGGCCACCCGCAGGACCACCAGCACGCCGAGGCTGGCGTAGAGCAGGCTCGCGACCGGGTTGATCGGAGCCAGGACCTGGTCGACGGGCTCGAGCTCGCTCCACGCCAGGGCGGTGAGGACAGCCGTGGTGGCGCTGAGGGCCGCCGAGGCGCCCCACAGCCATACGCACAATGCACGCGTTCGCATTGACATGGGCCGCTCCTTCAAACGACATGTCGCCCGATCGCCAGATGTTCAGGCTACCTTAGTAATGTGCCGTCCGCCCCACAAGAGCTCAACACCGTGAGCATGCTGGGCCGCGCCTACAGCCTGCTCGGCTTCCAGATCGTCGACGGCGTGGTCGGCGCAGGCTTCCCGCAGAAGCCGTCACACTCGGCGGTCTTCGCGCAGATCAAGCCAGAGGGTTCGCGGCTCACCGAGCTGGCGAGGGGCGCCAACATGTCGCCGCAGGCGATGGGCGAGCTGGTCGACGAATTGGTGGAGATGGAGTACGTCGTACGCCGGCCCGATCCCACCGACGGCCGCGCCAAGCTGATCGTGCTGACCGAGAAGGGGCAGGCATGTGTTTCGGCCGGGATCGCCACGATCACCACCCTCGAGGAGAGCATCAGCTGCGCTGCTTGGCGAGCGAGGTCATCGGGAGCTGCGTCGACTGCTACAGCGGCTCCTGGACCAGGGCTGACCTCATCGCTGCAGGTGCCCTACTTCCGCTACGACCCAGATCCTCGCTCTCGAACGCGTCGGCGTTCATGAGGACGTAGCCGGGAGGGCAACCGGGCCACGACACTCCCGGCAGCGTCTTGACACAGAAGGGGCGCCATGAGCGGGTGGTCTTCGACGCGACTCGACTTCTCGTGCCACCGGATGGCGTTAGATCGCGAGTCAGGCGCATGGAGAGGCATGCGATGACGATGACGGAACCGGCAGCCGAAGGCCCTTCGCCAGGTCTGTCGGCGGCGCAGTCAGCCCTGGAAGAGTTTGATCCAGGCGCCGACCGCGCCGCCGAGTCCGGCCAGGGTGGCGAGGACCCACTGCCAGTGCGCACTGACAAAGCGTCGTCCGCCGTACGCCGCGTCCACTCGCACCCGGATCGTCCTTTCCAGCGCAGGCAGCGAGACTCGTTCGTCCCGATCGGGCAGCGGAATCCGCATGGCCACGCGGAGTTGTAGAGGATGGGTGCCCCTGCGTTCTGGGGTGATGTCGAACTGCCACAGTGCCGTGGGCCGCAGCAGCTGCTCAGCGGTGTCACCAGCTTGCAGGGACACGATGGAGAACGCGGACCCCTGCAGGTCGACCTCCATGAAGGGCGTCGTCTCGACGTCGTGGATCTCGGTGTTCTCCGGTGCCGGAGCGAGCGCGCGAAGCTGCGCGTCCAGACCGCCGTGCTGCGCGATGGCCACCTTCACTCGCTCCGTCCGGCCCTGACGCATCTGCGTGGGGGGGTTGAACAGCAGCCGCCCCCGCTGGACATAGGTCGACAGTGCGTGGTCGATCATCACCTGGACGTGCTGCTGGGCCGACTCGGTGGATCTGCTCATCTCGAGCTTGGTGGAGCTGTCGCCCCAGATCTTTAGCCGCCCCCTGGCAGTACGTGACCTCGAGGACGGCCGCTGAGCGGCGGGCGCGGTCGGGGCGCTCACCGCTTGCCCGGAGTCGGCCCCTTGGGCGGCAGGCGCACTGACGGCGGGAGGCGTCGGCTCACCGCGGGGACTCTCGGGTGGTTGTGTAACGGCCGGCATCGAGCTCGACGCCCACTCGAGAAAAGACCCGCAGTGGTCGCAGAAGGCGTGCTCCGGGCGGGTGACGTGACCGCATCGGGGGCACGTAAGGGATGGAGAGGGCCAGGGTACCGGCTGCGCCCCTCGCCGTGCGATCTCATCACAGAGGCGGGTGACCTCTCGTGCGAACGGAGGGTCGTCGCGTCCCGCCTCCTCGATCGCGCGCGCGACCCTCGTGAAGGCACCGGGAGCAGCTCGTCCGTCATCGAGCACGGCCAAAGCCACGTCGCCCACTCGCGCCAGGACAAGCTCCCGGAGCCTAGCGACCAGGTCGTCGATCTCCCAGCCTTTGTCGGCGGTGTGGCCCGGCGAGGCGAGGCGCAGGTAACCCGCCACCAACCGTCCATCGATCACAACGCCTCCGAACCTGTTCCAGGTCTTGACCGATTCTCTCACCCGGGCGCCGGATGGTTGGGCGCAGAGACGTCGACGCTCCGACGCTTGCGGCCGGGGCACGCCGAGGTGGATCGTGAGACATGGCGCCTCGTACCTGCCGGATCGCACTCGGAGGACTCTTGGGTGTCCTCGCGGTCGGCTGCGGGGCAGAATCCAATCCAACGACGAGCGCGCCGGATGCGGCCACGACGAGCACATCGGATGCGGCGACGACCGCCGCACCGCCCAAAGTTGATCAGTACCTGCTGCAAGTGGACGAGGGCCCTGGTCTGGAACCCATGTCGTCGCCGCAGACAGACTCGGGGGAACCTTTCCCTCTGCCCGAAGGCGGCGCCGAGATACTTGAGCGCAGTGGTTACATCTCGACGACCTATCAGACCGGTCAGGGAGTCAACATCGCCGGCGTCAGCAGTGTCCTGCTGTTCGAGACCGAGGCTGGAGCACGCGACTGGCTGAACTATGAAACGAACGCCGAGGTGCTCCGGCAGCAGATCCCCGACGGCAAGTTCAACCGGTTCCAGGTTCCCGGCGTCCCCGGCGCAACCGGGTGGACAGGACCTGACCTGCACGGCAACGCGATCGGCACCGTCTACTGGACCCAAGGCCGCTGCATGATGCTCATCAGCGTCGAAACTGGCGGGCCGCGTGTCGAGCCGCTGGTGGCGGGTGCCAAGGCAATCTACGAGCGAACAGATGGCACCTGCCCGGAGTAGTGCTGGTCGGGGCAGCCGTTCAGCCGGTCGAACACCTCCCCACCTCGGGCGACTCTAGGACTCGCCCCATGGGCTGCGAAGTGGCGCCCGCCCCGATCTCGGGATGAGCGTGCACCTGACGGGAGTCGCGCGCACGCGCGTGAAGCGTTGGTCACGCGGGGGGTTGCCCACTCACCGGAGAGGTGCCTGAGGAGGGCACTCCCCGTGGCTTTCCCCGCACCCCGAGCTCCTCTACCGACCGGATCGCGGCAGATGAGTGCGGTCTGACTCGCCCGCTTGCTCCCGCGAATCCCCGGTCCAGGACTCACGTCGGAGAGAGTCCCAGTTGCTCTCGAGAAGCTGCGCGGGGCCACAGCTCACTCGCCCGGCGGCACCTGGAAGGCGCGGACCTCGATGCGACCGCCGAGGGCCTTCGACGCGCGGGCGGCCCAGTCGAGGGCGGCCGCCTCGTCAGCGACATCGATCACCCAGAAACCTCCGAGGTACTCCGGAGCCTCGACGAAGGGACCGTCGACGGTGCTCAGCGAGTCGCCGGTGTTGTCGACCGTGATCGCGCTCGAGGGCGGCATCAGCCCGCCCGCGAAGACGAAGGCGCCGGTCGACGTCAGCTCCTCGATGATCGCGCCGGTGGCAGCCATGGCAGCCTCGAGCTCGGCCGGGTCCATGGACTCCATGGTCGGCTCCTCGTCGGAGTCGTGCGGAACGGACAGCAGGAATTGGCTCATGCCTGGTACGACCGTCCTCGACGTACGAAGTCATCGGTCGACGTCGACCTCCGTCGCCCCGGTCATGGCCAGCAGCTCGTCGTAGGTGGTGGAGAAGACGGCGGCGGGGTGGCCGGCGGCGGCCCAGATGGTGTCGTAGCGGCGCAGCCAGCGGTCGAGGTACGTCGGGACAGTGGTGGGGTGGCCGATGGGGGAGACGCCCCCGATGACCTGTCCGGTGTGGCGGCGCACGAAGTCGGCGTCGGCCCGGGCCAACGTGCCGGCGCCGACCCGCGCGGCGGTGGCGGCGACGTCGACGCGGTGGGCCCCGGACGTCAGGATCAGCACAGGACTACCGTGGTCGTCGAAGACCAGGCTGTTGGCGATCGCGCCGACCTCGCAGCCGAGCGCCTCGGCAGCCAGGGCGGCGGTGTGGACCGACTCGGGCAGGACCACGATCTCGCCGGTGCCACCACGACGTGCGTGCTCGTCTCGAAATCGGGTGATCCCCGGGTGTTCGCTCGACATACTGCGAGACCCTAGCCACGCGGCGAGGGGCGGACGGGGAGAAGGAGAGTCGATGGGACGGCAGCGGCCGAGTGCGGTGTCGAACGCGATCCGCGTCCAGTGGGCACTGGTGGCGGCGAGCGCGGTGCTGACGCTGCTCACCCTGGTGATGCGTGAGGAACTGCTCCGCGACTGGGCGGAGCCGCGCGGCGGCTTGGAGTTCGTGCAGGAGAGCCAGCTCTCGATCCCGTCGTTCGGACCGGTGGCGGTGGTGTCGTTCGTCGTCTACGCCGCACTGGCGTGGGTGCTCGTCGTGATGTTCCAGCACGGCCACGGCTGGGCGCGCTGGTCGTTGCTGGCCCTGGCCGTGAGCTTCCTGTTCTCGGCCTTCGTGATCGCCCGCGCGGCGCCGCCGGTGCCGTTCCTCGTCGTCGGCGCGGTCGCCGCGGTCCTCGACCTGGCCCTGATGTGGTTCCTCCTGCGGCGAGCCTGCGGGGAGTGGGTCCGCGGCACCGTGCTCGCGGAGGACCGCGAGCACACCGGCTGAGACGGACCCCGCCCGCCCCTTGACGGGCTGTCGGCGAGGCGGTGTACCGTAGGACGTGTTCGAACACCTGTTCGATCAGGGTGCGGCGGGGGCGACCTCGACCCCCGTCCCCGCCGCACCCCGCCGGCCGATCTCGGGTCCGTCGACGTCCAGTGCGGGGTCGAGGGGTCGACGGCGCCGAAGGGAGCAGGACGTGAGGCGGTACGACGACCCCGTGGAGGTACGCCGCGGCTGGGTGGAGGGCCCCGGCCATCGTGGCCCGGCCGATCGAGTGGAGGGGCCCGAGCAGTTCTTGTGGCGCGGCCGGCTGTGGAAGGTCCGGTCGGTGCTCGCCCACTGGGTGGAGACCGGTCCGTGGTGGCAGACCCCCGGCGTGCAGGCGGTGATCGGCACCGACGACACCCCACCCGACGGGCCCGAGCCCGCCCGGCTGCCCGGCGGTGACCTGCTGGTCGAGCGCGAGCTGTGGCGGGTCGAGGCCGGCCGCGGTGCCGACGGTGGCGGCGTCTTCGACCTCTCCTTCGACTGGTCGGCCGGCCACTGGCAGCTCGTCGGCTGCGTCGACTGAAGGAGGACGACGATGACCCTCACCACCCCGCACTCCCTGCCCGCGACCACCCACTCCTACCTCTCCCGCGCGGCCGCCTCGTTGCAGGAGGCGATCACCGCGCCCGACGTCCCCACCCGCTACGCCTGCGCCCACGTCGCCGCGCTCCGGGCGGCCGCGGCGCTGCTCGCCGCCCGCGCCCGACCCGCAGCCACCCGGCGACGACAGCAGCGCAACGCCTGGGTGCTGCTCGCCGAGGTGGCGCCCGAGCTGGAGGAGTGGGCCCGCTTCTTCGCCGCCGGCGCAAGCAAGCGGGCCGCCGCCGAGGCGGGGTCCACCCGGGCGGTCACCGAGCGCGAGGCCGACGACCTGGTCCGCGACGCCGATCGCTTCCTCGGCGTGGTCGAGTCCTCGCTCGGGCTGGTCCCGCACGCCGCGGTGCAGGCCCGGATCGCGGTCCCGGGCCGGACCGGTGTCGCCTGACCCGTTCGTCCATCTCCACGTCGCGTCGGGCTACTCCCTCCAGTACGGCGCGTCCCACCCCCACACGCTGGTCGAGCGGGCCGCGGAGCAGGAGATGGACACCCTCGCGCTCACCGACCGCGACGGCACCTACGGCGCGGTGAAGTTCGTCCGCGCCTGCCAGGCCGCCGGCATCCGGCCGGTGCTCGGCGTCGACCTCGCGCTCGGGGAGGAACCGGTGCCCGGGCCGACGGCGAAGCGGCGGACGCCGGTGCGGGGCGGCGCGTTCCGCGACCTGCCCACCGACCGCGGCGGGCTCGGCCGGGTCCGGCTGCTCGCGCACGCCGGTGGCCCCGGCGGTGGCGCGGCCGGCTGGGCGGCGATCTGCCGGCTGGTCTCGCAGGTCCACCTGGCCGGCGAGCGCGGCCGCCCGGTCGCGACCCTCGACCTGCTCGCGCCCTACCTCGAGGGCGGCGACGTCGTGGTGCTGCTCGGACCCGACTCCCCGGTCGGGGCCGCGGTGACCCGCCGCCGCGACGACCTCGCCCTGGCGGCGATCGCCCCGTGGCGGGAGGTGGTCGCCACCGAGAACCTCCTGCTCGAGCTCGTCACCCACCGGCTCCCCGGCCGCGGCGGCACCTGGGGGCCGGGCACCTCCGTCCACGCCGCCCGGATGGCGGGTGTGGCCCGCACCGCCGGGCTCGGCGCCGTCCTCACCAACGCCGTCCGCTACGCCGACCGGCTCGACGCGCCGACCGTCGACGTCCTCGACGCCGCCCGGCGACTGGTGGCGCTCGACCGGCGACACCTCGATCGCGGCAACGCCGAGGGGTTCCTCAAGTCGGGCAAGCAGATGGCCGAGGTCGCCGAGGACGTCTGCCGGCTCTCCGGTCTGGCCGCCGACCCCGAGCGGGAGGCGAGGAGGCTGATCGCCGACACGCGCGCCCTCGCCGACCGCTGCGCCCTCGACCCGGGCGCCGACCTCGGGATCGGCCAGGTCCACCTGCCGGAGCTCGAGTTCTCCGGAGGTGACAGCCCCGACGGCGACGCCGACCAGCTGCTGCGCGCCCGCTGCGAGGGCGGGATCGGCCGCCGCTACGGATCCGCGCCCCGCCAGCGGATCTGGAAGCGGCTCGACGACGAGCTCGAGATCGTCCGGGGCCTCGGCTACGCGTCGTACTTCCTCACCGTCGGCGACATCACCGACCTGATCCGCGAGCGTGGGGTGCGCTGCGCGGCCCGCGGCTCCGGCGCCGGCAGCCTGGTCAACTACCTGCTCGGCGTCTCCGGGGTCGACCCGATCCGCCACGACCTGCTGGTCGAGCGGTTCCTCTCGCCGCTGCGCCACTCGCTGCCCGACATCGACATCGACGTGGAGTCCGCGCGACGGCTGGAGATCTACGAGGCGATCCTCGACCGGTACGGCGGGGAGCGCTGTGTCTGCGTGTCGATGATGGACACCTACCGGGTCCGCCATGCGGTCCGCGACGTCGGCGGCGCGCTCGGGATGCCGCCCGGCGAGATCGACGCGATCGCCAAGGCCTTCCCCCACATCCGGGCCCGCGACGCCCGGATGGCGCTGCGCGACCTGCCCGAGCTGGCGGCCAGCGGCCTCACCGACGAGCGGCTCGACCTGTTCTTCGGCCTCGTCGAGCGGCTCGACGGGCTGCCGCGCCACATCGCGATGCACCCCTGCGGGGTGCTGCTCTCCGACGCCACGCTGCTCGACCGGACCCCGGTCGAGGCGTCGTACGCCGGCTTCCCGATGAGCCAGTTCGACAAGGACGACGTCGAGGAGCTCGGGCTGCTCAAGCTCGACGTGCTCGGCATCCGGATGCAGTCGGCGATGGCGCACGCGGTCGCCGAGATCAGCCGGGTCGACGGGGTCGGGATCGATCTCGACGACGAGGCCGACGTGCCGTTCGACGACCCCGACACCTACGCCATGATCAGCGCCGCCAAGACGCTCGGGGTGTTCCAGATCGAGTCGCCCGGGCAGCGGGAGCTGGTCGGCAAGTCCGGGATCGAGTCCTTCTCCGACATCATCACCGACATCTCGCTGTTCCGGCCCGGGCCGGTCAAGAGCGACATGGTCACGCCCTACCTCGAGGTCAAGCAGGGCTGGAAGGACGTGCGCTACCTCCACGACGACCTGCGGCCGATCCTCGAGAGCACCCACGGCGTGGTGGTCTTCCACGAGCAGGTGATCGAGATGATCGCCTGCTTCGCCGGCATCACCCGCGCCGAGGCCGACGAGAAGCGCCGGGCGCTCGGCGACACCGAGGGGATGGCCGAGACGAAGCTGTGGTTCTTCCCGCGCGCGCTCGGCCGCGGCTACCCACTGCCGGTGGTCGAACGCGTCTGGGAGGTGCTGGCGGCGTTCGCCAGCTTCGGGTTCTGCAAGGCCCACGCAGCGGCGTTCGCACTGCCCACCTTCCAGTCGGCCTGGCTCAAGGCGCACTGGCCGGCCCACTTCCTGGCCGGCGTGCTCACCCACGACCCCGGCATGTACCCCAAGCGGCTGATCCTCGACGACGCCCGGCAGTGCGGCATCACCGTGCTCGGGCTCGACGTCAACGCCAGCGGCCGTGACTACCTCGTCGAGCAGGAGCCCGGTGGCCACGCGATCCGGCTCGCGCTGGCCGAGCTGAAGGGGATCAACGACACCGAGGTGGAGCGGATCCTCGCCAGCCGGCCCTACCACTCGCTCACCGACTTCTGGCACCGCGCGCGGGTCTCCCGGCCGGTGGTCGAGCGGCTGGTGCTGACCGGCGCCTTCGACCGGCTCTACGACATCGCCGCCGACCCGCAGCCCGGCGAGACGGGGCGCACGACCCGGCGCGATCTGCTGCTGCAGGTGATGGAGCTCGACCGCTACGCCCGGTCCCTCGACCGGGCCACCCGCGGTCGCGGCCTCGGCTCGCGCCGCCGTACGACGCCGCCCCGCACCGAACCGGTCTCGCGCGCGGCCGCCCGCAACAGCACCGACCCGCTCGACCGGGAGGCCGCGCCCCCGACCGAGCGGCACGCGCTGGCCGAGGCCGGGGTGTGGGCACGGGCCAGCGCCCAGTCGCGGGCGACCCCGCCCGCCGAGGCGGTCGAGTCGGTCCAGCTCACCCTCGACCTCGGTGACCGGCCGGGGGAGGGCGAGATCTCCGGGCTGCCGGAGATGAACGCCGAGGAGCGGCTGCGCGCCGAGCTGGAGATCCTCGGGCTCGACGTCAGCAGCCACGTCGTCGACCGCTACACCGAGTTCCTCGACGAGCTCGGCGTCACCCGCAGCAGCGACCTGCTCCAGCGCCGCAGCAAGGCCGACCTCCTGGTCGCCGGCGTCAAGGTCGCCACCCAGACCCCGCCGGTCCGCTCCGGCCGCCGGGTGGTCTTCCTGACCCTCGACGACGCGACCGGCCCGGTCGACGCCACGTTCTTCGAGGACGCCCAGGGCCCCTACGCCGCCACCGTGTTCGGCTCGTGGCTGCTGGTGGTCCGCGGCGAGCTGCGCCGGACCGGCTACCGAGGGGTGTCGCTGCGGGCGACCGGCGCCTGGGAGCTGCCCGCGCTCCACGACCTCTGGCAGCGCGAGGGGATGGCCGCGGTCCACGAGGCGATCGAGACCGTGCCCCAGGGGTTCACCGCGCCGGCCCAGCAGCGCGTGCTCACCCACTCCAGCGGGTTCCAGATGTCGCCGTACGCCGACGTCAAGCCGGCCGGCGACGCGGTCAAAGGACCCATGACAGAGGTGGCGCGCAAGCTGTGGCACCGCAGCCCGGGGAGCCCCGGGTGAAGGCTCTAGGGTTGCTCCCATGCCGACCAGCAGCGGACCCGCCAGCGAGCGGCGCGGCGCGGCCCGGACCGCCGTGGTGTGGGCCGGCCTCCAGCCGGCGCTCGACCGCGCCGTCGGCCAGGACGTGCTCGACATCGGCGGCGGCACCGGCGGGTTCGCGGTCCGGGTCGCCGAGCTCGGCCACCGGGTCCGGGTGGTCGACCCCAGTCCCGACGCCCTCGCCGCCCTCGACCGCCGCGCCCGGGAGAGCGGGGTCGAGGTCACCGGCCAGCAGGGCGACCTCTCGTCCCTGCTCGACGTCGCCGACCCCGGCAGCGCCGACGTCGTGCTCTGCCACGGCGTCCTCGAGGTCGTCGACGACCCGGCAGCCGCGCTCGCCACGATCGCCGAGGTGCTGCGTCCCGGTGGCGTGCTCAGCCTGCTGGTCGCCCAGCGGCACGCCGCCGTGGTCGCCCGCGCCATGGCCGGTCACTTCGAGCAGGCCCGGGCGATCCTCGACGGAGCCGAGCCGGCGGGCCGCTCCGGTCGTCGGTTCACCCACGACGAGCTCGCGTCGCTGCTGCCTGCGGCCGGGTTCACCGTCACCACGACCCACGCCGTGCGGGTCTTCTCCGACCTGGTGCCCGGCACCCTGCTCGACCTCGAGCCCGGCGCCACCACCGCGCTGCTCGAGCTGGAGAAGGCGGTCTCGGAGCGTGCCGAGTACCGCCCGCTCGCCGCGCAGCTGCACGTCGTCGCCACGCGCTGAGATTCCGGCCGGTCCGTGATGGACCAGTCCTGGGACTGCCCGGTCCTCCACGTCGACATGGACGCGTTCTACGCCTCCGTGGCGACCCGCGACCGGCCCGACCTCGCCGACCAGCCGGTCGTCGTCGGCGGCGGCAGCCGCGGGGTGGTGCTGTCGGCCAACTACCTCGCACGCCAGTACGGCGTCCGCTCGGCCATGCCGATGACCCGCGCCCGCCGGCTCTGCCCGCGCGCGGTGGTCGTCGCGCCCGACTTCGACACGTTCTCCTCCGTCTCGACATCGGTGATCGAGACGTTCCGGCGGGTCACCCCGCTGGTCGAGGTGCTCTCGCTCGACGAGGCGTTCCTCGACGTCCGCGGCGCGACCCGGCGGCTCGGGTCGCCGCTGCAGATCGCCGAGCAGCTGCGCGCGGTCGTCCACGACGAGCAGGGCATCACCTGCTCGGTGGGAGTGGCCGCTGCACCGTCGGTCGCCAAGCTCGGCAGCAAGCGGGCCAAGCCCGACGGCGTGGTCGTGGTGCCGCCGGCCCAGGTCGCCGCGTTCCTCCACCCGCTCGACGTCGGTGAGCTGTACGGCGTGGGGGAGAAGACCCAGGCGATGCTCCACCGGTTGGGGCTGGTCACGGTCGGCGACGTCGCCCGCACTCCCGTGCGCACGCTGCGTCGTGCGGTCGGCCACCATCTCGGCGAGCACCTCCACGAGCTGGCGTGGGGGACCGACCGGCGGCCGATCGTGTCGCGCCACGCCCCGGCGTTCTTCGGGGGCGACCCCGACAAGTCGATGGGGGCGCAGGAGACGTTCGGCCGCGACACCGACGACCGGGAGGTCGTCGTGCGTGAGCTGCTGCGGCTGGCCTCGAAGGTCGGCCGCCGGATGCGGGTGGCGGGGGTCGCCGGACGCACCGTGACGATCACCGTCCGGTTCGCCGACTTCACCACCATCACCCGCTCCCGGACGCTGCCGGAGGCCACCGACGTGACCGTCGAGATCCACCAGGCGGCGGCCCGGCTCTTCGACGCGCTCGGCCTCCAGCGTGCCCGGGTCCGGCTGGTCGGCGTCCGGGTCGAGGGGCTGCTCCCGCGCGAGCGGGTGCACCGGCAGCTGGCGCTGGGGGAGCCGGAGCACGGCTGGCACGAGGCAGACCGTGCCGCCGACCGGGCGGTCCACCGCTTCGGTAGTGCCGCCGTCCGCCCCGCGAGTCTGTGCGAGCGGGAATAAAATCGCTGACAGGGTGTACCCACCTCACCACCACCTGCCTAGACTTGAGCAACACCCCCTGACCAGCGGGAGGAAACTGTGCCTCTCTCCGAGGAAGAGCTGCGACTCCTCGAGCAGATGGAGCGCGCGCTCGTCGAGGAGGACCCGAAGTTCGCCTCGACCCTGCGCGGCACCTCGCTGCGCAGCGTGGCGCGCCGCAAGGCCGTCATCGCCGGAGTCGTGTTCGTCATCGGAGTAACGGTCATGATGACCGGGCTGGTCATGCAGTGGATCCCCGTCGGGATCGGTGGCTTCGTCGTGATGCTCGGTTCGGCCACCGTCGCCCTCAGCGCCCTGCGCGGTCAGCGCGGCGCCCCGGCTGCCGCCTCCGACGCCCCGGCGTCCGACGCCCAGAGCGGGCTCACCCTGCTGCAGGGCGGTCGGCGCGACCGCCGGCCCCGCCGGACGAAGACCAGCGACTCCTTCATGGAGCGCATGGAGGAGCGGTGGCGTCGTCGTCGGGAGACCGGCGGCTTCTGACCGAGCCGGCCCGCTCGACGGTCAGCCCACGTGGTCGACGACGCCGGACTGCTGCGCGCTCGAGGTCAGCCGCGGCAGCTCCACGCGCCGACGCCGCCACGGCAGCACCGAGGCCGGCCACCAGGTCGCCCGGCGCTGCGCGCGTCGGGTAGCCCCGTGGAAGAGCGCCGCCTGCACCGTCTCGGTGTCCGTCACGACCTGCGGGTCGATCGGGCCGTCGCCGACGGCAGACCCCGGCGGGCGGGCGTAGCGCAACAGCTCGAGGCTCAGCACCAGCCGGTCGAGCGCCTCGACCGCCTCGGGCGCGACCTGCGCCCCGCGGGCGGGCCGTTCGACGGCGTCGCCACTCGGTGGGACGCCGAGGAAGCGGACCACCTGGTCGCGGGTCTCCTGCGGTGAACGCGCGTCGGGCCACGGCACCCCGAGGTCGAGGGCGGTGGCGCGCAGGTCGACCCACGCCGGCTCGATCGCTCCCTGCAGCCGCTGCCGCGACCGGCTCCGTCGGATCAGCCGCGGCGCCAGCAGCACCACGAGCAGCAGCACCACGACCGCGAACGTCACCAGCAGCTCGTCCCAGATCCCGCGCCCGCCGGCGCCCGCGTCGGCGCCGAAGTCACCTTGGACGTCCTGGTCGGGTCGGTCCCTCGGATCGAGCGGGTTGGTCGCGCTGGCCTCATCGCTCGGCCCCGTGGACGGCCCGTCCGTCGGGCCCACGGAGACTCCGCCCTCCGTGTACGACGGGACCTGCTCTGCCCGGTTGCCCGGCGTCGGCTCGAACCGGACCCAGCCGGCGCCGGCGAAGTACAGCTCGGGCCAGGCGTGGTAGTCGTTCGTGGAGTACTCCCAGCGGCCGTCGCCCACCGGGGTCGGTGA
This sequence comes from uncultured Actinomycetota bacterium, assembly GCA_963829855.1. Taxonomy (GTDB): domain Bacteria; phylum Actinomycetota; class Actinomycetes; order Propionibacteriales; family Nocardioidaceae; genus Nocardioides. Next base: position 58,304 of record CAWHKE010000002.1, on the reverse strand, counting down.
GAGGAACCCGACCGCCACCCGGGCCGGGATGCCCAGGTAGCGGGCCATCGCGGTCATGGCGGCGGCGAACTGCTCGCAGTAGCCGACCCGGCCGCCGCCGCCCTCCAGGAGGAACGCCTCGAGCTCGTCGACCCCGTTGCCGGGGTCAGCCCGCTCGAGGTCGTACCGGAAGCCTCCGCCGACCCGGAACCACTCCTGCAGCGCGACCGCCTTCTCGTAGCGGGACGGGTAGTCGCGGGTCACGTCGAGCGCGAGGGAGCTCGCGGACTGCGGGAAGTCGTCGGGGAGCTCGATGTAGTCGCGGCTCACCTGGCCGGTCCACGACGGAGCGTCCTCGAGGAGCCTCGCCCTGACGTCGAGCTCGACCTCGGTGAACGTGAACGTGAGGCCCTCGGTGCTCAGGCCGTCCTCGTAGGCCAGGAAGTCGAGGGTGTTGGCGTCGTAGCGCCAGTCGCCCGCGGCCGTGACCTGGTCGACGGGGTAGGCCAGCGGGAGGAAGTCGGACTCGAAGTCCATCGCCGCGGACACGCCGTACTCGTAGCGGACCCGCTCGACCTCCGGGTCGATCTCGTCGGTGGGGACCGGGCCGTCCGCGCTGTTCTCCGGCGGGACCTCGCGCTGGCCGGTGCTCCACTCGTTGTCGTTGAAGACGGTGAGCGAGGCGAGCCGGAGGTACGACGGGTCGGGATCGTCGGTCTGGAACTGGAAGACCGGGCGGTCCTCCCCACGGAGCAGGTCCCGACGCAGGTCTGCGATCGGGTTGTCGACGATGACGCCGCCACCCGCGCCGCTGCCGGGCCCGAAGCCGAAGACGCTGAGCGACAGGGTGGGCACGAACTGCGGGATGAGCACGGCGAGCACCAGCGCCGACCCTGCCAGCGCGCCCGCCGACGTCCGGATCGCGCTGCCGCTGATCGAGGTCGTCGGGCCGCCGGTGCCCTCGGCGCCGAGGCCACGGCCCCACCGCAGGGTCTGCTCGCGGTGCTGGAGGAAGAGCATCAGCATGAACCCAGCCGCGGGGAGGGCGAAGCTCCACCACGGCACGCCGTCGGGGATCAGGCTGAGGGGGATGCTGTAGATCGTCAGCAGGGGAAGACCGGACAGGGACACCCGCCGCAGCCCGCCGACGCACAGGTCGACCACCACCAGGCACACGAACCCGCCGAGGATCAGCAGCGGCTCGATGCCGGCCGCGTCGGCCGGCACCGGCGCCCGGTGGTTCTGGCTGCTCTCCAGGGCACCGGTGATCTCCGCGCCCATCCGGAGCCAGCCGTCGCCGGTCACGACCAGGGTGCCGGCGACCAGGCTGCCGGCCGCGATCCCGCCGACCACGAGCTGCACGAGCAGGACCAGCGACGGTGGCCACCGGAGGTACCGGAGCCCGGCCCCGAGGGCGGCGACGAGCAGCGCCAGCAGGAGCAGCGGCCACATGAACCGACCAGGTGTCACGGTGAGGCCGCGCCAGGACGAGAAGGCGAGCCAGGTCGTGCCGGCGGCCGCGGCGGTGAGTGCCAGGCTGTCGGCGAGGGCGCGACGACGGGTGCTCATCGGGCCACCCCCGTCCGCGGGTCACCGGGGCCTCGGGCGGCGCGGGCGTTGCTGACGCCGAGGTCCTGCCACACCGCCGCGAGCCGGTCGCGCGGGCCGAGCGTGACGGCCCGCCAGCCCTGCGCCGTGAGGACCGGGGTGGCCGGACCGTTGCCCGGCCGCCCGCCCCACGCCTCGACGTCCAGCGCCACGGCGAGGGCCGGCATCGAGTGGTGGAGCATCCGGCGGAACACCGGGGCGTCGAGGTCGCCGATGGCCCCCGTCACCGCGACCAGCAGGCCGCCCTGCTGCGGGTCGGCGAGCCAGTTGGTCTCGAGCCACGACTGGTCGACGGCCTCGACCACGGCGAGCGACTCGAGCAGCGGCGCGGTGTTGAGCTCGGCGTCGCGGAAGTGCCACGCGGTGGTGGGGTCGTCGCCCGTCGCCGTCACCAGCCGCACCGTGAAGCCGCGCTGGCTGAGGTGGACGGCGATCGAGGCGGTCGCGGAGACGGCGGCCTCCAGCGAGGAGGCGATGCCCTGGCCGCGGTGGGCGCGGGTCCGGTTGTCGAGGAAGAGCGTCGCGCGGCTCTGCCACGGCTGCTCCTCGCGACGCACCATCAGGTCGCCGGTGCGCGCGGAGCTGCGCCAGTGGACCCGGCGCAGGTCGTCGCCGTGGCGGTACTCGCGCACCGTGACGTCCTCGGCACTGCCCGCGGCGAACGCCCGCGGCCGGTTGTCACCGGAGCCGGTCCAGGCGCCGCCGAGCGGGACGTGGGGGAGCGGGACGGTGCGGGGTACGACGGTGATCGGGACCGTGGTCCTGAACGACCGCCCGAGCTCGACGAGCCCGAACGGGTCGCTCACGCGCACCGACATCGGTCCGATCTGGAAGTGACCGCGGACGTCGGAGCGGATCTGGTAGGTCACGTCGCGACGCCACCCGTGGCCGATGCCCTCGAGGACGAACCGCGGGCGGGTGCCGAGCACGTAGGGGACCTGGTCCTCGAGCATGAGGACGCCGCTCGGCGTACGGCCCTCGTTGGTGAGCGCGAGCGTCACGTGAGCCGGTGACCCGGCCGTCACGAGCTGCGGGGAGACCGTGCGCACCAAGGACAACCGGTAGCGGCTGCGACCGATCAGGCCCGCCGCGAGCAGCGGCAGCGCCGCCACCAGGATCCCGACTCGGGTGAGCTGCGGTTGGCCCATGAGGACCGCGCAGACGATCGCGGTCACCCCGGCAGCGAGGAAGGCCCGACCGCGCAGCGTGAGTCCGGACAGCGCCTCACGCACGGTCGTCGGCGATCACGCGGTCGGAGCGCCACCCGGGACCGGAACCGCGGCCACGATGGCGTCGAGGATGTCGGTCGTGGAGCGGCCGCTCATGGCCGCCTCCACGCTGGGCAGCAGTCGGTGCGCGAGCACCGGCTGCGACAGCGACCGGAGGTCGTCCGGCAGCACGTAGTCGCGACCCGCCATGGCGGCCCGAGCCTTCGCGGCGCGGACCAGGTGCAACGTCGCGCGCGGCGAGGCGCCGAGCGTCAGGTCGCTCGAGCGCCGGGTGGCCGAGGTCAGCGCGACGGCGTACTTCTGCACGGCCGAGGAGACGTAGACCTGCGCGACGATGCCCGACAGCTTGCGGATCTCGGCCGCGTCGGTCACCGCCTCGAGGTCGTCGAGCGGGTTGGACAGCGTGTGCGAGGTCAACATCGCCATCTCGGCGGCCTCGACCGGGTAGCCCACCGACACCCGGGCCATGAAGCGGTCGCGCTGGGCCTCCGGCAGGGCATAGGTGCCCTCCATCTCGATCGGGTTCTGGGTCGCGATGACCATGAACGGGGTGTCGAGCTGGTAGGTCGTGTTGTCGACCGTGACCTGTCGCTCCTCCATGCACTCGAGGAGCGCCGACTGGGTCTTGGGCGAGGCGCGGTTGATCTCGTCGCCGACGACGATGTTGGCGAAGATGCCGCCGGGGCGGAACTCGAACTCACGGCTGTTCTGGTTGAAGACCGACACGCCGGTGACGTCGGACGGCAGCAGGTCGGGCGTGAACTGGATGCGTCGCACCGAGCAGTCGATGCTGCGCGCGAGGGCCTTGCTCAGCATGGTCTTGCCGACCCCGGGAACGTCCTCGATCAGCAGGTGACCCTCGGCCAGCAGCACCACGAGCGCGGAGGACACCACGTCGGGCTTGCCCTCGATGACCCGCTCCACGTTCGTGCGGACCTGCCCGACGACTCGCCCGAGCGTCTCCAGGTCGGCCGTCGTGTGACCGCTCGCTGTCGTCTCCTGCGTGTCCACAGATCGTTTCCCTCCAGCCGTCCCGGATCCAGTGTCGCCCCACCGCCTCGCAGTGTGAACCAGCAACCTATGACGTCGGCCTCACGTGGTTCGGACGTGCGACGTCACGAATTGGTTTCGATCACATTGTCCATGGCGGACAAGCGGCTGCCGCGCCCGTCCGGCGCAGGTCCTCCACCTCCCTCCACCGGGTCGCTCGCCGGCCCGTGCCCGACGCCCCTCGCAGGCACGACTCCCGAGACCACCTGCAGGTTCCCTCGTCCGCCACCTGAGGCGCTGGCCGGCTGCTCCTGGTCGCGGCCAGGCGAACGCCAGGGGCAACACGCGGAGCAATCGGGCGGAAGATGGTTGACGGTGGAGTGAAGTGGCGTATGGTGGAGCGCAGTGGAGGGAGACCCGGTGAGCGGGGCTCTCAGGGGAGGAGGTCGCCCGATGTTGATGGGCACCTTCACCCCACGGCTCGATGACAAGGGCCGGCTCTTCCTCCCGGCGAAGTTCAGGGACCAGCTGACGGAGGGGCTCGTGGTCACGAGGGGACAGGAACGGTGCCTCACCGTCTGGCCGCAGCCCGCGTTCGAGCAGGTGGCGACCCAGGCCCAGGCCGCGCCGGTCACCGACCGGGGCGTCCGCGACTACACCCGACTGCTGTTCGCCGGCGCCTCCGACGACCAGCCCGACAAGCAGGGCCGGCTCACGATCCCGCCGATGCTCCGCGAGTACGCCGGCCTCACCCGCGACGTCGTGGTGATCGGCGTCGTGAACCGGCTGGAGATCTGGGACGCCGGTCGTTGGCAGACGTACTCCGACGCGCACGAGGACGAGTTCTCCGACCTCGGCGAAGAGGTCTTCCCGTCGGCGTGAGCCGCCGACACCCGCAGCACCGCACTACCGCTTGACCGCACCACCGACAACACCAGAACGGATCGCACGGCGAGGTCTCGGGCCCGCTCCTCGGCATCTGGGGCACCTTCCCCGGCACCAGACGTCGATTTCCCATCCGGGGGAGCGGGCAGGGACCTGGCCGTGCGATCCGCCGTACCACCGCCAGAGCAGCACCGAGCAGCACCGCACGAACCTTCCCGGCAGCACCCGCACCACCACCGATGGGGTCGAGACAGATGAGCATCACCGCCGAAGACGTCGGGTCGCCCGGCGCGCCGCTCGGCGCCGAGCCGCGGGTGCGGCACCTGGCGCGCGAGGCGATCGTGCTGATGGCCTTCTCGGCCGTCGCGTCGACCTCCATCGCCGGTTGCCTCCTGCTGCTGACCGCGCTGGGTCCCCGGGGCTGACCGTGACGACCCCCTCCCACGTCCCGGTGCTCCTCGACCGGGTCGTCGCCCTCCTGACGCCCGCCCTCGACCACGAGGGCGCCGTGCTGGTCGACGCCACCCTCGGCCTCGGTGGCCACACCGAGGCCGTCCTCACGAGCTGCTCGCTCGCCCGCGTGATCGGGATCGACCGCGACGAGTCCGCCCTGGACCTGGCACGCAGCCGGCTGACCCCCTTCGGTGACCGGTTCACCGGCGTCCATGCCCGGTACGACGAGCTCCCCGACGTTCTCGACGAGCAGCGGCTCGACGCGGTCGACGCGGTGCTCTTCGACCTCGGCGTCTCCTCGCTCCAGCTCGACGTCACCGAGCGGGGCTTCGTCTACCGCGAGGACGCGCCGCTCGACATGCGGATGGACGCGAGCACCGGCCCGACGGCCGCCGACGTCCTCAACACCTACCCCGAGGCCGAGCTCGCCCGGATCCTCCAGCAGTACGGCGAGGAGCGGTTCGCCCGACGGATCGCCGGTGCGGTCGTGCGCGAGCGGGCGCGCGAGCCGTTCACGACGTCCGCCCGGCTCGTCGAGCTCTTGTACGCCACCATCCCGGCCCCGGCCAGGCGCACCGGCGGCCACCCCGCGAAGCGCACGTTCCAGGCGCTGCGGATGGAGGTCAACGACGAGCTCGCGGTGCTGCGCCGGGCGCTGCCGGCCGCGGTCGACGCGATCCGGGTCGGCGGCCGCGTCGTCGTCGAGTCCTACCACTCCCTCGAGGACCGCCTCGTGAAGCAGACGTTCGCCGCCGCGAGCCGCAGCGACGTACCCCCCGACCTGCCGTTCGTGCCGGAGGGCCACGAGCCCGCGCTGCGGCTCGTGACCCGCGGCGCCGAGCGGGCCGGCCCCGACGAGATCGACCAGAACCCGCGTGCGGCCTCCGTCCGGCTGCGCGCCATCGAGCGAGTCAGAGGAGTCGCGTCATGAGCAGTCCGGCCGCCCAGCTGCGCACGCGGGTGCCGCGGATCGCCGAGGCCGCGGTGGAGAAGGCCCGGCTGCGGGTGGTCCCGCGTCGCCGGACCAGGGCGGCCCGGGTGCCCTTCGTGGCGCTGGTCAGCCTGGTCCTGCTCGGTGGCGTGATCGGGCTGCTGCTGTTCAACACCTCGATGCAGCAGGCGGCGTTCGCGACCACCGCCCTCGAGCAGCAGGCGGGCACGCTCTCGGCCCGCCAGCAGACGCTCGAGATGGAGCTCGACGTGCTCCGCAACCCCCAGCGGGTGGCCGAGAAGGCGCAGGCGATGGGCATGGTGCCGAGCGGCACCCCGGCGTACCTCCTCCTCGAGGACGGCTCGGTGCTGGGCAAGCCGACCGCGGCCACCGCGGCAGACAACCTCCGGCTCCAGGCCCGGCTGCCGGTGAAGCCGGCGATCCTCGACCCCGCGCCGATCGTGAACCAGGTCGTGGGCGAGGGCCCGAGCTCGGCCTCGCTCGACGGCCGGGGCAACGAGGGCCGGCCGGTCACCCGAGGCCGGGGCTGAGGGCCGCACCGGTGCGCACTCCCACCCGACCCTCGCGACCCCGCGGGACGCTGCGCGGCTCCCCGCTGTTCCGCCTGCGGCTGGGCTTCGTGCTGATCGCGATGGTGCTGTCGGTGTTCGGCGCGCGGCTGGTGCAGCTCCAGGGCGTCGACCCCAAGGCGTACGCCGAGATGGCGGCCGCGTCGGGCACGGTGAACGTGTCGCTGCCCGCCCAGCGCGGCGACATCCTCGACCGCAACGGTGAGCCGCTCGCCCGGTCGGTCGAGGGGCTGATGGTCGTGGGCGACCCCGAGCTCACCGCCGACCAGGCGCCCGAGATCGCCCAGTTCCTCGCCCGCCGGCTCGACGTCGACTATTTCACCGTGCTGCCGCGGCTGCGCGAGGCGGGCAGCCGGTTCGAGTACCTCGCCCGGCGGGTGCCGTCGACCGTCGCCCTGAAGGTCGTGGCCGACGCGGAGGAGCTCGGCTTCGCGGGCCTCGACACCCGGCGCGACCCGCTCCGCGACTACCCGGCCGACGACGTCGCGGCCAACCTGGTCGGCTTCATGGGCACCGACGAGGCGCTCGCCGGGTTGGAGCGCACCTTCGACGCGCAGCTCGCCGGCACCGACGGGTCCGCCCGCTACCAGGTGGGTGGCGGCAACCGGATCCCGCTGGGGGAGAGCACCGTGGTCGCCCCCCGCGACGGCGAGGACCTCCACACCACCCTCGACCTCGACCTGCAGTTCTTCACCCAGCGGGTGCTCCGCCAGACCGTCGAGGACTCCGGCGCGGAGTCGGGCTTCGCCGTCGTCATGGACACCAAGACCGGCGAGCTCCTCGCGCTGGCCGATCACCCGACGTTCGACGCCAGCAACCCGCTGGTCGCCGACGAGGAGGACCTCGGGTCGCGAGCCCTCAACGACGTCTACGAGCCCGGTTCGGTCGAGAAGGTGCTGACGGTCGCCGGCCTGCTCGACGCCGGCAAGGTCACCCCGCGCACCCGGATCGTCGTGCAGCCGGAGCTCCGCCGCGACGGCCGGACCATCGGCGACTGGTTCGACCACGGAGTGCTGCGGCTGACCATGGCCGGCGTGATCGCCAAGTCGTCCAACATCGGCACGGTCCGCGCGGCCGACGAGTTCGGCCGGGGCGAGCTGCGGCGCTACCTCACCCGCTTCGGCCTGGGTGACGCGACCGACATCGGTGTCCGCGGGGAGTCACCGGGCATCCTGCCGGCGCCGTCGCTGTGGAGCCGGCTGGTCGGTGACCGCGTGGCCTTCGGCCAGTCGCTGTCGGTGAACGCGGTGCAGATGGCAGCGGCCGTCAACACCATCGCCAACGGCGGGGTGCGGGTCGACCCCTCGCTGATCGTGGGCAGTGCCACCACCGACGACGGCACCCGGGTCGGCACCGAGCAGACGAAGACCCGTCGCGTGGTGACCCGCCAGGCGGCGTACCAGACCGCGATGATGATGGAGCGTGTCACCGACCCGGACGAGGGGACCGCGCCGGCCGCGGCCGTGCCCGGCTACCGGGTGGCCGGCAAGACCGGCACCGCGCAGCGGGTGGGGGCCGACTGCGGCTGCTACGACGGCACGTTCACGGTGTCCTTCGCGGGCTTCGCGCCGGCCGACGACCCGCGGTTCACGATCTACGTCGTCGTCCAGGACCCCGGCAACGGCGGCGGTGGCGGCTCGGTCGCCGGGCCGGCGTTCGCCAAGATCATGAGCTACGCGCTGCGCCGGTACGCCGTGCCGCCGACCGGCACCAAGCCGTCGAACCTGCCGCTGGAGTGGTGATCGCGGCCCGACGGCCGCCCCGGGCCCGGGCGCTGCCCAGCGGTACCCTCGCGGCGTGGTGAGCGACGACCTGCTGGCACGGACCCGTCCGTCGCAGCCGACACCGGTACCGCTCGCCGACCTCGCCGCCTGGCTCGAGCAGCACGGGGGCGTCCGGGCCGAGGGAGACCTCGCCGCGACGGTCACCGGCGTCTCGCTCAGCTCCCGCCGGATCCGGCCCGGCGACCTGTACGCCGCGCTGCCCGGGCAGCGTGCCCACGGCATCGACTTCGCCGCCGACGCGGTGGCGGCCGGCGCCGTGGCCGTGCTGACCGACGAGGCCGGGGCCGACCGGGTGCCCGGCGTCCCCGCGCTCGTCGTCCCGCGTCCGCGGGAGGTGCTCGGCCGGCTGGCCGCGCACGTCTTCGGCGACCCGGCCGCGGCGCTGCGCCTCGTCGGCGTGACCGGCACCCAGGGCAAGACCACCACCACCCGGCTCGCCGAGGGCGGCCTCCAGGCCGCCGGCGTCCCCGCCGCAGTGGTGGGCACGGTCGGCACCCGGATCGACGGCGAGGACGTCAAGACTGACCTCACGACTCCCGAGGCGCCCGACCTGCACGCCCTGTTCGCCCTCATGCGCGAGCGCGGGGTGGCGGCGTGCGCGATGGAGGTCTCCAGCCACGCCCTGGTCATGGGCCGGGTGGACGGGGTCGTCTTCGACCTGGCGGTGTTCACCAACCTCGGCCGCGACCACCTCGACTTCCACCGCGACCTCGACGACTACTTCGCCGCCAAGGCGTCCCTCTTCACGCCGGAGCGAGCCCGCCGCGCGCTCGTCAACGTCGACGACCCCTACGGCCGTCGGCTCCTCGACGAGATCGCGATCCCGTCCCGCACGTTCTCGGCCACCGGCGCCGACGCCGACTGGCGGGCGACCGACCTCGACCTGTCCGCGACCGGGAGCCGGTTCGTCGTGCACGGTCCGGACGGCCGGCGCGTCGAGGCCGGCGTCCCGCTGCCCGGTGACTTCAACGTGGCGAACGCGCTGGCCGCGGTGGCCGCGTGTGCCGAGGTGGGCTTCGAGGCCGACGCGGTGGCCGCCGGGATCGCCGCCGGGGCCGGCGTGCCCGGACGGCTCGAGCGGATCGAGGCCGGGCAGGACTTCGCGGTCGTGGTCGACTACGCGCACAAGCCCGACGCGGTGGAGTCGGCGCTGCGGACGCTACGACCGCTCACGGCGGGCCGGCTGATCGTCGTCATCGGCGCGGGCGGTGACCGTGACCCCGGGAAGCGGCCGCTGATGGGCGAGATCGCGGCCCGGCTCGCCGACGTCCTCGTCGTGACCGACGACAACCCACGCTCCGAGGACCCCGCCGCGATCCGCGCGGCGGTCCTGGCCGGGACGAGCGGGGCGGCCGCCGAGGTGGTCGAGGTCGGTGACCGCCGTCGGGCGATCCGTGCGGCGCTCGACCGGGCACGGACCGGCGACATCGTGCTGGTGGCGGGCAAGGGCCACGAGGCCGGCCAGGAGGTCGCCGGCGAGGTGCACCCGTTCGACGACCGCGACGTCGTGCGTGAGGAGCTGGGCCGACGATGATCCCGCTCACCCTCGCCGAGATCGCCGACGTCGTCGGCGGCGTCGTCCACGGCGACCCGGAGACTCTCGTCACCGGTCCGGCGTACGTCGACACCAGGACCCCGGAGCCCGGCGGGCTGTTCGTGGCCCTCGCGGGGGAGCGCGTCGACGGCCACGAGTACGCCGCGGGGGCGCACGCCGTCCTCGGCAACCGGGCGACGGCCGCACCGACCGTCGCGGTCGACGACCCGGTGGGCGCGCTGGGACTGCTGGCCCGCCACGTGGTCGAGCTGGTCTCGCCGGTGGTGGTGGCCCTCACCGGCTCCCAGGGCAAGACCGGCACCAAGGACTACCTCGCCCACGTCCTCGCCGGGGCCGGGCCGACCGTCGCCACGGCCGGCAACCTCAACAACGAGCTCGGCGTCCCCCTCACCGTGCTGCGCACCGACGCCGGGACCCGCTACCTCGTGGTCGAGATGGGTGCCCGCGGCGTCGGTCATGTGGCCTACCTGTGCGAGGTCGCGCCGCCGCGGCTGGCCGCCGTCCTCAACGTGGGGACGGCCCACCTCAGCGAGTTCGGCAGCCGCGAGCAGATCGCTCGAGCCAAGGGTGAGATCGTCGAGGCGCTGCCGGCCGAGGGCGTGGCCGTGCTCAACGCCGACGACGACCTGGTCGCCGCGATGGCCTCGCGCACGGCGGCCCGGGTGCTGACCTTCGGCGCCGCCGGTGACGTCCGCTGGCGAGGCGTCGAGATGGACGCGCTGGGGCGGCCCTCGTTCGACCTCGGACACGCAGGTGAGTGGCACCCGGTCACGCTGACCCAGTCGGGAGTGCACCAGGTGGCCAACGCGAGCGCCGCCGCCGGGCTCGCGATCGCCGCCGGGGTCGAGCCCGCCACGGTCGCTGCGCGGCTGTCGGAGTCGACGCCCGCCAGCCGCTGGCGGATGGAGGTGCGCGAGCGTCCCGACGGGCTGCTCGTCGTCAACGACGCCTACAACGCGAACCCCGCGTCGATGACCGCGGCGCTCGACGCGCTCGCCCAGCTCGGCGAGCACCGGACCGGGCGCACGATCGCCGTCCTCGGGGAGATGCTCGAGCTCGGTGACGGCGCCGTCGACGACCACCGCGACGTCGGCCGCCACGCCGCCGAGGCCGGGATCGACCTGCTCGTCGTCGTCGGTGACGGCGCCGCCGGGCTGGCTGAGGGCGCGGTCTCGGTCGCGGACTGGCAGGGTGAGGTACGCCGCACGGCGGGGCGCGACCAGGCGCTCGCCGAGGTGCGCGAGAATGTCGCGGCCGACGACGTCGTGCTGGTCAAGGCGTCGCGGGGAGCCGCCCTGGAGCACGTGGCCGAAGGACTACTGACGGAAGGGGAAGGGAGCCGGTGAGAGCGATCCTGCTCGGGGGTGGCCTGGCGCTGCTGATCTCGCTGCTCGGGACCCGCGTGGCGATCCGGGCCTTCACCACCTTGGGCTACGGCCAGGAGATCCGCGACGACGGACCGACCAGCCACCACACCAAGCGCGGCACGCCCACCATGGGCGGAGTCGTCATCGTGCTCGCCACGGTCGTCGGCTACTTCCTCGCCAAGCTGATCACCCTCGACGCTCCGTCGGCCTCCGCACTGCTGCTGCTCTTCCTCTTCGTCGGCTGCGGGCTGGTCGGCTTCCTGGACGACTTCATCAAGATCGTGAAGCAGCGCAGCCTCGGCCTGCGGAGCAAGGCCAAGATGATCGGGCTCACCGTCGTCGCCCTGACGTTCGGGATCATCGCGCTGCTCCCGGCCCTCGAGGACGACCGAGAGCTCACGCCGGCCAGCCGGCACATCTCGTTCATCCGTGACTTCGAGGCGTTCACGCTCCCGGCGATCGTCGCGCTGCTGCTGATCTGGGTGATCGTGGCCGGGACCAGCAACGCCGTGAACCTCACCGACGGCCTGGACGGCCTGGCGACCGGGGCGTGCGTGATGGTCTTCGGTGCCTACACGCTGGTCAACATCTGGCAGAACAACCAGTCGTGCGCGCTCACCGGCGGTCGCACCTGCTACGACGTCCGCGACCCCCTCGACCTCGCCGTGATCGCGGCCGCGATCACCGGTGCCTGCTTCGGCTTCCTGTGGTGGAACGCCTCGCCTGCCGCGATCTTCATGGGCGACACGGGGTCCCTGGCGCTCGGCGGGGCGCTCGCCGGCTTCGCGATCCTCACCCGGACCGAGCTGCTGCTGCTGGTCCTCGGGGGACTGTTCGTGGTCGTCACGCTCTCGGTGGTGGTGCAGGTCGGCGTCTTCAAGGCCAGCCGCGCGTCGGGACTGTTCCGCAGGGTCTTCCGGGTGCAGGCCGGTCACCGGGTGTTCCGGATCGCGCCCATCCACCACCACTTCGAGCAGCTCGGCTGGGAGCAGGTCACGGTCGTGATCCGGTTCTGGATCGTCACCGGGCTCTGCGTCGCCGCCGGCCTCGGCATCTTCTACGCCGAGTGGGTCGCCGGATACTGATGGCAGACGTCGCGGCCTTCCACCGGACCAGCGACTGGTCGCAGGTCCGGGCGACCGTCGCCGGGTTCGGGGTGAGCGGCTTCGCCGCCGCCGACAACCTGACCCACCTCGGCGCCTCCGTCACCGCGCTCGACGAGGGCACCAGCGAGACCAAGGCCGAGCAGGCGCAGCTGCTCGAGGTGCTCGGCGCGACGGTCCGGCTGGGGGAGGGCGCGACGGCCGCGCTGCCCGACGCGGTCGACCTGCTGGTGGTGAGCCCCGGCTGGCGACCCGACCACCCGCTGCTGCTGGAGGCGACGGCCCGCGGCGTGCCCGTGTGGGGCGAGGTCGAGCTGGCGTGGCGGCTCCGCGACCCGGAGCGGCCGGTGCCGTGGCTGGCGGTGACGGGCACGAACGGCAAGACGACGACGGTGCAGATGCTCGACCACATCCTGCGCGCCGCCGGTCTCCGCACGGCCGCCGTCGGCAACGTCGGGAGGCCGGTGGTCGAGGCGGTGATGGACCCGGCGCCGTACGACGTGTTCGCCGTCGAGCTGTCCAGCTTCCAGCTGCACTACGCGCGGTCGCTGAGCTGCGAGGCAGCCGCCGTGCTCAACATCGCCGAGGACCACCTCGACTGGTACTCCTCGATGGCCGACTACGCGGCCGACAAGGGCCGGATCTACGACCAGGTGCAGCGCGCCTGCGTCTACAACGTCGCCGACCCGGCCACCGAGGCGCTGGTCCGCGACGCCGACGTGGTCGAGGGAGCGCGGGCCGTCGGGTTCACCCTGGGCATGCCGGCCGTGGGGATGGTCGGGCTGGTCGAGGAGATCCTCGCCGACCGGGCGTTCGTCGAGGAGCGGCACACCTCGGCGGCCGAGCTCTGCACCTTGGACGACCTGGCGTCGCAGGCGCCCCACTTCGTGGCCAACGCCCTCGCCGCCGCCGCGCTGGCCCGGGCCCACGGGGTGCCGCAGGCGGCGGTCCGCGAGGGGCTGCGGGCGTTCCGGCCCGACGGCCACCGGATCGCCACCGTCGCCGAGGTCGACGGCGTCACCTGGGTCGACGACTCGAAGGCGACCAACCCCCACGCGGCACAGTCGTCGCTGTCGGCGTACGACCCGGTGGTGTGGGTGGCCGGCGGCCTCGCCAAGGGCGCCCGGTTCGACGAGCTGGTGCAGGCCGTGGGCGGCCGGTTGCGCGGCGCGGTGCTGCTCGGCCGCGACCGCCACGTGATCGCCGAGGCCCTTTCGCGACACGCGCCCGATGTGCCCGTGATCGATGTGGGCGGCGGCGAGACTGACTCCGAGCACGACCCCATGGCGCGGGTCGTCGCGGCCGCGGCCGACCTGGCGCGACCCGGTGACACGGTGCTGCTGGCACCGGGCTGCGCGTCCATGGACATGTTCGCGAACTACGGCGAGCGCGGTGACGCGTTCGCCGCCGAGGTGAGACGCAGGGCCGCGCAGGGGTAGAGACCGGAGGGAGGCGCCACCACCGTGACGACCACCGCCGACCCGGGCGTCGGTTCCGCCGCCGGCTCCCCGCAGCGCCGCTCCCGGCTGGGCTGGTTCGCCTCGTCCCGCCAGGCGCTCGACCGGCCGCTCACGTCGTACTACCTGCTGCTCGGCGCCACCGCGCTGCTGCTCACCATCGGCCTGATCATGGTGCTGTCGGCCTCGAGCGTGTACTCCTACGAGGTCCACGACGGCGACTCCTACGCGATCGTGAAGCGGCAGCTGCTGTGGGTCGCGATCGGCGTCCCGTGCGCCTGGATCGCCTCCCGGCTGCCGTACCAGGCGATCCGGCAGATCTCGTGGGTCGCGATCGTCGTGTCGGTCGTGCTGCTCGCGCTCACCGCGAAGATGGGCGTGGTCGTCAACGGCAACAAGAACTGGCTGGCGCTCGGCCCGGTCCAGATCCAGCCGTCGGAGATCGCCAAGCTCGCCATCGTGCTGTGGGCGGCCCACGTCTACGCCCAGAAGGACCGTCGGCTCGGCAGCCTCCACCAGGTGATGGTGCCGGTCGTCCCGGTGCTGCTCGGGATCACGCTGCTCGTGATCGTCGGCAAGGACCTCGGCACCGCGCTCGTGCTGGTCGCCATCTTGATGGCGTTCCTGTGGGTCGTCGGCGCGCCCGCGCGGATCTTCACCCTCGCGCTGTCGGTGGTCGGCGTGGCCGCCGTGTGGCTCGCGACCACGAGCGCCGAACGACGTGAGCGGCTGACCAACTTCGTCGACCCCTTCAAGGACTACCACGACGCCGGCTGGCAGCCGGCCCACGGACTGTTCGCCCTGTCCTCGGGCGGGGTCTTCGGCGAGGGCATCGGCGCCAGCCAGCAGAAGTGGGGCGACCTGCCCGAGGCCCACACCGACTTCATCTTCGCGGTGCTGGGGGAGGAGCTGGGCCTCGTCGGCACGCTGCTCGTGATCGTGCTGTTCCTCATCATCGCGTACGCCGCGATCAAGGTCGCCGCGCAGACCGACGACCCGTTCGTCCGCTACATGTCCTTCGGGATCGTCGCGTGGCTGATCGGCCAGATGATGGTCAACGTCGGGATGGTGCTGGCGCTGCTGCCGGTCATCGGCATCCCGCTGCCCCTCATCTCCTACGGCGGCTCCGCGCTGCTGCCGACGCTCGTCGCGCTCGGCCTGCTGATCGGCTTCGCCCGGCGCGAGCCGGAGGCCGCCCGCGCCCTGGCCCAGCGTCGCCGGCAGCGCTCCGCCGGGCTCGCGGCCGAGGGCCGGGTCCGCGGCCGGGACCACTGACGGCCGCGTCCTAGGCTGGCTCCCGATATGCGCGTACTCCTCGCCGGCGGCGGCACCGCCGGCCACACCTCGCCCCTGATCGCCACCGCCGACGCCCTCCGGCGACTCGAGCCCGACGTCGAGATCACCTGCCTCGGCACGCCGCGCGGCCTGGAGAACCGGGTCGTCCCCGAGGCGGGCTACCCGCTCGAGCTGATCCCGCCGGTGCCGCTGCCCCGCAAGCCGGGCGCCGACCTGCTGCGGGTGCCGGCCCGGCTGCGCGGCGCGGTGCGCGCGACGTACGACGTGCTCGACCGGGTGCGGCCCGACGTCGTCGTCGGCTACGGCGGCTACGTCTCGATGCCGGTCTACGTCGCGGCTCGGCGCCGCCGGCTGCCCGTCGTCGTCCACGAGCAGAACGCGCTGCCCGGCCTGGCCAACAAGGTCGGCGCCCGGATCGCGCGGCGGGTCGTCGTCAGCTTTCCCGACACGCCCCTGCCGAAGGCGGAGTACGTCGGGCTGCCGATCCGCCGGATGATCTCGACCCTCGACCGGGCGGCGCTGCGCGCCGAGGCCCGCGCCCACTTCGGGCTCGACGCCGATCGACCGACCCTGCTCGTCACCGGCGGCTCGCAGGGTGCGCGCCGGCTCAACCAGTCGGTCTCGGGGTCCGCCCGGGCGTTCGCCGACGCCGGCGTCCAGGTCCTCCACGTCGTCGGCCCGCAGGGGGAGGCCGCCCCGGAGGAGACGGCCGTCCCGTACGTCGTCGTGCCCTTCGTCGACCGGATGGACCTCGCCTACGCCGCCGCCGACCTGGTCGTGTGCCGTGCCGGGGCCAGCAGCGTCACGGAGGCCGCCGCGGTCGGTCTGCCCGCCGTCTTCGTCCCGCTGCCGATCGGCAACGGCGAGCAGGAGCACAACGCGCGACCGGTCGTCGACGCCGGCGGCGCGCTGCTGGTCGCCGACGGCGCGCTGACCCCCGAGTGGGTCGGCGCGACCGTGCCGGCGCTGGCCACCGACGCCGAGCGGCTGGCCGTGATGGGTGCCGCCGCCTCGGCGCTGATCCCGCGCGACGCCGACGAGCAGCTCGCGCGGATCGTGCTGGAGACGGGGGCACCGTGAGGATCCCGGTCCCCGACGAGCTGCTCCCCGCCCGCGACCTCGGGCGGGTGCACTTCGTCGGCATCGGCGGTGCGGCGCTGTCCGGGATCGCCCGGATCATGGCGCGCCGAGGAGTCCCGGTCACCGGCAGCGACAACAACGAGACGCCGTTCCTCGCGGGCCTCCGCGAGCTCGGGGTGCCGGTCACCATCGGGTACGACGCCGCCAACCTCGGCGAGGCCGACACGCTCGTCGTGACCACGGCCGCCCGCGAGGACAACCCGGAGGTGGTCGAGGGCAGGCACCGCGGGCTGCGGGTGCTGCCGCGGTCGGCCGGGCTGGCCTCGGTCATGTCCGACCACGACGTGCTCGCGGTGGCGGGCACGCACGGCAAGACGACCACCACCGCGCTGCTGACGGTGGCGCTGCTGGAGGCGGGCGCCGATCCGACGTACGCCGTGGGCGGCGTGCTGCGCGCCACGGGCCACAACGCCGACGCGGGCGCGAGTCGGTGGTTCGTCGCCGAGGCGGACGAGTCCGACGGCGCCTTCCTCGTCTACTCGCCGGCCGCCGCCATCGTGACGAACGTCGAAGCCGACCACCTCGACCAGTGGGGCACCGAGGAGGCCTACCGCGCCGCCTTCCTCCGGTTCCTCGACCGGATCCACCCCGGGGGCCTCCTGGTGCTGTGCGTCGACGACCCGGGGGCCGCGGCGCTCGCCGGACCGGCCCGGGAGCGCGGCCTCGACGTCGTCACCGTGGGCACCGACGCGGGCGTCGACTACCTCGCCAGTGGGCTGCGGTTCGAGGGCACCCGGTCCGGCTTCGCTGTGGAGCACGACGGCGCCAGGCTCGCCGACGTCGAGCTGCAGATCCCCGGCCGCCACTACGTGCTCGACGCGCTCGCGGCGTTCGCACTCGGTCACCGCCTCGGCTTCGACGTGGCCGGCCTCGCCCGCGGGCTGGGCGCGTTCACCGGCAGCGGCCGACGGATGGAGCCCAAGGGCGAGGCCGGGGGAGTGCGGGTCTTCGACTCCTACGCCCACATGCCGCAGGAGATCGCGGCCGACCTCGCCGCGGCGCGCGGCGTCGCCGGCGACGGCCGGGTCCTCGTCGCCTTCCAACCGCACCTCGTCTCCCGCACCCGGGCCTACGGGGCCGACATGGGACGGGCACTCGGAGCGGCCGACGAGGTGGTCGTCGCCGACGTCTACCTGGCCCGCGAGGACGCCGACCCCGCCGTCACCGGCGCTCTGGTGGCCGGCGCGGTCCCGCTCGACACCGACCGGGTCGCCTTCGTCCCGGTCCTGGCCGACGTACCGGCGGCGCTCGTCGCGCGGGCCCGGCCGGGCGACCTGGTGCTGACGCTGGGAGCCGGCGACGTCACCGACCTCGCCCCCGCGATCTTGGCCCTCCTCGCCGAGGGCGACGATGCCTAGCCGGACCCGCGAGAGGTCGGACGCGCCGGCGTCCGTCCAGCGCAGCCGCCGTGCCTTCGCCCGCCGCCAGTGGGCGCGCCGGTGGCTCGCGTGGAAGTACGTCGTGGCGGCGCTCCTCCTCCTCGCCCTCGTGGTGGGCGGGGTGTGGCTCGTGTTCTTCTCGCAGGTGCTGGCCGTCAAGCAGGTCGAGGTCGTCGGCGCCGACCAGCTCTCCGTCGAGACCGTGCGCGCTGCGGGCGGCGACCTCGACGGTGAGCAGCTGGCGCGGCTGGACCTGCCCGGCCTCGAGAAGCGGATCGAGTCGCTGGCCGAGGTCCGTGAGGCGGAGGTGACCCGCCGGTGGCCGGACACGGTGAGGATCGTCGTCGAGGAGCGGGTGGCGATCGCGGTCGTGGAGATCGGTCCGGACCTGCGCGGTCTCGACGCCGAGGGCGCGGTGTTCGACCGCTACCGGCAGCCGCCCGACGGCTTGCCGCGCGTGGAGACCGCCCTCGACGCCGGCCGGGACGCGTTGCGCGAAGCAGCCGCCGTGGTGGCGGCGCTCCCGGCCGACCTGGCACGCAAGGTCGACCACGTCGAGGTGGCCACCGTCGACCAGATCTCGCTGGTGCTCCGCGACGAGCGGATCGTCGTGTGGGGGAGTGCGGACCAGTCCGACCTCAAGGCCGAGGTGCTCGGCCCGCTGCTGGCGCGCGCGGGGCAGACCTACGACGTCAGCGTCCCGGGCCAGGCGACCGTCCGACCCTGAGCATCTCCGTCGATCGATCTCGCGACACGCGGCGTGTCTGCCGGGCTGCGCCGGGCCGACGTCCTACCTTCGTCTTCAAGGACGAGGTTGACATAACTATAACCCTCAGGCTCAGGGTTACGGTTCTCGGCTCACCGGACCATCAGCACCGGACCACCAACTCCAGACCACCAGCGACAGCGAGAGGCGACAGCGCCATGGCGGCAGCACAGAACTACCTGGCGATCATCAAGGTCGTGGGCATCGGCGGCGGCGGCGTCAACGCCGTCAACCGGATGATCGAGGTCGGGCTCAAGGGCGTCGAGTTCATCGCGATCAACACCGACGCGCAGGCGCTCCTCATGAGCGACGCCGACGTCAAGCTCGACATCGGTCGCGAGCTCACCCGCGGGCTCGGCGCAGGTGCCAACCCCGACGTGGGCAAGCAGGCCGCCGACGACCACGCCGACGAGATCGAAGAGGTCATGAAGGGCGCCGACATGGTCTTCGTGACCGCCGGCGAGGGTGGCGGCACCGGCACCGGTGGCGCGCCGGTCGTGGCCCGGATCGCCCGCTCGCTGGGCGCGCTGACGATCGGTGTCGTGACCCGGCCGTTCGCGTTCGAGGGCCGGCGACGCGCCAACTCCGCGGAGGAGGGCATCGCCCAGCTGCGCGAGGAGGTCGACACCCTCATCGTCATCCCCAACGACCGGCTGCTCTCGATCAGCGACCGCAACGTGTCGGTGCTCGACGCGTTCAAGCAGGCCGACCAGGTGCTGCTGCAGGGTGTCTCGGGCATCACCGACCTGATCACCACCCCCGGCCTCATCAACCTCGACTTCGCCGACGTGAAGTCGGTCATGGCCAATGCCGGCTCGGCCCTCATGGGCATCGGCTCGGCCCGCGGTGAGGACCGCGCGGTGGCGGCGGCCGAGATGGCGGTCTCCTCGCCGCTGCTGGAGGCGAGCATCGAGGGCGCCCACGGCGTGCTCCTCTCGATCGCCGGTGGCTCCGACCTCGGGCTCTTCGAGATCAACGAGGCCGCCGCCCTGGTCGCGGAGTCCGCCCACAACGAGGCCAACATCATCTTCGGTGCCACGATCGACGACGCCCTCGGCGACGAGGTCCGGGTGACCGTGATCGCCGCCGGGTTCGACGGTGGCATGCCGAAGCGCCGCCACGAGGGCACGGTGCTGCGGTCGCAGGCCCAGCAGTCGCAGGCCGAGACCCGGGCCGCAGCCGAGGCGCTGGCCGCCAGCCGCGCCGCGACGTCCCAGCCCGTCACGACCGGTGCGCCCGAGTCGGGGTCGACCCGGTCCGCCGGCCAGTCATCGAGCAGCGAGCAGGCTCCGGCGAAGCCGCAGCCCCGGCAGGTGCAGTTCGACGACGACGACCTGGATGTCCCAGACTTCTTGAAGTGACGTTCACCTACCGCGACGCCGTGTCGACCTCGGTCGGCACGGTGTCGATCGGCTTCACCGAGCGACGGCTCGACGTGGGCGACCAGGCCGCCCCGGCCGTGCGCGAGGCGGCCCTCGCCGAGGTCGCCGCGACCACCGGCGCCCAGCCGGTGCTGATGCACCAGGTGCACGGTGCGGGCGTCGCGGTGGTCGGCGACCCGGACCAGCCCGTCCCGCCCGAGGTCGACGCGCTGGTCACCGGCCGCCCGCGCGTGGCCCTGCTCGCGCGCGCCGCCGACTGCGTCCCGGTGCTGCTGGTGGGCGACGACGGGCTCCTGGCTGCGGTCCACTCCGGCCGGCCCGGCCTGGGCGCCGGAGTCGTGCCCGCCGCCGTGTCCCGGATGCGAGAGCTGGGGAGCACGCACCTGCGGGCCTGGGTCGGCCCCCACGTCTGCGGCCGGTGCTACGAGGTGCCGGAGGAGATGCGCGACGAGGTGGCCGCGGCGGTCCCTGCCGCCCGGTCCACCACGAGCTGGGGCACCCCGGCACTCGACCTCGGCGCCGGCGTGCGGTCGCAGCTCGCCGACGCGGGCGTCACCGACGTCCGGGTTCTCGACCGGTGCACCCGCGAGGACGAGGCGTGGCCGTCGTACCGCCGCGACGGCCGGGCCGCCACCCGGTTCGCCGGGGTCGTCTGGAGGGAGTCGTGAGCCGCGTCGCGGACGTCCGCGACGGGTTGGACCGGGTCCGGCAGCGGATCGCGAGCGCCTGCCGGGACGCTGGCCGCGACCCCGGCGAGGTCACGGTGGTCGTCGTCACCAAGTTCTTCCCGCCTGCCGACGTCCGGCTGCTCGCCGACCTCGGCGTCAGGCATGTCGGCGAGAACCGGCACCAGGAGGCGGCGGCGAAGGCGGAGGAGTGCGCGGACCTCGGACTCAGCTGGCACTTCATCGGCGGGCTGCAGAGCAACAAGGCCGCCGCCGTGGCGGCGTACGCCGACGTGGTCGAGTCGGTCGACCGGGCCAAGCTGCTCGCGGGCCTGCAGCGCGGCGCCCACGACCGCGGCCGCGATCTCGACGTCCTGCTCCAGGTGAGCCTCGACCCGGCCGGTGCCGACGGACGGTCGGGCGCCGACCCGGCTGCGCTGTCCGACCTTGCCGCGCGGGTCGCCGACCACGGCGCCCTCCGGCTGCGTGGGCTGATGGCCGTCGCACCCCTGGGCGAGGACCCGGCCGTCGCGTTCGGCCGGCTCGCCGCGCTCCGCGACGACTTCGTCGCCGACCACCCCGACGCCGCGGTGCTGTCGGCGGGCATGTCCGGGGACCTCGAGGACGCCGTCCGGGCGGGCGCGACACACGTGCGCGTTGGCTCCGCAATCCTCGGTCCGAGGCCGCGGGACAAGTAGTGTCACAGGCACGAACTGCGCCCTGCCGGGCGCCGGGAACCCGGAGGAAGACACGTCATGAGCGGCGCGATGCGCAAGATCGGCGAGTACCTCGGCCTGCTCGAGGACACCGGCCGGTACGACGACGAGTACGACACCGACTACGACACGACCGACACCCCGGCAGTCCCCGGCAGGACCACCGCTCCGGTGCGCCCGGCGCCCGTGGCTGACCTGGCCGAGCGGCGCCGTCCGGCGTCCGGCCCGACCGGGGTGGTGGCCGAGCTCTCCCGGATCACCACGCTCCACCCGCGGACCTACAACGAGGCCCGCACCGTCGGCGAGAACTTCCGCGAGGGCACGCCGGTGATCATGAACCTCTCGGACATGGACGACAACGACGCCAAGCGGCTCGTCGACTTCGCGGCCGGGCTCGTGTTTGCGACGCGTGGCAGCATCGAGCGCGTGACCAACAAGGTGTTCCTGCTCTCGCCCCCGAACGTCACCGTCGCCGCTGAGGACAAGCAGCGGCTCGCCGAGGGCGGTTTCTTCAACCAGAGCTGAGGGGTCGATGGAGCTGATCGGCCTGACCCTCTACGGGGTCGTCTGGGTCTTCATCGCGCTGCTGTGGGTGCGATTCATCGTCGGGTGGGTGCAGGTGTTCGCCCGTTCGTGGTCGCCGCGCGGCCCACTGCTCGTGATGCTCGAGGTCGTCTTCTCGACGACCGACCCGCCGATCCTCGCGCTGCGGCGGGTGATCCCGCCGCTGCGGCTGGGATCGATCGCGCTCGACCTCAGCTTCATCATCGTGATGGTGGCCGCGTACCTGATGCTCACCGTGATCGCCAGGGGCTTCGGCCTCTGAGGATTTCGGTGACCGAGTGCCACCGCCCGCGCTGACCCCGGTCGGTGCAGGCGCTATTGTTCCCGAGACAGATCTTCCGCACTTTCGATCAATGAATGGGTGAGGTCATGCCGTTGACGCCAGAGGACGTGAGTAACAAGCGCTTTACTCCCGTCCGCCTCCGTGAGGGATACGACATGGGGGAGGTCGATCAGTTCCTCGACGAGGTCGAGGCCGAGCTCGGCCGTCTGACCAAGGAGAACGACGACCTGCGCGCCAAGCTCTCGACGGCGCAGGCCGGGGGTGCGGTGGCCTTCGAGCAGCCGGCGCCTGTGCAGCAGGCGCCCGAGCCGGAGCCCGAGCCGGAGCCGGAGCCCGAACCCGAGCCGGAGCCGGAGCCGACCCCGCAGCCCAACGCCTGGGCCGCGCCGGCGGAGACGCTCAAGGTCGAGACCGTGCCCGAGGCCTCCAGCGCCGCCGCCCGGCTGCTCGAGATCGCGACGCGCAACGCCGACGAGCTCGTCGAGGACGCGAAGAACCAGGCCGACATGATCGTCGGCGAGGCCCGCACCAAGGCCGAGCGGATCGACTCGGAGTCCAAGGGCAAGGCCGACCGCCTCGAGGCCGACGCGCGTCGTCGGGCCGAGATGCTCGACAGCGAGACCGCAGAGCGCCGGCAGCAGATGTTCGGTGAGCTCGAGCAGGAGCGCGACAAGCTGAACGGCGAGGTCGAGAACCTCCGGTCCTTCGAGCGGGAGTACCGCGCGCGCCTCAAGTCCTACTTCACCCAGCAGCTCGAGGCGCTCGAGTCGCCGTCCGACGCCGGTCCCGGTGGCACGCCGACGCCCGCGCCGAAGCGGCTGCGCTCGATCCTCGGCGACGAGGAGGGCTGAGCCCACCCAGCGCGGGCAACGCCTCGCAGCACGATCTGTCGACGGGCCCGGTTCACCCCCCAGGGTGAACCGGGCCCGTGCCGTTCCCGCTGAGGGGACATCCGGTGTGTCCACGCCCGCGCGCCCCGCTTGAAGCGCCCCTACGCGCGGGCTACTGTTCCGCCGACGCGCTGGTGGTCGCCACGTGTCCGGTCCGGGACGAGGAGGCCCCAGGAGATGGCTCGCAGCACACGGAAGTCGCTCGCCTCATCGGCGGTCACGGCGGCGCGCAAGGCGATCCGCCGCACCCCCGCTGACCAGGCCTCGGCTCCGGCCGCGAAGGCCCCGGCGAAGAAGGCGACGAAGAAGGCGGCACCGGCCAAGAAGGCGGCACCGGCGAAGAAGGCGGCCCCGGCGAAGAAGGCCCCGGCGAAGAAGGCCCCGGCGAAGAAGGCCCCGGCGAAGAAGGCCCCGGCGAAGAAGGCCCCGGCGAAGAAGGCCCCGGCCAAGAAGGCCCCGGCCAAGAAGGCCCCGGCGAAGAAGGCCCCGGCGAAGAAGGCCCCGGCGAAGAAGGCCCCGGCCAAGAAGGCGGCTCCTCTGAAGAAGGCGGCCTCGGTCACCCAGGCCGCGGCCCCTGCGAAGAAGGCACCTGCGAAGAAGGCACCCGCGAAGAAGGCACCGGCGAAGAAGGCGGCGGCGAAGAAGGTGAGCCCGCTGCGCGTCAAGGAGGGTGAGACCGCCTGGACCAAGGCCGAGATCAAGGAGGTCCGGTCCGAGCTGACGCAGATCCGCGACAAGGTGGCCGCCACCCTCGCCGTCCAGGAGGAGGAGCTCGCGGGCCTGATGCGCGACGCCGGCGACGGCGCCGGACACGACCAGGCCGACATGGGCGCGACCAGCTTCGAGCGCGACCACGAGCTGATCGTCGTCAACAACGAGCGGGAGAAGCTGGCCCAGATCGACCGCGCGCTGGCCCGGATCGCCGACGGCAGCTACGGCATCTGCGAGTCGTGCGGCAACGCCATCGGGAAGATGCGGGTCATGGCGTTCCCCCGTGCGACACTCTGCATGACATGCAAGCAGCGCGAGGAACGTCGCTGAGCGACGACACCCACGACTCCGCAGCCGCTCGCGCCACCCCGTCGCGGTACCGCTGGCTGTTCGCGACGGTCGCGGTCACGGCGTACGCCGTCGACCTCGCATCCAAGCAGCTCGCCGTGGACCGGCTCGCCGACGGTGACGTGCCCGTGCTCGGCGACTGGTTCGTGCTGCACCTGACCCGCAACCCCGGGGCCGCGTTCAGCACCGGCACCGACTACACCTTCTACCTCAGCCTGCTGGCGATCGTGGCGACCTTCGTGGTGCTGTGGTTCGGCCGGCGGGTGCGGGACCGGTGGTGGGCGGTGGGGCTCGGACTGCTCCTCGGGGGCGTGGTCGGCAACCTGACCGACCGGATCCTCCGTGATCCCGAGCCGCTGCACGGCCATGTCGTCGACCTGTTCATGGTCCCGAACTTCCCGGTCTTCAACGTGGCCGACATCTGCATCAACGCGGCGGCCGCGGTGATCGTGCTGCAGACCTTCCGCGGGATCACGATCGACGGCCGCCGCACCGGGGACGACCGGTGACCCAGGCCGACCACCGCACGCTCTCGGTTCCCGAGGGACTCGACGGCGAGCGGGTGGATGCCGCCCTGGCCCGGCTCTTCGGGCTCTCGCGCACCCGCGCGGCCGACCTGATCGCCGACGGGCAGGTCCGGGTCGACGGCTCGACCGTGCCCAAGAGCCACCGCGTCGAGCACGGCACGCTGCTCGAGGTCAGCATCCCCGTGCAGGCCGACCCTCTGGAGGTCGTCCCCGAGATCGTCGAGGGGATCAAGATCATCCACGACGACGACTCCATCGTGGTGATCGACAAGCCGGTCGGTGTCGCCGTGCACCCGTCACCGGGCTGGCGGGGGCCGACGGTCGTGGGGCACCTCGCGGGCGCCGGGTTCCGGATCGCCACCGGCGGCGCGTCGGAGCGGCAGGGGATCGTGCAACGGCTCGACGTCGGCACGTCCGGCGTGATGGTGATCTGCAAGTCCGAGCGCGCCTACTCGTTGCTCAAGAACGCGTTCCGGCAGCGGGAGGTGGACAAGACCTACCACGCGCTGGTGCAGGGCCACCCCGACCCGCTCGAGGGCACGATCGACGCCCCGATCGGCCGCCACCCCCGGCACGACCACCGGTTCTGCGTGATGGCCGACGGCCGGCACAGCGTCACGCACTACGCGACGCTGGAGGCGCACCGGTTCGCCAGCCTGCTCGAGGTCACCCTGGAGACCGGCCGCACCCACCAGATCCGGGTCCACATGCAGGCGCTCAAGCACCCCTGCGTGGGTGACCTGACGTACGGCGGCGACCCGGTCCTCGCCGCCCGGCTGGGGCTGACGCGGCAGTGGCTGCACGCCGTCCGGCTCGGCTTCGAGCATCCCGACACGGGAGACCACGTCGAGTACGAGTCGACGTACCCCGACGACCTCCAGCACGCGCTCGACATGATCCGTGATGAGCGCTGACCCGACCGACGTCCTGATCCGCCCGGCGGTCGCCGCCGATGCGCCGGCCATGGCCGACGTCCACGTCGACTGCCGCGCCGCCAACGTCGGCAGCATGCCGGCGATGGTCCACAGCCGGGAGCAGACGCACCGCTGGATGGCAGACCGGCTCGCTGCCGACAGCGAGGGCTGGGTCGCCGAGCGGGACGGCCGGGTCGTCGGCTACCTCGTGATCACCCATGACTGGGTCGACGACCTGTTCCTGGCCCCGGGCGAGACGGGCCACGGACTGGGGGCCGCGCTGCTCGACCTCGCGAAGGCGCAACGGCCCGAGGGCCTGTGCCTGTGGGTGTTCGAGAGCAACGAGGGCGCGCGCCGCTTCTACCGCCGCCACGGGCTCGTGGAGCTCGAGTCGACCGACGGCTCCGGCAACGAGGAGCGCTCGCCCGACGTCCGGATGGCGTGGCCCGGGTCCGACCCGCTCGCGTTCCTCCGGCGCCTGATCGACGACGTCGACGACCAGGTCGGCGACCTGCTCGCCCGCCGCGTGGCGCTCACCGCAGCCGTCCAGCAGCTCAAGGGCGGCGCGTCGCGTGACCCCGAGCGCGAGCGGCAGATCGTGGCCCGGCTCGCCGCCCGCGTGCCGTCCTTGGGTGAGGACCGCCTCGCGCGGATCGTGCACGCGATCATCACCGAGAGCCTCGACGCGACGCCGTAGTGGTCGGCGCCCGCGCTCGGCCGCGTGGATGAGCGGGCCGGGTACACCTTCCGCATCCGGCTCCGGGAGCGTACGGTCGGCAGAGTTCCCGGTCCGTGTGACCTGCGTCAAGGACTCGGCTCCTGATGGCTCGGAGGAGAGACACCCTTCTCGGGTGTTCCACGATCACCCGCCATCCACAGAGAGAGCACACCATGGCCAAGTACCTGATCAAAGCGTCGTACTCGCCCGAAGGAATCAAGGGCGTCATGGCGAAGGGCGGATCCGCTCGCGCGGAAGCCATCGAGAAGTTGGCCTCGGGCGTTGGTGGCTCGGTGGACAGTGTTCACTTCGCGTTCGGTTCTGATGATCTCTACGCCATCGTCGACGCGCCAAGCCATGAGGCGATGGCAGCTATCGCCGGCACGGTCTGTCAGACCGGTGCGCTCAGCAGCTACGAGACCGTCGTCCTCTTGACGCCGGCGCAGCTGGACGAGGCATCACGCATGGCGATCGACTACGCGCCGCCAGGAAGCTGACCGCGACCTGGTCAGGTCGGTCTAGATCACCGGAGCTCAGGAGCCCTCCGCAGACTCCTGACGCGACAGCGTGTCCAGGTCGCGTGTGCAGAACCCGTGGTGAGCCCATTCCTCGTTGAGCACGGTGCCGAGGCATTGCCGCACTGTCCGCCCCGTGGCGTACGGCGGCCACCTGCCGTCGTCGGGCACCGGCGCGATCCGGGAGAGCTGATCGGGCGTGGCCCCGGCCAGCCAGGTCTCGACCTCCGACGCGTGCCGGTGGCGCACGGCGAGCACCTCGTCGAGGCTCGGTCGGGCGGACGGGTCGAGCCCGCTCCCCTCCTGGTCCATGACGAACGGTGGACCCAGTCCCATGGGCGTGAACGGCTCGGTGAGCCCGAGCACGCAGCGACGGAACCACGAGTCGTGCACGAAGACGAGGTGACGCAGCGTCTCGACCATCGACCACTCGTCGTCGACACGGTGGTGCTCGCTGTTCTCGGGCATGGACCGGACTCGCTCGGTGGTCCTGGCCCAGTCGTCCCGCAGCTGCCGCCAGGCCTCGCGCAGGTCGGCCGGCTCGTCGGAGCGGATCAGCAACCGAACCGGGTGGCGGCGGTCGAGCTCCGCCTCGACGTACGACATGACCTCCACCCCGTTGACCACGAGATTGGTGACCAGGCCGTCGATCTCGGCGTCCTGCATGACCACGCCGACAAGCCGGGCTCTGCTCAGGTCGCACTCGCGGAACTCTGCACCGGTGAGGTCCTCGTCGTCGAAGCGTCGCATGCGGACAGGCTAAGGCCGACACGCCCACGCAACGCGCGGAGCAGCTTCCACTTCACCAGCCCCAACGACGACTGCGAGGCCGCCGTCATCATGGCCCGGGCGGCCGACGAACACCCGGACGGGCCAGTGCCCGTGCACGTCGAGATCTACTTCAAGCTCGCTGACACGAACTAGGCGGCCTGTCGCGATCCGTCCGCTCACTCATGCCGGCGCGGGCAGCCCTCGCGAACAGGTCAGAACTGTGATGACACGCCACCTGCCCCGCCATGCCTGGCGGGGTGTGGGACGGGGTCAATCTCGGCGCGGAGCGTCCCGCCACGGTGGCTCCTCGCGGGTGAGGTCGAGGGTGCCGTGGTGGTCGCGGAGGTAGTGGTAGCCGTGGGGGCTGGACCAGAGGTAGGAGCCGGGTTCGAGGATCGTGTAGGTCCAGGCCGAGTGGGTCTTGAGGCGGTGATGTCGCCGGCACAGGGGCGCGAGCCGGCACGGACACGTCTGATGCGCCCGGTCGCGTGCCGCCGTGCCGTGGGTGTTGTCGGGCTGGTAGGGGATGACGTGGTCGCAGTCGCACGGATGCGCGTCCGGGGCCAGGGCTCGGGCGGGGCGGGTGCACCAGGGGAAGGCACAGGTGTGGTCGCGCAGCGCGACCCGTTCGGCGATCCGGTCGGGGACCTCGTAGGCCTCGACGTGGACGTGGTCGGCCAGGTCGATCACCGGCTTGACCACCAGCGCGGTCTCGGGGCGGCCGCACCAGGCACGGATCTGCTCGGCGGTGACCGGGGTGCGGGTGTTCTCCACCCGCCCCACCGGGTCTGAACCCGTCAGCGCGGCGTGGGAGAGGTGGAGGTGCAGCACGGTCCGGGAGGTCGTGCGCTGCCTGCGCGGCCGCTCCCCGCCGGTGTTCTCGCCGGTGTCCTCGGTGGTGAGGTCGAGGGCCAGCTGGCGGCGGGCGAGCTCACCGGCCGCGACCGAACGCCGTACGTCCAGCGGCTCGGGGGAGCCGAGGTCGCCCAGCTGGGCGGCGATCCCCCGGATCGCGTCCTCGAGGTCCAGCGCGTCGGCGAGGTCGAGCTCGCCGGTGACCAGGGAGGTGCCGGCGAAGGAGACCTGGTCGTGGTCGACCCGTGAAGTACCGGCCGTCGGCGGCCTCACGACGCTGCCGCTCGGCGAGCTCGGGCATGAACCGGCCCACCGCCTCGGCCACCAGTCGCTCCAGCTGTGCCGGGGTCAGGCGGTGTGCGACCGGAGCCACGTGCCGGTCCACGAATCCCGCCGCCTCGCGGCTCAGGGCGTGGCTGATGGTCTCGCGCGCGACCCGCCGTGCCTTCCAGGCCGCCAGGTCCCCGGCTACCACCCGCGCCCAGAGCCGTGGCAGGCGGAAGCGCAACTCCAGGGCGTGACCGAGGTAGTGCTTCCCGGTCTCGGTGCCCACCCCGATCGCGGCCGCGAACTCCGCCACACTGAACTCCGCCACCAGCGGCGCCCCCGGCCCCGCCAACGTCACGGGCTGGTCATCAGCGCCCGCCAGGTGCACCCGCGCGGCGAACGACTCCGCATCATCGAGCGTCTCGGCGGGATGGATTACCGCCCACTGCACGGCCGCCTCAAGCAACCGCCGCTCGGCCACGTCGGCTGCCGATCGCTGCTCCCGAGCGAACCTCAACACACTCGCCGCATCGTCCGGCACGGCGGCCGGCTCGAGTGCGGGTGCAGTGGTGGTCATGACACCCAGCCAAGCAGCAGGCACTGACACCCCCGGCCCGGATCCCGGGGTTCTCCACAACCCCCGGACCACGGGTCGATCGTGATCGTGGCCGCCCGGAGGTCGCGCGCCTCGGGGCTTGTCCCTCCGCTCGAACTTGCCCTCGTTGGTGCCCGGCACAGTCGGGCGGGCCTGCTCGTCGCTGGGACCCGTCGTGACGATCGTGAATCCCATCTCCGGCACCGTCGCGAACTGCCAACCGAGCGTGGCGCCGCAGAACCCCGGCTTGGTCACCGTCGTCGACGGGGATCTCGAAGTGGACTACTCGGCCCGTCGGGCCGGCCTGCTCCACTGTGGACGCGGCTGACGGTGTACGCCGTACGCCTCGATCAGCCCCCTGAACGCACCGGGTCGACGGCTGTCCCCGTGTCCTGTCACGATCCTCCCGACGGCTGCCGTAGGCTTCAGTTTCCTTCCCCCGAGCACCACCCGCCGGCGCCCTCGGTGCCGTCGCCGCGTGCTCGACGTGTGCCCGTCCGACCCGTGAGGGGAGTGCCACCACCACCGATGGCTGGAACGTCCGGCGACTCCTTCGCCCACCTCCACGTGCACACCGAGTACTCCATGCTCGACGGTGCCGCCCGGCTCGACGACCTGTTCGCCCGCACGGCCGAGCTCGGCATGGACGCCATCGCCATGACCGACCACGGCAACGTGTTCGGCGCCTACGAGTTCTGGTCGAAGGCGCGCAAGCACGGCGTCAAGCCGATCATCGGGATGGAGGCGTACTTCACGCCCAACACCTCCCGCTTCGAGAAGAAGCGGGTCCGGTGGAACGACGGCGGCGACGACGACGTCTCCGGCTCTGGCTCCTACACCCACATGACGCTGCTCGCCGAGAACACCGCGGGCATGCACAACCTCTTCCGGCTGAGCAGCCGGGCGAGCATGGAGGGCTTCTTCTACCAGCCCCGGGCCGACCGTGAGCTGCTCAGCGAGTACTCCCACGGCCTGATCGCGACGACCGGCTGCCCGTCGGGCGAGGTCCAGACCTGGCTCCGGATCGGCGACTACGCCAAGGCCCGGCAGTCGGCGGCCGACTTCCAGGACATCCTGGGCCGCGACAACTACTTCCTCGAGCTGATGGACCACGGCCTGACCATCGAGCGGCGGGTCCGCGACGACCTGCTGAAGCTCAGCCGCGACCTCGGGATCAAGCCGATCGCGACCAACGACTCCCACTACGTACGACGCGAGGACGCGGCGTCGCAGGAGCACCTGCTCTGCGTGTCCTCGGGCAGCGTCATGAGCGACCCGAAGCGCTTCAAGTTCGACGGCGACGGCTACTACGTGAAGTCCGCCGCAGAGATGCGTGACCTGTGGCGCGACCTGCCCGAGGCCTGCGACAACACGCTGCTCATCGCCGAGCGGTGCGACGTCCAGTTCAGCGAGGGCAGCGGCACCTACATGCCCGTCTTCCCGGTGCCCGAGGGCGAGGACGAGACGTCCTGGTTCGTCAAGGAGGTCGAGGCGGGGCTGCGGCACCGCTACCCCGACGGCATCCCGGCCGACGTCCGCGCGCAGGCCGACTTCGAGGTCGGCGTCATCACCGAGATGGGCTTCTGCGGCTACTTCCTCGTCGTCGCCGACTTCATCAACTGGGCCAAGGGCAACGGCATCCGGGTCGGGCCCGGCCGCGGCTCCGGCCCCGGCTCGATGTGCGCCTACGCGATGCGGATCACCGACCTCGACCCGTTGCGCCACGGCCTGATCTTCGAGCGCTTCCTCAACCCCGACCGGGTCTCGATGCCCGACTTCGACATCGACTTCGACGAGCGCCGGCGGGGCGAGGTCATCCGCTACGTCTCCGACAAGTACGGCGACGACCGGGTCTCGATGATCGTCACCTACGGCACCATCAAGGCCAAGCAGGCCGTCAAGGACTCCTCCCGCATCCTCGGCTACCCGTTCGCGATGGGCGACCGGATCACCAAGGCGATGCCGCCGGCCGTGATGGGCAAGGACGTCCCGCTCAAGGAGCTGTTCGACCCCGCGCACAGGCGGTTCGGCGAGGGTGGGGAGTTCCGCGGGATCTACGAGGCCGACGCCGACGTCAAGAACGTCGTCGACACCGCGATCGGGATCGAGGGGCTCAAGCGGCAGTGGGGCGTGCACGCCGCGGGCGTGATCATGTCGCGCGCGCCGCTGCTCGACGTGATCCCGCTGATGCGGCGGCCGCAGGACGGCGCGATCATCACGCAGTTCGACTACCCGACCTGCGAGCAGCTCGGCCTCATCAAGATGGACTTCCTGGGGCTGCGCAACCTCACCGTCCTCGACGACTGCCTCAGCAACATCGAGGTCAACCGCGGCGAGACCCTGGTGCTCGAGGACCTGCCGCTCGACGACTCCGACTCCTACGCCCTGCTCGGCACCGGCAACACGCTGGGTGTCTTCCAGCTCGACGGCGGCGCCATGCGCAGCCTGCTGCGGCTGATGAAGCCCGACAGCTTCGAGGACATCTCCGCGGTGCTGGCCCTCTACCGGCCCGGGCCGATGGGCGTCGACAGCCACACCAACTACGCGCTCCGCAAGAACGGCAAGCAGGACATCAC
Source organism: uncultured Actinomycetota bacterium (assembly GCA_963829855.1). Classification (GTDB taxonomy): domain Bacteria; phylum Actinomycetota; class Actinomycetes; order Propionibacteriales; family Nocardioidaceae; genus Nocardioides. The sequence continues at coordinate 26,495 of CAWHKE010000002.1, read as the reverse complement.
GCCGATCCACCCGGAGCTCGAGGAGCCGCTGGCGGAGATCCTCGGCACGACGTACGGCCTGATCGTCTACCAGGAGCAGGTCATGGAGGTGGCCCGCAAGCTCGCGGGCTACAGCCTCGGACAGGCCGACCTGCTGCGCCGGGCGATGGGCAAGAAGAAGAAGGAGGTGCTCGACGCCGAGTACATCCCGTTCTCCGACGGGATGCGGGCCAACGGGTACTCCGACCGGGCCGTCAAGGCGCTCTGGGACACCCTGGTGCCGTTCTCCGACTACGCCTTCAACAAGGCCCACACCGCGGCGTACGGCCTCATCTCGTACTGGACCGCCTACCTCAAGGCGCACTACGCGCCGGAGTACATGGCGGCGCTCCTCACCTCGGTGAAGGACGACAAGGACAAGATGGCGATCTACCTCAACGAGTGTCGCCGCATGAAGATCCAGGTGCTGCCACCGGACGTCAACGAGTCGCAGGCGACGTTCACCCCCGTCGGCACCGACATCCGGTTCGGGCTCACCGCCATCCGCAACGTCGGCTCCAACGTGGTGTCGGCGATCGTGTCCGCGCGCGCGGAGCACGGTCGCTACGTCGACTTCAACGACTTCATGAGCAAGGTGCCCGCCGTCGTCTGCAACAAGCGGGTGATCGAGTCGCTGGTGAAGGCCGGCGCGTTCGACGACATGAAGCACTTCCGCCGGGCCCTGGTCCAGGTGCACGAGGTGGCCGTCGACCAGTACGTCGACCTCAAGCGCAACGAGGCGATCGGCCAGGACTCCCTCTTCGACGGCCTCGACGAGGACGGCGGCGGGTTCGGCATCTCGGTGGCGATCCCCGACATCGGCGAGTGGGACAAGATGACGCTGCTCGGCCACGAGCGGGAGATGCTCGGGCTCTACGTGTCCGACCACCCGCTGCTCGGCCTCGAGCACCTGCTCTCCCGCGGCACCGACTGCAGCATCGGCCAGCTGATGCTCGACGAGGAGCGGGCCGACGGGTCGCCGATCACGATCAGCGGCCTCGTCACCTCGGTCCAGCGCAAGATCACCAAGCGCGGTGACACCTGGGCGCTGGTCACCCTCGAGGACCTCGACGGCGCCATCGACGTGCTGATGTTCCCGAGCGCCTACCAGCTGGCGAGCACCCACCTCAGCGAGGACGCGATCATCACGGTCCGCGGCCGGCTGTCGCGCAGCAAGGACCAGCCGGAGGTGCACGCGCAGGAGGTGACGGTCCCCGACCTGACCGACGGCCCCAGCGGCCCGGTGGTGATCACGCTGCCCTCCACCCGGTGCACGGCACCGGTCGTCGAGCAGCTCAAGGAGGTGCTGGGCACCCACCCCGGCACCACCGAGGTGCAGCTGAAGCTGCTGGCCCGCAGCGCCACCACCGTGCTCAAGCTCGACGACCGGCTGCGGGTCACGCCGTCCCCGGCCCTGTTCGCCGACCTCAAGCAGCTGTTGGGGCCCGGGTGTCTGCAGGTGTGACCGGAGCCCACACGCCGACCCGACACGTGTCACCGCGGTGGGTCGTGCGCGACGTCGTCCTCGTGCTGGTCGCCTGCGCCGCTCTCGGGGCGCTGGGCGGGGTGGTCTGGGAGTGGTGGTGGACGCCGCCGAGCGGGGTGGTCCGCGACCACGTGTGGGTCGTCGACTTCTACGAGAGCCGGGGGCTCTTCTCCGCCACCGCCCTGTACGTCGTCGTCGGGCTGCTGGGCGGGATCCTCGTCGGCGTCACCAGCGCCTACTTCGTCGACCGGGTCGAGCTCGTCACCCTGGGGGCGGTCGTCGCCGGGTCGGTGATCGCGGCGTGGCTGATGGTGGTGGTCGGCACCGCCCTGGCCCCGCCCGACCCGGCCGTGGTGGCGAGGACCTCGCCCGACGAGACCGTGCTGCCGGACACGCTGGAGGTCTCCGGCCACTGGGCGCTCGGAGCCTTCCCCGCGGGGGCGATGCTGGGCGTCGCGGTGGTTTATATCGGTCTGACATCGACTCGCCGGTCGCGCGGGTAGCCCTCCGGGCGCCTGGGTAGGGTCCGGGTGCGGAACCGGCGCGGGCCGGGGCCCGTCTGACGCACCACCACCACTTCACGGGGAGATCACACATGTCCAGCACCACTCCACCTCCGGGCGGTCCTGAGTACCTCGACCAGAGCGGCGGCGAGCCGCTGGAGCCGACGGGACCGGACACCGGATCGGGCGGCGGGCGTCGTACGACGCTGGTCGCCGGTGGCGTGATCGCCGGCCTGCTGGTGGCCGGCGGTGGCGTGTGGGCGGCGATGTCGTTCTTCGCCGGCGGCCCCCAGCCCTCCGAGGTGCTGCCGTCCTCCACGATCGGCTACGCCAGCGTCGATCTCGACCCGAGCGGTGCGCAGAAGATCGAGGCGTTCCGGATGATCGAGAAGTTCCCGGCGATCAAGAAGGAGCTCGGCGGCCTCGACGCCGACGACGACCTCCTGGAGAAGGTGTTCTCGGAGCTGGAGAAGGACTGCGACGGCCTGAGCTACGCCGACGACGTCAAGCCGTGGCTCGGGTACCGCTTCGCGGCCGCCGCGGTCGACCTCGGTGAGGACGTGCCGACCCCGGTCGGCGTGCTCCAGGTGACCGACGCCGACGCGGCGGAGGAGGGCCTGGCCACGCTGCGGGACTGCGCGGGCAGCGACGTCGGCGGCTGGGTCATCGAGGGCGACTGGGCCGTGATCGCCGAGACCGAGAAGCTGGCGCAGGAGGTCGTCGACGCCGACGGCAGCCTGGCCGACGACGAGACCTTCCAGCGGTGGAACGGCGAGCTGGGTGACGCCGGAGTCATGAGCTTCTACGCCTCCCCGGACGCCGGCAGCCTGCTGCTGGCCTCCCTGGACGACTTCCCCATGGGCATGTCGCCGATGGGTGGGATGGACACCATGGAGGAGCTGCCCGAGGAGGAGCTCCCCGAGGAGATGACGAAGGCACTGGAGGAGTTCGAGGGCATGGCCGCCACGCTGCGTTTCGACGACGGCGCCCTGGAGTTCGAGGTCGTCGGCGCCGGGGGTGACGAGCAGATGGCGACGTTCGCCACCGACCGCGGTGACGACGTCGTGAGCACGCTCCCCGAGGACACCGCGGTCGCGCTCGGCTTCGGGCTCCCCGAGGGGTGGCTGACCCAGGCCCTCGAGCAGGCGGCGACGATGTCCGGCGGCGAGATGACCGCCGACGACCTCGCCGCAGAGCTCGAGGCCGCCACCGGCCTGACGGTCGCCGACCTCGAGGCGCTGACCGGTGAGTCCGCCGCGCTCGCGCTCAGCAGCAGCTTCGACGTGGAGACGTTCTTCGGCTCGAGCGACGGCAGCGACCTGCCCGTCGGCGCCAAGGTCAAGGGCGACGCCGCCAAGATCCAGGACGTCGTCGCCAGGCTCACCGAGTCGCTGGGCGTCCCGCCCGACACGTTCGGCACCGACGCCGAGGGCGACCTGGTGGCGATCGGCCCCAACGCCGACTACCGCGGCGAGCTCCTCGCGGACGGCGGCCTGGGTGACACCGCCGCGTTCCAGAACGTCGTGCGGGAGGCCGAGCAGGCCAGCGCGATCTTCTACGTCAACTTCGACGCGGGTGACTGGCTCACCTCGCTCGCCGAGGGCGACCAGGAGATGGCCGAGAACCTCGAGCCGCTGCAGGGCCTCGGGTTCAGCACGTGGAGCACCGACGAGGGCGCGCACGCCATCTTCCGGGTGACCACCGACTGACCCCGGTCCGGGAGGACCATCAGCTCCGGCCGACCTGCGCCGTGATCGCCTCGGCGATCGCGACCAGGTCGGCCGGCGCCAGCTCGACGTCGAGCCCGCGCCGGCCCGCCGACACGAAGATCGTGGGGTGGTCGAGGGCGGAGTCGTCGAGCACGGTGGGCAGCGACCGCTTCTGCCCGATCGGCGAGATCCCGCCGGCGACGTACCCCGTGGCGCGCTCGGCGGCCGACACGTCGGCCATCACGGCCTTGCTGCCGCCCAGGGAGCGGGCGAGTGCCTTCAGGTCGAGCTGGCCGGAGACGGGCACGATGCCGACCACCAGCGACCCGTCCAGGGACGCCAGCAGGGTCTTGAACACCCGGGCCGGGTCGACGCCGAGGGCCGTCGCCGCCTCCAGCCCGTAGGACGCCGCCCGCGGATCGTGGTCGTAGGGGTGCAGGCGGTAGCCGATCCCCGCCCGGTCGAGAGCCACGGTGGCCGGCGTCCCGCCCGCGGAGCGCCGCTTCGCCATCGTCAGTTCGGCGACCAGCGGGTGCGCGCCACCTCGGTGGCCGGCAGCGACGGGATGACGTTCATCGCCCGCAGCTCGGAGCGCAGCAGGTCGGTGACGAGGACCAGCCGCTCCGCAGGGTCCTCGGCCTCGAGGAGTGCCTGCCGGTCGGGAAGCGGCAGTGGGGCGAGGGCCGCGAGCGTCCAGGAGAGGTACGTCGCGTCGCGGGGGAGCTGGGCCGGGTAGGGGTCGCCGCGGATCTCCGAGAGGGCGACCCGGTAGGCCGTGAACATGGCCCGCGCCCGCTCGACCAGCTCGGCCGGCACGGGCATGCCGTGCTCGGGGCGCTCGTGGACCACCCCGCGCGGGAACGGTCCGGTCCCGTCGAGCCGCTCGAGCTCGATCCGGTCCAGGCCGACCGCGACGAGGTCGAACGTGCCGTCCGGGTGCGACTGCACGTCGGTCATCCGGACCCGGCAGCCGACCCGGTAGAGCGACTGGGCGCCGTGGTCGCCGACCTCGTACCCCTCGCGGATCGCGACCGAGCCGAAGACTCGGTCGGTGGGGTCGGGCACGCGCAGCAGGTGGTGCACCAGCGCCCGGTAGCGGTCCTCGAACACGTGCAGCGGCACGCTCACGCCAGGGAACAGCACGACGTTCAGGGGGAACATCGGCAGGGCGTCGTCCACGACTCGACTCTAGGCGGCCGCACCAGCCGGTCGCGGCAGGCGCGCGTCCCAGCGCACGACGTCCCCGCGCGAGCCCCGCGGACCGCGAACCTAGAATCGGGGGTGTGATCCGCCGTATCGACCTCCGCGGGGCCGCCGGCCCCGTCGACTACCGCGCGGTCGTGCCGCGCGCCGAGCTCGACGTCGAGACCGCGGCGCACGTGATCCAGCCGGTGCTGGAGGCGATCCGCACCCGGGGGGTCGAGGCGGTCCTGGAGTACGGGCGGCAGTTCGACGGCGTGGACCTCGACGACGTCGCGGTGCCGCAGGCCGCGCTCCGGCAGGCCCTCGAGGAGCTGGACCCGCAGGTCCGGGCCGGGCTCGAGGAGTCGGTCCGCCGGCTGCGTGCCACCTGCGAGGCCGAGCTCGAGCACGACGTGACCACCGAGGTCGCGCCGGGCGCGGTCGTGACGCACCGCAAGGTCCCTATGGGCCGGGTGGGCCTCTACGTCCCCGGTGGACTCGCACCGCTGGTCTCGAGCGTCGTGATGAACGTGGTGCCCGCGCAGGTGGCCGGGGTCGGCTCGATCGCGCTGGCCAGCCCTCCCCAGGCGGCCCACGACGGACTGCCCGCGCCCACCATCCTCGCCGCGTGCGCGCTGCTCGGCGTCGACGAGGTGTACGCCGTGGGCGGCGCCCAGGCCATCGGGATGTTCGCCTACGGGGCCGGTCCCTGCCGGCCGGTCGACCTCGTCACCGGACCGGGCAACATCTACGTCGCGGCGGCCAAGCGCCTCGTGCGCGGTGTCGTCGGGATCGACTCGGAGGCCGGCACCACGGAGATCGCGATCCTGGCCGACGACTCCGCCGACCCGGCGTACGTCGCGGCCGACCTGATCAGCCAGGCCGAGCACGACCCGGCCGCGGCGAGCGTGCTGGTCACCGACTCGGAGCGGCTGGCCGACGACGTGGTCGTCGAGCTGGACAAGCAGGTGCACGAGACCCGGCACACGGAGCGGATCACGACCGCCCTCGGCGGCCCGCAGTCGGGCATCGTGCTGGTCGACGACGTCGAGCAGGGGCTCGCCGTCGTCGACGGCTACGCCGCCGAGCACCTCGAGATCCACACCCGCGACGCCGCCGCGGTCGCCGCGCGGGTCCGGAACGCCGGCGCCGTCTTCGTCGGCCCGTTCGCGCCGGTCAGCCTCGGCGACTACGCCGCCGGGTCCAACCACGTGCTCCCGACCGGCGGCTGCGCGTGCCACTCCTCGGGGTTGAGCGTCCGCGCGTTCCTCAAGTCGGTGCACGTCGTGGCCTACACCCGCGAGGCGCTCGCGGAGGTCGCCGACCACGTGGTCACGCTGGCCGAGGCGGAGGACCTGCCCGGCCACGGCCAGGCCGTCTCGGTCCGGCTGGACGAGCAACGATGAGCGCGGCCGACTGGCCCCCGCTGCGTGAGGAGCTGCGGGGGATCGAGCCGTACGGCGCGCCGCAGCTGTCTCGGGAGCAGGCACCGGTCCAGCTCAACGTGAACGAGAACCCGTACCCGCCGAGCCCGGCGTGTGCCGCCGACATCGCCCGGGCGGTGGGGGAGGCCGCGACGTCCCTCAACCGCTACCCGGACCGCGAGCTGGTCGCGCTGCGCGGCGCCCTCGCGGCGTACCTCAACCGGTCGGGCGGCACCGACATCACGCCCGCGATGGTGTGGGCGGCCAACGGCTCCAACGAGGTCATGCTGCAGCTGCTCCAGGCCTTCGGCGGGCCGGGCCGGGTCGCGCTCAGCTTCGCGCCGACGTACTCGATGTACCCCGAGTACGCGCGCGACACGGTCACCGAGTGGGTGGCCGGCCACCGCGAGCAGGACTTCACGCTCGACCTCCACCACGCGCGGGCCCTGGTCGAGGAGCGGCGGCCGGCGGTGGTGCTGCTGCCGAGCCCGAACAACCCGACCGGCACCGCGTTGCCGCCCGCGGCGGTCTCGGCCCTGTGCGAGGCCGCGGGCCCCGGCCTCGTCGTGGTCGACGAGGCGTACGGCGAGTTCCGCCGCGACGGGACGCCGAGCGCGCTCGCGCTGCTGCCCGACCACCGGAACCTCGTGGTCACCCGCACCATGAGCAAGGCGTTCGCGCTGGCCGGTGCCCGGCTGGGGTACCTCGCGGCCGACCCCGCGATCTGCGACGCGATCCGGGTCGTCCGGCTGCCCTACCACCTGTCCGCGGTCACCCAGGCCACCGCGCTCGCGGCGCTCGGGCACGCCGACGAGCTGCTGGCGAGGGTCGCCGACCTGCGGGCCGAACGCGACGACACGGTCGCGTGGCTGCGGGCCCAGGGCCTCGCTGTCGCCGACAGCGACGCCAACTTCGTGCTGTTCGGCACGTTCGCCGACCGCCACGCCGTCTGGCAGGCCCTGGTCGACCGCGGCGTCCTGATCCGCGAGACCGGACCGTCCGGATGGTTGCGCGTGTCGGTGGGCACCCCCCAGGAGATGCGATCATTTCGGACGGCACTCACCGAGGTGATGGAGACCAACCCAACGAAGGAGGCGCCATGAGCCGCACCGCGACCCTGGACCGGCAGACCACCGAGTCGAAGGTCCACGTCGAGGTCGACCTCGACGGCACCGGCCGCCACGACGTCTCCACCGGCGTCGGGTTCTACGACCACATGCTGATCGCGTTCGCGCGGCACGCGCTGGTCGACCTCGTCGTCCACACCTCCGGCGACACCCACGTCGACGCGCACCACACCGTCGAGGACACCGCGATCGTGCTCGGGCAGGCGATCCGCGAGGCGCTCGGCGACAAGGCCGGGATCCGCCGGTTCGGCGACGCCACCGTGCCGCTCGACGAGGCGCTGGTGCAGGCCGTCGTCGACGTGTCCGGGCGGCCCTACTGCGTCCACACCGGCGAGCCCGACGGCCAGGCGTACGTCGTGATCGGCGGCGACAGCGGTCCGGGCTTCCCCGGCTCGCTGACCCGCCACGTCTTCGAGACGCTCGCGTTCCACGCCCACCTCGCGCTGCACGTGCGCGTGCTCGCCGGCCGCGACCCCCACCACCTGGTGGAGACGCAGTTCAAGGCGTTCGCGCGGGCGTTCCGCGACGCGGTCGCGATCGACCCGCGTGAGACCGGAGTGCCGTCCACGAAGGGCACACTCTGAGCTCCGTCGTCGTCCTCGACTACGGGTCGGGCAACCTCCGCTCCGCCGTCCGCGCCCTCGAGCGCGCCGGGGCCGACGTCACCCTGACGGCCGACCTCGACGCCGGCCTGGCCGCCGACGGCCTGGTCGTCCCCGGGGTCGGGGCGTACGCCGCGTGCATGGCCGGCCTGCGGGCGGTCAAGGGCGACCGGCTGATCGGGCGGCGGCTGGCCGGCGGGCGTCCGGTGCTGGGCATCTGCGTGGGCATGCAGGTGCTGTTCGAGCGCGGGGTCGAGCACGGGGTCGAGACCGAGGGCTGCGACGAGTGGCCGGGGGCCGTGACGCGGTTGCAGGCGCCGGTCGTGCCGCACATGGGCTGGAACACCGTCGAGGTGCCCGAGGGCTCGACCCTGTTCGCGGGCATCGAGCACGAGCGGTTCTACTTCGTGCACTCCTACGCGGCCCGGTCATGGGACCTCGTCACCCACGGCCGGACCCGGGAGCCGCTGGTGACGTGGGCCGAGCACGGCGGCGACCGGTTCGTCGCGGCCGTCGAGAACGGGCCGCTGACCGCCACCCAGTTCCACCCCGAGAAGTCCGGCGACGCCGGCGCCCGGCTGCTGCGCGGCTGGGTCGAGAGCCTGGGAGGGTCCCGATGAGCCACCTGCAGCTGCTGCCCGCGGTCGACATCGCCGACGGGCAGGCGGTGCAGCTCGTCCAGGGTGTCGCCGGCTCCGAGAAGCGCTTCGGCGACCCCGTGGCGGCCGCGTTGCGGTGGCAGGAGGCCGGGGCCGAGTGGATCCACCTGGTCGACCTCGACGCGGCGTTCGGTCGCGGCCACAACCGCGAGCTGCAGGCGGAGATCGTCGGCCGGCTGGACCTCCACGTCGAGATGAGCGGCGGCATCCGCGACGACGACTCGCTGCGGGCCGCGATGGCGACCGGCTGCCGCCGCGTCAACATCGGCACCGCCGCGCTCGAGCAGCCGGAGTGGTGTGCCGCCGCGATCGCCGAGTACGGCGACCGGGTGGCCGTGGGGCTCGACGTACGCGGCCGGACGCTGGCGGCGCGCGGCTGGACCCGCGAGGGCGGCGACCTGTACGAGGTGCTCGCCCGGCTCGACGGCGAGGGGTGCGCCCGCTACGTCGTCACCGACGTGGACAAGGACGGCATGCTGCAGGGCCCCAACCTCGCGCTGCTGCGCGAGGTCTGCGCCGCCACCGACCGGCCGGTCGTGGCGAGCGGCGGCATCACCGAGCTCGACGACCTCGCCGCGCTGATGGGCCTGGTCGACGACGGCGTGGAGGGCGCGATCGTCGGGACCGCGCTCTACGAGGGCCGCTTCACGCTCGAGGACGCGCTGGCCCTGACCCGCCCCGGCGGCCCGGCATGAGCCTCGCCGTCCGGGTCATCCCCTGCCTCGACGTCGACGCCGGCCGGGTGGTCAAGGGCGTCAACTTCCAGCAGCTGCGCGACGCGGGCGACCCGGTCGAGCTCGCGCGCGCCTACGACGCGGAGGGCGCCGACGAGCTGACGTTCCTCGACATCTCCGCCTCCCACGAGGGCCGGGCGACCACGATGGAGATCGTGTCGCGGTGTGCCGAGGAGGTCTTCATCCCGCTCACCGTGGGCGGGGGAGTGGGCAGCGCCGCCGACGTCGACCGCCTGCTGCGGGCGGGTGCCGACAAGGTGGCCGTCAACACCGCGGCGATCCACCGGCCGGAGCTGGTCGCCGAGATCGCCGACCGCTTCGGCAGCCAGGTGCTGGTGCTCTCGGTCGATGCCCGCCGGGCCCCCGGCACGGACTCCGGCTTCGAGGTCACCACCCACGGCGGGCGCGCGTCAGCAGGGCTCGACGCCGTGGCGTGGGCCGCCCGCGCCACCGAGCTCGGCGCCGGCGAGATCCTGCTGAACGCGATGGACGCCGACGGGACGACCGACGGGTTCGACCTCGAGCTGGTCGCCGCCGTACGTCGCGAGGTGACGGTGCCCGTGATCGCGTCCGGCGGCGCCGGCCGGGTCGAGCACTTCGCCCCGGCCGTCGAGGCCGGCGCTGACGCCGTGCTGGCCGCGACCGTCTTCCACTTCGGCACGCTCCGGATCGGCGACGTGAAGCAGGCGCTGGCCGCGAGCGGCCACCCGGTCCGCTGACCCACGACCGATTCGGCGATGTCGGCGCCGAGGAATAGCCTGTCGGAGGCCCCGGTTGGGGCAGAGTCGGATCCGGTCCGACCGGACGAGGGGAGCACGGGCAGCAGTGACGGACGAGTGGGGCGAGCACCGCGGGTCGACGACACGTGAGGGCTTCGCCGTACTCGGGGTCGCCGTCCGGCGTGAGCGCAAGATCTTCATCCTCTCCACCGTCGGCAGCTTCCTCTTCGGCGCGATGACCGTCGCCGACGCCTGGGTGCTCGGCTGGGCCACCGACAACGTCGTCGTCCCCGCCTTCCGCACCGGCGAGATCGATGCGAGTCTGCTGTGGGCCGTGCTCGCCCTGTTCCTCGGGGTCGCGCTGCTCCGGGCGATCGGCATCGTCGCGCGGCGCCTGGGCGCCGGTGTCATGCAGTACCGGATGCAGGCCCACACCCGCCGGGCCGTCACCCGGCAGTACCTCGCGCTGCCCATGGAGTGGCACCAGCGACACCCGACCGGCCAGCTGCTCTCCAACGCCTACTCCGACGTCGAGGCCGCCTGGGGCCCGATCGCGCCGCTGCCGATGGCGGTCGGCACGGTGGTGATGATGGTGATCGCGCTGATCCAGATGCTGGTCGCCGACGTCGTCCTGGCGATCGTGGGGATGCTCATCTTCCCGATGGTCGTGGCCGCCAACCTCGTGTACCAAAAGCTGTCGTCGCCGCTGATGACCCGCGCCCAGGGGCTGCGCGCCGAGGTGAGCGAGATCGCCCACGAGTCCTTCGACGGCGCGATGGTCGTCAAGACCCTGGGCCGCGAGGGCGAGGAGACCGACCGCTTCACCGCCAAGGCCCACGAGCTGCGCAACGTCAACGTCCGCGCCGGCCGGATCCGCGCGGCGTTCGACCCGACCCTCGCATCGCTGCCCAACCTCGGGGTGCTGGTCGTGCTGGCGGTCGGCGTCCAGCGGGTGCTGAGCGGGGCGACCGACGCCGGTGACGTCGTCACCGTCGCCTACCTCCTCACCATCGTGTCCTTCCCGATCCGCTCGATCGGCTGGCTGCTCGGGGAGTTCCCGCGCAGCGTGGTCGGCTTCCACCGGGCGCAGCGCGTGATCGAGGCGACGGGTGCCATGCCCTACGGCAGCGCGGCCCTCGCCGACCACGACCGCTCCGGCGCCCATCTCACCGTCGACCGGGTCGGGTACGCCTACGAGCAGGAGATCCCGGTGCTCGAGGAGGTCACCTTCGACGTCCCGCCCGGCCGCACCGTCGCGCTCGTCGGCGCCACCGCCTCCGGCAAGAGCACGCTCACCTCGCTGCTGACGCGGCTGGTCGACCCCGACCGCGGCCGGATCCTGGTGGACGGCGTCGACCTGCGCGAGCTCGCGCGCGGCGAGCTCGCCGGCTCCGTCTCGGTGGTCGGCCAGACCGCCTTCCTCTTCGACGACACCGTGCGCGACAACGTGACGCTCGGCGCCGACGTCCCCGACGACGAGGTCTGGGCGGCGCTCCGGGCAGCGGAGGCCGACGGCTTCGTGGCGGCGCTCGCCCACGGCCTCGACACCACGCTGGGGGAGCGGGGCACCTCGCTCTCGGGCGGGCAGCGGCAGCGGATCTCGCTGGCCCGGGCGTTGGTGAGGCGGCCGCGGCTGCTGGTCCTCGACGACGCCACCTCCGCGGTCGACCCCGAGGTCGAGGCGCGGATCCTGGCCACCCTGCGCCAGGACCGACGCGGCGGCACGGTCGTGGTCGTGGCCTACCGCAAGGCGACGATCGCGCTGGCCGACGAGGTGATCCACCTCGCGTCCGGCCGGATCGCCGACCGCGGCACCCACGACGAGCTGATCGACCGCAGCCCGGCGTACGCCCGGCTCGTCAACGCCTACGAGCACGCCCCGCAGGACGAGCAGGCCGGGGCGGGTGAGCGCCGGTGAGCACCGTGAGCGACGACGCCCGCACCAGCGGCACCCGGATGGACACCGGCGACGACATCGCGGCGATGGAGACGATCCGCCGGGGCGTGGCGATCAGCCCCGAGCTGCGCGACGGCATCGGCCTGACCCTGGTGTTCGCCGTCGTGGCCTCCTTCGGCCAGGTGATCGTGCCGATCGCGGTGCAGCAGACGCTCGACCGCGGCATCAACGGACCCGACGGTCCCGACGTCTCGTTCGTGGTGTGGATGTGCCTGGTGGCCGCCGGCGCGATCGGGGTGACCAGCCTCGCGTCGTACTTCATGACCAGCCGGCTGTTCCGCACCTCCGAGCGCGGTCTCGCGACGCTGCGGATCAAGGCCTTCCGACACGTCCACGACCTCCCTCTGCTCACCCAGAACACCGAGCGCCGCGGGGCGTTGGTGTCGCGGGTCACGAGCGACGTCGACCAGGTCAGCCAGTTCCTGGTGTTCGGCGGCCTGATCTTCGTGGTGAGCATCGGCCAGATGCTGGTCGCCACCGTCATCATGTTCATCTACAGCTGGGAGCTGGCGCTGGTCGTGTGGATCGCGTTCGCGCCGCTCTTCCTCTCCATCCGGTGGTTCCAGCGCAAGCTGTCCGCGGCGTACGGCGTGGTCCGCCACCAGGTGGGCGTGCTGCTGTCCGCGATCTCCGAGCCGGTCGTCGGCGCCGAGGTCGTGCGGTCGTACGCCGTCGAGGACCGCACCCAGGCGCGGATCGACACCGCGATCGACGACTTCAAGGCCGCCAGCGTCAAGGCACAGCAGTACACCGTCGTGTCGTTCTCCCTCGGTGGTCTGTCCGCCGGGCTCGCGAACGCCGGGGTGCTGATCATCGGCGTCCTCCTCGGCTTCACCAGCGACATGACGGCCGGCACCGTCCTCGCCTTCGCGTTCCTCGTGACGCTGTTCGTCGGCCCGGTGCAGATGGGCACCCAGATCCTCACCGACGCCCAGAACGCCATCGCGAGCTGGCGCCGCGTGATCGGCATCCTCGAGACGCCGGCCGACCTGGTCGACCCCGGCCCCGAGGGCGAGCGGCTGCCGCGCGGGCCGATCGACGTGACCTTCGAGGACGTCTCGTTCGCCTACCCCGGCGGTCCGCCGGTGCTGCGCGAGGTGTCGATGACGATCGACTCCGGCACCCGGGTCGCCATCGTCGGTGAGACCGGTTCCGGCAAGTCGACGTTCGCGAAGCTGCTCACCCGGCTGATGGACCCGAGCGAGGGCCGGGTGCTGCTCGACGGGATCGACGTCCGCGAGATCGCCGCCGTGAGCCTGCGCTCGAGCGTCGTGCTCGTGCCGCAGGAGGGCTTCCTCTTCGACGACACGATCACCGCCAACGTCCGCTACGGCAAGCTCGACGCGACCGAGGCCGACATCCTCGCGAGCGCCGAGGAGCTGGGCCTGGCCGACTGGGTGGCCGGGCTGCCGCGAGGGCTCCGCACCAAGGTCGGGCAGCGGGGCGAGTCGCTGTCGGCCGGCGAGCGGCAGCTGGTCGCGCTGCTGCGGGCGCATCTCGCCGACCCCGACCTGCTCGTCCTCGACGAGGCCACCAGCGCCGTCGACCCCCAGCTGGAGATGCGGATCGGTCGCGCCCTGGAGCGGCTGATGTCCGGCCGGACCTCGGTGACCATCGCGCACCGGCTCTCGACCGCCGAGAACGCCGACGAGGTCGTGGTCGTCGACCGCGGCCGGGTCGTGCAGCGCGGCCCGCACGCGGAGCTGGTCCGCCAGGAGGGTTCCGTCTACGCCGGCCTCCACCACAGCTGGATCGCCCAGACCGCGAGTCGTGGGTAATTCGCTCCGAGTCGTGGGCTATTCGGGTCCAGTCGTGGATTGTTCTGGACGCAGGCACGACTCGATCGGAATGAGGCACGACTCGGTCGGAATGAGGCACGACTCGGGCGGAATGAGGCACGACTCGGCGCGTGGGATCATCGGAGCATGAGCGAGTCGCTGGACGTCGAGATCGCGTCACAGGTGAGGTGGAACGCCGAGGGGCTGGTCCCGGCGATCGTGCAGCAGCGCGACACCGGTGAGGTGCTGATGCTCGCCTGGGTCGACGACGAGGCACTCGCCCGGATGATCGACACCGGCCGCGGCACCTACTGGTCGCGCTCGCGGCAGGAGTACTGGGTCAAGGGCGAGACGTCCGGCCACACCCAGCAGGTCCACGAGATCCGGCTCGACTGCGACGGCGACACCCTGCTCGTGACCGTCGACCAGCAGGGCGCGGCCTGCCACACCGGCGACCGCACCTGCTTCGACGCGCACGTGGTGCACGCCGGATGACCGAACGCCGTCGTTCGTTCGGCCCGGTCGTCGCACTCGGTCTGGCGGCCGGCGTGCTGAGTGCTGTCGCGAGCAACCGGATCTGGCTCGACTACACCGATCCTGATCCGCGCGTCCTGGACCCCGCACTGTCGGTCAGCGAGGCCGGCGCTCAGATGCCTCTCGCATTGGCGCTCGCGCTGGTGGTCCTGGCCTGTTGGGGCGTCGTCCTCGTGTCACGCGGCCGTGCCCGGCGCGCAGTCGCCGTCCTCGGGCTGCTCGCGGCGATCGGCGTCGTCGCGGTCGTCGTCTACGCGTGGTTCCTGCTCCCCGATCAGCGTCCAGAGCTCGCGAGCGCCTCGGTCCGGGACGCCACGGCTGGCCTGAGCTGGACCGCCTGGTACTGGGTCGCCGCGGTGGCGGGCCTCGCGTCGGTCGTCGCCGCGGCCCTGGCGGTCGCCTGGTGCCCGCAGTGGCCGGAGATGGGGAGCCGCTACGACGCGCCCGGTGAGAGCCACGACGACGTCCCCGCCGAGGAGCAGAGCCACCTCGACCTGTGGAAGTCGATGGACCAGGGCCGCGACCCGACCGCCTGACCCGACGAGGCTGCCGCTTCACTACACTGGCGGCGCACCGCCCACCCGCCTCGAGGAGAGCCCGCATGTCTGACAGCCACGGCAACACCCCGGCCGCCTGGACCGGCGTCACGGTGGCGATGCTCGGGTTCATCGTCGGCGGCATCGCGCTCATGCTCGACCCGGTCAACATGACGCTGTTCTGGGTCGGCTGCGCGATCGGCGTCGCCTCGCTCGTGGTCTTCGGCGTGATGGCCAAGCTGGGCATGAACAGCTCCGATCACTGAGGCGCGCGCCCGTGTCCGTGCTCGACGACATCGTCGCCGGGGTCCGGATCGACCTCGACCGCCGGCGCCGGGACACCTCGGCCGCCGACCTGCGCGCCGCGCTGGCCGACGTCGACCCGCCGCTCGACCCGATGCCCCACTTCCGGGCCGCCGGGTCCAGCGTGATCGCCGAGGTGAAGCGGCGCAGCCCCAGCAAGGGTGACCTCGCGACCATCCCCGATCCCGCCGACCTCGCCCGCCGGTACGCCGCCGGCGGCGCGGCCGCGATCAGCGTCCTGACGGAGGAGCGCCGGTTCGGTGGCAGCCTGGCCGACCTGCGAGAGGTGCGCGCCGCGGTCGACGCACCCCTGCTTCGCAAGGACTTCATCGTCGAGCCCTACCAGCTCTTGGAGGCGCGCGCGGCGGGTGCCGACCTGGCGCTCCTGATCGTCGCCGCCCTCGACGACGACCTCCTGCGGTCCCTCCACGAGGAGGCCCGCGAGCTCGGCCTCACCGTGCTGGTCGAGGTGCACGACGAGCCGGAGACCGAGCGGGCGGTCGCGTTGGGCGCCGAGCTGATCGGCGTCAACGCCCGCAACCTCAAGACGCTCGCCGTCGACGACTCGACGTTCGGCCGGCTCGCTCCCGGCGTCCCCGACGACCGGGTGCTGGTCGCCGAGTCCGGGATCGGCAGCCCCGCCGACGTCTCGCGGTACGTCGCCGAGGGCGCCCGGGTTGTCCTGGTGGGAGAGGCTCTGGTGAAGGACGGTGACCCCGAGGGCGCCGTACGCGCGATGACGGGAGTGACCGGATGACGGCCGGGACGAACCACTGGGACGCCGACGAGCGCGGCTGGTTCGGCGACTTCGGGGGGCGCTACATGCCCGAGGCCCTGGTCGCGGCCCTCGACGAGCTGACGACCGCCTACCAGGAGGCGTGGGCCGATCCGGAGTTCCGGGCCGCCTTCGACCGGATCCTGCGCGAGTACGCGAACGTCCCGAGCCCGCTGTACGACGCCGCGCGACTGTCGGAGAAGGTCGGCGGCGCCCGGATCCTGCTCAAGCGCGAGGACCTCAACCACACCGGCGCCCACAAGGTGCGCAACGTGCTCGGCCAGGCGCTGCTCACCCAGCGGATGGGCAAGACCCGCGTGATCGCCGAGACCGGCGCCGGCCAGCACGGCGTGGCGGCCGCGACCGCGGCGGCGTACTTCGGGCTCGACTGCACGGTCTACATGGGATCGGTCGACACCCGCCGCCAGGCGCTCAACGTCGCCCGGATGCAGCTGCTCGGCGCGACCGTCGTGCCGGTCGACTCCGGCAGCGCCACCCTCAAGGACGCCATCAACGAGGCGCTGCGCGACTGGGTGGCGAGCGTCGACCACACGGCCTACCTCTTCGGCACCGCGGCCGGACCCCACCCCTTCCCGAGCATGGTGCGCGACTTCACGCGCGGCATCGGCGACGAGGCCCGCGCCCAGTGCCTCGAGCGCGAGGGCCGCCTGCCCGACGCGATCACCGCCTGCGTCGGTGGCGGCTCCAACGCGATCGGGCTCTTCACGGCGTTCCTCGACGACCGCGACGTCGCGATCTACGGCTTCGAGGCCGGCGGGGACGGCGTCGAGACCGGCCGCCACGCCGCCACGATCGCGGCGGGGGAGAGCGGCGTGCTCCACGGCGCCCGCACGTTCGTGCTCCAGGACGAGGACGGCCAGACGGTCGAGTCGCACTCGATCTCGGCCGGGCTCGACTACCCGGGCGTCGGCCCGCAGCACGCCCACCTCGCCAAGTCAGGGCGCGCCGACTACCTGCCGATCACCGACGCCGAGGCGATGGACGCGCTGGCCCTGCTGGCCCGGACCGAGGGCATCATCGCCGCGGTCGAGTCGGCCCACGCGCTGGCCGGCTCCTACGACGTCGCCCGGCGGCTCGGCCCCGACGGGCTGGTGCTGGTCAACCTGTCCGGCCGCGGCGACAAGGACATGGAGACCGCGATCAGCTGGTTCGGGCTGGGCTCCGACGCCGCCCGGGAAGCGCAGCGGTGAGCGTCTCCCGCGCGTTCGAGCGCGCCCGAGCCGAGGGCCGCTCGGCCCTCGTCGGCTACCTGCCGGCCGGTTTCCCCGACGTCGACGGCGGCGTCGAGGCGCTGCGCGTGCTGGTCGACTCCGGCTGCGACGTGATCGAGGTCGGGCTGCCCTACAGCGACCCCGTCATGGACGGGCCCACCATCCAGGCCGCGGCGCAGCAGGCCCTGGAGCGCGGGGTCCGGACCGCCGACGTGCTGCGGACCGTCGAGGCGGTCGCCGCGACGGGCACGCCCACCGTCGTCATGACCTACTGGAACCCGATCGACCGGTACGGCGTGACCCGGTTCGCCCGCGACCTCGCCGCCGCCGGTGGGGCGGGGTTGATCACGCCCGACCTGACCCCGGACAGCGACCCGCAGTGGGCCGAGGCGGCCGACGCGCTCGACCTCGACAAGATCTACCTGGTCGCGCCGAGCTCCACCGACGAGCGGCTCGCGATGACGACCGCCGCCTGCCGTGGCTTCGTCTACGCGACGGCCGTCATGGGCGTCACCGGCGCCCGCGCGACGACCAGCGACCTCGCCGAGCCGCTGGTGGCGCGCACCCGCGCCACGACCGACCTGCCGGTGGCCGTCGGGCTCGGGGTGAGCACCGGGGAGCAGGCAGCGGCCGTGGCGTCGTACGCCGACGGCGTGATCGTCGGCTCGGCGTTCGTCCGGGTGCTGCTCGACCACCCGGACGACCGGGCTGCCGGGCTGGCCGCCCTGGCCACCCTCACGGCCGACCTCGCGGGGGGCGTCCGGGGTGCGTAGCGTCCGCGCCGTGATCGTGGCGATCGCCCTCGCGGCCACCCTCACCGGGTGCGGCGAGGCGCCCGAGGAGGGCGACTACGCCGGCACCCTGCTGACCGAGCCCTACGTCGTGCCCGACGAGCCGCTCAGCGACACAGCCGGGCAGGCGTTCTCGCTCGCGGACGACACGGACCGGCGGCTGACGCTGGTCTTCTTCGGCTACACGCGGTGCCCCGACATCTGCCAGGCCGTCATGTCCAGCCTCGCCTCGGCCATGACCCGGGTCGACGACTCGGTGCGGGAGCAGGTCGAGGTGGTGTTCGTGACCACGGACCCGGCCCGCGACGACGCGGCCACCCTGCGCGAGTACCTCGACCGGTTCGACCCCGCCTTCGTGGGTCTGACCGGCGACCTCCCGACCATCGTCGACGTGGGCCAGGACCTCGGCGTGGCCGTCGAGAAGGGCGAGCGCCTGCCCAGCGGTGGCTACGAGGTGACCCACGGCACCCAGGTGATCGGGATCGACGGTGGCGACTCCGCACCGATCGTCTGGACGCACGGCACGTCGGCTGCCGACTTCGCCGACGACATCACCCTGCTGCTGACCGGAGACGCCTGATGACCGCCCTGCTCACGCTCTGGAGCATCCCCAGCCCGTCGGAGGGTGTCTGGTACCTCGGTCCGGTGCCGCTGCGCGGGTACGCGCTCGCCATCATCCTCGGCATCGTCGCGGCGATCTGGATCGGCGAACGGCGCTGGATCGCCCGCGGAGGACGGGCCGGCGACGTCTCCGACCTGGCGCTGTGGGCCGTGCCGTTCGGGCTCGTCGGCGGCCGGCTCTACCACGTGGCCACCGACTGGCAGCTGTACTTCGGCGACGACCGCAACCCCATCACCGCGCTCTACGTCTGGCGCGGGGGTCTGGGCGTCTGGGGGGCGATCGCGCTCGGCGCGGTCGGCGTCGTGGTGGGGGCGAAGGTCAAGGGCCTCCCGGTCCTCCCCGTGCTCGACGCCATGGTGCCCGGGGTGCTGATCGCCCAGGCGATCGGACGGTGGGGCAACTGGTTCAACCAGGAGCTCTACGGCCGTCCCACCGACCTGCCGTGGGCCCTGGAGATCGACGCCGACCACCGCCCGATCGAGTACGTCGACGTGTCGACCTTCCACCCGACGTTCCTCTACGAGTTCCTCTGGTGCCTGGCGGGCTTCGCCTTCATCGTCTGGGCCGACCGGCGCTTCCAGCTCGGGCACGGCCGCGTGGTGGCGCTCTACGTGATGGTCTACACGCTCGGTCGCGGTTGGATCGAGATGCTGCGGATCGACGACGTCCAGCTGACCGACGTCTTCGGGCTGCGGCTCAACGTGTGGACCTCGATCGTGCTGTTCGTCGCCGCCGCGGTGTACTTCGCCGTCTCCGCGCGGCGTCACCCCGGGCGGGAGTCGGTCGTTCTGCCGGACGTTCGAGGGGCGAGAGACGACCCGGAGACGTCCGCGGCTGAGTGATAGCGTGGGCGCCGCTCGGGCCAACGTCGTCCCGCTCGCACACGCGCACCGACCCGGTCCCCGCCCCACGTGGGCGGCGACCGCTGACGACGACGGGAGAATGCCTGGTGTCCACGCTGCACGCGTTCCCGCCGCCCCAGGGCCTCTACGACCCTCGGCACGAGCACGATGCCTGCGGCGTCGCGTTCGTCGCCACGCTGACGGGGGAGCCCAGCCACGACATCGTGGTCAAGGCGCTCACCGCCCTGCGCAACCTGGACCACCGCGGCGCCGCCGGCGCGGAGCCGAACTCCGGCGACGGCGCCGGCATCCTGCTGCAGGTGCCCGACGCCTTCCTGCGGGCCGTCGCAGGCGTGGACCTCCCGCCCGTCGGGTCCTACGCCGTCGGCACCGGGTTCCTGCCGGGTGACGACGAGAACGTCGCCAAGACGAAGGCCCGGATCGAGGAGCTCGCCACCGAGGAGGGCCTCGCGGTCCTCGGCTGGCGCGACGTGCCGACCAGCCCCGACGTGCTCGGCGCGACCGCCCGCAGCGTGATGCCGACGTTCAGCCAGCTCTTCGTCGCGGGCGCGGGTGCCCGGGTCGCCGGCATGGCGCTCGAGCGGCAGGCGTTCTGCCTCCGCAAGCGGGCCGAGAAGGAGACCGACGCGTACTTCCCGTCGCTCTCCAGCCGGACCCTCGTCTACAAGGGCATGCTCACGACCGACCAGCTCGGCCACTTCTTCCCCGACCTGGTCGACGAGCGGATCGCCTCGGCGCTGGCCGTCGTGCACTCGCGGTTCTCCACCAACACGTTCCCGAGCTGGCCGCTCGCGCACCCGTTCCGGTTCATCGCCCACAACGGCGAGATCAACACCGTCATGGGCAACCGCAACTGGATGCGGGCCCGCGAGGCGTTGCTGGAGTCCGACCTCGTCAAGGGCGAGCTCGACCGGCTCTACCCGATCTGCACCACCGGCGCCTCCGACTCCGCGTCGTTCGACGAGGTGCTGGAGCTGCTCCACATGGGCGGCCGGTCGCTGCCGCACTCGGTACTCATGATGATCCCCGAGGCGTGGGAGAACCATGGCGAGATGGACGCGAAGCGGCGCGCGTTCTACGAGTTCCACGCGTCGCTGATGGAGCCGTGGGACGGCCCGGCCTGCGTCGTCTTCACCGACGGCACCCAGATCGGCGCCGTGCTCGACCGCAACGGACTGCGCCCCTCGCGCTACTGGGTCACCGACGACGGCCTCGTGGTGCTCGCCTCCGAGGTCGGCGTGCTCGACCTCGACCCGGCGACCGTCGTCCGCAAGGGCCGGCTCCAGCCGGGCCGGATGTTCCTCGTCGACACCGACGAGCACCGGATCATCGAGGACGAGGAGGTCAAGACCGAGCTGGCGGCGGAGAACCCCTACGGCGAGTGGCTGCACGCCGGCCAGATCCACCTCGACGACATCCCCGAGCGCGAGCACATCATCCACACCCACGCGTCGGTCACCCGGCGGCAGCAGATCTTCGGCTACACCGAGGAGGAGCTGCGGGTGCTCCTGACGCCGATGGCCAACACCGGCGTGGAGCCGCTGGGCTCGATGGGCACCGACACCCCGATCGCGGCGCTCAGCGACAAGCCCCGGCTGATCTTCGACTACTTCAGCCAGCTCTTCGCCCAGGTCACCAACCCGCCGCTCGACGCGATCCGCGAGGAGCTGGTCACCTCGCTCAGCGGCACCATCGGCCCGGAGGCCAACCTGCTCGAGCCGGCGCCGGCGTCGTGCCGGCAGGTCGTGCTGCCCTTCCCGGTGATCTCGAACGACGACCTCGCCAAGATCCGGCACATCAACCGCGACGGCGACATGCCCGGCTTCATCACCCACGTGTCGCGCGGCCTGTACGACGTGGAGGGCGGTGGCTCCGCGATGGCGGCCCGGATCGACGAGATCTGCGCGGAGGTGTCGGCCGCGATCGCCGGGGGTGCTCGGATCATCGTCCTCTCCGACCGGCACTCCACCCAGGAGCTGGCGCCGATCCCGTCGCTGCTGCTGACCGGCGCGGTCCACCACCACCTGGTGCGCGAGAAGACCCGCACCCAGGTCGGGCTGCTGGTCGAGGCAGGCGACGTCCGCGAGGTCCATCACGTGGCGCTGCTCATCGGCTACGGCGCGGCCGCGGTCAACCCCTACCTCGCGATGGAGTCGGTCGAGGACCTCGCCCGCGACGGCTACTACGTGAAGGTCGAGCCCGAGCAGGCGGTGGCCCACCTGATCAAGGGCCTGGGCAAGGGCGTGCTCAAGGTGATGTCGAAGATGGGAGTCTCGACGGTCGCGTCCTACACCGGCGCCCAGATCTTCGAGGCGGTGGGGCTCTCGCAGGCCGTCGTCGACAAGTACTTCACCGGGACCACCTCCAAGCTCGGCGGGGTCGAGCTCGACACGATCGCCGAGGAGGTGGCGCGGCGGCACGCCACGGCGTACCCGCGGGGCGGCATCGCGCCCTCGCACCGCGCGCTGGCCATCGGCGGCGAGTACCAGTGGCGGCGGGAGGGCGAGCCGCACCTGTTCGACCCCGACACGGTGTTCCGGCTGCAGCACGCCACGCGGTCCGGCCGGTACGACGTGTTCAAGCAGTACACGCAGCGGGTCGACGAGCAGTCGGAGCGGCTGATGACCCTGCGCGGTCTCTTCCGCTTCAAGGAGGGCGAACGCGCCCCGGTGCCGATCGAGGAGGTCGAGCCCGCCTCGGCGATCGTCGCACGGTTCTCGACCGGCGCGATGTCCTACGGCTCGATCAGCCGCGAGGCGCACGAGACGCTGGCGATCGCGATGAACCGGCTCGGGGCGAAGTCCAACACCGGCGAGGGCGGCGAGGACGCCGACCGGCTCCACGACCCGGAGCGGCGCAGCGCGATCAAGCAGGTCGCGTCCGGCAGGTTCGGGGTGACCTCGGAGTACCTCACCAACGCCGACGACATCCAGATCAAGATGGCGCAGGGGGCCAAGCCCGGTGAGGGCGGGCAGCTGCCCGGCAACAAGGTCTACCCCTGGGTCGCCAAGACCCGGCACTCGACCCCGGGTGTCGGTCTCATCAGCCCGCCGCCGCACCACGACATCTACTCGATCGAGGACCTCGCCCAGCTCATCCACGACCTCAAGAACGCCAACCCGTCGGCGCGGGTGCACGTGAAGCTCGTGTCCGAGGTCGGCGTCGGCACCGTGGCGGCGGGCGTCTCGAAGGCGCACGCCGACGTGGTGCTGATCTCCGGTCACGACGGCGGGACCGGCGCGTCGCCCCTGACGTCGCTCAAGCACGCCGGCGGGCCCTGGGAGCTCGGCCTGGCCGAGACCCAGCAGACGCTGCTGCTCAACGGGTTGCGCGACCGGATCGTCGTGCAGACCGACGGCCAGCTCAAGACCGGTCGCGACGTCGTGATCGCCGCCCTGCTCGGTGCCGAGGAGTTCGGCTTCGCCACCGCACCGCTGGTCGTCTCCGGCTGCATCATGATGCGGGTCTGCCACCTCGACACCTGTCCGGTCGGGGTCGCCACCCAGAACCCGGTGCTGCGCGAGCGATTCAGCGGCAAGCCGGAGTTCGTCGTGACGTTCTTCGAGTACGTCGCCGAGGAGGTCCGCGAGCTGCTCGCCGAGCTGGGCTTCCGGTCGCTCGACGAGGCGATCGGACGGGTGGATGCGCTCGACACGCGGGCGGCCGTCGACCACTGGAAGGCAGCCGGGCTCGACCTGGCGCCGATCCTGCACGAAGCGTCGCCCCACGGGGAGTTCGGGCAGTTCGAGGACCAGGACCTGCGCTGCACGAAGCGGCAGGACCACGGCCTCGACAAGGCGCTCGACCAGCAGCTGATCGAGATCGCCCGACCCGCGCTGGAGTCGGGCGAGCCGATCCGGGCGCAGCTCGACGTCCGCAACGTGAACCGGACGGTCGGCACCATGCTCGGCCACGAGGTCACGAAGCGGTACCGGGCCGAGGGGCTGCCGGACGGCACCATCGACCTGACGCTGCTCGGCTCGGCCGGCCAGTCGTTCGGGGCCTTCCTCCCGGCGGGGGTGACCCTGCGGCTGGAGGGCGACGCCAACGACTACGTCGGCAAGGGCCTCTCCGGTGGCCGGCTGGTGATCCGGCCCGACCGGTCGGCGACGTTCCGCTCCGAGGAGCAGATCATCGCCGGCAACACCATCGCCTACGGTGCGACGTCCGGCGAGATCTTCGCCCGCGGCGGCGTGGGGGAGCGGTGCTGCGTCCGCAACAGTGGCGCGACGGTGGTCACGGAAGGCGTCGGCGACCACGGCTGCGAGTACATGACCGGCGGCCGGGTCGTGGTGCTCGGCAAGACCGGCCGCAACTTCGCGGCCGGGATGTCGGGCGGCTACGCGTTCGTGCTCGACCTGAAGGAGCACCGCGTGAACCCCGAGCTGGTCGAGCTGGGACCGGTCGACGACAAGGCCGACGAGCTCGCCGACCTGGTCCGCCGGTTCGGCGAGGAGACCGGCTCGGAGGTCGCTCAGCGGCTGCTGGTCGACTGGCCGGCGGCGCTCGAGCGGTTCACCCTCGTGATGCCGCGCGACTTCAAGCGGGTGCTCGACGTCCGGGCCGAGGCCGAGGCCGAGGGCCTCGACGAGGACCAGGCGAACGCCCGGATCATGGAGGTGCTGCATGGCTGACCCCAAGGGCTTCCTCAAGCACGGCCGCGAGGTGGCGCCGCGCCGCCCGGTCGACGAACGCACCGGCGACTGGCACGAGGTCTACCCCGACGGCGTCGGCCGCGCGCTGCTGCCGATCATCAGCACCCAGGCGGGGCGCTGCATGGACTGCGGCATCCCGTTCTGCCACCAGGGCTGCCCGCTGGGCAACATCATCCCGGAGTGGAACGACCTGGTCTGGCGCGACGACTGGGACGGCGCGATCGAGCGGCTGCACGCGACGAACAACTTCCCGGAGTTCACCGGGCGGCTGTGCCCGGCGCCGTGCGAGACCTCGTGCGTGCTGGGGATCAACCAGGACCCGGTCACCATCAAGAACGTCGAGGTCTCGATCATCGACCGGGCGTGGGAGTCGCGCGCGGTCCGGCCGCAGCCACCGGAGTGGCTCTCGGGCCGGACGGTCGCGGTGATCGGTTCCGGCCCGGCGGGCCTCGCGGCCGCGCAGCAGCTCACCCGTGCCGGCCACACGGTCGCCGTCTACGAGCGGGCGGACAAGATCGGCGGCCTGCTGCGCTACGGCATCCCCGAGTTCAAGATGGAGAAGCAGCACCTCGACCGGCGGCTCGACCAGATGCGCCGCGAGGGCACGGTCTTCCGGGCCGGGGTCGACGTCGGCTCCGAGGCGCTCACGACCGAGCGGCTCCTCGACCGGTACGACGCCGTGGTGCTCGCCATGGGCTCGACCACGTCGCGCGACCTGCCGATCCCCGGTCGCGACCTCGGCGGCGTCCACCAGGCGATGGAGTACCTCCCGCAGTCCAACCGCGCCTCCCTCGGCGAGGAGGTGCCCGACCAGATCCGCGCCGACGGCAAGCACGTGGTGATCATCGGCGGCGGCGACACCGGCGCCGACTGCCTCGGCACCGCGATCCGGCAGGGCGCCGCGTCGATCACCCAGCTGGAGATCCTGCAGCAGCCCCCCGAGACGCGTCCCGAGAGCCAGCCGTGGCCGACGTACCCGATGACCTTCCGGGTCTCCTCGGCGCACGAGGAGGGCGGCGACCGGGTGTACGCCTCCTCCACCCAGGAGTTCCTCGGCGACGACGAGGGCCGGGTCCGCGCACTGAGGATGGTCGAGGTGGACGCGACGTTCCAGCCGATCGAGGGCACGGAGCGCGAGATCCCCGCGGAGCTGGTGCTGCTCGCCATGGGCTTCACCGGCCCGGAGCAGCCCGGCTTGGTGGAGCAGCTCGGGGTGGAGCTCGACGAGCGGGGCAACGTCGCTCGGGACGCGTCCTACGCGACCTCGGTCGCGGGCGTCTTCGTGGCCGGCGACGCCGGGCGCGGCCAGTCGCTGATCGTGTGGGCGATCGCGGAGGGCCGGGCAGCCGCGGCGGCGGTCGACCGGTTCCTGACCGGCTCGACCAACCTGCCGTCGCCCATCCCACCGACGGAGCGGCCGATCTCGGTCTGACCGCCAGGCGGGTCCCGTCTGTTGGATCGATCCAACGCCCGGTAGGGTCCGGGGTGTGGCGAAAGCGAAGATCGTCTGCACCCTCGGCCCCGCGACCAGCACGCCGGAGCTGCTCCGGCAGCTCATCGAGTCCGGCATGGACGTGGCCCGGCTCAACATGAGCCACGGCACCCACGCCGACCACGAGAAGTCGTACCAGATGGTGCGCGAAGCGGCCGACGAGACCGGGCACGGGGTCGCGATCTTCGCGGACCTGCAGGGTCCCAAGATCCGGCTGGCGACGTTCGCCGACGGTCCGGTCGAGCTCGAGGAGGGCGAGCGGTTCACCATCACGACCCGCGACGTCGAGGGCACCGCCGAGATCTGCGGCACGACGTACGCCGGGCTCACGGGTGACGTGGCGGCCGGCGACCAGATCCTGATCGACGACGGCAAGGTCCACCTGCGGGTGCTCGAGGTCGCCGGCGACGAGGTGCGCACCGAGGTCGAGGTGGGCGGGCCGGTCAGCAACAACAAGGGCATCAACCTCCCCGGGGTCGCCGTGAGCGTGCCGGCGCTGTCGGAGAAGGACGAGGAGGACCTGCGCTGGGCGCTGCGGATCTCCGTCGACTTCATCGCGCTGTCGTTCGTCCGCAGCGGTGACGACGTGACGCGGGTGCGCGAGATCATGCGAGAGGAGGACGTGACGCTGCCGGTGATCGCCAAGATCGAGAAGCCGCAGGCCATCGACAACCTCGACGACGTGATCCGCGCGTTCGACGGCTTCATGGTCGCGCGGGGTGACCTCGGCGTGGAGATGCCGCTCGAGATGGTGCCGCTGCTGCAGAAGCGGGTCGTCGACCAGGCCCGCCGCA
>CAWHKE010000001.1:0-78756 GCA_963829855.1 uncultured Actinomycetota bacterium | reverse complement strand
GTGAGCGGTGACGTCCGCGTCAGCTCCTCCAGGGCCAGCGCGATGTCGACGTCGGCGTCCGCCCCGGTCGCGGCCGTCGCGTCCTGCTGACGGATCAGCGAGCGCAACGCCGACTCCTGCTCCCCTGCGAGCCGGCCGAGCTCGCCGAAGTCGGGGTCGAGGGTGGCGAGCTCGCCGCCGCGGCGCTGCACGAGGGCCAGCACCTGGAGCACCCCGTCGTGCACGGCGCGGGCGAGCCGGGCCCGTTCCTCACCGGCCACCGCCTCCCGCTGCGCCGCGTCACGCTCGCGCGCCATCAGCTGCAGGGACTCGCACATGAACCCCACGATCGGGCCACCGACCAGCAGCAGGAACACGTTGCCGTAGTTGCTCTGGCTGATCTCGTCACGGAACGACAGGTCGGCCACCGCGAGCAGCACGCCCGCGGCGAGGCCACCGCGCCACTGCCAGTGGATCGCCCACGCCAGCAGTGCCGCCATCACCCAGAAGCCGGGCACGGTGGCCCGCAGCCCCTCACCCTTGATGAGCGGCGAGGCGAGGATCAGCCCGACCGCGACGGCCAGGTCGGCCACCAGCAGTCCCGTCGTACGGCGAGACGGGGCGGCGTAGGCCCAGGTGGCGAACCCGGTCCACCCGACCATGACCGCCACGGCTGCGACGCCCGCCGCGGGTCGCGCGAAGTTGTCGGCGCGGTAGAGGTTCAGGGCCACCGCGTTGACGAGCAGCACGACCCGCAGGATCGCCAGCGCCCGGAAGAGCCGGTCCTCGACCTCGAGCGCCGGGTGGGACCAGAGCCGCATCCTCGTCAGGACGCCTGCTTCTGCTCGGCCGGTGCTGACTCCTCGGCGTCGACGGCGTCGGCCGCCGCCTTGGCCTCGCGCTCGAGCCGCTTGGACTCGTCCTTCGCGCGGCCGGCGTACAGGTCGACGTACTCCTGGCCGGAGAGCCGCATGATCTCGTACATGATCTCGTCGGTGATGCTCCGCAGGATGTAGCGGTCGTTCTCCAGGCCGTCGTAGCGGGAGAAGTCGAGCGGCTTGCCGAAGCGCACGCCAGGTCGCGTGAACGTGCCGAACTTCTTGCCCGGCGGCGCCACCACGTCGGTGCCGAGCACGGCGACCGGGATGACCGGGACGCCGGTCTCCAGGGCGAGCCGGGCGACGCCGGTCTTGCCGCGGTAGAGCCTGCCGTCGTGGGAGCGGGTGCCCTCGGGGTAGATGCCGAACAGGTCACCCTGCTCCAGGATCTTGCGCGCGGACGCGAGCGCGCCCTCGGCGGCGCTGGCGCCCGACCGGTCGATCGGCACCTGGCCCGCGCCCGAGAAGAACTTCTTCTGGAACCAGCCCTTGATGCCCGGCGTCGTGAAGTACTCGGCCTTGGCCACGAACGTGACGCGGCGCTGCAGCGTGAGCGGCATGAACAGCCAGTCGGCGTACGAGAGGTGGTTGCTGGCCAGGATCGCGGGGCCCTCGGCCGGCACGTGCTCGGCACCCTCGACGACGGGTCGGAAGATCAGCCGCAGCAGCGGGCCGATGGCGATCCACTTCAGGAACCAGTAGAACAACCCGACCTCCGTTGCCTGCCCGCGGACCACCCGACACTGCACCTGACGCTGGGCAGCCTAGACCCATGGCGACGGCCACCCCAGAGCACGCGAGCTCGGATCCGCTCCCCGGTCACGGCAGGTGGTGCGGCGGGTGGTGCAGAATCGCCCCCGTGCCCCTCGACGAGCGCGTCGCGCCCCTCTCGCTGCCCGCTGCTCCCGACCGCACCGGAGGCCGCCCGATCGGCGTCCTGCTCCTCCACGGGTTCACCGGCTCGCCGGCCGCGATGAAGCCCTGGGGCCGGCACCTGGCGGCGCAGGGGTACGCCGTGGAGGTGCCGCTGCTGCCGGGCCACGGCACGCGCTGGCAGGACCTCAACCAGGTCTCCTGGACCGACTGGTACGACGAGGCGTCGGCCGCCCTCGACCGGCTGACGGCCACCTGCGACTCCGTCGTCGTGGGGGCGCTGTCGGTGGGCGGGTCGGTGGCGCTGCGCCTCGCCCAGGAACGGCCTGACGACGTCGCCGGCCTGGTGCTGGTGAACCCGTTCGTGTCCAGCACCCGCAAGGAGCTGATCGCGCTGCCGCTGCTCAAGCGGGTCGTGCCGGCGTTCCCGGGAGTCAGGAACGACATCCTGAAGCCCGGCCAGGACGAGGTCGCCTACTCGCGGCTGCCGTTGCGCGGGCTCGCCGCCGTGGTCGAGCTGTGGAAGGTCGTGGTGCCCGACCTGCCCAAGGTCACGCAGCCGCTGCTCTACTTCCGCTCCACCGTCGACCACGTCATCGACCCCTCGTCCAGCGCCACCGTGCTGAAGGCGGTCAGCTCGCGCGACCTCGAGGAGCGGCTGCTCGACGACTGCTTCCACGTCGCCACCCTCGACCACGGCGCCGAGCGGATCTTCCAGGAGTCCGTCGAGTTCGTCGAGCGCGTCACCCGCTGACGTATCGTCGTCGCGTGAGTGGTCGCGACGACGACGAGGCCTGGCGGGCCATCGTCGACAACTACGGCGAGCGGCCGCGGGCCGAGGACCTGCCGCCGCCGCCGCCGCCGCGCCCGACCCGGCCCCGCCCGAGCCGTTCGACCCCACGATCGACGAGCTGGACGCCCGGGTCGAGCCGGCCGACCGGTTCGTGCCGCCGCCCCCTCCCCCGGCGCCCCGCATCGAGCTGCCCCGCCACCTGCCGTGGCTCGGCGTCCTCGGCATCCCGGTGCTGCTGCTGATCTCCCTGCTCGGCGGGATCGACCTGCCCACCTGGGTGGGCTACCTGCTGGTCTGCGGCTTCGTCGGGAGCTTCGTCTACCTCGTGCTCACCATGAAGCCGGGCGGACGCGACCCCTGGGACGACGGCGCCCGGGTCTGATCCCCTACGCTCGCCGCGTGAGTGTGAGCGAGACCGTCGAAGTCACCGGCCACCTGATGGACAGCGGCGTCCTGAGCCGCATCCTCGACGACATCCGCGAGTACGGCGGCGACTGGGTGATCACCAAGATCGACGTCGGCCACGACGCCGGCGACCTGTCGACCGCCACGATCGACCTCGAGACCGAGGACGACGAGGCGCTGCAGCGCCTCCTCATGCGGCTGCAGACGCGCGGCGTCAACCAGGTCCACCCGGGCGAGGCCGCGATCGCGCAGGCCGACCGTGACGGCGTCTTCCCCGACGGCTTCTACTCGACGACCAACCTCGCCACGAAGGTGCGGCTGCAGGGCAGGTGGATCTCGGTCGAGAACCCCGAGATGGACTGCGGGCTGGTGGCCACGCTCGACGAGGACGGCGTGCCGACGAGGATCGTGACCCTCCCGATGTCCGACGTGCGCGAGGGCATGTGGGTCGTGACCGGCGCGGCGGGCATCCGGGTCGACGTACCGGTGGTGGCGAAGGACGGCGACTCGTTCGGCTTCATGGAGTCGGACGTCTCGTCGGAGAAGCCGCAGGCGGTGCTGGTCCGCCAGGTCGCCGACGGCATGCGCGAGGCGAAGGCACAGGGCAAGAAGGTGCTGTGGGTCGGCGGTCCCGGGGTCGTCCACACGGGCGCCGCGCCGGCCATGGTGGCGATGGTGGAGGCCGGGTTCGTCGACGTCCTGTTCGCCGGCAACGCGCTCGCCACCCACGACATCGAGTCGTCGCTCTACGGCACGTCGCTCGGGGTCGACCTCTCGCACGGGCACGGCGTCGAGCACGGGCACGAGCACCACATCCGGGCGCTCAACACGATCCGCAAGGAGGGCTCGATCCAGGCCGCCGTCGACAACGGCGTGCTGACCGGCGGGATCATGCACGCGCTGGTGCGGCACGAGAAGGAGTTCGTCCTCGTCGGCTCTGTCCGCGACGACGGCCCGCTCCCCGACGTCTACACCGACGTGCTCGAGGGGCAGCGCGCGATGCGGGCCAAGCTCACCGACGTCGGCTTCTGCCTGATGGTCGCGACCATGCTCCACTCGGTCGCGACCGGGAACATCCTTCCGGCCTCCATCCCCCTGGTCTGCGTCGACATCAACCCGGCGACCGTGACCAAGCTGGCCGACCGCGGCTCGTCGCAGGCGCGCGGCATCGTGACGGACGTGGGGCTCTTCCTCGAGCAGCTCGCCCGGGAGCTCGTCCCCGACTACCGCCGGCCCTGAGCCAGCAGCGCGGCGCCGATCAGCCCGGCCTCCGGGCCGAGCGCGGCCCGCAGCACGGGCGGCACGGTGCGGTGACCGACCCCCACCAGCGACCGTGACAGCGCGTCGCGGGCGGGCTCCAGCAGCCGGTCACCGGCCTCGCTGACGCCGCCACCGACCACGACAACAGCGGGGTCGAACGCCGCCACGAGGTTGGCCAGCCCCACCCCGAGCCACTCGCCGACGCGGGTGAACGCCGCCCTCGCCACCAGGTCACCGTCGGCCGCGGCGGCGGTGACCATCGGACCCGTCAGCCGCGCCGGGTCGCCGTCGCAGAGGTCCGCGAGCACGGTGGGCTCGGCCCCGATCCGTGACCGGGCGTCACGCAGCAGCGCGTTGCCGCTGCAGTACTGCTCCCAGCAGCCGCGACCGCCGCACTCGCACGGGGACCCGTCCGGCACGACCTGCATGTGACCGAACTCGCCGGCCATCCCGTTCGCGCCCCGCCACACGCGGCCGTCGAGGACGAGGCCGCCACCGATGCCCGTCCCCAGGGTCACGAGCAGCACCGACGATGCACCCCGGCCGGCGCCGTACGTCGCCTCGGCGTGGGCCGCGCAGGTGGCGTCGTTCTCCAGCAGCACGGGGACGCCGAGCCGGTCGGTGAGCCGGGCGCGCACGTCCTCCCCGCGCCACGGCAGGTGCGGGGCGAACATGACCCGCGACCCGGACTCGTCCACGAACCCGGCGGCCGCGACGCCCACCGCGCTCGGAAGGCCGTCCGACACCTCCAGGACCGCGGCCACGACCGCGTCCTCCACGTCCCGGACCGGCGCGAGCCGCCCCGGGGTGGCGCCGCGGAACGCACGCACGACGGCGCCGTCCGGGGTCACGACCCCGGCGAGCACCTTGGTGCCGCCCACGTCGACCCCGACCAGCGTCATCGGCTCACCGGCGCGCGAGGTCGGCCGCGCCGATCATGCCGGCCCGGTTGCCGAGCGCGGCGCGCCGGACCTCGGCGAGCGGTCGGTGCTCACGCCCGGGCAGGTGCTCGGCGAACGCCTGCCGGACCGGGTCGAGCAGCAGGTCGCCCGCCTCGCTGACGCCGCCGCCGATCGCGATCACGGTCGGGTCGAGCACGGCGGTGAGCGAGGCCAGCCCCTGGCCGAGCCAGCTGCCGAGGGTGCCGATCCGCTCGAGGGCGAACGCATCACCGGCGTGGGCCGCCTCGGTGACCATCGGACCCACGATGTCCTCATGCCGCCCGCCGGCCCGCTCCAGCACGTCGCGCGCGCCGGTCGGGTCGGCCTCGGCCGCGGCCCGGGTCTGGCGGACCAGCGCGCTCCCGCTCGCGTACTGCTCGAAGCACCCCCGGCGCCCGCAGCCGCACTCGATCCCCTCCGGGACGACCCGGAGATGACCGATCTCTGCGGCCACACCGAACCCGCCGCGGTAGAGGGCACCGTCGAGGACCAGGCCGCCGCCGACCCCGGTGCCGACCGTGACCAGCAGCAGGTCGTCGACGTCGTGGCCGGCGCCGAAGGTGAACTCACCCCAGGCGGCGGCGTTCGCGTCGTTCTCGACGACTACGGGCAGGTCGATCCGCTCCTCCAGGTCGTCCTTGAGCGGGACGTCGCGCCAGGCGAGGTTCGGGGCGATCAGGACCCGCGACCGGTCCTTGTCGATGTAGCCCGCGGCGCCGATGCCGACGGCGGTGATCGCGTGCCGCGAGGCGAGCTCGGTCACGAGTCCGGCGATCGCGTCCTCCATCGCCTCCGTGTCGGCCGCCGGCGACTCGACGCGCAGCTCCTCGAGCAGCACACCCTCGGCGTCCACGACGCCGCCGGCGATCTTGGTGCCGCCGACGTCGATCCCGCACGCGAGGCTCACCGCTCGTCCTCCGGCCAGCCGGCGGGGTCGTCCGGGCCCTCGTCGAGGTCGATCCGCTCGACGCCCGACGGTTGCGCCGGCTCACCCGCTCGGGCAGCGGTGGCCAGCAGTCCGGCGGCGGCCTGCATCAACGACGCCGCTGCCACGGTCAGCTGGTCGCGCAGCTCGGGGCTTGCCTCCCGGACCAGGTGGACGGTGCGGCAGATCGGGCAGTAGGTGCACTCGGCAGCGCCCGTGTCGACGTGGTCGCGGACGTCGCGCGCGGCGGCCGAGACCTGGTCGGCGACCCCGGACAGCCCGTGCCCGAGGTCGGAGCGGTGGTCGCGAGCCCAGTCGGACAGTGCGCCGAACAGCTGGGCGGCCTCGTCGGCCACGCTGCCGACGTCGCCCATGTCCTCCGGACCGTCCTGGCCGTCCCCGGGTCCCGCACCGTTGCTCACGTGACCTTCTCCTCAGCCCTCTCCTCGAACCTGACCTGCAGCTCCCCGCGCTCCACGCGCGCGCCCGTCGTCCGGTAGCGCGCGAGCACGGCGGGCAGGGTCAGCAGCCGACGATACGATCCCACGCCGCTGCCCGGGTCCGCGCCCCGCAGGGTGATCACCAGCTCGTCGCCGTTGCGCGCGAGGTCGACGTCGGCCCGGCTCACGTACGGCAGCGCCAGGTGCAGCACGGCGCCGCGGTCGGTGCGGTCGATCCGGAACGGCCCCTCGCCCGTCGGGGATGCCAGCGGGTCGTCGCCGCCGTACAGCTCGGTGGCGAGGTCGCTGAGAGCGGGTACGCCGACCGGCTCGGCGGATCGGTAGACCGACCGCCACACCGGCAGCCCGACGAAGGACTCCGCGACCTGCTCCAGCACGGCGTCCTGGGAGAGCACCCAGCCGGCCCGCCAGTCGTCGGCGCCCTCGGCCGGGAACACCCGGTTCGCGATCACGCCGTCGACCCGGTAGCCGAAGAGCGACAGCGTCGTGTACGACCGCCGCGCCTCGGCGAGCACGACCTGCTCAGGCGTGAGCACCAGCCGGACCGAGGCGTCCGGGCCGGACAGCAGCGCCCTGACCTCGTCGAGCTCCCGGTGGAGCCGTTCGACGGCGTCGAACACGCTGTCCTCGGGCATCGGGACTCCCGCGGCGCGGGACAGGACCGGCTTGAGGGTCTTCACCACCCGCCGCTCGACCGGGAACACGCGGGTCATGTACCAGCCGAGCGCCTCCGGCAGCGCGAGCAGCCGCAGCGTCTCCGCGGTCGGGGCGCAGTCGACCACGATCACGTCCCACTGGCCCGAGCGTGCCTGCAGCCGCAGCTCCAGCAGGGCCAGCACCTCCTCGGCACCGGGGATCACCGTCAGCTCCTCGGCGGCGACCGGGTCGACCCCGGCGACGTCCAGGACCGTCAGCAGGTAGCCCTGGATCTCGGCCCACGACTGCTCGAACCGGAGCTGGGCGTCGACCTGCTGCACGTAGAGCCGCTCGGCCACCAGGGTCGGCTCCGACCCCACCCGGACGTCGAAGGCGTCGGCGAGCGAGTGGGCGGCGTCCGTGGACAGCACCAGCGTGCGGTGGCCGGCCGCGGCCGCCAGCGCCGCGGTCCCGGCCGCGACGGTGGACTTGCCGACCCCGCCCTTCCCGGTGAAGAGCAGGACCCTCACGACGTCGCTTCGACCCGCTTCTTGAGGCCCTTGAGCGCGGTGTCGATGAGGATCTTCTCGCCCTTGCGCTTGAGCATCCCGATCAGCGGGATCGAGACGTCGAGGGCGAGCCGGTAGGTGACCTCGGTGCTGCCGTTGCCGAGGTCGCGCAGGGTGTAGGCGCCGTCGAGCATCCGCAGCATCTTGCCCTCGACGAGGGTCCAGGTGACCTCGTCGTACCCGTCCCACTCGTAGGCGAGGGTGTACTCGTCCTTGATCGGGGAGACGTCGAGCCGGAAGAAGACCTGCTCGGCCCAGCCCTCGGGCCCGGTGGACACGATCGTGGCCTCCTGGACGCCCTTGGCCCACTCGGGGTAGGCGGCGAAGTCGCCGATGACCTCCATCACCGCGGCCGGCTCGGCGTCGACGACGATCGAGGACGTGGTCTGCTCCGCCATCGGGATCCCCCTGGGCTCGGGACGGGGCGTCCGCCGGGGACGCCCTTCGGTGGGCAGCGAGCGTACCGGACAGCGGCCCTCCCGCTGCCAGCGGTAGCCTGCCCGCGAGGACCCCGACGAGAACCGAGCAGGAGGCCCCGTGCGCGAGTACTCCACCCCGCTCTCGACCGAGATCCCGGGCACCGGGAACCTCACCGACGACGTCGTGGCGAACGGGCACGAGCACGCCGACTCCGTGGTGTTCAGCCGGTACGTCGGCGGGGTGTGGACCGACGTCACCGCCGGTGAGTTCCTCGACCTGGTGTCCGCGGTCGCCAAGGGTCTCGTGGCGGTCGGGCTGGAGCCGGGTGACCGGGTCGCGCTCATCTCCCGCACCCGCTACGAGTGGACGGTCGTCGACTACGCGATCTGGTTCGCGGGCTGCGTCACGGTCCCGGTCTACGAGACGTCGTCGGCGGAGCAGATCTCGCTGGATCCTGCAGGACTCCGGGGCCCGGGCCGTGGTGGCCGAGGGGCCACCGCACCTGACCCGGATCGCGGAGGTGCGCAGCGACCTCGACGAGCTGCGGCACGTCTGGTCGCTCGACGGCAACGCGATCGACGTGCTGACCCGGCTCGGGGGTGACGTGTCCGACAGCGAGCTCGAGGCCCGCCGCACGCAGGCGACCCCCCTCGATCTCGCGACCCTGATCTACACCTCGGGCACCACCGGCCCGCCCAAGGGCTGCATGCTCACGCACGGCAACTTCATGTTCGAGCTCGGCGTCGCCACCGAGGAGCTCGACGAGCTCTTCGACGAGGGCGCGTCGACGCTGCTGTTCCTGCCGCTGGCCCACGTCTTCGCGCGGATCATCCAGGTCGGCTCCGTCAAGCGGCGGGTGAGGCTGGGCCACACCAGCGACGTCACCCACCTGGTCGACCGGCTGGGCGAGTTCCAGCCGACGTTCGTGCTGGCCGTCCCGCGGGTGTTCGAGAAGGTCTTCAACACCGCCTCGCAGCGCGCGACCGCCGACGGGCGCGGCCCGCTCTTCGACCGGGCGGCGCGGATCGCGATGGAGTGGTCCCGCGCCCAGGACCGCGGCAAGGTCCCGGTCCCCGTCCGGGCCCAGCACGCGCTGTTCGCCCGCACGGTCTACCCCCGACTGCTCGCGGCGCTCGGCGGCCGGTGCACGCCACGCCGATCTCGGGCGGCGCTCCGCTGGGCGACCGGCTCGGCCACTTCTACCGCGGGATCGGGCTCACGGTCCTCGAGGGCTACGGCCTCACCGAGACCACCGCGGCGCTCACCGTGAACCTCCCCGACGCCCACAAGGTCGGGACGGTCGGCCGGCCGCTGCCCGGCACGGCGGTCCGGGTCGCCGAGGACGGCGAGCTCCAGTTCTCCGGCGGCCAGGTGTTCGCCGGCTACTGGCAGAACGAGGCCGCCACGCGCGAGTGCCTCGAACCCGAGGGCTGGCTGCACACCGGCGACGTGGGCGAGGTGGACGGCGAGGGCTTCGTGCGGATCACCGGTCGCAAGAAGGAGATCCTGGTGACGGCCGGCGGCAAGAACGTCTCCCCCGCCGTCCTCGAGGACCGGGTGCGCGCCCACTCGCTGGTGAGCCAGTGCCTCGTCGTGGGCGACGGGCAGCCCTTCATCGCCGCCCTCGTGACGTTGGACGAGGAGTCGCTCGGCCCGTGGGCCGAGGCGCACGGCAAGACCGGGAGGAGCCCGGCCGACCTGGCCGACGACCCGGACCTCCTCACGGAGATCCAGGCAGCGGTCGACGAGGCCAACGGGGCGGTCTCCAAGGCCGAGTCGATCCGCAAGTTCGCCGTGCTCGACCACGACTGGACCGAGGAGGGGGGCCAGCTCACCCCCAGCCTCAAGCTCAAGCGCAACGTGGTGCTGCGGGAGGAGCGCGACGAGGTGGCCGCGCTGTACGTCGGCTGAGTCGGCGGCCGGTCATCCGGGCCCGTCGAAACACCCCCGTGGGATTTTACTGAAACGCCTGTGACTGGCGGGGTTTGTCAATACAGTCCTCTCTAGGCGTGCCGTCTAGACCGTCTCGAACAGTTCGGGACAACGCTGGGCGGGCCGTGCCGTCCGACCCCCCGGGTCGGCCCTGAACTCCGAGAGGTGCCGATGGACCGCAGAAGGATCCTGCTCGTCGTAGCAGTCGTTGTCGCGATGCTGGGTACAGCACTGGTCTTCCTGTACGTCCGCGGTGCGGACGCGCGAGCCGAGGACCGCTTCGACACCGTGAACGTGCTGCGGGCGGTCGCGCCGATCGAGCAGGGCGAGACGATCGACGACGCCCAGGCCAACGGCAAGCTGGCGCTCGAGCCGGTCGCCCAGGACTACCTGCTCCCCGGCTACCAGACCTCGGTCGAGGCGCTCAGCGGTAGCGTGGCTCTGGTGCCCATCCTGCCCGGCGAGCAGATCGTCGCCGACAAGTTCGGCTCAGTCAGGTCGGGGCCGCGGACCGGTGGGCTGATCATCCCCAAGGGGATGCTGGCGATCTCGGTCAGCCTCACCGACACCGGCCGCGTGGCGGGCTTCGTGAACCCCGGCACCCGGGTCGCGATCTTCCTGAACGGGGTCGACGCGAGCGGGCAGAACTTCACCCGGCTGCTCCTCGAGGACGTCGGGGTGATCGCGGTCGGCTCGACCACGACCACCCAGACGACAACGACGACCGCCGAGGGCACCCAGACCACCGAGCAGCTGCCCCGCACGCTGATGACGCTGGCCCTCGAGCAGGGCGACGCCGAGAAGGTCCTCCTCAGCCAGACCACCGGTGAGCTCGCGTTCGCCGTACTCACCAAGGACAGCACCGTCAACCCGGGTCCCGGCGTCGTCGCCGCCGACCTCTTCCAGTGAGTCGTCATGCCCGTTGTCGTCGATCCGAATCCTGACACCGTCAGCGCCCTGCTGGCGACGGTGCCGGCGGGAGCCCACGCGATCGACCAGCTCGACCGACTCCAGGCGTGGCTGGCCAACCGGCCCGAGGAGTACGTCGTCGTCCTCGGTCCCGACGTGGAGCTCGCGGACGCGCTCTCGCTCGCCGACGGGATGCGGCTGACGCGTCCCTCCACGGGCGTGGTGCTGGTCCGCGAGGAGGTCGACGCGGCCGACGCTGCGCGAGGCCATGCACGCCGGCGTGCGTGACGTCCTCCCGCTCAACGAGCCCGACCTGATCAAGGCGGCCGTCGACCGGTCCTACCAGCTGTACGTCGCGCTCCGCGGCCCCGGCGGCGCGATGCACCAGGGCCGGATCGTCACCGATCTTCTCGCCCAAGGGCGGGGTCGGCAAGACCACCGTCTCGGTCAACCTGGCGCTCGCGCTGGCCGACCGGGGCGCCCGCAAGGTGTGCCTGGTCGACCTCGACCTCGCCTTCGGCGACGTCGCGATCACGCTGCAGCTGTTCCCGAGCCACACGATCGAGCACGCCATCGGCTCCGAGGACGCGGTCGACGCGCCGCTGCTCGAGTCGCTGCTCACCCGGCACGCCGACTCGGTCATGGTGCTCGCCGCGCCGAACCACCCCGACGTGCGCGAGCGGGTCAGCCCGATGCTCGTGTCGCGGGTGCTCAAGGCGCTGCGCGAGTCGTTCGACTACATCGTGGTCGACACCGCGCCGGCGTTCGACGAGCAGACGCTCACCGCGCTCGACGAGACCGACGAGTGCGTCATCGTCGCGACGCTCGACGTGCCGACCCTGAAGAACGTCAAGGTCGCGCTCGAGACGCTGGAGATGCTCGACATCGCCCGCGACCACCGGCACCTGCTCCTCAACCGCGCCGACGACAACGTCGGGCTGGGCGCCGAGCGGGTCGAGTCGATCCTGGGCATGCCGGTCGCCTCGATGGTCGAGACGTCCATGGACATCGCGGCCGCCACCAACGCCGGCCAGCCGATCATGATCGCCGAACCCCAGCCACTCGTTCAGCAAGTCGCTGACCGAGTTCTCCACCCGCCTCACCGGCGAGCCGGTCGCTCCGTCGTCGTCCCCGGCGCGCGTCGCCACCGACGACGACCAGGCGGAGCGCGCTGGCCGGCTCTTCCGGAGAAAGAAGTGAGTCATGAGCAGTCTGGGTGACCGGCTCTCCGCCGCCCGCAAGGCCGCCGAGACCGACGAGATCGACCTCGACGACGAGGCGTACGCCGGCCAGGACCTGGTCGAGGCGATGGCGGAGGAGGCCAAGGCCGAGCCCGAGCCGGCCCCCTCGACGTTCACCCCGCGGCACGCGGGCTCCGGCGACGCACCCGCCCGCCGCCGACGCCGACGCCGAAGACCGCCCTCCGCCCCGAGGGCGGCGGACGCCGGGCCCTGCCGGTCTCCGCCCAGGACCGGCTCGAGGAGCTCAAGCAGATCGTGCACGCCGAGCTGCTCAAGCAGCTCGGCCCCAAGCTCTACGGCGGCGACATGGACGTCGACGAGCTCGACAAGCAGGTCCGGGTCGTCCTCGGCGACGTGCTCGCCAAGCAGGAGCGCCCGCTCAGCAACAGCGACCGGCAGCAGATCACGCAGGAGATCAGCGACGACATCATGGGCTACGGCCCGATCGAGCCGTTCCTGCGCGACTCCGAGGTCTCCGAGGTCATGGTCAACGGCCCGAACTCGATCTTCGTCGAGCGCAAGGGCCGGATCAGCGAGGTCCACGCCCACTTCGGCAGCGAGCAGCACCTGCGCCGCACGATCGACAAGATCGTGTCCCGGATCGGACGACGCGTCGACGAGTCGAGCCCGATGGTGGACGCCCGCCTGCCCGACGGCAGCCGTGTCAACGCCGTCATCCCGCCGCTGGCGGTCGACGGGTCCGCGCTCACGATCCGTAAGTTCTCGACCGACCCGCTGACGGTCCACGACCTGATCAAGTTCGGCTCGCTGAGCCCGCAGACCGCCGACTTCCTCGACGCCTGCGTGCGCGGCCGCCTCAACATCATCGTGTCGGGGTCGACCGGCGCCGGCAAGACGACGACGCTCAACGTGCTGTCGTCGTTCATCCCCGAGGACGAGCGGATCGTCACGATCGAGGACGCCGCCGAGCTCCAGCTCAAGCAGGAGCACGTCGTGCGGCTCGAGTCGCGGCCGTCCAACATCGAGGGTCGTGGCGAGGTCACGATCCGCGACCTGGTGAAGAACAGCCTCCGCATGCGCCCCGACCGGATCATCGTCGGTGAGGTGCGCGACGCCTCGGCGCTCGACATGCTCCAGGCCATGAACACCGGTCACGACGGCTCGATCTGTACCCTCCACTCCAACGGCCCCCGCGACACGCTGGCCCGCATGGAGACGATGGTGCTGATGGCCGGCATGGACCTCCCGGTCCGCGCGATCCGCGAGCAGGTCGCCTCCGCGGTCGACCTCGTCGTGCACCAGACCCGCTTCCGCGACGGCTCCCGCCGGATCACCCACCTCACCGAGGTGGAGCGGATGGAGGGCGACGTCATCACGCTGCAGGACATCTTCGTCTACGACCACAAGGCCGGCTTCGACAACGAGGGCAAGGCCATGGGCACGCTGCGGGCGACCGGGCTGCGGCCGAAGTTCCTGGAGAAGATGCAGTACGCCAACGTGACGGTCGACCCGATGCTGTTCGCGACGGGCAGGATGTGATGAGGAAGCTCGTCGGCGCCCTGCTGGGCGTCGCCGCCGTGCTCGTCGGGTCCCTCGCCTGCCTTCGCGGCCGACGGGACGTCGATCACCTACGTCGAGCGGACCGACGAGGGCCTGCAGATCATCGTCTCGGTGCCGCCGGACG
The DNA here is from genome assembly GCA_963829855.1 of uncultured Actinomycetota bacterium. Classification (GTDB taxonomy): domain Bacteria; phylum Actinomycetota; class Actinomycetes; order Propionibacteriales; family Nocardioidaceae; genus Nocardioides. Next base: position 64,889 of record CAWHKE010000001.1, on the reverse strand, counting down.
CCGAGGTCGACTACGAGGACGTCGCCGTCACGATCGACGGCACCACGGCGCCGGCCACCGCTGCGCCGGCCGACGCGACGACGACGGTCCGCCGTACGGCCGTGCTGGTCATGGACACCAGCAACTCGATGCGCGGCGACCGCATCGAGGCGGCCCAGGCGGCCGCACTGACCTTCCTCGACGCCGTCCCGGAGGACGTCTACGTCGGCATCGTCACGTTCGACAGCGACGTCACCCCGGCGCTCGAGCCGACGCTCGACCGCGACGAGGCACGGGCGGTCGTCGAGGACATCGAGCTCGCCCAGGAGACCCGCCTCTACGACGGCGTGCTGGCGGGCATCACCATGGCGGGCACGGAGGGGTCAGCGCCAGCTGCTCGTGCTCTCCGACGGCGCCGACACCAGCGACACCGAGCTCGAGGACGTCACCGACGCGATCGCCACGGCCGAGATCAACGTCGACGTGGTCGCCCTCGAGCAGGAGGACCCGGCGGCCGTGGCCGCGCTGTCCGACCTCGCCGAGGCCGGCGACGGCCAGGTGATCGCCGCCGACCCCGAGGCCCTCGAGCGGGCCTTCAGCGCCCAGGCCGACGACCTGGCCAGCCAGGTGCAGGTGACCGCCGAGGTCCCGTCGTCGGTGACGCGCACCGAGGCCACCGTCGCCGTCACGCTCGGCTCCGACCAGGGCGACCTGCAGGCCGAGGCCTTCAGCAAGATCGGCGACGCCGCGGCCGAGGACCCCGCGGCGGCCGCGGTCGACGAGCCGATGCTGCTCGGGTCGACCTACTTCTACGCCGGCCTGGCCGCGCTCGGCGTCGGCCTGCTGATCGTGCTGGTGATGGCGCTGCCGCGCAAGGACAAGCCGCTCACCGGCGCCGAGCTCGCGTCGACCTACGCCTCGCGCGTCGGCGGCGGCTCCCGGAGCAGTGACGAGGACCCGGGCGCCGAGGCCGCCCTGGCCCAGGCCACCGCCACCGCCGAGAAGGTGCTCGGCGCGAGCAAGAACCTCGAGACCCGGATCGCCGACCGGCTCGACGCCGCCGGCAACCCGTTCAAGCCCGCCGAGTGGCTGCTGCTGCACGTCGGCGTCTTCATCCTGATGGGCCTGATCGGCCTGCTGCTCGGCGGCGGCAGCCTGGTCCTGGGCATCATCTTCCTCGCGATCGGCGCCCTCGGCCCGTGGCTCTACCTCGGGTTCAAGCGCAACGCGGCGCAAGAAGAAGTTCGAGTCGCTGCTCGCCGGAGACGCTCCAGCTGATCTCGGGCTCGCTCTCGGCCGGTCTCTCGCTCGCGCAGTCGATCGACACCGTCGTCCGCGAGGGCCAGGACCCGATCGCCGGCGAGTTCAAGCGGGTGCTCATCGAGACCCGGCTCGGCATCGAGCTGGACGACGCGCTCGCGGGCGTCGCCGACCGGTTCGAGAGCCAGGACTTCGCCTGGGTCGTGATGGCGATCCGGATCCAGCGCCAGGTCGGCGGCAACCTCGCCGAGCTGCTCGAGACCGTGGCCGGCACGATCCGCGAGCGCGAGTACATGCGCCGCCAGGTCTCCGCGCTCGCCGCGGAGGGCAAGCTCTCCGCGTGGGTGCTCGGCGGCCTGCCGCCGGCGTTCATGCTCTACCTGCTCGTGGCCAAGCGCGACTACGTGATGCCGATGTTCACCGAGCCGATGGGCTGGCTGATGCTCGGAGGTGCCGCGCGTGCTGCTCAGTGTCGGGGTGTTCTGGATGAGCCGCCTCATCAAGGTGGAGGTGTGACGTGACGCTGCTCTTCATCATGGGCGTGCTGCTCGTGCTGGCAGCGCTGGTGCTCGTCTCCATGGCCGTCGGCAAGCCGCAGCCGCAGGGCATGCACCGCTCGCTGGCCGTGCTCGAGGCGATGTCGACGGCTCCGTCCGAGCTGACCCAGGACCTCAACCGGCCGTTCGCGGAGCGGGTGCTCGCGCCGATGCAGGGCCGGGCGCTCGGGGTCGGGCAAGCGGTTCACCGGGGCCGACTCCTCCGACCGGATCCGCACCAAGCTCGACCTCGCCGGCAACCCCGCCGGCTGGACCGTCGACCGGGTGATCGCCTACAAGGTGCTCGGCGCGTTCCTCGGGCTGGTCGTCGGCTTCGGGGTCACGCAGCTGCTCGGGGCCGGGGTGCCGATCACGGTCCTCGGGACCGCGGGCGGAGTCGTGGTCGGGCTTCATGGCGCCCAACCTCTACCTCTACCAGGTGGCGTACGACCGCGCCGCCCAGATGCAGCGGGCGCTGCCGGACGCGATCGACCTGATGACGATCAGCGTCGAGAGCGGGCTCGGCTTCGACGCCGCCGTCCAGCAGGTCGCCACCAACACCGACGGTCCGCTCGCCGACGAGTTCGCCCGCGTGCTGCGGGAGATGCAGATCGGCGCCGGCCGCTCCGACGCGCTGCGCGCGATGGGCGAGCGGAGCAAGATCCCGGAGCTGCACACGTTCGTCAGCGCGATGGTGCAGGCCGACTCGTTCGGCATCCCGATCGCCCAGGTGCTGCGGGTCCAGTCCGGCGAGATCCGGGTCAAGCGCCGGCAGCGGGCCGAGGAGAAGGCGCAGCAGGTGCCGGTGAAGATCACGATCCCGCTGATCTTCTGCATCCTGCCGTGCCTGTTCATCGCGGTCATGGGGCCGGCCGCCATCAGCATCATGGACAGCTTCCGGTAGTGACTCCCCCGCTCCTCCGCGACCCGGCCTACCACCGGCTGGCGGACGGGGCACGGCTGCTGGCGCTGCTGATCGTCGGGCTGCCCGTCGTCGTCGACCTCGGACGCCGACGCCATCACGGCCTGGCTCACCGCCGCGCTGATCTGGCTGACCGCTGCGGTCGCCGACCGGCGCGCGATCCCCGACCGGTCCGTGATGCTGCCCGAGTCGGCCCTGATCGGGCTGGTGGCCGGGCTCGGGATGGTCGACGACCCGATGCTGCTCGCGCTGCTGGCCGTGCCGCCGTTCATCGGCGGCCTGCGCGCCGGGGTCCGCGGGCTGGTGCTGAGCCTGGTCGCCTCGCTCACGCTGCTGCTGACGAGCGTGCTGGTGGCGCACAGCGACTTCACCGACGCCCTGGCCGACCGACACCGTCACCTGGTTGATGACCGGCGTCGGGCTGGGCATGATCGCGAGCTTCCAGCACGCCCAGATGGCGGCCGACGACCCGCTGGCGCCCTACCGCGACGCCCAGCGGCTGCTCCGCGGGCTGCTGGAGCTCTCCGGCGACCTCGGCTCCGGGCTGGACCCGATCGCGCTCGGCTCCCAGATCGCGGTGGAGGTGCGCAACGAGCTGCCGGTGGTGGCCGTCGCCGTCCACGTGCCGCGCGGCGACGAGCTCACCCCGCTGGTGTCGGCCGCCAGCTCCGCCTCGGTCGACCAGACGACCCTCGACCCGGTGATCGCGCGGGCGTGGGCGGCTGCCGCACCGCAGGTCGACGGGCCCGTGTTCGCCTTCCCGCTGCGCACCGACATGGGCAACGTGGCCGTCGTGGCGGGGATCCTGCCGGTGGGCACCGATCCCGCGCGGCTCGGGCTCGACGCCCGCCTGGCATCGCTGCGCCCGCGGCTGGCTGCCACCGCCGTCCACCTCGACACCGCGCTGCTGTTCCGGCGGCTCCGCGAGGCCGCCACGACGGAGGAGCGGCACCGGCTGGCGCGCGAGATGCACGACGGCGTCGCGCAGGACATCGCGTCGCTGGGCTACCTCGTCGACGCGCTCTCGGCGACCCCGACCACCGACGTCCAGGCCGAGGGGCTCCGCAAGCTCCGCGAGCGGATCACCGCCGTGGTGGCGGAGGTGCGGCGGTCCGTCCAGACGCTGCGCACCGACGTGGCCGCCAGCGAGAGCCTGGGCGCCGCGATCAGCGGTCTGGCGCGCCACCTGAGCGAGAGCGCCGGGATCCCGATCCGGGTGACCGTGAACGAGCAGACGGCCCGGCTGCGGCCGGAGATCGAGTCGGAGCTGCTGCGGATCGCCCAGGAGGCGATGAACAACGCCGTGAAGCACGCCCGCGCCGGCGCGATCGACGTCAGCGTCCGGGTCGCGGCGCCGGTCGCGGAGATCGTGGTGAGCGACGACGGCCGAGGACTCGGGCCGGGCCGCGACGACTCCTACGGGCTGAAGATCATGCAGGAGCGCGCGAGCCTGATCGACGCCGACCTCGCGATCGAGGCCGCCGAGCCCACCGGGACCGTCGTCCGGGTGCGCGTGCCGCGGCGTACCGGCCCTGCCTCCCGCGTCGAGGCCGATCGACCTGACAAGGTGTCAGCGTGACACGCGTGCTGCTCGTCGACGACCACGAGCTCATCCGGGACGGTCTGTCCGGCGTCTTCTCGGCGCAGGAGGACATGGAGGTGGTCGGCGCGGCGAAGTCCGTCGCCGAGGCCCTGGACCTGTACGACGCCCACGAGCCGGACGTCGTCGTCACCGACCTCCAGCTCCCCGACGGCACCGGCCTCGACGTGGTGCGCCGGGTGCGGCGCGAGTCCGACAAGGTCGGGCTGGTCGTGCTGACCATGCACGCCGGCGACGACCAGATCTTCGCCGCGATGGAGGCGGGCGCCTCGGCGTTCGTCGGCAAGGACGCGCCGTCGACCGAGGTCGTGAAGGCGGCCCGCCACGCGACGGTCTCGCCCCGCTCCTTCCTGTGCGCCGGGCTGGCGCAGGCGATGATGCGCCGGGTCTCGGGCGAGAGCACCCGGCTGTCCGAGCGCGAGCACGAGGTGCTGATGCTGCTCGCCGAGGGCCTCAGCGCTGCCGAGATCGCGCCGCAGCTCCACCTGTCGGAGTCGACGGTCAAGTCGCACGTCGCGCGGATCTACCAGAAGCTGGGCGCCGTCAACCGGGCGCAGGCGCTGGTCACCGCGATGCGGATCGGGCTGCTCTCGAGCATCAACCCGACGGCCAGCTCAGACTAGGGCGGCAGTAGTCCGAAAGGACTATGCGAGTCGATCCGAAATTCGGGTCCGCGATCGGCGCCGATGCCCCAAGATTGTCTCTGTGGGGCCACGTGCTCCCAGCCACTAGGAAAATCCAAGGGACAAGGAGCCCCCCGAAATGGTCAACTACCTCAAGATCATGCTCAACGCCCGCCTCGCCAAGATGGAGGAGCGCGGCGCGTCGGCCGTCGAGTACGGCCTGCTGATCGCCGGCATCGCCGCCCTGATCGTCATCGCCGTGTTCGCGCTCGGCCCGATCATCAAGGAGGCCTTCAGCGACACCTGCGACGCGATCGACGCCGGCAACACCGACATCGCCGCCACCTGCGACTCCTGATCGACTCCTGCACGTTAGCTGGCCACTCGATCGGGCCCTGGCCGTACGGGCCGGGGCCCGATCTGCTCATCCGAAAGCAGACCCCCCATGACCCGTCTCCGCAACCATCCTCACGAAGTCCGACGACCGCGGCGCCTCCGCGGTCGAGTACGGCCTGCTCATCGCCGGCATCGCCGCCCTCATCGTCGCTCGCGGTCTTCGCGCTCGGCGCGACGTCACGGACGATGTCTTCAACGACACCTGCGTCCAGATCGACTACCGCCGCGCAACGTCGGCCGCTACCTGCTGACCTAGGTCTCGATCGCGCGCCAGCCCGACCCGCTCCAGCACGGTCGGGTGTGATCCGAACCAGAACTGAACAGGCGCCGGCGGCGCCGGGTCCGACCGGGACCGGAGCGCCAGCGCACGCTGCAGGGCGACGAAGGACTCCGGATCCTCCGTCGCCCTCAGCGCATCCACGTCGGCCCGCGTCTCGATGCTGCGGCTGATCCCGGACTGCACCGGGCTGGCCAGCAGCACCCCGACCGCGAGCCACGCCAGGACCCGGGGTGTCCGGGCGGGGTCCGGGACCCCCGCCCGTCCCCCGGGTCTCGGGGCCATCACGAGGCCCAGCAGGCCCACTCCGGCCACCACGCCCAGGGCGCCCAGCGCCGAGCCCACCAGCACGTCGTCGTGGCGCGCGTGGGCCAGCTCGTGGGCCACGACGGAGAGCGTCTGGTCCTCGGGGGTGTCGTCCACCAGGTTGTCGTAGAGCACCACCCGCCTGGTCGCCCCGAAGCCCGAGACGTAGGCGTTGAGCGTCGTCGTACGCCGCGACGCGTCCGCCACCAGGACGTCGTCGACCGCGACGCCCTCGCGGTCCGCCAGCTCGAGCACGCTGGTGCGTAGCGACCCGTCCGGCAGCGGCGTGAACCGGTTGAACAGCGGCTCGACGACCAGCGGGTAGACGAAGGACGCGGCGAGCGCGAAGCACCCGAGGGCCAGACCTGCGACGGCCGGCCAGGCACGGGGCCAACGGCGGGCGGACCCGACGAGGACCAGCAGCACCAGCGAGGTGACGACGACCACCACCCCCTGGCCGAGCAGGACGTCGATCGCCCAGCTCCCCCAGGACTGGGTCGTCAACCCGGCCTCCAGCCGCAGCTGGCGCGAGGCCGCGCCGAACGGGAGCGTCGCGAGCCGGCCGATGACCTCGCAGGCGGCCACCGCCAGCACGACCTTGAGCCACCAGCTCCCCGGCAGGCGTGCCACCAGGCGCGACCCGGCGTCCGTGAAGCCGAGCCAGCAGGCGACGGCCAGGGACACCGCGAGCGACGAGAGGCTCCACGTCAGCGCCCAGCGGGAGTAGCCCTCCGCTCGCGCGACCTCCGCGGCACTGAACACCTCGGACGCCTGGACCGGGGCCACCGAGCCGCCGGGAACGGGGTTCCAGGGCACCAGCCACCACGCGGCGACGGCGAAGCCCACCACCCCCACGATCGTCACGGTCGCGGCGACCGCCCGGGTGGACGTCGTCATCCCACCAGCCGGCCGAGGTGGCGACGCCACGACCGCGTGAACGCGGGAACGCTGAGGCCGAACGCGCGTCGGAAGTCGGCCTCGAAGTCCTGGGAGCTGTCGACCTCGACGTAGAAGCGCACCAGCTCATCCTCCCCCACCCGCCGCGCCAGCATCCGGCACGCGAACCACGCGCCCTCGTACGCAGCCCCGAAGTACTCCGACTCCTCGTCGAACTCGCGGTCGCCCGGGAGCGCGGTCGGCGGGCCCTCGCGACGCACCTGCCGGATCAGGTCGGCCGCCGTCACGGAGATGGGCAGCCCGACGTCCCGCAGCGCGACGTAGTCGGCCAGCCCCTCGGCCAGCCAGACGGGCGCCCCCGTCGAGGTCGCGTCGAGGGCGACGTGGGCGGCTTCGTGGCTGAGGACGACCTGCTGGCCGATCGGGTCGGACTCGGCCAGCCGGTCGGGATTGACGAACACGTGGACGGACTCGTCGTCCTCGGCCGAGCCGGGGACGGCGGTGGTCACGCCCGCGATCGTCGGCGAACGTGCCGCGCTCGGCCTCCAGCGCGGCGTCGAGGGCCGCCGCGTCGGCCGGGACCTCCAGGACCAGCGGCTCGTCCCAGTCGGGCACGACCCGGCGGACGACGGCGACGGCCCGGACCGCGAGCCGGGAGTAGCGGGCGACGTCGGCGGTCGCGACGACCAGCGTGTCCGGGGTGCGCCGGACCTCGACCGGGGTCGCGAGCCAGACCGGGGTCGCGCCGTGGTCGCCACCGAGCCCGGCGATCGTCACCTGACCACCGTCGACGGCGAACGCCACCTCGACCTCGACCGTCGAGGCCTCGTCGTCGACCCGCGCGAAGCGGGAGCGGAGGGTCGCGGCGGCGCGCCACTCCCCTTCGTCGTCCACTCCGCCCAGCTCGTCGAGGTAGCGGAGCTCCACCTGGCGCAACCCGATCGCGGCGGCGTTGTCGACGAGCGCCCGGAGCGCCGCCTGCGCGTCCGGGTCGGCCTCGTCGGCGAGGGCCGCGGCCGCGTCGCCGTCACCACGGCGCACGGCGGTGGTGAGCTGCTGCAGGAGCGCGGCCGCCGGCGCCGGCTGGATGCCGTTCGTCGGGGTGGAGGGAGTCGGTGCGACGTACGGGTCGTCGCGCAGCGTCACCCACAGCGCCACCCCGACGACCAGCACCAGGAACGACGAAAGGCCGGCCACCCACCACCGTGGGCGTCCGGCCTTCGCGACGTGAGAGTCAGCCAGGGCGGACCGCGCCGACGTACGGCATGGAGTAGAGGCCGGCGACGGCCACCCCCGTGCCGGGGTTGGCGGCGTGGACGATCATGCCGTTGCCGATGTACATGCCGACGTGGCTGATGGGGCTGTAGTAGAAGACCAGGTCACCGGGCTGCAGCGCGCTCGCCGAGATGTGCGGGCCCGAGCCGTACTGGGCGCTGGAGGAGTGCGGCAGTGCGACGCCGGCGGCGGCCCACGCGGCCATGGTGAGCCCGGAGCAGTCGTAGGCGTCGGGGCCGGCGGCGCCGTAGACGTAGGCGTCACCGACCTGCGCCATGGCGAACTGGACGGCGGCGCCGGCGCTGCCGGAGGCGGCGACGTCCGGGAGCGCCGTGGTGCTGCGCGAGGCCGTCATCCGCTCGCGCTCCTCGGCCTCGAGCCGGCTGAGCAGCTCCTTGGCCTCGGCGAGCTTCTCGTCGACGTTCGCCTTCTCCTCGGCGAGCTTCTGCTCGGCGGCGGCGATGTCGTCGAGGCGGGTCTGGGTGGCGTCCGAGCGGATGTCGAGCGCCTTCGCCTCGCGCGCGTAGGCGGAGAACATCTGCGACTGGAGGTCGTTGTAGGACGTCATCGTCGACAGCTGGTCGAGGAAGGCGCCCGGGTCCTCGCTGACGAAGACCTGCCCGACGGCCGAGAGGTTCTCACCCTGGTACTGGCGGATGACCGACTCGCGCACCTGCTCGCGCGCCGTCTCCATCCGCCGGCCCTGCCGCGCCTGGTCGGACTCCAGGGAGCGGAGGTCGGCCCGGAGCTCGTCGAGCTCCAGCTTGATGTCGTGGTAGCGCTCCTGGGCCGCCTCGGCCTCGTGGTAGAGGTCGTCGACGCGCTTCTCCACGTCGTCGATGTCCGGGTCCGCGGAGGCGGTGCCGGGCACGAGACCGATGGAGGCTGCGAGGGCGAGTCCTGCGAGGGCGCTGATGAGTCGCTTCCGACCGTTGAACACGGAGGTGCGGTCTCCTTTTGCTACGTCGTCACGCCTACCGGGTGAGCTGACGGGTTCGGGCTCGACGTGCCCTACTCCTGCTCCTCACCCCGCGGGTGTCCGCGTGGTGCCTTGCAGGAGATTCACCCCAGAAGTGGTGGTTCCCCGGCTCCGTCTGGCCACTCCCCCGACTGGCCTGGACTCGGCGCGGTGCCCGCGTGGATCCGGACTGATCCACTACCCCGAGCACCGCAGGTGACACTAGTCGCGATCCCCGCGCTCGCCAACTCCCGGCGTGTTACCGCTGTGAAAATTCCCTCCCGGAGGTTGAGGAGGTTGCGAACCCGGAGGTGGAGTGCGCACCGGAGGTTGAGGAGGTTGCGCAGCAACCGTCACGAAACCCCTGAAGGGTCACGCCGACTCCACCTCCGGCCCGCTCACCGGCTGCACCAGCCGCAGCGGCGGCACCAGGCCGCCCTCGGCGAGCACGTCGAGCGCCCGCTTCTCCTCGTCGTCGAACGTGAGCTCCGGAGGCGGGCCGAGCAGCACCGTCACGACACAGTCGTGACACGCCAGCCCTCGCACCACGCAGGTGTCGCAATCGATTCGTGTCGCCATGGATCCGAGTGTGGGTGCCCCCACTGACAAGCCGCCCCGCTGGCGACACGCCGGGTCACGGCTCGGCGCGCGGCACCACCTCGACGGCGTCCGACCGGCCGCACCAGCGGCAGGTGACCGACACGACCGTCTCGTCGTGCACCTCGGTGTCCTCGACAGCGTGGTCGCCCGCGAGGTCGAAGTGCCAGAACTCCGTCGTACGGCGCTCGCGGCTCACGTCGAAGCGCGTCAGGTTGCCGCAGCCGGCACAACGCCAGCGCTCGGAGGGGCCCGGGATCTGGAGGTTCACAGCGGTCAGGGTAGGCCGCGCGTCCTCCCCGGCCGTGTCGGTGCCCACGCCTACCGTCGGAGACGTGAGCACGACCACGCCGCTGCCGTCCCGGTGGGAGACCCAGCGCAGCTTCGACGAGCTGGGCCGCCCGCTGCGCGAGGTGACGTTCTGCGTGGTCGACCTCGAGACGACCGGCGGGTCTCCCACCGCGGGCTGCATGATCACCGAGATCGGGGCGGTCAAGGTGCGTGGCGGCGAGGTGCTCGGCGAGTTCCAGACCCTGGTCGACCCGCAGACCGACATCCCGGCGTTCATCGCGGTCCTGACCGGCATCACCAACTCGATGGTCGTCGACGCCCCGCGGATCGACTCGGCGCTGCCGGCGTTCCTGGAGTTCGCCCAGGGCACCGTCCTGGTCGCCCACAACGCGCCGTTCGACGTCGGCTTCCTTCGCCACTTCGCCGAGCAGCAGGGCCGCCCCTGGCCGACGTTCGAGGTGGTCGACACCGCCCGCCTGGCGCGCCGGGTCATCACCCGCGACGACGCGCCCAACTGCAAGCTCTCGTCCCTGGCCCGGGTCTTCAACTCCGGCACCACGCCCAACCACCGGGCCCTGGCCGACGCCCGCGCCACCGTCGACGTGCTCCACGGCCTGATGGAGCGGCTCGGCGGGCTGGGCGTCCACACGCTGGAGGAGCTCCAGACGTTCACCGCCCGGGTGTCGACCGCTCAGCGCCGCAAGCGACACCTCGCGGAGGGGCTCCCCCACGCGCCGGGGGTCTACCTCTTCAAGGACGACCAGCAGCGGGTCCTCTACGTCGGCACGTCCCGCGACGTGCGCACCCGCGTCCGGTCCTACTTCACGGCCTCCGAGACCCGCTCACGCATGGGCGAGATGGTCAACCTCGCCGCCGAGGTCACGGCGATCGAGTGCGCCACCCCGCTCGAGGCGGAGGTGCGCGAGCTGCGGTTGATCGCCGAGCACAAGCCTCGCTACAACCGCCGGTCGCGGTTTCCGGAGAAGATGCACTTCCTCAAGCTCACCCGCGAGGCGTGGCCGCGGTTGTCCCTGGTCCGCCAGGTGCGCGACGACGATGCCGACTACGTCGGCCCGTTCTCGTCGAAGTCCACGGCCGAGCGCTGCCTGGCGGCGCTCCACGACACCTTTCCCGTCCGCCAGTGCACCGACCGCCTCGGCGCGCGCAGCAGCCGGGCGCCGTGCGTGCTGGCCGAGATGGGCAAGTGCCTGTCGCCCTGCGACGGCACCGCCGACCTCTCGACGTACGCCGCGGTGGTGCGGCAGCTCCGCGACAGCCTGATGCGGCGGCCCGACGACGTGGTCGCCGCGATCAACCGCCGGATGTCGGGTCTCGCCGAGGCCGAGCGGTTCGAGGAGGCGCGGGTCCACCGCGACCGGCTGGCCGCCTTCGTCCGCGCGACCGCGCGCACCCAGCGGCTCGGCTCGCTGAGCCGGTGCCCCGAGATCGTGGCCGCCCGCCGCGAGGGCGACCACCGCTGGGGCGTGCACGTGGTCCGGTTCGGCCGGCTTGCCGCGGCCGGGGTGATCCCTCGCGGCGGCGACGCCCACGCGTTCGTCGAGCTGCTGCGCCAGGAGGCCGAGACGGTGCGCCCGGCGCCCGGCCCGGTGCCGACAGCGACGGCCGAGGAGTCCGAGCGGATCCTGCGGTGGCTGGAGTCACCCGGTGTCCGGCTGATCGGGGTCGAGGGCGAGTGGAGCTGCCCCGTCACGGGCGCCGGCCGCCACCTGGCGCTCCACGACGCGGCCGACGGCTCCCGGGTCAGCCTGGTGCCGTTCGACGACCGCCGCGACCTGCCGACGGTGGCTCGGCCCTCCGGAGGTTGAGGTGCGAGCGCAGCGAGCCACGAAACCTCGCAGGCCCCAGATCAGTACTGTGACCCCATGATCACCGCCATCGTGTTCGTGAAGGCCGACGTGGCGCGCATCCCGGAGGTGGCCGAGCAGATCGCGGCTCTCGACGGCGTCAGCGAGGTCTACTCCGTCACCGGGCAGATCGACCTGATCGCGCTCGTCCGGGTCCGCGACCACGACGACGTCGCCTCGGTCGTGGCCGACCGCCTCAACAAGGTGCCGGGCGTCAGCGCCACCGAGACCCACATCGCGTTCCGCACCTACTCGCGGCACGACCTCGAGTCGGCGTTCTCCGTCGGCCTGGACTGACCCAGGTCGTCAGGCGGGGTTCTCCGTCGCCGACGAGTCGGCTCCACGGATCATCGCCTCCGCGACCGCGACGGTGCGGGCGGCGTCGCGGATCCCGACCACGTCGTCGCCCTCGCCTCGGACAGCGTCCCGGAAGGCGCTCAGCTCGATAGCAGCGGCTCCTCCTTCGCGATCGCGAACCGCGTCACGTCGCCGACGACCACCCCGCGGAACGACGCCATGTCTCCCAGACGACGGGTGCGATCCCGTTGGCGTGGAACGTCAGGTCCGCCGTCAGCGTGTCGGCCACGAAGCAGCCCCGCTCGCCCGACACCACCGTGACCCGCTCCTTGAACGGCGACAGCCAGTTGACGAGGTGGCGACCACGGTTCCGTCCTCGAGCCTTCCCACGGCAGCCACCAGGTCCTCCCGCTCCCGGCCCGATCGCTGCGGCCGTGCGCACCGAGATGTCGGCGTACGGAGAGCGACTGACCAAGGACGTGAGATCGATGTCGTGGGTGGCGAGATCGAGGATGACGCCGACGTCCTGGATCCGCTCGGGGAACGGGCCCTGCCGGCGCGTCGAGATCTGGTAGACCTCGCCGAGCTCGCCGGCCGAGCCGGCGGCGAGCTCCCGCACCGCCGGGTTGTAGCGCTCGATGTGGCCGACGCAGCCCACCAGGCCCGCGACTCGAAAGCGTCTGCCATCCGCTCGCTCGCCGCTACGTCGGCGGCGACCGGCTTCTCGACCAGCGCGTGCACCCCGGCGTCCGCGAGCCGCAGGGCGACCACCTCGTGCAGGGCGGTCGGCACCGCGACCACCGCCAGGTCGATCCCCTCGCGCAGCAGCTCGTCGAGCCCGGCGACGAAGCGTCACCGGAGCCCGCTCGGGCGGGGCCGGCTCGACCACGCCGACCAGCTCGACACCCTCGAGGTCGGACAGCACGCGGGCGTGGTGTCGGCCCATCTGCCCGTACCCGATGAGGCCGCCCGCAGCTCGCTCATGACAGCACCTCTCCGGCCGCCGCGGCGCCGACGGCACCGATCACGTGGTCGATCTCCTCGTCGGTCAGGTCGGGCGCATCGGCAGCGAGAGCACCGCGGCCGCCGCCGCTCGGTCTCCGGGAGGTCGTCCTCCGACGCGGCGTACGCCGGGAGCCGGTGGATCGGGATCGGGTAGAACACCCGCGCCTCGACGCCTCGCCCATGAGCGCCGCGAGCACCCGGTCCCGGTCGCCGCGCGCACGGTGTACTGGTGGAAGACGTGCCGGGCTCCGGCGCACGACCAGCGGCCCCTCGACGCCCACCATCTCGGCACCGGTAGCGCCCGGCGACCCGGCCGCCGCTCGGTTCCAGCCGCGAGCCGCCGCAGCTGCACCCGCCCGATCGCGGCGGCGAGGTCCGTCATCCGGTTGTTGAGGCCCGCGATCTCGTTCTCGTACTGGCGCTCCATCCCCTGGTTGCGCAGCAGCCGGATCCGGCGGGTCACCGTCGGGTCGGCACTGACGACCATGCCGCCCTCGCCGGTCGTCATGTTCTTGGTCGCGTAGAAGCTGAACGCCGCCAGGTCGCCCCAGGCACCGGCGGGTCGCCGTCGAGGCGCGCGCCGTGCGCCTGCGCGGCGTCCTCGACCAGCAGCACCCCGGCCGGTCGGCGATCTCACGCAGCTGCAGCCATGTCGGCCGGTGGCCGTAGAGGTGGACCGGCATGATCGCCGCGGTGCGGTCGCGTGACCGCGCCGCCACGGAGTCGGGGTCGAGGCAGAAGGTGGCCCGGTCGATGTCGGCGAAGACCGGGGTCGCCCCGGCCATCACCACGGCGTTGGCGGTCGCGGCGAAGGAGAACGACGGCACGATGACCTCGTCGCCCGGCGCCGATGCCGGCGCCGAGCAGCCCGAGGTGCAGCGCGCTCGTCCCGGAGTTCACCGCGATGCAGTCGCGGCCGCCGACGAGCTCCGCGAACTCGGCCTCGAACGCCGCGACCTCGGCACCCTGGACGACCCGACCGACTCCAGCACCCGCATCACCGCCTCGCGCTCGGCAGCGCCGAACGACACGACGGTCGCAGGCACCGTAGAGGCGATTCATTGACGACCCCGAGAAGCGACCTTGACGAAAGGAGCGGTCGATCAGCCGCTGACCCACGGCCAGCGCCACGACCACCAATACCGCTGGGTGAATGTCGAGCGTCCACGGCGGCGTAGATGTTGCACGGTAAGCCTTTTGCTCCGATTAGAAGCACGCCAGTCGCCGCAGACTGTGTGTGAGATCGCGACCGAGCAGGCCGCGCACCAGGCACCCACGAAGGTGTGACCGTCGCGACTTCTCGGCCCATATGAGCCCGCCTATTACAGCGTGCCAAGTAGCAACGGCAATGCGTATCGACCCTGCCACGCCGTGCCGTAGCGCTGGATGGTCGCGACAGTGATCGCAAGAGGCAATACATATGAGATACCCACGGTCAGCACCAAGGACCACCCCTCGCGACGAGCGGCCTGTCGGATAGCCACCACCAGAATGGTGGCGATGACAGGAATTAGGCACGCGTACACCAATGGGTGGGCCGGCTGGTTGCGGTACGGGAATGCACCCATGAATTGGAACGTCCAGACGCAGCGTCCCCTTCAGGGAGAACTCGAGCCTTTCTGTCAGGGGCATAGGGTCGAGCCGCAGCATGGCCCGACCTCCGAGCGAGCCCTGGCTCAGGATCCACCCGGTCGCGGTGGCACCCACAGCGACCAGCCACAACAGCGCCCCAAGCCGAGCCGTCCCCGCGCCAGCTCTATGATTCTCCTCCAGAGCACTGGCCAGGTCAGGAGTGCCAGGCCTAAGATGAGCGCCGCCCACAGCGGGCCAAGTGATCGCAGCGAGAGCAGCAGACTGCCCGAAACCACAACTAGACCTACAGCCCAGCGGTCACTCTTGAGGCTCCGGTCGTCGTGCGCGATGGCACCCAAAGCCGTCCAAAGCGCCAGCCCGCTGACCATTTCGAGGCCATTGGGGGCGACCACGATGGTCGCGTAGAACACAGTCGGTGTCAGTCCCAACGCCACGACATACCCGGCGAGCGGATGAGCCCAACGCCTTAGAGAGGCGAAGGACGCAATCAGAAGTCCCCAGCACAAGGTCAGACCCGCGAGGCGCATTCCATAGAGAGCGGCAGTCCCGTCGAGGAACCGCGACGGCCAGCCAACGAGGGCGTAGTACAGCGGTGGATATCGACCGGCTCCCGACGCAACCTGCGTATAGGAACCGTCCACCGTCCCGACACATTCGTCTGCACCTGCGTAGTCCAACCGTTCACACTCGCCCTTAGCGGCCCTAACGATGTCCGTGGGCACCCGCACGAAGGCACCGGTGCCGCGTGTCGCATCGCTCGGTCGGGGCCATCAACTGGCCGTGCGCCACCGCAGACGCTCGATAGACGTGATCCCACTCGTCTATGCCAGCGAACGGGGGTAGGGCCAATACCCACCCAAGCTGCAACAGCAACAATCCGAGCCCCACCAACCCGAGGCGCACTCGCGGCCTCTGCGAGTTCACTTCGTGATCCCTTGCAGTCGGGTCGGAGAGCGTACGGTCAGACTGTGTCACCGGGTGCCTTCCTGGATGTCTAGGAACATCGCGAAGATCAGCAGGTGCAGCCCGCTCAACAGCGGCCCGACGCACAGGACGACGGTGCCGGCGCTGGCCACCGGCGGGCCGAGCGTGTTGGCGATGATGAAGACCCCGACGGCCAGCCCGAGGCCAACGAACGCCAGGCCCGAGAACAGCATCAGCGCCACGGGCGAGAACGACTGCACGACGTACTTGCGCCAGATCCGGTGCCAGAAGCCCCGCCACAGCCGCCGCATCATCGAGAAGCCGACCCGGCCGATCCGGATCCCGGACACCTCGTCGCCGTAGACGGCGGGGATCGGGACGTCGCGAGCGGGGACGCGGAGGATGTTGAGGTGGATCAGCAGGTCGTTCTCGAAGTCGTAGCGCTTCGCGATCCGGTCGAAGGAAAGCCGCTCGAGCGCCGCCCGGTGCACCGCGGTATAGCCGTTGAGCGGATCGAAGAGCCCCCAGTAGCCCGAGGCGGCCTTGGTCATGAACGACATCAGGATGTTGCCGAAGATGCGGTGCTTCGGCATGCCGGTGAACGAGCCGTAGGCGTAGAAGCGGTTCGCCTTCGTGAACTGCGCTTCCCCGTCGGCGATCGGGTCGATCAACGCGGGCAGGAACTCCGGGTCCATCTGGGCGTCGCCGGCCATCACGACCATCACGTCGGCCCCGAGCTCGAGCGCTCGCTGGTGCCCGGTGAGGATCGAGCCGCCGACTCCCTGGTTCACCTCGTGCCGGATCAGGTCGAGCCGCGGGTCACCCACGGCGCGCGCAGCGTCGGACGTGTCATCGGGGCTGCAGTCGTCGACGACGACGATGTGGTCGACCAGCTCCGGGCAGGTCTGGATGACGCGGCCGATGAGCTTGCTCTCGTTGTGGGCCGGCACCACCACGGCCACGGTCAGGTCGCGGTACATCAGTCGGTCACCTCAAGCGTCAGCACACCGTCGGTCTCCCGGTAGGTCTCCCCGGTGGCGGGGCACCGGAACCGGCCCGGCCCTTCGGCGCGAAGGCTGCGGCCCGCGCGACCCACCCACCCGATCTGCCGGGCGGGGACTCCGGCCACGAGAGCGAAGCCAGGGACGTCGGCCACGACGACGGCCCCCGCCGCCACCGTCGCCCACTCCCCCACGACGACGGGAGCGACGACCACGGCACCGGCTCCGATCGACGCCCCGGCGTGCACCGTGACACCGACCGGCGCCCAGTCGTCGGCACTCTTGACCGCCCCGTCGGGGTTGATCGCACGTGGGTAGACATCGTTGGTCAGCACGGCGGCCGGCCCGACGAAGACACCGTCCGCCAGCTGGGCCGGCGCGTAGACCAGGGCACGGTTCTGCACCTTGCAGTTGTCGCCGATCCGGACGCCGGCGTCGATGAAGGCGCCACTGCCGATCACGCAGTCGCGGCCGACGCGCGCTCCCGCCCGCACCTGGCCCTGCGACCAGACCTTGGTTCCGGCGCCGAGCTCGGCGTCGGGTTCGACCAGTGCCGAGGCATGGACGTACGGCTCGTGGGCGCCGCTCATGCATCCTCCTGCGTCCGGGAACGCCGCCCATTCTGGGCTGCCGCCGGGCGTTCGTGCAGACGAATCGCCGGATACTGTGCTGTCCGTGGAGTGGATGGACGGCATCGTGCTCGAGCTCGTCGGATGGGCCGGGAGCGCCCTGCTCATCATCTCCCTGCTCCAGGCGCGGGTGCTGCGCTTCCGGGTGCTCAACCTCGCGGCCTGCCTGGTCCTGGTCGGCCTACAACGGCCTGGTGGGCGTGTGGCCGATGTTCGCGATGAACGTCGTGCTCTGCCTGATCAACCTCTGGTTCATCGTGAAGCTGGTCCGCACCCGCCACGACGAGGCGACCTACGCGGTCCTCGAGGTGCCGGCCACCGACGCCTACCTCGGGCACTTCCTGCGAGTCCACGCGAGCGACATCGCGAAGTTCCACCCGGCCCACCCGGTGGTGCAGGAGGGTGACCTCGCCTTCCAGGTCCTCACGGGCGACGAGACGGTCGGCGTCGTCGTGGTCCGGCGCGACGGCGACGTGGCGCGGGTCGTCATCGACTACGTCACCCCGCGGTTCCGCGACTTCGCGCCCGGGTGAGTTCGTCTGGCGGGCGACCAGGCTGCACGAGCGCGGCTTCCGCAAGGTCGTCACGCCACCGGACATGGTCGGGCGCCTACTACGACCGGCTCGGCCTCGGTTTCCGCCGCGAGGACCGGTCGTTCGTGCTCGACCTGTAGCCCGTCTAGACCAACTTTCCCGATTCTCCGGCGACAGGGCTAGTCCGCGACGTACGGTGCCTCTGATTTGCCGATCCCGGGGGAGACACCGTGTCCAGTTCCACCAGCCGTTCCCGTTCGCTCGCCACGGTCGCCGTCCTCGTGACGGCGGTCCTCGCTGCGATGCTCACCACCGTCCCGTCGGCCTCCGCGGCACCGGCAGCTCCAAGCGGTCTGACGCCGAGCGGCACGTCCGTCACCGGCATCCCGATCCTCCAGTGGAACCGGGTGTCGGGGGCGACCTCCTACGAGGTCCAGGTCTCGAGCTCGGACTCGTACAGCCCGTTGCTGTGGTCGACCACGACGGCCAACCGGCGCGCGACGCCGAACCGCCAGCTCCCCGGCGGCACGATCCACTGGCGCGTCCGCGCCAAGGGGGACTCGGGAACGAGTCCCTGGGCCGAGGTGAGCTTCACGCGGCAGGCACTCGCCGGCCCGGCACCCCTCGGGCCGTCGGACGGAGCCGTGCTCGACCCCCCGGAGGAGCCGGCCCTGATCTCGTGGCAGCCGATCAACGGCGCCGACGTCGTACACCCTCGAGGTGAGCACGGACCCCCAGTTCGTCGACAGCTCCCTCGCGAAGTCGTACACGACCCAGGCGTCGTCGTACGTCGTCCCTGACCCCGTCGTCGCGACCGAGTACTACTGGCGTGTCCGGGCGAGCCTCGGCACCGGCGTCGTGACCAACTGGTCGACGGTCCGCGGCTACACCGTCGGCGGTCTGGAGAAGCCGGTCCTCGAGTCCCCCGCCGACAGCTCCGCGACGAACATCGTGGACGTCGTGCTCGACTGGGAGCCCGTGATGGGCGCCAAGACCTACAACCTGCAGATCAGCACCGACCAGAACTTCAACACCGTCGACCACACTCGTGTCGGCGTCATGGGAACGCGCTACTCGCCGCCGACCACCCTCAACAACGACCAGTACTACTGGCGGGTGTCCCCCGTCGACAGCGCGGGCAACACCCTCGACTGGCAGGACGTCGACGTCTGGCAGTTCCGTCGGCACTGGCCGAGCCAGCCGGCCCTGGAGTGGCCGCAGCACAACGCCACCGTCGGCGACCCGTTCTTCTACCAGTGGACCCCCGTCCGCAATGCCAGCTCGTACCGCCTCGAGGTGAGCACCGCCGCGGACTTCAGCGACAACTCCATGTACGACACGTGCACGACGGTCAACACCGCCTACACGCCCCGGATCGGCACCGACTGCTTCCCCCAGGCCCTCGGCACGTACTACTGGCGCGTCATCGCCCTCGACAGCCCGCACAGTCCGGCCGTCGTCTCGGACGCGATCTCCGCGGAGGTCCGCCGGTTCACCTACAGCCCCGGCGTCGTCGAGCTGACCGCTCCTGCGAACGGCGCCTCGGTGGAGGTCCCCACCCTGCACTGGCAGCCCATGCCCAGCGCCGTCGGAGTACAAGGTCACCGTCACCCAGGTCGACACCGGATCGGTCGTGGCCAACGCGGAGACCACTGCGACCTCGTGGACGTCCCGGTCGCTGCTGACCGTGGGCAAGACCTACCGCTGGCAGGTGCAGTCGATCTCCCCCACCGGGCGGCTCGGACCGGGGCTGCTCCCGGGCAGCCAGCCCACGTTCACGGTCGTCGCCTCCACCGCCGTCCCCGGCGCGACTCCGGAGCCCGTCACCGCTGACGGCGTCACCTCGCTGCGGTTCCCGACGCTCGAGTGGCAGCCCGTCACCAACGCGACTCGGTACCGGATCCTGGTGCGACGTGCCGGCACGATCCTGTGGACGCCGCTCAACGACTACTTCGCCTACCCGGCCGGTCAGGACCGCACGACCGCGTGGCTGGCGCCCGACACCTACCAGTGGATGGTGGAGGCCTACAACGGCAACACCTACCTCAGCGAGTCGACGGTCAAGCCGACGTTCGTCGTCAGTCAGCTCGCCACCGTGGACGGTCATCGCGTGGCCATGAGCGGGACGGCGGCGGCCTCGGCGGGCACCTCGTGCGAGAACGCCCTCGACCCGTCCCTTCCCCTGGCGAGCCAGCAGTGCATGAACCTCCGTGCGACCCCGGTCCTGACCTGGGAGCCCGAGGCGAACGCGGGGCGGTACGTCGTGTACATCTCGCGCGACCAGCAGCTGACGAACGTGCTGGAAAGCTATGAGACCGAGCAGTCGATGTTCATCCCGACGACGGCGCTGATCGACAGCCAGGCGGGGTCCGCGTTCTACTGGCACGTCCAGCCGTGCAAGGCGCCGGGCTCCTGCAAGCCGCAGCAGCACGCCCAGCACGCCTTCAACAAGCTCTCGAAGCCGGTCGAGCTTCAGTCGCCGGCCGAGGGCGCCACGGTGTCGAACGCGATCACGTTCTCCTGGCGGGACTACCTCCAGACCAACCAGGACGCGACCACGGCGGGGAGCCACACGGGTGTCTACTCGGTGGAACCTGACGTGGAGGCGAGGACCTACCGGATCCAGGTCGACACGGAGCCGAACTTCCAGTCGCCGCTGGACACCGCTGTGGTCGACCAGACGACCTACACGGCATACGCGTCCACCTATCCCGAGGGCCCGCTCTACTGGCGGGTGCAGGCGATGGACGGTTCGATCAACTCACTGACGTGGAGCAGTCCGCGCTCCTTCGTCAAGCGGTCACCGCAGGTCACCCTGACGGCTCCGATCAACAATGCGCAGACGGCCGGCACCTCGGCGCTTCGTTGGCAGCCCCTGGCGTACGCCGCCAGCTACGACGTCGAGGTGTACAAGAACGCCGACACGATCGGGCAGGTGGGGAACCTGGCGTTCTCTGGGAACAGCAAGCAGGTAGCCCTCACGCCGACGATCCCGCTACCCGTCTCCGGCCAGTCCTACACCTGGCGGGTTCGCCCTCGTGACGCGGCCAACCGTCCGGGTCAGTGGACCCAGCTCGACGACGCCTCGGCCCGCTTCCGCGTGACGGGATCGGCGCCGGCCCTGACAGCCCCGCTGGACGAGGTGCTGGTCGTCGGCAACGACTCCCTGTTCACGTGGACCGGGGTGAACGGCGCCGCCGACTACCGGTGGGAGCTCCGGCTCCAGTCGGGTGGGGGCGCGACCAGCGTCCGGACCCCCGGTCTGGCCTGGGCCCCGTCGACGGTCGGCAACGGCAGCTGGGAGTGGCGGGTCGTCAGCCTCAACAGCGCTGGTGTCGAGATCGGGGCGTCGCCGTGGTGGCAGTTCCGGGTCGACGCGGTGCAGCCGGTGGTGGCCTCGGTCAAGCCGACGGGCAGCGTGCGTCGCGACGCCAACTTCCAGGTCACGTTCAGCGAGCCGGTCAGGAACGTGTCGAGGCTGACGTACAAGATCTTCCCGTCCGGCTCGAAGCGGGCGCTGACCGCGACCGTGAAGCCCTCGGCCGATCGCCGCAAGGCGACGCTGAACCCGGCGGTCAACCTCAAGCGCGGGAAGACCTACGTGCTCAGGGTGCTGCCGAAGATCAAGGACGACGCGGGCAACCGCCTGATCGCCTACTCCTGGTCGGTCACCGTCAAGTAGCGCCGGCGGCCAGGGCTGACGACGGTGTCAGCCCTGGCCCTGGTAGGCCCGCGCCATCAGCTGCGTGAAGTGGTAGACGCCGTCCTCGTCGGGGGCGAGCGGGCCGGGCTCGTAGCTCGGGGTGTTCATGCCCCGCTGCACCGCCTCGCAGGCCGCCCAGTCCTGGCGGTTGGTGATGTCCCAGAAGTCGACGGCGTACGACGGGTCGAAGCCCTCGCGGCCCGCGACGTCCGCCGGGAAGGCCCAGGAGCAGCGGATCCGGGTGCGCTCCGGGGTCACCGGCGTGAGCAGGTGGCTCATGATGTAGTCGGGGTGCAGCGAGATCAGCAGGTTCGGCATCACCGCGATGTACATGACCGTGCGGCTCTCCACCTCGTCGAGGCGCGCCATCACCGAGCCCTCGCTGTGGCCGTCGAGGGACATGGTGGCGGCGTGCGAGCGGAGGTCCATCGAGCCGCCGATCCAGTTGCCCTCCAGCTCGATGTTGTCACCACTGCTGGGCGGCGACACCTTGCAGAGCTCGGGGTGGATGTTCGGGCAGTGGTAGCACTCCTGGTAGTTCTCGATGACGACCTTCCAGTTGGCCTCCACGTCGTACTCGTGCACGACCGGCGTCACGAGGTTCTCGGCGTCGTAGCGCTCGACGACCGACTCGAGCGCCCCGACGTGCGAGTCGAAGTCGGGGGCTGCCCCGGAGCTGTCGACGAAGACCCAGCCGTGCCACTCCTGGACCCGCACCGGCTTCAGGGAGTAGTTCGCGGGGTCGAACCCGGGGGCGTCGCGGAAGCCGGGCGCACCCAGCATCGAGCCGTCGTGCCGGTACGACCAGGCGTGGTAGGGGCAGACGATCGCGCGGGCCTGCCCGGCGCCGCCGCACGGCAGCAGCTCGTGGCCGCGGTGCCGGCAGGCGTTCTCGAACGCACGCAGCGTGCCCTCGCCGTCGCGGACGAGCAGCACGCCGGACGCCCCGATCGACTCCGCCCGCATGCCCGTGGCCGGGATCTCGGTCGAGCGGCCGACGCACACCCACCCGCTCAGCAGGTTCGCCTTCTCCCAGGCGAGGACCTCCGGCGTGAGATAGGCGTCCCGGGGCAGCATGGTGCTCTCACCGAACGGCGCCGCGGCGCGCGCGACCTCGTGAGCGGGGAGCGGCGCGGGCGGAACGACCCGACCGGGCGCGAGCAGGGACGCAGTGGGCAGAGCCATGGTTCGACATCCTTCCTGAATGACTGTTCAAACAGTACCGTGGGACGGCCGCCCCGGTCGAGGGTCACATCATTGCCGACCCTCTCCGGCTGACATAGACTGAACAGTCAGTCAATGACGAAGGAGTGCCGCATGACGGCCACCCAGCCCACGTCCACCTCCACCTCCGAACCCTCGACACCGGCAGGCCAGGACGGTGGCCGGATCGGGGTCGAGGACTCGATCGACCGGCTGATCCGCGAGGAGTCCGAGCGGTTCCTCGCCCGCCAGCCCGAGAGCGGCCGGCTGATCGAGCGCTCCCGCCGGCACCTCGCCGGCGGCGCGACGTCCAACTGGCAGATCGCCGACCCGCAGGCCGTGTGGATGAGCCACGGCGCGGGGTCGCGGATCTTCGACGTCGACGGCACGGAGTACTCCGACTTCCACGGCGGGTACGGCGTCTCGCTGGCCGGCCACGGCCACCCGGCGATCGTCCGCGCGGTGACCGAGCGGGTCGGCCGCGGCACGCACTTCGCGCAACCCACCGAGGACTCGATCGTGGTCGCCGAGGAGCTGTCGCGGCGCTGGGGCCTCCCCCAGTGGCGGTTCGGCAACTCCGGCACCGAGTCGACGATGGACGCGATCCACCTGATGCGCGTGGCCACCGGCCGCGACCGCCTGATCAAGGTCGAGGGCTGCTACCACGGCCACCACGACTCGGTGCAGGTCTCCGTCATGCCCGAGGAGGACGAGATGGGGCCGGCCGACGCGCCGCGTTCGGCCCCGGCCGGCGCCGGAGTGCCGCAGGCGATGGTCGACCTCGTCACCGTCGTACCGTTCAACGACCTGGCCGCCGTCGAGCGGGCCCTCGAGGCGCACCGCGGCGAGGTGGCCGGGATGATCCTCGAGCCGCTGATGATGAACGCCGGCGTCATCCATCCTCAGCCGGGCTACCTGGCCGGCCTCAAGGAGCTGCTCCACGCCCACGACGCGCTGCTGACGTTCGACGAGGTCAAGACCGGGCTCACGGTCGGCCCCGGCGGCGTCACCCGGATGCAGGGCGTCACCCCCGACCTCGTCTGCGTCGCCAAGGCGATCGGCGGCGGCATCCCGTCCGCCGCGATCGGCGGCACCGAGGAGCTGATGGGCCTGATCGCCGACGGCACCTACGAGCAGGTCGGCACGTTCAACGGCAACCCGATGGCCATGGCCGCCACCCGGGCGATGCTGACCGAGGTGATGACCGACGCGGCGTACGACCACCTCCGCCGGCTCGAGGCGGCGATGCGGGCGGGCATCGAGGAGGTCATCGCACGGTACGACCTGCCCTGGCACGTCGTGACGGCCGGCGCGAAGGGCTGCATCGCGTTCCGCAGCGAGGCGATCCACAACTTCCGCGACTTCCTGGACGTCGACGACCGGCTCGGCAACGCGCACTGGCTCGTGCAGCACAACGGCGGCGTGTTCCTGCCGCCGTGGGGCAAGATCGAGCAGTGGTTGATCTCCGTGCAGCACACCGACGATGACGTGGAGCGCTTCGTGACCAATGTCGACCGGCTCGCCCGAGCGGTACGCGCCGCCTGACGGGCGGCGGCCTGTCCCTGCGTGGACTGGTCAAGCAGTACGACGACGCCCGCCCCGGGAACCTCCTGGGCGAGTCTCGCGCCTAGCGTGGGAAGTTTCCCCCGCTAGGTGCCAGTTTCCCCGCTGAAGCGGGGAAACCGACAGCCCGCCGGCGGCAAAGGTCAGGTGATGGCGAGGGCGCGGCGGGCGAAGTCCATGGCGATCCGCTTGGCGCGGGCGACGTCGACCCGGGGGTCGTCGAGGGCGACCTGGACGGACAGTCCGTCGAGCAGGGCGGCCCACTCGACGGCGAACTGCTCGACGTCGAGGTCACCGAGCTCACCCTCGTCGATCCCCGACTGCACGACCCGCGTGATGAGGTCGCGCCACTGCTGGTCGAGCTCGCGGCGGTCGGCGGCGACCTGCGGGTGCTTGAACGCCTGGCACCAGAGCTCGAACCAGAGCCCCCACGCGCCGGCGAACTCCTCCTTGGTCTTGGCGTCGAAGGTCATGTCGACCAGCTGCGCGAGCCGGTCGCCGATCGAGCCGGGCTGCTCGAGGAGCTCCTCGGCCGAGCGGTAGAAGGCCGCCTCGGAGTGGCGCAGCGCGGCGGTGAGCAGGTCGTCCTTGGTCGCGAAGTAGTACATGACCAGCGCGGGGCTGGTGTTGATCCGCTTGGCGACGTCGGCGATCCGGGTGCGCTCGAAGCCTCGCTCCGCGATCAGCTCCGCGGCCGCCACCAGCATCTGGTCGCGTCGTACGTCGGACTGCTGACGTCCTTCGGGGGAAGACGTGGTCACGGCTCTCCAGCTCCTGGGTTCTGCCGGGGTCGGTTTCGCGGTACCGTACCAGCGTACTCGACTGAACAGTCAGTCAGGAACTCCCCGCAGGAGGGCTCGTGGCACAGCAGTACGACGCGGTGATCGTCGGCGGAGGGCACAACGGCCTCGTCGCCGGCGCCTACCTGGCCCGGGCCGGCGCCCGCACCCTGATCCTCGAGTCACGGGCCACGACCGGTGGTGCGGCCACGACCGAAGCCCCCTGGCCCGAGCACCCCCACCTGCGGGTCACCCGGCTCTCCTACGTCATGAGCCTGATGCCACCGACGATCCTGCGCGACCTCTCGCTCGAGCGGCACGGCTACAAGGTGCACCCGATGGGTCCCTACTACCAGGCGTTCCCCGAGGGCGGCGCGCTCACGCTGCACGAGGACGACCCGGTCCGCAGCCGCGAGGAGATCGCGCGGTTCTCGCTCAAGGACGCGCGCGCCTACGAGCGGTGGCAGGCCTGGCTGGC
Source organism: uncultured Actinomycetota bacterium (assembly GCA_963829855.1). GTDB lineage: Bacteria > Actinomycetota > Actinomycetes > Propionibacteriales > Nocardioidaceae > Nocardioides. The sequence continues at coordinate 39,399 of CAWHKE010000001.1, read as the reverse complement.
CGGCCTGGCCGACGTCATGGCGCCGCTGCTGATGCGGGTGCCACCCGACATCGGCTCCCACTCCCCCGGCGACCTCGCCGACCTCGCCCGGCTCGCGTGGACCAACCGTGGCGTCGACCGGCGCACCATCGCCGACCTGACCCGGCTGATGACGATGAGCATCGCCGACCTGCTCGACGACTGGTTCGAGTCGCCGCAGATCAAGGGCGCGCTGGCGGTCAACGGCGTCATCGGGACCTGGGCCGGGCCGTACGAGCCCGGCACGGCGTACGTCATGGCGCACCACTCCATCGGCGACGTCGGCGACGGCCAGCTCGGCTCCTGGGGCTTCCCCGAGGGCGGCATGGGCGAGGTCTCGGCCGCGATCCGTCGAGCCGCCGAGTCGTTCGGGGCCGAGATCCGGACGTCGACACGGGTCCAGCAGGTCACGACCAACGGCGGCCGGGTCACCGGCGTCGTGCTCGCCTCGGGCGAGGAGATCAGCGCGCCGGTCGTCGTGACGACGCTGCACCCGCGGACCGCGTTCCTCGACCACGTCGGGGAGAAGCAGCTGCCCGACGAGTTCGTCACCGACATCGAGCGCTGGAAGACCCGCTCGGGCGTCGTCAAGATCAACCTCGCGCTCGACCGGCTCCCGAGCTTCACCGCGACCCCGAACGTCGGCGACGTGCCCGAGCACCTCACCGGCTCCGTCGAGATGGCCCCGACCATGGACTTCATCGAGAAGGCGTTCCTCGACGCCCGCGAGGGCCGGCCCGCACTGGCGCCGTTCAGCGACGGCGTCATCCCGACCACGCTCGACAAGACGCTCAACCCCGACGGCACCCACGTGTTCTCGATGTTCACGCAGTGGGTCCCGCACACGTGGTCGGAGGAGCCGCACCTCGAGGAGCTCGAGGCGTACGCCGACCGGATGGTCGACCTCTACGACGAGCTCGCCCCCGGCCTCAAGGACTCGGTCATCGCGCGCGACGTCGTCGGCCCGCACGAGATGGAGCAGGAGTACGGCCTGGTCGGCGGCAACATCTTCCACGGTGAGCTCAGCGTGGAGCAGCTCTTCCACATGCGGCCCGCGCCCGGCTACGCCGACTACCGGACCCCGATCGAGGGCTACTACAACGCGTCGTCCGCGACCCACGCCGGCGGCGGGGTCTGCGGCATCCCCGGCCTGCAGGCGTCGCGGGCCGCGATCCGGGACACCGGTCGCGGCGGGCGGTCCCCGCTGGCGCGGCTCCGGAGCCGCGTCGGGTGACGCTCGACCGCCTGCTCGCACCCCGCTCGGTCGCGGTGGTGGGCGCGAGTGCCCGACCCGGCTCGTTCGGCGAGCGGCTGGCGCTGGAGGCGCTCCGCAGCCCGGGCGTCTCCCGGGTCCACCTGGTCAACCCGGCCTACGACACGGTGCAGGGCCGCCGTTGCGTGCCGTCGCTCGCCGACCTCGACGAGCCCGCCGACCTCGTCCTGCTCGGCGTTCCCGACTCCCAGCTGGCCGATCACCTCGCCCGCGCACGCTCGCTCGGCGCCGGCGGTGCCGTCATCTACGGCAGCGCGGCCGGCCGCGCCGACGACCTGCGCGCCGCCGCGGACGGCCTTCCCCTCGTCGGAGCCGGGTGCATGGGCTTCGTCAACGTCACCGGTGGCGTCCGCGCGCTCGGCTACCTCGAACGCAGCCACCTGCCGCCCGGCGGGATCGCGCTGGTCACGCACTCCGGGTCGATGTTCTCGGCGCTGCTGCGCACCCACCGGCGGCTGGAGTACACGCTCGCCGTGTCGTCGGGGCAGGAGCTCGTCACCACGACCGGCGACTACGTCCAGTGGGCCCTGGCCCAGGAGAGCACCCGGGTCATCGGCCTGTTCCTCGAGACGATCCGCGACGCCGACGCGCTGCGAGCCGGGCTCGCCCTGGCGGCCGAGCGTGACGTGCCGGTCGTCGCCCTGACCGTCGGCGGGTCCCCCACCGGCCGCACCCTCGTCACCGCCCACTCGGGTGCGGTCGCCGGCGACGACGCGGCCTGGGAGGCGCTCTTCGCCAGCTACGGCGTGCACCGGACCCGCGACGTCGAGGAGCTCGTCGACACCCTCGAGCTGTTCGCGATCGGGCGCCGGGTCCGGCCGGCGGGCGGGATCGCGACGGTGCACGACTCCGGCGCGGAGCGGGTGCTGATGGCCGACGTGGCCGACGAGGAGCGGGTCCCGTTCGCGCCCCTGACCGACGCGACCCGCACCAGCCTGACCGGCCTGCTCGACGAGGGGCTCGTGGTCGGCAACCCGCTCGACGTCTGGGGGCGCGGCACGGACACCGAGGTGCTGTTCCGCGGCTGCCTCGACGCGCTGGCCCGCGACGACACGGTCGACACGGTCGCGCTGGCGATCGACCTGGTCGAGGAGTACGACGGAGACATCTCGTACCCCCAGGCCGTCGAGTCCACGTGGTCCGGCACCGACAAGCCGGTCGTCGTGCTGTCCTCCGTGGCGGCGGCCGTCGACCAGGCACAGGCGGGACCGTTGCGCGACCTCGGCATCCCGGTGCTGGAGGGCGCCCGGTCCGGGCTGCGCGCCCTCGGGCACCTGCGGGCCCACGCGCTCCGGCCGCCCGTGGGCGCGGCGCTCGACCCCGTCTCCCCCGCGACCCTGCCCGACGCGTGGCTCGACGCCGACGACTCGCTGCGGCTGCTCGCCTCGTTCGGGATCAGCACCGTGGCGACGTACCCGGCGGGGAGCGGGGCGGAGGCGCTCGACGCCGCGGCGGCCTGCGGCTGGCCGGTCGTGCTGAAGACCGACGAGCCGGGCGTGGAGCACCGCGCCCGCGTCGGCGGGGTCCGGGTGGGGCTCACCTCCCCCGCGGCCCTCACCGCCGCGTACGACGAGGTGGCGGCCGCGCTCGGCCCGCGGGTGGTCGTGCAGCCGCTCGTCGCGGGCACCGGCGAGGTCGCGCTCGGGCTGGTGCGCGACCCCCATCTCGGCCCGCTGCTCGTGCTGGCCACCGGCGGCAGCCGGATCGAGGAGCTCGGCCGGCGGGTGGTCGCGCTGCCTCCGACGACGCGCGGTGCCGCCGAGGCGCTCGTCGCCCGCTACGCCGAGGCGCACGGGCCGCTGGCCACACCGCACGTCGTGCCCCTGATCGACGCAGTCGTGGCCGTGGCGCGGCTCGCGGCGGCGTACGGCGACGGGCTGGCCGCCCTCGACATCAACCCGCTCGTCCTGACCGACGACGGCGCGGTGGCGGTCGACGCCCTCGTCCAACGCCAGGCGGCGGTCTAGCGAGCGTGCTCCGGGAACGGCAGCGCGATCGGGTCGGCCGCGAGCCGGCTGCGGCCGGTGTCGTCGAACCGGTCCATCCCGAGGTCGGTCACGTCGGTCACCTCGGTCGTGCCGTGCAGCACCAGGTCGGCGGTGGCCCGCGCGACGCCCGGTCCCCACATCATCCCGTGGCCGCCCGCGGCAGAGACGAAGGCACCGCGGACCGGCCCCTCCGGACGGAGCAGCGGCCCGATGATGGGCAGGTGGTCGGGCGTGTAGTCGATGGTGGCGGCCCACCGCTTGCGGATGCCCAGCCCGCCGGTGACCGGCACCAGGTCGGCCATCCGGGCGCGCATCAGCGCGAAGTAGCCGTCGTCGAACTCGGTGGCCTCGCCGGGTGCCTCGTCGGGGTTGGACATGCCCCAGAGCAGCCCGCCCTCCTCGGTGCGCCAGTAGATCCCCGAGCCGACGTCGAACATCATCGGGACGCGGTCGGGGGCGAGGTCGGGGTGCGGCTCGGTCACGACCACCTGGTGGCGGGCGCCGCCGGACCAGATCCGGGCGCCGGCCAGCTCGCCGACCGCTGCGAGGCTCGGACCGCCGGTCAGCACCACCGCGGGGGCGGTGACGTCGCCGCGGTCGGTCTGGACGCCCTCCACCACCCCGTCGTGCTCGATCAGCCCGGTGAAGGTGGTCCGCTCGCAGACGGTGACGCCCGACCGGACGCAGGCCGCCAGGTAGGCCTGCACGTTCCGTGGTGGGTCGATCCAGCCGTCCCCGGCGGCGTACGACGCACCGAGCGTCTTCCCCGGTGCCAGCACGGGGTTGCGCCGGTCGACGTCGTCGGGCTCGACCCACTCGGCGTCGAGTCCCTCCCGCTGCTGCATCGCGATCCGCGCGTGCGCGGCGGCGACGTCGTCCTCGGTGAAGCAGGGCATGTAGTAGCCGGTCGCCACGAAGCCGGAGTCGATCCCCAACCGTGACTGCTGGCTGCGGTAGAACTCCTCGCTCCACAGCCCGAGATGCACCGCCGGTGGCGTGCCGCCCTGGGCTCGCACCATCCCGGCCGCGCGGGAGCTGGCGCCCTTGCCGACGGTCTCCCGCTCGACGAGGACCACGGACAGGCCGGCGTCGCGCAACATCCAGGCGCACCAGCCGCCGAGGGTGCCACCCCCGACGACCACCGCGTCCGCGCGCTCGGGCAGACCCTGGTTGAGGCCGGCGTTAGACGTGCTGTTCACGACCCCGACGCTGACATAGACTGAACAGTCAGTCAATAAAGTCCGCTCGCTCGTCGAGCCCCCGTGAGGAGCCCGGATGTACGGCTTGTCCGCCGCCGACCTGGACCTGCAGGCCCGCGCCCGCTCGTTCGCCGACGAGCTCATCCCCCACGAGCTGTACGCCGAGGAGCACGACGGCGAGCTCCCGCCGGGCGTGGCCGACGAGCACCGCAAGCGCGCCATCGAGCTGGGTCTCTACGCCACCAACCTGCCGCGCGACCTCGGCGGCCAGGGGTGCACCGCGCTGCAGCAGGTGCTGGTGCAGGAGCAGGGCGGACGCGTGACCAACGCCCTCGGCTGGGTGCTCGCGACCCCGCCGGGGTGGTGGCCGTCCGTGGCGACGCCGATGCAGCGCGAGCGCTGGCTCGAGCCGGCGGCACGGGGCGAGCTCGCCGAGTGCTACGCGATCACCGAGGAGCTGGCCGGCTCCGACGTCTCCGACCTCGCGACGACGGTCCGGCGGGACGGCGACGACTACGTCGTCAACGGCACCAAGTGGCACGTGACGTCGTACAACGAGGCCGACTACGTCTTCGTGCAGGGTGTGCTGAGCGAGGGGCCGCACGCCGGGGAGCACGTGCTGCTGGTCGTCGACCGGCCCACCCCGGGCATGGAGGTCGTCCGCACCCCGGCGTACACCCACACGTTCTCCCACCACCACCCGATCGTGTCCTTCACCGACGTCCGGGTCCCGGCGTCGCACCTGGTCGGCGCGGAGGGTCAGGGGATGACGTTCGCGCACGAGTGGTTCCGGTTCGAGCGGCTGATGGTCGCGACCCGCTGTCTCGGCGCGGCCGAGCGGCTGATCGAGGAGACCACCGCGTTCGCGGCCCAGCGGATGATCGGCGGCGAGCCGCTCGCCCGCCGGCAGCTGGTGCAGGCGATGCTCGCCGACAGCGTGACGGAGCTGTTCGCGGCCCGTGCGATGGTCTACGCCGTGGCGCGCAGCATCGACGAGGGTGCCGACCGCACGGTGCTGCACGCGCGCTGCTCGATGATCAAGCTCTACTCGAGCGAGATGGCCGGTCGGGTCGCCGACCGCGCGGTCCAGATCTTCGGCGGGCGCGGCTACATGCGGGAGAACGTCGCCGAGCGCTTCTACCGGGAGCTGCGGGTCGAGCGGATCTGGGAGGGCGCCAGCGAGCTGCAGCGGGTGATCGTGGCCGACCAGCTCGTCAAGCGCGGGCTCGCCGCCCTGGTCTGACCGTCAGGCACCGGAGGCGGCCACCCAGCGCTCCAGAGTGGCCCGCGCGGCGCCGGTGTCGACGGCGGCACGGGCTCGCTCGATACCGGCGGCCAGCGCCTCCTCGGGCGGCTCCCCCGGCGCGTCGTAGACCGCGAGCGCGGCGCCGGCGTTGAGCAGCACGGCGTCGCGGACCGGTCCGGTCTCCCCGGCGAGGAGACGTCGCACGACGTCGGCGTTCTGGGCGACGTCGCCGCCCCGCAACGCCTCGACCGGAGCCAGCGCCAGGCCGTACGTCGTGGGGTCGACCGTGCCCGTCACCACCTCGCCAGCGTGGACCCGCCAGACCGTGGACGTCGTCGTGATGGTCAGCTCGTCGAGGCCGTCGTCGCCGCGGAAGACCCACGCGTCGACGCCGCGGGCCGCGAACACGTCCGCCATCACCGGCGCCACGCGCGGGTCGGCGCAGCCGATCGCCTGGGCCTGCGGCCTGGTCGGGTTGGCCAGCGGGCCGAGGAAGTTGAAGGTGGTGCCGATGGCCAGCTCGCGGCGCGGCACGGCGGTGTGGCGCAACCCGGGGTGGAAGGCGGCCGCGAAGCAGAACGTGATGCCGACCTCGGTCGCCAGCTCGGCCACCCGCTCAGGGGGCAGGTCCAGCCTGATCCCGAGCGCCTCGAGCACGTCGGCGGAGCCGGCCATGGAGGAGGCGGAGCGGTTGCCGTGCTTGACGACCCGGGCCCCGGCGCCCGCGGCGACGATCGCGGCCATCGTGGAGATGTTGACCGACATCGACCGGTCGCCGCCGGTGCCCACGACGTCGAGCAGCCGCCCCTCGACGTGGATCGGGGTCGCGGCCTCGTACATCGCGTCGAGCAGGCCGATGACCTCCTCGGCGGTCTCGCCCTTCGCCCGCAGCGCGACGGCGAACCCGGCGATCTGGGCCGGGGTGGCCTCGCCGGCGACGATCTGCCCCATCGCCCAGGCGGTCTGGCCGGGGGCGAGGTCCTGACGGGCGACCAGCGCGGAGATCACCTCCGGCCAGGTGTGCGTCATCGGCTGGTCGTCCGTGGGGCGATCAGCTGGTGGCGGGCACTCGCGGGCGCAGCAGGGCCACGACCGACTCGGCCAGCTGGATCGGGTCGATCGGGTGCGGCACCGCAGCCTCGGCCCGCGACCACGTCGCGAGCCAGGCGTCCTGCACCCGGCCCGTCAGCACCAGCACCGGCGGGCACTGGTAGATCTCGTCCTTGAGCTGCTTGGCGATCCCCATCCCGCCCGCGGGGACGGCCTCACCGTCGAGGATCGCGAGCGCGATGCCGCCGGCGTCCATGTTCTGGATGACGACCGGCTCGGTCGCCACCTCGACGTACTGGAGCTCGGGGAGGTCGGGATGCGGCCGGCGTCCGAGCGCGAGGATGACCTGCTGCCGGGTGTTGACGTCGTCGGAGTAGACGAGCACCTTCAGCGGCGCGGCGGCGGTGGATCCAGCGTGGTCGGTCACGGCCCGCATGCTACCCGTCGTCGCCGGCCGCCCGGCCGCGTGCCTCCAGCAGGTCGAGCCGCCGGTCCTCGCGCGCGGCCTCGCGCGTCGACGACCGCACCCACTGGGCGAACAGCACCGCGAAGAACGCGAGCCCGATCAGGTCGCCGCTCCCCCACAGGATCCCGCCGGCCAGGTTCTGGTCGTCGTACGGGTCCGGCAGCCACGTGCCCATCGGCCCGTCGTGCAGCGAGGGGTACCAGTCGCCACCGATCAGGCTCTGCTGCCCCATGATCGTGACCCCGAGGAAGGCGTGGAAGGGGAGCGTCAGGAACACGAGGAGCACCCGGAAGACGTGCCCGACCCGACCGGGCACCGGGTCGATCCCCATCAGCGGCCAGAAGAACAGCGCCCCGACGACCACCAGGTGGACATGCATCATCTCGTGGACGTAGGGCGACTCCAGCGACGCGCGGTACCACCCGGAGAAGTACAGCGCCCACGGCGACACGACGTACAGGGTCAGCGTCAGGGGCGGGAACGACAGCACCTTCGCCGCGCGCGAGTGCAGCACCGTCAGGAGCCACCGCCGCGGCGGGCGCGGCAGGGTCCGCAGCGCCAGGGTGACCGGCGCGGACAGCGCGAGGGCCAGCGGCACGATCATCGACAGCACCATGTGCTGGACCATGTGGACGCTCAGGAGCGTCGTGTCGTACGCCGCCAGGCCCGACATCGTCGCCAGCGCGAAGGCCGCCATGCCGACCCCGAAGGCCACCGTCCGACCCCACGGCCAGCGGTCGCCGCGCCGCCGCAACGTGACGACCCCGCCCACGTAGAGACCCACCGCCCAGACCGTCAGGACGAACGGCAGCGGAGCCAGCGACCAGTCGGTCAGGGCTCGTGCGAATGTGAACGCGGGCAGGTCGACCGGCGCTCCAGCAGCGACTCCCACCACGCTCCGAACAATATGACCCGATCCAACCGGGGGTCGGGGTGCCCTCCGGCCCGGCTACCGACATAATGACCCCGTGGCGACTGCAGCGACGATCCCGGCCTCCCGACTTCACGGACACCACGACCGACCGAGCATGGTCAGCGTGGGCACCATCATCTGGCTGTCGAGCGAGCTGATGTTCTTCGCCGCGCTGTTCGCGTCGTACTTCACGATCCGCGCCGTGTCGCAAGGCCCCGACGGTCTGTGGGCCCAGAACACCGTCCTGCTGGACGTGCCGTTCGCGGCGGTCAACACCACGGTCCTGGTGCTCTCGTCGCTCACCTGCCAGCTCGGCGTCTTCGCCGCCGAGCGCGGCCAGGTCGGCCGCGCTGGCTCGCTGCTCCAGGTCGGCAAGTGGGGGCTGCGCGAGTGGTTCATCCTCACCTACGCCATGGGCGCCTTCTTCATCGCCGGCCAGGCGGTCGAGTACGCCACGCTGATCCAGGAGGACGTGACGATCCAGGCCTCGGCGTACGGCACGATGTTCTACCTCACGACCGGGTTCCACGGTCTCCACGTGACGGGCGGGCTGATCGCCTTCCTGTTCGTGCTCGGCCGCACCTACATCGCCCGCAAGTTCACCCACGAGCAGGCCGTCAGCGCCATCGTCGTGTCGTACTACTGGCACTTCGTCGATGTCGTCTGGATCGGTCTGTTCGCCACGATCTACCTCGTCAAGTGACCCGCCGACCAAGGACCTGATGTGCGCTTCCTGAACCGTTCCGTCAACGGCTGGGCCGGCCGGGTCTCGCGCCACCGCCGCGGCCCCGTCGCCGGGCTGATGGTGCTCCTCACCGGGTTGCTGCTCATGGGGGGCCTCTACACGGCCTTCTCGCCCGCCCAGGCGCAGAGCGAGCAGACCACCGAGGAGCTCGTCGCCGAGGGTCGTGAGCTGTTCATCGTCAACTGCGCGTTCTGCCACGGCCAGAACGGCGAGGGCGTCCGCACCATCGACGGCAACCAGCTCGGGCCCTCACTGGTGGGCGTCGGCGCCGCGGCGGTCCACTTCCAGGTCGGGACGGGCCGGATGCCCGCCGCCCAGCCCGGTCAGCAGCTTCCCAGCAAGCCGACGGTCTTCGACGACGAAGAGATCCTGGCGATGTCGGAGTACGTCGCCTCGCTCGGCCCGGGTCCGGCGATCCCCGACGAGTCCGACTACAGCATCGAGGGCATGAGCGACGAGGAGCGCCAGGAGGCGATCGTCCGCGGCGGACAGATCTTCCTGACCAACTGCACGGCCTGCCACAACTTCACCGGATCCGGTGGCGCCATGCCGCGCGGTGGTTATGCGCCGCACATCCTCGGCGTCGACCCGCAGTACGTCTACGAGGCGATGCTCACCGGCCCGCAGTCGATGCCGACGTTCTCCAACGGCAACCTCACTCCCGAGGCGAAGCGCGACGTGATCGCCTACCTCCAGTCGATCGAGGAGAACCCGAAGTACGGCGGGTTCGGCATGGGCGGCCTCGGCCCGGTCGCCGAGGGCATGTACGCGTGGATCGTGGGCATCGGCGTCCTGGTCGGCTTCGCCGTCTGGATCGCGGCTCATGGCGCCCGCTCGACGAAGCAGAAGGTGGACGCATGAGCTCCCATGACGAGCAGACGCTCGAGCCGGTCGGCGACCGCACGCCGGCCACCGCCGAGCCCATCCCCGATCCCGGTCACCCCGCGCACCAGTGGCGGCTGACCGACGTCGACGAACGGCTCGAGCGTCGAGCCGAGCGACAGGTGGCGGCGCTCTTCGCCCTGTCCGGGTTGTGCTCCGTGCTGTTCGTCGTCTCCTACTTCGCGTTCGAGGTCGGCGACGTCACCACCACGATCGGCGGTTTCGGCGCCTCCAACCTCGCGCTCGGGCTGACCCTGGGCGGGGCTCTGCTGTTCGGCGGCATCGGGGCGATCCACTGGGCGCGCAAGCTGATGGCCGACCACGAGCTGGTGGAGATGCGGCACCCGATCGCGTCGTCGCCCGAGGACCGTGAGGTCACGCTGGCCGGCTTCAACCAGGGCCTCGAGGAGTCGGGCATCGGCCGTCGCCCGCTGGTCCGCAACTCGATGCTCGGCGCTCTCGGTGTGCTGGCGCTCCCGGTGCCCGTCGTGCTGCTGCGCGACCTGGGCCCGCTGCCGGGCGACGCGCTGCTGAGCACGGTCTGGGAGCCGGGGATGCGGGTCGTGCGCGACGTCACCGGCACCCCGATCCGGGCGTCCGAGCTGCAGTTCGGCGACCTCGTCAACGCCGAGCCGGCGGCGATCTTCGAGGTCGACGAGGAGGGCGAGCCGCTCATCGAGGGCGCCGAGCTCCAGACGGCCAAGTCCAAGGCCGCGGTGATCCTGGTCCGGATCGAGCCCGAGGACATCATCCCGGGCGAGGGCCGCGAGGACTGGGGCGTCGACGGCATCCTCTGCTACTCCAAGATCTGCACCCACGTCGGCTGCCCGATCTCCCTCTACGAACGCACCACCCACCACGTGCTGTGCCCGTGCCACCAGTCGACGTTCGACCTCGCCGACTCGGCCAAGGTGATGTTCGGGCCTGCCGCTCGGCCGCTGCCGCAGTTGCCCCTGGAGGTAGACTCCGAGGGGTACCTGGTGGCACGTAGTGACTTCGACGAACCGGTAGGACCGAGCTTCTGGGAGCGTGACTCGCGATGAGCATCGACACCAGCAAGGTCGCCACCTCGAACGCCGACCGTGCCGCCACAGCGAAGAAGCCGAGCCCGATCGGCGCCGTCGCCACCTGGGCCGACGACCGGCTCGGTCTGGCCGCGTCGCAGAAGAAGATGGTGCGCAAGGTCTTTCCCGAGCACTGGTCGTTCATGCTCGGCGAGATCGCGCTGTGGAGCTTCGTCGTGCTGCTGCTCACCGGCACGTTCCTGACGCTGTGGTTCAACCCGAGCATGGGCGAGGTCGCCTACAACGGGTCCTACGACCAGCTCCGCGGCATCCACATGTCCGAGGCCTACGCGACGTCGCTCAACATCTCGTTCGACGTCCGCGGCGGGCTGCTCATGCGCCAGATGCACCACTGGTCGGCGATGCTCTTCATCGCCGCGATGATGGTCCACATGATGCGCGTCTTCTTCACGGGGGCGCACCGCAAGCCGCGCGAGCTCAACTGGGTGATCGGCTGCCTGCTGCTGCTGCTCGGGACGCTCGAGGGCTTCACCGGCTACTCGCTGCCCGACGACCTGCTGTCCGGCACCGGCATTCGTGCGGCCGACGGCTTCATGAAGTCGATGCCGGTCGTGGGCACCTACATGTCGTTCTTCCTCTTCGGCGGCGAGTTCCCGGGTGAGTCGATCATCCCGCGCCTGTACGTCGTCCACATCCTGCTGATCCCGGGGATCCTGCTGGCCCTCGTGGCCGCCCACATGCTGCTGCTCGTCTACCACAAGCACACGCAGTGGCCCGGCCCCGGCCGGACCGAGGAGAACGTCGTGGGCTACCCGCTCATGCCGGTCTACGCGGCCAAGGCCGGCGGCTTCTTCTTCATCGTCTTCGGCGTCACCGCCCTCATGGGCGGGCTGCTGTCGATCAACCCGATCTGGAAGTACGGGCCCTACGACCCGTCGAAGGTGACGGCCGGGTCCCAGCCCGACTGGTACATGGGCTGGCCCGACGGGGCGCTGCGGATCATGCCGGGCTGGGAGAGCAACCTCGGGCCGTACACGCTGTCGTGGAACGTGTTCCTGCCGATCATCGTGCTGCCCGGGCTCGCCTTCACGATCCTGCTGCTGCTGCCGTTCCTCGAGCAGTGGATCACCGGCGACAAGCGGGAGCACCACCTGCTCCAGCGACCGCGCAACGCCCCCACGCGCACCGCGCTGTTCGTGGCGCTGATGACGTTCTACGGCCTGATGTGGGCGGCGGGTGGCAACGACATCATCGCCATCACGTTCGACCTGAGCATCAACCAGATCACGTACTTCATGCGGGCGGCGGTCTTCATCGGCCCGGTGATCGCGTTCTTCATCACGCGGCGCTGGTGCATCTCGCTCCAGCGGGCCGACAACGACCGGCTGCTCCACGGCTACGAGACCGGCATCATCATGCGCTCCACCGAGGGCGGCTACTCCGAGCGGCACCTGCCGATCTCCGAGTCGGCCGCGTTCACCCTCACCTCGCGTGACCGCGACGAGGTCTACGTCGGCGACGGGGAGGCGGACGCGAACGGCGTCGCCGCCCCGGGCAGCCGGATCCAGGCGCTGCGGGCACGGCTCTCCGCCGGCTGGTTCGGTCACAACGTGCAGAAGCCCACCAAGGCCGAGCTCGACGCGGCTCACTCCCATGCCGAGCACGAGCACGAGCTCCAGTCCGGACTCGACCACCCGGCCGACGGTCACCAGTTCGACGGCCACCACACGGTCGAGGAGGATTCCCTCCGCGGCCACTGACGTGCGCGAGGCGAGCCGGACACCGCTAGGAGCCGGCTCGCCACTCGTACGGCGTGGTGGTCGACACGGCCAGCGAGCCCGGAGCGCTCCAGGATCGGGCGTGAGTAGGCGGTGGAGTCGCTGTTGACGAGCGTGAAGCCGGCGTCGAGCGCGGAGCGGGCGCGGGCGGCGGTCAGCGCGCGGTAGATCCCCTGCCCACGCCAGCGCGGCAGCGTGCAGCCGCCCCACAGGCCCGCGAACTGGGTGCCCGCCACCGGCTCGAGCCGCCCGGCAGCGACGATCTCGCCGCCGACCTCGGCCACCCACAGCTCCATCCCGTCGGCCCGCGCGAGCCGCCGCAGCAACGCCTCGGCGAACCGCTCGGACGCCGAGTCACCGAAGGCCTCGTCCTGCATCGCGCACATCGCCCGGACGTCGGGCTCGGCCGTGACCGTGCGCAGCGAGACGCCGTCGGGCAGCGGCACGTCGAGAGCCAGCAGCCGGGCCTCCCCCACCATGATCGACTCCGGCTCCTGCGGCTCGAAGCCGTGCGCGACCAGCGCGTCGTGGAGGCCGGGGGCGTCGTCGTGCCCGCGGGTCTTCCACTCGACCCGGTCGATCTCGCCGTCGGCCCGGTAGTGGTCGAGCGCCCGTGCCACCCAGTCGCGCAGGGTGGCCGCGTCGACGCCGTCGAGGCGCGGGTAGGTCACGAACCCACGGCCGCCGGCGAACGTCACCAGCCGGAGCGGTCCGAGCCGCGTCACCGACGTCGCGCTGGGCGTCTCGGCGTCGGTGCGCAGCTGCTCGTCGTAGGCGGCCAGCAGCGCTCCGGGGTCGGTCGCGTCGGTCACCCGCGGGTCAGCCGAGCGCGGAGCCGGTGCGGTAGTCGGCGAACGGGAGGTTCCAGTCGCCGTAGCCGTTCTCGAGCGTCATCCAGCGGTCGGTGCCGGTGTACTCGACCACGTCACCGCGCAGCGTCAGGTCGTAGAGCCAGGCGGCGTCGGCCGTGCTCATGCCGGTGCAGCCGTGGCTCACGTTGGCCGAGCCCTGGGAGGAGACCGACCACGGCGCGGCGTGGATGAACTCGCCCGAGTAGGTCAGCCGCATGGCGTACTGGACGTCGTCGATGTCGTAGAACTCGGGGTCGTCCTGGCCGATGCCGACGGTCTCGGAGTTCATCCGCTTCTCGAGGAACTTCTCGATGATGACCTTCGTGCCGGAGCGGGTCGTGAACCCCTCCTTGCCGGTCGTGATCGGGATCGTGCGGAGCAGCGAGCCGTTGCTGAAGACCTGCATCTGGTGCGTCTGGGCGTTGACGCGGTAGACGTGGGCGTCACCGACGTCGAACCTGATCGTGCGGCTCTCCTGCCCGTAGATGCCGCCGCCGGCGTCGACGCTGTTGATGTCGATGTCGGCCGTCACCCGCGTGCCGGCCTTCCAGTACGACTTCGGCCGCCAGTGGGCCTCGGTGTCGCTCAACCAGCGCCAGGAGCCTGCCTGCTGCGGGGTGCTGGTGACCGTCATGTGCTTCTCGATGGCGGCGCGGTCGGTGACCGGGATGTCGAAGGTGACGATGACCGGCATGCCGACGCCGACCGTCTCGCCGTCGAGCGGCGCGACCGAGGCGAAGGTCTGCTCGTCGAGGGTCAGGTCGTCGGTGGCGAAGCCGGACTTCTTGACGACCCGGCGCCCGTCGCTGCGCTCGGCGACCGACGTCACGGCGTACGCCGTGCCGGGCTCGAGCCGGCCGCTGGCCAGCCAGCCGGTGCCGTCGTCGCTCAGCGCCCCGGCGAGCGGTCCGGCGGCGGAGGTCACGCTCACCTTGCGGAGCGTCCCGCCGCTGGCGACGACCTCGAGCCGCTGGTCGACGGACACGTCGCGGCCGCGCAGGCTGGTGAGGATCCGGACCGGCTCGACGACCTCCTCGCCGGCCTGAGCACCCGGAGTGGAGTCGCTCCGGCGCGTCGCCCTGGGCGGACGAGTCAGCGCTGCAGCCCGCCAGCGTGGCGGCGCACGTCAGCGCGAGGGCAGCGGATCCGAGGCGCAACAACAACACGGAGCAAGCGTAACCGCGGGCCCCCGGCAGCCCCGCATCGTCGATCAGTGAGCGTGCTCACCGCGGTAGTACTCGAAGATCCACCCGCTGAGCGCGATCGCACCGAGCGTGCCCCCGATGATCGCCAGCCACCAGGCGCCCATCGCGGTCGCGAACACGATCACGGCGAGCGTCAGGCCGCACCAGAGAGGCCACCAGGAGTACGGCGGGAAGAAGCCCAGCTCCCCCGCGCCGTCGGCGATCTCGGCGTCCTTGCGGTCCTCCGGGCGGGGCTCCATCTTCGCCGCGTGGAACCCGAGGTAGAGGGTCACCATCGCGGCGAGCAGCGTCGTCATGGTGAGCGCGGACGTGCCGGTCCAGTCGCCGGTCACGAACCAGTAGGCGGGGCTGACCACCACGAAGAACGCGGTGGTGATCCCGAAGATCCAGGCTTCGGCCCTCATCGGGTCTCCCCCTCGCCGTCGGTGCGCTCGGCCAGCATCTCCTCGCGACCGTCGACGGTCGGGGCATCGGCGAACCCGCCCTCACGCTCGGCGTCGTTCTCCTCGAGCTCGATGGCCGCGACCTCCGGGTGGTGCAGGTCGAACGCCGGCGACTCGGAGCGGATCCGCGGGATCGTCTCGAAGTTGTGGCGCGGCGGCGGACAGCTGGTCGCCCACTCCAACGAGCGGCCCCAGCCCCAGGGGTCGTCGACCTCGACGAGCTTGGCGCGGCGCGAGATGTAGACGTTGTAGAAGAACGGCAGCGTCGACAGGCTCAGCAGGAAGGCGCCCACGCTGGACACCTGGTTGAGGAGCGTGAAGCCGTCCTCGGGCAGGTAGTCGGCGTAGCGGCGCGGCATGCCCTCGACTCCGAGCCAGTGCTGCACCAGGAACGTGGTGTGGAAGCCGATGAAGAGCAACCAGAAGTGGAGCTTGCCGAGCCGCTCGTCGAGCATCCGGCCGGTCATCTTGGGCCACCAGAAGTAGAACCCGGCGAACATCGCGAAGACCACCGTGCCGAACACGACGTAGTGGAAGTGCGCCACCACGAAGTAGGAGTCGGACACGGCGAAGTCGAGCGGCGGGCTGGCGAGGATGACGCCGGTCAGGCCGCCGAACAGGAACGTCGTGAGGAACCCGATCGACCACAGCATGGGGGTGTCGAAGGACAGAGATCCCCCCCACATCGTGCCGATCCAGTTGAAGAACTTCACTCCTGTGGGCACCGCGATCAGGAACGTCATGCCGGAGAAGAACGGCAGGTTGACCGCGCCCGGTGACGAACATGTGGTGCGCCCAGACGGCGACCGACAGGATCGCGATGCCGAGCGTGGCACCGACCAGCCCGACGTACCCGAAGATCGGCTTGCGGCTGAAGACCGGCAGGATCTCGGTGATGATGCCGAAGAACGGCAACGCGATGATGTAGACCTCGGGATGCCCGAAGAACCAGAACAGGTGTTGCCACAGGATCGGGCCGCCGTGCGACGGGTCGAACACGTGGGCCCCGAGCAGCCGGTCGGCCTCGAGCGAGAGCAGCGCGCCGGCCAGGATCGGGAACGCGATGAGCACGAGCAGCGACGTGACCAGCGTGTTCCAGACGAAGATCGGCATCCGGAACATGGTCATGCCGGGCGCACGCATGCAGATGATCGTGGTGATGAAGTTGACGGCACCCAGGATCGTGCCGAGGCCGGCCATCCAGAGACCCATGACCCACAGGTCGCCGCCGACGCCGGGCGAGCGGATGCCGTCGGACAGCGGCGCGTAGGCGAACCAGCCGAACGACGCGGCGCCGCCGGGGGTCAGGAACCCGGACGCGGCGATGATGCCGCCGAACAGGAACAGCCAGTAGCTGAGCATGTTGAGCCGCGGGAACGCGACGTCGGGCGAGCCGATCTGCAGCGGCATGATCACGTTGCCGAAGCCGAAGAACAGCGGCGTCGCGAACAGCAGCAGCATGATCGTGCCGTGCATCGTGAAGAGCTGGTTGTAGAGCTCGTCGTTGACGACCTGCATGCCGGGGTTGGCCAGCTCGGCGCGGATCAGCAGCGCCATCACCCCGCCGACGAGGAACCAGGCGAACGACGTCCCGAGGTAGAGCTTGCCGATCAGCTTGTGGTCGGTCGTGGTCATGATCCGCACGAGCTGCTGGCCCAGGGGCCGGCGGGGCGGGTGCGGGGTGGCGGCCGCGGCGCTCACTCGGACTCCTCCTCCTGGTCGAGTCCGACCTGTTCGTTCACGAAGTTGCCGCCGAGCACCGACTCGTCGGACGTGTTGCCCTGCGCCTCGAGCTCGTCGAGGTGGGCGAGGTACTCGGACTCGCTGACGACCTCGACGTTGAACAGCATCCGCGAGTGGGAGGTGCCGCACAGCTCGTAGCACTTGCCGGCGAAGGTGCCCTCGACCTCGGGCGTGACCTCGTAGTGGTTGACCCGGCCCGGCACCACGTCCATCCGCATCAGGAAGCCCGGGATGCCGAAGGAGTGGATGACGTCGGGCGAGTTGAGGCGGAACTCCACCGTCTTGCCGACCGGGAGCACCAGGGTCGGGATGTTGCTGCCGGTGCCGGACGTGTAGACGACCGGGCCCTCGGTCTCGCCGTCCAGGATGTGGTTGAAGGTCCACGACCACTGGAAGCCCACGACGTCGATCGTGTAGTCCTGGTCGGTGTCCTCGAGCACGGCGTTCTGCACGTTGACCGTGTGGTAGAAGAACACGATCACCATGATGATCGGCGCGATCGTGTAGAAGATCTCGAGCGGCAGGTTGTAGCGGGTCTGCACCGGGATCTCGTCGTCGCTCTTGCGGCGGTAGCGGACCACGACCCAGAAGATCAGGCCCCAGACGACGACGCCGGTCACGAGCGCGGCGATCCAGCTGTAGCGCCACAGGTAGAAGATGTGCTCCGCCTGCTCCGTGGCCGGATCGGGCATCGCGAGGTTCTCCCACTGCTGCTGCGTCTCGGCGGAGCAGCCGGTGAGGAGCACGAGTGCACCCAGGAGCGCGACCACGGCGGCCCGGCGCAGTGCCGGACGCGGGCGCCGCTTGAGTTGCTGACCCACGAACGAGCCTTTCGGTCACGGTCGGACTAGGACGGCCTCAGGGTATCCGATCGAGTGCCCGTGATCGTGGTGGGGCACCGAGTACGTTGGCGCCGTGACGAACGCCCCGGCCGACCCCGGCTCGGAGGTCCGGAGCGAGCTCGACTCCGCCTCCTCGGAGCCGCTGCATCCGGCCGCCCGCGAGGCGCTGCTGGCGGCGCTCGACCACGGGTACGCCGACCCACGGCGGCTGCACCGGGCCGGCCGCTCCGCCCGGCTGCTGCTCGACAACGCCCGGGCGGCGGTGGCCGAGTGCCTGGACGTGCGGCCCGACGAGGTCAGCTTCACCGGGTCCGGCACGGAGGCCGTGCACCGCGGGCTGCTGGGCCTGCTGCGGGGCTCGCGTCAGGGCACCGCCGTCGTCCACTCGGCGGTCGAGCACGCGGCGGTCCGCCACGCCGCGGCGTGGGGCGGGGAGGCGCGCGAGGTCGGTTGCGACGAGCTGGGGCGCGTCGCCGTCGGCGACCTCGGGCGCGAGGCGGAGGCCCGTGACGTCGGGGTCGTCGCGCTGCAGAGCGCCAACCACGAGGTCGGCACGATCCAGCCGGTCGGCGAGCTCGAGCTGCCCGGCGACGTACCGCTCTTCGTGGACGCGTGCGCGTCGATGGGCCGGCTGCCGCTCCCGGGCGGGTGGGCGGCCGCGGCGGGCTCCGCCCACAAGTGGGGCGGCCCCGCGGGTGTCGGCGTGCTGCTGGTCCGCAAGGGCGCCCGCTGGCGTAACCCGTTCCCGCACGACGACCGGGTCGACGACCGTGTCGCCGGCTTCGAGAACGTGCCGAGCGCCCTGGCGGCCGCGGCGGCGCTGCAGGCGGTGGTGTCCGAGCGCGACTCCGTCAATGCCCGGCAGCATGCGTTGGTCGACCGGGTCCGGTCGGCCGTGGCGCGGATCCCGGACGCCCAGGTGGTCGGCGACCCCGAGGACCGGCTCCCCCACCTGGTCACGTTCTCGTTCCTCTACGTCGACGGCGAGGCGCTGGTGCATGCGCTCGACCGGCTCGGCTTCGGCGTGGCCAGCGGGTCGGCGTGCGCCGCCTCGACGCTCGAGCCCAGCGCGGTGCTCGCGGCGATGCGGGTGCTGACCCACGGCAACGTGCGGCTCTCGCTCGCCCGCGACACGACCGACGCCGAGGTCGACCGGCTGCTCGCGCTGCTGCCCGGCGTCGTCACCGACCTGCGGGCGGAGGTGGGGCTGTGAGCGCGTTCGACGTCGACCTGGAGCTCGACTGCCGCGACCTGCGCTGCCCGATGCCGGTGATCGAGCTGGCCAAGCACCTCGAGGACGTGGCCGTCGGGCAGACCATCGGCGTCGTGACCCACGACGTCGCCGCCGGGTCGGACGTGCCGGCCTGGTGCCGGATGCGCGAGCAGGAGTACGTCGGGGCGGACGTCGCCGACGACGGCGCACCCCGGTTCGTGGTGCGTCGGCGCGGGTAACGGCGCATGTAACACGTCGTCCACCGCTCTGGCACGCCGTTGCAGCGGGTGTGAAGCGTGGTGGACGGCGTGTTACAGCCAGCCGGGGCCAGCCGGGTGCGTCAGGGGCGGACGGTCCGGAGGTGCTCGGCGATGTCGCCGGCCGCGTCCTCGCCGTACGCCGCCGCGCACCGGGCCAGGAACGCCGCCCGCGACAGCGAGTACTCCTGGGTGCCGACCTGCTCGACGACGTACACCGCGAGCAGGCAGCCCAGCTGCGCCGCCCGGGCGTCGGGCAGGCCCCAGCTCAGGCCGGCGAGGAAGCCCGCCCGGAACGCGTCGCCCACCCCGGTCGGCTCCACCTTGCGGAGCGCCGGGACCGCCTTGACCTCGACCGGCTCCTCCCCCGCGCGCTCGATCCGCACGCCGCTCGGGCCGAGCGTCACCACCCACGTGCCGACCCGGTCGAGCACCTCCTCGCGCCTCCACCCGGTCTTCTGGATGATCAGCGACGACTCGTACTCGTTGCTGATCAGCAGCTGCGCCCCGTCGATCAGCGGCCGGATCATGTCGCCGTCGCCGAACGCGAGCTGCTGGCTCGGGTCGGCCACGAACGGGTAGCCGCGCTGGCGGCACTCCTCGGTGTGCCGCAGCATGGCCTCGGGGTCGTCGGGGCCGACGAGCACGTACTCGGGCTCCCCCACCCGGTCGACGATCGGCTTCAGCTCGATCTCGCGGGCCTCGCTCATCGCTCCCGGGTAGAAGCTCGCGATCTGCGCGTCGGCCGAGTCCGTGGTGCAGACGAAGCGCGCCGTGTGGCGGGTCTCCGAGACGTGCACCGAGTCGCAGTCGACCCGGTGCCGCTGGAGCCAGGCGCGGTACTCACCGAAGTCCTCGCCGACCGCGCCGACCAGCACCGGGTCGAGGCCGAGGTTGCCGAGGCCGAAGCAGATGTTGGCCGCGCACCCCCCACGGCGTACGTCGAGGTCGTCGACGAGGAAGGAGACCGAGAGCTTGTCGAGCTGGTCGACGACCAGCGAGTCGGCGAACCTCCCGGGGAAGCTCATGAGGTGGTCGGTGGCGATGGAGCCTGCGATCAGCAGCGACACGCGACGACCCTACCCGGGCCGCGCGCTAGGGATACCCCCCAGTAGCCAATACCGTCGAGACATGAGCGCCTACGAGCCCACCAGGATGCGCGCCGACGCCGCGGCCGTGGGCCGTCACCTCCGGCTGGAGCAGGCCGCGCGCCGGGTGAAGCAGGACGCGCCGAGCATCCGCTACGAGGACTACCCGCGCGAGGTCCGCAAGCGCGACGTCGACGTCAGCGACGCAGCCGCCCGGATCGCCAACGCGCTCCACCTGCACCTGGACTGATCACGGAACAGAAGACCCCCACGGATCCCGTGGGGGTCTTGTCGATGACTGGGTGGGTCAGTGGAACGAGTCTCCACAGGCGCACGACCCGGTGGCGTTCGGGTTGTCGATCGTGAAGCCCTGCTTCTCGATGGAGTCGACGAAGTCGATCATGGCACCGTTGAGGTACGGGACGCTCATCCGGTCGACCACGACGGTCACGCCGTCGAAGTCGGTCGTGACGTCACCGTCGAGGGTGCGCTCGTCGAAGAACAGCTGGTAGCGGAGGCCGGAGCAGCCGCCCGGCTGCACCGAGATCCGCAGCGCGAGGTCGTCGCGACCCTCCTGCGCGAGGAGGCTGCTCACCTTGGCTGCCGCCACCGCGCTCAGGTTGATCTGGTCGGTGCGGCGCTCGGTCTCGACCTGCTCGGTCATGGCGTGTGGCTCCCTGTTGGTGCGGATGGTCTCTCAGGTCAATGGTCGCACATCGGGGGTTATTCCCCGACCTTCCCCCGCTCAGGCGGACCAGGTGCGCGCCACCCGCGCCGCGAGGTCCGCCAGTGCGCCCGCCGCGTCCCCGAGCGCCCGCTCCTCGCCCACCGTGTCCACCAGGGAGTACGCCGACTCGATGCCCAGGGCCCGCATCTCCCGCGACCCCACGAGCACCTGACCGGCCAGCGCGACGCACGGCCGGAGCGCGTCGGCCGCGATACCGGCCACGCCGTACGGCACCTTGCCCGCCCGGCTCGAGAAGTCGAACGCCCCCTCCCCGGTGACGACCAGGTCGGCGGCGCGCGCCCGTGCGGGCAGCCCGACGGCGGCCGCGACCAGGTCGAGCCCGGGCTGCCGGGTGGCGCCCAGCAGCAGCAGCGCGTAGCCGAGCCCGCCGGCCGAGCCGGCGCCCTTCTCGAGGGCCGGCCGCCGCCCGGCTGCCGCCGCGAGCTCCTCCAGGACCCCGTCGACCGCAGGCAGCCGTTCGTCGGCGAGACCCTTCTGCGGCCCGAACGTCTTGGCCGCCCCGAACAGCCCGGTCAGGGGGTTGTCGACGTCGCTGGCGGCGACCAGCTCGACCCCCGCGGCGGGCAGGTCGATCCGACTGATCCCGGCCAGCGCGCCGACTCCCTGGTCGAGCGGCCGGTCGGCCGTCGCCCCGAGGGCGGCCAGCAGTCCGGCGCCACCGTCGGTGGTGCCGCTCCCGCCGAGTCCGAGGACGACCCGCCGAGCACCGGCCTCGCGGGCGGCCACCACCAGCTCGCCCACGCCGTACGTCGACGCCTGCTCGGGTCGGTCGGTGCCACTCAGGGCGAGCCCGCACGCCTGGGCGGACTCGACGTACGCGACGTCCCCGTCGAGCAGGATCTCGGCGGGCACGGGGTCTCCGAACGGACCCGCGACCACCACGGGCTCGAGGGAGCCGCCGAGGGCCGCGTGCAGCACGTGGACGAAGCCGGGTCCGCCGTCCGACATCGGCGCGAGGTCGAGCTCGTCGCGCGGCGCCTGGCGTGCCCAGCCGGTCGCGATCGCCTGCGCCGCCTCGACCGCCGTCAGGGTGCCGGCGAACTTGTCGGGGGCGACCAGGACTCGCATGCCCCCATCCTGCCCTGGGCGTCAGCCCGCGTGGCCGACGGTCCGTTCCACCGCGTCGAGCACGACGCCGGCGAGGTCGCCCGTGGTCTCGAAGGCGTGGCGCTGACGCCGGGCGCCGGTGCCGACCATGGTGATCCGGGTGACACCGTCTTCGACGAGGTCGAGGTCGCCCGCCTGGTCCAGGGCGGGCTCGACGCGGTCTACCAGCGCCGCGATCACGTCGGCCGCGGGGGCGAGCTCACCGGTGACCGGATGGACGAGATCCCCGTCGGTGCCGTACCGGGCGGCCCGCCAGGTCGCCGCTCGTAGCAGGTCCGAGCGGAGCTCGGGCAGCTCCGGCTCTTCCGCCAACGTCTCGACCAGGCCGCGGCACAGCGCGGCCACGAGCAGCCCGTCCTCGACGTCCGTGCACACGTCGGACACCCGGACCTCGACGGTCGGGTAGCGCACGGCCAGCCGGGCGTCGAAGTAGAGCCCGCCGTCGTCGAGTGCGGCTCCGGTCCGGACGAGGGCCTCCGACACCCGGCGGTACTCCGCGACCGAGCGGAACGGCTCCGCGGGACCAGCGCTCGGCCAGCGCGACCAGACGAGCTGCCGCCAGCTGGCGTAACCGGTGTCGCGGTTGCCCGCGTACGGCGAGTTGGCGGTCAGCGCCACCAGCACCGGCAGCCAGGGCCGCAGCCGGTCCAGGACCCGCACCCCCTCCTCGTCCGAGGCGATGTCGACGTGCACGTGCATCCCGAGCGTGCCGGCCGTCCGTCCGACGCGGCCGAACCGCTCGCCGATCCGTCGGTAGCGCGGGTCGTCGGTGAAGGGCGGGTCGGCCGGCACCAACGGGGCGTTGCCGACGGCGGCGATCGTGGCGCCAGCGGACGTGGCCGCCTCGAGCGCGGTGCGGCGCGCGGCCCTGATCTGGTCGCCGATCCGGGCGAGGTCGCGCTCCGGCTCGGTTCGGGTCTCGACCATGTGCTGCTGGAGCTCGCCGTCGAGGTCCGTGTGAGCCCCGTCCTGCTCGGCGGCCGGGGACACGCGGTGCTCGTGCAGCACCCGGGGCGAGACGGCCAGCATCTGCCCCGTCTCCGGGTGCACGAGGAGCAGCTCCTCCTCGACCCCGACCTTGCGCACCGCGTCACCCATAGCCTCTTCCGTACCCGTCCCGACTAACCTCACGCTCGTGGCCGACGCGCTGATCCGTCCGATGACCCTCGCGGACGTCCCGGCTGCCGAACGGCTCAGCTCGGCGGCGTTCTACGAGCTCGACCTCCGCACGCACCAGCGCGGCTGGCCGGATCCTTCCCCGCGCCCGGCGGCCCGCACCGAGCGCTGGCACCGGCGGACCCAGCACCTGCTGGGCACCGACCCGGGCGGTTGCTGGGTCGCGGAGGAGGACGGCGAGCTCGTCGGGTTCGCCACCTCGCTCACCCGTGAGCTGATGTGGATCCTGGCGTCGTACGCCGTGCTGCCCGGCCGGCAGGGTCGAGGCATCGGTCGCGCGCTGCTGGACGCAGCACTGCACCACGGGCGGGGCTGCCTGCGCGGCATGTTGAACGCCTCGGCCGACCCGCAGGCGCTGCGTCGCTACGCGCTGGCCGGCTTCACGCTCCAGCCGCAGCTGCTCCTGCGGGGACCCGTCGACCGCGCACTGCTGCCGGTCGTCGAGCACGTCCGCGAGGGCACCGACGGTGACCGCGACCTGCTCGACTCGCTCGACCGGCGCACGCGCGGGGCCGCGCACGGCGCCGACCACGCCGTCCTGGCGCGGGAGCTGCGGCTGATCGTGACCGACCGGCCGGCCGGCTCGGGCTACGCCTACGTCAGCGACTCCGGTGCCCCGATCGTGCTCGCCGCGAGCAGCCGGAAGGCCGCCGCCTCGTTGATGTGGGAGGCGCTGGCGGCGAGCGACCCCGCCAGCCCGGTCGAGGTCAGCCACGTCTCCCCCGCCAACGACTGGGCGGTCGACGTCGCGATGGCGGCCCGGCTCGACGTGTGGTCTCGCGGCTTCCTCGCGCTGCGCGGCATGAAGGAGCCGACGCCGTACGTCCCGCACCCGACGCTGCTGTGACGACGGTTCTGCTGTCGGCACCGGACCGGGACCGACCTAGGATGAGCCCGTGACCACCGTCGACCTTCCCCTGCTGCCGCTCGGCCGCGGCCGCGACCTCACCACCGAGCGCGGCGTCGAGTGCCCCGGCGACCTGCCCGCGGCGTCCGACCCCGACCTGGTGGCCCGAGCCCGCGCCGCCAAGGCCGCCCTGGGTGAGCGGGTGTTCGTGCTGGGCCACCACTACCAGCGCGACGAGGTGATCGAGTTCGCCGACGTCACCGGCGACTCCTTCAAGCTGGCGCGCGACGCCGCCGGCCGGCCCGAGGCCGAGTTCATCGTGTTCTGCGGCGTGCACTTCATGGCCGAGTCGGCCGACATCCTGACCGCCGACCACCAGCAGGTGATCCTCCCCGACCTCGCCGCGGGCTGCTCGATGGCCGACATGGCGCGGCTGCCCCAGGTGGAGGACGCCTGGGACGCGCTGGTCGAGGCCGGCATCGCCGACTCCGTCGTCCCGGTCACCTACATGAACTCCTCGGCCGACATCAAGGCCTTCGTGGGCCGCCACGGCGGCACCGTGTGCACCTCGAGCAACGCCGAGACCGCGATGGAGTGGGCGTTCGACCAGGTGCCTGACGCGAAGGTCCTGTTCTTCCCCGACCAGCACCTCGGCCGCAACACCGCCGTGCTCCAGCTCGGGTACTCGCTCGACGACTGCGTGGTCTGGAACCCCCTCCAGCCCCACGGCGGGCTCACCGTCGAGGAGCTGCGCGACGCCCGCGTGATCCTCTGGCGTGGGCACTGCTCGGTCCACGGACGGTTCTCGGCGGACGTCGTCGACGAGCTGCGGGCCACGATCCCCGGCGTGCAGATCCTCGTGCACCCGGAGTGCACCCACGACGTCGTGCTCAAGGCCGACCTGATCGGCTCGACGGAGTTCATCATCAAGACCATCGAGGCGGCACCGGCCGGCACCTCGTGGGCGATCGGCACCGAGCTCAACCTCGTGAAGCGGCTCGCCGCCGCACACCCCGACAAGCACATCGCGTTCCTCGACAAGAACGTCTGCTACTGCTCGACCATGAACCGGATCGACCTCCCGCACTTCGTGTGGGCGATGGAGTCGCTCGTCAACGGCACGGTCGTCAACCGGATCGAGGTCGACCCCGAGACCGAGCGGTGGGCGAAGCTGGCGCTGGAGCGGATGCTCGACCTGCCTGGCAAGTCGCACCGCGACTGACTCTGGTCAGCCTCCGGTCGGGCCCGACCCGGTCGCCTGGTCTCGCAGGGCATCGAGCATCTCCTCGAGGCGTACGGCGTTGCGCTCTGCGCGGCCGAGCAGGCCCAGCACCTCCGGGTCGGCGTCGTCCCCGAGCTCCTCGCGGGCGAGCTCGAGCGACATCCGGATCGCCGAGAGCGGGTTCTTCAGGTCGTGGCTGACGCGGCGGGCGAAGTCAGCGGTCGGCTCGGGGGTCGTCACAGCCCCGGAGCATCCCACACGGCGAGCCACCGCTGGAGGTCGTTCTCCATGGGGAGCTCCTGGGCGAGCGCGTCACGGACGTGGAGCTCGAGCAGGTTGTCGCGCTGCTGTGGCCCGGTCGGTGCGAACGCGTAGAACGTGCCCTGCTTGTAGAGGTAGACCAGTCCGAGCCGCCGGCCACCCGCGTCACGGAACGGGATCAGGGTGCACAGCAGCCCGGAGCCGAACCCGGCCGCCTCCAGCGTGGTGTTGACGGCGTGGAGATCGGTGCACAGGCCGCTGGAGTCGCCCGGGTCGCCGGCGACCGTCAGCCAGGTGAAGCCGAACGAGTCACTGCTCACCTGCACCTCCGGCGCCGACGGCGCGGCCTGCAGCAGGTCGACGATGTCGCGCTGCGCCTGCGCGAACGCCGCCCCGGCCGCGCCGCGGTAGCAGACCGACCCGGTGCCGGCCGGCGTGAAGCCGGTCTCGGTCTGGAGGATCACGGCGGCGCTCGGCACCTCGAAGAGCGCGTCGAGCCGGGCCGGCACCGGACCGCTCCGGCCGGTCACGGCCTTCCAGAACCCCACGACGGCCTCGGGTCGCTCAGGAGGCCGGGCGGCCGAGCTCGGCCTGGATCCGGGCGAGCTGCTCGAGCCGCTGCTCGAGGGAGGGGTGTGTGGCGGTGAGCGTCTTGAGGGTGGCGCCGCTGATCGCCGGCGCGATGAAGAAGGCGTTCATGGCCTTGGAGGCGCGCAGGTCGCGCTGCGGGATCGCGGAGATGCCGCCGCTGATCTTCTGCAGCGCGCTGGCCAGCGCCGCGGGCTTCATCGTGAGGTAGGCACCCGCCCGGTCGGCGCTGAGCTCGCGGTAGCGCGAGAGGAGCCGGGTCAGGAAGAAGCTCACGGCGTACACGATCAGGCTGACGAGCAGCGCGATGAGGAACGCCGGCGCACCACCGCTGTTGCGGTCGCGGGACAGTGCGCCGAACTGGGCGCCGCGGGTCAGCATGCCGGCCATGATCCCCGCCGAGGACGCCACGGTCATCACCAGCACGTCGCGGTGCGCCACGTGGGACAGCTCGTGGGCCAGCACCGCCTCGAGCTCCTCGGGCGTCAGCAGGCCCTGGATCCCGGTCGTCACGCACACGACGGAACGCTCCGGCGACCGGCCGGTGGCGAACGCGTTGGGCATGTCGAGCTGGGCGACCCCGACTCGCGGCTTCGGCATGTCGGCCAGCGCGCACAGCCGGTCGATCATGCCGTGCAGCTCGGGCGCCTCCTCCGGCGTGACCTCGCGGGCGCGCATGGCGCGCATCGCGACCTTGTCGGAGCTCCACCACTGGTAGACCGCGACGCCGATGCCCGCAAGCCCGATGATGGGCGCGTACTGCGGCGGGAAGATGTACATCAGGGCGACGACCAGCCCCACGAGGAGCGCGCCGAGCAGGAACATGACCGTGGTCATCCGGACCGTGAGGCCGGTGTCGGGAAGGAAGCGGGACGACGCCATGGTGATCGGACGGACCTCGTCAGCCGGGGATGAGGCCGTCACCACTGAGCAGGTCGCGGACCTCCTCGAGCGTGGCGTCGGCGTGCGGGAGGATCAGGTCGGAGCTGTCGAGCGACCCCTCCTCGTGAGGGGCGGCGGCGTCGCGGACCCCGGCCAGCAGGGCGTCGAGCGCCCGGCGGAACACCGCCTCGTCGCCCGCGTCGATGCCCGCCTCCACGGCGGCGTCGAGCTCGTTGAGGGTCGGCACCGCCTCGTCGGGGACGTCGAACTGGCCCTCCCCGAGGATTCGGATGATCACGCCCGACCCTCGTCGGTGGCCTCAGAGGTGCTCTCGGAGGTGGTCTCGGCCTTCTCGGGCTCGGCCCGGAGGATGTCGCCGTCGTCGGCCGCCTCGATCGCCTGCGGCTGCGAGCTCGCCTTGAGCCGGGCCAGCTCGGCCTCGACGTCGGAGCCGGAGCTGAGCGCGTCGAGCTCGCGAGAGATGTCGTCGCTGCCGCCGGGCTGGCTGACGTCGTCGAGCGCGCCGGAGGCGAGCAGCTCGTCGATCGCGCCGGCCCGGGCCTGCATCTGCGCGGTCTTGTCCTCGGCGCGCTGGATCGCCATCCCGACGTCGCCCATCTCCTCGCCGATCCCGGACATGGCCTCGTTGATCTTCGTCTGGGCCTCGGCAGCGGTGTAGGTCGCCTTGATGGTCTCCTTGCGGGTGCGGAACGCCTCGACCTTCGCCTGCAGCCGCTGCTGGGCGAGGGTGAGCTTCTCCTCCTCGCCCTGGAGCTGCGCGTGCTGGGTCTTGAGGTCGTTGATCTGCGAGGTCAGCCCGGACTTGCGCGTGAGCGCCTCGCGCGCGAGGTCCTCACGGCCCACGGAGATCGCCTTCTCCGCCTGGCCCTGGAGCTTGCTGGACTGCGCCTCGAGCTGGTTGACCTGCAGCTCCACCCGCTTGCGGCTGGTGGCGACGTCCGCCACTCCGCGACGTACCTTGACCAGCAGGTCCTGCTGGCGCTGGTAGCTGTAGTCGAGGGTCTGACGCGGGTCCTCGGCGCGGTCGAGGGCCGTGTTGGCCTTCGACCGGAAGATCAGGCTGATGCGCTTCATGAGGCTCATGGGCCAACCCTAGGTCCAAACGCAAGCGTTGCGAACCGTTGTCGGGCCCACCGGTAGGGTTCAGGTGTCCCTGATCGTCCGGATCCTGTGTCCGTCGTCCGAAGGCCAGTCGTTGTTCCGCCGTAGCAAGAGCCAGACCGAGACCCCCGAGGTCGCCCCGAAGCCGGGCGGCAAGGGGCGGCCGACGCCGTCCCGCAAGGAGGCCGAAGCCGCCGCCAAGGCGCGCGCCAAGGCCCCGCGCAGCCGCAAGGCGGCGGCCGCCGCGCAGCGCTCCCAGCGAGCCGAGTCGAGCCGCAAGGTCCGCGAGGCGATGAAGACCGGCGACGAGCGCTACTTCCTGCCCCGCGACAAGGGCCCGGAGCGCCGGTTCGTGCGCGACTACGTCGACGCGCGGTTCTCGTTCCTCGAGCTGATGATCCCGGCGATGCTGGTGACGCTGGTGATGGGCTACTCCGGCATCCCCGCGCTCCAGCGGGTCAGCAACCTGATGCTGTTCGGGATGTTCCTCCTGATCATCATCGACATCCTCACCATCCGGTGGCGGCTGCGCCGCGAGCTGGTCAGGCGCTTCCCGAGCGAGACCCACAAGGGCACCACCTGGTACGCCGTGAGCCGCTCGATGCAGATGAAGTTCATGCGGCTGCCCAAGCCGCAGGTCAAGATCGGCGAGCGGCTCTCCGACACCTACCGGTGACCCGGACGACGGTCAGGCGTCGTAGTCGAGGACGACCCTCGCGGCCGTCGGGTGCGACTGGCAGGTGAGCACGTAGCCGCGCTCGACCTCCTCGGGCTCGAGGGCGTAGTTGGCGTCCATCTGGACCGTGCCCTCGACGAGCTTCGCGCGGCAGGTGCCGCAGACCCCGCCCCTGCACGCGAACGGCAGGTCGCCACGCACGTCGAGCGCCGCCTCGAGCACGGGCGGCCCGTCGGGACGCAGCGGGAAGTCGCTGGCCCGGCCGTCGAGCCGGATCGTGACCTGCGCGGCGCCGTCCGCGCCGTCGGCCAGCGCGGCGACCGGCGCCCGCGGCGCGGGGTCGGCGTGGAACAGCTCGGTGTGGACCCGGGTCTCTCCGAGGTCGGTGAGCGCCTGCCGCAGGTCGACCACCATCTCGTGCGGCCCGCAGAGGAACCAGTCGTCGGCGCCGCTCAGCCCGAAGGCCTCGACGATCGCGCGGAACCGGTCGGCGTCGAGCCGGCCCGAGAGCAGCTCGACGTCCTGCTGCTCGCGTGAGAGCACGTGGAGGATCTGGAACCGCTCGGGGAACCGGTCCTTCAGGTCGTGCACCTCGTCGAGGAACATGACCGACCGGCTGGTGCGGTTGGCGTAGACCAGCGTGACCCGCGAGCCGGGCTCGCCCTCCAGCACGGCGGCCATGATGGAGAGCAGGGGCGTGATGCCCGAGCCGGCCGCGACCGCGACGTACCGCCGGGCGGCGCTGGGGTCGAGGTCGGTGGTGAACCGACCCGCGGGGGTCATCACCTCGAGGCTGTCACCGACCTGGAGCGATCCGACGATGCCGTCGGAGAACGCTCCGCCGGGCAGCCGCTTCACCCCGATGCGCAGCACGCCGGAGGACGGCGGGGTGCAGATCGAGAAGCTGCGGCGCACGTCGTCGGCCCCGCGGACGGACACGTGCTGGCCGTGGACGAAGGCGTAGTCGTCGCGCAGCTCGGGCGGCACCTCGAACGTGATCGCGACCGCGTCCTCGGTGAGCTCGTCGATGGCCGACACCCGCAGCGGGTGCAGCTCGGCGTGCGACCTCACAACGTCTTGAAGTGGTCGAAGGGCTCCCGGCACGCCCGGCACACCCACAGCGCCTTGCACGCGGTCGAGCCGAAGCGGCTCGACTCGCGGGTGTCGAGGCTGCCGCACTGCGGGCACCGCACGCTCAGGGCCAGCGGCACCGGCCCGTCGTGCGCCGCGGCGTGCGTGGCGGGCGGTGCGACGCCGTACTCCTCGAGCTTGGCGCGGCCCTCGTCGGTCACCCAGTCGGTGGTCCACGCCGGGGAGAGCACGAACTCGACGTCGACGTGCTGGTAGCCGGCGCCGGTGAGCGTCTCGGTCAGGTCGGTCCGGATGGTCTCCATGGCCGGGCAGCCGGAGTACGTCGGCGTGATCTGGACGTGGACCCGGCCCTGGTCGTCCTCGGTGACGTCGCGCAGGATGCCGAGGTCCTCGATCGTCACGACCGGGAGCTCGGGGTCGAGGACGGTCGCGGCCAGGTCACGGGCTCGGGTGCTCACCACGTCGCCCCCGGGTGCGAGCGGGCGAGGTGCTGCATCTCGGCCAGCACGTAGCCCAGCTGCTCGGTGTGGAGCCCCGCGCGGCCACCACCGATCGCCGCGGCTACGTCCGGGACGTCGAGCGTGGCCTGACGGACCACCGGCAGGATCCGCGCCAGGGTCGGCTCCCGCAGCGAGGCGGGGTCGACCGCGACCTCGTCCGCGATCAGCTCCGGCGCGACCCACGAGCCGTCGAACAGCTCGTCGAGGTAGCGCCACTCCGCGTCGAGCGCCGCCTGCATCCGGGCGTGCGACTCGTCGGTGCCGTCGCCCAGCCGCAGCACCCACTGGCGGGCGTGGTCGAGGTGGTAGGCCACCTCCTTGACCGCCTTGCCGGCGACGCCTGCGACGGTCGGGTCGGTGCTGGACCGCAGTGCGGCGTACAGCTCGGACTGGTAGGCCGAGAACAGCAGCAGCCGGGCCATGGCGACCCCGAAGTCCGACTGGTCGCGCTCGACGAGGTGGACGTTGCGGAAGTCGCGCTCGTCGCGCAGGTAGGCCAGGTCGTCCTCGCTCCGGCCGGCCTGCTCGACGGCTCCGGCGTGGGCGAGCAGCGCACGGGCCTGACCGAGCTGGTCGAGCCCGATGTTCGCGAGCGCGACGTCCTCCTCGAGCTGCGGGGCCCGGCTGATCCACCAGCCCATCCGCTGCGCGGTGATGAGGGCGTCGTCGGCCAGGGCGAGGACGTAGGCGAAGTGGCGGTCGACGTGGAGGGTGCTCACAGATGTTCGACCCCCTCGGGGACGTCGTAGAACGTCGGGTGACGGTAGATCTTGTCGGCGGCCGGGTCGAAGAACGAGTCGCGCTCGTCAGGCGTGCTGGCCTCGATGTCGGAGGAGCGGACCACCCAGATCGAGACGCCCTCCTGGCGGCGGGTGTAGAGGTCGCGTGCGTTGCGCAGCGCCAGCTCGGCGTCCGGGGCGTGGAGCGAACCGGCGTGGACGTGCGACAGCCCGCGCCGGGACCGGACGAACACCTCCCAGAGCGGCCAGTCGTTCACGCCGCACCCTCCGTGCGCTCCGAGGCGCGCTTGGCGGCGTACGCCGACGCGGCCTCGCGCACCCAGGCGCCCGCCTCGTGGGCGCCGGCCCGGTGGGCCATCCGCTCCTCGTTGCACGGCCCGTTGCCCTTGATGACCTCGAACAGCTCGGTGAAGTCGACCTCGCCGAAGTCGAAGTGCCCGCGCTCCTCGTTCCAGCGGATCTCGGGGTCGGGCAGCGTCAGGCCCAGCGCCTCGGCCTGCGGAACCGTCATGTCGACGAACCTCTGGCGCAGGTCGTCGTTGCTGAAGCGCTTGATCCCCCACGCCATCGAGCGGGCGCTGTTGGGCGAGTCGTCGTCGGGCGGGCCGAACATCATGAGCGAGGGCCACCAGTAGCGGTCGACGGCGTCCTGGGCCATCGCGTGCTGGGCCGGCGTGCCGTGCGAGAGCGTGTGCAGGATCTCGAAGCCCTGCCGCTGGTGGAAGGACTCCTCCTTGCAGACCCGCACCATGGCACGGGCGTACGGGCCGTAGGAGCAGCGGCACAGCGGCACCTGGTTGACGATCGCGGCGCCGTCGACCAGCCAGCCGATCGCACCCACGTCGGCCCAGGTCAGGGTCGGGTAGTTGAAGATCGAGGAGTACTTCTGGCGACCGTCGTGGAGCATGTCGAGCAGCTCGGCCCGGTCGGCACCCAGCGTCTCGGCGGCGGCGTAGAGGTAGAGGCCGTGTCCCGCCTCGTCCTGGACCTTGGCCATCAGGATCGCCTTGCGGCGCAGGCTCGGCGCGCGGCTGATCCAGTTGCCCTCGGGCTGCATGCCGATGATCTCGGAGTGGGCGTGCTGAGCGATCTGACGGATCAGCGTCTTGCGGTAGCCCTCCGGCATCTCGTCGCGGGGTTCGACCCGCGCGTCGTCGGCGAGCAGCGCGGTGAACGCGGCGGGCTCGTCGGGGTCGGCCACCCGGGTCGGCCGGGGCGCCTCGTCGGGCGCGGTGAAGTCGTTGCCGTACACACCCCCACGGTAGCACTCGTTGTTACAGGTGACGACATTTCTGACGCTTCGGTGTAACACGCAGGTCCGGGTGTCAGGATGGTGGGCATGACCTCCCCCACCGCGGACGTCTCGTGCCGCGTGGCGTGGGCCGACGACGCGCCGGCGATCGCCCGGCTCCAGCTGCGCACCCGGCGGCACGACCTCGCCGACCTGCTCCCGACCGAGCAGCTGGACGCCGACCCGGAGGTCGCCGAGCAGGCGTGGCGGCAGGTGCTCAGCCGCCCGCCGGACGCCCGGGTCCGGGTGCTGGTGGCGCTGGAGCGCAACCGGGTGGTCGGCTTCGCCATCACCTCCCCCGCCACCGACCCCGACGCCGACCCGGTCTCCGACGGGGAGCTGATGGAGCTGACGGTCGACCCCGACGACCGTGGGCACGGCCACGGCTCGCGGCTGCTCCAGGCCGCGGTCGACACGCTCGCCGCCGACCGGTTCGAGCGGGCGGTCTGCTGGTCGGTCACCAGCGACGACGACGTACGGCGCTTCCTGACCGAGGCCGGCTGGGCGGCCGACGGCGCCCACCGCGAGCTCGACCTCGACGGCACCGGCGCGGTGACGGCCAAGCAGGTGCGGCTGCACACCCGTCTCACCTGAGAGGGTGAGTTGACTTCTCGGCACGCCGAGCCACCATGGAGGTCCACCTGACGGGAGGGTCGGCCGTGGGTCCGCTGCCTCTGCTCTACCGGTTCCTGATCGCCGCGCTCGTGCTGGTCCTCAGCCTCGGCGCCGGCGTCTGGCTGGCCGACTACCTCGATCTCCCGCTCGGCGGCGTCGGCGTCGGTCTCGGGGCCGGCTGCCTGCTCGCCTACGTGCTGGTCCACGACTTCGGCCACCCAGATCGGAACGCATGACGCGCCGGAGGTGAGCGCCGACCGGCGCCCGCCGCCGGCGGGCTAGGGTCGCCCGGTGACGTCTGCGGGGACCGATCGCCGGCAGGTGATCCGGGACAGTCTCGGGGTCGGGATCGCCACCGGGCTCTACGGCACGTCCTTCGGGGCGGTCGCGGTCGGCTCCGGGCTGTCGGTGGCCCAGACCTGCGTCCTGTCGCTGGTCATGTTCACCGGGGCGAGCCAGTTCGCGCTCGTCGGCGTGCTCGCCGGTGGAGGTACGCCGCTGGCATCGGCCATGACCGCGCTGCTGCTCGGCTCGCGCAACACGCTGTACGGGCTGCGCGTGGGCCCGCTCCTCGGGTGGCGGGGCCTGCGTCGACTCGCCGCGGCGCAGCTCCTGATCGACGAGTCGACCGCCATGTCGGTCAGCCGGCCCGACCGGACGCTCGCGCGCGTGGGGTTCCTGGCGACCGGGTTGTCGATCTTCGTCCTCTGGAACCTGTTCACGTTCGTCGGCGCGGTCGGAGGCGAGGCGCTGGGCGACCCGAAGGCCTACGGTCTCGACGCCGCCGTCGGAGCGGCGTTCCTCGCGCTGCTGTGGCCGCGGCTGTCCGACCCGGTCAACCGCGGCGTGGCGCTGGCAGCGGCGGCCCTCGCACTGGCGCTGGTGCCGGTGACCTCGGCCGGCGTCCCCGTGCTCGCCGCCGGTGGGGTCGCGCTCCTGGTGGGCGTGCTGTCCCACCACGTCGATCCCACCGAGCTCCCCGAGGCGCCGCGATGACGGTCTGGCTCGCGGTGGTCGGGGCCGGTGTCGGCTGCTACCTGCTGAAGCTCGCCGGCCTGTCGCTGCCGCCCTCGGTGCTGGAGCACCCGAGGGTCGAACGGGTCGCCGACCTGATCCCGGTGGCGTTGCTGGCCGCGCTGGTGGCCGTCCATGCGCTCGCGAGCGGGTCGTCGCTCGACGTCGACGCCCGGCTGGCAGGGCTGGCGACGGCGTTCGTGCTGCTGCTCCTGCGGGCGCCGTTCCTGGTCGTCGTGTTCGGAGCGGCCCTGGTCGCGGCGCTGATCCGGCTGTGGGCCTGACTCAGTCGAGGTCGAGGACGTGCTCGAGACCCACGGT
Source organism: uncultured Actinomycetota bacterium (assembly GCA_963829855.1). GTDB lineage: Bacteria > Actinomycetota > Actinomycetes > Propionibacteriales > Nocardioidaceae > Nocardioides. The sequence goes on along the minus strand of CAWHKE010000001.1, from coordinate 4,972 downwards.
GAGGCCAGGGTGGTCGGCGATCGCGCGCAGGGCGGCCAGCACGCCGGGCGTGAACGAGGCGCGGTCGAGCGAGTCGTGACGGATCGTGAGGGTCTCCCCCAGCCCGCCGAGGAGCACCTCCTGGTGGGCCACCAGGCCGCGCAGCCGCACCGAGTGGACCGGGACGCCGTCGACCGTCGCGCCGCGGGCGCCGTCGAGCCCGGTGGACGTGGCGTCGGGCGCCGGGCCCGCGCCCGCGTCGCGCCGGGCGGCCGCGATCAGCTCCGCCGTACGCCGGGCGGTGCCGGAGGGGGCGTCGGCCTTGTCGGGGTGGTGCAGCTCGACCACCTCGACCGACTCGTAGAACGGCGCCGCGACCTGCGCGAAGCGCATCATCAGGATCGCGCCGATCGAGAAGTTGGGAGCGACCAGGACGCCGGTCGACGGGGCATCGGTCAGCCACTCACGGAGGGTGGCGAGCCGCTGCTCGTCGAAGCCGGTCGTGCCGACGACGGCGTGAAGCCCGTGCTCGATGCAGAACCGCAGGTTGTCCATCACGACGTCGGGGTGGGTGAAGTCCACCACCGCCTCGGCCCCTGACGACACGAGGTCGTCGAGCGCGTCGCCGGCGTCGATCCGCGCGACCAGCTCGGTGTCGGGGGCCTCCTCGACCGCCCGGCAGACCTCGGCGCCGACCCTGCCCAGCGCGCCCAGCACCCCGACCTTGATGGTGTCGCTCACGGACCCAACCTAGCGAGCGAGCAGGCAGGTCGCTGACTCCGGAGCACGGTAGTGGCAGGCTGGGCCTCATGGCGATGCAGCAGGTCCCTCCGCGGATCCGGTGGGCCGTCGACCTCATGGACGTCCAGCCGGCCGACAACGTGCTCGAGATCGGGTGCGGACCGGGGTACGGCGCCGAGCTCATCTGCGAGCGGCTGGAGACCGGCAAGCTGTTCGCGATCGACCGGTCCGAGTCGGGCGTCGACCGCACCCGCCGGCGCTGCTCCAAGCACGTCGAGGCGGGCCGGCTGACCGTCCGTCAGATCGACCTCGCGACGTTGCGGGTGCCGGTGAAGCGGCTGACGAAGGTCTTCGCTTTCAACGTCAACCTGTTCTGGGTGCGCGACTGCGCCGACGAGCTGGCGCTGCTCCACGAGCGGGTGGTGCCCGGTGGCGCCGTCTACCTCTTCTACGAGGCCAAGCAGCCCGAGCTGGTGCCCACCATCGTGAGGAAGGGCTCGGCCGCGCTCTCCAAGGCGGGCTTCCGGGTGTCGGTGGTGGAGCAGAAGGCGCCCCCGGTCGTCGGCCTCATCGCCAAGCGGTGACCGGGCAGAAAGTGCTTCACCCTGCCCGCTGCCTGGTCAGCGTGTGCCGGGTCAGCTGGGACCGGCGATGGCCAGGATCTCGTGCTGGGTGAACAGCTCGCCGGCGACCTGGCGGACGTCGTCGAGGGTGACGGTGTCGATCCGGTGGATGACCTCGTCGAGGGAGAGCAGCTCGTCGTAGATCAGCTCGGCCTTGCCGATCCGCGACATCCGCGACGCGGTGTCCTCCATGCCGAGCACGAGCCCGCCACGGAGCTGGCCCTGGCCACGGCGGAGCTCCTCGTCGGTGATGCCCTCGGCGGCGACCCGGGCCAGCTCGTGGCGGACCACGTCGAGCACGTCGTCGAGCCGGGGCGGCAGGCAGCCGACCGAGACGCCGACCAGGCCGGCGTCGTGGTGGTGCGAGGCGAAGCTGAAGACGCTGTAGGCCAGCCCGCGGTGCTCGCGCACCTCCTGGAACAGCCGGGACGACGTACCGCCCCCGAGGGCGGTGTTGAGGACGCCGAGCGCGTAGCGGCGGTCGTCGTGGCGGGTGATCCCGTTGACGCCGAGCACCAGGTTGACCTGCTCGAACGGCCGCTGCGTCGTGAGCGTGCCGGGGTGCACCCTCCGGGCGGGCCGGGTGACGTCGGGGACGACCGGGTCCTCGTCACCCTGGAGGAACCCACGGCGGCTGAACGCCGCCTTCACCAGCCGTACGACGGCGGCGTGGTCGAGGTTGCCGGCGGCGGAGACCACCATGTTCGCGGGCCGGTAGTGCCGGCCGTGGAACCGCGCGACCTGGTCGCGGGTGAGGGCGCTGATCGACTCGACAGTGCCCGCGATCGGGCGGCCGAGCGGGCTGTCGCCCCACGCCTGCAGCGCGAACAGGTTGTGCACGACGTCGTCGGGGTCGTCGTCGTGCATCGCGATCTCGTCGAGGATCACCTCACGCTCGGCGGCCACGTCCTCCTCGCGCAGCAACGAGTCGGTGACCATGTCGCCGAGCACGTCGACCGCCAGGGGCAGGTCGTCGTCGAGCACCCGCGCGTGGAAGCAGGTGTACTCCTTCGCGGTGAACGCGTTGAACTCGCCACCGACCGCGTCGAGCGCGACCGAGATGTCCATCGCCGACCGGCCGCCGGTGCCCTTGAACAGCAGGTGCTCGAGGAAGTGCGAGCAGCCGTGCAGAGCGGGCGTCTCGCTGCGTGACCCGACCCCGACCCACACGCCGACGCTCGCGGAGCGGACGCCGGGCACGTGCTCGGTGACGACGCGCAACCCGCCCGGCAGCGTCGTACGCCGGACGCGCGACGTCACCCGCCCCTGACCGTCACGGACGGTCTCGAGGGTGCGGGTGACGGCGCGGGAGCCGGAGATCACTCCTCGGAGTCGTCCGCGTCACCCTCGGTGGCCGCGTCCTCGTCGACGACGGGGATCAGCGACAGCTTGCCGCGGTCGTCGACCTCGGCGATCTGGACCTGCAGCTTCTGACCCACCGACACGACGTCCTCGACGGCCTCGACCCGCTTGCCGCCGGCCAGCGAGCGCAGCTTGCTGATGTGCAGCAGGCCGTCCTTGCCGGGCATGAGCGAGATGAACGCGCCGAAGTTGGTCGTCTTCACGACCGTGCCGAGGTAGCGCTCGCCGACCTCGGGCATGGTCGGGTTGGCGATCGCGTTGACGGCGTTCTTGGCAGCCTCGGCCGCCTCGCCGCTGGTGGCACCGATGTAGACCGTGCCGTCGTCCTCGATCGACAGGGTCGCGCCGGTGTCGTCCTGGATCTGGTTGATGATCTTGCCCTTGGGGCCGATGACCTCGCCGATCTTGTCGACCGGCACCTGGATCGTGATGATCCGCGGCGCGTTGGACGACATCTCCTCGGGAGCGTCGATCGCCTCGCCCATCACGTCCAGGATCGCCAGCCGGGCGTCCTTCGCCTGCGTGAGCGCGGAGGCCAGCACCTCGGCAGGGATGCCGTCGAGCTTGGTGTCCAGCTGGAGCGCGGTGACGAACTCCCTGGTGCCGGCGACCTTGAAGTCCATGTCGCCGAAGGCGTCCTCGGCGCCCAGGATGTCGGTCAGCGCGACGTACTGCGTCTCGCCGTCGACCTCACCGGAGATCAGGCCCATCGCGATGCCGGCCACGGCCGCCTTCAGCGGCACACCGGCCTGCAGCAGCGACATCGTCGAGGCGCAGACCGAGCCCATCGAGGTGGAGCCGTTGGAGCCCATGGCCTCGGAGAGCTGGCGGATGGCGTAGGGGAACTCCTCGCGGGAGGGCAGCACCGGCAGCAGCGCCCGGCGGGCGAGCGCTCCGTGGCCGACCTCGCGACGCTTGGGCGAGCCGACCCGGCCGGTCTCACCGGTCGAGAACGGCGGGAAGACGTACTTGTGCATGTAGCGGCGCTTCTTCTCCGGCGACAGCGTGTCGAGCTGCTGCTCCATCTTCAGCATGTCGAGCGTGGTGACACCCAGGATCTGGGTCTCGCCGCGCTCGAACAGGGCCGAGCCGTGCACGCGCGGGATGACCCCGACCTCGGTGTGCAGCGGCCGGATGTCGGCCAGTCCTCGGCCGTCGATCCGGACCTTGTCGCGCAGCACCCGCTGGCGGACGAGCTCCTTGGTGACGGAGCGGAACGCCGCGCCGACCTCCTTCTCGCGACCCTCGAACTGGCCGGCGAGCTTGTCGAGGACGGCGGCCTTGATCTCGTCGGTACGACCCTCGCGCTCCTGCTTGTCGGCGATGGTCATCGCGGCGGCCAGGTCGGCCTTCGCGGCGTCCTCGACCGCGGCGTACGCGTCGTCCTCGTAGTCGAGGAAGACCGGGAACTCCTGGACGGGCTTGGCTGCCACACCGGCGAGCTCGGCCTGGGCCTCGACGAGCTGCTTGATGAACGGCTTCGCGGCGTCGAGGCCGCTGGCCACGATCTCCTCGGTCGGCGCCTGGACGCCGCCCTCGATGAGGTTCCACGCGTGCTCGGGCGCCTCGGCCTCGACCATCATGATCGCGACGTCACCGGTGTCGGTCACGCGACCGGCCACCACCATGTCGAAGACGGCGTCCTCGAGCTGGCTGTGCGACGGGAAGGCGACCCACTGGCCCTCGATGAGGGCGACCCGGACGCCGCCGACGGGGCCGGAGAACGGCAGGCCGGAGAGCTGGGTGGACAGCGACGCGGCGTTGATCGCGAGCACGTCGTACGGCGCGTCGGGGTCGAGCGCCATCACCGTGATGACGACCTGCACCTCGTTGCGCAGGCCCTTCTTGAACGTCGGGCGCAGCGGCCGGTCGATCAGGCGGCAGGTGAGGATCGCGTCCTCGCCGGGACGACCCTCGGACCGGAAGAACGAGCCGGGGATCTGGCCCGCGGCGTACATCCGCTCCTCGACGTCGATGGTCAGCGGGAAGAAGTCGAAGTGGTCCTTGGGCGTCTTGCCCGCGGTGGTGGCGGACAGCAGCATGGTGTCGTCGTCGAGGTAGGCGGTCACCGAGCCGGCGGCCTGCCGGGCGAGCAGCCCGGTCTCGAACTTGATGGTGCGCGTGCCGAACTTGCCGTTGTCGAGAACGGTCTCGACGGCGGAAATGGTGGGTTCCACGAGAGTGGGATCCCTTTCTCTTCGCGGAGCGGTCCCGCGACATGACCCGCTGGCCCATGTCCTGGGCGGCCGGTCTTCGATCGAGGCCCG